>NZ_JACIBY010000006.1 GCF_014195535.1 Runella defluvii | reverse complement strand
AAAATGGAATCGATATGAAAAATAGTCCCATTAACCGAGTTCCCATTCTCTAAAATAAGGGACGGTTTTCTGTCCAGTTTTTATCGGTCAGCACATTATTCATTTGAAGATTACTGGCTGAATAAAAGGGCATATCGTATGGATTCAACAGTCAAGCTTTATAATGGGAATCGGAAGCGTTTTAAAATCTCTGAAAGTCAAGAATTTCAGGTGTTTGAATCAGATAGCATCCAGTGGCAAACTAAGGGCAAAATTGATTTGATAAAAGATACATTGATTGTGAAAGAAAAACATCAGGAGACGAAATATGTGCAACTTACGAGAATTACGAAAAATGATTTTGATGAAATTGTTATCAATTCCTCAGGGTGCTACGGCACATGTCCTGTAATGTCAGTCATTATTCAGCATGACCGCAAGGTGTTCTACTACGCAGAAGACCATACCGTTAGAAAAGGTCTTTATCAGGGAGAACTGCCTGAAGAGTTATTTAAAGTAATTTGGTTTCGTTTTACAGCAGGGTATAAAAAGGGATTGAAAGACATCTACATGGCATCTCATACCGACGATGAATCAATAGAAGTTAGCTTTGTTAAAGACGGTAAAATAATAAAATCAGTCTATGATTATGGACGTGAGAGTCCTCAGGAGTTTATGAGTGCTTATGTTTATCTGATGAATCGTATGGATAATCTGGTCGATTTACGAAAATCTAACCAAGTTGAGCCTACTGGAATGTCGTTTGAGTATTCTTTGAATGAAGGGAAAAATCAATACAAACTGCTGCATTCGGAAAGCTTTTGGCTTTGGTCAAGGCTTTTGAAAGCGAAAATTTTAAAACCTAATCAGGTAAATGTGGCTTTGACTTGTATGATTGAAAAGCAAAAAAGTTGGAGTACGATTAATAGGAACGGGCATTTAGAGGACGTGCTTTTAGAATACTACGACCTGATTTTGTTGGATGGAAAGGTGTACAGGGTCAAAAATAGAGCAAAAACCGATGGTCGCTTTTTTTTAATGGAAACAGTGGAAGGTAAGCGACTTTTCCTAGATATTGGCACCAATTTTTTGACGTCTATTATTGTTAATCGCCCACTGAAATATCCATATATTCCTTTTCATTTGGAATAACGATAGCTGCAAAAATGGCTGTTTTTGAGCTAAGCCATGTCACTCTGTTAAATAAACCAAACACCCCAATGCCATGGAACGAGAAATTAAACTTCGGATTATTTTAGAAAAACCAAAGCCTGCTACCGATTTCGGGATTCAGGAAGGGAGTGGGCACAACTACGTCACGCTCCAAAAGCAAAAATCTACGGGCGATGACCTGACTTTTGAAGCAACGGTGCGCGTGAAGCCTTCGGCGGATGGTTCACCCGTTTTTTTAGGGGCGATGACCCAAGGCCCTCCCAAAGAACGTTTTGTCTATATCGACATTGGCCGAGCAGCGGGACAACTCGATACCCTGTGGAGCCGTCGGCTAAAAATTCCTTTGAAAAGCATTACGTGGGAACTTATCCAGCAACTGGAAACTACGCCACAGTCGGCGTTGGAAGTGCGCGTGCCAGGCGTTGGTAAAGATGGTGGGCCAAATTGTGGCGGGGCTAAAAACGTCTTTTTTACGTGTCCACAATAGTACAGTCATTGTCCGTTTTTGGACATCTTCATTCTTCTTTATAGGCTCTAAAAGGCCAAATTAGGCTGTTTTCTGCACTGGCACAGGATTTGATTTGCATTATTATAACTAATCATCCTGAGCCCCTATTTCAATGAAAAGAACTTTTCTCGGTGAGTTTGAAGAAATCGTTTTGCTGGTCGTTGCGGGCTGTGCCGAAGATGCCTACGGCGTCGTTATTTGGGAGCAGTTGCAGCAACAAACGGGGCGAAGCATTACCATCAGTGCAGTACACGCTACGCTGTATCGGCTGGAAGAAAAAGGGTTTTTGAGTTCCCAAATGGGAGGAGCCACGGCCGAACGAGGAGGCCGCCGCAAACGATTTTTTACCGTAACGGCCTTAGGAAGCCGAGCCTTACAGGAAATTCAAGTACTGCGCGACCAGCTTTGGAAGGCCATTCCGCAGGGAAAATTACAGTTGATTGGTCAATAAATCAGTTTACAGTTTTTTATGGCTACCCAAAAAGAAAAATTTGAACCTCAAAACCGCCTCAATGATTCTTTTGAGCCGCCACGTTGGCCCGCTCGTTTGTTGGACTGGTTTGTAGCCCCGCACCTACGCGAAGATTTGCAAGGTGACTTGTACGAAATTTTTCAGAAGCGAGCCGAGCAGGTAGGCATTGCCCGCGCCAAGTGGGAATATACGTGGGCAGTGCTGCATTACCTGACGCCTTATTTTTTTAAACGAAAGCCTAATAAATACCCTAAACGTTTTTTACTCAGCCCTGATATGTTACGAAATTATGTTAAAATCGCTCTGCGGAATTTGGCTGCCAACAAGGCATTTGCTGCTATCAATATTGTAGGTTTAGCAGTTGGACTGGCCTGTTTTATGCTCATTGCCGTTTTTGTGTATGACGAACTCCACTACGATACCCACGCGGCCAACGCACGGAACATCTACCGTGTTCAGCTTTTGGTGACGGGCAACGGTGACGTGGCCGTTTATCCACACGCTGATGCGGCCGTAGGTGAAGGAATGAAAGCCGCCTTTCCCGAAATTAAGGCTTCTTCTCGTCTTCTGTCGGTGAGTGATTTCGTGAAATTTGAAGACAAGCAGTTCAAAGAAGAGCATTTAGCGTTTGCCGACGCCAATTTACTTTCTCTGTTTTCGGTTCCGTTCTTGGAAGGAAGCGTAAAAGAGGCTTTGACGGCTCCTAACACCATTGTGGTTACTAGCGACCTCGCCAAAAAATACTTTGGGAAGCAAAATCCGTTGGGGAAATCGTTGGCCATTGGTACCCAAAAAACACCTTATAAAGTAACAGGAGTCATCGATAAATTGCCCGATAATTCCCATTTTCACTTCGATGCCTTTTTGAGCCTTTCAACATTTAAGATTCCTCACCCGACCTGGAGCAATGTGGGTTATTATACTTATTTGGAACTGAAGGATAATGCCGATGCTCGAAAACTCGAAGCGAAGTTTCCGCAGCTAGTAGCCAAATACGTGGTGCCCGAAGTGCAGCAAGATATGGGAATTAGCTTGGCCGAAGCACAAAAATCGGTCGATACGTTTCGTTTTAAGCTACAACCGCTGACCGATATTCACTTGCATTCGCACACAAAATACGAGCTAGAATCCAACGGCGACGTCCAGTATGTGTATATCTTTTCGATTTTGGCTTTCTTCATTTTGCTACTGGCCTGTGCCAATTTTACCAATCTTTCTACCGCATACGCCGCTCGCCGCTCGCGTGAAGTAGGGATTCGAAAAGTAATGGGTTCCATCAAAAAACACATTGTTTTTCAGTTTTTAATTGAGTCGGTGTTGCTTACGTTTTTTGCCATGCTGCTGGCTTACGCGGTCATTTGGGGGTTGCTTCCTTTCTTTAACCAAGTGACTGACAAGCACACTACTTTTGCCTTTTTTCTCAGTGCGCGAATGCTTTTTGTCCTGTGTTCGGTGAGCCTTTTTGCAGGAATACTGGCAGGTATCTATCCCGCGTTCTTCTTGTCGTCGTTTACCATTTTAACGAACCTGAAAGGAACGTTGTTGAGTCCCAAAATGCAAAAGAAATCGTTGCATAACGGGCTGATTGTCTTTCAGTTTTTTATTTCTACGGTGTTGATTATCTCCACGATTGTTGTCAATCGTCAGTTGAATTATATGCAAAATAAAAAATTGGGGTACGATAAAGACCAACTTCTCTTTTTGCCTGACACAAGGGCGTTAGCGCAAAATCAAGTAGCTTTTCAGCAGCAGCTGTTACAGCATAAAAATGTGATTTCAGCCAGTGTCTCAAGGAATGTTCCCACGAATAAGACCATCGTAGGTACCCAAGTTTTTCCTAAAAACGACACGGGTAATGGCACCGAAATTCACACCGATATTTTTAACGTTGATTATGACTATATCCGTACCCTGAGCCTGACGATGTTGCAGGGGAGAAACTTTTCAAAAGAGTTTGCGACGGATTCGTCGGGGGTTATTATCAACGAAGCGGCCGTGAAAGAATTGGGGTGGAATGGGACAAATCCTGTCGGGAAGACGATTGTTGGTTCGGGGCAAGTGGAGTGGAAGGTAATAGGCGTTGTCAAAGATTTTAATTACACGTCGGTAAAACAAAAAATAGCTCCCTTAATGCTGACGTTGGGCAACAACGGCGGCGGACTTGTGCTAAAAATCAAAACCAATGAGGTGCCAAGCTTTCTGGCAGATTTACGAAAACAATGGCAAGCCTTTACCCCCGATATACCGTTACAATACCATTTTGTGGACGAAAAATACGCCTCGTTGTACGTGACAGAGCAACGTACTCAGCAATTATTTACGGTGTTTTCGCTGTTGGCAGTCATTATTGCGGGGCTTGGCCTATTTGCGCTTTCTGCTTTTGTGATTGAGCAGCGCACCAAAGAAATTGGCGTTCGGAAAGTCATGGGTGCTTCGGTGGTTGGAATTGTTGCCCTTCTTTCCAAGGATTTTCTCAAACTCATTCTGGTGGCTATTGTCATGGCGTCGCCTATTGGCTGGTATGCCATGACGCATTGGCTCGAAAATTTTGCGTACCGAATTGAAATACAGTGGTGGGTTTTTGCGCTTTCGGGTTTTCTTGCAGTAGCTATTGCATTACTTACGGTTAGTTTTCAGGCCATCAAAGCTGCGTTGATGAATCCCGTAAAATCGCTACGGGCTGAATAGAGATTGAGGGGAGAGCTAAAACAAAAAATCGCCGTCGGTAGGACCAACGGCGATTTTCTCTCTCTAACAGCCATAAAAACGAATACGATTATCTATCTAATCATCTTCTTGATTACCTGTACGTTGGTTAGAGAGGTAGCGTTGCAAAAAAAGTAAATTATTTTTTCTCCCAATACTCGATTTTTACCTCACTCAACAATCCCGACGGCATTGCTTGCCACTTTGAGGCGTTGAAAGGCTTGTACTGAATGTCCACCATGTTGATTTCCTGAAACTTTTTCCAGTCGGGCTGCTGCGTGTCGCGGAGGCGCATGTAGTTGGCCGAGAGGTTGGTTACTTCAATTTCAAGGGTATTTTGTTTCGCTTTCAAACTCCCAGCGGGCAATTCGAGACGGAAAGGCAAGCTCCACGCCGTACCGATTTTTTGACCATTGAGCGTCACCTCGGCCACTTCGCGGACATCTCCTAAATCTAATACA
Organism: Runella defluvii; assembly: GCF_014195535.1. Classification (GTDB taxonomy): domain Bacteria; phylum Bacteroidota; class Bacteroidia; order Cytophagales; family Spirosomataceae; genus Runella; species Runella defluvii. The sequence goes on along the minus strand of NZ_JACIBY010000006.1, from coordinate 499,125 downwards.
ACTTTACTGACTTTTTCGATGCCCGCAGGGGCGTCGAAAGTCAACGAATACCGCGCTGTCCCCGAAAAATAACTAGCTGAATCGGATAATGTTGTCCAAGAACCTAAACTAGAAACTGTTTTTGGGGTGGGCAAGTAGGGCTTTCCTTCAATAAATTCGAGTTTTCCATTGCCTTTTAGGGTGAAAGTTTGAGATGGCGATGACGGAACGTTGGAAAGGTTCAAAACCTTTCCAACGTTTGAGTCCAGCTTCAAAAAACACGATTCACCCGAAAGGAGAGAGAGGTGAACCTGTGTTTTTCCTTGTTCCGTTCTGACGGGTAATTCCATCGTTTTATCGGTCAACGGCTGGTACATATACACTCTTTTAGCAGAAGTAGCGAGCGTAATCCACCCTTCGCTGAAAAGCTGATTTTGGTTGGCGATAAAGTAAACAACTTTTCCATTTTGTACTTTACGGATGTACCGCAAGCCGTTTTTAGCCCACGTTTCTTGGCGAATTTTCTGAGTGGCTAGGATACCTTCCAAGTCTCCAAGACTTGGAAAGTGTGATGGTTGACTTGCCCACGTTTGGAGGAGTTTTTGGAAAGACGCTGCCCGCTCTGTTTGTCGGGCAAAACCCGTCGGGAGGCTGGGTAAATGTTCCATAAAAATCACCTTAACGCCTGCTTTTGACAATTCTGCGAGGCGCGAAAGGGTCGCTTCAGGTAAGTAGGTGGTGGCAGGAACCAAAATCGTTTTGTACTTTTTGGTGGCCAACGATGCAAAACGTTGCAACTGCTCGTCGGAAATGAAATCAAATGAAAAGCCGTTGTCCCAGAGCCAGTTAGAGAGTTTTCCAAATGGAAGTTTTAACAACCACTTGTCCACGTGGTGAACTTCCAATAAATGGATTCCTCCGCTGGCACGGGCTTTGGTCGCCCATAAGTCGTGTGCTGGAAAATAAACCAATAGGTCGTTGTCGGCTTGGCTGTTTTGCAAAATCGTTTGACAACGTTCTACGTATTTGTTCAACAATGGATAGTGTTTCCAAAAGTGGGAATGAACGCCGTAGTTGGTGGAAGCATAAAACAACCAGCCTGGAAATGCCTCGCTTTGGGGCGTGTACGTAGTGCCGTGGTAAAACAAATGGTTGATGCCTGATACAAATAGTTCGTCCAACTGCGGCTTGATTTGCGAAAGTGAAACTTTAAAGTGATTGGCCAACCAAGTGGTACTTTCGGAACTTACCCATTTTTTGGAAGCAAGGTGAGCGGCCGAACTCGCAAACTTCATAGCAAGTGCATTGGGCGTGCCAAAACGGTCCACCTCGTATTGGTCATCGATGCGTAAGCCTTTGATGGGCAAGCGGCTTGTGCCAAAAGACTCGGTTTCGGGAATGTCGGAGGCTTCGTATAAATCGAGCAAGTTGCCTGGCGAACCGTGGGCTTGGTAGCGCGTGATGAAGCCTTGCTTGTGCGACCAATCGGTCCATTTTTTGGCATAATTTTCCAATAACAATTCCGAAAGCGTCTGGTGATAGTCGATTTTGACCAAGGCCGTGGTGGTGTCGGTGAAGGCCGCCCATTGACTTTTGAGGTCGTATCCGCGTCGTTGTTGAAATTCATTCAGAAAATCATCCGTCCAGTTGGCGCCATAAACCTCGTAAGAGTCGTTGTACATAGCGCGAGGACGGTCTTTGAAATTGGCAAACGCCGAGTCAAAACGTTGCACATAATGCGGGATGGCTTTGGCCGAAAACGGGTCAAGTACCAGTCCTTCACCGCCAGGCGCCGCGCGTTTGACGGCCTGCTTGGTGAGTGCGCTTTGAATTTCGCCATTGACAACCTGCCATTTTTTGGCCGCAAACTCGGGTGATACGTTCGGGCCGCCAAAAGGCCAGCCCGTTCCCGTGGTCATGTCCACGCCTAATCCGAGGCGTTTTCCTTCCCGAACCGTATGGGCAAGAACCTCCATCCAGCGCGGACTTAAATAAGGAATTGCTTGTTTTTCAAGTCCTTTGACGCCATAAATAGGAATGATGTGAACTCCTCCCAGACCTGCTTTGGCGAAATTTTCGAGCTGCCACGTAATGTCGCTTTCGGTGACGGTACTTCCCATCCACCACCAGTAAGTCCAAGGTTTGGCGGTGTTGAAACTCGCAGAAGAGGAGGCCTTATTGGTCTGTGCGTATGTTTTGATAGACAACGCCAAAAGTAATGCTGCTATCCACGTGTTGAATCTCACTTGTATCGTTGTTTAGGATGATCAATGACTAGGTTTGAAGATTGTTACGCAATTAAAAAGACGAAAATGAGATTACTTACCTTCACTCTCCTGCAAATCGTAGGTTTCTCAAATTCAGACTCATTCCAAATTTTAGGGAAGCACGGTTGAAATAGAACATTTTTGCGTCAAAGGGTGTAGTATTGTTGATAAAAATAATGGAAACTTCCCATTTCAAACTAATATAACTATGAAAGACACCGTTCGTATGCGAACTTCGTTGAAAGAAGATTTAGAAATTGCTTTGAATGCACAAGTAAAAATGGAAGCCGAATCTTCGGCAAAATATTTGGCCATGGCTGCGTGGTGTGATCGCAACGGTTATTCTAACAGTGGCGATTTCTTCTTTGCGCAAGCCGACGAAGAACGTGGTCACATGCTCAAAATCTTTAAATTTATCTGCGATATGGGCGGAACGGCCATCACCCCCGATGTGGTTGGAATTCCGCAAGAATATCCTTCGTTCCGTTCGGTATTTGAAACGGCGTTGGAGCAAGAAATTATGGTTTCGCAGGCCATCAACCGCTTGGTAGGCATCAGCCGCCGCCTCGACGATTACGCGACCGAAAACTTCTTGCAGTGGTTTGTGAAAGAACAAATCGAAGAAGAATACATTGCTCGCCGCCAAGTTGAATTGTTTGATGTGATTGGCGAAGAAGGCATTGGCCGTTTTACAATTGACATGGAAATCGCCAAAGTAACCTACCCAGGAGCCGCGGGCGAAGCAGGAGGAGAATAATTTTTTCTTTTACCTTCCCGAAAGTTTTAAACTTTCAGGAAGGTGGGAAAAAAACTTTCGGGAAGGTAATAAAAGCGCATCGTACCAACTACGATGCGCTTTTATTTTTGACTTTGTGTAAAAAATATTTGCTTAAATGTAAAGTATATTTTACATTTGAATCGAAAATCAATTTTTCAAACAAAAACCTATTAACAGCTATGGATACCAAATTACTTTTGCCCAATCGCTTTAAGAGAATCGGTTGGTTGTTGTTTGTGCCTTGTTTGGTGCTTACGGTGTTGGCGTTGTTGGAAGTAGCTCCCAGCGTCAGTTTTTTTGGAGGAGAACACTTCTTGGTGAAGTGGACGACCATCACCTTTTCGGAGAAAGGAACTATGGTTGCGTTATTAGATGGCAATGTGGCCGATTTTGCGGGTGAACTTTTGATGACCTTGACCACGGTAGGCTTTTTCTTTGTCGCTTTTTCGCGTGAACGCACCGATGACGAATGGATTACGAAAGTGCGTCACGAGTCGCTGCTCTGGGGATTTTATGTGCACCTGATTGGGTTTGTTTTGGCAGCTTGGTTGTCGTATGGCCTTGATTTTTACTTAATTCTATCGTGGAATATGCTCACGGCACCGTTAGTTTTTTTGGCGCGTTTTCACTGGATTGTTTACGTAAAACCGTTTTTTGAAGAAAGGAGGGCTGCCGCATGAAAAATACGATTCACGTAGAACGAGCCATAAAACGCATGACGCAGGCCGATTTGGCCGAAGCCGTAGGTGTTTCGCGCCAAACCATCAATGCGCTGGAGGCGTCGAAGTATGTGCCGTCGGTTGTGTTGGCACTAAAAATTGCCCGCTACTTTGACAAACCCGTCGAAGCCATTTTTGAGCTGGAGAAAGAGGATTAGAGTAGTCCATGGTCGATAGTCCACTGTCCATAGTAATTACAGCCAACTAAAAATCTGTGGACCATTGACTATTGACTAACAACTTCTAACCGTGGACTATCGACTATCGTCTGTGGACTATCGACCATCGACTAAAAAAGCAACTCAGGACGATATTCGAAGTGCATGGTGTCGTAGTGATACCACTTTCCGCCCCAGATAAAGCCGTGTTTTTCAAAGATTTCTACTACTTGAGCGGCTATCTTATTGCGGTAGGAGAGTGGTACATTTTCGTCTTTACAACGACAATCCCACTGCCAATAATGCGACAAATTGAGGTTGATGTCGATGGCTACGCCGTAGCTGTGCATACTGAGGCGGTTGGTGCCGCTGATAAGTCGCCACACAAATGTCCCCGCAGGATTATCGACGTACTTGAGCAATTCGGGATGGCGTTCTAATTCGTCCGAAACGGCTTGAAAATGCTGGTGTACGTTGTTGATTTTTGATACCAATAATTTCTTCTTCAGGGTCTTGGGAAGCCACACAATCTCAACGAGATTTTTGCGGACTTCCGCTTCGGTATTTCCGTACATTTTTCTAAAAAAAGGCTCGTACCGAAACCTCCCTGGGTCGTGGTTGAGTTGGGGAGCTTTTTCTTGGCGTTTTTTGGAATACTTCTGCACCAGTTGATCTTCCAAGTCGGCGTTTTGGAGAAGTTCGGCAAAGGTCTTTTTTTGTCCGTCGTCAAAAGGCATGAGGGTGGAGTCTTTCCACACAATGCCTCGGGACGTAGCCCGCACAATGTGGTCGGGGTAAGCCCGCAGGTATTCCGACTGAGCACGGCTAGTGAGGCTGAGTAGGACAAAAAAAACAAGAAGAAAAGGCTTGAAAAATGACATCGTTTGGGCTAGTTAGTTTTCCTTAAAACGTCGTACATCACTGGGTTCAAAGGTCCATTCGGGGGTTTCCAACGTCTCGTTTTTAAGTTCATACCACGGGCTAAGGGCGGTATTGTTGGGATTTTTCAAAATCTGGGTTTCTTGGGCAGGCATGTAGCTTTGGGCCAACAAAAACAATTTTTGCCCCGTTGTAGGATGTTGAACCATGTCCACTACCATCACCGCATGACCGAAAGGTACACCTTTTTGAATAAAAACGTCGCCAATTTTCAGGTTTTGCATGGAGATAGGCTGCAATTCGTCGTGCAACGAACGGGTGTTGGCCGATGCGAAAATGTACTCCATGTACTTCCAAAATGTTGGATACGAATAGTTGCCTTTGGCGTAGGTGCTGAAATAACGGGGCTTGCCATCGGCCAAAAAATTGAAATGAATTTTGTCAAACTGCTTTTGCTGAAACAAATACTCCGCCCGCAATCGCATGACGGCATCGGCGCATTGATGCAGGTCTTTCTTCCCAATGCCTAGAGCCACGACCGAAGCATAGACGTCGGGGGTGTTTTTGGGACGACCATCAAAATAGAGCACCTTGCTTCCCCAAGGTTTGAGCGGTAGCTGGCGCAAAAACGCATCAAAAGAGGTGGACGCAGCGGCAGTTCGTTGAAACCCCGTAGGAGCAGGAAACCGTGCCGACAAGGTCGTGGCAGTGGGCGACACGGGAGCTTGGGCGTGGCTGGTTTGAAGTAGAAAACTGACCCCAAAAAGCAGGAAACAGGCGAGGAAGCGGTTCATAGAAAAGAGTTTTTTTAACACATAGAGCACATGAGAATAAACACATAGAAAATACAGCTATGTTTTCTATGGACAAAAGCTATCTGATCGATGTGGTTAACTAAAAAGCTTCGTGTAAGAGAGAGCTAATTGACTGTGAAAAAACGAAGCGATGGGCAATTCATTTTTTGAGTAGCTTTAAAAACTTTTTTGAAACGCTTTATTACGTTGTTTATTAAGTTTCTTTATAATTTACCCGCAGATTTACGCTGATTCTAAAACCGCAGATAACCGCAGATTTTGGGTGATTAATTCGGCTAATGAGCTTATCTGCGGGATAAACAATATCATATTACTTTTCAAACAAGGTATTTATTTATCAGTATCGCCGTTTATTGCACCCCAAACACCTGCACTTTGTCTTTGTTTTTGGCCAAAATGACGTAGTTCTTCCCTTGGGCCGTTCGGAGGGTTTTCATGCGGCGTACTTGTCCGCGTACGGCAAAACCCGACTGCGCGGGGCGAACGGGCGCAAAAGTGGGGTGTCCGCTGGCGTTTTTACCCGTATTTTGAAGCAATAAACCATCGTTGCCGTCGTAGCGTCCTATTTCGGGCAGCACATCGAAAAAGTTGCCTGTGAGTAACAAGTCGGTTTTGCCGTCGTGGTTGTAGTCGGTGGCTACAATGCCAAAAATGGGCGATAATTGGGCTTCCAACGGTAACGCTACCAACGTAAAGTTTCCTTTGCCATCGTTGAGTAATAAAGAAGAGGCCGCTTGCACGGCTTTTTTGGTCTCAACGCCTTCGAGTTGGTCGCTGGTAAATAATGCGTCGATGGGTTGCCCTGCGTAATCGACGTGTTTCACGAAACGCTTGTTGATAACAGGCAATACTTTTTGCAAATCCGATTTCAAGACCATCGGGTAAGGTTTGCCGTCAGGATTGTACGAAACGATGATTTGTTCCACGGTACCATTTCGGTCAAAGTCGTTGATATACAGTTCGGCAGGCTCTTTTTCAGAGCACTTGAGTTTGGTATTAAGCCCTAAATTTCCGACCACAAAGTCGATGTCGCCGTCGTTGTCAATATCCGTAGGTTCAATGACGTTCCACCAGCCTTCCGATTGTGGAACGGTTTGCGGAATGAATTTTCCTTTTTGATTTTTAAGTACTGTAATCGGCATCCAATCACCGACTACGACCAAATCGGGGTAGGAATCTTTATCAACGTCGGTCCATTGGGCGTCGGTAACCATCCCCAGTTGCCCGTTGGTGAGGGTTTGCGTGGTAACGTCCGTAAAATTTCCTTTGCCGTCGTTTTGGAGTAGGTGGCTTTTGGGGCTGTAACCATATTGCGCCGACACCATCCGACTGCCGACAAAGACATCAAGGTCGCCGTCACGGTCGTAGTCAGCCGCCGCTACACACGAGCCGTTGTCCAATAACTTAGGGAAAGTGTTGGACAGTGTAAAGTTTCCTTTGCCGTCGTTGAAATAAAGTGCATCGGCCAAGGCAGGGTCGTTAGGTAAGAACTCATTTCCGCCCTTTACCACTAACAAATCAAGGTCTTTGTCACCATCGGCATCAAAAAACAACGCGGCGGTTTCGTCGGCTTGGCTAGGGGTATTGAACGTGGCTTGGTTAGACTTCGTAAATTTTCCTGCACTTGTTTGCAAAAACAACGCCCGTGGTTTTTCCGCCCCTCCGCCAATGTAAGCATCGTCGAGGCCGTCACCGTTGACATCTCCCACGGCCAACGCAGGCCCTTGGGTCGAGTACATTTGCTTGAGGAGCCCGTCGCGGTTGTAGTCCACAAAGGCGTTTTCTTCGTGCAAAAAGTCCAGCCCCGAGGCCGAAGTAAGGTCGTTGAAAGGTAAGTTGGTAAACTGAGGAGGGGTAAATTTCCAAAGGTCGCGGGCGTCGGCGTGGTTCAACGCCAATTCAGTATCGGTCTTGACGTTGGTGAGGGTTTGCTTGCGGTCGTCGGGCCAAATGACCACCAAAGAGTCGATTTGAGGATTTTTTCCCAAACCAAAAACCATCGTCAGGTCGCTCGATGACTGAAAGCCGCGCGTCGGCATTTGTTGCAAACACTGCATTTGGCCTTTTTGGTAAACCGATACTTTGGCTCCAATGGCGTGCGGATTGGCGCTTGTGCCTTTTAAATTGACCCGTAAAAAGCGCGTTTTGAGTTTTTCAACCGAGTGGTTTCGATACACGCTGAGCGGCGAATTATTGTTGTTGACGACCAAGTCCAAGTCTCCGTCATTGTCCAAATCTCCGTAGGCGGCCCCGTTTGAGAAACTAGGTTCGGCCAAGCCCCAAGCGGGTGCTTTGTCGTCGAAAGCAAGGTTTCCCTTGTTTTTGAAGGCAAAATTTGGGATAGGCGTGGTCGAAATCATATCGACAAACTTGCGGTAATCGAACTTCATTCTGCCTTCCAGCATGGCCTGAATATTGTCTTTATCGGCCAAAAAGGCTACGTAGTCTTGGTCGGTGAGGTTTTTGATGATGCCGTTGGCGACAAACAAATCCTTGAGGCCGTCGTTGTCCATGTCAAAAATCAACGCGCCCCAGCTCCAATCCGTTGCATGTACACCCGCCATTTGCCCCACTTCAGTGAAGGTAGGAGGGAGGACTGTATTCTGTTTTGGGTTTCCTGTTTCGAGTTTTCTGTTTTGAGTTTGCTGTTTAGCGTCGCCCATCGACTGTGGACTATCGACTGTGGACCGTGGACTAATCGACTGATTCCCCTGATTCAAATGCAGCATATTGCGCATGTATTGGTGCCAATAATCTTGCTTTAGTTTAAATTCGGTGAGTTCGTAGCCTTCAAATACGGTGGTGGTTTTGAGGCGTTTATCATCGCGGGGGAGCATGTCGGTCACAAAAACATCCAAAAGCCCATCGTTGTTGATGTCGGCAATATCCGCTCCCATCGACGACATGCTGATGTGGTTCATGCTTTGTTCCAACGATTCTTTGAAGGTGCCGTTGCGTTGATTGATGTACAAATAATCGCGTTCGTAGAAGTCGTTGGAGACGTAAATATCAAGCCAATTGTCGCCATTGACGTCCCCAACGGTTACGCCTAAGCCAAAAGCAATCAAACTCCCGTAGATACCAGCCTCTTCGGAGACGTCGGTGAAGCGGATTGGGTTGTTTTTAGATGCCCCTTGCCCTTTGCCTCTTGCCTCTTGCCCTTTGCTGCCCTGAATCATTTCATTTCGAAAGAGCTTGTGGCCGCCGAGGGAGTCGCGAACGGTACGGATGTTTTGGTATTGCAGTTTGTTGACGGGCGTAAAGCTATTGTTGAGCAAATACATGTCTAAGTCGCCGTCGCGGTCGTAGTCAAAAAAGGCGGCGTGGGTCGAATATCCCCCATCGACTAAGCCATATTCGGGGGCTTTATCGATGAACGTAGGCACGCCGTCGGGGCCAATGCCTTGGTTGATAAATAGTTCATTTCCACGGCTATCGCCTTTCACATTTCCCGCATTGCAGACATAAATATCCATGAGACCGTCGCCGTTGACGTCGGCAAAAGTAGCGCCTGTGGACCAAGCCTTTTTGCCGCCTACGCTCGCTTTGGCCGTAATGTCCTCAAATTTCCAGCGTTCTTCGGGATTTTTACCTTTGTTGAGGTACAGTTTATTTTCTTCAAAATTAGAGGTTACGTAAATATCCGCCCAGCCGTCGTTGTTGACATCGGCGATGGCCACTCCGCCACCGTTGTAGAAATTGCGGTAGTTGAAGATGTTCAGTTCTTTTTTGTCAAGAATTTGATTGGTAAACTCAATGCCCGTTTCAGACGAAGAAAGTGTTTCAAACAGGTTGTCGTCAGGAGCGGATTGTTGACAACCGCTTGCTCCTAAAAATAAACTAAGAATAATAAATAATGAGGAATGCTTCATTGGTTACTGGGCCATTCTACGGCTGCCTATTTTACAAAAATACGTAAAGCCGCAAGAACTTTCCGAAAGTTTTAAAACTTTCGGAAAGTTGGGGTTGTGAGGGATAAAATTTGGGCTTTATCGTTGTTTTTTGCCAACAGCCAGTACAATTTTCCTGCCGAATTTTTAAACGGTTTGATGTGCCGAACTTGCCCGTAAATTGGCACTTGGGAAAGTTGAATTTCAAACTGATTTTTGCCTTTGTTGAGCAAAACAGTACCAAAATCGGCGTCATACCGCCCCATTTGGATGTTGTTGTCGTAAAAATTTCCTCCTAAAAACACATCAGGCAGGTTGTCGCCGTTGGCGTCGATAATGGTGGCTGTTTTGTACGGGCTCAACTGCGCCAAGTACGGCAAAGGCTGAAACTGGAAATTCCCTTTACCGTCGTTGACAAACACACCGTTGGCAAATTCGTTGGCTTCTAACACGGCCATTTTGCTCAATTTGTCTTTTCCAAACAGGTTTTCTACCGACGTTTTGGCAAAATCGCGGGCGTGGATGTATTCTTTTTTGATGTAGGGAAACTGCTTGTCGGTTTCCATTTTATTGGCAAAGAGCGTTTCTTCGCCGTTGAGGTAGTAGGTCAAAATCTGGTCAACGCGATCGTTTTTGTCAATGTCACCTACGTACAGCCGAACAGGTTCTTTTTCAGCGGCTTTGATGCGGCTATTTAACCCCAAATTGCCTGCCAAAATATCCAAATCACCGTCTTGGTCAAAATCATGCGTCAACGTAAAATTCCACCAGCCTTTCTGGTTGCTTCCAAGGGGTATTGCTTTTTCAAACCGCCCGTTGTTTTGGTGAAAAACCGTTAGGGATTTCCACTCGATGGACAATAGCAAATCAAGGCGTTGGTCTTTGTTCAAATCCACCAGTTCTACATTGGTCACCATTCCGATGGTGCGCAGTTCGGGGGCGAGTTGCGTTGTTTTGTCCGTAAAGTTTCCTTTGCCATCATTCACGAGCAAATACGAAGTAGGATTGTCGCCGTAGGCTTTGGGAATGGAGCGTCCACCGATGAACAAATCCACCGCTCCGTCGCCCGTAAAATCGAACGCACGCACGCACGAAGCCGTTACGTAGAGGTCTTTGAAGGCATCTTCTTTGCGGGTCAGTTGGCCACGGCCATTGTTCAAATACACCCGTGGCTGGAGTTGATACGTTTTACCAAAAAACTCATTTCCGCCGCTTGCCACCACCAAATCAAGGTGTTTGTCGCCGTTGACATCGGCCCACTGGGCGTCCACATCCTCGTAAATCAGGTCTTTTTCGAGGGTAGGTTGGGGCAAATTCTGAAATTTACCGTTGGCATTTTGGAGATACACTTTGCTGAGGGCATCGCGGGCATTGCCCAAGAAAATGTCTTCAAGCCCGTCGTGGTTAATATCGGCTATCGCTACCGCAGGCCCTGCCGATGAGGCCAAATGCGGAATGAGTGCTTCGCGGTCAAGTTCGTTAAAATTGTTTTCTTGGTGGACAAAGTCAAGGGTTAATGCCGTCGTTTTGTCTTCAAAAGGAACTTTGGGCGTCAGTAGTTTTTGTAAACGTTGGTAATCAAAACGGGGCAGGTTTTCGCTTTGGACGAGTGTAAGCTGTTTTTTCAACTCGCCTTTACGCAATACTTGGTAGGTTTGGTTAGGCCAAACAAAAAGCAGCGAATCCACTTCGTCTATTTTGCCCACGCCTACCACCAACGGAATCTCAGCGCTCGACTGAAAACCACGCACGGGAAACTTCTCGTAGCTAATCACTTCCCCTTTTCGGAATACTAAACACTTAGCCCCAATCGCGTTGCGGTTGCCCGTTTTTCCTTCGATCTGAAGGGTAATCGACTCGTTGGTTGTCGAAAGATTTTCGTAGATAAATGCCTTGTCGTTGATGTTGTTGGCAATCACGTCGAGGTCGCCGTCGTTGTCCAAGTCGGCATAAATCGCACCGTTAGAGAACGAAGGCTTATCGTTTTCAATGGTGTTTTGCCAATCAGCAAATTGAAGATTTTGGGTATTGTGGTAAAACTTATTGGGAAGTTTGATTTCGGGCAAAATATCCACCACGTCGGGGTCATCTTCGTTAAATTCGCCCTTGTTCATTTTTTGCTGAATCGCTTCGTCCGACACAAACTGAATGTAGTCGATGTCGTTCATCCGTTTGGGAATACCGTTTGAAATGAAAATGTCTTTCTTCCCGTCGTTGTCAAAATCCATCATCAGCGGCGACCACGACCAGTCGGTGGCGTGTACGCCCGCGTACATTCCCATTTCTGAAAAAAGGCCATTTCGGTTGAGTTGGAGGTTATTTCGGGCAAATTGATAGCTGTAGCCTTGGCGGATTTTGTACTTAAAAATGTTGTACGAATCTTCCCCTTCCGAACGCTTCAAAATTTCTTTGTCGTTGGGAAGCATGTCGAGCGAGATAATCTCGGGAAGGAGGTCGTTGTTCAAATCGCCGATGTCGATACCCATCGAAAACTGACTCGTGTGCATAATCTGCCGCTCAGAATCTTCGGCAAACGAGCCATTGCGCTGATTGAGGTAGAGGTAGTCGTTTTCGTGAAAATCGTTCCCGATGTACATGTCAGGATAACCGTCGAGGTTGACATCGCCAATGCCTACGCCCAAGCCGTAACCCAGCACGTCGTCGATGATGTGCGCTTGCTGCGTAACTTCCACAAATTTGCCATTGTCGTTGCGGAAAAATTTATCGCCTGCCGTGGGGTGCGGTGTTCCTTGAAAAGCCGAACGAAAGCCAAATGTACCGTTTTGGTGGACGGAATGATTAAGCTGAAAAAAGTCCAAATCACCGTCTAAATCGTAGTCAAAAAAGGCAGCTTGCGTGCCCAGCCCTTTCAAATCGAGGCCATATTCTTTGGCTTTTTCTTCGTAAACTGGGACTCCTTTTGCCGTAATTTCTTTGCAAACAAACAACAAATTTCGCCCGTCCAAACTCGGGATTCCGCCTACTTGGCTGATGTAAATGTCCAGCTTTCCGTCTTGGTTGATGTCCACTACCGACACGCCGTTGGCCCATGCCTTGTTTTGGTTGATGTTGGTTTGAGCGGTGACGTCTTCAAACTTCATCTTGCCCCGATTGAGGTACAGTTTGTTGTCCGACAGGTTTCCCGTAAAGCACAAATCAACGAGCCCGTCGTTGTTGAAATCGCCCGCTCCTACGCCGCTTCCGTTGTAGAAGTACATGTAGTTGAAAATATTGAGCTTGCTATCCGCTTTGAGGGTATTGGCAAACTCAATGCCTGTTTCGGAAGCGTCTAGTAATCGGAATTGGGCAGGCGGTTTGGGCTCGCTCGATGATTGACAGCCCACAAAAACATAGGCCGCGTAGGTAACGAAACAAAGGGCAGAAAAACGATATAAAAGGGTTGAATTAGACATCATCAAAATTCAAAATTATAGGCTAAACTAACAATAGGCGCGCCAAAAATCTGCAAACGTTTTGCTTGGCTAATGTTCTTTTCGGTTTTGAAAAAGACCGAATACACATTCCGACGGGCGTACAAATTATAGACCGTAAAGGCCCATTTTCCTCGGAAGCGACGGTCTTTCATGCTGGGGTTGTAAATGTTCCAAGCAAAGTCCAAACGGTGATAATCAGGTACGCGTTTGTTGTTACGTGCTTCATAAAACGGAAAGAAATTGTTGAGGTAATTGACAAAACCCACGGGCTGTGTGTAAGGTCGCCCTGTGCTATAAATAAACGTAAAACTAAACGAATTGTGTTTGTCAATGCTAATGTCGAACGAGGTATTGACGCTGTGTGGTCGGTCATAATTGGCGCGGTACCAATGCCCGTTGTTGACTTGTTCAATCGAAGGGAGGTCGGTGTAGGTGCGGTTAAAGGTGCGCGAATAGGTATAATTGACCCAGCCGTTGAGCCGCCCTTTTTTCTTGGTCAACATGACTTCGAGCCCGTAAGCCTTGCTCAAACCTTGGACAATCTGCGTTTCGGGGTAGGGTTGGAGCAAAAAATCGGCACCAGGTTTGTAGTCCACCATGTTTCGGGTGAATCGATAGTAGCCTTCCACCGAAATCTCATAGATGTCGTTATCGAACGAATGGTAGTAGCCTGCCGAAAGTAAATTGCTGATTTGGGGTTTGATGTGTAAGTCGCTCGTTTTCCAACGCGACGTAGGAATCGGCGTGGTGGTATTGGAAACAATCTGCAAATATTGACGCATGAGGTTGTACCCAAACTTAAACGATGTCCGTTCGTTTAGGGCATACCGAATCCCGACCCTAGGCTCAAAACCGCCGTAGTGACTAAACACTTTGTTGTGACCCGCTTGTACGGAGTCTATCACGGAGAAGTCGTCGCGGGGTTGGCCTGCTTCGTAATTTCGGTAAAGGGCAGGCCCCAATGTTTGAAAATACGAATAACGAATCCCTATCGAAAGCGCCAGTTGTTTGCTGAAACTGTATTCATTATCGGCGTGCCACGCCCATTCGTTAGCGCGTTCGGAAGGCGTGACGATGTTACTCACACTGGCGCTGTTATTGGGGACTAGCTCGCCAGGTTGAATATCGTAACGCGTAAAACTAAGCCCCGTTTCTAGCTTGTAGTTGGTCAATACATAGTTTAGGTTAGACTTGAGTTGTTTCTGCGTCAGGGCCGAATTCAAATCGACGAAGTTGTCGGTGTCTTTTTCTTGGGTGGAAATTTGTGGGGTATAATGGGCGTAAACGGCCGTGGTTTGAATGTCCATTTTGGGCGAAATCACCGTCAACCAGCGTGCCATAGCATTGGTAGAAGTATGCTGGTAACGGGTAAATTCACCAATCACGTTGGGAAGCCCTGGGAGGAGATTGGTGCTAAAAAGGTCGTAGCTTTTGTAAAACGTGCCCGTCAGGGTGTTTTTAGGGTTAATTTTCCAAAATCCTTTCCAAACGCCTTCGCCGAACTTTGCTTTGATGTCTTTGAGTTTGTCGGAAGCAATTGGCAACAAAAAATCATTGAACGCGCCCCGCGCCGCCACATAAAACCCAAGTTTGTCTTTGACAACGGGGACATTGACCATGAGTCGGTTGGACACAATGCTGACACCTCCCTTGATTTTGAGGCTGTCTAAGGTAGGATTGCGGAGTTTGATGTCAAGCACAGAAGCCGCGCGCCCGCCGTAGCGACCTGGCACGTTGCCCTTGTACAAATCCAAGGTAGAAACGGCATCGGGTGGAAACACCGAAAACAACCCAAACATGTGCGTAGGGTTAAAAATGGGCGTATCGTCTAAGAGGATCAAATTTTGGTCGGTGGTTCCGCCTCGAATATTGACCCCGTTGGAGGCTTCTCCCACGCTCGTAACGCCTGGAAGCATCTGAATTCCGCGCAATAAATCCACTTCCCCAAAGGCCGAGGGAAGTTTTTGGAAGGTCTTGATGTTGATTTGATTCACCCCCAAAATCGGTTGCCGAATGGTTTGGTCAAACCCTTTGGTCGTAATTACAACTTCCTCCAGTTGATTTTCGGTTTTATCCAACAGCACAGTTATTTTCAGGCTGCGGGTCATTGGCGGAAAATACTTGGAATAAGGCACGTACCCCACATAACGTATCGCTACGACGTGACTTTGACGGTCAACGGTCAGGGTAAACTCGCCTTTTTCGTCGGTTTTGGTCGCTCCTTTGCTGCGGTTGTGGTCGAGGATGACGGTGGCACCCGCGAGCGGTTGCTTGCTAATGGAGTCCAAAACCGTTCCACTGATGGTGTATATTTGACCCAAAGCGGCAGAGGCGCTCAAAAACCATCCCAATACTAAGTAAAGTGTTTTTTTCATCGCCAGCCAAGGGGGGTAACAGGTGTGCGGGTAAAACTTGGTTGACAAATGGCCAACGGAACATCAGGACGCTCGTTTGAGAGTTCTTCGAGCGTAACGGGGCGGTTGTTGATAAAGCTATAAAGTCCATTTGGAAGCCCTCCCGTGGTATTTCGGCGGTCGAGCATCACGCGTACTTCGCTCACCGAAGAGGCAGAAAAATAGCCCAATACCAATTCATTGGCGTCTTTTACGTTTCGGATATTTCCTCGCAAAGGCGCAGGAGGCGTATCGGCCAAAGTTCCTGTATTGACGGATTGGTCTTGGAGTAATTTTAGGTAACGATACGTGTTTGGTGACAAGGACATTTGCTGGAGACTTACCAAACAAGGGTTCGACTGCCGAAGGGGGATTTGGGCGGCTAACCTGTTTTTCTGGGGTTTGCCATTGGTATAAACATCCGACAAAATGTTGATGTCCGAACTGTAAAAAATGTCCCAACAGCGCGTTCCGCAGTAATAATCAAAACGGTCGTTGACTTTTAAGGTCAGGTCGCGGTAGCAATCGCCTGTTTCTCCCTGTTCGGTTTCAAATAAGTAATAGCGCCCTTGGGTGCAAGTGGCACAAATGCGCTGAATTTCCCAATTGACCCACCGCCAACGGTAAAAATTCTTTTCGTTGGGGGCGTCATCAAAATCAACATAAATGTCGTTGCTCGAAATCTTTTCACTCGACCCTGCTGCATTGGGAATCCCTGTAAGGTTAAAATCCTCCGATACGTTTTTGATGGCTGGAACAGAATACATCGTCTCGACATCGGTTTCATACACTTTTCCGTTGGCCAACTGAAACCGCAATTGGTACGTATTTCCTGCTTTGGCCCGAAAACCAGTGGGACAATAGTAGTAACCCGCGAGCCGTTCTTCTAGCTGGATTTCGTCTTTCTGGTTGATAATCAGCTTGACGAGGGCTTGCTGCTCAGGGAAATAAGACTGCCGCGCTGGATAGATTTTGGACGTAAAATCGGAGCTTTTGAACGAAGCATCTTTGGGCGTACTGAAAATGGAGACGTACTGTGGCTCGTTCAAGTCGGTCAGTGTCCCATCTACCAGCAAGTATTCTTTAGAAGTGTAAATATCTGCATTGAAATCATCCACGCAGCCGATGAGATAGACCAAGCTACACAAAACTCCCATCGCTATCAATAACCGTTGGCGTATCATAGAATCATCATTTTTTTTGTGGTCGCTTCCCCTTTTGTATTTCTAAGCAGGACGGTAAAAATGCCCTTTTGAGGTGCGGAGGGGAGGCTATGGTGGGTTTGTTGGTATTGGGTCAAGTTGCCGAGGGTGTGTTTGTAAATCAGGGTTCCTAGTATATCAATCACTTCAATGGTATAATCGTCGGTTGTAGGGGCGATGATTTGCAAGTTTACTGCGCCTAAGTCCCGTGCTGGGTTGGGATAAACAACGAGGGCATCCTGTGCTGGCGTCACAACGCTGGTGAGAATCCCCAAATCGGTACGAATGATTTGGGCCGAGGCGGTCTTGTTACAATCCCAATCAAAGGGAATACTCAATTGGAAATTGGCCAAATCATAGTAGGCCGTTTTGGCTTTTAGAGGTGAATCTGTTACAAAACGAACGGGAATCGTTTGCCCATCGAGCAGCACCGCTTTGGGAATGTTCGTTACATTTTTTATTTCCAACAAAATATAACGACTCCCGAGCCCTTGGGCGGAGGTGTGAGTGCGGGTGAGCGTTACACCGATGGTATCCGTCTTGGATTTGCCTGTCAGCTTGAGGAGCTCGTAATTCTGGTTTGTAAGCACGTTTGCCTCCGTGCCCTTGTCGTGGAAAATGGTAAAATCGGAGTTAGGTACCGATACATCTTGAAAAAACTTGATAACCAAACTATCCGAAACGTAGGCATCGGTCGAAGACTTGGCACTGACCGCCATCGGGACAAAACCACCCGCAGGTACATACACGGGGATATTTTCGAGGACTACATTTTCAAAAATAGTACCTCCACCTTGATAAGATTTTTTAGACCAAAAATCAAACCATTTTCCATTGGGTAGTTGCACTTTCCGCACGAGCATTCCGTGAATCATAACGGGAGCTATGAGTAGGTTTTTTCCAAAAAAGAACTGGTCGTCGATGTTTGCTAGGCGATTGGATGGTTCAAAGTAGTCCATCGAGAGGCAGAAAGGCCGCCCCGTTGTGGTGGTTTGATAGGCAAGGCTATAAATGTACGGAAGTAGCTGATAACGAAGCTTTATCGCGGCACGGGTATTGTTGTAAAAAGGCTGCGTCAGGATGTAGGGTTCGGTAACGTTTCGCTCACCATTGACGCGCATAATGGGCGAAAAAGTCCCAAATTGCGTCCAACGCATGTCCATTTCTTCGTCTTTAGGCGCTTTGTCGGAAGGAGTCACGTAGCCCCCAATGTCGGAGTGCATATAGGCTAAACCTGAGTAGCCCGCGTGAATCATCATCGGAATTTGGAGGGTAAGCCCCAGCCAATACCGAGCTACGTTGCCAGTCCAAGGCAAAACGCCGTACCGCTGTGCGCCCGTCCAAGCTGAGCTTGTGAGATGGAACAAGCGACTGGCGGGAAAAGCCGCGCGGTGGTTGTCATAAATGGTTTTGGCCCAGAGCAGTGAGTAAAGATTATGGACTTGTGTCGAGGGATTAGTATTGTTATGGACAAAAAACGTGGGATGTTGCGGTGGCTCCAGCCCGACACTCGCCCAGCCGCCGATACCGTCGTTTGTTCGAGGGGTTAGTTTGCTGGCGAGCCACTGTTGGGTATTGGTTTGAAAAATGTCCAGCAAACTGGTCGTATCACCGCCTTGGGTGAGGAGACCTGTGCTTCCTGAAAGTGTTTTTGTGAGAAGACGAAGCGAATCCAAACTACGGTAATTGGCAGAGGCTTTGTTGACGTAGGGTGAGTTCATTACCACTGTTTTTACACCTTTTGCCAACCAGTTTTTCATCATGTTGGCAGGTGACGGAAAGCCTGTTTGTCCCCAATTCATGTTTCCAAGGTTGTTGGTATTGCCTTGCCACGGGGTATTGATGATGACAGCATCCAAGGGGAAACTCTGACTCTGTAAGTTGGTAATTACATCGTTTAACTCGCGCTCGGTACTGTAGCTGCTTTTGGATTGGAGATAGCCCAATGCCCAACGCGGCACCAACGGCTGCCGTCCCGTGAGGGCAGTGTATTCGTACAAAATTTCGTCGTTGTTGGCGCCGTTGATAAGGTAATACGACCAGAGTCCTAGGCTGCTTATTTGGGCATCTATTCGGGTAGAGTCCAATGCGCCTAAATAAGTCCGCATGTCGCCAGGGAGCGGACTGTCGAGCAAGAGACCGTATTGCCCCGACGCCACAAAAAATGGAATGGTGATGCTTTGAGCCAAGCCGAAGGTTTGGCCATAAATATCATCAAAGTACCACGGACGAAAGGTGTTGGTAAATTCCGAAACCTTGCCCGTTAGGTTTACTTTAGACACCCTTCCGCCTGTCCCGTGAAAAATTTCGTTGGGGTCAATAACGAAGGAAATCGAAACGTTTTGGTTTTTATAGCCAAAAACGTCTTGTTTGATTTTGGTTTTGCCGTTTGATTTTAGCGCAATCGAAATCGGGGACTTGGTGATTTCTAATTGGCTTGAAGGGGTAACAATCGTCAGCGTTGCTGGGGTTTCTACCAGCTGAAATTGGCGCAGCGAAAGCGGCTGACCAACGACGGCGTAGGATGTATCTTGAAAAGCGCTGTTGGAAGGAAACTGCGTTACCTTAAAAACGTTGTTCGAGAAGACCTGCACGCGCACTTCGGCCGATGAACCGACTAAGCGAAGTTCGGTATTTAGAACCGAAAAACGAAGTAAGTTACCTGCGTTTTGTGCTAAAATAGGCCACGAAAAGCACCCGATAAGCGCGATTGTTGCCCCAATAAATTTCCACATTCCTGTCCGCACATTGTTTCTCATAGCGTGGGTTTGGGCTGTTCGATTTTAAATAATTGTGGTATGGAATTGTTCAATAAACCAATCACGTATGGCGTGCCATTGACCTTGACGGGTTTGAGTTGGGTCATTTCGCCTTGCGGAGTAAAGCCCGAAAGGTGGTCGGATACTGCGGCAAAAACGCCTTTCCCTTTGTTGATAAGGATTTTTCCCTTGAAAGCATCCAAACGCGAAAACTGAGGGATGAAGTTGTAGTTGTTGCCACCGAGCAAAATATCTTTCAATCCATCGTTGTTGACATCGACGCAGTAGGTCGCGTTGATGCACGAAATCTGGGCTTCCACTGGGAGTGTTGATAGGCTAAAATTGCCTTTGCCGTCGTTGATGGCTACGGCAGAGTGCATGTAGTTTACTTGTTTGACTGTTGCTTTTGAAAGCACATCGGACGTAAATAAATCCTTCAGCCTTTTGGTTGCGTAAGCCGAGTGTTTCAAACTTTCTTTTTTCAAAATCGGAAACTGCTCCATCATTTCTCGTTTCAGTAGCACGGGACTATCTTCGTCCTCAACGGTTTTGGTTAAGATTTTATCGGTTAATCCATTGTTGTCAAAATCGCTTACCCAAATTTTGATGGGGCTGTTTTCGGAAGCGCGCAACATGAAGTTATCGCCGATGTTGCCCAGCACCAAATCCAAATCTTTGTCATTATCGATGTCCACCGCTTCGATTCTTCCCCAAAAGCCTTGGTACGCTTCTAAACCTGTGTTGATTTGGGTAAAAGCCCCGTTTTGGTACGCAAAAGTCATGGGGTTCATCCAATCACCGACCACCGTCAGTTCTTTGTTACCATCCCCGTTGAGGTCATCCCAAACGGCGTCTCGAATCAGCCCCAAGGTTTGAAAGCTTTTGGGGGTACTGTCTTTAAATTTGAGGTTGCCAAGGTTTTCAAAAACGTAACTGATGGGAGAAAGTCCGTAGGTTTTGGGCAAACTTCGGCTACCGACAAACAAGTCTAAGTCACCGTCTTTGTCGTAATCCATCGGAATTACAACGCTGGTATTCATGCCGTTTGGCGGCAAGGCATTGGCGGCGAGGGAGAAATTGCCTTTGCCGTCGTTGGCATACAAGCGGTCGTTTAAGCCTCGTTGGTTAGGGTCGAGTTCGTTTCCTCCTGCCCCGATATATAAGTCTAAGTCACCGTCTTTGTCGGCGTCAAAAAATACAGCTTCGGTATCTTCAAAATACTTAAAGTCTTCAAAAACCTGTTGTTCCGATTTTTTGAATGAACCGTTGACTTGAAGGTACAATTGCCCTGCTTGGTTGGCCGCTCCACAAATGTAAATGTCGTCGGTGCCATCGTTATTTACGTCTCCCACGGCTGCCCTTGGGCCTTCCTTAGAGAGCTTGACGGGAATGTTTTTTTCTTGGTAAAAATCTTCGTAATCGTTTTCCTTATGGGCATCGAAGGGAGCCTCAGTTTTTGCCAAATAGAGCGACAAGCGCTCAACAGGGGTAGGAGTGGGGAGCTTTTTGCCACTACCAATGCTCAGTTCGTGGGTTCGGTCAGCGGGAAGGTTGTTAAGTTTGCTGATGCGACCATCGTACCAAGTAATGGTCACGGAATCAACTTTGGTCATCGAACCTAACCCAAGAGTTACGGGATATTCGGTACTTGACTGGAAGCCCCGCGCAGGCATGATGTTTTTGCTTAAAATTTGGTCTTTTACATAGACTTTTAATTGCGTTCCGATGGCGTCGCGGTTTTTACCTTCGCCTTTTAGCTTAAACTTAACGTAGTGAACTTCTTTGTTTTCGTTGGTTTTGTTGCGATACACAAACGCTTTTTGGTTGACGTTGTTGACAACCAAGTCCAAATCCCCGTCATTGTCCAAATCGGCATACGCCGCTCCGTTGGAAAAGGATGGTGTTCCAAACCCAAAACTTTTGCTGGCTTCTTCAAATTTGAGGTTGCCTTTGTTATGGAAAAAATTGTTGACAATAGGGCGTGAAGGCATTTGATTGATGATGGCATCAAAGCTCTTTTTCTCTCCCGAGAGCACCATTGTTTGGGCTACTTCGTCGGCAAAGAAGTCAATAAAATCTTGGTCGATGACGTCGTTATAAATACCGTTGGACACATAAATATCGGTTTTCATGTCGTTATCGGCATCAAACATCAGTGCACCCCAACTCCAGTCGCTGGCTTCAACGCCGCTCAAACACGCAATCTCGCTGTAAGTACCATCTTGGTTGTTGAGTTGCAAGGCATTTTGCATAAACTGATTGTAAAACCCTTTTTGTTGCTTGAGTTTGAAGATGTAGTGGCTTTCAAACGAAGTGGTGCTTTTAAGGCGGGTTTCGTCGATGGGAAGCATGTCGGTCGTAAAAATATCCGAGTAGCCATCGTTGTTAATATCGGCAAAATCAGCCCCCATGGATGCCAAGCTGGTATGCCCGATTCGTTTTTCTATTTCTTCTTTAAAGGTCCCGTTGCGTTGATTGATGTAGAGATAATCTTTTTCAAAAAAGTCATTTGAAATATAAATATCGGGGTAGTTATCATTGTTAAGGTCGCCGACGGTCACGCCCAATCCAAACCCAATCAAACTTCCATAAATTCCTGCTTGCTCACTGACATCGACAAACTTGTTGTTGTCGTTTCTAAGTAATTTATCCCCTCCACCTTTCAGATAATCTTTGACGGGCCAATCTTTGGCGCGTAAGTCGCGGTTGTTGTCGTAGTTGAGGGTATTGACAGGAATAAAGCTATTGTTCAAAATATAACAATCTAAATCGCCGTCGAGGTCATAGTCAAAAAAGGCTGCGTGGGTAGTATAGCCATCTTCATCGAGGCCATATTCTTTGGCTTTTTCGGTGAAGGTCATGTCGCCATTGTTGATATAAAGAGAATTACCCTGGTTTTTGATGCGTTTGTCGATGCCCGCATTACAGACATAAATATCCAACAAACCATCGTAGTTAATGTCCACCATCACCACCCCTGTGCTCCACTTGCCTGCGTCGGCAACGCCTGCTTTTTGGGTAATGTCCTCAAATTTAAAATTGCCTTTGTTGAGGTACAGTTTATTTTCACCCATGTTCGACGTCATATACACATCGGGCAGCCCGTCATTGTTGACGTCGCCAATTCCTACACCACCGCCGTTGTAGAAGTTGCGGTAATTGAAGATATTGAAGTTTTCATTGTTGGTTACCTTATTTTCAAAATCAATACCCGAATTGGTTACCGATTCAAAAAGCCCTTCGGTAGCATCTTCACGTTGGCAGCTTGTGAAACCAATGGCGAATAAACTAAGGCAGATATATAGACGAGAATGACGCATGAATGAAATAAGTGCAAAATGGATTAAAAGTAAAGTTGCTGAGGCGTGAGCCCTTGGACTTTTAAAAGGGGCTTTTTATAGACAATGAGTCCTTCTACGGGTTTCCACGTCGCAGGGTTTCCCATGGTGGTGTATTCTCCCACTTGGCCTTTGAGTCGTAAAATAGCTTTTTCTTCGGATAGTGCATCGAGCGTTATTTCGCCCGATGTCATAATGTATCCTAAACCGCGACGATTGACGGGGTCGGTCATGCGTCCAATCATGGCGCTGGCTTGGGTCTGGTTGTTGGTATCAACGGCTTTGGTGATGGGTTTGGTGGCAAACCATTGGTCGCCGCCGATAGCAATCACGGTGTTTCCCTGAAATTGATCGGTGATATTGATGCGGAACGCGTGGTCAAAAGCCGTTATCTCTCCTTTAAAAACACTGCTGTCGCTATAAAATGGCTGATTATCAATGGTGAGCCATACTTTAGCTTCGCCTTCTTTCAAGGTAGCGAGTATGTCGGAAGGGTTTTTTGAAGTTGAAGAACTGGTACAGCTCGACACGGAGCTTCCGAACAAAAAAAGAATAAAATAAAAAGATAATGTACGTGCTGCTATCATAGGTGGGGAAAGTCACTAAAAGAAAAATGCCCGATGTGATTCGAGCATTTTTCTTTGAATTTATAACTACTAAAGCGGATTAATACCCTTGATTTTGCTTCAAGTTAGGGTTAGAAACAAGCGCGATAGCAGGGATTGGGAACAATACAGTGTAGGCTTCTTTGTTGTCAGCACCAGCACCTGTAGTAAACTTACCGTAGCGAACTTCTACCGTACGTTTGCCACCTTCCCAGTACAATTCGCGACCGATTTCGTCGAACATACCGTCTGTGTTGATTGAGGCAAGTGCTTTTGCTTTGCGGGCAGTTCTGATAGAGTTTACAGTTACCAACGCACCAGCAGCGTCACCACCACGGAGTTGAGCTTCTGCTTTCATCATTAGTGCTTCAGCATAACGCATCAAGATGTACTTACCAGCTGTTGCAGGGTGGTACTTGATAGCGCGGATACCTTTATCGGTAGCTGCACCTGCCAAAGGTACGTCACGAGTGAACGAAAGTACTTTTTGCGTACGTGAGTCAATAAGGTCTTTACCTTTATCATCCACTTGTTTGCCAATCAAGAAACCGTAACCGATACCAGAGAACTCAGTACCATCGCCTTTTGCGGCCTTACCGATACGTGGATCATCTTTCTCGAACTTATCGTAGAAGTCAGCCAAGGTCGTAAAACCGTTCCATCCAGATGGGTTTTGACTGTAGTGCAACGTCATAAACCAACGGTTCTGAGGTGTACCTTCCAAGCTCACGAAAATGGTTTCTGAGTTGCCATTTTTTGTAAAGGCATTAAAGTAATCAGTATCAAGCTTGTATCCGTCGGCAGTGATAGCATTAACATACGTTGATACTTTGTCCATATCTGCTTTATCAAATGTATATGGACCTGCTGGAGTCGAAGCTTTGTAAACTGCCTTATTCAAATACAACTTAGCAAGTAAGAAGTTGGCAGCTGCTTTGTTAGCCACACCGTTTGATGCTGATGGGCCTGCTTTTACCAATACGGGAAGTGCTTCTTCCAAATCTTTTACGATAAAGTCGAATGCTTCTGAGCGAGTCATTACGCGAGGAAGATCGTCAACCCCTTGTGTAAACTCTCTGAAAGGAACTTGACCATAGAAGTCCATCACGTGATACATATTCCAGGCACGCAAGAACTTAGCTTCTGCTTTCTGAGCCGCTGTTGCGGTCGTAGAAGCCAAGATTTCGGTGGTTTTAAACACGCGAGAGTTCAAGCTATTCCAAGTATCACGAACTTGTTGGTGGGTCGCATCCCAAGTATGTTGGTCAAGCGTACGCCAAACCCCGTTATCACCCCAGTCAACCCCACGTGTAGGAGGAATCATTTCGGCTGAAGTGTGCATACCCAAAGCGTAAGCATTGGCTTGGTCAGTATAAAACCCTAGGTCTTTGTAAGCAGATTCCAATAGACCAACAGGGTCTCCTGCTACAGGAGTACCACCTTCAGACTGTCTGACGATAGAATCTTTTTCGTTATTTACTAAATCAGTACAAGAAGTGATGGTAGTTAAGCCTAGCCCAACTATCAAAGTTCTTACTATGTATTTATTAGTCTTCATTTTGTTTAGTTTTTTGTTAGTTCTTAGAACGAAATGTTAGCACCAATGGTCCAAGTTCTAGCTCTTGGGTAAGCAGTGTAGTCGATACCAAACGATGGAATACCGTTGATAGACTTGTTGGTGCTTACTTCTGGATCTTGACCAGTGTACTTAGTGAAGGTCATCAAGTTTTGACCTGTCAAGAATACGCGCAAGTTTGAAATAGTTTTACCACTTACTGGTACACGGTAGCTCAAGTTCAAGTTTTGTAAACGAACAAAATCACCTTTTTGCAAGAAACGAGTTGAAACGTCTGGAGCGTTCAATGGACCTTCTTTGCTTGTTACCACATTCTTAGTCACGTTACGTCCGTTTGCAAATGATCCTTTTGTAAAGAACGCATTTTCAGTATTTGAGTAAAGGTAGTTACCAAATACGCCGTTGAAGAACAAGCTCAAATCCCAGTTTTTGTAACGCAAGTTGTTTGTCAAACCACCAGTAGCAGTTGGAAGTGGGCTTTTACCATTCAAGAATTGTTGGTAGTCACCATTCGGATAAAGCGAGTTCCCGTTTTCATCATATCCGCCGAAGTCACGCAAGAAATAAGCAAACAAAGGCTGACCAGCTGCGATACGTTGTGCAAACGCACCTGTCAAACCTTGACCGTTGATTTCACCCGTGTCAAATACCCCATTAAGGTTTTTAACCATGTTTTTGTTGAAACCAGCGTTTAACAATACTTCCCAACTAAAGTTAGTTTGGTCAACCACCGAACCTGTCAATGAAATTTCTAACCCACGGTTTTGGATGTCAGTATCCAAGTTTTTCCACGTAAATGGCGTAGGAGCAGGTTGTGCTGAAATAACGTAGAACAAGAGGTCTTTGGTGTTTTTCTGATAGAAATCAATCGTTCCAGAAAGACGGTTTTTCAAGATAGCAAAATCCAAACCTAAGTTGATAGATGACGTTGTTTCCCATTTCAAGTTAGGGTTGTTAAATGCTACGGCGTTCAAACCACCACCTTCGATGTTATCACCACCCTGGTTGATTCCCCAGCCACTGTAACGGTCACGACGGTCATAGACGTTGTGAGGAATTGATTGGTTACCTGTCAAACCATAGCCCAAACGAACCGATAAGTCATCGAAGATATTCTTAGGAGCGAAGCTTTCGTTCATGATTTTCCACTTAGCAGCGAAAGATGGGAAGAAACCATATTTGTTGTTGCCCCCGAATTTCGTAGAACCGTCTGAACGCAAAGTAGCTGTTAACAAATATTTGTCATTGATACCTACGTTTACACGTCCGAAATATGATTGCAATTCGTCAGTTTCTGAACCAGAGTTGTTGATAACGTTGCTACCAAATTTACCAGCATTTGCTGATGCGATGTTGTTGATCATCAAATCTAAGTCGCTGGTACGGAAGTTAGCAGCTGCAATATTTTTTGAGTAGCGGCTGAACATCTGATACGAATAACCTAACAACGCATTGAATGTGATTTTGTTAAACTCTTTGTCGTATGTGAAGTAGTTTTCCCACAATTTGTTGTCAGTTTCGATATCCGCAACGTAAGCACGGCCGAGTTTGTCAACACCTGTCAACACGAGGTCACGAGAATAAGCTGATTTTCTTGAAGAGAATGACTTGTCAAAACCAATTACTGTTTTGAATTTCAAGTTCTTCACAATTTGTAATTCAGCATTGATGTTACCCAAAGCGCGAAGCGTGTTTGTGTTGTCTTGAGACAATACAATCATTGCCAACGGGTTAGGTTCAGTGTTACCTGGTTGGTTGAACGTACCGTCGCTGTTGTAAACAGGGCGAGTTGGGTTAGCTTTCAAGATGTTACCTAAAAGGTCTCCTTCAAAACCAATGTTCTCTGAGATAGGTACGTTAGCGTCTTGGTTGTTTGAAATGTTGATGTTACTCGCAATCGTCAAACGGTCATTAAGGAATTTCTTAGAACCATTGAAGCCTAAGCTGTAACGCTTGATTTCTGACTCTTTGATAATCCCCTGTTGGTTCAAATAACCCAACGTAAAGCGGTAGCTTCCGTTGTTATCGCCAGCTCCGAAGGCAAAGTTGTGTTGGTTAGTGTAACCAGTTCTGAACAATTCTTTTTGCCAGTCAGTATTACCTTTTTGATCTTGACCACCCGCTGCACGGTATTCATCGGCATTTAGCAAATCATAACGCTTTGTAAGACTACTTGCTCCAAGTGAGTAACCGTACTCAAGCGTACCTTTACCTTTTCCTTTTTTCGTTGTAATCAAAACTACCCCGTTAGCACCACGTGAACCGTAGATTGCCGTTGCCGAAGCATCTTTCAAGATGTCGATGCTTGCAATGTCTTCTGGGTTCAAGAAGTTCAATGGGTTTTTAGCTGGCTGACGACCAACCCCCGAAGCATCTCCACCAGATGAGGTATTGTCACCTGCCAAAGGTACTCCGTCGATAACAAACAATGGGTTGTTACCACCAAATACGGAAGACGTACCACGGATACGAACGTTGATGCCACCACCTGGCTCACCGCTTGACTGAGTGATTTGCACCCCAGCTACGCGTCCTTGCATCAATTGTTCGGGTGATACTACAATCCCTTTTTGGAAGTCTTTTGCACCAATAGCGTTTACAGCACCAGTCGCATCTTTTTTCTTGACTGTACCATAACCTACTACCACTACTTCATTCAGGACTTTGTTGTCTTCGAGAAGAGTTACATCGACAACTGAGCGGGTACCAACCGCAATTTCTTGGTTTGAGTAACCTACGTAGCTAAATACGAGTGTCGCGTTTGTAGGAACGGCAACTTTGTAATTTCCATCAACATCTGTACTCGTACCGCGTTGAGTTCCTTTTACTGCAACTGTTACACCTGGCATTCCTGTGCCTGTTCCATCTTTTACTTTACCAGTGACTTGTCTTTCCTGAGCTTGGACTCCCAAGAAGACCACTGTGAACAAAACTGTCATGGCGATTTTACCAAGGACAGCAAACTGACGAGCGAGTAAAACTCGCCCTACAGAAGGGAAACTGTTCATCATAGGTTTAAAATTGTTTTGTGAATGATTACCTGTTTGGTCCAGTCACTTGGAAGGACTCACTACAAGGGATTTTGGATTGTTCCAAGTATTTCTTGTCCGCAAGTAACCTAACCAGAAAGCAAATTACAATAATAAATTTCTATAATGCAAATTTTGAAAATTAAAAAGGAATAGCCTTTTTGGGTAATAGTGGAGTAAGTTGTACTTTTAAAAGTGGGCAAGTCTATTTTCATGGTAAAAATTTTAGATACGGCCTGCTTTGCCTAACTTTGCACGACATAACTTAAATCTCTCATTATGAAATTTTTCATTGATACGGCTAATTTGAAAGAAATTCAAGAAGCGTATGATTTGGGCGTTTTGGATGGTGTAACCACTAATCCATCGCTTATGGCCAAAGAAGGAATTACGGGAAAAGCGAATGTAATTGCGCATTACAAAGCGATTTGTGACATTGTGGACGGAGATGTGAGTGCGGAAGTGATTTCGACCGATTTGGAGGGGATGCTTAAAGAAGCGAGCGAGCTTATCGAAATAGATGACAAAATCGTGGTAAAAGTGCCAATGATTAAAGACGGGATAAAGGCAATCAAAGCGCTTTCTGACCGTGGCATTCGTACCAACTGCACCCTCGTTTTTTCAGCTGGTCAGGCGTTGTTGGCAGCCAAAGCGGGCGCCACTTACGTTTCTCCTTTCATTGGTCGTTTGGACGATATTTCAATGGACGGTATGGAGCTGATTGAGCAGATTGTGGGTATTTACCAAAATTACGGATTCACAACAGAAGTATTGGCTGCTTCGGTACGCCACCCAGTTCACTTGTTGAAATGTGCAGAACTTGGCGCCGATGTCGTAACTTGCCCACTTAGCGTTATTACATCGTTGTTGAAGCACCCACTTACAGATATTGGATTGGAGAAATTCTTGGCTGATTACAAAAAAGCAAACCAGTAATCAGGCTCAGCAGTTAGCGATTTGCAGTCAGTAAAAGATTGTCAATCGCTGACTGCTGGTTAACTAACTGCTAATCGCTGCAAACAAATGACCGCATTTTCTTCGGAACCCATCATTAAGCTTGAAGGAGTAGATATATACCAAAACGGCAACAAGTTGGTATTGTCGGATGTCAATTTCGAAATCAACAAAGGTGACTTTGTGTTTCTTATTGGCCGTACAGGAAGTGGAAAAAGTTCACTTTTGAAAACTTTGTACGGGGACTTGTGGCTTGAATCGGGAAAAGGAAAAGTGGTAGGATATGAATTGCAAAAAATGAAACAAGCAGAAGTGCCGTTTTTGAGAAGAAAACTGGGCATTGTGTTTCAAGATTTTCAATTGTTTTTTGATCGTAACGTGGAAGAAAACCTAGAGTTTGTTCTTCGTGCGACGGGTTGGACGGATAAGTCGGCCATTAAAACTCGGATTTCGGACGTGTTAATGCAAGTCGGGCTGGGTACGTCTCCCAAAAAAATGCCACATCAACTTTCGGGTGGAGAACAACAACGTGTAGTGATTGCCAGGGCCATGCTCAATGAGCCCCAAATTTTACTTGCCGATGAGCCTACAGGAAACCTCGATCCAGAGGTAGGAGAGCAAATCATGCAAGTCTTCCAAACCATCAATACCGCAGGAACGGCTATTTTGATGGCTACCCACAATTATGACTTCCTAAAAAAATACCCTGCTCGGGTGGTTAAATGCGAAAATGGAGCGGTAACTGAAATCCAGTAGCGAAGCCCGCAAAATTTTATATTGCTACGAAAAATACAAAATTTTATCTCTCATTTGTCGTTTATTCGATAAATAGTCTTACTTTTGCAAAAGTTTTACTGCACGAACACGCTCGTTCGTCTCTGCGATTTTTTGTGTTAGGGTTTACCCCTTCTTTTCGTCCTCAGAAAATACACGCAGGCCATCTGTTTTAACCTACAGAGACTCTTCGGGCTGCAGTGCTTTTTTAAGCGAGTATTGAGTATTCAGTTTGTGGGTGTGGAGACGCTGTCGCGCCTGTATGTGCTGTTGTACTCTATGCTCCCAACACAATATTCAATATAAACAATACAATGCAAGAAGAAACATTAAGTTTTCAAACGTTGGGCTTATCAGATGAACTGTTACAAGCAACCAACGAAATGGGTTTTGAAAAACCATCTCCTATTCAAGCACAAGCAATTCCCCATCTTTTACAAGGATTAGACGTTATCGGACAAGCCCAGACAGGTACAGGTAAAACTGCGGCCTTCGGTTTGCCAGCGCTAGAACTTGTTGACGTTACTGAAAAACACACTCAGGTACTTATTTTGTGCCCAACGCGTGAATTGGCGGTTCAGGTAACCGACGAATTGCGTCGCTTGGCGAAATACAAGAAAGGCGTAAAAATTGAAACGATTTACGGAGGTGACTCGATTGAGCGCCAAATTAAAGCGTTGCGTGGTGGCGTACATATCGTCGTAGGTACGCCAGGTCGTACGATGGATATGATGGAGCGTCGCGCCTTGAAATTAGAGAAAGTAAGTTACATGGTGCTTGACGAAGCGGACGAAATGCTTGACATGGGCTTCCGTGAAGATATCGAAAGCATTTTGGAAGAAATGCCAGGTGAACGCCAAACGGTTTTGTTCTCTGCGACGATGTCAAAGCCTATCATGGCCATTACGCAGAAATTCCAAAATGATCCTGTTCTCGTTAAAGTAACTCGTAAAGAAGTAACCAATGAGAACATCGAACAGGTTTGTTTTGAAGTAAAACAACGTGCAAAGGCGGAAGTAACTTGCCGTTTGATTGATTCTTACGACTTGAAACAAGTGATTATCTTCTGTAATACAAAACGTAAAGTAGATGAAATTACGGAAGATTTGATGATACGCGGCTACCAAGCTGAAGGACTTCACGGCGATTTGCGCCAAGCCCAACGTAACAACGTAATGGCGAAGTTTAGAGCAGGTACAACTACTATCTTGGTGGCTACCGACGTGGCAGCTCGCGGAATCGACGTGTCGGGCGTGGATGCGGTAATTAACTTTGACCTTCCCCTCGACGAAGAATATTACGTACACCGTATTGGCCGTACGGGCCGCGCGGGTCGTACAGGTAAGGCGTTGACATTGGTTGCAAAAGACGAAAAATTCCGCCTCCGCCAAATCGAAAGTTACACAAAAGTTCGCATCGAAAAAGGAGTAATCCCTACGTTTGAGGACATTGTGGGCGTTCGTAAAGCTCGTTTTATTGAGCAAGTAGAAAAAGCGGCGACCGAAGGTGATTTGGATATCTACAGCGATATGCTCACGATGTTGCACCATACGACTGGCCTGAGCACTGAAACAATTGTAGCCGCTTTGGTGAAAATCAACATGGGTGTTCAGAAAAGCGAATTTGCTGATACTGACTTGGCATGGGACGAAGACCGTAAGTTTAAAGACAGAAATGGCGCACGTGATGACCGTGGCGGACGTTTCGAAAAACGTGGTGAAGGTAGTGGCCGTTTTGGCGACCGTGGTGGTCGTGGTGGTGACCGTGATAGCCGTGGTGGTGGTGACCGTCAGAAACGCAATGACCCAGGTATGATTCGCTTGTTTGTGAGCGTAGGTCGTAAAGACCGTGTTCAACCTCGCGACATCGTAGGTGCCATTGCGGGTGAAGCAGGTATCCCAGGCCGCGTGATTGGTTCGATTGACATTTTTGATGCGTATTCGTTTGTTGACGTTCCTGAGCGCGATGCTCGTCGTGTGGTAGAAGCCATGAGTGGCAATACCATCAAAGGAAAGCCAGTGAATATCGAAGTAGCACGATAGATAAAAAAGTAACAATTGGCAGTTCACAGTTTACAATAGCTTATTATATTGTAAATTGTGGACTGTTTTGTTTTGGGGTATTTCTCAAACTATTTTGTTTCATACTTGGTTGAGTAAATTAGCTTCGGTTGTGAGCAACCGAAGCCGTGGTTATGAGTAACCACGCCCACGGCAAGTGCTTTCGGTTGCTCACAACCGAAAAATAGCGGCTAATTTTTAATAGCCGAAGTCGTGGTTATGAGTAATCACGCCCACGGCAAGTGCTTTCGGTTGCTCACAACCGAAAAATAGCGGCTAATTTTTAATAGCCGAAGTCGTGGTTATGAGTAATCACGTCCACGGCAAGTGCTTTCGGTTGCTCACAACCGAAAAATAGCGGTTACTTATAACCGCATGAAGTTGCTAAATTCCCATTCGCAAGAAAAATAGTAAGGTGTTATGTTAGAAAGACCGATAACCGATTGGTTGCCCATTACCAAGAAAGAGGTTGAAAAACGGGGCTGGGACGAAGTGGATGTCGTCATTGTATCGGGAGATGCGTACGTTGACCATCCTGCTTTTGGAACGGCAGTGATTGGCCGAATCATCGAAAGTGAAGGCTTTCGGGTGGCGATTGTGGCGCAGCCCAACTGGAAAGATGATTTGCGCGATTTTAAGAAATTCGGACGCCCTAAGTACTTTTTTGGCGTTACGGCGGGTTGTATGGATTCGATGGTGAATCACTATACGGCTAATAAGCGTCTTCGGTCAAACGACTCATACACGCCTGGGGGAGAAGCGGGGTTTCGTCCCGATTATGCCACAACCGTTTATTCCAAAATATTAAAACAACTCTATCCCGATGTTCCTGTACTTATCGGAGGAATTGAAGCGTCGCTTCGTCGGGTAACGCATTATGATTATTGGCAAGACCGCCTGATGCCAACGATTTTGGCCGATTCACAAGCCGATTTGTTGGTCTATGGGATGGGAGAACAGCCCTTGCGGGAGATTTTGCGTCGTTTGAAAGACGGATACGATTTTTCAGGATTACGCGACATTCACCAAGTGGCTTATTTGCAAAAAGCATCCGACGAACTGCCTAAGTGGAACGAATGGGAAACGGTCGAGCTGGCGAGCCATGAGGTATGTTTGCAGGATAAAATCAAGTACGCGGCTAACTTCAAAATTGTAGAAGTAGAATCCAATAAGTGGCAAGCCAATCGCATTACACAGTTGGTTAATGAAGACGTTTTGGTAATAAATCCACCCTTTAAGGTAATGACTGAAACCGAAATTGACGCTTCTTTTGATTTGCCATACACGCGCTTGCCGCACCCAAAATACAAGAACCGTGGGCCGATACCTGCCTACGACATGATTAAGTTTTCGATAAACATGCACCGTGGGTGTTTTGGAGGTTGTAGTTTTTGTACAATTTCGGCGCACCAAGGGAAGTTCATCGCATCGCGGAGTGAAAAGTCGATTTTGAAGGAAGTGGACGAAGTGACGAAGCATCCCGAATTTAAGGGATACCTGTCGGATTTGGGCGGCCCTTCGGCGAATATGTACCGAATGAAGGGTAAAGACGAGTCGATTTGCGCGCGCTGTACAAGTCCAAGCTGTATTCACCCTGTCATTTGTTCTAATTTAGATACATCACACAAGCCCATTACGGAACTTTACCGTAAGGTGGATGAGCATCCAAATATCAAAAAAGCGTTTGTTGGCTCGGGGATTAGGTACGATTTGTTAGTGGACGATTTCAACAAAAACAACAAGGACGGCAACCACGACGAATACATGGAGCAGTTGATTACGCGCCACGTATCGGGTCGATTAAAAGTAGCGCCTGAACATACCTCCGACGATACGCTCAGGGTGATGCGTAAACCATCGTTTAAGTATTTCAAGCTTTTCAAAAAAAAGTACGATCAGATTTCGGACAAACATAACCTCAAACAACCCCTGATTCCGTATTTTATTTCGTCGCACCCAGGGTGTGAAGAGGCGGATATGGCTAATTTGGCGGCTGAAACAAAAGAACTGGGTTTCCGTTTGGAACAAGTGCAAGATTTTACCCCAACTCCCATGACCGTTGCGGAAGTAATTTATTACACGGGAGTGCATCCTTATACGTTGAAACCTGTTTTTACGGCCAAAACCCGCGAAGAAAAGCAGAACCAAAATCGCTTCTTTTTCTGGTACAAGCCTGAGTACAGAGATTTGATTCGTAACCGTCTCAATAAGCTCAAACGTCCTGATTTGGCCAACCGCCTTTTAGGGGGAGGAAATGCTAAAAAGAAATAAAGACGCTAGCCCTTCTTCAACGAAATCACTTCGCTGTAAGCTTCGTTGAGGGCAGCAACCATTTTATTCCATTCAGGGAAACTTGATTTTTTGACCAAAAGCGAGTTCAACGTCCATTGACTGCGAACCACGATTTGGTCATTTTTTTGTTCATAACTCAGCTTAAACCCAAAGTCAGGGTGCGAAAACGACGCATTGGTAGGAAGGTTGGTTACGGTATATCCTTTTGGAATAGGTAAAACCGTGACCATGTCTTCAATGTGCGTAAACTCGTGTTTCCAGTCGTTTTTGCGACTTTCTTCTTGGCGTTTGTCGGCCCAAGGACGCGTCAAATGAGGATTGATAAAAAGTTCTCCTGCGGCTTCCTGAACGTAATCAGGCACCGAAAATGCGTACTGAAGACGAACAGGCACGTCACGATCTTGAAGTCCCGTGACTACATTTTTTAACAAGGCGCATTTGTTAGAGCCTCGACTGAGTACGTTTTTGTAGTATTCGTCGCGTTGTGGCTCCGAACGGTACTGCACGGCCGATTTGAGCGATGTTTTCCATAGTCCTTCAAAAGTCAAGGTGCCGTTTCCTTTCAATGTTTTTCCGTCAATCGACAGTATCATTGAGTCCACTTTGGTATTTTGATTGGCAGGAACAACAGGCACAGGAACGATTTCATACTTGTCTTCCGAAGTCATTATCAAGGCTTCCTTGCCTTGGATGTGCGAGGTCGGAAGTCCGAAGTCGATGCGGTCGTCGGTGGCATCCAAAAATTGCCATTTTCCTTGCAACTTTACCGCCGCAATCATGTGGTTATCCACGCTCATGGAAGGATTTTCGGCGTATTTGTACGGAATGTCACGCGTTCCAATCCACACCAAATGCGACGGAATACCCGCTAAATTGAGCATCGACGAAGTAAGACTGGCCATGTCTTTGCAATCACCGTAGCGTTTTTGACAAACATCGTTGGCCTGACGAGGAATAAACCCGCCAAGCCCTTCTTCAAAGGCAATGTATTTGACGTGGTCTTGCACCCAATAATAAACCGACCGAATTTTCTCCACTTCGCTTTTGCCACGCGTCAATGAATCCGTAAGGGCTTTGAGCTGCGAACTGGGCTGTTTGTTAAGGTCTTTGACCAAACTTTTGTAATAATTAAAGAGCTTCTGAACGTCGCCCAATACCTCTTTCGTTTGTCCGTTGGCCGTATAACTTTCGATAAACAAAAACACCTGTGGTACGTAATGGCGCAACGAAAGCGATTCCGTTTCCAGAGGCGACGCTTTTAAATTTTGTGCTTTCCACGTATAAACCGTTTTGCCATTTTGGGCTGTTTTGGCAAAAACAATCCCCTTCGTATCGCCGTAGGTTTTGTAGGAAACTTTTACTGAAGCGGGAAATGAAACCGAAAACTCGCTGTTGATAACAGGTACATAATTTCCAAAAACAAAGCCCGAAAGCATATAAGGGCTTTTGACTCTTTCGGTATAGGAAACGGTGCCAATGCCTCCTTCTTTGGCGCCTGGAAAGGTGAATTTTTTGACCTGCATATCATCAAAAAAGATTCCTCCCCCTGGGCTGGGGCGTTCGGTTTTGATGTCGGTGACGGGCGTACGATTATAGCCCGATTTTTCGGGAATGTATGAGACCGCATCAAGGTCTTTGATTTCCTGAAAAGCTTCGGAAAAGTAAATGCGTTCGTCGGCAAAAACACTGGCTCGTTTGTCCAAAAACACGCGGTCTTCTTGGTGAAACACGTCGATTTGAAGTTCCCCATTCACAACCTCGATGGCTACTTTTTCGGAGCGATTGAGGTACGCCATTTCATCGTTAGGAAACTTCGCTTTCAGTTGCGACAAGTTGACTTTAGGTTGAGCCACTGCCGAAAGGTGAGTGACGAGCAGGGCAAAAAAGAAAAAATGAAACGAAACCTTGAAATTCACCAACGCAAAGCGCATCATACGAGAAGGAATTAGTGTAGTTTCCAAATAACGGAAGGTTGGAAATAAAAGTTTTATTTTGCTGCCTTTATTGTGTTCCTCACGGGAGCACGTTTATTTTGTAACAATGCCGCACGAAACAGATAAACTAACAAACTCCTCGCCCGAAGAACTAGAACAGGTGCTTCGGCTACCCAACTTGCTGCGCGATTTGTTGCTACAACTCATAAAAGACTTCCAAACGGCGCAGTTACCCTTAGAGCTCGATATCGACGAACGCTATTCGTTTGAAGAGTTGCGTGAATATTTGGCCCACAAAATAGACGAGCATTTAAAAAAAGGAGGAACCCTAAAATACCTCCTGAATCGGGTTGATTTGACCGAAAAACAAATTCACCGCGCCATTCCTACGGCGATTCATGCTAGTTTACAACTACTTGCCGAATTGATTATCAAACGCGAACTTCAAAAAGTGGTGATTCGGTACTGGTACCGACAGAGTGAAGAGAAAGAGGATTAAAACTAGAAATTTTTAAATTTTATTGAACATTAGTACTTTTGTGGGTGTTAAACCGACACATTTAACCTGTGAGGAATGAGTAACCGTAATGCGTCTTTGGCGCTTGAGTTGACAACTGCTGTTGACGACGAGCGTCCTGTATTTATTTCTGGTAATTTTTGTGAGTGGTATCCTGATATTGAACGTTATCAGATGCAAAAGGTAGGAGTAGGAAAGTATCATTTTCAATTTCCCCCCGATTTTCACTTCGAACAACCCATTGAGTACAAATATACCCGCGGTGGCTGGGACCAAGTAGAGCTGGATGCCTTTGGCGAAGCGCCCCAAAATCGCCGTATTAAGGGAAAAAGTGCTACCCAAAAGGATTTTGTGCCTCACTGGCGTAGGGATGGCCGTGCGTTTGATGTGACGTACGTGCCCACAATTCAGACCGTAGCAGAGGATTTTGAAATACCTCAGCTGGGCAAAAAACGCCGTATTCGTATTCTTCTCCCGCACGACTACAGTACTTCTACCAAACGCTATCCCGTATTGTACCTCCAAGATGGGCAAAACCTCTTTGGTGATGGTTCTATTTTTGGAAATTGGGAAATAGACAAACGCATGGCGGTACTGGCCGAGCAAAACAAAGGCGGTATCATCATTGTGGCTATTGACCACGGAGATGAAGACCGTTTGCACGAATTTGCACCTTATACGCACCCAAAATTTGGTAAAGGAGCAGGGAAAAAGTACGCCAACTTCATCGTTCGTACCCTTAAACCGTACATTGATAAAAATTATCGTACCCGCACCGAGCGCCAATTTACGGGCATCGGCGGCAGTTCGATGGGAGGCTTAATAAGCATATATGCGGGCTTAATGTACCCCGAAACGCTAGGTCGTCTTATGATTTTTTCGCCGTCGCTTTGGGTTTCGGACAAAATCTATTTTGACTCCATCGAATTCTTTAACCCCTTGGAAACCAAAATCTACGTCTATGCGGGGGGGAAAGAAGGACGCTATATGATTCCGAGTGTAGAGCGGCTGAAAGAGGCGATTGAACGACAAGGATGGAACAACGAACGACTTCAATTTAAACTATCGCTCGACCCCGCTGGCGAGCATACCGAAATGCGCTGGGGCAAAGAGTTTCCGAAGGCCGTGGAGTGGCTCTTTGGCTGATAGATAGCCCATTATCAATCATTTTGGCACTTTTATTGCTGTATTCAAAGAAATTTTGCCCATTTCTTTGAATACAGCGACGTATCGTTTTATGCGATACTAGAAAAACTCGGTGCCAGTAATGCTAGTTGTCAGGAAAACTATTTTGTGGGGTTTGCTATTGCTGGTGAGCAGTGTATATGCTCAATATCCGCTATTGCTGAAAGATATTAACCTTCAGGCAGATCCGCTTGCTACCTCTGCCACCTTGGGAAGCGACCCGCGCTTTCTGACCAATCACAATGGAATCCTTTATTTTACGGCCAAACAAAACGGCTCGACCGTGGGGCTGTGGAAATCATCAGGGCGAAATGCTAGTACGGCTAAAGTTCTGGATTTGCCAGGCACAGCCTATTCCCTCACGAGTGTGGGAACTTCATTGTATTTTGTAGCTGACCAAACAGGCTACGGCTACGAACTTTGGAAATCAAACGGCACGGCCGCAGGTACAACCCGCGTGAAGGACATCAACGACGGGCCGCTGGGAAGTATGCCAAGTGGTTTTACGAACGTCAACGGAACACTGTATTTTGTAGCAACCACCGCAGGAGCAGGAAGTGAACTCTGGAAGTCGGGAGGGACGGATGCGACCACGGTTATTGTCAGAGACATTGTGACGGGGGCAGGTAGCTCGAACCCTCAACAACTGACCAACGTCAACGGAACACTCTATTTTGTGGCAAACGATGGCACGAATGGGTACGAACTTTGGAAAACCAACGGTACGGCGGCAGGAACTACTTTGGTCAAAGATATTAATGCAGGAATTGGAAGCTCGAACCCTCAGTACCTCACCAACCTGAACGGAACGCTGTATTTCACGGCAACCAATGGCACTAACGGCTTTGAATTATGGAAGTCGGACGGAACGGCGGCAGGGACGGTACAGGTACGAGATATTTGGAGTGGCTCGATGAGTGGAATGCCGCATTATTTGACGGCGCTCAACGGCACGCTTTACTTTGCAGCCAACGATGGACAAGCAGGAATCGAACTCTGGAAGTCGAACGGAACGGCAGCGGGGACAGTGCTTGCCGTAGATATTCAAACAGGCAGCGGCAGCAGTGACCCCCGAAACCTCAAAACACTCAACGGGCTGCTTTATTTTTCGGCCACCAACGGAGAGGCAGGACAAGAGCTTTGGCGTTCGGACGGCACAGTAGCTGGGACAAAAATGGTGAAAAATATTCGTGTCGGCGGAGAAGGTTCTAACAGTACGCCGTCGATGTTTAATCTCCGAAAAGGCATTGTGTATTTTACTGCCTACGATGATTTTGCGGGAAGAGAACTTTGGCAAACTGATGGCACCGAAGCGGCCACCAACGTGTTGGAGTTGTATTCGGGAACAACGGGAAGTGGAATCAGTAACCTTACCGTGCTGGGTGATACCCTGTTTTTTACGGCAGACGATGGTAAAAAAGGAAGCGAAATCTGGAAAATAGAAGCCTGTATGCCACTACGAATGGCATCGGATACCACAATTTGTCACACAGGGCCGTTGTCATTGCCTGCCCAAGTCGCAAACTATGGCAGCTTTACTACACCAATTTGGCGAAAAGACTCCTACGACGGCCCGATTGTGACGAACCCTACCAACGTGCGCCTAGACAGTACGGTTACTACGTTTTACCTTGAAGCACAATACACAACGGGTTGCACAAGTACGGCCAAAATTACCATTCGAACCATGACCCTCCCCGAGGGCGTCGGTAGTATTCGGGTGTTGTTGGAAGGTGCTTATCGCAATGGTGTAGGTTCGATGACAACGACCCTCAACCAACAGGGATTATTGCCAGGACAAACGCCCGTTAGTCCGCTCGCAACCAAAACGCCAGCGGGACAGCCATACGTGGGAGCGCCGTGGTATTACATGGGCAGTGAAATGGTGTCCACTTATGACCCGTCGGTTACGGATTGGGTGCTGGTTTCGCTACGAACCGACCCTGCGAATCCTGCTACGACGGTTTTTAAAGCAGCCGCCTTACTTCAAAACGATGGCTTAGTGCCTACTATTCAGGGCTGTCCGAGTCGGTTAAAGGAATACACTAATTATTATGTGGCCGTCGAACACCGTAATCACCTGCCGATTGTGGCGGCCACGCCTACGCTTTTTGTGAATGGTGGTTTTTTCTATGATTTTGGTATCAACCAATCCTACATCCCTGCCAATGCTCCAGCAGTTGGGCAAAAGATGCAGGATACGCGCTATATGATGTATGCAGGCGATATCGTCAAGGGGACAAGTGCAGAAATTAATGCAAACGATATGACCGTCTGGAACCAAACTAATGGTTCTTTTGGAAAGTACTTAGCAGGAGATATTAACCTCGACGGCGAAGTGAACGCACTTGACAGGATTTTGTGGATAATCAATAACGGGTTGTTTTCGGGGGTAAGGTTTTAATTTGAAGAAATGATGAAGCGTTGTTTTGGGATATTGTTGTTGTTATTGGGACTTTTTAGAAATGCCAACGCACAGGGCATTCCTAAAGAAGTACTGTACGAACCCGATGAAGGGGGCTATCCGCAAGGCTACACACCCAACGCAAAATTGGGCACTTTTGATTTATCAAGTACTGCCGCAAACGAGCCGTTTCGACACTTATTAAAACTTTTTGAAGCCCAAAAAGTAGTGTGGGACGACGTGACAGATTTTCGAGATTATGGTTTTAAAGCATTTTTTGGTGGAGTAGGTGAGGGCAAACCCAAAGAAAATCGGTATGCGGATATTAACGAAGGTATTTTTCGGGATGCCTTTACGGTGCAGGGTGTAAGTTTTGGAAAAAATCCAGTGTATGTTCCTGACCCAAATCGCCTACTTTCGGCGCAGGGAAAGAATTTTCGCTGTTTTAATGCACCTTTTTTGTCGATAACGATTGAAAATGTGGACGAAGCAGGGAAATGGAATCCTTTTTTACTGACCGAATACGAACTCGACCGCCGAGCCAAATACGCAGGCGATGGGCGCATGGGCTTTTTGCGTTGGGACATTGAAACGTTTTCGAATTCCGAATGGTCGTCCATTTTGCGCGGGCGACAAGTGTGGGAAAACGGAAAATACCGCCATGCCTTCAACGGTGGTACCGACCCTACTTACAAAAATTGGGACGATCAACAGTTTTTTGACCACGTTCAGCACCGCTGGAGTTATGTGTTTACGGAGTTGTTTTACAAAACAAAACTTTACAGCAACGGCGCGAAAATTTGGCAGTACGGAGCAGGCCCTATCAATCAAATGGATCCGTTTATTTTCCCTCAGTTTGATGACAACGGCAATATCCACTCCAATTGGGGTGTACCCAACAATCCCATTTGGAAGCTCAAAAACAAATTTAATAACCGTGCTGTCAATGAAGAACTTAACTACATGGAAGCATGGGATTTTGTGCAGCAGTTTGCCATGTGGGCGGTTCTTCAGTACGATTCAAACGTCAATTATTGGGTCAATACGGACATAATTCGCTTGAAAGAAACCCCCAAAACCAACGTAACAGCGGGCGTTCCTACGCGCTATCACATCGTTGATATTGGAGCCGACCCCAATACGCCTTTGGGGAATCGGCGGGTACGGGTGTCGCTGCACGCCCAAGATGGTAGCCTGCGCAATGCCGATAAAACCTACCGCATCACGTTTCAACACTGGCGAGGGTTTGCCGAAATAGACATTCCTGCGGGGAGCAACAGCGTAGAATTGACCACTACTTCGCCCGAACTGGTTTGGCAAACCGACGACCATTTCTTGTTGCTCATTTGGAGTACCATTTACTGTGCCCGTTACCAAGAACCGACCAAATTAGGCTTTTTAAACTGGGAACCTACGCCGCGTACCTACAACTTTAGCCCTTATTCGTTGGCTACAACCGATATTTTTGAACAGCGTATTTACGACGCTATGATTGGTTTTGCGAACCTTCAAAATTACGGCGTCGTCAACTGGGAGGCCAACACGGTAGGAAAAATAAACCCGATGGTACGCGAGAGTATTATTTTAGCCCAAAAGAAGATAGCACCTTACAAAACCCACATTGAAAATCAATCCCTTGTTCATGTAGATGTGAGTATTGACGGCGGACAAACGTGGATAACGGGTGGGTATCCGCAAACACCTTTTGAAGCGCATTACAATGGCTGGTGGATGGGTGGTTTTTACCAAAATAATCAGCCTTATCCGATGGTATTTGGGTCGTATAATGCTCAGCAACGGACGTTTTTATTCACCCACCTCGCAGGCCGACTTCCTACGGGAACGTTGGGTTATAAGGTACGCGTGAAAATCCCGAGCACTGCTACTTCATATACGTTTGATATGTCTTCCACGCGTGATTTAGGGTATTC
Source organism: Runella defluvii (assembly GCF_014195535.1). GTDB lineage: Bacteria > Bacteroidota > Bacteroidia > Cytophagales > Spirosomataceae > Runella > Runella defluvii. Next base: position 457,253 of record NZ_JACIBY010000006.1, on the reverse strand, counting down.
GCTCTTTAAGATTTAAAAGCCGTGCAAGTTGTGCTAAGGGTTGCTCACAACCCGTTTCCCATCGTGCTGAGGGTTGCTCACAACCCGACTAAATCGCTGAATTTATTTCAAAAGCGTAGCGTCAATGGCCTTCCAATCAATGCCTTTCACAATTTCGCGGGCGAGTTCGACAGGGGCGGTGATGGTCACGACCAGGTTTTCTACCAATTTCCCCCCTTTTCTAAACTGCGGTTGGTAGCGCGTATCTTGGCCTCTCTGAACAGGCTTAGTATTCCAGCCACCCAACAAAATCACCGTTTCTTGACGACCTGTTGCTCCTTTTAAATCGGGTTTTAGCAATACTTCAAGCGCAAGAGTAGCACCTGAGACGTTGATAACCTGAGACGACTGCACCAAGCGAGCGCTTTCAGTATCTTGTAATCGGTAATTGCCGAGGTTCATTTCTACGCTTATAGAATACGTATCTTGAGCACGCTGGGCAACGGCTTGCGGGTTTTCGGTGTACATCGTGTCGCGGTGAACGTACAACGAAGGCAGGGTCGAAGTGGCAGGTTTCATGGAATCAACCACCGCTTTTCGGGCCGAAGCAATGTCGGCACGCTCCATGATGAGGTCGTAGCGGTCGGTACAAAGGTGCACAAATCCACCCCACTCTGAGGTTACTTCCAACGCTCCCATCGAATGTTTTTCGTCAAAAGTCTTCCAACTTCCCTGCGGCGTTTTGGCCGTAAACTGCCGCTGGAGTTCTTTCACGACGCGCTCGTAAGCGGCGTTTTCTTGGGCTGTCGCTGGGCGGCATTGCGCCTGAATCCAAAGGGGGAAAGAAAGGAAAAGAATACTAAATAAGAGCTTCATTGTGGTCGTGTTGTCGGTTATTCAAAGTTACACTAAAAAACTGTTCTGACCTCAAACTTGTGCTTTTTCGCCACAAATCGCCCCAATTTGGCCACAAACTGTTGATAGCTTATCGCAGAAGTTGTTGGTTTGTTGCCATTAAAACCTATAACAACCATGAAAACATTTTCTTTATTCATCTTTTTTCTCCTGGGCTATGCCCAAGTTTTGTTGGCCCAAAAAGACTCGGTCGTCATTCCTGACCCTGACGAGTACGATTGGAGCTCTCATATTTATTTGGGTCCGTTTATCAACATGAGTATTGGTAATTATGCCCAGCTTAAAAACGCACTTAATCGGCAAGGGATTGATTTTGGTAGGTTTCAGACCAACTCCATGGCCACCCTTAGCTTTGGAATTCAAAAGCAGCGGGTAAAAATAGGAATGGAGGCATTGTATGGATTAAACAATTCAAATACCAGTAAGAAAACAGCTACGCAAACACGGCTAGGATTTCAAGCATGGAGCGTTACGGTGGGTTACGGGCTCATCCGTCAGCGCAATCGGCAGTGGTTTTTAAACGCGGGAATAGGCTTCCAAGAGACTAGGGTCAACATTTACAAAATGGGTGCTGCGAGTTCTGCCCCATCGGTTCCGTTCGATAATTTACTTAATGCTCCAACGGCAGGTCAGTCACCCACTTTGCTGCATCAAAATACATTTCTTGAACTTTCGCTGGAACATACGTTTCGGCCTAAGCGCCCCGTTTCATTGAATCCTGTCGTGAGGTTTGGATATAGGTATGGGACAAAGCCAAGGGATTGGGGTAGTGATGCCAACATCTCGTTCCAAAATGCACCTGCGGATCGGCTCAACCAGTTTTTTATTCAGAGTATTTTTGTGATGAGTAAAAACCACAAAAAACTCACCCCTGCCGAAAAAGAAGCGCGTCGTAAGAATAGAGAAGCGAATACTTGGGGAATTAATCCACAATAAAGGCCATGAAAAACGCACTGATGGTTGGATTGTGGATGGTTTTCGCAACGCCCAACAAAGAACTGAACGAGTCTGGCGAGCGAGGAACGTTGGTTTTGTACCGAAGAAAAGATTACTTTTCCTCTGATTTTACCCTCAAAATCAATAACCAACAGGTAAGCCAAAAATTTAGCAACAACGAATTCATCCGTTTGGATGTTCCCGCTGGAAGGTTAAAAATAGAAACCGAGGGAGGTTTTATCACCGAAAAACAAAGCATGGCGTTCAGCGTCGCACCCAACGAGACGGTCTATCTCAAAGGCATTGTGGATTATGATTACCTGAGCAATGCCTTGTATTTTAAGCGCATAGATGATGAGTCAGCCACCCGCGAAATCACCAAAACAAAACTCGACGAAACTGCCCTCCGACGAATCGAATGAAACGCCCCACGCTGATACCTAGTCGATGGTTCTTCCTTGCCGCACTGTCCCTCGTTGGTGGGTACATTGGCTGGTTGTTGACCGAAAGTTTACATGAACAATTCGGGGAAAATGGGCAAGGACGAAGCGGGTTCTTTACCTTTCTGTTGAGTTATGTGCTTTTGGTAGGGATTGTGTTGGTATTAAGCTGGCTCAATTTTCGGGGTCCGTTTCGTTGGTGGTTGCTTTCGGATAAAAAATGGACGTACTGGACGTGGCTCGTACTGCTAACGTGGCTGACGTTTGAAGGATTGCAGTTTCGAAAAGGCTACGAGCAAGAGTTTGTGGACGAAAACGTTCTGGTGACTTTGGTGTTTGTGGGAATAGTGATTGGGTTTGGGTACGTGGCCGATGCGTTTCGGGTACGACGGGAGCAATTGGTGCTTCATCAACAAAAAACCGAAGCCGAACTTCGGGCGTTGAAATCACAAATCAATCCACATTTTTTGTTTAATGCCCTCAACACCATTTACAACGAAGCTGATGCGGCTGAGAACGAAACGGTGGCGGAATTGGTGCAGCAATTGGCAGGCATTATGCGTTTTACGCTTCAAGAAACCCAAAAAGATTTTACAACCGTCGAACGAGAAATCGCGTTTTTGGAAAAGTACTTGGCGCTCCAACAAGCACGCCTGCCCAAGCGCGAAGGGCTACGAATAGAAGCTCAAATGGATTACGACGGCCGTCCTGCCCGTATCGCTCCACTTTTATTGATTCCTTTTGTAGAAAATGCGTTTCAGTACGGTATCAGTTTGCAACAAGATAGTTTTATTGCGCTGAAACTAGAGGTGGAAGAAGGCAAACTTGTGTTTCAGATTCGCAATAGTATTTCACCCCAAGCAGCGCAGAAACAAGGCCACGGAACGGGGATAAAGAATGTGAAGCAGCGTTTAGAACTGATTTACCCAAATCGCTATGGGTTGTCTGCGGAGGGCAATTCGGGGATGTTTGAGGTGTTGTTACGGATACAATTGGAAGAAAAATAAAGCACTAAGCAGTTGGATAAAAATCTCCAACTGCTCATTATAACTTGCAAATGAAGTACTATTTTTTGATTCTAATTCCAGAGAAAGCCAACACCGAAGTAGGAATACTATCGCGTTGAATCCCTGTGTAGCTCAGCTGATTATTTTTAGAAACATCAGGGCAGGTGATGGCATTTTGGGTATTTGAGCCAAGCTTATACGTGAGGGCTAAGTTATTGCCCGACTTGCTTGCAAAAAACATAGCAGCTGCATTGAGCTTTACAAACACGCTGTCGCCGTATTTGTAGTTGACAGTCAGGTTAAAAGGCGAAGAGGTTAATGGTACAGTTTTTATTTTTTGATCCGAATCCATGTAAGTGATTGAAGATGGCCGTTTGTCATCTAACGTGGAGTAGGTTAAGTTGTAATTGAGGTTGTAAGTGCACGAGCTGTAATCTTCGACAGGTGTTACGGGAGTATCTGATGATGATTGATTACAGCTGGCCACAAAACAAGCCAGTAAACTCCAATAAAGAGAAGAGATTTTCATAATAATGGTGCTTGCGTTTTTGGTGTTAAGTGGCAAAATTAAGGTGCTCGTTTAGTTTGTCCAAATTGTAAAAGCGGCCTTAAAATAACTTTTGGGTAATGAATATGCCTTATCGCCTTTGAATGAGAATCTTAGAAAAGAGTAAGTTGTTGGTAACTTTTCTTTCGTTTTTCGTCTTGAGGAAAGCAGGAGTACTGCGGCGGAGAATAAAATGAAGCAAAAATGTTGTAAATTTGTTTAGGCTTAAAAACAGAACAAACATCATGGAAACAAACAAAAAAAACTTTGGGGAGAGCTCGTTGTATGCTGATTTAGTGTATGAATTGATTTCCTAACATGATTGCTATAGCGCTTGACGACGAACCTGCGGCTTTGCAAATCTTGCAGCGACACGCGGAGAAAGTCCCTTTTGTGGAATTAAAATACGCTTTTGAAAATGCCGCGGAGGCGTTGCGGTACCTACACCAACACCCTGTCGATTTGCTCTTTTTGGATGTACAAATGCCCGATATGTTGGGTACTGATTTTGCACGGCTACTCAAAAACACGACCACAAAAATCATTTTTGTGACGGCCCACGCCGATTATGCCGTTGAAGGCTTTGAATTACAAGCGCTTGATTACCTGCTCAAACCCGTAGAATTTGGCCGTTTTCTTCAAGCTTGCAATCGCGCTTTGGGGCAGCAAGCCAAGCAGACGGGCGAGGCATCAAGTTTGTTTGTGAAAGACGGCTACGATTGGGTGCGGGTCAACGTGGACGAAATTTTATACATCCAATCCGACACCAACCTACTCTTTATCCACGAGCGTACCCGCAAAGTCACGACCCGTATGACTCTTGGTGAAATGATGTCACAATTGCCTACCGAGAAGTTTTTGCGCATCCACAAATCGTACATTGTCGCCTTGAAAGCCATTCAAAAATTAGAACGCCACCAAGTAACGGTAGGAAGTGTAGCGATTCCGTTGGCAGGAACCTATAAAACCGAATTAGAAGAACGGCTATTGAGGTGAGGTTATTTGTTGATTACTAAAATGCCTTTTGGGAGAGTATCGGTAATTAGTAATTCTTTAATTTGGGGCAAAAAAAACATTAATGACTCATACGAATTATCTTTCGTGTCTGCTACAATGACTGTTATTGGGTATTTGTCAAAGTTTTGTTGATACGCAAGGTTTTTATCGACAGTAAGTAAAATATCAATACCTTCGATTAGCATCAAAGCTAATAGCTGTCCATTTTTCTTTCCATTCCAGCCTCTTTCTGAGACAGTTGTTACGTCAAACGAAGAAAGGCGGTATTTTAATTTCTTTGGGATATTTTCGTCAAGCAGCACTTTCATAAAAATGGCGTAGCATTTGTTCGGAAGAGAATGTTTGTTGCACTATTTCAAGTAAGGCCACAACATATTCGTGTTTAACAGAGGGGAAATCTTCAAGAAATTCTTCTAACGAAACCCCCTTTTCTAAATGCACAAACAAGGACCAGACGGGCACACGGGAGCCTGCAAAAACGGGGGTTCCGCCTAAAATTTCAGGGTCTATGGTGATGATTTCGCTGATTTTCATAGTCTTTGGATAAGAGAATTGATGCAATTTACACAAAGCGTATGAAAAAAGTTACTGTTTCAACGCCTTCTGATACGTTGCTAGGCAGCGCTCACGGGCGGCAGCATGATCCACAATTGGTTTGGGGTAGTCAAAGCTGTTTAGTTCAGGAACCCATTTTTTGATGTAAACCAGTTGGGGGTCGAACTTCTGCGTTTGAGAGGTAGGATTAAAGATTCTGAAATAAGGCGCAGCATCCGTTCCTGACCCCGAAGCCCATTGCCAACCACCGTTGTTGGCCGATAAATCAAAATCCAGCAGTTTTTGGGCAAAATACGCTTCGCCCCAGCGCCAGTCGATGAGCAAATGTTTGGTCAAAAAACTAGCCACCACCATCCTGACGCGATTGTGCATGAAGCCCGTCGCGTTGAGTTCGCGCATTCCTGCATCCACAATCGGATAACCCGTACGGCCTTCGCACCATTGTTTGAATTGAGCTTCGTCGTTGCGCCATTCGATGCGGTCATAATCTGCCCGAAACGCCTTGCCTTCGCCCACGTGCGGAAAATGCCAGAGAATCTGCATGTAGAAATCCCGCCAAATAAGTTCGTTCAAAAACGTTTCACTGAGGTCTTTGGTGTGACGCGCAAGCTCCCGAATCGAAATCGTTCCAAACCGCAAATGCACGCTTAATCGAGACGTACCTTGAATCGAAGGGGTATCTCGGCGTTCTTTGTAATTTTTTACCAACTCATCCCGCACTGTTTTTTGGGGGAAAGGTTGTCCTACGGCCTCAAAACCAATCTCGGCTAAACTAGGGAGTGGGAGGGGAGAGGTCTTGTAAAAATGCTGGAAATAAGCTTCTGTCGGATAGGGTTTTAGGTAAAACGAATTCAGCGTTTCTTTCCACTTGCGGCTGTAAGGAGTAAACACCGTGTAGGGCGTTCCTGCTCCGCTTAGCACTTCGCTTTTTTCAAAGATACACTGGTCTTTATACGTATAAAAAGCAATTCCGCGCGCATTGAGCCATTCGCCGATGGCTTTATCGCGGCGAATCGCGGCGGGTTCGTAATCATGGTTCGTATAAACTTCGGCGACGTTATAGTGTTGGGTGAGTCCTTCCCAGCAAGCAGCCGCTGAGCCGCGTTTGACCACCAACGTACTGCCCATTTGCGTCAATTGTGCCTGTAATTCTTGCAAGGCTTGGTGAATAAACTCTACTCGTCGGTCGCGCTTGTCATCAAGTTTGCCCAGGATGTCGGTATCAAAAAGGAAGACAGGAAGCACAGGATTCCCCGATTTGAGGGCGTGATACAAAGCAGCATTGTCGTGCAAGCGCAAATCGCGACGAAACCAAAAAATCGTAATTGGTTGACTCATAAAAAAAGCGTAGTGTTTTGAGAACAACTACGCTTTTGGAAAGAATGTTTTTGTAAAAATAAAGTTGGGATTACTTTACTTTCTTGCGGCGCTCGTACATTTCCCGCCAAGTAGTGAGGACAATCCCTTCTTTGTCCAGAAAAGTTTTCAATTCGGGGTCGAGCATGGCCCAGAAATCGCCATAACGCGTAGGCCAAGAATCGGTGATTTCTTTGAAGTTGTCGCTCGGCGCGGCGCAGTGCATAATTACCATGGTGATGCCAGGTTTCGCTTCTTTGAGGAGTTCGATGTACTTCTGGGTTTTCATTTTGCGCAAATTTTCTTCCGTATTGGGAGTGCTTGCGGGAAGTTTCCAACCGTAGGTGTCGGCAAACAAATCATCTAGCACGGGCAAACCCGCATTCCACAACATTTTTCCCACTTGCTGAAACTGCTGAATTTCTTGCGCGGGGCTGCTGCGTTCTTTCGCAATGAGGGTGGCATGACCGCCCGGTAGCATAACGGGAATTTTTTCTTGAATACCTACTTTGACGTAGCGTTCGGTAAAAGCAGGCGAACCAAACAACGTTCCCATGTGGGAGTCGATGTGTGAGGGTTCGACGCCAAAACTCCGAAAACGCGCAATTTGTGCCCGAATTTCGGTTTCTACTTCATCGGCGGAGGCGTGCTTTACCACATCTCCGACGTTGGACCACATTGCCCCTTCTTTATCAACTAACCCAGGCACTTTGTCTCGTCCCGAAATCGGAAACCAACGGTAGCCTTTCCACTCCGAGGTTAGCGTGAGGTGAACGCCCGCGTCGGTGTTGGGGTATTTTTGAAGGTATTTCATGTAAGCAGGTACCCATCCACAAGGCATCATAACACTCGTAGAATTGGCCACTCCTTTTTCCATCGCAATGATGGTGCCTTGGTTGGCTTCGTACGACATCCCCGCGTCGTCGATGTGGAATAAAATGATTTTTTTGCCTTTGGGATAGCCCAATTTCTCGGCATACGTTTCTTGAGCTTGGCTAGGGCTGTAGAGGAAAGAAATAAGCGCAGCAACAAAAAAAAGCTGTTTCATGGACAAGCAACGGTTATATTTGTTTGTATAAAGTCTTGCAAGGGTAAACCATACCCAATCAAGTCTCGAAGGGAAGTCCTTCTACTTACTTAGCATTCAGATGAAAAGACTATTACGAAAGTCGCTTTTTGGCTTAGGAGGCCTGTTATTGGCAGGCACGGCGCTTACGTATGCGCCGCCTTTGGTGCATATTCGCAACTACGTGGAGCGGGGCGCAGTCGATATTTTGGATTACAAAAAACACCCCGTTCGGCAGGTGTTGGCGTCGGCCCGACCCGAACCTTGGCCGTTGGATTCTACGTTTAACAAAGCCAAGATTTCTCAAAACTTGATTGATACCCTCGAAAAGTACGAAACCACGGCTTTTTTGGTTTTTAAAGACGGCAAACTCAAGTACGAGCATTACTGGGAAGGCTACGACACCAAAACGCTGAGTCAGTCGTTTTCGGCGGCTAAAAGTGTGATTTCGATGCTTGTGGGAATTGCCCTCAACGAAAATAAAATCAAAAGCTTAGACGAGCCGATTTCGCATTACATCGGTTCTTTTTCGGAGGGGGAAAAAAAGAAAATCACGGTTCGGCACTGTCTCACGATGAGTTCGGGCTTGAATTGGCACGAAAAAGACCGTGGGGTATTTAGTAACAACGCCTACGGATATTACGGCGAAGACATTGCCAAAGTGATCGACAATCTCACGGTTGAAAAGCCCGTTGGGAAAGAATTTGAATACCGCAGTGGCGATACCCAAATCTTGGGTTTGGTGCTGGAAAAAGCCTATAACAAGAAAATCTCGGACTTGGTCTCCGAAAAAATCTTTCAGCGGATTGGTTCCGAAACGGATGCCGTCTGGATGTTGGATAAACCCAAAGGCCGCGAAAAATCGTTTTGTTGTTTTGCTCCTACTGCCCGCGATTATGCTCGTTTTGGACACTTGATGCTCTGGAAAGGCGCATGGGGGCAGCAGCGGATTGTATCCGAAAAGTACATGAATCAAGCACTTAGCCCTGCTACCAACCTTCTTGATCCCAAAACCAATGCACCGTTGCAAGTATATGGTTTTCAGTTTTGGATACAACCGTATAAGAACTTACAAACGGTCAGTATGAGAGGCTTGCTGGGGCAATTGGTCTGGGCGATTCCTTCGGAGAATGCGGTGGTAGTACGTTTGGGTCACAAAGAGTCGCCAGGGAAAGTAGGGCCGTATTTCCGTCAAGATTCGGAAGCCTATTTGGCGGCGGCGTTGGAGGTTCTTAGGCAGTAAGAAGGGTAGCGACTGCCATTTATCCTATCAAATCACCAAACATCCACAAGTTAGTTGAATAATCACGGATAAAGACTGTAATTTTCGGTATAATCTTCTACCTAAATTATGTCTCACATTCTCGAAGCGCATGACATTGTCAAGCAATATGCTACTCATCGCGCCCTTGATGGCGTTAGTCTTAATGTTCCCAAAGGATGTATTTTCGGGTTACTTGGACCCAACGGAGCGGGTAAAACATCGCTGATTCGTATCATTACCCAAATCACAGCCCCCGACGAGGGGTATGTGCTATTTGATGGCCAGCGCCTTCAGCCCAACCACATTCAGGACATTGGTTACTTGCCCGAAGAACGTGGTTTATACAAAAAAATGAAAGTAGGCGAGCAGCTGCTCTATTTGGCACAACTCAAAGGGTTGTCGGAGCGCGAAGCCATGGACAAGCTGAAGGTTTGGATAAAAAAGTTTGACATCAAAACTTGGTGGACAAAAAGCATCGAAGACCTCTCGAAAGGGATGCAGCAAAAGGTGCAGTTTGTGGCTACGGTGATGCACGAACCTAAACTGATTATTCTCGACGAACCTTTTTCGGGCTTTGACCCCATCAATGCCAACCTCATCAAAGACGAAATTTTGGAGCTTCGCCAACGTGGTACGACCATCATCTTTTCGACCCACCGAATGGAATCCGTAGAAGAGCTTTGCGACCACATTGCACTCGTCAACAAATCGAGGATTATTTTGAACGGTAGTAAAAAAGAAATCAAAAACCAGTTCAAAGAGAATAGTTATTCGGTGAGTTACCATGGTGAGTTAGGTAATTTGCCTCCTGATTTTGAGTTGATTACTACAAAAGATGCGGAGGGAAGCTTGCAACAAGCTACCATTCGTATTGTAGGCGATGCCACGGTAAATCAGTTGGTTGGCAACCTCATTAACCAAGTGGAATTGGTTTCTTTCCACGAAAATATTCCTTCTTTCAACGACATTTTCATCAAAGCCGTAGGTAGCGACGCTCCCGACGAATCAAAGTAATTTAGAACAATACTATGAAAAACATTTTCCTTGTTCTCAAGCGCGAATACCTCGTACGGGTACGCAAAAAGTCGTTCATCGTAATGACTTTCCTAACGCCTATTTTGATTGCTGCTTTCTACGGAATCATCGTTTGGGCGGCAGTAGGCTCGTTTAAAAGCGAGCACAAAACCATTCAGGTGATTGACGAAAGTGGGTTGTTCAAAGAGAAATTTAAGAGCGATAAAAACACCACTTTTGAGCTTATCAGTGGCCCTGTAGCCACGGCACAGAAGAAACTAAAGGGCAAAGAAGACAAGCTACTCGTCCATATTCCTGCTGACATTATGAGTCGTCCAAACGGCTTGCAGATTTATGCCGAAAAGAACATTGGACCTATGCTCAAAAATCGCATTGAGAAGGTGGTGCAGCAAGGGTTGAGAAACATCAAGTTGTCAAAAGCAGGAATTACGCAGCAAGTGATTGAGGATGCGAATCAAGACGTTGATGCCCAGACTTATAGCCTCGACGATGAAGGTAAGTCGCAGTCGAGCAGTACCATGGCGGCCTACGTGGCAGGCTATGCGGCGGCTTTTTTGTTGTACATCTTTATTCTGGTCTATGGTGCGGGAGTGATGCAGGGTGTCATGGAAGAAAAATCAAACCGTATTATCGAGGTGATTATTTCGTCGGTGAAGCCTTTTCACTTGATGTTGGGTAAAATTTTGGGCGTAGCGGCCGTGGGGCTTACCCAGTTTGTGTTGTGGGGAGTGCTTACGTTTGGCGTATCGAGCGCTACTCAAACGCTCTTTGGCTTTAATCGCTTTACGGCTACGCAAGAGGTAATCAACAAACAAGCTGAGCAAGCCGACCCCGAAGTGAAAAAAGAAATGGAGAAGCAGCAAAACAATACCTTGCAGACAATCGAAAATTTCTCAAAATCAGCCCAGTCGCTGCCATTAGCCAAAATTTTCTTCTGCTTCTTATTTTACTTCTTGGGCGGGTATTTGTTGTATAGCTCGCTGTACGCGGCCATTGGAGCCTCGGTCGAAAACCAACAAGAAGCGGGGCAGTTTACCTTCCCGATTATGTTACCGATTATTGCGGCCATTATTTTTGCGCAATTGGCCATCAATCAGCCCGATGGTTCACTGGCTTTCTGGACGTCGATGATTCCGTTTACGTCGCCTGTGGTAATGATGGCGCGGATTCCGTTTGGAGTACCTGCGTGGGAAATCGTCCTTTCGATGGCGCTGCTCGTGCTTGGATTCGTCGGAACAACTTGGATTGCGGCACGGATTTATCGTATCGGTATTTTGATGTACGGTAAAAAGGTGAATTATAAAGAGTTGTCTAAATGGTTGTTTTATAAAGGATAAATAATTTTCCAAGCCCAACATCCCGAAAGTTCAAACCTTTCGGGATGTTTTTTATTCCCAAAACTCATGGAATCAAAAGAAAAAGTACAAGAAAAAGCAGCGCCGCCAAAGCCTAAAAAATCGGCTTTTCGCGAGTGGATCGATTCGGTAGTGTTTGCGGTAGTGGCGGCGACTTTCATTCGGTGGCTGTTTTTTACGCCTTTTACCATTCCCTCTTCGTCAATGGAAAAAACGCTCCTCGTGGGTGATTTTTTGTTTGTGAGTAACCTCCATTACGGTGCCCGAACCCCCGTGACACCGTTGCAAATTCCGCTAACGCACCAAACGATTTGGGGAACGTCGATTCCTTCTTTTTCGACCTTGATTCAGTTGCCGATGTATCGTTTGCCAGGTTTTACCCACATCAAACGCAACGATGTAGTGGTATTCAACTACCCAGGCGATGCCGACGAACCGTTTGAAGATGTGTCGATTGGGAACGGAGGTTATAAAGACTTTCCTGTCGATTTGAGAAATAACTTTATCAAGCGCTGCGTGGCCGTTAGTGGTGATGTTCTTGAGATTAAAAACGCGGAAGTGTATATCAATGGAGTAAAAGCTCCCGTACCTCCGCACGCCGAGCTTTATTACCGAATGGAGTCGAGCGATGTGTTGGATGATCGCTTTTTTGACAAAGAAAATATTCAAGATTATAGCGCACTTCCTCCTGATTCTGCGCGGACTGGAGTACAACGTTATCAAATCAGAACGACGCCTGAAATCGTTGAAACGCTCAAAAAATACGATTTTGTACGTTCGATTCAGCAAATAGCTCGCTACAATGCCAGCATTTCAGAGCCAGGCATTTACCCCGCAGCACTTGCCCAAAACCAAGAGTTTTATGGGCCTATTCAGATTCCTAAAAAAGGGCTAACCATCACGTTGGATTCGGTCAACATCGCCAAATACGGACACGTTATTAAGTATTTTGACTACAACGATGCCGAAAAAGTAAATGTCACAAAGACGCAAATCAGCATCGACGGCAAGCCACTGACGCAATATACCTTCAAGCAGGACTACTTTTTTATGATGGGAGACAATCGTTATGAGTCGGCCGACTCGCGTTTTTGGGGGTTTGTTCCTGAAGACCACATTGTGGGTAAGGCGCTTTTTACGTGGATGTCGATTGACCCCAATCCTAAATCATTTATTCACAAAATCCGTTGGAATCGCCTATTTCGCTTGATTGAGTAGGTTCGTTAAAGGTATGAAACGTTGGTTATTGTTCTTGTTGTTGGGTGGGACGTTGGTTGCTAAAGCGCAACAAAACGCGTATTTGTTTTCGTATTTCGTGAAAAATGGGGAAGATGGTCTTCACTTTGCTTACAGCACCGACGGGTTGCACTGGAAAGCATTGAAAGGAGGAAATCCTTTTTTGAAACCCACCGTGGGAAAGGATAAGCTAATGCGCGACCCGTGTATTTACCAAGACAAAAAAGGAACCTTCCACATGGTTTGGACGAGTGGGTGGTGGGACAAAATCATCGGTTATGCTTCTTCCAACGATTTGGTAAATTGGTCGGAACAGCGGGCTATTTCGGTGATGGAGCATGAACCTACGGCTAAAAATAGCTGGGCACCCGAGATTGCTTACGATGACAAAACGAAACAGTTTTTAGTATTTTGGGCAACCACCATTCCTGGCCGCCATACTGACGTGGCCGATTCGGAGCGCGAAAAAGGCTTGAACCACCGTATGTACTACGTTACAACCAAGGATTTTAAGACATTCAGCGAAACAAAGCTGTTTTTTAATCCTGATTTCAGCGTCATTGATGCGACTATCTTGAAGCGAGGTAAAAACTACGTGATGTTTCTGAAAAATGAGAACCCCAATCCGCCCGAAAAAAACATCCGTATCACAGAAGCGAAAAGCGCGCTGGGGCCATTTCCTACAAAAGTGTCTGAACCTATCACGGGGAAATACTGGGCCGAAGGACCTACCGCGATTGAGGTGGGAGAGTATGTGTACGTGTATTTTGATAAATATACCCAGCACAAGTATGGAGCAGTACGTTCAAAAGACCTGAAAACATGGGAAGACGTGTCGGAGCAGGTAACGTTTCCTGAAGGTATTCGCCACGGAACAGCCTTCAAAGTACCGATGACGCTGCTGGAAGCTTTACAGAAATAGGAAAAAAACTGAAAAAGACCTGCCAAGTTTCAAAAACTTGGCAGGTCTGCCTACAAAAAGAGGAGGTTGTAAGCAACCTCCTCACACAAATCTCTACTTAATCAGCTCAAACCCACAGTAAGGTACCAATGCCTTCGGAATACGGATTCCTTCGGGCGTTTGGTTGTTTTCGAGTAGTGCGGCCAAAATACGTGGCAACGCCAATGCCGAACCGTTGAGAGTATGTAACAACTGCGTTTTACCGTCAACTTTATAACGCAACTTGAGACGATTGGCTTGGTAGGTTTCAAAGTTAGAAACCGAGCTACATTCCAACCAACGGCCTTGCGCGCCTGACCATACTTCAAAATCGTACGTAAGTGCCGAAGTAAAGCCCATATCGCCACCGCACAAACGAATGATGCGGAATGGTAATTCCAACGCTTGAAGCAATCCTTTGACGTGTTCCGCCATTTCGTCGAGGGCTTGGTACGATTCCTCGGGTTTGCGTACTTGCACAATCTCCACTTTGTCAAATTGGTGAAGGCGATTAAGCCCCCGTACGTGCGCACCCCAGCTTCCTGCTTCGCGGCGGAAACAAGGCGTGTAGCCTACGTTTTTGATGGGTAGCTCGTTTTCGTTTACGATGACATCGCGGTAAAGGTTGGTGATAGGTACCTCCGCCGTTGGAATAAGATATAAATCATCAGCGGTAGCGTGGTACATCTGCCCTTCTTTGTCGGGTAATTGCCCCGTACCAAAGCCAGATTCGGCATTGATAAGAATAGGGGGCTGTACTTCCATGTAACCCGCTTCGACGGCTTTGTCCAAGAAAAATTGAATCATAGCTCGTTGAATACGCGCTCCTTTTCCTTTGTAAACGGGGAAACCTGCTCCCGTGATTTTGGTGCCGAGTTTGAAGTCGATGATGTCGTACTGCTCAATCAAGTCCCAGTGAGGCTTGGCCGTTTCGGGTAGCGTTGGTTTTTCTCCCCAAAGATATACTTCCACGTTTTCTTCGGGCGTACGGCCAGGAGGAACGCTTTCGTGGGGAAGGTTGGGTAGTAATACCAACGTCGCTTGAAGTTGCTCTTCGACTTCTTTCAGACTTTCTTCCAGCGATTTTGCGCGAACTTTGAGGGTGGAGGTTTGAGCTTTAGCCGCTTCGGCCTCTTCTTTCTTACCCTCTTTCATCAATTGCCCGATTTGTTTAGCCAAGGCATTGGATTGGGCTAATGTAGCGTCCAATTCACTTTGAGTGTCGCGACGTTGCTTGTCCAAGCCTAAAATAGTGTCCACCGCTTCGGTAGCCCCTTTAAAATACTTGCGTTCCAACCCTTCGATGGTTAGCTCGCGGTTTTCGCGGATGAAGTTAATCTGTAGCATTACAAATTAGATATAGTTATTCAGGGCTAAAGCCCCTGTGTTATTTACTTCGCGTTTCCACAGCCTGACGTTGTTAGCTGCTATTGCGCATTAAAGATCGTCTTCATTGCATCTTCGTAATAGAAGAGACGCTCGTTGAGGACATTGAGAGCCTCGGCTTTGTCTTTTGACCATACCAAAATCGAAAGGTTGTGCTCCGATGCGCCGTACGAAATCATGCGGATAGGAATGTGCTTCATTGCCTCAAATACCTTCAACGCAATTCCTTCTTTGTCGGCTTTGAAATCTCCAACGATACAGATGATTGACAAGTCGCGGTCGTGTTCTTCCAAGTCTGCGATTTCGCTCAACTCCGCCGTGATTTCGCTCAAGTGCGTATCGTTGTCGATGGTAACCGATACCGATACCTCCGAGGTTGTAATCATATCGACAGGCGTTTTGTATTTTTCGAAAATCTCAAATACACGACGCAAGAAACCGTAGGCATTCAGCATACGAGTCGAGTGAATATAGATAGCGGTAAGGCCGTCTTTGGCCGCAATCGCCTTGATTTCGCGGTCGGTCGTAGTGGTGGCAATCAGTGTACCAAAGGCTTCGGGTTCCATCGTATTTTTCAAACGAACGGGTACGCCGCGCAATTTGGCAGGAGTAATGGTGCTTGGGTGCAAAATCTTTGCGCCAAAATAAGCCAATTCAGCCGCTTCTTCAAACGTCAACTCGCGAATGGGGAACGTACGTTTTACGATGCGAGGGTCGTTGTTGTGCATGCCGTCGATGTCGGTCCAGATTTGGATTTCTTCGGCACGAATCGCTCCCCCAATCAACGAGGCAGTATAGTCAGACCCACCGCGCTTGAGGTTATCTACTTCCCCACGAGGGTTGCGGCAGATAAATCCTTGCGTAACCACGATTTGCTTTTCGGGGTGGTGGCTAAGCATTTCGCTTAATAGTTGTTCGATAGTTTCTAATTCGGGCTCGCCATCGTGGTCGATACGCATAAAATCCAAGGCAGGCAATAGTACCGAACTTTCGCCTACTTCTTCCAAATACGCTTGGAACATCTGCGTACTCATGATTTCACCTTGTGCCACCAACTCTTTGTCTTGTTTGAGGCCAAAAGGGCGACTCTTCAACACCGAACGAATGAAGTTAAACTCATTGTCAACAACGGCTTGTCCTTTCTGGAGTCCTTCTTCGGTGCTATATAATTCTTTGATAAACGCATCGTAGTGCGCTTTCAAAGCGTCTATTTTTTCTTGTACTTCGGCGTCGTTGTTTGCCTTGGCCGAGTCGCCCATCGAAATCAACGCGTTGGTGGTTCCCGAAAGCGCCGATAATACTACGATTTTGCGGCCGCTATCTGCCGTCACTAGATTTCTGATTGAGTGCATCCGTTCGGGTTTTCCTACCGACGTACCGCCAAATTTCCAAACTTGCATTTTGTTACTGAATTATTATTGGTGAGTTGTGTTTGAATCTGATTTAGTGGGTATTGGGCTCCCGTTTAAACATTCCCCAAAGGGCAATGCCCACCCAAATGATATTCACCATAGCGGAGGGAATGGCACCATACGTAAGGGTATTAACAATGAGAAAAGCACTTCCTACCAAATTGGCCCACAGATACGCCTTGGTTGTGGCCTGTAATTTACCGCTGATATTGAGGGCGTACGCGCCCACCACTAGCACCGAACCTATCCATCCGAGAATATCTATGATAAGACGTTCTGTCATTTTTCTGAAATTTTCCGCAAAATTACACGATAAATCCGTACTATCTTGCCCCGTTTACCAATACTTGAAAATTGTCGTAATAATCTTGTAACCTGCTAATACAACGCCCTTTACCGTACCCGATATTTTAGAAAAACCAATACGCTTTCGGTAGTTAACCGCTACTTCTGTTGATTTAAGGTGTTGTTTCGCCGCTTTTAGTTGCATTTCGACCGTCCAGCCGTAGGTTTTGTCTTGCATGTCAAGGGCCAAAAGTTTATCCCATTTAATAGCCCGAAAGGGGCCTAAATCAGTGTATTGAACGCCGTATAAAAGACGTAACAGAAACGTAGCGAGCCAATTGCCAAACACTTGTTGCGGAGTCATGGAACCACGTTCACGTTTACCTAAAGACCGAGAACCAATGACCATGTCATAATTTTGTTCCAAAATCGGCCGCACCAAATCAGGGAGTTCTTCGGGATAATCGGAGTGGTCACCGTCTAAAAAGACAATGATATCGGGTGGCGTTGCCAACGATTTTACGTAATCCATTCCGCGTAAACAAGCCCTACCGTAGGCAGGAAGCGCTTCGTGAACAACAGTCGCCCCTGCTTCTTGGGCACGAAGGGCTGTCTGGTCGGTAGAGCGGTTATCGACAACGACAACCTCACGTACCCAATTGCGAGGGATTTCGGAGATTACTTGCCCAATGGCAGCTTCTTCGTTGTAAGCAGGAATAATGACAATAATGTTCAAAAGATTACAATTTGCAGTGAGGAGTTTGCAAAGATAGGGAAACTTTACGGCGATATGTTTGGTTTAGGGAGATAGACTCAAGGCGCTATTTTTCTTAACTCATGCACTGTCAACCCTTACCACTTGCATCCACAGGGGCGTTTCCCCCACTTTTTTTAGATTACATTTCCCAAAAAGACCAGTTGCAGCCATTCTACGGTTTATTCCCTGTTCTTGAAAACTTTGAAAAACAACTCCAGCAAAAGTCCGCGTTTAGCCCACAACACCGCCAAGTACTGGTACAATCGCTTGAACGTCAGTATGCTCATTTGAGTCAGAAGCCCGACTTTTCGAGTTTATTGAACGAAAATACATTTACCGTTACCACGGGACATCAGCTCAATATTTTTACTGGACCGTTGTACGTCATTTATAAGATTGTAACGACCATCAACTTGGCGCGTCAGCTCAAAGCGGCTTATCCCAAGTATGATTTTGTGCCAGTGTATTGGATGGCAACCGAAGACCACGACTTCGACGAAATCAGTTATTTTAATCTTTTTGGTAAAAAATATACGTGGCAAACCCAACAAAAAGGAGCCGTAGGTCGAATGAACCCAAGAGAGTTGGGCGAAGCGTTGAAAATTTTGCCTGAGCGACTGCCTATTTTTGAAAAAGCCTACCTGCGCCACGACAATCTTGCGGATGCTGTGCGTTGTTACATGAACGATTTGTTTGGCAAAGATGGCTTGGTGTGTGTGGATGGCGATGATGCGGCGTTGAAACGTTTGTTTTTGCCCGTTATCGAAGATGAACTCAAAAATTCAAAGGCGTTTGATTTGGTGAAAAATACCACGGAAGCCATCGAAAGCCTTGGATACCATACTCAGATTAGCCCGCGTGAAATCAACTTCTTCTATTTGGCGGATGGCCTGCGCGAACGGATTGTAAAAGAAGGCGACGAATACAAAGCGCTCAATTCGGATATTTCATTCTCCGAAACCGAAATTTTGGCCTTGGCCAATGAGCACCCTGAGCAATTTAGCCCCAACGTCGTATTACGCCCGTTGTACCAAGAAATCATTTTACCCAACTTGGCCTACATCGGTGGCCCTTCGGAAGTGCCGTATTGGATGCAGTTGAAGGGAGTATTTGATCATTATCAAGTACCGTTTCCGTTGTTGTTGCCGCGCAATTTTGCGTTGTATGTAAACGCTGCGAGCCAAAAACGCGCGGAAAAACTAGGAGTGACGGTCGAAAACTTGTTTTGGGATGATGTACGCTTGCGCAAGTCTTTTGTAGAAAAAACATCGACGGTGTCGCTGGAATTGGCGCAGGAAAAGAAGGCGATAGAAGAGGTTTTCAACGACATTTTGCACAAAGCCTTGGCCATTGACAAAACCCTTGAAGGAGCGGTTAATGCCGAAAAGGTGAAAATGCTGAATACCCTCGAAAATTTAGAAAAACGCCTTCAAAAAGCCGAAGAGCGCAATCACGAAACGGAAGTAAATCAGTTATTGGGCTTAAAAGCAAAACTTTTCCCGAGCGGAGGGTTGCAGGAACGAAGCGAAAACTTCCTTAATTTTTATCTCAACGATAGCACATTCATCGAGAAACTATTGGCGCATTTTAATCCCCTCGATTTTTGCTTTAATATTTTGACCGAAGAAGGAGAGTAAGAGATAGGGCTCAACTACTTAATAGTAAGGGCTCTATCGAAAAGTATATTTTTAGTGATAGTAGGGTTCAAGTAATGTACACGCCATGAGAAACTATCGATTAAATAAACTTTCTAAGCTATGGAGACTTGCTACTTTAGGTTTGATAATACTTGTTTCTTGCTCAAAAGGAGATAGGCCGACTCCCATAAGTTCTGTTATCCCCAGTGGAGAGCTGCCCACTATAAAACCCAGAGGGAATGAAAATTACCTGAAGGAAAACTCTGATTATATCTACAACCAAGAGAAGGTAAAGACTTTTGAGCTAATTATTAAAGATAAAGATTTAGAAAAGCTCAATTTCGACCCCGTCAATCAAGATTATGTAGAAGGAGCTTTGATATTCGAGGGGGATACGATTAGCCCAATTGGTGTACGTTACAAAGGTTCGATTGGGGCGTTTGGAGGTTGTTTGTCTAATCCAGATTGGACGCGGCCTTCAGGCCAAAAGGTTTGTGAAAAGCTCAGTTTGCAAATAAAAATTAACTGGAAAGACCGAAAAGAGCGTTTTTTTGACTTAAATAAGCTTCAATTTCATGCGCAAAACTACGACAAGTCCCAGCTTCGTGAACGCCTAGCGTATTGGCTTTTTGCCGAAATGGGCGTTCCTTCTCCACGTTCAGTGCACGCGCGACTGCTTATCAATAAAAAATATTCGGGATTATACGGCCTAACGGAAGAGGTAGATAATCGCTTTGCGGAATATTTTTATAAAGAAGGTAAAGGGAATATCTACAAGGAAGTTTGGCCACTAAAAGCCAATGGTGAGGTGCAATCGGATGCTGAACTTATCAATGCTTTAAAAACGAATGAAGAGCAGCAAGACATTGGCTTAATCAAAGAATTTGGTCAAGCAATTGCGGCTTCTAACGCATCAAATAACAAAGATGTAGTAAGAAAGTATATGAAAATCAATGAGTTGATGTCATACGTCGTAGTCGATAGAGCCATTCGACATGACGACGGCCCGTTTCATTGGTATTGTAACAATGAAACCGTCAATTCCTGCACAAACCACAATTACTACTGGTTTGAAGATAAAAAAAATAGAAAAATGCACCTCATTCCATGGGATATGGACGGCACGTTTGAACATGTAATCAAAAATGCAAATGAATATACATCTTTGGCGGATAAATGGGGTGGGACATCGAATAACTGCCTACCTTTTGCCAAAGGAAGTGGTAATTTAAAACACCGTTCAGCTGCTTGTGAAAAACTAACAGCAGCATGGGGGGCTTTTGACCAAGAATATGCGTCCATCAAAAGCGATTTTCAGACTAATTTCGTTTCAAACGATAAAATACTTACCCAGTTAGATAAGTGGGCAAAACAAATTCAACCATATATTATTGAGGCAGATAATGTTCATAATAAAGACATTATGTATGCCGCAAATAAAAGAACAACGACACTTCTTGTTTGGGAAAATGCAACAAACACCTTGAGAAGCCAAGTAAAAGCCATTCAGTGAAATGGTTTTTTAAAACGCTCATTGGCTTTTACAATCCAGAAAATTTGTCATTTAGCTTTAACTGGCGTTCGGGATTTAGATTACTTTCTTGAATCAGCATATTGGGCGTAACGCCAGCAAATTGTTTAAAATCTTTGACCAAATGTTGGTAGTCGGAGTAGCCAGTTTGGATGGCGATGCTCAACCAGTCTAATTCTTGGCGGGCATCTTTGAGCGAATAAGCCTGATAAAATCGACAAATACGGGCAAAGTATTTGGGTGTGACGCCCACTTGTCGCTCAAAACGTTTTTCAAATTGGCGAAAACTCAAGCAGGCGTCACTGGCGGTTTGGGAAAGATTAAACCCCTGAGGATTACTCAAAATAATGCTCCCAATTTTATCAATGGGTTCAAATCCAAACTTGACTCGGGTGACCTTCTTCGTAAAGTAGCGGTCGAGAATAAGCGGCAGCTCGTCGTAGGTAGTCGTATGGGCCAGCTGGTCTTCTACATCGTTGATTTCTCGTCCCAAAATCACTTGTGCTTCTACGTATTGATGCAAAAGCTCGTACATCGGAATTCGTAGCAATTTATGAATCGCTCCAGGCTGAAATCGAACATGAACCATCATGTATTCGGAAGGCAAATGCAGATTTTGGCGGGCAATGGGTAACCCAAAAATACAAGTTCGCGGACGTACATTAAACGCTCCTGTTTCAACCGTCTCGGCGGTTTTGGTGCCTCGTATCACAAAGGTCATTCCTTCTTCTGGATTGACGGGGTATGCCTTTATAGGAGGTGGGAGCTCTTTCCCAAATCGCATGTGTAGCACCAAATACTCTTTAATGTATGGGCCGAGAATAGGAGCAGGTTGACAACGTTGGCAAATCATGGCATTTGATTGTCAGTTTATTTGGGTCAATAATAATGTTCTGAAATACTGGTTATTTTCCACGCGTTTCCTACCTTTTCGAGCAATACCACTCGGTGGGCTTTTACTGATTTTCCATCGGGGGCGGTGTAGGTGGTTTGATAATTGGCACTGGCAAAATTTCCCGCTGATTTGATTTTAAAATCGGCATTGCTCACACTGAGTGGCATGGCAGGCGGAAAGGCGTCGTCGCGGGTAAAATCGGCTCCCGTGCGAGACGTGTAGCTGCCGTCGGGTAAATTTACGCTTACAATGGTATGTTTTGTGTCTTTGGGGTCAAACGACCACTGTTTCCGTACTTCGCTGGGTTGATGCGCTTTGAGTGCTTTTGCTTCGGCGAGGAGGGTGGCTTTGATGGCGTCATCGTTGGTTTGAGCATACAAACTGCCCGAACCAACCAAAAGGGCAAACAATAAATTTTTCATTTTTAACAGGTTGTTGGGTGAAACATAACTGTACAAAAATGGGGGCTTAAAACTGGTTTTTAGTGGTAAAAAATCGTTGAATTACGGCTTCCCAAAAAACAGTTGCCAAATTTGATTCAACAATTCCTGATTACCCAAAAATAAATAAGCGACAATTGCCAAATTGAACACATAATATCCGAGGCCAATCAGGTATGGTTTGTAGGTTTTGCGAGTAAAAAATTCTACCCCAAAAAATAATAACCACAAGCCCAACTGCACAGCCAAACCATTGGCAAGCAGGCGAGCTACCGCAGGATTGATAAAAGGTATGATGCTCATCACCATAAATCGGGCGTGATAAGCGGGCTTTCGGCGAAAGTATATAGCCAAGCCATAAAAAACCACGAAAACAGGTACATCGAATAGATTGGCAGTGAAAACAGGCAGGCTTTTTTCTCGACTTTGCTCTTGGTTGATAATCAGTAAAAGAGAGACGACCATCAAGACCACCACTACGTACGACGCTTTGCCTACGAACCGATGCCATTCGAGTTTTTTCTGCACAATCAAAATCGGTTGAACAATGAGCATCAGCAACCAGATGATGATGATGAGAGCGTGAAAGTGAGTAACGGTAGTAATGGCAATAGGAACATTGCCAATGGGACTGATAACACCTTGAAAATCTGGAAATTCACCAAAGTAACTTTGGTAGAAGCAATAGATGACCAAAATAAAAAAGGCAACAAAAAAGTAGGGTAGAAAGCGGTAGGTTTTTTCCATGATGAATGTTTTTATGGTAAGAGGAGGCATTGGCCATTTGCTCATTGACGGTTTTTATCTCCTGTCCAATCACACTTTCCGTGTCGAGGTATTGGTCGGTAATGCAACGGAGGGAGTAATGTGTTCAAAAACCATCCTTTTCTTTGAAATAGAATTGACAGGGTGTACGAATAAATGCCGTTTTTAAATTTGTGTGCTATGCGAAAATTCTATGTGGCCTATGTGTTTACCTTGGCCTAAATACTTGCAAAGTCTCGTACACCCAATTGATAATGACCTAATTCAAAAGTAAACAATGAAGTTCTAAAACAGGATACCGCTAAATAAGTTGCCCCGACGAAGTGGTGTATGATTACGCCTAGGTGTGTCAACAAAAGTAAAAATAGGCGTGAAGTCGCTTTTTTGATGGTAAAATGCTCACTTTGATACACGTAAATCGGCAACTTATTCCTCCATTTCTCAACCTCTCTTTTTGATGATGATACGTTTTTTTGCTTTGTGGGTGATGAACTGCATCTTCGTTTCGGTAGCAAGTGCTCAAGTGACGTACTATGTGGCGCCTAACGGACAAGATACCTATGCAGGTACGCTGCAACGGCCCTTCAAAAGCGTATCCAAAGCCATCGCCCTAGCCAAGCAAGCCAAAGGGAAAAAGGTGAAAATCTATTTGCGAGAAGGAGCTTATTATTTGCCTACTACCATCACGTTGGATGCTGCGGAAGTAAAGGCGTCTGCGCTGGAAATCGAAGGATATACCAACGAAAAAGTGACCATTAGCGGGGGAGAAGCTGTACAGTTAGCTTGGAAACCGTTTAAAAATGGTATGTATCAGGCTCAAGTAAGCGGTAGTACTGCCTTCGAACAATTTTTTGTCAATGGGCAATTACAGCATTTGGCACGTTTTCCCAATTATGACTCTACCGCTCGGGTATTTCATGGAACATCAGCGGAGGCAACAAGTCCCGAACGCGTACGGACGTGGAGTCAACCCGAAGGAGGGTATGTCCACGCCCTTCACTCGGGCGAATGGGGCGGATTTCACTACCTAATTACGGGCAAAAGCCAAAATGGTGAGTTGGCGTTGGAGGGCGGCTGGCAAAACAACCGCCCGTCGTCGATGCACAAACAGCACCGTTTTGTCGAAAATATTTGGGAAGAATTGGATGCACCGCACGAATGGTATTTTGATAAAAAGACCCGTACGCTGTATTTTATCCCGCCATCGAACGTCAATCTTTTCAAGGCGAAATTCGAGGTTTCGGGGCTACATTCCTTGTTTGAACTGCGCGGCACTCCCGAAAAACCGTTGCGTAATGTTCATTTCAAAAACCTGCATTTTACCCATACCGAACGTAGCTTTATGGAAACCAAAGAGCCGTTGGTCCGCAGCGATTGGACGTTTTTTCGCGGCGGGGCCGTGCTGTTGGAGGGAGCAGAAAACTGTACTTTGACCGACTGTGAATTTGCTGATTTAGGAGGGAATGCCATCGTAATGAGCAAATACAATAGAAATAATACCGTTAAAGGGTGTTATATTCATCATATCGGGGCGAGTGCCGTAGCGTTTGTGGGCGACCCCAAGGCCGTACGTTCGCCTTCGTTTCGGTATGAGTGGTCGATTCCCTACGAGCAACTGGATAAAACCCCTGGCCCTCAAACCAACAATTATCCGCAAGCTTGTTTGGTAGAGGATAATTTAATCCACGATGTAGGCCAAATTGAGAAACAGGCCACGGGTGTTCAAATCGAAATGTCGGCGCAGATTACTGTGCGTCACAATAGCATCTACAACACGCCAAGGGCAGGAATAAACATCGGAGATGGGGCCTGGGGCGGGCATGTGCTGGAGTACAATGACGTGTTTAACACCGTACTAGAAACAGGCGACCACGGTGCTTTTAATTCTTGGGGGCGTGACCGCTTTTGGTACGCTAATCGACGTTACATGGATAGTCTCACAGCGGTACATCCAGAACTGATACTGCTTGATGCGCAGCAAACGACGATTATTCGTAACAACCGTTTTCGCTGCGATCACGGCTGGGACATTGACCTCGACGATGGCTCGTCTAACTATCACATTTACAACAATGTATGCCTCAATGGTGGTCTCAAACTTCGGGAAGGATTTTACCGAACGGTTGAAAACAACATCATGGTCAACAACTCATTTCACCCGCACGTTTGGTTTAAAAATAGCCACGATGTGTTTCGGCATAACATTGTGATGAAAAAATATTTTCCTATTCAAATTAACGATTGGGGAAAGGAGATTGACCAAAATTTATTCCCTGATTCAGCCGCCTTGGCGTTGGCCCAAAAGAACGGCACTGACTCCCGAAGTAGGGCAGGAAACCCTGTTTTTGTGAATGCCTCGGAGGGAAATTATACCGTTAAGAACGCATCGGAGGCGCTGACGGTCGGTTTCAAAAACTTCCCGATGCAGTCGTTTGGTGTGCAGAAAATTTCCCTGAAAAAACGCGCTTTACAGCCTGAGTTTCCAGCACTGCTAACCAACGAATCGGTGGAAGGAAAAGCCGTGGCGATTAATTGGTTAGGCAGTTTGCTCAAAAACGTTGAAGGCTTAGGCGAACGCTCTGCTTATGGCTTGCCCGATGAAACGGGCGTCATCATAACGAGTACTGGTGCCAATAGCCTGTTGTCGAAAGCAGGTTTACAACCCAAAGACGTCATCCGCATGGCTAATAACAAGCCAGTCAAAACCATTCGCGATTTGCTGGAAATCTATCAAGAAGTCAACTGGCAAGGGCACATGGAAGTAGAAGCATTGCGAAATCAGCAGTGGGTGAAGGTAAGGCTATCGTTAAAGTAAGGACGTCGAAATATCAGATAATGAATTTCAAGGGTAAATCTCTTGTTTTCGCTTTGTTAAAAAAGGACAAGCTGCCACCAGCAAAAAACCCAAAATAGAAAACCACTCCCTTCCCTGAAAATTCTTGATGACTTGCGGGTGCATTTCATTGATTTTTGCCACTTGCTCGGCGGTAAGGTGCTTGTCAATGAGTGCGTTCATTCGGTGATTTTGAGTTTAGTTTTGGATTCTGCTTATGCCACTTTTCTTGGATTTTGTCAATAAAGCTACTCCCAACCAATACAAAAGAAAAAACGGTATGCCTGGAATAAAGAATAGCATTAATATCTCAAAACCTTTGGGAAAGTTAAATTGAATAAAATAAATCATTATTGCAGTGATTATCCCAAGTAGGCTAAAAATGACGGACACGATTGGTGACCAACTATTGGTGTGCCGCAACTTATAAAAATAGACTGAAAGCCATATTATCAACGAAAACTGAATCAGCCGCCCCAATATGCCAATGTTAACAACAGTTGTGTTGTCATAGTATCTGGCAAAATCTTCTACTTTTTTGCCTTGACTTATCCATTCTTTCATTGCTTCGGGATATAGGTAATGATGCCTAAATTCCCAGCTAAATTCGGCAAAAGCAAGAATAAAAAAGGCTGTCATCAACCACCTCATTAAACGCTTATTTTTGAACGAGTTGCTCATCAATAGCAAGAAGCCAAATACTCCAAAAAGTATTGCTGCGATGAATAAGAAAATATAGCGCAAATGCTCTCGTTCGGGATGTTCAAGCATTTTGAGGCTGAGGTCAGGAGCGGAGGCTAATCCAAATATACCTATCAATGGGCAAACTAGTAAAAACAAAAATGCACCACTAATGGGCACGCCTTCAAATGATTGTAGAGAGTTTTTAAAGAATAACCAAACCGCCAACACAATGGACATCGAAATAACACTACAGATGGTGACATACCTCAGAAAACTATTGCCTTCTACGTAGGGAGAATAGCGCCCAATTAGGCTCATAACCAAAAAAGGCAGTATGACTAAAACGAAGGTTGTCAGAATATATATGGCTTTCCTTTTCATTCGTTCATAAAGAGTTATGTTTTTACAAACGTAGAGATAAGGAGAAAGGAAAGCATAGTAAAAAAACGACATTTTACCTGATAGCACATTCTCAAAAGCGGGTGCGATTGACCTAGCTTATATCAATTTTTTGTATATTTGTTTACCAACTGAACGTATCATGAGCAATCGCCTTATTTCTGAAATTCTGAATGAACCAGATGCTTATTTTTTGATTCAAGCCATTGAAGTGGCACTTGAAAATGAAAAGCAGCGAAGAATTGCTTTTTATAATGACATCACCGAACAAGAAAAAGCGGAATTTATCAATGGTGAAATCATCGTTCATTCGCCTGTGATGAAACGCCACAATACTGCTTCGTTGTTGCTGGCTCGTTTGATGAGTATCTACGCCGATACAAATCAGCTCGGTTTTGTAGGTATCGAAAAAATCATGATTACGCTCACTCGTAATGATTATGAGCCAGACATCTGTTTCTTCAAAAAAGAGAAAGCCGCTATTTTTACCGAAAAGCAAACACTTTTTCCCGCTCCTGATTGGGTGGTTGAAATTTTGTCAGAGGGCACAAAAGAGCGTGACCGCGGGGTGAAATTCAAAGATTATCAAGCACATCAAATAGAGGAATACTGGATTATTGATCCCGACCATCAAACCATTGAACAGTATCACTACGCAGAAGGCGAATACGAACTGATTCTTAAATCGGCAGAAGGGCAGATTAAAAGTTTTGTCATGGAAGGGTTTTACATTCCAATTCGGGCCGTATTTGATGAAGCCCTAAACGTCGAAACCTTGAAAAAGTTGATGTAAGGTTTTAGTATATCACGGCATTCTCAAAATCAAACCCCGAAGGAACGACGCCCGTAAATTGCTTAAAATCTCGTAACAAGTGGTTGGGGTCAAAATAGCCACAATGGTACGTTATATCGACCCATTTTAAAGCAGGGTTTTGTTTTCTTAAGTTCATTACCTGATTGAATCGAAGCAGACGTTGGTAAATTTTTGGACTTACTCCTATGCGTTCCAAAAACTGACGCTCAAATTGCCGAGAACTTACACAAGCGGCTACCGCTAGTTGGTCTAAAGTTTGCGTTCGTAAATTGGTTTGGGTCAGGACAACGTCGATAGGTAATGCTGCGACTTTACTTCTGCTCAGTTGACGAACCAAATACTCGTTTGTCAAGGAAATAACTTCGGTGTCAGAGTCGGCATTACAAATGTGTTCCGAAAGCTGCTTTACCTCTCCGCCCAACACCGCCGCACTTTCTTCATAATTATTTGCAAAATACGTCATCGGTACGTTTAACAACCGATACATACCTCCAGGCTGAAAAAGTATTTTAAACATACAATACCCGTTGGGAACCAGCAGCTTGGTGTTTCCAATTGTTGCCTGTCCCATAATCATCGTGTTAAAAGCTGTTATGGGTTTTCCCGTTGCATCAAAGGGTTGGGGCTGGCTGCGGGGGTAAAAATAGAGGCACTGCTCGGGTACGGGAGCCATCACCAAAGGAACACCGCTCCCCTGACCAAGGCGAAGCAGCCAGTATTCTTTTATGAAAGGGCGCAAAAGGGGCGGGGGTAGAAATTTTTGTAACAAAGCAAAGCAGGTTTAGTATCGTTGAAAATACATTAAACCCACCTGATAGACAAAAAGATAGCATTAAAGTTAGTAAACGGTCTGACGTCAGCGGGACAACCGCAGCTTCTCAAAAAACTCAGGGTTAAAATCGGCCTCTTGGAAGTGCTCTAACACGTAGTCTAACGAGCACTGTTGGCGTATCCACGCGTCGCAAGTAGCGTGACGAAGGCGAGTGCCAAGGGCGTTAAAACCCGTGACTGCCTGTGTGCCTTGGCGGTAGTTGATTCGGATGGCGATTTCTTTGCTTGGGTGCTGCCAATAAAAGCTCTGAATGTCGTCGGGGCATTGGGCGGGGACTTCGCCGTAGGTTTGGTATTCGAGGTCAAAAAACTTGGCCGAATTAAAAAATACGCCTGGCTGGTAAGGCGTCCGTTGACCACCAATGGTCTGAGCAACGGTTTCGCCCATGATGCGGCCCGTGTACCAAATTTGCTCCACCGATTTACGGCCTTGCGGAGGCGTACGGTGTTCGACGCAGTCACCAACCGCATATACGTCAGGAAGGTTGGTTTCTAAATACTCATTGACCAAAATTCCGCGTTGCGTTTCGAGGGAGGTATTGGTTAAAAAATCAATCGTTGGTTCAACGCCGATGGAAATGCCTACAAGCTGACAGTCAATCGTTTCTCCCTGCGAAGTGATAACGCGCTCCACCCGTTGAGTACCTTGCATTTCTTTTAGCTCGCAGCCAAATCGGAGATCAATCCCACGCTTTTGGACATGTTGGGTGACAAGAGTAGATTCTTCGGGAGGTAATACACTGTTCCAATAGCTCGATTCACGCACGAGCATGGTCACATGGATGCCGCGCGAATGAAGCATTTCGGCCAATTCTACCCCAATTAACCCACCACCCACGACCAAGGCTTGTTTTACTCCTGCCGACGACCGTTCGAGTTTTTCCAAATCCTGAAAGCTATAAAGCCCTTGGACGCCATCCAGATGGGTATTGGGCCAGTCGCCAAAACGAGGTACAGAACCCGTTGCAATGATAAGTTTATCGTAAGAAAGTTCGCGTACTTGAGAGGCAGAAGTGGCTGGTTTTGAGGCTACTTTGGTGAGTCGCTCAAGCAGGGTTGGTTGGTAAACTACCGTTTGACTGTTGGCCGAAAGAAACAATTTACGTTGGGCAAAATCAACAGATTCAATCGTTCCTCTGACTAGCTCAATCTTATTTTTTTGCCAAAACCAGTTTTCATAAGGTTGGGTATGCTCAAACTTGAGGTGCCCCATATACACGTACATTAGCGCCGTTCGGGAAAAGAAATAGTCGGTCTCTTTGGAGATAACCGTGATGCGGCAATCGCTACGTTTGCGCAGCTCCCGTGCGGCTGTGATGCCCGCAATTCCATTCCCGATGATAACAACGTGCATATTGAAAAGCGGCTATTGCAAAGGTTTGGGCTTTTTCTCGGTCGATTTGCCTTTGGCACCGATTCCGATGCGAAGGCCAAAATCTTTGCCTTTACTTACGTCTTCGAGCGATACGAGCATTCCCCCTCGGGCCTTCCACGTCGTACGTTTGCCTTGTTTTGAATCGGGTGCGTATTTCCCCGACAAATAGGTGTCAAATTGATTGTACAAACTTTGGGCATCATTGGCTTCGTTGAGATAAATGTCCACGCGGACGCCGTTGAGGGCTTTGTTGTTGTCGAGGTAATAAAGAATATCAATTGCTTCAAAATTCTCCGTTTCGTGCGTGTAGCCTACGTGGTTGGTGCTGTCTTCAAACAGTTCAAACTTCTCTTCGGCCTTGATTTTGCTTAACGGGTCGCCAAACTTAAAACCACGAAAATCGCCCCCTTGAGGCGTAATGACGAGCTTCAATAGCTCTGATTGATTGCTACTTACAACAGGTGTTTTGACGGCATTGGCTGTATCGGTAGCAGCTTTTTGTTCGGCTGTTTTTTCGTTACTTTTTCCACACGAAAACAAGATTGCGACAACGCCAGCCAAGACTAATAAGTAGGTGTATTTTGGGTAATAATGAGTCATTTCGTCCAAATTTGCTTAAAATCCCTGCTAAGTTAGGGCTAAATACGCTTCTATACCAATGACTTACTTCTTTTTAATGGGAAACTAATACTTTGTTGGGTGAAAATCAGAACTCTCGGCCTATCGAAAAATAAGGACGCGCTTCGCCTAAGTGATTGACTGAATAATTGAGTCGTCCCACAAAATTATACCAAGTCACTACATCCAGCCCTATTCCTACACCCATCAACGGGCGGTTGGCCAATGTGCTGTTGTTTAGCGAACTGTATTGGTTTCGGGTATAACCAAAATCGGCGTAGATATTGGGATAAATCGCCAACGGGAAGGTATTAAACTGACGCATTTTGATGAACTTACTCAAGTTAAACGTTCGGTTTAATAATTGGTAGCGCAAATTGGTTTTAGCTAAAGCAAAGTGTTGACCATCAATGACGTACAGTTCGTAGCCACGGACAAGGTCGGTGCCGTAGCCCAACCCCCGCGTCTGTAGAAAAGGCTGTAAAAAGGGGCTAGAAGTCTTGGCTTTGAAACTGTAGCTAAAAAAGAGCTTTTTGCCTAAGGAGAAGTATTGTCCATAGTTGGCAGTAGCCTCCCATTGTTGAACATCATCGGAAGAAAAGAGTCCTAATCGGCTAAAAACTATGCCATAATAAAACCCTCTTAAAGGATATTGGACCCGGTCGCGGCGGTCAAAAAAATGCGAATAGCTCAGTTGGAAATAACGCTGTTGTCGGCGACCTTCCAAAAAATAATTAGGATTTAGGCGTGCCACGGTATCGCTAAGGGTGGTATGGGAATATTGGGCGGTTATTGAATGAAAACCGTAGAACCGTGGCCGATAGGTAAAAGTAACGTAGGGGTTGAGCCGTTCGCGCATACGGCTGTCGCTCGGAAAAAAAATGAGTTTATCGGCACGGGTACGGTAAGGCAAGGTTCGGTTGGTTAGCCGAATCATTCCGACGGTCATGCCTAGTTTTTGTTTTTTACCCAAATAAGGTCGGGAGTAATACAAATCAAGCCGAGGAATAAACCCAAACTCAGCGCGTAGTCGAAGGCGGTCGTTGTTGCCCGTCAGGTTTTGGTGTAAAATGTAAGTTCCGTAAATCGTGCGACTCAGGTCGCGCCCGCGTTCGTACCACCATTCGTTGAAATTGCGGTCGGCGAGTTCAAATACAGGAAAAGCCAGCAAATACCATTGTTCTTTTAGAACGACCTCTACGTCGATGGTTTGGGGGGGAGCGATGAGTTTTCCGTCGGCGGTATAAAAACTCAGCGCGGTGGTGTCATTGTCTAAGCGCTTCTTTTTTAGCTCTACCGTGATGAATAGGTTGGTGTTGAGGATTTTGCGGCGGTCGTACTCCAGCAGCGAATCAAGCTTTTGTACCGTAATCACATCGCCTGCGCGCACATCCATTTCGCGGCGGATAATGTGCTCTCGGGTGCGAAAATTGCCCGTAAAAGTCACTTGTCGGACAAGGACGTGCTGGGTGGTGTCACTGCTGCCAAACAGCGAAAGCCAAAAACTATGAAAAAGTGCGAGAAGGAGCATCATTCAATAAACCCGTATTTAGCTTTTGCTTTGGCGCGAGACAAGGCATTGAAATGCCACCATTCGGTCTGAATCGACGTAAATCCTGCCTTGAGCATGACGCGCCGTAGCAGCTTGCGGTTTTCGACTTGTTGGCGAGATAGTTTACCCGATTTGAGCATTTCGGCTTCGCGTCGTGGTTCGGCACTAACGCCAAAAAAATCAAAAATAGTGCCCATATCCAGCGGCTTGCCATTTTCGTCGGCGATGGTTAGGTCAACCGCACAGCCAAAGTTATGAATAGAGCCTTTGGCAGGGTCGGCCACAAAATCTTCGCGGCGGTTATAGGGCAAGTGACTCATCCGTGCCCAAAAAATCTTGGTAACACTCAGCGGACGAGCGCCGTCGTACACCAACAACGTATAAGTAGGCTTTTCTTGTTTTAAAAACTGATTGGCTTTTACCAATTTTTGGGCGGCCATGGGTTGCAAATAAGCGCGCTCTAAGTCGCCATAGACATCTTCTTTGATGAAGTTATCGGTCGTGGAGTACTTGAGTTCCACCTTGAGCGTAGGGTCGAGGGTTTGGATGTCCACTAGACCGTGTTTGATAAACTTTTTCTCCAACGTACCCACCTTTGTTTGGGCATAACCAGCCAACGAAAGGCTTACAAAAAGCCACAGCGCAGCAATTCTTCTTCTCCTCTGAAACCAATAACCAATAACCGATAACCAATAACCGATAACAGTCTCCCCAATAGTCCACTTTGCTTTTAAGAACGTATTATACATCAGGCGTTTGCTTTTTTGTCTCTAATCAATCTCAAAAGTAAGCAGAGTTTTAGCATCTTTTCTAAAAAAATACTCAATAAAACGGTAATTATTGCCTGCTTTTGTGCTTTAAGTTATGAGTCTGTTCAAACAACTTAAAAAAACTACTAAACCAATGAAATCAAAACAAAAGACCTTATCGGTATCAAGACGTGATTTCGTGCAAAAGAGCGCCTTGGCCGTAGGTAGCTTTTTCATTGTGCCCCGCCATGTGATTGGAAAGGGTTATACTGCACCATCTGACAAACTTAATTTGGCAGCTATCGGAGCAGGTGGCAAGGGAACAAGTGACATTTTTAACGCATCAAACAACGGAGCCAATAACGTGGTGGCGCTCTGCGATGTGGATTACAAACAAGCTGCGAAGTCAATCGAGCGTTTCC
This sequence comes from Runella defluvii, assembly GCF_014195535.1. Taxonomy (GTDB): domain Bacteria; phylum Bacteroidota; class Bacteroidia; order Cytophagales; family Spirosomataceae; genus Runella; species Runella defluvii. The sequence continues at coordinate 424,220 of NZ_JACIBY010000006.1, read as the reverse complement.
CTAACGCAACGAAGTACAAAGATTGGCGTGAAATGTTGGCCAAAGAAGGTAAAAACATTGATGCCGTTACCATTTCTACGCCTGACCACAACCACGCGGTGATTGCGATGGCGGCCATGCAATTGGGCAAACACGTCTATGTACAAAAACCATTGACCCACAATATCTACGAAGCGCGTATGCTTACAGAAGCCGCTCGTAAGTACAAAGTGGTGACGCAGATGGGTAACCAAGGCGCGTCGAACCCTGCCCAACTACAAATGGTTGAGTGGTTCAATAAAGGATTAGTAGGGCCTGTGCATACGGTTCAAATTTGGACTAACCGTCCTGTTTGGCCACAGGGGATTCCTGTACCAACGGGTAAGCCTGACATGCCAGAAGGTGTCGCTTGGGATCAGTGGGTAGGGCCTGCACAGTGGGTTGACTATCACCCTGGCTATCACCCGTTCAAATGGCGCGGTTGGTGGAACTTCGGTACGGGCGCGTTGGGTGACATCGGTTGCCACACCATCGATACTCCGTTCCGTGTATTGGGTCTTAATTACCCAACGGAAGTAGAGTGTAGCATAGGTTCGGTGTTCTTGAAAGACTGGAACCCAGAGTGGATTCCAGAAGGATGCCCGCCATCGGCGTTGGTAGAAATTAAATTCCCTGCCACTGCGAAAAATAAGAGCCCATTGAAAATGGAATGGATGGACGGCGGTTTGCGTCCGTTCCACCCTGATTGGATTCCTGCCAACGAACCACTTAGCACCGACGGAAACGGCGCGAACGGGGTGTTGATGATTGGTAGCAAGGGAATCATTGCCTGCGATATGTACGGCAACAATCCTAAGATTTATTACAAAAACGGCGACAAAGTAGAAATGGCGAAAGACAGCAAGTATGCTGCGCCTACAAACTTGCCAGAATACGGCCACCAAATCCACTGGACCGAGGCTTGTAAGGCAGGTTTTGGTAGCGACAAGCACAAAGGCTTGACGTCATCGTTTGATTACTCAGGACCACTTACTGAAACGGTATTGATGGGTAACTTGGCGATTCGTAGCTACATGCTTCGTCAACCAAAAGGCAATGGCTTCGATTACTACGGTCGTAAGAAGTTGTTGTGGGATGGTAACAACATGAAGATCACCAACTTCGACGATGCGAACCAGTTTGTATCGCGTCAGTACCGCGAAGGTTGGAAATTGGTGTAGGCTATTTCCCCGACGATGATAAACACAACGCCCCCGTTTGCTTGGCAGACGGGGGCGTTTCGTTTGCTTTACCCTTTCATCGTAATGCGCGAACGCGCACAGACGCCCCCGACGGGCGGGTTAAATTTCGACACGCTGACTTCGATGCTTTCTACGCTGGGGTAGGTGGCGCGTAGTCCTTCGATGATATTGTACGCAATGTGCTCCAGCAGCCGACTTGGCTTGCTCATCACTTCTACTACTACTTTATAGACCACTTCGTAATTGACTGTGTCGCGCAGGCGATCGAGGCGGGCGGCTTCTAAAAAATCGGTTTGGATGGTGACATCAATCGAAAACTTGTTGCCAATTTTTTGCTCCTCATCCGAGGTGCCGTGGTAAGCGAATATTTCAATTCCTTCTAGTGCTACTGTTCCCAAAATAAACGTGTGTAAAGATGAATGAAAGCAAACCTATAAGGTGTCACGGTATAACGTTAGCTAAACCTCATAGGTTTTTGGGGGTTAAATTTGGTCAAAGAATGAACCCTCTTGTTTCGGTTTTTCTTCTTCAGAGGCTGGTTCGTCGGTTGTTTCTTCGGCTACAGTTTCTTCCGTAATCGCCTCGGCTACTACTTCTTGTACGGCCTCAGGCGCTATTTCTTCTACAGGAGGTTGGCTTTCCACGATTTCTTCCACAATCTTCTCTGCTTCTAAGCGAGCTTGTTGGGTTTGCTCTCCTTGCAGAATGGCGTCTGATACTTGCGTTTTAAGGTCTTCGAGACGTTCGGCTACCGTATTTTGGGCAAATTTCTTTTCAAAACGCTCCACACTGTCCACTGTATTGTTGGCAAGGGTTTTGAGCTGGACAATCAAGTTGTCGCGGTATTTTTCCATGGCTTTGAAATCACGTTCCTGATTTTTAAAATCATTCATGATTTCTTCGCGCACGTATTTTGCTTGGTTTTCGGCATCAATGACGAGCATATTCGACTTCTTCCGCGCTTCGTTGACGAGTTCTTCGGCTTTTTGGCGCGCGTCTTCGATGTACTTTTCGGCGGCGGTTTTGGCCTGCTCGGTCATTTGCGTACTGGTATCTTCCGCCGTTTTGAGCATTCTAAACATCGTCAATTCTACTTCCCGAAGTTTGTTGAGCTCTTTTTCGGCTATTTCAAGCTGCATTTTTAGCATCTTGTTTTCGTTGAGCACGCGTTCCCATTCGTGTGACAAAGAGGCCAAAAAAGCATTTACTTCTTCTGCGTCGTATCCACGTAAGACTCTTTGGAAAGTATGTTGACGAATCTCAATCGGCGTGATTTTCATTGTCGTTGTTAGATTTATGCCTGATAATTTGGTGTTAATGTATAAAAAAATCCGCTAAAACACTCAAAAATGCCTTAAATATTGCCATTTAACCATTTTTTTCGTTCTAAAACGGCAGGTTCACTTCCTAATTCTTGTAGTTGGACTGTTCCGTCCCCAAAACTAACCATGTGTAAACCTACCCACGTGAGGGCATCGTTTAAGTGATTTTCCAGGGGTAAATTGCTCAAAATACAGTCGTTCCAGTACCACGGAAGCGTTTCCCCCGCAATTTCTTCCACCACTGCTTGGTAGTCTTCCATCGTATATCCTACAAAAGGTATGCCAAATCTTTGCCATAAAGCGTACATAACGTCATCGAGTGACCGTTTGTGGTTGTGAATCTTGCGAATGGTTAGGTCAAGAATTAACGCTGCCAACGCCCCTTTATGATACACCGATACTTTTCGCTGCGGAATTCCCTTCTCGTAGCCGTCGAGCCACAAGTCCCACGATGATTCTACCAGCGATTGCTGGGCATGACGACTATTTTCAAAATGGCGCTTCATGTACGTCTGTAGCTCGCGATAGTAGCCTTCGTCATTGAAGACGCCCGAACGCCGTAGAAACAAATCGCCGTAGTAGGTTGTCACTCCTTCGGCCACAAAGCAAGTCGTGAAGTAATTTTCTTTGGTAAAATCGTACGGCAGTAATTCTTTCGGCCGAATCCGAATGATGTTCCAAGCATGAAATAGCTCGTGTGAGCTTACGCCGAGGAGGTCGAGGTGCAGGCCATCGCCTTCATCGTCGGGGCCAAGTACGACCATTGTTGAGTGGCGGTGTTCGACGCCGTGGTAGTACGGTGTGGGTAAAATCAAGTTTAAAAAGTGGTATTCGGGTTCGGGAAAAGAGCCCATTACGGCGATTTGGGCGGCCGAAAATTTCTGAAAATCGGCAACAATTTGCTCCCAATTGGGCTTGATATTCCCTTGCATCCAAACGTAAAACGTGGTATCCTGCACCTGATAGGTACGGTGTTGAAGCGTTTCGGAAGCCATCAAAGGGCTATCGACGAGTTCGTAATAATCTTTGGCGAACAGCGTTTTGGGCGCAATCTGCGGCAATCCACAGGCAATTTGGTACGTATCGGGAATGGCGAGTTGAAGCGTACAAGGTTGGTTCAAAAAAGCATCGGCATAGACACAAAGATTCACAGGATTAACATACCAAAAGTCGTTATTGACGTAGCTACTTCCTGCATTTTGTACATTGGCATAGTAGTTGTAACGAACCACCACTTCCGTTTCGGCACCCGTTTCTACCCGCCAGCGGTCTTTGGTAATTTTCCGATAAGTAAGTGGCTCATTATTTTTATTGAAAACTCCAAAACGCTGAATATTTTTGGCAAAATGCTGTAGCTCATACCTTCCAGGCCGCCAAGCAGGAAGTTGGATTTCGAGATATTCAGTTTCTACGTCGAGAAATGTACATTCGATTTCAATAAAACGGCTTTCTGGATTGGGGGATGATAGGAGATAATACATACGCTGTTGGTCAGTGGAGGGGGAATAAAACTAGGTAAAAATAGCAAAAAGCGCTTTCCAAAGTCAATTTGTAGTTTCTTTTCCAAAATAATAGTACCTTAAACGTAAATTCTTAACCCTACTTTTAAATGAAAAAAAGCTGCTTATTGGTAGGTTTTTTTGGAATACTTTTAGGTGCAGTGGCGGTTGCCCAAAAACGTACTGTACCCCAATCCGCTGACTCGTTGGTTCAATTTTTAACCACTTCGCCCAAAGATACACTCTACCTGCAAGCACTTGCGGACTATGCCTGGAAGAAAGTGGATGCGTCTGAGTACAAGGCAGCAGACTCGCTGGCGAAAGTACTGCTGACGTTGGCGCAACAACTCAAAAACAAAAAAGGAGCGTTTGATTCGTACGATTTGCGAGGGCGGAGTGCGTACGTGCAAGGAAAATACAGCGAAGCGTTGGACTTTTACAAAAAAACGTTGCAGTTGACCAAATCGTCTTCATTGGGGGCTTCGTCACAACAACGCGCTTTGACGAACGTAGGCATGATTCTTCATTTAATGGGGAACAACGAAGAGGGGTTGAAGTACGTGTTGGAATCTATCAAGATTTTTGAACGAGAGCGCTTACCCAAATTGTCAGGAAGTTCTCCCTACGATATTGCGGCGGCAATCTACCACCTTCAAGGTAAAAATGAGGTGGCTCTGAAATACTTTCAGCAGAGTTTGGAAATCAAAACAAAGGAAAAGAATTACCGTGGATTGGCCGTTACCAACAACCGAATTGGGTCGTTGCTGGCCGAACAAAAAGAATACCAACGGGCCTTGTCTTACCTTCAAAAAGCCGACAGTTATGCGCAGCAAGCTAATTATGAAGCGATTATGGTGGATATTGCCATCAATTTATCGTCGGTGTACAGGGATTTAAACAAACCAAAAGAAGATTTGGCGGCTTTAAAAAAAGGGGAGGAAAGTGCTAAAAAACTTCATCTTACGCATCAGCTTGGGGCTATTTACGGGAATTTAGGCCAGTACTACCAATCTCAAAAACAGTTCGAGAAAGCAGAAATGTATCTGAAAGACGCGTTGTCGATTTTTAAAGAAATTGGCTCGCTCGAATACCAAGGCTATATCTACCAAGCCCTGAGGGAAATGTTTGTGGAAAAAGGAGATTACAAACAGGCGTACGAAAATCAACAAGTAGCTCAAAAACTGAGTGACTCGCTGTTTTCGCAACAACAAAAAGCCCGCATGGATGAGTTGAGCATGAAGTTTGAAACCGAGCGAAAAGAACAACAAATCAAGCTATTGCAAAAGGAATCGGAGCTTCAGTCGCAGCAAAACCGCCTATGGCTCATCGGTGGAGGGCTGGCGTTGCTGTTGGCGTTGGTGAGTATTGTTTTTGTTATTAATCGCGCCAAATACCGTCGTTTGCGGGAGTCATTGCAGTTACGCAACAAGATTGCGGCTGATTTGCACGACGAGATAGGGAGTACTTTGAGTAGTATCTCGCTGCTGAGTGGCCTAACGCAAAAGCAACTGGCGGCCAATCAGCCTCAAAAAGCGGAGCAAATGGTGGGTAAAATTAGCGAAGATGCGCGTCAAATGCTGGAGTCGATGGATGACATTGTGTGGACAATCAATCCACGCAACGACTCGATGCAGCATTTGTTTACGCGTTTGCGGGAGTATGCCAAGCCGCTGGCAGAGTCGAAGGAGATAACGTTGGATTTTGCGACGGATGCCCAAGTGGAGTCGTTGAGTTTGCCGTTGCAAGTACGTCAGAATGTGTATTTGATTGTAAAAGAGGCGTTAAACAACGCGTTCAAATACGCGCAAGCGAGCCAGATAAATGTCGAATTTAGAAGGCAGAATGACGAATGGAATGTGGCAGTAATTGATAATGGAGTAGGTTTCGATGTTGAGGCGGTCAATACGCGTAATGGGCTCAAAAATATGAAAAAACGGGCGGAGGAAATTGGTGGGACGTTGCTCATCATGAGCCAAGAAGGACAAAAATCAGAAGTAAAATTGCAATTTAACCTATAACTCACCCTTCGGTTATGCGCAGAAACAAAGTGTTAATGCCCCTCTTTTTTATGGTTTTTTTGGGGGAAACGATGATAGCTCAAATCCCGAATACACGTGATTCGTTGGTGATGTATCTTAAAACTGCCCCCAAAGACAGCAACTACGTATGGGCGCTCAATCGCTACGCCAATAAGCTTCTCAATGAAACGGATGAATATGATAAAGTGGATTCTGTGCTAAAAATAGCGGAACCGTTAGCGCTAAAATATAACTACTTCTTAGGAAAGTACGCCAACACACGTGTGCGAGCTACGATGTACTATTATAAAACCGATTATGTCAAAGCGTTGGCTTATTTTCAAAAAGCGGTGGAAGAAGCTACACGTTTTCAACTTCCTGGGAGCATACTGTATGAAGCGTACAGCAATGTTATTACGTTACATAATAGCCTAAACAACTACGATGAGGCGTTGAAAATGTCATTCAAGTGCCTTGAAATGCAAGAAAAATACAAACTCAAGCCGTATGCAAGTATTTATGCGGCCATTGGAGATGCGCTCAAAGCCCTTCAGCGTCCGAAAGAGGCGCTTGCGTACCTCAAGAAAGCTATTGTGATAGACAATGAGCAAAAAAATTGGAAAAATGCAGCTATTCACAACAATTCGTTGGGAAATATCTATGATGATCTCTCTCAGCCTAAAGAGGCATTGAAGTATTTTCAATTAGCCCTTTCGCTGGCCAAAAAAGCAGAATTTTTACGCGGCCAAACCGATTATTTGGCAAATACTGGGAGGATGTACCAGCAACTCAAACAGCCCAAAGAGGCAATCCGTTACATGGAACAGTCGTTGCAGCTGGCCGAGCAGCTAGAGGCAGTTACCTCGGTGGCGGTTGCCAAATCCAATTTAGCGTTGGTTTACCGTGAAATTGACCAACCCGAACGGGCCGAAGCGTATTTGAAAGAAGCTCTAGCGCTTGCCAAGAAACAAAATGATGCCGTAAGAATTGCCGAATACCAAGGAGGTTTGTCAACGCTATATGCAGAAAATCAGTCATTTAAAAAAGCGTATCAAAGCCTGCTCGAAAGTACAAACCTTAGCGATTCTACGGAAAAAGTAGCAACAGCACAGCAGCTTCAAGAACTAATTGCGAAGTACGAAACAAAAACCAAAGAGCAACAAATTCGACTGCTTCAACAAGAGTCTAAAATCAAAGACCAAGAACTACTCCAAAACCGCCTGTGGCTCATCGGTGGAGGGCTGGCGTTGCTGTTGGCGTTGGTGAGCATTGTTTTTGTCATCAACCGCGCCAAATACCGTCGTTTGCGGGAGTCATTGCAGCTGCGGAATAAGATTGCGGCTGATTTGCACGACGAGATAGGGAGTACTTTGAGTAGTATCTCGCTGCTGAGTGGCCTGACGCAAAAGCAACTGGCGGCCAATCAGCCGCAAAAAGCGGAGCAAATGGTGGGTAAAATTAGCGAAGATGCGCGTCAAATGCTGGAGTCGATGGATGACATTGTGTGGACAATCAATCCACGCAACGACTCGATGCAGCATTTGTTTACGCGTTTGCGGGAGTATGCCAAGCCGCTGGCGGAGTCGAAGGAGATAACGTTAGATTTTGTGACGGATGCCCAAGTGGAGTCGTTAAGTTTGCCGTTGCAAGTGCGTCAGAATGTGTATTTGATTGTAAAAGAGGCGTTAAACAATGCGTTCAAATACGCGCAAGCGAGCCAGATAAATGTCGAATTTAGAGGGCAGAATGACGAATGGAATGTGGCAGTAATTGATAATGGCGTAGGTTTCGATGTTGAGGCGGTCAATACGCGTAATGGGCTCAAAAACATGAAAAAACGGGCGGAGGAAATTGGTGGGACGTTGGTCTTAGAATCGGTTTTGCAAAAAGGGAGCGCAGTACGTTTAAACTTCAAGAACTAAGCCGTCAATCATATATTTATCCGATTTACAACGAGGCTATCGTCCTTTACCTTTGCCTAATAAACGAGAATTACCATGCCACGTATTTCGATTTACGACGACAACGATTCGTTTAGACATACCATCGCGCTCATCATTGAACTGAGCGATGGTCTTGAGCTGGTAGGCTCGCATCCTGATGCTACGCGGGTGCTCGAAACCGTTCAGGTTGAAAGGCCCGAAGTGGTTTTAATGGACATCGAAATGCCGTCTCGAACGGGCATCGAGGCCGTGGCTTTGTTGCAACAGTTGACTTCTCCTCCCAAAGTGCTGATGCTGACGGCCTACGAAGATACCGAAAACGTCTTTGCGGCCATCGAAACGGGGGCGGTGGGCTATTTATTGAAGAAAACTCCTGCCGAAAAAATCATTGAAAGCATTGACGAAGTACTGCAAGGCGGTGCGGCCATGAGCCCGAGCATTGCGCTCAAAGTGTTGGGGGCTTTCCGAAAACCCAAACAAAAAATAACCTACGACCTGACTCCCAAAGAAATAGAAGTGCTGCATCGCTTGGTTGAAGGCGATAGTTATAAGCTCATTGCGCACCACTGTCAGATTAGTATCAGTACCGTACAGACGCACATTATGCGGATTTACGAGAAACTTCAGGTCAATTCCAAAGGCGAAGCCATCAATAAAGCCCTTCGCGAAAATGTCATTCAGCTTTCTCGCTGACCGTTAACTCAATTCCTACGACCGTTTACTCAAAACCTATTCTCAAAAAATATACTTTTAGAGAATAGGTTTTTGTTTTAATTGTCTGTCTAATAGGTATTTATGCTTTTTTAAATATACGCGAGTAGTTCTACGGTCATATATTTATACGATTGACGAACCTATATAAATGGGCTATTTTTGTTCTACCCAATAGCAAAAACTATGCGCCGATTTCTACTGTTTTTGTGTTTTATCCTGAGCAATGCCATCTATGCTCAAAACTCTTCCTCTCAGGCTGTGAAGTTGTCGGGCGGGTTAAATGCCTACGCGGGACTTTACCAAGCCAGCGGTATTGACGCTCGCAACCAAACCACACCCTTCGGACTGAGCGGTTCGGTCAATGTGGCCTTGCCAGGGGGTGTCTCGTTGCCCTTTTCGATGGTCTTAGGAAACCAAGGAGCTAACTTTCGTCAACCTTTCAATCAGTTTGGCGTAAGTCCTACCTACAAATGGGCGATGGTTCATGCGGGGTACCGCAACGTCCAATTTTCGCCCTTTACCTTGGCGGGGCACACGTTTTTAGGGGGCGGTTTTGAGATAAATCCTGGAAAACTACGTCTGGGAGCAGTGTATGGGCGATTCAACAAAGCCATTTCGACCGACCTCGCCAACCCCGACCAAGCACTGCCTTCGTTTAAGCGGACGGGCTACGCCGTAAAATTGGGCTACGGGACAGCTTCCAATTACGTTGATTTGAATTTGCTCAATGCCGCAGACGATCAAAATTCCATCACCCCCAACGAGTCGATTGCACCTGCCCGCAACACCGTGATAGGGCTTACGTCGCGGTTTACGCTCGTAAAAAGAGTGTCGTTTGAATTGGACGCTGCGGGGAGCGCCTACACCCGCGATACCCGCGCGCAGTTGATTCCGTTGGAACAAGGCTCATTGCTTAAAGCTTTCACCGTTTTTATGCCTGCTCAGCTCAGTACGCAGTTGACGACGGCCCTCCAAACGGCCGTGGGCTACCAAAACAAAGTGTTTGGCCTCAAACTCCAATACAAGCGCATTGATCCCAATTTCCAGACGATGGGGGCGTATTATTTCCAAAGCGATATTGTGAGCTATACCGTAGCCCCAAGTTTCAATTTGATGAATAGCAAACTGCGGATTATGGGAAGTTTGGGGATTCAGAAAGATAATTTGGCCCAAAACAAAAACGCCCAGACGGGCCGTACGGTTGGTTCGGCGGTGGTGTCGTTCAACCCCTCCACTGCCTTTGGGCTCGACCTACAGTTTTCAAATTATGGCATCAGCCAACAAGCAGGGTTGCGGCCCATCATCGACACGTTGCGGTTGGCACAAAACAACTTGAGTCTGATGGGAAACTTGCGTTATAATCTTCAAAATGAGTCTGTCTCTCACTTGTTTACGCTTACGGTCACGCACCAACAACTGTCGGATTTGAACCAAAATACCGCCGAGTTTACCCAAAACCAGAACCAAAATGTGAACCTGAGCTACTTCTTTACGCAATTGGAATCAGGTTTTGGAGCCAATGCCACCGCGAGCTATACCCAGACGTTTTTGCCCCAAAATCAAACGGTTCGGTTTTATGGGCCTACGGTGGGGGTAAATCACACGTTATTGGATAAAAAACTGAACGTATCGGCCAGCGGAAGCTATTTGTTCAATCAACAATTAGGACAAAACGGTCAAGTCATTAATGGTTCGGCCAACGCGAGCTATCAGCTTGGCAAGCGCCAGAGCTTGAGTTTACAACTAGGATACCTTAACTCAAATACGGGACAACCCGATCAAAAATTCAATGAACTTAGAGGCTCACTTGGTTATGGAATCTCGTTTTAACCCCCTCTCAACCTCTCCCAGTAGGGGAGGAGTTGGGCATCCGCAGCGAATTTTAAACCCGTTTATTTTGATAATAGGGTTGATTTGTGGTGCTTTTTTAGCGCCCATTGGGGGTTGGGGGCAGCAAGTGCAGGTAACGGTCAACGTATTGCCGCCCTACAGCGCCTATTTGCAGGACTACCCAGGCCGAGGTAATCAAGTCCAAATCTTTGTGCGGAATACGACTTCGGCGGCGTTGGAAGTTCGCTTTTTGGGAACGATTACGGGCGACAATGGCGTGCGGATTGCCACGCCACAAAACTTCCGTCCGTTGGTGCCGCTGCGGTTGGCTCCCTTAGAAAACAAGCTACTGACGCGTTCGGATTTGGAAGGGTTATTTGATTTGGGGCAAATTGAGGTCCAAGGCGTGGACAAAGCCCAACTTTACCGTGGAATGCCCCTGCCAGAAGGCAATTATCAGTTGTGTATTCAAGCCTTCGACAACCGAAGCAGCCGTCCTCTGTCGGCCGATTTTCCGTTGGGATGTAGCGGGTTGTTTACCCTCAGAAGCGTGGAACCTCCGATGCTCATTAATCCCATTTGTGACAGTAAAGTCGCTGCCAATACGCCACAAAATGTCATTTTTTCGTGGACGCCACCCGTGGGCGTATCGCCCGCGCAGGTGAGTTATACGCTGAGAGTGATTGAATTACCCGATGTTCAGCCAGTAGCCGAAAATGTCCTGAACAATCAATCCAACGTAATCAGCGGTTTCCCGAACAGCGGTCAGGATAAAAAGCCTACCTCTAAACCTACCAAAATTGAAACAACAGAAATTAAAGTAAATACATCCAATGCTCTATTGGGATACGACCCCAACGTTTTTATTGATGCCGTAGTGCTGCCGCCATCGGGCGTAGAGGTGAAAAACATTCGGGTAAACTCATTTTTATACGGTCCCAACCAGCCTGCCTTGAAGGTGGGCAAACGGTATGCCGTGCGCGTTCAGGCGTTTGACGCTTCGCGAAAAATCAATTTTCTGAACGAAGGAAAAAGCCCCGTTTGCTATTTTACGTACGGAGAAGATACAACTCCGAAAAATGATACGCCGACCATAGTCGAGGTTGCCAAAGAGTCCGCTAAAAATGTCAGTATGAACGGCTTCGAAATGGCGGGGTTCAGGGTCGCCGTCAGTCTTACTCCTAAAGATGTACTTAAACCTATCAATAAGAAAGCTAAGCTTTATATCAACGATAAAACAAGTGTACCGGTTGTGCTTGAAAATGTGGTGGTGAAATCTTTTCAGCAAAACAATAAAGTGGAGTTAAAAGCTATCAGCGGCAAAGCAAAAACAGAAGAAGGGGCCACGCTTAAATCGTTTATCATAGCTGTAAGCAGTGAATTGGAAGGCGAAGCGCGCTTTGAGCCCAAATTGTTGGAAGTAATTGCAGATTTGCAAACGGAGGCACCGTTGGACAAACAATTGGATAATAATGCTTCGGTTTTTGAGAAAGCCAAGGCAGGGCCTTTGCAATCAGCCAAAGTATTTGGTCGAATCATCTGGTATTCACTCATAGATGCCGAAAAGGAACTGTCACTACCAGCTACGGGAGGGGCGGTTGTGGTGGAAATGAATAAGGACGGCGTGGCCAAACAGGCCCAAAAAAATGCCGCGAAGGGAGTGAGTGAGGGCTTGGCGAAAAACCCGAACCTAACTCAAACAACTACATCGGAGACTTTAACAGAAGCCAAATTTACGCCTGGTCCGCAAAAATTAACTACCAAAAACGAGTGGTTTGCACTTGAGGTTCACAATGACAAATTTCTCCTGAAAGGCACTGCCGCGTTGGCAAAGGACTATCAGTTTAAACTGTCCATGCCAACTGACTATGAATTGAAACTGTCGGGGGTATTATCGTTGGGGGTAAATGATATCTCTCAGGTAACGGGGGAATTAAGCGGGATAGTAATGATTCCTCATTTGAAAAGTAATGCACTGATCCCTAAATCTTCGTCTGGTTCTCCATCCACTACGGCTTCCAAGCCGAATACAAATGTGGGTGCCGGGGTGGGGACAAAGCCTATATCCAAAAACGGCATCGGTACAGACGCAAACACTTCAAAGGCATTGGAGGATCCGCTTTTATTCAGTACCGTGGGTCTCATGATTCCTTTTACCAACAAAACAAGTCTGGCTTTTGATGCAAAAATTGATGAAACAACCATCACCCTTAACAAAGACGCATCCGTAAAACTCTCCTTTGATTACGCGGTGGTTTCATTGGGACCCGTAAAACCCGCACAGGACCTGAAGATCAATACCCCTTATGGCCTTTCGATGCCTTATGCTAAGGTCGATTTTACGGCCGGAGATAAATCTGTCTATACATTCAGCGTCGGCAGTGCGTACGATAACGGTGTTTTGTGGGTGAAGGCCGAGGAGACGTCGTTCAGTAAAAAAGGGCTTTATGAAGGCTTTCAGGCCAAATTTACTAAAGCCCGACTGGATGTTTTTGAGGGGAAGCTCTTTGAAGCAGTAGTGTATGGCGATGTGTTTGTTCCGTTCATTAACCAAAAATGCAAACTTAATCTCTTTGCCGATAAAAACGGTTTTCAGTACGCATCGGTCAGTAAGTTTGCGAAGCAGAAATTCATGCTTTACGGCAAAACTCAAACCGATAAGGCCGAGATTGAGATGTACGATGCTTATTTTAACAAAGGAGCAGTGGCCATCACCGGTTCTTCGCTGAACTTTTACAATGCGGAAGATGAAGATCGAAATATCTACCTTAAAGATATGCCTATGCCGCCTCTCTACATTTGGCCAGATGGTAGGGTCAGCAATTTGGAGAATACCACCAATTATACTCCTTTGGATAACCAGGTGACTGGAAAATACAACGGATTCAAATACAAAGTCACTCAAACGGCACTTTTCAGCGATACCAACCCTAAAAAATACCATTTCTTTGTTTTCGGTGATTTTGTTTTGGCCGATAACCTGGCCGGTGTAGGTGGAAAACCCATTCAAAAATACACTCACCTTTCGTACATTGATAATACCGTCGTCAACGATCCTTTTCCTGACGGCCCCAAATACAACGTTCCCGACAAACCCGTTGATCAGACACCCGTTAATCCGACGAAAAAGGCGGGTGGCCCTGCCTGGGACGATGATGATACTGGCAGCGGTCTTTTTTATATCGCAAGCAACACAGCTGCTGCTGAAGAACCCAAAATTGAATTTGACCTCGACAATAAGTGCGTAGCCGTGGGTGGTTTTGAATCGTTGCCTATCAGTTTCGGCCAAGTTTGTTTTCAATATTATAGGGATGATCCTACCTGGGGAACCGGTTTTGGAGTATCGGCAAAAGCCACCCTCAAACAACCGGCATCTATTGGTTCTGTCGATGCCCGATTAAAAGCTGGAAAGCGTAAGCAGGATGATTTCACGTATTGGTTTGCGGAGTTTGGCGTAATGAATTTGAACCCGGCCATTGATATATTTCTTGATCTGGAGATCTATGGGTTCAGGGGAAGAGTGTATTATAATATGGAGCATACAGCTGGCTCACAAAGCATCAACGATGCTGATTATATTCCCAAAAAAGGAGGAAGTTTGGGTCTTTATGCCTTTACACCCATCCGTACGAAAGACCGTACGCTTTTTTGGGGCGACGTAGCTACGGAATTGAGCATCGGAAACAAAACCCTTAAAATAGAAGGAAACGGACGATTTATTTCCTCTACCATGGACGGTGAAAATACTCGTGGTAGTGGAAAAGTAACCTTAGATTTTGATTTCAAAAATAAAACCATTCTGGGACAGGCTACCCTGACCAATCTGGATCTCGGTGCTGGTTGTGTCAACGGCGGAGCAACGATTTACCTGAGTCCCCAAAACTTTGTCTTGGCCGTAGGAGGACCATCCAAGACGCTTAATCTCAAAGCTTTTTGCGGTACATTCGGTGATTTATCGCCTCATGTAGATATGTACATGGCGCTGTATGCAGTCAGTAATGATGAAATCAAAAAGATACCGAGCATTGCCTGGGTTCCCAAAGGAATAGGTGCTGTAGTATATGAAAAAGGCACAGTATTCAAATTCAATACCGCTGACTACACGGATACCGACTACGGGCTGACGGCCTCAGCTTATCAGGAGGCCACGATTACGGCTACGATTTCTCCCGAATTTAAAATTTTTGCAAAGGTTGGAGCGGCATTAACCGCTGCCGCTTTCTACAAAGATTACAGTTTTGATTTGGTCAATGAAGCCTTGGAACTTCAGTTCATGTTGCCCGCTCCTATCTGTGTTTCAATCGGCAAAAGCATTTGTATCGGCGGCATCGGCGGCTTTGTCTTTACGGGGAAAGTAAGCATCCCTGGAGGCCCTGCTATCTTTTCGGGCATGTGTGACGGCACTTATCCTGCGGAATGCAACGGACTACTTAATGTGCTGATTAAAGGTCTGAAAAAAGCGGGTGAGTTATTGGGCGATGGGGCAGAAGCGATCGGAAAAGCGCTTGGAGTGGCGGCCGAATGCGTATCCGATCCTTTGGATTGTGCCGAGGATATTGGTGGGGCGATCGTCGATTTTTTCAGTTGGTAATCTCTTCGAATCTAAGATCATGAAAAATATACTTCTTTTATTGGCCATTTTTGGAACCACTGCCAATGGCTTAGCCCAGCAGTTTTTCTACGCAGGCAATACGTCTGTGCCCACTGCTATTCAGTTAAAATGGACACGAAGCAGTCCGAAATTCAATGTTGAGTTTGAGATTTATCGAACGGTGAAAGGTGAAAAGAATTGGAAAAAAATAAACAGCAAACCCATTCGCCCTTTCGACCCTGCTCAGCCCTCTCCCGACAAAAACGCCAACAGCGCGGATTGGACCATGTATCAACAATTCCGTGCGCTTAAATTTAACAACAAAAATGACCAACGAATGGCCGAGATCGGTTTTTATGGTCAAGCGATTCTTAACAATAACCTGGCGCGCTATGCCGGCTTGTATTATAAAGACGAAACGGCAGTTGTCGGACAAACCTATGTGTATATGCTGGTTGTTTCTGACGGCACCAAAAAGCTTCCAGCGGCGTTTTCCGAGCCCATTATGGCCAGGGCTTTTCAGGCCCTGAAGGCCCCCGAAGGTCTGTTGACCAAAGCGGGAAATCGCAGTGTCACGCTTACCTGGAAACGAAGCGACCATTTTCTGTTCTATCATGTGTTTCGTAAAAAAGGCTACGAAAAAGAAATTCAATTGACCAAAAAGCCAGTTTTGGTTCCCGATGCCGTGGATGGAAAAGATTTTACACCTTCTTATACCGACAGCGATACGACCTTGCAGGGAGGAATGGCGTACGGCTATCGGATTGTCGGGGTAGATTATTTTGGCAATATGAGCGAATATAGCCTGCCGAGTACGGCTTTTGTGCGCGACCTCAACCCACCGCAAGCGGCACAGGAGGTTACAGCCATCAAGAATGGAAATAAGGCGGTTATCAGCTGGAAATCTTCTCCTTCTGCCAAGTGCATCGGTTACAATATCTACCGCAGTTTTCTCATCAATGGAAATTACGTCAAACTCAATACGGCCTTATTACCGCTCGGAACCAGTTCGTTTGAAGACCTGATTCAGAACGAAAACCTTACGCATCATTATTACGTGGAAGCCGTTGATGATTTTGGCAACAAAGCAGTTTCCAACATTGCCCGGATCATAGGCGTGGACACCACTCCACCCGCCGCACCGGTCGTGTCTGAGGCAAAAACAGGTAAAGGGGTTGTTTCCATCAAATGGCGGACTAATACCGAAAAAGATGTATTGGGCTACCGCATTTATCGCTCCATTACGAGTGATGCCGAAAGTTTTAATCTTATTCATGTAAAGCCCATCCGTCAGGCAGCCTTTTTGGACTCGCTGCCTCCGGTGGCGCAGAATCGATTTTACTACAAAATCACTGCCGTTGACAGTGCATACAATGAAAGTATCGGCACGGTAGTAGCCCTTAAATTGCCCGACATTGTTGCGCCCCATGCGCCGATCCTGACTGAAATTGCTCTTGATAAAGGAAAAGTAACACTGCAATGGGAAACACCGCCCGATTTGGACCTGAAGGGTTTTACGATCCTGCGCCGAACCGTGAGTGATACCGCTCGGGAGTTTACAAAAATTACGTCTGCGTTGATTTCTCCCAAAGTATTTTCCTTTACGGATGCGTCTGTACAAAGCGGGCGAGGGTATGAATATGTGCTTACGGCCGTCGATAGCAGCGATAATTCCTCGAAGCATTCCGCTCCCAAGCTACTGTATGTAAGCGGCAGCGAAAATCTCGCCATTCCGCAACTTCTTACGGCTGACTACGACAGTTCATCGCGAGTCATCAAAATCCACTGGCGTATGGTAGGCAAAGACACGGCAGTACGGCGCTACCTGCTCAAAAAGGAGAATGACGGGAATTTTATGCCGATTCTGTTAAGAGAGGAACGGGATGAATACCTGCTGCGGGAGGTAGAGCCCAACAGCGGAGAATATCGATTCAAGATCCGACTGCTGGCCGCCAACGGCACCTTAGTTGAGAGCAACGAACTGAATATTACGGTCAGATAGAATTCTCTTCCCCATGAAAAAGCTATTCTTATTTTTAGTATTTATCAGTTTTGGGAAAGCCTTTGCCCAAAGCGAAGCACCTTCCAATTTGGCCGCGGTTGCCGTTTCGAGCAAACAGGTTAATTTGAGCTGGAAAGATAATTCGACTCGGGAGTTGGGCTTTGAAATAGAGCGCTCAACAACTTCTGAAACGGCGGGTTTTACAAAATTAGGAGAGGTAGCAGCCAATGTTGTTTCTTATACCGATGCCAATCCGCCCGCCAATACGTATAGTTATTATCGGGTAAGGGCGAAGTTGACAGCGACCACTTTTAGCGGTTATTCCAACGTGGTTTATGCTTTTCCGCCCGTTGCGCCCAACATTTCAAAAATTGAAGTGAAAGGGACAAACTGGATTGCGATTACGTTTAAGGTGCAAGGGGGAAAAGAAAACGGCAATGTCGTTATTCAGCGTCGGCAAGGGCAGGGTGGAGCATGGAGTACGATTGGTTCGTTTGATTCCAACCTTACGTTTTATGATGACCAAACCGTTCCGTTAGACAACACGGAGTACTGCTATCGGGTGTCTTGGACGGGAGCTCCCAATGAGTATTCTAATATCGCCTGTGCCACTACGCTCGCTTCGCCACCTAACCCCCCGACCAATCTTAGCGCTGTAGCGGTATCGTCAAGCCAAATCAACCTTAGCTGGACGGATGCTTCTAATAATGAGTCAGGTTTTGAAGTTTTTCGCTCTACTGACAATGCTAATTTTTCTAAAATTGCTGATGTAGGTGCCAATGTAACGACCTACGCCAATGCGGGGCTGAATGCTTCTACCCGTTATTATTATTATGTAGGTTCTCAACGGGGCGGAACGCCTTCGCGCACCAAATCCAACACCGCCGATGCTACCACGCAATCGGCCTTGCCCAATGCCCCCGCGCGCTTAACGGCCAACGCCACAAGTAGTTCCCAAATCAATCTTTCGTGGGCAGATTTGTCAGACAATGAAACGGGTTTTGAAATAGAACGTAGTACGGATAGCCGAAATTATAGCAAAATAGCCGACGTAGGGGCTGGAACGACGACCTATGCCAATACGGGACTTGTTAGCAATACGCAATATTGCTATCGGGTACGGGCAAAAAATGGAGCAGGAAATTCGGGTTATACCGACCCCGCTTGCGCCACAACCCAAGCACCACCCGTAACCATTCCTCGTCCGCCGAGCGGCTTGACAGCCACAGCGACGAGCAGCAGCCAAATCAATTTGAGTTGGACGGACAATGCTTCCGACGAAACGGGCTTTGAAATAGAACGGAGTACAGACGGGATAAATTTTGCCAAAATCGCGGATGTAGGTGCCAATGCGACGACCTATTCGAATACAGGTTTAAATGCTTCGACGCGTTATTGGTACCGCGTTCGAGCCAATAATTCAGCTGGAGCGAGTAGTTACACTAATGTCGCGGATGCTACAACCCAAGCGCCACCCGTAACCATTCCTCGTCCACCGAGCGGCTTGATAGCCACGGCGACGAGCAGCAGTCAAATCAATTTGGGTTGGGCGGACAATGCTTCTGACGAAACAGCCTTTGAGATAGAACGGAGTACGGACGGGACAAATTTTGCCAAAATCGCGGATGTAGGCGCAAACGCCACGACCTATTCCAATACGGGCTTAAACGCTTCGACGCGTTATTGGTACCGCGTTCGAGCCAATAATTCAGCTGGAGCGAGTAGTTACACTAATGTCGCGGATGCTACAACCCAAGCGCCACCCGTAACCATTCCTCGTCCACCGAGCGGCTTGATAGCCACGGCGACGAGCAGCAGTCAAATCAATTTGGGTTGGGCGGACAATGCTTCTGACGAAACAGCCTTTGAGATAGAACGGAGTACGGACGGGACAAATTTTGCCAAAATCGCGGATGTAGGCGCAAACGCCACGACCTATTCCAATACGGGCTTAAACGCTTCGACGCGTTATTGGTACCGCGTTCGAGCCAATAATTCAGCGGGATCGAGTAGTTATACCAACGTGGCGGATGCTACTACCCAAGCGCCACCCGTAACCATTCCTCGTCCGCCGAGCGGCTTGATAGCCACGGCGACGAGCAGCAGTCAAATCAATTTGGGTTGGGCGGACAATGCTTCTGACGAAACAGCCTTTGAGATAGAACGGAGTACGGACGGGACAAATTTTGCCAAAATCGCGGATGTAGGCGCAAACGCCACGACCTATTCCAATACGGGCTTAAACGCTTCGACGCGTTATTGGTACCGCGTTCGAGCCAATAATTCAGCGGGATCGAGTAGTTATACCAACGTGGCGGATGCTACTACCCAAGCGCCACCCGTAACCATTCCTCGTCCGCCGAGCGGCTTGACAGCCACGGCGACGAGCAGCAGTCAAATCAATTTGGGGTGGACAGACAATGCTTCCGACGAAACGGGCTTTGAAATAGAACGGAGTACGGACGGGACAAATTTTGCCAAAATTGCAGAGGTAGGCGCAAACGCCACGACCTATTCCAATACGGGCTTAAATGCTTCGACGCGTTATTGGTACCGCGTTCGAGCCAATAATTCAGCAGGAGCGAGTAGTTATACCAACGTGTCGGATGCTACTACCCAAGCCCCGCCCGTAACGATTCCTCGTCCACCGAGCGGTTTGACAGCCACGGCCACCAGCAGCAGTCAAATCAATTTGGGGTGGGCGGACAATGCTTCCGACGAAACGGGCTTTGAAATAGAACGGAGTACGGACGGGACAAATTTTGCCAAAATCGCGGATGTAGGAGCCAATGCGACGACCTATTCCAACACGGGTCTGAATGCTTCGACGCGTTATTGGTACCGCGTTCGGGCTAAAAATTCAGCAGGCGCGAGTAGTTATACCAACGTGGCCGATGCCACTACTTTATTGGCGGTTCCTGCGACTCCGACCAACCTCACGGCTGAACTCGCAGATTATGACCAAATTCGATTGACGTGGGGAACGCTCTCGAACGCCACCAACGTCCTCGTTGAGCGTTCAACCAGTCCTACTACGGGCTTTGCGCAAATTACGCAGCAACCTGCTACGAGTACGTCGTACGTGGACCTTGGGCTCAACGAACAAACTACGTATTATTACCGCATTCGCCTTTCTAACGCCGCAGGGAACTCAGGATACAGCAACGTAGTGAGTGTCACTACGCCCGAAGTCGTGATTTCGGTGCGGCCGCAGTTGTCGGAAGTAGGCTTGACTTTGGTTGCTTACGGCCAGACGTTACGCATCCAAAACGAGCGTTTTCAGCCGTTAGAAATCGACTGGAAAATAATGAGTTTGAATGGACAACCCCTCAAAACCGACGCGGGGATTGTGGCAGGAAAACAGGCGTGGATACACGACCTAAGTGCGTTGAGAGGAGGCGTGTACGTGGTCATTGTTAATGCCGAAAATCATGTTTTTTCAACCAAAATTGTGCTCAATTAATTCTCAAAGAATATGAAGACGTTAGCGATAGTTAGTTGTTGTTTGCTGCTGTTGGCAGGATGTACGCCCCAAAAAGTAGTTCCGATTACGGATTTGATTGGTAAAAAATGGAAAGCCAAATTGGTAAAAGAAGGCACTCAAGTGGTGTTTAGCTTAGGAGGAGCGGCCAACGTGAAGCCAAGTTATGCCAATTTTCGGCTGGATTTGAGCGATCCCAAACAAGTCACGTTCAAAGACATTGACGGCCGAACGTTGGTAGGAACGTGGACGGTTTCGACCGATAACCAACGCCTCATTTTAGAAAACCTCGTGCCCAAACCCACGGGTACGATTGGGACGGTGGAGTTTTTTATTACCGAAACCCCCACCGCCGATTTGCTAAAATTGGAACGCACTGCCGAAAGTCGCAAAACGGGAAATAGCATTAATAGTTATGAGTTGATTCCTGAGTAACTCTGCAAAAACGCTACCAGCTTAGCAAACGCTCGTGAACGGTGGCTGATTTTTCCCTTTTCGTCCAGCGTCATTTCGGCAAACGTGCGGTTGCCGCCTTCTGGCACAAAAATAGGGTCGTAGCCAAAGCCGTCGGTGCCGCGCGGACTGTCGATGATGGAGCCTTCTACAATTCCCTCAAACGAATGGCTTTTTCCTGCTAACGTAAGCGTAATAACGGTTTTGAAACGTGCCTTGCGGTTAGACTCGTTGGCCAATTCACTCAAAACGCGCTCAATGTTGCGGGCGTGGTTGCGCTCGCCGCTGTAATAGGCCGAATGAACGCCAGGCGCGCCGTTGAGCGCTTCTATTTCAAGGCCAGAGTCATCGGCAAAGCAATTGACGCTGTAGTGTTCCCACACGTATTCGGCTTTTTGGGCAGAATTGCCTTCAATGGTATCGGTGGTTTCGGGAAGTTCTTCGTTGCACCCGATTTCTTGGAGGGTTTTTAATTCAAAATTATCGCCCAAAATAGCTTTAATTTCGGTGAGTTTGTGGGCGTTGTTGGTAGCAAAACAAAGTTGCATGATATTAAAAAGGTAAAAGAACAAAAAGCGGCCGTTCAGCCGCTTTTTGTGGTATAAAAAATAAAATTATTTGCGTTTCGCTTCGACCTCAAAGAGCAGCGGAGAGTAAGCTGGGATTTTTCCACCACTACCAGTAGCGCCGTACCCGAGGGTAGAAGGGAAGATGATGATGGCTTTTTCGCCGTAACGCATCTTAGCAATACCGTCGTTAAATCCTTTTACCACACCTCCTGATGCGGTACCTTTAGGGTCAACCACGTTTACGTCGATTGTACCACTGTCAAACTGTACTCCGTTGCGGATGAGTTTTCCAGTATAGACAACACTTAACGTCGTTCCAATTTCGATTTGGGCAGAATCAGGACGAGCCAAAGTCTTTACAAACCGAAGTCCGTTTTCGCTGTTTCTTTCTAACCCCAAAATCTTATTAGCAGCTACGTAGTCGTTAATTTGTTCTTCCTGCGTACGTACTTTTAGGATATTTATATCGTAGCGAATGGGAATATACAATGGGGCTAACAACGAAACATCGCCAGAACCACGCAACGACCACGGAACAAAAAGCGTTACTTTATCGGTCTCTCTTATTTTTTCATAAGGAGCGTTCATGAGTATCTCAAACGACGGCACAGGATTGAAACGGTAAGCCATTGCATAACCAGAAGTGGTGATGTCAGTGGTATTAAACGAACGAATAAACACGTCTCCGTATCCTACTTGGCTACTGTCAATAATGGTTCCATCAAGCCGTCGAGCGATGTAGCTAAACGTTACTTCGTCTCCTATTTGAGGTTTCTGGAGGCTTGTGTCGGCGTTGCTAACGACATAAAACAAGCCTGAATTGAGGCTATCAGCCACGAGTTTGTTCGCGCTCAGATAGTTCTTGATTTCGGTCTTATTTTCGAGCGTTTTACGATCTTGGTACACATCTTCCGTCTGCTTGCAAGCAAACATAGTTGCTACAATACTTGCCGCTGTACCTAAAATTAACTTTCCCCTCATTCTTGTTCGATTGAGTGTGTTTGATTGAATTTGTTTGCGATTTGCAATGGTTGGCTGCTTACTGTTGCCCACCTACTGCGCCAGGCCCTGCGGGAGCTGCTGGTGCTTTTTTCACGTCCACCAATTCAACGTCAAATACCAACACAGAGTTTGGTGGAATCACGCCTGGAGAACCTGCCGTTCCATAAGCTAACGACGATGGAATGATAAACGTACATTTTCCACCTTTTTTCATGGTCATAATTCCTTCTTCCCAGCCTGGAATCACCATTCCTTGGCCGATAGGGAAGTCGATGGGCTTACCACCACTTTGTGGGTTTTTCACTGAGCTATCAAAAACCTTTCCGTCGAGGAGTTTGCCAGTGTAGTGTACGGTTACTACGTTTCCAGCAACGGGCTTCACGCCTGTTCCTTCCTGAGTTACTACATAGTTCAAGCCCGACGCCGTTTCGGTTGCGTTAAGTTTGTTTTTAGCTACGTAGTCGTCGATGATTTTAGCATCTGTTTTTACTTGTTTTTCGCGCGCCGAGGCTTGTGATTTTTGGAATTCTTGCTCATTCTGAACATCCACAAGTTTTACCGTAAACTGAATGTCCGAACCTTTAGGAATACCTGGAGGAAGCGGTTGCATCATGCGTGTAAAGAGTGAATCGGCGCTTACGAAAAACGACGCACTGTCTTGTTTTGAAATCATGGCAAGACCTTCTTCAAAGCTACCTTTGAAAGGAGGTACTTGAAGCATCATTTGCATTGGTTGGCCTTCCTTATAGGTATCACGCAAGACAGAGTCTTTGCTGTTTTTTAATACCAAATGAAATGTAAGAATATCGCCAACTTTTGGTTTGCGGCTATCAGAATGTTCATCGTGAATTTGATATTTAAGACCGGTTTCGCTGACACTAACACGGTTGTTGCAAGCAGCCATGAGGGCAGCTACCGAGAAAAAAGCAATGGTTGATTTAAATTTCATGAAATGAGTGCAAAGCACAGTTTAATTGTATTTGAATTGGGATGCGATTACAAGATTATTTTTTAACGCTTAAAAGCTCGTTTTGGTATTCGGGCAATACTGATAATAAAAGTTCAGTGGTTGCTTTTAATGAGGTATTGGTCCGCCCACCAGAGGCGTTTTTATGACCTCCTCCCGAAAAGTACTGATGGGCTAAGTCGCGCACCGAAAAATCAGACACTGAACGGAATGATAGCTTGATTTCGTCGCGGCGTTCGATGATGAGTACCGACATAACGATGTTTTCGAGCGAAAGTCCATAATTAACAATGCCTTCAGTGTCGCCCATCTCCGATTGAAAGCGTTTTAACTCTTCGAGCGATAAGGTCATATATACCGTACGGTATTCAGGCAAAACGGTAAGTTTTTCTGACAAAACATATCCTAAAAGCCGCGTGCGACTCAGGGTGTTGTTGTCAAAAATAGCCCGATGGACGTCGTTTACTTGCAAACCCGTTTTCATGAGTTCAGCCACGGCAAGGTGTACTTCGGGCGTGGTACTTCCGTGTCGGAATGAACCCGTGTCGGTCATAATTCCCGCGTACAAGCACTGAGCCATGGGCAAGTCCACCAGCGAGGCATCCCCTAATTGCTGAATGAGTTCAAATACATACTGTGCCGTTGCGGCTTTGGTTGTATCCGAAAACACAAAATCGGCAAATGACTCGGGCTCTAAATGGTGGTCAATGAGCACTTTGGTGGCCGTTGACGCCAGTGCAAGTTCGCCCAAGCCTTTGATACGATGCAGGGCATTAAAGTCTAAGCAGCAAATCACCTCGGCATCTTGTATCACCTGCTTGGAGTGTGCTTGAGACTGAACGTTTTGGTCGTACGTAATGACTTCAGCAAAGTCGGGCATCCAGCGCAAATTGGCCGAACATTCGTTGGGAATGATGACCGTTGCACTGTGTCCTTTTTTTTGAAGGTATAATTTCCATCCCAAAGAAGAACCTATCGCGTCAGCGTCAGGATTTTGGTGGGTCAAGATGACAACACGTTTTTGGGGCGAATTGATGAGTTCGTAAAATGCGTTCCACTGTTGCATAGCTTGCAAAATTAGCAATTTTCTTAAAAAAGACCTGCTAGGTTTTCAAAACCTGTGTAGTCTGCGTAGTTTTGCCCCACTTTTTTATCGAAAATTGTTCATTTTAAATCACAACATACTAATGGCAACCAACAGAACATTCACCATGGTGAAACCCGACGCTGTAGAAGCAGGGAATGCAGGCGCAATTTTGAAGATGATTGAAGAAGCGGGATTCCGTATTGTGGCGTTGAAAAAAACATTGTTGACCCAAGAGCGCGCAGGACAATTTTATGCTGTACACGCCGAACGTCCGTTTTATGCCAGCCTGTGTGCTTACATGTCATCGGGCCCGATTTATGCGGCGATTTTAGAAAAAGAAAATGCCGTGGCAGATTTTCGCACGTTGATTGGTGCGACCAATCCAGCCCAAGCGGCCGAAGGAACCATCCGTAAATTGTTTGCTACGTCGCTAGAAGCAAACGCCGTTCACGGTTCTGACTCAGACGAAAATGCAGCGATTGAAGGAGGCTTCTTTTTCTCCTTGACGGAGCAATTTTAGTAAAAAAATAGCCCAAAAAAAGTTTAGGCTTCGAGGTATATCGAAGCCTTTTTTTTTGCCATTTTTCGTGAAACATCAATTTCGTGTAGATTTCACGGGCAAAAAAGTAGGTTTCACGGAAATGTCTTGCGTATGGGGGGGAGCAAAGCGTATCTTCAATACAGTTATAAACTGTAAAATCACCCATAAGTAGAGAAATGAAAAATCCCGAAATGAGATTGCGGAAGATGGATTCGTCCGTATTGATTGCCAAAGAAGAACCGTTTTCATGCGAAGTATTGAGCAAACTTTTAGAGAGCGAAGGCTTCGATGTTGTAGGACGAGCTAACGAGTTGGATGAGCTTATTCAGAAGATTCACACCAAGAAACCAAAGTGCGTGATTGTTGAAGCCAACTTAATTGGAAAAGAGACAAGTCACTTGCTAAAGCAAATTGCGGAGGCATCGAGCCGACCTAAGATGGTTTTGTTTTTTAATGCCTCTAATTCCAGGGAACTCTCGAAAGCACTGGACGCCAATTTTAACGGCTACCTGTACTCGGAAGATAAATTGGAGGAGTTGTACAAATGTTTGTTGTATATCCAGACGCAAACAAAATACTACAGCGATGGCTTCAAGGACCTCATGAAGAAGATGGGAGTCAATGAGGTGGATAGTGAAACGCACCGAAAGTTGAAGTCACTCACAAAGCGAGAACGGCAGATTCTGTACCTAGTAACTGAGGGGCTGACGGGCTACGAAATAGCCGACTCGTTGTCGATTAGTTATCGAACACTGGCGAATCACAAACAAAATTTAATTCAAAAGCTAGGCATTGAGAGCAATCGACATTTACTCAAATTTGGGCTACAGATAAAATCGTACCTCAATACGCTATAGTTGTTTGCTAGGAAGGCTACGGTTTTCACTAAGCGATTTTTTGAAGGCATCCAGCCGAGTACGGGGCATCACGAGCTCTCGTGCTTGGTTGGTACCTTTGACATACACAAGGTATTTCCCTTTTTCCCAGTACGTATAGCTATTAAGGTGGTTCATGTTGATGATGCAACTTCGGTGAATTCGGAAAAAGTGAATTGGATCAAGCTCTAGTTCTAACACAGATAGGGGTTTGGAGACTTGGAAGCGACCTTTGGGGTGTTCCACAAAGTACTTCTCTTCTACTGTTTCAAAAAAGTAGCAATCGTCAATTCTCAAAAATGCCTCACCCGTCGTTGCTTTGCCGTCAATAAACTTGATGTATTTGTCGGCAGATGCAGGGCTATTGACGGTTATGGGGGTATTGATTGAAAATGTAGTAAATGATTCTGATTCAGCAGCAGGGACGGCTTCGGCAAAACTTTTTGGTGGAGCAGGAGGCGCTATTGTCTCTTTAATAACAGTGGCTGCTGGCGAAGAATGCCGACGAAGCGCAATGGCTTGTTTTTGAGAATGTGTTGGAGTGAGTGCATTGATTTGTAAAAAATCGCGCACAAGCGACACATTCAATAAAATATAGCCGAGAATGATAATAAATGGTAGGTACAAAAGATAGGTTTCGATGGTGAAACCATGCAAAATGTATAAATCGAGGTAGCGATTAAACGAATAGTGGGGGAATTCGCGGAGCAAAAAGCGAACATGTAGCGTAACAGGGAAAAAAAGGAAAAATGCTACAAAAAACAGCGGTAGGAATTTTAGTTCGTACCAAAGAATAGATAAGGTATTAAAGTTGATTTTACGGATTCCCCAAAAACGGTGGTATATGTCAATTAGGAAGGACAGTATATATAGGGTACAGAACTCTGGTACTAAAATGCCGATTAAGATATTTTTTGCATAACTAAAAAATGTCTGATACGAGACATAGATATCCAAGCGAGTTTTGGGGGATACAGCCCACCCGAGAATCTCGCAAAAGATTACTATAACCAACAAAAAAATAACCCCAGTCTTTGGGTTTTTATAGAAAGACCGATTAAGCGTCATCGACTTCATGGCTTCTCTTTAAGTATCAACTGCCTCAGGCAGTGTAGGGTATTGTGACTCGCAAAGATACAAAATAGTCAATAGTTACTATAACATTTCATAAATATAGGCATTACTGCGGATTTCCCAGCATGCTTCACTCCTCTACCTTTGTATCATCCAAAGCGGAAAACAACAGTGGGTTAAAAATAACAAATAATGCACTGGTTATCAATAATTTAAAATCACAAATTTAACAACTACAACAATGAAAAAGTCATTCGAAATCAAAGCAAAAAAAGAATTGAACTCTTTTATCCGGGCTGGCAAATTTTATGCCAAAAATGAAACTGCAAAGGTACTCAACCTTGGTGAGTCAGATCCGTTTGCGTCTTGCTACAAAATTGTGGTAAACAACGACGTTGAAAATAAGCTAGTTCTTCAATAAATCTCTCTGTCAGCAATGAGCTTTTCAGGTTTTATAAACTATCAGCGTGCGCTTCTCGACTGTGAAAGTGCATTCAACAAAGTGAATTTACACGATGAAGAAGGGTATATGGTAAGGTTTGCGATATTTTCAGCGAACCTTACCAACTTCCTGCCTGAAATCCCTGTTTCGGAACATGCTGAGATGTTTAGAAAACTACTGACGAGCTTGGCATTTGAGACATTTGATCGTAATGTATTGCACATCAGTGAGGTATGCTCTCTCAATGGCGACCTGAAGGCGTTAGAAACCCCAGGTGCTCCGAGTATATTTTGTACATTTCATTTAGGTTCGTACCGAATCATTGCCAATTTGTTGATTAAAAATGGGCATCATTTTACAACCATTGTAAAAAAAGATGTCTATAAACAGCAGATTGATTCGATGATGGACTATACCGATAGGATGAAACAAACGTACAAAACGGATAGTGAAGTCCATGTGGTGAGTGCAGAAGACCCTAATATTGTACTAAAACTGCTTAGAGAGTTAAAAGCAGGAAGGTCCTTACTGGTATATTTGGATGGAAACGTAGGTGCAAGCGATGAAAAACTTGAGAAAATCACGTTTTTAAGCCAAACAATCACTGCCCGAAAAGGAATGGCCTACCTTAGTTATGTAGCTGGGGTGCCGCTTGTGCCAGTGATTTCGTATCGAAAATCCGATATGAGTAATGTCCTTTACATGGGCGAAGGGATATTCCCTAATAAGTCTGTACCCAAAGAGGCATATTCACAGCGAGTTTTACAACAACTTTTTGATTTTTTTGCCAAATACGTTGCCAATTTTCCCGAACAATGGGAGGGTTGGAATTATATACACCATTCTTTACAAACAGATGAAACGTCGTTATCGCCACCACCCCCTTCGGCTTATCGAAGGTTGAGTTATCAATTCAACGAGCATCGCTACAGTATTTTTGACCTGAAAGAGTCGCCCGTTTTGTTTGATAAACGCTATTATTCTACGTACGAAATATCGGATAGTTTGCGAGATTACCTGCTTGAATCTCCTTTTAGTAACCCTAAAAGAGTATTGGGAAAACCAATTTTTCAAGAGTTAGTTCGCCAAGAAATTATAATTTGAGTGTAGAAAGTCTCCAAATTTGGAGGCTTTTTGTTTTTTACCCCCATCCCAAACCGCCGTTTTTGGTCATTTTTTGAAAATGCTTCACGGGCAAAAATGTAGATTTCACGGGCTAAAATGTAGGTTTCACGGTTTTGGACTTGAAACGGCGTCATCTGTGTTTGTTTTCGTAGTAATTTCGTCACAGAGAATTTAAGCTCAAAAGCAATAAATCGTTTAGCTGTACAGAGACAGCTTG
This sequence comes from Runella defluvii, assembly GCF_014195535.1. Classification (GTDB taxonomy): domain Bacteria; phylum Bacteroidota; class Bacteroidia; order Cytophagales; family Spirosomataceae; genus Runella; species Runella defluvii. Next base: position 395,248 of record NZ_JACIBY010000006.1, on the reverse strand, counting down.
CTCAACGTTATGTAAGGTAATAGGACAACGTTATGAGGTGTCTCCAATTAACGATGACATAATTTTTCAAAGTAGGGTAAAGTGTGCAGCATTGGCCTCATCTCTTTGGGATGGGGCCATGTTTTTTTAGGGCATTTGCTATTGATCTTTACAGTGCTTTCAATGAGATTTGGTTTTATGATACGGCCATTTCATTTGAAAAATAAAATCTTATACCAGATTATTTATGGATTTGAAATAAGAATTTTGGCATAGTATTTGACAGGTGAAGGTATATCCCTTGCAGTGGTCGGTGGCAAAGTATTGTATATCATACTAAAGCATATTGGTCTTGTAAGCGGAGGTTTAAAATTAGACAGGATTACCAACACAACTGTTTTAAATGTTTATGTGTCCAAACAATTACCAACATCTCTCAGCCTTAGTCAAGGATAAGGGCTTGAACCCACCAAAGGGGATAAGGAGGTTACTCAAATGGGGGCTGTTCTGCATATGTTTGTTGCTGAATCAGCAAGTAATGTCCCAAGTAAGTGGAACTGTGTTCCGTGATTTTAACATCAATGGTACACAACAAACCCCATTGAGCCAGGTCTTGAGGGGGTTACCGTCAAAGCCTTTAATGCTTCTAATGCGCAAGTAGGCGCTACTGCCACTACGAACGCTTCTGGGGCATATACCATTGCGGGCATTACGGGAAATGTACGCTTGGAGTTTACGCTTCCCAACACGTTTTATGCCTCCAATGGTAAAACGGGAAACACCACAGTACGTTTCGCAACTGCTCCTGCGACGGGAATCAACTTGGCAGCAAACAATCCAAGCGACTATTGCCCTGGTACACCTGATGTGATTGTTACCTGTTTTGTGAACGGAAACCCACTAGGAGGTGGTACGGCAGGAACGGGTAAAGCCTTGGTGAAGTTTCCTTACAACATAGCGAATGCCTCAACGACTGGTCCTACGGGATTGGCAAATGCCGTTGACGTAGGGTCTGTGTGGGGAGCAGCGTACCAAAGAGAAACAGATAAAGTCTTTACTGCGGCTTTTTTGAAACGCCATACTGGCTTACTTGCTGCAGGCTTAGGGGGGATTTTTACTACCCAATTAGGTGCAACGCCTTCTACGGCCTTGTTGGTCGATTTGGAAACTTTCAGTGGTGCCCCGCATAACATTGATCTTGGTCAGTCGGTGATTGGAACGCGTACCTTGCCTGCGGCAGCCGATGGAAGTAGTGAGGATGCTTCGGCTTTTGGAGCCGTTGGTAAAGTCGGTTTGGGGGGAATGACCATATCGGAGGATGGACGTACGCTCTATGTCATTAATTTATACCAGAAAAAACTTATTTCTATCAATATCGGTGTACCTGCCAAAACAACAATCACATCGGCGGATATAAAAACCTATGATATTCCTAATCCTGGCTGTACCAATGGGGCTTCTCGCCCTTTTGCAGTGCGTTATTATCAAGGGAAAGTATATGTAGGTACCATCTGTAGTGCAGAAAGTGCTGGAGGAACTCAAAATAATCTTAATGCGTACGTATATACGTTTGACCCTGTGGCAACAACTTTTAATACGACTGCTGTAGCCAACTTTTCGTTAAACTATCCCAAAGGAAAAGTTCACACTTTGGAAACTCCTGCTAAGTGGCTTCCGTGGAGTGATAATTTTGCCGATATGTATTTTGGTACTGCAAATAATCCTCCGGCTCCAAGGACAATGCGTCCACAGCCTATTTTATCGGATATTGACTTTGTGGAAAATGGGGATATGGTATTGGGCTTTATTGACCGTGCTGGGCATCAGTTAGGATACCGAAACCGAGGTGTAGGCTCACCTTACAATGCAAATACCTACAGTGGTTACATTGGTGGGGACATCCTTCGTTTAGCGAAAGGGTCGGGCACTTGGACGCTGGAGTCAGGTGGTAATGTAAGTGGGTTAACAGGCGCGGCCAACAGCCAAGGCCCAGGAGGGGGTGAGTTTTATTCAGATGATCAATTTACTGGGATATTAGTAGCAGGTAATCCTCCAGAAGAAATCCACCAAGAAACTTACGTAGGAAGTAGCTTTACAGTTCCTGGGAGTGGTGAAGTGTTAGCAACGGTTATGGATCCATTGAATACTTGGTCGGGAGGGACTTCTTGGTTTAGTAACACCACGGGTAAAGCATCTAAACGCTACCAAATTTTTAGTACAACAGGTGATGGAGGGGTCACTTTTGGTAAAGCGGCTGGTTTGGGGGCGTTGGAACTTAGTTGTGCTCCTTCCCCCATCGAAATTGGTAACCGAATTTGGCTTGATACCAATAAAAATGGTATCCAAGACCCAGGTGAAAATGGAGTGTCAGGGGTTGTGGTAACTCTTTGTGATTCAACTGGAGCAACCATTACGACTGTTACGACGGATAATAACGGTAACTATTACTTCTCTTCGCTAGCGGGAACAAACGTGACAGGCATCAAATATGGCGTAGCCTTAAAACCGTTTACGAAGTATAGATTGAAAATACCATCAGCTAGCGGTAGTAACGTATTAACAAGTACAGATGCGCTGGGCAATGATTTGGCAGATAATGATTTTGCCCTTAACGGAGCCAATGGCGAATTGACTTTGATTACGGGGGGCTCTGGTGCCAACATCCACACCTACGATGGGGGGTATCAGCCTGCCGTAGGTTCAATAGGAGACTATATTTGGAAAGATGTCAATGATAACGGCAAGCAGGACAGTGGTGAAGTTGGAGTAGCAGGCGTTATTCTTCAATTATTACAAGGTGCAACGGTATTGGCTACAGATACCACGGATGCCAACGGTTTGTACGGGTTCCCTAACTTGAGTGCTGGAACCTATCAAGTCAAAATTTTAGTGACTTCTCTACCAGCAGGCTGTGTTATTTCTTCAAAATCCAACGCTGCAGGAGTAGCTGATAGCCTTGATTCTGATTTTGACCCAACAACTGCCTTGAGCCAAACGGTAACAATCACGCCTACGGGAACGGGTATTGCCAAAGATAACCCAACAATCGACGGGGCGCTTTATTCACCGCTAGGTTCTATCGGTAACTTTGTCTGGAAAGATACCAATAATAATGGTAAACAAGACAGCGGAGAAGCAGGACAAGCGGGTATAATCGTACAACTTTTGCAAGGTTCAAGTGTGGTTGATGAAGATACGACCGATGTGAATGGTTTCTACAGTTTCAACAACCTGACCTCGGATACGTATCAAGTTAAGTTGCTTTTGACGTCACTGCCAGCGGGTTGTGTTATTTCTTCTAAACCCAATGCCGCAGGGGTTGCTGATACACTAGATTCTGATTTTAATGCGGCAGGTTTGAGTCATTTGATTACAATTGATACTTCAAAACCAGCGGCCGATACGTTGCGTAACAATCCGCACATCGACGCAGCATTGTATTCACCCAAAGGTTCGATTGGAGATTATGTTTGGAAAGACCTCAATAATAATGGTATCCAAGACGATGGTGCAACGGGTGTAAAAGACGTGATTGTGGAGCTATACAAAGGAAGTACGACGGGTAGTCCCATTGCGAAAGATACGACCGATGCCAGTGGGGCCTATGGTTTTACCAACTTAGATGCGGGCGATTATTACGTCAAAGTCGTTGTTACAAGCCTGCCAGTAGGTTGTGTCATTAGTACTAAACAAGATTTGGGCGGCGACGATACCAAAGATTCGGATGTGAGTCCAGTCACTGGTTTTAGTGCAAAAATCACGTTAGACCCAACCTTGACGGGGCTTTCAAAAGATAACCCAACGATAGATGCGGCTTTGTACTCGCCAAAAGGTTCAATTGGTGATTACGTATGGAAAGACCAAAATAACAACGGTGTTCAAGATTCGGGTGAGCCAGCAGTAGCGGGCGTGATTGTTCAATTGTTGAATTCAACAACGAGCGCCGTATTGGCAACCGACACAACGAATGTCAATGGTTTGTACTTATTCTCAGACCTGTCGAGCGGCACTTACCAAGTAAAAATTGTGACAACGAGTTTGCCAGCAGGTTGTGTCATCAGCAGCCAACAAAATTTGGGTGGCGACGATACCAAAGACTCTGACTTTAACCCAACCACGGGTTTAAGCCAAGTAGTAACCATCAATGCGTTGGGCACAGGCATTGCCAAAGACAACCCAACAGTTGACGCAGGTTTGTACTCGCCGAAAGGTTCGATTGGTGATTATGTTTGGAAAGACCAAAACAATAATGGCGTTCAAGATGCAAGCGAATCAGGAGTGGCGGGTGTGATTGTTCAATTATTGAACTCGACAACCAGCGCGGTATTGGCAACCGACACAACGGATGCCAATGGTTTGTACTTGTTCTCGAACTTGTCGAGTGGCAGCTACCAAGTAAAAATCGTGACAACGAGCTTACCCGCAGACTGTGCACTTAGCAGCCAACAAGACTTGGGCGGTGATGATGAGAAAGATAGTGACTTTAACTCAACCACAGGTTTAAGTCAAGTAGTAACCATCGATGCTTTGGGTACAGGCACAGCTAAAGATAACTTAACGGTAGATGCGGCTTTGTATTCACTCAGAGGCTCAATAGGAGACTTTGTTTGGAAAGACCAAAACGATAATGGTATCCAAGACCCGAACGAATCACCCGTGGCAGATGTAATCGTGCAGTTGTTGCAAGGAGGAACTGTTATAGCGACGGATACGACAAACTTTAACGGTTTGTATTTGTTCCCTAACTTACCAAACGGTACATACCAAGTAAAAATCGTAACAACAAGTTTGCCAGATAGCTGTGTAATTAGCAGCAAGCAAGATTTGGGCGGCGACGATACGAAAGACTCTGACTTTAATCCAACCACAGGCTTGAGTCCATTGATAACCATCAATGTTTCGGGGACAGGTATCGCCAAAGACAATCCAACGATAGATGCGGCATTGTCAACACCGAAAGGTTCGATTGGTGATTATGTATGGAAAGACCAAAACAACAACGGTGTTCAGGATTCAGGAGAACCAGCGGTGGCGGGCGTAATTGTTCAGTTGTTAAATTCAACGACGAGCGCCGTATTGGCAACCGACACAACGAATGTCAATGGTTTGTACTTATTCTCAGATTTGTCAAGCGGTAGTTACCAAGTGAAGATTGTGACGACGAGCTTACCAGCGGGTTGTGTGATTAGTAGCCAACAAAACTTGGGTGGCGATGATACGAAAGACTCTGACTTTAACCCAACGACAGGTTTAAGCCAAGTAGTAACCATCAATGCAACAGGTACAGGCATTGCCAAAGACAATCCAACAGTTGATGCAGGTTTGTATTCACCGAAAGGTTCGATTGGTGATTACGTTTGGAAAGATCAAAACAACAACGGTGTTCAGGATTCGGGCGAACCAGCAGTGGCGGGTGTGATTGTTCAGTTGTTAAATTCAACAACGAGCGCCGTATTGGCAACCGACACAACGAATGTTAATGGTTTGTACTTATTCTCAGACTTGTCAAGCGGTAGTTACCAAGTGAAAATCGTCACGACAAGCTTACCAGCGGGTTGTGTGATTAGTAGCCAACAAAATTTGGGTGGCGACGATACGAAAGACTCTGACTTTAACCCAACGACAGGTTTAAGCCAAGTAGTAACCATCAATGCAACAGGTACAGGCTTGGCGAAGGATAACCCAACGGTTGATGCGGCTCTAGTCGTGCCATGCGTAGAATCAAGTGTAACCCTAACTGGCCCTCCAGCTTGTTCGGCAGATGTACAAACGTACAGCATAACTTTCACAGTGACCAATAAATTGGGTATTGTGAAAGTGAACAAAGGAACGTTGAGCGGAAACAACCCTTACACGGTGACAGGTATCCCATCGGGAGCGAGTGTGATCATTACGGATAGCTTGAGCGCTATTTGTAAATCAGATACGACGATTGTTGGGCCTAACTGTAACTGTAATCCACCAGTCCCTGTATTGTTGACGCCAAGTATGGTCGCTTGTATCGGTGATACCTTCCCGACCTTAAAAGCGACGGTAGTAGGACTAGCAACGGTAGAATGGTTTAGCCAACAAACGGGCGGAACGGTGTTGTCAACGGGCTTGAGTTTCAAACCAAGTGGCACAGTGACGGGCACAACAACGTATTACGCCCAAGCGCGCAGTACCGACCAGACCTGTCCAACGGCAGTGAGTACGAGCCGCGTCCCTGCGACGATCAATGCCCAAACTTGTATTGACACGGTTGACTTAGCATTGAAGAAATCGATTAACACGAAGATAGCGCAGGTAGGTGATGTACTTACTTACACGCTGAAAGTCTGGAATGAATCGAACAAAAATGCAACGGGGGTAGAAGTAGCCGATAGCATTGCAACAACGGTACAGTTCATTGCGGGCAGTTTTGTGGCCAGCCGTGGCAGCGCTACAATCAGTGGTAATGCCATCAAATGGACGATTGGCAACATTGCTGCTAATGGTGACACTGTGACCTTGCGCTACCAAGTACGAGCAACCCAAGAAGGATTGCACTTTAACACGGCTGAAATCTCGAAAGTGGATCAAAAAGATGTGGATTCGACGCCAGGCAATGGTAATCCAGCGGAAGACGACATCGACCGTCAGTGTTTCAGCGTGCCGTTCAAAGTGTGTCCAACCAACCAAGTGGAAGCATCAGTACCTGCACTTTACACAAATGTTCAATGGTTTAAAGACGGAGGAACAACGCCAGTAGCAACGGGCAATGTGGTTCTGTTTAGTGAAGTGGGTATATACACGTTCACCGCAACGAACCAGACCTGTCCAGCAGGAGGATGTTGCCCAATCATCATTGAGCCAGGAGTGAACTGCTGCCCAGAGGATTTGTGCGTGCCATTCACGATTCAGAAGAGAAAGAAAAAGTAAAATAAGGTTGTAGCCAACCACGCCTCCCTTTTTCATTGGAAGAAGGGGGGCTTTTTATTGGTATTTATTTTGAAGAATTAAAATTTAACCAAAAATTAGTAACATACTTAAATTTGGTACATTTATTGCTGGGATATTTAATAGTTGATTTTGGATAATATTTTTACGACAGTTGCTTCTTAAGGCATCCTAAACTGTGGTTTAGGGATGCCTATATCTGCATTTTAGCCATTTCGGCACTATTTTTGCACTTGTCCTTAGCATACGTTCACAAATGCGCTGACTAGCATTTGGTATATTCTTTTCCTACTCTATTATACATACATTTATGATTATCCTCCCAAAGGTGTGTTTGCGCGCTTGCGTAGGCATAGTGGTATCATTAGCAGCATTGTTAATGGATGGAAATGCGTTTGCACATTCCGCAAATAAAACAAAACGTACTTCTTCGCGGGTTTTCACCTGTGTTTCCCCCAAATTTAATTCAGTAACTGTTACATCGGCCACTTGTAAAACGGGCGGAGGGGGCAATAACGATGCTACGATTGCCTTGGTCGCAACGGGAGCCGACAAATACGGTATTTCCAAAGGCGCAACCTATACGGGTCCGACCTATGCCGCGGCCAAAAACCTTTCATCGGGAGCGGCTGATAGTCTTAATATCACCAATGCTTCGTCTTTGTGGACCATCCGCGTATTCAACGGGGACAATACTTGCTTTAAGGATACGACCGTGGTGCTGAACTGTAACCGTTGTGTAGTGCCGTGTACGAACATGACGATTTTGGTGGGGGAAATTACGAATGCGGGCGAAAAAGTGATTATTCAGCCTTTAGATCCCAACAGCGGCACCATTCCTTGTTCGATTCCCAACACGGGGGGAGATGGCATTGCCATTGATCAAGTTAATAAAATCGCTTACATCGGCAGCCCTTTTAGTAGCCCCATCAAAGTGTATAGCTTTGCTCAAGCTACCTTTTTCCCCAATGTACAACCGTCGTCGGGGACTAACTCGTTTGATATTACGCTTTCGGAAGATAAAAAGTACTTACTACGGGGTGGGACCAATGGCCGTGTGGAAAAAATTCGGATTCAGAACGGGCAAGTGGTAGTTTCGCGAGCAACGTCTTTTTTCTTGGATGGCCAAAATAAAATTTGGGGTGTGGCAGCCTACGGCGGAAAGGTGTATGTGACCACGGGCTACAACGACCTAAATACTGCAGGCAGAAGCACTGTACAGGTGATGGATAGCACCTTGTCTAACCCCGTACGCTTACGAACCCGTAATGATGGCAAAATTTATGTGGGTATTACGGTGGACAAAGACGGCACGCTTTGGACAACGGTGGACGGCTACGGAAACGGGGATGCCGTAGAGCACTTAACGGCGGAAGGCGCATTGATAAAAAGCTACCCCATTACGTCGTCCAACCAACAATCACGCCGCCGCCCGTTTGACATTGACTTTGGTCCCGATGGCAACCTTTACGTGGCTACTTTCTACGGTGATTGCGTTTCTAAACTTACCCTCGATTCGCCCGCTAATCCTGATTTTGGGAAATTTAGTACTTACCTCGGTTTTGAGTCGGGAGTACTCAGTAAAAACTTGGCGTTTGTGTGTGGCGATGTGATTTGCCCCTGTGATCAGCCAACGGTGGCCGTGAAAGCGACAGACCCGACTTGTGAAAGTGCGGGAAAACTCGAATTGACGGCTGTCACGAAAGGGAACAAATTTGGAATTAGCAAAGGCACTACCTACGCAGGGCCATCGTATGCCAATGCAACTACTTTACCCAATACCTTTCCACTAACACTTGTCTCAAATATCAATACAACGGCCGATTCTACGTGGACAGTACGGGTGTTTAACCAAGAAAGTGGTTGTTATAAAGATACCACTGTGACCATAAAAGGCGTTCGGGCCAAATCCCTCATTTCGATGCTAGGCACACCGACTTGTTCTGACGATGCCCTAACGTACAGTTTTACCTTCAGCGTGACCAACAAACTAGGGACGGTGAAAGTCAATAAAGGAACCTTAACGGGCAACAATCCCTATACCGTCACGGGGATTCCTTCGGGCGAAGACGTGGTTATTACAGACAGCTCAAGTGCGATTTGTAAATCAGATACCACCGTGACAGGGCTCAACTGTAATTGTAATCCATCTTTGCCCAAAGTGATAACGTCGAGTTTTACGATTTGTATTGGCGATTCGTTGCCAACACTTCAGGCCGCGATTGTGGGCTTGGCTACGGTCGAGTGGTTTAGTCAGTCAGTGGGAGGCGACATCTTGGCCACTGGCTTGACCTACAAACCAACGGGCATCGTGACGGGTACTACGACCTATTATGCCCAAGCTCGGAGTACAGACCCCGCCTGTCCAGTAGCCATTAGTACGAGCCGTACCCCCGCCACCATCAACGCAGACACCTGTACCATTGATTTAGCCCTAAAGAAATTTATTGACAAAAAAATAGCCCAAATTGGCGACACCTTGACTTATACGATAAAGGTATGGAACGAATCAAGCAAAGGAGCTACGGGGGTGGTGGTCACAGACTCCATGACAACGGCGGTGGCTTTTGTGTCAGGTAGTTTCGCCGCAAGTCGAGGCAGTGCGGTCATTAGTGGAAATGTGATTCAATGGACGATTGGTGAGCTTGCTGCCAATGGAGATACGGTTACTTTGACCTACAAAATCAAGGCCATTCAAGAAGGTATTCATTTTAATACCGCCGAAATTTGTACTGCAAACGAACAAGATGTGGATTCTACGCCTTGTAATAACACAGAAGGAGAAGACGACATCGACCGTGAATGTTTTACCGTGCCTTTTAAACTTTGCCCCACCGAGAAAATCGAGGCGAGCGTGCCGCCCAACTATACCAGCGTACAATGGTATAAAGATGGCGGCACAACGCCCATCGCCACTGGAAATAGTATCCTTTTGAGCGATGTCGGGGTATATACTTTTACCGCCACCAATCAGACCTGCCCAGCTGAAGGATGCTGCCCAATTATCATTGAAGAGGGGCTTAATTGTTGTCCTATCGAATTATGCCTGCCTTTTACCATAAAACAATCCAAAAAAGTAAGGAAATAAATATTCTAATGCTACAAATGTCCTGTTTGGTGTAATTGTTGGTAGGGATAATACTACCTTTTTGGGTTAATATTTTAAGGAATAGAATATAATAATTTGACTAATATATTCTACTATTTAAAGTTAATTGTCCTTTTTTGGTGAAATAAGTATTTTTGGTATGTGTTTTGTTGAGAATGGATACGTAATTATAAATGTATCCTTTTACCCTATTCTTGGCAAAGCTTCATGGCAATTTTACACCGTATCCACCAGCGGGAGTATGCAGCGTGGTTTGTGCAATATAGCATAAAAACCCTCACTCTTCTTGGCATTCTCTTGGGGTCTTTCCAACTCGTTCGGGCGCAACAGTGCTCAATTACGATTAACAAAGTGACCGTTTCGGGCTGTTATTTGTTAAGTGGCCAAAGTAAGGCTACTGTGAGCATTGAAGTCGGTTGGTCGGGTGCACCTGCAAACGACAGTATTGAGGTGACACTTGGCGCTGACAAACGGTACATTCGTCCAGGGACGTTTGCCGTAAGTTACCCAGCAACAAACATCAAGGGAAATCAGACCATTGTGACACCTCAAGTGATTGCTTTTGAGGTAAATGCGACTGGAAGCAGTTTGCCAATTACGGCCCAATTTACCACCCAAACTTCGTGTAGTGCAACCTCGACGGCTCAATTGCCTGCGGCTTGCCCACCCTTGGTTTGTAGTGGAAATCAGGCAGGGGGAACGGTCTTTAACGATTATAATGCGAATGGGGTAAAAGATGCGGGCGAAAGTAATGGCGTGGCAGGTGTGACTGTCATTGCTTATGATTGTGCAGGAGGAATCGCCGCCCAAACAACCACTGATGCGTCAGGGAAATATGTGTTAAGTGTCTCAGCTTCAGATTATCCAATTCGGGTAGAGTTTGCAAGCCTACCGAGTTATGCGGGGCAAGGAACAATGCACGGGGCAGATAACCGCACAACTGTGCAGTTTGTGACAGCCCCCGATTGTACGATTGATTTGGGGGTGCTTGATAACAACGATTATTGCCAAACAACTCCCCAAGTGGTGGTGCCTTGTTATGTTTATGGAAAGCCTGATGTGGGTAGTTTAAGTGGACAAATGGATGCTTTGGTGGCATTCGATTATGGCACTACTGGGCCCAAAGACATGTCGAAAATAGCGCTTTTGGCCAAGGCAGAAGAAGTGGGTACACTATGGGGCGTAGCTTATGATCGATATAAGCATAAGGTATATACCTCGGCCACATTGAAACGGCATGCGGGCTTAGGACCACTCGGTTTGGGAGGTATTTATGTGACAGACATGGCAACAAACACGGCGTCTCCGTATGTTGATGTGTCACAACCGCCACTTAATATCAATGTTGGAGCTACCAATGCAGGCAATCCTTGGTTTGGGGTGACCAATGCCACACGAGGACTAAATCCTGACCCAGCCCAACCAAGTGCCGATTCGCTAGCTTTTGAGTTGATAGGTAAAGTCGGAATAGGTGATTTAGAAATTTCAGAAGATGGTAAGTCGCTGTATTTTATTAACCTATTTGATAAAAAACTGTACCAAATAAGTATTAGTGGGGCTGCTCCAAGTTTAGTCGGTTCTTGGGCTATTCCTGATCCAGGATGTACGGGTGGGACACTGCGTCCTTTTGCGACCAAAGTGTATAAAGGAAAAGTATATATAGGTTCAGTTTGCGATGCCTCCACTTCCACAAAATCAAACCTACGGGGTTTTGTCAATGCCTTTGACGGAACCAATTTCTCCCAAGTATTTGATTTTCCATTGACCTATCCCAAAGGAGCAGTTTTGGTAAATACCACACCTGCGGTGGTTGATCGGGTAGGTTGGTATCCTTGGACGGATAGTTTTAATACCGTCAATAGCAATACCACCAACGGAACTTTTATACGGGTATTATATCCTCAGCCAATGCTTACCGACATCGAATTCGACATTGATGGGTCGATGGTGTTGGCCTTGGGTGATCGTACAGGTTTGCAGTCGGGATACAATAACTACCGCCCTTCAGGAACAGGTGTATATACTGGATTAGCAGGAGGCGATGTACTAAGAGCAGCATTTACGAATGGTACGTTTATTCTTGAAAATAATGGGAAAGTGCCAGGGGTTTCAGGCTCGGGTGTGAACAACAACCAAGGCCCTGGTTTTGGAGAATTTTACAATGACGATTTCTTAGGAGGAAATGGTGCATTGACGCACGCGGAGATTGCATTCGGAGCGTTGGCGTTAAAACCAGGGTCAGGCCAAGTAATTACGACGGCAATGGATCCAATCGACCAAAACCAAACGGGCACTAACTTTTCGGGCGGGATTCGTTATTGGAGCAATACCACAGGGCTTGCGCCAAGTGGTGCTGCCATGGGCTTTGTGCTGTACAATACAAACAACGACGTAGGTACCTTCGGAAAGTCAACGGGCTTGGGAGATATGGAGATTTTGTGTGAGCTCCCGATGTACCTCGAACTAGGTAACTACGTTTGGAATGATGCCAATAAAAACGGGGTACAAGATCCATGTGAAAAAGCGTTGAAAGACATCAACGTGACGCTCTACAAAGGCGCGACCAAAATCGCTACGACCAAAACAGGGACAAACGGCGAATATTATTTTTCATCAAAATCAAAACTTACAACGGGGACGTGGACAGGAACAGGTGCTGATACGACGCTTCTTGCTACTACAGCTTATAAGTTGGTTTTTGGTGAAGGTCAATTGGTTGCTGGTAAACTAACCGTAGCAGGTTTGGGTCAATTTGACGTAACGCTCAAAGATGCTACCGCCAGTAACGGCAACGACCAAAACGACAGCGATGCGGAAGTAATCAGTGGTGCTTTTTGTATTAATCTTACTACTGGAAATGCAGGAAGTGTAAATCACACCTTCGATGCAGGTTTTTATTGCACCAACCCATCCATTGGGGCTAATTCAATCGTTGTGACTGCCCCTAAATGTGCGGTAACCGTTCCTCAAAACGATGGGAAAATCAGTTTGAGCAGTGCGATAGCTCCTTATGATAAATATAGAACAAAAACGGGAACGGGCGCATGGAGTGGAGACACAACTTACGCTACGGCAACGGCGATTGGTAGTACCTTCCCCAAAGACTTGGTGACAGGCATTAGCAATGCGGGGGCCACTTACACCATCCGTTTTTATAACGGGGAATGTTGCTACAAAGACACGACGATAACTATTGCGCCAGTGGCATGTTGCGTTTTGCCCGTAGCCTCAGCCACCCCACAAAAACAAACGATTTGTGTAGATGGCACGGCAACGGCCTTCACGGCTACGCCAAGCACGGGTGTGCAATACAAATGGTACGGCCCATTGGCAGACACAACGAGCAGTTTGGGCACAGCCGTGAGCGGTGCAACAAGCGCGACGTTTACGCCGAGTGGCGCAGCGTTGACGACGGATGGAACGAAATACTACGCAGTGGTAGTAAATACGACGGGCGATGTGGCGTGTGCTGATACAGCTTATGTACAATTAGTAGTGAATGCCAAGCCAGTGATTGGTGATGGTTCTGCGACGATTTGTTCAGGCGAGTCTGTGGATTTGACTACAAAAATTACAAACTACAACAGTTACCAAGGCCAAGTGTGGACAGTCGGTACAGCAAACGGCACAGCAGTAGCAACGCCAACTTCAGTGAAGCCAACGGGCACAACGACTTACGTATTGGTTGCTCAAAACGCAGCTGGTTGTAAAGACACGGCGAACGTAGTAGTAACGGTGAATCCAAAACCAAGTGCAGGTAAAGACACGACGTTAGCCTGTGTGAATGCGGCAAACAACACCTTAGCTACGAGCTATACGTTAGTTCCAAGTCCAACGGGAGGCACATGGTCACAATTGGGTACGACCCCAACGACGGCGACGATTACGGGTAACAACGTGACGGGTATGAGTGTGACAGGGACGTACCAGTTTATCTACACGACAACAGCAGGTTGCAAGGACACGGTTGCGGTAACGGTAGCACCGTGCCCAGTTTGTGTAAAACCAAACGCAGGCCCTGATGCCGCCTCGGTATGCCAACCGACAAGTACGGCTAAATTGACGGCAGTGACGACAGGCGGCACATGGGCACCAATCGGCAGCCCAGTGAACCCAAGCGCAGCGACGATAGATGCGAGTGGCAACATCAGTGGTTTGAACGCCGCAGGTACTTATAAGTTTGTGTATTCCATCACCTCGGGTGGTCAAACGTGTACGGATACGGCGCAAGTAGTGGTCTTGGCCAAGCCAACGATTGCCGACGGTTCTGCGACGATATGCGCAGGTGAGTCAGTGGATTTGACTTCAAAGATTACAAACTATAATACTTATTTGAGTCCAGTGTGGACGGTAAGCACAGCGGGTGGCACGGCGGTAACAACGCCAACTTCAGTAAAACCAACGGGTACGACGACTTACGTTTTGGTTGCGCAAAACGCCGCTGGTTGCAAGGACACAGCGAATGTAGTGGTGACGGTGAATCCCAAACCAAGTGCGGGCGCTGATACAACCTTGGTATGCTTAAACGGTAGTGTACCATCAAGCGTGCAGTTGGCTGCGGCGCCAACGGGTGGCACGTGGACGGCGTTGGCAGGTAACCCAACAGGAGCGACCATAAGTAGTACAGGTTTGGTGAGTGTTACCAACGCAACGGCACAGGGCAAATCGTTTGATTTTATCTATACGTTGAATGGTTGTCAGGATACAGTGAAAGTGATTGTCCCAGTATGTGTACAACCCAAAGGTTCGATTGGTGACTACGTTTGGAAAGACCAAAATAACAACGGTGTTCAAGATTCAGGTGAACCAGCGGTGGCGGGTGTGATCGTTCAATTGTTGAATTCAACAACCAGCGCCGTATTGGCAACTGACACGACGGATGCACAAGGTTTGTACTTGTTCTCTAACTTGAATTCGGGTACCTACCAAGTGAAGATTGTGACGACGAGTTTACCAGCGGGTTGTGTGATTAGCAGCAAGCAAGACTTAGGCGGCGACGATACGAAAGACTCTGATTTTAACCCAACGACAGGTTTGAGTCAAGTGGTAACGATAGATGCTTTGGGAACGGGCATTGCCAAAGACAACCCAACGATAGATGCGGGCTTGTATTCTCCGAAAGGTTCAATTGGCGACTATGTATGGAAGGATCAAAACAACAACGGTGTTCAAGATTCAGGCGAACCAGCGGTGGCAGGCGTGATTGTTCAATTGTTGAATTCAACAACCAGCGCCGTATTGGCAACTGACACGACGGATGCGCAAGGTTTGTACTTGTTCTCTAACTTGAATTCAGGTACTTACCAAGTGAAGATTGTCACGACGAGTTTACCAGCGGGTTGCGTAATCAGCAGCAAGCAAGACTTAGGCGGCGACGATACGAAAGACTCTGACTTTAACCCAACGACAGGTTTGAGTCAAGTGGTGACGATTGATGCTTTGGGAACAGGCATTGCGAAAGACAACATGACGGTTGACGCAGGTTTGTATTCGCCGAAAGGTTCGATTGGCGATTTCGTTTGGAAAGACCAAAACAACAACGGCGTTCAAGATTCAGGCGAACCAGCGGTGGCGGGCGTAATCGTTCAATTGTTAAATTCAACGACCAGCGCCGTATTGGCAACTGACACGACGGACGCACAAGGTTTGTATTTGTTCCCGAACTTGAATTCAGGCACATACCAAGTGAAGATTGTGACGACGAGTTTACCAGCGGGTTGCGTGATTAGCAGCAAACAAGACTTAGGCGGCGACGATACGAAAGATTCTGACTTTAACCCAATGACTGGTTTGAGTCAAGTGGTAACGATAGATGCTTTGGGAACAGGCATTGCGAAAGACAACATGACGGTTGACGCAGGGTTAGTTGTTCCTTGTGTCGCATCAAGCGTAACTTTGACGGACGCTCCAGTATGTTCGGCGGATGTACAAACGTACAGCATTACGTTTAGTGTAACCAATAAATTGGACATTGTGAAAGTGAACAAAGGCACATTGAGCGGTAACAATCCTTACACGGTGACAGGTATTCCGTCGGGCGCGAGTGTGATTATTACGGACAGCTTGAGTGCGATTTGTAAGTCAGATACGACGATTGTTGGGCCTAACTGTAACTGTAATCCACCAGTACCCGTATTGTTAGCTCCAAGTTTGACGGCTTGTATCGGTGATACCTTCCCAACGTTGAAAGCGACGGTAGTAGGCTTAGCGACGGTAGAATGGTTTAGCCAGCAAACGGGCGGAACGGTATTGTCAACTGGCTTAAATTACAAGCCAAGTGGCACAGTGACTGGTACGACGACGTATTATGCTCAAGCGCGTAGCACCGACCCAACCTGCCCAACGGCAGTGAGTACAAGCCGTGTTCCAGCGACAATCAATGCGCAAACTTGTATTGATACAATTGACTTGGCATTGAAGAAGTCGATTAATACAAAAGTAGCGCGGGTGGGTGATGTGTTGACGTACACGATAAAAGTGTGGAACGAATGGACCAAGAACGCGACGGGTGTAGAAGTAACCGACAGCATCGCGATGACGGTACAGTTTGTGAGTGGCAGTTTTGTGGTAAGTCGTGGTAGTGCGACGATCAGTGGCAACGTGATTAAGTGGACGATAGGCAACATCGCCGCAAATGGCGATACGGTAACGTTGCGTTACCAAGTGAAAGCGACGCAGGCGGGTGTCCATTTGAACACGGCTGAAATCAGCAAGACCAACGAGAAAGACAAAGACAGCATGCCAGGCAACGGCAAAGGTGGTGAAGATGACATTGACCAACAATGCTTCACAGTGCCGTTTGACTTGTGCCCCAACCAAAAGTTGGAAGTGAGTGTTCCTGCGACATTGACGAACGTACAATGGTTCAAAAACGGTGGTACGGTGGCAGTGGCAACGGGGAATGTGGTGTTGTTCTCAGAAGTGGGAGTTTATACCTTCACGGCGACGAACCAGACGTGTCCAGCCAACGGCTGTTGTCCAGTCATCATCGAAGCGGGTACTAATTGTTGCCCTGTGGATATTTGTGTGCCGTTTACGATTAAAAAGAAAAGAAAGTAAAGGGATATTAAGTTTCTTTTGGTATTCTTTAGAGCGTAAAAAAGGGGATAAAGTTTAGTCTTTATTCCCTTTTTTTAGTGTTTTTGCGTGAATTTTGGCGTGATTGTTGTGGGATATGCGAGGTCTTTTTTAGGTATTATTATACAAAGATTAGATATAAATATTTCAATATTATATCCAATGGAATTGTAGGTATATACTAAATTTTCAACAAAATGTTGAGTTGGTATGTGTTTTGCGGAAAAAGAATAGCAATGGAATGATTTTTCACTTACCCTATTTGTCGCAAAACTATATGAAATTTTTACTCCGAATTTATCGAGGGGAGTATGCCAATCGACTGTTTAGTTTTTGGCTACAGTTGATGGCTATCATAGGTATGTTCCTGTGGAGTTCCCCAGAAGCCCAAGCCCAGTGTTCTGTCACCATTCGCAAAGTAACAGTATCAGGCTGTTACTTGGTAGGCAGCCAAAGCAAAGCCACTGTTAGTGTGGAAGTTGGATGGGCTAATGCCCCCTCAGGTGGCGTGATTACCGTTACAACAGGTTCTCAGACGAGGACGATTACCCCAGGGAACATCACAGTAAGTTACCCACAAGCAAACAACAGTTCGCCGCTGTCAGGTACACAAACAATTGTGAGCCCTCAGGTAGTGGCCTTTGAGGTAGATGCCAATGGTAGTACAAACAACACCATCACGGCTAGATTTAGTGCAACCTGTACAACATCAACGACATTTAATGCTCCAGCAGCCTGTCCTACGGCCGCTTGTAGTGGAAACAATGTCGGAGGGATGATTTTCAAAGACTTTAATGATAACGGAATTAAGGAAGCGGGCGAAACCGCTGGCGTGTCAGGAGTAGGGGTGAAAGCCATTGCTTGCGACGGTACGGTCTATAACACTACTACTGATGGATACGGCTTTTATTCGTTGCCTGTTCCTGCTAATAAATACCCAGTTCGGGTTGAATTTAGTAATGTCCCCTCTATTTATAAATTGGGAGTAAACGGAACCAACTCACGCACATCCGTGCAGTTTGTGAATGCGCCTTCTTGTAATGTCCACTTAGGGCTTGTTAATCCTATTGAATTTTGCTCAGATAACAACCTGAGGGTTTTTGTGCCTTGTTTTACCTACGGAGACCCGCTCCAAACATCGGGAGCTACGGCGGCTAACTTGTCTGCCAATGCTGACGCTTTGGTAAGTATTCCGTACGGCGTTTCTTCTTCTACTTTTCAGGGCGAACAAATGATTACCAAGGCAGGTAACATTGGAACAGTTTGGGGATTGGCGTATAATAAATACAATAAAAAACTGTTTTTGAGCGCGGTTCTAAAACGCCACGCAGGACTAGGACCTTTAGGTTTGGGAGGTTTGTACGTGATGAATTATACAAATTCAGCTTCGCCAACTGTAAGTAACTTCATTAATGTATCAACGATTGGCATTCCTGTTGGAACTATTGCTTCCAACAGCGCCCGTGGCTTACAAGCGGATAAAACCCAGCCTAGTCGCGACACCCAAGCGTTTGCTGCCATCGGTAAAGTGGGGATTGGAGATATGGATGTTTCGGACGATGGTAATAAATTGTGGTTGACCAATTTGAATGATAAGAAGTTGTATTCGATTGATATTACTCAGTACAATCAAGATGGTACAACCCTGCCGACCTCTTCTAATGTGACTGAATTTACGGTGCCTGTTACCTGTACGGGAGGAGAATATCGTCCGTGGGCAGTAAAAGCGTATAATGGGAAAGTATATGTAGGGGGAGTTTGTGACGCTTCTACTTCTTCAAAAACAAACCTTAGGGCGTCAGTTTATGAATTGGATGGAACCACGTTCACGCAAATTTTTGATTTTCCATTGACGTATCCGAAAGGTTATCCAGCAGCAGCCAATACAAGTATTACAGGTTGGTTTCCTTGGACAGATACCTTTAGTGATTTGCTCGAAGGGACAGTACTTCGTCACCCAGTGCCTATTTTTTCTGACATTGAGTTTGACGTGGACGGCTCAATGGTATTGGCTTTTGGAGACCGTACGGGGCTTCAAGGAGGTGATGCCAACTACCGCCCAGACAATACTAGCACGACTTTGTACGAAACCAATTCACAAGCAGGTGATATTTTAAGGGCTTTTTATGCGAATGGTACATTTGTACTAGAAAACAATGCCAAGGCTGGCCCCAATGTTGGGTATGGCCCTAATAACTCGCAAGGCCCAGGTTTCGGAGAGTTTTATAATGACAACTGGATTCAAGATGGTAACCCAAACCGCATTTGGCACGCCGAGCAAATCATGGGGGCATTGGCCCTTAAACCTGGTTCTGGTGAGGTGGTTGTAACGACCATTGATCCAGTAGATCAGCAACCCTACGCAGGGGGAGTTCGTTATATGAACAATACCACGGGCTTAGTGACAGGCTCTTATGCGGTCTATGTGACACGCCTCCCTGGCAATTTTCAAGTACCTGGTACGTTTGCCAAAGCAACGGGTTTGGGAGACATTGAGCTAAGTTGCGACAACCTCGACATTATCGAAATCGGGAACCGTGTTTGGTTAGATACCAACAAAGACGGGATTCAGGATGCGTGCGAAAAAGGCTTGAAAGATGTCAACGTGACTCTCTACAAAGGCACGACAAAAATTGCCACTACCAAAACGGACGCCAATGGGGAGTATTACTTTAGCCGTAAATCAAAACTTACCACAGGTACGTGGTCGGCAACAGGAGCTGATACAACTTTATTGCCTCTTACGGCCTATCGCTTGGTGTTTGGTACATCAGGACAAATCACCAATAGCAATGATACGTTGAAAGTTGCGGGAATTGGGAAGTTTTTGCTTACGACCAAAGACGCAACAACAGGCACTGGAAATGACCATAACGACAGTGACGCTGCGAAAGCCAACGTCGCTGGAGAAGGAGGAAGTTTCCCTGTGATTACTTTGACAACAGGGGTAGCTGCAACCACCGATCATACCTTTGATGCAGGTTTTTACTGCGTAGAGCCGTATAACTACAAAGCGACAGTTACACAGGCGACGTGTACGGGCATTACGGCCAATAGTAACGCAAAAATTGAATTGACCGACGTAAAATGTGCCGACAAATATGCTTTCTCGAAAAACTCGGGTGGTAAATTTACGGGAGCTGCCTACGCATCAGCAACGGCTTTGACGGGAACAACTATTACGTTGAATAACTTAGCTAATCCTGCAACGGCCGCAGGTGATACATTCTACGTTCGTTTGTACAATGGCTTGTGCTGCTACAAAGACACGACGATTATTTTGCCTTTCAAAGATTGTAGCTGTATCAAACCTGTGGTGACTGCCACGCCAAAAAATCAGGTAATTTGCCAAGGAGGAACAATCGTTTCTTATACTGCGGTCACCCTTCCAAGTGCAGGAATAACTTACCGTTGGTATGGCCCATTGACTGATACGACGGGAACGTTAGGAACGGCAATCAGTGGTCAAACCAATGCTTCGTTTACTCCAGCAGGAGGCTTTACAGGAAGAAGATACTATGCCGTGATAGCAACTGGCGTAGCGGCGATATGTTCGGATACGGCCTTTGTATCGTTGACAATTAACGTTCGCCCCGTAGCCAATGCCACGGCGAAACAGCAAACCATTTGCGTGGGAGATTTACCTGCGGCCTTCACCGCTACTCCAAGTACGGGCGTAAGTTACCGTTGGTACGGAGCGTTGAGCGATACGACGGGAAGCTTAGGAACGGCTATTTCGGGCGCGACGAATGCAAGCTTTACTCCATCTGGAAGTGCAATTACAACCGTAGGAACAAAGTACTATGCCGTGATTGTGACCAATACCCAAACGTCATGTGCCGATACGGCTTTTGTTCGCTTAATAGTGAACAAAAAACCAACGGCAGGAGCTGATAGCACGGGAACGAATGCAATATGTAATACAGTAGGTACCATCAATCTTCCCGATGCAGCCTCTGGTGAGACTTGGGTTCAATTAGGGACGACTCCTAAGACGGTGACAATCACGCCTCAAACAGGAGTTGTTACTGGTATGACGGACTTGGGCGTATATCGGTTTATCCTGAGAAATGCTCAAACGGGTTGTGCCGATACGGTAGCGGTTGAGGTGAAAAACTGCCAGAAAGGTTCGATTGGGGACTATGTTTGGAAAGATTTGAACGACAATGGTATCCAAGATTTGGGTGAGCCAGGGGTGAAAGGAGTCATTGTACAATTGTTGAACTCGACGACGAGCGCAGTACTAGCGACTGATACAACGGATGCGAGTGGATTGTACGGTTTCAATGGATTAGAGACTGGTAGCTACAAAGTGAAAATTGTAATTACTAGCCTCCCTGATAGCTGTACCATTAGTAGTAAACAAAACCAAGGTAGTGATGATGCCAAAGACTCGGATTTCAGCCCGACAACAGGCGAAAGTCAGGTTGTAGAAATCAATACGTTGGGTACGGGTTTACAAAAAGACAACCCGACGATAGACGCGGGCTTGTTTACGCCAAAAGGTTCGATTGGAGATTATGTGTGGAAAGACCAGAATGACAACGGCGTTCAAGATTCAGGCGAGCCAGCCGTGGCGGGAGTAATCGTTCAGTTGTTGCAAGGGACAACCGTATTGGCAACCGATACAACGGACGCGAATGGCTTGTATTTGTTCCCGAACTTGTTGAGTGGTACTTACCAAGTGAAAATTGTAACGAGCAGTTTGCCAGCAGGCTGTGTGATTAGTACCAAAAAAGACCTAGGTGGGGACGATACCAAAGACAGTGATTTTGACCCAACCACAGGTTTGAGCCAATTGGTGACAATCAATGCTTTTGGAACGGGGATTGCCAAAGACAACCCAACGGTGGACGGGGCTTTGTTCTCGCCAAAAGGCTCCATCGGAGACTTCGTTTGGAAAGATTTGAATGACAATGGTGTTCAAGATTCGGGTGAGCCAGGCGTGAAAGGCGTGATTGTACAGTTGTTAAATGCAACGACGAGTGCAGTTTTGGCAACTGATACAACAAATGCGAATGGTTTGTATTTGTTCTCTGATTTGTCGAGTGGCAACTACCAAGTGAAAATTGTGGTAACGAGCTTGCCAGACAGTTGCACCATCAGCACAAAGCAAAACCTAGGCGGAGATGATACCAAAGATTCGGATTTCAGTCCGACCACAGGGTTGAGCCAAGTGGTGACGATTGACGCGTTGGGAACGGGAACAGCGAAAGACAACCTAACGATTGACGCAGGTTTGGTCGTACCATGTATCACAACAAGCTTTACTTTGACGGGAGCGCCTGTGTGTTCGGCGGATGTTCAGACGTACAGTTTAACCTTTAGTGTAACGGGCAAAAACGGCGCAATCAAAGTAGATAAAGGCGTATTGAGTGGAAATAATCCATATACCGTCACGGGTATTCCTTCGGGAGCGAGCGTGCGGATTGTGGATACGTTGAGTGCCATTTGCGTCCAAGACACGATTATCACAGGGCCTAACTGTAACTGTAATCCTCCTGTACCAATCTTGTTGGCACCAAGCTTGACAGTTTGTAAAGGTGATACATTCCCAACCTTGAAAGCAACCGTTGTAGGTTTGGCAACGGTAGAATGGTTTAGCCAACAAACAGGCGGAACGGCGTTAGCAACGGGCTTAAACTACAAACCAAGCGGCGTAGTGACGGCCAATACCGTATTCTATGCACAGGCCCGTAGTACCGACCCAACGTGTCCGACGGCGGTGAGTACAAGCCGTGTACCTGCAACAATCAATGCCCAAGACTGTGAAATTGATTTGGCATTGAAGAAGTTGATTAACAAGAAAGTGGTACAAATCGGCGATACGCTTACTTATACCATTAAAGTATGGAACGAGTCAGCCAACAACGCCTCAGGTGTATCGGTGACTGATTCAATAGCAACTTCAGTTCAGTTTATTGCGGGAAGTTTTGTATCGAGTCGTGGAACGGCAAGCATTACTGGAAGCGTGATTACGTGGAATATCGGAAACATTGCTGCCAGTGGAGACACAGTTACATTGACGTATCGCATCAAGGCAATCCAAGAAGGTATTCACTACAATACTGCTCAAATTTGTGCTGCCAACGAAGGCGATGTCGATTCAACACCTTGTAATAACAACGAAGAAGAAGATGACATCGATCGTCAATGCTTTACAGTACCGATTAAGCTTTGTCCAACCGAGCAAATTGAGGTAAGCATTCCAGCCAAATACACCAACGTACAATGGTTTAAAGATGGAGGCACAACACCAGTAGCAAGTGGCAATTCAGTATTATTGAAAGATGTAGGTAGCTATACCTTTACTGCCACCAACAATACGTGTCCAGCGGAAGGTTGTTGCCCAATCATCATCGTACCAGGTGAAAACTGCTGCCCAGTTGATTTGTGTATTCCGTTCACGATTAAGCAAACCAAGAAGGCGGGTAAGAAGCTGTAATAGTTGTAGTTAAGAATACTAAGAGAAGGGGTGGTGCTACGGCATCATCCCTTCTCTTTTTTTATTTGGTGCGATTTTTGTGGGGAAAGATGCCTTTTTAGGACGGAGAGATAGAATTGCTATTTTTTAGCTCAAATCTGTGATTAAGTATAAAAAAAAAGTATATGGGTTATTTTTATTCTACTTGGCATGTTTTTTGGGGGATTTTTTAGGGAGTAAAAGGGCGTGTTTTGGAAAAAAAGTTGGATTGTTTATACCAGAGTATGACTATTAAAAATAAGCTGCTTTGATAGGAAAGGATATGATTTTCTTATTACAGAATATTTTTTAAGCAGTTCGAGATGGTGGGTTATTGTGATTTCATACCATGAATATGTCAGGGCAAATAAATGGTTAGAAGCCTGCAAATAGTATTTGTCCTTTATTTCAATACGTTTTTTGATAAGAAATAATTTATGAAAAAGTTAGCTACCCTACTTATTGCCTCGTTGCTTTTTAGCAGGCTTCTTAGTGCACAAACGTGCAAAGTCACAGATTTTATTTATTTGAATGATCCCCAGGATTATCAAACACAGGGTTTTGTTCATAAGCTTAAAATTGGGACGGGAGGTACGCTGACAGAAGTTCCGAATGGCTTAGGGAATATGCCTTGGTTTCCACAAGGTGGTGGATTAGGATCTCCACACGGATTGGGACAAGATTTGAATGGTAATCTTTATATCGGTGCAAATTCAGATACTGGCCCAATTGCTAAAATTACCTGCGAGGGTACTTTAGTCAACCTAAATTTTATCAATGATGCTGGTTTTAATATCGTCTCTAAAGATGGGTATTTATTTGTAAACTCTTCGAGCGATAACCGTATCCGTCGCTATGCCCTTTGTGATGGTTCTGCTCAAGGATACGTAACTCTCAATGGAAGTACTCAGCTTGATTGGGGGCTTTTTATTAGTCCAAACGGTACTTTTTATGCAACGACAGGCCTTGATCCAGCATTTGCCAGCGCTACTGGTACGAAAGCTATCTACAGATTCACCCCTACTGACGCTGATTTTGTTAATCATACAAGTTACTCTCCATTGGTTTCTGCCAACGACGTGCCGCCAGGTGTAGCAGCAGCGAATCTACCTATTCAGTCGGCATGGCTTTGGGGGATTACTGCCGATGATGCGGGTAATATGTATGTAATAGCTGAAGATCCGTGGTTTAATCATCAAGGGACCACTTGGACGGGATTTACTTGGATATTAAAATATGACCCTAATGGTAATTTAGTAGCTTGGACAAAAGATGAACAAACAACCACGCCTGTATCTGGATTTAAAGGTGGTCGTGGTATTCTTTATTATCCTGCAAAAGATGTATTGTATATTGCTGCTGGCCAGTATGGCGATTGTGTTGCAATGATTAAGCCATCTGATTTATCCTATATGGGGGCAGCAGCAGGGAATGTTCCAAATCAAAATCCTAAAACTCTCCGAATTGCTTCTGAGGCTTGCCCCGTGAATGCGTCAACTAAGGTTGATACGACACTTTGTAATGTAAAAGTGGGAGATAGAATCTTTCTTTCTCAAATCGTTGGAGCTTGTAATGCCCCAATTTGTGGCGGGACTTGGACCGCCGCCCAAGCCAATGTAGGGATGACATTCAATCAATGTGATTTGAGTTTTACTGTAACGGGATTGAATGGCTGTGGAAAATTTACGCTAACCAATGTCGGAGGAACGTGTGGAGATTTTACTATTGAGGTAAACGTTGATTTTGCCAATATAACTGCATCGGTGATAACTGGTAATCAAACGGTGTGTGCAGGTACGGATCCTGTTGCTTTTTCGGAAAGTACCCCAGCTACGGGTAGTGGGACGGTTAGCTACCAATGGCAAAAAAGCACCACTTCGTGCACTACAGGTTTTACGGATATTGCAGGAGCTACTAATAGTACCTATGATCCTCCAGTTGTTTCGCAGACTACGTACTATCGGGTAGTGACTTCGGTCGTAGGAGGATGTAGCTTTCCACAAAAAAAATGTAGCGATACAAGTAATTGTGTGACCGTTACGGTAATTCCTGCTCCTGCATTTGGGAGTCTGACTACTTCAAATCCAACTTGTACTGGACCTACTGCCAACAACAACGGTGTAATCACCCTTGAGTCGGCTACAAACACGGATAAATGTGGAATTAGTACCTTAGGGGCAGCAACTTACGATGGCCCCGCGTATGCTTCAGCCACAGCTTACGCCGCCAATAAAAATGTAAAAACGGGTATTCCAAATACGGGTGGGACGTATATTTTAAGGTTGTTTAATGGCTCAAATGATTGCTACAAAGACACGACGATAACTATTGCGCCAGTGGTATGTTGTACGCTTCCCGTAGCCTCAGCCACCCCACAAAAACAAACGATTTGCGTAGGCGGTACGGCGACGGCCTTCACAGCTACGCCAAGCACAGGTGTGGACTATAAATGGTATGGGCCACTGACGAGTACTTCGGGCAGTTTAGGTACGGCCATCAGTGGCGCAACCAATGCGACATTTACGCCAAGTGGCGCAGCGTTGACGACGGCTGGAACGAAATATTATGCGGTAGTGGTGAATACCACGGGTGATGTGGCGTGTGCGGATACAGCTTATGTTCAGTTGGATGTGAGCAAAATCACGGTACCAACGGTGACGGCACTTTGCCACGCCAACGGCACGCCTGAGAGTGGCACCGACGATTACATGACGTTCAGTATTCATGTGTCCACCGAACCGATGAGCACGAATAAATTGACGGTAACGGCCACGCAAGGAGGAAATCCATTGGCAGTAACGTTGTCAAACGGCAGCGCGGCGACGGCAATTAATTGTGGGTTAAATACACCTCTACGCACGCCAGCGGGTAGCTCGGGCAAAGGTAATGTGACCTTGACAATTACGGATAATGTAACGGGCTGCTCGACGACTTTGGTGGTGACTGACCCAGGAACGTGCGCCGTGACTTGTGTGCAGGGCACGCCAAGCACAGTGACGTATGAATATGGCACCCAAGTGGATATTACGGAGTTGAACTCCTTGCCGATAATTATACCAAAGTTTGATGAACAAGGCGGCACGCGTGTTTTACAATCGGTGAAATTGGAATATACCGTAGGAGGCAAAACAGCATTTGTGTTTGAGAACAGGGCCGCGCAATCGCAGTCGTTCAATGCCAAAGCAAGTTCGGAGGCGACGCTTACGTTGAACTCGACGGATATTGCGACGAATACGTTGGAGATGGCGATTCCTCAAACGACGTTGCCAGGGGGAGTTTTAGTGCCCGCGACGGGCAGCTGGGCGGGCGATAGTATTCCATCACCCACGCCCACGCCAACGACTTTGGGTCGAATGGAGTCTTGGGTGAGTGATTATTTGACGGTTTTCAAAGACCCTCGCACGGATGCCCGCTGGGTAACGAACGCAACGGGAGATGCGACTGACGATGATGATATGTACCTAAATCCGATGATAGCAGATTCGGCAAGTGGGACCTTTACCTACAACACAGCGTTGGCGTTGGCACCCTTTATTGGGACGGGAAATGTACCATTAGAAGTGAGTACGCTATCTGGTCTTGCGTTGACAGGCGGTGGCGGTAATTTAATCTACATTCAGCGTACACGAGCGTATGCGAGTGCGAAAGTGACTTACACGTTTGAATGTATTTTATGTACCAAACCCGTGGCAGTAGCTACGCCGAAAACACAAACGATATGTGCTGGTGGTACAGCAACGGCTTACACGGTCACACCAAGTACAGGCGTAGAATACAAATGGTACGGCCCATTGGCAGACACGACGAGCAGTTTGGGCACAGCGGTGAGCGGCGCGACGAGCGCGACGTTTACGCCGAGTGGCGTAGCGTTGGCGACGGCAGGTACGAAATATTATGCGGTAGTAGTAAATACGACGGGCGATGTGGCGTGTGCAGACACAGCTTATGTACAATTGGTAGTGAATGCTAAGCCAACAATTGCCGACGGTTCTGCGACTATCTGTGCAGGTGAGTCAGTGGATTTAACTACAAAGATTACTAATTATAACAGTTACCAAGGCCAAGTCTGGACAGTCGGTACAGCGGGCGGCACAGCAGTAGCAACGCCAAGTGCGGTGAAGCCAACGGGCACAACGACTTACGTATTGGTTGCTCAAAACGCGGCTGGTTGTAAAGATACGGCGAATGTTGTTGTGACGGTGAATGCTAAACCAAATGCGGGTAAAGACACGACGTTGGCTTGCGTGAATGCAGCGACAAATACCTTGGCGACGAGCTACACCCTAGTGCCAAGTCTATCGGGAGGCACATGGACGCAATTGGGTACAACGCCAGCGACGGCGACGATTACGGGTAACAACGTAACAGGCATGAGTGTAACAGGCACGTACCAGTTTATCTACACGACAACGGCAGGCTGCAAGGACACGGTAGCTGTAACGGTCGCACCATGTGCGGGTTGTGTAAAACCGAATGCAGGGCCAGATGCGGCGAATGTTTGTCAACCAACGAAAACGGCGAAGTTGACGGCGGTGACAGCAGGTGGCACATGGGCACCAATCGGCAGCCCAGCGAACCCAAGCGCAGCGACGATAGATGCGAGTGGTAACATCAGTGGATTGAATGCAGCAGGTACGTATAAGTTTGTCTATTCGGTGACAAGTGGTGGCCAAACGTGTACGGACACGGCGCAAGTGATTGTACTTGCCAAGCCAGTGATTGCTGATGGTTCTGCGACAATTTGTGCAGGTGAATCGGTTGATTTGACGTCGAAGATTACGAATTACAATACGTACTTGAGTCCAGTGTGGACGATAGGCACAGCGGGTGGCACAGCAGTAGCAACGCCAAGTTCAGTGAAACCAACGGGCACAACGACCTATGTTTTGGTTGCCCAAAATGCAGCAGGTTGTAAAGATACGGCGAATGTGGTGGTGACGGTGAATCCAAAACCAAGTGCAGGTAAAGACACGACGTTAGCTTGCGTGAATGCAGCAAACAATACCTTAGCGACGAGCTATACCTTAGTACCAAGTCCTACGGGTGGCAGTTGGGCGCAATTGGGTACGACCCCAACGACGGCGACGATTACGGGCAACAACGTGACAGGTATGAGTGTAGCAGGCACGTACCAGTTTATTTATACGACAACGGCAGGTTGCAAAGACACGGTTGCCGTGACAGTAGCACCATGTGCGGGTTGTGTGAAGCCAAATGCAGGTGCCGATGCGGCGAATGTTTGTCAACCAACGAAAACAGCGAAGTTGACGGCATTAACAGCAGGAGGCACATGGGCAGCAATTGGCAGTCCCGCCAACCCAAGCGCGGCGACGATAGATGCGAGTGGCAACATCAGTGGATTGAACGCAGCGGGCACTTATAAGTTTGTCTATTCAATTACCTCAGGCGGTCAAACATGTACAGATACAGCGCAAGTGATTGTACTTGCCAAGCCAGTGATTGCCGATGGTTCTGCGACGATTTGCGCAGGCGAGTCGGTTGATTTGACAACGAAGATTACCAATTACAATACGTACTTGAGTCCAGTGTGGACAGTCGGCACGGCAAGCGGAACAGCAGTAGCAACGCCAACTTCAGTGAAGCCAACGGGCACAACGACTTACGTATTGGTTGCTCAAAACGCAGCAGGTTGTAAAGACACGGCGAATGTGGTGGTGACAGTGAATGCCAAACCAAGCGCAGGTAAAGACACGACGTTGGTATGTTCAAATGGCAATGTTCCATCAAGCGTACAACTATCAGCGGCGCCAACGGGAGGAACATGGTCAGCTTTGACGGGTAATCCAACGGGCGCGACGGTGAACAGTGCTGGTTTGGTAAGTATCACTAACGCCACCGCTCAAGGCAAGTCGTTTGACTTTATTTACTCGGTGAATGGTTGTCAAGATACGGTGAAAGTGATTATTCCGACTTGCCCCGCTCCTTGTATCAAATCGTCGATTAGTTCAGCGGCGCCTGTATGTTCTAACGACGCCCAAACCTACAGCTTCACCTTCACGGTGGCTAACAAGTTAGGGACGATTAAGGTGAATAAAGGCACGTTAACGGGAAGTAATCCTTACACGGTTTCAGGCATTCCATCGGGTCAGAATGTGATTATTACCGATAGCCTGAGCGCGATTTGTAAGTCAGACACGATTATCGCGGGCGTGAATTGTAACTGTAACCCAGCGATGCCACAGTTGTTGACACCAAGTTTGACGGTTTGTATCGGCGATACGTTCCCAACGTTGAAAGCGACGGTGGTAGGACTGGCAACGGTAGAATGGTTCAGCCAACAAACGGGTGGTGCGGTGTTGTTCACAGGTTTAAATTACAAACCAAGTGGCACAGTGACGGCTAATACGATATTCTACGCCCAAGCACGTAGCACAGACCCAACGTGCCCAACGGCAGTAAGCACAAGTCGCGTCCCAGCGACGATTAATGCGCAAGATTGCACGAAAGAAGTGGATTTAGCTTTGTCTAAGTCGATTAGTAAGAAAATTGCTCAGATTGGCGATGTGTTGACTTATACCATCAAAGTGTGGAACGAATCAGCGACGAATGCAACTGGAGTCTCGGTGACGGATAGCATCGCGACGACCGTACAGTTTGTGAGCGGTAGCTTTGTGGCGAGTCGTGGCAGTGCGAGTATCAGCGGCAATGTAATAAAGTGGAATATTGGTAGTATATCAGCCAATGGCGACACGGTGACGTTGACTTACCAAATCAAAGTAACGCAAGAAGGCGTCCACTTCAATACGGCGGAGATTTGCACGACCAACGAGAAAGATGTGGATTCAACGCCTTGTAACCACGATGATACTGAAGACGACATCGACCGTGCGTGTTTTACAGTGCCAGTGAAACTATGCCCAGGAGAAGTAGTGGAGGTAAGCATTCCAGCCAAATACACCAATGTCCAATGGTTCAAGAATGGCGGTACAACGCCAGTAGCGAGTGGTAATTCGGTGTTGTTCTCCGATTTGGGAAGTTACACTTTCACAGCCACGAACCAGACGTGCCCAGCGGAAGGCTGTTGTCCAGTCATCATCGAAGCTGGTACGAACTGCTGTCCAGTTGATTTGTGTATTCCGTTCACAATCAAGCAGACCAAGAAGGCGGGTAAGAAGCTGTAAAAAAAGTAGGCTATAAGTAAAAAAGCCGTTTCGACTGAAACGGCTTTTTTATTGGGTTGGTTTGATAAAATTGTACTATTTTAATATGTTATTGTAAAATAAAATTTGGTTTTAATCCCGTTTTAAGGCCCATTTAACCCTGTTTTAACCCTTTTATGGGCGTTTTTAGAATTTTCAACAGAATATAATTCCGTTTGTATTTATTTTAGGTCGTTCGTCATTGAAAAATACCCTTCGTCATTAACTACTTTCAGGAATGGCAAAAACAGGCAATCTTTGTATCAACAAAAAGCAAAACACAAACAGAATTACAGCCACATACAAATAAATAAAACCATGAAATCGCTTATCACAACCATCGCATTAAGTCTTGTAGGTTTAACCACTGTAGCAGAAGCTCAACCTACTAGAAAGTTCACCCAAGCTGAATCTCAATTGTTGGCTACTTTGCCAACTGAAGATGCAAATGCTGCCACTTTCGTATCAGTTTCAACAATGACACCACAAATGCTGATTGCTTCATTGCCAGTAACTGATGAAAATATCGAAACTCCTGCTCCGCGTATCAGTGGTGCAAAATTGTTGGCCTCTTTACCAACGGTTGACGAAAACCCAGGCTTGCCAATGGTAAAAATTAACTTTACAAAGTTGTTGGCAGCGTTGCCTACCGCAGATGAGTTTACTCAAACAACGGTTTTGATTGACAGCCCAGTGAATGTTGATACAAAAAGCCACGCAACGGCAGTTCGTTTGTCGGAAGAATAAGCCAAGCCGCTATACGATTCCAAAAATCAAGATTATAAAAAAAGCCCTCCTCTGAGCGATTCAGGGAGGGCTTTTTCTTTGGAAGAGATTCCTATTTTGTTTCTACATGTTTTCGTTCCGAAAAATCAGAATTAAAAAGCTTATCCCACAACTCCGAACTAACGCCGTATCCTTTATCGGGTTCGGCATAGTGGTGCAGCATGTGGTGTTTCTTTAGTTTCTTCCAAAAACCAGCTTTAAAGTTGGCATGATGTAAAGCGTAATGTGTCATGTCATAGAACAAGTACCCCGTAATAAAGCCTGCAAAGAAAGCAGCTACAACGTATTTGGTCATAAAAACAGTGAAGAGCAGATAAAACGCCGTTGCCAACGGGATACTGACCGACGGAGGCATTACCAAACGTTTGGCATCGTTGGGGTAGTCGTGATGAACTCCGTGGAAAATGAAATGGATACGTTCCATCAATTTCCCTTTAGGCGTGAAATGGAACACAAAACGGTGCAGAAAATACTCCGTAAACGTCCAAATAAACAATCCACCAGCGTAATAGCTTAAAAAAGCCAGCCCACCTACTTGGCCTTCAAAGAGAGATTGCCAAGTAAAAAATAAAATAACGGGAATAAAGATAAATAACGGAACACTGTAGTGTACTTTGGAAAGAGCTTCCAACAAGTCGCTCTTGAACATTCGGGTAGATTCCGTTGAATTTGAAATAAAAAGCTTTGGCATATCAGGATGGTTTTATGCGTTGAACCATGGTTTTTCCTGAGACGACGTCAGTGCCTTTGAGTTCGATAAAAAGTACGTTGGGTGACCAAAACGAGCCTCCATCGATGCGGATAAAGACGCGACTCAGAACACATTCTTTTTTGTTGATATCGGTATAAACGTGGTACTTGTTATGGGCATCTTTTCGTAAATGCAGTGGTAGCTTAGAGTAAGCCACCGACCGCAAATCGTAACTTCCGTTGCTGTTGGCTTTGACGTTGATGCCGTACGCAAACTTACGCTGGATAAAATTGAGCTCCTTGCGCATTCCTCCTTCGGGGTATCGAATCCAGAAAACGTGCACGGGGTCTTCGGCTTCAAAATTGCCGTTTTTATCCACATTTAGCTCATAGCAAATCGTGTTGGTATTGGGGTCGCGTTGGATATAAAATAGCAACCCTGGAATACCGTTGGGCACGGGAAACGTTTCGGGGTCGGGCAGCGGGGTATTGACCGCCGAGCTTTCGGGCGAAACGGCAGAAAACAAAAAAGGGATGGCTGTAAATAAAAAAACAAAAAGACTTTTCTTCATAATAACAAGGCTATTGAAGCAGGGCTTCCGACCACGAAAAGACCTTTCGGTATCCGTTGTGAGCACCAAACTTTAGTACGTTTTCTACTTTTTCAAAATCACTAGAAAATGGCCCCGATGCTTCGATTTTAATGGTGGCCATGGCGGCACCAAACTCGCCTGCTTCTTGGACGTGTGCCCCTTTGATGCGTTGATACAAATACCCCGCCATGTAGGTATCGCCGCAACCCGTAGCGTCGGCTACTTGGGAGGGGGTAAACGCAGGAATTTTGTGAAATACGCCATCGGTATAGATAACCGAGCCGTGGCTTCCCAAAGTGATGATTACCTCTTTAACGCCCAAATCGGCCAAGTATTCTGCCCCATCTTTCACGCGGTGGTGGCCTGTCAATACCTCCATTTCAAATTCGTTGGCTTTTAAAACACCGATATAAGGAAGCAATGCTTTTTTGTCGGCCCAATCGCGATAACGTACTTTTTTATTATCAACGTAACGCAAAAAGCCTTGAATATCCAACGAAACCATGCCGCGACGCGCCAGTTCTTTCACCAACTCCGCCGAAATATCATCGGAAAGAAGCGGGCCTAAGTGGAAAATCCGCGCTTGGAGGTCGGGGAGAGCGGGAACGTCAAAGGGCGTAGCTTTTTGCAAAACGTTTTGCTCACGGTGGTTTTGGTCAAAGCTGTAAATGTTTTCAAAATAGACCGTGTGCTCGCTAGGTAAGGCAAACACTTCAGTGCCTGATTTGCGCAAGTCTGCTACTACTTTTAACTCTTCCGTCGCCACGGCCGTAACGAGGGCGTAGTTTATTTCGGCATTTTGCAATGCTTTTGAAAAGTAAAAAGAAGTGCCGCCAGGCATGTAGTTGGTTGATTTCGGGGTCACTACCTTATCGAGGGTAATGTGCCCAATAGTGCAAATGTCATACATGGTTGTTAACGATTTTGGTGTCTGTGCAAAGGGCTGCTCCCAACCCGCTCTTTGTGTCAAGGGTTGCTCACAACCCGTTTTGTTCGTGTCAAAGGGTTGCTCACAACCCGCCTATTACCTCAGGAATCTGCGCAAAGTCATCTATTTCAACGTCAGCTTCAGAACTTACCTCGGTAGTTTCCCAGCCTTTGACGTTGAGCCAAATGGTTTGGCAACCAACGGTTTTGGCGGGTAAAATATCTTTGCTGTACGAATCACCAATGACGACGCATTCGTCAGGCGAAAAACCCAGTTCTTGTACGCCCAAGGCATAAATGGCCGCATCAGGTTTCCGGACTCCCACAACCGCCGACTCAACGATGGTTTGGAAATACCCCGCAATTCCGAAGTCTTGCAAGACCGTGGATAAGTTTCCGTAAAAATTAGAAACCATTACCAAAGGATAGCGGTTGGCCAATTGAGCCAAAACGGGCGCTGCTTGCTGAACAGAGCTTTTGGCGAACTGATAACAATCGTGGGCAATGGCCTTGCCAAGTGAGGCGGGTAGGTCAATGCCTTCGTTGCGCAAAAACAAAAACTGCTGTTCTACCTTCAGTTGTAAGGTATCTAAAAAAGTGTGCCGAGGCTCAATAATCGGGTGAATGGCCAAGGCCCTTTCTCCGTAGGAATAGGCTTTCAGAAACACGCCTTCGGGTACACCTGCTTGGTGTTTTTCGTAGCTGTCCCAAAGCACCCTTCCCCAGTGGAGGCCGTTGGTGTCGATGGTGCCTCCGTAATCAAATAGCAATCCTTTTATCATAAGTAATGGTCTCTGTTAACAGTTAATTGTTATCCGTTAACGGTGTTAAATATCAGTAAGTGAGCTCTTCTTCTTCCTTCACAACAGGTTGTGCTTTTTGGTTCTCATCATCAATAGCCCAATCCCAATCCAAACCACTTCACGGATGCGCGTTACCAACCCGATGAACACCCCCGCCGTGGCAGGCATACCCACGGCCGTCAGGGCCAGTGCCAAGCCACCCTCGCGGGTGCCGAGCTGCATGGGTAAAAAGAAAATAAGGTTGGCAAACAACGACGACCCAGAGCTGATAATCAGCGAATCGACGATGGACATATTGAGCCCAATGGCTTGGCCTGTAAAGTAAATTTCGGCACAACCCACCACGCGCGCTGCAAATTCGAGCCAAAGAGAAGCGTGAAAACGAGGGCGTCGTTCGGCGTAAAGAATCCGAATTTGGTCGTCGATTTCGTGCAACGTATCGGCTTTGTTGGCCAGCATGGCTTGTACTTTATTACCGACCCAAGGCAGGCGCGTCAACAGGCGAAACGTACTGACGGTAAAGCCGCGCTTGTAGGCTCGCATAAACCAAAATCCCAGTACCAGCCCCACCACCAGCATAATCAAACAACCCGTGAGCATCAAAGGAGCCAGAGGGACAAATGCAAAAATGAGCAAGATAGACGCCAGCCAGAAAATCACGTGCGAAAACATGTGCATCAGGCTGTAGAGCAGCACCGACGAACTGGCTTTCTGGAGCCCCAGCGTGGGCTTTAATTCCATAATGCGGTAAGGCTCACCGCCCAACGCCACAAAAGGCGTGATGTAATTAATCACATAGCCCGTAATGGTGAGCCGCAAAACTGACCCAAATGACAGATTGCTTTGGGGTAAATTTGGCTCCTGAATGATGGCTTTGAACGCCAACGCATTGAGGATATAAATCACCAGCCAACTGCCAATGACGGGCACAAACCACCAACCTGTTTTTTGGATATTTTCCCAAATAACCTCAATACCCAAGCCATGCACCATGTACACCAGCGTACCGATGCCAATGGCCATGAACAGGATTTTGTAGGTAACAGCGTTGATTTTCACGTTAGGCGGTTAGTTTGTGGTAAAAATGACGGCTTACTTTTTCCTGACTTACGCACATGTAAATCAAGATAGGGTTAAGCACGAAAATGTCGAAGAGAAAGTAAATCCACGCTTGGTCGATGAAAAGCCACAAAAACAAAAACAGCACGCGGGTGTTGAATTGTACGATGTTGGTATATTTCATCAACGGCTTGTTCATCGCCCGAAAATCAGTGATAAGCCATTCGGGCAAGCCGTTTTGAAAGCGTTCGCGTACGACGCCCAAAAGTTTTTGAAGATTAGGCGAGAAGCTTTCTTGTAATTTGGTGTAATTGAGGTAATTACGGGCAACGAGTTTCGGGAAGAAATGATTGCTCCACGAAAGGGCATCGTATTCTTTTTGCAAATCGCGACTGTTGTCTAACTCACTCCCAGAAGTTCCTTTGATAAAAAACAAATGGACGTTGCGATAGTAATCAGCCATGGCTGATTGAACGATGTGAGATAATCCTGCCACTACGCCAGGCACCCAAATCAAGGCGCTCCAGCCTTCGTTTTGACTCCGCAAGCAGATAGCGACGTGAATGGCAATGAACCAAAAATCGCCCGCCAGTCCGTCCAAAATACGTCCCAAACGGCTTTTGTTATTGGTCAAACGAGCCAATTGTCCGTCGGCGCTGTCGAGGGAGTTGGCAAATACCAACGATAACATCCCGATGACGTTAATCCACAGTTCTTGGTAATAAAAGAGAATCCCCGCTGCTACGCCAAAGAAAATACTGATGATGGTAACGGCGTTGGGCGTAATGCCGATTTTGGCGCAAAAAAGGGCAATTTGGTAGCCAATGGGGCGGTAAAACCAAATGTCAATTCGTTCTTCGGTATCGCTGGACTTGAGCGAACTTTGAAACGCACTTGCCTGAGGGGCTTGGGTATCTTTTGTCAATGTCTCCATTCGTTATCGTTAGTATAGGTAATGGTTAAAAAGTAGCAGCGAGCAACTGGTAACAACTAACTCACAGCTACGGGCTGTAGCTCAAATTGCTCGGCAATGGCTTGAGCAATATAAACGGATGCTTCTTGGCGGCAAGGCGCAAAGCTTGGCCAGTCGTTGACGTCGATGAGGTGAAAATTACCGTGTTTGTCGATGATGGCATCGCCTCCGTAAATGTGAATGTTGAGCACTTCTGCCGAGGCGTTGGCGGCTTGTTGTAAGGCTTTTTCGTCAAACGGATAGTAAACCGATTGGCCGTTGATGTGTTCGTACTCGGCGTACTTGTGGTGATTGTTGGCGTACGGATAAAACCAGAAGAAAAAGTCGGTGTTACGTACGGCATAAAACTTTACCAAATCGCCACGAAGGTGTTCCGAAATAACGGCATCGGGAATTTCGCGCAGGGCATATTCTTGCAGCATTTCTTTGGCTTCTTCGGCAGTAGCGGCAAATGACACGTCTTCTTTGTGGATGGCGTGAAAATCTCCTCTTTTTACCCAAAAACCCTTTCCTGGAAGGTTTTCAAAAACATCGTTTCCGTCGTAATCGGTTGGGACAATGTAGCTTTTTGGGTACGGAATTCCGTTTTCCAACAAATTTTTGGTCATGTTGGTACGGAAGCAGTTTTCAATCCCAAAGCCCGAATTGACGACGGTTTTGCCTTCGTTTTCAAGCTGTTGTAATTTCTTCACAACTCGTTTTTGGCGGGCCATGGTGAAAATATACTGTTGAGGGATTTCGGTGGCTGCCAAGAAGGTATCTTCGTCCCAAAGTTGGACAGAGTAACCCATTTTTTCGAGCTCTTGGGTAACTAAAGAAAAAATCGCGCCGTCGTTCCCGACGTGGTTGGGCGAAAATTTCTTGTTTCTAGTTACTCCTAGTAATGTAGTGGTTTTCATCGTAATAATAGTTGATGTCAAAAGAGACCTTCCCAGACTTGGAAGGTCATGCTAAGTTCTCAAATGAGACCTTTCAAGTTTGGTTACAAGCAAGTTCAAAACTTGGAAGGTCTTTCTAAGTTCTCAAAAGAGACCTTCCAAGTCTAGGAAGGTCTTGTTAAGTTTCGCCTAAAAACAGTTCGGCTGTTGTAATGTCTCTTACGTGGTCGATATCGACGATTTTCTGAAAGGGAAACGCTTTTAATTGTAACCCTTCGGCGACTAAGCGGCGCTGAAAGTTGCGCATTCGATTGGTACCACTTTCGACCGCCTGCGTTACCTGCGCCAGGGCTTTGCTGCGTAAACAGTAAATACCGCCTGACACATAGGGCATTGGCTGGTCGTTGGTGTCACAAAAATCAGTAATTCCAAGTTGCTCGTTGGTACGGACAAACAAGGGGCTTTCATCATCCACAAACGACGTAACCGCCATCAGTCCGTCGAGGGTAGTTTCTGCTTCAAAAGCCTGAATATATGCCTTGAACTCTTCTTCCTTAAATACAGTATCAGTGGTAGTTAAGCAAAAATCGTTGGGGGCTTCGGTACTTTTTAGTAATTCGTAAAAACTATGAAGCGAGCTAGGCGTTGTTTTTTTTACAATATGAACAGGGACGGGATACTTGGCCTGCAACAAATGCGTTTCGAGCACGGCTGAGTTTTCGTTGATAATGATATGAACGGATTCGGCGCGGTTGCGGGCAAATACCGCAATCAGGCGGTCAATCAGCATTTCGCCGTGCAGCTCCACCATGGGTTTGGGAAGGGTAAATCCTTCCTTCGCCAACCGCGAACCTTCTCCCGCTGCTATGATTCCGTAATTCATGTTGGTGTTTGTTATCTGTGTATCTGTTAACCGTTATCTGTGTATCCGTTAACCGTTATTGAACGGATAACTAGTAACCAATAACAGATAACCAATTAAAAATCAAGTCTAAAGCGTGTTCTTACTCCCCACTGAACTGTATTGGGGTTGTTGAGATAGCTAAAACGTCGTACCAAATCGACCCGAACTAATTTGAAAATATTGGCCACGCCAACGCTTCCTTCAATGTACGGCTGACTGCCTAGGTTATAGCTGATGCTACGTCCTTCCGAATCGACGGGGAAACGAAAAACAGACGCGCCTTTATTAGGATTATTTTCATCACGAAGGCCACCTACCAAGGCTTTTAGGCTCACCACTTCGCGCAATTTGAGTCGTTTTAACAATGGTATCTTGTTGAATAAGAAGCCGTTGAAGTAATATTGTACGTCGATGCTCGCGTAGCGGTCGCTTACAAACTCAAGGAAGTTCATCAAGTTGTAAGAGTTCAATTGGTACGCGTAGGTTTGGTTGGCGCGGTGAATCATCAACAGCGGAAACGGAATGTTTTTGCCAAAAATGTAACCACCCTCAACTGTGACGTCGGCAAAACCGTATTGTGACAGATAAACACGCTTGGCCACATTTCCCGTAACCGTGTGGTAATCAGTTTCTCCCGATAATAGTCCTTTTATCCCAGCGTTGTAGCGCAACGTGAAAATGGGGTAACGATTGATAAGCGGAGTACGGTAGAGTTTTCCTTGATAAAATTGCTCGTTGGGAGCATAACGCAGCTCTAAGCTCAATTCGGTATTGTTGAGTTGAGCTACATTTTGAGCGGCACCGTCGGTGGTTCGTTCGTATTTGAGAATGCCTGCGGGCGTTTGCGCCCACTGAGTAAAACCTAATTTATACGAAAAGTGATTAGTAAACTCGCGGATGTATTCCAGCTTCAACACATCGTTGTACAGCCAGCGGTTATTATCGCCGCGTTTGAACGAGAGCAGGAAGTTGTCTTCTTGGACAAACTGCAACTCTTGCCCAGGGATTTTGGTGTCGCGCTGATAACTCGCTCGAATGTAGTGCAGTGGAAAATGATAGACTGATTTATTGTTGAGCGAAAAGGTACTGCTCGCAAAATATTTCCACTTTTGGTCTTTGAAACCGTATGCTCCATACCCTTCAAAATAGAGCCGATTACTAAGTTCGGTAGTGGTGCGCCCGCCAAATCGGAGTCTAAAACCTTCTACGGGGTTGAAACTATAAAACGTGTTGGCAGGCCCGATTTCTACTTTTCCAAACGATTTGTATCCCGCAAAAAACAAGGTCGTAATGTCCATGATTCGACGGAACGACGGAATCGTTTGCAAGGTATCGACGTTGCGGTAGATGTTGCTCTCCATGCGGTCGAGGGGCAAGTGGCGCAAATTTTGCCAATAGGCTTCATTGTTGGTATTTAGCTGGGCAAACGTCGGGGCATTTTCTTGGGCTGGGCCTTTGTAAAGGCTATCAGGACGGGGTTGGTTGGTTAAGAAATTTTTGAAATTTACCACGCGCTGACCATACAAACCTGCGGCTTTTTCGCCCAACGAAAACTCCATCCCCAACGACGTTTTGCTGGGGCGGTAGCGTCCATCTTCCTCTTTGACAAATTCAATTTTGGCCTCAAGGTCACGCATGAAATTGAGGTTAATGTCTTTGTTTACAGTTAAATACGCATTTTGAACGCTGTAGTTTCCATCGAGGGTGATAAACAGTTTACCCTCAAAAAGCATGTCGGCTTTGTTGCGAGGCACAAACCCAAGCTCAATCAACCAAGGCGTTTGGGTCTTGACGGTATCACGAATAAAAAACTTATAAAACGTAGGAGCGGTGTTGGCAATGGGGCTCAAAAGCAAATTAGTCGCAATTGAGATGTCATTTTTATAAATATCAATGTCTTCGTACAAGCGTCGGAAATAAGCATTTAGCCCGTCGTTGTCGATGAATTTTTGGTCAAATTCGGCCTTGCGGTCGGCCTGTACCCATTGTTTTTTGGTATAGGGGTTTTTGCGAAAATATACTTGTGATAGTTTTTCCTGCATGTAAGCGGGTAGCATATTTTTACCGCCCATTCCAACCGAATCTTGGGTTACAAACAAAAATTGATAATTACGAAAGATACGCTTGTCCTTAAATTCATCAGAAAGATTGCTCAGAGCGAGCGAGATTTTTTCGTACTGCTCGTACTCCACGTAGTCGTTTTGGGTCATGCGGTTCTGCTCCTTGTGGTCAATCACCTGACGAATGAGCTGAACTGCAGGATTATCCTTGTTGCGGTAGCGTGTGGTTTTTCCCTTAATGACAACCTCCTTGAGCAAAAGCGCATCCACCACCATTTTGACGTTGATGGTTTGCGTATTACCTGGCGTAATGGCTTTTTCGATGCTTTGGTAGCCGATGTACGTAAATTTGATTTTAGGCTGTTTGTTGGGTACGTTGAGTGTGTATTGTCCATCGGCATCGGAGGTGGTTCCGATGGTCGTGCCTACTACCTGTACGTTGACAAAAGGTAGCGTTTCGCCCGTTTTAGCGTCCGAAATGACTCCTTTTACAACCGTTGCGCTTTGGCCGAAGAGAAGAGTAATCGGCAAAAGCAGCACTAATACGATGAGTGTGGTTATTCTTTTCATTTTGTTATTTCAAGAAGTCTTTGTCGTTCACGTCTGTTGCTGTAATGGTAATGGTTTTTGTAATCGGTTGGCTATCAGAGCCATTGGTTTTCTTTATACCACGTTAGGGTTTCGAGAAGCCCTCTTTTTAAGTCATATTTTGGTTGGTAGCCGAGTTGCGATTGGGCGGCGTCGATGCTACAAAACCAGTTTTGAGCCGTCAATTCTTTGAGTTTTTCGCGGTTAATGACGGGCGTATTTTTTGAAAATGTATAGCATACTTCCAAGGTCGTTGCGACAATTTTCATCAACCCCAAAGGAATATGAATCCGAACGGGCTTTTTGCCACTCCATGCGTTGAAAATCTCGGCCAGTTCATAACGGTTGTATGCGCCTCCGTCCGATACGTTGAAGGCATGGTTGGCGGTGCTGTTGTGAAGCGCTGCTTTTACCGTTGCATCTGCTAAATCCTTTACGTAAACAAAGCTGAAACGTTGCGCACCACGGCCAATGTAGGCGTCGATGCCGCTGTTGAGGGTTTTGAAAAGGATAAACACATCTTTTTCGCGGGGGCCATAGACTGCCGTCGGGCGAATGATGGAGGTTCGCAACCCTTTTATTTCAGCTAAATAGTGCTCGGCCAACAACTTGCTTTTCCCGTAATCGGTGACAGGCATTGGTGGCGTATTCTCGGTAATTGGTTGTTTTTCAGCGTACGATAACGGCCCAAGGGCGGCCAAACTGCTCACAAACACAAACCGCTCCAACGGTTGACTGATTTGGCAGGCTGCTTCGGCCAACCGACGGGTATATTCGGCGTTGATGAGGTTGTACGTGGCACTGTCTTTGGCGCGCGTTGCACCTGCTGAGTGGATAATGTACTGGTATTGACCCTTCTCCAAAAACGACCGGAGCGCGTCGGTTGAACGGTAATCGGGATACACAAAAACAGGAGCTAAGGGTGCAAGGTGCGACACGTCGCTCGATGGGCGCACTGCGGCATGGACTTCCAATCCCGCTTTTTGGGCTGCCTCAATCAAGTGGTATCCAATAAACCCGCTTGCCCCTGTTATCAATACGCGCCCGCTCATAGTTCTTTTTCGTACAACCGATACCGCTTGTATAATTTTGCGTTGATTTGTTCGATGGCGTGGTTCATGAGGTAATTGTCTTCAAGCATCCACGAACATTCGCCACCCGTAATTTTTGTTCCGTACGTATTTTTAATGATGGTACCGTACAAACAGGCTTCGATACCCAGTTTGCGGTAGTTTTCAAGAACGCCAAGCGCCAATACGCGCAAACGAGTAATGTTTTTGCGTTGGGTCAGCAACTTGAAAATCCCCGTTGGAAACAACCGACCTCGTTTGATTTTAATCAAGATTTGGTTGAGATCTGGGACGCCGAGGGCAAAGCCGATAAATTCACCGTCTTTTTCGGCAACGAGGCAGAACCTAGGGTCGAGCAATAACTTCAAATCGTTGGCCAAAAAGTCAAACTCTTTGTCGGTCATGGGGACAAACCCTAAGTTTTTGTCCCAAGCCTTGTTATATACTTCACGAATCTTAACGGCCTCTTGTTTGAAGTCTTTGAGATTTACCTGACGAATGGTGATTCCTTTGTTTTTCAAACGGCTTTGCAATACCTCCAACAGTTTGATAGAGCGGTCGTTAGACTCGCTTACTTCCAACTCGTAGGCCAGCAAATCGGTCATTTTTCGCAACCCTATGCTTGACAACAACGTGTCGTAGTAGGGCGCGTTGTAGGTCATCATCACGATGGGTGGGCGTTCAAAACCCTCAACTAACACCCCCGAAGGGTCGTTGGTAGAAAAGTTAACGGGGCCAATAAGGCGGGTTAATCCTTTCTCTTTCAGGTGATTTACTGCGGTATCAATCAGTGCTTGGGCGACTTCTTGGTCGTTGATGCAATCAAAAAAACCAAAGAAACCGTCTTGTTTCCCCGTAAATGCGATGTGATTGCCATTGACAATTGCCGCAATTCGACCCACAATGTGGTTGTCTTTATAGGCTAAAAACAGCTTTACCTGCCCGTGTTCGTGGAATGGATGCTTCTTGGGAGAAAGCATATCACGTTGGGCAATAAAGAGTTCGGGTACGTAATTGGGGTCGTTTTTATACAAATCGTGCGGAAAATCAATGAATTTTCCTACCTCTTTGCTAGACTCTACGGGGGCTATACGAATCATATATGTTGCTTTAGCGCTTCAGGACAAACTTTTTGGGCAACTCGTGCCAA
Organism: Runella defluvii; assembly: GCF_014195535.1. Lineage (GTDB taxonomy): Bacteria > Bacteroidota > Bacteroidia > Cytophagales > Spirosomataceae > Runella > Runella defluvii. Next base: position 352,061 of record NZ_JACIBY010000006.1, on the reverse strand, counting down.
TTTATCCACGGCTTCTTCGATTTGAGTGAAGGTATGCGTGGCCATCAGCGAAAAGCGAATGAGGGTGTCTTCGGGGCGTACCGCTGGCGATACGACAGGATTGACAAATACCCCTTCGTCTTGTAAAAACTTGGTCATAAGGAACGTGCTTTCGTTGTCACGGATATAGATTGGGAGAATCGGGCTTTCGGTTGGGCCTAAATCAAAACCGCTGAGGAGCAATAATTCTTTGGCATAGCGGGTATTGGCCCACAAACGCTCGATGTGGAACGGCTCTGACTCAATAATGTCGAGTGCTGCAATCGTACTCGCCGCCGTAGCGGGGGTCATGCTGGCGCTGAATATGAGCGAACGCGCACGGTGTTTGAGGTATTCGATGGTCTCGTTGTCGCTGGCAATAAACCCTCCCAACGATGCCAAGGACTTGCTAAAAGTACCCATAAACAAGTCGGTGTTGTCGGTTTCGCCAAAATGCGAGGCAGTTCCCGCTCCGCGTTCGCCAATAACGCCTAAGCTATGGGCATCGTCCACCAGCACAGACGCATCAAACTCAGCGGCTACTTTGTTGAGTGCGGGTAGGTTTACGATGTCACCTTCCATGCTAAAAATTCCGTCGGTGGCAATGAGCTTCACGGCTTCATCAGGCAGGAGACTAAGTTTTTTGCGAAGGTCTTCCATGTCATTGTGGGCGTACTTAATGACCTTGGAAAACGACAACCGACTTCCGTCGATGATGGAGGCGTGGTTCATTTCGTCCAACAAAATGTAATCATGGCGACCTGTCAGACTAGAAAGCGCCCCCAAGTTGGCCTGATAACCCGTGCTGAACAAGATGGCAGCCTCTTTTCCTACATAGGCGGCGAGTCGGCGTTCTAGCTCGATGTGAATGTCGAGCGTACCGTTCAAAAACCGTGAACCCGCACAGCCTGTACCGTACTTTTCAGCGGCTTTTTGAGAAGCCTCAATGATGTAGGGGTGGTTGGTTAGTCCTAAGTAAGAATTAGAACCAAACATTAAAACGGGTTTACCGTTGATGAGAACTTCAGTATCCTGCCCCGACTCAATCGGTCTGAAATAAGGGTAGATTCCTTTCTCTTTAGCAATCGCAGCGTCTTTAAACTCCGCGAGCTTGTTGCGTAATTTGTTTCCCATACTGTCAATAGCGTGTCAGACTTTGATAATACAACGGATCCGATGAAGCATCGGCACGTTGTTTTTGGTGTAATGGTGGTTAGGTAATGTCCTATCCTTGAAATACAAACAACTCTTTTTTGAGAATTGTTTGTAGAGTGACAGAAAAACTAAGAAGCTGTTTCTGGTACAAACAGGTACTCAGTAATCATGCTGATAATAAGGTTTTTATGGCATTCGGCGAAGTGGTTGAACTCTTCTTCGCAGGTGTTATGAAGTTTCATATTCATTTTTTTGCCCACAAAAATGAACTGAAGACTTCCCATAATGAGTGGTATTAAATGGTCGGCACTGATGTCGCGCATTCGACCATTTTGTACTTCTTCTTTAATTTGAGTTGTCAACGTCCCATGCAACAACTCCTTGAACTTCGATAACTCGGGGAGGAGCTGTTCGGAGTCGCGCTGAATTTCATTCATCAGAAACAGTACCAAGTTGGGTTCTGCCTTCATGACCCTAAAATCCTCTTCAATCAATTCGATTAATTTCTCGCGAATACCGACGGGTTTCTCAAAAATCCTCAGGGTGTTTTGGCAATAGTAGTTGAACAAATCCCTGAAAATTTCAATAAACAATTTTTCCTTGCTTCGAAAATAATAATTCGTCAAAGCAATGTTCATGTTGGCCGCTTCAGCTATATCTCTTGCCGTTGTTCCTGCGTACCCCTTTTTCAAAAAAATAGCCCTTGCCGCTTCTTTGATTCTCTTTTCACTAGACTGAGTAATACATGTCACGATAACCTCCATTTTCAAATTTCCGCAACAAAAGTGAAAACAAATTTTTGATTGAACAATTATTTTAAATGTTATTTTTAAACAAATGTTTAAACCATTTGATTAGTCCAAGAAAAACTTTTTTTTGGCCAATTTTACGAGGCCAAAACAGATCATATTGAACAGTTACTGATAACCTTAATTGAAGGAATGCCTAAATTCGAGGGGGCTCTGGTTGGTCTTGGCTTTGAACAGTTTATTGAACGATTGAGAATGTTCAAACCCCAATTCGTAGGCGATTTCGCTCACGGTAAGTTCGGTGGTGGACAGTTTTTCTTTGGCCTTTTCAATCAATTTTTCGTGGATAAGCTGCTGAGTAGTAAGTCCGATAAGCTGTTTCAACATGCTACTCAGGTATTTGGTCGAGAGGTTAAGCGAATCGGCAACGTGCTGAACGGTCGGTAGCCCTTTTAAGACCAAATCTTCACTGTTGAAATAGGTGCTCAATATCTCCTCTAAGCGGGTGAGAACCTGATTGTTGGTGATTTTTCGGGTAATAAACTGGCGCTCGTAAAACCGTTGGGCGTAGGTAAATAGCACGTCCAGTTGAGCAATGATTACGTCTTGGCTGAATTTGTCAATGTTGGCGTGGTATTCTTCTCGGATGTTATTGACAATACCGTTGATGGTCGTTTCCTCTTTGTCGGATAAAAACAACGCTTCGTTGGTTGAGTACCCGAAGAACTCGTACTGCTTGATTTTTTTGGCAAGTGGGGTATTCCACAAAAAATCAGGGTGAACAAAGAGCATCCAGCCGTCCAAATTATCAGGTACGCCGTTGGCTTCTCCGCGCAAAATTTGCCCTGGCGCAATGAACGCCAGCAAGCCTTCGTCGAAGTCGTATTTTTGCTGGCCATAAAACAATTTGTCGCAGCCTCTTTTGAGTGAAACCACATAAAAATCGGAAAGCACAGCCTGAATGTTGGGGGCGGATTTTAGTATTTTGAGGTCAATCATGCCGATAAGCGGGTGCTGGGGCTTCGGCAGGTTCATCAACCGATGAATTTCGGCAATGGATTTGATTCGGTACGGTTTTTCTTGGGGCATACTGCTAAAATTTAAAAGGGTATTTTAACCAAATCAATAGCAATGGCAACGTAAGAAATGGAATTTCGATGAAGGCCATTTTGACATTTCCTGCCCGCAACGAAAACGCCATAATCAACAGAATAACAATCGCATTGAGCAGGTTGCCCACAAAAAAAGTTTGGGGAAAGAGAAGCATTAAACCGATAATAATGGAGAGTGCGCCCACAAAAGGCATGAAGGATTTGGTAATGCCCAAGTCGGCCATCATTTTGGCTTGCTCGGCAGTGGCAGGTTGGAAGGCATCCCAGCCGTGTTTGAGGCTCAAAAACGACGAAATGAGCAGGAGTGCGATGGTGACGAATTTCATTGTTGCTTTTGTTTTTTTAAAGTTACTCCAATTTTTGGAGTTATTTGATAGTGCAAAGTTCTGCAACAATTAAATAAAGGATGTAGCCAAAAGTCGCAATGTTGTAGCTAAAAAGTACAAAGGGAAACACAACAATTGGAAAACAGACTAGGGGCTACAACAAAAAGTGGTACCGAATTGCTTCAGTACCACTTCAGGAGGGGAGAATAAAAATAATCAGAGTGTTACGGCGTAGCTCAGCGTAATTACTTGGATATAAACAGGCTTAAAAGGTTTCTCTTCCAATGCTCCTCGTAGCGTAGCGCGGTGGGTCAGGTAGATGTTTTTGATGAGTTTGATTTTGGTGATAAAAAGGCCGTCGAGTGCACCATTGTCCAATAATTTTTCAGCATAACTCGACTTGATGGCTAAGCGGTATTGCATTTGAAGCCACTTCTTAAATTTGCGATCGTACCAAATGTTCAATTCTGCTCCTTGTTTTTCGATGATTTGTTTGACGTAATCACTCCCGTTGGGTTGATAGCCTTCAGTATAAAGCCCAGTGTTTGCAATGGCCTGACTTATAAGTCCATAAATTCGGAAAGTGTAGGGCGAAAGCGAGACTCGAAATGCTTTAGTAGGTTGCCACTTGATTCCAGGGGAAAGTATCAGTTCGTAAGGATTCAGAAAACTTTGGACTCTACTACCACCTGTGGTATCTCGAAACATGCCGTCTTCGTAGGTGCTGAACACGCCCGTTTTGGTTTTAGCGATGATATTAATGTTCCATTCACGGTCGGTGGATAACCCTGTGGATAAGTCGTGTAAACTGAGTAGTTCGTCGGCCGTTTTTTGGGTAATGCTTTTGAGACCCGCTTTGTAAAGGGAAAACTGCCAGTGAAATTCGTTGGTCGAAATGATACGGTTTTTGGTATAATTGATATTGAGGTCGATGCCGTTGGTGGTCGAAAAACCTAACCTGCCTGTGTTTGGGACGCCATTAACTTGCATGGTATGCGAGAGATTGAGGCCCAAATTGATGGCAATTTCCCAGGCTTTGGCCGTAGTGTCTTCCTCAATTGCAGTGGAATCGGCCTGGGCTAGTACGTTTTTCCCAAAAAAAATAACCCAAACCAATAATAGTTTTGAAAAAGTAGCCATAAAAGTAAAGATGGATGATAGCGTATTTAGGTAAAAGCTCAGTTCTTTTTCCCATAAAACACCACTGTTTTTGAGGGTGTTGGGTCGGGAGCAATAACCCCTAGTTCACCATTGATAAAGGTGACGAGCTTGGTAGAGCCTTGGTATCCTTCTATTTCGCCAGTGGTTGTTTTTTTAAGAATGAGGCCATCGTAGGTTTGAAATGAATCTGCGGCTTTGCCAGCTTTATCGGTAAGGGTAAAGGTGACTTTAAAATTGGCTGATTCGTCACCGACTTTTGTTACTGATATTTTACTGGTGGCTACTACCCCTGCGGCGTTGGTAGCAGGTAGGCTGATGCGCGTAGTTCCTACAGTGTAGTAAGTACCTGTGTATTCGCCTGCCACTTGGTCGGCAAGCGAGGGCTCAACTTCTTTTTGGCAGGAAAAAAATAAAAGTGTAAAAGCTACAAAGAAAAGAGCGTTACGAATGCTGCTAGAAGATTTCATAATGGGTAGGGGGAAAGGAAGAAGCAGTTAAATAACCACTTCTTCCGAGTGGGTTTTAAAACTCAATCGTTAACATTTTGCCATTTTCGGTGACCTCATAGGTGCCTTTACGAATAAGATAAGAGCTAACTAGTGCATTCTCTAATTCTATTTTGTAAGGCTCTTCGACCACAAATTGATTATTGGCAAAGTGTTTTGAGATAGTCTCACTGGACATTGAGCTTTTGAGGAGATTCACAACGAGTTTTCCATTAGACATACTGGCAGTTCCTCTACCCGTGTTGGGTTCTACCGCACTAATGTCAATATCAATCGGGCCTTCCGACTGAAAGCTGCAAACACCTGTTCGGGTACATCCCGAGCTTTTTTTGCCAAACTTGAGCTTTACTTTGATGATGGCGTGAGGACTCGACGACAATTTTGCCGAAGAAGAACCCGCAGAAAGAATGTTGTTGTCGTTTGAGAAGATTGTGCTAGATACAATCACGGCGAGTGCAATTAGAAGTTTCATTTTTGTGAGCGTTGATAGTGAAAGAAAAGAACTTTTTGCTCTACAAAACTACACCTGCTCCCCTTCCAAAATCAATCGGCTAAAAATCCGATTTTTTAAAAATCCGCCTTTTGGAGGATTTTATTAAATGGTTTTGTTCCAGAACTTTACCGTCGTAAATTAGAAGGGAAAACCCTATCCTTTACCTCGATGAAACCATTACTCACGCTTGTATTTTTGATGGTAGTGCCGTGTTTGGTATGGAGCCAACAAGAACTCATTGATAGCTATCGACAAGAGCTAAAAAAAGAAAAGATTGATACCTCACGCATTCACATTATTGGAGATTTGTCGCGGATGCTCATCATGAATGCTGATACCACGGAAGCGCTGGCGTTGTTGAAAGAAGGCTTGGCGTTGTGTAAAAAACAAAACTATGATTACGGATACGGGCATATTTACAACGGATACGGCATCCATTATTTAGAAACTTCCCGATTCGATCAAGCCGAGGTTTATTTCCAGAAAAGCTATGACTATTTTAAAAAGAGTAAAAAAGATACCGCTCCGTTGGGAGTAGCTACTGCCTTGGGAAACTTGAGCCTCATTGCCGAAACCAAACGAGACATCGAAAAAGCTGTTCGACTACAGCTACAAGCGCTGGACGTGTGGCAGGCGTCTGTCTTTCCTGAGCGGTTTGTGGCGGTGGGAAATATGTATCTCAATATTAGCAATTTATATACCAAAGTAGGCCAGCACGATAAAGCCATTATTTATACCAAAAAAGCAGTAGAAACGCGCCTCAATGCGGACTTGAAAGATGCTGATTTGGCGACATCGTACATCTATTTGTTGAATAGCTTCATCAAAAACAATCAATTGGATAGTGCCCAAAAATACTTGCTTACCACCCAAACTTTGGTCAACGACCTTAAAAATCCCGTCGTTTATATGCGCTATTACGCCGTGCTGGGAGAAATTGGGGTGGCTGAAAAGAACTATGAAAATGCCCTCGGGCAATACCAATTGGCGTTGCAGTATGCTCAACAAACCCAAAAAATGACTTTTCAGATAAGCAGCTCAATGGGCATTGCACGCTGTTATCAAGAATTGAAACGGCCTGCCGAAGCGATTCCATTTTTGACGCAAGCGCTTCAATTAGCCGAAAAAGGGAACCGCCTAGAAGCCAAAACAAGGGCGTTGAAAGGCTTGGCGGAGGCATATCATCAGCTCAACAACGACCAAAAGGCTTTTGCTTATTTTACCCAGTACAACGCCCTGAAAGATAGCATTCAAGCCGAAGAAACCAAGCTTAAACTCAATGAGATAGATACCAAATACCAGACAGTGCAGAAAGAGAATCAGATTCTTCAGTTAGAAAAAGACAAAAGCCGCCAAAATACGCTCATTTATGGGTTGGTGGTGGGACTAATTCTCATAGCAAGCATCGGAGTATTGATGTACCGTAACGCGGCTAACCAACGAAAAATAGCCCAACAGCAAACCCTCCTGAAAGAAAAAGAAATTCAACAATTACAGCAAGAACGACAACTCGTTGCCACCAATTCTATTTTAAAAGGCCAAGAAGAAGAGCGAACGCGCGTAGCCCGCGATTTGCACGACGGCTTGGGCGGAATTTTAACAAGCGTAAAACTAACCTTGGGGAAAGTGAGAGGAAACTTTATTTTGCCCGAAGCAAGTACGGTCGTATTTGCTCGGGCGTTGGAACAACTAGATCTCGCCATTAATGAAATGCGCCGCGTCGCTCACAGTATGATGCCCGAAGCGCTCGTACGCTATGGCCTGCCTGACTCGCTGAAAGATTTTTGTGAAGACCTCAACGAAACGGGGCAAATCAACGTGCATTTGCAAGTACTTGGGATGGAAAATCGGCTTGATTCGTCGGTCGAAGTGGTGCTTTATCGCATCGTGCAGGAATTGCTGAACAACATTCTCAAACACGCCCAAGCTACCGATGCCTATGTGCAGTTGGTTCGGAGGGACGAAATTGTACACCTCACCGTGGAGGACAACGGCAAAGGTTTTGACCTAAAACAAGTCGAATATCGTAGAGGGGCGGGAATGCGAAATATCGAAAATCGTGTGGCGTATTTGGGCGGTAAGTTGGATATTCAAAGCACAGTAGGAGAGGGCACTTCGGTAGAAATTGAAATAAAACTGTAGCCCAAAACACGATTCGAGATGATAAACGTATTTATAGTAGATGACCACCCGCTAATTACCGAAGGCTTGAAATCGCTTCTTAATGATTGCGTGGATATTTGTGTGGTAGGTACAGCCTCCAACGCCATTGATGCCCTCGAAGCATTGAAAAAACAGCCCGTTGACGTCGCTTTTTTAGATATTAACCTCCCCGAAATCAGCGGAGTAGAGTTGTGTAAAAAGATTCGGGATAAGCTACCTCACATCAAATGTGTTGCCCTCACAACCTCCAACGAACGGAGCCATGTGAGCCGAATGATGCAAAATGGAGCCATGGGCTACTTGATTAAAAGTTCACCCAAAGAAGAACTGGTCAAAGCCATTCGGCAAGTGCATTTGGGAGGGTATTACATGAATGTGAATGTGCAAGAGGTAGCCCCTAAATCCGTGCAAGTGCCGTTTTTAACCCGTCGAGAAAAGGAAGTTTTGGGGTTGATTTCGGAAGGGATGACCAACAATGAAATTGCAGAAAAGCTTTTTGTGAGTCCTGCTACTGTAAAGACCCACCGCGAAAATTTGCTGATGAAATTTGAGGTGGCCAACACGGCTGCACTTATCAAATTAGCAGCGCAACAGGGGTTACTTTCGGGCTAATGTTTTCAGAATTCTTGTTTTGCTTTTGGCACGAGGATTCGGGTTGTGAGCAACCCTCAGCACGAAACTGTTTAGGGTTTCCAGTTTACTGTTTTGGGTTTTCTGTTTAACCCCTTTGCTCCTTGCCCCTTTTTCCTTCGCCCCTTGCTCCTTGCTCTTTGCCTTTTGCCCCTCTTGCCCTTTCCATCACTTTCCCACACCTTTCCGCATTCGGTAGGCATTCATGGCGGTTTTGCCTAGTTTGTCGATGAGTTGGTAGTTCACGACCACCCCCACGGCAGCGCCGATGCCAGGAATGAGTTGCGCCATTTTTGCCAAATCAATGTAGTCGCGGTACTCTTGTTGAAACGTTCGCCAGTCGAAGGCGTGTATGTCTTCGGGCAGAAGCTTACTTTTTTCCTCCCAATCAACGATTTGAAGATATACCTCTCGCCGCCGTTCTTGGCTCGAAAATGCCAGCTGAAAAATGTGTAAAAGAAAAATCCGTTCTCGATAATCGTCGATGGGATAGCCATAACAAGCCGTAATATCGAAAAGGAGTTTCATTTTGAGACTAAGCAACAGTGGAAAGTCGGCCAAAGCCAACCAGAAGCCGCCCGCGCCTGCAACACCCCCCTCGGCTGCACCTGCGGTTTTGTAAAAACTAATGCGCCGCCGCACCTCCTCTTCTTGTTCTTCGAGGCTAGTCACAGGGGCAGGGAGTGGCGTGATAAACTCCGCTCCAAAAAGTACGCCGCGCGTCATTTGTTTGATGGTAGTCGTGATGATTTCGTGGATTTTCTCAGGAATCAACCCATTAATCCACTTTTGGGTGGCTTTGGCAAGGCGATTTGCTGCGGAAGGCTTTCGCTGCATTTGGCGTTGCCAGAGGCGAAGTTCTTTTGCGATAGTTTCTTCGTAGGGGGTCATAACAAGATGGGTGAGGCAGTCAAGTTAGTGAAATTTTAAAAATATACGAAAAATAGAAAAACCCTTGGTTGAATTCCCATCCCCAAAAACGCCTCGGCGAGGCGCAACATTTGTAGGATAATGAATGTAGAAGTTAGAGTGCAAAATGTCGAATAAAATGAAATATAAAACGCCTCGGCGAGGCGCAACATTTGTAGATGTTGAATGTCCATTCCCAAAACGCCTCGGAGAGGCGTAACATTTGTGGATTATGCTTGAAAATCAAATGGTTATGTGAATTTTTACGTGGCCAAAAAATGTAGAAATAAAAAAATAAAAAAATAATGAGAAAAAATAGGATTAAAAAACGGCATTCTTGGCATTAGTAATTGAAGCTATCGAAAATTATTCGACTGTACTACTTAATCCGACGTTCTGTGACTCCACACCATTCACATACTGCGCTTTGGGATGCTTTCCGCGAAGGAGAACGATGGGCCTTCAAGCGGATTTATGAGCTTTATGCCCAAGAGTTGGTGCGTTATGGGCACAAGGTTACCTCAGATGCGCGCCTGATAGAAGACAGTATCCACGATTTGTTCATCGAATTGTGGCAAAGCCGAACTCGCCTGAGTGAGACCGATTCCATCAAATTTTACTTGTTTAGGTCGTTGCGTAATAAAATTACGCGGGCGCAGCAGCGCGATGAGTTTTATGCCGCCACCAACGTTGATAATGTTGACAATGCCGACGAAGCAGGCACCATTGAGCACCAATGGATTTCGGACGAACGCCAAGAGCAGTTATTGCGACGCTTGCGGGAGGGCTATCAAACGCTTAGTCCACGCCAGCAACAGGCCATTGATTTGCGATTTACCCACCAGTTTAGTAACGAAGAAGTCGCCCAATTGATGGGCGTGAATTATCAATCAGCTTGCCGATTTATTTACACCGCCCTGAAAACATTGCGCGAAACCGTCCGAATTTTTTCGATGGCGCTTACGATGTTTTTTTTCTACTAACAGAGAAACTCGTTATCCACACCCTATTTTTTAAAATCGAACATCTTTAACCTATGGACTATTACCAATTTACAGCCGAAGAACTTGCCGCCGATGAGTATTTTCGGGCTTGGGTTTGTGCGCCTACGCCCGAGAGTGATGCTTTTTGGCAACAATTTTTACGAGATTGTCCCGAACGTTATTATCAACTCGAAGAAGCGCGCCGACTTATTTTGGGGCTTCAAGAATTACACGATTCAAACGCAGAAAGCGTAACCGCCGCCGTGATTTGGGAGCGAATAGAGCATAGCATAGATACGTTAGAATCAACGCCGAGCGTGCGGACACATTCGTGGTTTTGGCGCGTTGGAGGTTGGGCGGCAGCGGCAGTAGTCGTGCTGGCTTTGGGCTATGCTTGGCAAAGGGGCGAAATTGCCCCCGCCGAAAAAACAGAAGTAGCCACCAAAGCACTACCAGAATGGATGGAGGCCGTTAATTCATCGGATAAAATGATGCTCATTCAACTCTCAGATGGCAGTCGGGTAGAATTAGAAACCAACAGCCGCTTGAAGTACCCGCGTCGTTTTCAGAACGATACGCGTGAAGTGCATTTAGAAGGAGGTGCTTTTTTTGACGTAGAAAAAAATCCAAAGCGTCCTTTTTTGGTCTTTGCCAATGGCTTGGTAACAAGGGTACTAGGGACAAGTTTTCACATTGCGGCCTATCAAAAAGACCCCAACGTGACCGTCGCGGTAAAGTCGGGGAGGGTATCGGTATATGCCGACCGCCGCGACCCTCGCCAAGATCCCGAAAGTAAAGGCATTGTGCTCACCCCCAACCAGAAAGCGGTATTTGTACGCAGTGAGGCAACCATCCGAAAGCTACTCGTAGAAACGCCTATACTGCTATTGCCGCCCGCCGAAATGGCCCGCTTTGTTTTTGACGCAGCACCCGCGCCTCTGGTGTTTGCAGCGCTAGAAAAAGCCTATGGTATTGAGGTGGTTTATGATGAAGAAGTATTGAAAAACTGCTTACTTACCATTAACCTTACCGACGAAAACCTTTTTGAAAAGCTGGAAGTTATTTGTAAAGTACTTGATGCAGACTATAAATTGATTGATGGTCAGGTGATTATTTATGGCAAAGGGTGTTGATGCCCGACTTGTTAAAGTGATATATTATTAAACCTTTCTACTTAACCCCTTAACCCCAATTTACGACTATGAAACAGTTCTGTTGTTCGTCCTGATGTAAAAGAAACACCAGCAGTGGTTGCAACACCGCTGGTGCCGTTAGCCTCCCCTTGTGATTTTGGTCGATCGGCAAGCGTCTCGTAAAAGACGTGAGGGAGGTGTTTTTGCCTAATTCTTAACAAAAACATTCAAATCTAATGAAAACAAAGGTACGTTTCAAACCCCTCTTTTACCACCTTATGAAATTATCACTGATACAATGCCTGCTGGCGGTGATTTTTACGGGTGTGTCGTTGGCCAATGAAGTCAATGCCCAAGAAATTCTCAAGCAAAAAGTGTCTGTACACGTTGAAAATCAAGGAGTAAGACAAGCGTTGACGGTCATTGAAAAGCAGATTAAAATCCGCTTTGCTTACCGTCCGACGGCGCTTCCTGCCGACCGTAAAATCACGCTGATTGCCTCCAATGAGCCTCTTTCGGAGGTATTGGGGAAACTCACCCGCTCGCTTAGGCTACGTTATGAAATTATCGGGCAGCAAATTATTCTAACGCCCGAAAAAGAAGCGGCTCCTGTTCCTGCGTCATCGGGAGCGTTACCCCGCGAGGCGGTAGCGCCCTTGGCGCGAAAAGTTGGCGGTGTCGTCAACGACGAATCTGGTACGGGATTGCCAGGCGTTAGTGTGGTCGTGAAAGGTACGACCCGTGGCACGACGACCAATTCCGACGGTCGTTTTGACTTGGAAGTCCCAAACGATAATGCCACGTTGGTATTTAGCTACTTGGGTTATGTTACCCAAGAAATAATGGTAGGAAACCAAGTCCAACTAACCATCGCGCTCAAAGTCGATGCGAAGTCGTTGGAAGAGGTGATTGTGGTAGGTTACGGGGTGCAGCGTAAGTCAGACTTGACGGGTTCGGTTGGAACGGTCAAAGGCGAAGCCTTGCAAGAACGCCCCTCGGCGTCGTTGAACCAAGCCCTTTCGGGGCGCATTACGGGGGTAAACGTATCGGTCAATTCAGGTCGCCCTGGAGGTCGTGCCAATATCCGTATTCGTGGAAATACCTCGGTGAGTGTGGCCAACAACCCGCTTTATGTGATTGACGGCGTGATTTTGAACGCCACTGACCTTGCCAATGGTAGCACTCCCATGGACTACATCAACGCCAATGATATTGCGTCGATTGAGGTATTGAAAGATGCCTCAGCCACCGCAATTTACGGAGCGCGGGGTGCCAACGGGGTAATTTTGGTATCGACCAAACGCGGAAGTAAAGACGGTGGGCGGGTCAACTATGATACCGATTTCAGCGTGGGCGTATTGCCCCGCAAAATTCCGTTGTTGAACTCAGAAGAGTTTTTACGCATAGAAGACGTGGCCTACGAAAATGCCAAGAAATACGATCCCGTAGGCTGGGCAGGCGGCAAGTACGTTGATCCTAAAACCAAACGCACCAACCCATTGCTTTTTGATTCAAACGGCAAGCCATTGTACAACACCGACTGGCAAGACGAGTCGTTTCGGAAAGCATTGACCCAAAACCACCAATTGTCGTTTACGGGTGGAAACTCAAAAGATAACTTTGGGGTGTATTTGGGCTACCGCAACGAAGACGGATTGATGACGGGCTCGTGGTTGAAGCGCTTTTCGGGGCATTTTGTGGTGGATAGCCAAATCAAAAAATGGTTGAAAGTGGGCGGTGCGTTGAGTTATAACGACCAAAACGAGAGCCAAGTCGATCCACTTGGCGGGGGCGGAATTATCGCCATGCGTCAGGTGTTGGAGGCGTTGCCAATCATCCCCGTACGCTATCCCGACGGCCGTTGGGGCGGAAACGAAGACTACCCAGGCATGGAAGGTGGCGGTAACCCCGTCCACGTAGCGACGGAGCGTTTGTATTACCTCAAAACCCAAACCATGTTGGGGAATATTTATACCAACATTACGTTGGCCAAAGGTTTGGAACTACGCACAACGCTTGGAACCAACATCATCAACCAGCGCAACGATTACTACGGTGGGCGGACGTTGAACTACATCTCGCGCAACCAAGGAGGAGATGCCTACATTACCAACGAACGTCACAATTCTTGGCAGTTTGAAAACTACTTGACCTACAATACCAAATTTAAGTCGATTCACTCCGTGAACGCCTTGTTGGGTTTGGCGTGGCAGCACGTTGATCGTTTCTCGTCGCAAGCCAGAGCCCAACGTTTCCAAGATGATTATTTTCAGTTCAATAACTTAGGGGCAGGGGCTGTTGCGGTAGCGCCGACTTCAAGTACAAGTGCTTATGGCTTAAACTCTTACTTCGGTCGTATCAACTACAGTTTGAAAGAAAAATACCTGTTGACCTTCACGGGACGGATTGATGGCTCGTCTAAATTTGGTTCGTCCAATCGGTACGCAATATTCCCGTCGGCGGCGTTGGCGTGGCGGGTTATTGACGAAGATTTTATGAAAGGCATCCCCGTTATTTCTAACCTGAAATTACGCACGAGCTACGGATTGACGGGTAACTCCGAAATTACGGCCTATCAAGCCTTGGCGGGATTGGGCAACTACTCGGTGATTTTTAACAATACGCGTCAGATTGGTATTGGGGTCAACCGTTTGGCCAACCCTGATTTGCGTTGGGAAAAAACGGCCCAAGTGGATGCAGGTATCGAAATAGGTTTGTTTAACAACCGCCTGAACCTCGAATTTGACGTCTATCGCAAGCTGACTTCCGACATGTTGTTGAGCGCGCCTGTGCCATCAAGTAGCGGCTATACAACTGTGAGCCAGAATATTGGTAGCATGGAAAACCGTGGGATTGAATTGGGAATTAATTCCGTGAACGTAGCAACCCCTAATTTCAACTGGAGCACTGCCTTTAATATCTCTATCAACCGAAATAAGGTAATCGCCTTGACGGGCGGCGCCGACATCTTCAACGGCTCGACCATCATTCGCGAAGGACAGCCTGTGGGTTCGTTCTTTGGGTTTGTTCACCAAGGCACGTGGAGCTTGGCCGAGGAGTCAGAAGCCGCACGTTACTTGAAAAAACCAGGGGACATCAAGTACCAAGATGTGAATCAGGACGGTGTTATCAACGACAACGACCGGGTGATTATTGGGAAAGGGATTCCTGATGGGTTTGGGACATTGACCAACACGTTTTCGCACAAAAACCTAGAGTTGATGGTGGATTTGCAGTTTATGTACGGCAACGACGTGCTGTTCCGAAGCAAGCACTCTGCCGAAGACCGCACGGGAATTGCCAACAGTTTCAAAACGGTATTGAACGCTTGGACACCTGAAAGACAGAATACCAACATCGCCCAAACTCGCCCTGTTTCGGCAGGATATAACACCAACAACGACACCGACCGCGTGCAAGATGGGTCATTCATTCGTGGACGTAACCTGTTGTTGTCGTACCGCTTCCCGACCAAAATGATTGAGAAAATTCATTTGAACCGTTTGCGCGCGTTTGCATCGGTACAGAATTTCTTCCTCAGAACCAAGTTCGAAGGTTATGATCCAGAAGTTTCTACCTCAGGTTCGGCCTTTGACCAAGGCGTGGATTTGTACGCTTATCCAAAACCACGGGTGTTTATGGTAGGGTTAAATATCGGTTTGTAATTGTTGTATCACCTTCATTAAAAAGAAATCAAGCATGAACGCGACAGTAAAATATATCAGCCGATGGTTAATTAGCGGAGCGCTATTGGTATCGGCAGGAAGTTGCTCGGAGTTTTTGGAAGAACCCGACCGCTCAAACTTCACCCTCGAAAACTATTTCACCAAACCCGAACACGCCGAAAGCGTGGTCAACTCCATCTACGAAAACCTCCGCAACGTACTGGGAGGAGGTTTTGGAGGAGCCCCTTGGATGATGCTCGAATTTGCGACGGGCTTGGCCAATACTGAATTGGGGCAAGCCCAAAACAGTATTTTTGTGCGTAACTTGGTCAACAACTCCGACAATGGCTACGGGGCGACGTACTGGACCAACCACTACCGTGGCATTGCCAATGCCAACTTGGCCATTGCCAAAATCCCTGGCATTACGATGAACGAGGCTGCCAAAAAGCGGTATTTGGGCGAAGCACGTTTTTTACGGGCATTGTACTACTACGAATTGGTGCGCATTTTTGGCAGCATCCCGTTGATTAAAGACCCCATCGACCTCAAATCACCCGATTTGTACGCACCACAAGCATCTGTCGAAGAAATTTATAAATTGATTGAAGCTGATTTGGTAGAAGCTGAGGCTTCGGGCTTGCCCAATGCGGATGTGACGGGGCGCGCTTCGTTGGGTGCAGTGAAGTCACTGCTATCTTCGGTATATCTGACGATGGCGGGCTATCCTTTGCAAAAAGGCGCTGAGTACTACAAAAAAGCGGCTGACAAAGCCCAAGAAGTAGTTCAGATGAAGAGCTTTAGCCTGTTTCCATCGTACGACGACTTGCACAATCCTGCCAAGAAAAATACGGGCGAAAACATCTTTATGGTGCAATTTGCCGCCTTTGTATTGCCTTCCAACTGGCAAACGTCGATTATTCCGTACAACCAAGGTATTTCGGCTTATACCGACGAAACGGGTGCGATTTTTGCCAACAAAGAGTTTGTGGAATCGTACGAACAAGGAGACAAGCGGGTCGCTGAAAAGCAATTTTACTATTCGTCGTTTTCGTTGCGCAGCGACCGTACCAAAACGCGTAATTTGGGAGGCTATTATTTGTACAAACATTTTGACAACACCGCCCAACTTTCGACCACTAGCAGCGACTTGAACTGGACGGTATTGCGCTATGCTGAGGTATTGTTGACATTGGCGGAGGCGTCAAACGAAGCAAATGGCCCAACGGCGGCGGCGTATGAGGCGGTCAATGCCGTTCGTAAGCGCGCCGAATTACCCGAATTGAAGGGCTTGAGCAAAGAAGAGTTGAGAGAAGCCATTTGGCGGGAACGTTGGTACGAGTTGAGCTTTGAAAACAAAACGTGGTACGACATGGTGCGTTTGCGTAAAGCTTTCAACGTCACAACCAAGAAGTTTGAAAACTACGTGGGTCACAAGTTTTCTTACGGCCCTACGCTCAAAGACCGTGAGTTGCTGTTCCCTATTCCAACGGCTGAAATCCGTAACAATAGCAAATTGAAGCAAAATCCTGGTTATTAGGTGTCATTTGCTTTAAACACATAGCGCACAGTAGAATAGACACATAGAAAACATAGTGAACTATGTGTATTGCAGTTAACGAATAACGGTTAACACGTATTAAAAGGGTGCATAAATAGATAGAAAGCTTGATTCATACCGTAGGCATCTTTTAATCAGAAGCCTACGGTATAAACTCCAATTTGGCTACTTTTTATACAAACACATCGTTTCCTTTTTTAACCAACACAGAAGCTTAATCAGTACATGCCGATGAACCAACCGACCCACCGTCATTCGAAACTCCGTACCCTTTGGAGTTTTGGCCTTATTTCTTTTCTCTCACTTTTTATTGCTTGGGTGCTTCCGTCGCAGGGCGTATTGGCACAAAAAAAACCGTTGGTGGTTTTTGTGTGCGGCGACCACGAATACAGCGGCGAGCAAACTTTGCCATTGATAGCCGCCGAGTTGGAAAAAAACTACGGCGTTCGTACCAAAATCCTCTCGTCCTATCCTGACCAAAACGCCGAAAAAAACATTCCAGGGTTAGAAGCGCTCCGCGAAGCTGATTTGGCCGTGTTCTTTTTGCGTTGGCGGCAGCTTCCCGCCGACCAACTGGCTTTTATTGATGAATACTTAAAGTCGGGAAAACCTGTGATGGGTTTCCGTACCTCTACCCACGCCTTTAATTTCCCCAAAGGTGACCCTTCCGAAGTGTGGAATGCCTTTGGTGAACGCGCTTTTGGTACGCCTCCAGGTTGGGGCAGAGCGGGGCACACGCACTACGGCCACAAAAGTACCACCGACGTAACCATCATTCCTGAAGCGGCCAAGCACCCGATTTTGAGAGGAGTACCTGCCTCGTTTCATGTGTCTTCGTGGTTGTATCGCGTCAAACCCGATTATCCTCCTCAAGGTTCTGTTTCGCTTTTGCTGGGAAAATCAGTGAATCCCGACAAAGCGGCCATTGACAACCCCGTAGCGTGGACGTGGAAAAATAAGGAAGGTGCAAAGGTGTTTTTTACCACATTAGGGCACCCCGAAGATTTTCAAGAAGAAGGGGTTCAGCGCCTGACCATCAATTCAATACTATGGCTATTGGATAAGCCTGTTCCAAAAAAATGGAAGGGAAAAATAGCCATTCAGGTACCTTACCGTGGTATTGTAAAATAGAAAAGTAAACCCTATTACATAAATTCCTAAATCCATGAGAAGAAGCGTCCAAGGATTGCTGATCGCTGCGAGTGCGGCGTTCATTGCCTTCAGTGCTTTTCAGCCAGAGTTAGCCACCCCACTGAAAATTGAAAAAGGAACGCACATTTCGTTAATCGGGGGGAATCTTGGTTCTCGAATGCTGAACTACGATTATTTCGAAACAGAAATGCAGCTCCGTTATCCCGACAGTCAACTGTACATTCGTAACATGTGCGACGGCGGCGATACCCCAGGTTTTCGACCTCATGCGAGCCGAAACAACCCTTGGGCGTTTCCTGGAGCAGAGAAATTTCAAACCGAATACGCCAATAAATCGGCCAGTGAAGGCTTTTTTGACGCGCCAGACCAGTGGTTGACGCGCCTCAAAACCGATGTCGTCATCGGAATGTTTGGCTACAGCGAGTCGTTTCAAGGAGCGGCAGGTGTTGCCAATTTCAAAGCCGAGCTGGATGCGTTTATCAAACATACCCTCAGCCAAACCTACAACGGAAGTGCAGCGCCTCAGTTGGTGTTGGTCTCGCCGATTGCGTTTGAGGACTTATCAAATTTGCACGATTTACCCAATGGCGTGAAAGAAAACGCCAATTTGCAATTATATACCAATGCCATTAAAGAGGTAGCAACGCGCAACAACCTTTTGTTTATTGACGCTTTTACTCCTTCCAAACAATGGTATGCCGAGTCGAAAGAACCATTGACCATCGACGGTTCGCAATTGACGGAAGATGGATATAAAAAGTTCGGAGTGTTTTTGGCCGATAAATTAGCAGGAAAAACGCCTGCCAAAGCCGAAAGCAACCGTACGCTCGTTCATGCGGCCGTAGCAGAGAAAAACTGGATGTGGCACAACGATTTCAAAATTCCTAACGGAGTACACGTCTATGGCCGCCGCTACAATCCGTTTGGCCCTGATAATTATCCTGCCGAAATTGAAAAAATTCGTCAGATGACGGCCATTCGTGATACAGCTGTGTGGTTGGCAGCGTCCAAAGGTGCAAAGATGGACATTGCGGCAGCCGACGCTAAAACGCGGACGTTGCCTCCCGTTAAAACCAACTTTAATCCCGACAAAAATGGTAGTCTGACCTACCTCTACGGAGACGAGGCAGTGAGTAAATTGAAAGTACCTGATGGATATAAAATTGAGTTGTTTGCCTCTGAAAAAGAATTTACCGACTTGGCCAACCCCGTGCAGATGTCGTTCGATAACAAAGGACGTTTGTGGGTAGCCACCATGCCAAGCTATCCGCACTATAAACCAGGAGACGCCAAACCTAGCGATAAAATCATCATCTTGGAAGATACCAACAACGACGGTAAGGCCGATAAACAAACGATATTTGTGGAAGGACTGCACTTGCCGTTGGGTTTTGAAATCGCCAAAGAAGGCGTGTATGTATCGCAAGGAACGAATCTAAAGTTATTTACGGATACCAACGGCGATGACCGCGCCGACAAAGTAGAAATTTTGATGAGTGGCTTCGACGACCACGATACGCACCACAACAGCAGCGCGTTTTGTGTCGATCCATCGGGGGCTATTTATACGGGAGAGGGTGTGTTTTTGCACACCAACGTCGAAACATCGTACGGAACAGTACGCGCGACCAACGGTGGTTTTTATCGATACGCACCTCAGTTGCACAAATTGGAACGCACGGCTCAACTCTCAATTCCTAACCCGTGGGGCATTGCCTTCGACGATTGGGGACAGCCTTTCTTTGCCGAAACGTCCAGCCCTGACGTGCGTTGGATGTTGCCAGGTTCGGTATTGCCTCGCTATGGCCAAGCCACCCACAAATCGGTGCAGTTGATTGAAAAAGACCACATGGTACGCCCAACGTCAGGCTTAGAGTTCTTGTGGAGCCGCCACTTCCCCGACGAAGTTCAAGGGGATATGTTGATTAACAATACCATTGGTTTTTTAGGAACAAAACAACACCAAGTGTGGGACGACGGCACAGGTTTTAAAACAAAACACCGCCAAGACCTGATTGTAAGCTCCGACCGCAACTTCCGCCCTGTGGATATGGAAGTAGCGCCCGATGGCTCGTTGTACGTCATCGACTGGCACAATATCCTCATCGGTCACATGCAGCACAACGCCCGCGACCCGCTCCGTGACCACGTTCACGGCCGTATCTATCGCGTAACGTACCCATCGCGTCCGTTGGTTACTCCTGCCAAAATTGACGGGGCTTCGGTAGAAACATTGTTAGACAACCTAAAACTACCCGAATACCGTACCCGCTACCGCACTCGCCGCGAACTTCGGGGCCGTAATGCCGCTGAAGTATTGCCAAAAATCACCAAATGGGCGGCGAGCCTCGATAAAAGCGACCCGCGCTACGAGCATCATTTGTTGGAGGCACTTTGGGTAAGCTGGGGATTGGATAAAGTAGATCAAAAACTATTGCGTCAGTTGCTCAAAGCCAAAGATTACCACGTGCGTTCGGCGGCGGTTCAAGTAGTTCGCTACACAGGCCACCAAGTGCCCGACCAAGCGGCTTTGCTCATGCAAGCGGCCAAAGACGAAAATACGCGCGTTCGCTTGATGGCGATTGTGGCGGCCTCGTGGATTGGCAAAGAAAAGGGCTTGCCAATTTTGGCCGAAGCCGCCAAAAAACCATTGGACGATTGGATGGTGTATGCCCACGAAACGGCAGTGGCTCACTTGAAGGGAGAGAATGTGGTGGTGAAGAAAAAAGAAGCAGAAGTAGTATCGACCTTGAAAGGAGCAGAATTGGAATTGTTTAAGCTGGGTAAAACCATTTATGGCAAAGAAGGCTATTGCGCTACCTGCCACCAAGCCGACGGAAACGGACTGACAGCTTCGGGCTTCCCACCGTTGGCAGGGACGAAGTGGGTACAGGGCAACGAAGAACGTCTTATCAAAATCGCTCTCAAAGGACTCATGGGGCCGATTGAAGTAAATGGCAAACAATACGCTGGCCAAGTGCCAATGACGCCGTTTGCAGGGTTGCTAAACGACAAAGAAGTCGCGGCTGTTTTGACCTACGTCCGAAACTCCTTTGGCAACAAAGCCTCGGCCATTACGCCCGAAAAAGTAAAAGAAGTACGGGCAGCCACGGCCAGCAAAAGCGATATTTATACTTCAACAAAGCTCCTGAGCGAGCATCCGTTGGAGAAGTAATAAAAACGCTGTCAGGGTTCGTTAACTACTATAACAAAACCTGACAGCGTTGAAATTTGATGAAGCAGAGGCGCATTATGGTACCTCTGCTTTTTTATTTGGAGGCGTTAGCCCGTGCTTTTTCGATGGTTTCTTGAAGTTGTTTCATATCTATTGTTTTAGCATCCGCATTGGCAATTCGTAGCTTTTCTTCTACAATATTGTAGCCTTGTCTTGGCGACTCATCTGTTGTTTTCATCTTAAAGAGCGTTTGAAATCAAAAAATAATCATATTGTTGATTAGCCTCAAAAGGTGCAGGGTGAATAGTATCAAACCTAAAGGCTTCTACTGTACTTAGATAAAAAATCCTTTAAAAGTTTCCCATTGTTCCAATAAAGTGGGAAGTTTCTTTTCAATGTCAACGCTTAGGAAGCCAATCGCGACAACATCTTTTAGGTCTTTTAGTTTTTTGAATGTTCTGTCAATAATTGAAATTGATGTTTTTTGTTGCGATTTTTCTTCGGCGTCTTCCAGCTTATTAAATTCATCAAGTGCTTTTATTAAGGCTTTTTTCCAGTTCTCATTTTCAATATTATACTCTTCTAAATCAAGTAATAACTCTTTGATTTCTGAAAATTCTTTTAAACCGCCCACATCTACTTTGATGCTTACAGTAGCCTTGTTTACATTTTTTTGTTCAAAATGAGGTTTATTCTCAATTTTTATATTTATTCCATCGTGTCCCATTTTTCGTTGCGTTTGGTTTTTATCCTCAAATAAATCTAAAACTTCTAAAACATCAATGTTGGAAAGCTGGTAACTTGGATGATAGGGAATAATTCTAACACCGTTCCGCAAGCTGTTCAACATTTCATCGTAAGGCAGAAAAGTTTCGTTGCCGTCTTTTTGATACAATACTTGCTCTTTGAAATCAAAATTATGGTAAATACTCAAAATTTCCCTAAAATCAGCCCGTATCACTTCCCAAAAACCTCTGATGTTAACTCCCTTTATCCAACAATCAATTTGTTTTGAGTAGAGATTGGTTTCTATCAAAGCATAAGTTTCACTATCTGGATGTTTGATGTAAATTCCTGATTGCCAATAATCTTTCCCTTTTATTTTTAAGAGATTTTTGGCAATAAACCTATGAATGATAAGCATCTCAAAAGGGGAATCAAATTGCAAACGGTAAGATCGAGCTTCCTGTTTGGCAAAGCTATAGTCTCTATTTGGTTTTTCACCAAAAGCAGAGGGTACCAGAAAACTGTTTTGTTGGAAAGGGTCTCGTTGACATAAATCGTATTGAAGCATTAGTTCAATAATAAATTGAAACTGATTCTCGGTGTATTTAATTCGAATGGTTTTATCAGAAAAAATTTCTTTTTCGTCTTTGAAAATCTCTTTCAAATCATACCAAGATAAATGGCCTTTGTTGACTCTGTTTTGTTCAGAAACTAAAATAGAATAAGCTCCTGTTGTAAGCCATTCGGGATTCAAGACTTGCAAATCCTCTAAAATAGGTTTGTCAAAAAATACAATAGAGCCTATTGAGTCTAATATTTTCAACAAGTTTTTTTGTCTATCAAGGTCATCGTATTCTTCTTCGTTACACCATTTTTGATACGTTTCGTAAGTGATATAGTTTCTGCCTACCGAGACTTCTTCCTCTAATCTTTGCTTTATGTTAAACCATTTAACCAAATACTCAGCATTTAAGCCTTCATTTCTTAAAATATGTGCTGTAAGGGCTTTTTTGAACGATTCTATACCTTCTCCTGTTTGACAGGACAGTAAAAATGGCTCAGGAACTTTTGGGTATTTTTTTCGTAATTCATAAAAATTACTCAGGAAATCCGCCTTTTTATCTTCTTCCTGTTTGCAATTGTAAGCAATCAAAATTTCTGAATCACGGCCTAATTTTTCAATTTGGTCGAGCCAATAATTGGCTTTTTGGTCATTACGTGGATTGAGCACTAATACGTAGATAACACGCTCAGTAAAGAAAAATTGATGCAGAGAGTGTTGAATATGTTGCCCGCCAAAATCCCAAAGATTTACTCGGATTGTTTCCCCTTTTTCATTCTCAATTTCTTCCCACGCAATTTTATTGATACCATGTGTAGTAACTTCATTTTTGTCGAATGTATTAAAAACTACTCTTCGCATTAGGCTTGTTTTACCTACTCCGCCATCACCTACAAAAATTAATTTGCACTCATTTAAAGGTTTCCTTTTTCCTACAAAATATTCAATAACGGCCTCTCGCCCCTGCTTTACTATTTCAAGCGGAGGGTTGACAATTGGATTATCTTTTAAGCCAATTTTGCCTTCTAACTCCCAAGAATATTCGTTTTCTAAATCTATTTCCAAGCCATTGTTTAGCAATGGCAATAATGATTTAAGGTCGTTGGTTTGATTGAAGTTCAGGTTTAACAATTGTAATGCTGTGAGTTTTTCAAGAAAACGAATATCGGAGATTTGATTGAAGCTCAGGTTTAACGATTGTAATGCTGTGAGTTTTTTAAGAAAACGAATATCGTTGATTTGATTGAAGTTCAGGTCTAACGATTGTAATGCGGTGAGTTTTTCAAGAAAACTATAATCGGAGATTTGATTGTTGCTCAGGTCTAACGATTGTAATGCGGTGAGTTTTTCAAGAAAACTATAATCGGAGATTTGATTGTTGCTCAGGTATAACGATTGTAATGCCGTGAGTTTTTCAAGAAAACGAATATCGGAGATTCGATTGTTGCTCAGGTATAATGATTGTAATGCCGTGAGTTTTTCAAGAAAACGAATATCGGAGATTTGATTGCTGCTCAGGTTTAACAATTGTAATGCCGTGAGTTTTTCAAGAAAACGAATATCGGAGATTTGATTGTTGCTCAGGTCTAACGATTGTAATACCGTGAGTTTTTCAAGAAAACGAATATCGGAGATTTGATTGATGCTCAGGTCTAACGATTGTAATGCCGTGAATTTTTCAAGAAAACGAATATCGGAGATTTGATTGTTGCTCAGGTCTAACGATTGTAATACCGTGAGTTTTTCAAGAAAACTATAATCGGAGATTTGATTGTTGCTCAGGTCTAACGATTGTAATGCCGTGAGTTTTTGTAAGACAACCAATTCATTTCCTTTAAAGCTATTTTTTTTGCCTCGATTAGAAGTTGTAACCCATTTTTTAATCTCTTTATCAAAATAAAAATCTCCTAAATTTAATTTTTCCAACCAAACACAGTCCAACAATTCTTCGGGTAATTGATTTTTTAATCCACAATTTCCTAAATCTAAAAAAGGAGCTTTGGTGCGTTTGTTTTCGGCAATGAGGCGGAGAGCAAGTTTAGACATAGTATAAAAAGGGGAGGTTGAGTAACTACCAAAAATAGTAGAAGTTTCTTTGGGTTCAAAAAAAACGCTGTTAGGACTTTTGTCTCGGTCAGACGATAGTCAGACCGATTACAACACCCCCTTAAAAAATCCCGCCATCTTATTCATCAATTCTTTCTTGGCATACTCAGGGCTGGAGTGGCCTGCGTTGGGAATAAATTCAATCTGAACGGGTAGGTTCTTACTTTTGTAAACACTCATCAATTCGATGGATTGGTTGATAGGTACCTGAATATCTTGCTCGCCGTGCACAATAAAAAGGGGCGGCGCATTGGCAGTTACCTGATAAACAGGGCTGGCGAGTTTGGCTAGGTCGGGCACTTGCTCAACGGGTTTGCCCAATAAAATGGCCAAGGCAGGCAAACGTACGTTCAGGCCGTGCGGTGTTGATTGGTTCAGAATGGTCAAGAAATTGGTTGGGCCAAAAAAATCAATGCACGCTTGTACCGATGAAGAAGTAGAGGTGTATTTCCCAAGCGTTCCTTCGAGCGTTGGATGGTTGTTGGTCGTAGCAACCAACGCCGCCAAATGTCCACCCGAAGAAGCTCCCCAAATGATGATTTTATCGGCTCGGTAGCCATAAGTAGCGGCGTTGGCCCTCAAAAAGCGAATTGCGGCTTTGATGTCATGCACGGGCGCAGGGAAAGCCTTTTCGGTACTCGCCCGAAAATCAACACTTGCCAGCGCATAACCATGTTCCAACATCCCTAAAGGCGGGTTTTCTTTGCTGCCCGAATGCCAAGCGCCGCCGTGAATCCAAACAATTAAGTAGGGAGAAGTATGCTGCTTGAGTTTATAAATGTCCAGTTGGAGCTTTTTGCCGTCGGCTTCGGCATATACAATGTTTTTGACAACAAGCGTATCTTCCTGAGCCTGTGCCCAAAACGTAAGAAGGCAAACCCAAAGGGTTAAAAAAGGGAGTTTCATCATTATTAGTATCTCCAAATGAGTTCAAAGATAAATAGTAAAGTCGATAGTTGACGAAGGAGTAACACTACGATTAGCACATTAATTTCAAAATTTCTGATAGGGAACTAAGGGGAGTTTTTAGAAAACTTGTCTCTATTATATAAAGTGTCTAAGAAATTTTTATCCAAAACCCATAAAATGCAATCGACCTTACTGGATAGTGCGGGTGATGAAGCACCGAAACCGAATGTGCATTCATTACTGAACGAAGAGGCTACCAACGAGGAATTGGCCAGCGAAAAACGGGAATGGAATGACAACGAACTGTTTATCCGACAAGCTTTTGTCGAGAACCCTTCTCAGGGTTGTGCGTTGTTGTTTCGCCGTTATCACAAAATCCTGTGCAGCCATGCTGTGCGATTTGTGTATTCCAAAGACATTGCCGAAGACCTAGTAAGTGATGTGTTTTGTCGGTTTTGGAAAACCAAAGCCTACGAAACCGTCACGAGTTCGTATCGTCTTTATTTGTTTAGAAGTGTGCGAAATGAGGCACTTAACTACTTACGTTGGGAGTTTAAAGAAACCGAAACCATCGAGTTGGCAGAATACCGCGAATCGCCCCGTGGCCAACAACCCGACCACGCCACGCAATACGAAGAAGTTGTCAAAAAAGTGGAAGAACTCGTCAATACCTTACCTCCACAATGCCAAAAGGTGTTTTTAATGAGCCGTTTTGAGGGAAAAAAATACCAAGAAATAGCGGATGAAATGGCCCTCTCCCTCAAAACAGTCGAAGCTCATTTAGGGAAGGCGCTGAGTATCATGCGAAATGGGCTCAAAAACCACCTGTGACTAAGGGGAGTTGGCCTATTTCTTATCTAAATAGTAACACACTATCTGAAACAAATGAAACAAGACATAAGCAAAGAGTTGATATTTAGCCATTTTGCCCATAAATCTTCGCCATTACAACGAAAGATGATTGACGAATGGTTACAAATCGAAGCCAACGAAGAGCAGTATTTCGCGTGGCTCGAAGAGTGGGAGCAGACGCACCCGCAATACTTACCTCAGAGCGAATTGGCCTTAGAAAATTACGAGGCATTTTTGGAAGCCAACCCCCATACCCACCTCCAAGCCGAATTGGCCGCGTCGGAACCCGTGGTTTCCTCAAACCGTCGCTACTGGTTTCGTTGGTTAGCCGCGGCGTCTGTTGTGTTGGTGTTGGGCGGCGTGGGCTGGCTGTTCCGTGGCAGTTTATTATACCAAACCTACCAAACTGCCTTTGGCGAAACCAAGTCGTTGCTGTTGCCAGATGGAAGTAAAGTGACGCTCAATGCCAATTCGTTGCTACGGCTCCCGCGTTTTGGTTTTGGGACAAAAAATCGGGAAGTGTTCTTGAAAGGGGAAGCGAGTTTTTCAGTTACGCATACGCCTGACCATCAGAAGTTTGTGGTAAAAACCAACAAGCAATTTGAGGTGGTGGTTTTGGGGACGGAATTTTCGGTATATGCCCGCCAGCGGATTTCTAAAGTGGTATTGAGCAAAGGGAAAGTACAGGTGCGCTACCAACAAGGCCGTACCCAAAAACAAATTGTGCTTACACCTGGCGATTTGGTCACGCTCGACCGCGAGAATAACATGGATAAAAAGGCCGTGTCGCATCCCCAAAACTACGCCGCATGGGAGCAAAAACGATTTGTGTTTGAAGAAACGAGCTTGCAGGACGTCGCCTATCTGCTGCAAGAAAACTACGGGTTGGAGGTCGAGATCAAAGACAAAGATTTGTCCGAGCGGGTCATTATGGGGTCGTTTCGGGCAGAGAACGTTGACCAACTCTTACAGTCCATTTCGGAGCTGCTGGATATTAGCGTAGTTAGGCAAGGGAATAGAGTTCAACTGTCTGATAAATAAGTGAAATAGCCGACTTTCCAAGTTTAAAAATCTATTGATTATCAAAGAGATGAGCTTGAAACTTGGACAGTCTATAGTGGTGTAACTGTTTAATTAACTAAGCGAATTTAACTTATCGAGAATATGAAAAAACGATTATCAAATTCCTCCAAAATTGGGCTTCTCCTCACAGTGATTTTACTGGGAAATCAGTTGGGACGAACGCAGACGTTTGCCAAAGCCCAAACGGTTATCAAAAAAAACAACGATAGCGCTCGCACGGCTGCGCCGCGCCCGCTCAAAGAGGTGCTCAGTGAGCTGATGAAAACGTACCAAGTAGAGATTATGTTTGAGCGCGATGCGGTCGAAGGCTTGGTCGTTCAAGCAGCGCCCGTGAATCAACAATTGAAGCTTGAAAAAAGCCTAGACAACCTGCTGCGACCGTTGGGGTTGAAGTACAAAAAAGTAAACAGCAATTCTTATTTGATTATTGGCGAGCGTAAAAAATCTTCCAAATCGTCCAGTGGCGTTTTGGAGCGGTTCCCCGAGGGCATGTTGCCTGGGCAAGAAGTAGAACGAACTGCCACCACAACGGAAGTATTGACGCCGTTCGAGACAAGGGCGGCGGTTGAGCAAGTACTTAAAGGCAAAGTCACTGATGCCGAAAAAGGCGATGGGCTGCCAGGGGTAAGTGTTTTGATAAAAGGAACAACAAAAGGCACAACCACCAATGCCAATGGGGAGTATTCACTCCCAATTCCTGACAATGGCGCCGTGTTAGTGTTTAGCTTTGTTGGCTACGAGCCGCAAGAAATGGCCATTGGTAACCAAACTCAGCTGAACATCGCTTTGAAAGCCGACATCAAGGCGCTGAACGAAGTAGTGGTAGTTGGTTATGGACAAGTCAAAAAAAGTGATTTGACGGGTTCGGTAGCGACGGTGGCCGTTGAGGAAATCAAGAAAGTGGCGGTTACGTCGCTCGACCAAGCCTTGCAAGGGCGCGCGGCGGGGGTGCAAATCACCCAAAACTCAGGTGCGCCAGGGGGCTCTACCACCATCCGAATTCGCGGAGGAAACTCAATTCAGGGAGACAATGAACCCTTGTACGTTATTGATGGGATTCCGTTCAAAAACGATGGTGCGGGCAGTGGGTCGAGTTTCAACGTGTTGAGTACGCTCAATCCCAGCGACATCGAGTCCATGTCGGTCTTGAAAGATGCTTCTTCTACGGCCATTTATGGTTCGCGCGGGGCCAATGGCGTAGTGATTATTACCACCAAACGAGGCAAAGCAGGCAAATCCACCATCAACCTTGAAAGCTATTATGGTGTGCAAGAAGTCCGTAAGAAATATGGCGTATTGAACGGCCGTGAATACGCCCAGTTTGTCAATGATGCCAATACCAACGAAGGACGCGCCGCCGTTTATACCCCAGACCAAGTGAACGCTTTTGGCGAAGGTACAGACTGGCAAAATGAGATTTTTCGCTCGGCGCCCATTTCTAACTACCAACTTTCGATGAGTGGTGGCGATGAACGAACGCAATACGCGCTTTCGGGAGGTTATTTTAAACAAAATGGGATTGTGACAAACTCCGATTTTGACCGTTATTCGCTCCGACTCAACTTAGACAGAAAGCTCACCAACCGCCTCAAAGTAGGAAACAGCCTTACCGTTAACCGTACCGTGACCAACCAATCGCGTACCGATGGGGATTTGGGAAGCGCGGGATTGGTGACGATAGCAGCCTTGCAATTCCCGCCCATCCTGCCCGTTTATAACCCTGATGGTACTTACCTTATCACCAGTCCAGCGTTATCTTTTACGGCCGATAACCCCGCTGCTTTGGCCAAAGAAAGCCAAAATACTACCACCGCGATGCGTGTTTTTGGAAATGTGTTTGGAGAATACCAAATCATGGAAGGGTTGAATTTTAAAGTGTTATTGGGGGCAGATGCCATCATTCAAAAGCGAGATTCGTACCTGCCGCGTAGCGTAGGGAGTGGTTTGGCGCAAGGTGGTGCGGCGTCTATTTTCAATGGACAATCCATGACGTGGTTGAATGAAAATTTGTTGAGCTACACCAAATCTTTTGGCGTCCATAACATCAGCGCCCTTATAGGCTATACCCAACAGGCCAACCGTACCGAAAACAATACGGCGGCTTCGCGAAACTTTGTAAATGATAACTTAAATTCGGGCAATTTGGGGGCAGGTTCGGTGCCATTGGTACCTTCGTCGGGCATTGGTACGTGGGGCTTGCAGTCGTACTTGGCCAGAATCAATTACGGTTACCGCGACAAATACCTCTTTACGGCGTCTTTTCGGGCCGACGGTTCTTCGCGCTTTGGAGCCAATAATCGCTACGGATATTTCCCTTCGGCGGCGTTGGCGTGGCGTGTGTCAGAAGAGGATTTCTTGAAAAATGCCCGAGTAATTAGTGACTTGAAATTGCGGGCTACCTACGGTTCTACAGGAAACCAAGATGGTATTGGCAATTATCCAGCATATTCGTTGTTAGGAACGCAAAATTATATTTTTGGCAATGCCGTTTCGACGGGAATTGGGCCTTCCCAAATTGCCAACCCCGATTTGTCGTGGGAAACGACGACCCAAGCGGATTTGGGTATTGATGTTGGTTTCTTCAATAACCGAATCACCTTTGTGGCCGATTTGTACCTCAAACGTACCAAAGATTTATTGCTTAACGTAACCGTTCCGAGTACGTCGGGGTATTCGAGCGCTATTCAAAATTTGGGAAAAGTAGAGAACAAAGGGATAGAATTTAGCCTTTCGTCGCGCAATATTGATAAAGCGTTTAAATGGAATACCGACTTCAATTTTGCCACCAATCGCAACACTGTTTTGGACATTGGCGGCGCTCCCCAAATTTTTGCGGGCCAAGTAGCCAACATTGCCCAAAACGTCAACTCTGGTGTTATTCGGGTGGGCGAACCGTTGGGGTCGTTTTATGGCTACGTGACCAATGGCCTCTATCAAACAACCGATGAGCTGACGGCACTGAGCGACCCGCAGGCGCGGAAACCAGGCGATCGCAAATACGCTGATTTGAACGGCGATAAGAAGATTGATGACAACGACCGTACCATCATCGGTCGCGCCCAGCCCAAGTTTTTGGGAGGTATCAGCAACTCCTTTTCGTACAAAGGCTTTGAGCTAACCCTGTTTTTGCAAGGTGTTTATGGGAATAAAATCCTGAACGCCAATCGGTTTGAGTTGGAGTATTTGAGCGGGGTCAACAACCAAAACCGAGATATGTTGAACCGTTGGACGCCAACAAATACCAATACAGATATTCCAAGGGCTTCAACCACGCGGCCTGCCAACCGTATTTCGTCGCGCCAAATCGAAGATGGTTCGTACTTACGGTTGAAAAACGCCCAATTGGCCTATAACCTGCCCACATCGGTGATAAAAGCGCTCAATATTCAGTCGTTTCGGGTGTATGTGACTGCACAAAACTACCTGACTTGGACGAAATATTCGGGCTATGACCCTGAGGTAAACCGCTTCGGGCAAGATAGTCGTAGTCAAGGGTTTGATTACAGCAGCTACCCTGCCGCAAAAACCTTGTTATTGGGCATTAATGTCGGTTTTTAATTCATTAAACTCATGAATACAATGAACGCAAAATATATACTTACAGGTCTTTGTCTGACACTTTGTGTTGCGTCTTGCAACGTCTTAGAGCAAACGCCTGAGTCGAATTTTACCCCTGAAAATTTTTACCGAAATGCCGATGACGCCAAAGCCGCAGTAAGTTCGGTCTATGACCTGATGAATACGGCCGAAATGTACAATCAAATCGTGTGGATTTTGCAAGACCAAGCCACCGACGACTCCGAATGGGGCGGAGGACGCTCAACGGCCAACCAAGCCAAAAACGATTTGGATAAATACACCTTTACGCCTGCCACGAGCACTTTTCAATCGCTCTGGACGGCTACTTACCGTGCCATCAATCGGGCCAATACCGTCATCAGTCGCGTACCTAATGTGACGATGGATACTGACTTGAAAAACCGATTAATTGCCGAAGCTAAGTTTATGCGTGGTTTTTATTATTTCAACTTGGTGCGCTTGTTTGGGGGCGTTCCGTTGGTGACTAAAGAGACCACTTCGCTCAACGATTTGGCCGTAGCACGGGCGTCGGCCGATGAGGTGTATCAGCAAGTTATTCAGGATTTTACGGAAGCAGAGGCGGTTTTGCCAGCTACTTACGGAGCGGGCGACCGTGGCCGCGCCACGAAGGGAGCCGCAAAGGCGTTTTTGGCCAAAGTCTATTTGACCCGCCAAGAATGGCCCAAGGCATCGGCAAAGGCCAAAGAGGTAATGGATATGGGGGTGTATGACCTTTGGGCTAACTACGCCGACGTGTTTGCCATTGCGAACAAAAACGGAAAAGAAGCCATTTTTGAAGTACAAGCCCTCGGCGGTGGGGTTGGAGAAGGAAGCTTTATGCAGGGCTACATGCGGCCTAATTTTGACCGAGTTAATGGCGTCTCTGGTTTTGGAGATGACCCCGTAACCGAAAACCTTTACCGTGCTTACCGCGCCGACGATAAGCGCCGAAACATCAATTTGCGACTTTACACGGCCACAGGGACTCCTGCGGCTCCAGCGAGTGTCGCGTTTCCGTGTTATGTATATAAATATTTAGACCCCACCGCTACCGCCAATGGAGAAGGAAGCAATAACTTTCCCGTACTTCGGTATGCCGATGTTGTTTTGATGTATGCCGAAGCCCTCAACGAACAAGCAGCTGCTTCTACCGAAGCCTACGCTAACGTCAATCGGATTCGTAGTCGTGCGGGGATTCCGAACTTGACGCCCAACCTGACGCAGGCACAATTTAGAGATAGTTTGCTGTTGGAAAGACGCTTAGAATTGGCCTTTGAGGGACATCGGTGGTTTGATTTGTCCAGACGGAAAAAACTGATTGAAGCCCTGAAAATCCAAAACCCGAGCATCAAGGTTGAGGAGTATCACTATTTGTACCCCATTCCGCAAACGGAGAGAGATTCTAACCCCAAACTAAGTCAAAATCCTGGTTATTAGAGGAGTATTCGTGGTTGAGCAAGGTACAAAAACTTCTATTTTTTGGTGCCTATTCTATTGTGTTCTATGTGTTTTCACTGATAGAACACAATAGCCAGAGTAAATCTAAACGTAGTTTTGGTTTATTATCATAACGCGTCGGGAACGGGCATTAACCTTTTTTTATGAAGCGTCGAAAATTTATTCAGCATACAGTTTTGGGTTCGTCATTGCTGACGATGGGTATAGCTCAAGCCAAAGGTATATCTACAGAAATTATCAACTCAGGCGTAGGTGGTAACAACACGGTCGATTTATTGGCCCGCATCGACAAAGACTGTTTGGCACACCAGCCTGACTTAACGATATTGATGGTAGGAACCAACGATATGAATAGCCGAAAATTCATTCCGTTGGCAGAATATGAGAAAAATATGCGCCAAATCATCGAAAGGATTTTGGCTGTTAAAAGCAAAGTTTTACTCATGAACCTACTGCCTGTATATGAACCATACTTAATGACGCGACACAAGCCTGAGTTTTATCAACCCGAAGGCCATGCGGGTCGTAAGGCACAAATGAACCAGTTGATTAAACAATTGGCAACGGCTTATAGGCTGTCTTTTTTGGACTTACATCATCTTTTTGAAAAAGTGGGCAACGTGAGTTTAGAAACCAGTAGCTTGATAAAAAACGAAGCAAACAGCAAAACAACGGATGGGCTACATCCAACGCCCGACGGCTATCGAGTAATCGGAGTAGCAGTGTATGAGCACTTGATTAACAATGAGTTGCCTCGTCAAAAAATAGTTTGTTTTGGTGACAGTATTACCATTGGCGATGGCAAGCCCGATGGCGCCAATTATCCCGCGTACCTGAAAAAACTTTTAAATTCCTAAACCATTTCTAATGAAAAAAACATCCCTTTTAATTTGGCTTTTGGGGGCTATTCTTTTCTTGCCAAGTTTCAAAACCAACCGAACGCTGGTTCCTCACGCTTTGGTTCGTAAAGCCGACGTGATTATTTACGGCGGTACGTCATCGGCGGTGACGGCGGCGGTGCAGGTGGTAAAAATGGGTAAAACCGCCATTATCGTTTCGCCTGATAAACACCTCGGTGGGTTGTCGTCGGGTGGGCTTGGGTTTACCGATACGGGCAACAAGCAAGTCATTGGCGGGCTTTCGCGGGAGTTTTATCATCGCTTGTACCAGCATTACCAAGAAAATGAGTCGTGGCAATGGCAAAAAAAGGAAGAATATGGCAACAAAGGCCAAGGAACGCCCGCCCTCGATGGTGCCAACCGTACGATGTGGATTTTTGAACCCCACGCGGCAGAACAGGTTTTTGAAGATTTTGTCAAAGAAAACAAATTGGTGGTGTATCGCAACGAATGGCTCGACCGTTCGGCCAAAGGTGTTGTCAAAAAATCGGGAAAAATTACCTCGTTTCGTACCCTAAGTGGCAATGTCTATGAAGGAAAAATGTTTATTGACGCTACTTACGAGGGTGATTTGATGGCCGCTGCGGGCGTGAGTTACCACGTGGGGCGTGAGGCCAACAGCGTCTATGGCGAAAAATGGAACGGTGTACAAGTAGGGGTGTTTCAGCACGGGCATTATTTCAAAAAACCAGTGAGTCCGTACAAAGTTGAGAATGACCCTAAAAGCGGACTTTTGCCTGAGATTTCGTCCGAAACACCAGGTGAAAATGGGTCGGGGGATAACAAACTCCAAGCCTACTGCTTCCGAATGTGTTTGAGCAACCACCCCGACAACCGCGTGTTTTTTACCAAACCTGAAGGGTATAACCCCGACCGATACGAGTTGGTAGCGCGGGTGTTTGCGACGGGTTGGCGCGAGACGTTCGATAAGTATGACCCCATTCCGAACCGTAAAACGGATACCAACAACCACGGGCCTTTTAGTACCGACTACATTGGCAAAAACTACGATTATCCCGAAGCGAGTTACGAACGTCGTAAGGCTATCATCAAAGACCACGAATTATACCAAAAAGGCTTGATGTATTTCTTGCAAAATGACCCTCGCGTTCCTGCCGACGTACAAGACAAAATGAAACAGTGGGGCTTACCCAAAGATGAATTTAAGGACAACGGCGGCTGGCCGCATCAACTATACATCCGCGAAGCACGACGGATGAAAGGTGTTTTTGTGATGACCGAAGCCGATGCTTTGGGCAAAACGAATGTGCCTCAGCCTGTGGGAATGGGGTCGTACTCGCTCGATTCGCACAATGCCCAGCGTTTTGTGACTAAAGCGGAAGGCCGCCCCGAAGCCTACGTTCAAAACGAAGGCGACATCGGCGTTCATCCCGATAAGCCATATTCGATTGCTTATGGGGCAATTTTACCCAAAGAAACGGAATGTGCCAATCTGCTGGTACCCGTCTGTGTATCAAGTTCGCACATTGCTTATGGTTCTATCCGTATGGAGCCTGTGTTTATGATACTGGGACAGTCGGCGGCAGCAGCGGCGGTCTTGTCCATTGAAAACAACGTTTCGCCTCAAAAATTGCCGTACGAGAAACTTCGTCAGGTACTTGAGAAGGAAAACCAGCGTTTAGATTGGGAAACAAGCCAAGGGAAATAAGACCAAGGCTTACACAAAATAAACCACATAGCGCACAATTATTGTGAGCTATGTGGTTATCTGCCAAGGTTTGTACAACAGGTTACTGATTTACACTAAAAGCTACTTCTACATTTTCCCACAACAGTGAAACCTTGCCTTTGGGAGAAATGGTGTAGAGCAGTTTTTCGTTGAATTGCGACGATTTTTTAGGCTGTACACTCACGCGCAACGCATCCTGTTTTTCGTCGTACTTGAAAGCTCCCCACTGCGCCGCTACTTTGTTGAAAATGAGCGTCCATTTCCCCTCGCTAGGAATGACAAAGAAACCGTATTTGCCCGCAGGCAAGGTAGTGCCTTCAATGGTTGCATCTTTGTCGATTTCAAAAGTGGTAGCCTCGTTGGCCCCCGCCCGCCACACTTGTCCGTAAGGCACCAATTCCCCCCACACTTTGCGGCCTTTGACCGAAGGCTGACCGTAGTTGAGACTAATCGTAATGCCACCTACTTCCCGAGATACTTGAGCGGGCGGGCTTGGGCGTGTGCTTTTGTCTTGGGCAATGGTGTTGAAACCAAAGAAATAAACCAAGGTAAAGGCAAAGAATGTCAGGCTGTTTTTTAGGTACGATTGCATAGCTTACAATAATTTGAGTGGTTAATAAAAATGACTGCGACAAAATTGTGGAACCCTTCAAAAACAACCCGTTCAAACGTGGTTCAAATTGGTGCAAGTTGATTCAAGGAAAACTGGGGAGAACTTTGTGGGAAACTCAAGTAGATTTTAGTCAAAAAACGGTTTATACTACTGACCAAAAAGAAACATTTCTGCTCGGAAAGCGGAACGTTTTCCTCGACTATTAACCGTTGACTATACCGAATGATTCAGATTAACTCCACCCTTACACCTTCTGATTTATCAGCCAAGCTACACGATTTCTGGGCGCTTTCGGCGCAAAAAATCCGCGCTATTGCCGACCACTACGACGTCGCTAAAGGCTCACCTGTTTTTACCGTACAAGGTCAATACACCACGCGCGGCTGGACCGAATGGACACAAGGCTTTCAGTTTGGCGCGGCTATTTTACAATTTGATGCCACGGGCGACGAAGCGTTTTTGGACTATGGTCGCAAAAATACGCTCTCGGTCATGGCCCCTCATGTGAGCCACATTGGCGTGCACGACCACGGCTTCAACAACGTCAGTACCTACGGCAATTTGTTGCGATTGATGCACGAAGGGAAAATCCCTTTCAATGAATGGGAGAAAAATTTCTACGAATTGGCCCTGAAAATCTCAGGGGCTGTGCAAGCAAGCCGTTGGACGACCATCAAAGGCCGCGACGGTGAAGCGAGCGGCGGCTTTATTCATTCCTTCAATGGCCCTCATTCATTGTTTGTTGATACCATTCGCTCGTGCCGCGCTTTGGTGGTAAGCCATCAATTGGGACACGTTTTTCAGGGAGAAAATGACGTTAAAATCAACCTACTCGAACGCGCACTTCAACACATCAAAGCCACGGCCGATTATGCCGTCTATTACGGAGAAGGACGCGATTCGTACGATCTTTGGGGACGTACCGCCCACGAAAGCGTTTTTAACACAAAAGATGGGAATTATCGTTGCCCCAATTCGCAACAAGGTTATACTGGATTCAGTACTTGGACGCGTGGCTTGGCTTGGGCAATGTGTGGTTTCCCTGAGCAGTTGGAAGCCCTCAGTCATATTTCGGACGAGGCGTTAGAGCCGCTGGGAGGACGCGCGTCTATCGAAGCCATGATGCTCAAAGCCGCCCGTGCTACTTGCGACTTTTTTATTGCGCATACGCCTACCGACGGTGTGCCTTATTGGGATACGGGCGCGCCAAATTTACACAAATTAGGCAATTACCTCGACCGTCCTGCCGAGCCGATCAACGACCACGAACCTGTCGATAGTTCCGCCGCTGCCATTGGCGCACAAGGGTTGTTGCGTCTGGGTAAGTATTTGACAGACAAAGGTGAAGCTGCCGACGGACAACGTTATTGGCAAGCAGGACTCACGGTGATGGATACGTTATTGCAAGCGCCTTACCTCAGCACCGACCCTGCGCACCAAGGACTATTGCTACATTCGATTTATCACCGTCCCAACGGTTGGGATTATGTACCAGAAGGTAGTAAAATCCCGTACGGAGAGTCGAGTATGTGGGGCGATTATCACATTCGAGAAGCAGCCCTGTACTTGCAGCGTAATATCAATAACGAACCGTACTACGCTTTTCTAAACTGTGTAAAATGAGGTCAGACGGTAGTCAGACCTCAAACGAGCATAAGCGATAAAGCACCCCGTCTGACTATCGTCTGACGGGGGTAAAGGTCAGACGATAGTCAGACCTCAAACGAGCATAGGTAATAAAAGCTCCGTCTGACTATTGTCTGACGGAGTAATCCAGCAATCACGAACAACAGAACTCCCATGAGCAGCGGAAAATACAAACCCAAATATACCCGAGTGGCCCAGTTAAAAACGACGGCCGATTTGAAGAAACACTTAGAAAATAGCCAAGTTGATTTGGCGTTTGACGAAACTTTATTGCCTCCTGCCGAAAGCCCATTTGGTAAAAAGATTACCCTCAAATCGGGCAAGACGATTGGTAACAGCCTGTGTATTTTGCCCATGGAAGGCTGGGACGGCACACTCGACGGGAAGCCATCGGAGTTTACCAAAAACCGTTGGGTGAAATTTGCGGTGAGCGGAGCCAAGCTATTGTTTGGTTGTGAGGCGGTAGCGGTATGCCACGAGGGAAAGGCCAATCCCAATCAGTTGGTCATGAACGAAGAAAATTTTGAAGAGTTCGTTCAATTACGGCAACTGATTTTGGATAAACATTATGAAAAATTTGGCACCACCGACGACTTAGTCATTGGCCTGCAACTCACGCACTCGGGGCGTTTTTGCAAACCCAATAGCCACAAAAAGTTTGAGTCGAAAATTTTGTATTCGCACCCGTTTTTGAATAAAAAATTTGGCATGGAAGCCGATCACCCCGTCTTGACCGACGAAGAGGTGGACGAAATCATAGACATGTACGTAAAAGCAGCGGTGTTGGCGCAGAAGGCAGGCTACGATTTTGTGGACATAAAGCACTGTCACGGCTACTTGGGGCATGAGTTTTTGAGCGCCATCGACCGCGACGGAAAATACGGTGGTAGCTTTGAAAACCGTACACGCTATCTCCGCAACATCGTCGCGGGTATCAAACAGGCCGCTCCAGGGTTAGAAATGGGGATTCGCTTGAGCGCTTTCGATTTTATACCGTTTAAAAAAGGCACCAACAACCAAGGTGAACCCGAACAAATGGAGACCTATCCGTATGCGTTTGGCGGGCAAAAAGACGGTCTTTCGATTGATTTGGCCGAACCCAAAGCCTTTTTGAGTTTGGCGCAAGAGTTAGGAATTCAGTTGATATGCGTAACGGGGGGAAGCCCTTACTACACGCCTCACCTGACACGTCCTGCGTTGTTTCCGCCGTCGGACGGTTACTTGCCGCCTGAGGAGCCTTTTGCGGGTGTAAAGCGCCAAATTGATGTGACGGCAGGGTTAAAAGCTGAATTTCCTGAATTGGTGATTATTGGTTCTGGCTATTCCTATTTGCAAGAATGGTTGCCCAACGTGGCGCAATACGTGCTTCGCAATGGCATGGCCGATAGCGTGGGTTTTGGGCGTATGGTGCTTTCGTATCCATCTATGCCCGACGATATGATTCAAGGAAAAACACTCACTCGCAATCTCATTTGCCGTACATTTTCCGATTGTACCACCGCGCCACGCCACGGCCTAATCTCAGGTTGCTTCCCACTAGACCCCTATTACAAAAAACGCCCCGAAGCCGAGGAGCTAAAAGCGATAAAGGAAGGGTTGTAGGGAATGGCATCAAAATAGTAAAAATAAATTAGTAGCAAACAAAAAGTTCGCATTTTGCGAACTTTTTGTTTTAACTTTGCAGAGTATGAGAATACATGCCTTGAAAACATTAAAACAGTTTTGGGAGAAATATCCTGACTCGGAACCAAACCTAAGGCACTGGTATGGTAAAATTGAGGGCAATCACTACAAAACGCCTCAGCAAGTGATTGCTGATTTTAAAAATGCAGACTTTGTAGGTAATGAAAGAATAGTATTTAACATAGCACGTAATAAATACAGATTAATAGCAGCATTCAACTATGAATTCCAGCTTTGTTTTGTGAAATTTATTGGCACTCATGCAGAGTATGATAAAATAGATGCTAAAACAATAGATTTTGACTCATGGAAGCAATAAAACTTATTAAAACAGAGGAGGATTATGATAAAGCATTGAAACAATTAGAAATTGTTTTTCATGCAAAACCTGATACTCCAGAAGGAGATTTGTTGGAAGTAATCTCATTATTAATCCACGAATACGAGCAAAAACATTATAAAATCGTACCTCTTACTCCATTAGAAGCACTGAAATACGAAATGGAAGAACAGGGGCTGTCTCAGTCAGGGCTGGCTAAGAGAATGGGGTTGAGTAAAAGCACGATTTCCGAAATTTTGGGTGGTAAAAAACAAATGAGCATCAATTTTTTGAAGTTCATGCACAATGAATTAGGGATTCCAGCACATATTTTATTGGCTTATTAAATGAAAAAAGTAGCATTCGTCACGGGAGGAAGCCGTGGAATAGGGTTGGGAATTGCGGAGCATTTAGCCCCAAAAGGATTTGATTTGGCTATCAATGGAGTACGCGATGAAGCAGCGGTCAGCGATGTCTTGGAACATCTGCGAACGTTGGGTGCCGAGGTCATCTATTGTCAGGGAGATATTGCTTCGGCGGAGGCGCGTGCTAGTATGTTGGCCAAAATAAAAAGCCATTTTGGCCAACTCAATGTATTGGTTAACAACGCGGGAGTTGCCCCCAAAGTGCGTGCCGATATTTTGGAAGCCGCCGAAGAAAGCTTTGATTATGTGCTCAATACCAACCTCAAAGGAACGTATTTCCTGACGCAAGCTGTCGCTAATTGGATGGTCGAACAAAAAGAAACATCACCAGATTTTGAAGGAAGTATCATTACCATTTCGTCGATTTCGGCCACAGTAGCGTCCGTCAATCGCGGGGAGTATTGCGTGGCGAAAGCAGGATTAGGCATGATGACGCAGCTTTTTGCTGCTCGATTGGGCGAGCTGGGCATCCCCGTCTATGAAGTACGCCCAGGGGTCATCAAAACCGACATGACGTCGGGGGTAGCGGCTAAGTACGATAAACTCATCGCCGAAGGACTTACCGTGCAACCTCGCTGGGGCTACCCTGACGACATCGGCAAGGCCGTGGCGGCCATTGCCGATGGAGCGTTTCCGTACTCAACGGGCCAAGTATTTGTCATTGACGGAGGGTTGACGTTGGCGCGGT
Source organism: Runella defluvii (assembly GCF_014195535.1). Classification (GTDB taxonomy): domain Bacteria; phylum Bacteroidota; class Bacteroidia; order Cytophagales; family Spirosomataceae; genus Runella; species Runella defluvii. The sequence continues at coordinate 311,931 of NZ_JACIBY010000006.1, read as the reverse complement.
TGTAGGAAGTATTCCTAGTATTGATATTCGTAAAATACCTTCGTGCCATCGCTCCGCTGAATGGTCATGCGGGAGATGCGTCCGTTGCCATCGAAGGTGTAAGAAAAGTCGAGAATGAGATTGCCAGATGACATACCTGAGGTAGCGTTAATGGTCATTTTTTTAACCAAACGGCTGCTATATTTACCTAAAAAATCGCCACGCATCGAAAAATGAGGAGTAATCCAGCTAGTGATTTCTTGACGAATGGTATTTGGAAGGTCGGTGTATTCGTAAGAAGCATTTGTCGTTAGTCCTTGGTGATTAACACCACTCCACGAAAGCAAATTTCCTTGGCCATTGTACTCAAACTTAGTCAGTTTAGTCTCATTGGCCATGCTTACCAAAAAACCGTTTTTGTAAAAATAACGGGTATTGACTTCACGTTTAGGAGTGCTGGCGGTAGTCCCTTTTGAACTTTGAGCCAGTCCTTCAGCATTCAACTGAAATGTCGTTGTTTCACCACTTACTTTACTAAAAGCTGTTTTAGTCGTACGGTCAGTTCTTTCCTGAAAAATAGTGTCGTTGCCTGTAACGATGTGAAGAAGTTCGTTGTTTGAACCATATTTGAAAGAATAAGTGCCCACAAATAACTGATCAATAGCCACTTTGACCGAAGACGGCTGTGCATTGTTCAGGGCGGGAGACGCAATGTCAGGATGCGTTTTTGCGTAATTTTCAGCTTGTTCTGCCAGGGTAGGCTCATTGGGTTTTAGCGGTTCTGGTTCGGTTTCCAATCCCGCCTGGCGACAAGAGAAACTCCCCAATGCCACCATCAATGCGATAAGTAAAAATGAAGCTTTCATAGAAGTAAAGATAGAAACGTTGTAGATGTCTGTTTCTAACTAAAACGCTCTATGAAAGCTAGTTAGTGTGTGGAGATTGATTTTTTACTCTCCTTGATTACCTATTTTTTCAAACACAGGAACGTAGAACTGTAAACGCTTGTCGCGATAGCCCCAGCTTTGTAGTTGTGCGTCGGTTAGTTCGTGTTCGGCTATGAGGATAGACTCTTTGCAGTTGGGCATGATCCACCGATACACTGCCGTTACATTGTCGCCATTTGGCTCTTCCGAATACGCCTCAAACTGAAATGTTTTTTGGGTATAACCCCAGCTAATAAGCTGCTGGTCAGTATAAATACTTTCGGGCAATGACATAAAATCTTTGGTAACGGGCGATATCCAGCGATTGACTACTGTAGTTTGTTGGGCGATACTGTGCCCAGCTACGCTTGCCCACAGGCAAAGCGAGAGGAGGAGGGGTTTCATAAATGTATTGTTTTGGGAGGGGGGGAAAAGAGTATCTTACTTACTTGCATTGATAATAAATGCACCGTAAGAGGCATCGGTGGCTGAGGTAATGCGTGGGAAATTGGTTATGCCAAAGCCAAAAGTAGCAGCCCAACCTAATGCTTCCTGAGCTCTTTCACGGGCACTCGTACCCATGATTACATTGTCAGACGTGAGCGTTAAGGAGTTGTTACTTAGATTGTAAGTGAAACTTACGACATCTTCGTTGGTGGATTGGTCTATGAAGACAACCTTTTTGATTCCATTTACTTTTTCTTGACGATAGTTGTACGTTGTATTGCCTATGGTGACGGTGCCCGTACTAAAATCCAGAAAGTCATTAGGAATACGAGTCGTTGTACCTCTCTGATTATACAATGTGTTGTTGGCAGTGTATTTCAACTCCAATTGAACATTGCTCATTTTGTAAGTGCCCAGCAGTGGCCAGGCGGCTTCTACCGCTTTCTGGAAAAGACCGCAGCTTGTAAGCGTAGCAGTGAGCAAAATGGCTACAAGCGAGGCAGTATGAATAGGTCGAATGAAGGTCTTCATTTTATTTATTATCTTGAAGAAATGACTTAGTGTAATTTTTGTAAAGTGGCTTCAAAAAAAGCAACAATTCCCATTTGGTGAATATGAAACCATACCCGTGCGCTCGTACCTACTACTTCTTTGTAGCGTTGGGTCTTGAAAATAGCTTGGTAGCAGCCATCTTCTTAAAAAATAGTAGTTATTTGTACGGGTGATACCCCCTCAACTATCAGTTGAACTTTAACAAATAGTTCATCTTGGTGCGGTTTGGGAATCCGTTGAGTAACGGGAGGGCGGCCAATGGTGATAAATTCTAAAGTCGGGTCTTCATTCAGTCGAGATTCTAATACCAATTTCTCTTCTACAAAATCCATCTCAGTGGTTGTGGGAGTTAGGGCTTTCTGATATACAACTGAGCCCACAATAGAAAGTGCCGATGTAGATAACGTGCCGTTTCCACCGCTAAAATCAAAATCACCTATGGCGGTATCCCAGCGTAGCCATGGAGGAAATTGGCGTGCGTCATCAACGTCTATGCCAGGCCTATCTGTGCCAAAAAGCGTTATTCTTACTTGAAATGGACTTCCGACCTCTTCTGGTGCAAACTTAAATTTGGCCGATACTTTTACCTTTCTGCACCATTCTTGATTGCTGTTTTGTACCCGATCACCACCGATGACCATAGATACATTTTCTACTTTTGCCATGATTGTAAATGTATTAGAAGTGAAAAATTGATGGAAGCCGAACGATTACTCCTCATTTCATCTGGAAAACCGTTGAAGAAATTGTTAAGCATTGCGTTTAATGTTCATAAACCATCTTGATAGGGGTGTACGAGTAAATGCAGGTTTTAAGGGCATTCATTCTAAAATACATAGAGCACGTTAGAATAAACATAAAAGACAGCCCAGTCACCTGCAAAATTTCGCACACCCCTTGACCCCTTTGATAGGTGTATTCAAGATATTCGGTTATTTTGCCTGTATCATATTTCGTACATACAGTGTTCCTTCTCCTATTATCGAAGCATAGGTTTCATAGCTTCTGCCTCCTTGTGTCCATCTGATGACACGGCCATTGTCATACTGACACGGTTGTGTTATAGTGTCGTTTTCATTTTCTGTGACCGATTTGCGCGATGTGATGATTGATTTAGAAGATTTAAATGTTGAGGAAAGATTAATCGGGTAAATTGTAGTACTTTTTGACGGCATTGTAGTCTGAAAAATCAATATCAGGCAAGCCAACACGGCCATTGATGAGGTTATTGGCAGGGATGATAATAACTTTTGTCATGCTTATGGAAGAAACGTATACACCTGATTGTCGCCTAATCTGAAAACTACGGCTGGACGGGATTAAAAAGTATCTAAAATCGTCTCCTGCAATCATGCCAGGGATTGGATATAAATTGTTTGGATCATTGCTTGTTCGAATATATACCAATATCGCACTTGAATTGAGGATATCCGTGGTGATTGCTGGCGGAAAAGTAAACGATTTATATTCTGTGGCATTAAATGTTTGATTAAACGTGACTTGTGTTACGTTGGCGTTGCCATTCTGCCCAGCAGGGCCTTGTGGACCTGCTACACCTTGCGGCCCCGCAGGCCCCTGTGGTCCAGGTTCACCGCTCGTGGGGGTACAGGCAATTGATAAAAATAAAAGAGAGGCACTGAGAAGTGCAGTTGAAAGAGAGTGTAGGGTCTTCATGAGATGAGAGAAATGTATTTGATTGTTTGAGAGATATGAAATAGTTTTATCGTTTACCATTCCACCACATAGTTATTTTTGAGCCTCGACATGGACCGTTGGTGTCTGTCCAAGTACCTGAAAAAGACGAGTTACTGCCTAACGTAAACTGAAAGGTACCGCTGTAGGTAAGATTGGGGCATGTAATACTATTTTGATAGATTACTTCGTACCACGTGCCTTTAAGCACATGACCATCGAGTGTACCTAGCAGGAATCCGCTGTGCTGATTCCCTTTGCTGTCTGAGCCTCCGCCCCACGCTCCGTACCAACGAGCTTTATTATGAGGGTCTTGTTTGAAGCTGAGTTTAGCACTTGATACGATCTTACCGTTAGAGTTACAATCTGACCATTCGGAAGCCCAGCAGCCATTGAAAGTCATAGGGTTTGGCGCTTGAACGGATACTTTACAGTCTCGGGATGCACTTTCGCCAGTGAAACGGTGCCAAGGTGTTCCCGAGCATTGGGCAATTTGAACACCATTCAATAAAACCGTTAAGGTTTCTAAATTCCAATTATCGTAAGTATCAGGAAATTTTCTGGGAGCACCGTCGTAACGGATACGAACAGCAGCAATGTTACTTATATTTGGTATAGGTTGTATCTGAAAAGACGTAGTATGCATGGAGTTATTTCCCCAACCTGCTCCTTGATTCAAATCGAATTCTTGTGAAACGGTGTTATTGCGGTATATGAGTTGGACAAAGGCTGCTTGCCCGCCTCGTAGGTCGTCGCCTCCTGTGCGAATTGTAACCGTTAATTGTGCACAAAGAACATGAGAATAACCTATCAGCCCCAGAAAGAGGCTCATTATAAGTGTTTTCATTGTAATAAAATGTTTAAACTGTTTCTACTTCGGCAAAGCCTGTATTGATTTTTGGGCAGATGCGACAGGCATCGCCACCCTCTTGCATAAACCAACGGCAGGTGGTTCTGATACTGCACGCAGGTAATAACTCATCGACATGCGGCTCAATATGCGCCAATTGGCGGGCGATGTCGAGTACCATACAATGATGACCTGACCAATTAGCGCACCCTTTGGCCGCGCACGGACTGGCAAACCGAAAACGCTGGCCAAGGTCGCGGCCTTGCGAGGCGGTTTCGATAAAGTGTTCGTCTATCTCTATACGTTGAGATAGCAGCGCTACTTCGCCATCCTGCTTTACTACGCCTAGTAGTACCGCGCCAGCCTTTGGCTCAGCACTGGGACAAGTGGCTTTTTGGTCGGGTTTCATGTTAGCGAAGTAGTTGAGGTTTTTCAAAAGCGCCTCGAACGGCAAAGTCTGGGAAACTTGCCTTCAAACGATCTAACTGTACTATTTGGCCAGGTTTAGGTTGTTTCCACAGAATGTACCCAAACCACCATTTGGGGCGTTTAGGAAGGACAAAAGGGGGAAATCCAGTGTCTTCTGGATTTTCAGGGTTGGGCTTGTACGCTAAAAGCCCGTCGCTGAATCCATTGTCCAGCTTCGCCAAAAACTGCAAAGTAGTTTGTTGAAGGGCTTTTTCAAGCTCTTGGGCTTGTTTTTCGTTGAGGTCTATTCCTCCCAAATTGACCTCAAATTTTGGTGACTGAATCATTTTTTTGAATTTAAGAATGATGGAATTGATTAAAGGCTGGTACTTTTACTGCTTTGTCCCAGTGAAACTGAAATTGGCAAAAGTTGGGCTTGATGTGTTGGTGAGTCGATAGCTCCCAGTGATATTAAGGGTGTTTCCATTGACTGTTATTTGTCCACTGTAAGAAAATCCATTACGAGTTCCAGAGAATGTTCCATTAGGGAAGCCTGTCAAGACCAATTGATAGGTAGAGGATGTAATGCCTACCGACGATACGTACAAGCGATTATCCTGAGTTGAGGTAGTCACATTAGCACGGGTATTTTGAATAATGCTCGTGTTGTCCTGTGCTGAACCCATATAAGTTCCTGCCGCACTGGCGAGAGGGTCGGGGTCTTTTTTCTTGAAAATATTACACGAACTAAGCCCTAAACAGGCGATATAAAATAGGGTCAGTGAAGCTGTTTTCATGTGTTTGGTAGTAAGCATATTGTGCGATTTTGCTTTCAATCTCTTAGTCGTAGGCCGACAGGACGAGGGAAACAATTTTTTTCATTTTTTTTAAAAAGAAGAAACCGACGACGGCCGCAGCGATAATCGGTGCAAGACAAATTCGGCAAAACCTCGTTCGTAACGGATTCGGCTGTGCTTACGTTGGGAGGCAAACGCGAGGATTTTTATTTCGGCAAATGATAGTCTTCCTTCGCCCGTTCGGCGAAAAATTTCTAGGGTGTCTCGGTGGCTTTGGATATCCACTTGAAGTTGTACGCTCATATCCTCCGATTGGTACGTCGATTGGGCGTAGTTGGTAAGCCAGCCACAGCAGAGGGCAGTAATCAGTAGCGGTTTCATGATTGAAAAGTGGTTTCAATCAGTTAGTCGCAATAATGAAACAAAAGGGAAACAAACTTATTTTTTTCGCCGCCACCACCAAACTCCCCCCAAAACTCCCAGCCCCAACAACCCTAAACCCAAAATAATAAACCGTAAACCGTCCATTGCCAAAGGGGCAGTGTCGCCGACCAATATCATGCCTGCCCATTGCGAAGGGAGGGCGTCGGCAGCATTGCCTTGGTTCAGCCAGTCGAGTTTGGCGCGTTGGAGTGCTTCGTCCTTGGGGAGCCCTTGGTCTAAGTAGTTGTAAAATAGATTGGTTAATTCGTAGGTTGGTTGGTCTTCTACGCTCCAGAGCGTGGTGATGGTGCTTGGGATTCCCAAGGCCGCAAAGCCCCGTGCCAAGCTAAACACCCCCTCACCGCGCTGATTTTGCCCCACGCCCGTTTTGCAGGCGGAAAGGACCAGCAACTGCGCCGCAAAGCGGTCGGCTTGGGTAAGTTCAGACAGACGCAGTGCCGCATCGTGAAAATAAATGCGCGGTTCGACGGCCTCGGTACTGTCGGCGTCGGCGTGGGTAAAGAGCTGAATCACCCGCGAATTGGGGGCATAACGCATAAACTGCGCCTTGGTGGCTTCGTTGTTTCTTAGCGTTTTTCCCCACCAAAACTTTTCTTCTACGGCCTCCAAAGCCGCGACCGAACCTTTGAGCGAAGCTTGGCGGAGCGACGGCTGAAAAGTCTCAGGTGCAAACCCAACGAAGCTACGGTGGAATAGTTTGTCACCCTGACGTAAGGAAGGGGCTAAATCTGTCTGGTTTTTTGCCAAAAAATTAGCCGAATACGTGTAGCTAATGGCGTGGTGTTTGAGCAAAAAATCGTTCTGGTTTGGCTGAACAAGCAAGGTTTCAAAGGGCAAAAACACGCCATCTTGGGAGATAATCACGCGTGAGGCAGTCATTCCAAGCGGTTTCCATAGAAGTTGGTAAAGCCGATGGGCCAGCGCACGATACTGCGGATAGTGAGCATTGAGGCGGGAGCGGTCGGCGCAAAGGGAAAGAAACTCGTTGGCCAAAGATTGGTAGTCAGATGGATGTAGGGAAAGGCGAACAAGTCGCGCTTTTTGGTCCAAACAAAAGGCATAAATAGCACTGTCGCCGACAAAGTAAGACACGAACCCCACCGTGCGTGCCCCCGACCCATTAGTCGAGATGGATTTTTGAAACTCAGCGATAGTTGGGGTACTGTTGTCGTATTTGTAACGGTAATAGGCGGGGTTTGTTGATTCGAGTTGCTTGCGAAAAGCCTCAAAATCGTCGTTAAATTGTTCCAAACGGCGTTGGATACCGCTTCTTTTGGCGTCGTTGGCAGGCAGGCTGGCGAGTTGGTTTTGGAGATTAGCGATGCTGTCGCGTAGGGCACGTTGACGTTTGGCGCTACTTTCTGTCAGTTGTTGATTCGCCCCTAGTTCATTCAACTTGTCGGAGAGCAGGACGGCTTTTGATTTTTCAAAGAAACGAAATGCGGCCTCGGCATCGCCCGCCAAATAACTGGCTTCGATGGCACGTTCGTACATGCCACGCGTTTTTTGCCGCCAAAACAACTTAGAGCCTTCCCCCACGTGTTCGTAACGCATAAAATCAATCATGCTATCGGCGAGGGCGTAGGTTTTGAGGGCGTTGGTTAGGTGGCTTTTGGTGTTGGTTGCTTTGTAGTAATCAAGCCAAGTGTCGGCTTTGTCTTGGATGAGGGTGAGGAGGTATGATTTGCCAGCGGCATTTTGAATAGATTTTGCGGGAGGGTTTTGCCAAACTTTGGATGTAGTAAAATTAATTGGAGCAATGAAAAGGGCCTCTTGATACGTTTCAATACTTAATTTATATTGGCTGATTTTTCCGTATGTTTCTGCTATGTTTCCTAAGATTCGGCTTTTGGCAAATCGTTCCTCAGCATATTTCGATGCTTCCTGAAAATAAAAAAGGGCGTTTTTATAATCTCGTAAGTTTTCAGAATATATGTTGCCTATGTTATTCAGAGTCACTGCAAGATTTTGTCGGGAGTCGATGCTGTTTTTTGACTTATAATCATAGGCGGTAAATGATTTTTTATAAACTTCAATTGCTTTTATATAATTTCCTTGAGAAGCATAAACATTAGCTGTTTGTGATAACAAAAACCCTTTGGTATCAGTATCAGTTATTTTTTCAGCTATGGTAATTGTATTGTGTAATACTTGAAAAGCCTCATCTACTTTTTTGAAACTTAGTAATGACTGAATTTTTTCAAATCTATTATTGACAAGTGAACTAATATTATTCTGTTTAATAGCCTCTCTCTCGCCTGCCTCGGCAAATTCGATACTTTTCTGGTAATCTCCAAGAGTGTGATAAAGGTTGGCTAGTTCTTGGTAAGAAATAAGTGCTATATTTTTCTTTTCAGGGTATTTTTTTGCTAGTAAAATGGCTTTTTGTAACATAATAATAGCTGTACTGGTGTGATTTAAGTCGCGCTCTATACGTCCTAAATTAAAGTAAGTCCCTGCACAGTTTGCTTTGCTTGCAGAGGGATTGGATAGTTGATTAATTTCTATAGATTTTAAGGAAAAAAGCCTTCCAGTTTCAGGACTACCACTGAGCCAATATGAACGTCCTAAAAAGTGTAAAACACGTGCATACACAGAGTCTTTTGTATAATTACAAGTTTCACACGTTTTTTTTAATTGTAAAGTTAAATTGAGTAATTCATCATCATTTAACACTTGATTTCCTTTTTCTACTTCTTGCCAAATATGAATTCGCGATGGACATTGAGCTTTTAGTTCAATGTCCATCGCGAGTAAACTAATAAATAATATCATTAAAAATAAAGGAATATGCATGGATTTATGGGCTTTGGATCGTTCCCACTTTCACTTTAGAAGGAGCAGTGATTGGTGCAACGCCTATACTCTGAAAAAGTACATCTCGATCTACTTGTAAGCCTGACCTTAATAAGGCTGCCGCTTTTCCTGCTGCTATTGGAGTGGCAAATGAACTCCCTTGTCCTCCCCAATAGCCTTCTAAAACACCAATTCCGCATTCGCCATAGCGAGCCGTTACAGCTAAATCAATGTATTGGTTAGAAAAGTTTTGGGTATCGCATACTTCGTATGGATTTTTATTAGTTTTGCTTGATGTAACAGACACCAATTTGTTCGCATCTGTAAGGCATGCAGGGTAAAATTTAAAGTGTCGTTGTGCCAAATCTCTAAGGTTACTTATACGTTCTGTTCGATCGATTGTTGGATTTGCATTTCCAGCAGCAGTAAAAATCCAAGCTTCTGTATTGTCAAGATATGTTTTTAAGAGTTTAGATGGAATGGAATCAGACGGGGCATAGAAGCCTAGACTCAAGTTGACTATATCTACATTTTGATTTTTTAGAGATGCTAGTCCACATACTAAATTAAATAAGGTTCCTTCTCCTTTGGAGTCTAAGACTTTAACTGGAATAATTTGTGCTTGATTTCGTAAAGCCCCCATGCTGTTCATAAGCAACGCTGTTACTGTTGTGCCGTGTAGTTGCGGGTCTTCATCATGAAAGTCTTTAAAATCGGGGCAGTTTATAGATCCAGGGCTATTTATTAGGTTTATACTTGTATAATACCCTGTGTCAAAAATAGCTATTTTAACTTGAGGGCTTGTGACTTTCTGGGGTTGTTCTAAACTATGTAATCTGTTAGCTGCATCAAAGGAATTTTTGAAATTATCACTGTCGTAGTTTAGTGGAGTAGTTATTTTGTAGTTAGGTGAAAAGAAAGCAATATTACTATCGATAAATAGCTCATCTCCCGATTTATTAGTGCTTCTTTGAGTGAGAGGTTCACTGTTTTTATAAATTTTTTTTAGAGGGAAATTTTTATAACCTCGTAACATTGGGTCACATGAACAAGAATCTATGTATTCCTTTTTAATTCCCCAATCTCTTTCGTATTTATGTATGGTATCAATAGGAGTTCCATCTTTAAATTTAAAAACAAAGCTATTAGGAATTCTACCATCCCCAAGGACAAGCCCTGTATTGTCTTTTGAATATAATGATTTGTTGGAAGCAACAGTGTCTAATTCCCAAATAAGTGTGGGAGAGTTTTGCTGTGTGTCTCGACAGCTTACTAGAGAGAATGAACAAAGGATAGTAAAAAAGTAATATAGCTTTCTCATGGTTTTGTTAAAATTTAAAAGGGGATTTTTTTTAGTTTCTCTCACTCCACATCCTTCCATCCCTCCAATTTATGCCTCTTTACTTCCTTGAGCAAATTTTGCGCGGACTTTTGAGTTAACGGTTCATTTTTCATCAAAAGCGCGATGGCTTCGTAAAATTTGCCAGGATTTGAGACCAAATCAGTGCGGGTGCCAAGGCGGTGAAAGTGTTCAATGGCTTGGTCGTATTCCTTGAGGCGAAGGGAAACAAGACCCGCATTTTTTTCTGCTTCGGCATTGGTGCTGTCGCGCTGGAGGAGTGCTTCAAAAATAGCCTTGGCCTTTTGCAAGTCGCCTTCGTTATAGCTTCGGATGCCCCATTGCAGGCTATCTGTTTCGGCATTTCCTAGTTTAAGTCCGTCGAGGGTTGAGAGGTTTTTTTCGATGTACGTACTTGCCCATGCTTGGTTGTAATCGCTTTCAACAACCGACTTTCGAAGCCATACGTACCAGCTAATGCCCAAACACAAAACCACCGAAGCAGCCGCACTCAAGGCATAATAAAGACTGCGGCGACCTTTTTGTTGGAGTTGCTGCCCTAGCTGCGTCAACTCTTCTTTGCGCCGCGCGCGCGCCTCCGCTTGGGCGGCGGCACGGGCTTGCAGCCAAAAAGCAACCTCTTGGGCCAACGCTGGATTGGCCTTGAGTTCTGTCTCAAACTCAGCCCGTTCTGCTTCCGAAAGGGTATGATTAAAATAGTTTTCTATTCGTTCCATAAATCGCTCCCTAGTCCCCAAAGGGAGATTTGTATTTTTCTTTCAATTTTTCTAAACACCGTAATCGACTTGTTTTGGCTACGGCGGCGGTGTTGTAGCCCATCGTTTGGGCAATTTCTTCGTCGGAGTACCCTTCTCCCCACGCCAAAATCATCTCACGGCACTTGTCTCCCAAGGCCCGTAAGCGCTGCTGCAACGTTTCTATTTCACTTTCCACAATCAGTTTCCGTACGGCCGACTGCGTTTCGTCGGGTAGCCAAGCGAGCGCATCTTCCAAGCCAATGCTGTTGGTATGAACCTCCGCTTTGTTAGTCGTATTTTTTCGGATATTATCAACACATTTGTTCGTAAATATCTGAGTTAGATAGGTTTTTAACTCCGAACGCCCCTCAAAACGACGACTGACGACGTGCTCGATGACGGTCAAAATCGCGTCAGAATATGCGCTTTCGGCATCGTCTTGGCTGATTTTGTGCTTGAAACAGGCTTCCCGAACGAGGTAGTGGTATTTTTCGTACAGTTTATTTTCATAGAGCCGCCTTTGGGTAGTTCCTGCTTGAAGACCTTGCAGGAGGGCGTCATCTTTTAAGACTTTATTAAAAATAAACATTCAGGTAGGGATAAGTGGATTTTGCTGTCACTAAAATGGTAAACGATTTCCAGAAAAACAAGTATTTCTTTCCCCGAATAGCCTTACTGTGCGTAGCTGCTGTACTTCTTTCAAACGATGATACAGTTCATTTCAAACCCTTGACTTCCAATGAAACACACACCTTTTTCCCGCCGTTCGTTTATTAAGACGGCGGCAGTGGGCACGGCTTCGTTGTCCTTTCCAACTATTATCCCTGCCAGTGCTTTTGGCGCCAATGACCGCGTGCGCGTCGCCGTCATCGGTATCAATGGCCGTGGGAAAGACCACATTTCTGGCTTTTCAAAATTACCCAATGTAGAAGTGGCTGCCTTGTGCGACGTGGATAACGTGGTTTTACAAGAAAGAGCGGCTGATTTTGAGAAAAAGAACAACAAAAAGGTCAAGACGTTCCAAGATTTGCGGAAGGTCTATGAAGATAAAGACATTGATGCCGTCAGTATTGCTACCCCCAACCATTGGCACGCGTTGGCGGCGATTTGGGCTTGCCAAGCGGGTAAAGATGTCTATGTGGAAAAACCAGGCTGTCATAATATTTACGAAGGACGAAAACTCGTAGAAGCTGCGAATAAATACAATCGGATTGTGCAGCACGGGGTGCAGTTGCGGAGTTCGGTGGCCATACAAGAAGCCATCAAACACCTCCGCGAAGGACTGATTGGGAATGTTTATATGGCGAGGGCGTTGATTTACAAATGGCGTCCCGATATTGGCAATCAGCCCACGTCGCCTGTGCCTGCGGGGTTAGATTGGGACTTGTGGCAAGGTCCCGCCCAAGCCCGTGCTTTCAGTAAAAACTATGTACACTACAACTGGCACTGGTTTTGGGATTATGGCAATGGCGACATTGGCAACCAAGGGATTCACGAAACCGACCTCGCGTTGTGGGGCTTGGACGTAGGGCTGCCCGAAGAAATTACGTCGGCAGGCGGGAAGTTTTTGTGGAATGACTGCAAAGAAACGCCCGAAACGTTGACGTCAACCTACATTTATCCCAAACAAAAAAAGGTGATTGAGGTAGAAGTCCGCCCGTGGATGACCAACAAAGAAGACGGTGTGGAAGTCGGAAACCTGTTTTACGGCGATAAAGGCTACATGGTCATCAACGGTTACAACGACTATAAAACGTATTTGGGGAAAGAGCGTACGCCAGGCCCTGCGCGCAAAGAAGGCGGCGACCACTACCAAAACTTCATTGATGCCGTGCGTGCGCACGACAAAAAACTCTTAAATGGTCCAGTGGAAACCGCGCATTTGTCGGCGTCGTTGGCGCATTTGGGCAACATCGCCTACCGTCTCGACCGCAAACTTAAGTTTGACCCAACTACCGAAAAATTTGTAGGAGACAAAGAGGCCAACGCGATGCTCACTCGCAAATACCGCGCTCCTTTTATTGTACCAGATAAAGTATAGAATTGTTGATTCAGAATGTCAAAAGCCACCCAAGGTTTCGGCCTGCGGTGGCTTTAATTTTTGAGATAATTGGCCAACTCAGCGTTATTTTTTACGTAAAGCGAAGGGGCTTTTCCGATAAATTCGGTGAAGTCTTTGATAAAATGCGATTGGTCGTAGTAGCCATAATGGTAAATAAGGTCCTGCCAATCGTCTATTTTCCAGCGCTTTTGGGCTAGTTCGTTGCACAAATGCCCCACCCGACGAATGCGAGTGTAGTATTTGGGACTGACGCCTACTTTTTGCAAAAACTTCCGTTCAAACTGTCGGCGGCATACGTAAAGTTCGCTGATGACATCGTTGATGTTGATAAGTCCGCGTTTATCCACAATTAGGTTTGCGGCAAAGTCAGTACGGTCGGCAACGGGGTTTTTACGAAGAAACTGCACGTTGACAAATTGCTCCAGCAGCGCTAATCGCTCACCGTGCGACGACGCCTCTTCTATTTTATCGCTGTATTCATCCACGCATTTTCCCAGCACATCACGCAGGTTGGTTCGCTCGTCCGAAAACTCATACATCGGCATTCCAAACAACGTATGCAAGCCCGCAGGCCGAAATACGATGCCCACCATGCCAATTTGCCCCGAAAGCTGTAACTGATAACTTTTGGTAGCTTGTCCCGTCAGGAAGTTTTTGGGGACGAATCCACCGTTTAGTTTTTGGGATGTAACGCGGTAGGGAGTGCCGTAGTTAAAAACAATCGACGCAAAACCCGAAGGTGGCGACTCAACAGTGAGGGGTTTGGCCAGTGTTTTACTGTATTCCCAAATGTAGAAACATTCGACAAAGGGCTGTAAGTGGGCAGGTGGAGGAAACTTTCGGTAAAACATGGGGTTAGTCACGATTTACCGAAAGTTAAGAATTAGTGGAAAAAACCTCAAAAACAACAACTATTATTTATCGAACGGTTACGCACCCGTCAATTGAGCCACAAAATTTTCGTGGTTCCAGTTGATGCTTACATCCGTGATTTTATCATTTTCATCAAAACGAAACACGAAAATATGGTCGCTATTGAATTTCAATCCCTTGCTAGGAAGCCCCATAAATTCTTTTTCTTGCGTTCCAAAAATCGCCACTTTACACGTCACCGTGTCGTCTTCGGAATACATACTATCAACGGTGTTGTCAATGTCGGGAAAGCAGTCCATCAACAAACCCCAAACCGCTTTGCCAAACTCGCGGAATAGCCCTTTGCCGCCTTCACCCAGCGGCTGAAACGACACGGTTGCTTCGGGCGTGGCAAGGTTAATCATGCGTTCGGTATCAAGGTCTTGGTAAGCCGAGAAAAACTCGATGCAAGTGCCTTTGCGGGTCAGTTCCGCGATTGATTCGGTCGTCTTTGTTGTTTCCATCTTTTTTATTGTGAGGGTTGGAATGCGTTATTTCGGATAATTAGGATGCGTTTTTACTTTACGGATTTGGCGTAAATGGCGATCCACGTGTCCCCATTGAAAAATCAACACTTGATGCATATTTCGGGGGTTGGGAGTACCAGTAAATTCAAAATGCGCCCGCAAATCAGCTTGTGTAGTCTCAACAAATGCCAGGTTAATGGCATGATTTCGCAGAAAGAAGGCCAAATTATTTTTACCTTCGACAAAGCCTGTTGGTTTGGTATAGTCGGAGGCGTTATGTTTGGCGTCTTCCATGATAAACTCATTGTAATAGCTGTCGGGGCGGCTGCTGGCGTTGAGTTCGGGAGTTGGTTTGTTCCGAACCCCAATGCTGATTTCACGGTTCCAAATAATTTCCCATAGGGCCAAATGCTCCACAATTTCACCGATAGACCAGCGGTCGGCCGACTCATGAAACGCCCATTGTGCTGGGGTAAGGTTTTGGGTTTCTTTGACCAACTCATCCCGAGTTCGTTTCATGTTATCGAGTGTGTACTGACGGTCAGCGGTCGTCCACAATTTGGGTGTCGTATTTTCTTGTGCTTGTAAAAATGCGACAGTCGTTGTCAATAAAAATAGGCAGAAAAATAGCTTTTTCATATGCTGGGGCTATGATTGTAAAAACGACTTGCTAAAACAATCCTTCAGCTGGCGGTTTAATGCCTTTGAGGCGGAGATAAATGGTCGTTTGGCCGCGGTGGTGGCACACGTGTTCAAACGACTTTGCAAAAACACTTTCAACCGTCAGTTCTTGTCCAAAGACTTTTACTTTTTTCTCAAAATCAGCATCGGGTACACCTTTCAGGGCTTCGATGGTAAAATCAATGCTTTGCATGACGGTCTTGGTGACAGTTGCTTTAGAGTGGTCGGCTGATTTTTCGGCCGAACCTTGATACGGACTTGCTTTGCCACTCGCGGCGGAAGCAAAGGCAAAGTTGGCGTCGGCGATGTGCATCATTTGCTGGGCATACGTACGAATTTCTGGCGTAGGCTGAAAGCCATAGCCATCGTCGGGCATGGCGGCGAGGTATTCGGTCATAAATTTTTTACCCCGTTCCCAATCTGCCAGTAAGCGAGATTTGGCGCTTTGGGCATAGCTAAGTTGGCCCAATAGTGCGAACATCGACAGCAGTAGTAGTGATTTTTTCATGGAATTGGTACGTTTTTTAAATAGGATGTTTCAAAAGTAATAGGACGCTTTTTGTCGTCATTGTAAAAATGCGACATCTTGCTTAGGAGAAGTGAGGGGGGGGGATTTAAAACCAACAGAGCCGACTTTCTTAAAAGTCGGCTCTGTTGTCGTCAGATTAAAACAAAAGTGTTTTAGGAATAGATAGCTTCTTTGCCAAATTTTTTAACCAAAAGATAGTAAACCACCACGCGGAGCTTGCGGTTTATGCCTTTGAGCGTTGCCATAGTTTCGGCAATGGCAGCATCGAGTTCGGGGCCATCAGTCAAGCCCAATTTCCCAATCAAGAAGTTTGTTTTTACGCGCTCAAGTTCTTCGGGGTCAGAGGCGGCCACCAATGAAGAATCTAAGTTGTAAATCGAGGGGCCTAAGCCTTTTGCTACGGCAGAGACAAGCGCTTCGTCAGCGGCAGCTCCCACACCCGTAAGTTGTTCGATAGATTTCTCTACTACTTCGGCAAATGCACTCATGGTAATAAAGTCTTTTTGTGGTTAAATTGAAATAGGATATACAAATGAATCGAATAATCGGAAAAAGCTTTGAAAAGTACAACTATTTAGTGCCTTTTTTTGATTCTTTTGTAAACATTCCAGCATTGGAGTACTTCGTAGGTAAGGTCGTAGTCGGTCGATAAGAGCAAAAACTCCTCCGAGAAGTCGCAGAAATACCGAAAACGCTCCAGATTTTCGCCACTCAGGTCGGTAGCTTGCCCTGCAATCATCCCAAAACGGTAATTGGCCAAGTCGCGGCGGCGCTTTTCTTGCATGAGCATGGCCACCTTGCGGTCTTCTTTGGCCGATTTACTGAACAACTCGTACAATAACGTTATTGGTGATTGTGCCATGGATACGGCCTCCCCAAACGATAAATTCTTTTTGGCTTCGGGTTCGGCGAGAACTTGTTTGATTTCTTTTTCGAGTTGTTGCTCGCGTTTGGAGGCTACCCTTACTTCGGGGAGTTCGATGGCTTTGTCCAGTTTTTTGAGACGAAACACGATTTCTTCGGCATTTCCATTCCAACGAAAAGCCCCTCGCTCGTGGGTGAGGCTCGCGATTTCAATCGAATCGCCCACCGAAGCATCCAAAAAGAACACGCCTTCTTTATTGGTGCGCGTCATGTCGCGGTTTTTGAGGTTAGTAATGGTGGCTAGATTGACACCTTGGCCAGTGGCAGCATCCAACACTTTACCCAAAACATATCCCTTTTGGGCAAAGGTTTGTCCAGTTAATATACAAAAGAAGAAGAAGCAATAATATTTAAAGTAATTCACAGGTATAAAAGGTACGGAAATAGACTTAACGCCTGAAAGTTACAAATGTTGTTTGTCGTCTAAAAGCCATTGGCGATAATCGCCGTGTTTAATTTGGACAAAAGCGTCGGTGGGTTGGCAATATAGATAGGCCCAAGCTAGTTGTACTTGCCCAGTTTCGAGTAAAACGGGAATAGGCTCGCGTACGTATTCGGGCTGAGAATCATGAATGCCTTCATAGTAGTCGAGGCTGGTAATAACGGCGTTAAAATCTGAAATTTCCCAAACTTCCCCGTGAACGAGCGAAAGCGTATTTGAATTAAAAACGGCGCCAGGATAACTACCTAAATCGAATAGTTGTCCAGTAAAGGTGGCTTTTCCTCGCCAAATGGCATTTTTACGTAATTTTTTCGCGAATGGATTAGAAAACCCTTGCATCAATGTTCCGTAAACAAAGAGGAGCGGAATTGAGTTTTTTACCTCCATTTGATTGGTAAAGGATTAATTTTCAATGGAAAGCCCGAACGTCCAGCGAAAATCGTTTGATTGCCGTCCTGGTACAACGTAACTTTCGTAGGCATCTTCAAATTTAGTGCGCAGACTAATGTTTTTATTCAAGCGATAGGCCAAAACGAGGGTGCTACTCCAGCGAAAATTGTTGCGCATCGAAATCGCAGGTTGCAAAAACAAAACGCTGTTGATGGTAAAACGCCCCGATGACCCAGGGGAAAATTCTCCAAAAAAACGAGTCGAATTTCGCCATACATCAATGTCGGTACGTTCGATAAAATCGGTGTTTTCGTGCAGAATTAAATTGGTTATCGAAAGATAAGCGCGTTTTTTCTGAATGATTTTTATCCCGATACCCGCGCCTTGCGACCAGCGGTTGTTGATGTGCCGCAAATTACTGCGTTCCCAAGCGACAAAACCAAGCCCATAAACCACTTTTTGGTGCCAAAGCGAAGCGCGTAAATCGGCGTTAAATTCTCGTTCGGTGAGCTGTCCGCCTTGTTTTCCATAGACAAACGACGGGCTACTTGATAGCTTAAATTTGGAATTAGGTTTCCAATCCAACGCACTTGAAAATTGCAAGAGCAAGCGCTGGACGTTGCCCGTCGAAGCGGTTCCATCGACAGTAAACTTTTGGTAAAAATGGCTACTGCTGTCTTGATCGGCTTCAGCAACGGCATAATTGGGGTCTTCGTCCTCTTCATCGCCTGTCGAAGTAGCAGGCTGAGTAGGCGGCGCTGTTTGTAAAGTATCAGGGACTTGGGCAAAAGAAGGCTGCGAGTACAGCCCCAAAATGAGTAGGGAAAAATAAATGATACGATTCATGTAGCTCAAAGATTGACTACAAAAGTAACTCAAAACTCGGTTACGGCATTAGGAAAAGTTTGGCATTGATAAAAGTGGTGTTTGTGGTGCCAATAAGCCAATAATACCCCTGCGGAACGTGGGTTTGAAGTACATACTCGTCTAGTCCACTGGAAACCCATTGAAACGGAATCTCTTGCCCCAACATGGAGACGAGGCGAAGCTCAGAAGGGAAAAGCTTATGCAGCCGAATCCGAATAGATTGGGCCGAAGTAGGGTTTTCAAAAACCCAGATTTGAGGCTGTTCGGGTTCGATTTTTACGGCAATGATTTTAGAGAACTCCGTACTTCCATCCAAATCGGTTTGGCGGAGTCGGTAATAGTTGATGCCCACCAAAGGTGTTAGGTCTGCAAATTGGTACGTAGTTTGGGTCAAATGGTCGCCTCGGGAAGGCGTTCGGCCAATGGTGACAAACTCTTTTAAATCCGCACTCCGTTGAATGTCAAAATGGGAAGAATTGCGTTCCCAAGCCGTTCCCCAGTTGAGTTCAATTTGATTGGAAAACGGTTTTCCTTGAAAATGCGTCAGTTCTACAGGCAATGGATTGAGAATGACCGTGCCGTTGATGCGTAGGTTATCGAGTCGAAGTGCTCCTTGGCTGCTGGTAGCGGCATAGCCATAAATCCGAAAGGTGATGGTTCCTTGGGCGTCGTTGACAAAAAGAGGAACGTTTAATCCCGCAAAACCCGAACCCACGGGAGACGTACCGAGATTATTAGAAAAATTATCTTGACTAAAACGCACCGCGATTTGGTTGGGGCCGTCGGTGGTGTGGTTGAAACTAAAGGAAATCGAAGAAAGCGAAAAACGGTAGTTGGGAGAAGTTACCGAAACTTCGGCATAGTCAGTAGAACTCAGCTCGCCCGTCGGCCAAAACTGAAGACTCACGGCATCGCCCGTTTGTCCTACGGGATAGCCCAAAAGTCGCACGCCAGTAATATTTAGAGAAGAAACGCTGATGTTAGGGTTGTTGCTGCTGCCGTTGGAGTTGTTTTCAAAATCCCACGCTGCCGTAAAAGAAAGCTGTCCTTGCGAAACATACGACAGCACACAACCGAGAATGAGTAAGTAGCTTTTGATACGCATAAACCAAGTCGTTTAAACAAGAAGAATCTCTACCTGTTTAAAAGACTTGATTAGGCAAAAAAAGTAACAAAGTGCCTGAAAAACAACGCTTACAATTTTTTGGCTTGGTTCCAGTACTCGTCCATTTCGGCGAGGGTCATTTCGTGGAGTTGCTTGCCATCGGCCCGCGACTGACTTTCGAGGTAATTGAAGCGTTTGATGAATTTTTTGTTGGTGCGTTCGAGGGCTGTTTCGGGGTTGAGGTCAATAAAACGGGCGTAATTGACGAGCGAGAACAGCAAGTCACCAAATTCACCTTCGGCTTTTTCGGGGTCAATCACCGAGTCGTCTTCGGCATTAAAATGCTCTTTAAACTCCGCCATTTCTTCCTCTACCTTTTCCCACACTTGCTGTTTTTCTTCCCAGTCAAACCCAGCCCCGCGCGCTTTCTCCTGAATCCGCATGGCTTTCACCAGCGCAGGCAGCGACTGAGGGACACCGCCCAACACTGATTTTTTACCGTCGCCTTCTTTGAGCTTGATTTGCTCCCAGTTTTGCTTTACTTTCTCTTCGGTGTCGGCTTGCACGTCGCCATAAATGTGGGGGTGCCGTACGATGAGTTTTTCACAAATCCCGTGCAGCACACTCGAAATATCAAAGTCACCCGTTTCGGAGCCGATTTTGGCATAAAACACCATGTGGAGGAATAAATCGCCCAATTCTTTTTTGATTTCGGGCAAATCATTCTCCAAAATGGCATCCGAAAGCTCGTACGTTTCCTCAATCGTCAGGTGGCGCAGGCTTTGAAGCGTTTGCTTTTTGTCCCACGGGCACTTGGCGCGCAGGTCGTCCATGATGTTTAGCAATCGGTCGAAAGCGAGAAGTTGCTCTAAGCGTTCGGGCGAAATATCAGACAGCGTACGAGTTTGCATAAGTGTTAATTCTATAAAATCACGTCTTCCAACATTTTGATGTATTGAGCGACTCCTTCTTCGATTTCGTGGAGGTAAATAAATTCATCCGCCGTGTGCGAACGCCCCGAATGGCCTGGCCCCATTTTGAGCGATGGGCAGTCGATAAGCGCTTGGTCGGAGGTGGTAGGCGAACCGTAGGTGTTTCTTCCCAAACGAACACCCGCTTGTACGATAGGGTGCTCCATCGGGATGCTCGACGGGCGCAAACGTACCGAACGCGCGGCAATTTCGGATTTGATGTTTTTATTGATAATGTCAATGATTTCTTCCAAAGTGTATTGGTCAGTGACGCGGACATCAATGGTAAATTTGCAGGAATCAGGAACCACGTTGTGCTGCGTACCTGCGTTGACAATCGTCACCGACATTTTGATGGGGCCGAGCGTAGGAGACACTTTGGGGTATTGGTACGAACGAATCCACTGAATGTCGTCAATGGCTTTGTAGATAGCGTTTTCGCCTTCTTCCCGTGCCGCGTGCCCCGATTTCCCGTGGGCAATGCAATCCAGCACCAACAGCCCTTTTTCGGCCACAGCTAGGTGCATTTCGGTAGGCTCACCCACAATGGCAAATTCGATGGGAGGAAGGTCAGGTACAATCAGTTCAAGCCCCTCGCGTCCCGAAATTTCTTCTTCGGCAGTGGCAGCCATTACAACATTGTAGGCCAAATGAGGGTTATCATAAAAATGGCAAAACGTCACGATGAGCGAACAAAGCGACCCACCCGCGTCGTTGCTACCTAATCCGAAGAGTTTTCCGTCTTTTTCGAGAGGTTCGTACGGGTTGAGCGTCCAAGACGGATTGGGTTTAACAGTGTCGTGGTGAGAGTTGAGTAAAACCGTGGGTTTGCTGGCGTCAAAGTAGCGATTGTAAGCCCAGATGTTGTTTTTTTTGCGGTGGAACGGAATCCCTTTGCGTTGGAAGAATGCTTCAATCAAAGCGGCAGTTCCTTCTTCTTCTCGACTAAACGACTGAGTAGAAATCAGTTGTTTAAGTAATGCGATGGCCTCTTGCGCAAGCGCGTTAGGCGATAGTGTCATGTTTGTTTCAGACATAAAAAGCTGTTTTGTCTGCCGCAAAGTTACGCAAAGGGAATGTATAGTTGACAGCTTGTAGGTTAAAATCCAATGAATACCGTGGGTTGGGCAAAAAAAACCTTTGCATGGGGAGAATCCAACTCGTCGGTAGGTCGGGTTTTGAACTCGTCGGTAGGGTCGGTTTTGAACTCGTCAGTAGGTCGGGTTTTGAACTCGTCAGTGGGGTCGGGTTTTGAGAAACCCTCCACACGGTGCAGAGGGTTTCTCAAAACCCGACTTTTTAATCAAATGTAGTACAAAGGGTTTCTCAAAACCCGATTAGTTAATCAATCAATGAACCTAGTGATTTCCTCCGCCGAACAGTTTCAGAATGATACCCTTCGGCCCATTCTTAAAGCTCAAAATGAGTTGTTGGTAGCGCTATTTCGCCATTACTTACAAAAGCGAAAAATCGCATTTGAACGGTTTTCGCCCGAAGACCAACTGGCGCATATCGAGCAAATTATTCGTAAAGATTTACAATTTAGGAGTTTGTTGTTGGGAACAATTGTAGGCCATTTAAGCCCAGCGCAGTACCTGATTTTTCTTCAAGACGAAGAGGAACTCAACCGCCGAACCATCAATATGCTGATTCGCAGGCTGCAAAGTCAGTTAGTGGCGGTGGGGAATTAATAAATAATTGAGCCGTTCTTGATAGCGCTTAGAGGTGTCCAAATCGCGATGGGTACCGTTGGGAATCGTAGTAAGGGTGACCTTGGCGGAGGTGGGTGCCCGAAGAAGAAGTTGGCTATTGGCGTAAGGAACGACGCGGTCGCGGGTGCCGTGGAAAAGTTGAATAGGGCAGTGAATGTGCTGAAAACAGCTATCGGTACGAAATTTATAACGGCTCAACCATTTGTAGGGATAAATGGGCAATTGGGTGCGAAACAAGGTCGGAATAGTAGCGTAAGGCGCTTCCAAAATCAACAACCGAGGTCGGTGGTTGGCCGCTACGCGCGAGGCCATACCTGTACCCAATGAATACCCATAGACAACGATGGAGCCTTCAACGCACTGCTTTCGTATAGCGTTATAGACGTAGTCTGCGTCGTGGTGCAAAGCGACTTCGGAGCGAGGACCCGTGCTTTTGCCGTAGGTGCGGTAGTCGTACATGAGGACATCGTAGCCCCGTTGGGTAAAGCGGGTAGCGTATTCGCGCCCCCATCGGGTGAGGTTGTCGCGGTTGCCGTGAAAAAACAAAACAACGCCTTGTCGAGGCTGCGCTGAAGTCCGAAACCAAAGGGCGTTGAGGTGTACATCAGGGGCAGGTTTGAGGGTAACCTCCTGAAAAGGTTGGGGAAACTGATACCGAAAATCGGCAGAAAGGAGGGTAGGTTGAAACAAGATAAATGGATGCCCCGCCCAGAACAGCAGCCCCACTAGCAAGTAAAAAGCGAACAAATAGACCAAAAAACGCAGCATAAAAAAATGAGGCAGGAAAGACCAATCCGAATTTTTGGGGACTTTTCGAATGGACAAATTACAAAAAATCAGCGGAATGTCTTAATTTCGTCTTTTTCCAAGAAACTTTCTGAGAATCAACACCGTTTACTTTTATCCGCTGCAACAACAGCGAAAACTATCATCCTGACGATTCGGGAACAACTATTGTAAATGAATTCAACTGCAAAAAAACAAGAAACAGCGGTTTTGGTCGCTGTCACTACCCAACGACAGTCGCCCGAACAGACCCAAGAGTATTTAGAGGAATTGGCATTTTTGGCTACCACGTTAGGTGTCCAAACCGTAAAGACATTTACCCAAAAATTAGAACATCCCGATAACCGTACGTTTGTAGGAAAAGGCCGTTTGGAAGACATCAAAATCTTCGTGACGGACAATCCTGTTGATATGATTATCTTCGACGATGAGCTTATTCCGTCGCAAGTACGTAACCTTGAAGCCGAATTTAAGGAAATCAAGGTGCTCGACCGTAGCTTGTTGATTCTTGATATTTTTGCCATGCGTGCCCAAACAGCTCAGGCGAAAATTCAAGTGGAATTAGCTCAGTATCAGTACATGTACCCACGACTTACTCGTATGTGGACGCACTTGAGCCGTCAAAAAGGTGGGGTAGGGATGCGTGGTCCTGGGGAAAAAGAGCTTGAAACCGACCGCCGTATTGTCCAAGACCGTATTGCGTTTTTGAAGGATAAATTGGCCAAAATCGACAAGCAAAGCATGACGCGCCGCAAGGAACGGAGCCGATTGGTGCGCGTGGCTTTGGTAGGATATACCAACGTAGGGAAATCAACGTTGATGCGCCGTTTGGCCAAGGCCGAGGTATTTGCCGAAAACAAACTCTTCGCTACGGTTGACTCTACCGTGAGAAAGATGGTGCTTGATAACATCCCGTTTTTGTTGACAGATACGGTTGGGTTTATCCGTAAGCTACCCACGACGCTGATTGAGTCGTTTAAGTCCACGCTCGACGAGGTGCGGGAGGCGGATATACTGCTGCACGTGGTGGATATTTCGCATTCATCGTTTGAAGAGCAAATTGAGATTGTAAATCAAACCTTGGCCGAAATCAAAGCGGGCGATAAACCGACGATTTTGGTGTTTAATAAAATTGATGCCTACCAGCCTAAATTAGAGGCGTTTGATGAAGTGATTGAGACGGAAGAGGGCGAGGTAGTGGTAGAGCAGACCAAGGAGAGCGTTTTGGAGAAATTAAAGCAAAGCTATCTGACGGGAAAATCAGACCACGTCGTGTTTATTTCGGCCCAAAACAAGGAGAATTTGGACGAGCTTCGTGCCAAAATGTTTGATTTGGTGAAGGACAAACACTTTATGATTTATCCCAATTGGCTTGAGATGCCTTTCACGAACTTTGATTTTGCGGAATAGTTTTCGAAATTCGCGCAAAATTCAGCTGACCCCGTAGTTCAACGGATAGAGCGGAGCGCCGCCCGATAAGCGTTTCCTAAACGCTTGATATGGGAAAAAGTGAAAAATAGTGTTGACCCCGTAGTTCAACGGATAGAATAAGCGTTTCCTAAACGCTTGATATGGGTTCGATTCCCGTCGGGGTCACAACTTTGATTTATAATTTGTACGCTCTATTTAGACTGTGTTGGTAGAAACGTTGGCTACGTGGAGGATAGCATTTTGTGGCTGAACTGCAAGAATCTCACTTTCGCTCAAAGTAGCAACGGCTACAGTTTCACCTATAGCATTTATAAATTCAACTTCATAGAGGCCGCCGTCGTTATACATAAATGCGATAGTTCCAACGTGCCCCCGCACTAGCTCTTTTTCTGGCAAATCCTTTACAATAGCTACTAAATCACCTTCTTTATACATAATCTATGGCAGTTATGTTATTTCCTGTTCCATTAACTACGCTGCGTTTGCCCCCTGCTCAAATCGAACAATAACCCCGTACTGTTTCATCAATTGAGCCAATTCGTCAAAATAGTGGGCGCGTAACTCCATATACTGTTCGATTGCCAAACGGTCGGGTTCGGGCTGCTCAGAGTGTATTTTTATGGCCTCTGATTTACGGGCTATCAATTCGGTGAGCCGTGCCACTCGTTCACTCCATTCGTCAGAAATGATATTTGGTTGCATGGTTTTAAAAGTTAATTTGAATGATTCCTTTCTCTCTTTTATTTACGAAAGACCGCCCAAAGTCAAATTGCCACTGTAAACGGTCAAACTCGAATAGTTGCCTCTGATGATGAGTTTCTGGATAACACTTGACAAAGTATCCGTCAATTTTATTTCCTCTCCTAAATCTTATTTTACGCACTTCTTCTAGTTGTTTCTCGTACCGTTGATATATACCGAAATCAATAAACGTTACAAGGTCAATGTCATTTGGGTTACGTTTAAGAGTGGTGAAACTCCCATCAATCCACTGATAAAACCCTCCTCCTATAATTTGCTTGAGGTCGGAGAGGTAGTTTAGGTATGCTTCAAAAATGCCTGAACGAGTAGAAGAATGAGTAAAATCAGTAACAAATATTCGCTCAAACGCTGCTAAGTCAGTATCAATAATGTCGTAGGGGACTAAATGCCCGTAGTTGTCAAACTCCATTAGTTCACAATTTTAAATACTCCCTGTTTTTCCTGCGTAAAGAAGGGATGTTTAGTCATTCGGTGAACTGCCTCCTTGCGACTTTGTCTAAATAACATTATAGACAAAGATAATAAAAAAACACTATCCTTAAAAAACCAGAAAAGCCTCTTTCGGAGGCTTTTCTGGTAAAATGAAAGGGATTTTTGTCAGTCATCAATGGATTGATAAATCACTTGACGGAACAAATTATTGAGGTTATCGCCGCTGCTTTGGGTTTGTTTCATAATCACGCCAATGATTTTCTCTTTGGGGTCGGCAAAATAGTTGGTGTTGAAATATCCCCCCCATTCAAACGTGCCTGTGCTTCCTTTCGCCCCCTTATCTTCGCCCGCTTTATTGAGGAGGCCGAAGGCTAAACCATAAGACGAATTGGCTTTTTCGCCACCCAATAAATCACCTACTTGGTTGCTCAAAATGGTTTGTATCGTCGTGCGACTTAAAAAACGTTTTCCGCCCAATTCACCGCCGTTGAGGTACATCATCAAAAACGTAGCGTAATCTTTGGCCGTACTTGATAATCCAGCTCCTCCTGAGAAAAATGTTTTTGCCCCTTTAATGGGGTACTCGGTATCGTAAAAAGTGTTGGGGTAGCGCACCCATTGCCCGTTTTGCGGTTTTTGAATCGCCACCAATCGAGACGCCTTGGCATCGGGCAAGTAGAAGTAGGTATCGCCCATGCCCAACGGCTCAAACAACCGTTTCCGCAAAAATTCATCAAAAGGCATTCCTGACATCAGCTCAATAAAATAGCCTAATACGTCCAATCCTTCCGAATACACGTACTTTTCGCCTGGGTGATGGTGAAGGGGGAGTTTGGCGAGCTTCTTGATGTTGTCACCAATTTTGACAGGTTCGGTCGTGAATAAATCAACGATGCCCGCTTTGTGGTACATGGCTTTGAAACGTTCGTCGGCATCAATGACCCCGTAGCCAAGCCCCGACGTATGCGTCAGCAAATGACGGATGGTGATTTCTGATTTTACGGGTTCGGTCGTGTAGGTGGAGTCCTGAAACTTGAAGTTTTTGAGAACTGTTTGGTTTTTAAATTCAGGAATGTATTTCGAAATAGGGTCGTCGAGTTGAAACTTTCCTTCTTCCCACAACATCATCACGGCCGTGGAGGTGATGGCTTTACTCATTGATGCAATCCGAAAAATATCATCCCGCTTCAGAGAGCGGTTTGCTGCATTGTCGGCCATTCCGAAGGCTTTGTAATAGACAATTTTACCGTTTCGTACGATAAGTGCAGATACCCCTGGGACGCTACTTTGTGCAACCGCATTTTGGAGGACTCCATCAAGGCGGTTGAGGCGCTCCGACGACATGCCGACGGTCTCAGGGGCGGCTTCCGTAAGTGGAGGGGAATTTTTGAGCGATTTGGTTTGGGCCTGAACCAGTTCAGTTGCGAGGCCAAAAAGGCTTAAAAGGAGGAAAACTTGCTTCATAAGATTCGGAAAAGTTTATCCCCTTATGAAGCAAGTTTTCGCTGAATTTTACTGATACTATAACCGCCTATTCACTAGTACTTGGCAGGCTGGTTCGACTTCGGTGTTGACTTCTTGATAAAGTCGCGAATGTCGTCATTTGACTTTTGAAGGTCTTCCTTGCGCAAATACATCATGTGACCGCTGCGGTAGCCTTTCCAGCTCATGCGGTTTTTGAGTTTTCCAGCAGGGTCCATTTGCCACATGTTGTATTGGGCATTGAAATAATCGCAAGCGCCGTCGTAGTAACCCGACTGTACCAATAAGTGCAAGTAAGGGTTCTGAGCCATGGCCTGACGGAGGTTTTCGCCCGTTTGGTCGTTAGAGCGATCCCAAGGGTTGACAGGGCCAAACATGTAGTATTTGAGGTCGGTTTTGTAATTGAGCTCGTTACGAAGGTACATGTTGATGGCAGGCGTAAACGAGTGCAACCACGACGTCAACTCTGCGTTAAAATCGGGGCGGTCGCCAGCGTCTTTGCGGTCGATGCCTTTGTAGCGAGAATCCAAACGCCCTACTGTGTAGCCTTCGTCGCGCAAAAGCTCTTTCCAGAAGTATTGAAGCGGCATGTTGAGGTTATTTTGGAGAACTTCTTTTTCCGAAACTCCCGTATAACGAGCGAGTTTAGCCGCGATGGCTTTGCGTTTGGCATCATCCAAAAAGCCGCCCATGCTTACGGCAGGAAGAAGCTCATTGATGGTAAAATTCTCAACTTCGGGTAAGAAATCGGTCAAGTCTTTTTTCTGTAAATCCGCAGGAAGTTTTTTGTGGTACCAAGCGGTAGCAGCACAGTAAGGTACTTTCAATGCTGCCTCAGAAGCTTCACCACGCTCGATACCAAGCGTAGTCGGCGATACCAAGATTACGCCGTTGATGTACATCCATTGGTTGCTTTGCAGCTCAAGTGCCAAGCCTGAGACGCGCGTCGTGCCGTAACTTTCGCCGATGAGGTATTTCGGCGAATCCCAACGATTGTTGCGAGTCACAAACGTACGAATCCATTCGGCCAAATATTTGATGTCGGCATTTACCCCAAAAAACTTCGATGTAGGAACATCTTTGCTAACGGGGCGCGAATAACCTGTATTAACGGGGTCAATGAACACAATATCGGCTACGTCCAAAATCGAATAGGGGTTTTTCTTATAGCCATACGGTTGTAGCGGATAGCCCTCGTCGTCGATGTTGAGCAGGACAGGGCCAGTGTAGGCCATGTGCATCCACACCGATGCTGTTCCAGGTCCTCCGTTGAACGAGATAATCAACGGGCGTGTGCCGCGGTCTTTTACGTCGCTGCGTTCGTAGTACATGTAAAATAAGCCAGCGATGGCTTTGCCCCCTTCGTCAAAAACGGGCATGGTGCCAGTGGTGGCTTTGTAAGGCACGCGCTGCCCTTTTACGGTTACTTCGCTTTCGGTAACAACAAAGGAATCAGGGTTAAACGGAATGCTCTCGCCCGATTTGTCGTCTTTTGAGGGAGCCGTAGAGGTAGAGGCTTGGCGCTCGCCACCGCCTGCGGGGCGCTGTTGGGCATGGGTGAGGTAGCTTCCTACGAGCAAGGCCGCTGCCAAGAGTAATGGTTTTTTCATTTAGGTTTAGTTTGATTGAAAGTTATAATTGACCAGACACGCAATGTGAACGCTTATGCAAGAAAGCATTCTAGGCTACAAATGTAAAATTGTATAGCTTTAAAAGCCTAAAATGTCGCTATATTACCTTATTGATGAGACTACTTTTGGGATGAAAGCCGTAATTTTGGGACTTCACTAAGTAATCGTAATCCACCATGCAATTGTACGATGTATTGATAGTAGGCGCGGGGCCTTGTGGGCTGGCGGCTGGGATAGAGGCTGCGAAGGCAGGATTGAGCCATTTGATTCTTGAAAAGGGGAGCATCACGGAGTCGATTCGACGCTATCCCAAACGAATGCGTTTTTTCTCTACTGCCGAAAATATTGAGATTGGAGGCATCCCGTTTCCCATTTCGGACGTCAAAGCCAACCGCAGTGAGGCGTTGCAGTATTATCGGAAAGTGGCGGGGTATTATCACCTCAACTTTAAATTGTTTACGGAAGTAGCGCAGGTTGTAAAACAAGACAACGAAGTCTTTGAAATTCAGACGGTAGGAGGAGAAAATTACTATGCCAAAAAGGTCATTATCTCGACGGGTTATTTTGACTTTCCTCGCTTTTTGGGGATAAATGGGGAAAAACTTCCGCATGTTTCTCCTTATTATGACGAACCGTTTCAGTACTCATTTTCCAAAGTTGTGATTGTGGGAGGAGCCAATTCTGCCGTGGAGGCCGCGCTGGAAATGTACCGCCACGACGTGGACGTCACTGTCGTTCACCGAGGGGAGGATTTCCGTCCAACTGTGAAGTATTGGCTTATTCCTGACGTCAAAAATCGGGTCAAAGAAGGGAAAATAAAAACGCGTTTTAATAGCCTTACCAAAGCCATAGAGCCGAAGCGGGTGTTGATAGAAAATACCCAAACGGGTGAGGAAGAATGGCTTGAAGCTGATTTTGTATTGATGCTCATTGGGTATATACCAGATGGAGCATTGCTTCAGCGGTGTGGGGTGGAGTTGCGCCAACCAAGTATGGTGCCAGTATTTGACCCAGAAACCTTTGAAACCAACGTCTCTGGGTTATACTTGTGTGGCACCGTGGTGGCAGGTATTCATACAGAAAAAGTCTTTATCGAGAATGGGCGCGACCATGCAGCCGCTATCATTGACCATATTGCGGGTCGTAAGGTACGTAAGGTCAAAGAATTGATTGATCGGATTTAACGAACTACCGTCGGTTTATTTTACCATAAAACTGGAGTTGGTATTTTTTGGGAGTCATTTGAAAGTACTTCTGAAACATTTTGTTGAACTTAATCGCAGAGGATGCACTGTAGCCAATCATCGCTGCTATTTCGTTTGCTTTATACCCTTTTTTCAAGAGCGAAGCAGCTTGCTCCATTCGCTTTGTTGTGTAAAGTTGATAAAATGGCTGTCCATATACTTTTTTAAACAGACTTTTAAACAAGGCAGGTTTAATGCCATGATTTTCAGTGATTTCTTTTTCGGAAGGAGGCACTTTGCTGAAATCTCCTTGAAGGTATTCATCATGGATTTTTTTTATAATTTCAAGGTAATTGTCATTAGAAGTCGAATCACCATCAGTGGCTGTTTTTGGAGAAGAATATCCATTGTATTTCACTTCAAAGGCAATCTGTTGGCGAACCAATTCCAAACAACATTCTTGAAAGTCTTTTGCATTTAAGACAATCATGATTTTACTATTTTCCTTTTGAGAAGATGCCGATTTTTCTAACCCGCTTCCTTCTTTGGAAGTGCTTGGTTGTAGGGCGATGTTCATAATGATATTTTGGCTAGAATGAGTAATCATTAATGTGCGAAAACAGTCAAAAATTGCCCCAATGTTCAGTAAAATCAATCTTTTTTTAGCGAACTGGCCACTAAATGCAATCAACTATTCAAAAACTGTTATGTCGTGGTAAAAGTAGTGTCTTTTATTACCATGGAATTAATAGTTTTATCGGTTGGATAAAATGTAAAATTTTGATTTACTGATAGTTATTCGTAAAATTATTTAAAATAGACTTGGCATTAATATGCTTTAAGTTGTAAGATGGCTTGCGCTGTAGCCGTGGGGTTGTCGTCGGTAGGGTGGAGGTGATGAGAAATAGTGCGTTGAGAAAGCTCGTAGAGGTAAGCTTTGTCGTAGTAGTTGAGCGAAATATCGGCTACAGTAGCGTAGTCGTGGCGTTGGAGGGCCTCAATGGCGGCTTTGTAGTGCTGGCCGCCAAGGCGTTTTTTGATGCGCTCGGTAGCCGCTTGCAGTAACGTGTGGTCGTAGCAAGCGTATTCGCGGACGAGGCGTTGAATGCGAAGGTCTTTAGGAAGGTCAACAAAAACAAACTCCGTCGGTTGCTGCATTTGTTGCCAAAAAGCCAGCGGAATAAAACAGCCTCCAATGTGCCGACTTTCGCTTTCTAGCCACACCCGTTGGTGTGGGTTAAGCAAACGCCATTGTTGATGCAGCAGGTTTTCAAATTGCTCCGACGAAGGCTGTGGCGCTTGGCCAATTGCGCCGTAGGCCGAGCCTTTATGGTGGGCGATGGCCTCCAAATCAATGACTTGTTCGCCCATTTCGGCCAGCGCACGTAGAATGTCGGTTTTGCCGCTCCCTGTTGGGCCACCCAAAATGGACATGTTTTGCGGGTGCTGAAACGACTCCAAAACGTGGTTGCGGTAGGCTTTGTAGCCACCTTCGAGGGTTGATACGCGGAAGCCCGCAGTTCGTAATAACCACGCAAAGCTTCCACTGCGCATTCCTCCGCGCCAGCAGTGAACCAGCACTTCCCGTTGAGGAGCGACTAAGTCGGCTTTTTTGACGAATAAAGCGAGTTTAGGCCCGACCATTTCTAACCCTAATCGTACGGCAGCATCGCGTCCTTGTTGTTTGTAGCAAGTGCCTACTTTGACCCGTTCATCGTTGCTAAAAAGCGGGATATTGATGGCACCAGGAATGTGAGCGTGGCTATATTCGCCTGGCGACCGCACGTCGATGATGGGCAAGCGCTGAGAGGCTTGCAAAAAATCAGCGGGAGAGAGTGCTGTCGCCATGAAATTTTCCGATTAGTTATTTCTTAGTCCTTTTGCTACAAGCCGCTCACGTAGTTGATTGACCATGTAAATAGATGCTTCGATTTCGTCTTTACGGATGGCCACACTTTCGATGTTAAAGCCAAAAGGAATGGCGTGCTCGTCACAAAACTCAATAAGTTCATCCGCAATTTGTAAGCAAAGATTCACCGACGTTTCGAGGATGTTTTCAGATTCCAGCAAGGTTTCTTTGACCGAATCAGGCACGTGAATACCCAACCATTCCATGAAGTGGAGTGTTTTTTTTGACCCACAGGCGGTAATGGTAAATACAAACGTAGGAAGGGGCAATTGTTGCGCTTGACAGGTGTTGACGACGGCCGTAAGCATTTGTTTGGCATAGGCTACGTTGAACACACACTGGGAGACAAAATAACTAACCCCGCTGGCTACTTTGTCAAGGATGCGTTGGTCTTCGTCGTTGAGAACAGCATGTCGTTCGGGAATGGTTACAGCCCCAATGATAGAATTTTGTTCAAATTCCCGCCAAACGGCGTAGGCGTTGGGTAGGCTGGTGACGGGCATAAAATCAGGCGAGGGAACGCCCACAAACACAGGATAAAAGCCTTGTTGGGTCAAATCGCTCACCCACTGACGAAGTTCGTCTTGGGTAAACTTTCCTGCGGGGCGATAAATAATTTTGGGGATTTCAAGAGGTGCCAAATGCTGACGGGCAAAATCAAAGGGGTCGAGGGCGGTAATAAATGGAAACGGCCGTTCTTCCGAAGTGCGACTCGATTCATCTTGGACGTCATACACAATGAGGGCGTCGATGTCTAGCCCTTGCAAACGGGCCAGTGTTTTTTCGGCAATCTCACTTACTTTTTCAGGAGCGGTTTGTGATTTGGGAGGAGTGATTCCGTAGAGCAATAAACCCGACTCTTTTGATTTGATTTTCGTTAAAAACATGCTGCAATTCGTAAATGGAGTTGCAAATGTAGGAAATAGGGGGAAAATACCGAATACATTGTGGGTCGGGCTGCTCATAGCCCGACCCACGGAGACTTATTTCTGTCCTTTCAATATTTTTTCGTAGCGAGGCATGTCTTTAAACAAATCAAGCGCTGCCTTTACTTCGGCATCTGTGCGGAATACGTATTCGCGCTCCCCTTTTTGGAGGTAATAGTGCGACACAATCTCCCGCTCTAGCAAATGCTTAATGTCTTTTTTGAACATAGCCAAATCACTCTCTTTGCTATGGCCTAGCTTGGTTTTAAGCGCTTTGAGTTGTTCTTGGATAACATCAAAATACTTTTCTTTTTTTGCCGACGCCTCAAGCGTGCCGAGGTCTTTCTCTACCTGCGTCACGTAGTCGTATTCTTTGTCTTTTAACCAAGTCGAAAATGCTTGATAATCGGCATCGGTCAGTTCAAATTCCTTGGCAGTTTTGATGGTCGGGTGTGCTGCGCGGTAGTGCAAGGCATAGTCAAACAACAAGCCTTTGGCGTTTAGACTTGTCACAATTGTCGGCAATGCGGGCAGTTCGGTAGCTACATCAGGTTCTACCCCACCACCGTCATATACCACGCGGCCATTGCGGGTTTTGAAGGCCACTTTGAGCGAGTCAGGTACTTTTGCTACGCTTCCGTCGGGGTTGCGGTGGCTATAATCAATGGCCTGAATACAGCGCCCGCTCGGGATGTAGTACTTCGCAACGGTTACTTTCAATTTGGTATTGTACGACAAATCGCGGGTTGTCTGGACAAGCCCTTTGCCGTAGGTTCTTTGCCCCACCAACACACCACGGTCGTAATCTTGCATTACTCCCGAGACAATTTCAGAAGCTGAGGCACTGCGGCCATTGACCAGCACCACCAACGGAATGTCGGTGTCCACGGGGGCCATTGGAGCCGTATAAGTTTTGTTCCACTCCGTTACTTTTCCACGGTTTGATACCACTTCAGCATCTTTGGGAATGAATAAGTTACAAATCAATACAGCTTGGTCAAGCAATCCACCTGGGTTTTCGCGAAGGTCAAGCACCAATTTTTTCATGCCTTTTCCTTTGAGCTCCACCAGGGCATTTTTTACCTCGCGGGCCGCCGTTTGATTAAAATCTTTGAGGTCGATGTAACCTACTTCGTTTTCGAGCATTCCGTAATAAGGAACATTGCCTGTTTTGACAAATTCACGCGTTACATTGACTTCAATCAGGTCTTTGGTACCCACACGGCGCACGGCGAGCTTCACCGACGAATTGGCCTGCCCTTTCATGAGTTTGTCGGGGTTGGCGTCCTTGCGGGTTGTGATGTCTATTCCGTCGATTTTGACAATTTCATCTCCTACGTGAAGGTTTGCTTTGGCGGCGGGAGAATCTTCCAGAATAGAATAAATGATTTGTTTGCCTTTGTTGGGAGTGATTATTGCCCCGATGCCCGTGTATTGGCCCGTGGTCATGGTGCGATAATCTTCAATTTCGTCTTCGGCGTAGAAGTTGGTGTAAGGGTCGAGGTTTTTAAGCATAGATTCTATGCTCATTTTAGTCAACCGATTGGGGTTGATTTCGTCCACATAATAGCGATTAAGTTCCTTAAACAGCGTGGCATAAATGTCTAAGTTACGGGCGATTTCAAAAAAGCGTTCGTCATTGCGGAAGGCAAAAAAACCTACGGACACAACGCACACAGCGGCAAGAATGAGTTTACGGAAATGTTTCATGGTGGTCCTTTTTATCAAAAACGCGTAAAGTGTCACGAAGTTATGAGATTTCCCCAAAAAAACGAGCGATGCCTCGAAAGACATCGCTCGCCATGGTTGGGAAAGGTTTTTAGACCTTATTTTCCTCCTTCAAACATTTGGAAGAATTGGTCAAGTTTTGGAAGAATAACGATTTCAGTACGACGGTTTACGCTGCGGTTTTTGCTGCTGTCGTTCGCTACTTTTGGTACATATTCTCCACGGCCACCTGCGGTCATACGCTCAGGTGCTACGCTGTATTTTTTCTGAAGTGTACGTACTACTGACGTTGCACGCTTAGCACTCAAATCCCAGTTGTCTTCCAACACCGATGCGCTGTTGTACGGTACGCTGTCTGTGTGGCCTTCTACCAAGATGTCGAAATCTTTGCGGTCGTTTACTACTTTAGCAATTTTGCTCAACACGGTTTCAGCTTGTGGCGTGATTTCGTAGCTGCCGTATTTGAACAACATTTTGTCTGAAAGCGAGATATACACTACGCCTTTTTTCACTTCGATGTTTACGTCTTCGTCGTTCACATTGTCAAGTGAGCGCTTGAGGCTCATCACCAACGCCAAGTTAAGTGAATCCTTGCGACGCAAGTTTGAGTTCAAATCTTGGATGTAAGAGCTCTGACGGTTCAAGGCATCCAATGATTTTTTGATGCTTTCTGCTCCATCTTTACTTACAATAGACAAGTCAGACAAACGGTCAAGAAGGTTGGTGTTTGTACGTTTCAAGTACGCCAATTCATCTTCCAATGCTTTGAGTTTAGCACGTTCGTTGGTAACATCGCCATCTTTCAACTTGATTTGGCTTTTCAAATCGCTGATGTCATTGTTCAATTTTGAGGTCAACGCGTCGCAATCAGCCTTGTTTTTGTCCAACAATGCTTGGAGTTCAGCTTTTTCTTTGTTGAGTTGGGCCAGTTGTTTCTTGTTGCAAGATGCAAAGAGGAGAACAGACAATGAAAATAAAACAATTTTTCTCATTTCTTATGAGGTTAAAAGTGGATTATATAGTTAGGTATTTGCTACAAACTTAAAGCGTTTGCTTCAACTTTTCGCTATATAAACTCAATTCTTTGCATTTTTTACCACTGTAAGGGCAATTTTTTTTCAAAAAAAGCGATTTGGAACCCTTTTGAGCCGTTTTGGAGTAGTAATGTACGAAAGCTTCCTACATGTCTAGGTGGGCTATGTGGGGCGCTTACCATAGAAATGAAAAACAGCAAGTGGCGTAGGGGAAGTCGTGGCCAAATGACTAGATTTACGAAAAAATTCCTATTTTTACGGCCGTTTTCAACCCCCAAATCCAGAATTTTACACATACAATGAGACAAATACTTTTCCGTGAAGCTTTACGTGAAGCCTTGAGCGAAGAAATGCGTCGTGACTCACGCGTGTTTTTGATGGGTGAAGAAGTAGCCGAATACAATGGAGCTTATAAAGTAAGTCAAGGAATGCTTGACGAATTTGGGCCCGAACGCGTTATAGACACACCTATTGCAGAATTGGGTTTTGCTGGTATCGGGGTAGGTGCTGGAATGAACGGTTTGCGACCTATCATCGAGTTTATGACATTCAACTTCTCGTTGGTAGCCATCGACCAAGTGATCAACTCTGCTGCTAAAATCCTTTCGATGTCAGGTGGACAATACAGCTGTCCTATCGTATTCCGTGGGCCTACTGGGAACGCGGGTCAGTTGGGCGCACAGCACTCTCAAAACTTTGAAAACTGGTATGCCAACACCCCAGGCTTGAAAGTGGTTGTGCCGTCAAACCCTTATGATGCAAAAGGATTGTTGAAGGCATCTATTCGTGATAATGACCCCGTTATTTTCATGGAGTCAGAATTGATGTATGGCGATAAAGGCGAAGTACCAGAAGAAGAATACATCATTCCACTTGGAAAAGCGGAAGTGAAAAAGGCAGGTACTGACGTAACCATTGTTTCCTTTGGTAAAATGATTCCGCGCGTTGTGAATCCTGCCATTGAAGAATTGGCCAAGATGGGTATCAACGCCGAATTGATTGATTTGCGTACGGTACGCCCTATCGACTATGCAACGGTGATTGAGTCTGTCAAGAAAACCAACCGCTGCGTGGTGGTAGAAGAGGCATGGCCATTGTCGTCGATTGCTACGGAACTTACTTACATGATTCAGCGCAAAGCGTTTGATTATTTGGATGCTCCTGTGGTACGTGTGAATAGCATGGATGTGTCGCTTCCGTATGCGCCAACCTTGATTGAAGCCGCTTTGCCAAACGTAAAACGTACGATTGATGCCGTGAAAACGGTGATGTATCGTAACTAATAAACAGTGCATACTGTAGATAAAAACAAAAAAGCCCCCGACGGGGCTTTTTTGTTTGGCACGATTTTTTAATGGTATCCTATCATAAAACCATTATTTTTGGAGTTATTCATCCAAACGTCTTTTTTAACGATGAAACAGCTAGTTGTAACCTTCTTTTTGGCCGCTGTGGTAAGCACAGGGCTTTATGCGCAGACTTCAGACGCAAAGGCAGATTCTGTCTTTTTAAAGTATTATACAGCCACGGGTGGCAAAGCATTGTGGGATTCGGTTCAAACGTACACCCTCAAACAAGCCTACCGCGCAGGAACGGCCAACGATTTTGATTTGGACATCAAAGCCTCCCTGCCCTCGCAGGCAATGGTAAAGGTGCGTACCATTTTAAAACGCGATTTTATCTATGGCATCAAAGCAACCGATGGCTGGCTCAAAATCCCTATTGGTAGCCGTGACAAGGTAACGCAGTACCAAACCAGCAACTTGAGCGATAAAGAACGTGAGATTATGCGTCGCGAACTCACAGATATACTTATTCCTTTTGATGATTATACCACCAAAGGTTACATTGCTACCGTCGTTGGAACGGAGCAAATCAACGGTGCCACTGCCACGCAAGTAGAGTTAGAAGGAAAAGGAGTGAAATACAACCTGTATTTTGATGCAAAAACGGGCTTGCTACTCCGCGAAAAGTTGACATTGGCAACGGGCGAAATTCAAACCCGTGACCATGCCAAATACGAAAAGTCAAAGTATGGCCTTTCGTATCCTTCAGAAACGACGTATGTAAGTAGCATTGATAAAAAACCGATGAAGGTCACAACGTTGACGGACTTCAACGTGAAGTTTGCCGAAGATCCGTTTGTGAAATAGAACATCTAATGAAGGGGGTATTGAGTGAAAAAAGTAGGTAGAGGCATATTGTTTGTTGTATTGGGGCTACTGCTAGTGGTCGGTTCGGGGGTGGTTTGGCTACAAACTACTTCGGGCCAAGACTGGCTGACCCAACAAGCAGTGTCGTACCTTCGTAAAAAGCTTAATACAAAAGTGGACATAGCCCAAGCCCGCTTTTCATTGCCCGACTGGATTGAACTACGTGGGGTGTATGTGGAGGATTTGAAGCGTGATACGCTACTTGCAGGGGGGCGCCTATACGTGGACTTAGACGTGTGGGGCTTGCTGCAAAGTCGGGTGGGTATCAACGAAATCCAACTGGAAGATATTCGCCTCAAAGCCTACCGTACACTCCCTGATACTACGTTCAATTTTGCCTTTGTCGCCAAAGCCTTTGCATCGGAAGATACAACGCCCGACACCACAACAGCACCGCTGGATATGCGACTGGATGCGATTCAGCTTCGGAATGTGCGTTTGTCGTATCAAGATGCCGTCATTGGCACCGATGCCGACCTGTCGCTGCCCGACGCACGCGTTCGTTTCTCGGCTTTTAACCCTTCTCTGAACCGCTATCATTTGTCAAAAACCGACATCCGTTCGGGAAATATGACGGTGAAAATGTACCAACCCCTTCGTCAAGATACGACGAAGACGGCGGCCTCGGCTCCTGCTTCTGACTCGCTTGATTTGAAGCTGGGAACGCTGCTCTTAGCCGATTATCGGGTGGTGTATGAAGACGAAAAACAACAAATAAAAACCGCCGTCACCGTTGGAAAAATAGAGGTCGAAGCTGAAAAATTGTTTTTGACCAAACCGCTGGTTGCCCTCAATAAATTAGGCATTGAAAATACCGACATTACTTTTCGTTCGGGTGATTTTGTCGTAGAACTCCAGCGTTTCCAAACCCAACTGGACAGCTTTTTGTTTGCCCCCGAGCGCATTTCGGGGCAGTTGAAGTCGGGGAGTTGGGTAGAAAAACGACGCGGAGTGGTGCGCCAACTTCGTGCTGATTTTGTCTATACGCCCCGTGAAGTATCACTACAAAACCTGCTGCTGCAAACCAACGAGACACTTCTTCAAGATCGGGTTGTGCTGCGCTATGCGTCGTTGGATGATTTTTCAAAAAACATAGGAAAAGTGGGGGTTGACGTGCGTTTGACCAAAAGCCAACTTGGTTTTAAAGACGTCCTTGCTTGGGTACCTTCGCTGCGCAAAACTCCACCATTTGCCAAAAATCCTGCGGCCATCGTCAAATTTAATGGCCTTGTACAAGGCCGAATCGACGATTTGAGCTTAAAAGGAGTTGACATAAGTACGTTAGAAACGACCCATTTACGGGCCGATGGACGAATTAAGGGTTTGCCCGACCCGCAACGAATGGCGTTGGACTTAAACATTGCTGATTTATCGTCTTCGCGGCGAGATTTGCAGCGGATTTTGCCCGATAGCGCCCTGCCTGCTACCATCGAATTGCCCGAAAACCTGCGTTTATCGGGCAAAGTGAAAGGGAGCTTAGACAACTTGCAGTTGGATACCCAATTGGCCTCCGACCGAGGGAATGCAACCTTTGCGGGAAACCTCAAAAATTTTGTAAAAGGCCGTCAACAAAGCTACGACGGAACGCTTGTTTTGCAGGAATTTGATGCAGGAAAATGGCTCAAACAACCGCCTTCGGAGTTGGGAAAACTTTCGCTCAAAGCAACGGTTGTTGGTCAAGGCATTGACCCCAAAACGCTCCAAGCAGACTTGACTGGTGTCGTTGAAAAGGCCGATGTGAAAGGCTATGTTTATCAAAATTTGGCACTAAAAGGGAGTGTGCAGGAGCAAGTCGCTGACCTAACAGCCGCCATTGCTGATTCCAACGCGACCCTGACATTGGTTGCCAAAGCAGATTTGCGGACGGACTATCCCACGTTTTCATCCCAATTAGACATCCTAACGCTGCGCCTAAAACCGCTTCATTTGTACGAAGAAGATTTGGAAATCAAAGGGGGGATAAACGCCAACTTTACTTCTACTGACCCCGAAGACCCACGCGGAACGTTCCAAATTACCAACGGGATTTTGGTACAAAAAGGCAAAACCATCCCCCTGCAAACTATTCAAGTCGTGCTCGATAATCAGCAGGGAGAGCGCTTGGCGCGGATAGATGCCCCTTTCTTGAAAGCCAAAGCGACGGGTACGTTTCGCTATGTGCAGTTGGCCGACGTGGTGTTGACTGAAATCAATCGTTACTTTGCCCTTCCCGATGTCTCTTACAAACCTGTGACCAGTCCGTATCGCTTGTCGATGGACGGAAAAATAGCCAATCACCCTGCGATTCAGGTATTTGTTCCTGAACTGACTCGAATGGATACGGTTCGTTTTTCGGTGTATTTGGACAGCCAGCGCGACACTACTTTGTTGGCGCGTATTTCGGCACCGCACGTTGAGTACGATAGCATGGTGGTTAAAAATGCCGATTTTGGCGTGTTAGGAGTCGAAAATCAGGCCAATTACGTGGGGCATGTGGACAACTTTTTGTACGATACTTACCAAATCAAACGGGCAGCTGTAGAAGGTCAGGTGGCTAATAGCTTGGTGGGCTTTAAGGCGTCGTTTAAAGATTCATTATACCAAAAACAACACGAATTGGCAGGCACACTGGCAAGCGTGGGCAATGCGTATCGCTTACAACTTGTACCAAATGGCCTGTTGCTTGACTATAAATCTTGGCAAGCAGCGCCTGATGGATACGTTCAGTTTGGCAAAGAAGGATTGTTGGTCAAACAATTTGGTTTGCAACAAGACCGCCAACGACTGCTCATTAACACCACAACCAATACGCCCAACGGCCCCTTGCGGGTTGAAATGGATAGCCTTGATTTGGGCTCACTGACCTCTTTGGTGATGGATTCGTTGCAGGTAAGCGGTAAGTTGGGAGGAAATGTGTTGCTACAAAATTATACCGAGTCTGCCGTCTTTACGGGCGACTTGGGCATTGAAGGGTTTAAATACACCAATATCCCAATCGGAGATTTGAAAATCAAAGCGGCCAACGAATCGGCGTCTAAGATTGTGGCGGAAGCGACCTTAAAAAGTCCTCAAAACGATGTGCGTTTGACGGGAAACTACCTGCTGAAAAGTAAAACACCGCTCGATTTGCAGGTGGACATTCGTAAGCTTGGAGCGCAGACGATTGAGGCATTTAGCGCAGGACAGCTTCGTCGCGCTACGGGGGCACTGTCAGGAAAAGCCACCATTCGAGGAGCGACCGATAAGCCGCAGGTAGAAGGGGAGGCGCTGTTTGACAGTGTGGCCTTTAACATAACCAAGCTCGGTGCTACGTACCGCATCCCCAACAGCCGTTTGCAGTTTGCTAATTCTGATATTTTCCTCAAAAAATTTGTGGTCAGAGATACCCTTAACCAACCCTTGCAGGTGGACGGAAAAATCAATTGGGCTAACCTACCGAACGTAGCCTATAACCTGACGATTGAAGGAAAAGACTTTACGGTATTGAACGCCTCACGCAAAGAAAATGACTTCTTCTACGGCAAAGGCATCGTGGACGCCAACTTGCACATCGAAGGCGTAGGTACCAATCCGACGATTGATGGGTCGGTCAAACTCAAACAAGGAAGCGATATTACGGTCATTATGCCTGACGATGATTTGGGCAAGGCAAGTACGGAAGGGATTGTCGAATTTGTGAATAAATCGGACACCACTGCTACCCCAACTACAGGTGCCGAAACGGCCGCGCCCCTGGCTTTTGGGGCAGGGATTTCGCTCAACTTAGAAGCCGACGATCGCTCTCAGTTGACCATTGTGGTGGATGAACTGAACGGAGACAACCTAAAAGTAAAAGGCAATGCGCAGCTCAATGCGGGCATCACACCCGAAGGACAACCGTATATTTTGGGATTGTATGAACTTACCCAAGGGTCTTATAATCTTACGTTTGAAATTTTAAAACGAGACTTTACCATCCAAAAAGGAAGTCGCCTGCTCTGGACGGGCGACCCTATGAAGGCCGACGTGGACATTACAGCGGTGTACCCCGTCGTTGCCGATTTGGCTCCCCTTCAAGGCAAAGCCGCGCAGTTTGGCAAAGTGCCGCTTGAGGTATTGCTCAAAATGCAAGGAAGCCTTAGCAATCCACAAATTAGCTTTGAAGTGCGTCCCGACCCCGCCAAGGTGTCGGCCAACGTGCGTAGCCGCATCGAAGAAGATGGGGTTTTTAACAACATCAAAGACCCCGTTCAGATGAATAAACAGGTGTTTTCTTTGCTGGTTTTGAATAAATTTATGGGAGAACAGTCGTCTGATTTCTTCTCGTCGGTCAATCCCGAAGTAATCGCCCGCCAAAGCGTGAGTAAGCTTCTGACCGACCAACTCAACTTGTTGGCTTCGGATTTGATCAAAGGAGTTAAACTCAATTTTGATGTAAACTCGACTGCCGTGGCAACGGGAAGCGGCAGTGCAGGCCAAACCGACTTGAACGTGGGGCTGAGCAAAGCATTTATGAACGAACGTTTGACGGTGAATGTGGGCCGAAACTTTGAGATTGAAAGCGGAAACCGTACCCAAAAATCCACCGAATTGGTCGATAACGTCAACATCAATTATAACCTAACCCGCGACGGGCGCTATGCGGTTCGCGCTTATCGAAAAAATCAGTACCAAACCGTATTAGAAGGATTTATTGTAGAAACAGGCGTGAGTTTTGCCGTTGTTTTGGATTACGAAACCTTCAAAGAAATGTTCAAAAAATAGGTTCTCAAATTAAAGATACATGTCAAGAATCACGGCTGTCTGGCTTTTTATGGTTGGAATCGTGCTGAGTAGCTGCTCGGTATCGAAGCACTTGCCTGCGGGAGAGAGCCTGTACATGGGGGCGGAAGTGAAAGTGGTGGCCGACTCGGCAGTATCGGCCAAAGATGCCAAGGCGGTGAAGGCAATGGTAGAACCCTTGATTCGGCCTGCGCCAAACAGCAGTTTGTTGGGTTTCCCATACAAAGTTTGGTTTTATTATTTTATGGGTGAGCCTACCAAAGAAAAGAGTTTTCGCGGGTGGTTTCGGAAGCGCTTTGGCGAGCCACCCGTGTTGGCAAGTCGTCGGACGGTTACTGCAAACGGCGAAATCGTAACGAATTACCTCCAAAATGAAGGGTATTTCCGCACCGAAGCCTCGGGTGAGTTGGTTGAAAAAGGGCGCACCGCCAAAGCCCATTATACGGTTGCACTAAAACCACGGTATTTGATTGAAAACGTCGAATTTGTAGATTCTAATACGGGCCGAGGTTTTACCCGAGAATTTCTCAAAAACCGCCAAGCGTCCCTGCTAAAATCTGGGCAACCTTACCAGCTTTCGGTCATTGAGGCCGAGCGCCAGCGGATTGAACGAGATTTGAAACGCGTTGGGTTTTATTACTTTCGTCCCGACTACCTCATTGTCAAGGCCGATACCAACCTCAAGCGTAATCGGGTGAATCTGTACGTGGAGCTAAAACCCAACACAACTCAGTTGGCCCTAAAAAGGTATTTTATTAAAAATGTCTATGTCATTTCGGACAATGGCCTACTGCGTTCTGATACCTTAGCGGGGGCGGTGTATCGGCGTGGTTTTCAGATAGTGGACCCTGCGCGGGCGTACCGTGTTCGGACATTTGCCGATGCCATTGGTTTTCGTCCTAAAGCAATATATAGCAGCGATATACAAGATGTGTCGTTGTCGCGGTTAATCAACCTCAAGAACTTTAAATTTGTTAAAAACCGCTTTGAATTGCTTCCTCGTTCCGATTCGGCTTTGTTGGATGTGTATTATTATTTGACACCGCTTAAAAAGAAATCGCTGCGGGCAGAATTAAGTGCCGTTACGAAGTCAAACAACCTGACAGGGTCGCAGCTAAACCTGACGTGGATGAACCGAAACCTGTTTCGGGGGGCGGAAATGCTACGCCTAACGGCCAATGCAGGGATAGACGTACAGCTGGGAAGTCAGCGAAATATAAAAGTGCGGGATTATTACCGAACCAGCGTAGAAGGCGAGTTGTCGTTCCCGCGTTTTGTCTTGCCTTTTTACCGAATGAATCCCGCCAAAAATCAAACATTACCCAAAACAACACTGACGGTAGGGTACGAAGAGTTATCTCAAAAAGATTTTTATACCCAAACCTCGGTGAAACTTAACTGGGGCTACATGTGGCGACGAAGCACGCGGATAGAACATTCGTTTACGCCGATTTCGCTCAACATTGTCAAGCCCCGAAACATCAGCGAGGCGTTGGTGGATAGCATTACTTCGCCTACTATTCCTTTGCAAGACTTACTTCGGTATTTTAGTATCCTCGAAAACCGTCTCATTTTGGGGGCGCAGTACAACTTCAGCTTTACCCCTCAGCCTGCTTTTGGTAGTAAAGGAAAGTTTGTGTTGAACGCAGGGGCTGATATTGCGGGCAATGTAGCGGGGCTCATTTCCAAAGGTCGCCAAGAAGTGGGTTTGGTGTTTGGGATTCCGTACGAACAATACGCGCGTTTCGACGCAGATATGCGGTACTACTACGATTTTACCCCTTCCATCCGTTGGGCTAATCGCCTCCTTGGAGGGGTCGGAATCCCTTACGGAAACTCGTTTGCCCTGCCTCAGTTTAAACAATATTTTGCGGGTGGAAGCAACGGCATTAGGGCGT
Organism: Runella defluvii; assembly: GCF_014195535.1. Classification (GTDB taxonomy): domain Bacteria; phylum Bacteroidota; class Bacteroidia; order Cytophagales; family Spirosomataceae; genus Runella; species Runella defluvii. The sequence continues at coordinate 267,725 of NZ_JACIBY010000006.1, read as the reverse complement.
TTCGTGGGCGAGCCGTTGGGCCAGGAAGCTACCAGCCCGACTCGCTGAGCTTGTTTGGCTTTACGTCGTTTGGGGACATTCGACTGGAAGCCAATACCGAACTTCGTTTTAAAGTAAATCAGTACATCGAAACGGCCCTTTTTGCCGATGCGGGCAATATCTGGATGTATCGAAATTTCGATAATTCGTTTTATTTCCCCGAAGACAATGCCGTTTTTACCAATAAATTTTACAAACAAGTAGCCGTAGGAGCGGGGCTTGGCCTGCGCCTGACCTTGCCGTTTTTGTTGCTTCGTTTTGATTTAGCGACACCCCTTCGCAAGCCTTGGCTTCCCGAAACCGACCGCTGGGTCATTCGTCAAATGGATTTTGGAAGCCGTAGCTGGCGAAAAGAAAACTTGGTACTCAACATTGCCGTTGGGTATTCGTTTTAGACTACACTTCTGCCACGCCAAAGGCGCGTTCGGGGGCTTTGCCTTCGGCAATCAGAAAACCGTTGGGCGTCAGGTGCGTAAACTCTTTAAAGTCGCGTACCAAATGTTGATAGTCGTAATAGCCCAATTCGAGCGCAATCGTGAGCCAATCTTTGTGAGGTTGGGCATTTTTGAATTTGACGGCTTTTTCAAAACGCGTAATTCGGTCGAAGGTTTTGGGACTCACGCCGACTCGTTCGGTAAAGACGCGGTGAAACTGGCGTACACTCAAGCAGGCGTCGTTGGCCAAAGAATCCATGACGGGGGCTCTGTTTTGATATAAAAGCACTTGTGCCACTTTATCAATTCCGAGCAGCGGGCGTTTTGATTTTTTGATACACTCTTCCAGAAAACGCTCCGCCAGCCGAATAGCCCCAAAAGGGTCGTCTAAATTGGAAATCGCTTCGTGAACCGAACGAATATTACTTCCCCAAATCGCTTCTGCGTCAATAAAGGTATTGGTCAATTCGGAAGAAGGAAGACCCGTGAGTCGAAATAAAGCCGTTGGTTGTAACACAATCTGCAACGCCCAAAAATCGCGTCCAATGTATCGGTTTGTCAGCAGTGTATGTTGGCCGTTGAGGGTACATTTTGGGTGCTTTTGCAGTGGTACATCGTTGGAATAACCTACGTTTTGTAAATCTCTTAAATAAAAAACCAAACACTGTTCGGGGCGGGGCACGTAGGCTTTGAAAGGCAATACCTCATTTGTCCCAAACTTAAATCGGATGATTTGATGTTTGCGGACGTATTCTTGCAAATGCAAACTGGGTAAAACGTCTTTCAGAATAACCATTTTAGTCGAGGCTTAAAGGTGGTCCTACATTTTTCATGCCGTGCGCCATGGTGATTTGTTGAAACTCCTCTTCAGTGGGCGGCGCTTTCAATTCATTCATTTTCAAGAAAAATTCTTCCATTTTTCCCGCTGGTTGCACCATATAAATCAACTTGCCCTTGTCGCTAAGTTGAATCCAAGTGTGAGGTATTTTTCGGGGTAAAAATATCGTATCCCCCTGATTTAAAACCTCTTCTTTTTCGCCCACCCGAAACCGATAGCTTCCTTCTACCACGGTAAAGATTTCGTCTTGGTCGTTGTGTACGTGCAGTACGGGACCTTCTTTCACATGGCCAATATACTCAAAAACAGCCAATTGTCCATTGGTATCTTTTCCCGAAATTTTAACATCGTTGGGGTTGATACCTTTGTAGGGTGTATGAACCCCAAAACGAGCTTCGCCATTTTTGATGAGGAAAGGTTTAGGGTTACTTTGGGCAAACGATTTGGGGGCAAAACTGCCAGCAGTAGCTACGACCGCCGCAGAAAGAAATGTTCGACGTTGCATACGAATGAAGTAAATTTTGTGCGTGAATGATGACACAAAAGTGGAAAGACGACGGGGAAGGTTGGTGGTAAAAATCGGACGTTTTGGGGCAAGGAGAGTAATTTTTAGGGTTTGTTTTCTTTTTTGAGCATTCGCCTTAAACCTTAATCATGTCGCAGAAATCCACCTTACAGCACCTTGTCCAAATTCCCGTTATCGTTGCCGCACTGGGATATTTAGTAGATATGTACGACCTCTTTTTGTTCAGTGTCGTACGCGTCAATAGCCTCAAAGCTTTGGGCGTTTCGGCCGAGCAGCTTCTTCCAGAAGGGGTTTTCTTACTCAATACGCAGTTGGCAGGTTTGCTGGTTGGTGGTGTGTTTTGGGGTATATTGGGCGATAAAAAAGGCCGTCTTTCTATTCTTTTTGGTTCAATTTTAATGTACTCGCTGGCCAATATTGCCAATGGCTTTGTCCAAACCGTTGAGCAATATGCTTTCCTGCGCTTCATTGCGGGTATTGGCCTTGCGGGCGAGTTAGGCGCAGGAATAACGCTTGTGTCAGAAGTATTGCCCAAAGAAATCAGGGGCTATGGCACCACCGTTGTTGCGACAATGGGGCTGGTGGGCGCCATCATGGCCAATTTTGTGGCTGATTGGTTCGACTGGCGGGTGTCGTATTTTGTCGGTGGAGGGATGGGGCTAGTGCTGTTGGTTTTACGCTTAAATGTGTTTGAGTCTGGCCTGTTTGAAAAAGTAAAATCCCAGAAAGTCCAAAAAGGCAATATTTTGATGTTGTTCAATAACCGACGCCGTTTTACGAAATACATACTGTCGATTCTGATTGGAATTCCCCTGTGGTTTGTGACGGGTGTCTTGATGACTTTCTCGCCAGAATTTGGCAAAGCCGTCGGACTAACCGAACCGATTGTAGCGGGAAAATGCGTCATGTTTGCCTTTTCGGGGCAAATTGTTGGGGATATCGTCAGTGGATTGGTGAGTCAGTACCTCAAAAGCCGCAAAAAGGTCATGGGACTATTCATCCTGCTTTCGTTCGTATTTATGCTTACGTATCTGCTATTCCCCGTCAAAAGCGTCGATTCGTTTTACGTAATTTGTGTGTTATTAGGCTTTTGTAACGGTTACTGGACGATTTTTATCACGATTGCAGCCGAGCTTTTTGGGACAAATCTCCGCGCAACGGTCGCTACCTCCGTGCCTAATGTGGTACGTGGAACCGCCATCATTCTTACGTCGGCCTTTGTCGCTCTAAAACCTAGTTTAGGCATCATCAACAGCGCCGTAGTGATCGGAACAGTCACGGTAATCATCGCATTGGCATCGCTGTATTTCTTGGAAGAAACTTTCACCAAAGACCTCAATTACGAAGAATGAGTTGAACTCCTATCGAGGGATTGTATATTTTATTACCTTACCGTTAAATGCGACAAAATTTTCGGTAAGGTTTTTTCGTTTTTAGTAAGACTTACCCCCTTTGAGATTAGATTTTGCTTAGAAACGCAGCGTAAACAACGAAATTTGCGTAAACAAGATAACAACATAATACGTTGAAATTAGGCACAAGATTTGAGGAAGAGGAGAAAGAGACTAAACCAATGAGAAAGCAACCCTACATATTTCTTGTTATTATCGGCTTATGGGCGTTGGGAATGGCGTTGCCTACCCAAGTACACGCTCAGTTTGACGTAAAAGGTAAACTGTGTATTCCAGATGTTGAGTGTAAGAGTGATTCTGTGACGTTCTCGGACACACTCAAAACTTCTACGGCTTGGCTTTGGGATTTTGGCGACCCAGGCAGCGGTACCCAAAATACCTCTACCAAAGTCAGTGCCAAGCACTTGTATCAAACGCCTGGGCCTTATACCGTGACGTTGACGCGGACGGTAAATGGGGTACCGCAGACAGTAACAAAAACCATTAACATCGGAGTGCCTCCGCCACAATTTCCAGGATGGCGGCGCGATACGATGATTTGTAAGGAAGACTTGGGGAAATTAATCCTGAATCCTTATCCCTCCAATGCACCTTCGGGAGCGAAGTACCTGTGGTTTCCCAACGGAGATTCTACCCAAACCATGCGCGTGGACAGCTCGGGCTGTTATTCGGTAGAAGTAACCAACGCCGAAGGCTGTACCTACGAAGACCGCATTAACGTGAAGGTTTGTTTGGAACAAAGTAGTCAAGAAGGCGCAAAGTGGTATTTTGGGAACAATGCGGGTTTGGATTTTTCGGGCGGCAGTCCAACCCCCCTCACCAATGGTCAGCTGAATACGCCAGAAGGGACGTCGTCAATTGCCAATTCGAAAGGACAACTCTTGTTTTATACCGATGGGATAAGCATTTATGACAAAGGGGGTGCATTGATGCCTTCCAAAGATGGAACGACTACGCCTTTGGGAGGAAGCCCGAATTCTACCCAATCGGCTTTGATTGTGCCCAAACCCACCTGCCGAGGATGTGAATACTTATACTACGTGTTTACAACTTCTGACATTAATGGCAAAAAACAACTCAGTTATAGCCTCGTCGATATGCGCCGTAACGGAGGAAAAGGAGAAATTGTAGAAAAAAATCAAGTACTAACCGACAATACAACCGAACGTATTACGTCGGTTCGGAACGACCAAGATTCGACCTACTGGGTAGTAACCCACGATTATAATAGCAACGCTTTCAAGGTATATCACGTAACCAAAGCGGGTATTGAAGGGCCTACGGCTTATCCGTTGGGAACGCTCCAAAATACACCTAGCCAAGCAGAGGGATACATGAAGTTTTCGGCCCAAGATAGTACGGGTTCGAGACGATTGGCGATGGTCGTACCTGGGCCACCCAAAAACTTGGTACAGATTTATACTTTTAGCGATTCGTCGGGGAGGCTTTCAGCGCCTTTGACCATTGACATAGGCCCTGCGCCGCCCAAGGCATACGGGGTCGAATTTTCGCCCGATGGTACCAAAATGTACGTCACCCTGCAAAAAGATGACAGTGATACCACCCTGTCGCGTCTTTATCAGTACGACATTAGTTTGGGTGACTCTGCCCGCATTGCCGATTCCAAAATACTCATCGACAGTTCGGCGACGCAAGTGTATGGCGCTTTGCAAGTAGGCTCAGATGGGCGTATTTACATGGCTATCAAAGGCAGTCAGTATTTGGGGGTCATTAACTATCCCGACGAAGATTCTCAGGACGAAGTACGGTTTGTTGAAAGGGGGATTAATTTGGGAGGAAAAACCAGCCAAATAGGCTTGCCCAACTTTGTCTTCAACTTTACTCAAGAGTCCTCTGGGCCAGGTTTTACGTATTCGGATACCTGTTCCAACCAAGCGACCAATTTCCAAGCGTCCCCTCTCTGCGACCCCATTAAAGATTCATACACGTGGAATTTTGGGGATGGCTCTGCGCCAATCGTTGGCCAAAACCAACAAGTACAGCATACCTACCGAAACCCAGGTACCTACACCGTGAGTTTACGTTTGGTCAACCGCTGTAAAGACACTACCATTACCCAACGACTCACGATTGTAGCTACCCCTGACCCGATTAACTTGAGGTCGCCTATTGATACCTGCGTCAATCGACTGGTGCTGGATGCGGGCGTGCAAGCCGAACAGTATATATGGCTGAGGAATGGCGCGGTGATTGGTCGAACAAAAACGATTACGTTGCAACCCAATGGGGGTTCTGGAACGTATCGGGTGATTGCTGCCAATGGAATAGAAGGCCAGTGTCGGGTACAAGGAGTTACGCAAATAACCATGCGAAGACCGCCCGCGTATGTATTGCGTGATACCAGTTTGTGTGTTGGAGGCGGAACCGTCGTATTAGATGGAAAACCTTCTCTTACAAATTGGAATAAATTTCAGTGGAGCACAGGTGAAACTTCACAGACCATCACGGTCAGCAGACCAGGGCCATATTCAGTTCAAGTGACTATCAATGCGGGCACTCCTCAAGCCTGTGTAAATGAAGATACCATTCAAGTTCGAGCCTTACCCAAGGCACGAATGCAAGCGACGCTTACTCCACCCACGGGCTGTACCACGCGCGACGGTAGGATTGTGATCGGGAGTATTACGCCTGCGGGAAATTATGCGTTTAGCTGGTTTGGCCAACCCAATGACACCCCGCTAACGGGCACAGGAAGTAGCTTGGCGAATTTAGGAGAAGGAACGTACAAGGTTCGACTGACGGGTAACCCAACGGTTTGTGCCACCGATTCGTCGTTTACCTTGCGGGTGGTCAAAAACCTACGACTGCAACCGACGGTGATCGATGCGCGTTGTAAAGAGCCTAATGTAGGGGCTATCAACCTTTCTACCCTTGCAGGAACTCCTACGCGCTATGTTTGGACCAATGCCACGGGCGGCACCGTGGGCACAAATGCGCCGATAATCAGCAACTTGCTGCCAGGGAAATACAACGTGCTGGTAACCGATGCGGGTGGGTGCGATACGACCCTGCGCGACATAACGGTGGGTGTCATCCCAGAAAAATTCTTGAGCCTCGGCCCCGATCGTGAAAAGTGCGTTGGAGATACGGCTTTGTTGGTGCCAACCCTTCCCAATATTGCAGGAAATCAATACCAATGGAGTACGGGAGAAACGACCAACCGAATCACGGTGAGTCGAGCAGGAACGTATTCATTGACAGTGACCAACTCCGTGACGGGTTGTACCGATACCGACAATTTTGTGTATTCGTTGGCGCCGCGCCCCGTCTATGATTTAAACCGCGATATAGGTTTGTGTGATTTGGACGTGGGTGCTACAGCGACGTTAATTATTCGTCCTACTACGCCCAATTTACGCTATCGTTGGTTTCCGCCTCTTGACGCAACAACGATGCGGGTCACCGTCAATCAGGTTGGAACGTACCGAGTAAGCATTACCAGCCCAGCGAGTTGTGAAGTGACCGACTCAGTGCAAGTGGTGGTGCGGTGTGAGCCTCGATTGTTTATCCCTGACGCGTTTTCTCCAAACGGAGATGGCCAAAATGACCTGTTGGATGTGTATGGCGACCACTTGAGCGATTTTGAATTGAAGATTTTTAACCGTTGGGGCGAAGTCATTTTTTATACCAACGATATGAACGAGAAGTGGGATGGAAAATACCGAGGTACGTTTTATCCTCCGATGACCTATCCTTACGTGGTCTCATTTAAGTCTAAATTTTTCCCCGACCGCCCTCGTATTTCTCAACGAGGGGCGGTGACGCTACTTCGATAACCAAAAATTACCGTGAGAAAGCTTCTAACACACGCTTGATAATCCCATCAAGCGACGAGTTTTCAATCCAGCGAACGACCATCACGAGTTCATGGTCGGGGTCAACATAAACGATATTTGTCCCGTTACCAACGTGGTAATAAACGTTCGCTGGAGCACTCGGAAGCGGTTTGCGGTCGGTATTCAAAAACCAGTTCATATACCCATAGGTCGGTTGAGCTGTTGTAGGGGTTGTGGCTTGTTTCACCCATTGCTCTGATAACAATTGTTTACCGTTCCAGCGTCCACGATGGAGGGTTAATAATCCGAAGCGTGCCATGTCGTAGGCATTGATAAACATTCCTCCTCCCCAATGCCCGCCGCCACTTACCGACTGAGCAGGCTGCCCGTCAAGTACAATCCATGCATTGCGATAGCCCGTCCAGCGCCACGTAGTTGACGCCCCAATTTCGTCCATGATTCGTTCTTTTAGTACTTGAGGCAGAGGCTTTCGCCAAACGCTCGTGGCAGCCAATGCCAGTGCATTTACGCGGACATCGTTGTACTCATATACTGCGCCAGGGGCATTCCGAGGACGCGTCAGCCACTTCGACGCATCGGCATCGGGGCGGTCGGCCCAGTCAGGTTTTCCCCAAAGCGTCCCTTCCCAATCTGAGGTTTGGCGTAGCATGTGGTCCCACGTAATGCGGCGATTGTGGGGTGTATCAAATAAATTTAGAAGTTCCGATTTGCCAAACTCTTCGGCTGGGCGCTGCACAGGTTGTCCGTACAATTCGATGGGGGGAACATAGCCCGCTACCGTGTCGTTCACGCTACGAATCAGACCTTTGTCCACCGCCAGTCCCACCACTGTGGATAAAAAGCTCTTGGTGACACTGTGCGTAATATCGCAGCGGTTGGGTTCGCCCCACTGCGCCACAATATACCCTTTGTAAACAATGATGCCTGTTTGGTCGCCACGGTCGTTGAAGGGGCCAATGGCAAATCCGTAAGGTTCTTTTCCAAAAGTCTGGTAGTGTGACTGCTCCATGCTTCGCGGGTTTTTAGACTCGGATGCTTTCGCAAAAGCAATCGCTTCGGCCAATTTGCTAGGATTTAAACCCAGTTCGGTGGGTGTTTTTTGTGCCCACGTGTGAGCAGGAGGAAAGTAAGAGGTTGGGGTAGTATTTTTTTGACCAAAAGAAGAAATAGCCAATGTCCAAAAAATCAAACCAGTAGCAACAATACGCATAAACAGTGAGTTAAAATGTAAATTTAAAAGTAGGAAATTTTCAAAAAGCAGAAGTACATTTGTTACAACTGTTTTTTAACATTTCTGTCTATTCACTGGCAGTGTCGTAATCGTATGGAACGTTTTCTCCCGCTTTTTCCTTTGGCCTTGGTAGCTTATCCTACCGAGAATCTCAATCTGCACATTTTTGAGCCTCGTTACCGTCAGCTTATTACGGAATGTATAGAGGAAAAGAAAACATTTGGGATTCCTACGTTCATTGGCAACAAACTCCCAGGTTACGGAACCGAAATGGAAGTTGTACGCCTAGCCAAATTTCACGAAGATGGTCGGATGGACATCAAGACGCGAGGAATACGGGTTTTTAGAATACTTACGTTACAAAATCCAGTGGCAGGAAAACTGTATTCGGGAGGAGAGGTTGATTTTTTTGAAGAGCCTGAGTCACTACAAGGCGCGATTCCTGAATTGCTTTTTCAACTCGACCGCCTTTATACCCTACTTCAAACGAAGGTCGATTTTAACCCTGATGTAATGCCTTTTTCGTACCAAATTGCGCATAAAATTGGTTTATCGCAGGAAGAAGAATATCACTTGCTGACGATTCGTTCGGAACCAGAACGCCAACAATATATTTTACGGCATTTGAATAAAGTACTTCCCGTAATGTCAGAAATGGAGCGTACCAAAGAACGTATCCGCATGAATGGTCACTTTAAGAACCTCGATCCGTTGAATTTTTAACGGTTTTCTTCTGGTTATGAGCAATCAGAAGCACTCGTGCAGCTTATTTGGCCTGATTTCTAAGCTTTTGCACAGTTTCAACAGATACATCAGCTAACGACGCAATTTTAGCATCATCAAAGTCCGTTTCAGCCAGCAGGGTATTTACAAAATGCTGCTTTTGAGTTTCTATGCCTTTTCCTACCCCCTTTTTCTCCCCTTTGGCTAACCCTCGCTTTTCTCCCAAGCGACGTTCGCGCTCCAACACAAATTCAACAATCCCCATCGTTTCTTTCGGTTTGTTTAACAATAACTCTATCGCTTCGTCAAATTTAACATCATTTTCCCGTTTTCCAAAACGTACGTAAAGCTTCAAAAATCCCATCAACGCCTCTATCTTTGCTCGACTAAAACCCTTACTAACCAACCGCTTGAGCAATTCTACTTTTTGTTGTAAAAGCTCCTCTTCTGTTACTTTCCCCTTCTGCAATGCGACCAAAACTGTCAAGACAATCATCGCAAAAGGGTACACTGTGTAGCGGGTTGCTCCCAACCCGCCCTTGCGGCTGAACTGGCGGTTTTCTTCTGGTTGTGAGCAACCTACTATAATCCCTTACTCTCGCATTCGGAAGAGATTTTCTAGGGGGCGTTTCCCTGAAATAATATCGGCTGCAAGTTCGCCCAAGGCGGGGCCGTGCTTATAACCGTGTCCAGAACCTCCTCCCAAAAACCAGCAGTTTTCGGCCTCAGGATGCGTATCCAGAATGAAGTTGCCATCGGGGGAGTTTTCGTAAGGACACACGCGGTTTTCGACCAAGGGAGCATTTTTTAGCGCGGGAAAACGGTGTGCCATAAAAGCCCGTGCTTTGGTCAATACCTCCGCATTTGCTACACGTTCTCCGTCGGTGGGGTCAAAAATCTCCCCTCGTTTGTCAACCCCAACTTTAAAGCCTCGGTACGCATTCCCTGGAATTCCGTAATAAAAATCGTCCCCATCGAGGTCAATCCAAGCGGGCATTTGGTCAAAATACGCTGTATGCGACGCAGGTACTCCCAAGTAATAGGCTTCTTGTTTGGTGCACGTAATGATTGCTCCAAGTACATCAGGAAACAGTCGCCCTAGCCAAGAACCACAGGCAAATACGTATGCGTCAGCCGACAGCCGCGTGCTGTTGGACAAAGATAAAGTTGTCATCTTACCGTTTTCAATCGCGGCGGATTGAACCAACGCATTCACATAGGTTCCTCCTTCTCGTACAAATGCTTCGAGTACCGTTTGGCAACTTTCACGGGCTTTTAGGTAGCCGCCATGAGGGTCGAGAACGAGGTGGTGTAGGTCATTGGTAGCAATATGAGGATAGCGTTGTGCTGCTTCGGTTTTGGATAGATATTGGTATTCTAAACCGTGTTTTTTCATAAATGGCAACGTCGCTTCAATCATTTCGGGGGCTTCATCGTAACAAAACCACAGTACACCTGAGTTGAAAAACATTTTTTTGTCCCACTTTTGTTGGTGTTCGCGCCACAACTCAATGGCCCGTACGTTGAGGTCGAAATAGGTTTCGTTGGCACCATAAGTGGAGCGAATGACCCGCGTTTCGTCGCCCGAGCTTGCCCGCGAGTTACCTGGCCCCCAAGCGTCAACCAACGTTACCCGAAATCCTAAACGGCGTAACCACAAGGCCGTCCAGCCCCCAAAAACGCCTGCTCCCACCACCGCAACGTGGGCATGAGCATCGAGTAATGCCCCTTGGCGTGGAGTCTGAAAGATTTGGTTATTTCGGGGAGCAAAGGTAGGTTGAGCAGGCATAGGTTTAAGATTTAGGACTTTACTGTATCTTCGCACCAACTTATGAGAATTTTACTAATTCACCAATATTTTTTGGAAGACAACGACGGCGGAGGTTCGCGTTGGAACGAAATGAGTCGGTTTTGGCAAGAATCGGGACATCAAGTCATTGTGCTTGCGGGCATGGTGCATTACATGGGGCATCGTCCTGCCAAATACAATGGGAAATATTTTGACCGCAGTACCAACCAAGACGGCGTGGACGTCATTCGTTGCCACGTTTCGGAGTCGTATAACAAAAGCTTTGTCGGGCGGCTGTGGGCGTATTTTTCGTTTACATTTTCGAGCATTTGGGGTGGCCTTCGCTATGCCCGTGGCAATTATGATGTTATTGTGGTGACGTCGCCACCTCTTTTTGTAGGAATCACGGCCTACGTCCTGTCACTGTTCAAACGGACTCCTTTTGTTTTTGAAATCCGCGACTTGTGGCCCGAATCCGCCATCGACACGGGTGTCTTGACCAACGGCATACTTATCAAATTTGCCTATTGGTTTGAGAAATTGATGTACCGCAAAGCCTGCCTTATCAATGTACTCACTCCCGCTTTTCGCGATAAATTGATTACCAGTAAAGGAGTTTCTCCGTCAAAAATCATCTTTATTCCCAACGCCGCTGACTTTTCATTGTCGGAAGAATTGCTCCAAACGTTCGATGTTGCCGCTTTTCGTCGTGAACAGCAGTTGGAGCAGCACTTTGTGGTAACTTACGTAGGTGCGCACGGGGTTGCCAATCACTTAGTTCAGGTGCTTGACACGGCCGAATTGCTGCGTGATACCAACGTTTTGTTTTTGCTGATTGGGGATGGAATGCTCAAGGCTGAACTAAAAGCTGATGCTCTGCAACGTGGCCTGACGAATGTCCGTTTTATTGATTCTGTTCCCAAGCGAGATGTGTTTAAATACATTTTGGCTTCCGACGCAGGGGCGTCAGTTCTGAAAAAAGTAGATACATTTAAGACCATTTATTCTAACAAAACCTTTGACTATATGTCTTGCCAAAAACCTATTTTAATGGCCATTGACGGTGTTTCGAGGCAATTGTTGGAAGACGCCAATGCAGGTTTGTACGTTGAACCCGAAAATCCAGCCGATTTTGCCGCCAAAATTCGTGTATATTTACATAATCCATCGTTGGCAAAACAGCACGGGCAAAACGGCTACCGCTACGCCCAAGCCCATTTTGACCGCGAAGTTTTAGCCAACAAGTACCTAGCAGCATTGCAACAAGTAAAGTGAATTATTCTCCACTCACAACAACTTCATGACTAACGAAACCAATCCACGTTTAGACTTTTTTCGTTCTCAAATCGGCCAACAAATGACCAAAAGCCCATCGGGGCTTGGGCGCTGGCTTAACGGTAAACTTGTTGATATTCAATCCAATGCAATGGTCGTCGAGTTTGTCGTACGCGAAGACATGACCAACCCCATGATGACCCTCCACGGCGGGGCGGCGGCTTCTATTATGGACGATATTGTGGGCATGTTGGTGTTTACACTAGGCCGCGAATACGCCTATACTTCTGTCAACCTCAACTGTGATTTTCTCAACGCCGCTCGCGTCGGCGACGTACTCACCGCTAGAGCGGAAGTAATTCGCGCGGGTAAAAATGTGATTCATTGCGAAGCACGGATTACCAATGCTGACCAAAAGATTATCGCAAAGTGTAGCACTAACCTGATTCAGACCTCGATGAAGTTGGCGTTTTAGGCAAACTCATGATGTAGCGTTGCGTATGGAATTTTTGGTGATTTTGTTGTACCTCCTCCCCACCTGTGTGCTGTTTTTGTACAGTTGCGCACAGCTGAGTTTGGTTTGGAGTTATTGGCACCGTCAAGCACCGATAGAGGAGCTGAGTTTGCTAACTAGCTTGCCAAAAGTTTGTGTACAACTCCCTATTTACAACGAACGCTACGTCATCGAACGACTCATTGATGCTGTTTGCGCTTTTGAGTATCCCCAAGAATTGCTTGAAATTCAAGTATTGGATGATTCCACGGACGAGACCGTTGCGCTTATCGCCCAAAAAGTAGCGCATTATCAATCAGTAGGGTTTGCCATTTCGCACATTCGCCGCCCTCAGCGTGAAGGCTTCAAAGCAGGGGCGTTGGCCTACGGACTGACGCTTACTCAAGCTGAATTTATTGCGATTTTTGACGCTGATTTTATTCCTGCGCCCGATTTTTTACAAAAAACACTGCCTCATTTTTCCTCGTCTTCGGTGGGGGTGGTACAAACCCGTTGGGGACACCTCAACGAATCGTACTCGTTACTTACGCAACTTCAGGCTTTTGGGTTAGACGGGCATTTTGTGGTCGAACAGGGCGGCCGCAACGCCGACGGACATTTTATCAATTTTAACGGAACGGCAGGCGTTTGGCGAGCGAGCTGTATCACCGACGCAGGTGGTTGGTCGTCGGATACCCTCACCGAAGACCTCGACTTGAGCTACCGTGCCCAACTTCGGGGGTGGCAGTTTGTGTATCTCGAAAAGGTAGAAAGCCCTGCCGAGTTGCCTGCAACCATGCCCGCATTTAAGTCGCAGCAATACCGTTGGATGAAAGGTGCTGCCGAATGTGCTCGCAAAAATTTGTGGAAAGTATTTAAAAATGAGGCGCTTAGATTTTCTACAAAAACCCATGCAGCGTTTCATTTACTCAACAGCGGCGTGTTTATTGCGGTGTTTGTAATGGCGCTGCTGAGTATTCCTGCCTTACTTATCACGCACGAGTCGCCGCGTTTTAATTCGGTACTGGGGATTTTTCAGTTTTTTCAACTGAGTGTTGTTATTCTTCTTGGATTTTATGGCACAACGCACTACGGCCGAAAATCGCTTTTTGAACTAGCGTGGCAATTGCCCTTGTTTTTGTCCGTTATCATGGGGCTTTCGCTGCATAATTCGATTGCGGTAATTGAAGGATATTTTGGAAAAAAAACGCCTTTTGTCCGTACTCCTAAATGGGGAATTGTACAACATCAAGGAAATTGGCAGCAAAAAAAATACCTCGTTCGGAGCCTCAACCTGCTTACTTGGCTGGAGCTAGGTTTGGTTTTATACTTTGGTTTTGGCCTTGCCCTGGGTTTATATTGGCAGACTTACTCGTTGGTTGGGCTGCACAGCATGTTGGTGTTGGGATACGGGTTTGTGGGTTATTATTCCGTCAAACACTCGTTATCTTAACTTTTTGGCTCAAAAGGGCAACAAAAAACCCCGCCGTCGCGGGGTTAAATCTTTTGCAAAAGATGGTCGTGTATGACTACAACGCACCTACTTCTTTCAAAACTGCTTCAATACCTTTTTTATTGATAGTACGAAGAGCTGAAGTAGCCAATTTAATTTCTACCCACTCATTCAAAGAAGGAATAAAAAACTTCTTTGTTTGCAAGTTTGGATAAAACTTACGCTTGGTTTTATTGTTAGCGTGCGATACGTTATTACCAACTCGTGTTCTTTTGCCCGTAATTTCACAAACTCTGGCCATGACAATTGTTGTTTTCAGAATGAGGGTGCAAAAGTCGTAATTTTTCAAAAAAATAACAAGTGTTTTCTAAAAAAAGACTAGCCAAATAGGTCGCCCGTCCTAAATTTAGGGACAATTCCTAGGTGTCGATAGGCTTTTTCGGTGGCTTCTCGTCCCCGTGAGGTACGTTTTATAAATCCTTCTTGAATCAAAAAAGGCTCATAAACTTCCTCAATCGTCTCGGCTTCGTCGCCGCAAGCGGTTGCAATGGTTGTAATTCCCACGGGCCCACCTTTAAACTTATCAATAATGGTACTCAAAATACGAATATCCATTTCGTCGAGGCCATGCTGGTCCACATCAAGGGCTTTGAGGGCAATCTCAGCTATCTCAACCGTGATGCGTCCTTGGCCTTTTACTTGGGCAAAGTCGCGGGTACGGCGTAATAAATTATTGGCAATACGCGGCGTGCCACGGCTACGGCGGGCAATCTCAAAGGCGCCATCGTCTTCAATCGGTGTGCCCAAAATGGCAGAAGACCTTTTTACAATGGATGATAACAATTGGGCATCGTAATACTCTAGGCGGCAATTGATTCCAAAACGAGCTCGTAGAGGTGACGTAAGCAAGCCCGCGCGGGTAGTAGCACCAATAAGTGTAAAGGGATTCAAGCTGATTTGAATACTCCGCGCATTCGGCCCAGAATCGAGCATGATGTCGATTTTATAATCTTCCATGGCCGAATACAAGTACTCCTCCACAATTGGGTTGAGGCGGTGAATCTCGTCGATAAACAGCACATCGTTCGGTTGGAGGTTGGTCAGCAACCCCGCCAAATCGCTTGGTTTGTCCAATACAGGCCCCGACGATGTTTTCATGGTAGAGCCTAATTCGTTGGCAATGATGTTAGAAAGGGTTGTTTTCCCCAAACCTGGAGGCCCGTGAAGAAGCACGTGGTCGAGTGGTTCGCCCCGTTGTTTGGCTGCCGTTACAAAGATCCGAATGTTTTCAAGAATCTTGTCTTGCCCCGCAAAATCACTGAATGACAACGGCCGTAATGCCTTGTCAATTTCTTTTTCGATGGGCGAAAGCGGCTCTTTATTTCCTGATAGATAATCTTGACGCATACATCAAAGATACGTTAAAATGGTGAATAGCCGAAGTCTTTGTGGACAAAGCGGTGTTTTACTACAAAAAACTAATCTCCTGCAAAGAACAGTCCTTTGATGTAACTTTCCCACGGTTCGTTTTTGTTGAGACGTAGCCATCCGATAAGCCCAAAATCGGTACGAACCAGAAAATGTTCTTCTAGTTCAAAATCAGGGCGGCCAAATTCGGCCATTACTACTTCGACTTTGTAGCCTTTGGGGAGGGTTGCTACTACCTCTTTGGAGGTTTTGTCTTTGTACAACGTAAGCTCTTTCAACGCCACTGATTGTAACCCCACGTAGTAAAAAGGTTGGGTGATTTCGGCGATGGTGTCGTTTTTGATTTGAAACTTCCGACGTTTATCAAACAAATTATTGGTATGTCCGCTGACGTAAAAAGTGGTGCTATTGGTCAGGAATAGCTGCAATCCATTGACCGTTCCGAGGGTTTTGCCCGATTTGGTCGCAATCATAAAATTGGGGTCTTCGCTGGGTCCGTGTGAAAACAACACATACAACGAATCGCTGATTTGCGGATGTTTAAAAATCGCTAACCGTTCATAAACAGGGGCGTCGGGGTCGGGGCAATACCAAGGGCTATTTTTGGGAAACTGCGTACATTTTTTGCGACTGAGCTTGATGGTAGCTTTGTCGTAGCCAAATACCACAGGGTTCATACCGCCATCGACGCGAATTTTGGTCAGTTGCGGAAAATAGTTGGGTGTTTGTCCGCAGGCGATGTGCGTCACTAGACTGCAAATCGTCAGGGTGAAAAATAGTTTTTTCATAAAGGTTGATTATAAAGAAACACCAAATCGTTTGCCAAGTTCTTCCAGAGATTGTACGACGGGGTCGAGCAAATCGAGTCCGTTTTCGAGGCGGTCGGCTTCGATGGCGCGTTCGGGGTCGCCAGGAATCAAGACTTGTTTGCCCTCAACGGCCTCGGCCGAGCGAAAACGGCGAATCCACGTGTCCATGTGGGCTTTGAATTCGTCGGCAGGGCGGAAACCGTCTATCCGCATCGCGCCAAAAAAATGCCCAGTTCCTTTTCCTACCCCTTCGTTGGCACTCATAAAGCCTGCCGTAGCAAAAGGTGGTACCCAAGGTCCGTAATTAGCCCCCGATAATACGCCCGAAAAAATATCTACAATCGCCCCTAATCCGTAGCCCTTGTGGCTACCGTGCTCGCGGTCAGAGCCAAGTGGAAGCAATGCCCCGCCGTTTTTGATGGGGTTGGAGTCGGTCGTGATGTTGCCTGCCGAATCTTGCGCCCAGCCAAGGGGAGCTGGCAGGTTTTTGCGTTGCAAAATCTCAAACTTACCGTAAGCCGCCGCCGTACTGGCAAAATCGGCGACAAAGGCAGGCTCTTCATGGGCAGGAACGGCCACGGCAATGGGGTTGGTACCGAGCATTTTTTCCAATGAAAACGTGGGGGCAACCAACGGGGCGGCGTTGGTCATGGCCATGCCTATCATGTCGTGGGGGAGGGCAAGCATGGCGTGGTAGCCCGCAATACCAAAGTGGTTGGAGTTTTGCACCGAAATCCAGCCCGAACCGACGTTTTTGGCTTTTTCAATGACAATTTCCATGGTTTTTGGCCCAACAACCAGCCCGACACCAGCGTCACCATCGACGACGGCGGTGCTGGGGGTTTGATGTACAATTTTAATGGTTGGGGTAGGGTTGAGCCGTCCGTGGTCAAACAGCCGTACGTAACCTGCCAAACGAGCGATGCCGTGCGAGTCAACCCCGCGTAAGTCGGCGGCAATGAGGACAGTGGCGGCTAGGGTGGCATCTTCTTCCGAAAAACCGATGCTTTGGAATATATTTTTGGTAAAAGTTCGTAGTTGTTCAGCAGAAAACATAGTGAAAAGTATCTTGAAATTGTTTGGGCGCAAATGTCGCAAGAAATGCACGAAAGTAAAATAGTCTGCTTCTTGGCTTTGGATAGCAACAGTCAAACTAATTTTAACGATGTATAAGCTAGTACTTTCGCTCGCCCTGTTGATGGGAACTTGGGCCGCTCAAGCCCAAACACAAAATGCCCTTTCGTCCCAAGAAAAGAAACAAGGATGGGAGCTGTTGTTTAATGGGAAGGATGTGTCGGGGTGGCATACGTATGGTAGCAAAGGCGTAGGAACGGCGTGGAAAGTGGAAGGCGATGCCCTCAAGCTTGATGTGCCCACCCGCGCGGGAAACAAAGCCCCTAATGGCGGCGACATTGTTTCAAATGTGCTTGTTTCGGGGGATTTTGAGTTTAAAGCTGACTGGAAAGTAAGTCCATTGGCCAATAGTGGTATTTTCTTTTTTGTGAAAGAAGCGGAGCAGTATAAAAACATGCACAATACGGGGCTTGAGCTTCAGGTGTTGGACGATAAAATTTACGAAGGTGCCGCCGAAAACAAACACCGCGCGGGCGATTTCTTTGGTGTCGCCAATGCACGTCTTCGTGAAATCAATCCTGTCGGCGAATGGAATCAGGTGCACGTAGTGTTTCGGAAAAATAAATTAACAATTACGCTCAACGGTTTTGTGGTTCAAGAACACGACTTATCGAGTGCTGATTGGAAGCAACGAATAACTAATAGTCCGTTGAAAAATGCACCTATTGCTCAAAATCAGCTAACGGGTGTCATTGGGTTACAAGATTGGGGAAGTACAGTTTGGTACCGAAATGTCAAACTTCGGAAGTTGAAGTAGTGGAGCATTGCCTGAAATTTTTCCCACAGATTTTCCCAGATTTAAAGCCGCAGATTTTCGCTGAATAATTGCTTTATGAAGTTCTTGTTCGGCGAAAATCTGCGGGTGAAAAATATTTTTGTACAAAAATCTTATCGCTTCATTGCTACGCGATACAACACTACGGCCATGGCGGCAAATAAGCCTGCGCCGAGGAGTTGGTATCCGCCTTCACCGAAGACTGAAGCAAGGGCGTGTTCGAGGTTGATGTTGGCAAGGGCATTAAAAATACTGTCGTTGACCGAGAGGAGAGCTACAACCACGCCCGCCAACGCACCACCTGCCACCAATCCCGTCGAAAACAAATTCCCTTTGCCCAAGTCAGCGTCTTCTTCTTCGATTCCTTGGCGTTTTGAGTTCCAGTTGACAAACGCTTTGACGCAACCACCCGCAAAAATGGGCAACGTTGTTGAGAGAGGAAGGTACAAACCCACGGCAAACGAAAGCGCGTTGACTCCCATGATTTCGATGGTGAGGGCAATAAAGACACCTACTAATACAAACTGCCAATCGAGGTTAAACGATAAAAGTCCTTTGATAAGCGTAGCCATCAACGTGCCTTGAGGAGCAGGAAACTTGTCGGTGCCAATCGCATGCTGAATGCCTTGAGCAGCCAAATCAGGGGTGGGTGTGTCGAGCAATTTGACGGTAGCACCAATCACCAACGACGACACAATGACCCCGATGAAAAGGGCAATTTGTTGATAACGCGGCGTAGCACCCACCAAATACCCCGTTTTGAGGTCTTGTGAGGTGTTTCCTGCATTGGCGGCGGCGATGCAAATCATTCCCCCAATGACCAAAACGGCAGGTTCGTACATTTTTCCTGTTAGCCCAAACCCAATGAAAACCAGTGAAGTAGCCATAATGGTAGCAATGGTCATTCCCGAAACAGGCGACGAACTTGAGCCAATAATACCAACAATGCGGCTGGCGACGGTGACAAAGAAAAAGCCAAAAACCACGACCAACACCGCAATCAAAAACTTGGTTAAGAACCCGTCACCAGGAATTTGGGGTAAAATGACCATCAAAATCACTAGGGCCAAACAGCCAAAAAGCACCACTTTAAACGACAAATCTTGTTCGGTACGGAGGCGAGTGGCATCAGCGCCTGCTTTCATTGAGGCTAAACTCTGGCTGAAGGATGAAACAATCGTAGGAATGCTTTTAATCAAAGCCATAAAACCACCCGCTGCCACGGCACCTGCGCCAATCTGACGGATGTAAGCGCGATAAATGGCCGATGCGGTGTCAGTAAAGCTATGAGAATCAGGGTTCCAGCCACCTGGGCCGCCTGCGGTAGCGAGGTCTTTGAGGTAGCCTAATTTGATAAGCTGCTCGGCGATGGTATCGGCAGGAACGAGGGTTGCTAAGAGAGGAATGAGCCCTAGCCAGGCCAAAAGTCCGCCACCTACCAAGACGGCTGAAATACGAAAACCAATGATGTAGCCTACGCCTAAGTATTCGGGGGTAATTTCACCGCTGACGACGGCCGAGGGGAAAATTTTGCTGGCTTGAGATGAGGCTAATTTGGGTACTTCGGCAATCACATGTAAGATTTTTTGGAAGAAAGCATACAGCATGGCCACGCCAAGCCCTTGATAGGCTGTTTTGGCAAGGTCACCGCCTTTTTCGCCCGCAATCAACACCGAACCGCAAGCCGTCCCTTCGGGGTAGGGAAGGGTGCCGTGCTCTTGCACGATGAGCGACCGCCGCAGTGGAATCATCATAAACGTCCCTAAGAATCCACCCAAAATGGCCAACGTGAGAATGGTCCAATAATTGAAAAAATCGGCCCCGATGCTTTTGCCCTCTTCGGTCATGGAAAGAAACAAAAAGCCGGGCAATGTAAACACCACGCCCGATGCGATGGACTCGCCCGCCGAACCCGTGGTTTGAATGATGTTGTTTTCGAGGATGGTGGTGCCTAAAAATTTGCGACCCAGCGAGATAGCCAAAACGGCAATGGGGATAGAGGCCGAAACAGAAAGTCCTGCTTTGAGCGATAAATAGACCGTAGCAGCGCCGAACAATACGCCAAAAATAGCACCCATGACGACCGATTTGACAGTAAATTCGGCGACGCTACTTTCGTTGGGAACGTAGGGTTTGAAGTCTTTTGATTCCATAAAATTTTAAGGTTTAGGAGATAAACCTTAAAGATAGCATTGAAATAGAAAACCACAATTAGGTTTCCAAAATCAACAACATAGCATCGTTCGATAATGCTTCAAATTCTACCTCCGTCACCGACGAAAGCGATAAACCATCGCGAGCATGAAGCAGGCGGTTTTGGACTTCAAATGCACCTTCTATCACAAAAACATATACTCCTTTTCCTGCGGATTGCACTTGATAACTATCCTCTGCCCGCCCGTCATAACGCCCGATGAAACCTGGCACACACGCATTAAAAAGAGGAAGCAACTGATTCTTTTGCGAAAAATTGAACGTATTCATCTCTGTTTTTGGGGTAAAATCTTCTGGCGGACGCTTTAGCCAAATTTGCAAAAAATTCACCAGATGGTCAGGATACGGGTTGGTTACTTTGTAGCTCATCCCTTCCTTTGCCGAAAAGACCTGCACTTGCCCAGCTTCTACAAAACCCGTTTGGTGTAGGCTATTTTCGTATTCCAAAGCCCCAACCAACGGAATCAAGACCACATCCGTCGCTTGGTCAACCGTCATTTCGATGCTACGTTCGTAATCTAGGGTGTCGTCGTTCAGCACGCGTAACGCACCAAATGGCTCACGGTTTTCGGCGCGATAGGCCCCAAAATTGAAACTATGGTAGCTCCGAAACCAGTCGAGTTGTGACACTCCACGTTGGTCGGCTAAAAAAATGACAGCGTCGATTTGGGTCATAATGATTTTTGCAAAGAAGAAATACTCAAAAAGGGTTGAAGAGCAATTAAATCGGTCTCAATGTCTGCACCGTTCGCTAAGGCAGTTCGATGGTCACCGTAGGCCACCAATAAATGGTCGCCGACGGTGTCAATCCAAGTAAGAGGGTCGCTATAGAAATAAATAGCTATTTTATGTTCAGCCTTGTTCTGAATGTTCGATTGAACAATCTCAAACCGAAAACGCTTGAACGGAAGACAAAGCTTGCCGTGAGTGTTGGCTATGTCAGGGATTATATCGTTGAGTTGGCGTAAGTACCCAATCGCTGCTGTACTCACCATACCGTGAATCTGCTCGGCATTGGGCACATGGTCGAGTAGTTCTTGCAAGGTTTTATAACGGCTATTAGGGTCAAAATACTGCGCCCTCATAAAAAACTCAAGATGAGTATCGTCAAAAACAAACTTATCCCAAGCTTTCTGTGACGATGCGTCAATCACTTTCCGATAACACAGACTGATTAGTCCTTTCATAAATCCACTAACTATTAGGCACTTACAACAATTGTATGAGTAATTGTATATCCATTGGCTACGCTTCCCGAAACCGTACCAAGCTCGTTGGTATATCCATCCCCAAATACGTTGTCTTTTTCGTTAGTCGTATCCGCTTTGCCTTTTTTGTAATAGTTGGTGGCGGTAGTGAATACGGTGTCACACACATCGGCAGGAAAAGCGATTTGGGTGACCAACAACGACTTGCCCGTAGAGTCATAGATGTGAACGTGGATGTGTACTGCACGACCCGAATACCACCCAGGGAAAATAGTTGTAAAACCTACATTACCCGACGCATCGGTAGTTTGGCGTCCTCTCAAAAAATGCACTGATGTATAGTTGGTACTTTGCATACCTGTACCGCCGTATTCTGAGTAGT
The DNA here is from genome assembly GCF_014195535.1 of Runella defluvii. Lineage (GTDB taxonomy): Bacteria > Bacteroidota > Bacteroidia > Cytophagales > Spirosomataceae > Runella > Runella defluvii. Next base: position 245,744 of record NZ_JACIBY010000006.1, on the reverse strand, counting down.
TTCCATCCGCATCGCAGTGCCAAATGTCAACGAGTGCTCCCGACAGCGCTGCGCAGCTATTATTTTTATTTTTGATGGTAATAGTAACTGTCATAGGAAGCCCCGAACGGTCTGAACGAATATCTTTCATGACCAATGAACTCGGAGTCTTGGTTGGGAACGGCCCTTCGGTTTCCGAATTTGTGACTGTACAATTCGAGCTTGACGAGCCATTGGTAGAGCCTTGCGAAGTAGTAGAGCCCGAAGTAGTGGAGGTTGGGTCAACAGTCTCTTTGCTACAAGAGCTGACAATAGGGACTACGGTTGCAATGCCTAATACCGATAAGCTTCTTTTCAAAAATTCCTTGCGTTCCATATTCGTATGATTTTGGTTAGAATGAGTGATTTTAATTAACCATACGTACAAGGCATTTACAACGTTGTGCAAAAAGCCTGTTTTGAGGTAAAGGGCTCAAATGTTGCGGTAAACACAGGTCAGACGATAGTCAGACCAGTGTTTACGATAACATCCTTCGTGGTCTGACTATCGCTGACCAGTGTTTGAGGACTCTTCTACTCTTCGTGGTCTGACTATCGTCTGACCACGGTGTTTTTGACCATTTTTTTGTCAAGTGTTTGGTTCATGGTCACTTGTTCGGCCGAAAGGCGGGCGTTGCTTGCCACGGTGAAACTACCCGCCTGAATATAGTTGAGTGTTGCAGCCAAACAGTTCTCCTGCGTATCGCCCCAATTTTTGCTGAGTCCATCCGCCACCGCCGCATCTACCGCCAAACCCGTATAATAATCTCCTACATTTTGGGCATTCACCGTTTTAAACGCAATCGGAGCAATGACGTAATCCATCACCTCAAAACCGTACATGCCTACGGGCTTACCATGCGTGGTGCTGCCAATTGTTTTGACGTCCAAATACGGCTTTAGGTTATTGATAAGTAATTCGGATGCTGAAGCAGAGGCCGACGACGTAATGAAGAAAATTCGAGAAAGATTCAAAGCGCCTGTTTTAGAAAAGCGAATCGTCTCGTTCCACTGCGAAAGTTTGGTGTTGTGAAGATAGCTAAACATCACCGACGACTTGGTGACACTCGTAGGAGCAAGCGTGTTGGCCAACATAATTTGCGTTTCGACGTCCCCACCGCCATTGTAGCGCAAGTCCACGATGAGTTCGTTGACTCCTGCACTTTCAAAATTGCTCAACACCGCTTTTAGCTCATTTTGCGAAGGGGTTCCTGTAAAACTATTGAAGACAAAATAACCCACTTTTCGTCCCGCCACGTCGTAGGTTTTATTAAAAAGCACCGTATTCATCGTGTAAGTCGCGGCTGTTAGCGCAACGGTGGACGTCGTTCCATCTGATTTCTCAAACCCAAACGTCGTAGAAGTCGCATCATAGAAGGCACTAACAATGGCATCGTCCGTCATTGATTTTACCGATTGCCCGTTCAGTGTCGTCAGTTTCCAGCCCCGTTCTACCCCCGCTTTTCCAGCAGGCGATTGGGCATATACATACCGTACCCGCAGGTCGTTGTTGGCATCGTATTTTATCCAAAAACCAAAATCCTGTGTTTCGCCGTCCGAAAAATAGCTATTGAAGGTACTCGCCTTTTCCACAAACGACCAGCGGTCTAATGTTTGATAGGTACGCAAGGCATCCATCTCACTTTCAGGGTCGGCATACGAACGGGGGTTGAACGTAGTAGGAAGTTTGTCGTACCACAAATACACATCTTGCATATACAGCCAAAGCGAATCGCGTATATCGGCTGTGGTAGCGGACGTGTTTGACGAAGTGGAGCCGTTGGAAGTGGTTTGAGGGTCGAGGTTGTTTTGTTTGCAACTGAAAAGGGCAATACAAAACGCCACAGTCATTCCAATAATAAGTTTTGCCATGTTGCTCATGAGACTGTTTTTAAGTTAGGTGAAGAAAAAAACAGGGAGAGGTATGGCAAATTCGGGTGATGCTCAAAAAGTGGATGATTGCGTTAACAATTGCTGTTACGCATATCTTTTCGAGAGCGTTGCAGAAAACCGCGCTCGTGTTTTCTTCGCCATACTCGTGTTTTCTTCGCCGTGCTCGTGTTTTCTGTGCGGTGCCCGTGGTTTCTCAAAACCACGGACTCAACAGACGCGGTTTTGAGAAACCGCTAACACAGTAGAGAAACTGCTGACACTTACTAGGAAGAAAAACGTTTGAAAAATTCTGCTTCGTAGCTACTTCCAATCGGGATTTCATTTTCACCCAGTGCAATTACTTTATTTCGAACGTTTTCAATGCGTCGCAGAGGTACAATAAACGACCGATGCACTCGTATAAAATCCCGTGCTGGCAGTTTTTCAACCATGCTTTTCATGGTCATACGCGCCACGATAGGTTTCGCATTTTCGAGCTGAATTTTGAGGTAATCGTCTAGCCCCTCGATAAACAAAATGTCAGCGATGGCAATTTTATAGGTGCTGTAATCGGCTTTTATGTACAAATATTCAACAGCAAGCTCAGGTTCTGCTTTTTTGATGAACTGAGAATAATCCAGCGCTTTTTGAACCCCCTGTTGAAAACGCTCGAAGGTAAATGGTTTTAAAAGATAATCAACCGCGCTGAGGTTAAAGCCCTCTACGGCATATTCGGCGTAGGCCGTCGTAAAAATCACCATCGCAGCTTTTGGAATCGCTTTATAGAAATCAATCCCCGACATGGCGGGCATATTTATATCCAAAAAGAGCAAATCCACCTCATTCTCGGCCAAATAAGCCAGCGCCTCGTCGGTACGCGAAAAGGTTTTTTGTAAGTCAACCAAAGATACTTGACTGCAAAAATGAGAAATCACCCGCAGGGCAGGGGGCTCGTCGTCGATGGCAATTGCTTTTAGCATAGTTTGGTATGTTGTTTACATATAAAATAACAGGGTTGTGAGCAACCTTTTGCACGTGAGGTCGGGTTTTGAGAAACCCTTTGCACGTAGGGTCGGGTTGTGAGCAACTCTCTGCACGGTGGTTTTACGCTATTCGCAACTGCAAATCTACCGTAAAACTATCCACGCTATCCCCGATTTTCAATTCATAATCATCAGGGTAGAGCAATTCCAGTCGCGTTCTTGTGTTTTCGATACCTATCCCACTCGCCGCTTCTTCATCATAAAACACCCGTACTTTTTTGTTAAATGTAGTTAAGGTCAATACCCCTTCTTTTACCGAAATCCGTAGCTGAATCAGCGATTTTTCCTGAGGATTTACGCCGTATTTAAACGCATTTTCGATGAATGAAATCAAAATCAACGGTGCAATTTTATGGCCATTGGGTTTGCCTTCTATCCCAAAGTCCAGCTCTACGGTATCCCCAAGGCGAAGCTTTTGCAGTGCTACATAATTGGAAATATACCCAAGTTCGTGCTCCAATGCCACCCAATCTGTAGCTGCTTCGCGCATGACGTACCGCATCAACGACGACAGCTTCACCACCGCGTCGGCTGTGTGTGGCGACTGCTCAATCGCTAGTGAATAGATGCTATTGAGCGTATTAAATAGAAAGTGGGGGTTGATTTGTGCTTTCAAAAATGACAGTTCGGTATTCAGTTTTTCGCTCTCAGTTTGCCGCAAACGATGGTTGATACGCAACGCTAATGACACAAAAACGCCGACCAAAAACAGAAAAAGCGCATGGCTCAGTTCAAACCCCATAGGAGGTTTGTTATCCGTTATCATTTGGTGAGAAGAGGGCGGGGGAGGAAAATCATGGGGGCTTGCTTCAGCATTGGATGGCGGGGGTGGGTGACCGTGTTCCTCAAAGCGACCTCGGTACATTTCAGGCCCAATTGCTGTTCGGTCGATGGAAGCTAGAAGCAGGAAAATTATCCCAAAAGCAGCTCCAATGCTCAGAGCGTATCGAACATATTTTTTGGGGAAATAAAGGGCAGGAATCAGGTAGTAGTAATTCAAATAAAAGAAACCCAACATAAACAAATACGAAGCAAAACTGGTGAGTTCGTGTGGATTGGAGGTCAGGTGAAGGAGTTGCGAAAGCCCGTTGGGCGCAAAAATGTAGGGGAGAGCCAAAAATGCCAGTCCTCCTAATACATGTACCGTCAGCTGCCACGCGGGGCTTTTCATAAAAGGGTATTTTTGGGGAAAATTAGAACTCCTCTTTATTCCTCCCAAATTCTTGAGGTCATCAGGCATAATTTGTCGGTAGATAAGTATTTATAGCATAGGTTTTGGTTTTTGGTATAGATACGCCTACTTTGTCCCCAAATCCTATAATTGTTTGTTCTGTAGTTATGGCCAACGAAGTACTTCTGCAAATTAGCAGTAAACTGAAAGATTACCGCAAGTCGAAAGGAATAACCATTCAACAATTGGCAGATCGTGCCCAAGTAAGCAAGGGACTTATCTCGCAAATTGAAAACAATCGGACGATTCCTTCTTTATTGGTACTGATCAATCTCATTCGCTCGCTAGGGGTGGATTTGAACGATTTTTTTGCCGATGTAGAACAAGCTTCTGAAGCCAAAGTGCTGGTCAAACGCAGTAGCGAGTATCAGTCGTTTGAAAAAGAACAGTCCAAAGGTTTTTTGTACAAACGCATCATGACGCGCAACATCCAAAGTCTTCCTACTGACATTGTTATTTTGGAACTAGCCCCCAAAGCTACCCGTGCTTTCATGGTCAAAACCAATGCCTACGAATATAAATACATCATCAGCGGAGAAGTAGAATACACCGTAGGTGACCAAAAATATACCTTGAGTGCAGGAGATTCTATCTTTTTTGACGCGAACCTCCCGCACAAACCCGTCAATGTGGGTGATACCACCGCTTCTATGCTCGTCATGTATTTCTTCAAAGAATAACTTTGTTTTATTATCAATCCTAAACCTTTACTACCATGAGTCATTTAATTTATGTATTGATTGTAGGTGCTATTTCAGGATGGTTGGCTGGTCAAATAAGACGCGGCTTTGGATTCGGTCTTTTTGGCAATATCGCTGTCGGCATTGTAGGTGCTTTTGTTGGGAATTGGGTCTTCGGTCAGCTCGGCGTCTCGTTGGGAGCGGGTTTATTAAGCACGATTCTCACCTCCGTTATCGGGGCATTGTTGGTGTTGTTCGTGATTGGCCTCATCAAAAAGTAGAGCGTTTATCAACATTTTATACCCAAATAGCCCGTATTTTGCGGGCTGTTTTATTTTAGTCACTCCATTTTCTGTTTTTAGTAGTATGAAACCTTTTATTGTTCTCGCTTTTTTTCTCGTATCTCCGTTGTTATACAGCCAGTCGGTACGTCCAACCACAGAATCCGTCGCAAAACACATTCAGTTTTTGGCTTCCGATAAAATGAAAGGACGGGGTACGGGAAGCAAAGAGAATGAAAAAGCAGCGGCGTATATCATCAAACAATTTAAGAAAAATGGGCTTACCCCCCTTGGCACCGACGGTTTCTTGCAACCCTTTACGGCAAAAGTGCGCCGCATTGTGGTGCCCGACAGTATTCGTCCTGCTTCAAACGTGATTGGTTTTCTGGACAACGGCGCGCCCTACACCATCGTCATCGGTGCGCACTACGACCACTTGGGCGAAGGCCGCCAAGGAAGTCTGCGCGATGCCAACGCCGTAGGGCAAATTCACAACGGCGCCGACGATAATGCGTCGGGTGTGGCAGGATTGATAGAATTGGTGCGGTATTTTGCCAAAAACGACGTCAAAGAGTCTTACAATTTCTTGTTTATTGCCTTCGGAGCCGAAGAACTGGGTTTGGTAGGGTCGCGGTATTTTGTAAATAATCCTACTTTGCCGTTGGAAAAAATAAATTTCATGGCCAACATGGACATGATTGGCCGCTATGCTCCCGACCGTGGCGTGGGTATCGGGGGGTACGGCACCAGCGATGCTTGGCCCGCCATTTTTAAGGAAGTGAATGGCGGAAGCGTCAAATTTTTTACGGACAATTCGGGCAGCGGCGGTGCGGATCACGCCTCGTTTTATGCCAAGAAAATCCCCGTTTTGTTTTTCCACACGGGTGGCCACGACGACTACCACAAACCTACCGACGATATCGAAAAAATCGATCTCGTGTCTGAAGTGGGTATCTTAAGCATTGAAATTCAGTTGATTGAGAACGCCATGAAATTGCCCAAGCTGAATTTTACTGAGGTGAAGTAATCACATTTTAATCCTTTTAACGTTATGAAGTTTACCACACTCTTAGTCATTGGTTTGTTATCGCTATCAGGCTTTGCTTTTGCTCAACAAAAGGAAATTTCCATTGACCTATTACCGCTAATCAACAAAGAGAAAGAAATTCCCAATGTCCTTTTGAGGATTCCCCACGCAAATCATAGGGGGAATTATAGGCTAAAACTTGGAGGAAGCTTGAGCAGTAATAACACCAATCCATTTATGGAGCAAAGGAATAATAATGCACGGATAAATCTTGGATACGAGTTCTATCGAACGTTGAAGTCTATTGACTTTATATATGGGTTTGAGGTGTTGGGAGACTTTCAATTTAAAAAAAATACAGATCCTTTTTGGGAGGGAAGGTCGTATTATTTTGATGAAAACAACGTACAAACCGAACAAATCGTGAAGCGTACGATGCTAAATAGCCAAGGTTTTGGGAGTAATCTTTTTGTAGGCTTTCGGAAAGTGTTTTGGCAAGATTTATCGCTCTCGATAGAAACCGCAACTGCCATTGAGCTGTATTTTTCAAAAGTGGAGTTAAGAGAAACTATTACGAAGCCTTCGATCGGATTCTTTAGTGAATCAGTTCGCTCCGAAAACAGAAACTCTTCTTTCGCCAACCTACATCCTCTTTTTGCAATACGCTTGGGGTACCAATTTGGCAAATGATGAAGTAGGTTCGAAGTGGATAGAATTGGAGTAAGCGGGTATTTCAAAACTCTACCAACGTTATAATCTGTTTTCAAAGTGCTTTATACCAAAGTAATCTAACTTCAACCTCCTTTTACTTTATGTATCCATTTCTACGAACGCTTTCTGTGGCTGCGGTACTGGCCACAGCGAGTAGTCTGGCCGCTTACAAAAGTGACCCCTCTTTACGCCCCGCTAAAAAGCCAGCCGTTGCAGCTGCCGATATCAAAGTGCCTGCGGGTTTTAACGTCACTATTTTGGCTGAAGATTTAGAAACACCTCGACATTTGGCCGTTTCTAAAGGCGGGGATATTTACGTCAAAATCAACAAACTCAAAGAAGGCAAAGCCATTTACCGCCTCCGCGACACCAATGGCGACGGCGTTATTGATGAAAAAATTGGCTTTGGCGATTACAAAGGCTCGGGTATGTACATCCGCGGCGGTTATTTGTACGCGTCATCGTCCACGAGTGTTTATCGCTACAAACTCAATGATAAAGAAGAAGTTATCGACTACGATCATCCCGAACTTATCGTCAAAGGGCTGGTAGCACGCGGCCGCGACGAAGCTAAAAACTTGACCGTCGATAACAATGGCTATGTGTATGTAAACGTAGGTTCGTATGACGAAACTTGCAAACAACCTGGCACCAAACAGGGCATCATGCCTTGCCCGTTGTTGGATTCTATCGGGGGGATTTGGCGCTTCAAAACCGACCGTTTGAACCAATATTACAGCGATGGAATCCGCTACGCTACGGGTTTAAAAAACGTCGTAGGCTTGGATTGGAACTCGACTAACAATTCGCTTTTTGCCCTTATGCACGGTCGCGGGAAGTTCCATGAAGATTTTCCTCAGTATTATACCCCGCAAGACAGCGAAAAATTGCCTGCCGAAACGCTTTACGAACTTCGCCAAGGCGACGATGCGGGCTGGCCTTACGTCTATTATGACCCTTTCCAAAAGAAGAAAATCCTTTGCCCCGAATACGGCGGCGACGGCAAGAAAACGGGAGGAGAAAAAGCGGTGAATCCCGTAGCTGATTTTCCTGCCCACCTTGGCCCTAATGCGTTGTTGTTTTATACGGGTAAAATGTTTCCTGCCAAGTACAAAAACGGTGCATTTATTGCCTTCCACGGGCAGTCACCTGTGTTGAAAAAGGGCTACATGGTGGCTTTTGTACCGTTCAAAAACGGCAAGCCCTCTGGCCCTTGGGAGATTTTTGCCGACAATTTCGCAGGCACTGATTTAGCCAAGCCCACAGGCCCCGTTCAACACCGCCCCACGGGCCTCGCCCAAGGTCCCGACGGCGCTATCTACGTCACCGACGATTTGAACGGAACGTTGTACAAAATTACGTACAAGGCTCCTAAGAAATAGGTTTTCCCAATTGTATAAAAAATCCCGCGTCGGTAATTGGCGCGGGATTTTTTTGTGTATGCCTTAAAAACAAAATAGCCTCGGTAGAGGCGAAACATTTGTAGTGGCAGTGGGAGATTTTTTTAATTTTTGCTTCGGAGAAGCATAACAAAGCAACATATTATGCTTCTCCGAAGCAAAAGGCAAATAAATACATCCCCTCCAAGCCCATTCATTCTTTCTACTAAGATTTAGCTCCTCTGGAGCAATGAGGCAGGATGGGGCGCCGTGGAAGAATGGCCACAAGGATTTTGAAAACCATTTTAGCCGAAATATCTTCTCTTCCTCAAACTTTGATAGTGCCATCAGTCCACCATTTGATAAATGTGGCTAAGTTTGGGGCAACCCATGTCCTACTATCGGTTTCATGATCCCAAACAAAAATATCGTAACGGTCAAACTTTCTATTGAGCGTTTCAAAACCAAATAAATCTCCATTGCCTGCGTCTGCAATAAAAAAAAGCTGCTCAAAAGGTATTTGAAGTTCTTTAAAATCTGCTCCAGTCCGATATTCTTTGTTTATCTCAATAACTCTATCTATTGTCCAAATTAGGTGTCCTATTTCTTCGCCATTCAGAAGTTCGTCCACCCCATTTGTTTCATAATATAGTTCTTCAAGTTCCCTTGGAAGTTCTTCGAGACTAAATTGAGCACTCAAATCCTCCAATAGGTTAGCTGAAACAGGCAAATTAAAACCATAACTTAACCCCTCGACAGTTAAGCTTAATGTTTTTATGTATTCTTTCCAATCCATTGTGGTCTCACTAAGGCTGTTTTTAAGGCATTTTTTCAAACTCCAAGTTACTAAAGAAAATTTTCTTTCTTTCATTTACCCCAAAATCCCCCACCTTCCTTAGTCCAAATCTTCCCATCCAACGTATTCTAAAAAAGACCACTGAGAGATATGAAAAAACTAGGTTGGTGTAGCCTTGTACTGGGAATTGGTTTATCTACAAGCTTCGCCCAAACGGGCAGCGTCCACGAACCTGTGCGCTACGTAGGTGGCATCAGCGCCGACCCGCAAGTCCACGAAGGGCGGCTGCGCTATGCCATTGGCGTGGAAAGTCGGCAAACGCTGCGGGTCAACCGTACGCATCCTGAATTGGCCGATGGTTTTGGCTGGACGTACAACCACGCCTCCACCCTTTGTTATTGGAACAACACCTTTTACCAACAATACCTTAGCAACCCCGTCGATGAACACATCGCCCCAGGCCAAACCTTGGTGGTTACTTCCAAAGACGGCCGCACTTGGAGCAAGCCTACTGTGGTCTTCCCGCCGTATGTCGCACCCAAGGGTGTCAAAATCCCCAAAGGGTCAGACGGTTACATGATGCACCAGCGCATGGGCTTCTACACCGTGCCCAACGGCCGTTTGTTGGTGCTGGCTTTTTATGCCCACGCCGAAGAACCGTTTCGGGAAGGGGGAATCGGGCGAGTGGTGCGGGAAGCCTACAAAGATGGCACGTATGGCCCCATTTATTTTATTCGGTACAGCAGCCATAAAACAGTGGATGGGGTTCAGTGGACCGAGAAAAATACCAGTTATCCCTTTTACCAAAAATCAACCGACCAAGGGTTTGTGGAGGCTTGCAACGCGCTTTTGGGCGATAAACTCATGACGCTCCAGTGGCGAGAAGAGGACAACGGCTTAGACGGTTTTTACAAAAACAACCTCGATAAATCGCTTGATATTCAGGCGCTCTCGTATTATCACCGCAAAGATGGCAAGGTCGTTGCTCTCTGGAAACGGTCAAAAGCTGCTTTGTCGGATGACGAAGGAACGACGTTTTCTACGCCTGTCAAAGTACCTACGTTGACCATGGCTGGGGGCAAACAATGGGGGCAACGCACCGACGACGGGCGCTATGCCATTTGTTATAATCCCATTGAAATGGACGAACATCGCTTTCCGCTGGTCGTCATCACGGGCGACGACGGGGCTATTTTCGATAACATGCTTTTGGTACAAGGCGAAGTGCCGCCGCGTCGATTTTTTGGCCGTTGGAAAGATTTTGGCCCTTGTTACATGCGCGGCATGGAGGAAGGAAACGGCAACCCGCCTGGCAACGATATGTGGTTGTCGTACAGCATGAACAAAGAAGATATTTGGATTAGCCGCATTCCTACGCCCGTGCGATACGAAGTGAAAGGCGATGTCAGCGATGACTTTAATGCGCTTCAAAACAACGGCTCAGTGCCTGATTGGAACATTTATGCTCCGCAATGGGCACCCGTCACGGTTGTGGCAACGCCTCAAAAGCAAGGAAAGTGCCTCGAATTGGCCGACAAAGACCCCTACGATTACGCACGCGCCATTCGGGTGTTTGAAGAGGGTACCCAAATCGAATGTTCGCTGACGGTATCACCCGCCCAAAACAAGACAGGTTCCCTAGAAATTGACCTCACCGACTGCTACGGCAACCGCCCTGTTCGGCTACGTTTCGACGACAAAGGCAACATCGTCGTGACTGATGGCGGTACCGAAAAAATCGTCCAAACGTATGATGCTTCGCAATGGTACACGTTAACGTTCTCGGTCAATGCCCAGCTCGCGGGCGGCTCTTTCGACTTAGCCATCAACGGCAAGAAAGTGGTGGAAAAGGCGGCGTTGGCAGAAGCGGTAAAATCAGTAGAACGCTTATCGCTACTCACGGGGCCGTACCGCGATTTACCCAACCGAAAGACCCCCAACGAAGACCCACACCCGCCACTTGCGGGAGCTGATGAACCCGTTGCAACTGCCATTTTTTTCGTGGATGATGTAATGGTGAAAAAACGATAAATCCGTGAGAAAAATCGGAGAAAAGGGGGGTACTATTGCACTAAAAATCAGTAGTATAGAAAATTCTTAAACCCCCAAAAACCAGTATTCTCATGGAAGAAAAAAAAATCACTCCACACGCCAACAGTCGTCGCAATTTTTTGAAAGCTTCGTCGGTGGCAGCCACTTCTTTTTTTATTGTTCCTCGTCACGTATTGGGCAAAGGTTTCGTCGCACCGAGCGATAAACTCAACATCGCAGGAATCGGTGTCGGCGGAAAAGGAAAAAGCGATTTAGCGTCGTTTGCCAACAGTCCCAACGTCAACATTGTCGCTCTCTGCGACGTGGACGACCGCCAAGCCGTTGAATCCCGCACGCGTTTCTCTAAAGCCACGTATTACAAAGACTTCAGAGAGATGCTTGCGAAAGAACATAAAAACATCGACGCTTGCTCCATTTCTACCCCCGATAACACCCACGCCGTGGCGACGCTGGCTGCCATGCAATTGGGCAAACACGTTTACACCCAAAAACCACTCACGCACGACATTTACGAAGCGCGGATTTTGGGGATGGCTGCCAAAAAATACAAGGTGGTCACCCAAATGGGAAACCAAGGTGGTTCGGGCAACGGCGTTCGTCGTATGAAAGAAATCTATGACTCGGGCATCATCGGCGATGTGCATAAAGTATTGACGTGGACCAACCGCCCCGTTTGGCCGCAAGCCATCCCAACCGACAAAACCTACGAAGTTCCCAAAGAATTGGACTATGATTTGTGGCTTGGCCCCGCCAAAAAAGTGCCTTACAACGAAGCGTACTTGCCTTGGAACTGGCGCGGTTGGTGGCCTTATGGTACGGGAGCGCTCGGCGACATGGCTTGCCACATCATGGATCCCGTGTATCGTATTTTGCCAATTGATTATCCCACTTCGGTGGAATGTAGCGTGGCAGGTACGTGGACGTTTACCCTTCGCCCGCAAGACGATAATCCCGATTGGACGCCTTTTTCAACCTCCATCCACTTGGATTATCCGCGTAAAGACGGCAAAGGCAACATCAAAGTAAGTTGGTACGACGGCGGTATTTTACCCGAATTACCCGAGGAGTTATTGCCAGGTGAAAGCTTCGGAAACTCAGACGGAGGGGTATTGTTTATTGGAACCAAAGGCAAACTCATGGCCGACTGCTACGGCGCTAAGCCTCGTTTGTTGCCTTTGAAAGCCAACGAAACCCTCAATATTCCCGAAACCATACCGCGGGTTCCCAACGAAGACCACTATTTGCAGTGGGTGAATGCGTGCATTGCGGGCTACGGCAAAGGCGTAACCAGTTCGCCGTTTGAGTATGCGGCACCGTTTACCGAAAGTATTTTGATTGGTAACTTGGCCATCCGTAGCTGGATGTTGCGCGATAACCCAACTGCCAAGCGTTCGGTTGACCGATATAATGGCCGTAAGAAATTATACTACGACGCGCCAAACATGAAAATCACCAATTATGACTTGGCCAACCAATTTGTAAAACGCGACTACCGCGAAGGCTGGAGCTTAAATCTGTAATTTTTTTAGTACGTACTCATAGACCTTCCAAGTTTCCAAAACTTGGAAGGTCTTACTGTTTTATAAACATAAGTTCAGTAATTATAAACAAAAACCACCACCTTTGTGATTTCACTTTCATTCGTAAAAAAGGAATTGCAAACAATGGATTCGGGAAATATAGTAGTGTTTACTGCATCGGGGCAGGAAATGGAATTGGTGAACAAAAAGTTGCCTGAATTACGCCCAGGTGAAATCTTGGTTCAGAACCACTATACCACCATTTGCGGCAGCGATTTACACACATTTTGCGGGCTACGAAAGGAAAAAACGCCCACGGTCTTGGGCCACGAGATTGTCGGAAAAGTGGTCAAAATAAGCGATGCGCATTCGGGGAACGATTACTCAGGAGCACCGCTTCGTCAGGGCGACGTCGTTACGTGGAGTATTTTTTCGGCCAATGACCAATCCGACATGGCGCAACGCGGAATGCCCCAAAAATCCGAAAATGTCTTCAAATATGGCCACGCCCTTGTTACCGACGACGACTGTTTTCACGGTGGATTGGCCGAATATACCATTCTGAAACCCAACACGGCGGTGCTCAAGCTTCCTGAGGAAGTGCCCCTTCCCGTGGCGGCAACCATCAACTGCGCCGTGGCTACCGTCGCAGGAGCTTTGCGCCTCGCGGGCGAACTCACCCACAAAACGGTACTTATCACGGGCATGGGGCTGCTGGGTGTTGTGTGTGCGGCGATGTGTCGAGTAGCAGGTGCGGCCAAAATCATCGCCGCCGACATCGACGAACTCCGTTTGCAACAGGCAATTTCTTTTGGGGTGAACCAAACGCACTTGCTTCAGCATCAATCTATTGACACCCCCATCGATGTCGTTTTTGACATGAGTGGAGCACCCACTGCCATGGAAGCAGGCATCGAAGCCCTTGGCGTTGGAGGCGTAGCGGTGTGGGTTGGGGCGGTCTTTAAAAACCGTAAAATCGAAATTGACGCCGAACAAATCATTCGCCGCTTGATTACGATTCGCGGATTGCACAACTACAATTACGACGACTTTGCCAATGCCGTGGCCTTTATTTCTGAGCACCATCGGTCGTTTCCTTTTGAACAGATTGTGGCCAAAGAGTTTTCTCTTCCTGAGGCCGAACAAGCCTTCCAATATGCCCTCACACACAAACCCCTCCGCGTAGGAATTCGCATAAACCACCTTTAACTTACATGAATTCATCTTTCCGTAGTCAGCAGTGGAAAATGTTGTTGGTCACGATGCTGTGTTACTTGTTTTTTTACACAGGTCGGCACAACTTCGGGTGGGCTGCCAAAGGCATGGCCTCTGCCCTCAACGTTCCTTATTCGTTCATTGGTTGGATTAGCTTTGCCATGCTGCTGGGCTATGCCATTGGGCAATTTATCAACGGCAACCTTGCCGACCGCGTCAGTGCGCGGTTTATGATTGTCACGGGAGCATATTTGTCGGTACTTACCAACATCGCCATTAGTTACAGCAACTCCATCACCGTCATCCTGATTTTGTGGGCTTTCAATGGCTATTTTCAGTCGATGGCTTGGGCGCCTGGTAGCAAACTTATTAGCAATTGGTGGAGCAAAGCCGAACTGGGGAAAGCCTTCGGGTTTTATACCATGGCCGCGGGGTTTTCGTCGGCCGTTACTTACCTACTTTCCATTATTTTGCTCCAGCAAGGCATGGAATGGCGAATGCTTTTCCGACTTCCAGTACTATTGTTACTGGTAGCTGCCACCATTTTTTTGATTTTTGCCAAAGACACCCCTTCGCAAGCAGGTTTTACACTAGACAACGAACATGCCTCCCAAAACGTAGTACAGGAAGGTTGGTGGAGTCGCTACCGCACCGTACTGTCGCATCGCCATTTTTTGTTTACGGCTTTGGCACTCGGTTTTGAAAGCATGGCGCGTTATGGGCTTATTTTTTGGGTTCCTGTTCATTATTTGGGTAAAACGTGGAAAGAAAACCCCAGCAACCTTTGGGTAACGTTTTTGCTACCCGTTGGCATGGCCTTCGGCGCGCTTTCTTTTGGGCTATTGTCCGATACTTTTTTCAAAGGAAATCGCATCCACGCCATCCGTTTTGGAATGGCCGTCAGTGCGGTTATTTCATTGCTTGTTTTTATAACCCCAACGGATAGTTTGGTGCTAGGTGGTTTTTTGATGCTGTCGGTGGGCTTTTTTGTTTATGGCCCTCAATCCTGTTTTTGGGCACTTAGCCCTGAGATGTTGGGGCAAACTTACACGGGTACGGGCGTGGGTTTGATGAACATGTGTGCCTACGTTTTTGCCGCCCTTGGTGAGCCTTTGTTTGGATATATTATTGACAAAACGGGTAATACCTCCACCATTTTTATCTTTATTGCAGGAATTTGTTTCTTGTCGGTCGTGATGATTTCATTGGCAAAAAGGGCTTGGGCAAATTCAGTTCAACGCGTAGTTTGATAAACAATGGACATCTCTTCGACTTTTACGTGGCAACTTTGGGCGTTGGTCTATTTGGGCGCTTTTATCATTGGCTTGGCCAAAGCGGGCCTCAAAGGCGTCGAAATGCTCAACGTGACCATCATGGCTTTGGTATTTGGTGGAAAAGCTTCTACGGGCGTGGTCTTGCCAATGCTCTGTGTTGCGGATATTTTGGCCGTTTTGTACTATAACCGCCACGCCCAATGGAAATACTTTTGGCAACTGTTACCTTGGATTATTTTTGGGGTGTTGTCGGGGGTATATATTGGGAATATACTGGAAGAGGCGGTTTTTAAGAAAATTATGGCTTTTGTCATCTTACTCATTGTGGGAGTAATGAGTTGGCTCGAATACCGCAAATCGGCTCCTATTCCCACCAGCAAGTGGTTTGCCGCTATGATGGGAATTGTGACGGGGTTTACGACCATGCTGGGCAATCTGGCGGGGCCACTCTCGACGATTTATTTTTTAGCCCTTCGTCTTTCCAAAAACGATTTGATTGGCACCGCCGCTTGGTTGTTTTTAGTGATTAATTTGTTCAAACTTCCGTTTCAGGTGTTGGTATGGCACAATGTCACGTTTGATACCCTTCAGCTTAATTTGATGCTGCTGCCTGCGCTGGTGCTGGGCTTTTTTGTGGGCATCCGAATCGTTTCTATCATCCAAGATAACAATTACCGTCGGGTGATTTTGGGATTGACATTGTTAGGAGCGTTGGTGATTTTTATGCGTTAAATAGTATGATTGAGTACGGAAAGAGTACTATTTATACGTTAAAAAGCCCCGTATGAATCGTCTTTTTCTTCTGTTTTTGTTTCTTTATCAAGGAGTTGTAATTGCCCAAAAAGAGCGAAGTGTCAACGTTAAAACCTTCGGTGCGAAGGGGAATGGAACAACACTGGACACCAAAGCCATCCAAAAGGCCGTTGACCATTGTGCCGCCCAAGGTGGTGGAACGGTCTGGTTTCCCGCTGGCCGTTATTTGACAACCACCGTTTTTCTGAAAGACAACGTCACGCTTGATATTCCTGCGGGTACGACCATTTTGGGCGCGACTGATATTTCGTTGTACCCTGTTCTTACCCCCAAAATCCCTTATTACAGCAATGATAACATTCATTTTGCGCTGTTTTATGCAGAGGGAAACCAAAATATTAGCCTACGTGGCAACGGTATCATCGATGGCCAAGGGGCTGCTTTTAAAGATACTTCACCTGCTTTTCCCAAAAATTATAATGCACGGCCGTTTGTTTTTTGGTTTGTACAAGTGAAGGGATTAACCGTCAAAGAATTACACTTGCGAAATTCGGGGTTTTGGATGCAACACTACTTGAATTGTGAAGAAGTGTTGATTGATGGTATTGAGGTATTCAACCATAGCAACAAAAACAACGACATGATGGACATCGACGGTTGTAAAAACGTTCGGATTGTCAATTGCCTTGGCGATAGCGACGACGATGGCATTACCCTCAAAAGCATGAATCAGTACCCTGTCGAAAATGTCGTCATCAGCAATTGTATTTTGAGCAGCCATTGCAACGCCATCAAGTGCGGTACCGAGTCGTCGGGAGGGTTCAAAAATATTGCCATCACCAATTGTATCGTACGGCCGTCCATCGTTTCTGACCGCGCTATTTACGGCAACCCTACAGGTAATTCAGGGATTACGCTTGCGACCGTCGATGGTGGAGAACTGGACGGTATTGTCATTGATAATATCCGCATTTCGGGGCCACAAGCACCTATTTTTTTGAGGTTGGGTAATCGGGCACGGCCTTATAAAAAGGACCAAGAAAATGTCCCCGTTGGTGCATTGCGCAATGTGTACATTTCTAATGTGGTAGCTACAGGAGCTTCCCGTTTGGGCTGTTTGCTGGCGGGTTTGCCTGAGCACCCCATTGAAAATGTGCATTTATCCAATATTTCTATCTCGTTTTCGGGTGGTGGCACATTAGCCGATGCGCAAAAACAATTGCTCGAAAATGAGAAAAAATACCCCGATGCCGAGCAGTTTGGCCTCAGCAATGCCTATGGTTTTCAAGTGCGACATGCTCGTGCTATTTCACTGAAAAACATTCAGTTGAATTATTTGAAAACCGACGACCGTCCTGCGGTGGTTTTGGATAATGTACAACAAGGGACGGTAGAGGGAATAAGTGCTGTAGTATCGCCCAACGCCGAAGCATTTGTGCAACTGCGGAATTGTCAGGCCATCAAAGTAATTCATTGTTTTCCCGAATTTGCTTCAACCTCCGCGTCCTTTCTCAAAGCTTCTAATGTTAAAAATGTATTGTTGTTAAACAACGATTTAAGAGGTTTTGCCAAGCCCATTGCCACCGAAAATACGGCCGCCGAAGAAATTATGCTCAAATAAAGCGGCCTTTAAAACGCCAACCCAAACGCCTTCTCGCATATCAGCCCATGTGAGAAGGCGCTTTGGTTATTAAAGCATTGCTTTCGCTTCTTTTATTGTTTTATCCCTTTTAGAGTCAAATGCGTTTTATCCTCGTAATTCACCCGAATCAGGTAAATTCCCGTCGATAAATGCTCGCCAAAACTCACTTTTGTACCTCGCATTATTTTTTCAAGTCCAACGCGCTCTAGCCCTAAAATATCATATACTTTGAGCGTTTCGACGTTTTTGCCTGACACCCACGTAAACACATTTTGAGTAGGGTTAGGATAAAGCAAGAACGCATCGGCAGATACCAGCTCCTCGGCGGCTACCCTTGCTGCGGCGCATACGTTCACCGTTTTGCAGTATTGCTTGTACCAAGGCGAAGCCGAATAATTTACCCCTACGCAAACTTGGCCACCCGAAAACCATTGGCCAAAATTAATCGTCACCTTGTAAGGCTGACCCGAAGTTGGGGTAATACTTTGTACCGAACCCGTACTCCACCACGAATAGCTGGTGGCGTTGGCTCGATTGGTGACATTTAGCTCAAACGGTTTTACTGAATTGACGGCGGCACAGTCATCGCCAATAATATCAGCGGTTGTGGTAGGGGGCGCATTTACCGTTACGGAAACCGCCGAAGAAGTGCTCGTTGCGCCTTGGTTATCAGTCGCTTTGGCCGTTAAGCTATAAGAACCTGCCCCAACGTTTACCCAGCTAAAGGTGTAGGGAGCGGTGGCATCTTCGCCTAGCTTGGTGCTACCGCTGTAAAACTCCACCTTGGCGATACTGCCATCCGAATCAGAGGCATTCGCCGCCAACGAGATGGAAGCAGGTGCCGTAAAAGAGGCATTATTGGAGGGGGCCGATAAACTCACCGAAGGGGCTTGATTGACAACTGGGGCATTTACCGTCACCGATACCGCCGAAGAAGTGCTCGTTGCGCCTTGGTTATCGGTCGCTTTGGCCGTTAAGCTATAAGAACCTGCGCCAACGTTTACCCAGCTAAATTCGTACGGCGACGTCAGGTCTTCGCCCAACTTCGTATTTCCATTGTAGAACTCTACTTTTGAAATACTACCGTCGTTGTCGGCGGCAGTGGCAAATAGCGCAATCGTTGCAGGTGCCGTAAAGGAGGCATTGTTCGATGGAGCCGTTAGACTCACCGAAGGGGCTTGATTGACAGGAGGTTGTCCCGTGCAGAGTGTCACTGTTTTACAAAACTGCTTGTACCAAGGCGCAGCCGAGTAATTGACGCCAACGCACACTTGTCCGCCCGAAAAGTTAGCCCCAAAATTGATATTAACTTTTGAAGGTTGCCCCGAAACGGCCGTAATGCTTTGGGTAGAACCCGTACACCACCATGAAAAACTGTTGGCGTTGGGTAGATTGATAGAATTTAGCTCAACTAATTTTGTTTCATTCGCACTCACGCAATCAGGCCCAATGATGTCTGCGGAAGGATTGCCAGGGCTATTTACATACACGGTTACACTGCCTGAATTTACCACCGAATTTTGGTTGTCAGTCACTTTAGCCGAAATCGTGTATGCGCCTGAGGCCACGTTCGTCCAGTCAAAACTATACGGCGCTGAGGTATCTTCCCCCAGTTTCGTCGAACCATTGTAAAACTCCACTTTCGCGACACTACCATCACTGTCGGCAGCATTGGCCGCAATCGAAATGGTGGCTGGAGCCGTAAAAGTTGTTCCGTTGGTGGGGGCTGTAAGGGTAATTGTAGGCGGTTGGTTAGGTGCAGGAATCGCCGTCACTTGCACCAGCGACGACGTCAGTGGAACGCCTGAATTAAGCAACGCTTTTACGGTTAAATTATACGTTCCTGCTTGGATGTTCGACAGGGTCAATGAATACGGGGCGGTGGCATCTTCGCCCAGTTTGGTCGTACCATCGTAAAACTCTACCACGGTGGCGGTGGCATTTCCCACGTTGGCCGTAATGGTCAAATTGGCACCAATCGTCACCGTCGAATTGTTGGCAGGGCTACTAATCGTGACAAAAGGCGTAGGAGGGCCAAAATTATCGGCAGGATTTAAGATTTTATCTTTGACCCACGTTCCCGACGTGCTCGTATTGTTCCAGCCATTGTTGCCACAGGCTCCAGGCATCAACGCCGCAGAAGATTCGTCTTTGTCGCAATAACTCCAGTTGCACCAGCTAATTTTCATTCCAGAGGAGTTATTGCCCCCCATAAAACTCACCCAATTTTGGGCGTTGGTGTAATCGTTCCCGCCGTTGCCTGAATAATTACTCGTGCCCCATTCTGATACGAACAAAGGCACCGTTTTAATCACATCGTCGATGTAGCTTTGGGTATAATGCGAACCTGCGTAGAAGTGGAAGGTGTACATGATGTTGTGGGCGTTGGACCCCGTCAGTGGATTAGAACGGACGTCGCCTGGCGAACCGCTCCACGAAGGTGTACCCACCAAAATAATCGCGTCGGGGTCGTACTGACGGATGGCTGGGATGACCTGCTCAGCATAACTTTTGACCGACGACCAGTTGACGCCGTTGGGTTCATTGCAGATTTCGTAAATAACGTGTTTTTTACCCGCGTGCTGCTGCGCCATTAACTGAAAAAACTCAATGGCATCGGCGGTGTGCAGGTTAGGGTCACCAGGGTTCAGAATATGCCAATCGATGATGCAATACATCCCAAACTGAGCCGACCAATCGACCAACTGGTTGACTTTGTTGCGCAGACCGACTTTGTTGTTCATGTACCCACCTTCGTCCACGTACATGGCTGCCCGAAATACGTCAGCGCCCCAGTCGTTGGCCAGTGTTTGTAAGGCCGAAGAATTATAACATTGGTCAAACCAATGCAACCCGTGCGAACTCATTCCCCTCAGCTGAATGGGCGTTCCTGCTTCGTTACAAAGCTGGCGGTTGATTACCTGTAAGCGGCCGTTGGCTGCCAAAGGAGTGGAGGATTGTCCAAAAGCAAGAGAATGGACAATGAAAAGGAGCGCAGACACTCCGAAGATACGTACAATTGCGTTTTTCATACACCTAAAACTTAATGGAACAATAGATAAAAAATACGTTCCCTGCGCTATCTTCAGCGAAGAGAATAATGCCATTAAAAAGTAGGGGAAAATGCGATTAGGGGTAAATATACGGGTTTTTGGCTTTCTTTAACCTCATTTAAGACAATCTTTTTTTGAATCTCTACCTAGGCTTTCTTTTGTCTATTTTCTGGATAAAAACTTGTTTTTTGTCCAGAAAACTCTTGCTTTGCATAAGTTCACTTCTTTCATCCCTAAACCTCTATTTGCATGAATACCTTTCCACTTGCTGGGTTTGGCAACCGCTTGGTCGCCCAAATCATTGATAGTATTATTGTCGGGATTGCTTTTAGCCTTATTCTCGTTCCTTTTGGGGGCTTAGCTGCCCTGATTGGTCTCAGTTCTGCCGATGCCCTTGAAGGCTCCGACGAAGCTACGGCCGCCGTGATGGGGCTTTTTGGCATTGGGCTTATCGTTCTAATTTTAGCCAGTATCTTTACTCCCTTTGTTTACGATGCTTTTATGGTAAGCTCAAGCAAGCAAGCCACGTTTGGCAAAATGATTATGAAAATAAAAGTGGTAGGCCCTAATGGAGAGCGCCTTACGTTTAGCCAAGCGTTAGTTCGTTCACTGATTAAGTACATTTCAGGCCATTTTTGTTTTCTGCTGTGGTTATGGCCTTTATTTAACCCTGAGGAACAAGCCTTGCACGATTTAGCGGCCAAAAGTTTAGTCATTCGAGAAGCCTAATGATAAAAAAAATCATTTTAACGGTAACGGCCTTGGTCATTACCGTTTTTTATTTTTATTATAATCCTGCTGTTCAATCGTTTGGGCCGCCTTGCCTCATTCACAAAACTACGGGTTTGTATTGCTGGGGCTGCGGTGGGCAACGGGCGTTTCATGCGCTACTTCACGGAGAGTTTGGTAGGGCATTTCAGGACAATGCGCTCATTTTCTTGGTTCTGCCACTTTTAGGCTTGGTTTTGTACGCCGAACTTTTCGACGATGTCCGTCCGTTTCATTATCTTCGCCGCCGCTGGGTAGTCCTCCTGGCCGTAGGAATATTTTTCCTGTTTACGATTATTAGAAACCTAAATGGATTTGATTTTTTAATTCCAACAAACTAATTCATCATGCTTACCATTGACCTTCGTTCCGACACCGTTACCAAACCCACCAAAGCAATGCTTGAAGCCATGTTTACCGCCGAAGTCGGTGACGATGTCTTCGGTGACGACCCCACCGTTAATGCGTTGGAAACAAAAGTAGCAGCTTTATTTGGTATGGAAGCGGCGCTTTTTTGTAGTTCAGGAACCCAAACCAATCAATTGGCAATACGTGTGCACACTCGCCCTGGCACGGAGGTCATTTGTGACAAACTTTCGCATATTTATTTGTACGAAGGCGGTGGCATCGCGCTCAACTCGTTGAGCTCAGTCAAACTGTTAGACGGCGACAAGGGGCGCATCTCTGCGCAACAAGTACGAGATGCCATCAACAACCCCGACGACGTACACGCGGCCGTATCGCGGTTGGTTTCCCTCGAAAATACCATGAACAAAGGCGGCGGTTGTTATTACAGTTTCAGCGAAATTGAAGCTATTAAAGACGTTTGTACCCAACATGGTTTGGCACTTCATTTAGATGGAGCTCGCTTATTTAATGCCCTCGTCGAAACGGGCGAAACTCCGCTCCAATACGGGCAAGTTTTCGACAGCATCAGTATTTGTTTGTCCAAAGGGCTTGGCTGCCCCGTAGGGTCGTTGTTGTTAGGCAGTAAAGACTTTATTAAACAAGCGCGTCGAGCTCGTAAGGCCATGGGAGGCGGCTGGCGCCAAGCGGGCTATCTTGCTGCCGCAGGAATTTATGCCCTCGACCACCACGTTGAGCGTCTTCGTCAAGACCATGCTCGCGCCCGTGCCATCGGAGAGCTACTAAAAGGCCGCCCCGAAGTAGAAGAAATTTATCCGATTGATACCAATATTGTCATCTTTCGCCTACCTGAAACCATCCTTGCTACCGACTACGTAGCTCAGCTTGCTTCTCAAGGCATCAGAGCCGTGACGTTTGGGAAGCACTTGGTTCGCTTTGTGACGCACCTTGATTTTACGGATGAGCACCTTTCAGAATTACAAAAACGGCTCTAAAGTTATTTTTCGGTAACAAAATGCGTATTTCTACGCTATAATTTTGCCCAAAAAGTTGGCACTTTTGTTGCTGTAAAATTTTTGTGATTTTTTTTAAACCTTTTTGTACTTTTTCCCGTCTAAAGTAAAAATAGGTGCAAAAAGCAATGTGATTGAGAAAAAACCAGAAATGATGTTTTTTCTACAATAGCAAGGCAGAAAGTCCGTTAATTGAGCTAAATTAGTTGTTTTGTTAATTTCTAAATCGTCCGTCAAAGCCATGAAAAAAGTCGTCAAACTCTTGTCAGTTGCTTTAGCAGTGGGTGCAGCCGTATATACATACAAAAAGTTGCAACCTAAGAAAGCATAAAAAGGGGGCGTTGCTGAGGGTCAGCAGCGCCCTTCGCTTTTATGTTCAGTTTGACTTGTTTATGAAGCAACGCCTAAGCGTTCAAAACCAGCATTCTTCTCTGCGGTAGTTTCAAAAATACCCTTCGTTTTTTCAACGTGATATTCCCGAATCACCATCTTTTGGGCAATTTGTACGAGTTCGTTTTCATCAACTCCTTCGGGGACTTCACCTGCCCACTGCAAGAAAGTTTGGTAGTCTTTAAAGTCGCATATCGGTAGCGACATAGCCAAAATTCTACACAAGCCATCAAGCGTTGTTGTATCAAAACAACAATTCCACGGGCTATTCCACATCTTACTGTAACTTTTTTTGGCGGCTTCAGGAGTGGGTACTTTTCCCAAATGATGGCAAAGGGGAATTTTTTCCGAAAACCAATGAAGCAACTTTTTGTCAGTGGGCCTATTTTTGGGATAATCCTCTATTGCCCAAGCAAGAAGACTTGTCAATAAGCCCATGTAATAGGCTGAGTGAGTAGGGTTGGGTTTACGTGGCATAGAACTAAATGGTTTAGATGTCGGTACACCAAACAACTAAGTATGCGCACGAAAGTACTTTTAACGGGGTAAAGTTAACACCCTGTAAAAATGAAACGAATGAATTTAAAATACTAGGAATGAAAGTAGAAAATTTTAGGAATCTTATTCATGGGTATCAACAAGGAACTTCCCTCGACCAATAGCAGTTACTAATTCATAACATTTCATAGTGATTAGCCTTGGAAAGTGCAGTTTCCCTAATTCGCTATTTATTTCAAAATGCTCCAAAATCGCTTCATAAAACGGGTTTTTGCCTACTTTGTACGGGGGCTTGTACTTGTTGCTCCCACGTATTTTACGTTCCTAATTATCAAAGAAGGAATTTCATACTTAGACAGTATTTTACCCATCTACATTCATACCGATGCCAAGCATCCACTTTATTTGCCAGGGCTGGGGCTGTTGATTATCGTCTCAAGCATTGTTTTTTTAGGGTTTATTTTTTCCCGCTTCGTGCCCCAATCGGTATTTAGTTTTAGCGAAAGCATTTTGAAGAAAATGCCGTTGGTGAGTTTGATATATTATTCTATCAAAGACCTTATTTCGGCGTTTGTGGGCGACAAGCGTAAGTTTAACCAACCTGTGTTGATTACAATCAACCCGCAGTCAGACCTAAAAAAACTGGGTTTTATAACGCAGAACGACCTTTCTAGCTTCGAGCTTAGTGAGTACGTAGCCGTTTATTGTCCACACTCTTACGCGTTTTCGGGAGAGTTATTTATTGTAGCAAAGTCCAACATCAAGATTCTCGACAACGTATCGAGTACTGACGTCATGAAGATGATTGTTTCGGGAGGGGTTTCGGTCAAATAGCTTTACAACCCACGAATCACACGGCGTGCCCATGAGTTACGTCCGCGTGGCGTGTCGGGGGCTTTGAAAACATCCGTCCAAGTCATTTGTTTCTTGCGCTTCATCGCCCGAATTTTAAGGAAGTAGCCTGCACCAAGGTAAACACAAAATAAACCCACCAAAATAAAGAAGGCTTCGGTATTGGTGATGTATTCAAAGGTGAGGAAATAGCCCATCACGTTGACAATGGTCATGCCCCAAAACGTAAGCGAAGTTTGGATGTGGGTAAATCCATTGTCTAAAAGTACGTGGTGCATGTGATTGCGGTCGGCTTTAAACGGAGAGCGGCGGTTAAGAATACGTACCAAAAACACGCGCAATGTATCGAAAATAGGAACAATCAGAAGCACTACTGCAAGAATAGGCGCATTGAAGAACGCAGTAGAATCATGTTGGTAAGTGATGTTAAGACGGATAAACTTCACGGCAAAAAATGCCAACAAGAAGCCAACAATCAACGATCCCGTATCGCCCATGAAAATTTTGCTCGTCTTTGAAAAGTTGAACCGCAAAAAGCCTAGAAGGGCCCCCGAAAGCGAGAAAGCCATGCAGGCCATTGAGAAATGGTGATTTAACAAAAACCACGTTCCAAAACTCAAACTTGCAATAAAAGCAATTCCTCCTGCAAGCCCATCCACGCCATCAATGAGGTTGACGGCATTGATAATGGCAATGAAAATGAAAATTGTGAATGGAATACTGATGACATCTGGAATGTGCGTCCAGCCAAAAATACCAAAGAAGTGATCAACTTTCAGTCCTCCAAGTAATATCAAGGTAGAAACGGCTACGACTTGAAGCAAAAGCTTTTTGTTGGGGTCAAGTACTAAAATATCGTCTTTGAGCCCTAAAAAGAACAGTATTGTAAGCCCTACTACTGCCAAACTTGTCAGGTAAGCATCGGTTTGCTCGTTGGTGTGAGGCCACAAAAAATGGGCAATGAGAAGCGAAGCATAAATGGCAATTCCTCCAAACTCAGGCGTTTCTTGCTGGTGAGAACTGCGGAAGTTGGGTTTCTTTTTCAGTTCCAACAATCCACTAATATTGATAATCACTGGAATAGACGTAATGGCCACAGCGCAGGCAATCAAAAAGGATATAAGGCACTGATACACTTCGTGTTGAAGTATATTTTGATATTGGCTTCTGAGTACGTCTATTAGTATATCTGCGTTCATAGAATTCCGTTTCTGCCTTTTTGTCTCTCATAACGGAAGACAAAAATTATAAAAATTAGCTTATCTCACAAAAAACACTCCCGAAAATACGATTCTATTTATTATTCGGTCGTTTTGGTTTGTAAACAAATTGTAAAACCTTTCTAAGGGGTTTGAGCCATAAAGTAAACCAATAGGGCTCCAATCCATTCAGGTGCCACGCTTCTCGGTCACTTTGATTTGCCTTTAAGCGATTCCCCACTGTTTTGTTACTTACCCCACCCGTTCGCATCACGGTGACAATCTCTGGAAGGTAAGCGACCTTTAGACGTTGCTTGTATAGGAAACGTAACATTAATTCGTAATCTGCCGCGCTTCCCAAATCAAGACGATACGTTCCAAGCTGCTCATAAGACGCTTTTTTTACAAAAAACGTTGGGTGAGGGGGCATCCAACCGAAAAGAAATTTTTTTCTATCAAATCCGCCCGACTTCCAATAACGTGTTACCTGTGCCGTATCGTTTGCATCTACGTAAACCAAATCGCCATAGATGCCGTCAGCGTCCGTTTCTTTCAACTTTGTCACTAACTTCTCAATGACTTGGTTGTCTGCATAAAAATCATCGGCATTCAAGATACCAATTACCTCGCCCGTTGCGTGGGCGATACCTTTGTTCATCGCATCATAAATCCCTTGGTCTTTTTCAGAGATAAATACAGCAATTTTTGTGCCGTAATTAGCGACTATCTTAGGTGTATTATCGGTTGATTTTCCGTCAATTACGATGTATTCTATATCGTGATATGACTGATTTAGTACCGATTCTATACAACTCTTTAGGGTCTGTTCTCCGTTAAAAACTACTGTAATAATACTTACTTTCAAAGCCTCTTGGGTTGGTGATGAGATGATGTCTAACGTTTTAGCGTTACTCCGTTATTCTACGTTCGCGGATCCACTGAGCGGGATTCCCTTGATAAATACCGTATGGCTCTAAGTCGCGCACGGCCACCGAATTGACGGCTAACATAGCGTGTGAATGGCAGGTAACCCCTGGACAAACCACCGCTTTGGCGCCAATCCATGCGCCTTCTTCGAGAATAATTTTACCCACTTTCAAATCAAACGTACTGCGGGTATAGTCGTGGTTCCCAGTCAGGAGCATGGCTCCTTGCGAAAGGCACACATTGTTCCCAATCACAATCTCGGTTAAGCTATCAATCCATACCTCTTCGCCTATCCAGACGTAATCCCCAATCGTAAGTAACCAAGGATACTTGATGTTTACTTTGGGTTTAATCATCACATTGTGCCCGACTTTCGTGCCAAAACCTCTCAAAATAAAACACTTAATAGAGGCTGGCAACGGAAAATACGAATTAAAAAAAAGTGCGTTTACCAAAAACCAAAGCACATTTTTCCAAAAAGGCGGATGCTTGTACCAACTATTGTCGTACCGAGACAGGTCGGTTTTGAACCGATGAGAGGTCTTTTCCGTATTCATTTCGGAAAAATTCAATGATAGCTTGTTTATCTTTTCCAACTCGAAACTCTACTTCAAACAGTTTGGCGTCCACCAAGAAACGATACCATAATCCCTGTAAAAAGTGCCATACTAAGCCTTTTTTACCGTCAAGGAAGCCAAACTTTATAAAATAACGATACAAAAAATAAGCGAATGGACGAGTAAAAAGGGGTAAGGAAGCATACTTTTGCTTTAAATAGCGCTTCCGTTGCTCTTGTGTTCCAAAAAGCTTGGGAATAACGCGCTCCGCTTCTGCAAAATTATACTTTATGTCCAATAAATCAATCACTTCTCGAATGGCATAATTATTATGCTTTTGTGTCCACCACGTGAGGTTATTCAAATTGTGATCCACAATGTCATTTTTGAATTGGATAGTTTCCCCTTCTGAAAGTTTAATGTGTTCATCCATCCAAAGTTCCTCGCAAATCCCTTTGTCGCGGTGCCATAAGCGTAACAACCAAATGGGATAATACCCCCCGCGCCGAATCCATTGGTTCATAAACATCACACGGCGCTTGACATATACACCAGTAATTGTAGGTGCTAGTCCAGCAAGGGTTTGATTGATTTCGTTGGCCAACTCAGGCATTACGTACTCATCGGCGTCCATACGCATGAGCCATTTGGTCTGAAAAGGGGTATTCTCAATCCCAAAATTAAACTGCGTAGCGTAGGTAATCCACGGGTTATGAACGACTTTCGCACCTAATGATTCGGCGATTGCCACTGTGCGGTCGGTAGAACCCGAATCCACAATAAAGATTTTGTCCGTAAACACTAATAAGCTACGGAGACATCGTTCGATGTGTTTTTCTTCGTTGTGTGTGAGGATAATGACTGAAATATCAGATTTCACAGTTGTGCGATTTCAAGCTGCAAATTGTACTTTTTTAGGTTGAAAAGCAAAAAAATGGCCTTAACTTTGTAAAATTATCAGATTATCGACTCTCAATGCAAGCAGTAACCGTTTACCCACCTCTGGCTCCCATTCAAGCCAAAATCCAGTTAGCAGCTTCTAAAAGCGAAAGTAATCGCGCTTTGATTATCAATGCGTTATCGAATTTTGGAGGGCAACTTTCTAACGTATCAGCCGCTCGTGACACCCAAACGATGCTGCGTTTGTTGCAATCGTCGGAAACGGTCGCCGATGTACTTGACGCTGGTACGACCATGCGTTTTCTCACTGCTTATTTTGCAGTGACAGGCCAAAATAAAACCATGACAGGAACGCCACGCATGTGTGAGCGCCCGATTGGGATTTTGGTCGATGCCCTACGCACGCTTGGCGCAGATATTACGTATTTGGGAAAGGATGGATACCCACCAACCCAACTAAATGGTTTTACCTATTCGGGAGAAAATAAGGTAAGAATACGGGGCGATGTGAGTAGTCAGTATATTTCTGCCTTGCTAATGGTAGGCCCTACGCTTCCCGAAGGGATTACGTTAGAGCTTACAGGTGAAGTTGGTTCACGCCCTTACATTGAAATGACGCTTCAACAAATGGTTGCTTTTGGAGCAACGTTTGAAGCGGATTGGGAACAGAAAATTATCCGCGTTCCTGCCCAAAAATATACCCCAACTCACTACCAAGTAGAGTCTGATTGGTCGGGGGCAAGCTATTGGTACAGTGTGGTTGCTTTGGCCGAACAAGCTGAAGTAGAGCTTTTGGGTCTAAAAGAAAACTCATTGCAAGGCGATAGCGCCATTGTCGATATTATGCGACAGATGGGCGTGGAAAGCACTTTTACGGCGCAAGGAGTTCTTTTGACCAAAATTCCTGCCCAAGAAGCGTTTGCTTGGGACTTCACTGACTGTCCTGATTTGGCACAGACCGTGGCTGCTTGTGCCGTAGCTAAAGGCATTACGGTAACAATGACGGGCATTGAAAGCTTAAAAATCAAAGAAACCGACCGTGTAGCGGCTCTTCAAGCAGAGTTGCCTAAAATTGGTGGAGAATTAGTAGAAGTTGAAAGTAATACCCAATACGTGGTAAGACGTACCGTAGCGCCTACAACACAGCCTACCATCGAAACTTACGACGACCACCGCATGGCCATGGCGTTTGCACCTGTAGGAATGGTAATGCCTATTGTTATTGAAGAACCGCACGTGGTGGCCAAGTCGTACCCAAGTTTCTGGGAAGACTTGAAAAAAGTCACAACTGTTGAATAAATCGTAGGAGCATCGCTCTCCATACGCCACTACCTTTTGCCAGCCCGAAGCTAATACCTTCGGGCTAAAATCATTGTTTCATTTTACTGATATTTGTCTCCAAACAATGAAAAATCCCTATTTCTCGCTCTTACAAACGGCTTGGCGATATGCACGCAAGGAAAAAGGGCGATACGTGTTGGTATATGGCCTTTTTGTCCTTGCCAATGTGGTTTTTGCGCTTAATCCTCTTTTGTACGGCTGGTTTGTCGAAGCCATTCAAAAAGAGGGAACGGGTGTAATCAAGCACGTTTGGATGTATGCAGGCGGCTACCTATTTTTGATGCTGTTGGAGTGGGCCTTTCACGGTCCTGCGCGGGTGATGGAGCGCGAACTCGCGTTTAATCTGAGCCGTAATTTTTTAGAAGAACTGTATCACCAATCGCTGCATTTGCCCGTTCGTTGGCACCAAGACCACCACAGCGGCGCTACCATCAACCGTATTCGGAAAGCCTACGAAGCCTTGAAAGACTTCTTTCAGAACGGCTTTATGTTTTTGCACGCCTTTTCAAAGTTCATCTTTTCGTTTTTGGCCATTCTGTATTTTTCTCCGCTTTACGGAAGCATTGGTGTTTTGATAGGCGTTTTTACGGTTTGGATTATTTTTAAGTTTGACAAACCCTTCATCAAAGCCCTCGACGAAACCAACGAAAAAGAACACGTCGTGTCATCGACCTTGTTTGATAGTCTTTCCAACATCATTACAGTGATTACCCTGCGCCTCGAAAAACGCATGGAAAATAGCCTGTTGGCCAAGGTAAAAGAGATATTCCCGCCATTTCGCCGTACGGTGGTTATCAACGAATGGAAATGGTTTGTGGCGAGTGTGCTCATTGGGGTTATTTATGTGGTGGTTGCGGTTGGGTACGTGTATCAAAATTACGTTCCCAACGCAGTGTTTTTAGTGGGCGGGCTGGTCACTTTGTTGGGTTATGTCAATCAATTTACCAGTGTTTTTCAGGATGTTGCGTGGCAATATACCGAAATCATTCGCTACAATACCGACGTTCAAACGGCTCGTTCCATCGGCGAAGCCTACCGTCAGCAACACCGCGCCGAAGCAACTGAAATTCTGCCGTCTGATTGGAAAACAATACAAATCAACCAGTTGAGTTTTTCGCACCACGATACCTACGACGCCCAGAAATCGGCGCATAGCCTTCATCAATTAAACTTGCGCATCGAACGAGGCCAACGCATTGCTTTTATTGGGGAAAGTGGTAGCGGAAAAAGCACCCTTTTGGCCTTGTTGAGAGGGCTGTACGAACCCGAAAAAGGAGCAGAATTGACCATTGATGGAAAACCAGTGGAAGGAGTTGGCCTGATTACGGACACCGTGACGTTGTTTCCACAGGAGCCCGAAATTTTTGAAAATACCATTGCTTACAACATTACGTTGGGACTGCCTTTTGAAGAGCAAGATATTTGGCAAGTATGCGACACGGCCCAATTTAGCGAAGTAGCCCGTCAATTACCGAATGGGCTTGAGTCCAACATTCAAGAAAAGGGCGTCAATCTTTCGGGGGGACAAAAACAGCGTTTGGCGCTGTCCCGTGGTATTTTGGCCGCCCGAAGCAGCGATATTGTATTGCTCGATGAGCCTACTAGCAGCGTTGACCCCAAAACTGAGTCATTGATTTATGACCAATTGTTTGACGAATTTAGGGGCAAAGCCGTACTTTCGTCCCTGCACCGTTTGCACCTTTTGACCAAATTTGACTACGTGTATGTGCTCGAAAACGGCCGAATTGTTGATCAAGGTACGTTCGAGTCCCTCAGGGCCAATAGTCCAGTTTTTCAAGAACTGTGGAAACATCAAGAGAAAACTTCGAGTTAGTGAATCATAACCAAGACATTTATGCTAACCATCAACCCTAAAGACGTTTCAGTACCTGTTTTGCATCACTTTTTGCAAGGTGCGGTGGCGCCCCGCCCCATCGCTTTTGCCAGCACGATTGATGCTGAGGGCAACGTAAATCTCAGCCCATTCAGTTTCTTTAATTTGTTTGGGACAAAACCCCCGACCTTGATTTTTTCGCCCAATCGCCGCGTGCGAGACGGAAGCAACAAACATACGCTGGAAAACGTACAGGCCGTGGACGAGGTGGTGATTAGCATGGTTGACTACGCCATGGTTGAACAAATGTCGCTGGCGAGTTGTGAATATCCGCGTGGCGTCAACGAATTTGTGAAAGCAGGTTTTACCGAAGTGCCGTCCCAACTGGTACGCCCGCCGCGCGTTGGCGAATCGAAAGCCGTTTTTGAGTGTAAAGTCAAACAAATTATTTCGTTGGGCGAAGAAGGAGGAGCA
This sequence comes from Runella defluvii, assembly GCF_014195535.1. Lineage (GTDB taxonomy): Bacteria > Bacteroidota > Bacteroidia > Cytophagales > Spirosomataceae > Runella > Runella defluvii. The sequence continues at coordinate 214,078 of NZ_JACIBY010000006.1, read as the reverse complement.
GCCAATTTGGTGATTTGCGAAGTAATTCTAGCCCATTTTTCGGAGGATATTTTGGGAGAAGATGGCCGCATCGACCAGCGCAAAACGGATTGGGTAGCCCGCATGGGGGGTGATTGGTACGCACGCGCCTCGGGCGACGCAATTTTTGAAATTCCCAAACCAAGTACTCAAAAAGGAATTGGGGTGGACTTGATTCCTGATTTTATCAAAAACAACCCTGAATTTTCGGGAAATAACTTGGGACGTTTGGGTAACATCCAACAGTTGCCTGAAACCGATAAAATTGAAGCATTTAAAGCCCAACATGCGGGACAAGATTGGGTAACGACAGCCAAGCAGTACCTTTCGGAAGGAAAAGTTGAACAAGCTTGGCTATCGTTGTTGGCTTCGCAAGGAAGTTAGGCCAGCGCTTTACCTTGTAGTACAGGGCGTTTGTCTTTTGCCCCCGACATGCGGTTGATGCTGTTGTCAAAACTTACCGTCAAGGCATCACCGTCAAATTGGCAAATGACGTAATTTCGGTGTGGTGACTCGTAGTAACGTAGCGTTATTTCAAACGTTTTCGGGTCTTTCCACGTACCACTTGCCGCTATTTTGGCGATTTTTTCGGTTTTAATTTTCTGAGAAGCAACCAAATTGGGTCTTGGCAAGTCGGTTTGTCCAAAGACCCATTTTTCCAATCCCACTTCTACTTTATGCTCACCTGCTGCATCTTTTAGCATGAATTGATACGTACCTCCTTCGCGGTAGGCCAGTGAAATTTGTTGTACATTCATCGAATTTGCTTCGATTGCAAACGCTTTCCCCGATACTTTTACCGCTTCCGAAGGCTTTACGTTTCCTTTGGGTGGCAACAAAGCCAAAGCCGCCATTCGCTGCTTCAACGCATTGACCGAAGCCGCATTGGCAGGTAATGCTTGAGGTTTCATGGCGGGCAATAGATGCTCCCATACCAAGTCCAAAATCCCCTGCATGTCAGGAGTTTCGCTCGTGATGGCTAAGACTGCGTCTTGGTCGGGCATCACTATTGTGTATTGTCCATACGCTCCGTCGCCTCGGTACGCGTTGTGCTGACAACGCCAAAACTGGTAACAATAGCCCTGAAGCCAGTCATTTTTTTCGTTGGGGCGCGTTGGTTTTGCGGGAGAAGGTTGCTGAATTTTGAAGGTAGTTGCTTCTTCTACCCAGGCTGCTGGAATGATTTGTTTGCCATTCCACTTGCCTTTTTGGAGGTACAATTGCCCAAACTTCGCCATGTCTTCGGTACGGACGCGCAATCCCCACCCGCCTGTGTTGATACCTAGCATATCTTCTTCCCAATCAGCACCTTCAATGCCAAGAGGCTCGAACAAACGAGGGCGTAGATAGTCGATAATTTTTTGTCCTGTTACTTTTTGCACAATGGCCGAGCACATGTAAGTAGCCATGCTATTGTATAAAAACGTGCTGCCTGGGTCGTTTTGAATCGGGAAAGCCAAAAACGTTTTTATCCAATTGGCTTCATCCCGAATGCTCTGGCCCGTGGGATCCACGCCATGCCCTACCGACATCGTTAGGAGGTCTTTAACCGTCATTTTGGCCAAATAATCACTGACCGTTGCGGGCGCGTATTCGGGGTAAAATGAAATTACTCGGTCGCTGGTTTTGAGCTTGCCTTCATTTACCGCAAACCCTACGGCCGTGGAAGTAAAACTTTTACTCATCGAGTACATGGTATGTTTCAATTCCGCCCGATACGGTGCCCACCAGCCTTCGGCCACCACTTGGCCGTGCCGAACGAGTATCATACTGTGAAACTCATGTTTACTTTGAGCAATGGCGTCCAAAAACGCATTGATGTTTGCCGAAGCAACCCCTTGTGCTTCGGGCGTACTACGGGGTAACCGAACGGCTGATTTGCTCCAGCTGTCCAACGGCAATGCCGCCGAAAGACCCAAGCTAATTCCTGCCAAACCTAACTGTTGGATAAACTGACGACGCGTAGTTTGCATGCTCTATTTGTATTTTTTTTGTAGAAAAGGAACAAGAATTTTGGCGTATTCACGATAGCCTTGCGGGTTGATGTGTAGGCTGTCTTTGGTATATAGTTCGCTTTTTACCGTACCATTAGGGTGGAATAATGCGGGATTAATATCCACGTACGACAAACGTTTCCCCGTACTGAAGGCTTTTACCATTTGATTGCCTTTGGTCACTTCAGGCCAATGTTGGCGGCGCGACGGCGATAGTTTCATTGACACAAAGCAAATGTGAGTTTTGGGAGAACGCTTCTGAATGAGCGATACAAAATCACGGTAAGAGTCAAAAAGCTGTTCGGCCGACTTGAATTTTTTTCCTGATAAATCATTCTCTCCTCCGTAAACAACCAATAATTTCGGCTCGTGCGGAATCACCGTTCGTTCTGCATAATGAATCAGTTCGGGAATGGTAGAACCTCCAAAGCCACGGTTGACGACGGGCAATGGGGCTAAGTCGGTTGCCATGTCTTTCCATAGGCGCCAACTGGAACTTCCGTACAAAACAACTTGGCCTTTTTTGATACCCTTCGTGGCATCTTCTTGCTCAAATTTCTTAATTTCCTCTTCAGAGCGGTCGATTTTATAGTCTAGCGCAAAAGGTTCAGCAATGGGTTGATAGGTGAGGTTACTACGTTGGCAGGAAGCCACCACTAGAAGCAATAAAAAGCTACTTACAAAAAAGTTGCGTTTGGTAACTAAAGGGGTCATAGGTGGAGTGTTTTCTAGTTGAAAGCGCCAAACGGTTAGAATTTACGCTTAGACCGAAAAAAAAGCTACCCTAAGAAGGTAGCTTTTTTTGCTCACAAACACTTGACCTAGTTTTCAAAAAAAGATTGATGATGTGTCTATAGTAAGTCTCTTAGCAATGCCACGAGACGTAGTTACAAGTCAAAGATAAGATATAAAATCGCCATTTCCTCACAAATAGTACAGTTTTACACAAAAACTAAAATTGTCAGTTGGGGCAGTTCTAACAAACAAAAATCCGACTTCTCATCGAAAAGTCGGATTCTCACACGATACCTAAACCTTTACTCTACTGAAGGATGGAAAACTCTTTTGTTAGATAAAAATCTGATATTGTAACGTCAGGGCACTTCGGCGACCGTTGGGGCTCAGGCGGCCGTCGGTCGCATTTTGATACACTGGACGGTTTTGATAATCGAGTGTAATTTTGGAGTTATGGCCTTTAATGAGCCAATTCACCCCTACACTGTAAATACTTGCCGTTTTTGACAAGCGCTGGTAGTTGGCTACTTGAGCCGTGGCGTAGGGCATTAAAGTACCGTTTTTGCCCAACAAATCGGCGGCACACAAGTAGCCCAGTTGGCTATAGACCACACTTCCTGTTCCAAACATCGGAAACGCATTGCCTTGCACACCCGATACCCCCGAAAGCCCTTGAGTAGTTCCACTGGCAGGATTCATGATGCCATTAAAACGTAAATAATTGGGGCCGTAGTCGGTATGAAAATAGCCTAAGTATCCCGAAAAGGCAGTTCCTTTAGCCTTATTGATTGGCATATCAGCAAACAATGCCAACGACCACAAATTCATCGCATTATACACCGTGTCTTTGCCTTGGTTGGCGGTGTTCCACATTGCTTTTTTCTGAGAAATAAACCCGCCTTCTAGGTTCAAAATCTTCTTTTTTCCTAAATAAGTGCCTGTCATGTAAGGTGTTTGGTGCGTGTCTTTGTCGAACAAATTATACACCAAAAAACCTTGGTATTGCTTGTGGTGGCCTTTGGCCGCGAAGCTAGAGTTGGTCGAAATCGCTGGCGTAGCAGCGCCGTTGGTGGTGATGGGGAATGGGTCGGTTAATCCTATACGATAATCCCATTTGCCTACCTGACCACGGGCATAGACGGTGAGTTTGCGAGAAAACTCATCGGTTTGGTCCACAGTGGCTTGCGCAAACACAGGCACATCCATCGTCATAATCGTGGTAACACTCGGCTGGCTAAAACGCGAAAGTCCGTTCAAGATGGTTAGTCCACCCCCAATTTTTAACCAATCTTTGTTGGCAAAAGCCGAATATTCTACCACGGCATCATGGATAAAAAAGCCTACTTTACGGTTGGTAGGTACTCCTTGGGCATTTCCCAAAGCAGGAAAACCGTTCAGGAAGTTGAAGTTGTTCATTCCCAATTGGAAATACACAAAGGCGCGGTCGGAAATCTGCCCAAACAACTGCATACGCGTCCGACGAAGACCTAAATCTAAGGTTTGTGAGGCAGATTCATTTATCACAGTCGTACCTGGATTGCTTTGGTTGAAGCGTACCCAAGTCTGATTCAAAAAAGTAGCTTTAAAGAAGTGCGTACCCGACGCATTTAGGTTGTATTTTAACTCATTTTTGTCGGGAGCAGGTTTGACCGAATCCTGTGCCGTAGCAATTCCTCCCGTAAGAAGGAGCATCCAAATAAGGTGCTTCATGGTGCGCTTTTTAAGTATTGTTTACGCTCACAAAGCACCTACTTGACTATTAATACCACATGAAAAAAAAATTAAAATCATGTTAAAGCAAAGGGGATGGGCTTAGTTACCAAAAGCCCACTGCAAGAAATCTGGCATTATCCGTGACCACGTTGCTTGGTCGTGATGCCCGCCTTTTACCTCTACGTAGCGCACTTCTTTGCCCCACCGAAATCCTTTTCGTTCGAGTTCGGCTACAAGGTCTAGCGTATCTTCTATAGAATCAATGATCCCGTTGTGGTTTCGGTCGTCTTTTTCATCGTCGGTGCCCGTTTGGAACCAAAAAGTGGGCGTAAGTTCTTTAAATTGCTCTCGCCGTACCGACGATTCGCGCACCAAACGGTGCATAATGCGGTCTTGGTGGTCGTCGTAATGATTTTCGTAAGCCCGTTGGCGCCACCAAAACGACCCTGAAAAAGCCCCCGCTTTGCCAAATATTTGGGGATGATGCCACACAATATCAAACGCCGACAAGCCGCTCAGCGAAAACCCGCAAAAGACCGTGTGCGGCGGGCCTGTCAGAACTCGATACTGGTTTTTGATGTAAGGAAGAAGCTCTTCTAGTACAAACGAAGTATAAGCCCCGGCTCTTGCACCACGGTGTTTGTAATCGGCTTGGGTTGCTGTGCCGTATTCTTGAATGCGCTCACCGCAATGTACTGCTACAAGAATAAAAGGAGGCACTTGCTGATGGTGATACAACTCACTTAGCACACGCGTCATTTGTAGGCGTTCTAAATCCTGTCCGTCGTTCATGTACAATACGGGATAGGCCGTATTCGTTGCCTCATAGTGAGGCGGTAACACCACGTCCATGACAATGTCGCGATGCAGGTGCTGCGAATGAAGTGTTGTGTCGTGTTTTACGACCAGTTCAGAAGGAGTGATGAAGTGTTCCAATTAGATAAAAGCTTTGAAAGGCAACAAAAATACAAATAACCCAATATGGGGTATTAATTTCAAATAATTCATTCTTCCAAACTTTTTTCGGACATTTTTGCGTTTATTTACGAAAACTATCAAAAATTGATTTTAATCCCAAATTTTTCTAATTGCATGAAGTATCCCATCGCGCTGACCCTCACGGTAATAGCATCAACCGTTGTTTCATTTGCTCAAACCAAGAAAGCGCCCGTAAAACCTGCTACACCTGCTGCTAAAACAGCCGCACCTGCCAAAACTGCTACGCCAGGCAAACCTGCGACAGGGTTAAAAATGACAAACGAGTTAGATTCCGTTGCTTATAGTATAGGTATGAATATTGCCCAAAACTTAAAAGGGCAAGGACTTGATAAAATCAATGTAGGCTTACTTTCTAAAGCCATTCAGGATGTGTTGAAGTCGAGCAAAACCGACCTCGACGATTCTCAGGCGCAGATGATTCTTGGCAATTTCTTTAACAAACTTCAAGCCAAGCAGCAGTCGGAAGAAGCTAAAAAGTACGAAGTTGTGAAATTAGCTGGCGAAAAGTTTTTGGAAGAAAACAAAAAGAAAAGCGGCGTAGTTACACTTCCAAGTGGTTTGCAGTATGAAATTATGAAAGCAGGTGATGGCCCTAAACCAACGGCCAATAACACCGTAAGAACCCATTACCACGGCACGCTTATTGACGGAACAGTATTTGATAGCTCAGTACAACGTGGCCAACCTGCCGAGTTTCCTGTAGGTGGTGTCATTCAAGGCTGGGTAGAAGCCCTTCAATTGATGCCTGTGGGGTCGAAATGGAAATTGTTTATTCCTTATAACTTAGCATACGGTGAGCGTTCGGCTGGCCCAACCATCAAACCGTATTCTGCCCTTGTTTTTGAAGTAGAGTTGTTAGAAATAGTTAAATGATTTTAGCGGGTTGTCGCTTTTGACATCCACTCGCAAGGCTGGTTTTAGAAGTCGCCACACTAAAGTCAATAAATCAGTTTATGAAAATGAAAAGCCTATTAATCGCCTTAGCTCCAGTGTTGCTGCTTGGCCTGCAACCTGATGATTCTCGCTCGCGGGGAGTGATTGCTTCTCACCCCTCTGCCATTAGTGAAGACGACTTGAAGCCTACCATCACCCAAGAAAAGGTGGAGGCGTACGTGACCAAAATTTTCTCGGGATACCATTACCGCAAATTTGGTCTCAACGATTCGTTGTCGAATAAAATGTATGAGAACTATCTTAATGAGATTGACCGTGCAAAGCTTTATTTCTTAGCGAGTGATGTACAGTCGTTTGAAAAATACCGTAACCAATTGGATGAGTCACTTAGCAATGGAGACTTAACTGCGGCTTACGATATGTACAATACGTTTAGAAAACGCTATCGCGAGCGTAGTGCTTACATTGAGAAACTATTGACGAAGCCTTCTTTTGATTTTATGGTCGATGAATCATTCAATACCGACCGTGAAAAAGTAGCTTGGGCGAAAACGCCCGACGAGTTGAATGAAGTTTGGCGTAAACTGATTAAAAACGAGGCACTTGAGCTTAGAATTTCGGGCAAACCCGATTCTTCTATCGTTACGTTACTCAAAGACCGCTACAAAAACCGTGAGCGTAACTTAGGCCGTTTTCGCAGCGAGCAAGTCTTCCAAATGTACATGAACGCTTTCTGCGAAGTGCTTGACCCGCACACGCGGTATTTTTCACCTGCTGAGTCTGACCGCTTCAAGCAAGATATGTACCAAGCCCTTGAGGGGATCGGTGCGGTGCTTCGCGAAGACGGAAACTACATCAAAGTCGTAGAAGTGGTGCCAGGTGGGCCTGCTTTCAAAGACAAGCGCTTGAAAAAAGATGACCGTATCATCGGGGTAGCCCAAGGCGACGAAGGGAAATACGAAGATATCGTTGGTTGGTACGTGGACGATGCCGTAAAGAAAATCAAAGGAGCTAAAGGAACGGTTGTTCGTTTGCAAGTTTTAGCGGCGGATGCCCTTCCAAGCGATCCTCCAAAAGAAATCCGTTTGGCGCGCGAAAAAGTAAATTTGCAGACTTCTCGGGCTAAAAAGGAAGTGGTTACCATTACTCAAAACAAACACGATTATAAGATTGGAATTATTCAGATTCCGTCGTTCTACCGTGACTTCGAGAGTGCTGGCAAACGTGATAAAGATTTTGCAAGTACCACCCGCGACGTACAAAAGCTATTGGATTCACTCAAAGCTGAAAACGTAGAAGGGGTAGTGATTGACCTTCGTAACAACGGTGGTGGTTCGCTTACGGAAGCTATTTCACTCACTGGTTTGTTTATCTCAAAAGGGCCTGTAGTGCAAGTTCGTGAGCAAACGGGAGAAACAGAAGTTCAATCTGACCTCAATCCCGAAGTAAATTACGACGGGCCACTCGCGGTACTTACCAACCGTTTCAGTGCCTCTGCTTCCGAAATTTTTGCGGCGGCTATTCAAGACTACAAACGTGGTATCGTATTGGGCGAGCAAACTTACGGCAAAGGTACGGTACAAACCATGGTGGACTTGAACCAGTGGATTAAAGACCCCGACAAATTGGGCCAAATCAATATCACTGTTGCGAAGTTTTACCGCATCAATGGTAGCAGCACGCAGCGCAAAGGAGTGTCACCTGACATTGAGTTCCCGTCGGCGTTTAGTGCCGCAGAATACGGTGAAAGTTCACAACCAACGGCGCTCCCTTGGGATCAAATTGCGACTACTCGTTATGATTTGACGAAATACTTGAACGAAAAACAAGTAGAAAAGCTGCGTGAAAAATACCAACAACGCCTCAAAAACGAGCCCGAGTTGAAAACGTTTACGGAAGAACTTGAGCTTTTCAGAAAAGCCCGCGAAAATACCGTTGTTTCTCTCCAAGAAACCAAACGTAAGAAAGAACGCGAAGAAGCGGAGAAAAAACGTCAGGCGTTGAAAAAGTTGGAAACCGAAGAGGAGGATGACGACGAAGGTACGGTAGCTACCAAGCCTGCCGACAAAAAGAAAAAAGACATTTACATGATTGAAACTGAGCGCATCTTGGCTGACTATATTGCGTTGATAAAGTCGCCTTCGATGGCCAAACGCTAATTTATGAAATACAAAAAGCACGTTTTTATTTGCGCTAACCAAAAAGATGGTGGCAAGAAATGTTGTGGCGCCGAACACGGAACGGCCCTAGTAGATGCCTTCAAGACATCGTTGAAAGACAAAAATCTCCATATTGATATCCGCGCTCAAAAAGCAGGATGCCTCGATGTGTGCGCTTTGGGTCCTGCCTTGGTGGTATATCCTGAAGGTATTTTTTACGGCAATGTCCAGTTGTCTGACGTCGAAGAAATCGTAGAAAGCCACTTGGTAAACAATACGCCAGTGGAGCGCTTAAAACTTCCATTCTAAGCCGTTCTTTTGATTTTTTGAATGCCATTGCGGGCGAGTAAATGTTTCAAAGCTTTACTTTCTGCAATGGCATTCTTATTTTTACTGCTACTCAAACCTCCACCTTCTCTCCATGCTCGAACGTTACTTTTCGCTTTCCCATCACCAAACTACCCTTCGTACCGAAACCATTGCGGGGGTATCGTCATTTTTGGCAACGATGTACATTATCGTCGTTAACCCCGCCATTTTAAGCCAAGCAGGTTTGCCCTTTGGAGCCGTCCTGACGGCGACCGTCTTGCTGTCGTTCTTTTGTAGCTTGATGATGGGATTATATGCCAAAAACCCGTTGCTCGTTGCGCCTGGCATGGGGCTGAATGCCTTCTTTACTTTTACGGTAGTCAAAGGAATGGGAATCGCTTGGCAAACAGCGCTTGGTGCGGTGTTCTGGGCGGGCGTATTGTTTTTGATTTTATCCATTTTCAACGTCCGTACGCACATTGTTAAGGCCATTCCTAAACCGCTACGGTATGCCATTTCGTCGGGCATTGGCTTGTTTATTACCTTGATTGGTTTTACAAATGCCAAATTTATTGTTGGCAATCCTGCTACGCTCGTTGGGATTGGCAACCTCAAAGACCCCGTTCTGATTACGTTTTTGGTAGGTTTGCTAGTAACGGCGGTGTTGGTCGCAAAGCGCGTTACGGGCGGGATTGTCATTGGTATTATTACGACCACGCTTTTAGCCATTCCCATTGGCCGTTGGTGGGGCGATGCGTCAGCGATTAATTTTGGTCAAAAAGCCCTCGTCAACTGGAACGGCCTGCTTGCTTCGCCCGATTTTAGCCTTTTGTTTCAACTCGATTTAGGCGGTTCGTTGAGCCTGGCGTTGTTCCCCGTTATTTTTGCTTTTGCTTTCACTGACCTCTTCGATAGCTTATCGACCTTCGTAGGAGTGGCCGAAGCCGCCGATTTGTACGACGAAAACGGCGACCCGCGTCACATCAAAGAATCGCTACTAACCGACGCCGTGGCTACTACACTGGCGGGGGTCTTGGGGACAAGTCCAGGCACTGCTTACATCGAGTCGGCGGTGGGGATAGAGCAAGGAGGGCGTACAGGTCTAACCGCCGTAATCGCCGCTTTTTTGTTTTTGCCTTTCATGTTTTTGTCGCCCTTGCTGTCGGTGGTGCCTAGTATTGCTACCGCACCTGCGTTGGTGATTGTGGGGGCATTTATGATGAAACCCGTCACTAAAATTGACTGGTCGCGCATGGACGAAGCCATCCCTTGTTTGCTCGCCCTTGTCCTGATTCCGTTCAGTTATTCCATCACCCAAGGCATCATCTTTGGTTTTTTGAGTTGGAGTGTTTTAAAAACGATGACAGGCCAAACAAAAGACGTCTCGCCAACGCTCTGGATTATTAATATTTTTGCCATTGGCTCCCTGATTTGGGGACATTGATTGAATTTAGAAAGCAACAAATCACAATTCCTGACTATTTTTGAGTGTTTATATATAATCCATTCAATTTTATTCAAACGCAACAGAACTATGAAAAGAACAGCAGCTGCCAATTGGCAAGGAAGTGGTAAAGAAGGCCACGGAACGGTTTCAACGCAAAGCACGGTATTAGACGGAACGCAATATTCGTTCAACACGCGTTTTGCCGATGGCATTGGCACTAACCCCGAAGAGCTCGTTGGGGCAGCCCACGCGGGTTGTTTTACGATGAAATTAAGCTTTGTAATTGGAGAATATGGTTTAACGGCCGAAAATATCGACACCAAAGCCACCGTTACGTTTGAAAACGGCGCGATTCCAAACATTCACTTGTCGGTAAAAGCAAGTGTACCAGGCATGACAGCTGAGCAATTTGCCGAAGCGGCTCAAAATGCAAAAGCGAACTGCCCCATTTCAAAATTGTTGAATACCGACATTACCATGGACGCCGAATTGGTATAGTCCTTTAAATCAAAACGCCAGTCGGATTTTTCCGCTGGCGTTTTGCACTTGTTAAGATGAGGTGGGTTGAATCAATGATTAAATGTATTGATTCAAGATGTTTTCGAATAATTCTTGCTTGCCGCTGATGAGCTTAGGCTCGCCATTGGCTACGGCAAAGCTATGAAGGTCTTCCAACGTCAGTTTTCCTGCTTCAAAATCTTGGCCAGCGCCGCTGTCAAACGAAGCATAGCGCTCTGTACGGAGTTTGCTGTACGGAGATTTTACCAAAATATCGTTGGCAATCACCAACGAACGCGCAAACGCATCCATACCACCGATGTGAGCAATGAAAATATCGTCGAGGTCGGTAGAGTTACGGCGGGTTTTTGCATCGAAGTTGATACCTCCTGCGGTGATACCACCTGCTTCCAAAATCACCAACATCGCTTCCGTTAGCTCGCTTAGGTTGATGGGGAATTGGTCAGTATCCCAGCCGTTTTGGTAGTCACCACGGTTAGCATCGATACTACCCAACATGCCCGCATCGGCGGCCACTTGCAACTCGTGTTGGAACGTATGCCCTGCCAATGTAGCGTGGTTTACTTCGATGTTCAATTGGAAATCTTTCTCCAAACCGTACTGGCGCAAGAAGCCAATCACCGTTGCTGAATCGTAATCGTATTGGTGCTTGGTAGGCTCACAAGGTTTAGGCTCGATGAAGAACGTACCTTTGAAACCATTTTTACGCGCGTAATCACGAGCCACGGTCAAAAACTGCCCTAGGTGATCCAATTCGCGTTTCATGTTGGTATTGAGCAAGCTCATGTAACCTTCACGACCACCCCAGAACACGTAGTTTTCACCACCCAACGCAATCGTTGCGTCAATGGCGGTTTTCACTTGTACGCCCGCATGAGCCACCACATTAAAATCAGGGTTGGTCGATGCGCCGTTCATATAACGAGGGTTTGAGAATACGTTGGCCGTACCCCAAAGCAATTTTACCCCACTTGCTTGTTGCTTCCCTTTCGCATAGTCCACAATGGCTTGCATACGGCGTTCGTACTCCGAAATGCTTGGTCCTTCGTCCACCAAATCCACATCGTGGAAGCAGTAGTAAGGTACCCCTAGCTTGGTGATAAACTCAAATGCCGCGTCCATTTTGTCTTTGGCACGCTCTACGGCATCTGCTTTGGCATCCCAAGGAAATACTTTTGTTCCTGGGCCAAAGGGATCAGCGCCTGTTCCGCAGAACGTATGCCAGTAAGCTACGGCAAAACGCAAGTGTTCTTTCATGGTTTTTCCGCCAATGATACGGTTTTCATCGTACCACTTAAATGCAAGCGGATTGTCTGAATCGCGACCTTCAAACTGAATTTTGGAGATGCCCTTGAAATATTCGGAATTTCCGAGTGTAACTGACATAAAATAAGTTAGTTTAAATGTTTTCTCGAAAGCGTAATTACTACTAAAAGAGCGAATTTTGCTTTCTTACTGATGCAAAAAAAGAAAATAATTGTCAAATTGACAATTTTATATTTAAACTTGCACTTGACAATCTTTTTTCAAACCATCAAAAAACCGTCAATGGGCTATCATACAGCACATTAACTTTATTGTACGTATATAAAAAAAGACAAAAAAAATAGAAGTGCCGCCGCTTCTATACGCAACTCTGAACGAGTTTTGGTAGTCTTTTTTACCTAAAACTGCGTAGTAAAGAAATCCAAGTATGGTAATTTATTGAGCAAAGTCTCTTTTGACCGAGAGAACCCAAAAATATTCTATGAAACTCTATCGTACCACCAATGGCTTTTATGCCGAGGCTGATGGCCAATTTTATAAAATCCCAACCTTTATTTGGGACGAACTTATCAATCGCGACGATTTGCACGCTTATTTGCGAACCACCATCGCTAGTCTTGCTCCCGAAGCGTCTTTCGACGAAAGTAGCATTGTGGCTCCCGTAGGAACGCAAGAAGTGTGGGCGTCGGGAGTGACGTACTATCGCAGTAAAATTGCGCGGATGGAAGAGTCAAAAGACTCAGGAGGTGATACCTTCTACGATAAAGTATATGATGCCGAACGTCCTGAGTTATTTTTCAAAAGCCTTGCCCACAAAGTAGTGGGAAGTGGTGGCACTGTCAACATCCGTCCTGATTCGTCGTGGAACGTACCTGAGCCAGAATGGACGCTTTTTGCGACATCAACGGGAAAAATTGTTGGGTACACCATCGGAAACGACATGAGTTCGCGTAGTATTGAAGGAGAAAACCCACTTTATTTGCCTCAAGCCAAAGTCTATGACGGTTCGGCAGCTTTAGGGCCTTGTTTGTACGTACCCGCCGAGCCAATGGCTGTTACGACCACCATCGACATTGAAATTTTACGGAATGACGCAAAAGTATTTGAAGGCCGTACCACCCTCGAACAACTCAAACGCCGCCCTGAAGATTTGGTGAGCTATTTGTTCCGTTCTAATACATTTACCACAGGCGTATTCTTGATGACGGGCACAGGACTTGTGCCTTCTAACGAATTTACGCTTCAAGTGGGTGACGTTGTCAATATCCGTATCGATAAAATCGGCCAATTGACCAACACTGTTGCGTTTGCTAAAGCTTAAAATACACCAATCTATATGCAAGATACACTCCCACAGGGCTTTATCCCTGTGATGCTCACCCCGTTTAAAGAAAATGGTGAGATTGATTTCGATGGTTTGACCCAACTTACTGAGTTGTATTTACAAGCAGGAGCAGCGGGTCTTTTTGCCAATTGCCTCTCGTCCGAAATGTACGAACTCACCGAAGACGAGCGCCTTGCCATTACGCGTCACGTAGTGGAGGTGGCCAATGGTCGCGTGCCCGTGGTTGCGACAGGAACGTTTGGCGGACCGATTGCCGAACAGGCTGAGTTTGCCAAGAAAATTTACGCAACGGGGATTCAAGCAGTCATTGTGATTACTAGCTTGTTGGCCGATGCCAACGACTCGGATGAGGTGTTTATGGAGCGAATGAACGAACTTCTTCACCTAACGCCAGGCGTCATTTATGGACTGTACGAATGTCCGGTTCCTTACAAACGTCTCGTTACGGCCAAAGATTTGGGAGAACTCGCCGCTACGGGTCGGGTGGTTTACCACAAAGATACGTCGCTCGACATTGACAATGTAAAAGGTAAAATCGCCGCCACCCAAGGGCAGCGTTTTGGCGTATATGATGCCTACATGGAGCACGCCGTGGCATCGTTGCAAGCAGGTTCGGCAGGTTTATCGTGTATTCAAGGGAATTTCTTCCCAGAAGTTATTGTGTGGCTATGCGCAAACTATAACAACCCTGACCAGCAAGCAGGCATTGCCCGCGTTCAGCAGTTGTTGATTGAGACCATGCCCGTCATCCATTATGCCTATCCTACGGTTGCTAAGTACTACTTACAAAAACGCGGTTTCCCGATTTCGCTTTATACCCGTCGCAAGGTAGAAGAATGTACGGCAGAAGTGAAAACGGAGGTCGATGCACTTTACGAGCGCGTTGAGGCACTTTCCAAAGAACTCGGGATTGGCTAGATATTATAGTAGATATTCCTGCAAATCTGGGATTTAATTCTCGATTTGCAGGAATAATTGCTAAGACACCTTCACGGTCAGCCCCTATTAGGGCTGGCATTTTTTTTGCCTGTCTTTCACCAAACAATGACTGATAGCCATTAAAAATACGTTGCTCTACGCTTTTCTTCCTAGTAAAACTATCTACCTCTCCATGAAACCCTTTTTCTACTTCATCATCGCTATGGCTGGAGCTGTGAGTGCGTTGGCACAGCGGCAAATTGTACCTGTTAATTTTTCGCAGGTGACGGTCAATGATTTTTTCTGGAAACCTCGAATTGAGAAAGTGCATTCAGCGACCCTCCCCGTGTGCATGACTTACACCGAAGACTCAACGGCTCGGATTCGTAATTTTGAAAATGCAGCCAAACGAAGCGGGCAGCATAAAGGCATTTATTTCGACGATTCGGACGTCTATAAAGTCATTGAAGGCATTGCGTACACCCTTAAAACCACCCCTGACAAAGCTTTAGAAGCCAAAACCGACGAGTGGATTGATAAGATTGCAGCAGCGCAACTTCCCGATGGTTATTTGAATACGTACTACACGCTCAAGGGACTCGACAAACGCTGGACCGACATGGAAAAGCACGAAGACTACTGCTTAGGGCATTTGATAGAGGGGGCAGTGGCCTACTACGACGCTACCAAAAAACGTAAACTGCTTGATGTATCCATTCGGTTTGCCAATCATTTTGATTCGACGTTTCGGCTTCAAAATCGACCTTGGGTAACAGGTCACCAAGAATTGGAGTTGGCACTGGTGAAACTCTACCATACGACCCAAAACGACCGTTACCTCAAACTTGCCGACTGGCTGATTGAGCAGCGCGGCAAAGGAAACGGTCGCGGGCAGATTTGGACAGATAAAAATTTTGATGGCGCTCGCTATTGTCAAGACGATGTGCCTGTCCGTGAAATGACCGACATCAAAGGCCATGCCGTACGGGCCATGTACCTCTACACAGGTATGGCCGATGTAGCCGCCGAAACAGGCGACCGTGGCTACACCCAAGCCCTCGAACGCGTCTGGGCCGATGTGGTTGAACGAAATATGTACATCACGGGCGGTATTGGCTCTTCGACCAAAAACGAAGGGTTCACGGTTGATTATGACCTACCCAACGAATCGGCTTACTGCGAAACGTGTGCTTCGGTGGGGATGGTTTTTTGGAATCAACGCATGAACCTCTATTCGGGCGAGGCGAAGTACGTGGATGTGCTCGAACGTTCGCTTTACAACGGTGCGTTGGCAGGTGTACAACTGACGGGGAATTTGTTTTTTTACGTCAACCCGCTGGCTTCGTTTGGGATGCACCACCGCAAAGCTTGGTACGGTACGGCTTGTTGCCCCAGCAACGTCTCACGCTTGATGCCGTCGGTAGGAGGCTATATTTACAACACTTCGGCGAATACGCTTTGGGTGAATTTGTACGTTGGTAGCAGTACTGAAGTGAAATTGGGAACTAACAAAGTGAAGTTTACCCAAAAAACCAATTACCCTTGGGCGGGCGAAGTAGAGTTTAAAGTCGTTCCCGATAGCAGCAAAGTGGACTTTGGGGTTAAATTGAGAATCCCTGCTTGGTGCGATAAATACAGCGTTGAAGTCAACGGCAAGGCAGTTTCAAACTTGGTGGCAGACAAAGGCTACGTGACAGTTGCGCGCACATGGGCAAAAAATGATGTTCTCAAACTTCGCATGGAGATGCCCGTTAAAGTCGTAGCGGCCGACCCGCGCGTGCAAGCCAACGTAGGCAAACGTGCCATTCAGCGTGGCCCGCTTGTGTATTGCATTGAAGAGCAAGACAACCGTCATTTGGATTTTGACCAAATGGTACTTTCGCCCAAAACCCAATTTACAACAGCATTTGAGCCTGCTTTGCTCGGAGGTGTTACTACGATTAAGGCCCAAAATGGCGGCGATAACTTTACGTTAATTCCCTACTATTCGTGGGACAACCGCCAAGCTGGCCGCATGAAAGTATGGATGGACTGGAAGGGGAAATAACCGCAAACGGTTCGGTATCGGAAGTTTAGCTTTGCATTAAGCTCAACTTCCGATAAAAACTTTTTTCTTCCTTTAAAAGCTCGTCGTGCGTGCCGCGTTCGATGATTTTTCCACCGCTTAATACCAGGATTTCATCGGCGTGCTGAATGGTGCTGAGGCGGTGAGCAATGACCAAGGTCGTACGATTTTTCATCAAATTAGTCAACGCTTCTTGCACCAACTTTTCAGATTCGGTGTCCAAGGCCGAAGTCGCTTCGTCCAAAATTAAAATCGGTGGGTTTTTCAAAATCGCCCGCGCAATGCTCAAACGCTGCCGTTGTCCACCCGAAAGCTTTGTGCCTCGGTCGCCGATGACGGTTTGGTAGCTATCGGGCTGTTCCAGAATAAAATCGTGGGCATTGGCAATTTTAGCCGCCGCCATCACTTCGGCTTCGGTGGCCTCGGTGCCAAAAGCGATGTTGTTGAAAATTGTATCGTTGAAAAGAATCGACTCTTGCGTTACAATCCCCATCTGGTCGCGCAGCGATTTTGTGGTGATGGAACGTAAATCCAGTCCATCAATCAAAATTTGCCCTTCGGTGGGGTCATAAAAACGAGGAATCATATCGGCAATCGTTGATTTACCCCCGCCCGACGAACCTACAAGCGCAACGGTTTTGCCTTTTCTGAGTGAAAAAGAAATGTTTTGCAATACAGGAACGCCCTTTTCGTACTCAAACGAAAGATTTTTTACTTCAATGGCCGAGTTAAACTGCTTGAACTGCTGGGCATTGGGCGCATCTTGAACTTCCAAAGGCATGTCAATCAAACGCATGATGCGCTCGCCCGACGCCACGCCGCGTTGGATGCCACTGATGGCGTTAGAAATCTCTTTGGCAGGCCGTAACACCTGTGAAAAAATAATGATGTACGTCACGAAGGTGGAAGCCGAAAGCTCAAAGTTGTCGGAAAGTACCATCGACCCGCCGTACAACAATATCCCCGCTACGACCGAAACCCCCATAAATTCCGACATCGGCGGGGCAAGTTCTTGACGAAACACCATGCGCAACAAGGAATGGCGGTAGCCTTGGTTTTCTTCTTCAAAACGGCGACGAATGACTTTTTCGGCATTAAAACCTTTCACCACCCGAATCCCACCAAACGTTTCGTCGAGGACGCTGATGATATTACTCAAACGCTGCTGCACTTCCGAAGCCGATTCTTTGAGTTTTTTGGCCAATGTTCCAATAATAATTCCCGAAAGAGGAATGACGATGAGCGTAAAAAAAGTCAGTTTGACCGACATGGCAAAGAGCGTCACGAAGTAAAAAATGAGCGTAAACAACTCTTTGAACAACGCACTAAACGCCCGTCCGAGCGAGTTTTCGATTTCTTGGACGTCGGTAGTAACGCGGGAAATAAGGTCGCCTTTACGCTCGTTGGAGAAAAACGAAAGGCTCAAACGAATGGCACTGTCAAAAACCGCTTGGCGCAGCTGGGCTACGGTGTGCGCTTTAAAATTTTCAATGATTCGAATGGAAAGGTATTTGAAGACGTTGGCCAAAAAAACGCACAACAAAATAGCTCCGCAGACAAACTGTAACGCTCCTAGTTTGCCGTATTGTTGAATGGCGTGCCCAAAATAATATTGGAACAAATCGACCAAATAGGCGGCATCGAAACGGAACGAGGGAAAAACCAGTTGAGACGGAATTTTTGCTTTCCCAAAAAGAACATCTAGTAAAGGTTGAATCAGTGTAAAATTGAGTACCCCAAACAAGCTACCCAATAAAGAGGTAAAAAAGTACGGCCCAACGTATCGGCTAAGCGGGCGGGCGTACTGTAAAATGCGCCAGTAAATTTTCATTTAGATGTGTAAATCAATTTTGTCAATGCACAGGCCAACAAGTCCTCACGTTCTAAGTCAGGAAATTGTTGTAAAATATCTTCTATGCTATCGCCCCCTGCAAGGTATTCCAATAACCCTTCTACCACTACCAAGTACCTGGTATTTCGGATAGTAGGCTTCCCGTGCCCAATCGTAGGGTTTAACGTAATGCGAGTCAAGAAAGTAGTCTCCATACATTTGTATTTTGCTGCCAAAGTTACTAAATAAAGATAGTGATTGAAAATCATGTATAATGTATCATTTTCCGTATTTTTGATAAAAACATAGACCTATGCAAACCTCCACTTCTGTCACTGTTGAAGAATATTTTGATTTACTTCAAAAATCTGATGTCAAACTAGAATACCATGCAGGGGAGGTAGTTGCAATGGCAGGTGCCCAGCCTGCTCATAATCGGATATGCGTGACGCTTTCTACTGCGCTGGAAAATTGTTTACGAACAGGAGCGTGTATAGTACTAAATAGCGACCAACTTATCAAAATTGAAGGATGTCAAAAATATGTTTTTCCTGATTTGGTGATTGTTTGTAAAACACCCGTTTATGAGAAAGCTCCGAATGGGTTGGATGCGTTGGAGAATCCTGAAATTATTATTGAGGTCTTATCCGATTCTACCGAAGCCTACGATAGACTAGAGAAATTCGATTGTTACAAAACAATTCCTTCGTTTCGGGAATATGTACTTGTGTCATCTAAAAAGAAGAAAGTAGAAGTTATCAAAAAATTAAGCGAGGCGGAGTGGTTGAGTCATACCTATAATGAAAACGATACGACACTTCAAATCGGAGAATGTTCAATAGCTTTGGCCGACATTTATCATAAGGTAATGTTCGGTTAAAACATTCACGAAAAGTGAGTAGAAAACAGTTTTTAATATTTTTTAAAATATATTTGTACTTATTATAAACTGTTCCTGCCTTTATCGTGAAAATGAATCGAAAAATACTTGCTTACCTGTTCAAAAACAGGCTTTTAGTAGGAGTGGGCATTGCGGTTAGCTGTGTGACTACTGCTTGCTTTCTGAATGGAGGTAGCACGTCGGCAGCTTCTGTTCCTGACGAGGTTGATTATAACTACCACATCCGACCGATTCTCTCGGATCGTTGCTTTAAATGCCACGGCCCCGATGCCAATAAGCGCGAAGCTGATTTGCGTTTAGATACCGAAGAAGCCGCCTACGCCGCGCTGAAAGACAATGCCAAGCTTCATGCGATTGTCCCAGGAAAACCCGACGAGTCGGCGGTGTGGTTGCGTATCATTACCAAAGATACGGCTGAAATTATGCCGCCTTTGGAATCCAACCTGAAACTGAACGAACACGAGATTGCGCTGATTGAAAAGTGGATTAAACAAGGCGCTAAATACAAACCCCACTGGGCGTTTATTGCGCCAGAAAGACCCAAATTGCCCAACGTTAACAATGATGCTTGGCCTAAAAACTTCATCGACTATTTTACGTTGGCTAAAATGGAAGAGAATGGCTTGAAGCCCAACGAGGAAGCCGATAAAGAACGGCTTTTGAAACGGGCGGCCTTGGATATTACGGGACTTCCGCCTTCGCTTGATTTGCAAGAACGCTTTTTGAAAGACGAATCGCCTAATGCCTACGAAAAGGTGGTGGACGAATTGCTAAGTTCAAAACACTACGGCGAAAAAATGGCGATTCCGTGGTTAGATGCCGCTCGGTATGCCGACTCGCACGGGTACCAAGACGATGGACTGCGGACCATGTGGCCGTGGCGCGACTGGGTAATTCATGCTTTTAATCAAAATTATAGCTACAGCAAATTTTTGACGTGGCAACTTGCGGGGGATTTGATTGTAAAACGTCAGAAGGGTAATCCCGCCAATCCGCGCATCAAAGAGGCATTGCTGGCAACGGGCTTTAACCGTAACCATAAAATCACGCAAGAAGGTGGGGTGATTGACGAAGAATACCGCATCGAATACGTAACCGACCGTACCAATACATTTGGGAAAACGTTCTTGGCACTGACCTACGAATGCGCCAAATGCCACGATCACAAGTACGACCCCATTCTACAAAAAGATTATTACAGTGCTTTTGCCTTCTTTAACCAAGTGCCCGAAAAAGGTTTGGTAGGAACCATTGATGCTTCCTTCGCCGACCCTCCAAACCTCAAGTTGACGACCAAAGACGTCAAGAGTATTTTGACCTTTGTCAACAAAACCGATACCGCCGATGTGACGGTAATGGTGATGCAAGATTTGGATACGTTGCGCAAAACGCACGTGTTGGGGCGCGGTAATTATGACCAACCGACCGATGTAGTTGGGGCTCAAATGCCCAAATTCTTATTGCCTTTTGATACCAAAAAATACCCCGACAACCGCCTCGGGCTTGCACAATGGATGCTTGATGCGAAAAACCCGCTGACAGCGCGGGTGTTTGTCAACCGAGTGTGGCAGGAGTTCTTTGGACGTGGCATTGTCAAAACTGTTGGTGATTTTGGAATGCAAGGAGAGTTGCCTTCGCATCCGCAGTTGTTAGACTGGTTGGCGGTGGATTTCCGTACCCACGATTGGAACATTAAGCGTTTGGTGAAACAAATCGTGATGTCGGCCACCTATCGACAGTCGGCTGTGATTACGAAGGAACACTTGGCCAAAGACCCTGAAAATGTACTATTGGCGCGTGCCCCCCGAATGCGCCTTTCGGCGGAGTTGGTACGCGATTTTGTGTTATCTACGAGCGGACTGCTTAGCCCTGCCATTGGCGGGCCGAGTGTCAAACCTTACCAGCCAAAGGGCTTGTGGGAAGTAGCAACTTCGGGGCGTGGAAGCCTTAAAAGCTACATCCAAGACCACGGCGATAGCTTGTATCGAAGAGGAATGTACGTCTTTATCAAACGGACAGTGCCGCCGCCGTCGATGCTGATTTTTGATGCTTCCAACCGCGACCAATGCGAGGTAAAACGTTCCCGAACCAATACACCACTTCAGGCATTGGTAATGCTCAACGACCCTGTTGTACTAGAATCGGCGAGGGTATTGGCCGAAAAACTAGCACTGGAAAAGAACTCGGACGAAGACAAAATCAAGAAAGCATTTCGCATCGTCGTGTGCCGAACTGGAAAAGAAAAAGAACTCAGTGTGCTCGAAAAATATTTTGAAAGTGAGCAATCGGTGTTTGCCAAAGACCCCAAAAAGGCCGCGAAACTGCTGAGTGTAGGAGAACGTCCGCAAGCACGAATCGCTAATCGTCCTATGGTAGCAGCCCTTATGCAATCCATACTGATGATGTATAACTTGGAAGAGGCGATTATGAAATAACTGGGCAAGAACACACAACAATTCATTAGAACTATGAATAAGAACGAATTTTTTGAAAACCGTTTGAATGTCAACCGTCGGCATTTTATGGGAAAAATGGCAGCGGGGATTGGTAGTGTTGCGTTGGGGTCTTTGCTTGTTCCTGATTTGTTTAAGGGGGCGGGTGATGACGTAGAAGAACTTCCTTTGGGGATTGCTCAGTTTGCCCCCAAGGCAAAACGAGTCATTTATTTGTTCCAAAACGGGGCTCCATCTCAGTACGAAAGCTTTGAATACAAGCCGTTGCTCAATAAAATGGCGGGCGAAGAACTCCCTGCCTCGATACGGATGGGACAACGCCTGACGGGAATGACGGCCAACCAAGCCAAGTTTCCGTTGGTTGGGTCTTACTTTAAGTTTGCACAACATGGGCAGTCGGGGATGTGGATGAGCGAGTTGTTTCCCAACATTGCCAATATTGCCGACGACCTCTGCATGATTAAAACCATGAACACGGAGGCCATCAACCATGACCCTGCGCTCACTTTTATGCAGACGGGTGCGCAACAAGGCAATCGCCCTAGCATGGGGTCGTGGGTGAGCTATGGTTTGGGTAGTGAAAATAAAAACTTACCTGCGTTTTCGGTGTTGCTGTCGCGCGGGAAGGGAAATGGACAAGGGGTGTATTCAAAACTTTGGTCCAACGGATTTTTGGATTCGACGCACCAAGGCGTGGTATTTAGTAGCGGCGAAGACCCTATTTTGTACCTCAACAACCCCGCCAATTCTGACCGAGCGTCGCACCGAAAAATGCTGGATAATCTGGCAGAACTGAACAACATGGCGTTCGACGATTTTGGCGACCCCGAAATCAAAGCCAAAGTGCAGCAGTACGAAATGGCGTATCGGATGCAAACCGCCGTTCCTGAGTTGACAGATTTGAGCAAAGAACCTGACCACATTGTAAAAATGTACGGCCCTGAGTGTTTGGTGCCAGGGACGTTTGCTGCCAATTGTTTGTTGGCACGTAAACTTTCGGAAGCAGGGGTACGTTTTGTGCAATTGTATCACCAAGGCTGGGATCAGCACGGAAACATGGTGGGAGAGATGCCATTGCAAGCCAAAGATACCGACCGTGCTTCGGCGGCTTTGATTACCGATTTGAAACAACGTGGCTTGCTCGACGAAACATTGGTGATTTGGGGAGGAGAATTTGGGCGTACCAATTACGGTCAAGGAACTTCAACCAAGGATAACTACGGCCGCGACCACCATCCACGGGCGTATTGCACGTTTATGGCGGGTGGAGGAGTAAAACCTGGAACGGTCTATGGCCAAACGGATGACTTTGGGTACAACATCGTGCGTGACCCTGTTCATATCAACGATTTTCACGCGACGGTGATGCACTTGATGGGTATCAATCACGAAAAACTTACCTATAAGCACCTCGGCCGCCGCTATCGCCTGACCGACTTGGCTGGAAAAGTATTGCCTGGGCTAATTGCGTAATTGGCTGGAAGCCTGCTAATAGTCGTCGCCGCACGGTCGGCCCCGTCGCATCCTGCGAGCGACGACCTTAAAATTCGACATTCTGCCCTCTAACCTCGACACTTAAAAAATGTTTCGTTTCCAAACCCTTCTATCTTATTTACTGGTTGGTCTTCATGTATTATTGTTGTTTTTGTTGATTTTTCAGGAAAAAGTCATGCTACCCGCTTGGCTTCAGCCCGTTGGACGAATGCACCCGATGCTGCTGCATTTGCCCATTGGCCTGTTGGTTATTGTGGGGCTACTTTGGCTTTTTAAGCGGGAGTTTGTGGGGGAAAGCTTTACAAAACTCATGAAATTTATCTTGGGTATAACTGCTTTGTCGGCCGCAGCAGCTGCGTTGATGGGTTTCTTTTTATCAAGAGAAGAAGGCTACACCGCCGATGTACTCAATTGGCACAAATACACAGGCATCGGGCTGAGTTTCTTGTGCTATGGGCTGTGGGCCTTGTACCAGACTGCGGAAGAACAACGTCTTTTTACGCCACTTTTGGGGCTTAGTGCCGTGGCAATGTTCGTGACGGGGCACTTTGGCGCAAGTTTGACCCACGGCGAAGGCTACCTGTTTCCCACTACTGACGCAGCCTCGCAGTTGACCTTTACGGACGACACCCCTGTCTTTGAAGCGGCGATTCAACCCATTTTGAAAGCCAAATGCTACCAATGCCATAACGAACAAAAAACCAAAGGTGAGCTGTTGATGACCACCCTTGCGGGCTTGCTCAAAGGAGGGAAAAATGGCCCGATATGGGTAGCGGGCGATGCGCTAAAAAGCCACCTTATTCAACGGGCAAATCTGCCATTAGAAGATAAAAACCACATGCCACCCAAAGGCAAAGCGCAGTTGGCGGCCGACGAAATTGGGGTACTAACCGCTTGGATTAACGCAGGTGCTAATACCAAACAGAAGGTGGGTCAGTTGGCTGCAAATGATCCCATTCGGGCTTTTTTGAACAAAGAAAAGAGCGCTGAAACCCAAGTGGCCACGTACGATTTTGAGCCTGCTAGTGAAGAGACGATTGAAAAGCTAAACACTCCTTTTCGCGTTATTTTTCCGATTGCCAATGGCTCACCCGCATTGCATACCGATTTTTTTGTGCGTCAAGCTTACAAGCAAGAACAGCTGGGAGAGTTGTCCGAAATTAAAGACCAGTTGGTGGCTCTGAACTTGTCAAATATGCCCGTCAAAAACGAAGACCTGAAAACCATCGGGCAGTTTGAACAACTTGAAAAATTGGTGTTAAACAATACCGATATTACCGACGCGACTTTGTCGAATTTGCAATCGTTGACCAAATTGAAGTCGTTGTCTCTTTCAGGAACGAAACAGACAAAAGCAGGCATGGCGGCATTGGCAAAACTTCCAGTCCTTAAAGAGGTGTTTATTTGGAATACCCCTATTTCGGAGGCCGAAGCCAAAGAACTTCAAAAGCAATACCCTGCCATTCGCTTTGAAATGGGGTATGTACCTACCGATGCCGAAAAATTGAAGCTCAACCCTCCTGTTTTGGTCAACGAAAATTTGGTTTTAACCAATGCTACTCCCGTTTCGTTTAAACATCCCCTCAAAGGTGTCACCATTCGTTATACCACCGACGGAACTTTGCCCGATTCGCTGACGGCACCAGCTTATCAAAAACCGTTTGCGCTGAACGGCTACACCATCGTAAAAGCACGGGCTGTAAAAGACAAATGGTATGCGAGTGACATAGTCGAATACACTTTTTTCAAAGGAGGATACCGCCCCAAAACGGTGGAATTGCTCAACGAGCCTAACCCACAATACATGGGTGAAGGAGGTGGGACGCTGGTAAACTTTAAAAAAGGGGAAGCCAACGACTTTAAAAACAAGGCATGGCTGGGCTACCGAGAAAAGCCGTTGGAAGCACTTTTTGTTTTTGATAAACCAACGCCCGTTAAATCGGTGATGTTGAGCATAGGGCGAAACTTAGGAGGGTATATTTTTCCACCAGCGTCGATTGAAGTGTGGGCAGGAAACGACCGTACTAAACTCGAATTAATGCAGAAGCTAAATCCTGTTCAGCCGACCCAAAACGAAGCCGCGCGGATAGAGGCCATCGAGACTAAGGTAAAAGAAGGTAGTTATACTTTTATCAAGGTGATTGCTCGACCTGTAGCCAAACTCCCCGAATGGCACGGAGGCAAAGGGCAACCCGCTTGGGTATTTGTGGACGAAGTATTTTTTAATTGAGTACGTATCGTTTTATTTGTAAGATAAACCCTTTTACCTATGAAAAAAGCCCTCAAATGGATAGGCATCGTGGTCGGTGTACTAGCCGTAGTGTTGTTTATTGCTTTCAAATTTATGCAAGCAAGCACCAAAAAAGCAAGCCCAGAAGCAACGGTTAATTACAAAAAAGATGATACCGAATTGTCGGTGTTTTACTGTCGTCCTTCTAAACGAGACCGCGAGATTTTTGGCGAATTGGTGCCTTACGGTAAAGTGTGGCGTACGGGCGCCAACGAGGCCACGACCTTTACCACCAACAAAGATTTAACCATTGGAGGTAAAACCCTACCAGCAGGAAAATACACCCTTTGGACGATTCCTCAAGAAGACAAATGGACAGTTATCTTCAACAATAAAATGTACGGTTGGGGGGTGAGTTTTGGAGGAGAAGCAAGCCGCGAAGAAAGTGCAGACGTTCTTCAAGTGGAGGTGCCTGTCACTATATCTTCGATTCCAATAGAAAGATTTGAAATTTCATTTGACGAAAATCAACCCGCTCTCGTCTTGGAGTGGGATATCACCAAAGTGGTCGTCCCTTTCAACTAACCTAGTCAATGAGCTTGATTTTCTGACGGTTTTGGGGGCTGTTTTCCTTGATTTCAATGGCACAGTCCTCAAAACTTGGCGCAGACAGAATCGGCCTGAAATTCTTACTAAACCCAAACGGTTCTTTGGGGTAACCAACCAAGTTTTTATCAAGTTTGCCGTTGTCGTTGAGGTCATGATAAACCGCAATGACGTACCTTCCTGCGGGTAAGCTAACGACCACTTGCTGCGTCGTTGCTGCGGTAATCGGTACTACTTTAAAGAAATCTGGTTTTGCTTTCGGACCTGTAAAAGGATTTCCTTCCCGAAAAATTCCAATGCGAAGACTTCCCCTCGTTTGTGTAATATTGGATACATCCATAGAAACCGAAATAGTGTTTTCATTGTGTGGCTGGTTGCTCTCCTCGTGTGGCTGGTTGCTCACAACCAGCTTAAAACTCGCAATAGCATTCCGAAAGATTTTATTCGTGGCCGAATGCATTGAAAACAGGGCAAAAAGAAGGCTTACAAGAAGATTTTGCATGGGATAACGGCGGAGATGGTTTATTGTTTTCATCCTAATTTTTATAACTTAAATGTAAACCAGAAGGTTTGCAATTCGTTGCTAATTGTCTATACTTGCAGAAATACTTGATTTTAAACTTAACCTAGTGATGAAAGAAAAAAACAATTTAAGTTTTTGGCAAATTTGGAACATGAGTTTCGGTTTTTTGGGGATTCAGTATGGCTTTGGATTACAGCAAGCCAACATGAGTCCAATCTTCCGATACCTCGGTGCCGACGAAGCTTCAATCCCTGGCCTTTGGCTCGCAGGCCCACTCACGGGGCTATTACTTCAACCGATTATTGGTGCGGTATCTGATCGCAGTTGGTCGCCCAAATGGGGTCGTCGTCGTCCGTTTATATTGGTAGGTGCACTTGTTGGAAGCCTTGCCATGATTCTCATGCCCAATTCTTCGGCTGTATGGATGGCGGCAGGGTTGATGTGGATGCTCGATGCGGGTCTCAATTCGGCCATGGAACCTTTCCGCGCTTTTGTGGGTGACATGCTCAACGAAAAACAACGCCCCGTAGGTTTTGCTGTACAATCGTTTTTTGTTGGTTTTGGACAAACCCTCGCCAACCTCATGCCGTATATTTTGCCACTTTTGGGCGTTTCGATGGTCTTGAGCGACGAGCAACTTTCCAATGGTATCCCTAACTCGGTTCGTTATCCTTTTTACATTGGAGCCGCGTCGATTTTGATTGCCGTGTTCTGGACCATGCGCACCACCAAAGAGTACCCACCCGAAAATGATGACTACAAGAAAAAGCATGTTTTTACCGACGAAGAGAAAAAATCTATTTCCTTTTGGCACCTATCGCTTGCCGTGGGAGCCGCTATTTTGGGCTTCGGATTCGCCTATTTTTCAGGAGGGTTGGCAACGGGGCTTCAGTGGGGATTAGGAATTTTAATCGGAGGCTATTTGATTTTGATGCTTCCTGTGTTTAAAGAAATTTTAGCGCCGTTGTCGTCGATGCCTACCGTGATGCGTCAGCTTTGGTGGGTGAAATTCTTTACGTGGTATGGACTTCCGTTGATGTGGCAATATTTATCGCTTTCCGTGGCCAAATACGCCTTCAATGCGCCCGATGCCGTTTCTAATCCTACGGGTTTTGAGGAGGGAACAAAATGGGGTGGTTTATGTTTTGCCATGTTTAGCGTATCCTGCGCCGTGATTTCGTTTTTTATTCCTCGTATTGTAAAAATCGTGGGTAGCTCGCGCGGAACGCACGCATTATTTCTGGTTCTCGGGGCGATGGGCTTTTTTATGACATTACTTTCCAACGATAAAATGGTCTATCTCGCAGGAATGACCATCATTGGTTTGATGTGGGGTTCTATCATGTCAATGCCTTATTTAATGCTTGCAGCAGCCGTTCCCAAAGAAAAAATGGGCGTATATATGGGGATTTTCAACGGCTTTATTTGCGTACCTCAATTTATCGGGATGTTGACCGTGCCTATTTTCTACAAAACCCTTCTTGGCGATGACCCACGCAATGCCCTTGTATTGGCGGGTGTGTGTATGTTGTTGGCGGCAGGGTCTTGTTTTTTGGTAAAAGAACAACAAGCGTAGGGCGAATTACGAATGAGGGAATTGGGAATTACGAATGAGTAAAATAGAGAAGGGGCTTGAATCTCAAAGCTGAGTTTCAAGCCCCCTTTTTCTTTTGCGCCAAACTGTGATTTGAGACAAACGTCTCTGACGCAAAATTCTATTTCTTTCCGAAGTTATAGCCTAAGGTCACAAAGAAAATTTTTGACTCTGTGTTGGCATAAGGTTTTACGCCATTTTCTGAAAAATCAGGATTCAAAAAATCAGTGAGATAATACTGAACCTTCAATCCAAAACCTTGTTTGGTTTGGAATCCTGCAAAAACGGCAGGCATAAAAGGGTTAGACCGATTGCTAAACCACTCGTTGAACTTATCAACTTTTTCGCCGTTGATAAATGTCTTTTGTTTGAAGTTAATAGCATAGGCGGCTTCGGCACCACCATAGACATAGAACTTACGAAGGTCGCCGATTTTGATACCCACAGGAACCCCCAAAGCATACACCCGTTGTTTGTATTTAAAGACGTCGGTTTTGACGGTGCCAACGATTGTTTCTTCAGTAATCATCCCGATGTTAGTCAAGTTCAAACCTGCAAAAAGGCCCAAGTGGTTCCCTAAATCGACGTTGGCGTTGGTGCCAATGTTGACAAACATCGTAAAACGTGGGATAGAAGATACCTCTTCACCGTCGCGGGTAACTTGGGCAAATGAGAGCAAGCTGGCATTTCCTCCTTTGGTATAATATACTTTGGAGTTATTTTTTTTCTCAGAATAATCGTCTGAGTTTTGGGCAAAAGCACTGAATGAAGCAGCGAAGGCGAGAGCGAAGATGAACGTTTTCATGGCTATAAATTTGTTTAGTTTAAGAACTGATTTCGATAGCAAGATGCAGCAACGACCCCAAAAAGTTGCGCGATTAGGATAAACGGAACGATTTACGGGATAAGTGGTTTATAATGTAGTTGGAAGAAAAGAAAGCAGCTGGCTTTTGGAAAAAACCTTTAAAAAACAGCAGAAACTTTTTTTGACTTGTGAATATTAATAATTAATTCTAACTTTGCAGCCCATTTTGACAGAGAAGTGAAAGCGCTAACACAGTACGACATAGACATTTACGGCTTAAAAGAAAAGCAATATGTTTTTGATTTTGAGTCTAAAAACGAGTTTTTTGAAGAGCTGGAGCAAGAACTCATTGAAAGTGGGCACTTTAAAACCCATTTAAAACTGGACAAATCGGCTACGATGCTGATGCTTACTTTCCACATTGTTGGAAAAGTAGAATTGGTTTGTGACCGCAGTCTTGAGGTATTTGAAGAACCTTTGGACATTCAGGAACGGCTCATTTTAAAGTTTGGCGATCACAACGAGCAGCTTTCTGACGAAATCGAACTGATTCGTCAAGACACGGTTCGTATCAATGTGGCCAGTTATATTTTTGAGTACATCGCATTGGCATTGCCAATGAAAAAACTTCATCCACGATTCCGAACCGACGAGGAGGAACTAGAAGACGAAGAAGAAGTTGACGGAATTTTGGTGTATCAAACTCCCGAGGAAGAAACACCAGAAGAACCCGAAGAGAAAGACCCGCGCTGGGCAGCCCTAAAAAAGCTAAAAGGCAATTAATACGCACTTTTTTAAGTATTTATAAATAGCAAACGAACAATTAATTAAAGACATAAGGTAATGGCACATCCCAAACGAAGACACTCAAGCACACGCCGTGACAAGCGCCGTACGCACGACGCATTGACGGGCAAGGCTCTTTCTACTGACCCAACAACAGGCGAAGTACACGTAATGCACCGCGCCCACGTTTTTGAGGGTAATTTGGTTTATAAAGGCAAAGTTGTAGTAGAAGGCTACGCAAAAGTCTAGTTTATAAAGCATTGTATATGAAAGCATTTCATCACAACTTGTATAGAAAGTTGCGATGAAATGCTTTTTTAGTATTGCTTATCTACTATTTTTACAGCCTCTTACTACCCAATACCTACAATAGAAAAATGAAAATAGGAATAGATGCAATGGGAGGGGATTTCGCCCCCGAGGCAATTGTCGAAGGTGCTGTCTTAGCAGCGGCTAATTTACCGACCAATGTCCAGCTGGTGCTAATCGGCAAACAAGACATCGTCAATCAGTTAGTGACTAAGTACGGCTATCAAGGCTCGCAAATTGAGGTCGTACACGCAGAAGACGTGGTAGAGATGGGTGAACACCCCACTAAAGCCTTATCCCAAAAACCTCATTCGAGCATTTCAATTGGGTTTAAGTTACTCAAAGAAAAGAACATAGACATCTTTTGTGGCGCAGGCAATACGGGAGCAATGCACGTAGGCGCTTTGTTTAGCATCAAAGCGATTGAAGGCATTATTCGCCCCGCCATTGTTGGGCTTGTCCCTCAGAAAAAAGGAGGATACGCTGCCATGCTTGATATCGGAGCCAACGCCGACTGCAAACCAGAGGTGCTCGAACAATTTGGCGTGATTGGTTCTATCTACGCTCAATATACCTTTGGCATCGACAAACCACGCGTGGCGTTGATGAACATTGGTGAAGAAGAGCAAAAAGGCTCGCTCGTAGCTCAGGCCGCACACCAGCTTTTGAAAGAAAATAATCGTATCAACTTCGTTGGTAACATGGAAGGTGGCGACTTTTTCGATGACAAGGCCGACGTAATCATTACGGATGGTTTTACAGGAAATGCCCTTTTTAAGCTCGCTGAGTCGTTTTATACGGTTGCCAGCGAACGAGGTATCAAAGATGACTACATCGACAAAATGAACTACGAAGCGGTGGGAGGAAGTAGCATCGTGGGTGTAAATGGCAATGTGATGATTGCACACGGTATTTCGTCACCAACGGCTATCAAAAACATGATTACTTGGGCTTGCAAACAAGTGGAAGCCCAAATCCATGTCCATATTGCTAAAGCATTGAGTTGAAACCACCTTTATCGTCGTCCCTCTGAGTTATAAAGAGGTGAGACCTAATCACTTATATCAAAGTAAAAAATGAGTCAAATTCGCGCGGCTATTACGGGGATACAAGGATACTTACCCGATTATGTACTAACCAACGCTGAGTTGGAGAAAATGGTAGATACCAACGACGAGTGGATTACGGCCCGTACAGGTATTAAAGAACGGCATATCCTCAAAGGCGAAGGACTGGGTACATCCCACATGGCCGCCGAAGCAGTAAAAGGGCTTTTGGCCAAAACAAACACTGCGGCAGGTGATATTGACTTGTTGATTTGTGCAACAACTACTCCCGATTTTGTATTTCCGAGTACAGCCAATCTCATCTGCGACATGGTGGGTATTAAGTCTATTGGAAGTTTTGATATTCAGGCGGCTTGCTCGGGCTTTATTTATGCCCTGACGGTGGGTTCGCAGTTTATCGAAACGGGTAAATACAAAAAAGTGATTGTGGTAGGAGCGGATAAAATGTCGGCTATTATTGACTACACCGACCGTACGACCTGCGTGTTGTTTGGGGATGGAGCAGGCGCTGTTTTGCTCGAACCGAACACCGAAGGACTCGGAATTTTAGATACCATTATCAAATCAGACGGAGCTGGTCAGCCATTCTTGCACCAAAAAGCAGGAGGAAGCCGCTTCCCGCCCACGCACGAAACAATCGACAAGCGCTGGCACTATGCCTACCAAGATGGTCAGTCGGTATTTAAGTTTGCCGTCACCAATATGGCCGACGTTGCGGCTGAAATCATGGAGCGTAACCACCTCTCAGGCGACGATGTGGCGTGGTTGGTACCTCACCAAGCCAACAAACGCATCATTTCCGCAACGGCCAACCGCATGAAAGTCGGGATGGACAAAGTGATGCTGAACATTCATAAATACGGAAACACGACTGCGGCAACCATTCCTTTGTGCTTATGGGATTATGAATCGCAACTTAACAAAGGCGATAATCTCATTTTTGCCGCCTTTGGAGGAGGCTTTACGTGGGGTTCGGTATATGTAAAATGGGCGTATTAACGAGGGAACTTCTCAATTCTCAAAAATCAAATTTCGATAAAAGGCTAGGGTTATTCGTGGCCTTCAATCTAATGAATTAACGATTCATACTAAAATGGCAACAACTGCAGACATCCGTAATGGATTAGTAATTAATTTTAACCACGATTTGTTTCAAATTGTCGAGTTTCAACACGTTAAACCAGGTAAAGGGGCGGCTTTTGTACGTACAAAACTTAAAAGCCTTACCAGTGGTAAAGTGTTGGACAATACCTTTAACTCAGGGGTGGCAATCTACCCTGTGCGCGTAGAGCGCCGAGAGTTTCAATTCTTGTACAAGGACGAAGCTGGCTTCAACTTTATGGACAATGAATCGTTTGAGCAAATTTCAATCGACGAAAAATTGGTTGACGGGGCTGACTTGATGAAAGAAGGCCAAGTGGTAGAAATTTTATTGAATACTGAAAACGAAGCACCCCTTACGTGCGAACTTCCAGCCACAGTTGACTTGGAAGTAGTATATGCAGAGCCAGGCATTAAAGGCGATACTGCCAACAACCCTCGCAAGGCAGTAGAAGTAGAAACGGGAGCGCGTATCATGGTGCCTATGTTTATCGAACAAGGTGATAAAATCCGCATCAAAACGGCTACCAGAGAGTACTCAGAACGCGTTAAGTAAGACGTAAGTCTCCAAAAAACCTAACTTCAAACAACAATGGAAATTAAAGACATTCAAAAACTACTCGATTTCATCGCTCACTCAAGCTTAGACGAAGTAAACATCGAAACTGGTGAGTTTAAGGTAAGCGTAAAGCGCAACGCCGTGACTACCGTGGTTGCCGCAGCCCCTGCTCCAGTAGCCGTAGCACCAGTGGCCGCCGCTCCAGCTCCAGTAGTTGCTACTCCTGCGCCAGCAGCAGCAGCTCCTGCCAAAGCGGATGAATCGAAGTATTTGACCATCAAATCACCAATGATTGGTACTTTCTACCGTTCGGGCGGACCAGATAAACCTTCGTTTGTAGAAGTAGGCGACGAAGTTGCAACTGGAAAAGTGGTTTGTATTGTAGAAGCGATGAAGCTTTTCAACGAAATCGAATCGGAAGTATCAGGTCGTATCGTAAAAGTATTGGTTGAAAATGCTACGCCTGTAGAATACGACCAACCATTGTTCTTGGTAGAGCCTGCTTAACAATTTCCAAAAACTCATGTTCAAGAAAATACTAATCGCCAATCGCGGGGAGATTGCATTGCGCATTATCCGTACTTGCCGCGAAATGGGCATAAAAACAGTCGCTGTGTATTCCACAGCAGATCGTGATAGCCTTCACGTTCGCTTTGCTGATGAGGCTGTTTGTATTGGGCCTCCACCAAGCCGCCAATCATATTTGAGTATTCCCAATATAATTTCTGCCGCAGAAATTACCAATGCGGATGCCATTCACCCTGGATACGGGTTTTTGTCAGAAAACGCTGAGTTTTCGCGAATTTGTGCCGAATACGGTATCAAATTTATCGGAGCAACGGCCGAGCAAATCAATTTCATGGGGGATAAGTCAACCGCCAAAGCAACGATGAAAGCCGCTGGAGTTCCCGTAATTCCTGGTTCAGAAGGGTTATTGGAATCGGTTGAAGAAGGAAAAGAACTTGCGAAAGGAATCGGTTATCCTGTGATTGTCAAAGCCACTGCGGGTGGTGGTGGCCGTGGGATGCGGATTATCAAAGACGAAAGTGAATTTCAGAAAGCATGGGACGACGCAAAAATGGAATCAGGAGCAGCCTTCGGAAACGATGGCTTGTACCTTGAGAAGTTTGTAGAAGAGCCACGCCACATCGAAATTCAGGTAGTAGGTGACCAATATGGCACCGTTTGCCACCTTTCGGAGCGAGATTGCTCGATTCAGCGTCGTCACCAAAAATTGGTTGAAGAAACGCCATCACCAATTGTATCTCCCGAGCTTCGTGAGCGCATGGGCGAAGCGGCTATCCGTGGTGCCTCAGCGATTGCCTACGAAGGCGCAGGAACGATTGAGTTTTTGGTGGACAAATACGGCGAGTTTTATTTCATGGAAATGAACACGCGTATTCAGGTAGAACACCCAATTACGGAGGAAGTGACTGATTTTGACCTTATTAAGGAGCAAATCAAAGTAGCTGCTGGTGAGCGTATTTCGGGCCAAAATTACTCTCCAAAGCTATATGCAATGGAGTGCCGTATCAACGCCGAAGACCCTGCCAACGGTTTCCGCCCAAGCCCAGGAAAAATTACGCAGTTGCATTTCCCTGGAGGACACGGTGTTCGTATCGACAGCCACGTGTATGCAGGTTATACCATCCCACCAAACTACGACTCAATGATTGCGAAAGTAATTGTGAGTGGACAGTCGCGGGAAGAAGTAACAACGCGTATGAAGCGTGCCTTGCAAGAGTTTGTAATTGAAGGTATCAAAACAACGATTCCTTTCCACATTCGCTTGATGGACGATGCAGGCTTCCAATCGGGAATGTTTACGACAAAATACCTCGAAACATTTGATTTTAGTGGTTTGTAATAAAGCACAAAACGGTGTTTCCGTTGCTTAAAATAAACATGGAAAGCGGGCTGTATGGCCCGCTTTTTTCATGTCGTTATCCCAATTAGGATTACAAAGTCGCCGCTAACCAGCTTGAAACTTTGGTACGAGCAGCGGCTTTGGCAACGGCGTCGTCACCCGTTGTTTTTTCGTCGAAAGAGTGGTTGGCGTTTTCGTAAGTCACCAATTCAATGCTTGTTCCTGCACCGTTTAATTTGGCACGGTCGTATTGTACTTGGGTGGCAGGAAGCAAATCATCGTTTTTCCCAATCAGAATCAACAGCGGGGCGTAGTTGATGTACTTGCCTTTGGTTGCATCCGAAACACTTCCAAAATAGCTAAAGAACCCACCTCCAGGATAATAAGCAACGGCCGTTTTGAATCCACCTTGGGCAGGACGAGCAACGGGAGCAGCGACATTGTAAGTCTTATTTTGATACCAAACTGTCCACTGGCTTTTGGTGACTAATGTGGTATTGACAAGTGCTGCCATGGTCGTAGAACCTCCGTGAGAGAAGCCCATTAACCCAATTCGACTTCCTTGAACGTAAGGCAAGGTACGCAAATAAGCCAAACCAGCGTAGGCATCGTAGGTGCGTTCGTAGGCAGGAGAGCAGATGCTATCGTTGAGTGGAGTACGGCCGCAAAACTCCACGATTGGCTGACTATTTTCAAGGCGATTGGTGTAGCTGTCGATAAATAATGACGCAATTTTCTTCGTAGTAAAATCGGCTGCCCATTCGTTGAAATTGGTTTTCATTTTGTTGGCAGCTACGTTATCGTTTGACCACATTCCGCCGCATCCGTGCATCACAACCATGGCAGGAATCTGCTCGCCAGGTTGGAGGGCAGGTACGTATAGCTTGGCAGTAAGCGTTAATCCTTTGGCATTTTGGAAGGTGACATTATAAACGGTGTCGTTGGTTGCAACGGCGATGGCGTCGGTAGCAAGGCGGGCACTAGCGGTGATTTTGTGGGGGGCTGGAGCTACCTCTGCATTTGGTTCTTGGCAGCTTACAACGAAGAGAGAAACGCCTAAAATGGCGATTAAAAGGGCTTTTTTGGAAATTGTGTTGAACATTGAACGTACTGATTTGTTTGTTTTCATGGCTTGTATGTGTTTAAAAATTTGACGCTGCAAAATTGGGGAAGAGCTCCAAAGCCCTGAAAAAATCTTCGGTTAGCCTGCCAATTTTGTCGCTAAGCCGTGTAAAATTTTGGCTAAACCGTCTGAAAGAACCCCCACCATTAGCGCGCAGACAAAAGCTTTTGAGAAATTTCAAACAGCCTCGGCAGAGGCTCAACGTTTGTAGATGCTCAACGTTTGTGGAGATTTAAGGAATTCAAAAGTAGCCTCGGCAGAGGCTCAACGTTTGTAGATGCTCAACGTTTGTAGAAAAAAAAGCAGACAACGGAATTGTTGCCTGCTTTCAAACCATTTACCCTAAACGAAATCCCTGAATTATATACACAAATTCAGTGACTAGACTTTCCAAGTTGCGTTGTTTGTCGAAACTCAAACTTGGAAAGCCTTCAGTGGCTAGACTTTCCAAGTTGCGTTGTTTGCTGAAATCCAAACTTGGAAAGTCAGGCTGCTAATGAAACTGTTCTTCTTCGGTCGAGCCCTTCATGGCGACAGTAGCAGAAGTACCCGCGGTTACGGTATTTTGAACCGCATCAAAATAGCCTGTCCCCACAAAAGCTTGGTGTTTCACGGCTTTAAAGCCTTTAGCTTGGAGCGCAAATTCACGTTGTTGTAGTTCTGAGAAACCAGCCATTCCGCGTTCTACGTAAGCCGACGATAACTCAAACATGGCCGTATTGAGGGCGTGGAAGCCTGCCAAAGTAATGAATTGGAATTTATACCCCATTTCTGCAATCTTTTCACGGAAGTTAAGCATTTGCTTTTCGTCCATAAATTTCGCCCAGTTGAACGACGGTGAGCAATTGTAGGCCAACAATTTATCAGGAAACTGACTGCGGATGGCTTCGGCAAACTCACGCGCTAGTCCTAAGTCGGGGTTGCCTGTTTCCATCCAAATCAGGTCGGCATAAGGGGCGTAACTCAACCCACGATCGATGCCTTGTTCAAGTCCATTCCGAACGTAGTAGAAGCCTTCGGGCGTACGACCCAAGTCGCGGCGGATAAATTTCTCATCGCGTTCGTCGATGTCGGATGTGATAAGATTGGCGGCCTCGGCATCGGTACGAGCAATAACCAGCGTAGGTACACCCATGACATCGGTGGCAAGGCGTGCCGCGACCAGCTTATTGATGGCTTCTTGGGTAGGAACCAATACTTTCCCGCCTAGGTGTCCACATTTTTTTGCCGAAGAAAGTTGATCTTCAAAGTGAACGCCAGATGCTCCCGCCTCAATCATCTGTTTCATCAATTCAAACGCATTGAGATTGCCTCCAAAACCCGCTTCGGCGTCGGCTACGATAGGGACAAGCCAGTCGATGTTGCCGTCATGGCTCACCGATTGAATTTGGTCGGCCCGCAAAAGAGAATTGTTGATGCGTTTTACGACTGCTGGAACGCTGTCGGCAGGGTAAAGGCTTTGGTCGGGGTACATTTGCCCTGCTAAATTGGCATCGGCAGCTACTTGCCAGCCCGAAAGATAAATGGCTTTCATGCCTGCAGCTACTTCTTGCACGGCTTGGTTGCCCGTGAGTGCGCCCAACCCTGCGACCCATTGGTCATTTTGGAGCAAATTCCACAATTTTTCAGCGCCCATACGAGCCACCGAGTGTTCGATTTGGTACGAACCCGCTAGACGAACTACTTCTTCTGCCGTGTATGGGCGCTGAATTCCGTTCCAACGAGGGTTGGTCGTCCAATCGGCAATGAGCGATTGAATGCGATCTTGTGTGCTAATTTTCATTGTTGTTGATGTTTGTGATGAAGTGTATTTGATAAAAAAGAGGAAGATTGCTAGGCGTCTAAGAGGTCGTAAGCGGGGAGTGTCAAAAAGGGCTCGAATTGTGGCTGCGTGACCAAGCGGTCAAACAACTCGGCAGCTTGTTCGTAATGGCCTTTGGTAAACGCTTCGGTACCAACGTCTTCTTTGATTTTAGTGAGTTCGTCGGCAAAAACATTTTTGTACCAATTGAGGGTAATTGGGCGGCCTTCAAAGGTTTTGACTTCGTGATGCAGCCATTGCCATACCTGCGCCCGAGAAATTTCGGCGGTGGCGGCATCTTCCATCAGGTTATGAATGGCAGCGGCACCTACGCCACGTAGCCAAGAGGCAATGTACAGGATACCAATGTTGATATTGGCACGTAAGCTGCTTTCACTGATGGTTCCCTCCTTGATGTAAACGTCGATAAGCGCTTCGGCTTCGATGCGGTCATGTTCACGTTTGATGTGTTTTTGGTGAGGCTGAGCACCAAGCATAGCGTCAAAAGGAGCTTTGGCAACCGATACCAAATCGGGATGCGCAACCCACGTGCCATCAAAGCCAGTTTCTACTTCCAATTGTTTGTCGGCTTCTACCCGTTCGAAAGCAATGCGGTTGACCTCGGCATCGCGGCGGCTAGGAATGAAGGCCGACATCCCGCCGATGGCGTGGGCGCCTCGTTTGTGACACGTTTGAACCAAAAGCCGACAATAAGCCCGCATAAATGGCATTCGCATCGTGACTTGGGTACGGTCGGGCAAGATAAATTCGGGGTAATCTTTGAATTTTTTGATGATACTAAAAATGTAATCCCAGCGCCCCGCATTTAGTCCAGCCAAGTGGTGTCGAAGTTCATAAATGATTTCGTCCATTTCGAAGGCGGCCAAAATTGTTTCTATCAAAACCGTCGCTTTGATGGTGCCCAGAGGTAAGTGGAACCACTCTTGCGCAGCGATAAATACGTCGTTCCAGAGCCGTGCCTCTGAGTGACTTTCCAGCTTGGGGAGATAGAAATACGGCCCGCTGCCGTTTTGCAACAATTGATGAGCGTTGTGGAAAAAGTATAATCCAAAGTCGAACAATGAAGCCGAAATGGCTTGATTGTCAACGAGTAGATGTTTTTCGTGGAGGTGCCATCCGCGCGGACGAACCACCAACGTAGCTATGTTGTCGTTGAGCTGGTAGGTCTTACCATTTTCGGCCGTAAAGTCGATTTGGCGACGAATCGCGTCGTACAGATTGGCTTGCCCTTCTACCATGTTGCTCCAAGTGGGAGAAGAGGCATCTTCAAAATCGGCCATAAATACATTCGCTCCCGAATTGAGGGCATTGATGACCATGCGGCGGTCAACGGGGCCTGTAATTTCGGTACGGCGGTTTTGTAAATCATCGGGAATGGCATTGACAGTCCAATCGGCTTCGCGAATAGGAGCAGTTTCGGGAAGGAACTGCGGCATTTCGCCTTTTTGAATTGCGATGGTACGAAGGTCGCGGAGGCGAAGGAGTTCGAGGCGGCGCCCGTTAAAGCGTCGATGCAAGTGAGCGATAAATTGCAGAGCCTCAGGGGTTAAGATTTGGTCGTACTGGCTACACATCGTTCCTGTGATGTCAATGTCTTCAAGGAGGGTGTCGGTTTGAGTACTCATTTTGTTCAAGTGTTGATGAAGTGTAATTGATGTTTCAAAAGTATGTTAGCGAAAAATATAAAACAAGCGAAATTTCGCTAAAATAAAAATTTCTGCAAGGTGGAGGTTGTTAAGTTGTTGAAAATCAGGGGAAAGCTCAAAAAAGAAAATTTGAAAGCTATAGTTAATTAGCAAAACAATACTAAACGTGACCAAAAACATTTTTTTATATGAATAGTCCTATTAGCTTTGGTAAATTACTATAGGACACTTCCTCTAATTATAACTTAACCATTCCTTTTTCATGGCAGCAACACTCAAATGTCCCAAATGCGACAGTCTCGAAACTGTCAAGAACGGAATCATCAAAGACCGTCAGCGTTTCCGTTGTAAAAAATGCGATTACAATTTTACGGTCGATAAACTTGGCAAAGGAATTAGCTCCTACTACGTGATTAAGGCGCTTCAGTTGTACATTGAGGGAGTTAGTTACCGTGAAATAGAGCGACTTCTGGGAGTTAGCCACGTGTCGGTGATGAACTGGGTAAAGAAGTATCAAATCAAAATGCCCGACCGAATTACGCACCATGCTACCTACAAAGTGATGAATCACAAAGAGCTGGCTGAGTTTTATGCCGACCGTAAAAATTTGGAAGGAACGGGCATGATTGTGACCGAATTAGGGGACAAGTTTATGATGATTAAATGGGAAAGATTCAAAGATTAATTACACCAATAAGTGCATTGAGGCGGGGGTAACACATCATGTTACCCCCGTTTTTTTATATTAAATGACTGTTTATTGCTAAATTACTATATGTTTGCTAAATTAAAATAGATGATTTTTAGGGCGTATTTTCAAAATAGTATAGGGGAAACTTCCGACATGGCCTTTCATTTATTGCTTAATCTTCTTCCGTACTGTATTTTTCTACTGATTTTTACTTAAAAACAGCCGTTTTGTTTGCTACCTATATGCGTTTAGCATAACAACATCACCCAAGCGGATTTTTAAATCCTTTCTTCCACTTTTGTCGAGTGATTATTCAAAAAAATATTTGAATAACACAAAATGAACCGACCTCTTTTTTTAACCTCTTTTCTTTAACGTACCTATGAAAAAGTGTTTAACCATACTGGTATTGATGGCCAGTAGCCTCTTGGCAACAACGAGTTATGGCCAAGGTTCAACTGATTACGGAACGGGTATCAAACTTGATTTGAACCCCGAAAAAACAAAGTACATTCGTGTGATTACGTGGAACCAAACGTGGTTTAGAGCGTCGCAGTTGAACCCTGGGACGACCGTGGGGGGAGAGCCTGCCAAATCAAATTTTGATATTTCGGGACGCCGTCTTAGGATGTTGGCCTATTCACAAGTAAGCAAACGGTATATGATTTTGGCTCACTTTGGGATTAACAACCAAACATTTATCAACGGTGGTGGCTCTGGAAGTACAGGAACGGGGGGCTACGGAAATGGCAAGAAACCGCAAATGTTTTTTCACGATTTTTGGAACGAGTACCACTTGATTTTACCTACGAAAGAAAACAAAAACTCAAGTTTGAGCGTGGGAGCAGGGTTACATTATTTTATGGGTATATCGCGGATGACAATGGCTTCAACACTTAACTTTTTGACCGTTGACTCGCCTATTTTCTCTTGGGCAACGATTGACAATGCCGACCAGTTTGCTCGTCAATATGGCTTTTTTGCCAAAGGGAAATTGAATAAACTTGAATACCGATTTGGCTTAAATAAACCCTTTAACACAAGTCTTGCGCCAGCAAATGTAACAGATGGCGTAAAAGCAGTGGCCGTTGATAACAACGGGACGAGCAAGTGGGCCAAAACGGGATACGTGGAGTACCAATTCTTAGATTCAGAATCAAATCTGTTGCCGTTCAAAGTAGGAACCTATTTGGGAACGAAGCGCGTGTTTAACATCG
Source organism: Runella defluvii (assembly GCF_014195535.1). Classification (GTDB taxonomy): domain Bacteria; phylum Bacteroidota; class Bacteroidia; order Cytophagales; family Spirosomataceae; genus Runella; species Runella defluvii. The sequence continues at coordinate 173,072 of NZ_JACIBY010000006.1, read as the reverse complement.
GAGCTGGGTTTTATAGCCAACCTGAAGGGACACGCTCATCGGTCAATGGCACGGTTACCAAACACAACGTAAACCTAATGTCAGTAGATGCTTTCTTGGATATGCCCATTGGTAAAAAAGAAAAAAACACGGCTATTACCGTTTATTCGGGCTTTTTCAAGTATAATTTCGGTCCAAACTACTTGAGAAATATCGGCATCATGAACATCGGTGCCATTGATCCTAACTACACAGGAACTGATAAACTCTTGGCTGGCGCTGGAAATGCTCAACCTATGATTGGAACTGGAAAAATCTTCTATACACAGGTAGGCTTATTGTTGCCTAAAGCCACCGACAAACCTAAAATGCGCGTACAACCCTTCATGGCATATACCAGCAAGAACTTTGATGCGCTGTCAAAAACAGTTTCAAACTTTGATACGGGCATCAACTGGCTCATCGACGGCCACCATGCCAAAATTACCACGCAGTATTCGCTTCGCCCAGGCCTGACGGCGGCGGGTGTAAGTAAGAAATATGGAGAGTTTATTGCCCAACTTCAAATTTACCTCTAATACCTTTTAACCTAATCAAATTTAAAAAACTTACAACCTTTTCAATCATGTCTGAGAAAAAACAAAGTTTAGCGTACATCATCGGAGCCTCGTCGGTTGGTACGCTCATCGAATGGTACGATTTCTACATATTCGGAAGTTTGGCGACCGTAATCGCTACCAAATTTTTCCCGCCCGATAACCCAACAGCGGCTTTCCTTTCGACCTTGGCGACGTTTGCGGCAGGTTTTGTGGTTCGTCCCTTTGGAGCTTTGTTCTTTGGCCGCCTGGGCGACCTCATTGGTCGTAAATATACCTTCATGGTGACCCTTATTTTGATGGGTGGAGCGACGTTTTTGATTGGGTGTATCCCGAGCTACGAAACCATCGGCTTTTTTGCTCCCCTTTTGGTATTGCTACTTCGTTTTTTGCAAGGACTTGCCTTGGGTGGAGAATACGGCGGTGCGGCGACCTACGTAGCGGAGCACTCACCCGCCGAAAAACGCGGATTCTGGACATCATGGATTCAGACGACAGCAACGATTGGCTTGTTTGTGTCGTTGTTGGTTATCATGGTCACTCGCAACACGCTTGGTACCGAAGCTTTCAACGATTGGGGATGGCGTATTCCGTTTTGGGTATCATTGATTATGGTGGGGGTATCGTTTATTATCCGTCGTAATATGCACGAGTCGCCACTTTTTGCTAAAGCGAAAGCCGAAGGGAAAACATCAGCGAACCCATTGAAAGAGTCGTTTGGCAATAAATATAACTTCAAATTTGTATTGTTGGCGCTTTTTGGAGCCACGATGGGTCAAGGGGTAGTTTGGTACACGGGTCAGTTTTATGCCTTGAGTTTCTTGCAAAAAATCTGTAACGTCGATGACAACCAAGTGAACGTTATCATTGCTTTGGGGTTATTGTTGGGTACGCCGTTCTTCGTGATTTTTGCTTCATTGTCCGACAAAATCGGCCGCAAAGGCATTATGTTGGCAGGTATGTTGTTAGCGATTATTTGCTATCGCCCGATTTTTGAGAAAATTTACCAAACGACCAACCTCAAGAACAAAGAAGAGATTGTGGCCAATACCAAAGTGGAAGTAAAGCGTGCGCTTGCTTCTGGGTCTGAAGTCGATTCGCTCATTACGACAACCACAACCAAGGAGTTTACGGATGGAACAAAATACAAAGAGGTAAAGAAAGTGACGATTTTGGCCGATGCGAGCAAAGAAGCTCCTAAGCCCGACGTGAAAAAAATAACTACAATCAACAACAGCGACCGCAACACGCTTGTCTTGATGGTCTTTATCTTGTTGCTTTTTGTAACGATGGCGTATGGCCCTATCGCGGCCTTCTTGGTCGAAATGTTCCCAACCCGTATTCGTTATTCGTCGATGTCGTTGCCGTATCACATTGGTAACGGGGTGTTTGGTGGATTGATGCCTGCGATTGCTACCTATTTAGCAACTCGTGCGAAGGACATCAACGATGCAGCTGAAAAAGCAGGAGAAGCGATTGTGAATACCCAACCGTACTTGGAAGGGCTTTGGTATCCAATTATCCTTGCTGGGGTAAGTTTTGTGATTGGTTTACTTTACATCAAGGAAGACAAAAACGCTAACGACTAATCTTTAACCTTTTAAAAGACAACGAATTATGAACGCAATAAAAAGAATATTAGGAATTGTTTGGATAGGTATTGGTCTATACGCAGGCTACTATCTCTTCATCAACCAAGCATTGCCAATGTGGGATAAAGGGGGTACAGACCTCGTACCTGCCATCATCTATACCTTCATTTTGGCACCAATCATCGCTGGCGGGATGTCGATACTCGGGTATTATGCGCTCTCTGGCGAATACGACGAAAAATAAATAAGGTTAGGTTTAGGGTTTATAATTAGGAATGGTTGTCGAGCGTGTTAGAAACCCTCGGCAGCCATTTTTCACATGCTTAATTATATGTCAAAAACGCGAGAATTGGCCTTGGTGGCTTTGAGTTTACTGGCTTGGGCGTTGTACAACAACCCCATTTTGAGCATTTTCAACCGCTTGAGTTTCAAGTGGCGCACGCCTGTGTTGTACATGGGGATTTTTGGAATCTGGTTTTTGATTATTGTTGTCACTTTTTTGATTGTTAATAATACCAACAACCACCATTCTGATGAATAGCTTTTGGTTGATTTTCTGGTCTATATCGTACTTGTTGGTCTTGTTTTTTGTGGCCAACTGGGCCGAACAGCGCTCGGCCAAAGGGCGGAGTTTGGTCAGTAATTCGTACGTGTATGCGTTGTCACTGGCGGTTTATTGTACGGCATGGACGTTTTACGGGAGCGTCGGGCGGGCAGCAGAGTCGGGAGTGGATTTTATTGCCGTTTTTATTGGGCCTACCATTACGATGCCGCTTTGGTGGGTTATTTTTCGGAAAATCATCCGTATTTGTCAAGTTCAGCGCATTACCAATATCGCCGATTTTGTGTCGGCACGTTACGGAAAAAGCCAAGCGTTGGGCGTCATTGCGACGATTTTGTGCGTTGTTGGGACGATTCCCTACATCTCGATTCAACTCAAAGCAATCTCTAGCGGGTTTGGTATTTTGACCACGGCCAACGACGCAGGCAATTCGCTTTGGCTGGATAAAGCCTTCTATATCTCAATCGTCCTGACGATTTTTACCATTCTATTTGGGGCGCGCAAACTCGATGCCAACGAACGCCACGAAGGAATGGTGGCCGCCATTGCATTTGAATCGTTGTTTAAGCTATTTGCCTTTTTGGCCGTGGGTGTTTTTGTGACATTCATCGTCTTTGATGGATTCGATGATATTGTTCAGAAAGCATCGAAACTCGTTGATTTACAGCGGATATTTACCATCAAAGAAGAAAAAACAAGCGATTGGTTTTGGTATTGCTTATTGGCTTCTTTGGCCATTATGTTTTTGCCAAGGCAATTTCAGGTAACGGTGGTGGAGAATGTAAACGAAAATCACCTTCGTAAAGCGCTCTGGATTTTTCCACTTTACTTATTGGTTATCAACATTTTCGTCGTTCCGATTGCGTTGGGAGGGAAAATTTTGTTGGGTACAGCCGTGAAAGCCGACCAATTTGTGTTGTCGATACCTTTGCATTTTAACGAAAAAGCACTGGCTTTTGTGGCTTATTTGGGAGGGTTTGCGGCTTCTACGAGTATGATTATTGTGGAATGCACGGCCTTGACGGTGATGTTGACCAACAACTTGGTTATGCCTTGGCTGGTCAGTCGCACCGATTTTCAGCGGCGTTTTGGCGGAGACATGGGGCAGGTCGTCATTACGTTGCGGCGTTTGTTTATTGTCCTGCTGATGGCAGGGTCTTATTTATACTATAAAAACGTCAGCGATAAATACAGTTTGGTGTCGGTCGGGATGGTGTCGTTTGCGGCGGTAGCGCAGTTTGCGCCTGTGGTACTAGGTGGAATTTTTTGGAAACGTGGGTCGTTAGCGGGAGCCGTGGGCGGACTTTTGGTTGGAGGAGGCGTTTGGTTTTATACCCTGATTATTCCGTCGATGGTGTCGGCGGGGTACATGTCGTCCGATATGCTCAGTAAAGGCCCTTGGGGGATGGATTTGTTACGGCCTGAATCGTTGCTGGGAGTAACGGGACTCGATAATATTTCTCACGGAACGTTTTGGTCGTTGTTGTTGAACTTGCTTTTTTACGTGGGAGGGTCGTTGTTGTCGCAGCCTACGGCGTTGGAACACAACCAAGCGGTATTGTTCGTGGATGTTTTTAAATACTCAAAAACCTACGAAAGTGCGGTAGCTTGGAAGGGGAAAGCGCTGGTGACGGATATTAAGTCCCTGTTGACCATTTTCTTTGGGAAAAGCCATACGGAAGAAACGCTGCAGTTGTACGCCAAACAGAATAAGCTGGATTTGAATACGAGGTACGCCGACTCCCAAGTGGTAAACTATGCCGAAAAGATGCTGGGCGGAGCCATTGGTGCCGCTTCGGCGCGTATTTTGGTGTCGTCGGTGGCAAAAGAAGAGCAAATCAGCGTCGAAGAAGTGATTGATATTCTGAAAACATCGCAAGAGTTGAAGACGGTGAATGAAGAATTAACGCGAAAGTCGGAAGAATTAGAACAACTGACGCAGCAGCTAAAACAAGCCAATGAACTGTTGCAAATTGCTGATATTCAAAAAGATGACTTTTTGTCAACGGTCACGCACGAAATACGTACGCCATTGACGTCGATACGAGCTTTGTCGGAAATTGTACACGATAATCCCGATATGGAAGAAGACCAACGGTCGCATTTTGTCAATACCATTACCAAAGAATCCGAACGTTTGACCCGACTCATTAACCAAGTGTTGGCCCTTGAACGTTTTGAAACTGGAAAACAAGAGTTGGACATCGACGAATTTTTGATGGAAGACATTGTGGAAGAATCCTTGGAAGCGCTCGACCAACTGGCGAAAGAAAAAAACATCAAAATTGACGTAGCTTACGAAGGTATTTACGGCCCTATCCGCGCCGACCGCGACCGACTTATTCAGGTGATTATCAATTTGGTATCAAATGCGATTAAGTTTTGCCCCGCTGATACGGGAAAAATTCAAATCAATACCCTTCAAACCGAAGCATCTCTATCATTTAGCATATCAGATAATGGCCAAGGCATAGATAATAAATATCAAGAGCTTATATTTGAAAAATTTTACCAAACTCGCGACCAATCGGTGCGAAAACCAAAAGGCAGCGGACTTGGACTAGCTATCTGTAAGAAAATCATAGAACTGCACCAAGGAACTATCAAGGTAGAAAGCGAGCTAGGTAAAGGAAGTGTATTTACGTGCGAAATCCCACTGGGTAAAAACTAAAAATAAAATGACGGGCATGAAAATTTTGATTGTTGATGATGAGCCTAACATCTTAATGTCTTTGGAGTTTTTGATGAAAAAAGAAGGACATAAAGTGTTTATTGCTCGCGACGGTGCCGAGGCATTTGACATCATCGAGGCGAACATCCCTGATATTGTACTACTTGATATTATGATGCCCAGGGTAGATGGGTACCAAGTCTGCGAATTTATTAAAAAACACGATGCTTATAAACATGCTAAAGTGGTGTTTATGAGCGCAAAAAGCAAAGAAGCCGATATGGCCAAAGGGCTAGAGTTAGGAGCAAGCTTGTACGTTCCGAAGCCATTTTCTACCCGCGATTTGATGGCCAAAGTAAACGGATTGATACGGGATATTTCGGAAGCAGCAGCCTAAAAATCAGGACGTTATATTGTAAAATAGTAGCTATACCAACTTAGCGAAAAATATTACTATTCCTCGAATATTTTAGATTACTTTTGGATGAAAATTCAGTTATCCCAAACTTTAATCTTATTCGTCATGGAAGAAAGTAAGTCGTCATCAGGTATTGTTACCAAGGTAATCATTGCGGTTGTAGTGCTAGTATTTATTTATGGTATTTACTGGCTTTTGAACGGTGGTATGGACGGAGCTTCCCTCGAAGGAAGCCACTAAGGTTGTCTCAATTTCACCCTTTCAATTGCCTTTGCCATGTCTAGCAATACACAATCAACAAACTATACTTCCCTTTTTGAAGCGAGTTTAGCCAATCCCGAAACCTTTTGGGCCGAGCAAGCTGAGCAAATTGCGTGGTTCAAGAAACCCGAAACCGTGCTTGGAAAAGACGCCAACGGGCTTGACCGCTGGTATGCTGGGGGACAGCTCAATACGTGCTATTTAGCGATAGACTACCACGTTCAGCATGGGCGAGGAGCGCAAGTAGCGATGATTTATGACTCTCCTGTCACAAATACCATCCAGAAATACACATTTGCTGAGTTACAACACAAAGTGGCCAAATGTGCAGGGGCATTGCGGGCATTGGGGGTTGAAAAGGGCGACCGAGTGGTGATTTATATGCCCATGATTCCTGAAACGGCCTTTGCCATGCTGGCTTGTGCCCGTTTGGGAGCGGTGCATTCGGTTGTTTTTGGAGGTTTTGCACCACATGAGTTGGCCATACGTATAGAAGATGCCGAACCTAAAGTTGTGATTTCGGCTTCGTGTGGAATTGAGTTTGACCGCGTATTGCCTTACAAACCGCTGTTGGACGAAGCCATCGAATTGGCCGCTTTCAAGCCGAAACATTGCCTAATTTACCAGCGTTCGATGTGTCACGCCCCAATGCTAGAAGGGCGTGATGTGGATTATGAGGACGCCGTCGCAAAAGCCGACCCGACCGAATGTGTGCCCGTGGACGCAACTCATCCACTGTACATTTTATATACTTCAGGAACGACAGGAAAACCCAAAGGTGTCGTGCGCGACAATGGTGGGCACGCAGTGGCACTTAAATTTAGTATGCACCACGTTTATGATGCCCACGCAGGAGATGTTTTTTGGGCCGCCTCCGATTTTGGCTGGGTAGTAGGGCACAGCTATATTTTGTACGGGCCGTTGATTGCGGGTTGTACAACTATTTTGTTTGAAGGGAAACCCGTACGGACGCCTGATGCAGGTACGTTTTGGCGGGTGATTGCTGACCACCAAGTAAAGACGTTTTTTACGGCTCCAACGGCGTTTCGGGCAATAAAAAAAGAAGACCCTGAGGCGTTGTTGAAGGACAAGTACGATACATCAAGTTTGCAAAATATTTTTGTGGCAGGCGAGCGTTGTGACCCCCCAACGTTGGAATGGCTCCAAAAAATAGCCCAACTTCCCATCACCGACCACTGGTGGCAAACCGAGTCAGGCTGGCCGATGGTGGCTAATATGATGGGATTAGAAGCTTTTCCTGTCAAAGCAGGTTCGGCGACCAAGCCTGTGTGTGGGTATAATCTTAAAATTGTGGGAGAAAATGGGCAGGAACTGGAAGCCAACCATGAAGGCTATGTGTGTTTGAAATTGCCGCTTCCTCCTGGATTTACGCCCACGCTTTGGAACGACGACGCTCGTTTTAAAAGTTCGTACCTCAAAAAATTTGCAGGGTATTATCTGTCGGGCGACGGGGGCTATGTCGATGAAGATGGTTACGTGTTTATCATGGGACGCGTGGACGATGTCATCAACGTTGCGGGGCATCGCCTTTCGACGGGAGAAATGGAAGAGTTTGTGGCGTCGCATCCTGCCGTGGCCGAATGTGCCGTGGTCGGAATCGCCGACGAACTTCGTGGGCAGCGTCCTGTTGGTTTTGTGGTTTTAAAAGACGGTATTGGTATTGACGAAACGGCGTTGGAATCGGAGTTGGTGGGTATTGTGCGTGATCAGATTGGGGCAGTGGCGTTTTTTCGAACGGCTATTTTGGTGAAGCGTTTGCCAAAAACGCGTTCAGGAAAAATTTTGCGAAAAACGATTCGCCAAATTGCCGATGGAGAATCTTACACCGTGCCATCAACGATAGACGACCCTGTTATTTTGGAGGAAATTGCTCAAACGCTACAACGTAGAGCAGTTGGGCAAGCTTTTGAAAATCAGAGAATATGAATTGATAGTACCATCATAATGTTAGGTTAGTTTTCGAACGCCAGACTTGAGTCAAGTCTGGCGTTTTTGTTAGAGGGTGACTTTGCGTCGTGTTGTTCGTCTTTTGGATAGAACAAGCGTTTGGAGCTTATGAAACGAGACGACAGTTTGTGGAAGGCAATTTTGGAGGATGTTTTCGACGATTTTTTACGATTTTTCATTCCCAATGCGGAAGAATTATTCGATTTTTCACGACCATTTGAGTTTTTGGACAAAGAATTGGAGCAGATTTTGTTGGTTGAACGTGATGATTTTTCTCCTAGATATGTTGATAAACTGGTGAAAGTGTTCACGAAAGTAGGTGAAGAGCAGTGGATTTTGGTTCACATAGAGGTTCAAGGGAGCACCGACAAAGCGTTTTCACACCGTATGTTTCAATATTTTTACCGCATTTATGATCGGTATCAGAGGCCGATTACTGCTTTTGCGATTTTGACGGACCGCAATCGACGATTTAAGCCTGAGAAGTTTTCCCAAGTTTATTTGGGAACGAGTATTGATTATAAGTTCAATGTGTACAAAGTTTTTGAACAAGATGCTGAAGCTTTAGCGGCGAGTACGAATCCTTTTGCGATGATTGTATTGACGGTATTGGTCGCATTGCAGAAGGGAAAAGTAACGGAAGAAGAGCTTTTGCAACAAAAAGTAGAATTGCTCAAACGGTTGGTTAGTAAGGGATTTAGTCGGGGAAAGATAGAGGCATTGATGGGCTTTTTGAAGCTGTATGTACGTTTTGGAAAACGGGAAAATGATGTTAAATTTGACGAAGCGATAGAGTTATTGTTAAACAAACCGAAAGAAACGATGGGGATTGTTGAATTTGTGTTGGAGCGCGAACGTCGCTTGGGAGAAAAGCGAGGTTTAGCCAAAGGGGAGAAAAAGGGTATAGAGAAAGGCATTGAAAAAGGTATAGAGAAAGGTATCGAAAAGGGAGTTGAAAGAGGAATTGAGAAAGGCATAGAAACCCAAAAACTGCATTTTGTAACTACCCTGCTATCGGAAACGGACTTTGATGATGCTAAAATTGCGTCGTTGGCTGATGTGACTATTGAAACGGTACAGAAGCTTCGGAAGGAGAAAGGCAATGTTAGCTAATTTAGCAGTAGTTTACATTTGATTGATGCCAGACTTGAGTTAAGTCTGGCGTTTTTGTTAGAGGGTGACTTTGCGTTGTGTTGTTCGTCTTTTGGATAGAACAAGCGTTTGGAGCTTATGAAACGAGACGACAGTTTGTGGAAGGCAATTTTGGAGGATGTTTTCGATGATTTTTTGCGATGATTGTTTTAACGGTATTGGTCGCATTGCAGAAGGGAAAAGTAACGGAAGAAGAGCTTTTGCAACAAAAAGTAGAATTGCTCAAACGGTTGGTTAGTAAGGGTTTTAGTCGGGGAAAGATAGAGGCATTGATGGGCTTTTTGAAGCTTTACGTACGTTTTGGAAAACGGGAAAATGATGTTAAATTTGACGAAGCGATAGAGTTATTGTTAAACAAACCGAAAGAAACGATGGGGATTGTTGAATTTGTGTTGGAGCGCGAACGTCGCTTGGGAGAAAAGCGAGGTTTGGTTAAAGGGGAGAAAAAGGGCATAGAGAAAGGTATTGAAAAGGGGGTAGAAAGAGGTATTGAACAAGGCATAGAAACCCAAAAACTGCATTTTGTAACTACCCTACTATCGGAAACAGACTTTGATGATGCTAAAATTGCGTCGTTGGCTGATGTGACTGTTGAAACGGTACAAAAGCTTCGGAAGGAGAAATAGGATGTAGCTTAGTGCAGAAGGAATAAATAAAATTTTTTAACGGTAAAATTTCTAGAAAAATCGTTGAAAATCAGTGAGAATAAGGCTTAATAGGCATTGTTCGGTGGGTATCTTTTCAGACGCCAGACTTGACTCAAGTCTGGCGTTTTTGGTAGGTTTGAAGCATGATTTTTGTCACTTTCTATATTGAATTAGCAATTTTGTGATAATAATTTCACCTAAACGGGAAAATGTTTTGCTATTTTTATACCCACAATTCAGCAACGGACTTTCCTTTTAATAACCTTAATCAATCAAACACCTTTGAAATCATGCTTATCCGTACATTTGAAGAGTATCAGGCTGCTTACCAGCATAGTGTAGAAGACCCGGAAGGTTTTTGGGCAGAAGTGGCTCAGGAGTTTAAGTGGCATAAGCCTTGGAAGAAAGTATTAGACTGGAATTTCACTGGCCCTGATGTAAAATGGTTTGTGAATGGTAAAACAAATATTACCGAAAACGCACTTGACCGACACTTACGTGAACTAGGAAATCACCCAGCCATTATTTGGGAACCTAACGACCCACACGAACCAAGTGTGACGCTTACGTACAAAATGCTGCATGACCAAGTATGCCGTTTTTCTAACGTATTGAAACGCAATGGTGTTCAAAAAGGAGACCGTGTTTGTATTTATCTGCCAATGGTACCTGAGGCCGCGATTGCGATGTTAGCTTGTGCGCGTATCGGGGCGATTCACTCGGTGGTGTTTGGTGGTTTCTCGGCACAATCATTGACCGATCGTATTAATGACTCTGATTGTAAGGTGATTATTACCTCAGATGGTGCGGCACGTGGCCCGAAAAACATTCCAATGAAAGATACCGTGGATGATGCCTTGATAGGTTGTCGTTCGGTCGAAAAAGTGATTGTATTGACGCATACTCGTACACCAATTTCGATGATTAAGGGACGTGACGTATGGTGGGAAAGCGAAATGAAACAAGTGACGTCTGACTGCCCTCCCGAAATCATGGATTCGGAAGATCCCTTATTTATCTTATATACTTCAGGGTCAACGGGTAAACCCAAAGGGGTGGTTCACAGTACGGGTGGTTATATGGTCTATTCGGCTTATACATTCCAGAACGTTTTCCAATACGAATCAGGGCAAATTCACTTTTGTACCGCCGACGTAGGTTGGATTACAGGACATAGCTATATCGTTTATGGCCCCTTATTGAGTGGTGCTACTACCTTGATGTTTGAGGGAGTGCCAACGTACCCCGATGCTGGGCGTTTTTGGGACATTGTTGATAAGCACAAAGTAGATATTTTATACACGGCTCCAACCGCGATTCGTTCGTTGATGGGTTTTGGTTTAAAATATGTTGAAGGTAAAGACCTGAGCTCACTCAAAGTGTTGGGGTCGGTAGGGGAGCCTATCAATGAGGAAGCGTGGAATTGGTACAACGAAAACATTGGAAAAGGCCGTTGTCCGATTGTAGATACCTGGTGGCAGACCGAAACTGGGGGGATTTTGATTTCACCGATTGCGGGGGTAACAAAAACCAAACCTACTTATGCAACGCTGCCATTGCCAGGCGTACAACCAATCTTGGTGGACGAAAATGGCGTTGAGATTGAAGGGAATGGCGTGAGTGGTAACTTGTGTATTAAGTATCCGTGGCCATCAATTATTCGTACGACTTGGGGCGATCACGAGCGTTGCCGTCAGACATATTTCTCAACGTATCCTGGGCGTTATTTTACAGGAGACGGATGTTTGCGTGACGAGGATGGGTATTACCGTATCACAGGACGGGTGGATGATGTATTGAACGTATCGGGTCACCGTATCGGAACGGCCGAAGTAGAAAATGCTATCAACATGCACGCCGACGTCATCGAAAGTGCCGTGGTTGGTTATCCGCACGACATCAAAGGGCAAGGAATTTATGCCTTTGTGATTTGTGATAATGTTCTTGATGATGAAGATTTGTCTCGTCGGGATATTTTGGCTACCGTAACGCGCATCATTGGGCCTATTGCTAAACCAGACAAGATTCAGTTTGTGAGAGGATTGCCTAAGACGCGTTCGGGTAAAATCATGCGCCGTATTTTGCGTAAAATTGCCGAAGGAGATACGTCAAACTTAGGCGATACCACCACGTTGCTCGACCCAACGGTGGTAGAAGACATCAAAGAAGGGGCTTTGTAGATAAGTTGAATAGATAATTGAAAAGGGCTTGAAGCAATTTGTTTCGAGCCCTTTTTTGTTGGATTTGTAAAAAACGATAGCGCGATACTAACCACGAGAAGTAAGGGGTATATTTTCTGATTTTTTTTCTTTTTAAGTAGAAAAGCGAAGTTTTACAACGAATTGTATAGCACCTAGTTCATGGAAAAGTTATTGAAAGAACTTCAACAGGCAGAATTGGAACGTCAGACGCGTCGGTACTTCTTGCAAACGCTCGGCGCGGGTGTAGGTGGACTAGGCTTAGGGTCGTTGCTTGGAAGCTGTGGATATAGCTCAAAAGAGAAAATAGCCGCAGCTCCACTGGTATCTGCCGACCCAATGAACGTTCGGATGCCTCAGTTTGCCCCCAAAGTAAAACAGGTGATTTATATTCACATGGCGGGGGCACCTTCGCAGTTGGAATTGTTTGATTATAAACCAGAACTAGAAAAGTACCACGGAAAAGATTGCCCTGCTGAATTTTTAGAGGGAAAGAAATTTGCCTTTATCAAAGGTGTTCCTAAAATGTTGGGACCCAAAGGGCAGTTTGCCCAGCACGGACAATCGGGGGCGTGGGTTTCGGATTATTTGCCCTATTTGCAAACGGCGGTTGATGATGTCTCGTTTTTGAAAGCCATGTACACCGACCAGTTTAATCACGCTCCCGCTCAGTTGCTCATGCACACGGGTAGTGCGCGATTGGGGCGTCCTAGCTTGGGGGCGTGGACGGTCTATGGCTTAGGCTCAGAAAATCGAAATTTACCAGGATTTATCGTATTGGCGTCGGGCGGAAAGCAGCCTGATGCGGGGAAATCAGTATGGGGAAGTGGTTTTTTACCAACGGTGTATCAAGGAGTGCAGTGCCGTACGGGGGGCGACCCTGTTTTGTACGTATCAGACCCACAAGGGATGAACCGCGACATTCGTAAGCAGACGATTGAAGCCATCAACGAAATCAATAAACAAACCTACGAGGAAGTACGTGACCCCGAAATTTTGACCCGGATTAGTCAGTACGAAATGGCGTTTCGGATGCAAATGTCGGTACCCGAAGTAATGGATGTCAGCAAAGAACCGCGGTATATTTTGGATATGTACGGTGTGCAAGCGGGCGAAGGGTCTTTTGCGATGAACTGCCTGTTAGCCCGAAAATTAGTCGAAAATGGCGTACGCTTTGTTCAGCTTTTTGACTGGGGCTGGGACACCCACGGTACGAGCGAAGACGGTTCGGTAGAAGTAGGGCTTCGGAATAAATGTTTGGCATCTGACCAAGCAGTAACGGCCTTGTTGAAAGACTTAAAAATGCGTGGATTATTGGATGAAACGCTAGTGGTATGGGGAGGTGAATTTGGCCGAACACCCATGCAAGAAAACCGCGACGGACAAGTGCTCCCCTATTCAGGGCGCGACCACCACCTCGAAGCATTTACGGTATGGATGGCAGGCGGTGGAGTCAAAAAAGGGTTTTCAATGGGAGAAACCGACCCGCTAGGGTATGCTGGGGTCAAAGACCGTACGCACGTCCACGACCTGCAAGCGACGATTTTGCACTTAATGGGTTTCAACCACGAAAAATTCACGTATCCGTTTCAGGGGCGTAACTTTCGCTTAACGGATACCGCTGGCAAAATTATTACGCCCGTGTTGGCCTAAATCCCGTATTTATCCAATAAATAAATAATGGCTGCCATAGAAGCACTACCAAGGTCTAGCTCGCGTTTGTTTACGTTTTCAAAGTTATCGTTGGGAGCGTGGTGTACATCAAAATACCGCTGAGAATCAGGTTTATAGCCAAATAATACAGTTCCTGATTGTGCCAATGGACCAATGTCTGCGCCACCGCCTCCTGGGCCAATTTCGTGCAAACTATAGGGCGCAAGCAACTCTTTCCACGTTTGGATTTTAGCTTTTTGGTCTGGACGGCCTACGACCCCAAAACCTTTTGGCGTAAAGCCTCCGTTGTCAGACTCTACCGCCGCAATGTGCTTTTCATTGTTTTGTTTGGCCAAATCCGCGTATTTTACTCCTCCGCGTAGGCCATTTTCTTCGTTCATAAACATCACCGCGCGAATCGTGCGTTTGGGCTTGTAACCAATGGCTTTCAATACTCGCAGCACTTCAATGGATTGTACGCAGCCTGCGCCGTCGTCGTGGGCGCCTTCGGCCAAATCCCACGAATCTAAATGGCCGCCTACGACGATAATTTCATCGGGAAACTCACTCCCTTTTATTTCACCTACCACGTTGTGAGAGTCAGCATCGGGTAACGTTTCGCAATTTTGACGGAAATAAAACGTCAGCGTTGGGCTCTCTTTGAGCTTGTCACTGAGCAGGTTAGCGGCATTTGTGCTGATTGCCGCCGTTGGAATAAGGGGAGCGCCTGTGGCATAACGCATACTTCCCGTGTGCGGAAAATCGTCTTGCACAGTACTCACAGAACGGACAATTGCACCTACAGCCCCCAAATTCCCCGCTTCGCTGGCTCCGTTGGCGCGTTGTTCAACCGCACTTCCGTAAGCTTCAAACGTGTTGAGTTTGGTTGGATCCATCGGGCGATTAAAAAAGACAATCTTTCCTTTGACTTTTTCTTTGCCCAATTCCCGTAATTGCTGAAAGCTTTTCACTTCAATTACTTCGGCTTCAACGCCTTTCGCCGAAGTCGCAATCGACCCGCCGAGGGCAGCAATGGGAACGCTAATTTTTTGTTTACCTACGTGAATGTACGCTTCTTCTTTTTTGCCGCGTACCCAATGAGGGACTTTGACATCCTGCAAAAACACGCGGTCAAACCCCTGCTTTTGCATAAGCTGTTGGGTATAAACCACCGCTTTTTTAGCCCCTTCGGAACCACTGAGGCGGGGGCCTACTTGCTTACAGAGGTAGCGGAGCCATTCGTAGCCTTGGCCGTTGGTGAGTGTTTCGTTGTAAATTTTGCGAATGATGACCGAATCTTCGCGGGTTTGAGCTAGTGAACTACCAGCCAAAAGCAGGAGTAAAACAAGTTTTTTCAATGGGTGGTTGGTTAGAAGGTTGATGATGTGATTCATCACAAAAATACATTCTATTCCAATATGTCTCCTAGCGCTGTCAAAAGAATTCCCGTCGTAGTCGCATCTTGGTCGGCAAAACGATGGTAATTCCCTTTCTTCCATTGCTGTAACGTCGGCCAAATTCGTCGAAAACGATTGTCGGGTAAATGGGCGCGTACGTTGAGAAAATGCAATTTTGCGGCAACCACTTGCAGGTTAGGATGCGTAGCTGGAATGATTCGAGCCAAATGAGCATACACCTTCTGAAGTTCTTCGGCTTGTTTTTGAAGCGGAGCGAGTTTAGTGCTATGCGGGCGAGAAAAACGATTGCTCAACGTAACCGATTGGCCATTCTTCTGTTGGGTGCCTACTTGCTGAGAATTGTGTTGCCGATAATGGATAAGGACTTCTGGAATGAATTGAATTTGATTCAGGATAGAGGCGATGAAAGCCATCCAAGTATCGTGTAAAAACGCTGAAATATCGGTAGGGAAGGGTAAAATCATGTCCACGAACGATTTGCGTACGGCCATCGTACAACCCGCAACGCGGTTGCCGACGAGCAATACCTCGATACTTCGTCCCTGTTTCCATTGTTCCTGTTGAGGGGTGCCAAAGCGAACAACTTCCCAAAAGTGCTTTTGGAGGGAATGAGTATATTCATCTACCAAAAGAGCATCCGAAAAAACAACATTTACGGAAGGGTTTTCACTGAAGACTTTTGATAAATGGGCTACTTTTTCGGGTGTCCAACAATCGTCTTGATCGGCTAAAAAAAGAAGATTACCTTGGCAATGGGTCAATGCCTTTTCAAAGTTTTTGGTTACGCCTAGTTGATGTTCGTTTTGGAAAATACGGACGGGAAAGGGGGCTTTTTTTGCAAATTGTTCGACCAAGGCAAGGGTGTTGTCCGTCGAACCATCATCACAAACGACAAGTTCGTTGGGAAGTAAAGTCTGATTTTGAATGCTTTCCAGCTGTTCCGTTACAAATCTTGCACCGTTGTATGTACACATTGCAACCGAAATCAGCTGTTGATGGCTGGGCATAAAGTCGAATATCGAGGGTTAGAACAGAGTTTAATTAGGCGTCGAGTAAACGCAACAAACGTCGGCAGCCATTAATGAGCACTCTCCGAAGCGCTTTATTTTTTTGGTAAAAATACGAAGGTTTATGATATGCGTTTGGTAAACTTTTAAAATGAGCATCATTATTAGCTGTTAGTTCCTTTTGGTATATGTCAAAAAGCGGTTTTACGTCGGGACGAGCATTAAAAGAGAACCTATCTTGGTGAACAGACAAGTTGTCTGGACTCGAAAGCCGATAGCCACTAAAATGAAAAAATACCAAAGGAAAGGTGTCGTTTACCCAAAAGCCAGCATTTTTCTGTGACACTTTTCGCTCGTGCATGTTCCAGTAAGCCAAATTATAACCTAAATGTTGACTAACGAGAGCATTGGGATAAAACAACGGAACATAATTGAGCCATAGCTGGTCGCAGTTCATTCCTTCGGCAAAGTTGAAATAGCCTTCGTGCCAAACGCGGTCTTCCCACCATGCTAAAAAACGAGCGGTTTCTTCGGAGCGGCGAAGCGCAAAAAAGCCACCGTTGTACAAGCCCGCATTCAAAAAACTGCGCAGATGCGGAACCCCCTCGCCAGTGATGGGAGTGACCACGTGTGGAGTAATGACAATGCTGTGATTATCAAGGTCTTTTTCGATGGGAGCAACATCTCCAAAAAGGCGAATGTCAGCATCAAAATAGAGTAGTTTTTCAACGTCGGGATAAGTTTTGAAAAGCCAACTAGCCATAAAAGGTTTGGCCAAACAACTCAGCTCGAAAACAGTATATCGGTTAAAAAGATTGTGAAAATCGGGAACTTGCTGTTCATTAATTTCAACGATTGTATGCGCACTGACGGACGAAACATCACGGTCGTTGATTTTGTCAAAAAGGCCAATCACCACACGGTAGTCGGGGTTGTATTTTACCAAACTATCGGCCATCGTTTTGGCCAGTGCTAAATGACTTAGGGTACAGATTGTAAATGCAAGACGCATTAGAAAAGAAATAGTTTTGAGGCAAAAATACGCACTTCTTCTGAGTTTCAGTCGGAGAAGGTCGTTTTTTGATTTTATGGTAATGCTTCCTTTCGTTTTTTATAGATATTCGACACCTCTTTGAAAAAGACCTAGTAAAAACGAAAACGAAACCACTTATAGGACAAAACCCTTTGATAACTATTTAAGAGACGTTACACACATGAACCTTTCTAGCTCACGTCGCGATTTTATGAAAGCAACAGCCACTACGCTGCTCGCTCCTTCGATTTTATCAACTTCTTCTATGGCCAGTGCCGCCGACGGTGACATTGTTGGCCACGGTAGCCACCGCTACAAAATTCAGGCAGGCTGGGGCAAACTTGATGCCGCGCAATTTCCCGTTAAAAACTGCCATGAAATGGTCATGGACAGCAAAGGAAGGCTTATTATGGTAACGGACGAGACCAAAAATAATATTTTGGTGTATGACCGTTCGGGTAAATTACTAGAAAGCTGGGGGCACGAATACCCTGGCGGGCACGGCCTTACGCTCTGGAATGCCAACGGTGAAGAATTTTTGTTTATCTGTGATCCTAACTCTGGAAAAGTGACCAAAACCGACTTGAAAGGGAAAGTTTTGATGACGATTGAACACCCATCCAAAGTAGGGGCTTACAAGCCCGAAGATAAGTTTTTGCCTACTGAAACCGCCGTTGGCCCAACGGGCGACATCTACGTGGCAGACGGATATGGCTCGCAGTGGATTTTGCAATACACTTCAAAAGGGGAGTTTATTCGGAAATTTGGTGGCTCGGGCGACGAAGATGGACAATTTTCGACCGCTCACGGAATCACCGTCGATTACCGCAATAAATCGAACCCGACGTTATTGATTACTTCGCGCGCGCACAATGCCTTCAAACGCTTTACATTAGATGGGAAATACTTGTCAACCATCTTTTTGCCAGGAGCCTATGTGTGTCGCCCCGTAATTCATGGCGATACATTGTATGCAGGGGTATGTTGGTCGCGTTTGCGGTATTTAAACCAGACTCCTAACTCAGGTTTTGTGACAATTTTGGATAAAAATGACAAAGTCATCTCAAATCCAGGAGGAACCAAACCCGAATACCGTAACGGGCAACTGCAATTGATGGTGCAAGACAAAGCTGCGGTTGACGGGATTTTGATGCACTGCCACGATGTGTGTATCGACAACGACGAAAATATCTACATCTGTCAGTGGAATGCCAAACAGACGTATCCAGTGAAGCTTGCAAGAATCTGATAATAGAGTGTCGAGTGGAGAGTGTAGAATGTCGAATGGGATTTTTATTCGACATCGCACGGGCGACCCCGTCTGCACTCTCCACTCAACACTAAAAATAGCCCATTTTTATCGCAGGGCTCTTCGTAAGAGGCGTTAACACCGCCATTTCGACGAGTAATGGAATTGACATAAATCATTTTATTTGTACAATAATTGGATTTAATTGTATATTTCTAAACCTGTTTACGATGAAAACCTTTAATTCTTCTACCGAAAAAGAAGCGTATTACGCCAAACGCCGAAAGAAAGGCTTTGTCATTGGCGGAGTCGGAGCCGCGATTTTGGGCGGCGGATTTATTCTTCAGTACATTTTGTATATGACGGGCCACTCGTTTAATGGCGTCATGTATTCGCTCACTACCATTGGAATATGCCTCGTCATGTACGCTGCTGTTGAAATATTTGGGTGGTAAATTAGTCCATTGCTCCCTTTTTTTTGCTTTTACAGATAATTTTTTGGCATTTTGGAGTTCTAAAAGAAAAGACTACCGTGATGCCAAAAAGTTATATTGTTGTGGGGTGGATGTTGGGATGGATGCTGTTTTGTACCCCTGCGTGGGCACAGACCGAACGAACTACGTTACGGGCTATGCTTGCGCTGAAGACTCCCTCGTCTCAAAAAACATATTTAGTGACCGATGTGGGCAAAGAAGGAGAATGGCGCTACGACCCTAGCGACAAAGACTCTCCCGCCAACGGTGGAACGGTGCTGGAAAGCGCTAACCGAGCGGTGCAGGGACGATTCAAACGCCAATTTGACCCCAGCGCAGGAGTGCACCTTGATTGGTTTTTGGACAAGTCGATGGTGACAATCAACGGCGCTTTGCTGGAGGCCGTGAAAGTGAGCGAACGGGTAAATTTTGGGCCTAAAGTCTATGTCATTGCCCCAATGGTGTTAACCCCCGATGCGCTATGGTCGCCGCAGCGATTACGGTTGCATTTTCAAAATACGACCCTGCAAGCACAAAGTGGGGTGAAAGTCGTCAAAATCTTAGAACTGCAAGATATTACTGAGCTTACGCTTTCAGGGGGTGTGTTTTTGGATGGAAATGTCAAAAAAGCACAAATTACACAACCTTTGAACGAAGGAGGAAATGCGTTTTTGACCATTGTAGCGCCGTCTAATCGTGCGACTTCTCGTTTGGAAATTGGCTCGTTGACCATCCAAAATATGCCGATGTGCGGTGTGAACATTGTCACACATAACGATGAAATGGACGAAGGATACCGCCGTGTTTTGGTAAAAGCATTTCGAGAAATCAATGGTTATAACGGGCTCAATATCCAGAATGATGGATTTGCGGTGTGGGGTTTCAACGTCAAAGGAGCACATCGTTCGGTGGTGATAGACTCGCTGTATGCCCTGCAAGATAATGAACCTTGGGGCGACGCGCCGATTGAAAAATCGTTTTATACCTTCACGTTTGAGAACCAAGTAGATCCGCAAGTTCATAAGCGAAAAGATACCCTCTACATTAAAAACCTGTATGCCAAATACCCTTGTTCGTTGATTTTATACACCCAGGCAGTCAATAACGTACTGATTGACAACTACGTGATGGATGGGGTTCTTAGAAAGCCTGCGGTGACCGATGAAAAAGCGTACCCAACCATGCTACGAAAAAACTTGTCGTGGGTTGGTTCCAAACATACGTGGACATCGTTTAAAAGCCCGAAGAGTAGTTTTCGAGTCAAAAAATTGCGGATTCAGAACACCAATAAAGTGTTTATGAGCGAATCTTCCATCAGCGATATAACAGGTTTATGGCTCAACAAAGGCATTACGGGAGCCCTATTTGATTCCATCGAAACGGACGTTCGCATCAAACTCCACGGCGATGGCTATTACTTTGGCTTTCCCAATGTACCCGATGGTCGGCACCGAGTGGGGACGTTCATTAGTCATATTCCTGCCAAACGTAATTATGTTCAGCCATTGAGTGCCGATTTGACGATTGATAAATTACACATTGGAAATGGCTCAGGAGTAATTTTTGCGATGGGAAATGCTAAAATTGGAAGTATTACGCAAGACAACGATAGCCGTGGAATTTTTGAAAGTCGAGAAAATAGGTTTAAAAATACCGATATGTTGTACAATGGGTTTATTGTTGATAAGTGCCAAGCGACGGATATTCTGTGGCGTTTTAATTGGTTCGTTAACCAAAAACAATTGACGGATGAAGCGACCGTTCAGGCGGGAGAACGGTATGAGTTTAAGAATTTTACGGGCAACAATTACCTAGAATCACACACGACATTTACGGCTGCCAACGAAACTTCATCGTACGTAACTGCGTACCGCTACGATGGCGATGCGACGATTCAGCGCAACGTAGAGCAGTTTTTACAGTTTGTTGAATTTAATTGGACCAACGTCAAAATGAAATTGATTGATGGGGCGCCTAGCAATTTTGCACGGCGTTTTATGCCCACCAAATACACCGAAAAACCACTGCTTCTGAACCTGTCTCGTAAGCCTAGACCTGTGAAAGGCTGGAAGATGGATTGGAAAACCAGCGTGTTTACGCAATGCGTTATTGAATAACTGCCCATAAAAAAAGCTCCAATCGTTTTGGCGATTGGAGCTTTTTAACAACTTCCCGAAAGTTTTCAACTTTCGGGAAGTTTGCCAGATTCCTAGTTAGGATAACCTGGGTTTTGTGGTTTCAAGTTAGGGTTGTTAAGCATTTCTTGCTTTCCTAACGGCAACAACAAGTGTTTTTCTTGCAAAGCTTGGTTCGAGCTTAGGTTTACGTGACCAACGAAGTTGTCGAAACCGTTTGTCTTCTCGTTATATACTTTACGAAGACGTACCATGTCAAACCATGTGATTTGCTCATAGCACAACTCGTGCCAACGCTCTCTCCAAACCGCCTCGCGGAAAGTAGTTTGCGTATAAGTACCAAGTGCAGGAGTCGTAAGTTGGGCACGATCTCTGATGCGTTTGAAGGCATCGTAAGCCGCTTGTGTAGGCGCTCCTAGTTCGTTTTGAGCCTCAGCAAAAATCAACAATACTTCGGCGTAGCGGATTTGAGGCACGTTCAAGTTGTTTTGACGAGTACCTGCTGTACCAGAAGTTCCGTTTGCTGTCCGGTTGAAGTGCTTGAAGATATAAGGGGCACCCAAGTCGAAACGAGCACCGTTTCCGTTGGTAAAATACGTAGTGTAGAAATACCCGTCTTGGTCTTTGGCACGCAAGTCACCTGCTTCATACGACTTGTAGAAGAACGAAGTAGGTACCGTACTTCCTGTTCCTGATGGACCGTTGTAGGTTACAGGTTTGAAGTTGGGGAACATATTGTCCATTGGGTTACCAGCTACCGACGTGTTGTATTGAAGCATGAAAAGGTGCTCAATACGGTTCT
This sequence comes from Runella defluvii, assembly GCF_014195535.1. Taxonomy (GTDB): domain Bacteria; phylum Bacteroidota; class Bacteroidia; order Cytophagales; family Spirosomataceae; genus Runella; species Runella defluvii. The sequence goes on along the minus strand of NZ_JACIBY010000006.1, from coordinate 151,258 downwards.
TTGTGCTTTCCTTGTGAACGTCCTCGTAGGTTGTGAAGAGGTTAATCGTTCCAGGGTTTGCATTAGCGTAAGTGATTACTTCCAACGCTTTGTCTGCCGCTAGTTTATAGTGAGACGCACCTTTGCTAAGTGGGAAGCCAGCCATTGTTAGATATACGCGAGACAACTGTGCTTTTACCGCCGCCAAGTTAGCGCGTCCGCTGGCATCCATCCAAGCCAAACCAGCACCTTCTGCTGCTACAAGGTCATCTACAATAAGCTTGTAAATTTCTTCTTGTGGTGCACGGCCTGGTTGGAAATCTTCCGAGCTTGCTGTTTGAGGTTTTGTTACCAATGGAATATCACCCCACAAACGTACCGCCGTGAAGTAAGCAGTCGCTCTCAAGAAGCGAGCTTCTCCCAATACCTTCTTTTTCTGCGCATCTGGCATCGTCGTGATACCAGGTACTTTATCAATTACTTGGTTAGCTTGCGCAATTACTTTGTACAAACCATTCCAATAGTTGACAACGTGCGCAGTGTTTCCGTCGTGAACCAACCCGTAAAGGTTGTTCAAGTCAGAGTTTTGCGCCGTTTCGGTAGTTGAAGTTCCCGTAAGAGCTTCCAACAACTGCCAGTTTGATGAGAAAATCCCTGCTCCATCGCCCATGAAACGCAAGTCAGCATAGACAGAGGCCAAAGCCGCTTCTGCGTGGTCTGGAATGGTATAGAAGTTATCAGGAGTAAGGTTTGAAGGGGCTTGTTCGCTCAAGAAATCCGAACAGCTCGAAGGCCCGATGAGAACGGCTCCGATAAGTGCGGCTTTTCCTAGGTTCTTTATAATGTTTAGTTGCATGATAATGTTCAATTTAAGTGAAAGAGTGTGAATTAGAACCCAACCTGAATACCCAACATGTAAGTAGTAGGTTTAGGGTAGTTGTGCCAAATCATCCCTTGTGAGAAAGCACTGTTACCGTCTCCTTGGTTGGTTGGAGTAACTTCTGGGTCACCAACAATCTTGTCTTTCAATGCCAAGAAGAAGTTTTGGGTAGTAGCATACACTCTTAGACGGCTCAACTTCAATTTGCTTGTTACGTGGCTAGGAACTGTGTAGCCCAACAAGAGGTTTCTACCACGAAGGAACGAACCATCTTTGATCCACCATGAGTCAACGTTAGTTACGTAACCTGCACGTGTGTCACGGATTTCAGCAATCATCGAGTTTTGGTTTTGTGGAGTCCATGCGCCCAATACCGAAGTATAGCTGTTTGCCAATGCCTGACGGTCTTCACTTGCGTGAAGGTTCATCATCATAACGTCGTTACCGTACGAGAATTGAAGTTCAAGGGTAAGGTCGAAGTTATTGTAACGGAATGTGTTTGTCATTGCACCCCATGATTTAGGGCTACCATTTCCGATGATGCTACGGTCAGCGTCAGTAATGGCTTTGTCACCGTTTACGTCAAGGTACTTGATGTCACCAGGAAGAATTGTCAAACCGTTACGGTAGCTAGTGTATTTAGCCGCTTCTTCGCGCTCAGACTCGCTCCATACGCCCAAACGAGTAAGTCCCCAGAACGAACCTACTGGCTCGCCAATACGGATGACGTTGGTTGGGTTGGTAAAGTTAGGACCACCTACGTTGAAGATGTCAGAAGGCGTTGCCAACGAAAGTACTTTGTTACGGTTAAATGAAATGTTGAAAGTTGTATTCCACTGGAACCCACCACGGTCGATGTTTACAGTGTTGATACCAAGTTCAAATCCTTTGTTTTGCATCGAACCAACGTTTTTACGGATAGTTCCGTAACCGCTTGTACGTGGTACTGGAGCATCCAAAAGCATGTCAGTTGTCTTACGATAGTAGTAGTCAGCTTCGATTGATACTTTTCCTTTGAAAAGAGAAATTTCTGCACCTACGTCAGCTTGAGCTGTTTTTTCCCAACGCAAGTCTGGGTTTGCCAAACGAGAAATACCTGTACCCGACACACGTGAGTCGTTATAGATAGTAGCATAGTTAGAGCTCAAAAGAGACAAAGAAGAGTAAGCTGGGATTTCTGAGTTACCTGTCAAACCGAAGCTAGTACGTAATTTCAAATTAGAAATAAACGAGTTGTTTTTCAAGAACTCTTCTTCAGACACACGCCATGCCAACGCTCCTGATGGGAAGAAGGCAAATTTGTGGTTTTCCCCGAATTTCGACGAACCGTCGGCACGTCCAGTCACTGTTACCAAGTATTTGTTGGCCAATGAGTAGTTGATACGTCCAAAGTATGAGTTAAACGCAAAACGAGATGCTCCTGAGCCTACAGCAGGGTTGGTAGCACCCGCACCCAAGTTATTAAATTCAAAATAATCGGTTGCGAAGTTGTTGATGCTGGCACTCATAGAGAAGAGGTTCGTTTCTTGCCACGAAATCCCCAAAAGGGCTGTCAACGAGTGCTTGTCACCAAACTGTTTGTTGTACGTCAAGTAGTTTTCCAATGACCAGAAGCTCTCTTTACGGTTGCTAGTAGAGGCGTTACCGTTACCACCGATGTTGAGCGTACGCGTTTGTGACTGGTTGTTTTCTTGTGTTTGTACGTTGACACCAAACACCGTACGCATTTCAAGACCTTTAGCAAGGTTGATGTTTGAGTACATGCTTCCTACCGTAGTTTGGGTATTTAGGATATACTTACGACCCATCAAACGGTGCAACGAACTCATGGTTCCTTCGGCGTATGGATAATCGCGGTTGTTGGCATAGGTTCCGTCAGCGTATTTAGTAGGCATGAACGGGAAGTCTTCCACAATCTGACGAGCTACGGCATCACCTTGATCGACAATGTTTTCGCTTTGGTTATTGTAGCTCAATGTACCTCCAACTTTCAACCATTTTTTGATTTGATCGTCGATGGTAAAACGTCCAGAATAACGCTTCATGTACGAAGTTTTGAGGAGCCCTTGGTCGTCGCGGTAGCCCAATGAGAATGAGTACTGCGTGCGCTCGTTACCACCGCTGAAACCCAACTGATGGTTTTGAGAAAGGCTATTTTGTGACGTTTCTTTGAACCAATCGGTATCGTAAAGTGGGTTACCGTTGCTGTCAAAGATACGTGGGTCAGTGCGGCGGAGTTTAGGGTTTAAGTACGCCCATTTACCCGCTGCCCAACCTGTTGGGTCATACTTAGCCATGTTTGCCCATGCCAAATCTTCAACGGCAAGGTATTCTTTGGCGTTGAGTACTTGCGGACGGTTTGGCCCGATGGTGTTTACACTGAAATCGGCATTGTAGGTAACAGTACCTTCACCTGCTTTTCCTTTTTTGGTAGTTACCAAGATAACCCCGTTGGCGCCACGTGCCCCGTAAATCGCCGTAGAAGAAGCATCTTTCAATACTTCTACCGACACGATGTCGTTCGGGTTGATGTAGTCAATCGCTGAGCTAAATTGGTTTTGGTTTCCTTGTGGAAGCATCACCCCGTCCACTACATAAAGTGGGTTGTTTGACGAGTTGATAGAGCTAAAACCACGAACACGAATCGTAGTACGACCACCTGGGCGACCAGAGTTAGTGTTTACTTGTACCCCTGGCATACGTCCCGAAAGGGCTTGAGTCAACGAAGGCGCAGGACGCTCCATGAGTTGCTCGGCTTTTACCGAACCTACGGCACCTGTTAAGTCAGATTTCTTCAACGTACCGTAACCGATAACGACGATTTCTTCAAGTACTTTGCTGTCCACTTTCATGGTCAGGTTAAGCACATTTTGGTTGCCCACTAGTACCTCTTGTGGCTCATAACCAACAAAAGAGAGCACCAATGTTGCTTTTTCAGGTACATCAAGACGGAACTGACCGTTTGCGTCAGTTACAGTTCCTTTTTGAGTTCCTTTGATGACGATACTAACCCCTGGAAGAGGACTGTTGGTTTCATCCACAATTTTACCTGTGATGGCCTTGTCCACAGCAGTGGCTTCAACAAGAATGGCGTGATTCCGCGTTGGCACTCCTGCTACAGGAGCTGCATAAGCGAAATGGAGGCAGGAGAGAGATAATAGGAGGGGCGCCGAAGAATTTCGTGCCATCCTAACCACCCGCCGGTGTGGTTGTAGTTTTCTTTTCATACAAGTTAGAATTCTGTGCTGGTGTGAGCAGCGTTTAGGGTGGAAAATAGGTTAAAGATATAAACTATCACCTCATACAAGGGACAAAACTAGGCAAACTACTCTATTGTTTTATAAAAAAAGTGTTAATAGATATAGGTATAATTTAATAATTTTATTAACTGTATGTCTTTTTATTTTCACCCTACTTTACCTATTTTAAAATTTTATGGTTTAATAGATATGAGGGTGTTTTGGTATAAATAGTATAAGAAAAGAAGATAATGGGTTAAGAAAGTACATTGATATACCTTATTTTGATAGTGTTTTGAGTGTATTGGTTCTGTATTGCTCAAAAGGCAACAAGCAAAGTCTAGTGCTGGGTGTAATATTCTGAATTTTATTCGTCAAAATATGTCTTTTAGTAAGTAAAATTAGATAGCATTTTTTGCAAAAAAAGGTTGCATATTTTGCAAAGTGTAAGGGTAGATTGATTAATTAGTAGTTAAAGTATAGAATATTGTACAAAATGAAGCTAAGGCAGGTGAAATAGGAAGTAGAAGAGATTTATAAGAGAGTAAATTTTGCTAAAATTGGAAATAGCACTAAATAATATATGTCTTATAATTGGAGTTTGTGTAGAATAATAACCTATTCAAAAAATACTGTTATATTGATTTTTAATGAAAAATTAGAGGAAAAGCCAGTAGTCATTTATCGTTTCTTAACTAAACACAGGTTTTATATGAGGGTGAGGTTTGTCTTGTTGGCGGTTTTAATGGCATTTTTGAGGGCGGAACTAAAAGCCCAAGTGTCAATAGTGAAAATTCAATTAGAAACGCCCGAAAAAAATGGGAGAATGGTGAGTCTTCCTAATAGCCAAGGGGTTCAGAGAATTGTTGTGGTACAGGAAGGGAAAACGGCCGTTGTCCTCCGAACAGTGGATTCGACGGGGTATTTAGTAACGTATCAGTTTCAACAGATGAAGAAGGCTAGTTTGGTGTTCATCAGTTATTTTAAAAGTGAAACGACTCTAACAATGCAAAATATATTTCTGACCCCTAATGATACACTTGTATGTTTGGAAAGAAAAGGGCGGTTGGTTTTTGAAGGCAAAGGGTCAACGGTTGTGATCAATCGTTTTCTGCAAAAATACCAACTGTTGGAGCGGGATTCGTTGCAGCGGCGGCCATTGATGCGGAATGTTTCGGAAGAAATATACAGGAGCCTTATGCGAGATATTGCCGACCGACAGTGGGCGGAGTATCAGGGCCTCCAACGTAGTATAGGCGATGCTCAAAATGCGTTTGTTCAAGCAGCTATCGAAAGCCAGTATTATCATCGAGCCGCTTTTTACAATGCAACCAAAGATTGGACAGACGATATGTTTGATGACTTGCAAAGCATACGACAAGTGGAGAGTAGTCCCAAAAAATACAGAGAAGGTCTCTCTCCACGATTGAAATTATACATTGTTCCACATGAAGATGCGTGGATGTCATCCAACTACCGAAGCGCACTGTTGTCATTTTTGGGAGAAAAGTATGTGGTAGATGAACTTGCGCCTAAAGAGCCCTCAAAAATGATGGATTTTTATAATGATGCAGACAAAGCCCTCGCTAACTTACCCAAGACGCGGGAGGAAATTCTGAATTTGGCTTTAGCAGAAAAAGGTTTTTGGACATCGGAGTCAGAGAAAGGGCCTTTCATTGAACGTTTTGAGCGAGACTTTCCGCAGTCAAACCATTTGCCCAGTATTAAAATGAGGTATTGGAAGAATATACGAATGGTAGTAGGAACTCAAATTCCTTCCTTACCTGTCTTTGAACAAGACAGCACATCGACGACGCTTCAACGTCTTGTTGGGAAGAAAACCCTTTTACTACTTTGGAATACGTGGGAAGATAGCTGCCAAGCGGCACTTGCTGCATTCGGAACTTTAGGGCAAAAAATAAAACAAACAAATGTTCAGTTGGCTACGCTTTGTTCCAAAAATCGTTTTGAAAGTTGGAAGGATGCTTTGCGTAGCTATCCAATCAATAAGGCCAGTGAACATCATTTTTATGCTGATTATCTACTAGGAGATGTGCTAGAGGCAGTTTTTACGACTAAACGCCCATTGATGGTTCTATTGGATAAAGAAGGGCGATACTTAGATGCTGGAAGCCCCTTTGATGGTCAAAAAATAAGCCGATGGCTGAAAGAGTAATTGACTTACCAAGTTTTCAAATACTTGGTAAGTCGGTTACGCTAGGTTATAATTTCTTCAAAAAGAAGGCTGCAATGGCTTTGTTGACGTTGACCTGATTTTGGTGTTTCATAAAATGGTGGGTATCATCGACAATCACCAGGGTTTCGTGGTAAATGTCTTTGTCTTCTAATCGGCGAACAAGGTCGGTGCTTTGGCTAAAGCGTACATTGCGGTCGTCGTCGCCGTGAATGATAAGTACGGGCGATTTCCACGTATCCATATAAGCAATGGGTGATGATTTCCACGCCACTTCGAGGGCATATTGGGCATCGGGCGCGCGGTCGTATTGGTCGGGAAGTACTAGGTTACGCGTACGCTCAATGGTGCGGTCATGTACGCCGTGGACATCCACGCCCGCGGCAAAAAGCTGTGAATCTTTACCCAACGCCATTGCCGTCAGAAATCCACCGTAAGAACCACCATACACCCCAATTCGCTTAGAATCGACTTGGCTTTGTTTCGCAAGCCATTCGCCAGCAGTCTTGATGTCAGTGTATTCCGAAGCACCATAACCGCCTCCATTTTTGGGGTTATGAAACTCAAATCCGTACCCAATTCCCAAACGATAATTGACCGAAAGAACCACAAATCCCAAACTCGCCAAGTACTGATTCATGGCGTAGGCATTGGCATAGTAGTCGGAATAGTGCCAACCAAGCAGCATTTGGCGAGGTGGCCCGCCGTGAACATAAACAATGGCTGGTTTTTTGGAAGGCCCTCCTGCTTTTTCAAAAAGCTGTGCATGAACGGTAAAGCCATCGGGGGTTTTGAAGGTAACTTGTTTGGGCGTCACCAATGCCGAAGCTGGATATTGAGCAGGAAGTTTATCGGCCGCGAGGAGCTGAGGAGTGGCTGAGGGAGAGGTAGCAAGTACGTGGGGCATGGGGGGGCGTTGGGAAGTAGCGCCAATGAATGCTATCGCTGCGCCATCGCCAGTTAAAACAGGCGACCATTCCAAGCCTGAGCCTGGGGTAACGACTTGCATATCGGCGCGGTCAACGGATACTTTTACCACGTGGCGGCGGTCGATGTCGAGCGGGTCAGTACCTGCATTGGCCGTAAATAACAGCGTTTTTTTGTCAGAACTCAGTTGAATGTGTTCACACATAAAATTGCCAGGAGTGAGTAAAAGGGGCGCACCTCCTGACTCGGCCAACGAGTACAAATGTGGCCAACCGTCGTGGTACGATAAAAAAACAATGCGGTTGGCCGCCCAGTGCAAATTGGTAGTACCGTGGGTGGTGGGAAAGGTACCGTTCAGGCGCTTGGGCGATGTCCAGAGGGGCGTAGCTTTTCCCGTAGTTAAGTCAAAGGTAAGAATCGACCACAGATTCGGGCGGCGGGCCAAAATAGAATCTGGTTTTCCTCCTGAACCATTGGTGCGAACAAAGGCCAATTTCTGTCCGTCGGGCGACCAGCGTGGCGATTGGTCACGCTTGAATTGCGGGTCAATCCACCGAATAGGCGTTTGGGCATCGGTATAGACACCAATAAACTGGTGATCGGTACGGTTGGATTGGAAGGCAATGCGGCTACCGTCGGGCGACCAAACGGGCGAACTATTGGTGCCACGGGCCGTAAAAAGAACCGTGGCAGGTGCGGTGCCGTCGATGGGTACGGTGTAAATCTGCCCCCCTTTACTATAGGCTACTTTATCACTTTTGGGCGAAATGACGGGGTTTTCGCCTTCGCCTAGCGATTTGGGTTCCCCTCCCCCAAAAGGAATACTCCATACTTGGACTTTGGTAGGGACGGGATGAAAGCTAGGGTTGACGGGGAGGTCGTCGTTCCAGTTGGAACCGTGGTCGCCCCCGCGAACATAAATAACCCATTTCCCGTCGGGCGAAATCGCCACACTACTAAGTTCTTGCCCATCGTCTTGGAGATAATTAGTGAGACGGCGAGCGGTAAACGTTGGTCCTTCGGCGACGTAAATGTTGCGTTGACCTTGTTCGTTAAAGGCCCAAGCAATGCGAGCACCTGTGGCGGCAGCGGTGAGTTCGTTGGGAAACGGATACGCTTTGAGGGCGTCCATGTCAAGTTGTTGGGCAAAAAGGGCCATCCAGCCACCCAAAATGAGGTGAATAAAGAGGGTGTAGAAAAATTTCATACGATTAGGTTTGCGATGTTTTCAAATGTACAAAATAAAGTAGTACCATCGGAGGTAAATTCAACCCTTTGGGAGGTAGTATGCGTAGCGGCTTTGCTGTATTTTAAAAATTAAGCCGTATTTTTCGGACTTATATGTCACCAAACTGATGAAAACGTTTCAAGTCATTTCTCCTGTCGATGGCTCGGTTTATTTAGAACGCGAGTACGTTACAGCTTCCCACATCGAAACAGTATTAACTACTGCCAAAGCTGCCCAAAAAGTATGGAAAGCCGTTCCTCTGTCGGAACGAATTGCCATTTGTGAACGAGCAGTTGCTTATTTTATCGAACACGCCGACGCCATCGGTACTGAGCTAACGTGGCAGATGGGGCGCCCCATTGCTTACACGCCCAACGAAATCCGTCGAGGTTTTCAGGAGCGAGCGCGTTATATGATGCAAGCCGCTATAGGGGCTCTGTCTGACGTATCGGTCTCTGAAAGAGACGGTTTTCAGCGTTTTATTCGCCGCGAAGCCCTCGGGACAGTCTTTGTTGTCGCTCCTTGGAACTACCCTTATTTGACCTCGGTCAATGTGGTTATTCCTGCTTTGTTGTCTGGAAATACCGTTATCCTGAAACACGCGCAACAAACACCCCTTTGCGCCGAGCGCTACGCCGAAGCCTTCAAAGCGGCGGGCTTGCCAGAAGGCGTGTTCCAATATATTCATACGACTCACGACTACGTAGCACGAATCATTGCCGATTCTCGCGTTGATTTTGTGGCGTTTACGGGTTCGGTATCAGGTGGTCACGCAGTGCAGCGAGCGGCAGCCGAGCGTTTTATTGCAACAGGCTTGGAGCTTGGTGGAAAAGATCCTGCCTACGTTCGAGCGGATGGTAATGTGGCATTTGCGGTTGAGAACCTTGTGGACGGAGCGTTGTTCAATTCTGGGCAATCGTGCTGCGGAATTGAGCGTATTTATGTTCATGAAAAAGTCTATGACGAGTTTGTACACGGTGCGGTGGACTTGGTCAACAAATACATTTTAGGTAATCCGTTTGACGCAGGCACCCACCTTGGTCCAATGGTGCGTACGTCGGCGGCGGAGTTTGTGCGTGAGCAAATCCGCGAAGCGGTAAGCCAAGGAGCTGATGCACTGATTGATCCTTCGTTGTTCCCAAGCAATCAGGTAGGGACTCCTTATTTAGCACCTCAGTTGTTGGTCAATGTCAATCACTCGATGCGTATTATGACGGAAGAAACGTTTGGCCCTGCCGTCGGAATCATGAAAGTAAGCAGCGACGAAGAGGCGATTGCGTTGATGAACGACAGTGACTACGGGCTTACGGCGTCGGTGTGGACAGGGGATGCTGAAGCGGCACTTTTCATTGGCAATCAGATAGAAACAGGTACGTGGTTTATGAATCGTTGTGATTATCTCGACCCAGAATTGGCGTGGACAGGGGTGAAGGATTCGGGGCGTGGTTGTACTTTGTCGGCCTTAGGTTACGAAGCGCTTACACGACCAAAGTCTTTCCATTTGCGCGTGGGAGGGTTTTAGTGGTAGGTAAATGAGCAGCAGCAGCATGCCACGAACGTATAGCATCTTTAGCCCTGATTTTGAGTATATTGATATGAAAAAGTCAGGGCTGAAGCCTCGTTGAGATTCCTTTTTTAGCGACCCCAGTCTAAAGACATGGGGTTAAAAGAGGATTAGTGATAAAATGTCAAAAACAACTTCTATGAAACGGCTTTTGTTACTTTTCTGGATAATTGTCTTGGCGGAAGTGGGGCAGGCTCAACAGCGCACCACCCTGTTTTTTGAAGGTTTAGGAACTGGGGTACTTACGTCGATTGGGGTTGACCAGTTGGTAAAAATCACTCCTTCTTACAAAATAGCCGTCAATGGAGCGCTTGGCTTTTTTCCACTCAATGGACGAAAAATGTATTCTGTTCCTGTTTCGGGGAGTTTATTGTTTGGAAGAGCATCTCATTTCTTTGAGCTGGGAATTGGAATGGCATATGCGCAATTTAGACAGCATTGGAAAAACCCAATGATATTGTTGAATGATGCAGGCATGTATCCTACATCCGAGAAGTATCATGTGAATAAACTTGTAGAACGAGAACAGTATCTCTTCGTTACCACCCGTGTGGGGTATCGTTTTCAAAAGCCAGAAGGTGGATGGTTCTTTAAGGTTGGGATTACTCCATTAAGTTCTATTTTTTGGGAAGATAAAAGTATTTACAAGGGAGACAACCCATACCCTTCGATAACACATCGTAAAAGTTGGGGGAAAATCGACCGCACTTTTTTGCTGTGGGGTGGAGTGGGGGTAGGTTATACATTGAAATAAGTGATATACAAAGTGAAAAACACCATAAAAATCGGCCTTTTAGAGTGCGACCACGTTCGCGATGAATTTCGACACATTGCGGGAGACTATCGAAATATGTTCCCTGCTTTGTTTCTACCCCTTGCTCCCGAATGGGAGTTTACTTTTTATGACGTTTCCAACGGGCATTTTCCAGCATCGGTCGATGAGTGCGATGCGTACTTGAGCACAGGTTCTAAGTTTTCGGTCTATGACGACGAACCGTGGATTCATACCCTAAAGGCATTTGTAGCAGATTTGTATGCGCACCAAAAAATCTACGTAGGCGTTTGTTTTGGGCACCAACTTCTGGCGGAAGCATTGGGAGGAAAAGTACAAAAATCGTCGGTGGGTTGGTGCGTGGGTGTGCATCGGTTTACGGTTGACGGGTTACCTTTGGAGGGAAGTTATCCACAATGGATGCAGCCTTTTCAACAAAACGTCAATTTATTGATGATGTGCCAAGACCAAGTACAGGTGTTGCCTCCCGACGCACAGGTACTTGCTACTGCTGCCGACTGCCCAGTGGCGATGTTTCAAGTAGGCCAACGGATGCTCGGAGTGCAAGCACATCCCGAATTTACGGTTCCTTACGAAGAAGCGTTGATGCGGTCGCGGGTAGAGCGAATTGGCGAAACCAAGACCCAACAAGGAATAGAAAGCTTATCCCAGCCCTTAGATAGTGCCTTGGTGGCGCGTTGGATTGTTGAGTTTGTGGCGTCAAGGTTGTAAAAAAAGCGCGAAAGCGCGTTATTTGCCGCTTTAATTTGTCATAACACCCCACTACATGGTTTTTGCGCAATTTCAAGTCAGCGAGCTGGCAGAGTTTCTCAAGTACGGTATTTCAGGATTGAGCGCGATTGCGTTTATTTTATCGTTTTTTTTGCTCAATCGTGAAAGTAGCCGTCCTAAGCCACGCCCCGAAATGCTGCGTTCGATTCGGATGTTTATGGGACTGACGTTGGTGCTGGGGCTGGTGTCGGGCGTTGCGGCCATTATGAACCCCGAAAGCTCACCCAAACCAGAAAAAACAAAAACGACGACAACACCGACGAAAAAAGCCTCATTGATTAGTAAAATTACGAGTCCGCGCAAAGAGTGGGTCGTTGAAGTTTTTTATGATGCAGGAGCGAAACCCTTGGCCGATCAACTGGCTGAGGAGCTGGCGGCTTATAAAGAATATGAGGTGAAAACAACGCAGTTGTCGTCATCACGAAAAAAAGAATTAAAAATAACCCGTAGTCAAATTCGTTACGAACTCGTTGAAAAAGAGACGGCTACGCAGTTGCAAAAACGTTTGGTTAAAATACTTCCCCAAGACGTAAGCCTCAGTCTAAAACAGATTACTTCATCATCGCCCGATTATTTAAGCATCTTTGTATGCGATTAATGCGTAGAGAACGTTAAAAAGACCAACCGTTTGACTTTGTAGAAAAAAAGGTTGTTTGATTCGTAAAACTTTTAATTTTTAATACACCCATGATGAAAAAAACGCTCCTTACTGCGTCGCTCGTCGCTTGTGCTGCTGCTGCTTTTGCACAAGGTTATCCAAGTACTCCTCCTGCGGTTTCGCCCATGCCGATGAAACCCGAAATGACCGAAATTTGGGAGCCCGAAGTAGCGACTGTTACTCCAGCTAAAAACCTTGGCGAAGCACCTTCGGATGCTATCATCCTTTTTAATGGTAAAGACTTATCTCAGTGGGTTTCTGCCAAAGATGGTGGCCCTGCCCCTTGGAAAATTGTCAACGGCGATTACCTCGAAGTCGTGCCTAAAAGTGGTGACATCAAAACCAAAATGAAATTTGGTGATTGCCAGTTACACCTTGAGTTTAGCGCGCCTGATAAAGTAGAAGGCGTTGGACAAGGCCGTGGTAACAGTGGGGTTTTCTTCCAAGACCGTTATGAGTTGCAAATTTTGGATTCGTACCAAAACCGTACCTACCGTAACGGACAAGCAGGAAGTATTTACAAAGACCACGCGCCGCTTGTAAATCCAATGCGTAGCCCGTCGGAGTGGAACGTATATGATGTGGTATATACAGCACCGCGTTTCAAGCCAGATGGCCGTTTGGATTCACCTGCTCGCATCACCGTATTTTTGAATGGTGTGTTAGTACAAAATAATACCACCATCAACGGTTTGACGCTTTACATTGGCCTTCACCACTACCCAGAGGCGCATGGTGAAGATGTGATTCACCTCCAAGATCACAATAACGCGACTCAGTTCCGTAATATCTGGATTCGCAGACTGTAATCGTTACAAAAAAATACCTATGCAGCCCCGAAAAACGCATTTTTCGGGGCTGTCTTGTTTCATAACCTATCAATTTTAACCAACGATCATGATGAAAAAAATGCAGAGTATTGTGCTTTTATTGTGGGCACTAACTAGCCAAGCCCAACAAGCGGAATATTGGCTTACAAAGGCAGATAAATCGGTTCTTTTTCAAAAACAACCCGAGAAGTTGTCGTTTGTTACGACGACTAACACGCTTCCCAGTATTTACGTTGACGACACCAAGACGTTTCAACAAATGGACGGTTTTGGCTATACGCTTACGGGAGGGAGTGCTCAGTTGCTGGCGGCGATGAAGCCTACTGAGCGTGCAAAATTGTTGAAAGAAATTTTTGCCACGGATCAAAACAACATTGGCGTGAGCTACTTACGCATTAGCATTGGAGCATCCGACCTGAGCGATCATGTGTTTACGTACAACGACCTACCAGCGGGCCAAACCGACCCAACACTGACGAAGTTTACGTTGGCAGAAGAAAAAAAGGAACTGATTCCTGTGTTGAAAGAAATACTTGCAATAGCACCCTCGCTCAAAATTTTGGGCTCACCTTGGACGCCGCCCGCCTGGATGAAAACCAACGCGGCCTCGAAAGGAGGAAGTTTGAAGCCTGAATTTTACGATGTGTATGCCGGCTATTTGGTGAAGTATATTCAAGAAATGCAAAAAGAGGGGATTCGGATAGACGCAATGACGGTGCAAAATGAACCCCTCCACCCAGGCAACAATCCAAGCCTATTAATGCCGCAAGACGAACAAGCGGCATTCATTAAAAAGAGCCTTGGGCCAGTGTTTAGGAAGGCTAAAATTGCTACAAAAATCTTGATTTATGACCACAACGCCGACCGCCCTGATTATCCCATCAGCATTTTAAACGACCCAGAAGCGCGTCAGTACATCGATGGTTCGGCGTTTCATTTGTATGGAGGAAGCGTTGAAAGTTTACGCGATGTCCACGAAGCCCACCCTGATAAAAACCTGTATTTCACAGAACAATGGATAGGGGCACCTGCCAATTTTGGAGGTGACTTGATGTGGCACCTTAAAAATTTGGTCATTGGCGCTCCTCGCAATTGGTGTAAGACGGTCTTAGAGTGGAATTTAGCGGCCGACACACAGCAAAAACCCTATACCGAAGGTGGATGTACCGCTTGTTTGGGCGCCCTTACTATTGGCGAAACGATTGTTCGTAATCCAGCTTACTATATCATTGCGCACGCGTCAAAATTTGTCCGACCCAATTCTGTGCGTATAGCATCAAACGTCACAATGAGCCTATCAAATGTCGCATTTAAGACACCAGATGGCAAAACGGTACTCATTGTTATCAATGAAAGTGATAAACCAATGACGTTTAATGTTCGTCATAAAAACAAGCAAATAATGCCTACGTTGGAAGGTAAATCAGTGGCTACGTTTGTTTGGTAAATAATCAATAACTAATAACGGTGTGTGTAAGAGGAACGCTTAAAAGTGATTAGCTGGCGTATTGGAGCTGGTACTTTTTAGGCGTCATACCAAAGTGTTTTTGAAACATTTTGTTAAACTTGATGGCCGAATTACTACCATAGCCAACCATTTTGGCCACTTCATTGCACTTGAGCCCTTTACGGAGAAGTTTGCTGGCGTACTCCATGCGTTTTTCAAGGTAAAGTTGATAAAACCCTTTGCCGTAGATTTTCTTAAAAAGACTGCGGAATTGACTGGTCGCTATTTCTAACTGTGAAGCAATCTCCGTTTCCGCAGGGACGTTTTGGGTATGTTTTCGTTGAATATAATAGTCGTAAGCCCACTCAATTTTTTCACGTGTACTTAGGTGAGAAGATGGGATGGCGGATACTGATTCTTCCTTTGGTACATAACTAGCGGATGGAAATACAGAAGCTCCTCCTTTAAGGGACGACGAAAGTACAGGATGATAGACTAACTCAAACGAAATTTGTTTGGACAACAAGAATGAAAGAAGGGTCTGCGTGTCTTGTTGCTCAATCTGTAAACACACGGTTAAATCTTGATTTTTAGGAAGCTCATGGACTGATGTGATAGGGTGAGAGTTCATGGTTTTCAAAGTTTGGTGAAAAATAAGGCATAATCTATAATAGGTAGATGGATGACGTGGATTAGTATCTTTGGTCACATGAAACCAAAACTTTTTTTTACTATTTGTAAAAAAACTGATCTTGACATACCAAAAGAAATATGCCTATTATCTTGTCGTCCAATTAGATTTGAGGATATAAAAAACAAAAAGTCCCCAACAGGAAAATTTCGTTGGGGACTGAATAAGAGGGGGATAGTATAATTGAAGACAGGTAAGTTTATTTTTTTGACCCTCGTTTAATGGCCTGTAGCAGCGCGAACTCATCGTTGGTATCGCACGAAATTTCCCAAATCATGACACCGCCGCATCCTCGGTCTTTGGCCAGCTTGGTTTTAAGTTCAATCGTATGAATACCGTTATAAAAAGCGCCTTTCCAGTAGTCATCGTAAGGACTTGCGCCGTCTTTTAACAAACCTTTGTAGTCGGGGCCATAATTTCCCATTCCTTTTTTAGAATAAAATGGTAGTCCCAGAATGGCTTTTTGGGCGGAAACTCCGCGTTCTTTTGTCCAATAATCTAAGCTTTTAACGGCCAAAGAATAAGGAGAATGGGCACGGATGTAGTTGGGGCCGTAGTCGTCGTCGTAAGCCATCACGTTGACCCAATCCATTTTATCAAGGGCTTCTTTTTTCATTCCATAGCCTTTTTTGCCGTATGAAATCACCGCCGCCGTCAATTTTTTGCCTTGAGCGTGGAGTGCATCTCCCAGCTCGCTCATGAGTGCTACGTAGTGGTCGGCTGAGGGGGAGTCTTCGTCGGGGTATTCCCAGTCCAAATCCACGCCATCTACTTTATAAGTACGAACAAATTTCATGACGTGCTGAACAAACGTATGACGACCTTCGGCGCGTTCGGCCATTTTGTGAAAGCGGGTGTCATCGCCACCGCCGTCGCCAATACCCCAACCACCGATGGAGATAAACACTTGGATGTTGTGTTTGTGCAAATACCGTACTAAGCTGTGAAGTGCCTCGGGATTTCGGAGTGGTTCGAGGGAATCGCCCGTTTTGGCAGGAATTGCAAACGAAAAATTGACGTGGGTCAGAACATCCACGGGAATTTGTTCAGCAGGGATGTTGGGGACGTAATAGCCAATAACTTTAAAATCATTTGATTTTTTTTGAGCAAAAACGCCCAAACTTAGCGCTACCAAAGCGCTCGAAATAAAGGGTTTGATTTTCATAGAAACGGGATTTGTGAGAGGATAGTTGAAGATGAAATGGGTTTATACGCTCAAATTTAGCCTTTTTGGACGGAATTGGCTATTTCTTTCCTATTTCAATTGCATCGTCAACGTTTGTCCTTCTTTAAGCTGATGGTTTGCTTCAAAAGTTTTGGTTAGTTTACCAATTGAAAACTTTTCTAACGCAACGTCTCCGTTTAAACTGGAGAGTTTGATGCTAAAGCCATTTCCCATTTTTTTGCACTGAACGGTTCCGTAGGCATACCCATTTGACCAAAAGAAGGTCCCTTCTTGAGAATGAAAAGCCATCGTTTTTTTTACTCCCGAATACTGAAACCCTGAAAGAGCTAATACGGCCCCCCAGCTTGTCATGGCTCGTGCGTAGTGGTGACCACATTCGGCTTCATCAAAAGGGCTACGCTTAGCTCCGTCGTAACGGTCCCGTATATTTTTGATGCAGAGCAAACCCGACTCAGTCTGACCTTCGTAGAGCATTCCGATGGCAGCCGTATATTCAAATCCTGTCATGACTTCTGAAAAATAGGGAAATGGGATTTGCGGACGCTCACCACGCGGATAACTCGCCATCAACAAGGCGGCCTCGTCACCCAAGGCGTACGAACGCATATTGTTAAAATGATTCAGCATACTGGAGCGATAATTGTATTTGAGGATGCTTTGAAGCGTTTTTTGAGCATTTTCGGGCTTTATCAGATACCCAAGCCCATAGACGTGAGCCATGTATTGCCCAATGAGCTGGTCAACCAAACAGCCTTTTCCTAATTGATAGGGTGGGTCTTGGGTATAAGCGCGGCCGCTGGCTACAGTTGCCATCAAGATTTGGTCTTTATGAGCTGCTGTCTGAACGATTTGTTCGTAATATTCTCCATTGAATAGATGTTCATCGGCAAACTTTTTTCCTCGTTCAAAAAGCTGCCGACATTCTGCGGCAAACATAGGTTCGTTCATCGCATTAGCCATTTCTTCCATCGCACGTAAGGCTCCCAAGTACCAAATTTGCATTTGAGGATTAGGACCATAATATTCTACGTCCATCGTATTGTGTTGACACCCTTCCATGACGCCATCTTTGTCGCCGTCCCAACCTCCTTTAAGCCACGCAAATTGTAAGCTGCGTTTAACTGCGGGATAAAATTGTCGGAGAAATGACGTGTCGCCAGATAGCTGCCAATCGCGATAGAAGCGCATGATGGTGCCCATTTGCCCATCGGCGGCGGCGGCTTTGTAGCGTTGGGCGTTGGTGGCTAGCGGTAACCCCACCCGAAAACTCATAAAACCAGTTTCATCGAGGGCGGGTCCAAACTCCGTTTTGCGCATAGTTTGGGCCAATTGGCCAAATAAAAAACCCGTTGCCTGTTCGTAATTCCATACGTGAGTGCAGGAGCCCTGACACGAGCCGTAGTTGTCCATGCAGCCTTCCCAGCCCATCATGGTGCCATCTTTGATTCGGAAAACAGTTTGTGAACGTAGCGTGCTGAGGTTGAAGAGAGCGGCTTCTTTCACTACCTCAGGTAGCTTGCTTTGCATAAAAGCCCTGACAAACTCAACGGTTTTTTGCTCCAGTTGGGGTAATCGTTCGGCGGCTTTTTGGGCTACGTCCCAAGCGTCGGTGTATTGGGTAGCATAGTAGTTGCCTATATTCTCAGCCGACCAAGCAAAGCGGTTGGGGAAATGCCAAGTAATGTAAAATGTATAAACACGGCTTTGATTAGCAGGGATTTGCATCTTTACTGCTAGTGATGCCTGAGGGTCATTATCTACCAGTTTTTCCTTGTCAGTGAGTTCGCCATCAGCACTGAAATCATCCCAAAAATCCAGTAGGGCGTTTTCCCAGTCGTTGCTTCTGGACGAGCGTCGGTACGTGACTCCTGTTTGAGCGGGAGTTACCAGTGCCATTGTGCCCCATTGTTCTGCTGTTTTCTTGACGCTGTCAGAGTACATGAAAATTCCTTGCACTTGACCAGATGTACGGAAGCTATTTTGGTTGTTTTTGGCGCCAATCGGAATCAAATCACCTTTCCAATCCATCCGTGTTTTTGAGCCATCATTACCAATAAAATTACGCATCAAACCACATACCGATACCGT
Organism: Runella defluvii; assembly: GCF_014195535.1. Taxonomy (GTDB): domain Bacteria; phylum Bacteroidota; class Bacteroidia; order Cytophagales; family Spirosomataceae; genus Runella; species Runella defluvii. The sequence goes on along the minus strand of NZ_JACIBY010000006.1, from coordinate 132,783 downwards.
AATGGGCTGATTCGTGGTGTTTTTTACTTCGTATTTTAGTACGGCTAACGGCATTCCGCTGGCATCGGCATCGGTAGGAATCAAAGGGTTAAATGCTTTGAGCCGAACGCTGACGGGGAGGTTAGGGTCAGATAGATTGACTTGACCAAAAGGGTAAGTAGCATCAAACGAAGCGTTACGAAAACGCGGAATACCGTGGTTATCCACTGGGCGCCCCTCTTTGTCCTGATAATCGACGGGGTCGAGTGGACCCATTAGCCCTTTGGTATGCGTTTTACCGTTGGTTTCTCTAATAAAAATAGAAAAAAAAGGCACTCCATTTCCCATCTGCCCCCCACTAAATCCTTTGGCGGGTCGATTCATAATTTCCCAATCTCGGAGTTCGCCTTTGCCCGAAAGAGACACCGTTCCTGTGCCAATACCTCCGAGGGGAAGAGCGATTCGGTACAGGTGATTTTGGTCATAATGCTTCAAAATAGGTACATCTTGTGCGCATACTTGTGGAATAAAACTCCCCAAGAAAGCAATCAGAAAATAAGATTTCATTAGTGAAATGGGGGTATAAAATGTTACTTCTTCAACAACTCCTGCTCCAAACGTTTGCCTGCTTCTTCATAGCCCGCCGCATTGGGATGAAGTCCATCGGAGAAGAGGCTTTCATTGATTTTTCCATCTTTTTGTAAAAACACTTTACCAATGTCCGAAAAGCCTACTTTTTCGGCTTTCGTCATAGCTTGGATAGCTTTGTTAAGCGTTGCCACGCGGGCCTCTTGTTCGCGACGAGGATAAATGCCCAAGAGCGTAATCTTGGCTTGGGGTTGACGTGTATGAATGGCTTGTACCAAAAAACGAAGACCTTGCACAATCTCGTCGTCGGTATTGAGCTGGAGGTTGTTGGTACCAATGTTGATGATAATTTTTTCGGGGGTAATGCCGTCAAACTCATCGTGATAGACCCGCCACAGCACGTTTTCGACGCGGTCCCAGCCAAAACCAAAGTTGCGAACTTGGTAGGGTTCTACGTATTTCTGCCACGAATCAGCCCCTTTGATGCGGTTGTTGAGCGGTTTTCCACCCCAATTGTGGGTAATTGAGTTGCCTATCAACACCACTTTAGGGGCGTCAGTTTGGTTCAATCGGAGCATATCATAATGGCGGTCTTCCCACACGTAGCTGCCTGGTTCGCGGTTTTGGCGGGTGGGAATTTCTGTTTTGAGTTTTCCAGCGGGTTCCTGCATAATTTCCCGAAGTTTTTTCTCGTACGCCTCGGCGTAGCGCATCATCCCGATGTCGTTGGGGTGTGTCCCGTCCACCATTCCTTCGTGGTCGATGTTGATGTCGGAAATAGGCAACGAATACACGCCCGTAATTTTTTCGTTGGCTAATTGTGCCAAAGCTTCGCGCAGGTCTTTGTTGGCATCCTCAAACAATGGTTGGCGGTGAGGCATTAAATAACCTTCGGTGTAGCCGTCGTGGTCGGTGAGCAAAATCGGCGTGTTGGGGTGCTTGGCACGAAGGGCTTTTACCGATTCGACGATTCTTTTTTGAAGTTCTTGGTGGTCGACGATGGGGACAATCAAGTTCGGCAAACAATCCAACACAAATACTTTGGCGTCAAGCTCATTGATAAGGTCAATGACTTCTTTTTCCAAACGACCGTTGCCCGAAAATCCAAGATTGATGACCGTTCGGTCCAGCTTTCGAGACAAGATATTGGTCCATGCCATGCCTGGGCGGGTAGCGCAAGCGCCTTGGGCGATGGACGTTCCGTAAACCACAATCGGTTTTTCGAGGCGCTGAGGGAGTACTTTAAATAAACTGCCTTCGGGGACGCCGATCTCCAGATTGCGAACGCTGTTGTACAAAGGAAAAAAGAGGCGATATTCGCGGCCGAGCTTGTGGTAGTTGTCGTTGGGGCGAAGTTGGGCAAAAACGTACTGAACCGTGTCTTTGAAGCTGTATTTGCCATTGGCCCACTGCCAATTTCCATCGCTGTCGATGCCGTACAAATCGACGCCACTCACACCCGTCGAGGGCATGTGGGGCATATTGATAGCACCCGTCACTTTGTAGCGAACGACGATTTGGTCAGCATTACTTATAAAACGAATCGAAAGCCCTGCGCTGTTACGCGAGAGGTTCCAAACAGCCTTGCGGACGTTGGCTTCGGCGCGCGGTGGAAAACGTTGGATGGTGTCGCGCATTTCGCTAGACCAGGCTTGGCCGTCGATGACGGGAAAAATACTGTCGGAAGGTTTCCACCAAACCAATTTTGATTGGGCAGAGGCAAGAAAGGCGGTTAAACTGAATAGAAAGGTAATGAACAGGCGCATGGGCGGATGAATGAGGTAAGGGTTTAATTTCGGTAGCAATTTAAAGTAAAATACGCACTCAATAGTATTTACTAGGGGATGATGCGTATATTTTTAACGAACATCTTTTAACCTTCAACCTTTCTATTAAAACTAATGACGAAGTCTTCCCGTTACCCTTGGATTTTGGTCGGCCTGCTGTGGGTCGTTGCATTACTCAATTACATGGATCGCCAGATGTTGGCCACCATGCGGCCTTCCATGCAAATCGACATTGCAGAGCTTCAACAGGCAACTAATTTTGGCCGATTGATGGCCGTTTTTTTATGGGTATATGCGTTTATGAGCCCCGTAGCGGGAATGATCGGCGACCGATTGAATCGTAAGTGGTTGATTGTTGGAAGTTTGTTTGTTTGGTCGGGAGTGACATTTGCGATGGGGTATGCTACTTCTTTTTCGCAATTGTACGTTTTACGGGCCTTGATGGGGATTAGTGAGGCGCTTTACATGCCGACGGGCTTGGCCATGATTGCCGATTTTCACTCGTCACGTACCCGCTCAATGGCGATTGGAGTTCACCTTTCAGGAAACTACATGGGGCAAGCCTTAGGAGGTTTTGGGGCGACCATCGCCGATAAATTTTCGTGGAATACAGCATTTCAGGCTTTTGGGATGATTGGGATGGCGTATGCGGTGGTGTTGATTGTTTTTTTACGAGAAAAAAATAAAAGCGAACTAATCGAAGAAACGGCAAGCCTCAAAAATCAGGATAAAGTACCGTTGCTCAAAGGGCTCGGCGTATTGCTTGGGAACCCTGCTTTCTGGCTGATTTTGCTTCTTTTCTCGGTGCCAAGTTTACCAGGATGGGCGGTGAAAAACTGGTTGCCTACGCTCTTTGCCGATAAGTTACACATAGAAATGGGGCAGGCTGGCCCACTTTCCACGATAACTACCTCCTTGTCGTCGTTGATTGGGGTCATCATTGGAGGGTATTTATCCGACCGTTGGGTACAAAAGCATTTGCGAGGGCGTATTTATACAAGTATCATTGGTTTGGTGTTGACTATTCCTGCGTTGTTACTCATTGCCTATGGGACAACGATTACCCACGCGATTGCGGCAGGCATGTGTTTTGGGTTAGGTTTTGGGATGTTTGATGGCAACAACATGCCAATTTTGTGTCAATTTGTTTCGGCAAAATACCGTGCTACGGGCTATGGTTTTATGAACATGATGGGAATCATGGCGGGGGCACTTATCACCGAGTGGTTAGGCAAATCGACTGATTCAGGCGGCTTGGCAGGAGATTTTGCACTTTTGGCAGGGGTAGTGCTAGCGATTGTCGTGGTTCAACTTCTTTTCTTGCGCCCCAAAGTGCGTGATTTTGTGGATTAGATTAGATAGCTATTTTTCAAAGAGATAGGGTAGGAAGTTGGTTTTTGTAAAAAAAAATGCCTGAGGCCGCAAGTTTTTATATCGACTGGCATCTAAGGGTTAAGTGTTTACCTCAAACCAACTTCTATCTATGAAAACAAATGCCCTTGGAGTCGTCGTCGCGGCTGCGGTTTTTGGAGTAACCGTAGCTTGCCAACAAGAAAACGTCATGACCGAAGCGACTACTGGTATGAACGACCGTAACGCTCGGGCCGATGCTGTTCCTGTACTGCCAGCGACCCTTTTCAACTACGCGGCTCAAGTGCTGCCCGCTTACCTCACTAGTCCGCAAGTTGCTGGTCAAAACAACACCCCGCCTAACAACCCGATTACGGATCAGGGGGCTACACTCGGACGGGTGCTTTTTTATGATAAAAGCTTGAGCCTGAACAACACTACCTCGTGTGCCTCGTGTCACCAGCAGGCCAATTCGTTTTCGGACCCTGCTCGCTTTAGCCGAGGGTTTGCAGGAGGGCTTACTACCCGCAACTCCATGTCGCTCATCAATGCGCGCTATTATCCAAATGGACGCTTTTTTTGGGATGAGCGTTCGGCTTCGGCCGAAGCCCAAGCTTCACAGCCAATTATTCACCCCGTAGAAATGGGCATGACAATGCCAAGCGCCGTGGCAAAGCTCCGAACCTTGAATTATTACCCAAGCCTATTCCAAAATGCGTACGGAACACCGACCATCGACTCGGCTCGCGTCGTTAGGGCGTTGGCACAGTTTATCCGTTCGATGGTGTCGTACCGAACCAAATACGATACGGGTAGGGCGGCTTTAGCTCCTAATCAAAACCCGACAACGACGAATTTTGCCAACTTTACAGCTGAAGAAAATGAAGGGAAACAATTGTTTTTTGGGCCAGGCAACTGTGGTGCATGTCACGGAACGGAAACGTTTACGGCAGCAGGGGCTCGCAATAATGGCTTAGATGTAGTCTCAACCGACAATGGCGTTGGGGCAATTACCAAAAATGCCGCCCAAAATGGTTTATTCAAAGTGCCTTCGTTGCGTGGCATAGAAAAGTCAGCACCTTATATGCACGATGGACGCTTTGCAACCCTCGAACAAGTAGTTGAACACTATAATAGTCAAGTAAAACCTCACGCTAATTTGGCACCTCAGTTGCGCGGGCCAAACGGTCAGCCACGCCGTTTGAACCTGACGCAAGCCCAGAAAAACGCACTTGTTGCTTTTATGAAAACACTTACGGATACGGGCATTGCCTCCGACCCGAAATTCAGTAATCCATTCTAAGCTCAGGAGATGTCTGTTAAAAGTTATTTGTTATCCGTTAATAGGGTTGACGATTAGAGAGTATGGGGAAATACCTGTCTTAATTTTAACACGTACTTCCTATTAACGGTAAACAGATAAACTTACCAATAAGCAAAGCTTTTAGGGCGTTATTTCAAACGTCCAAGCGTATTGACAAGGGATGTTGCTTGGATTGACAGAAGGGGTTATAATCCGTAACACGTTGTTTTTGTAGCTATACTTCACCGCCCCTTTAAATCCTAACAATCGAATGTTAGATGGTTTGGCAACATTCTGAATCACAATTTCGTCTTGCCATTTTCGCGTGATGGCGTACAACGTAGTCCCTTTTTTGGTAAAATAAACCTGCGAATCTTTGGTGTACGGCGGGGCTTTTTCCCACTTGCGTGTTCCGTAAATGGCGTCTCCGTTTACATGTAACCAATTGCCTATTTCGTGCAGGCGTTCTTGCATAATCACGGGAATGCGACCGTCGGCGGTGGGGCCGATGTTGAGTAATAAATTGCCTCCACGGGCCACAATATCAATGAGTTGATGGACGAGCTGCTCGCCCGTTTGGTAGCTATCGAGATTTTCGTTGCGGTTGTATCCAAACGATTCGCCCATGCCTCGGCATTCTTCCCAAGGACGAACAAAGCCCGTTACCTCTTTGTTGTCAGCTCCGCCGTGCCCGTATTCGGAAGTGTAAAAACTCCCGTGTTGACTTTTGGTGTCATTGCCCCAGCGGTCGTTGACGACAATGCTGTTTTTAACGGGGGATTCGTTGTAGAGCCACGCCAAAAACTCCTCGCTACGCCACGTTTTAGCAGGATGATCCCACTCGCCATCGGTCCATAGAACATCGGGTTGATACCGCGACACCAGGTCTTTCATCTGCGGAATCATTCGCTCGTTGACGTACTGATTGACGTTCGACTTATAGACAGGGTTAAACCACTCGTACAGTGAATAATAATACCCCATCCGAAGATTACGGGCTTTGACCGACTTGGCCAAATCACCCGCTAAATCACGGTGAGGGCCTACATCAACGGCGTTCCAGTTCCACGACTGCGGGCTAGGCCACATCGTAAAACCTTCGTGGTGCTTGGAGGTGAGTACTACGTATTTGGCACCCGCTTGCTCAAACATCTTGGCCCAATCGTCGGGACTAAATAGCTCCGCTTTGAAGTCTTGGGAAAACTCTTGGTACGTTCGGTTGCCGTAGTTTTTTTTGTGAAACTCCACAAACTCAGGATGAATTTTGAGATTGGGCGCAAAAAGCCGTTGCCAGTACCATTCCGAGTAGCCGCTCCCAAAGCCATCGGCATTAGACTTGGTCGCCCAGGCAGGAACAGAAAAGACGCCCCAGTGAATAAATATCCCAAATTTAGCGTCTTCAAACCACGTAGGCGTAGGGCGCTGGTCGAGGCTTTGCCAGTTGGGTTGGTATTGGGCAAACGTAAATTGAGTAAGAAAAAGAGAGAAAATGAATAATTTTTTCATCGAAGAAACAGAAAAATTATGTGTTTTCTGTGAGACTCTATCTGTGGCTTTCTGTGTGGAAAGCTATTTCTCACAAATGCAGACAGAGATAGGGCACGCAGAGGGGGGCTAAAAATAAGCCGCCACTCATGCGAGACGAGCGACGGCTTTTGGGGTTTGATTAAGCTTTTGGAAAGTGGCTCTTGGCCATAAACACCTTGCCACCATCGTCGGCGAGAGTAACGGCATAGCTAAACCCGTGATGGAGAGAATAGGCACCGTATTCGCCTTGCTTATTGATAGCGATAAAACCTACCTGAAAATCTTTGGCTTTGGTGGGGTTGATACGTACAATCCGCTCTACTGCAATTTTACAGGCCTCTTCGGGGCTTTTGCCTTGGCGCATCATTTCAACAATCAAAAAAGCGCCTGCTACGCGAAGCACTTCTTCGCCTTGACCAGAACCCGTAGCAGCACCTACTTCATTGTCCACGTACAGACCTGCCCCAATAATGGGCGAATCGCCGACGCGACCGCGCATTTTGAAACCCATGCCGCTGGTCGTACAAGCTCCCGAGAGGTTGCCCGTGGCGTCCATTGCAATGGTACCCATGGTGTCGTGGTTAAAGCTGCCATCGTCGAAGAAATTAGGCGCAAAAGGCCCGTGGCCAGCTTTGGTTTTTTGGCCTTTACCCTGTTGCTGTTCGATGTTGATAACAGGCTTGTATTCCGATTTTTTAAGCCACTGTTTGTAGGTCTTTTCGGCGTCGGCCGACAGTTTACCTGATTCTTTCTGAAAACCACTTTCAAGGGCAAACTGAAGTGCTCCGTCGCCCACAAGCTGAACGTGAGGAGTCGTTTCCATCACTTTGCGAGCGACCGAAATCGGGTGCTTTATTTGCTCCAATGCCATTACCGACCCGCAGTTGAACTTGTCGTCCATGATGCTGGCGTCGAGCGTCACTTTGCCTTCGCGGTCGGGGTTGCCTCCCAAGCCAACGCAGCAATTGATGGTATCTTCAATCGAACGAGCACCTGCTTCAACCGCATCAAGGGCGCGGCTGTTGGGTTGTTTTAGTACTTTCCATGCCACGGCGTTGACGGGCAAGCCGCTGTCCCAAGTCGAAACGACGATGGGTTTGGTAACGACTGATGGCGATGATTTAGCAAATACTTTTCCCATTGATAAAAGGGGCATACTTAACGCCGACCAACGGAGGAAACTTCTTCTTGACTTCATGGTTTTAGGTTGATTTGGAACGTTTTACACCTGCAAGTTTTCAAAAACCTTACAGGTGTGCTTGTTTGCTTACTTTGTTATTTTTATTGTCCAAGCGTAACTGCCAGGCACTTTTTGAGCCAATTTTTGAGGAACTTGAACCGTAATTTTGCCGTCTTTCTGAACCCATTTTAAGTTGTCAGGAAAACCCAAAAGGCTAATTTTTGAAGTTTTGGTCAAGTTTATTTTTTCAAGGTCAAACGACAGCGGAAAGCTTTCTTTTTCGTCGGCGCAGTAAATGGCGTATGTCACATTGTCGCCTTTGTGCGTAAATACAAATTTCCCTTGTTTGCCAACCACATTGTCGCCGCGAGTTTCGTAAATCGCTTCCCCGTTTATCTTTATCCATTTGCCAATTTCTTCTAAACGCTGGTAGGCTTCGGCATCAAAATCACCTTCTGGACTAGGAGCGATATTGAGTAGCAAATTGCCATTTTTTGAAACAATATCCGCCAAAATGTGAATTAACTTTCGCGCTGATTTGTAATTTTCTTTTGGTACATAGCTCCAAGAGTCGCCCATGGTCATACAAGTTTCCCACGGAATGGGCATATAGCTGTCAGGAATCTGATGCTCAGGTGTTACGTAGTTTTCAAACTCACCTGATACCGTTCTATCCACAACCAAAAGCCCAGGTTGTAACTCACGGCCACGTTTGGCGATTTTGGCCATGTCGATGTCTTGGTCAAAAGGAATGGTTTTTTGCCACGAAATGGTCGTGTCAATCGTGCTAAACGGACGAACCCAGCCGCCGTCGAGCCAAAGAATATCCACCTTTCCGTAGTCACTCATTAATTCCTCAATCTGGTTGTAGGTAAACTTCTTAAAGCTTTCCCACTTCTGAGGATACTTTTTGGGATGGTACGATGGGTTACGGTCTTTAGGCGGGAAATACGACCACCAATAATCATCGGTATGCCAATCGGGTTTTGAAAAATAAGCCCCCACCATAAAGCCTTCGTTGCGAAACGCCCCGAAAACTTCCTTGGCTACGTTGCTACGAGGGTTGGTGCTAAACGGTGATTTGGTAATTTTATAATCGGTGTATTTAGAATCAAACATACAGAACCCGTCGTGGTGTTTGGTGGTAAAAACCACGTACTTCATCCCCGCATTTTTGGCGGCAGTCGCCCATTTTTCAGGAGCAAATTGGGTAGGATTAAACGTGTATTGGAGTCTTTCGTATGCTTTTTTGTACTCGTACCAATTGTCTTTGTACGGCCCACGGCGTTCGCACCATCCTTCGTCTTCGGGGCATAAGCTCCAGCTTTCCACGATGCCCCACTGACTGTACGTTCCCCAGTGCATGAGTAAGCCAAACTTTACATTTTGCCACTGTGCCAGTTTGGTTTTTACTTGAGGGTCAGAGGGTGCAATGTACTTGCTGTGGTTTTGTTCTGAGTGCTGCTGGGCCAAGGCGGTAAGGCTCAATACCGCGATTCCAATCGAGAAAAGTGATTTTTTCATAGGGCATAAAAGTCCCCAAGCCCCCAGAGGAGGCTTGAGAGATTGGGTGTTTATAAGTTAGGTATTGGGTGCATAAATGGCTAAAATTGAGCGGACTATGCTTTGAGTAAATGCGGGCGTTCTCGTTCAATTTTCAGGAGAAGTTCCCCAAAAAGTGTGTTGGCCCACGCAAACCACTTACGGGTAAACTTCGAGGCATCGTCTTTGTCGAACGACTCGTGCATGAAGCCAGTTCCTGCGTGGGTCGATTTTAAGAAACGTAGTTGGGCGGCTATTTCTTGGTCGTTGGTAGAGGTCATGGCTCGCATGATAATACTCATCGGCCAAATCTGATTCACCAGCGTGTGTGGACTGCCGATGCCTTCGGCTGCTTTTCCACGGAAGAAATAAGGGTTGGAGTCACTCAATATAAACCGCCGCGTATTTTGGTAAATCTTGTCATTGGCATTGACTGCCCCCAAGTAAGGCAAACCGAGTAAATTGGGAACGTTGGCATCGTCTTGGAAAAGGCAGTTGCCAAATCCGTCCACTTCCATCGCGTACATTGGCCCAAAAGTTGGGTGGTTGATAATAGCGTATTTTTTGATGGCCTGTTCGACTTCGTTGGCAAACGCACGGCATTCTTGGGCAAATGCAGCATTTTTATAAACGGTCTCCGCAATTTCGCCCAGTTGGCGGAACGAAACGACGGCAAATAGATTCGATGGAATCAGAAATGGGTACAGTGTCGCGTCATCCGATGGCCTGAAGATACTGTGGATGAGTCCGTTGGGTTTGGTGTTGTTGCCATAGCCATTACCTGGGACAGTATCCGTTGACCACGAGGTGGTTCGTCCAAAACTGTAGCGGCCACGTCCTTTTAAGCGTTGTTGTTCGCGGCAGGTAGCAATGATAAGCTGAGCGGCTTTGAGCCATTTTTCGTCAAAAATACTCGTGTCTTGGGCGGTTTTCCAATAGTGATAGGCGAGCCGAACCGTATAACAAAGTGAGTCCAATTCCCACTTACGTTCGTGCAATTCGGGCTTCATATCGGTGTGGTCTTTCAACCATTCGCTATGCCCTGGGCCATCGTTAAAAGCATTGGCATACGGGTCAATCAAAATGCACTCTGTTTGGCGATTGACTACCCCCGCAATGAGTTTTTTCAACGATTCATCTTGCTTAATTAACGGCAAATAAGGCCATACCTGAGCGGTGCTGTCGCGTAGCCACATGGCATGAATATCGCCCGTAATCACAAACGTGTCGGGGCGGCCGTCTTTTATTTTATGATGAACGGTGGTGTCGAGCGTGTTGGGAAAGCAGTTTTCAAAGAGCCATGCCAATTCGGGGTCTTTGATGACGTTTTTCATGCGACTGATGGTAGCCTCAATCGTCGAACTGTTGAACTTACGCTGGGCAGCTGGTACGCGAACCGTTGGGAAAGAGTTCGCAAAAAGAGCGGGAGCCATTAAAACTCCCGCGCCTGCCATTGAAGTGGTTTTAATAAAATGTCTTCGATTCAATGATGTCATGTGTGATAGGAACAGATCAATGGCATAAAAATAGTGCGAAACGCCGAAAAACGTGTGTAAAACTCGGAAAAATAAATGAAGTTTAAAAAAATATTTTAAAATATATGTTATTTTATTGTAAAAAAATCATTAAATAGTCATCTATGGCTAGTTTTTGAGCAGATGCTTATTTGTTAACCAAACTAATAGCCCAAATCTCTAATTAGACAGGCTTGAAATAGGGGCTTTTGACGAAGAATTTACTTTTTTCGACAGTTATATCTATCTTTAGCCCGCTTTCTTAAAAATATCCGTTTACTCAAAGACGATTGGCAAGGTTTTGGCCGTTAAGCTTTTGAGTACGTAAGACCGTTGAAGCATCGTGGGCATTATTACACAAAAATTCTATTCTAGTTCTGTTAAATCGTACGCTATCGCCAGTTTGTCAACCGCCTTGTGGCTGGGTGCCGAATCTGCTGAGGCTCAGACTTCTAACCAAAGTCGGAGAACAGCCGTTCAAGACACTAGCCGTGAGAACCGTCAAAGTCGGCGATTTCTGTACTCTCGTTGGGACGATCGCCCAAGCAATCGTTTCAATTATGTTCCTCCTCGTTCCTCACTTTTTTTACGTGAGCCTAAAAGCCTCACCAATGAGTTTCGATTAGACACCAACCGACGAATGTCGGTCTATGAGCGTATAGGTGATCCTAAAGCGCCGCCACTCAACTACCGTAATCCTCTGAGTATGACCTATGAGGATTTTCAGAAGTTGCAGGACCGTCGCGTTTTTAATTACCTCTGGCGTGATTATTCATCGAAGCAAGATGGAAAAGGGGCGTTGGGAGCCAAGGGCTTATTGCCTAAATTGGATTTGCCACCAGGGTTCGACCGAATCTTTGGTAGTAGTGGTATTGACTTTAAACCCAACGGGTTTGTGTTGTTGGATTTTGGCGTCATGCACCAAGAAACCGATAACCCGCTTATTCCCATTCGTCAGCGTCGGGCTACTAACTTTATTTTTAACGAACAAATCAACGTCAACTTCAATGGGAAGATTGGCGATAAATTGGGTTTGTTGACCAACTTCGATACCAAGTCGAGTTTCAATTTTGAAAATCAGCTGAAACTCGATTACCGTCCAGGGAAAGTGAACCAAAACCTGCCTAATGTGCCTAACATGCCCAACGGGGCGGGTTTGGGCCAAGGGGTACAGAATGGCTTAAATCAACAAGGGATGGGTGTCGGTCAAATGGGAACTGGCCCACTTGATTATATTCCCGAAAACGAAAGTATTATTCAAGGTATTCAGGCAGGGAATGTCAACTGGCAAATTCCTTCTCAGTTGATTCCTGGGGTACAGAATTTGTTTGGAGCAAAAGTTGACCTTCGTTTTGGACGTTTAACCGCGACGGTCGTAGCTTCACAACAACGCTCTCGTCAGCAGTGTATTACATTGCGGGGAGGAGCCCAAAACCGTCAGTTTGAAATTCGTGCCGATGCTTACGACGAAAATCGCCACTTTTTCTTAGGACAATATTTCCGCGAGAACTACGAGCGTTGGTTGGGTAACTTGCCAATGATTATGTCGGGAGTAACAGTTACGCGTTTGGAAGTATATGTGACCAACCGTACCAACAACACCGAAACCCTGCGTAACCTTGTCGGTTTGTCTGATTTGGGTGAACCTAAGCCGTTTAATACCGCCAACCCGAACGTTCAACCGATTGCGGCAACGCGCCCGTTGGACAATAAATCGAATGGGTTGTACCAAAAAATTACGACAGATGCCAACGTACGCCAAGCCGACCAAACAAGTACGGCCATGGAGCAGTCGTACAACCTTCGCCGTGGCGATGACTATGATGTGTTGCGAGGAGCACGGCGTTTGAGTGAGCGGGAGTTTAAGTTTCATCCCGAACTGGGCTATATGTCGCTTTTGACACCCCTTCGGAACGATGAAATTTTGGCCGTTGCTTATGAATATACCCTTAACGGACAAAAATATAAAGTAGGGGAGTTGACCGAAGATTACCAGGCTCGTCCTGAAGACCAAATATTGGTATTGAAATTGTTGAAGTCATCGACGATTCGTAACAATACCAATCATCCCATGTGGAATTTGATGATGAAAAACATCTATTCGCTCAATACCACACAATTGGGGAAACAGAATTTTCAACTTCGGGTCATTTATAAGGATGATATAACGGGGATGGATATTCCTAACTTACAGGAAGGGCCTATTGCCAATATCCCGTTGCTACGCGTGATGGGGCTTGATAAATTGAACCCCCTCAATGACCCCGTTTTGGACAATAACCGCAAACCTATTGGGGACGGAAACTTTGACTTTATCGACGGTACCACCGTTGATAGCCGTTACGGACGGATTATTTTTCCAGTGTTGGAGCCATTTGGAACAAATTTAGCCAAACAATTTACGGGCGATGAAGTGCTTGCCAACAAGTACGTTTTTAATGAACTCTATCGCTCTACCCAGATTGATGCACAGCAGATTACGGAGAAAAACAAGTATTTCTTGAAAGGTTCGTACCAAGGTTCGATGGGAGGGGCAACGGTGCCTTTGCCATTCGGGGTGTCCGAAAAATCGGTGATTGTGCGGGCGGGCGGCGTTCAACTTACGCCAGGCGTCGATTACATGGTCGAAGGACAGTCGGCGGTGCGAATTATGAACGAAAGTGTAATTAACTCAGGCCGTGATATTGAAGTTTGCTACGAACAGCCCGATTTGTTCCAAAACCAGATTCGTACCTTGTTAGGAACTCGTCTCAATTATACCATCAATCGCCACGTGCAAGTAGGGATGACGGCCATGCGCTTACGCGAAACGCCCGCAGGGTTTTTGACGCGCGCCGCTTTGGGTAACGACCCCGTCAGCAACAGCATTATTGGGGCCGACTTTACGTTCCGCAAAGACGCGCCGTTCTTGACAAAATTACTGGATAAACTGCCGTTGATTCAGACCAAAGAAATGTCAAGTATTCAGTTTCAGGGCGAGGTTGCGCAGTCATTTGCAGGTTTGCACCCACAGGTACGAAACCGTATTGTGGTCGATGACTTTGAGTCGGCACGTACTCAGTACGACCTTACCCGCCAGCCAACCCGCTGGCGGATGGGAGGAACTCCTCAACAATTTCCTCAGGGAACACTCGCTAATCCGCTAGAATATGGGCACAATCGGGCAAAAATTTCTGCCTATTCCATTGATATTTCGTTTTCTCCCAATGCCCAGATTGGCCTTCCGCAACGACCCAATATTGTTCAAGAAGATTTTAACAACGTGTATGAGCGCTTGTTTACACCGCAAGAAATCTTCACAGGACGGGGCTTGTACTTAGTGAATTTGCCAGAAAATATTCTCGACGTTGCCTACTTCCCAAGCGAGCGTGGGCAGTACAACTATAACCCAGACCTTGATCCTGACGGGCGCTTGCGCAATCCCCGTAAGAACTTTGGGGCTATTACTCGTGCCATTGGATCTGATGTGGACTTTGACAATGCCAACGTCGAAATCTTGGAATTTTGGATGATGGATCCATTCAAAGAAGGGGTGAATGGGGTTGTAAAAGATGGCTTTGTTAACAAAAATAACGTAACGGGAGGTAAGCTGTTTTTTAACTTGGGAGAAATTTCGGAAGACGTAATGAAAAACGGACGTTACGACTTCGAGAACGGCTTGCCTGTTGGAGAGAAGACGACGACTCCTACGGCAACTCAACCAACTGCAACGGTAGCTCAGACTCCTTGGGGATACAGCACTCGTCAACAGTTTATTATTAATGCCTTTACCAATCAGCCTGGCGCGCGAGAAAAGCAAGATATTGGGCTAGATGGTTTGAATAACGCCGAAGAACGTACCTTCTTTAATAATTATCTTCAAAGTTTGCCCGCTAATCTAAAGACAGAAGCCCGTCAAAGAATTGCGGCTGACCCCTCTGGTGACGACTTTGAGTTTTATTTTAGTGCCAAAGCCGATAGCGCCAATAAGAAAATTGTAGAGCGTTATAAAAACTACATGGGGACGGAAAACAATACCCCTGAGTTTGAACGTACTAACGCGATTACCGAAGCGGCTACTAACTTACCCGACGGAGAAGACCTCAATACCGACAATACCATCAACGACCAAGAAGCGTATTATGAGTATGAAGTTGATCTAAAACCTGGCCAACTCGACGTTGGGAAGCCATATATCGTTGATAAAGTAACCGCTTCCAACGGGGCAGGAGACAACGTTAACTGGTATTTGTTCCGTATTCCCGTACGCGAGTTTACGCGCAAGGTGGGTAATATCAACGGGTTTAAATCCATTCGATTTATTCGTCTGTACATGACAGATTGGGATAATCCTGTGGTACTTCGCTTTGCTCAACTTCAAATGGTGGCAACGCAATACCGTAAATATACAGGCGACCTCAATGCCAAAGGTTTGCAAGAAGTGCCTGAACCTTACGATGCTCAATTTAAGATTGCGACCGTAAGTGCCGAAGAAAACAGCTCGAAGGTAGTCGCAGGCTCAGATACGAAGAAACAAATCTATGCTGTGCCTCCAGGTTGGCAGCGTGACGTTGATTATACCACGCCAAACCAACGCCCATTGAACGAACAAGCCATGAGCTTGTGCGTGACCAACCTTCGTGATGGTGATTCTCGTGCGGCGTTCAAAAACGTGACAAGTCAAAACATGCTTTTCCGTGAGCGTTTGAAAATGTTTGTCCACATGCACAATGATCAAGACGAAGACGGTCAAGTGTCGGCTTTCTTGCGTTTGGGAACGGATGTGACGGAGCATTATTATGAAGTTGAAGTAACGAAATTACGCGCGACTCGCCCGAATACTGATATTCCAGAGCAAGTATGGCCCGAGCAAAACGAGATTGACATAGAAATGAAATGGCTCATTGAAGCCAAACAAGAGCGTGACAGACAAACGGCTCCTTCGCTGACCGTACCTTATACCATTACCAAAACCGATGCGTTAGGACGAATCTATCGAATTACGGTAGTAGGACGTCCCGATTTGAGTAATATCATGGTGACCATGATTGGCTTGCGAAACCCGCGTTCGGATGACCAGGCGGCGAAAAGTTTCTGTATTTGGGTGAATGAATTGCACGTGCAAGGGTTTGAAAACCAATCGGGAACGGCGGCTATCGCTAGGGCCGATATTAAACTGGCAGATTTGGGTACGATTCAAGTAGCTGGAAAATGGACAACTTTTGGTTTTGGTGGGGTTCAGCAAAAACTCGCCGACCGCTCTCGTGACAACACCACGGAGTTTAGCTTGTCGTCGGCGTTGGCTTTGGATAAGTTTTTACCACAGCAATGGGGCTTTAAAATTCCTGTGTATGTCAACTACGACCTGCGCGAAGTACGTCCTCATTTTAACCCTTACGACCCTGATACGCCTCTGGCGACTTCGTTGGCCAATTATGCCGAGAATGACCCCCGCAGGATGCAGCTAGAAAATTCGGCAGTCGAAAAAATGGAACGACGGGGTATCAACTTCTCAAACGTCCGAAAGACAAAAGTAGGGCCGAATGCCAAACGGCATCTCTGGGACATTGAAAACTTCTCGTTTACCTATGCTTTCAATGAGCAAACGCGCCGCAGTAGTTTGTTGGCAGATTATACCCAACGCCAATACCGAGGTGGAATAGTGTACCAATACAGCTTCCCGCAAAAACCTTGGGCGCCGTTTAAGACCGTCAAAAGCCTCGAACGTCCTTACCTAGAGTTGTTGAAAGAGTTTAATCTTTCGTTGTTGCCAACCCAAGTGGCAGTGCGTTTCGATGCCGACCGTAGTTTTGTTCGGACGTTGTACCGAACAGGTGATTTGACGTCATTGGGGCAGTCTCCGTTGTACGAAAAATACTTCTTGTTCAATCGTTCGTACGATGTGTCGTGGAACTTGACCAAGAGCATCATGTTATCCTACAGTGCGTTGGCCAATGCCGTGGTGGATGAGCCTCAAGGTGATATTGATACGCGAGCAAAGCAAGATTCAATTTGGAACAATTTGCGCCGATTTGGACGGACTAAAAACTTTGACCAAAAACTACGTCTGACTTACCGCTTACCGTTGGATAAAATCCCGTTGCTCGACTGGATGACGGCGGATTATAGCCATAATATTGGTTATCAATACCAAGCCAATTCACTCGGAATCAGCGATACACTAGGTGTTTTTTACGGAAATACCATTCGGAATAGCTTAGACCGAAGCATTCGTGGGAAAGTCGATTTTGTGATGTTGTACAACAAACTTCGCTACTTACGTTTTGCCAATACACCGTCGCCTAAGCGGAAAAACTTTGCGCGTAGCCCAGGGGATGATGAAGAAATAAATCGTGAACCGAGCAAATTGCTGAAAAACATTACGCGCTTGTTGATGACGGTGCGTGGTATCGATGTGGATTATTCGCGCCAGGAAACGACGACATTACCAGGGTTTTTGCCCGATGACCCTAACCGATTTGGGTTAGATGCGGCGATGAATGCCCCTGGATTACCTTTTGTATTGGGAAGTCAAGACCGCAATTTCCACCGAGAAGCTGCCGATAGAGGTTGGTTGACAAAAAGTACGATGCTCAACTTACCGTTTATGCAGACGCTCAATCGGACGTTCCGAATGAACACCCGTTTGGAACCGTTCAAAGATTTTCGGGTTCAGATTTCGGCGACCTTAACGCGAGGGGATGACTATCGAGAGTTTTATCGGCCATCGACTCCAGGCGGGCCTTACGAAGTCCAAAGCCCGATTCGTAACGGTAATTTCCAAATGTCATTTATGTCGTTCCGAACGGCTTTTGCCAAAATTAATAGCGATAATACGTCACCTATTTTCGACCGCTTCAAAGCCTATCGCGAAGATTTTGTGACGATTTTGACCGAAAAGCGCCTGCGTGAGAATCCTAATGAAAAACTGGGTGATTACAATGTTAATTCACAAGATGTACTGATTGCGGCGTTTTTTGCGGCTTACAATGGTAAAGATCCGAAGAAAGACCCCTCAAAAGTACGTACCAACCCATTCCTTGGTTTCCCAATGCCAAACTGGCGAGTGGACTACAACGGGTTGTCGCAGTTGGGGGCTTTCAAAAAGATATTTAGCTCATTTACCTTGGAGCATAGCTATCAATCGACGTATAGCGTGGGGAATTTCACGTCATCGCTCGACTATCAGTCGATGTATGTCAACCTTGCCGTGATGAACTATCCGTTGGCAATCTTACCAGGAGATAATGGTCAAGCCATTCCTGTGTTTGTGATGAGTACGATTTCACTATCGGAGAAATTTGCGCCTTTGATTGGGATTCGTGCCCGTACGCAGAATAAGATTGACATGCAGTTTAGCTACAACCAAGACCGTAACGTGGCACTCAATTTGTCGAACTCACAAGTGGCAGAGCTGTTTAACCGTGACATAACGGCAACGATTGGTTTCACGCGCAACAACGTACGAATTCCGTTCCGTATCAATGGGGAATTTAAGAAGTTGAAAAATGATTTGCAGTTCCGCTGTAGCTTTACCATCAGAGATACACGGGCGATTCAGCGCCGTTTTGAAGAGCCTCCTACGGCTACTCAAGGAAATTATAACTTCCAGTTGCGCCCGCAGTTGAACTATACAGTGAGCAAATTGTGGAGCTTACAGTTTTATTTCGACCGTACGTTTAACAACCCGTATGTACTTAACTCGTATCGCCGCTCGGTTACTTCTGGTGGTATTCAAGTACGATTCAATGTCGCAGAGCTGTAGTAAATACATGTGAGGTAGGTTGCTCACAACCTACCGTTTGACCTAAACAAAAAGCCCTCCGAAAGTTTTGATGCTTTCGGAGGGCTTTTTGTTTGTAGGATTTCCCGCTGTTGTTGTATCTTTTCCTTTTTGTCACCCCGACGAAGGAGGGGGCTAACTCTTTTAAAGGTGTTTTCTCAACGACCATCGGGGTTGTGAGCAACCCCGAACACAGCGAGGTTGTGAGTAATCCCGAACACGGCGAGGTTGTGAGCAACCTCGCTCACATTAGTCGGCTAACTCAAAAATAACTTCGATTTCGATGGCGGCCATGCGCGGCAATGAACCCATGCCTACGGCACTCCGTGCGCCTACGCCGCGCTCATCTCCCCAGATTTCAGCGAACAGTTCGCTGCAACCGTTCATGACGTAAGCGTGTTGTTCAAACTCAGGAATGGCGTTAATCATACCCAAGATTTTTACTACTTTATTGATTTTATCGAGGCTACCAAACTGCGAACGAAGCGTCGAAAGAAGTAAATAGCCTGTTTTACGAGCAGCTTCTTTGGCTTCGTCGGCGGTTAAGTCTCTGCCTACTTTTCCCGCAATCAGACTACCGTCAAGTTCCAAGGAGATGTGCCCAGAGATGTACGCTAAATTTCCTGTGACAACGACAGGCGTGTAAACACCCCCTTTGGCTGGCGGAGGTGGTAAAGTAATTCCAAGTTTTGCGAGATTTTGTTCGGCAGTCATAAAAAAATAGTATGGTTGTTAGAAATAGTTACTTTTATTCGTTGATGAGTTGGGTTCCTGCACTGCCATCATTGACGGCCGTAGCAAGTTGGTCGGCATGACAAATGGTTACTTTGGCCACGCCATTTTGGAGGGCGGCAAAGGCATTGTCAAGTTTGGGAATCATTCCTTTATTGATTACCCCTTCGGCTTTGTAAGCTTGGTAGGCACTTGGGGCAATTTGAGGAATGACGGCGTCATCGTTGGTAGGGTCAGACAAGACGCCTTTTTTCTCAAAACAATACACCAAGTTTACTTCAAACTGGGCCGCTAAGGCTACTGCCACCGACGAGGCCATGGTATCGGCGTTGGTGTTGAGCATACTTCCCGAAGCAGGGTCGAAGGTCAAAGGGGCAATGATAGGCACCAGGCCACCATGGAGAAAGGCGGAAAGTTGGTCGCTATTCACCGCTGCGACGTCGCCCACAAACCCGTAGTCGATTTCTTTTACGGGGCGTTTACGGGCCTTGATAACGGCCGCATCAGCACCCGTGAGCCCAATGGCATTACTGTCTTTTTGTTGGAGTTTTCCAACGATGGTTTTGTTTACCAAACCTCCATAGACCATCGTGACGACGTTCAGCATGGCTTCGTCGGTAATGCGTCGGCCATCGACCATCAAGGTTTCGATGCCTAACTTTTCGGCCACTTGGGTCGCGATTTTGCCGCCACCGTGGATTAATATTTTGTGTTGAGGCAAGCTCGCAAACGACGACAAAAAGCGATCGAGGGCTTCAGGATTATCAATGACGTTGCCGCCTATTTTAATTACTAGCAATTTTTCCATAAACTTGACATCTAATTTGGTCGGCAAATTACTGAAATTCCTACGACTCACGCCCCACTATTCGTCAGTATCTCCCTTATGATTCACAAAACCCGTGGCATAGCACTCAATTTCCTTCGTTACCGCGAAACGTCGATTATTGCCAAAATCTACACGGAAGAGTTTGGCATTCAGAGCTATATCGTAAACGGCGTACGGTCAGCCAAGTCCAAAACCAACCGAATTGCGTTGTTTCAGCCACTGACTTTGCTCGACTTGGTGGTGTACCATAAGAGTAAAGAACAAACCATCCACCGTCTATCCGAAATTAAATGTAGTTTGCCATTTAAAAGTCTCCCGTTTGATTTTGTAAAATCGAGCATTGCGCTTTTTATCACCGAACTTTTGGTTAAAACACTCAGAGAGGAAGAAACTAATAGTCCTTTGTTTGAATTTCTTAGCGAATCCATCACTTATTTGGAAGAAACGACGACGGGATACGAAAATTTTCACCTTCAATTTTTGGCAAAATTTGCGTTTTTTCTAGGTTTTGGACCCGAAACGGTCAAGGAAATTGAGGAGCAACTGGCGGAGAATTTATATCCATATACCCTCGAACCCGAAATGCGAGAGGCAGTACAAGTGTTTATACATTTACCCTACGAAGCCAGAGTCCATTTAGACCGCCTTCAACGTAGCAAATTGCTGGACGCACTCATTTTTTTCTACAAAGTCCACTTGGAAGGGTTAGGAGAAATCAAGTCACTGGATGTACTTCGAGAGTTGATGCGTTAGTTTTTGGGTTTCGGGTTTACGGTTTTGGGTTTTTCCAAAAATAAAAACATCAACCTCTAAACCCCAAACTTACAAACAGTAAACTTACAAACTACTTCTTCCCCCTTCCTTCTTCGCCAGGGTAGAGGGTTTGGACGATGTCGCTTTGCCAGTATTCTTTGGTGGTAGCATCCATTAAGGTGAGTTTTCCGTGAAAAGCGGCGCCTGTATCAATGTTCCAAATGTTGGCACGGTGCATGGGCAAATCAGTGTGGTAATTGAGGGTTGGCGTGTGGCCAATAAAAATTTCTTTGAAGCGCTTAAAACGCTTAGGATAAAGCGTTGAAGAAAGGTTTTTATCCATGCTGACTGCCGTTTCCCACAAGGTACGATCCCAGCAGCAAACGGTTTCATCCTCTTCTTGTTCGGGGCCATACACCGACGTAAAGCCACCGTGTACAAACAAACGGTTTTGAGAATCAATGTAGTAGTATTTCATCTGACTAAAAAAAGCCAAATGAGCCAGCTTTGCTTCAATGTTATAGCGTTGATAACTTTTGGCCGTGCTACTTCCGCCGTGTAGCAACCAATGGTGCGGGGCAAGGCCCATTTCAAGCCAGCCCTCACACCATAAATCGTGGTTTCCTTTGATGAAAATACAGGGTTGTTTTGCCGAAAGTTTTATCAAAAAATCAATGACTTGGGCCGATTCGCTCCAGCCATCGACATAATCACCCAAAAAAACGAGCGTATCCTCGGTCGTGACAGTAGCGCGTTGCATTACTTGCTGTAACGCACGTAAACCACCGTGTATGTCACCTATGACCAAGGTTCTTTTCATATAAAATAAGATTAAGCGCCAAAGCCGCTAATCAAAGCCGCAACAAACAAGACGCCAAGAATTAATAACAAGAGTTCGATAAAACCTAGAACAAGTCCTGCAATGGCCCAGCCTCTTCCTCCGAGTTGCCCGTTGCTATGACGAACGCGGCTGAGACCAATAAAGCCGAGGACAATGGCGGCGACCATTCCAATTAAAAATAGCCAACCCGTGGCAAATAAACCTACTATGCCAAGAATGGCGGCTAGAAATGAGGCGACTGATACCCCGTCGGTTTTGGTAGCTTTGGGTTGTGTATGTTTTAAAACGCCCATTTTTGTGAGCTTACGTTCTACCACTCGCTGGGCTATGCGTTGTTTTAATGATGCTTTTTTAGGCTGAAAGGTAGTGTTTGTGGTAGAAGCGACCTCTGTTGAAGCAGCTACTATTTCAGTAGAAGCGATTTCTTCAGGGAGGGTTGGAGAACTATCTTCCTGCGGAGCAGAAGCAAGGGCTTCGGAAATTAGTTCAGGGGTATGAGTTTGTACTTGCCCCTTTTGTGGGCTTGAGTGATACTCAAAAGTAGGAGCGGGGATGAAAGTGACGTATGCCCGCTTTTGGCAGGATGCAAGTAGTACAACGAGTGTAAAAAGGTAAAAGAGATTTTTCATTGAGGTTGAAAAGAGTTTAGAAAAATGGGAGATGAATGGTAGCAATTATACGTAAAACCCCCCTTGAATCAAAAAGTAAAATTGTTTCTTTGAGATTAATCAGTGAAAATTTTTTGAGAAGACAATAAAAATGAAACTGGTTAAACCAGCACATAATCAAAAAGTTAAGGGGAATTACTAGCGACTTTTGACCCTTTTTTACGTGCTCTAAAAAGGAAAAGCGTCAAAAAATTGTATTTTTCAAGGAATTAATTTGAACTTTAATAATTTTTTAATTTTTTTTTAAGGAAACCATTGCAAATATTAAAAATGTATTTACCTTTGTAACGGAAACCTTAAAAACATCACAAAAAATGAAAAAGGCATTTGCATTCTTATTTGTTGCTGGTATGATGACTCTAGCAGCATGTGGCGGTAAAACTGAAGAAGCTGCTACTACTGACACTACAGCTGCTGCTGCAGTTGACACTACTGCTGCTGTTGATACTACTGCTGCTGTTGATACTACTGCTGCTGATACTTCAGCTGCGAAATAATTTTCGCCGCAACAAACGAGTACAACAAATGAAAGCTTTGCGAACCTTCGCGAAGCTTTCGTCGTTTTTATAGCATGATGAAAACGATTGCTGAAAAAATCCGACTCCTTCGCCTCGAAAAAGGCTTTTCGCAAGAAAATGTGGCCGACATGCTCGGTATCTCCACCACAGCCTATGGAGATATTGAACGAGGTAAAACCGACTTGACCCTTTCTCGGCTTCAAAGTATTGCCCACGTATTTTCGACTTCATTGAGGCATTTAATGGGTGAAGAAGATGTTATTACTTCCCAAATTCAGCAGCTAGAGCTTGAAAAACTGAAAATGGAGAATGAAAAGCTACGCCTTGAAAATCAGCTATTAAAAGAAAAATTGGCAGGAAGAATCATCGTAGATTTACTGCGCGAACGTACGCAAGTACCCGCCGAACGACAACGGATTGGTTTTTAAGCCAAGAAATAATAAATCCCTACCCCGACGCTTGTTCACGTCGGGGTATTTTTTTAGGTTTAGGGCGTAAAACCAATAAACCTATGATGAATCTCGCCGAAATTGCTGGAAAAAACCGCGTTATCGTTGAAAAAGTAACTCCTGAGCTAGATGGGGGACAGTTTTATATTAAAGCTGTTCCTAACGAAGTGATTCAGGTAGAAGCCGATATTTTTTGTGATGGCCACGATAAAACGGCCGCACGCCTCTGTTTTAAGCATCAATCCGAAAAAAAATGGTCTGAAGTACCCATGCGGTTTGTTAATAACGACCGCTGGGAAGGGCAATTTATCGTCGAAAAAGAAGGAGACTACCTTTATACCATCGAAGCGTGGGTAGATCATCTCGCGTCGTGGGAGCACGAAATTACCCTCAAAATTCGCGATGCGCAGCACGTTAATAGTGAACTGTTGGTGGGGGCGAGTTTGTTGGAAAAAATCGTAAAAAATGCCTCTAAAGAAGATAAAAAAGCGATTCAGGAAGCGATAAAGGCATTTAGAGACGAAAAACGCTACAACGAAGCGGTGCTGTTGGCCATTGGCGAGCAAATGGCAGAATGGATAGAAAAGTACGCGTACCGTGAAAATGTGACTCGGTATAAAGAACTGCGCCTATGGGTTGACCGTCCGAGGGCAGGTTTTTCTACCTGGTATTCGATGTTTCCGCGTTCGGCGGCCAAAGAACCTGGGCAGCACGGAACTTTCCGCGATGTGATAGATTTGTTGCCTCGCATCGAACGTATGGGCTTTGATGTGCTTTATTTGCCGCCCATTCACCCGATTGGGATGCAGTTTCGGAAGGGGAAAAATAACAATGTGTTGTGTCAGCCTAATGAACCAGGGGTTCCGTACGGCATAGGTTCTGAACTGGGGGGGCACGATGCAATTCATCCCGACTTGGGAACACTTGATGATTTTAAAGCCTTGGTAGCGGCGTGCAAAGCCCACGGAATGGAGATTGCGATGGACTTAGCGATTCAGTGTTCACCCGACCACCCGTGGGCCAAAAATCACCCCGAATGGTTTAAGATTCGTCCTGATGGAACGATTCAATATGCCGAAAATCCACCAAAAAAATACCAAGATATTTATCCCATCAATTTTGAAACCGAAGCTTGGGAGAGCTTATGGTTGGAGCTTCGTCGCATTATTTTTGTGTGGGCCGAGTGGGGCGTGCGCATTATTCGGGTGGATAATCCCCACA
Source organism: Runella defluvii (assembly GCF_014195535.1). Classification (GTDB taxonomy): domain Bacteria; phylum Bacteroidota; class Bacteroidia; order Cytophagales; family Spirosomataceae; genus Runella; species Runella defluvii. The sequence goes on along the minus strand of NZ_JACIBY010000006.1, from coordinate 108,240 downwards.
CCAAAGCGTTTGCGTTTTGGGATTGGGTGATTGCCGAAACCAAGAAAAAATATCCTGATATGATATTTTTGGCTGAAGCGTTTACGCGTCCAAAAGTAATGCAGCGATTGGCTAAAGGTGGTTATAATCAGTCTTATACGTACTACACGTGGCGAACGTCGAAGGAGGAGTTGGTAGCCTATATGACGGAGTTGACCCAAACGGAAATGAAACACTATTTCCGTCCAAATTTCTGGCCAAACACACACGACATCAACCCGCCATTGTTACAGTCAGGACATGAGCCAAATTTCTTGATTCGCTATTTTATGGCCGCAACGCTGTCGTCGAATTACGGAATTTTTGGCCCTACCTATGAATTTATGGTACATGAGGCTTTTCCAGGAAAAGAGGAGTATTGGAATTCCGAAAAATACGAAATCAAACACTGGGATTGGAATCATACCAATAAACTTACCTACGTCATAACGCAAGTAAACCGCGCCCGAAAAGAGAATGCGGCTTTGCAACAAACCAATAATATTATGTTTTGTGACATCAATGACGACCAATTGTTGGCCTATCTCAAAACGCATCCTGATGGCAATCGTATTTTGTGCGTGGTGAATTTGGACGGGTACAATCGTCGAGGTAATACGGTGCGGATTCCGTTGCATAAAATTGGGAAAGCAGGTTGGGAAGATTTCATTGTCCACGATTTGCTAACGGGGTCCAAGTACGTTTGGAAAGGGGAGTATAACTACATCGAACTTGACCCGTATTTGTTACCTTTCCATTTATTCCGAATAGAAGATTTGTAATTTTTTTAACCTAAGTTCATGCGTTTACAACAAGCGTATTCTGCCGAGCATTTTCGGGAAGAAGCCCATCGACTCGTTGACCAGCTCGCGGATTATTTAGCTGCTGCGCAAAGTCAGCAACTTGAGACGGTCATTCCCTACCAGTCGCCCGAGGAAAATTTTCTTTTCTGGCAACAGAATGCTCAAGAAGGCGCAGGGGCGTCGTCCGATTTTTTTGCAGAGGTAATCCAGCGTTCTACCCATTTGCACCATCCACGGTACATGGGGCACCAAGTGTCACCGCCGTTGCCGATGGCAGCCATGGCAGGAATGCTGACCAGCTTGTTGAACAACGGGATGGCGGTCTATGAAATGGGACTGGTGTCTAATCCCCTTGAACGCATTTTGAGTGAATTGTTGACGCATAAAATTGGCTTTGGGGCGGAGGCCAGTGGGCTATTGACTTCGGGAGGGACGTTGGCGAACCTCACTGCGCTGCTCACCGCTCGCGCTACCCAGACAGAAGTATGGGAAAACGGCCACGAACAACCTTTGGCGGTCTTGGTGTCAGAAGAAGCACATTACTGCATCGACCGCGCGGCAAGAACCATGGGGATGGGGAGTGAAGGTATTATTAAAATCCCGACCAACGCGCGTTTTCAGATGCGAACCGAGTTGTTGGAAGCGTATTACCAAAAAGCGGTTCAAAGTGGCCGCAAAGTGATTGCAGTCGTTGGAAGTGCCTGTTCGACCTCAACAGGCGCTTACGACGACTTAGTAGCCATTGCCGATTTTTGTGAAAAACACCAATTATGGTTCCATGTGGACGGAGCACACGGCGGAGCCGTGGTTTTTTCTGAACGCTATAAACCATTGGTCAAGGGCATTGAGCGAGCCGATTCGGTAGTGATTGATTGGCACAAAATGCTATTGACGCCCGCTTTGGCAACGGCTTTGCTCTTTAAGAGAAACCAAGATTCGTTTCAAACATTTCACCAAAAAGCGCAGTATTTGTGGGCAAACCAAGGCGCGCAAGAATGGTTTAACTCAGGTAAGCGAACGTTTGAGTGTACGAAGCTCATGATGAGTGTAAAAATATACGCCATTCTCAAAACCTACGGAGAGGAGATTTTTACTGAAAACGTAGAGACATTACACGACCTTGCCGTTCGTTTTGCGCAAATCGTACACGAACGGCAAGGTTTTGAATTGGCCTTAGCACCCGAAAGCAACATCGTGTGTTTTCGGTTTGTGGGAGAGGGGCGCACAGCGGAGCAAATCCAAATATTGAATGCGGCCATTCGCCAAAAACTGCTGGAAGAAGGAGCTTTTTATATTGTTCAAACAACGCTTCGCGACAAATTGTACTTGCGGGTTTCGTTGATGAACCCCCTGACGACTGAGAACGATTTGACGGCGTTGTTAGATGCGATTGAGCGTTTGGCGATGAAAATGTAGGGTAGCTATTGTAAAGAAAGAAAATATTGTCGTATTTTTCTGAAAACCAACGATATGGACGCTAACTCTTACGACACTATTGCCAACGAATACCGCGATTCGAAGCAATTGGACTTCCGCAAATACATTGAAGAATATACCCTTGAGCAACTGCTTGGTGATGCAACTGCGCTAAACATTCTTGACTTAGCTTGTGGGGAGGGTATCTACACTCGTAAGCTTAAAAAACGGGGGGCTGCCACCATTTTGGGCGTGGACCTATCCACTCGGATGATTGAACTCGCGCAAGAAACGGAAGCCAAAGAGCCATTGGGCTGCGACTATTTGGTGCAAGACGCGCTAACAATGTCATTAGAGCGTCAATTTGATGTGGTGGTGGGCATGTATTTGCTGAATTACGCGCAATCGGCCGATGACTTACACCAGTTTTGCCAAGTAGTGTACGAACATCTTCCGCCTTCGGGTCGATTTGTGGGATTCAATGATAATCCCCACAACGAACTTCAGCATTATCCTAATTATCGCAAGTACGGTTTTGTAAAAGAATCGACTAGCCAACGAAACGAAGGTGATTTTGTGAGGTATCGAATGTTCAATTTAGATGGGACGGAGTTTAGCTTCAATAACTTCTATTTTCATCCCCTTACTTATGAACGTGCTTTTGCCAAGGCAGGTTTTCGGGATTTTCAGTGGCAAGGTCCTTTTTTAGACCCATCACAAGCCTCATCTGACTACTGGTACGAGTTCATGACTCATCCGCCCTTGATTGGTTTCTCGGCGGTGAAATAGGGAGGCAAAATTAGGCTAGATTCAATCAACTCAAAGTTATCTTGGAAATTTTGACGATGAAAAGACCAAGGGTTTCTTGGGATGCTTTGTGGTAAAAGTGGATCAAAGCCAAAATTTGTGGAGCAACTTGTATTGCACGTAGCAAAAAAAAGCACCTAACATTTCTGCTAAGTGCTTGATTTAGAGGCTCTCGAAGCTGGGCTCGAACCAGCGACCCTCTGATTAACAGTCAGATGCTCTAACCGACTGAGCTATTCGAGAGTTTGACCGTTATCGTTTCCGATTTTGGTGGTGCAAAAGTAGTAGCTTCTGCAATTAGACGCAAGAGTTTTTTGATATTTTTTTGCTGTTTTTTTGATTAAACAGCCTTTTGCTCTTAAAATCAGTCAATTATACACGCTCTAAAATGAGTTCTTTGATGCGTTGGGCATCTCCTTTGGTGAAGTTTTCAATCACAATTTCGGGCCTTGCACGAGGAATAACGCGAATAGTGGCAAAAAACATGCCGCTGTCAATCTCTACGCCTGAAATGTCGCTGTAAAACACAAACTGCTCGGTGCCGCCAATGAGCTTCTTTAATTTGAAGCTTACTCCTTTGTCGGTCAGGTGTACTTCGTTGGGGCGAACAGGGTCTTTGATGCTACTTGATTTGAATATTTCGTTCATTTGGTCATTAAAATTACGGTGTTGACTATGTTAGTTTGGGACGTAAACGATTTTTTTTGTTTCAAAAAAATCTTCCTCAAAAAAGTCTTGTAAGTTGTAGATTTTGTATTTGCGCTTGAGCTCGCTCATTTCTTCGTCTAAATCTCCCCCCTTTAAAGCCAATACGCCATTGGAGATAGAATGAACGTGGTTGCGACTAATTTTATTTTTGACCCAGCCGTGTAAAGGCGTAATTCGGGCTACGGCACGCGTAACAACAAAATCATAGTCGCTATCGGCCTGTTCGGCGCGGCAGTGTTCGGCACGGACATTGGTGAGGTTAAGCGCTTCCGTCACGGCTTCTACCACTTTTATCTTTTTACCAATGCTATCAACCAAATGAAATTCGGCTTCTGGAAACATGATGGCCAACGGTATCCCAGGGAAGCCACCTCCAGTACCTACGTCTAGGATGCTGGCAAATTCGGCAAATTGTACCACTTTGGCAATCGCTAGCGAATGCAAAACATGGCGCTCATAAAGATTTTCAACGTCTTGCCGTGAGATAACGTTTATTTGGGCGTTCCAAAGAGCGTATAAGTCCTTCAAACGAGCAAAACGGTCGTGTTGAGAAGGAGTGAGTTGGGGAAAATATTTTTCGATGATTTCCATAATCAAATGGCTTACCGCCAGCGTACTTTTTTGCGTCGATTGGTCCACATCACCACCGACATAACGATGTAATAAATAAATAAAACAAAATCCATAAAAGGAATCGCAAACCAGCCTACAGATTTGTACAGCTTACGCGAAGCAACTCCTAAAACAATCCATTGGGATAATAGGCGTATTCCAAAAATAGCGGCAATGATAATAATATAGCCTAATTGCAAAGGTGGAAACGATACGCCTCCCCAGATTCCTAAACCAATAAAGAACACCCAACTGAGCACATGTGTTCCCGATAAAACTGATAGCCGAACTTTATTGGGAAATTTGTAGTACTTACTTACGGAGAGGTGGCGTTTCTTTTGCCAGTACCACGCCGCCCAAGTACTTTTGGGAATAGATACCATAAAGGCGTCGGGGTCAAGGCAAACTGCGGTGTTTTGGGCAGTTGCTATTTCGTTCATCAAAAGGTCATCGTCTCCTCCCGTTACCCGCAAGTGGCTATAAAAGCCTTTGTTTTGAAGAAATAGTGACTTACGGTACATCAAATTCCGCCCAACACCCATGTAGGGTTTTCCTGCCAAGGCCAAGGATAGGTACTGAACCGCCACGTAAAATGTTTCAAAGCGAATAAGTCGGTTGAGAAACCCAGGCTGCTTTTCGTAAGGGGAAAAACCTACAACGATTTGTTTGTCCGAAGTCAAACACGCAACCATCCCCTTAATCCACTGGTCGGTGGTAGGGCGACAGTCGGCATCGGTCAATAAAATAATGTCATGTTTGGCACTGCGTATGGCCGTTGTGATGGCGTATTTTTTAGGAGTGACGTGGTCGTATTCCTGCTCAATGTGCAAAAAACGAACACGTTTCCATACTTGGGCTTCTGTTTCGGCAAAATCAACCGTGCCATCCCACGAGCGATCATCCATCACAATCACTTCATAGTTGGGGTAGTCCTGCTCATTAAGCATTGGGAGCAACGCACGTAAGTTGTCGAGTTCGTTGTGTGCACATACTACGACAGATACCGCAGGGAGCTGGGCAGGGGGCTCGGTAGAGCGCCTAAAGAGCAGTCGTGTAAAAATGCCCAAAACGTAATAAAGCTGAACGACGACCACGGCGCCGAATATGCCTAACGATAGATTAACAACGGGATGTGAAGACCAATCAGGGAAATAAAGTATATCCATGCATTCTCAATAAGTGCGCAAATATAACGGGGTATTTTGGCATACAGAAAGTTGCGGAACTAGATAAACCAATATTGACCTTTATTTTTGCAGAAAAAGTGCACCAAGTGCGCAAAAAATTAATCAAACTAACACGGATGAAATTTGACTTAGTGACCAACGACCCGCATTCAAAAGCCCGCGCGGGGGTTGTGCATACTGACCACGGGGCGATTCAGACGCCTATTTTTATGCCAGTAGGTACGGCGGGAACGGTGAAGGCGGTACACCAACGCGAATTAAAAGAAGACATCAAGGCGCAAATAATTTTGGGGAATACCTACCACTTGTATTTGCGTCCAGGACTGGATATATTGGAAAAAGCAGGAGGGCTACACAAATTTAACGGTTGGGATTTTCCTATTTTGACTGATAGTGGAGGGTACCAAGTGTATTCGTTGGCAGGAACGGGGCGTAAGATTACCGAAGAAGGCGTGAAATTTAAGTCGCACATCGACGGGTCTTTGCACTTTTTTACGCCTGAAAGCGTCATGGATATTCAGCGGCGAATCGGAGCCGATATTATCATGGCATTTGACGAATGTACCCCTTACCCGTGTGACTTCTCCTACGCAAGGAAGTCTATGGAAATGACGCATCGCTGGCTGCAACGCTGCTGCGAGCGATTTGATGCCACGGAGTCGATGTATGGTTATAGCCAAACGTTGTTCCCGATTGTTCAGGGAAGTACGTACAAAGACTTGCGGCGTCAATCGGCCGAATTTATTGCGAGCATGGGGCGAGAAGGAAACGCCATTGGTGGGTTATCGGTAGGAGAACCTGCCGAAGATATGTACGAAATGACGGAGTTGGTGTGTGATATTTTACCCAAAGACAAACCTCGGTATTTGATGGGGGTAGGAACACCCGAAAATATCTTAGAGTGCATTGCCCTTGGTATCGACATGTTCGACTGTGTGCTTCCTACGCGCAACGCCCGCCACGGTATTTTGTACACCACGCAGGGAGTAATTAACATCCGAAATGAGAAATGGAAGGATGATTTTAGTCCAATTGACGAAACATTGGGCGGTTATGTGAGTTCTTTTTATTCAAAGAGTTACCTTCGCCACCTGATTAAATCGGAAGAAATCTTAGGTTCGCAAATTGCCAGTGTGCACAACCTAACTTTCTACTTGTGGCTTGTGGGTCAGGCTCGTGAGCAAATTTTGGCAGGTACCTTTGCCCAGTGGAAGAACGAAATTTTAAAGAAAATAAACCAGCGGCTTTGAAAATTGGGCAAAAAGAATTTTCTTTAGAAAGCCAAAACATTTTTGAAATAAAAATTGAATCTCTACTTTTGTTGTCGAATTTGGTTCGGAAAGACTATTTTTGCCGTAGTAGAAGTCATTAAGATAAAGATAAACGTATCCCCCTTATTCAACATTACAAAAAGGTTTATTATGAAAAAAGTATTTCTGCTTGTCACGTTCTTAGTGTTGGGAACATGCTTGCTTGAGGCCCAAGCACAGTATAATCCGAAAGCTCCTTATGAAGGTCCCTACAAAATGAACACTTGGTCATTAGGAGTATATGCGGGTCCAAGTCAGTTCTATGGTGACTTGCGTGAGTATGACTTTTGGCCCGTTGGGACGAACAATTTCGATAGCCAGTCGGAACGTGGAACCATGCACGTGGGTCTAACACTTGGCAAACAACTTACCTACCTTTTTGGAGCACGCCTCGATGTAGGTGGAGGTAACCTCAAGGGGATGAAACGCCGTATTTACCAGTCGTACTTCAATGCAAACTATTTCCAAGCGGATGTAGCTGCAACGGTTAACTTGAAAGGGTTGCTCTTTGGCCCTACCAAGATGAAGCGTTGGAAAATGGATGTTTATGGTGGTGCAGGCCAAATTTGGTTCCGTTCAACGGCGTATCAGTTGGGTTCAGGTCGTTTGCAACGTCGTTCGGATGATTCTCCGACTTTGCGTAACAACATCACTGAGTTGAACAAAAAAGCTTCTGCTTACACGCAGGAGTGGGTGATTCCTGTAGGATTCACTACTTCGTATGAACTGACGAAAAACCTTGATTTAGGTTTGGATTTCCGTTTGAACAACGTCAATACTGAAAAATTAGACGCTACCGTGGGTGGTGACCCATCGGCTATCTATGATGGCGGAGAAGGTGGACGTTTGTACCAAGGAGGAACTGCTACCAGTTTCTTAGGAACACCTAAAGGAAATTCGGCGCTTGATAAGTATGGTTTCTTTGCGATTAGCTTGACGTACAAATTGGGTAAAAACCCACTTCGTGTAGAAAAGAAAAATGGCAAATGGGCGTATGATTTTAATGCTTTGGATGCAGGAAAAGGCTTTTACCACTTGCGTTATACCGATCCTAAGTTGTTGGTTAAACCACCAAAAATCCTTTCATTGGCCGAAATCGATTCGATTGCTAAAGCTAATAAGCCAAAAGAAATCGACCCTCGTTTGTTGATAGATACCGACAACGACGGTGTGTCTGATTACTTCGATAAAGAGCCGAATACACCTGCTGGAAGTATCGTAACGGGTGCTGGTCAGAAAATTGATTTCGACAAATACGTGAAAGATGCCTTGCCAGGTATGGCTTGTTCAGAAATCTTTGCCAACGTATTGTTTGATACTGACAAAGCCATCATCAAACCTGAATTCTACGACTTGTTGAACAAAGTAGTAGAGTTGATGAACAAAACACAATGCCGCCTCCAAATGGCTGGTCACGCCGACCGTCGTGCATCTGACCGCTACAATGTAGCCTTGTCTGAGCGCCGCGTAAATGCCGTGAAGCAGTACTTGTCACAGGCAGGGTTGAAAGATCCAAACCGCATTGTGGTGGACGCTTACGGTGCATTCAAACCAATCGCTGACAATGGTACAGTAGATGGATTGAAGAAAAACCGTCGCGTTGAATTGAAATTGATGCCATAGACGCTCAAAATAGCATAATTTGAAACAGCCCTGGCCCGCAATGTCAGGGCTGTTTCATTTGGTACTCAGTGGAGTAGTATGCTATATTTGTGGATTGATTAAAGAACAAAATGTATCAACAACTCCTCAGGAAAGAAAATCAGATAGCTGTCATTGGTTTGGGGTATGTAGGTTTGCCTATTGCCCTCGAATTTGCGAAGTATTTTCGGGTCATTGGTTTTGACATTAACCATAGCCGTGTTGAGCTGATGCAACGTGGCATTGACCCTTCACAAGAACTAGAGGCGTCGGTGTTTGATGGGAAGGATATTGTTTTTACCTCAAATCTGGAAGATTTGCGGCAAGCCCAATTTTTTGTGGTAGCAGTTCCGACACCCGTTGACGATTATAAAGTTCCTGACCTAAAACCTTTAATTGGCGCATCGTACACCATTGGCAAAGTTCTAAAAAAGGGAGATTACGTGATTTATGAATCAACCGTCTATCCTGGGTGTACCGAAGAAGATTGTTTGCCTATCTTGGAAAAAGAATCTGGGTTGAAACTTGGAGCAGATTTTAAAATAGGCTACTCACCCGAGCGAATTAACCCAGGAGATAAAGAACGAACCATCGACAAAATCCTGAAAATTGTGTCGGGAAGTGATGCCGAAGCGTTAGAAGAAATTGCCCAAGTCTATGGCCAAATTATTTCAGCAGGTATTTATAAAGCCCCAACAATTAAAGTCGCTGAAGCGGCTAAAGTGATTGAAAATACCCAACGAGATTTGAACATTTCGCTGATGAACGAGTTGGCGATTATCTTTGACCGTATGGGGATAGATACCAAAGATGTGATAGAGGCGGCGGGGACAAAATGGAATTTTATCAAATTTTACCCAGGTTTGGTAGGGGGGCATTGCATTGGTGTTGACCCTTATTATTTGCTTTATAAAGCCAAAAAATTAGGTTACGACCCGCAAGTCATTCATAGCGGGCGTCGTATCAATGATGGAATGCCTGCCTTTATCGCCAAGCGTTTGATACAAATGCTGATTCAGAAAAGTAAGAGCCCCCAAAACGCGAAGGTGCTGGTGATGGGAATTACTTTCAAAGAAAATGTGTCAGACATCCGTAATTCAAAAATAGCGGACTTAATCAAAGAATTGATGAGCTTTTCGGTCAATGTACACATCGTTGACCCGTACGCTTCTCCCAATGAAGTAGCGCACGAATATGGCCTTACGTTGATGGACAAGCCCTCAAACGATTATGATGCGGTGATTGTGTCGGTCGGGCATAATGAATACAAAGTACTGGGTATTGATTACTTTAAACAAATCATGAAAGAAGCGCCCATTCTGATGGATTTGAAAGGAATGTATCGAAATACGGACGAGAAAATAACTTATTGGAGACTTTAACTTCAGTTGATTGCTGGTAGTCCATAGTTGATAGTCCATAGTCCACGGTTGATGGCTTACAGTGATTTTCTGTTGGCTGCTGACCACCGACTGTTGACCATCGACCATCGACCATCGAATTAACTGTCAACTTTAAACAAAATGTACGATTATCTAATTGTTGGTGCTGGATTGTTTGGAAACGTTTGGGCGCACGAAGCCACTAAACGCGGGAAAAAATGCTTGGTCATTGACCGCCGAAACCACATCGGTGGGAACACTTACTGCGAAAATGTAGAAGGAATCAATGTGCACTACTACGGCGCGCATATTTTCCATACCAACGACAAAGAGATTTGGGACTACGTGAATTCGTTTGTGGAGTTTAATCGCTACACCAATTCGCCCATTGCTAATTACTACGGGGAGTTGTACAATTTGCCGTTTAATATGAACACCTTTTACCAAATGTGGAAGGTGAAAACGCCTGAAGAAGCAAAAGCTAAAATTCAGGAGCAAATTGAGGCGGCGAATATCAAAGACCCTCAAAACTTGGAAGAACAAGCCATTTCGTTGGTAGGAACAGACATCTACGAAAAACTCATTAAAAGCTATACCGAAAAGCAATGGGGGCGTAAATGCGTGGATTTACCCGCTTTTATCATTAAGCGCCTGCCCGTTCGCTTTACGTTTGACAATAACTATTTCAATGATCGCTACCAAGGAATCCCGATTGGTGGATACAACAAGTTGAACGAAGCCCTGCTGGAAGGAACCGATGTGCGTTTGGGCGTAGATTTTTTTCAGAATCGTGCTGAGCTCGAGGCGTTGGCAAAACAAGTGGTTTATACGGGGCAATTGGATGAATATTTCGGGTTTCAATTAGGGTATTTGGAGTACCGTAGCTTGCGTTTTGAGCACCAAACGCTGGATACTGCTAACCACCAAGGCAATGCTGTGGTGAACTATACTGACGGCGAAACAGCCTTTACGCGAATCATCGAACACAAGCATTTTGAGTTTGGAACGCAAGAAAAAACGGTGATTACGCACGAATATCCGCAAGAGTGGACGCCAGGGCAGGAGCCTTATTATCCTGTCAATGACGATAAAAACGACCGTTTGTTGAGAGAATACCGCAAATTGGCAGAAGTTGAAACCAATGTGATTTTTGGTGGACGCCTAGCAGAATACCGCTACTACGATATGCACCAAGTGATTGGCTCGGCTTTAGTGAAAGTACGTAAACACTTCGGTGAATAAAACAGGGGTGTTTTACCCAACAAAAAAGCGGAGCAAATACTTGTTCCGCTTTTTTGTTGGACAATTTTCTGATTATAGAAAAGTAAGCTGCTGATATTCGGGGTGGCGTTGGATGTAGGTTTTGATAAACGGACAAAGCACGCGCACTTTTAAATGGTGTTTCTGCGCGTAATCCAATACGTGTTTAGCCAAACCTGACCCAATCCCTTTCCCTTCCAACGATGGTGGTACTTCGGTATGATAAAAGGTGATTTGCTCATCTTCGGTTTGGGCATAATCGACAAAAGCGACTTGTCCATCAATCCACCATTCAAAGCGGTTTTCTTCGGTATTATTTACAATAGGGACGTTCATTTGTTGTTATTTTAAGTTATCAGCCCAGTTGAAGCGGTCACTTGGTGAAAACTTCCACGGAGCTTGATTAGTTTCAAGGTTGTTAAACATGGCGTTCCAAGAACTTGGTGCTTGGGCTTCGTCCATGATTTTATAACGGCGCAATTGAAGGATAATGTCCAACGGACTAATAAGAACGGGGCATTCCTGAACGCAGGCGTTGCAGGTTGTGCAGGCCAAAATCTCTTCTTCGGAGATATAATCACCGAGCAGACTTTTGCCATCGTCTTTAAATTCGCCACCGTTGGCCAGCATGATTTTACCTACATCTTCCAAACGGTCGCGGGTATCCATCATGATTTTGCGCGGTGACAGGGCTTTACCTGTCATATTGGCGGGGCAAGAAGAGGTGCAGCGTCCACATTCGGTACACGAATAGGCGTCCATCAAGTTTTTCCAACTCAAATCGGTAACGTCTTTTGCGCCAAAACGGCCGATTTCGGCGGGCGCCTCGGTGGCGTCAGGCTGGTCTAAACCGAGCATGATTTTTACCTCTTTGGTGATTTCTGGCATATTTTGCATTTCTCCTTTGGAGGTGAGATTGGCAAAATAGGTATTGGGAAAAGCCAAAAAGATGTGAAGGTGCTTAGAGTAGGTTACGTATAAGGCAAAGGCGAAAATGCCTAAAATATGGAACCACCAAGCCCCCCGTTCAATGGCAATGAGGGTGCCGTCTGATAAACCTGAATATAAAGGCTGCAAAAAAGTACTAAAGAAGAAACCACCTACCAATGGATAATGCTCAGCGCCACGTTCTTGCAATAAGGCATCGGCTGCATTCATGCTCAAAATAGCGAACATCAAGACAATTTCTGTGACTAAAATAACGTTGGCATCCAGCGCAGGAAAACCATTTAATTCGCGGTGGCGCGTAGGTTGTAAGCGTTCTACGTTGGTGACATTGCGGCGAATCAAGAAAATAACGCAAACGGCAAGGACGCCAACGGCCAGAAACTCGAAGAAATTGATAAGTGTGTGGTAAAAACCTCCAAGTATGGGAGCAAACAAACGATGCGTACCCAGGAGTCCATCCAAGACGATTTCAAGCACTTCGAGGTTGATGAGCAAGAACCCCGCATAAACGACAAAGTGCATAATCCCTACAATGGGTCGGTCAAACATTTTCTTTTGGCCAAACGCTACGCGTATCATGGTACTCAGACGTTCGTTGGGGCGGTCAGTGCGGTCGTCGGATTTGCCTAGTTGAATCGTTTTTTTGATGATTCCTACCCGTTTTGACATAAGCCATGCCGTTACTCCTAACGCCACGGCAAAAAGAACTTGTTGAGCTATCTGCATTTCGGTTTTTAGGGTTGATTATATTTTGTCATATCGTCGGTGGTCTGCAAGCATACCATTGACAAATATCGTGAAAGTTTACTGAACTCAAACAAGGAGGTGTATATTTGTTTTACGCCCTATTTCTCCCTCAAAGAATGAATCTGACTCCTGATATTCTTAAAAAATACCTGCGCCGTTTGACCAATCTGAGCAGTCGAAACCGTTCGTTGTTGTTATCCACTCTTTCGGCTGATCAGTTTTTGGATTGGAAAGCGTTGGATTTTGTGGACAATCGCTCGGCATTTGATGTTTTGAGCGACCTGATTGCCCAGAAAAAAACGGTTCGGTTGGGCCAAGTGATTGACCCGCGTTCGGAAAAAGGCAATGAAGTAAGCAAGCGGTTGCGGAAATTGGCCCGTACGGAGCGATTTATCGAGGAAGAACGTGGTTCGGAAGATTTGTACGTGGGTTATCCATTTGTGAGAGGAAAATTGATGGATGGTACGGTGATACATGCGCCTTTGGTATATTTTCCCGTAACGCTTCAAAAAAACGAAGAAAACGTCGCTTACTGGGAGCTTCGTCGTCGCCCTGAGCCTACCTTACTCAACCGTAGTTTTTTGTTGGCCTATGGGTATTTTAATCAGGTAATTATCCCCGATGAATTACTGGAAAAAAACCTGGAAGAACTGAGCCGCGACTCGTTGGTGTTTCGGACGGAGTTGTACGAATTGCTCAAAGAAAGTGCGCTTAAACTCAACTTCAACCAAGCTATTTTTCAAGATACGTTGCAGTATTTTGATGAATGTTCAAAATCCGACCTTGAGCTTTTGGAACAAAATGGAGAGCTGAAACTATATCCTGAGGCAGTTCTGGGGATTTTTCCGCAGGCGGGAAGTTATTTAGCACCCGATTATGAAGCGCTTATTTCGCAAGAGGAAAAACGGGTTGACGATGAGGAGGCAAGTGCTTTTTCGGCTCCAATAAAAGAAGCCAATACGTTCACTGCGTTTCCGCAGGACGCTTCGCAAGAACAGGCGCTGCTGAGGGTAAAGCAGGGAGAGTCGTTGGTGGTAGAAGGGCCGCCAGGGACGGGAAAGTCGCAGTTGATTGCGAACCTCATGACCGATTTTGCTGCACGTGGTAAACGTGTGCTTTTGGTATGTCAGAAACGGGTTGCGTTGGATGTGGTGTACGAACGGCTTCGACAGGTAGGTGTAGCGCCTTTTGCGGCGCTTATTCACGATTTTAAGAACGACCGAGCGGATTTGTACGCCCAACTTGATGCCCAAATTGGCCAAGTCGATGAGTACCAGAAGCAGAATTATGCGTTGGATTCGATTGTGCTAGAAAGGCAATTTTTGCAGGTAAGTCGCTCGATTGAACAGCTTTGTAGTGAGCTCAACGCCTTCAAAGAGGCGCTTTTTGATGCTAATGAATGCGGTTTGTCGCCCAAAGAATTGTACCTCACCAGTTCGTCGCAGGCGGCTAATAGTCCCATTCCTCAATTTCGACAGTTTCGGTTTGACGACCGCTTGGAGACATTCTTACAGAAACTGCGTCGCTTGGAGCAATACCAGCGTTTTTTGCCTTCACCGCATCCTTGGGAAGAACGAGTTGACTTTTCTCGGATTGGTTTTCAGGAAATAACAGCGGTAAAAAATACCATTGAAGAATCCATCCAAACCTACGAATATACCCAAAAATCGACCAGTGAGTGGTTGGGACAAACCTTGAATGCGGCGCATTTACGGCAACTCCATCGGCTAGATACACAAGTAAGAGCATGGCAAGAACGCTTGCAACTGCCCATGAATTGGGATTTTTTTGAGCGTAGCGTTAGCGGAAAAATGACCAAATCGCTCGCACAATGGTTGGCCAAGGCACACAAAAGTGGGCAAAAATTAATGGGAGGGTCAGTTTTAATGGATGAACTTTCAACATCCGAACTGCCCCGTTTTGAACACCGCCTTCAGGCATTGATACAGGCCCGTCAGTCGGTGGTAAAATGGCTTTTTTATTCAGATAAAGACTACTTTCGAGACCTTACGGCTTCTCTAGGTTTATCCCTAGAGCTGACTGATTTGTACCAACTGCGTCAACGACTCGAAAATCGAAAAGCACTGGAGCAGTGGGTGGATGAGGTTGAAAATAAGTTAGCGATTTCGATACGAGAGAGAAATATGAGTCACACCCTGCTTCGGTGGGAAGAAGTAGTAGCCGCAATGGAGCAAGCGGCACAGCTACAGCTCGAAATGCAACAAAATGCCCCTTTTCTGGAAAATTTGGCTTTAAAAGGAAAAGATGAATGGGCGAGCGTGACGAAGCAGTTGTTGACTTTGGCTTCGGAGTTTTCGGGTAAGTACCAACGTTGGCAACGTTATTTGACTCAAGGGCAGTTGTTGCGATTGGAGGAGTCGGCTGCGTACGGAGCAGAACTAAAAAAAGCGCTTGAGGCAAATTTTGATGCTTTGGTAGAAATGGATTCGTTGAAAAATGAATTGTCCGAATCGGAACGAGAAATATACGAAAAGCTGCAAACCGAAACGTCGCATTCGTGGATAGACGTAGTTCAGAATTCGCTACGGCTGGCTTGGTTGGCGCATTTAGAAGAAAAAAATCCCGTGCTTAGGGCGGTTTCATCCTTAAAAATGAGTCAGTGGGAAGAAGAACTTCAGCAGTTAATTGAACAAAAACAGGCGCTGAGTCGGGAGATATTAGGGATGCAGCTTCGTGAGCAAACCTACAAAGAAATTAGCTTTAATCGCTTGCAAAACCGCACAACCTACCGCGAATTGCAGCACCAAGTGACCAAAAAACGGAAGATTTGGCCCGTACGAAAATTGATGGAACATCATGCCGAAGAGGTTTTTCGCTTGGTGCCATGTTGGATGGCATCACCCGAAACTGTTTCGGCCGTTTTTCCGCTTAGGCGTGGATTGTTTGATGTGGTGATTTTTGACGAAGCTTCTCAGTGCTATGCTGAGTACGGCATTCCCGCGATTTATCGGGCCAAACAAGCCGTGATTGTGGGCGATAGCAAGCAGTTGGCGCCGTACGATTTGTACCGTGCGCGTTATGAAAACGAAACCGAAGAAGAGCAGGTTGCGTTGGAAGTGGAGTCGTTGTTGGATTTGGCCAAACATTTCTATTCGGATACGTTGCTACAAGGGCATTACCGAAGCCGTTCTTTGGATTTGATTGATTTTTCAAACCAACATTTTTACAAAAATAAACTTCAGTTACTGCCTCATTTTCAGGATATAAACGAAAGCATCCCAGCGATTGAATACGTCAAAGTGGATGGAGTTTGGGAACAAAATCGCAATACGACAGAAGCTGAGAGGGTGGTAGAGTTGGTGAAAATGTTGCAAAACGAACAACCCAACGCGTCGGTGGGTGTGGTGACGTTCAACTATCCACAGCAACAGTTGATTGAACAGCTCCTGCAAGAAACGGTCGAACAAGGCGAGGTAGGATGGAAGAAGTCTTTTTTTGTCAAAAACATTGAAAATGTGCAAGGAGACGAGCGCGATATTATTATTTTTTCGGTGGGATACGCACCTGATGCCCGCGGGCGATTTCGTGCTCAATTTGGGAGTTTGAATGCCCGTGGTGGAGAAAATCGATTGAACGTAGCGGTCACTCGGGCGCGGCAAAAGGTGTATGTGGTGACGAGCATTTGGCCCGACCAACTTCAGGTAGAAACGGCCGTACATTCGGGGCCTAAACTGTTGAAGTCGTACTTAGCGTATGCGCTGAATGTGTCTTCGGGAACCTACCGTCCACGGCCACTGGAACTTCATAAACGACCGTCGAGTTGGCTTTTGAAACATCGTTTGCAGCAAACGGCATTGGAAAAGGGGGATACTGTGTTAGAAGAACTTCCTTTTGCGGATTTGACAGTGAAAAAGGGAGAGAGCTACGAAAAAGTTGTTTTGACGGACGATGAGTTGTACCAACAAGCGATTTCGGTCAAAGAATCACATGCGTACATTCCGTTGCTGTTGCGAGCCAAAGGGTGGAGTTTTGAGCGACGTTGGAGCCGTGAGTGGTGGCGAGAAAAGTGATTATTTTATTTGCGTTCCAACGCAATGAAATAGAAAAGCGTCATTGGGGTATAAACACCTTAAACCCCCCGTTTGCCATGAGACGTTTACTTTTACCTATTCTTTTTATTGTTGGCCTTGCGCAATGGTCGTGCACCGACCACTGCACCGAAACGCGTAAGTACAAACGCTTCACGCCCGTAACCATTTCATTGGCCGAAATTCGTCAAGGCGTACGTACCGAAACAGCACATGCCCTAGAAACCCCAGGGAAAATTTACGCCAAAGGAAATTATCTATTTATCAACGAGCAAAAAAAAGGCTTACACATCATTGATAATTCTAACCCTGCCGCGCCCAGAATCATTTCATTCATTACCATTCCAGGAAATGGCGACATGGCCGTCCGTGGGAATGTTTTGTACGCCGATAGCTATTCTGATTTAGTGGCGTTGGATATTTCTAACCCATTGGAAGTGAAAGAAATAAGCCGCCAAAAAGACGTGTTTCAGACGGGTCAATTTGATGGTGCTTGGTGGTCGCTCAACACAACTACGGGCGCGATTCATGACCAAAATATGCAGATTGTTACCGAAACCATTCAAACTAATTGCGAAAATAGCAATGGTTCGTGGTGGGGAGGAACATTTTTTGCGATGGATAACCGTAGTGCTTCTCTTCAGTCGAGCACTGTTCCTTCCAATTCAAATGCGCAAGGACAGGCAGGCTCAATGGCACGTTTTGCGCTGTATGACAAGTACTTATATACTGTAGGTCAAAGCGATATGCAGCTGTTTGACATTGGCATACCTTCACAGCCCAAGGCTTCAACAAAAATCTCATTGGGTAGGGGTATCGAAACCATTTTCCCCTACCGCGATAAGCTGTTTATTGGTTCTACGACGGGAATGTTTATTTATGACAATAGTAATCCAGAAAACCCGCAACACCTATCAACCTTCCAACACGCCATGTCGTGCGACCCCGTGGTCGTGACCGATAACCGTGCCTACGTGACGTTGCGGTCGGGTACTACTTGTAATCGTGGGTTAAATCAACTCGACGTGATTGATATTACCGATTTGCGGACTCCTCGCTTGTTGAAATCGTATCCAATGCAAAACCCCCACGGTTTGGGCGTCGATTACCCTAATTTATACTTGTGTGAAGGCACGCACGGACTTAAATCATTGAACATTGCCAATGATTTTGACGTAAAACAACTTCAACACCTGAAAGACATGGACGCGTACGACGTGATTCCATTGTCGAACAAAACGCTTTTGATGATTGGGAAAGACGGACTTTATCAGTTTGACGTTTCAAACGCTTCAGAGCTTCGTCAAATCAGTAAAATTCCTGTAAAACGGGTTGAAATTTAAACCACTTTGCCATGCTGGAAGCATCTAAAATAAATTCTTTGAAAAAATGGTGTAGTGTGCTGATACTCATCTGTACACTAGCGTGTACACTCACCACATCCGCGCAATTTAAGCCTCATTACGTCAACATGACCGAAGTAGGTGGGTTGTTTGGACGAGTGGTGTACGATATTCCGTGGAGCGTTCCCATTCAGCAACAAGTCCAAAATCGCCTTAGTTTAACGTTGCAAACGTTTAACGGAGTCCAACTAAAGCCACGCATGGCCGTGGGACTGACAACGGGACTGGATTGGTACCAATCGGCCTTATTGATGCCCGTTGCCGCAGGCATCCGCTACGACTTAGCCAAAAGTAAAAACAACGTGACCTTGTTGGGAATGTTGGATGCGGGTTACGGATTTCAATGGCTTCATGCCGACGCAACGGGCTACAAAACCGACGGCGGAATGATGATTAGCCCAGGATTAGGCTTAAAATTTGGCTTAAAATCAGGAAGTGCGTTGGTGCTTTCCCTCAGTTACAAGCGTCAACACGCCAAGTCCACCGAGCCTTTGGGCTGGGGTGAAATAGAGAAGTGGGAAAACCGCGTCTATAACCGAATGGCAGTGCGGTTTGGCTTCGTATTTTAAGTGCCAAAGCACAAGTTTGAGTAGTCGCTCGTTTCTCACGAGTGACTACTATTTATCCGATGGCGCGAGCGTCACCGCTCGTGTCGCTTATTCCAAGGCTTCCAGCCGATGCACTCAAAGCCCATCCCATCGAATTTTTACGCCGCCCCGCGAATAGGTCGCAAACATGACAGGAGGGTCAAATGATAGCATTGAAACTTCTTTCACTCCACCGCCTGCATCCTTTTCTGTATAACCCCACATCAGGTGTTTCTTCAATTTTTTCGTCATGTGTTTGGGAAATTGCTCATTTCCTTGAAACATACGGCCTACCCCGTTATCAATCAAAAAATAGTAGCCTTTGTGCTCGAATAAGAAAAAGGGCTTGTAATAATCCGTAATCGCTTCAAAAGTGGCAACGGCTTCAAAACGGTAATAAATCGTGTCTTTGACCGCCCCAATAGATACGTGAACCACTTTTTCTTTTTCCCTCTGTACTTTGTCAATGTACTGATTAAAAATGGTGAGTGTAACGCTGTCTTTAAGTAGTTGGGAAAAGTTTTAGAGTAATGCAAAGTAGCCTCGGTAGAGGCGCAATATTTGTAGTAGCAGCAGCAGTTTTTTTTAATTTTTGCTTCGGAGAAGCATAACTCGTTGGCTTTTGTTATGCTTCTCCGAAGCAAAAGGATTCTAACTTTATGGGCGGATTACTACAAAGGTTACGCTTCGCCGAAGCGAAATAAACTATTAATACACTAAAATTTATGCGCAACTACTCAATGGTCACTTCCCGAGAAAAGTAAGGTGCTTTATTCTTTTTCTGAGCAAAGCTATTTTGAATCATCAAGAAGCTGATAGAGAGAAAGATAATTATTTTCATGCTGTAAGTTTTACTAAATGTACCCAATTGCCGAGCTTACTATTTCCCAAGAACCATTGGTTTGCTTCTTTAAATTAGCTGAAAATGTTAAGCCAGTACCTTTAAACCTAAAAAATGCCGTGGCTTCATTTGGGGCTACCATTTTGAGTTTAGTGACTTCCAAGTAAAAAGCAGGTTTGTACGGATTCAGGAGGGTTTCATGCTTTCGTGTGTTGCTGATTACAACTCATTAATGTGAAGCAAAAAAGGGGAATGACAAGGTAAATGAAATATCTTTTCATGCGATGTAGTACCATATCAGTAGTCGTTACCGATGGCGCGAGCGTCGCCGCTTGTGTCGCTTATTCCAAGGCTTCCAGCCTTTATACAATGAAATAGCCTGCACGAGTACCAATCTCGTGTCCGTCCCTTATTTTAATTCCAAAATCTCGCAAGCTTTTTCGGCGGCCGATTGTTCGGCTTTTTTCTTAGAATAACCGTTGCCCGTTGCGAAAACTTCACCATCGAGGGTCACTTGTGAAATAAACTCACGGAAGTGACGGCTGCCATTTTCTTGGACAATCGAAAAACGCACTTCTTTGCCTTCGCGTTGCGCCCATTCGATAAGGCGACTCTTGAAGTTGGCGTTGTTATTGATAAGCGCGTCTAGGTCGTAGTGGGTGAGGAGCTCTTTGGTGATGAATTTCTTGGTGAACCGAAATCCTTTGTCCAAATATACTGCTCCGACGAGTGCCTCAAGGGCATCGCCATACATAGAAGAGTTGGGGGGCATTCCCCGACGGTTGCCGTCAAATTCAATCAGACGGTCGAGGCCGATTTTACGGGCAATGCCATTGAGCGTCTCACGATTTACGATGCGTGAGCGAATTTCAGTAAGGAATCCTTCGTCTTTGTAAGGAAATTTTTTGAAGAGATATTCCGCAATGACCATGCCCAATACCGAATCGCCGAGGTACTCAAGGCGCTCGTTCGATTCTCTAAATCCCTTAATCGACGTCTCCTTAGACGCGGAAGTATGGCGAAAAGCTAACTGGTAAACCTCTATATTAGAAGGTTTTGCGCCGATGATTAGCTCCACGGCCTTTTTAAACTTCTTATCTGGGGATAAGTTCCCAGGCTTGAAGAAATCAATTATGGGATTTAATACCGTAGGCAATTGGGATGAATTTTATCCTTCAAATTTACGAAATATGACGCAAGTATTATGTCCACCGAAGCCAAAAGTGTTGCTAAGTGCAATTTTCACTTCGCGTTCTTGCGCTTTATTGAATGTCAAGTTTAAGCGAGGATTGATGTCTGGGTCATCCGTAAAGTGGTTGATGGTTGGTGGGATAATTCCGTGCTGAATAGCCAGAATCGATGCCACCGCTTCTACCGCTCCTGCTCCGCCCAACAAGTGCCCAATCATTGATTTGGTTGAGCTAATGTTGAGTTTGTAAGCGTGTTCTCCAAAAAGTCGTTCAATCGCTTTAATTTCTTGAGGGTCTCCAATCGGTGTCGATGTTCCGTGGGTATTTACATAGTCCACGTCCTCAGGGTTGATACCAGCATCCTCAAGGGCATTTTTCATGCACAAGTAAGCGCCGATACCATCAGGGTGGGGAGCAGTGATGTGATACGCGTCCGAAGACATACCACCACCGATAAGTTCCGCGTAGATTTTAGCTCCACGGGCAATCGCATGGTCATAATCTTCGAGAATTAATCCTGCACCGCCTTCGCCCAACACAAAACCGTCGCGGTCTTGGTCATACGGGCGAGATGCCGTTAAATAATCGTCGTTACGTTCCGAAAGGGCTTTGAGGGAGTTGAATCCACCCACGCCTGCTTGCGTAACAGCTGCTTCTGACCCACCTGTCAAGCAAAAATCAATTTTGCCCAAACGAATGTAGTTAAAAGCGTCGATGATAGCGTTGTTAGAAGACGCACAGGCCGAAACGGTTACGTAAGTAGGCCCACGGAATCCGTGACGCATCGAAAGAATCCCCGAAGCGCTGTCGGCAATCATTTTAGGGATAAAGAATGGATTAAAACGAGGAGTACCGTCGCCTTTCCCAAAAGAAAGCACTTCTTCTTCAAACGTTTTAAGACCTCCAATTCCTGAACCCCAAATAACGCCAGCACGGTCGAGATTTTCCTTTTCAAGGTCTAGCCCGCTATCTTTTACCGCCTCATCGCCAACGACGACAGCAAATTGTGTAAAAAGATCCATTTTACGAGCTTCTTGACGAGGAATAAACTGGGCCATGTCAAGTCCCTTCACTTCGCAAGCGAAGCGGGTTTTGAATTTGGTCGCATCAAATCGGGTGATTGGGCCAGCTCCGCTGACACCGTTAAACAACCCTTCCTTGTATTCCGATAGTGTGTTACCGATGGGAGTCAACGCACCCATACCTGTCACTACCACTCGCTTTAGAATCATAAAATGGATCTATAAGTTACAAAAAATATGCTTATTTGACGTTTTCTTCGAGGTATTTTACTGCTTGACCTACAGTGCCGATGTTTTCAGCTTGGTCATCAGGAATTGATACGTTGAATTCTTTTTCGAATTCCATGATCAATTCTACCGTGTCAAGCGAATCTGCACCAAGATCGTTTGTGAAGCTTGCTTCATCAGTCACTTCGGCTGCATCTACGCCTAATTTGTCAACAATAATCTGTTTTACTTTGCTTGCAATCTCTGACATTTTTGTGAGAAGTTTGGTTCAAAATCGCTGCAAAGTAATGTATTTCAAAGCATATTGTCAAATATAAAATTTCTTCCTTGAAATCATTTCTTCGACAATGTCGGGCACCATGTACCGAATAGAACGATTGTTTTTGATACAATCACGAATATATGTTGCGGATATGTCGAGTAGCGGAGCCGAAATGAATTGTACGGCAGGGTGATTGCCAAATTCGTGAGGAGCCGAATTTGGGCGTGGATAAACGTATAAACCATAATATTGAAGGATGGCTTCGTGGTTTTTCCAGTTCTTAAATTGCGCTAAATTGTCTTCTCCGATGATTAATTTGAAGGTGTGCTGCGGGAATTTTTCTTGCAATTTGGTCAGAGTATCAATGGTATAGCTCGGACGAGGCATTGAAAATTCGATGTCGGTTACTTTTAATTTAGAGTTATCTGAAATGGCACGATCCACCATGTCGAATCGGTCAAACTCGTGCAGCAAACTCTTGTTTTTTTTGAACGGATTTTGGGGCGAAACCACAAACCATATTTGTTCGAGGTCGGTCGCGGTGGCCATGGTGTTGGCAATGATAAGGTGCCCCATGTGAATGGGATTAAATGAGCCGAAGAATAGTCCGATTTTCATGCGTCAGCGTATAGAAAAATAGAATTTATCTGCGAAAATCGCCCGTATTTGCGTCTTCCGATGTTCTATTTTGTAGTTTTGTCTGGTCAAAGTTAAGACTAATTACCATGTTAGAAAAAATCAAAGCCTTGTCGAAGGCCTACGCCGCCGCTACCGTGGCTAACCGACATTACTTACATACCAATCCAGAGTTATCGTTTCAAGAGTACAATACGGCAAAATTTGTGGCCAATGAATTGAAACAAATAGGAATTACGCCCCAAGAAGGGGTAGCTGCAACGGGGGTAGTAGCCCTTGTTGAAGGGCGCAACCCAAGTAGCCGAGTGGTGGCGCTTCGGGCCGATATGGACGCCCTTCCGATTGTTGAAGCAAACGACGTTCCTTATAAATCACAAAATCCTGGTGTGATGCACGCTTGTGGGCACGATGTTCATACGTCGTCGTTGTTGGCAACAGCGCGTATTTTGCACGAACTCCGCGACGAATTTGAAGGGTCGGTAAAGTTGATTTTCCAACCGGGCGAAGAAAAAATTCCTGGAGGAGCCTCGTTGATGATCAAAGAAGGAGTGCTTCAAAATCCTAGTCCAGCGAGTATTCTAGGACAACACGTTGCGCCCAATATTCCCGTAGGAAAAATTGGTTTCCGTGAAGGCATGTACATGGCCAGTACGGATGAATTGTACTTGACCGTCAAAGGAAAAGGCGGCCACGGTGCGATGCCCGATACGCTTATTGATCCCGTGTTGATTGCGTCGCACGTTATTGTTGGGTTGCAACAAGTCATTAGCCGCAACCGTAAACCCGCCGCGCCGTCGGTGTTGTCGTTTGGAAAAGTGATTGCCAACGGCGCTACCAACGTCATTCCTAACGAAGTATATATAGAAGGTACGTTCCGTTGCATGGATGAAGAATGGCGTGAAGAAGGCTGGAAGCGCATTACCAAAATTGCGCAAGGATTGGCCGAAGCCATGGGCGGAAGCTGCGACGTAGAAGTGCGTAAAGGTTATCCATTCCTCAAAAACCACCCCGAACTCACGCGTCGTACCAAAGCAGCGGCGGTGTCGTACATGGGAGCCGAGAACGTGATTGACCTCGATTTGTGGTTGGCAGGCGAAGATTTTGCCTTTTATTCGCAAGTAACTGATGCTTGTTTTTACCGTTTAGGAACGCGCAACGAAGCAAGAGGGATTGTTTCGGGCGTACATACGCCTACGTTTGACATTGACGAATCGGCATTGGAAATTGGCCCAGGCTTAATGACTTGGTTAGCGTTGGAGGAATTGAAACTTAGCTAAATGTATGAAGCAGTTATTGATTCTAGTCATTTTGATTGTGGGAGTAAGTTCAGTGGTTTTGGGACAAGAAACGTCACCGAGACCGACGCCCTTTGCCGTGTCAAAACAGCCTTTTACGTATGAAGGACAGCAGTTGATTGTGGGCCAAAGCATCGGAAATTTGGAAAAAGAATACCGCTTGTTGGAAGACGGAGGGATTTATCGCCGTATCAATTCCGCCAAAGAATTGGAGGTATTGGGCGGACAAACACCCAAAAATGTAGCTACGGCGTTTCAATCGTTGAAAGACATTGATTTTGAAAAAATAACATTTCAGCATCCGAGCCGTATTTCGTATTTCCTGATTTACAAAAAAGGAAAAAAAGAACATAAAGTAAGCTGGGGAGACCCCAAACACCCCGCACCTGAGGGAGTTGTACGGGTCTATAAAGCATTTATGGGAATGATTCCCAAAGAGATGAGACTTTAATAACACCAATCTAAATTCATAATTACATTTCTAAAAACATGCGCTTAAAAGACAAAGTAGCCCTTATTACTGGAGGAAGTAGCGGAATTGGCCGTGAGACGGCATTGTTGTTTGCCAAAGAAGGAGCAGCAGTTGTTGTAGCCGATGTCAATGACGCGGCAGGACAAGAAACGGCTGACCTCATCAAAGCCCAAGGCGGACAAGCGGTCTATGTACGTGCCGACGTGTCGAAAGCGGCGGATTGTGAAAACATGGTGGCGGTGGCTGAACAAACATTCGGAAAGTTGAATGTTGTTTTCAACAACGCAGGTATCATGCACAGCGACGACGACAACGCCGTTACGACCGAAGAATCAGTTTGGGACTTGACCATGAATATCAACGTAAAAGGGGTATTCTTTGGGTGTAAATACGCCATTCCTGCGCTTCGTCGTGCGGGCGGAGGAAGCATCATTAATACAGCTTCGTTTGTGGCCTTGTTGGGTGCAGCTACGCCACAAGTAGCCTACACGGCAAGCAAAGGGGCGGTTCTTTCGATGAGCCGTGAGTTGGCAGTGATTCACGCCCGTGAAAATATACGCGTAAATGCCCTTTGCCCAGGACCACTTCGCACAGAGTTATTGATGAAATTTTTGAGTACTGAAGAGAAAAAACAACGCCGTTTGGTACATATTCCAATGGGACGTTTTGGCGAAGCGAAAGAAATGGCCTATGCTGTTCTTTACTTAGCTTCGGACGAGTCTTCGTACGTAACGGGTACTGAATTCCTTGTAGATGGAGGTATCACGGCAGCCTACGTAACGCCTGAATAGTAAGTGGGTCGGGGTGCTTACACCCCGACTTTGCTTTAGCACTTAGATCACCTGAAACCCGTGTGCGTACGGGTCGTCTTCGTCGTCGATGGTGATGGTATTGAGGCCATATACTTTGGCCCAACCTTGAATGCCAGGTACAATGGCTTCAAAATCACCCACTTTGGCCGTATCTTCTACCGTGCCAATGAACTTGCTTCCAATGATGCTTTCGTGGATAAACGTATCTCCTTTTTTGAGTTTCCCTTGCGCCGCCCACTGCGCCATACGGGCAGAGGTGCCTGTACCACAAGGAGAACGGTCAATCGCTTTGTCGCCGTAGAAAACCGCATTACGAGCCGATGAGGTAGGGTCAATGACCGCCCCTGTCCACTCGATATGGCTCAGGCCATTGATCGTAGGGTCGTTGGGGTGTACGAAGCTGTATTTTTCGTTGATACGTTGACGCAAAACCCGTGCCCAACCGACGAGCTGTTCGGCTTTGAAATGCTCTAATCCAGGGAAATTTTCTTGCACATCCACGATGGCGTAGAAGTTCCCGCCGTAGGCAACGTCCATCTTTAACATTCCCAAATCAGGACATTCTACTTCAATGCCTTCGGCAGCTAGGTACGAAGGGACATTTACCAATTTTACCCATTTTACTTTGTTACCTACTTGTTCGTAGCTGATAAGTACCAAGCCCGCAGGTGCTTCCATCCGAACGATGCCAGGGGTTTTGGGTTGGATAAGCCCATGTTCGATGGCAATGGTAATGGTGCCAATCGTGCCGTGTCCACACATGGGGAGGCAGCCGCTGGTTTCGATAAAAAGTACCGCAACGTCATTTTCGGGGTCGTGAGGTGGGTATAAAATACTGCCCGACATCATATCGTGGCCGCGTGGCTCAAACATCAACCCTTTGCGAATCCAATCGTATTCACGGAGAAAGTGCTGGCGTTTTTCGCTCATGTTGCGTCCTTCCAATAAAGGACCGCCGCCTGCGACTAAGCGCACAGGGTTGCCGCAGGTGTGGGCATCAATGCAGAAAAAGGTTTTTGAAGACACAGCGTAACAGAAATAGTAGTAAAATATCTAAATGAATGTTTGTGTATGAGACCATCATACGAAGCCATAAAAGTAGCGAAAAAACATGACCTAAACGGAGGATGAAAAAACTTTAAACCGTGCGCCAAAACTATTCAAATACGATGGCTGTTACTTATCTATTGAAACAAACCAATCTTTAGAACGTATGGCCTACCGCGATTTAAAGCCTAAACAGCTTCTCCAACTCCACACGCTTGGCGAACTGAAAGCTGCGGGCTATCAGCCCAAATCTATTAAGCAAGAATTAAGAGATAACCTTATTGAGAAATTACGGGCCAAAGAATCTGTTTTTCCTGGCATTTGGGGGTATGAAGATACCGTTATCCCCGACGTCGAACGGGCTATTTTGTCGATGCACCATATCAACCTTTTAGGGCTTCGTGGACAGGCCAAAACCCGCATTGCGCGGTTGATGGTTAATTTGCTCGATGAATACATTCCTGTGGTGGCAGGCTCGGAACTAAACGACGACCCGTTGCAGCCGCTCTCACGTTTTGCGCGCGATCTTGTGGACGAAAAAGGCGACCACACGCCGATTGCGTGGGTACACCGTCAGGAGAGATATGCTGAAAAACTAGCCACGCCCGACGTATCGGTAGCCGACCTTATTGGGGACGTTGACCCCATCAAAGCTGCAACGCTCAAATTGCCTTATTCGGACGAACGCGTGATTCACTTCGGACTCATTCCGCGCTCGCACCGTTGTATTTTTGTTATCAATGAATTGCCTGATTTACAGGCCCGTATCCAGGTGTCATTGTTTAATATTTTGCAGGAAGGCGATATCCAAATTCGTGGCTTTAAACTGCGTCTTCCCCTTGATATCCAGTTTGTTTTTACGGCAAACCCCGAAGATTATACCAATCGCGGGAGTATTGTGACGCCGTTGAAAGACCGTATCGACAGCCAAATTGTGACGCACTATCCGAAAACGCTTGAAATCGGGAAGAAAATTACGGCGCAAGAAGCGGTGGTGAAAACCGAGCAAAAAGGTATGGTCAAAGTCAACGAAATTCTGAAAGACTTGGTGGAGCAAATTGCCTTTGAAGCCCGCGACAGTGAGTACGTGGATTCGAAAAGTGGGGTATCGGCACGTTTGACGATTGCGGCTTTTGAAAACTTACTTTCGGCAGCCGAACGTCGGGTGTTGCTCAACGGTGAAAAAGAAGCGTACGTACGTATTTCGGATTTGTACGGAGCTGTACCTGCCATTTGTGGAAAAGTAGAATTGGTCTATGAAGGCGAAGTAGAAGGCCCTGTTATTGTGGCGCAAAACCTGATTGGAAAGGCGATTCGTACGCAGTTTTTGACGTATTTTCCCAATCCCGAATCTCTAAAAAAGAGAAAGGGAGCGAAGAATCCATTCCAAAAAGTGCAACAGTGGTTTGGGGAAAACGAAATGGATATTTTGAGCGAACTCACCAACCGCGAATACGAAGCCCGTTTAAAGACAATTGAAGGATTAGACGATTTGGTGGATGACTTTCACCGTGGCTTGAGTCGGGAAGAAAAACTATTTATGATGGAGTTTGCCCTGCATGGTATGGCCGAACACTCGCTCATTGGTAAGCAGATGCTGGACCGTGGACTGCATTTCAAAGACTTGTTGAGCAGTATGTTTTCGGGTCCCGATGAGGACGAAGATGATGACGATGTTTTTTAGTGCTCGTGGATTCTCAAATCCACGAAAGCGGTTTCCCAAAACCTCGTGATGTCTTAGGTTTTTGATTCACGCGGTTTTGAGAAACCGCTGGGTTGGGTATGAGTACCCAACTACACAGGTGATGATGTTTTTTAATACCAACCTCCCGAAAGTTCTAACTTTCGGGAGGTTTTTTAGTGCTCGTGGATTCTCAAAACCTCGTGATGGCTCAGAATTTGGTCACAGCACTTACGATGGGGATAATTCCGTTTTCGTAACGCTGTTGAAGGAAACTCTGACGTAAGTACGAAGGCAATTCCTCAATCCACTGTTGATAGGCTTTTAAGCCCATTACTTTGGCCACATAACATTCGTGGATAAAGTTGAGGTATTTCACAATATTGAGCAATGACTGATGAAACTTAGGCACGTCGATGTCGGCTTCCACAAAACGCTCAATTTCTCGCTGGGTACCCGAAATTTTCAACCGACTCATGAGGTCAAAGTAGGTTGTTGGCCCCGTGTGTTTGGCGATTTCTTCCCAGTGTGTTGCCCCAAATTTGGTGATAATTTTTCCCGTTTTTGAGCGCAATGCTTTTTCGGGGTTTGCTTGTAAACGGCGGCGGTAAGCCCGTAAGCGTAAGTCACGCGTTGTCTTTAAAAACTGAGCAATGTGCGCTTCGGCTTGTTTCGGCGTTTCGAGCGGTTGGAGCAATGCTGGTTCGGTAGTTTGCGGTAATTGATGATAGGTATAGTGTCCTAGCGGCCCATCGACATAAAATCCAATGGATTCAGGATACCAACCTTTGGCAACGTACCCGTTAATAATTTGCCCCACGACGGCTTCAATCGGCACGTCGATTCCTTGGATGGCTAAAAACGCTTTGGCTCCGTACAAGACACTATAGTAGGCTTGCGGAAACGTCCAGTGGAGGGAGTGCTTTTGATAGTTTTCGTCGGCGTGATTGGCGGCGGTTCGGAGCGTATATTCGGCGCTCCATGCGTGCAATAACCATTTTTTTGCGGCACCTACGCGTGCTCCTTCTCGTTTGGGATTGAAGCGTTGAAGGGTACTTAATTGGCGAACCTCTTCTAATGGGGTGGTGTGGCGGATGTAGTAGTCTATACTACGAAAATGGTTCAAGAATACCTGCGCAGGAATGGACTTCTGCCACTCTTCGTGCGTGTTTGTTGGTATATTTTGTTGGTTACTTATCATGGCTTTTTGCATTATTCTAGTAATAGAATCTGTTACAAATAAAACGAAAATGACGCTGTTTTAGTTTGTAAAGTGGTGTCGATAAGCTGAGTTTAAGTGGTTGTATTCCATAATGTTGCTGACTATTGATAGACAATAACTGTGCCAAAAAGGTATGTCTAATTAAGGAATTTTAATTTTGGTATTTTTTTTATTTGAAATGCTAGGCACGTTAGAAGCCTGTATCTTTGCAGCCAAAAGTCTCTTTTTTTCTCACTAAGCCACTTTTTGTGATGATATTGTATAAAATGAAAGGGTTTCGCTGGAGCATTATGCTCTGTATTTTTTTTGCGATAAGTTGGGTGGGCTGCTCCGAACAAAGCCAAACGGAGGCTGCTCAGTTTTTTTTGAAAGGAAATCTTAAACTTGAAAAAAGAGAGTATGCCGAGGCGATTCGCTACTATGACGAAGCGATTCTAAAGCAAGGCGATATGGCCGATGCGTTTTGTAACCGAGGTATTGCTTATTTGCATGTCGGAGAAACGGAAAAGGCATTGGAAGATTTTAATAAAGCCATTGAACTCGATAAAAAACTCGACGAGGCGTATTTTAATCGGGCGGGGGCGTTGGTGGATCGTAAAGAGTTTACTCAGGCAGCTGCAGACCTCGAACAAATTCGTAAGAATTACCAAGACTCCACCAATTATTACCTCCGCTGGGGTGATTTGAAATTTAATCAAGGTTATTATGACCAAGCGTTGGCAGAATATGACCGCGCCGTAGCATTGAAAGCAACCAACGTACAGGCACTGGTTAACCGAGGCGTAGCGTATTTTGAAAAAAAAGACTTTAAATCTGCCCAAGTTGATTTTGAAAAAGCCCTCAAACTTGATTCACAACAACAACTTGCGTACAATAATTTGGCATTGATTTTTGCGCGGCAAAACCAACTCGACCAAGCCGTGAAAATGGTAGAACGCGCCTTGGATTTTGACCCTGTCAATCCTATTTACCTTAATAATAAAGGCTACATCTTACTTTTACAGAAAAAAACAGAAGAGGCGAAAAAGTTGGTTGAACGTGCTTTGGAAAAAGACCCTCAAAACAGTTACGCACACCGCAATTTGGGTTTGTACTGGATGCAAACGGGCAATAAAGCCGAGGCACTGGCTGAGTTGAAAAAAGCCTATGACCAAAACCCGTCCACCGACCAAATTCATTTTTGGCTGGGTAAAGCCTACGCTGATACTAATCGAAACGACGAAGCTTGCCGTACGTGGCAAAAAGGAGAAGCCATTGGCGACGCGGAAGCAGCCTCAGAACGGAAGAAAAACTGTCGATAAATACAACGACCTTAACAACTTTTCGAAAGTTTGAACTTTCGGAAAGTTCTACCAATGAAAAACACACTCATAGGAATTCTTTTTGCGATGCTTTGGGCATCAGCTTCCGTGGCAACGAAATTTGGAATTCGTTCGGCCGACCCGCTCATTTTGGCCAATGTTCGGTTTTTGCTGGCAGGTACGCTTATGTTGACCTTTGGATATACCTTTGCCAATAGCGAAAAAACACTTCCACGAGGGCGTGAATGGGGTCAATTGGCGATTTTTGCCCTGTTCAATACAACGTTATATTTGAGTGCCTTTGTGCTTTCGATGCGCGAAGTATCGGCGGGCATCGGAAGTTTATCCACGGCTACTGGGCCGTTGTTTGTCATTGTTTTATCAGCAATATGGCTACAGCGTAGTCTAAAGTGGAACGAAGCCCTAGGGGTTGTGTTGGGACTTTCGGGAGCGGGGTTGGCCACCTGGCCTTTGCTCCAGAATAGCTTTGCTACAACCAGAGGATTAGCTATTTTGATGGCAGGAATTGTGTCGGTATCGGCTGCGAGTGTGTATTATGCCCGCATCTCGTGGCGATTACCCAACGTGCTTATCAATGGTTGGCAAGTAATGTTAGGGGGAATTATGTTATTGCCTTTTACGGTTTATTTTGCCGATTGGGAACATACCCGTTGGGATGCGCAGTTTTGGGGAGCAGTAGGCTGGTTGATTGTTCCCGTTTCGGTCATTTCGTTGCAGTTGTGGTTTTATCTACTTCGCTTAGATGCCGTGCGAGCTTCGATGTGGCTTTTCCTTTGTCCCGTTTTTGGGTTTACCTATTCTTCTTTTTTTTTGGGAGAACCTCTTTCTTGGCATACGTTTGTAGGAACAGCACTCGTTGTGGCAGGGCTGTACGTAGCCCAGCGCATCCGTGCCCGTGCCAAGGGTTTCTCAAAACCCGCTTTTGACGCTGAAAAAAGGGAAAGGATATGAGTGCCTTTTCTCACGTGTCACATGTTCCAAGCGATTCCAAAACCTACTGCGGGCCGTGACAAGGGTGTATTTTGCAGCGAAAGGCCAATTCTGGGTTGTGCTAAACGGGTATTATAGACACTGACTGCTCGGCGAATTTTTAATGTAGAAATGATATTGGCCGTTAGCGATACGCCGATGGAGGCAAGGTAAGTAGCCCAAAAGGTCCGACGGCTTACGTTGGCCGAACCGCCTTCAAGCAAATAATAAAGGGTAGGAAGCACCGACACCACCGTACCGACCGTTCGGATGACGCGTGCACTTTTAAAATAATGATTCACCTCGGGGTCGTCGAGCTCGCCAAAAGGAATTTCTAACGAATAATTGCTACGCAGACGAACACCGCCGTAATAATACCTGCCGTTGGCGCCTACTACAATCGGTTTAAGGTGCGAAAACTGATACTTTTTGAGCAAAGCCGTAGTGCTGTCTATGCGAGAAACTTGGGCTTGAATGGCAAGACTGAACGTCAGGAAGAGGAAAAGAAGCAGATACTTTGTTTTCACAGCAGAGGTTGTATTTTTGTTGAATTACTAACGTTTTTTCTGTTATAAATGGTAAAGATACTAACGGTGAAAGTTCTCAAATATAGTCTTTATTTATTGATTTGCTGGGGAAGTCTGGCAGGTGTGGAGGCTCAAAAAACCAAAGCAAAGCCTGCCGCAAAGCCCATGACCCTAAAAGTGATGACGTTCAACATTCACCACGGCGAAAATAACGTGGGTAAAACCAACCTGACGCGAGTAGTGGAATTGGTGAAAGAGTACCAACCTGATTTTGTGGCGTTGCAGGAGATAGACAGCGTAGTGCCTCGGTCGGGGAAGTTAAATCAGATGCGGATTTTGTCGCTTCTTTCTGATTATCATTCGGCCTTTTCGGCTGCGATAGATTTGCAAGGAGGAAAGTACGGCTTGGGAATATTGTCAAAAAGGCCGATTGAGCACGTTCAAAAATTAAAGTTACCTAACCCTGATTCCACCGAACAGCGCATTTTGATGTGTGCATTGGTACCTTTATCGGAAGGGAAATCTATTCGATTTTGCAACACCCACCTCGACCACAAATCGGCTTTAAATCGTGGTTTACAGGCGGCGATTATCAACGAAAACCTCCAAAATAGCATTTATCCCGTGATTTTGGGGGGAGATTTTAATGCTACTGCCGACAATCACACGCTGGAGGCTTTGACCAAATATTGGAACGACGCAGGGGCAAACTCAGTCCAAGCCACGTACCCAGGCAATGGAAAACGCATTGATTATTTTTGGACGCACCAGTCAGCTCCTTTTAA
This sequence comes from Runella defluvii, assembly GCF_014195535.1. GTDB lineage: Bacteria > Bacteroidota > Bacteroidia > Cytophagales > Spirosomataceae > Runella > Runella defluvii. The sequence continues at coordinate 75,051 of NZ_JACIBY010000006.1, read as the reverse complement.
AGTCGTAGAATATAAGGTGCTGGACGAGCCCACCGCGTCTGATCATTTACCCGTGTTGGTCACTTATTCGCTTGGCAAATGAAAGCAGTTCTATTTCGAGTTCCGACCGTGGACGACCGCTCGTTTCGGGTGCAGGTGGACGAAGGGGCGCATTTTTATGAACGACTCCATTTTCACCCCGAATTTCAGTTGACCCTCATTTTGGAAGGAACGGGTACGCTGGTAGTGGGCGACCGCATCGACCGTTTTCAACCGTTGGATTTGCTGTTGTTGGGGGCCGATGTGCCGCACGTCCTCCTCAGCGACCCTGCCTATTTTGAGCGAAACGCACAGTTACAAATCAAGGCGTGTACGTTTTTTTTTAGAGAAGAGTTTTTCTTGCAATTTTTTGAAAAAACGCCAGAGTTACGGCACATTCACGCCATCTTACAAGACGCAAAACGCGGGGTGCGGCTGCGGTTTGGGCAGCCTACTGACGTCACAAGTCAGTTTGAGCAAATAGCCCAAAAACGTTCTTTTGAACAATTTACGGCCTTACTGACCTTCCTTGATTTCCTGACGTTGTCGCAAGACTACGAACTTTTGGCGGGGGCGTCGTACCGAAAACCGAAGCAGCCTGTGGATCAACAGCGGCTGGAAAATGTCTTCAATTTTATCTTAGGGCACTATGCCGACCCCATCACGCTAGAGGACGTGGCCAATGTCGCTAATTTGACTTCGCCTGCTTTTTGTCGGTTTTTGCGTACCCACACGCGCAAAACATTTTCGGAACTATTGAGCGAAGTTCGCATTGAGCACGCGTGTCGTTTGCTCAAAGACTCCACCAAAAGTGTCAGCGAAATTGCCTTTGAATGTGGGTACAGCAATTTATCCAATTTCAACCGTCAGTTTAAACAAATCACCAAACTGACGCCCCGAGAATACGTAAAATCGGCGGGAGAATTGGGTCAATAAAGAGTAAGGTAACGTTTCCAGAGGTAGTAGTTGGTGGCCATAATGGCAAGTACTACCAACGGGAAAATGGCAAAAGCCGTATGCTCACCCACAAACGCCCACGAAAGGGCAGCGCAGATGAAATTGAAGGTAAAACCTGCATACGCCCATTCTTTCACGATGGACGAATAGGTTTGCAATAAGCCTATGACGCCGAGAAGTTTGGCCGAACCTACGATGAGTAGAAGGTACATTGGGTAGCCGAGCATTTTAAAGGCTTCTTGCCCATCTTTTTGTTGGGTGACTCCGCCAATGCCATCCATTGTCATAAACAAAACAAAAATAATTGTAGTGGTCCAGTAGCTGATTTTTAGGGCTTTAGGGCTCATGAGTTGGGGTGTTTAGAAAAGTGAAATATCCAGTGATTGCCAAATTTATCGGTAAGCATTCCGAGCGTTGCTCCCCAAAACGTTTGATGGAGAGGTTGAGTAACTACTCCGTTTTGGGCTAATTTTTCAAAGGCAACTTGTGTTTCGTTGAGCTGCTGAAAATAAATAGAAAGGGTGATGGAATTTCCTCCGACCCGTTTATTACCAAGCATATCTGAGGCCAAAAGTAAAATTTTGCCTTCTTTCTCCAAGACGGCGTGTAAGATTTGGTTTCCAGTTTCGGCGGGCATTTGGGCCGACATCGGCGACTCTGCCACGGGTTGTAGCCGTAATTCTCCTCCTAAACACTGTTGGTAGTACAGCATGGCTTCGCGGCAATTTCCCTCAAAGTTGAGGTAAGGTGTAAGCTGTATCATGACTCGGAAATCAATTTTACCATACAGTACACGTCATCGTCCCCTTCATATTGCTCAAGACAAAAACCATTAGGGTCGAGGCGGGGGTCGGTTAATAACTGTTGAAAAGCCTCTCCAATAGCAGCGATATTGCTGCGAAATTGGGGGATAAAGATACTTAAGTAATATCCTTTGGGGATAATAAAAGCCTCAAAACCAGTCAAAAGTGGTTCTTCGGGTGTAAGTTGTTCTGCTGCTGCTTTGTAGATAATTTTCCCAAGGTGCTGAGCATACGATATTCCGAAATAGCGACGATGGGTACTAAATGGAATTGCTGAATGTAGCGTTTGGTGGGCAGCTAGCACACCATCGGGAAAAGAAGTCGCAGTTACACAAAATGCTGGAATATCATTACTGAAAAAACGAGTGTCCATGGTAGTTAGTTTTTAATTTTCCGAAGCAGCTTTCAATTGAGCAATATCTATTTTTTTCATTCCAAGCAAGGCGTTTAAGACCCGTTGGGCTTGTTGTGGGTCAGGGCTACCAAGCATTTCGCTAAGCTGAGTAGGAACAATTTGCCAAGAAACTCCAAACTTATCTTTGAGCCAGCCGCACTGTTGGGCGTTTGGGTCAGCGTCAGCCGATAATTTTTCCCAGTAGTAGTCGATTTCGTCCTGCGTTTCGCCATTGACGATGAACGAAATAGCTTCACTAAAACTAAACTGCGGGCCGCCGTTGAGCGCTACAAAGGGTTGCCCATTTAGTTCAAAGCCAATGGCGAGTACTTGGTCTCCAGAACGGGTAATGCGCCCGACGCTTGAGGTAGTAAAAATGGCTGTATAAAATGCGACGGCTTCTTCGGCATTGCCGTTGAACCAAAGATTAATGGAAAGAGGGGATGTTTTCATGGGTGTTGTGCGATAAATTGATACTGCAAAAGTACAGACGGAATCTGTGACCAAAGCTGTGTAAAAACGACAATCTGAGGGGTTGATTCCGACATTGGCGGCTCGTACTTTTGTAAAAAACTTCTACCATGAAACACGTCTCGATTTTAGTGCCCGAAACGGCCGTATCTGCGGCTATCGTTGACCCACGGTATATGTTTACAGCCGTCAATGAATTTATTAAAGGTCAAGGACGCCCGCCGCTGTTCAATGTGCAATTGGTGGGTATGACCAAAGAAGTGCGACTCAACGATGGCCTAATTTCTATTCATTGCGACGCGGTCATCAGCCAACTCCTCAAAACTGACCTCATCATTGTACCCGCCATCAGTGGGCATATCGAACACGCCTTGGAGCGAAATCAGGCACTGCTGCCGTGGATTGTTGACCACTACAAACGTGGCGCCGAAGTAGCGAGTTTGTGTTTAGGGGCGTTTTTGTTGGCCTCGACGGGGCTGCTAAACGGTAAATCATGCTCGACGCATTGGCTTTTTGCCAACGAATTTCGACGAATGTTTCCCGACGTTACCCTCACCGACGACAAAATCATTGTGGAACACAATGGCCTGTATTCGAGCGGGGGAGCACATTCATATTGGAATTTGCTGTTGCACTTGGTAGAAAAATACGCAGGTCGCGAGATGGCTATTTTGGCAGCCAAGTTTTTTGTACTTGATATTGGGCTTGATAGCCAATCGCCGTTTAGCATTTTTAAGGGACAAAAAATGCACGAAGACCTCGAAATCAAGAAAGTACAAGACTTTATAGAAACCAATTACCAAGATAAAATTACGGTGGATGACCTCTCAGACAACTTTGGGATTGGCCGTAGGACGTTTGAACGGCGATTTAAGAAGGCAACCAACAATACCGTGGTAGAATACCTGCAACGCGTGAAAATCGAAGTCGCCAAGAAGCAGTTTGAACTCACCCGTAAAACAGTCAACGAAGTGATGTATGACGTAGGGTATTCTGATACGAAGGCATTTAGAGATGTATTTAAAAAAGTGACGGGACTGTCGCCCATTGATTACAAAAATAAGTATAACAAAGACGCGGCCTGATTTTGACCAAAATAGTATCAGAAAGTATTAATCTAAGCCAAAGCAACGAATGTATAGCTTGTACTTTTGTGTCGTAATTAGTGGAACAAGAAAAAAGAAATAGACCAAAAATATGAAACCAAGCTGGATTGGAGTTTACCCCGCCGTCACGACGAAGTTTTTCGAGGACGAAACATTAGACATCAAGATGTTTACGTACAACATCGACGAACAAATCAAGGCAGGAGTGCACGGAATTATCATCTGTGGGTCGTTGGGAGAAAACAGTACCCTAACGTACGATGAAAAACTAACGCTCTTGGCAGCGGCGCGCGAGGTGATTGCCGACCGTGTACCGTTGGTGATTGGCGTAGCTGAAAATAGCACCCGAGTAGCGGTGAATTTCGTAAAAGAAGCCGAAAAAACGGGCGCTGATGGCATCATGTTGTTGCCGCCGATGCGCTACCCTTCTGACGACCGCGAGACCCTCCACTTCATGCACACCGTCGCCGATGCTACTGACCTTCCGTACATGGTATATAACAACCCCGTGGCGTACAAGACCTTTGTAAGCATTCCGATGTTTAAAGATTTGGCTCAAAATGCGCACTTTGAATCCATGAAGGAGTCAACAGGTGATGTGCGTTACATGACGGATATTATCAACGAATTGGGTGGACGTTTCAAGATTATGTCGGGGGTAGATGACCTGGCACTGGAAAGCCTTTTGATGGGCGCTGATGGCTGGATTGCTGGATTGGTGGATGCCTTCCCACGCGAAACGGTTGTGATTTATGAATTAGCGAAACAAGGCCGTATCGCCGAAGCACGCGAGATTTACCGTTGGTTCTTCCCCCTATTGCACCTTGATGTTTCGACGAAGTTTGTACAAAATATCAAATTGGCCGAAGTCGCTACGGGCTTAGGAACGGAGTATGTTCGTCAGCCACGCTTGCCATTGGTAGGTGAAGAACGCGAGCATGTATTGAAAGTTATCAACGACTCGTTGGCAAAACGCCCTGTATTGCCACAGATTTAAGCATTTATACACTTTTTACCCTACCCTGAAAGGCAATAATCAGCAATGGTTATTGCCTCTTTTTTCGTGAATCAACAATGTCTTATGTGTTCTATGTGTGTGTATTCTATTTGTGCCCTATGTGTTTTAGAATAAAAGCACTTATTCGTAATTCTCAGCACCTTTCTTCAAACGCTGTTGAATGCGTTTACGGAGGGCATCGGGTGACAGGACTTTGATAATTTCCCCGAATCCTAAAATTTCTTTTTCTAATTCAAAGTTGAGTTGGACAAAAAGCTCAATCACAACCCCTTCTTGTTGGCGTTCCAACGTTACCTGTGAACTGTGCAGTGGCTTGGTTTCTAAGTAGGGAGCGTGGGCCGCAGCCACCCAAAGTCGCACCCGTCGGGGGCGCTGATTGGGGCTGACCGTCACGCCAATGACGTGTTGATAAAATGCTTCGGGCTGCAGGTGCTCGTTGGCTCGAAAGGGCTTGTCGTCGTCGATACTACATTCAATGATTCGGTCTAATGCCAAGTGAAGCACTTCAGAGAGTTGGTTTTTGATTCCGACAGCAAACCAACGGTTTTTGTACTCTTTGAGCCACCATACATGAAACGTAAATTGGTTGGCTTCTTTGGCTCGAAACGATTGGTAAGTCATCGAAACCGCCTTCTGCTGCACCACGGCTTGGTACAAGGTTTCTAAAAAAGACAATCCCCGCAGGTTTTCATTCTTCTCAAAATCAATGACGGTTTGCTGGTGGTGCTTGGCCGCATACACGTGCCCTTCTAGCTTTTGAATGACGTCTGTCAGCTGTTGAAAATGCGAGAACCCTTTGAATTGGCGCAGTACTTCCACGGCTTCGTTCATCCGTTGTAAATCCAATTCTGTCAACGGGGTTTGCGTAATGCTGTAAGTGGGATCTTCGTAGGTGTAGTATTTCTTATCCACGACGATAATGGGGGCAAAGTAGCCGAGCTTATCGCTTCGCATCATTTGAAGGTCGGCCTGAATAGTGCGGCGACTGATGCCTTTGTCCATGCCTTCATATTCATACATGGCTTCGGAGACTTTTTCAATGAGGTCTTCGAGCGTCCATTTGCGGTATCTATTACGTAAACAAGCGTCAATCGTCTTGTATCTTATGAGGGCGTTGCGGTTGGCGGGCATGGGATAAACCAGTTTTTTTGAAAATTTCCGAAAATAATTTCAACTGCGCAAAAAGACTGCGCAGAAGGTATAAACCTTTGTATCGTCAAGTTAACGATAACGAACCTGATGCTGGTGTTCATCGCCACATAGTACCGCCGACGTATCGCACGGTATGCTGTCGAAATCGCTCTAATTTGACTTTCACACTGTGGGTCGAGGGTTCGAGTCCCTCCTTGGTGCAAGCCATGTAACTCAGCTGGGTAGAGTAACAGACGTAGAAGAAGGCCGCTTCACCAAAAATGGTCACCATCGGGCTAATAAGGGCAAAAAACGCTTCTGTGACGGGGCAATCTCGTCACAGTTTGGAGAAAGCCAGCAAACGGGACAATGCCGTTTTTCGCGTTTGAAGTTCTTTTTGACGAACAAACTTGATTGGATAAACACAGTATTGTGCTGTTTGGAAAGTCAAGGTAAAACGTTTAAAAACAATCCTAAACAAAAAAGACAAAAACCCGCTTCCGCCTTCAAAAAACGAAGTGTTTTTTGTCCTGAAGCTAAACTGAAACAGTCATCATTAATGCTTTAAATCATGAAAATTGTTCGCATCAACGCCTATCAAGTAGGGCTAGTTTTTCGGGATGAAACGTACGTAAAAGCCATTACAGAGGGTACACACTGGTTGGCGCCTTTCAAGACCGTGAAAATATACAATACAACTCAGCCTTTCGTCGCGCCTTGCGCGTTAGATATTTTGCTGAAAGACAACACGTTGGCAGCTATGCTCGACGTGGTAGAGGTAAAAGATAACGAGATTGTGTTGCAGTACGAAAACGAGCTATTCAAAACGGTGCTTAAACCAGGGCGTTATGCGTTTTGGAAAAGCATCATCAACTATCGCTACGTTCGGGTGGACTTAAGCAAAGTAGAGATTACCGAAGAGATTGATTTGGCCGCACTTGCTGCCAAAGAGGTACTAACGTATATGCGTACTTACACCGTAGAACCTTACGAAAAAGGATTGCTTTTTGTGGACGGTAAGCTGCAAAAGATGCTAGAAGCAGGAACCTATTATTGGTGGCGAAACAACTTGTCGGTTTTTGTTTCAAAAGTCGATATGCGTCAGCTACAACTAGAGGTAGCGGGGCAGGAGATTCTGACCAAAGACAAAGCGTCGTTGCGCGTCAACTTTCATGTTCAGTACAAAGTCGCTGACGTGATGAAGGTACTTGTGGAGAACAAAGAAGTTGATAAACAGCTCTATATCCTCATGCAATTGGCGTTGCGCGAGTACATTGGGACGCTGTCTTTGGACGAATTACTTGAGAAAAAAGAAGTAATTTCTGAGTTTATTTTGGCCGCAACGGCCGATAAAGTAGCCAAACTAGGCTTCACTCTCGTAGGCTGCGGTATTCGGGATGTGATTTTGCCAGGCGATATGAAAGAAATTATGAATCAAGTGTTGGTGGCGGAGAAAAAAGCCCAAGCCAACATCATCATGCGCCGAGAGGAAACCGCTTCGATGCGTAGCTTGCTCAACACTGCCAAACTGATGGAGGAAAACGAAATGTTGTTCCGCCTAAAAGAAATGGAGTACGTCGAGAAAATTGCCGATAAAATCAACACCATTTCGATTGCGGGAGGGGGGCAAGTGCTTGACCAATTGAAGCAGCTTTTCGGAACGGCTAAGTAATGTCTTTTGAGCCATTGATTTTAAAACACATAGGGCACATGAGCATATACACATAGAAAACATACTATATGGCTATGTACCTATTGTGAAAACTCTATGTGAACTATGTGTTTAACTTAGGTATAAAAGGCGGTTTTGTACTTTATAAAATAAGAACCTTACCCCTTTCTTTCCTTCGTATGTTTCGAATTATACTTTTTGCGCTGGGCTTTTTTGTGGCCAATCAAACGTTGGCGCAATCTCCTAAAACCAATATTTTGTTTCTTTTTGCCGATGACCTCCGTGCTGACGCCCTAGGGTGTTACGGAAATCCTTACGTCAAAACCCCGCATCTGGACCAGCTTGCCCAAAACGGAACCTTATTCAGCGAAGCCCATATTTTGGGTGGTTTGCACGGAGCGATTTGTGCCCCGAGTCGGGCGATGCTGATGAGCGGAAAAGGGTATTTTCGAGTGACTGACCGGCTCAAAGGCGTAACGACCTGGCCTATGCTCCTGCGTCAGCAAGGGTATCATACGTTTATGACGGGCAAATGGCACAACGAGCCCGAAGCAGTTGGGGCAAGTTTTATGGAGGCCAAAAATGTCATGTTGGGTGGAATGGCGGATCATTATCAAACCCCCATGTGCGACCTCAAAGCCGATGGGACTTTCACCGAACCTGTAAAAAAAGGATTTTCAACGGACCATTTTGCCCAAACGGCCATTGATTTTTTGGATAAACAAACGGCCTCGAAACCGTTTGTGACTTACGTGGCATTTACGGCTCCCCACGACCCCCGCTCGCCTTTGCCCGACTACCTCAAACGCTACGGAACGTCGCCACTTCCGCCCAATTTTATGCCTGCTCACCCGTTTCATTTTGGCAGTAGCATGAGCGAACGCGACGAGATGTTGGCGGCTTTTCCACGTACGCCTGAGGTCATCAAAGCACAGTTGACCGAATATTATGCCATGATTACCCACCTTGACGAGGCGATTGGGAAGATTTTGGCTAAACTCAAAGAAAAAGGCTTGGATAAAAATACCCTTATTGTTTTTGCGGCCGACAACGGTCTGGCGATGGGAAGCCACGGGTTGTTGGGTAAACAAAACCTATACGAACACAGCATGAGAGTGCCGCTGATTGTGAGCGGAAAAGGCATCCCCAAAGGACAACGCAGTGATGCCTTTGTCTATTTATTTGACCTTTTTCCTACTTTTTGTCAGCAGTTAAGAATAACCGCGCCGAAAGATTTGGAAGGGAAGGACATCTCAGGCATTTTACAGCAAAAAACCAAATCGGTGCGAGAACAAGTATTTACAGCCTATCGGGCCTCCATCCGTACCGTCCGTGACCGTCGCTGGAAGTTGATTCGGTACCCGCAAGTGGATTATACCCAGCTTTTTGATTTAGAATCAGACCCTTATGAACTCAATAACCTAGCGGGAAAGCCAGAGTTTGCGGATAAAGTAAAAACGATGACCGAAGACCTACGGAAACATCAGCAGTTTTACGGCGATACGGCACCACTAACTGCTTCAGAAATTCTCCCTCAAACCTTTGATTATAAAGGCATCGTGCGTAAGCCTGACCAATGGCAGCCCAAGGAAGTGTTGGACAAATACTTCAAAGACTAACCTCCGCGTCCATCTGCGGGTATTCCATCTGCGCCAATCTGCGAGAAAAACATTTTCACACAGAAACCCACAGATGGAATGCACACAGAAAAACAGTAAACGTTACCAGAAAATACCTTTTGTAGTAAACGCTCTTAACTTCAAAAATGATGAAAAAATTAAGCTTAATGGGAGGCGTACTGCTCTCATTGATGGGCATTGTCGGCGAGAGCCTAGCCCAAAAAGGGAAATTATATTCATTTCCCGTTGGGATGCAAGCCTATACCTATCGGGCGAGTTTTCCTAAAAACGTAGCTGCGACATTGGATACCCTCAAATCACTTGGTATCACCGAACTCGAAGGCGGAGCACAAAAAGGCACGACCCCTGCCGAATTTCGTAAAATGTGCGAAGAACGCGGAATCAGCATTGTGGGAACAGGCGGAGGCTATGATGAATTGGTCAAAGACCCCCAAAAAGCAGCAGAAACGGCCAAGGTTTTGGGCTCAAAATTCTTGATGTGTGCTTGGATTCCGCACAAAGTAAAAGGAGGGTTTACGTTTGAAGAAGCAAAAAAAGCCGTCGAAGACTTCAACCGAATTGGCAAAGTTTTAAAAGAAAATGGCATCACGTTTTGCTACCACAACCATGGCTATGAGTTCCAGCCGTATGAAGGAGGAACGCTTTTTGACTACATCGTCAAAAATACCAACCCTGACTATGTGTCGTTTGAAATAGACATTTTGTGGGCATTTCACGGCGGAGCAGAGCCTGTGGGCTTATTGAAAAAATACGGAAATCGCTTCAAACTGGTGCACCTCAAAGACCTTCGCAAAGGAGTAAAAGGCGATTTGACGGGCGGCACGGCGCTCGAAAATGATGTCGTTTTAGGAACGGGACAAGTAGATGTGGCTGGGGTGATTCGCGAGGCAAAAAAGATTGGAATTAAGCACTATTTTATTGAAGATGAAAGTCCTACTTGGAGCCAACAAGTACCTAAAAGCATTGCTTATTTGAAAAGTTTGTAACTAAATTATGTCTTTTATTGTAAAGCGCCTTTGTTCAGACAAAGGCGCTTTGTTTTTTTTGCGTTTGCCATATTTTCTTCTGTTTGCAATACAAATTTAGTTCAAATCTTTTCTTAAATAGAATTATTTGAATATTATTGCCTCCGCAACTCTTCCGCAACAGCATAAAATTCTTCGATGGTTTAAAACCAAATGGGTGTTAAAACAATTAAGCATTCGCTATTGTTGTTGAGTTGACTATACTAACTAATTAACTAAACTAAATTAAACACCAAATCTATGTTCAAATCTACTGATTCCTCAGTGGCAAAACTTGCTTTTGCTATGGGGATGTGGCTGCTGTCGTTCGTTGCAGTAGCCCAAACCAAAATCGGCGGAACGGTCAAGTCATCGGATGGGTCGCCCATTCCAGGTGCAAATGTGGTTGTCAAAGGGACAACCGTTGGAACGGTCAGTGGGGGAGATGGTATGTACTCCATTACCCTAAATCAAAAGAATGCCATTCTGGTCTTCTCGTCCATTGGATTTCAGTCAAAAGAGGTGGCAGTTGGGAACAACAGCACCATTGATGTAACCCTGACGGAAGACGTGTCAAATCTCCAAGAAGTGGTCGTTACGGGTTTGGCATCGAGCATTAAGCGTTCTAATTTGGCCAATGCGGTGGCAACCATTTCGGCCAAAGAATTGATGGGAACCACCCAAATTCAGACGGTGGACAATGCTTTTTACGGAAAACTAGCAGGGGTCAACATGAACACCAACGGTGGTGCGCCAGGTGGTGGGGTGTCGATTCAGCTCCGTGGGATTTCGTCGCTTGTGGGGGCATCGCAGCCACTTTACATCATTGATGGAGTGTATGCCAACAATGCCGTAAACCGCTCTGGGCGCGCTTCGGTGACGGGCGCAGGGGCAGAAACCCAAGATGACGCCTCTAACCGTATTTCGGACTTAAACCCCAACGACATCGAAAACGTAGAGGTACTCAAAGGTCCGTCGGCGGCGGCTATCTACGGTACGCGTGCCAATGCGGGGGTTATTATTATCACAACCAAACGCGGAAGCGCGGGAAAAACCAAAGTGTCTTTTGCTCAAGACTACGGAATGGCGACGCCGCAACGTTTGTTTGGGGTGGACAACTGGAGTGAAGATAAAATCAATACGTTTTTTGCGGCTGCTCGTCGCCCCATCGAATTGGAGCGTTTTCGCGCAGCCAATGGCCAAACGTGGGACTACGAAAAGTATTTTTACGGAAACACCGCCCCACTTTCTAATACCCGTCTAGGTATTTCGGGAGGAAACGATAAAACGAAGTTCTTTATCTCAGGTGCGTTGACGGATGAAAAAGGGATTATTCGTCGCACGGGCTTTAAACGCTATTCGCTACGCGCCAATATCGACCACAAACTCACCAACGACATTACGCTTTCAGTAGGTTCAAATTACATCAATACCATTTCTGACCGTGGTTTTACGGGAAACCAAAACAACTCTGGAGCGAGTATCGGGTATAACATTGCGTACGTGCCAAACTATTTCAATCTGTTCCCAGATGCAAGTGGTCGCTATCCCGATAACCCTTATTTTGCCGAAAACCCCGTAGCAGTGACAGACCGCGGAATTAATAACACCAACGTCAACCGTTTTATTCAGTCATTCAACCTGACGGCAAATCTCTACAAATCAGAAAAAGCATTGCTCAAACTCGTGGGGCAAGGAGGTTTTGACTACACACAAGGTACGACGTTCGTCTATCTTCCAGAAGATTTACAATACCAACGCGCCCAAGGAAACCCTGGGGATGTGATTTGGGGTAAAACCGAAAACGTCAATACTAACTTGCAGGCAGCCTTAGTGTATAATTGGAACATAGGCAAGCTAAACCTCACGTCGCAGGTAGGCGCGGTTCGTCTCAATTTCCGTGAAGACCGTTTGTTGAACCGTTCGCGTGGATTGGCAGGGGGGCAAACCAACTTGCGCCAAGGAACGGTACAAGAGATTTTTGACCAACGCTTCCAGAGCATTACCGACGTAGGAGCATTTGTACAGCAAGAAGCCAACTGGGACGATAAAATCATCGCGACGGCGGGGGTACGTTGGGATAAATCAACCCTCATCGGTGATGCCAACAAGTTTTGGGCTTTCCCAAAAGCGTCGTTGGCCATCAACCTAGCCAACTTCGACTTTATTCGTTCTTCTAGTTTGTCTTCTGTTTTCTCGCAAATTAAACCCCGTGTAGCGTACGGTGAAACGGCGGGGGTACCAGGTTTTGGGACAACTTTTACGCCGCTTAACTCGGCAAACATTGGCGGCTTACTCGGCTCGGTCGTAACGACTGCGGCAGGAAACGCGGCCATCGAACCTGAGCGTGCAGGTGAGTTAGAGTTTGGATTGGACTTAGGATTGTTGAATAACCGTATCCAACTCGAAGCTACTTACTACGACAAACAAACGCGCAGTAATATCCAAAACCTACAGCTATCTCCTGCGGTGGGGATTAGCACCATTCCTACGAACTTGGCCCAGCTTCAAAACCGTGGGGTAGAACTTTCGTTGGGGGCAACCATTGTTCAAAAAGAAAAAATTCGCTGGAGCTCACGCGTATTGTGGTGGAAAAATGACATCCTTCTTACTAAATTGGGTATTCCTGCCTATAATTCAGGAGCGTTTGGGGTGTCACTCGGTACGTTTTTATACCAAGAAGGGTTCTCGCCTACGACCATCGTAGGAACGCGCCCCGCACGTGATGCCAACGATACTCCTACCGCTGAGGGTGTGCGTACGGGGGCTTATATTTTAGGAAACAACCAGCCTGATTTTCAGATGTCGTGGAGCAATGAAATCAACTTTTTGAAAAACTTTGATTTTAACATGCTTTGGCATTGGAAAAAAGGGGGTGATAATATTAATCTAACTGAGTTTTTGTGGGATGGTGGAGGAACCTCTCCTGACTGGTATCGCGACGACAATGGCGACGGTATTCCTAATGGCCGTCAGCGCGGTTTGGCGCCGCACAATGGAGCCGACCGCTGGGTACAAGATGCGACTTATCTTCGTCTGCGCGAGGCAGCATTGTACTACACCGTGCCTACCAATTCGTTGAGCAAGTGGTTCAATAACAAAATATCACGGGTGAAAGTAGGCTTCTCGTGCCAAAACCCATTGACATTTACCAAGTACCGCGGCTACGACCCCGAGACTTCTACGTTCGGGTTGCAGGCAGTAGCGTCAGGCGTTGACATTGCTCCGTATCCTACGCAGCGTCGCTTTTTTGGTCATTTAGTTGTTGAATTTTAAAACATGATAAAGACAATGAAAAATATAAACTCGGTTTTTGTAGGGCTGTTGTTGGCGATGAGTTCGTGTAACTTTTTCACCCTAGATACGCCCAACGACCCCAACAACCCTTCATTGGGAAGTGTGAGCCAAAATGCGTCGCGGACGCAAGTGCAAAACTTAGTAACGGGCCTTGAGTCGCGTCACCGTGATTACCTTTTTACCGTGACAGCGTTGTTTGGAACATTAGGGAGGGAACTTTGGTATCTAAACGCTTCTGACCCGCGTTGGCAAACCGACTGGCTCGGAATGAACGGCCGCCAGGCAACTGTCAATATGTTTGGGTATTTGAACACCTACCAGCAACCTTATTTCGCGATTCGCCAAGCACTGACAGTTATTGATGCGGTGAATAACACCAATACGTTTACGACCGAAGAAAAGAATGCGATTTCGGGCTTTTCCAAAACTCTTATGGCGTATCAATACCTGATTGTGGCTATGGGTCAATACGAAAATGGCATTCGGATTGATGTCAAAGATGTACAAAACCCAGGGCCATTTTTGCCATTGGCGGAGTCGTTTACGCAAATCAAGCGTATTTTGGACGAAGGAAATACCGAACTTGGTGCGGGTGGAACGGGTAACTTTCCGTTGCGTTTGACAACAGGTTTTACGGGCAACGGTTTCGGAACTATTGCGGCGCTTCGTCAGATGAACCGCGCGATTGCAGCCCGTTTGGCCGTTTATCGTCAAGATTGGCAAGGAGCATTGGACGCCGTCAACGCGTCGTTTTATAGTGCCACGGGTAGTTTAGAAGCGGGGCCTGCTCACACCTACGGTGCTCCCCCAGATGCGTTCAATCCGTTGTTTTTTGTAAGAAATGCCGCTGTAAGTACGCTAGTGGTTGTACACCCGTCGGTATTGCGTGATACAATCGCAGGAGATGCGCGCGTACGCACGAAGTTCTTCCGTCGTACGGCTGCTGTCTCGGTTACTTCCGACGGAACGCCGCTTGCGGGGCAGTACCAAGACAACCGATATGCAGCGAATACCAGCGAAATCAAGTTTTTCCGTAACGAAGAATTGATACTTATCGCTGCCGAAGCCAACGCCCAACTCAACAAAACGACCGAAGCAGTGGCGGCCATCAACCGCATACGTACGGCAGCGGGAATTGGAAACTACACGGGTGCTACGACCAAAGAAGCCCTTATCGACGAAATTTTGTTCCAACGCCGCTACTCACTTTGGGCAGAGCCTTGGGGACACCGTTGGGTGGATTTGCGCCGTTACGACCGCCTCAACGCCACCAACGTTGACGTGAGCCTCGACCGTGGAACTATCTTCAAACAATTGGCGCGTCCACAAGCCGAAATCAACTGGGATGAATACGTGAAAACGCGCTAGTCTTTGTAATACTTTGCTTACGAAAATCCCTGCTACTCGAAGTGGCAGGGATTTTTTGTGTGGTGTTGGGCGGGTATATATTAATTTTTGAAGATTTTTTAAAATCATTCTAGGGATTTTGACGACTTAATTGACTATACACTAACCGAACACCATGCGATGAAGTACCAAACCTTTTCCGATGACCAATTAGTCGATTTTCTGAGGAGCGACAGCCAAGGCGCTTTTGAGGAGATATACAACCGCTATTGGTATAAATTATTGGGAGTAGCCTACCACGAAACAGGCACCCGCGAAGAAGCAGAAGAATTGGTACAAGACCTGTTTGAAAGTCTTTGGCAAAAACGCCACGTGAGTGTGATACGTCATTTGAGTGCGTATTTGGTGGTTTCTATCAAGCACCTGAGCACCAATTACATCAAGTCGCAAATCACCCAGCGAAAATTTCAAGAATACCTGATTTTTAACGAAATCCGCCAGTCGTACGCGACCGACGAAAGCGTCCAATTTGCCGATTTGTCGAAAGCTGTAGAAGAAGCAATGAAAAAATTGCCCGAAAAAAGTGTGGAAGTCTTCAAGTTAAGTCGCTTCGAAAACCAATCGGTCAAGGAAATCGCTCGGCAATTAAATCTATCCGAAAAGGCGGTTGAGTATCACATTACCAAATCGCTCAAAGTGCTCAAAGAACATTTGAAAGCTTTTCATTCTGACAATTAATCCACCCATTTCTTCATAACAAACCAAACACATGAACCAACACGAATTTAATCAGTTGCTTGAAAAGTACCTCGCGGGGGATTGCACGCCCGACGAGGAAAAACTGATTCATGATTGGCAGGCTCATTTACTCCAGAATACATCGCTCACGTTGGAAGAACCAGAAAAAAACGGTGTTAAAAAACGGCTTTGGCAAAATATTCAACAAACAGTTTGGATGCCCGAAGCAGAGATTGTTCGTCCACGGTGGCGTTGGGTGAGCTGGGCAGCGGCGGCATCGGTGGTTGTCTTGGCAGGCGTTTTTTGGTGGAATACCCGTCGCATAGACGTAAACGATGTGGCGATTAGCCCACTAATAGAAACCCCCAACGGCATTGAAGTAAAAAACACGGCGGCCAATCCGCGAGAAATAAAACTGGAAGATGGCAGCATTGTGCTGTTGAAAACCAACAGCAGCGTTACTTATCCTGAGCATTTTGGGCAAAAAAATCGCAGTGTTTTTCTGAAAGGGGAGGCATTTTTTAAGGTAAAACACGACCCAACCAAGCCCTTTGTCGTACACGCTGGCGAGTTAGTGACCGAAGTACTTGGGACAAGTTTTACGGTAAAATCGTACGAAGAATCCCAGGCCATTGAGGTCGTAGTAGCGACGGGGCGCGTATCGGTCTATGAAAATTCAACCAAAAAACCACTCCAGCGAAACGGGGTGATTTTGACCCCGAACCAAAAAATTACGTTTGATAAAACCTCTCGGAAGCTCACCCCCAGCCTAATCGAACGGCCCGTGGTGATTCATGTGCCCTCCACCCCGTCTTTGTTTGTCTTTGAAGAAACGCCCTTGCCCAAAGTCCTCAAAAAACTGGAAAATGCGTATGGGGTACAAATAATCGTTGAAAACCAAACCCTTAATCAGTGTGTGTTCACGGCCGATTTGAACGAACTCCCACTCCATACCCAACTCGACTTAATTTGTAAATCAATCAATGCCACCTACGAACAGCGCGGTACCAGTTTGTTCATCAATGGCGAAGGTTGTAAGTAAGCGTTTTAAACAGACCTTATAGGTTTTCAAAACCTACAAGGTCTAAAAAAGCCGACAATGCTCGCAACACTGTCGGCCTAGAGTGACCCGCAACCGAATTGGCGTTCGGTCGGTGCAAATTCATTGGCGTGAAGCACCACCGCGGGTAGTTTTTGTCTTTCTAAACCAAAAACATGTTAAAACTATGCAAAAAAATGGACGAACCAAAGCGTTCTTGCTCAAAGCAATGAGAATGACGGTTACTCAACTTGCCATGCTAATCCTGTTTTGTGGGTTGGCCAGTGCCCGCGACACCAAAGCGCAGGAAGTACTGAACACGACCATCTCACTCAAAATTGAGGCGGTCGAAATCAAGCGCGTATTTAGTACCATCGAAAAACAAGCTGGGGTGAAGTTTGTGTATAGCCCCAACGCCATTCGAGCCGACCAAAAAGTCTCATTGGCTACGACCAACAAACTCTCCGAGGTGCTCAAAGAACTGTTGCAGCCTCTTCAAATTTCGTACGAGGTGGTGGGGTCACGGATTTTATTGCGCAAAAAAATGCCAGAAAAAGCCGCTCTTTTCGATGAAATATCCACACCAGTCCCAAACGCGACCGTTCCTTCCGACCAAGTCGTAAAAGGAACAGTGGTGGACAATGAAAAAGGGGAGCCGCTGCCAGGCGTTAGTGTTTTACTGAAAGGTACCCAACGAGGTGCTACCACCAACCCCAACGGAGAGTTTTCCCTCAGTGTACCTAATGGCGATGCCGTATTGGTATTTAGTTTTGTTGGATACGAGCCACAAGAGCAGGTAGTGGGCAACCGTACCCAAATCAACATCAAACTCAAAGTAGATACCAAAGCACTTGAGGAAGTGGTGGTAGTGGGGTATGGTGTGGTGAAAAAAAGCGATTTGACGGGGTCGGTAGCCCAGGTCAAATCCAAAGAATTAAATTCATTTCCGACGGCCAACGTATTGCAAGCGTTGTCGGGGCGGGCAGCGGGTGTGCAAGTAACCCAAAACACAGGAGCGCCAGGAGGGGGCGTCAGTGTACGGATTCGGGGGACAAATTCTATTCAAGGAAGCAATGAACCACTTTATGTGGTGGACGGCTTTCCGATTGCGGGAAGCAATCCTACGGTACTCAACAACGCTGATATCGAAAACATCGAAATCCTAAAAGATGCTTCTGCAACGGCTATTTATGGTTCGAGAGGTGCCAATGGCGTCGTCATTATTACCACCAAACGTGGCAAATCTGGACAAACCAACGTGGATTTTGAAACAAGTTTTAGTGCACAAACACTCCGAAAAAAACTAGACTTGATGAATGCTCGCGAGTATGCAACGTTTTATAACGAGCAAGCTACCAACGACGGGATTCGACCCTATTTCACACAGGCACAAATTGATGCTTTTGGTGAAGGTTTTGATTGGCAAGACTTTGTGTTTCAGAAGGCTCCTATGAAAACTATGTCACTCAACATCAATGGGGGAAATGAAAAAACACAATTTGCGGTGTCAGGAAGTGCTTTTGGACAGGAGGGTATTATTCGAGGCAGTGATTATAACCGTTATTCGCTGCGGACTAATATCAATCATATCATCAGTAAAAAATTTACTTTTAATCTAGCCAGTACCCTAACTCGGATTATGACCCAAGCCCAAAATAGTCAGGGTGGTAATCGTGGGGGATCGTTGATTTCGGCAGCGGTGTCTTCTCCACCTATTCTTTCGCCTTACAATGATGATGGTACGTATCGCGTTTTTGGTACTGCTTATTCCTTTATTAGTGCTCTGCTCATAAATCCTATGAACCCTCTTAATGAGCAAAGTAATCAAACCAAAGGAAACAGGATATTGACCAACGCAGCTTTTATTTATAATCCTATTCCCGAATTGACCATTAAGGTTTCGGGTGGAATTGAAAATATGGACGATCGTACCGATTCTTACACGACCAATAACTACATTAATTCGCAGGGGAGTGCAGGAATTAGCACGAGTCAGTTTACCAGTCTTTTGAGCGAAAATACCGTCAGTTATCTCAAAACTATCGGCCAAAAACACAGTATCTCGGCCGTAGCGGGTGTTACGTATCAGGATTTTTTGAGTACATCATTGGGAGGAAATGGAGTAGGGTTTTTAAGTAATACAAGTCAAACGTACGACTTGGCCGCCGCCAATACCCCTGGTATTCCTACTTCTAGTTATTCTAAATCCACGCTTTTGTCTTATTTGGGGCGATTCAATTATTCGTACGATAGCAAGTACTTAGCCACCTTGAGCTTTCGGGTAGATGGCTCTTCCAAATACAGCGAAGGTAACAAATGGGGATATTTTCCGTCAGCAGCTTTGGCGTGGCGTATTTCGAACGAAGAATTCTTGAAAAATAATAACTTTATCTCTGATCTAAAACTTCGTGCAAGTTGGGGCCTAACGGGTAGCCAAGCCATTGGCCCTTATGCCACACTCAATCAACTTTTCTCGGGAAAAACCGTTTTTGATGATGCCCTATTCACTACCTATGCCCCTGGCACAGTCCTTCCAGGCAATTTGAAATGGGAAACTACCGAACAAAAAGATCTTGGTTTAGACATTGGTCTCTTCAACAATCGCTTCCTAATTACGGCAGATTATTACATCAAAAATACCCGCGATTTACTCAATACTGTTCAGTTACCTTCTTCTTTGGGTTTTACAAGTACGATTCAAAATATTGGAGAAATACAAAATAAGGGGCTTGAGCTAGGACTGAACGCTAATGTTTTGACAGGCGCATTGAAGTGGAATATTAATACCAACATTGCGTTTAATCGCAACAAAATCATCAAACTCTACGGCGGTCAGGATATTTTAGGGGGATTTGTAGATATTTCGGCTATCACTGACAATCGCAACATCCTTCGTGAAGGCCAACCTTTAGGGCGTTTTTGGGGGTATATTGAAGATGGTTATGACGATAAAGGCAAAATCAAATACAAGGATATCAACGGTGATGGCACGGTCACTGTGTTAGATAAAACCTACATTGGTAATCCTAACCCTAATTTTATTTATGGTTTCAATTCCAATTGGTCGTTTAAGAATATTGAATTGAGTATCTTTTTACAAGGTATCCAAGGGAATGATATTTTTAATACCAGTTCTATCAACAACACGGTTGATTTTGGATATGGCCTCAACATGCCACGTGAAGTATATCTCAATCATTGGACAACTGCTACTCCCAATGCTAAGTATCCTATTGTGAGCAATACCACCCGTACTAATGTCTCCAATCGGTTTGTAGAAGATGGCTCTTACCTACGCCTGAAAAATATCCAAATTTCCTATAACCTTCCTCTCAAAAATTGGGGAATAAAATGGATGCGGTCGGCGCAGATTTATGCCAGCGCTCAAAACTTCCTTACCCTTACCAACTACTCATGGTGGGATCCTGAAGTAAACTCAAATGGGGGGGCTAATTCCACCGCCCAAGGTTTTGATCACAATAGTTATCCCACCTCCAAAGCCACGACGGTAGGGGTGAGGGTTGGTTTTTGAGTGAAGTCGTCTAGTTGATGTTGCATCCTAAAAAGATATTCAAAATGAAAAAAAGATACTTTGTTTTTTCGAAAATAGCCACCTTTTTGCTTGTACTGGTGTGCGTGCTATCTTCTTGTGAAAGTATTCTAAAAGAAGAACCGAAATCCCTCGCTGTCGAAACTTTCTACAACACAGCAGCCGAAGTAGAAGCCGCTGTCAATGCTATTTATACTCCGCTTCGTAGTAGTAATACCAGTGGTATGGGAGTTTATATCGCTGTTTTAGAAGCCCACAATGACTATGCTTACGGACGTGGTAGTTATGCAGTTTTGAACAATTTTCAAGGGCTCGATAACGTGAACATTAGCCGTACAGCAGGGGCATGGGAGGGCTTTTATTTGAGTATTCGCAATGCTAATTTAGTCATCAAAAACGCTCCTAACGGCAAGTCTATTTCCAAAGCTAATAGTGACAAATACCTAGCCGAAGCAAAGTTCTTGCGGGCTTTTAACTATTTTCACTTAGTCAGAAACTGGGGAGGCGTACCTATCAGAACTGAGGCTAACATGACAGATATCAACGCTAAACGTAATTCCGTAGCCGAAGTGTATGATCTTATTTTGGCGGACTTGAAAGTAGCAGAAGCAGGTCTCCCCGAACAACTATCTCAGTCAGGCCGCCCCTCTAAATGGGCGGCCAAAACGCTACTCGCCGACGTATATTTGGAACTCAAACGCTACAATGAAGCCCGCGATAAAGCAGAAGAAGTAATGCTTTCTAAGAAATTTTCGCTGGTGCCTGTCCAAGTACCTGAAGACTTCCAAAAGATTTTTGGCCCGACTGTCGTTACGACTGCCGAAGAAGTATTTTACCTCAAGTATTCGCGTCAATCAGGTCAGGGAAATCTTTGGCCTTGGCTCACTAATCATCCTGGTACGCGGCTTCATGGCGGAGGGGGTGTCTATGGACATCACAGCGACATTACCAATCCTGTTTATAAAAACTGGGACGACAAAGACCTCCGAAAAGGACTTTGGTATGTTTGGAACATTGGTCTGGGGGCTACGTCGATTTTGTCAAAAAAATTCATCGACCCTGACGCAATTGGTGGCTCAGGTGCGGGCAACGACGCGCCTTGGTACCGCTATGCCGATGTATTGCTCATTTATGCAGAAGCTGCCAGTCAAGCCGCCAACGGGCCTACTGCGGCTGCCTTGGAAGCGCTCAACCAAGTGCATCGTCGCGCTTACGGCTTGGTTCCTACCACTACTTCAGCGATTGACTTCAAGCTGGCTGACTACAATGCCAACTCCTTTTTGGACTTAGTGATCAAAGAACGCGGCTATGAGTTTCAATACGAAGGCAAACGTTGGCTAGAACTCAAGCGTACGGGCAAAGCACAACAAATCATCATGGCCACTAAAAGCAAAACCATTGCTGATAAAACTTATTTATGGCCTATTGCGGTATCCGAACTGGGTTATAACACGGCCATCGATCCCGTAAAAGACCAAAATCCAGGTTATTAGGTCATAAATTTAATCCCTCACACTCAAAGCATTGAAATCATGAATTCCAACGATAATTTTGAATCATTATCCTCCATGTTTAATCTCAATCGCCGTAAGTTTTTACGATCGGCTATTGTCAGTACAAGTGCCGCTACTTTACTTTCGCAGGAAACAGAGGCAGCATCCCCAGAAGCTAATACATTTAAAGAACCCGCACAAAACTTACCTATCAAAGATGAAGTAGATGTGATGGTTTGTGGGGCGGGGCCTGCGGGCGTATCAGCGGCTATCACTGCTGCAAGGGCGGGTGCCAAAACCCAGCTTATCGAAATTCACGGTTGTTTAGGCGGTGTATGGACGGCAGGGCTTCTTACTTATATCTTTGATTTTAATAAACCTGGCTTGACCAAAGAAATCAAGGCTAAACTCGACGAAAGAGATGCTCGCCGTAACAAAATCGCCGATCAGTTTGTGTATCATCCCGACGAAATGAAGCTGCTTTTGGAAGAAATGTGTCAAGAAGCGGGGGTGAAGTTTTTATTGCATACGCGAGTAGCGGCCGCTTATCGAGATAAAAAACGCCTCACCACCGCCATTACAGAATCAAAGTCGGGACGAGAGGCATGGAAGGCCAAAGTGTTTATTGATGCGACTGGAGACGGTGATCTTGGTGCGCAAGCGGGTAACGCTTGGGAAATTGGAAAAGGCGGTGATACTTGTCCCTGTCAGCCTCTGACTCTCAATGTCTTGGCAGTAGTAAAAGACCCCGCTGCACTCAAACAATACATTTCATTTTATACCAACGAAGGAGAACGGGCTAATTGGCACGTGCCTGCTGTCAATGCTTTCGCGAAAGAAATCAAACGGGCTGGTATCACACCTTCTTATGGAATGCCTACGTTGTTTCTGATTCGTGAAAATTTGGTAATGATTATGGTCAATCATGAGTATAATATCAAAGCATTTGACGCTACCGAAATCACCGACGCTACTGTACGCGCCCGCGCTGAGGTATATAATATCGTAAGAGGACTCAACAAACTAGGTGGCCCTTGGGAAGGAATGCAAATTGTGGCTACGCCCGAGCAAATAGGTATCCGTGACGGGCGTCGGATTCAGGGGCGTTATACTGTTACGAAAGAAGATTTGGTAGTGGGGGCTCGTCATACCGACGCTGTCACACGCCCTACTTTTGGGGTGGATATTCATGCTACTGATCGAAAAACCAATGAAGTAGAAACCATTTCGCGCGGAGGTATCAAGATGATTCCTTATGATATTCCATTACGAGCGCTCATTGCCAAAGATGTCGATGGGCTTATGATGGCGGGGCGCTGTATCAGCGGCGATTTTACCGCCCATGCCAGTTACCGTGTTACGGGCAATGCCGTTGCAATGGGTGAGGCAGCTGGGGCAGTAGCTGCCTTAGCTGCTAAAAGCAATAAGCTCCCCCACGAAATTGACTGGAGTGATGCGGCTCAGTTGCTGCATCAACTTGGAATGCGTAGTTAAGTAAAGGGCTAAAAAAAGTAAATGGTCTTTTAATCAATGACGCGTATGTTGAACAACAGTTAGTTGTCTTTGAAACCAAGCGAAAGTAAAATTCGGCATCTGCCTACTTCTAATGGAAAGTTACCTCGCGCTGCTATGAAATTATTCAATCGTTGGTTTATTCCTTTGGTAGTGAGCGTATTTGCTTTCTTTTCGTTTAAGCAGGGTTCTTCTACATCGCGACCCAACATCATCTTTCTCCTCACCGACGACCACCGATGGAACGCCTTGGGGGCGATGGGAAATCGAATGATTAAAACACCTCACTTAGATCAACTTGCCGCGCGCGGCGTTCTTTTCAAAAAGGCGTATGTGACGACGTCCATTTGCTGCGTGAGTCGGGCGAGTATTTTGAGTGGGCAATACATGTCGAGGCACAAAATTGAGGATTTTAATACCAGTTTTAAGCCCGCAGCCTTTGCCAATACTTACCCAATGTTGTTGAAAAAAGCAGGGTATCAAATCGGTTTTATTGGCAAATACGGCGTTGGAGAACCCAAAGCGCAGCCGAGCAATGTCTTCGATTTTTGGGCGGGTTCGGAAAAACCACAACCCGATTACGAAATGAAGGACGCGCAAGGCAATTTTATTCACCATACCGATAAAGTCAACAACGACATCCAGCAGTTTTTGGCACAAACCCAATCAGATGCGCCGTTTTGTTTGTCGGTGAGTTTTAAAGCGCCGCACATTCAAGACGGCGACCCGCGCCCGTTTATCGTTCAAGAACGTTATAAGCCGATGTACGCCAACGATTCGATTCCTGAACCCGAAAAAGCCGACCCGAAGTACTGGCAATCGTTCCCCGATTTTTTCCGAACCGATAAGAACATCGCCCGCGAGCGCTGGTATTTTCAGTTTGACGGCAACCGAATGTACCAAGAAAGCGTGCGGCAGTATTATCGTTTGATTAGCGGCGTGGACGAAGTCGTTGGAGATATGATGAAAACCTTGCAAGACAAAGGTTTGGCTTCTAATACCGTCATTATTTTTATGGGTGATAATGGCTATTATTTGGGTGAATACGGGATGTCGGGAAAATGGTTTGGCCACGAAGAGTCGATTCGGGTGCCGCTCATTATGTACGACCCGCGTACTCCTCAGCTTCGTAAAAAGACCTCCAACCAATTGGCGCTTAATATCGACATTGCCCCAACGATTTTACAATTGGCGGGAGTGAAGGTGCCTGCGGAAATGCAAGGTGTGAACTTGGCGGAACTTGTGAAAAAGCCAAAACAACTCGCCAGAAACGCATTTTTCTACGAGCACACGTTTCTGGGTTCGCCTCGTTTGCCCAAGGTGGAAGGCGTGGTACGCAACGACCTGAAATACATGAAGTACATTGAGCACAATTACGAAGAACTCTACGACCTCCGCAACGACCCCGACGAGAAAATCAATCGGGCCAAGGATGCCAACTACCTTTCTCAACTCGAAACCATGCGCACTCAGTACCAAACGTGGAAACAAAAAGTGCGTTGATAATCGATGGGTAGGGTAGTGAAGGATAGTTGTGGGTAGTATTTCTTTCAACTTTGCCCGTAGTAGTAGTGAAAACCCTTAACTGATATGTTTCAACGATTTCTTTCCTTGGCAGTTGCCCTGCTGTTGGGCGTTAGTGTGTATGCACAAAGCGACCTCAAGGCCGTTTATTTACGGTGTGAATACAAAATCAACCCCGTGACGGACGTCACTCAGCCTCGTTTGAGCTGGGAACTGACCTCGGCCGTCACTAGTCAATACCAAACGGGGTATCAAATTTTGGTGGCGACTTCGGTGGCGCTGTTGGAAGAAGGGAAAGCAGACTTGTGGGATAGTAAAAAAGTGACAGGAGAGACCACTTCCCAAATTGAATACGCGGGTAAACCGCTGGAATCGCGCCAAATCTGCTATTGGAAAGTAAGGAGTTGGGATAAAAAAAATGTACCCGGGTCGTGGAGCGAACCCGCTAGGTGGGAAATGGGTTTGCTGCAAAAAAACGACTGGAAAGCCAGTTTTATCGGGCTTAACCTGAACCATTTAGGAAAGGGAAAAGAATACCACCTACCGCCCGCTCCGTTTCTTCGTAAAGAGATTGATGTAAAAGGCCCCATCAAAAAAGCACGACTGTACGTGACGGCGCTTGGTTTGTACGAATTTCAAATCAACGGGCGTAAAATCGGGAATGATTACCTCACCCCAGGCTGGACCGACTACAACAAACGCCTTTATTACCAAACATTTGACGTAAGTAAAGACCTGAAACTTGGCAAAAATGCCTTGGGCTCTATCCTTTCTTACGGTTGGTATGCGGGCTACTTGGGGTATGCGTTGCTGGTGAGAAACCCCGTTGTCAAAAACTTTTATGGCGATGTACCCGCGCTGAAAGCACAGTTGGAAATTGAATACACCAACGGCCAAAAAGAAACGATTGCGACTGACAATACGTGGAAAGCCAACTATGGCCCCATCGTGGAGTCGGATATTCTGAACGGTGAAGTGTATGATGCCAACAAAGAGCTAACGGGCTGGAATCAAACGGGATACAATGAGACCGCTTGGAAAAAAGTCATTACCGTTTCGGAGAAAGCCGAGCGTCTATTTCAATCTTTCCCAGGCGACCCTGTGCGGGAAGTAGCCCGACTTACCCCCAAAAATATCAAACAGATTGGGGCAAAGGCGTATTTGATTGACATGGGGCAAAACTTTGCGGGCATCATCAAGGTGCGTTTCAAAGCTGCCAAAGGTGATTCTATTCTTTTTCGGTTTGGTGAAATGCTGTATCCCGATGGCAAACTCATGACCGAAAACCTCCGCAAGGCGCGCGGGACGGATTTGTACATTGCCAAAGGCGACCCCAACGGTGAAATCTACGAGCCCCGTTTTACGTACCATGGGTTTCAGTACGTGCAAGTCGAAGGGCTACAAAATGGCCTCGGAATGCAGGATATTTTGGGCCTTGTGCTGTCGTCGGCTACCCCAAAAGCAGGAACATTTGAAACGGATAATGCTTTTGTGAATCAATTGTACCATAATATTATTTGGACGCAGCAGTCTAATTATCTGGAAGTTCCGACCGATTGCCCGCAGCGTGATGAACGCCTCGGCTGGACGGGCGATGCCCAAGCGTACGTAAAAAGTGCTACGCTCAACAACGACATTGCGGCTTTTGGGACAAAATGGGTGGCGGATCTCAACGATGCCCAACTCCCCAACGGCGCCTATCCGCTGTACGCCCCTGCGCCGTCGGTTCGCAAAACCGATACCTATTCGCCTGGCTGGATGGAGGCGGGGATTGTGTATCCGTACCAAATTTTCCGCTCCTACGGCGACACCCGAATCATCAAAACGCACTGGTCAGAAATGAAGAAATTCATGCAGTTTTTGGAAACAAAAAGCAAAGGCGAGTACGTGTTTAAGGAAACGGCTTTTGCCGAAGTCGATCCCAAAGGTGGTTTTGGCGATTGGTTGAGTGTGGGCAAAAAAACGCCGCCAGATATGCTGGCTACGATGTATTACGCGTACTCCGCCCAATTGATGCAGGAAATGGCCTTGGCCATTGGCGACGAAAACGAAGCGAGCCATTTTAAAGAGATAAATGCGAAAGTGAAGGCGGCTTTTCTCAAACATTACACCAATGCCGAAGGGCGATTTATTTGTAACGCCGCAGCGTACGGCGACGGTCGGGGCTACGTTGACGGCGAGCAAGGGTTTGAGGGACATACCCAAACGGCCTATGCCAACGCGATTTTTATGAATCTTTTGGACAGTACCCACACCCTCAAAGCGGCCAAATGGCTGAATGAATTGGTGGTTAAAAACGGCAATAAACTCACCACGGGTTTTTTGGGCGTGCGGCCTATGTTGCCAGTGCTTTCAAACACAGGCTACAGCGAAACAGCCTACAAGTTGTTGTTCCAAAAAGAGTATCCTTCGTGGGGTTTTGAGATTCAAAACGGTGCCAATACGATTTGGGAACGTTGGAACAGTTTCACCAAAGAAGGTGGTTTCCCCGCAGGAATGAACTCATTTAATCACTACGCGTTCGGTTCTATTTGCGAATGGATGTTTGAAAACATGGCGGGGATTAAAGAGACGTCGCCTGGGTTTAAGACGTTCCTCATCCAACCCGAACCGATGAACGCCACTATCAATTCGCTGAAAGCTACGCACCGTTCGGTGTATGGTAGCATTACCTCGGCTTGGCAGAAAAAGGGCGACCTAATTACGATGACCATTGAAGTGCCTGTTAACACCACGGCGACGATTTGTTTGCCGCCAACGCCAACTAACAACATTACTTTCAACGGGAAAGCACTGGTGGCCTCTACTGTTAAGCCCAAGTGGATTAATCGCCGTGAGCGAAATACGGTGACGGTAGGCTCGGGGAAATACGTGTTGAGTTACAAAAAATCGGCTTTGTCAGGGTTTTAAACGCCTCCTCACATGAAAACGTTTGTCTGTGTTTTCCTTAGTTTTTTATGCGTTGAGGTTTGTTTTGCTCAGCGTCCTGCCCAGCCGCCGATGTCTCAGGAGCAGTTTACACCCGAAAAACTAGGCTACTCCCTGTTTTGGGAAGATAATTTTAATGGGAATCAACTCGACCCGAAAAAATGGGCGGTAAGGGGAGTGGGGCCGCGTGCCTTAGGCTACGTGTCGCCCGAAGCGGTGGAAGTGAAGGACGGTTTTCTGAAATTGCACGCTATCCAAAAAGGAGACAGCATTCTGATTGGGGCGGTGGGTACGCAAGGCAAACTGATGACCAAATACGGTTATTTTGAATGTCGGGCGCAGTTGCAAAAATCACCAGGCGTGTGGGCGGCGTTCTGGATTCAGTCGCCCGATATTTCCAAAGGCGAAGACCCCGCTGTTTATGGAGCTGAAATAGATATTTTTGAGTTTTTCAAAAAACTGGGGGTAGATATTGTCTCCCACAACGTGCATTGGGCGTATGGCCCCAACCAAAAAAGTACGCGCGGAATGCAAAGTTACCTCAAAGGAGTAAGCGAAGGATTCCACACTTTTGCGTTGGAATGGACGCCCGACAAATACGCCTTTTTTATTGATGGATACAAGTTTTATGAAGTCACCATCGGGATTTCACGGATGGAAGAATACCTGATTTTAAGTATGGAACTTCCCTCGGAAAAGAAAGATTTACAATACACTGTTTACCCCGACGTATTTTTGGTGGATTACGTGAGGGTGTATAAGAAATAGAGAGTCGGTTGGCTATTTGTCTTTCGAATCGACGTGCAAAACGTGTAAAAAACGGTGCACAAAAGGGGCGAATAAAACTGAAGTTGCTGATAAAAAAGTAATTCCGCTAAAAAGTGCGTAAAAAGAAGCAAAAACTTTGGCTACGTCCGAATGAAGCGTATCAACGGGGCCCATGCCTCCTAAAATCATCGCCGCATTATAAAACGAATCTACCCAGCCCATGTGCGGGTCGGTGAGGTAGCGGTAGCCCAGTGCGCCAATCAACCACGAAATTCCAATCATTCCGACTGCTACGGCAGCATATTTGATAACTCGACGTTGAAAACGAGGTTGAGAGATGACTTTTTGACTGTGGTGTTCAAACATAGTTTCATATTTTTGGGGTAATAATACTTCATAACACGACATGAAAATACAAGTATTCATTATTCTTTTTGGGGTCTTATCCTGTTTGAGCTGTACCGAAGAATGCGGTGTGACGTCGGAACCTACGCTGTCTATTCAATTTAATTGGCGGAGTCCCAAGCCGATCTTTACTAAAATTAGGGTAGTTGGCGCTACAAAAGAAATTTCTCCCCAAGGCATAAAGCCCTCCACAGAATCAGCTTATGGCGATTTGCATTTGCCACTAAACCTAAACGAATCGCAAACAACCTATATTTTTGAACAACAAGGGCGTACTGACACGCTCACGGTGTTTTATACAACCAATATACAGAATTTTAGACGATGCGGTTACGTATTGGAAATAGCCAAACCAACGACTGGGCGCACCATTTTATCGAGTTTCAAACGCGCAGAAGTACAGTATAATGGGTATTATGCAAGCTACCAAAGCGGTACAGGAGGGGGAATAAACGTTCAAATTGCAGAACTATGAAACAGCTAATGACTTATTTCTTGCTAAGCTTTTCATTGTTGGCAGGAGCCCAAAAGCAGCCGTTACGAATTCAGGCTATTGGGATAGATGGCTTCAAAAATCTCCCTTTTATGGCTTTTTCTCAAAGCGAAACAGTAATAAGTGGTTTGGTGACGAACGAAAAGGCGCGCCTTTATAATCCTAGAATTGGAGAAGTGTATGTGCAGTTGGGGCGCGCAAATACTTCTAAATTGATAACGCTGGGGCTAGGATACGCTTCGTTAGAACATCTACAAGCCCAACGCCTTCAACAACGGATAACGGGGATTTATCTTAAACTTGGCAGAGAACATCATAGTGCTACTAGACATGGGGCCGTAAGTTTCTTTTGGGGATATTACCTTACCCTGTCTCGCACCAAAGCAGAAGGAAACATCGTACTTGACGGCGAGTATTTTCCAAGTTATACCACGGCTGTTCCCTCAAAAGCTGGGGGGGAAGCAGGGGTAGATTTTACTTTAGGAGCGCAATTCTTACTATTTAAACGCCTACAAACACGATTATTGGCACGCAATGCGATGGCTATTTCAGCGTTTGGGAATCGAAATTATCCCTACCTGCCAGGCCAAGGATTGCGGTTGTCTAATGGTTTAGTAACGGGCACGGGCGGGGCAACAGTCCAATTGTTCTATCTCCTTGGGTCGCGATAAAATAAAGTGCTCACAAATTGATTTTTTGTTTTCGATTCAAAAACCGAAATTTGTACTAATTACCATTAACATAAATAAAAATGCTTTCTCGCCGCCAAGAACGCGAACAAATCAAAAAATCCCTCGGCTTTCGTATTTGGAGCGTTGCTTTTACCATTTTTTACCCATTTATTTCGCTTTTTACGTGGATATTTACGGGGATTGTTCTGCTATTTTCGGGGCTTTCTCGCGGGTTAGTGTGGGTGTTGAAGGGAGGTCGTAGCATCTAATGACCAACTATGTGGTGGAGCTGCTGGAAGCAAAAGTAGCTCAGTACAACCAGCCCAATTTTATCCCCAACGACCCCATTAGTATTCCGCATCAGTTTTCGAAGTTACAAGACATCGAAATCATGGGTTTTTGGGCGGCAGTTTTGGCGTGGGGACAGCGTAAAACGATTATCAACAAATGCCAAGAGTTGATTCAACTCATGGACGGTGCTCCTTACGATTTTGTTCGTAATCATACCGAATCAGACCTAAAACGGTTTCTCAACTTCAAACATCGGACGTTCAACGCCACCGATACGCTCTATTTTCTTCATTTTTTTAAGCACTTTTACCAACATCATCACTCGCTAGAAGAAGCGTTTGTTCAGGCCCTTCCCGTAGAGGCGCCGCACGTAGAAAAGGGCCTTGCAGGCTTCCATGAGTTGTTTTTTAGCCTCGAAGATTTTCCAGAACGTACCCGTAAACACATTGCTACACCCGTACGAAAATCATCGTGTAAGCGGCTCAATATGTTTTTGCGCTGGATGGTGCGCAAAGACGACAAAGGAGTTGATTTTGGCCTTTGGAATGCCCTGAAACCTTCGCAATTGATATGCCCGTGCGATGTACACGTAGATCGGGTAGCGCGTAAGTTGGGGCTTATTCAGCGTCCCACCACCGACTGGCAAACAGCCCTAGAACTCACCGAAAACCTCAAACAACTCGATTCCAACGACCCCGTTAAGTACGATTTTGCCCTGTTTGGACTCGGCGTAGAGGGGGAAATGTGAGAAGTTGCTTTGGGAGACATTAATAAAATGTACGCAATTAATCATCCCCAATATCATTTTTCACAATTGGATGTTTTAGATTGGTACCATTTCTTAATTAGAGACCGCAAAAGACGGGCAAAAGGCATTGTCAAAATTCAAGTTGTAGATTATATTACCCTGTAGTATTTATGAAACCTTACGAATCACTCCAAGATGAAATTCAATATACTCTTGAATCTATTGGGCGCGTGAATGCTTCTTTGGTACGACATGAAGCGCAAGCAATTCCTGATTTGTTAGCTATTGAACAGTATAAAGAATTAAAAATAAATTTGACGAAGCAATTGTTGGAATTGCTGGCAGAAATGGATGTTAATGTAGCCATAGCTGCTTGATAGTGTTAGCTAATAAACTCAAACACAACCGCCTCTTCATGCCCTTCAAAGATGGTTGGTACTTGCTTCATGCCCGCTTTTTCTAATACGTGCCGTGAACTATGATGATTAGGATGGATGAAGGCGATGATGGGGCGTCCAGCAAAATTCGTTTGGAGGTGTTCGATAGATGTGCGAGTCACTTCGGTGGCGTAGCCTTTACCCCAAGCTTCGGGCACAAACCCGTATCCTACTTCGATGGCATCGGTATTTTCTACGTGTTTGATTTTGACAAGTCCTACAAACGTTCCACTTTCTTTTTCGTAACAAGCACATAATCCTAGTCCTTCGTTTTCCGAGGCATAAACGAGTTCATTGGCGATGCGTTGGTGGCTATGCGAAATGTCAGCCGCAGGGGTACGGATGAATCGCATAACATCGGCATCCCCTTCGATTCGGAATAAGTCAGCGGCGTCTTCGGGTCGGAAAATACGGAAATACAGGCGTGGAGTTTCGAGGTAAAGCATAATGAGCGTATTTTGGAGCAAAATTATGCTTATGACGGTAATTTCACAGTAAATAGCTCATTTGTTTTCTTTTAAACATACTATTTTGCTAGTAAATAAAGACTGACTTGGTTGAAATTAAATACCTTGTTTGAAAAGTAGTATGATATTTTTTATCCCGCAGATAAACGCAGATTAAAATTCAACGCGGATTGGCGCAGATAAGCTCATTAGCCGAATTAATCACCCAAAATCTGCGGTTATCTGTGGTGTTAGAATCAGCGTAAATCTGCGGGTAAATTATAAAGAAACTTAATAAACAACCTATTAAAAGCAAACCAACTAAAAATCAATCGACTATTTGCGCACTAAGACTCCACACGCATGAACAAGCCATCAGTTGTAAATGAAATCACAAAAGAGGAAGTAGGTTCTTCAAAAGTAGATGTTGCTATTGCTTTTTATGGAAAGCCGCACCACACAATCATTGCCATAAAAAGCCTGATAGAGCACTGTGGTAAGCATATTGATACAATATATCTTGCCCGGGAGCGAGTTCAGCCTCATAATGACTACATTGGTATTTATAAAGTGATTGATTACTTCCGAAACACAGGGGTAAACTTATCCGTGTACTATCCGCGTTATTTTATTCCCGTTGGCTTGAGCGATTATGAGCGAACAAAATCTGATTCGCGGTTTCGGCACAGTATCATGTTTCAGTACCCACTTGAAATAACAGATAAAGAGTATTTAGTTGTGATGCACAACGATATGTTATTTCATAAAAATATTGTGGGGGAGATGATTAAGCTAATAAAAGAATCGCCACAACATACTATCGGAGTAGGTTCGGTTGGCCAATGTTGGAGCTGTCCAGCAGGGCCTAATTGGGGAAATAAATGCAACAGCAATCGCTATGAAGACTATGTGCCTTCGCTAGAGGAAGCCATTGAGCTCACCGAAAAGTACGAAACACCACGCCGTGACATACAGTTGAAAGTTTTGAAAGAAGGAAGGGTTCACTTGCTCCCAGAATGCCGACTTAATGAGTATTGTGCGTTGATTGACGTTCAAAAATACCGCAAAGAAACACTTCCTCACGGGGATTTAGGTTGTTATGGAGGGTCATGGGGAGGCGTTGATTTAGGGACTGTTTGGAGCCACGAAATTTACAAAAGAGGGTACAAATTCATCGCTTTCCCCATTGACGATTATGCAAAACATTCGCCCTTTGATAGCTCAGGAAGCGGGACTAAATCCAAAACGCATTTGGAGGTTTACCAAGATGCGGAGCAAAATGCAAAAAAATACCTCGAAGAAAATTATGGGCCACTTCAAAAAAGTCTCTACATCACTTGGGCATTTGGTCTAGATACCGTAAAGCGGGCTGCTTGGCGGTTGGCGATTGCTGTATATGTATTTATAAAGAAGTTTACGAAGAAAAACTAGCCCATCGACGTGTACCAACCTACGCCATGGGCCGATTTTTGAGTTGATTCGATTTCTCTTTAAACTCAGTAGGCGAGAGGTTTTTCTTTTTCTTAAAAATACGGCAGAAGTACGAAAAGCTATTGAAACCACTGGCCATAAAAGCTTCTTTGACGCTCATTTTAGGGTCACGAAGCAGACTTTCTGCCAATTTTAGACGCTCTTCGATGATAAAATCAATGGGAGTAGAACCCGTCTCGTGCTTAAACGTACGGTAAAAATTTGACTCACTCATGTAGGCTTTTTCACTCAGCAACTCAATGGTGAGGTCTTCGGTGATATTTTCCCGAATAAAATTGAGCACAAACGAAATACGGTCGTTGTTGGGTTGGGTGTAAGACTTTTTAAGGTAAATACTCTTCGATTCAGTTTGTAAAATGCGGATGATAAGCTCTTGCAGCAGCATATCGGCAAAAATATCTTTAGAGGGGTGGTTTTCGGTGAAAATAAAAATAAGTCGTTGCAGGATTTGATTGATGGCAATGTCGTTTGTAAAATGATAATTATAATCGGTCATGCTCCATTCCTTCCCATTTTGTTTCAGCCCACGTTCATTGAGCAAATTCACGGCCTGTTGGAGTTTGGCTTCGTTGAAGGCCAACGCTAGGCATTGCGTAGGATTTTGTTCGGAGGCTTCGGGAAAATCAATACACATCAATTCGTTAGAGGGTAAAATCACCGATTCGCCAGGTAAAAACCCGAACGAAGGCGTATTCTGAAGGTGCATAATTTTTTTGCCCCGTATCATACTTGCCAACACAGGCTCATGAAACTGCAACATCACTTGCGCGGCCTTTTGGTGCGTCTCAAAAATGTTGAGTTCGGCATTGTTAAGCGTATGCAGGGTACGATTTTCTACCAACGTTTCGAGGCGGCGGTTTTGGTAATGCAAAGGATTTAACTCAACCATGGGTATCTATTGCTAAAGAATTTATTGTATTAATTCTTAAAATCATACTAAAAGTACGTCAAAAACGCATACAATGGTAGTATCGTACAACAGTTGATAGAATAGTACAATCAGTTGATAGGATAGGGAAAATGGTAAGCAGGATAAGTCAATTAAATGTGATTTTTTGAAGGTTGTTTTGTGCAAAATCTTTTTGAAACACAAAGCCCTTAAACGATGTCAACTGTAATCACACAACAAAACAACTTGGTGGCAAAGCCCATCTTTAAAACGCACTACGATAACTTCATTGGCGGCCAGTGGGTAAGTCCTGTTAAAGGCGAATATTTTGAAACCACCTCGCCCGTTGACGGACAGGTATTTACCAAAGTAGCCCGTTCGACCGAAGAGGACATTAACCTTGCTTTGGATGCCGCTTGGGCTGCCGCTCCGCAGTGGAATAACAGCTCGGTGACGACGAGAAGCAACGTTTTGTTAAAAATTGCGGATGCGATGGAGGCAAACTTGGAACTGTTGGCAAGTGTAGAAACGTGGGACAACGGCAAGCCAATTCGCGAAACGAAAGCCGCTGATTTACCCTTGGCGATTGACCACTTCCGTTATTTTGCGGGCGTAATTCGGGCCGAAGAAGGCTCGGCTTCAGAATTGGATTCTAATACGTTATCACTGATTGTGCACGAACCGCTTGGCGTGGTTGGGCAAATCATTCCTTGGAATTTTCCGTTGTTGATGGCCGCTTGGAAAATTGCGCCTGCTTTGGCCGCAGGAAACTGCGTGGTGTTGAAGCCTGCCGAACAAACGCCCGTGGGAATCATGGTGTTGGCCGAATTGATTCAAGATTTGTTGCCAGCGGGTGTACTGAACATTGTCAACGGCTTTGGCATTGAAGCAGGTAAGCCATTGGCATCCAGCCCTCGTATC
Source organism: Runella defluvii (assembly GCF_014195535.1). GTDB lineage: Bacteria > Bacteroidota > Bacteroidia > Cytophagales > Spirosomataceae > Runella > Runella defluvii. Next base: position 39,849 of record NZ_JACIBY010000006.1, on the reverse strand, counting down.
AATAAAATTGCGTTTACGGGCGAGACCACAACGGGGCAGCTGATTATGCAGTATGCTTCCAAAAATATCATTCCTGTTACGCTCGAATTGGGTGGAAAATCGCCCAATATTTTCTTCAAAAGCATCATGGATGCCGACGACGAGTTCTTCGATAAGTGCTTGGAAGGAGCAACGATGTTTGCCCTCAATCAAGGCGAAGTATGTACGTGTCCGTCGCGCATTTTGGTGGATGAATCTATCTATGATGCCTTTATTGAGCGCGTAGTTGAGCGCATTAACGCCATTAAACTGGGTCACCCACTCGACCCAAGTACGATGATGGGGGCACAGGCATCGAACGACCAATACCAAAAGATTTTGCACTACATCGACCTCGGTAAAGAAGAAGGTGCAGAGTTGTTGGCGGGTGGTGGCGCTGCTTACAACGAAGGACTTGAAGGTGGGTATTATATCAAGCCAACGTTGTTTAAAGGCAACAACAAAATGCGCATTTTCCAAGAAGAAATCTTTGGGCCAGTGGTGTGTGTAGCCACCTTCAAAACGGAAGAGGAAGCTATTGAAATTGCCAATGATACACTTTATGGCCTCGGTGCAGGGGTATGGACGCGCGACACGCATCAAGCGTACAAAGTTGCTCGTGCCGTACAAGCGGGTCGTGTGTGGGTCAACTGCTATCACGCATATCCAGCACATGCGCCATTTGGTGGCTACAAGAAATCAGGTATTGGCCGCGAGACGCACAAGATGATGTTGAACCATTATCGTCAGGCTAAAAATATGTTGATTTCGTACGATAAGAACAAGTTAGGGTTCTTTTAAGTATGTCTAGAATCGCAATAACGGAGGCGGCGGAGCGGGTCATTGACACGCTCCGCGCCAAGTACGGTGCTTTGATGTTTCACCAAAGTGGCGGTTGCTGCGATGGCTCAGCTCCGATGTGTTTTGAGGTGGGAGAGTTGATGTTGAACGAAACCGATATAAAACTAGGCGAAATTCACGGCTGCGATTTTTACATGTCGCGCGACCAGTTTGAGTACTGGAAACACACGCACTTAACCCTCGACGTAGTACTAGGACGAGGGGCTAGTTTTTCGTTGGAAATACCGATGGGGGTGCGTTTTATTATTAAATCGAGGTTATTACAACCCAACGAGGTAGGTTCTTGAAACCTATGAGGTTTGAATTCGGTTGCGTTCAAACCTCATAGGTTTTTTTGTTTAAGATTTCTGAAACCTGTGAGGTTTTAGTTCGGGTGTTTTCAAACCTCATAGGTTTTGAAGTATTTCCAAACCCAATGGGCAATAGGTACCGCAACGATGACGCCAACGGCATCGGCCAAGGCATCGTACAAATCGAAGGTGCGGCCAATGGGCATAATGTACTGCCAAACTTCAATAAATAAGCCATACAGACTTCCACCAATAATGACCCACCAAGGGTTAGGTTTGGCCCAATACCAAAGCGCACCTAATATTCCAAACGCTCCAAAATGGTGAAGTTTGTCAGAACCCATTCCATCGGGCATTTCTTGGCGTGGAATAGAGCAAAGCCCCAAAATAACCACCGTCCAAACGATGGCTATGTGGGGCTTTGATAGTATGTTTCGAATCGCTTGAATCATTGATTCTACAAATGCTTCAACAACTCTGCGCCCATGGCGTCGGTGCCGAGGATTTTGTCGGCAGGGGTTTCGCTGTTAGCGATGTCGCGCGTGCGGAAACCGTCTTTCAATACTTTGTCAACCGCGGCGATGATGGCATCTGCTTCGGCTTTTAGGCCAAACGAAATATCCAACAACAACGCTGCTGAAAGTACAGAAGCCAAAGGATTGGCTACGCCTTTGCCCGTAATGTCGTGTGCCGAACCGTGAATAGGCTCATAAACACCCGTGCTGTCGCCTACTGAGGCCGAGGCCAACATACCCATCGAACCTGCGATTTGGCTGGCTTCGTCGGTCAAAATATCCCCGAAAAGGTTACCCGTTACCACTACGTCAAAACGACGTGGGTCTTTGATGAGCAACATCGCAGCGGCGTCAATGAATTGGTGCTCTACTTCAACGTCAGGATATTCGGGAGCGATTTTTTGAATTACCTCGCGCCACAAACGGCTTGATTCCAGTACGTTGGCTTTATCAACCGACATCAATTTTTTGCTACGCGTACGAGCGGCTTCAAATGCCTTGCGGGCAATGCGCTCTACTTCGTACTTGCTATAAATCATGGTGTCGTAAGCCGTGTTGCCGTCGTCGAGACGCTCACGTTTTCCAAAATACACGTCGCCCGTCAATTCGCGGAAGAAAAGGATATCGCTGCCTTTAAGGATTTCAGGTTTGATACTTGAGGCTTCCAACAATTCGTCGAACAACTTGATAGGGCGAAGGTTGGCGTACAAGCCAAGTTCTTTCCGCATTTTCAACAAGCCCTGTTCAGGGCGTACTTTGGCCGAAGGGTCGTTGTCGTATTTTGGGTGACCTACGGCGCCAAACAAGATGGCATCCGAAGCCCGCATTTTTACAAGGGTTTCTTCGGGAAGCGGGTCGCCCGTAGCTTCGATGGCTACGTGGCCGATGAGGGCTTCGTCGTAGGTGAATTCGTGGCCGAATTTTTCGGCGATACGGTCTAGTACTTGTTTACCAACCGTGGTAACTTCTTGCCCGATTCCATCACCGGGTACGATAAGGATGTGTTTTTTTGCCATTTTATTCTTTAGGTCACGGAGTTACACGGAGTTCGACACAGAGTTTCTCAGGGTTATAAAATCAATCTTTTGATTCCTTCTTTTAAACTTTTTACGTTAAAGTTTAAAAGAAGGCCAAGCTTGTAACCGCCCAATTTTAGGTAAGTTAATACCTGTGCCGTGTGTAAGTCATTAAGTGATTCAACTGATTTTAACTCAACTACAATTTTATTCTCTACCAGCAAATCCAGCCGATAGCCTTGATCTAATCTAATTTCTTCAAAAACGAGGGGGATGGGCTTCTCTTTTTCTACCCATAATCCATTTTTTGTCAAACGGTACGCCAAACATTCTTTATAAGCACTCTCTAAAAGGCCAGGGCCAAGCGCAGAATGCACATCGAAGGCTTGCTTCAGAATAACCTGAGAAAGCGTATTTAACTCTGTGATACTCTGTGCCATAAACTCTGAGAAACTTTGTGTCCTATAAAAAATTAAAGCGAAATCAAGTTTAGCATTTTTTGAGTGGCTTTGATGGCCGAAACCGTTTGGTCAGAGTCTAAGCCTCGGGTCTTGAATTCTTTAGCGTTCCAGTTCCACGTAATGACCGTTTCGCAAAGCGCATCCGTCTTTCCACCCGTTGGGATACGGACGGCGTAGTCGGTCAGCAAAGGAAGTTCAAGGCTTTTCTTGGCATAAATTTTCTTCAACGCATTCATAAACGCATCGTACTGACCATCGCCTTGGGCACTTTCTTCAAACGTCTCGTCCTCAATTTTGAGTTTGAGCGTCGCCGAAGGACGGAGGTCTTTGGAGTGCGTCAGGACGTAATTGAGAATCTCAATCTTAAACTCAATCGCATTGGTGTCCAACACGTCCGAAATAATGTACGGAAGGTCTTCTTGCGTCACTACTTCTTTACGGTCGCCGAGTTCGATGATACGCTGCGTTACCTTTTTGAGGTCTTCGTCAGAAAGTTTGATGCCCAATTCGCGAAGGTTATTCTCGATATTGGCCTTGCCCGAGGTTTTGCCCAACGCATACGAACGCTTCCGCCCGAAACGCTCAGGCATCAACTCGTTGAAATAGAGGTTGTTTTTCTTGTCGCCGTCGGCATGAATACCCGCCGTTTGGGTAAACACGTTGTCACCAACAATGGGTTTATTGGCAGGAATCCGCAATCCTGAGAAGGTTTCAACGATTTTACTCACCGAAAACAACGACTCTTCCACGACGCCCGTTTCCACTTCTGGCATAAAGTCTTTCAATACCGCAATGGCACTGGCCAACGGAGCATTGCCCGCGCGCTCACCCATGCCGTTGACGGTCAAGTGCAACCCATGTGCCCCTGCCCGCACAGCCTCCATGACGTTGGCGATGCCGAGGTCATAGTCATTGTGCGCGTGGAAATCGAAGTGATGATCGGGATAACGTTCCACAATCGACTTGATGTACGAATACGATTCGGCAGGAGTAAGTACGCCTAACGTATCGGGGAGTAACACCCGTAGAATCGGCTGAGTAGTTAGAAAATCAAGAAATTGAAATACATATTCGGGTGAATTACGCATTCCATTGCTCCAATCTTCGAGGTAAACATTGGCCGAAATCCCTTTCGATTGTGCCAATTCGATTACTTTTTGGATGTCGGCAAAATGCGCTTCGGGTGTTTTTTTGAGTTGGTGCGTCAAGTGATTAAGCGACCCTTTGGTAAGAAGGTTCATCACTTTAGCGCCCGACTCCAGCATCCAATCAATAGAAGCTTCGCCATCGACAAACGTAAGTACCTCTACTTTGTCGATGAAGCCATTTTCTTGTGCCCACTTCGTAATTTTTTGTACTGCTTTTAGCTCCCCTGCAGATACTCTAGCCGAAGCAATTTCAATACGATCTACTTTGACTTCCGTAAGGAGCAACTGCGCCAAAGCCAATTTCTCCGAAGCCGAAAAAGACACCCCGCTGGTCTGTTCACCGTCGCGGAGTGTCGTATCCATTATTTCAATGTATCTCATAAAAATTAGTACGGCCGAGCGGCTTCAAATACACCGATTTCCTCTTTCATGGCTTGTAGATAGTCGATATCGTCGTAGCCATTGATGAGGTTGTGTTTTTTATATCCGTTGATGTCAAATGACTCCGAATCACCCGTCGAAACAATCGTGATGGTTTGCTCAGGAAGGTTGACCGTTAGCTCCGCGTTAGCATCTTTTTCGATGGCTTGGAAAATTTTATCCAAAAATTCAGGACTTACCGTTACTGGTAAAATCCCTACGTTGATGGCGTTGTTTTTGAAGATATCAGCAAAAAAGCTGGATACCACACAACGGAATCCGTAATCGTAGATAGCCCATGCCGCGTGCTCACGGCTCGAACCGCTTCCGAAGTTGCGGCCTCCTACCAAGATTTTACCGCTGTAAAGAGGATTGTTTAAAACGAAATCGGCCTTAGGCGTATCGTCGCCGTTGTAGCGCCAATCGCGGAAAAGGTTATCGCCGAATCCCTTGCGCTCAGTGGCTTTCAAGAAACGAGCAGGGATGATTTGGTCAGTGTCCACGTTTTCCAACGGAAGCGGCACTGCCGAACTGGTTAGTATGGTGAATTTATCGTATGCCATGATGAATGATTATTAGACCCTTTGCAGGGTGACAAATACAGGGTGATAATGTATGCGCAATAGAACTACAAAAACTCCCGTGGGTCAGTGACTTTACCCGTAATAGCGGCGGCAGCGGCTACCAATGGGCTGGCCAACAAGGTACGTGCTCCTGGGCCTTGGCGACCTTCGAAGTTACGGTTAGAGGTACTTACGGCATACTTGCCCGCAGGAATCTTGTCGTCGTTCATGGCCAAGCAAGCCGAGCACCCTGGTTGGCGCAATTGGAAGCCCGCGTCGGTCAAAATATCCAAAATACCTTCTTCTTGGATTTGGGCTTCTACAATGTGCGAACCTGGTACCAACCAAGCCGTTACATTGTCAGCTTTTTTACGACCTTTTACCACTGAGGCAAACGCGCGGAAGTCTTCAATACGGCCGTTGGTACAGCTTCCCAAGAAAACGAAATCAATGGCTTTGCCCAAAATACTTTCGTCTTCGGCAAATCCCATGTAGTTCAATGACTTAGCGTAAGAGGCAGCTCCGTCAAGTACATCGGCAGCTTTCGGGATGTGTTTGGTAATACCCGTACCTAAGCCAGGGTTTGTTCCGTAGGTGATTTGTGGCTCAATGTCAGCAGCATCGTAGGTATATTCCAAGTCGAACCCAGCACCTTCGTCAGTTTTGAGGGTTTGCCAGTACGCAACGGCGTTTTCCCATGCTTCGCCTTTTGGCGACTGCTCACGGCCGTTGAGGTAAGCAAACGTTTTTTCGTCGGGGGCAATCATACCACCGCGCGCACCCATTTCAATCGACATGTTACACACCGTCATACGGCCTTCCATGCTCATGTTTTCAAACACGTCACCTGCGTACTCTACGAAATAGCCCGTAGCACCACTGGCCGAAATTTGAGAAATGATGTACAATACCGCATCTTTTGGAAGGACACCTTTGCCCAATTGCCCATTGATGGTAATGCGCATTTTCTTTGGTTTTGGCTGCATGATACACTGAGACGCCAATACCATTTCTACTTCCGACGTACCAATACCGAACGCAATCGCTCCAAACGCTCCGTGGGTAGAAGTGTGCGAATCACCGCAAACAATCGTCATGCCAGGGAGAGTGATGCCGTTTTCTGGTCCAACCACGTGTACGATACCATTTTTTTGGTGGCCCAAGCCCCAGTGAGAAATACCGTATTTGGCAGTGTTGGTTTCCAACGCCTTGAGCTGATTGGCCGAAAGTGGGTCAGCAACTGGCAAGTGTTGGTTGATGGTAGGGGTGTTGTGGTCGGCCGTAGCAAATGTACGGTTAGGGAACAACACGCCAATGCCTCTGCTTTCCAAGCCCAAAAATGCTACGGGGCTGGTTACTTCGTGAATAAAGTGGCGGTCGATGAACAATACATCGGGGCCGTCTGCAATCTTGCGGACAACGTGCGCATCCCACACTTTGTCGAAGAGAGTTGTTGGTTGGTTTGACATATCTATTTTGAGATTAATGCAATGGGAGAATAATACGCTACAAAATTGCAGGAATCTTCCCAAAGTGACATGACGCCCTTCGCTCAAACAATAGCGATTTTGGCTCAATTGTATTTTTTTGGCGTAAAACCGTATTTCTCCTTGTAGGCTTTGATAAAATGAGAAACACTCTCATAGCCAATTTCCATACTGACTTCAGACACGTTTTTATTGGCGTTTTTGAGTAAAAAAGCGGCTTGTTCCAGGCGCTTTTGTTTAATCCAATGGGCAGGAGAGGCGTGAAATTGGGCTTCAAACTCGCGTTTAAACGCTGACAAACTTCGTCCCGAAAGATGGGCTAATTCGCTTATTGTCAGAGGTTTTAGGTAGTAGTTGTTGAGCAGGTATTCCAAGTCCGTTTTTTGCCCTTTGTAAATATTAAACAAAATGGTTTTGAGCTGATTGGAGCCGTCGATTTCCAACAAATGAAGCAGTAATTCCTGAAACTTGAGTCGTAAAAATTGATTCAAGTAGGGCGTTTGTGAGTTGAAGTAGGGAAAAAGGGAATCAATGAACTTCTCAAAAGCCGAAGAGGAGTGCAGCACTAAAATCGGTTGAGGGTTTTCGACGTCTGCTTTGTCGAACAACGTTTGGTTTTGGCTTACAAATTCTTTCAGTAGCTTTTCGTGAAAGAAAAAAACAAGGCTGCGGTAGTCGCTTCCGATGGATTCGTTCATGGAATAGCAGCCCCGTTGGAAAAATAAAATTTGCCCCTTGCGAACGTGCAGGTCTTGGTTGGGAGAGATAAACTTCTTTTCTCCTTCAAGCACGACAACGACGGCATGTTCCTCAAAAAAAATTTCGTTACGCTCGGGGTAAACGTCGCTTCGATAGGCCACAAAAGTCGTGTCCTGAATTTTCAGAGACTGAAACTGTTGGGCGCTGATGGAAGAAGGGACGCGAAGCATGGGGGGGCGGTTATCGATTAATGGTTATCAGTTATCCGACGGAAACGCTCCTCCGCTTTTTAGAGCTTGGTATTCGTCGCCGATGGCTTTGTATTGGGATACCAAAAACTTCTGTAATTCTTCATTGAACACTTTTTTGTCGGCTTCGGGAAGGGAGTCGTATAAGTCTTTCAATTCTTGGTTGATGGCCGCTTTTTCGGCTTCGTCGCGCGCATTGATGGCACGCACGTGGTATTTTCTGAAATCAAAGTTCATATCAAAAATTTAAATGAATCATTACTTACCCATAAGAATGGCAACCTTTAAAAGTAGGACAAGTCACGATATAAATATTGTCTTCATCCTGTTCGATGAGTATCGGAAAATGATGTGTTTTTATATCAAAAACTCAAACAAATCAGGTTTATTGTTGATGTATTCAAACTGAATATTGTGTTCGTTCATGCGTGTCAAAAGTGGCTCAAAATCTTCTTTGTGACGGAGTTCGATACCTACCAAAGCAGGACCTCGTTCGCGGGCGGTTTTTTTGGAATATTCAAAGTGGGCGATGTCGTCGTTGGGGCCAAGAACGTGGTTCAAAAACTCCTTAAAAGCCCCCGAGCGCTGCGGGAAGCGAATAATAAAGTAGTGTTTTAGTCCTTCGTAGAGGAGCGAACGTTCCTTGATTTCTTCAGTACGGGTGATGTCGTTGTTGCCACCCCCAATCAATAACACCACGTCTTTGCCTTTGATTTCGTCTTTGATTTGGTCAAGTGCTGCCACGGTAAGTGCTCCTGCGGGTTCAACGACGATGGCTTCTTCGTTGTACAGCTGTAAAATCGTGGAGCAAACTTTTCCCTCGGGAATGAGCAAAATATCGTCCAAATTTTTCCGACACACTTCAAAGGTATGTTCTCCTGCGCGCTTCACGGCGGCACCATCCACAAATTTATCAATGTTGTCGAGCGTGACGACATGCCCTTCTTTGATAGCCGTGTGCATCGTGGGAGAGCCTACGGGTTCGACGCCAATGAGCTTAGTGGCTGGGCTGAGTTGTTTAAAAACGGTGGTAACGCCTGAAGCCAAACCGCCGCCGCCGATGGCAAAAAGCAGGTAATCAATTTTAAAATCGGCATCGCGGAAAATTTCCAGTCCCACCGTCCCTTGGCCTTCCATGACCTGTACATCGTCAAACGGGTGAATGAACGTGGCGGCATGGGCTTCACAAAAATGCTTGGCAGCGTGGTAAGCGTCATCGTACGTATCGCCGTGCAGGACTACTTCAATCTGATTTTTACCAAATAGTTTTACCTGTTTTACCTTTTGAGCGGGTGTTGTGCTGGGCATAAAAATAGTACCACGGACTTGCATTTTGTTGCAAGCGTAGGCGACTCCTTGCGCGTGGTTTCCTGCGCTGGCGCACACGACTCCTTTTTCGAGGGCTTCGGCCGACAAACTGGCCATTTTGTTGTACGCTCCCCTGATTTTGTACGAACGTACCACTTGCAAATCTTCGCGTTTGAAGTAAATATTGGCTTCATAGCGCTCCGAAAAGTTGAGATTTAGCTCCAAGTCGGTGTGTTTTACCACTTTACGGATGCGCTCGGCGGCTTGGAGTATGTTGTCAAACGTAGGAAAATCTGCGTTTTTGGACTTATGTTTGTCAGATGCAAGGCTCATAGAAACAGATGAAGTTGGGATAATTGCAAAATCCCCCGAAGTTACACAACTCGGGGGATTTTTTGAGGTTTAAAAAGTCGTGATTTTAGGCAGCCTCCAAGGTTCTGACATGGAGAATTTCGTTTTTAGATAAAGCATACAGCTGGTTCTCTTTTACAGTACATACTGCAATGGTATCGCCAACTGCGTTAAAAACTTCGCATATATAAGCATTGGGGAGATTCTCATCTCCTTCCAAAAACTCGACCAGCGTCACAACATCACCTTCTCTAAGCCCATATTTTGGGATGGAAGTGGAAAGTGCCGCTTGGGTGTATAGTTCAAATTTCATATTTCTAAACTTTTATCGGGAAAAAGCGTTATAAATTTCGTTTGCACTTTTCTTGTATCGTACAGCCAAACTGTCTTTACTTTTAAAGTTTGACCATTAGGGCCAAATAGCAATCCGCTTATATTATACTTTATGCCATATTCATCATCATCTTCAAATATAGGCTCTCCCTTCATAAAAAGCAAACGTAAATCTGCGGCTAATATTTCCCAATTTTCTATCGTATAACCTGCTTGATTTAAAAATTTTGACTTGTCGTCGCGGTCTTTATGAATTAATAAATAGTTTGTTAGTTTTTCTTGTGCAATAATTACATTGTCGAATAGTAAGTGTTGCATAGGTATTTAGGTGTAAAAAAACAGAAAGTGCCTTGTAAAAAACGAACAAGACACTTTCTGTAGAAGTTGCTAAGACTTAGTTGCGCTCAGGACGCAAGCTGCGAACGGCAGCGCCTGCTTGCCACATTTCAGAATCGCGAAGCTCCGCCAATTCTACTTCGAGTTTCTCGCGGTAGTCTGGTTGTGAGTTACGAGTGATAGAGATGTTGGCTTGCTCGCCTGATTTTACTGAGTTGTATAACTGTTGGAACACAGGCTTAGTAGCTTCTTTGAAAGGCTTCCACCAGTCAAGCGCACCACGTTGAGCCGTAGTTGAGCAGTTAGCGTACATCCAGTCCATTCCGTTTTCAGCCACCAATGGCATCAACGACTGCGTCAATTCTTCTACTGTTTCGTTGAACGCTTCTGATGGAGAGTGGCCGTTTTCGCGCAATACTTCGTACTGAGCCGCAAAAATACCCTGGATAGCACCCATCAATGTTCCACGCTCCCCTGTTAGGTCAGACGTTACTTCGCGGTAGAAATCGGTTTCAAACAAATAACCTGAACCTACACCGATACCCATTGCGATACACTTCGTACGGGCTTCGCCAGTAGCATTTTGGAACACCGCAAACGATGAGTTAAGACCTTTTCCTTCTACGAACAAACGGCGAAGTGAAGTACCTGAGCCTTTAGGAGCTACCAAGAATACGTCCACATCCGCTGGAGGAACGATACCTGTTTGGTCATTGTAAGTTACCCCGAATCCGTGCGAGAAATACAACGACTTACCAGCAGTCAAATATTTTTTAACGGTTGGCCACAATTCGATTTGGGCTGCATCCGATAACAAGAAACAAATGATTGTACCTTTTTCCAAGGCTTCTTCGATTTCGAAAAGTGTTTCGCCTGGTACCCAACCATCAGCGATTGCCTTGTCGTATGTTTTGCCTTTACGCTGACCAACGATAACGTTGAAGCCGTTGTCGCGCATGTTAAGGCCTTGGCCTGGACCCTGAACACCGTAACCGATTACCGCGATAGTTTCGTTTGCCAATACTTCACGAGCTTTCTCTAAAGGAAATTCTTCGCGGGTTACTACTTCTTCTACGGTCCCGCCGAAATTGATTTGTGCCATTGAATTGATTTGTTTATTTGGGTAATACAATAACTGTGGTTTTATTTCTTTTGCCAACTAAGCAACAACGACACCCCTGCAGGTAGTTGAATGCCATTCTTAATAAAGATATTTTCACTGTTGAAAATACCGTAAAATACTTTTTGAAAAAGCGAACCGTTCATGACCGTAAAGTCAGAACCTGCTTCTTCGATTTTGCGATGGTGAAGCGGCAATAACCGCGACAACAACCTAAATCCCGCAATGGGAAAAAACAACCAAAAATTAAAATAGCTACTGAAAGTGATTTTGCCTGTGGATTGAAACAGACGCTCTAACAGCGGCCGAGTATATCGCCGAACGTGGTGATTTACGTCGTCGTGCTGGTTCCATAAAAAATTAAACGCAGGAACAGTGACACAGACAAAACCGTTTGGTTTACAAACTCGCTGCATTTCTTGTACTGCTAACTGATGCTCTTCGACGTGTTCAATGACATCGAGCGCACATACTAGGTCGTACGATTGATCTTCAAAAGGAAGTTCAAGAATCGAACCTTGGATGATATCGAGCGATGGTACTGTGGCTTTGGTAAACTCAAAACACGCGTGGTCGTATTCTACTGACTTGACCGAGCCAAACTCGGTAAGTAGTTCTGAGGTACGTCCTGTGGCAACTCCAATGTTAAGCACTTTGAGAGGTCGGTTATTGCTAAGTTGACCACGCAGGTGGTTCATAATGATTTGGTTGCGAACCAAAAACCACCAGTGCTTGCGTTCAATGTGATAATATTCTTTGTAGTATGCCTGATTCATACGACATTTAAGGAAAAGAGATAGGAAGCATAAGTGAAATGAGGCTACTTACTATCAACAAATAGGTGAGCTGGGAGACAGGAATGTGCTTTCGTAAGGTGGAAAGCATGAAAAAGAAAATCATGTAACCAAACGAAAGCGACCGTGTGCCATCGGCAACCATGATACTAATGGCTGCGGTAGCCATAAAGCACCCTAGCAACAACCCAAACGTGAGCCAATCTTTGAGCATAACCAAAACGGCCATGCCTGCAAAAATAATTAGCCAAAATCCTTCAAAGCCTCGCGTAAACTTATCTCCTAAAATACTCAAACTCCACCAAGTAGTACGGTGAGAAAGCGCATTGTCGTGGCCTACTTTTAAGCCATAGGTGCTCGATAGCCACTGCCTAACAACCAAATACAAACCTGCACTTACCACCAACGCTACTGCCTCAAGAGGAATTTGTTTTAGGCGAAACTGTTTGGTTTCAATCACTTCTTTTAGCATGGGTAGCACAAACCACAACCCCAGGTAGGAGGAGTTGATGATGGCTCGTTCGTCGCACCAAAAGGCCAATTGGGTAAACAACAGTACCCATAATGGATTCCGTAAATAAAACGCAAGCGCTAAGAAGCAAAACGGAAACACATCGGCATGACCAAGGTAATTGATGTAAAAATTAGCACCTGCATAAATGGCCGTAAAGCCTGTCAGGAAATAAAACACCAATAACCGATTTTGGAGAATTTGGTAGGTGATTTGAATAACTAACCACAAAAACCCCAATCCTACAATGACATGAAGCAAGTATAAACCTGCGACATTGAGGTGCAAGGCATACGCAATGAGTGGTACGGTAAGTCGAAATGTTTGATTGGCTTCGTGTGAACCTGCTTCGTAATCTTTGGGTGTAAATGGGTCAGCACCTTGCTTGACGATGTCGTCCCAAAAAAAACCACCTATCGACCCAGGGTGACGCATTTCTTGGTATAAATCGCGAAAGCCACGGTCAACAAAGATAAAATTGAATACCAACAAAGTACTCACTGAAATAGCCAAGGATAAAAATAATACCTTGAATTGCCAGAATCTACTGTCAAAGAACGTTTTAAGTCGGGCTTCTAATCCCTTAAAAGGAGTAGTGAGAGATTGCAGTTGTTCCATGTATTGAGGTGAAATGAACTGCAAATAACGCACTTTTATACATAATACTCCCAATGTACTTCTTCGGGTAGGTATTCGACCAAGCCAGCGGGGGTTTTCCCGACGGCTACTCTACCCGATTTTACGAATTCCAAAATACCGTACGATTTGATATAGCGGAAGAAATCCAAGATTTCGTTTTCATTGCCCGCTTTCTCAATCACTACGTAGTCAAGTCCCCAATAGACCACCCACGCCTTGTAAATTTTGTTGATGGTTTCGATGTCAATCGGTTTGCCACCGACGGGCGTAGCGACTTTAAAGAGGGCAATTTCGTTATAGACGATTTCGTCATCCAAATAACCAAACACGGCAAGCACTTCGACGACTTTCCGAATCTGACGAACAAGTTTTTCGACTTCCTCGCGTTTGTCGTGTTTGATGGTGATTGTATAACGCGACACGCCTTGGCGCTCGGTTTCGGAGACCGTTAGGCTTTCAATATTGATACGACGACGGGTAAAGATGACCGTAATCTTATTCAATAACCCAAAGGTGTTTTCTGTGAATATACAAATTGTGTAAGTGGTCATAGCCCTCGTTTAGTCTAAGCGGATATCGGCAACGGCCGCACCCGCAGGCACCATTGGGAAAACGTTTTCTTCTTTTTCAACTATCACTTCCAACAAATAAGGTTTATCTGACTGGAGAAGGCGGTCGAGTGATTCGCCCAAATTCTCGCGGTCGGAACAGGTATGTCCAGCAATTCCAAAACCTTTCGCAATGGTGACAAAATCAGGGTTTTGAAGCTCTACAAACGAGTAGCGTTTTTCAAAAAATAGTTGTTGCCATTGGCGTACCATTCCTAAGTAATTATTGTTGAGGATAATCAACTTCACAGGAAGTCCACTTTGGGCAATGGTGCCAAGTTCTTGGATGGTCATTTGGAAACAACCGTCACCGATGAATGCTACCACTTCACGCTCGGGGGCGCCTTTCTTAGCACCAAAAGCGGCAGGAATGGCAAAGCCCATGGTACCGAGCCCGCCCGACGCTATGTAAGAACGTGGGTTTTTAAACTTGTAATAGCGCGCCGCAATCATTTGGTGTTGACCCACGTCAGCAATTACGCAGGCTTCTCCTTTTGTTTTTTCAGAGAGCATGTTTACCACCTCCGCCATTTTGATTTGGCCTTCAGGGGTAAGCTCACGTTGCGTAATTTTTTGGTCTTCGATAAGGTCGTATTTCTTGAACTCATTACGCCAAGCAGCATGGTTATTTTGCTTGACTAATGGCAAAAGGCGCTGCAAAGTTTCCTTGGCATCTCCTACTACAGGTGCATCGGCTTTAATAATCTTGTCGATTTCAGCGGGGTCGATTTCGATATGAATCACCTTGGCTTGACGAATGTACTTAGTTGCGTCTCCCGTCACGCGGTCGTCAAAACGCATTCCGATGGCAATCACCACGTCGGCTTGGGTTGTCAATACGTTCGGGCCGTAGTTGCCGTGCATTCCGAGCCAACCCACGTAATTAGGGTGGTCAATTGGCAGGGCCGAAAGCCCGAGAAGGGTACTCGCACACGGGATGTCGGTTTTTTCAGCAAAGGCTTTCAGTTCTTCTTCGGCTCCCGAAATTAGCACCCCTTGACCAAACAAAACATAGGGTCGTTGGGCGTTATTGATGAGCTGTGCTGCCCTTTCGAGGTGCTCATCTTTCGGGATGACGCGGGGTTTATAGCTGGCCAGCGTCTCTACTTTTTTGTATTCGTAGGGTTTGGTCATCGGGCTCACTTGCGCATCACGTGTGAAGTCGATGACTACTGGGCCAGGTTTGCCAGATTTAGCAATGTAAAAAGCTTTGGCGATGATGGCAGGCACTTCGTCGGCGTTGGTGATTTGATAGTTCCACTTGCAGACGGGGGTAGTTACGCCAATAATGTCCGTTTCTTGAAATGCATCGGTACCTAACAGCGTTGACTTTACTTGTCCGATAATGCAGACCAACGGCGTGCAGTCGATGATAGCATCGGCAATAGGGGTCACTAAGTTGGTACCCCCTGGGCCAGACGTTACCAAGCAGACCCCTGGCTTGCCACTGGTACGGGCGTACCCTTGTGCCGCATGACCAGCTCCCTGCTCGTGACGCACCAAGATGTGGTCAAGGCGGTCGGTGTAGTCAAAAAGGGCGTCGTAGGTAGGCATGATAGCTCCCCCTGGGTAGCCAAAAATCACCTCTGTCCCTTCGGCAATAAGCGACTCCATGAGGGCTTGCGCTCCCGACAAAATACGTGGAGTTTCAGTCTGTGCTGGTGTTTGTACTTCTTCGAGGGCAGCGGCATCTTGCGCAGCTACCATAGTCATGTAATTTCCCATGGTTTTGGGGATTTTATGTGTTCAATGACTTGTATTTCAATTTAGGCACTTTCAAAAAATCACTATCATTGGTAGATAGTAAAGTTAAGTTATGGATAATCGCTGTGGCGGCAATGATAGCGTCTGGGAGTTTAATTTTGGCTTTTTTGCGTAGCTCAATGGTTTTTTCAATGACATCATCGGTGAGTTCAATTATCCTAGAACTATTAACCAAATCAGCAATTGTATGCTCCCTATCTACATCACCTTGAAAAGAACGCAATTCTATTTTGACTACAAAACACATAGCAGGCGCATCTTCCAATACACTATCCATGAATTCGCTGCTTTCTACGGATAACCGATCATCTAAATAACGGCTGTAACCAGATGTATCAATTAGATATCTCGCTCCCATTCGTTACGAATATTTTTAAAAAATTCGTCCATTTCTTTTTTCTCTTTTTCTGGCAAATGAGCAAGTGCCCCACGAAAACGCCTCAAGTCATTTTTCGTTTTTTTAACGAACGGCTCGTTGAGAGGGAGAATAATTACCTCAACTTGGTCACCAAGAACAAACTCTTCTGGTAACTCTAAACTTATGGTTCGCCCTATAGGCTTTACTATTTCTCTGTGTGCGTTCATAACTTATCAAGCGTTTATTTCTCCAAAGTTTCGGTTCGCTAATGGTTTCATTAGTAGTACTACTTTTAGAGTTATTTGGTGCAGTTATAAGTTTTTTTGGGGACAAAAATTATAACTGGCGAGTTTTTTACGCTTCATCCGTTACGCAACCCTCGCTGGCTGATTTTACGTTGCGGATGTACTTGCCTAATGTGCCTCTCGTAAACGGAGGCTCTGGTTGTTTCCAAAGCTTACGGCGCTCAGCCAATTCTTCGTCTGATACGTGCAATTGGAGTACGTTGTTGACGGCATCAATCGTAATTTTATCACCGTCTTGTACCAAAGCGATGTTTCCGCCAAGGTATGCTTCAGGGGTGACGTGACCTACCACGAAACCGTGCGTTCCTCCTGAGAAGCGGCCGTCGGTAATCATCGCGATTTTATCACCAAGTCCAGCGCCCATTACTGCCGAAGTAGGTTTAAGCATTTCGGGCATTCCTGGGCCGCCTTTCGGGCCTTCGTTGCGAATCACAAGCACGTGGCCTGCCTTCACTTCGCCTTTAGAAATGAATTCAATCACTTCTTCTTCGCGCTCACATACTTTGGCAATTCCCTCAAAACGCTCACCTTCTTTGCCCGTAATTTTTGCTACTGCACCGCCCGTTGCCAGGTTGCCGTACAAAATTTGCAAGTGCCCCGTTGGTTTGAGCGGTGTTTCGATAGGGAAGATAATCTTCTGGCTATCAAAGCTTAACTCAGGGACATCTGCTAGGTTTTCGGCAATGGTTTTGCCCGTTACGGTCAAGCAATCGCCGTGAAGAAGCCCTTTTTGAAGGAGGTATTTCATGATGGCAGGTACACCACCAATCGCCAATACATCTTCCATATAATACTTACCTGATGGCTTGAGGTCAGCAATCAATGGCGTACGATCCGAAATATCTTGAATGTCTTTCAACGTAAATTCCACTTCGGCCGCGCGGGCAATGGCCAAATAGTGCAATACGGCGTTGGTGGAGCCACCAAGCGCCATTACTACCGTAAGGGCATTTTCAAACGCTTTACGCGTCATGATGTCGCGTGGACAGATATTTTTTTCGAGCAATTGCTTCATGGCTGCGCCGATGGCAATACACTCTGCTTTTTTACCTTCGTGCGTAGCAGGGTAAGTAGAAGAGTTGGGAAGGGTAAGTCCCATGGCTTCCATCGAGCTTGCCATGGTATTGGCTGTGTACATCCCGCCGCAAGCTCCCGCGCCTGGGATGGCGTTTTGAATCACACCTTCGTAATCTTCGTCCGAGATAGTTCCCGCAAATTTCTTTCCAAGGGCTTCAAACGCCGAGATGATGTCAAGCTTTTGGCCTTTGTATTCACCCGTACGGATGGTTCCTCCGTACACGAGCATTCCTGGGCGGTTGAGGCGAGCCAAGGCCATCATGGCGCCTGGCATATTTTTGTCACAACCTACGACCGCGATCACGCCGTCGTACCATTGTGCACCTACTACGTTTTCGATAGAGTCAGCAATCAAGTCACGCGAGGGGAGTGAGTAGCTCATTCCAGCGTTTCCGTTGGTCATTCCGTCAGATACCCCTATGGTATGGAAGATAAGTCCCACCATGCCGTTTTCTTGAATTCCTTTTTTAACGTGCACCGACAGTCCGTTAAGGTGCATGTTACAAGTATTTCCTTCATAACCCGTACTTGCAATCCCGATTTGGGCTTTTTGCATATCTTCTTGGGTTAGACCTACTCCGTAAAGCATGGCTTTAGCGGCGGGGTTGGTCACTTCTTGGGTAAGTGTGCGGCTGAATTTGTTTAGTTGCTCTGACATGATAGAAAGGTTTTTTTACAAAAAAGCCTCACTCGTTGTTGGTGTGAGTGAGGCTTCTGAGGGCAATCGGGTTTCACTCACACCATTTGGGTGCTAATAATGAGGACCACGACCACGCCTGTTATAGTGAACATTTTAAAGCAAATTTTTTCTATGAGCGAAATTACGCTAATTGCGTAATTGCGTTACAAATAAATAGGGTCAGTTTTTATTTTCCAAACAAAAAACGGTTTTTTTGCTTATGGGCAACAAAAAAGCCCCTTATCGGTGTGAGAAGGGGCTTTTTTGTTTGGTGGACATACGCGCCTTGCTCACACTGTGGAGGGTGTAATAATTGAGACGAGAATGACACTATTTTTTGTTCTGATAATCATTTGTTGTATTATTTAAAGAACTTTGCGTTGATAAGAAACTTTTTCTATAACTTTTCCGATAAATAGTAAAAAGGACTCAAATACACAACGCCATGTTAGAGACATTAGGGTACATCGCAGGAATTTTGACGACGGTTGCCTTCGTTCCACAAGTGATGCAAATATATCGAACAAAATCGGCAAAGGACGTTTCTTTGGCCATGTTTTTACTTTTTACCGTGGGGGTAGCGCTTTGGTTAGCCTACGGACTGATGACGCATTCATTTCCCGTCATCGCAGCCAATACCGTTACTTTGATGCTTTCCTTCGTGATTCTGTATTTTAAATGGAAATACAGCAAAACCTCAAACACCTAGAAAAGAAAGAAGGGCAACAACGCTGCTGCGTCATTGCCCTTTTTACTTTTTATCTTAATCAGGTCTTTCTGATTATTCAACAATACTTAGCTTCACTGCATTTGTTTTGCGGTGCTTCGTTACTGGCATACTCAAGGTATTGACAAAAATATCACCTGATTTAAGCTCACCTTTTTCAACCAATACTTTTTTGATGTCTTCGATGAGGTCGTCGCTTGAAAGACCCTCACGGTCATAATAAATAGCTTTTACTCCCCAATACAATGAAAGTGTGTCAATCAATCGTTGGTTTGAAGTAAAGACGTACAAATTGGCCTCTGGGCGGTGGTGCGACAAGCGGAACGCAGTATAACCCGAACGAGTTACGCCAATGATTGCTTTTGCTTGGGTATCACGTGCCAAACGGCAAGCACTCATTACGACGTTGTCATTGAGGACATTAGGGCTGCTATGGTCATTAACTGCCGCGTGGTGCTTGAAATAAATTTTGGTTTCTTTAGCATCTTTCGCTGCTTCAGTTTCTTCCACTCGCTTGATGGTCTGGGCCATGCTTGTAACAGACTCTACTGGGTATTTTCCAGAGGCAGTTTCTGCACTTAGCATCACGGCATCGGCGCCATCGAGTACGGAGTTGGCAATGTCGTTGATTTCGGCACGCGTCGGGCGTGGAGCATCAATCATACTTTCCAACATCTGCGTAGCCACGATGACAGGCTTGGCGGCACGGTTACATTTCTCTACAATCATCTTCTGAATCATAGGTACTTCTTCGGCAGGAAGCTCAACCCCCAAGTCGCCGCGAGCTACCATGATAGCATCCGTAATGGCGATGATTTCGTCGATATTATCAATCGCTTCTGGCTTTTCGATTTTAGCCACTACGCGGCAATTTTTACCTTTCGACTTGATATAGTCTTTTACTTCTTGAATATCAGAAGCGTAGCGCACAAATGAAAGTGCAATCCATTCTACGTCGTTTTGAAGACCAAATTCTAAGTCCTCGTAGTCTTTTTCCGTCACCGATGGCATCGAAACCTTGGTATTAGGAAGGTTTACACCTTTTTTCGATTTCAAAATCCCGTCGTAAATAACTTCGGTCACCACGTCTGTTCCGTCAATACCAACTACTTTTACTTCGAGTTTTCCGTCGTCCATCAAAATTCGCTCACCCATGCGCACGTCGCGGTACATACCTTTATAAGGTGTACTCACGCGCTCAGAGGTACCGATGATTTCTTCGTTGGTAAAAACTAATTTTTGTCCTGCCGTAATTTTCACACCGTCTTTGTGTTCTACGTTACCGATGCGAATTTTAGGGCCTTGCAAATCTTGTAAAATTCCGACGCTAAAACCGTATTTTGCATTGTTCTCACGAATGCGGTTGATACGTTCTTGGTGGTCGGCATGAGTGCCGTGAGAGAAATTGAGACGAAATACGTTTACTCCTGCTTGTACTAATGCTTGGAGCATTTCAGACGTTTCGGAAGCAGGACCTACGGTAGCAACAATTTTAGCTTTTTTGTCAATCATCGTGTTAGGTTTTGATGGGTACAATCACAGGCAATCTACATCTATAGTCACGTCGGTACCTTTTAAGGTCTTGTCCGTCAGAATATCCGTAACTTTTTCGAGTATAAAAGCCTTTGCGGCCCTAAAATTAACTTTTTCGCGTTCGAGTTTTATAAGAATGTCAAACAAAAACCTATTTCGTATGCGTTCGACCAGTGGTGGCTGGGGGCCTAAAACCCTATCTTCGCCCATTTTCTCGAGTAAAAGTTGGGTCAATTTTTGGGCTGATTGCAAGGCGGTTGTTTGGTCAAAGTGCTTGACTGTCAGTTTGATAAGTCGGGTAAAGGGGGGGTACTTGAAGTTCTCTCTTTCCTTGATTTCTTCCTCGTACATCCCGATATAATCGTTCGTAATAATTTTTTGTAAAATCTTTTGTGAAGGGTTCCCTGTTTGAATCAAAACCCGTCCTTTTCGGTCGGCGCGGCGTCCAGCGCGCCCACTTACCTGAGTGATGAGTTGAAAGGCGCGTTCGGCCGAGCGAAGGTCAGGAAAATGAATCATTCGGTCGGCATCAAATACGCCTACTGTACTGACGTTTTCAAAGTCCAGCCCTTTGCTGATCATTTGGGTGCCTACCAAAATATCCACGTTGCCCTGTTCGATGTCTTCAATCATCTCTTTGTACGCATTTTTGGCGCGGGTAGTGTCCAAATCCATGCGGGCAATGCGGGCCGTTGGAAAGAAAATCTTGAGTTGGTCTTCCAACTTTTCAGTGCCAAAGCCCACTGTTCGTACTTTGGTAGAACTACAGCCTGGGCACAGCTTGGGTACTTTCTCTTTGTGGCCACAATAATGGCAACGCAGTTCGGCGTCTTTTTGGTGATACGTAAGGCTGACCGCGCAGTTTTCACATTCGCCAATCCACCCACATTCTTCACACTGTAAATAGGAAGAATAACCGCGTCGGTTCTGAAAAACAATACTCTGTTCGTTACGATTGAGCGCTTCTTGAAGTTCGTTGATTAAAACTGAAGAAAACTCAAACTTCATTTTTTTACTCTTTCGCTCTTTTTTGGTGTCAATGAGCACAAACTCGGGCAAGTTAGCTTTGCCGTAGCGTTCGAGCAATTGCACAAAACCATAGCGTCCATTGAGGGCTTGGTAATAGGATTCGAGCGCTGGCGTGGCCGAACCTAGCAGCACCTTGGCTTGTTGGCGTTGGGCGGCGACAATGGCGACGTCGCGGGCGTGGTAGCGCGGGGCGGGGTCGTATTGTTTGTAAGAACTTTCGTGTTCTTCATCGACGATAATCAATCCAAGGCTATCGAAAGGCAAGAAAATGGCCGAACGTACGCCCACTACCAACTGAAACTGGCCAGAAACTACCCCTTTCCAGACTTCTACGCGCTCGTTGTCGGAGAACTTAGAATGGTAAATACCGAGTTTATCCCCAAAGACTTTTTTGAGCCGAACCACAATTTGGGTCGTAAGGGCAATCTCGGGCAATAGAAACAGTACCTGCGAGCCGCTTGCCAGTACTTGCTGGGCTAAATTAATATATACTTCTGTTTTTCCACTTCCTGTGACACCATGTAGCAAAACAGTGTCTTTGGATTGAAATTGGGTAATGATTTCGTCAAAAGCGCGCTGTTGGGCGGTGGTGAGGTGGATGTTGGTACCTTCCGAAAAATCGGGAGCTACATCAGCAAAGCGTGAAACGGTTACTTCAAACTCTTCGAGCGTCCCTTTTTTTATCAGCGTACTTAATGCCGAATCGGAGAAAGCTTCGTTTTGGGTGAAAAAACTCTTTTCAAGCCCCGCGCGATTAGAATAAGGTACATTTTGAATCGGAACTTGGCTGACATAGCTCATGATAATTTCCTGTTGTTTGGGAAATTTATCAAGCTGGGCAATGAGCTCCATCAAGTTTTCGCGTGTCTCAAAACGCCCATTTAGCTTGACTTTTTTGAGTACTTTGGGCTTGTATTTTTCTTTAACTTCTTCAAAAAGAATAATGGCCCGCTTACCAATAAGCGATTTAATGATGTGGTTGATGTTTGTGGCACCTACGCGCTTCTCGACCTCTTCGTAGGTGAGCGATTGGTACTTTTTGATTTCCTCCAGAAGATTGGCTTCTTCTTCTGTCAATAAATCGTAATACTCAAAATCAGGGTTGTACTGAATTTTGGATTGGCTGGTAATTTTCAAACCCGAGGGAAGGGCCACGTTTAGTACTTCCCCCACCGTACACAAGTAGTAGTCGGCAATCCAATGAAAGAGTTCGATTTGGTAAGGTGTTACTAATGGCTCATCGTCAAGGAGTTCGGCGATGTACCTTGCTTGGTATTTTGTAGGAGGAGTCTGGTGGATTTTTGCCACAACGCCCGTCACTACTCTATTTTTGCCAAAAGGTACTACTACTCTGGCACCATTTTTGATGAATGGATTTATCACCCTTGGAACCCGATAGGTGAATAACTGGGCTACAGGCACGGGCAAAATTAGGTCGGCAAACAGAGTTATCTCTTCTGAGCCAAAATCGTCGTTTTCTGCAATCTGCACGTTGTTTTCAACCGAATGTACGATGCAAGATAGCGCTTTCCCCGCAAAAACTTCAAGCTGGCAAGATATTTGACATAATGGGTTATGTCTAATATCACTTTTACCCCTCTACGAAAATTATGAACTTGGAAATGATTCAACGGTACCATGACCTGGAGGCCGACGACCCAAAGCTACGGCGTCTTACAGGACTTAAACGCTCAGAATTTGAGCTTCTTCACGGGTATTTTCGAGATGCTTGGAACGCCTATTTTGCGGAGTACACCCTCGACGGTGTGGCGAGACTTAGGCAGGCGTCGGTGCGGAAAAATAGCATTTTTGGAGATACCCATGACGCGCTTCTTTTTGGCCTTATTTATCTAAACGGAAATTTGAGACAAGACCAACTGGCGACTTTCTTTGGAATTGACCAACCCAAAGCGAGTAAATACTTGAGCCTTATTCAGCGGATTTTACTTCAAGTGGTTGAGGCAACGCCCCGAGCAGTGCCTAAGAGAAAGTTGGATAAATTCTTGGATATGCTTTCCAAATGAAATGAATATACCCCGTCTCAAAAAGTGTACCGATAGGTAGCAAAATGAGAACGGGGTTTATGTTTTTCTTTGAGCTAACTAATTGATTGGCATTGTTTTTGTGGCGAGGTTAATTTCTAAAGTTAGCTCATTTGTAGAGTGTATTTTACCTAAATAACAGATAGTTGATTTTGAGTAAATGGTCATAAGTGTCTATAAATAAAAGCGTTAGCTTGTGGGGGAGAGCTGGGAAATTTTTATGGATATTTTTTTAGTGACATGCCAGAGAGTGGCAAGGTAATTGAAATATCGTTATGTCGAATAGAGATGTTAAAAAACATAAACAGGTTCTCTAATTTCTTTATATACAAAATAGATAAAATAGGATGTATATGAATGGGATATAATTAGTTGAGGCTCGTTTTAGGACATCTCGAAAAGTAATTTTCTAACCCAGCCAGATGGACAAATTAGACCAAAACCGTTCAGGGTACTTGGTGAAAGTGCTTTGATTACCCCAAATTTTTTTAAAAATGAAAAGGATTTTACACCTTATTACGAAGGCAAACCACTTTTCTTACTTTTTAGTGAGTACACTATTAATGATAGCCAATCTCGCCCATGCTCAGGTGAGGGGGGTAGTGTATATCGACTACGATTTGAATGGAAAACGAACTGCCGTTAGTCCTACAGAACCTGGCGTCGCGGGCGTTCGGGTACAATTATTTGTAGGAAACAATCCCACACCCTTTACAACCACTACCAATGCCTTAGGAGAGTATGCTTTCACCCAAGGCCAAGTGCCGGTTGATAGCATGGCAAGGGTCGAGTTTAGCGATTTTCCTGAGACGTTCTCGCCAAGTATGGTAGGCTTACAAAATGCGACAGATGTTCAGTTTGTAAAAGCCCCATCCTTGCAAACAAACCTCGGAATTGCCAACGACGATGAGTTTTGCCTTGCAGCAAAAGAATTACGGGTTACCACGGCTTGTTATGTGATGGGGGATCCGCTCGCTGGAGGCTCGGCGGCCGATGACCCAGCCCTTATTTTGTTTGACCATAAAGCAAGTGGATTGGCGGGGGTAGATGACTTTTCTATGGTGAAACTAGCCACTGCGGCGCAGATTGGCTCTACTTGGATTGCTTCCTTTCAACGAGACTCACGTCGAATGTTGGTAGGAGCCATTGTACGACGCCACGTAGGTTTGGGGCCTTTGGGAACGGGTGGGTTCTATTATATTGATTTGGCAAATGGTAATCAGGTAAAAGAGTTCATGGACGTAAAAACGATTGGTATTGATACGGGGCCAGACCCTCACCTTGATCCTATTACGGGACTCAATATCTTGCCCGCATCCAAAACCGCTCGAAGCCGCGATTCGCTTTCGTTCCACATGGCGGGAAAAGTAGGTATGGGTGGGGTGCAGTTAACGCGCTATCAAGATACCTTGTATATGGTCAATTTATATGATAAGAAATTATACAGTTTCGGCGTAGGAAAGCCACTTGCAGCTCCCCAATCCGCGGCAAATGCCAATGTAAAAAGCTTTGTTATACCTAATCCCAATTGTTCTAACGGAGATTTTGCTCCGTGGGCGCTAAAATACTATCGTAACAAAATGTACCTTGGCGTGGTATGTACCGCCGAAACTTCACAGAAAAAAGAAGACTTAAAAGGAGCGATCTATGAGTTTAACCCTAAAATCGCTCAGTTTAAAAATATTTTTGAATTTCCACTCGGATACAAGCGCGACGCACTTGACGGAACGCAAGGGTGCGATACCATCAATAGTTGGAAGCCGTGGTCAGGAATTTTCCCTAAACAATGTAACTATCCACTAGGCGCTCCCGATCCACTAAGTGCGTTTTTGGTAAACCCCCAACCAATTATTTCGGACATTGACTTCGATGATGATGGTTCGATGTTTATTGGGATGCTAGATAGGGGAGGTTTACAAACAGGGCAAAACCAGCCAGGTATTGCGGCTGACGATACACTCAACTACTACGGATTTATGAGTGGTGATTTGCTCCGTGCACAGCGTAACCCTGATGGCTCATACAGCATGGAAAGCAATGGTGTTTCTGGACCGTATGTAGCTGATGGCCCAAGTGGCCCAGGGGTTGCAAGTGCTCATGATAAAGATGCAGGCCCAGGTGGAGGCGAGTTTTTCTTTGAAGATTACTGGATTAATGGGCAAGGTGAAATTGGCCACGCCGAACTTACCAACGGAGGTATTTTTAAAATCCCAGGAGAAAACGAAATCTTTACTTCTGCTTTTGACCCACTTCATCAGGTATATTTAGCAACAGGATTTTTGGTTTTTGATACCAAAACAGGAAAGCGTAAAAGAGGCTATGCGGTGTATTCTATCCGTGAGGGGTCGCTTGGAAAATCAGGAGGGGTGGGAGACTTAACCGCCGCTTGTGAGCCTTCGCCACTTTCTGTTGGGAATCGTATTTGGTTTGATGCCGATCGGGATGGTATTCAAGATCCGAATGAACCTGGGGTGGATGGCCTTGTATTGACACTCCATGATATGCAAAACGGTGGAACGGAAGTAGGCCGCGATACCACAGCCAACGGCGGGCAGTTTTATTTCTCTGATTTTAATGTAACGGGCGGTTTGAAGAGAAATCACCTGTACGAAATACATCAAAGTACGCTTCAAAGTTTGGGAGCACCTGCAGCTAATGTGATTCAAGCCGCGCAAGCAGCAGGTATCAAAGTTTCCAATCTACCAGTAAATGCGAAGGTCCTTGTTGCTGCAAACATTGCCACCGCAAATACGGATGACAATACAGTGGCTAATTTGATGCGACTTGTGCCAATTGATAGTCTAATACCAACAAGCAACGTACGTAACTCAGATGCGGTTTATAATGCCGACTCTTCGGCAGCGATAATTGCGTTTAAAACAGGTAACAACAGCGAGAATAATTATACTTTCGATATTGGTTGGATGCTCAATTTACCGCCTGCTTCGATGGGAGACTATGCTTGGTATGATTTGAACCGAAATGGTATTCAAGATCTTAGAAAAGACCCTTTTGGAAACATATTAGGGCCAGAGCTTCCTGCTAAGGGGGTAATCATGGAATTGTACGATGCCAACGATACTTTTATCAAATCAGATACAACGGGCGTGGATGGTAAATACCACATCGGTGAAGTCCCCGCAGGTGATTACTATGTGAAGTTTAATCCTGTGTCGTATCCTGCTACAGATTTTGTCGTTACAGATTTAAACAAAGGGACAAATGATTCTTTGGATAACGACATCGAACGAGCAGTGTATAAATCTTCGACTTTTACTTTAGCCCCTAATCAGCATGATCCACGTTGGGATATTGGATTCTTCCGAACAACTTCGCCTGAGATTTCTGACCCATGTGCTTGTGATTCAACGATTTTATATTTGCCAGGAGACGACATATATACAAAGTATGTATATCGAGAAAAAGTGACCATTAAGGCAACACCAGGAGGAAAGTGGGCGATTATTCCGTTTGACGCCAAGAAAAATGTATATACCTATGGCCTTTATGAAGACGACGGTGAAGGTTACATCGACTCTATTGATTTGAGTAAAAAGAATTATTTCTTTACCGAAGTACCAGGGTCATTGGGAGAATATGAATTTAAGTTTGCGCACAAATCTCAAGATGGCTACGCTTTGGCTGCGACGGATGGGGTTGATACGCTGAGTATTGGGGCGATTTGTTATGAGGTCAAGGAACAATACGATATGCGACTGGATACGCTGTGTGCCAACGGAGATAAGATACAACTGCAACGAAATTTTCCCAATGGAAAAGCGACCTATTACTTTATTGCAGATTCGGCCTTTGTATTTAGGGATGGATTTAATGAATTTACGTTGATTGAGGATGCCGTGGCTAGAGGATCAATTACCGAACTTGACCCCAAAGTGTACCGTCCTAACTCCGTCATTAGTTTGTACATGAAGTGGGAACCCAATGGCATAGCAGACAAGAAAGGAGCGTGTCAAAAATCAATGATTCTGAATATCACCATAAGCAATAGTGGTATTTGTGCTCCATTTAAAGACCTTGAACTTACCAAAACACTGGTAGGTGACTGCCGACGAGAGGTGGGAAATACGGTACAGTTTAAGATAGCCGTCACCAATAAAAGTGTAAGTGGAACCCCTGCCGCCGACAGTGTTTATGTACAGGATTATTTGCCCGCCAATTTTACGTTTGTCAGTGCAACGTCAACAAGTGGAGTATTTAATCAGCAAACGTTGAAGTGGGGGCCGTTGAAGCTCAACCCAGGCCAAACGGATACCCTGACGGTTTCGGTCAAAATCAACAATGCGGGAGGCTTTATTGGTGGGTCGATTTGTAACGAAGCCGAAATTGTATCAATGGTAGGTTTAGACAGCGACTCTCAGCCTGGAAACAAAGTAATTACTGAAGACGATTACGGCATTGCTTGTGTAAGTGTGCCACTGAAAATATGCCCTGAAAGACGGGATACGGTGATTATCTCTGCCCCAGCGGGTTATCAGACGTACCAATGGTTTAAAAATGGCACTAAAATTGACGGTGCTACTTCGCAGACCTTAGAAGTGGGCGACGTAGGTTCTTATACCGTTGAGGTATCCGACGGGCAATGTCCAACCAAAAACTGCTGCCCTGCGATTGTGGAAGCAGAGTGTATTTGCCCAGAAGATATTTGCATCCCTGTGATTATTAAGAAGACGAAAGCTAAAAATAAGGCGCTCGTACCGCCCAAATAATGAACAACTAGAAAATACTCCTCAGCGGGATGTGGGGAGTAGTTTCAAAATCTAACATCGAATTGATGATTCGGGCAGAAACGTACTTTGGTAGGTCTTCTGTCCGAATTTTTTTTTCTACAATTTTTCCCTGTTCTAACAAAAACGCACGTTGCGTACCCGCGAGTAAAAAAGTAGTAGGAGTAACCCACTGCCGTTCATCCCAAAAAACGATATTGGCGTACGACGTATCGGTAAGGTGGCCGTTTTTGACAATAAGTACATCGTCGGCCGTGCCTTTTTGAGCGGCAAGTGCATTCAAACTGCTGCGGTCTTGGTACTTAAATGAATACGAAATGTCGTTGGCTTCCACAACTCGAAGCGATTGGATAGTGCGTGGGTGGTAAGGTTCAAATTCAATTTTCTCAATCGAAAACCCATACGTGACACGGCACTTAAATAAACCCAACTGAAGGTTTTGGGGGATACGAATCTCTTGGGCCAACTCTTTGACCTGAACGCCTTCAAAATGATGAAGCTGGGTGCGGTACATGCGCTCATTGTGAAAGCGGATGTTAGACAACTGCCCGTTGAAAAGCCGAAGGGTTTCGATGAATAGTGGCATTAGAAATAGGTAAATAGATTTTGTCAATCATTTCTTGGTATTCGATGTGGACTTGGCTGCGGGCTGTGATGCCTCCACCACTTTTAAAGATGAGCTGCTCTCCTGATTGTTCAATAAAACGGATGAGTACGCCGCTGTCAAAATTTTCACCATCAAATATTCCCGTAATTCCTGTGTAATAACCGCGCTCATAGCCTTCGGCACGTCGAATAATATCGAGGGTACTTGGTTTGGGAGCGCCGCTGATGGAACCTGCTGGCAAAAGCTGAAAAAGCCAGTTGCCGATGAAATTGCGCCAATTAGATGGCATAAGTCCCGCAATCTCAGAACTTACTTGCAGCAACGACTTTTGGTTGGTGGTCAGGGTATCAAGATAGCGATAACGCTCCACCCATACCTTTTGGGCAATCATACTCAGATCGTTTCGAATCAAATCTACGATGGTCGCGTGTTCGGCTGCTTCCTTTTTATCGCTTAAAATACGTTCTTCTGCATTGGGCAATTGAGCATCAATCGTTCCTTTCATGGGAAAAGAAGCAATTCGATTGCCGCGAATTTGTACAAAAATTTCAGGCGAAAAACAGACAAACTGATGCTGCCACCACAACCGGTATTTGGCTTTACTGTGATAAAAAATCGTTTTTAAATCAAGCTCCGTATGTATTGGCGTAGGAATTGATAAATTTGTCAAAAAAGAATCCCCTCGCTTGAGGTGCCCCACCACCAGCTCAAATTTGGGCGTGTAGTCTTCCAAAGAAAGCGGCGATTTTGAAAAAGTAAAAGGCGCAAGATGGGGCGTCGGGTGTGTTGTACGATTATGAACCCCATTAAAATCAAATAAAATAGCCGTTGGGTCGAGTTGAGAAAGAGGTATGACAACGGGACGTTGGGCTAAAAAATCAATAATGAACAAAAAGGGCGTTCGCTCACGTCCTAACTGATTCATTTTTTGAATAGCCTCAAGCGTAGAAAGGGTATTTATCATAGTTAATTAAACGCCTACAGTAAGAACAATTTTCTAGTCTCAACTAAGCCTTGAAATGGTGTTTCCCCAAGACAAACAATCGCTCCACTACTTACCGTTCCAATTGTAGCCTCAAAATGGCAACTATTACTTCTATGGAGAGGATGAATACTAAATTTATTTCGGTCATTATCCCCACACTAAACGAGGAAACCAACGTCGGTCGTTTGGTGAAATTCCTTTATAAATACGGTCGGCGCTATGTGTTAGACGTCATTGTTGTCGATGGTGGAAGCGCCGATAATACCGTGCAAGTAGCCGAAGCGGCAGGCGCTGCGGTAGTTGCATCGCCGAAGGGAAGAGCACAACAAATGAATGCAGGAGCAGCGAGAGCGGCGGGGGAGGTGCTCTATTTTGTGCATGCCGATACGCAAGTAGCCGAAAGTTTTGCGGACGACATCGCCCAAGCTGTTCAAGAAGGCTACCAAGCGGGTGGGTATCGTTTTCGGTTTGATTCTGATCGCTGGTTATTGAGAATCAATAGCTATTGTACGCGGTTCGACGCGCTTTTTGTCCGTGGAGGTGACCAAACTTTATTCGTAACCCGAGTTTTGTTCAATAGTTTGGGAGGCTTTGATGAACGTTACGTGATTATGGAAGAATATGATTTTTTGCGTAAAATGTGGAAATCGCATCGTAAACTATTTAAACTAATCCCGAAAGAGGTGGTGGTATCGGCGCGG
Organism: Runella defluvii; assembly: GCF_014195535.1. Classification (GTDB taxonomy): domain Bacteria; phylum Bacteroidota; class Bacteroidia; order Cytophagales; family Spirosomataceae; genus Runella; species Runella defluvii. Next base: position 9,571 of record NZ_JACIBY010000006.1, on the reverse strand, counting down.
AAATACGAAACAAATAGCTGGTTGAGCGTACAGTTGGCAAACTTGGTCGCCGTTCTTCAGTTTAAAATGGGACGAAATCCGCAATACATTGCCCATTTGTACAAAAAGATGTTGAACAATCGCTAACCTCTAGTGCCATAGCTTCATATTTTCACAACCATCTTTTGCGAAAACTCTCTTTTTCCTCCATTTTTTTTGCGACCTTTGCCGAAATTTTGTTCCGAAAACGGATAACTAAACAACGGACAAACCGACCAAAAATGGAATTATATCTTGATTCTGCCGATTTTAAAGAAATAGAAACTGCCTTCCAACTTGGGTTTTTAGCAGGTCTTACTACGACACCAACGTTTATGCACCGCGAGGGGGTTACTGACCTCGATGGCATGATTGTTAAATTGTCGAAAATCGTACCTGTTCTTCAGATTGAGGCGTTGGGTGATACCGCCGAAGACATTGTAAAAGATGCCGAACGGCAATTGGAATTGGGCCTTGACCCAGCTAAAACCGTGTTTAAAGTGCCTGTTTCTCTTGAAGGAGTTCGTGCTTGTAAAATGCTCCGTGACCGTGGCATGATGGTAAATGTTCACTTGGTTTACACAATTCAGCAAGCCTACATGGCCATGACTGCGGGAGCAAGCTACATTTGCGTATTGGCAGGCCGTATGCAAGATCAAGGCTATGATGCCATTAAATTGATTGGCGAATGCGTCGAAATGGTTAACTTTTATGGCTCTTCGTCAAAGGTAATGTTCTCGTCGGTACGTAATGCCGAGCATGTTCGTAATGCACTTGACTTAGGTTGCCACACCATTACGGTGCCTTGGAAAATCATGAAAGTGTTGACCGAAAATAGCTTTACGGCCATTGGTACGCAGCAGTTTGTGGAACACACGCGTCTAATCACAGTGACAGTAGGAGAGGCAATCAATGGCGTAAATCCATTGGTATCAGCAGATACTACATTGGCCGACGCGATTGTAAAAATGACCGAATTCGGTTTTGGCTCTGTAACGGTGACAAATGCCGACGGAAGCGTGAAAGGCGTATTTACGGACGGCGATTTGCGTCGTAAATTGTCGAGCGAAGGACGTGATGTATTGAGCAAAGCCATCGGTGAGTTTGAATACAAAATGCCTGTTTCTATCGAAGCAACGGCGCTGTTGGATGCTGCCGCTGCACTTTTCAAGAAAACAAGCGTGGATACGATTTTAGTAACCGAAGGTGGCAAGCCTGTAGGAATGCTTGATATTCAAGATTTGAAATAATTACCTTGGCTATTTTGGCCAACATAGTACTATTTTACGAAACGGTTCGCCAATTTGGCGAACCGTTTACCATTCACAGAAAATCCCAAAAATATGGACTCGCAATCACTTCAACTGCCCGTCATGGAAGCCTTTTATACGCTACAAGGCGAAGGGTATCATAGTGGAAAAGCGGCCTATTTTATTCGTTTGGGTGGCTGCGACGTAGGGTGCGTGTGGTGCGATGTGAAAGAGTCGTGGGACGCCGATATTCACCCCAAGCATACGCTAACACAAATAGTAAACGAAGCATTGCAGTATCCTGCACGCATGGCCGTAGTGACGGGAGGCGAGCCGTTGATGTATGATTTGGGGGCGTTGACCACCGAACTGCACAACGCTGGATTTGAGACCAATATCGAAACTTCGGGAGCACATCCATTTTCGGGTACGTGGGATTGGGTTTGCTTTTCTCCCAAAAAATTCAAAAACCCTCACGAGAGCATTTATGCGCAAGCCAACGAACTGAAAGTCGTTGTTTACCATAAATCCGATTTTGAGTTTGCCGAATACCACGCTGCTCGTGTCAACAAAGACTGTGTGCTGCTGCTCCAACCTGAGTGGAGTCGAATGCAAGAAATGACGCCTTTAATCGTTGAGTATGTAAAACAGCATCCCCAATGGCGCGTCTCCTTGCAAACGCACAAATACATGGATATACCGTAGGAATTGGTGGCGACTTGTCGGTCGTGGGGGTAAAGGTTAGTACTTTTTATTTCTTCTTCTATTCTTTATTAGTATCGCCAAGTGTTTTGGCTCAAAACGGGCGTATAAGCGCCAGCGCCCGAAAACTGTACGATTCGGCAGAGAGGCTGCTCCCTTTTGACAGAGAGCAAGCCTTGAAACTCTACAAAAAAACGATTGAAACGGATAGTTTTTTTGCCGCTCCTTACATGCGGATAGGTCAACTACTCTTTGACTCAAAAGAGACCAAAGAAGATGCGTATCCGTACTTTGAAAAAGCGATAAAACACGATTCAAACGAAAGAGCCTTTCTTATAATTTATGAAATTTTAGGAAAGCGGTACCTTCAAAAAGGAGACTATTCCAAAGCAGAGACGTATTTTAAAGGATATTTAAGACTCAGCCCTCAACCCAAATCGAGCGCTCATCGAAGCGTACTACGTTATTTAAAACAGTGCGAATACGCCCAATACCATCTTCCTAGCACAAAACAGGGCAAACACCAACGTCTTTCTTCTCCCATTAATAAAGCCTTGGCACAGTCTTATCCTGTCCTAACGGCTGATTTGCAGACGCTTATTTATACGCACAACAATGGCGATGAGGATATATTCGTCAGTAAACGAACAGCTCAAGGTTGGACAAACCCCAAAAGTATATCGGGGCAAATTAATAAAGCGACCAATGAAGGGACTTGTTCTATCTCATCAGATGGTAATGTGCTGGTTTTTACGGCTTGTCATCGAAAAACGAACATTGGAAAATGTGATTTATATATATCCTATAAAACGGGCAACGTTTGGAGCGAACCAATTAATTTGGGGCCAATGGTCAATTCGCAGGGTTGGCAGTCTCAACCTGCTCTTTCGGCAGATGGTACAGTTTTGTACTTTTCGTCAGACCGTCAAGGTGGATTAGGCGGAAAAGATATTTGGTGTACATCACTCAATACATTTGGCGAGTGGCGTGTGCCTGTTAATTTGGGAGCTCAAATAAATACTGAATTTGATGAAATTTCCCCATTCATACATTCAAATAACCAGACGTTGTTTTTCGCTTCCGATGGTTGGCCAAGTGTGGGAGGATTTGATATTTTTATTTCAAAAAAAGAATATGCAGGATGGACTACCCCTCAAAATTTGGGTTTTCCATTAAATGATTTTGCTGACCAGATGGGGTTTTATATTACCCCCGATTGCCAAGAAGCGTTTTATTCGTATCATGACAGAAGTGTACCTAGTGAAAATGGGGCAGTTGTTAGTAGTTTGTGTCATTATTCTTTACCCGATTCGCTCAAGCAACTTTGCCCTGCTATGACCTTTGTAAAAGGGAGAGTGGTAGATTCAGAAACAAAACGACCCTTAAAAGCCACGATAGGGGTGTTAGAAAAAGAAGAGCAAATCGCCACTTTTCATTCAGATGACTCGACGGGAGTATTTCTATTTGTGGTATCCCCACAGACAAAAACTCAAGTGGAGGTGAAACGTAAAAACTACCTTTCTCAACATTTCAACCTTAGGTTAGCCGCCGATTCGTCTTTTCAAAACGGAACTTGGGAAATTCTATTGACGCCGATTAAGGTGGATTCAAATGTTGTTTTGCAGCACACATTATTTACAAAGAATAGCTCGGTGCTAGTTGTTGCACCCTATTCGGCACTAGAACATTTAGCGGAGTATCTAAAACAAAATGTCGCAACCCAACTCGTGATTGAAGGGCACACGGATGATGTGGGAACAGCGGAGGCAAATTATACATTGTCAGTACAAAGGGCAGAATCGGTCAAAAGATATTTACTTGAAAAAGGGATTGAAGAACAACGGCTACGCGTTAAGGGCTACGGAAAAAGCAGACCATTGGTACAGCATGGTTCTGAGCAAGCAAGGCAGCAAAACCGCAGAGTTGAGTGTAAAATCGTACAATAGTTAGCAAGAGAGGAGGGTTATTGTGATTTTATTAAAGATGAGGGAAACCATTTGTTTTTGGAAGTTTAATGGGCTGTGTACAAGAGTGGCAGCCTGTTGGGTATTGGGTACATTATTTTCGTGTACGCTTTTTGCGCAAGCACCAGCCTCCTACTTGCCAACTACCAACAAAAAAGCGGCGGAGGCTTTGGAGAGAAGTACAAAGTTTTACAATGAAAAAAACTTTGAAAAAGCGTCGCAGTTTGCTGATGAAGCGCTCCGCTATGATTCTACTTTGGCAGAAGCGTATTTTCGTAAGGGGCAATTGTATGAAGTTTTTACCCAGCCTGACTTGGCCCTACAGGCATACCGTAAAACAGTCCAACTAAAGCCCGATGCGCCTCAATTTGCCCTGGCGTACCAGCGCCTCATTGAGCACCAGTTGCGTGAAGGTGACTATGCGCAATCGAAAAGCGATTTAGAACATTACATCACCTTTCTTAAACCTAATAGCATTGCGCAAAAAAGAGCGCAACGGCAGCTTCAAACTTGTATTTACGGAGCAAAGGCCATTCTCAATCCCCTCGTGATTCATCCCGAAGAGCTTTCTGATACGGTCAATCAATTCATTTTGCAATATTTTCCTGCTTTGACAGGAGATGGAGAAACTTTGCTCTTTACGGGGCGAAAACCCGAAAACGACGAAGACTTATTTATCTGTACCTACAAAAATGGGCGCTGGAGTTCGCCCGTGTCAGTCTCGGATAAAATTAATACGGCTGATAACGAAGGTACAGGAACGCTGTCGGCCGACGGAAGAACGCTTGTTTTTACTGCCTGCAATCGCCGAGAGGGCTATGGGAGTTGCGATCTTTACATTAGCCATAAAGTAGGGGAAGAGTGGGAAAAACCAAAAAACCTGGGGATAGTCGTTAACTCTCCTTATTGGGAGTCGCAACCAGCATTGTCGCCCGACGGGCAGCTACTTTACTTTATTTCTGACCGTCCAGGAGGTGTAGGTGGGCGAGATATTTGGTACACTACCTTACAACCAAATGGTGAATGGGAAAAGGCAAAAAATTTGGATAAAACCATCAATACCCCCTTTGACGAAGCATCTCCTTTTTTATATGCCAATGGGCGGACGTTATTTTTTGCATCGGAAGGCCACGAAGGGTTGGGCGGATACGATCTGTTTTTTGCGGATAGTACGGCTACTGGCTGGCAGAATCCCCAAAATATTGGCTACCCCATCAATACCTCCGACAATCAAGTGGCGCTCGTCATAACCGCCGACGGTAAGTATGGTTACTATTCATTGGATGCAAAGCGAGTCGGAAATCAGCGGGTATCGAGACTGTACCGTTTTCGTTTGCCCGATGAATTGACCAAACGGTTTAATACGGCCAATTACTTGCGAGGAGTTGTCACCGACGTTCGTACCAAAAAACCAATTCAAGCCAACATCGAATTGATGAATTTGACAACGGGCAAACGCGTACAATTGCTGTCGTCTGATGCTACTACGGGCACTTACCTCACCACCTTGCCTAATGGCAGTGAGTGGGGCTTGTACGTAAGCGCCAAAGGATATTTTTACAAAAGTTTGTCGTTCGATTATAGTCAAAAGAACAATGCGGAAGGGTATCAATTGGACATCGCTTTGGAGCCTCTTCAGAGAGAGTCGTATGGCGTGTTGAGTAATATTTATTTTGAAACGGGAAAAGCCGAGTTGCAAGAAAAATCCCGAACAGAACTAAACAAACTGATTGAGCAGCTTCGTTCACAGCCAACCCTTCGGATTGAGATTACGGGGCATACCGATGATGTGGGTGATGCAAAGCAAAATCAACTTCTTTCCCAAAAAAGGGCACAAAGCGTGGTGGACTACTTGGTGGAATCGGGGGTAGCCAAAGAAAGAATAAAAGCCGTTGGGATGGGAGAAGCCAAACCTATCGTTCCGAATACCTCAGACGAAAACCGACAGCTTAACCGCCGCATAGAGTGGAGAATATGGTAAACCGTGCGGTATTAAAATATACCAGAGTAACTAGGGCTACTTTGTCTTCTCAGCCTTTTTTGCTTAATTTTGCAACCGCCTTGCAAAAACTTGCAAAAAGACGATGAACGATTTTGGAAGTTAGATTGTAAATTTAATGAATAGATTCGTCGTTCTTAAAGACAAATCTACCATCGTCAATTTTATCAAACGCTTTTACTAATGTCTTCTGAAAAAGTATCTTGTTTAATCATAGGTTCGGGCCCAGCGGGTTATACTGCGGCCATTTATGCTTCTCGTGCGGGCCTTTCACCTGTTTTATATACAGGAGGTCAGCCAGGAGGTCAGCTTACAATTACGACGGAGGTTGAAAACTACCCAGGTTATCCAGAGGGAGTACAAGGTCCTCAAATGATGATTGATTTTGAAAACCAAGCGCGCCGCTTTGGGGCTGATATTCGTTATGGATTGGCTACAAAAGTTGATTTTTCTGATCCAACCCTTCATAAAGTTTGGATTGATGATACAACGCTTATTGAAAGCCCAGCGGTTATTATCGCAACAGGAGCTTCCGCCAAGTGGTTGGGGCTAGAATCAGAACAGCGTCTCAATGGCTACGGAGTATCTGCTTGCGCCGTTTGTGATGGGTTTTTCTTCCGTAACCAAGAAGTAGCCATCGTAGGTGGAGGCGACACGGCTTGCGAAGAAGCAAGTTATTTGGCCAAATTATGTAAGAAGGTATATATGATTGTACGCCGTGATGAGCTTCGGGCGTCTCAAGTAATGCAGAACCGCGTCAAGTCAACGCCGAACATTGAGATTCTTTGGAACTCCGAAACCGAGGAAGTCCTCGGCGACCAAGGTGTAACGGGAGTTAGACTAAAGAATATTCAAACGGAAGAATCATATACGATTGATGTAACAGGTTTTTTTGTGGCCATCGGACACCAACCAAACACCGAAATTTTCAAAGAGTATATAGATATGGATAATGCTGGGTACATCCAAACAATAAAAGGAAGTGCCAAAACCAATGTAGAAGGCGTGTTTGCTTGTGGTGATGCCCAAGACAATATTTATCGCCAAGCAATCACCGCAGCAGGTTCAGGCTGTATGGCAGCATTGGATGCAGAGCGTTATTTAACTGAGAAAGGCATTCATTAATTTGGAATTGGTAACAGTAGGCAAATGGGGCTTACTGTTACTTTTTTTTAATGGCTCACCGAATTTAATTATAAGTTTTACTCCCATTCCTTGAGTGGGCATGGATATGTTCCCCCCTCTCAAAGAATGGCTAAACCAACGACGGATGAAAGCCCAATTACTTTTAGTACTAATGTTTGCTCTTTTTTTAGGAGTAAATCTTCAAGCCCAAGAACGAGGGTTGTTCAAAAAAAACCCAAAGATTAAACCCAACAAAACAGAAGCGCCAAGTACGCCTGTCATCAAGCCCCAGAAAGACGAGTTTGAAGAATTTGAGGTAGAAAAACCCCAAATGCGTTTTTCAAACACGTTTGAGCCTGTCAAACAAGTGAACCCAACGGTAGCAGATGACACAACGGGGACAATTGATGAGGGAGAAACCTCCGTGGCCGAAATTATTGATTCGGTACAAGTAGGAGACGATTGGGTGCAAGTCGCCGATTATTTCGCGATTTGGGATTCACGTACCATCGATCCCTACAACCTTAATCCATTAGAGTTTGAAGAAAACATTTCGCTGCGTTTATTTGATCCAGGCAAAGGTCGTTTCTGGAACCTGCCTACGAGTGAAGTAAAGGTGACCTCTCAGTTTGGCCCGCGCTGGGGGCGTTGGCACGAAGGGATGGATTTGGACTTAAATACGGGAGATCCAGTTTACAGTACTTACGATGGCATCGTTCGGGTGACGGCTTATGATGGAAACGGATACGGTCGATTTGTTTTAGTAAGGCATTATAATGGACTTGAAACCTTGTATGGTCACTTGTCTAAAATTACGGTAGAGGTTGGCCAACTAATCAAGGCAGGAGACATGTTGGGTCTAGGTGGAAACACGGGAAGAAGTTTTGGCGACCACCTCCACTACGAAAACCGATATGAAGGAAACCCTTTCAGCCCGGCATGGATTTGGGATTTTCCAGGACAGACGATTCGTAACGAACGTTTTGTACTTACTTCAAAGGTATGGGATCACCTCCGAGGGGGGCGCTCAATAGATAGCGAGTTTGATATTAGCAAAGCAAAAGTAAAACGTACTGTGCTTCATAAAGTTCGCCGTGGAGAAACATTGGATACAATTGCGAGCAAATATGGAATGTCCACTTCAGAGTTAGCCCAAAAGAACCATCTTCGGTTGACAGCACGCTTAAAAATAGGCCAACGACTTCGAGTAAAATAATACATTAAGGATGAAATTAGACTTATTGGCAATCTCAGCGCACCCCGACGACGTCGAATTAGGGTGCGCTGGTACTATATTAGCTACTTTACAAAGTGGCAAAACGGTCGGCATTTTAGACCTTACCAAAGGGGAGTTAGGAACCCGTGGTACGCCTGAGATAAGAAAACAAGAAGCAGATGCGGCCGCTGCTATATTAGGCGTGAGTGTTCGGGACAATGCAGGAATACCTGATGGCTTTTTTCAAAACACGCGGGAGCATCAAATGGCGATTGTTCCTTTTATAAGGAAATACCAACCAGAGATAGTATTGGCTAATGCGATTGATGATCGCCACCCAGACCATGGGCGCGGGGCAAAGCTTATTTATGATGCTTGTTTCTTAGCAGGCTTACGCCAAATCGCTACGTTTGATGAAAATGGGGAGCCCCAGTCGGCTTGGCGTCCTAAATATATATATCACTTTATACAGGATAGGTACATTAAACCAGATTTTGTGGTTGATATAACTCCGCATTGGCCTAAAAAGGAAGAAGCCATTCGTGCTTTTAGAAGCCAATTCTTTGATCCAACCAGCCCAGAACCTAATAGTTATATCTCTTCTCCAGAATTTTTAGAGTTTATAGAAGCCCGTGCCAAGGAGTATGGACACGCAATTGGAGTGAAATATGGCGAAGGTTTTACTTCTCAACGGTTTCTTGGAATAAAAGATTTGTGGACTTTATCCTAAGTGAATCGCCTTAAATAGGATTATGAAGGGGGTAGTATTTTACGATTTAAAGAACTTTTAGAAAAGAGCTCTTTTTTTTTAGAAAAAGCTTGGATAGTCATCTTACTCCTACTACTTTTGCAACCCCAAACAACGAGAGAGGGAAGGAAAAGCAAAGAGATTTCAAGTAAAATTTCAGCAAATAAAAAAAAGTTGAAAAAATATTTGGAAGTAAGATTTAAAAGTCAGACCTTTGCAACCCCAAACAACGAGAGAGGGTAAAAGCAAAGAGATTTCAAGTAAGATTTCAGCAAATAAAAAAAGTTGAAAAAATATTTGGAAGTAAGATTTAAAAGTCAGACCTTTGCAATCCCAAATCAAACAGAGCTTAAAAAGTTAAGCCCGAAAATTTGGGTCTGGTTCTTTGAAATAATGAGTAAGTTAAGGTTAATAGTGAGTCTTTACGGATTCAGTCAAATTGAATTTTTATAATATTTACGATGGAGAGTTTGATCCTGGCTCAGGATGAACGCTAGCGGCAGGCCTAATACATGCAAGACTAGGGGGCAGCAATGTCACCGTCGCACG
>NZ_JACIBY010000005.1:468921-585512 GCF_014195535.1 Runella defluvii | reverse complement strand
CGCTTTCACTCCAACGTTTGCGGTGTTTGCTCATTTGAACTACAAGTTAAGAGATTCCCTTAGCTTTGTGTCCAAACTTTTATCGGGCTGGAAAGTGATGACCCTTCCACCTGCGCTTTTACCTTTGTTTTTGGATTTGATTGGAATACGAATCTTGTAGCAGTCTTTACCAATAGCAGTGCCAGTTAGGGGATTATCTTTTAGCGATTCTCCTAGTTTCGTAATATCTTCAGGGAGGGAAGAATATTTTTTGTGTAGTCGTTTAAATTCTTTCTTAAAATCCTCCGTAAGAACAATATCAAAGTTCATCCAAAAATTCTTTTAACGTAGATAACTTAATCTTCCCTTGAGCGTGAAGTTCTGCTTGGTGGAAAGACCGTTCGAGGCTATCCAAAAACTCCTCTTTGGTAGGTGGTCGGTCGCTGTCATCATCTTCTATTTTTACTTTTGCTTTGACGGCCTTGGCCATTTCTAAAAACAAATTCCGATGACGCTCTTTCGTTTCTATAATGATTCGCATGACTTGAGCTGTTTACTGACCAAAAGTATGAAAATATTTTTTACCTCGGTAATGTCTTGTACAACACAAAACCAATCGCTGCAAAAATGATATTAGGCAGCCATACCGCCACGATAGCGGGAATTGTACCCGATTCGGCAATTCCTTTGGCCAACATAAAAAACAACAGATAGACGAAGGCCAATATAAACCCAAACGCAATTTGCAAGCCTGAACCACGGCGGCTTTTTCGGGCTGATACGACGACGCCGATGATGGTCAGAATGATGAAAGCAAACGGGTGCGTAAAGCGGGTGTATTTTTCGAGCAAATAGGTTTCGACCCCGTCGGCTCCGCGTAGTCGGAGAAGGTCAATATAGTCGTTGAGTTGGGTCAGCGTTAGTTCCTCGAAGCGATTTTTATCATTTTCAAAGTCTTTGGGGCTGAGGTTGAGCGTGGTGTCAATTTGTACCCCTTTGGTAATGGTTTCGGTCAGGCCGTCGATTTTCCGAATTCGATAGTCGTAAACCGTCCATTTTTTCTTTTTAGGCTCCCAAACGATGCGGTCAGAAGTAAGTTTTTCTTTCAGTTGATTGCCTTCGATGTGTTCTAACGTAAACTTATACCCCGTTAGCGAAGCGTTGTTGTAACTCTCAAGGTAAGCATACAGTTTAGGAGCTACTTTAATGTGGAAGTTGCGCTGGTTAAAATAATATTGATCTTCAATGTATTTGTATTCAAAACCTAAGCGGATTTTATTCGCCCGCGGAATTACCCACCCTACCATGTAAAACGTAAACAAAGCCAACATCGCCGAACCAATAAAATAAGGAACCAACATCCGAAGAAAACTCACGCCACTACTAAAAATGGCAATGATTTCGGTGCGAGCCGCCATCCGAGCCGTAAAGAAAACGGTGGCAATAAATACCAACAACGGACTGAGGTAGTTGGCATAATAGGGAATCAGGTTGGCGTAATAGTCAAACAGAATCTCGCTCGCGGGTGGGTTGAACTTACGGAAGTTGTCGATTTTTTCGGTGAAGTCAATCACGCAGATAATAAGCAACGTGATGAGAACCGTAAAAACGTAAGTAATCAGAAAGTTTTTAAGAATATAGCGATCTAATAGTTTCATGCAATCGAAGCTTACGAAGTTGGGCGATGAATAAATAGGCATCAACACCAAATTCTCATCAATTTAAGGCTTACTTAGGCAAAGGTCTCGCTTTTTTAGGATTTTTAACAAAAAACAACTTCCTAAGTGCTACTTGGGAAGTTGTTTTGAGGGTACAAATACTTATTTTGAAGCTTAACGCTTAAACTTCGAAAGTCCAGAATCGAGAAATTGCACAAATTCTTCGGTGCTTGCGTAGCCAATAGGCTTGGTGAGTAGCTCGCCGTCGGGGCTAATGACGCAGTAAAAAGGCTGAGCGTTGTTGTTAAACTTCGTGATTTGCAAATCTGCGTTCTTGTCGCCGATAGTTGTTTTTTCGCGTTTATCGTAAGTTGATACAAACTGTTGTTCTTTAGGAAGTTCGGTTTTGTCATCCACGTAAAGCGAAGCAATCACAAATTCTTTCTTGAGGCGATCTAGCACTTCGGGTTGTGGCCAAACGTTGGCTTCCATTTTGCGGCAGTTGGCGCAGTTGAAACCTGTAAAATCAACAAATACAGGTTTGCCTGCGGCTTTGGCTTGGGCTAAGGCTTGTTCGTAATCAAAAAAGCCTTCAAGGCCATGTGGCAAGTGAGGTTTGCTGCGGTCGAGTTTGGCCGTACTTCCCGTACCTGTTCCACCAACGGCGTTGGTCAAGAAAAAGTCCTGGGTTTGCTCTGGAGGCAACCAGCCCGACAATGCCCGAAGAGGCGCTCCAAACATCCCTGGAAGCATATAAACCACAAAAGCGAAAGTCGAAGATGAAATCAGCAAGCGCGGAATCGTTACTCCTTTCACGGGAGAGTCTTTGTCCATGCGAAGTTTACCAAGTATATAAAAACCAATGATGGTAAATAGCACAATCCAAATCGCGAGGAAAATTTCGCGGTCAAGCACATTCCAGCGGTAAGCTAAGTCGATGTTGCTCAAAAACTTGAGTGCCAATGCAAACTCCAACAGTCCAAATACAACCTTAAATTCGTTGAGCCATCCACCTGATTTAGGAAGGCTTTTCAAGAATTTCGGGAACATGGCTAAGCCCGTAAACACCACGGCGAAAGGCATTGAGAAAGCAATCATCCCAAGCACGGGACGCATCACTTCGTTGCCTTTGGAGGCCAAAATAAGGAGCGAACCTGCAATGGGTGCCGTACACGAAAACGAAACCACCACAAGCGTAAGGGCCATGAAGAAAATTCCGATAAGGCCGCCTTTATCGGCTTGTTTATCGACATTATTCACAAATGAACTTGGCAAAACGATTTCGAACAACCCCAAAAACGACAACCCAAATAAGATAAATACCACAAAGAAAATGGCGTTGGGTACCCAGTGGGTACTGATAAAGTTGGCAGCTTGTGCTCCTCCAATGCGTGATACTAAGAAACCTAGCAAGGTAAAAATAGAAACGATGGAAAGGCCATACAACAAAGCCTTGCTAGTGCCGTGCTCTTGTTTGGTAAAATAACTCACCGTCATGGGCATGATGGGATAAATACACGGCATAAAAATAGACGCCAAACCGCCTAAGAAACAAGCCAATAAGAAGCTCCACAACGACTCCTCTTCGGCGGGCTCTGGGGTAGCGATGGTTTCTGAAGATTCAGCAACCGCCTCCGACGTTGCTTCAGCAGCGGTAGTTGGTGTTGCGGCAACAGTATTGCTGTCTTTGGTTGGGGTTGCTGTAATTTGCTCGGTTGGCTGGCCCGCCGTAGGCTGAATCGTCGCAGCTGCGTCGGCCGCTACTTTAATATCGGTAATCTTAAAATCAGCACTTCCCATGGTGCAGAGCCCATCGTTTTGGCAGGTTTGATAATCAACTGCTACTTCGATTTGCGGGTTGGCCTTGAGAATCTTTACTTTTTGTACAAAAGAACCTGTGCCTTCTGCCACGCTCGTATTTCCTCCCCAAACCTCTTCGTAAAAGTTGTGAAATCCAACAGGCTTGATTTTACCCACCAATTGATACGTATCGTTGGGCTTGAATTTAAACTCGGTTGGATTGGGGCCATCTTTTACCTCAAATTCGGTCGAGTACAAATGCCAAGTGGGGTCGATAGCCGCAATGAACTTAATCTCGACAATGTCTCCTACTTTCACCTCTTTTTTGGGGGAATCGACATTCCATTTTGCGTGATTTTGCACTTGCCCAAAGGTGGTGAGGGTCAAGAGTACTAAAAGAGCACTGATTACACTTTTCATAAAGTACGTTATAGATAACGGTTAGTTTTACTTGATTTTTTGCAACGACTTGGCATTTACTTTTCGTATGACTTCGCTTCGTTTAAACTTTACGCGCCAAACGGCCAAATGTGTGGCATCTTCCCCAAAACATTTGTGACAAATGCTACTTTGCAGCGAAACGGGTGCATTATACACCAGTGCAGAGTCGCCTAATTTTTGGATATTAGGGATTTGAGAGAGTTTATTTTCGGCATTATATACGTAAGCATCGAGGATTTCTTGCTCTTTGGCCGACAATGTGGGGTTTTTGAGGTCTTTTGTGCCTAAGAGGTTGATTTCTGCGGTATATAACTTTTCCAACGAATCTATTTGTGGCAACTTTTGCAATTGGCAAAAAGCCGCAGCATCTGAAGGCGACTTCGCTAGGGCGTTTTCGAGGTTTGCTTGTGCTTGTTTTACAATTCTCTGGCCCCAGTCATCCACAATAGTCACGACTTGTTGGGTCGTAACGCGTTTGATTTGCATACTTTTTACCTTCTCAACGGCTTCTTTGGAGCCATTGACACGCCTTTCCATATTGCAGCCAACAAATAATAGACCAATGAACGCTACGAGCGTAAACGACGAAAAATAATTCACAAACAGATGGATTTAGAATACAAAATTATCTTTATTCTGATGTAAAGCCAAAACGCCTCAGCAGCTGGTTTGGTTCAGAAAAAAGCGTTGCGAAAGCCGTATTTGTTGATGATATATGTATAAAGTACAATTTTTTTTGACCATTACTCCTGCACTACAAACAAGTGTTTGGTAGCTGCTTGATAGTTAAAATTACAACTATTTCTTCAAAACCTACTATTTTGGTAACGTTCCCGATAACGATTGCATAAAAAAATACGTAAAAAGCAGTCAAAAATTTAATAATAACTTCCTACATTTCAATTACCAAGTCAACTACCCAAAAAATACGTCTGTTGGTATTTCTCAAAAAAAGACAATTGTAAATAGGAAATAAGATGAACAGTGCTCTAATTTCAATTAATCCCTTTGATAAAGTGCCGAAGTACAAGCAAATTGTTCAATCGGTAATGCGGGATATTGAAAGAGGAGTTTTGAAAAAAGGAGATCAGTTGCCTTCGATTAGCGAACTGAGCATTGAGTATTTGCTGGCTCGCGACACGGTAGAAAAAGCGTACCGCGAGCTGCGGGCGAAAGGGCACATTGTATCGGTACAAGGGAAAGGGTATTATGTGCAGTCGGATAGTGATAAGAAGATTAAAATATTGCTGATTTTCAATAAATTAAGTTCTTACAAAAAGATAATCTATTACTCGTTCTTAAAAGCACTTGGCGATACTGCGATTGTGGATTTGCAGGTACACCATTACAGTGCAAGTCGTTTTCAAGAAATTATCGAGCAAAATCTGGGGGCTTACAACTATTATGTGGTCATGCCGCATTTTACCCAAGACCTCGATAAAGCCGATTATCTGGATACGTTGAAAAGCATTCCAAAGAATGAGTTGGTGTTGTTAGACCGTGACATTCCTGAACTGACTTCTAACCCACTGAGCATTTATCAGCGTTTTGATAAGGATATTTTTGAAGCATTGGAAAGTGCCAATGATTTACTTTTGAAATACTCAAAAATAGCTCTGGTTTTTCCATCGGATGGAAATTATCCCGTAGAAATTGTGCAGGGCGTGCGAAATTTCTGCATCAATTACCATAAAAAGTTTGAAATAAAGGATTCCATTAACGACGAAATACTGGAGACAAAAACGGCCTACATCGTCGTAGAAGAAAACGACTTGGCGGAATTGGCCAAAAAAGTAAAACAGGCAGGATATACGCTCGGCAAAGAAATTGGCTTGATTTCGTTTAATGAAACAACACTCAAGGAATTGCTAGGAATCACAGTCGTTAGTACCGATTTTGAGACCATGGGACGTACGGCGGCTTCGCTTTTGTTGAACAAACAACGAATAAAAGTAAAGAACCCATTTTACATGATTCGGAGAGGATCTTTGTAACGTGGAGAGGCTTGCTCACAACCCGATGATTTCTTAGAGTGTCGAGTGCAGAAGTTAGAATGTCGAATATTGTGGAGAGGGTTGCTCACAACCCGCCTGATAAGAGAATAAGAATTTTTACTGAGAGGAACAGATGGTTTTTAAACAGCCCGTAAAATTTTACGGGCTGTTTTTTTATCTCCAATGGTAGCGTACCCAAAACAACGTCTGTTGATGAAGTAGTTGGTTTTTAGCTGGTTGATGGCTGCGCTACAATAATGTTATAAAGCTTTTGAAAACAGCTGCAAGACGTACAGCATCGAAAATGCGCTGCTCAGATGCTCCGTGAGCTTTCACAGAGGTTTCGTGCGAGGTAACGCACATTTCACAGCCATTGACGGCCGAAATGACGAGGCTCAGTAGTTCAAAAAACTCTTTTCCCAACACAGGATTCATCATGATTGACATCCGAATACCTGCTTGCATGTTGTTATAGCTTTCCTTGTTCATAAAATGACGGAAACGATAAAACACGTTGTTGGCATTCATCAACGATACGCAGGCTGCTACTTCGTTAAGCTCTTTTTCGGTGGCACCGCGCTGTTGTGCAAGCGCCTCAAGGGCGTTAATCAAGTCGGTGGCTTTTTCGTTGATAGCCACACCTAAAGCCAACAAAACCGCGTCTTTTTCGCCCAAAGATGGTGCTTTAAGCGCATTGGCGACGTTGATTTTCAGGTCTTTGATGTAACGATGGTCGGCATCGTTTAGGCGGTCGAGAAAAAGACTATCGTACTCGGCTGGTAGGTTTACCTCTGCCAGCAAGCTTTTTTTAGTTTCACTAATTGTTCCAAACATCGTAGAGATAGGTTTTACCAATCATTATGCAGTAAGGGTAGCCTCGCCTTGTTTCCAGTTGCATGGGCAAAGTTCGTCGGTTTGGAGGGCATCCAACACGCGCAAAACCTCGTCCACATTACGTCCTACCGACAAGTCGTTTGCACATACCCAGCGAACAATTCCTTGTGGGTCAACGATGTACGTAACACGGTAAGCTACTTTCTCGTTGGCTTCCAAAATTCCAAGCTCTTCCGCCAATGATTTCGACGTATCGGCCAACATGGGGAATTTAAGTCCTGTCAAATCTTCGTGATTTTTGCGCCATGCCAAGTGAACAAACTCAGAGTCAGTAGAAGCACCGATAAGGATTGTGTCACGGTCAGCGAAGTCTTCTACGCGTTGGTTGAAAGCGGCGATTTCGGTAGGGCAAACAAACGTAAAATCTTTTGGCCACCAGAACATCACCATCCATTTATCCGCGTTTTTGTGGTCTTCTGAAGTGATGTCATAAAACTCGTTGCCTTTTTCTAAAGACACGACAGATGTTTTTTTGAACGAAGGGAATTGTGCTCCCAAACCTAACATTTTGCTGGACATAGTCGTAAGGTATTTTAAAATTAAAAATTGTTATAATACAATTTATTGTTCTTAATTTTTGAAATTAAAAGCTTTTGTACTTGAAAAGTATAATTTTAATCTCAGCGCAAAACTCCGCCAAATGTATATACGTATCAAATTGATATTTTCTATATATGTATAGATTTTATCAATAACTTGGCCTAATGTATTGAGGGTAAAGGCGTTATTTTAGAAGAAATAAGGCATAAAAAATCCCAATTCCTGACGAGAATCAGCAATTGGGAAAACGGTTTTAAGCGGAAGGTAGGTATTATAATTTCACAACTTCGGTGCCTGCCAAGAGAAAGCAGCCGAGGCCAAAGTCTTCATAGTCGGGTTGTTTGTCGTAGCTGAGGGGTTGGCCATCTTTGGGCTCTTTTCCCGTGCCTTGCACCCAGCCTAAAAAGCCGTTGGGGTGTACACATTCTTTCAGCATGGCATTCATGGCCTTGGCAACGATGGGCTGGTACGTTTTCTTATCCAAAAGACCATTACGCATTCCCCAAGCCATTCCATACACAAAAAGCGCCGTACCAGTAAGTTCTTTTCCTCCAAAATCCGTTTCGTCGGTTAGGCTTACGTTCCAGTAGCCATCGGGGCGCTGGAGGGCAGGCAGGGCTTTCATCATTTCGAGGTACGTCTTTTGGTATTCTTCGCGGTGAGGGGCGTTTTTGGGCATAATGTCGAGTACCCGTACCAAAGCTGCTACTACCCAGCCATTCCCCCGCGACCAATAGCAGTTTTTACCTGCGGGGGTTTTGTACGGTGGGTCAAAGTCCTTATCGCGCCACCAAAGCCCTTCGGCAGGATTGTAAAGCCCTTTATCGCCGTGTTGGTTTTTGGTGAACAAATACATGTCGTACATTTTTTCGTAGTAGCGATTGTCGTCATAAATTACCCCCAACTTGGCAAAAACGGGCATCGCCATTTGCAGGGCATCCACCCACGACCAGTCATCTTTCTTTTCGCTGTTGACTAGGTTGTCCATGCAGGCTTTGATGTCGCGGATACGTTCCTCTTTTTTATCCATGAGGTAAAGGTCAATGTACGTTTGCCCGCAGCACTGGTCGTCGCCGTTGCGGGTGGTAATGCCATTGCGAAGTCCCCATTTATGGGCTTCTCCCCACGAAATAGCATAGTCGAGGTATTGTTTTTGAGGGTCAATTTGGTAAAGCGCCATTAGTCCTTCGTAGTAAACGCCACGGGTCCAGATATTACTGGGGCGTGTGCGGTCTTTTCCCACAATAGGTTTTCCCACATCCGACCATTTGTTCATAAAATACGCATTGGCCGAGGTCATGGCTTTTAAGACGTCTTTCTTTTTGGGTAATTTTTGGGAAAAAACAGCGGTTGTTACCCATAAACTACAGCAAATGATAGTTATATATTTCACGTTAATGGTTTGATTTTCATTGTATTGGAAAAAGACTGCTACTTCTTCTGTAACAACTGTACTGAGCTGTCGTTAATCTCAAACTGTTTGTTTTTCAGTAGATTGATAACCTCTGCTCCAGCCAAAATCACGGGGCCATAGCCATGTGCCGCAAATGGACTGATGGGGCGGTGATAATAAAATGCGGGATCAAAGCCCATGCCCGTTCCTACACAAGTACCTTCTACTTGACCCTTTTCGTTGACTTTGGTCGCAACGGCGTTCCAGCCTAGTAAGGCCATGGGAGCATACGCAAGGCCGTCAATCCAGCCTTTGTTGATGGCGTGCGCGATGGCATACGTGTAAATAGCGGTCGCTGAAGTTTCTAAGTAAGAATCTTCACGGTCGAGCAATTGATGCCAAAACCCAGAACCTGATTGGTACGATGCCAAGCCTTTGACGTGCGCTTTTAACAAAGCGATGATTTCTGAGCGAGCAGGATGGTTTTCAGGAAGAACGTCGAGCACTTCTACTTTGGTCAGCAGCCCCCAGCCGTTGGCACGGGCCCAGTGGAATTGTGGATGCTCGGTCATGCCTTCGACCCAACCGTGCATATACACGCCTTTTTCTTTGTTGAACATCCGTTTCGCAAACTGCAAAATCTGCTTGGCGGCTTCGTCGTAGTATTTTTTATCGCCCGTGAGTTTTCCCATTTGAGCCAAGGCAGGAACTCCCATAAACAAATCGTCGAGCCAAAGCGTGTTAGGTTGAGGGCGATTCCGAGCGAGCGTGCCGTCGCTGAGGCGGTGTTCTTTGGTTAAAATATAATTGATGTGATTGTCGATAAGTGGGCGTAGGTTAGACGTATTTCCACCGCGCGTGGCTTTAATCATGGCCGCACACATGGCGCCGCAATCGTCGAGGGCATGTGGCGTTAATAAACCGCGCAACGGCCCTTTGGTGCCCCAATCGGCGTGTTCTTCGGTCGTTTTTTTGAAGTAAGGAGCGGCATTGGCGATAAACTCTAGGCGTTTGTCCACGTACTCTTTGTAGCGGCCATCACCCGTGATTTGACTAGCCAAAAGCATGGCACCGTAAGTGACCCCCCACTCGTAGCTGACCAAACGAAAAT
This sequence comes from Runella defluvii, assembly GCF_014195535.1. Classification (GTDB taxonomy): domain Bacteria; phylum Bacteroidota; class Bacteroidia; order Cytophagales; family Spirosomataceae; genus Runella; species Runella defluvii. The sequence continues at coordinate 575,702 of NZ_JACIBY010000005.1, read as the reverse complement.
CTCCTTTTTGGAGGGCGGTATTTTCATCAATTTTTGACAAATCACTGACGGTTTCGCCCGTTTTGGAGTTGACAAATGCAGTAGGGGTGACGTTATTCAAATATCCATGAATACGGTCTAACGTCCCCTTGATGTCGTTGGCTTTTGAGATTCCGTAGGGGACAGGGTAGTCGGGTTGGAGCAAATGCAAAGGCGTGTTGGAGTCGTTGGCGTTGGTTACGTTTCGTTGGGCCGATGCAGTTATCGAAAAACAAGCCGCAACGAGCGTAGAAGCGGCAAGCGAGCGGAAGATAGCAGGTTTCATAAGTAATAGGTTTGGTACAAAATTGATAAGGTTTGGGTTTACAACATTCCCGTACCCACCTGTGAAAGAAAAAGATACAAGAAATAGCACGCCCAATGTGTAGCTGTACTTGGTGAAAACTTTATTTTTGCAAATCTACTGTAACTCTTGGTATGCTCACTGCCCTACTCATAGACGATGAACAAAACAGCACTGATGTGTTGGTATATGACTTACAGCACTATTGTCCTGAGGTTTCGGTAGTAGGTACGTTTGAAAACCCTGCGGACGCTATCGGGTTTTTGAAAGAACATTCCGTAGATGTAGTGTTTTTGGATATTTCGATGCCCGAAATGAGTGGTTTCGACTTTCTGGAGGCGCTTCCATCGGTCGATTTTGAGATTGTGTTTGTGACGGCTTACGAAGAGTTTGCCCTGGCGGCCTTTGATTTTTATGCCCTCGATTATTTGGTAAAACCCGTGGCTCCCGAAAAACTAACTCGGGCGGTGGAGCGGTTGTTGACAAAGAAAAAAGAGAATCAAAAAGTCGATTATGTTAATATTCAGGCGCTTTTGGGTAATTTGACCCTAATGCAGCAAGACTCGACCTCGATGGCCATTCCAACTCAAGAAGGCTACGAAATCCTCAAAACGGGCGATGTGGTTTTGTTGGAAGCCGACGGAAGTTATACCAACGTTGTGCTCAAAACGGGAGATGCGGTGTTGGTTTCTCGAAATTTGAAGGATTTTGAGCGAATGTTACCCCTTCGAAAATTCGCCCGTATTCACCATTCGTACATTATTAACATCGACTACATCAAAAAATACCAAAAAGGCGACGGTGGGGTTGTGACCATGACCAACGGAAAGGCACTGTCGGTGTCGCGCGCCAACAAAGCTAAGTTGTTGACGCTCATTCGGGGTGATTTCTAACCGACCGCTCGTGAACAATTGTAGTTTTTGGTAGGATTTTACTGCATTATTCTAAAACTTCGTGGCCTACAGTTTGTAACCTATGGGGCATTGGCGAAATTGGTGGATGGCCGTTTGGGCCTTTTGGCTACCGTTGTACGCAGCGGGGCAAAACACCGTGCGCCTTGATTCCTCACTTGCGTTGCCCTTTGATCTTACTTCGGCAGTTTGGGTTTGGATTGATTCAACGGGGGAGGTCGCCGACGAACAGGCCATGACTCAGGGGAAGTTTACCCCGCTGAGTACCACAACGATTCCTCGGCTGTTGCAAAAAGAAGTCCATTACAGTTATTGGGTGCGGTTGACTCTCCAAAATGCAACGTCGGTACCGCAAGAGTTGCTTTTGACGTTGGGCAATTTTTACGAAACTACGCTCTACGAACGCAGTCCAACTGCACAAACCCTCTATCAACGATATACCTCTCAGCGCTTACTCCCCTCAGAACGATTGTACCGATACGACCATCGGTATTTTCCCCTTTATTTTGCTCCTTATCAGTCGCGCTATCTATACGCCAAAATTCGTGCTTTGACGGGAAAGCCGTTTGAGATAAGGCCGTTTTTGTACAGCTACGACGCCGAGGCCAAAGAACGCGTGAAGGGCCTGTACGACGATTATTTTCCGATGGCAGTCAATCATGAATTGATGGCAGTTTTGGCGTTTTTAACCGTTTTTTTTCTGTTCCAATGGGTCTTAAATCGCCAAAGGTATTTGCTGTTTTACTCCTTTTACCTCATGTCGATGTGGGGGTTTGCGGCCTACGGAGCTTCTTATTCGTCGTACGTGGTGGACTATATCAGCTATGTACCTTTTCTGCGTTTTACGTTACAACAAAACTTCTACATCCTGCTGACGCTGTTTACACACACCTTCTTTTTGTTTGAAATTTTGGGGATGAAAAACTGGCCGTCGAGTTGGACCAAGCGCTATTTTGAACGTTTGTTTTACGTAGTAGGAGGTCTGCTGGCGATTGAGCTAGTGCTTACGGTGGTGTATCGCCGCCTCGACCTTGAGACCAATTTTCATCAATTGTGCCAATTTGTATTACCTGTCCTTAATGTGACGAGCCTGGTGTTGCTTTGGGCCACCAAAGAGCGCGTGTCTTGGTTCATCAAGTTGGGGGCGTTGGTCATGGTGATCGGAACCACCATTGGCTTTGCATCGGTCGCGTTGGGATGGGCGCCCATGAGTTCGATGCTGCTCACGCACTACCCCAACGTCTATTTCAATTACGGCGTACTGATTGATATTTTGTTTTTCTCGTTGGCAACGGGGGAAAAAATGGTGCAAGTTCAGCGCGAACGAAATCGGTTGCTGCAAAATTATGCCCTCTCGGAACTGACGACGTTGCGCACGCAAATCAACCCGCATTTTTTGTTCAATAGCCTCAATTCCATCAAAAGTTACATCATTAAAAATAAAACGCAGGAAGCCGCTGCTTACCTTACCGATTTTTCGGTGTTGATGCGCGAGATTTTGGACAAAAGCCGTGAACAGTTTTTGCCATTGGGACAAGAATTGGAAATCATTCGACAATACTTGTTGTTGGAGCAACGTCGTTTTAGTCAGCCTTTTCAAATCGACCTACAAATCGACGACGCCATCGACCTCGACGCTGTTCAAGTACCTGCCTTTTTGTTACAACCTTTTGTAGAAAATGCCATCAAACACGGTTTTAAGCGGCTGGAACGAGAGGGCTGTGTTTGGGTGAAAGTCAGTAGTTTAGAAGATGGCATCGCAATAGTCATCGAAGACAACGGCATTGGTCGAGACAAAGCAGCAAAACTTCGTTTGGCATCGGTCAAGCACCGTTCAATGGGTCTCTCGTTGGTTGAAAACCGTTTGCGATTGTTGCGCGAAATCTACCATTGGAACATCGACCTAACAATAGAAGACGTTGCGCCTTCAACGGGTACGCGCGTAACCTTACGTATTCCCTTTTTTGATTAAAGCGTAAGCTGGGAGTTACAAACCCAAAGCTGCGAGCTATGGTCGTAACTACGTCAGTGGTGAACTAGGGGTTGAAATGAGTTTTGTTTTTCTGTCTTTTTAGAAAAACAAAACAGCTTTTACTTCTCCCTTTATGAAAACATCGTTTACACTTCTTGTGATGGCATGGGTTATTGTGGTAAGTAACGGGTTGGCCTACGCCCAAAGTACCGAACTCCGCCCTGGGGTGATTTTGCCACAGATGACCACCGCCCAACGCACTGTGTTATCGGCCACCAACGGAATGTTAGTTTTTGACACCAACACCCAAAGTTATTGGTTGCGAAGCAATAACACTTGGACAGAACTACCCAAAACAGCCTCCAGTACCAGCTACTGGGAGCAATCAGGGGCAGCAGGCAATGAAATAAGAAATACCAACTCAGGAGGGTTCTGGTCGGCAAATCCGACAGCAGTAACCACATCAAATCCACCTAATGCTCCCGTCAGTGGGGCAGGAACACGCCTGATGTGGATACCTTCACGGTCGGCTTTTCGGGTAGGTACAGTAGATGGAGCACAGTGGGATGCAAATAATATAGGTATGCATTCTATTGCTATGGGCTCTAATACAACTGCCAGCGGAGCCAATTCAACGTCCACGGGATTCAATACTACTGCCAGTGGGCTCTTTTCAACGTCTATGGGGTCTAACACTGCTGCCAGTGGCGACGCTTCAACGTCCATGGGATTCAATACTACTGCCAGTGGTGGTAGCTCAACTGCTATGGGAGTTAGCACAAGAGCCAGTGGAAATTCTTCAACGGCTATGGGAATAAATACGATAGCCAGTAGTAGTAGTTCTACTGCTATGGGATTTGCAAACGTAGATGACCCTAATGGCATATTGATGGTAGGGAATGGGATTAATAATGTTCAAAGAAAAACAATTTTGGTTGTCAGAAATGACAATAGCATGGGATTGGGAGATTTTGGGGCCGCTACCAATACGTTGGCTACTTTACACGTCAATACGTATAAAAATGTCACTACGGGTCGTGTTACGGTGTTGTATCCTACCATTGCTACGCCCTCCAACTTTCCCACCTCGACGGCAGAGCTTTCTATTTATGCCGCTCAGGGGATTTTTTCGGCAACCTACATTGGTTCAGCCCAAAATGTGGTGCTGTCGGATGCCCGCATCAAAGAAGTAGAAGGTACCTCAGACAATGCCCAGGATTTGGCGACCTTGCGTCGGTTGCGCATCACGGATTACCGCATGAAAGACCGCTACGTATGGGGCGACCGTGCGTTTAAAAAAGTGATTGCGCAGCAAGTAGAGGAAGTATATCCGCAGGCGGTACGTCGTCAGACTTCGTTTATTCCTGATATTTATCAAGCAGCACCGTTGGAAAATGGTTTTGTGAAACTTGCAGGTCACACGCTCAAAGCAGGCGAACGGGTGAAGTTGATGGTGGATAACCGCGAAGAAATAACGGAAGTACTGGAAACCAACGAAACAGGATTTAGGGTTGGGGGTTCGGTACCATCCACGACGGTGTTTGTCTATGGCCGTGAGGTGTCCGATTTTCGCACGGTGGACTACGAAGCCCTCTCGATGCTGGGAATCAGCGCGATACAGCAATTAGCCAAAGAAAACGAAATACTCAAAAGCCGCCTCAGCCGCTTAGAAGCGCTTGTTGAAAACTTGGCTACTGCCGATGCCACTACTAAAACGGGTAAATAATCCACCACTCACATGAAAAACTATTCTTCCATTTTTACGCTCGCTTTCTGGGGTTGGTGCGTGGCACTTACTTCGGCCGTTGGACAAGTAACCACTTTGCCAAATTCTATCGGAATTGGCCCAAGTACCAACCCCGCCATTCCGCTGCACATCAACAAATCGGGCGAAGCTATGCGCATTGACGGGGCTTCTAATCCTTTTGCGGCCTATTACAACAATGGCCTTTTGAAAGGGTACGTACAAACCACCCCGACCACGCTTACCATAGGGACGTCTAATACTACCTCCGACTTGGAATTTCGCACCAATACCCTTTCGCGGATGCTTATCAGCGGCAGTACTGGCGACATTACGATGAGTAGCAGGCTCAATGCAGGTTCGGGACTTCGCCTCACGGGGCCGTTGGTGGTGTCGGGGTCGTCGGGAGCGGTAGGCCAAGTGTTGATGACGTTAGGAAATACCTCGCCGATGTGGGTTGATGTTGTTCAAAACCCTCAAGTGGGCTTTGAAGCTACCTATGCGTCGTCGATTACCCTTGCTCATAATACAGAAAACGTACTTTCAGGTTTTACCGAAAACTGGGACGATGGGTCTATGTTGAATCCTTTGGCGGGAGAAATAACCATACCGTCCTCGGGATTGTATCGTTTTGAATGCAAACTGTCATTAGGTCGGGTGGGAAACAACCCTGCCATCGAACAAGGCAAACTCCGTTTTGCTCTCTATCAAAACGGGACGCTCATTCGCCAAATGCACTTTGATTACAAAATCAACGGACTGGGATTGGCTGTGGCACATCAGAATTTTGTAGAGTCGGTAAAGTTGAGTCAAGGGGATAGAATAGTTTTTAGCATTGTACAAAGCAACGAAAGTAACACGCCAATCCTTTTGTACGTAAACGGTACGGGCGGAGATACTCAATTTAGGGGCTATAAAATATATTAAACCATGTCTCTTTTTCCACTCACCGACCGCACCCAATTGTTGTTGGAAGACATCCTGTACTTTGAGGGTGAAGGCAATTATACCTTTGTCTATTACCGAAATCGGCCTGCTGTGTTGCTTTCTAAAAGCATTGGTTTCTTAATGGAGCGACTACCCGAAGGGATGTTTATACGCATCAGCCGCAAATACGCTATTCACAAAAATGCCGCCAATAGCTTGCAATTCGAGCAAGGAGAACGAGAAGTAACGTTTTTTGAGAGTATCACTTTGACGGTTTCTCGGCGACGGTGGCGTGAGTTTAAAAAAACGGTGGGTACCAAACCCATTCGTCTCAGAAAATAGCCGTAAAAATGAAAAAGCCATTCTCTCCGTAGTGGAAAGAATGGCTTTGTATAAAATAGAACTTCTTACGCTTCTACCATGCAAGCCCCTACGGTTACGTTAGAGGTTTCGTCAATCAAAATGGCCGCACCGTTGGCGCGGTTGGTTTGATAGGCGTCGTAAGCGATAGGCTTGGCTGTGCGGAGAACAATCTTAGCGACATCGTTAAGCTTGAGGCTTTCGATGTCTTCCAATTGGTCGTAATTGCTAATATCCACGCGGTATTCGATGCCTTTTACCGAACAACGAACCCGAGTCGTACCGTGTTGAAGGGTGTATTTATTGCCAACTTTTAGCTCTTTGCGGTCGTCCATCCAACAAATCGTTGCTTCTACGTCTTGACTAAGGACGGGGGAGTTACCTGTGCCACTGATTAAGTCTCCGCGGCTAATGTCAACGTCGGTTTCGAGTAATATTGTCGCTGATTGAGGCGCCGAAACTTCCTCAGCTTCTTGCCCATACACTTCAATTTTAGCGATTTTCGACGTTTGTTCAGACGGGAAAACGGTAATGGTATCGCCTTTGCGGAATACGCCACTCTGTACACGTCCTGCATAGCCACGGTAATCGTGTAGCTCCTCGGTTTGAGGGCGAATTACGTACTGTACCGAGAAACGAGCGTCGTTGAGGTTCAAATCGTGCTGCACATCTACATTTTCCAAGAAATGAAGCATGGTTTCGCCCGTGTACCAAGGCATCGCCTCCGACTTATCCACAATGTTATCCCCTGCCAAGGCACTTACAGGAATGATTTTGAGGTCTTTGATGGCCAATTTGTCGGCGAGTTTTTGGTATTCTTGCGCAATTTGCAAGAACGTATCTTCCGAATACCCCACCAAGTCCATTTTATTGACGGCCACCACGATGTGCGGAATACCCAACATCGACGCAATCAGCGAGTGGCGGCGCGTTTGTTCAACGACTCCTTGGCGGGCATCAATCAAGATAATGGCCAAGTCAGCATTGGAAGCACCCGTCACCATGTTGCGCGTGTACTGAATATGCCCTGGGGCATCAATGCTGATAAACTTACGGTTAGGCGTTTGGAAGTACTTGTAGGCCACGTCGATGGTAATGCCTTGCTCGCGTTCCGAGCGCAAGCCGTCGGTCAACAGCGCAAGATCGATTTCGCCATCTCCGCGTGTTTTGCTGGCTTTTTCGACGGCTTCCAGTTGGTCAGCCAAAATACTTTTTGTATCGTAAAGCAAGCGTCCGATGAGGGTACTTTTCCCGTCATCAACACTACCTGCGGTTATAAATCTTAGAATGTCCATTAGTTCAAATTTTTAATGTCGAGCATAAAGTGTCGAGTTCAGAGTGCAGAATGTCGAATATGGTTTTTCATTCGTCATTCTGCACTCAAAAATTCGACATTCTAAAAATATCCTCCCTTTTTGCGGTCTTCCATGGCCGCTTCGGTTTGCTGGTCGTCGATACGCGTTTCGCCGCGTTCGCTGATGCGTGTCGCCTTGATTTCGGCCACTACTTGTTCAATGGTACTGGCTTCTGATTCAACGGCAGCCGTACAAGTCATGTCACCTACGGTACGGAAACGGACGGTTTTGGTAACAATCACGTCGGAATCATCTTTGTAGATAAAATCGGCGTTGGCAAGCAAGTTTCCGTCGCGCAAAATCATTTCGCGTTGGTGCGAGAAATAAATGCTTGGTAACGGAATTTTTTCGCGCTCAATGTACGCCCACACGTCCAATTCGGTCCAGTTAGAGATAGGGAAACAACGTACGTTTTCGCCTTTGCTAATTTTTCCGTTGAACAAATTCCAAAGTTCAGGACGTTGGCGTTTAGGATCCCACTGACCAAACTCATCACGGAAGGAGAAAATACGCTCTTTGGCGCGGGCTTTCTCTTCGTCGCGGCGAGCACCACCGATACAAGCGTCGAATTCAAATTCTTCGATGGTATCGAGCAACGTAAAGGTTTGAAGCCAGTTGCGGCTGGCGTTTTTACCCGTTGGTTCTTTTAAGCCTTTGGCTTTGATGGTATCTTCTACTTGGCGTACAATCAACTTCGCTCCCACTTCATTGGCCATCCAATCGCGGTATTGAGTTGCTTCGGGGAAGTTGTGGCCTGTATCGATATGAACCAAGGGGAAAGGAATTCTGCCTGGTGCAAATGCCTTTTGGGCAAGGCGTACCAGTGTAATAGAATCTTTACCGCCCGAAAACAACAATGCTGGACGCTCAAATTGACCCGCTACTTCGCGCATGATGTAGATGGCTTCCGATTCGAGTTGGTCGAGGTAATCCTGACGTTGGGCTTCGGAGGATAAACTTTGAATATTTGACATGATGTATCGTGTCTGAATTGGATAATTTACGTTTAAATCGAAGAGCGTTTGGTTATCTGGCGTGCAACCCACACTCTTTTTTACTTTCGTCTTCCCACCACCAACGGCCAGCACGGAAGTCTTCTCCTTCGAGAATAGCACGGGTACAAGGAGCACAGCCGATGCTCACAAACCCTTTGTCGTGCAGCGGGTTATAGGGGACATTGTGGGCTTTTACGTATTGCTTTACTTCGTCAAAACTCCAAGCAAGCAAAGGGTTGTATTTGAATAACTCATGCCCTCCATCCCACTCGATGGCTTGCATTCCTGTGCGGTTGTTTGACTGCTCGGCACGGATACCCGTTACCCACACTTTTACGCCTTTGAGCGCACGGTTAAGGGGTTCAACTTTACGAATAAAACAACACTCTTTGCGGTTTTCGACGGATTCGTAGAAGCTAAGTGGCCCTTTTTCAGTGAGTAATTTCTCAACACCTGCGCTCTGAGGAAAAAATACCTCTAGTTTGGTGTCGTAGCGATTGTTGGTTTTTTGCAGGGTCGTGTAGCTTTCTGGAAACATCCGCCCCGTATCAAGGGTAAAAATGCGAATGTCGATGCCGTTGGCCAAAATCATGTCGGTGATGACTTGGTCTTCGTAGCCCAAGCTACTCGAAAACGCCACTTGTCCAGGAAAAAGCTCAGACAAAAGGCGAAGAATTTCGACTTCCGTTTTGCCTTCAATTTGGTCTAGCAACGATTCGGTACTATGTGTTTCGGTGGATGTCATGAGACTTAATACAATAAATAGTTCATTTAGTGTAATTTATCAAAATGAGTTTTTATGTTCTTCAATCCAATCAGAGATAGTATTTAAAACAAAGCTCATATTTTGTTTAATGTCTTTATCGTCAAATCGTAGGAACCGAATCCCTAAATTTTCAATTTGGCGTTGCCTAATTTCGTCATTCACTGCTACGTCTTCCCAAGTATGACTAATGCCGTCAATTTCAATCGCAAGCATTAGCTCATGGCAAAAAAAGTCAACAATGTAATTATCAATTGGCTTTTGGCGATGAAAATCGAACCCGCTCATCTTTTTCCCTTTTAACTCTAACCATAACAAAACTTCTGATAAAGTACTGTTATTTCGAAGTTGCCTGGCCAGTTCTTTGAGTTTTGGGTTATACGGAATAATCGGACGACGTTTCATAATTGCTGATTTCACACACCCCGCCCTTCGGGCACCCCTCTCAAGAGGGGATTAGTGCAAATTCCCCTCTTGAGAGGGGTGCGGCTTTAGCCGCGGGGTGTGTTTATTAGTTGTTTTACACATTTGTAACAATCACTTCTGCACTTACTACCGCCGCCTGCGTGAAATCTTCAATTAAATCTTCTATCGACTCCAACCCCACAGAAATACGAATCAACCCTTCGGTAATTCCCAAGGCTGCTTTTTCGTCGGGTTTCAATTTAGAGTGAGTGGTCGTAAATGGATTGGTAATGATGGTACGGGTGTCTCCTAGGTTTGACGACAAGGTCGGAATTTGGAGGGCTTTCATAAAAGCACTTACTCGTTCAAAACCACCTTCCAATTCTATCGTGACAATGGCGCCGCCTGCGTTCATTTGCGCTTTGGCAAGCTCATATTGGGCATGACTTGGCAAAAACGGATAGTTGACCTTTTTCACTTCTGGTAATGCTTCTAGTGCTTGGGCCAATTGCAACGCATTTTGGCTGTGTTTCTCCATGCGCAATTCCAACGTTTCGAGGCTTTTGCTCAATGTCCACGCATTAAACGGCGACATCGACGGCCCCGTGTGGCGGCAGAAGAAACGAATAGGAGCGATGTATTCGGCTTTACCAACCACTACCCCACCCAATACACGACCTTGTCCGTCCATGAATTTGGTAGCAGAGTGAACCACCAAATCGGCGCCAAAATCAATCGGTGTTTGGATGATAGGAGTCGCAAAACAGTTGTCAACGTTGAATATCAACTTGTGTTTTTTGCACAAACGGCCAATCATTGCTAAATCCACCAATTCCAACCCAGGGTTGGAAGGGGTTTCTAGGTAAACCATGCGGCTGTTGGGTTGTACGGCGGCTTCCCACTGTTCTTCGGTAGCATCGGCGTCCAAATAGGTATAGGTAATGCCCCATTTGGCAAAAATTTGGGTAATAATTTGGTGTGCTGACCCAAATAAGGCCCGACAAGCAATGATGTGATCGCCAGACTTCAGAATGCCCGCCATACTTGCGAAAACGGCTGCCATACCCGTAGCAGTGGCAAGGCCGTCTTCCGCTCCTTCGAGCATACACACTTTGTCCACAAATTCTTGCACGCTAGGATTAGAGAAGCGGCTGTAGATATTGCCTTCTTCTGTTTCGTCAAACAATGCCTTACCTTGCTCTGCCGACTCAAATGAGAAACTTGAGGTAAGAAAAAGGGGCGTTGAATGTTCGCGGTACTGCGTTTTTTTCGTTTGCGTACGAATCGCTTTCGTCTGACGTTTCATGATTTTCTTTAAAATTAGGTCGCAAAATTACACATTATACTACAATATCGCTTTTAAAACTACGCGTAAGCCCAAGAAAATAACCAAACAACCTACAATGACCATCAACGGTTTACGATTGACTTTGTTGACCAAATAGGCCCCAAAAGGCGCAGCTAAAACCCCTCCTAACACTAAACCTAACACTACTTGCCAGCTGTTGATTCCTTCAAAAAGTAAGAAAGTAATGCCACTTGCGAAGGCAACGGCAAATTCGGCCGCATTGACCGACCCAATGGTGTAGCGAGGGTCACGTCCGCGACCGATAAGTGTAGAGGTAACGATAGGCCCCCAACCCCCACCGCCAACAGCGTCCATAAATCCACCAAAAAGTGCCAATACTCCCAAACGCTTGGTTGGTTTTTTAACGGTGGTTTTTTTCAACCCTTTGCTGACGATGATACAGCCAAGCACGACCATGTAGGCGGAGATATACGGCTTAATGACGTTTCCGTCGATGACGTCTGATAATAAATAAGCACCTGTTATTGAGCCAATTACGCCAGGAATCAAAAGCGTACGAAAGAGCTTTTTATTGATGTTTTTAAACTTAAAATGTGAAATGGCTGACGCACCCGTGGTAAACATTTCTGACAAGTGAACACTGGTACTGCTCACGGCAGGAGGTACGCCCAAAGTAAGCAAGAAGGAAGTAGCGCTCGCGCCGTAACCCATGCCTAGTGCTCCATCCACGAGCTGGGCGAAAATCCCTACGAGAAGAAAAAAAGCAAAGTCAGAATTAAATCCCTCCTTAAAATTCTCGATGGAAAAGTCAGACCCGTGTTTGATGAGAAGATACCCAAAGGTGAGGGTCAGCAAGGTCACAGGAATTCCAATCCACATCCACTTTTCGGTGTCGAATTGGGGCTTTTTGGCTGAAATAGGGGCCGTTTTTGTGGCTGGGTTCATTAGGATTTTATGTTAATTCGGTGGTATATCGTAAGTCTTGTAATATTTCGATCAAAGAACTGATACCCACTACTGCGCTGCTGGTACCAGTGTAAATAGCCTAGTTCGACGGCTAGCTTTTTTCCAAGGTTTTGTTCAAGTCCGAGGTAAATTCGGTTTTGGTCAAATGGGTTGAGGGTAATGTTCTTTCCTGCATTGACCATCAATTCGTTGGCTATTTTAAGATAGGTAGTATGCTCGGTACTTTGCTTCGACAATAACACAATGGCTTGCGCCCGTAGTCGTATCCTAAAATTGAAATCGTAGCCTTCTAACAATTGCTTTCCGTTATTTCTATGAATAAACCGCTCGTCAACTCTTAGTCGCTGGGCCAATACCAGCCGTTTTCCAAAGGGCATTGTTAGGTTTATTTCCTGAAAAGGCCGAAGCTCAGGGACAACCAAATGCACTGTTGCGTCAGGACTTTGGGGACTTTGCCGCGAATACGTAAAACCTGCTGCAATGTCAACGTTAGGTAAAACTTTATAATGAAGATGACTGTGTATAATCAAGTGATGTTGGGTGTTGGCCTGTAAAAACCGACGATTGTCGATTTCGTTGTGCCAAGTCCATCTTGGATGAAAATTCAACTGATTATAGTAGCGCGTCCAGTACAAAGTTTGACGAGTTACTTCTTTTTGTTGTGCTATCGTTTTATAAACCACAGCTTGAAGGATTATAAAAACAATAATCCTAATTTCAGATATGGTATATAATCTATATAGACTTTTTTGCATAAATTAAATGCCGCCCTTTCGGAACGGCATGACAAAAGTAGGTGCTCTATTTGAATAGTCCAAAAATGGGCGTGAAAATCTGATTAAATTCTTACAAAAATCCGATTTTTATACATCCAGTACAAAATTGACCACTCTACAAAAAGAATAAGCCCGCCACGTACAAGCGATTCGTAGGTCGTCCCAAAGGCTTGGTCGTAGGTTTTTGAGATATGAATTTGAATAGAGTGATGAATAAACTCTACGATGGTGTGGGAGATTACGTAGGCCGCAATGGAGTTCATGCCAATCACAATCAACCAAAAGAAAGCCTTTCGATACCCCTGAATATCGACCAGCCAAAAGAAAGCGGCCAATAAAATAAAGCACCAGCCACCACTGAACAACACCCAGGTGGGTGTCCAGATGCGTTTTACATTGGGGCAAATGCCTAACCAGTTGAAAGTTAAGGCAATGATTAATAAACTGACGCCCATGGCCACAAATTTCATGGCTTTTTCTTTAGGGGCGGTATCGTCTTTGAGCCATTGTCCTGCCAAGAGCCCTAGCATCATCGTACCGAGGGTGGGGATAAAACTTAGCGTAGAATACCCTCCACCGTTACGAATAAAGGGTTTTTCACGCGGGAAAAGGTTCATAAACCATTGGTCAAATGCCCATGCAGCATTGGTATTTTTGTTCCAATGAGCCGCCAATCCTTTCAAATTGTGTTCCCAATCGGGCGTAACACCTACGGCCGCGTAGTCAAAATTGGCGTCGGGTAGTGGATACAGGAAAAAAAAGAGCCAATAGCCTACTAAAATAGTAGCCAATGCAGTCAGCTGGGTACGAACCGACTTGAAGCCAAACCAAAACAAAAATGGGTAGCCCATCCCGATTTGAGAAAGGGTATCTTCAAAGGTAAAGTTGGTTTGCTCGCGGTGCATGGAGCGCAAAAACACACCTAAGAAAATGAGAATAAGCGACCGCTGAAGGGTATGGCCAAACATATCGCGGAAGACTTGCCCTTTGGCCACCCGACTTGCGACGGAGTAGGGCAACGCCACGCCCACCAAAAATGAAAACGAGGGCTGGATCAGGTCGTGCAACGAACAGCCTACCCACTCGACGTGGTCTTGGTTAAAGGCTAAAAAAGCCCAAAAGGAGCTTTCGGGAAGGGCTTTGGAAATGTGGCCAAATTCGAGGACTTCGGCCATCATCAGAAACATCACAAAGCCACGGTACGCGTCAACAGAAGAAATGCGGTTAGGTATAGTTTGTGTCATGAGAGAGAAAAGGGTTTGGTGCAAAAAGGTAATGCAAAGAGTTTTATAACCTTGGCGAACTATGAACTTATCAAGGGTGTTTCTGATACTACTAATTCTTTGTGCTTTGATACCTTTTCTTCGGTCAAAAAAAATGCTAGTTACCTTGGTGGTTGTAGCTTCCTTGGGGAGCGTATTTTATTTTTTTATGTACGAAAAATTTGACTGGAAGGTCGAAAGCTTTCGTTCAAATCCAAACTTGAAAACCGTTCGAGCTGATTGGAAAGGGAACCCTGTCAATCCGCAAGGGCGCTTTTTGAATGATCCCGTTACGCCTCTACCCGCTTTTGGCGAATTGTGGCGTTGGCAAACGGAAACAAACCCACAAAAGCAAGAAAAGAAAACCGAGACATTTCGCCTGACTGTTACCAAAAATTCGGACTTTCTACACTCAAACGAAGATTGTGTGGTATGGCTAGGGCACGCTACGTTTTTTATCCGACTCAACGGGGTCACTTTTTTGACCGACCCCGTGCTCGATAGTCCTTCGTTTTTGATGAAACGTTTTAGTGAACTTCCCGTGGCTATTTCAGACCTCAAAAGTTTGGATTACATCATTGTCTCGCACGACCACCGCGACCACTGCGACGAACAAAGCCTAAAAGCGCTGGCTCCTCAAAACCCCAATGCGGTTTATTTGACGGGTTTGGGAGTAGATACGGTCTTTGGAGATTGGGTAAAAAGTACAAAAATTCAGTCGGCGGGTTGGTTTCAGGCGTATCAGACCAATACCACAAAAATTGAAGTCATTTATTTGCCTGCTCGTCACTGGGGGCGGCGCTATCTCAACGATACCAACAAAAACCTGTGGGGTTCATACTTGATTCGGGCCAATGGAAAAAGTGTGTATTTTGGGTCAGATTCGGGCTATGGGGCGCATTACCAGGAGTTAGGTCAACTATTGGGCGGGGTGGACGTGGCGTTGCTGGGCGTAGGTGCGTACAAACCCGAATGGTTTATGTCAGCCAGCCACATGGGGCCGAAAGATGCCGTCAAGTCAGCCCATGAACTCAACGCAAAACGCTTTATTCCGATGCACTACGGAACGTTTGATTTGTCGGATGAACCACTGGGTGATCCTTATCGGGCATTGCAAGAATTACAGAAAAAGCCCGAAAATCAGGGGTTTATTCAATTAGCAGGCGTAGGAGAAGTGGTGAGGCTTTGATAAAAAATTACGAATGACGAATTAGGGAATGACGAATTATCTAATAACAACAGCGGCGAAGGATTCCCTTCGCCGCTGTTGCTTTTAAGTGCCCAGGTCGTGGTGGTCACGGTTAACAATTAACTGTGCTCTAGCTAACTCTTGTTTTGTGCGCTCTTTTGGCGGCCAAGTCGTGGGCGGTGTCGTAGTACGAACGGAGGTTGTTCCAATCGAATACTTCGGCAATGTTTTCCACTTTATTCCGCTGTTGAATACGCTCGCGGAGGTTCATTTTCACAAATTTGAACAAAATGTTGGCGAGCTGATCTGCGGCTTGGTCAAAATCCTGTGTATTGCGGTTGATGACATAAATACCACGGTTTTCAAAATCGCGCATGATTTGCATGATAAAGTCCCCAAAACCAGACAAATCGCTCGTTACGGTCGGAATCCCGCGCACTACGCACTCAAGCGGCGTATAGCCCCACGGTTCGTAGTAACTTGGGAAAATACCTAAGTGGCATCCCCGCACAAATTGCCCATAATCTAAACCAAAGAGAGGATTGGTAGAGGCAATAAAGTCGGGGTGATAGACAATCTTCACGCGGTCTTGTTCGTGGTTTTTGAGCCCCGAACGCTCGCAGAATTCGGTGATCGAATCAGGCGTTTTTAAGTCGTGCGTCACGTACGGCGGAAGGCGTTTTGTTTTCCACGTCTGAATTGTACGACGCAAACGCAAGCGCCAGTATTCGTCCACAAACTGGTTTAAATCAGGTAAATTGTGGTCGCTCGATGCGGCCGAAGCCATGTACAATTTCTCGCCTAATTGTTTTTCGATGGCGCTACACGTATCCTGAATTTCCCCTAGAACGGCTCGTGATTGGAGTACATCAGGATTAATAGAATGATATGGCTGTTTGGTTACGATAAACATCACCACCGTCATGTCCATTTTGGCTTGCACCATTTTCCAGTTGAGTCGGGCAAGGGCTTCGAGGGTAATGTCGTAGCCTTTGTTGACAAACTCATACCGCCCCGACGTGAAGAAATAGAGCGTTTTATCAAGATTGAAGGAATAGCTCTGGAAGAAATGCCCCATCACGAAATCGTGGATATTCTCCTTGTATTTCATGTGAAGGTTTTGGAACTCGTGGACAGCCGCAAATCGCTGAATATTAAGGCCGTTGGGGAGGACAAGGTCAGGCGTTTTTCCCAGAAATACCTCGCACTCACGGGCTGTTACGTCGCTGACCGTCGTGCTGACGTGGGCATTCAAGTACGCCAATCGCTCAACCGTCGCTTGCGCTTCAATACCGTAATGCCGAGCTTCGTGTTTCCAGTCGAAATAAGGGAGTTTGTGGTAAAAATCACGCTCATTGGAAGCGATATAACGCCCTAGCATGGTGGCGTGGGTAGTAAACACCGTCGCGACCCGCACGTCGTCGCGGCGCAAATCAGGCAAGCCCGAGCTCGCCATCCACTCGTGGAAGTGGGCGGTAATATCAAATTTTCGAGCGTAATCTTGGGCGTAGTACGTTAAGAACTTTCGCACCATTTCGCCAAAGCAAAGGGTTTGGTTGACGAGGTCTTCAACATTGACCGTCGAGATTTGATGGCGCTCCCACAAGCCGTATTTAATGGCATCTAAGCGCGGCATCATGCTACGAATATCAAACAAAACCACACGAGGTTTGCCTGTAATGAGCCAATATCCATACTCTACCGCCAAGCCTTCTTCGCGCATTTTTTGAACAACTTGGTAAAGGCCCGAGCCGTCGTCCGAAGTGATGGGTTCGTATTCGGTGAGTGCGCGCTGGGGAAAATAAGGGCCAAGGCACACATATTCGTCGCCCCATTGGTCAACCATGGCAGGGACCTTGCTTCTAATCACTGTATAAATCCCTCCCACTTGGTTGCAAACTTCCCAAGCGATTTCAAAAAGGAGGTTTTTTTTTGGTTTTTTTTCCACGGTTAAGTACGGGTTAATGTACAATTCAAAGTAAAAAATGAACTATTTCAAGATAGTGTTTTGCAATAATAATGGATATTTAGCCTTCCACCAAAAAATGAATCTCCTAAGTAGCTTTACGAAAATTAAACACTATTTGGCAGAAATAGACCTGCCTCAGCGCGTCTAACTATTGTCCTACAAATACCCTGATTTTTGGGTGTAATGGCTTGAAATAACCCAAAAACAGGTTTTTTGAAAAAGAGTATTTAGAGTTTCACTAACAATTGTGGCGAGTTTGCTACTTCCCAAAAAGTAGTTTCTCCTCCAACAATACTAAAGAAAAAAAGAATAAAAAACTACGAAGGCATTGAAGGATGGTAATAATTTGTTGACAAATCGTGTGGTTAAGCTTTGAAAAGATAACCAACTCCTTTGAGGGTAATGATTTCGAGGGTGGCGTCGTCGCGGAAGTAGTCACGGAGGCGGGTGATATAGACGTCGAGGTTGCGCGAATTAAAGAAGGAATCGTCGCCCCAAACGCGCAAAAGAATGTCGCGACGCTGTACGGTGAAGTTGAGATTTTCGGTCAAAATAGAAAGCAGCTCGGTTTCGCGGTGGGAGAGCTTCCGAACGTTTCCTGCTTGGTGGAGTTCGTAGCGGTGGGGTAAAAATTGGTACTGACCGAGCGCGATGGCTTGGTTGGGGGAAATGGCGGCGGTTGTCGCGGTTTTTTGTTGGGTAAGGTGCAGCAAATTCTGAATCCGAACAATGAGTTCCTCCATGCTAAAGGGTTTTCGGATAAAATCATTGCCGCCTACTTGAAAGCCTTTCAAAACGTCTTCGGTTTGGGTTTTGGCCGTCAAAAAAATGATGGGCATGTCGGGTTGTAACTGTCGGATGTCTTGGGCCAATGCGTATCCGTCGCGATACGGAAGCATGATGTCAAGCACACAAACGACGGGCTGAAAGGACTTAAATTGGGCAATAACCTCTCTTCCATCGGCAACCATACAGACCTCAAACCCGCGACTTTCGAGGCTTTCTTTGACAATTTTTCCTAAAAATGGTTCGTCTTCGACGTAGAGAATTTTGGTTGACATGGTTTACGCTTTGGGTATTGTAATGGTAAATGTACTGCCTTTTCCCGCTTCGCTTTCCACGGAAATCGTTCCCTGATGCTGCTGTACCACCGAAGCGACGTAGTTGAGTCCCAAGCCGTAGCCTTTGACGTTGTGGGTGTCGCCCGTGGGTACGCGGAAAAATTTATCGAAAACGCGCGTTTGGTATTCGGCAGGAATGCCAATGCCCTGATCGCGGACGGTGAGGGTAAGCTGGGTCGGTGTTTCGGATAATTTCAAGGCAATCTCTGGCGTACTTTCGCTGTATTTCAGGGCGTTGTCTAACAAATTATAAATAACGTTGGTCAAATGAACGCGGTCGGCTGTAAGTAAAAAATCGCTGCCTTGGGTCGTAAACTGCACGTTGGCCCGAAACTTCTCAAATTGAATCTTCATGGATTGCAGCACTTGCTCGACCAGTTGTGCGGTATCCAATTCCTCTTGGTTTAGCTGCAAACCTTGTTGCTCAAAGGTGGCCATTTTTAGTACTTTATCCACCAAAAGCGTCAACCGACTAAGCTCATTTTTAGAAATTTCGAGGTATTCTTGGGTCAGTTTTGGGTTTTGAGCGGCTCCAAAATTTTGCAATGCTTCGATGGCGACACTCACCGTAGCAATGGGAGTTTTTAGCTCGTGGGTCATGTTGCTGATAAAATCATTT
Source organism: Runella defluvii (assembly GCF_014195535.1). Classification (GTDB taxonomy): domain Bacteria; phylum Bacteroidota; class Bacteroidia; order Cytophagales; family Spirosomataceae; genus Runella; species Runella defluvii. The sequence continues at coordinate 556,737 of NZ_JACIBY010000005.1, read as the reverse complement.
TTCAGCTCGGTCAATCGGCGTTGCTGCTGTAAGTTTCGGTAAATAGCCCCAAAAGCCAAGCCCGTGATGGCTAGTAGAAGGAACGAAAATAGACTTTGTGGGATGATTTTTTTTAACAAATATCCCTGATAATCAGCAAAAACGGCGCGATAGGTGCTTCCCATTGGCAGGGCTGTTTTTACGGCCGACGTAGCGAGGGAGGCCAGCGAGTCGGACGTGGTGGTGGTATCGGTTGTTTTTTTACGAATGACCTTAAACGGCAAAGGAAGGCGCGCTTGCCGAATTTGACGGCCATAGACTTTCTTGATGTCTTTGAGTTGGAGAGAATCTTCGTCGAGGCGAATGACGAACTGCTTTTCTGAAGTAGCGGTACTTTTTGCCGTAGAAAGCCCCAATTCTTGTTCCTTGCTTTCCGTTTCTGTTTTACGAATGGAGATTTTGATATTACCGATTTGTTTAAAATCAGTTGGCTGACGAATACTATCTTTGGGAACATTGAGCCGAATAAATGCCCGCGCGACTTTCCCTACCATATCTTGTAGGGTATCTGTTTTGGGCAAAGAACGCACAAACATAATATCCGACTTCCCTGCCGCAGAAGTATCTTGAATAGTCATGGTCGTAATCGTAATATTTCCAACCTGATTAACTCGAATGGCGCGTATGTCCTTCGGTTTGGTATTCATCAACACTTCGTGAAACTTATCTTTTGTAAAAATACTGCTATCTTTTAGTTGAGGAGCGTTAAAGTGGGAGGTGTAACGGTAAGCAGAAGCGTTCGTATCTTTAGGCGCTTTGTTAGATTTAATGATAGTGTAAGCAGGAAGAATCGGCGATGTAATGTCTTCTAGTGTAGGCGAGTATCTTATGATTGCCTTGGGAGTAGCCTTTTTTTTGAAAGTGGTTTTTGGAGTTAGGGTTTTGATAGAGTCAATGGGCGCAGAAATTTTTCGCTGAATGACCGAATCTTCCATGCTTTGAATGGTGGTTCGGAAGAGAATATCGGTTTCTTTTTGTAGGATACTTTTTTGTTCTTGGTATTCTTTATGCAGCCAAAATACCAGAAAGGCCGCTAGTAATAGCATACTAGCGACCATAAGCAGTCCTCCTGTACGGGTAGCATACGCCCCCGACGATAACGTATTTTGCGTTTTTTTGCTCATTTTTCTCCCCTTTTATCGGGTTGGAATTTTTAATTCCGAATAATCCGAAAACCTCCTCCCGAAGCGCCCATTTCTTTCATGTACTCGTCGCGCTTCTTAGTAAACTCGGCATTGGTGATTTTCTTGCCTCCCGATGGTGCTTTCAAATCGTTGCCTGTGAGGCTTTTGAAATCAATTTTGGTGGTTAGATAGACCATGTCACCGTCATTGACATCGACTTCCAAAATTAAGCCAGGAAGTCCACCAAAACTAGCGGGGCCGCTTGGAACGGGTATCGCTTCCGTAAACCATGCCACAATCGGTTGATTGTTGGTTTTGTTCACCATCGTGGCTTTCATGCAGTCGTAGTTTTGGATTTTCTTGGTTTCGCCTGTCAATTTCCACGGCATTCGTTTGAGGGTATCTTCTACCAAAAACTTTTGTCCTGCTAACTCACGAATTTCGATGTTTTTTTGCAAATCATAATTGCGATAGGTCTCATTTTGAGGAACCCGAACCACCATCCGAACAGTCGCGCCGTTACCATCGGTACTTTCCGACTCTTCGTTGGCTTGTTGTTCGGCGGCTTTATAGAGGGATTCGCTGCCTTTAAAACTAAGCTGCATTTTGTTGGTACGAAACTCAGGAATCATGGCTTTCATCGACTCGTCTTGGAGGCGTTTGTGCATGTTGATTTTTTGGTCGTACGACACCATTCCTTCGTTTTGCTGGGCCACGACGGTCACAAACGGACTTACCGCCAAAAGAAATACTAAGAGTTGTTTTTTCATTGGGTTTGATGTTAATTATTGGTTTGAAATTCAAGTTTTAATGTCGAATTCGGGATGTGAGCATCCCTCAGCACGGATGCGACGCTTAGAAAACTCGGGTTGTGAGCAACCCTCGGCACGGATTCTGCACTCGATACTCAGAAAACTCGGGTTGTGAGCATCCCTCAGCACGGAAATTCGACACTCTGCACTCTACATTCGACACTCTCCCTATCCTCGTTGAATCACGCGAATGCCACCCGAAGGCGCGCCGCCTAGCAGGTTTTTGAGGCTGTAGGTGAAACTGAGCAAGTAGTAGCGCCCGAGCGAACGAATACGCTCGTCTTGAACGAAGTTCGCTTGCGCCGTTCGGTTGATGCTCACGTTGCGATTGAGCATATCTACGACTGAGAATTTGAGTTCTCCCCGTTTGTTTTTCAAGAAAAACTGCGAGATGGAAGCGTTCCAAATGGGCACTTTTTGGTTGAACGACGAACCCGCAAAGTTGTAAATGCTGTAGTCGAGCGACGAGCTTAGGTTGAGCGACTTGGTGAGTTTAAAGTTCCCCTCTACGTCGTAGCGCTGGTTGACAAACGATTGATTTAACGCACTGTTGAGCGAATAGGCCGTTTGATTGTACGTGACACTTCCGCTGCTCGAAATGTCAAAAAACTCTTTAAAGCGGTAGTCCAAACGGAGGGTGTTGCGGCTTTCGAGGCGGCGCGTGCGATTATCGACATCGTTGACGGGAGTGATGCCACGATTGAGGAGCAAATTGCTACTAAAATTCACCCGCGTGTTGAGTGCCTTAATGCGGAAGCCTTTCGACAAGTTGGCGTTGAAGGTATAGTCATCTTTGACGTTGACGGGGCGGTAGGTTCGCACCAAGTTTGCGTCAATTTGCTGGGCGTTGGTAATGCGGTTGGCCGTGTAGGTAAAATTGGCAAACGCAAAGAAATTGCTAAAGTTCAACTGGTTGAAATTGAAAAAGTTGAGGTTCATTCGATGATTGTATTCGGGACGCAAGTTGGGATTTCCCAAGACAATGTTGAGCGGGTCGCTGTTGTCAACAATCGGTGAAAGTTGTTGAATACTCGGCTCACGCACGTCGGCATCGTAGGTAAGGCTGAGATTACGGCTGGTTGAGAAATTATATTGGTAACGGAGGTTTGGCAAAAGGTTCGTAAACGAGCGTTTGATTTGGGTATTTTGTAAAATCAATTCCCCGTCTAAGGTCGATTGCTGCACGCTTAACCCCGTCGAAAAGTTGTATTTTTTGCCGTTGAAACGCAGGTTAAAACCACCTCGTTGATAGATAAAATCATTACGGAATTGGTTGCTCAACAACGCATTGAACCGAGGCGAGTGGCCGTCGCCATTGACGTCAAAAACTTGGCGATTGACGTCGTTTTGGGTCAAATTGAGGGCATAATTTACTTCCAAAAAGCGACGTTTTCCCAAGGGCTCCGTGTAAGACGCCGTAAGGCCATAACTTTGGCGGTCGTTGGTTTGGGTGTTGGTTTGGCGCAGGGTATCCACGCGGTTTTTCGCTCCCGACGGCGCATAGAACGAATTGACGGCTTGCAGGTTGCCGTTGCGGTCACTTTGTTCTATTCCAAGGGTGAGGTTGGTAGAAAGTGTACGTCCTTTTTTGGCAAACTTATGACGCCACAACAACTCTGAGTTCAAACGAAAGGTGTTTCCTTTGGAAAAAGACTGGCGCGTCCCCTCGTTTTCCAATGCTCCATTGGCGTTGGTCGTGCTGGCGCTGCTGCCCGTGTTGGCACTGTTTTGGGCGTAGTTGGCGTTATTTGTCCATTTGAGGGAGTTCAGTGAGTCAATTTTATGGTCTATCGTCCAACTAGCACGGTGGGTATTATTGGTAGTAGTTTGGGCGGTATTTTGTTTTGATACAAAACTACCCGTGGGAAGAAATGACTCTCGATTGGTTTCTCTGTCAATGAGTTGGTCGAGTTGGTTGTAAAAATAACTGCTTTGGAGTTCCGTTTTTTTGCTGAGTTGGTCGTTGTAATTAACCCCTACCCCACCCGATTTGACAAAGCCGTTGTTACGACCGTTAAAATTGAGGGGAATGATGGCGTCATCGTCGGAGTTAAATTGTAGGCGTATTCCGCCACCAGCCATCATTCTTTGGGCGGCCCCCGTAAAATTCATGTAGTCGTCGATGGAAAAACCTTGCTGATTGATGTTGTTGGCCATTCCCAAAAATGAGAATTGACGTTTTTTACTAAATCGATTGAGGTTGGCCTTCACCGAATAGCGGCTGTCGGGGCCTAAACCCGCCGTAGCCATCCCAAACATTCCTTTTTTCTTCTCTTCTTTGAGCGTCAGGTTGATGGTTTTTTCGCGTTGGCCGTCGTCGATGCCCGTAAACTGCGATTGGTCCGACTTACGGTCAAACACCTGCACCTTATCCACCGCGTCGGCGGGGAGGTTTTTGGTCGCCATTTTGGGGTCGCGGCCAAAAAACTCTTTGCCATCCACCATCACGCGGCGTACTTGCTGTCCTTGGGCTTTTACCGTTCCGTCGCGCTCGACTTCAACCCCAGGAAGGCGTTTGAGCAAATCTTCCACAACGGCATTGGGTTGTACTTTAAACGACCCCGCATTGTATTCAATCGTATCTTGCTTGATTTTGACGGGGTCACGTTCTCCCTTGACAACCACCTCGTTGAGGTCTTTGGGAATGGGTAACATTTTAATAAAACCAAGGTCAATGACTTCGCTTTTTTGGGGGGCAATGTTTTGCTGAACGGGCTGTAGGCCAACGTACGTTATTTTGAGAAAATAGGCTTCATTGGTCAGGTTTTTAAACTCGAATGCTCCCGTACTTTGAGAGCGAGCAAAAGAAACCAACGACGTGTCTTTTCCGTCGAGGAGCATCACGGTGGCACCGTCCAATGGTCGGTTGGCTGAGTCGCGCAGGGCGCCTTTGATACTGATTTTTTGGGCAAAAGCAGCACTTGAAATCAGGACAAGTACTAAAGCATGTACATAGTTTTTCATATAAAATAGCTGCTCAAGTGTCGAGGGTTGCTCACAACCCGAGTACGCTAGTCGGTACCCAGGTTGTGAGCGACTCTCAGCACGGATTATAAAAAATAGCTGTTGGGTGAATGATAATTGAAAAAATTCATGGCTGTAAAGATTTTGATGGGACAAAACTAGGGCAGTGGGCGGAGGAAGTAGGTTAAAGGCCGTTGAAAGAATGTTAATTAAGGTTAAAGCCAAATTCCTATCTTTGTGAATCCTCATCTTATCCTCTCAAAACCATGCATTGTTACTTCAACGGCGCTATCATGCCTGTCGAGCAGGCTTCTGTCAACATCAACGATTTGGGACTGTTGCGCGGCTACGGCCTTTTTGATTATTTCCGTACCTACAACGGCGTTCCTTTTCAGTGGGACGGATACTGGGCGCGTTTTGTCCGCTCGGCTGAGGTATTGCACTTGCGCGTACCATTGACCCAAGCCCAAACGGCTGAAATTTTGACAGAACTCCATCGCTTATCGGGACAACCCGACGTTGCGTTTCGTTTTGTGCTAACGGGCGGGTATTCGCCTGATAGCGTGAGTGTTGTCGAGCCTAACTGGTTGATTATTGCCGAAAATTTACCCAAAGACAATCCCGAAGGCCGCGTGCGGGGTATCAAGGTACTTCCCTTTGAGTTTGTGCGTGATTTGCCCGAGCTTAAAAGCACGAATTATCTGCACATGATTCGCTTGGCGGCTGAGATGAAGTCACAAGGAGCGGCGGATTTGCTTTATTACAAAGACGGCGAAGTAAGTGAGTTGACGCGCAGTAACTTCTTTATTTTCAAAGGAGATACGTTGGTGACGGCTGATAAAAATATCCTGCACGGCATCACGCGCAAGGTGGTACTGGAGCTTGCTGAAAAAGAGTTTAAGGTAGAAGTTCGCCCGATGTTGGTGTCAGAATTGGAAGAGGCCGACGAAGCCTTCACGACGAGTACGACCAAATGGGTCATGCCTGTGGTACAAATTGGGCGTCAGATAGTGGGCGACGGCAAACCTGGGCCACGTACGCTCAAACTACTAGCTCAGTTTGAAGCATTGGTCAACGGCTACGGGAAATAGCTGTTCTTAACCCAAGTCAATCATTTTCTTGTTGGTAGCTTCGACCTTTGTGGTTGAAAAAACGAACAAGAAAATGAATAAGAAAGATGTATTATCAACGATTTGGGTATTTGTTACTATCAATTACCTCTACTGCGACCTCATTGGCCTCATGGACGCCTCGCTTTTGAAGCAATACTTGACGGGGCAGGTCGAAGGGATGACCATTTCTAGGGAATTTTTGTTGTATGCGGGTATTTTGATGGAAATTCCGATTTCGATGATTCTCTTGTCAAAAATCCTACCCGACAAAGCTAATGCTTGGGCAAACATCAGCGCGTCGTTGGTGAAAACCCTTGTCATGGTGGCGACGCTATTTATGGGAACGCCTACAATTTATTACCTCTTTTTTGCGGTGATTGAGATTTCGACCACGATTTTTGTTTTTGTCTATGCCCTGCAATGGCTCAAAACACTCAGGGTTTCTTCGCCAATCGCCGCCTAATCCTGCTCAACGACTCAGGCTTGACGCCGATGTAACTGGCAAGCTGGTATTGCGGAATGCGCTGGATAAGGCTAGGCCGTGTTTCGAGCAGGCGCAGGTAGCGTTGTTCGGGGGTATCGGTAAGGTAGGTAGTGACGGTCGCTTGAAATTCGGCGAAGGTATTTTCGACAATTTTTCGCGCAATAAATTCAAGACGAGGGTGTATCCTAAACAACGATTGCGCGGCTGCATCGTTGCCAATGAGCAAGACACAAGCTTCGTCGCATACCCAATAATGAGGGGAAGGTTTGGGCGTGTCAAAACTACTGAGTGAAATAATCCATTGGCCTTCTGTGAAAAAAGCGGTCGTTTTTTCTTCGCCGTCCACGAGGCTGTATTGGCGTACAAGTCCTTGAAATACAAAAAAAGTAGAAGTGGCCGTTTGCCCCTCTTGGAGCAAAAACGTCCCTTTTTCAAACGTTTTGATGATTGCGCTGTCCGCAATGGCCGAGGCTTCTTCGGGCGAAAGAGGCGAAATCTTGGAAAAATACTCAACCAGTTGGTTTTTCATGATTTTATTGACGTTGTCATAACTTTCTTTTAGGCTCTCCTGCTACTTCTTCGCCAGCCGCCGCCTAATTCTGCTCAATGATTCTGGGGTGATACCCAAATAACTCGCAATTTGATGCTGAGGAACGCGTTGGAGTAAGTCGGGCCGATTGGTTTGTAAGTTGAGGTACCGTTCTTCGGGCGAAGAGGTAATAAACGTCGCAAAGTCTTCTTGGGTTTTACCAAAACCTTGCTCCACCATCATTCGGGTGAGCGATTCTAGCTTTGGGAATTTCTGGTACATTTCCTTTTCCTCGCTTGGATTCCCCACAATCGCAGTCACGTCTTCAACGCACATGAAATAATGCCTCGATGGTTTTTGCTGAAGGTAAGTGTCAAACGAGACAACCGCTTGATTTTCTGTGTAAAAGGCCGTCGTTTTTTCAATGCCATCGTCCAGTAAATACTGCCTGACACATCCCTTGAGGATGAAAAAGCACTTGGAAGAAATTTCACCTTCCCGCAAAATGTGCGTGCCTTTGGGAAAGGTTTGAATGTCCAATAAAGCCACAATCGCCTCCATTTCTTGCCGAGGCAATGGCGCGTCTCCGAATAATTGTTGTAGAAGGTCGCTGTTCATTATTTTTTCTTAGGTGTAAATTAAATTTTTCACCTCCCATTTTTCCCCAAGTTAGACGCATTAAAAAAATAACCTCGGAGAGGCGAAACCTTTGTAGAGAAAAGGCAAACCGCCAAAAGTATAGCGCGAATTTGGTAGTTTTATGCCAATTTTTCTAATACAAACCTACATCAATGAAACCAGCGAATTATTGGGTTGAAAAATACAACATGTTGTCGCATCCTGAAGGTGGATTTTTTGCCGAAACGTATCGCTCGGCAGAAGTGATTCCGCAAAGCGCGTTGCCTGCCCGTTTTGGAGGCGACCGAAGTTTCAGTACAGGCATTTATTTTTTGCTCGAAAACCACCATTTTTCGACATTACACCGCATTCAGGCCGACGAAATGTGGCATTTTTACGCAGGAGGCCCGCTGGATGTGTACGTCATTTATCCCGACGGACGCTTGGAAATCATCCAACTAGGCGATAACCCCGACGCGGGCGAAGTGTTTCAGGCGGTAGTACCTGCAGGAACGTGGTTTGGCTCTAAACCCAAGGCCGAAAGTGCGTATTCGCTGGTGGGATGTACGGTGGCGCCTGGTTTCGACTTTGCTGATTTTGAGTTGGGCGAAAGGGCGCAATTGTTGGCGCTTTTTCCCCAACACCAAGACGTGATTCACTTACTGACGCATTAGTGCCGAACGATGCGCCCGTCCGACATTTCGATGATGCGGTCGCTGCCGTTGGCAAAGTCAGGGTCGTGGGTGACGGTGATGATGGTTTGGCCGTTTTCGTGGGAAATTTGGCGAAAAATGTCAAAAACCAACCCCGAATTGGCTTTGTCGAGGTTGCCAGTCGGTTCGTCGCCCATGATGATGGCGGGGTCATTGATGAGCGCCCGCGCAATGGCCACCCGCTGCTGCTGCCCTCCCGAAAGTTTGGAAGACTGTTTGCGGGCGTGTTCGGTCATGTTGACAAGGCGTAGTTTTTCGTAAGCCCTTTCTTCAATTTCTTTGTTGGAATATTTTCCCAACTTCAACGCAGGAAGCATCACGTTTTGCAAAACCGTAAACTCGGGTAGCAAAAAGTGAAATTGAAAAACAAAGCCCAAATGTTCGTTGCGAAAAGCGGCCAGCGTGTCTTGGGGTAATCCCGTAAGGCGTTGGCCGTTTACTTCGAGCAATCCTTCGTAGTCAGTATCCATGGTCGAAAGGATGTACAAAAGGGTGGATTTTCCACAGCCTGACTTGCCGATAATGGATAAAAATTCGCCTTTTTTTACCTCAAAATTCACGTCTTGCAACACCTGAAATTTTTCAGGCTCAAAGAAGTATTTGTTGATATGGGATGCACTGAGGACGTTCATAGTGGTAGGGGTTGAAGAACTTTTTAGCCTCGCAATATCGCCACGGGGTCGATTTTGGCGGCTTTGCGCGAAGGGAAATAACCTGCTAAAATGGTGGTAATGACGCCAAACGCCAGCCCCATGAGGTAATACTGAGTCTCAAAAAGGACGGGAAAGGTTTTAAGGCTAATCATGTCGCCCGTCTCGAAAGGGGTAATCGACAGGGCATAACTGATACCAAAACCAATGAGTAGCCCTAAGAGGCCACCTAAAATTCCGATGATAATGGCTTGGAGCAAAAACACGGCGACGACGTCTTTGCTTCCAAAGCCTGTGGCTTTCAGAATCGCAATGTCTTTGAGTTTGTTGATGACGTTCATGTTCATGATGTTATAAATTCCAAATCCTGCCACCACCAGCAAAGTCATTGAAATGACAAAGGTCATCACGTTACGAATCTTCTTCCCCGCCAAAATCGCTTGGTTGGCCGTGCCCCAGTCTTCGGTGTGGATGTCAAACTGTTTTTGGAGGGTTTGGGCAAAATCAAGGGCTAAAAGTGGGTCGGTCATTTTGATGTGAATGTCGGTGATGTAGCTGGCATCTTTTCCCAAAATCTCCTGCACGGTACTGATGCTGGTGTAGCAGCGGATGTTGTCAATAGTGCCAATCCCGAACCCAAAAATCCCCACTACCCGAAGAGTAAGATTACCACCTGTTGGTGTCGTAACGCTGACCTTGTCGCCGACGTTGACGTTGAGTTTTTTGGCTAAATTGGCACCTACGACAATGCCCTTGGGATTGGTCAACAGCGCTTGAAAACTCCCCGATTTGATGCGGCTATCTAGGTTGTACAGACGGTTTTCGCGCGGATAATCGATTCCTGCCATACTTCCTGAAATCTGAATGGGGCCGTTGTTGAAAAAAGCTTGTGAGCTTACTTCGGGCGAGACGCCCAGAACGCCTTTCATTTTTTCGATGAGTCGCACCATTTGTAGGCCATTTTTGATGCGGGGAAGTTGCTGCTTGGGTTTTTGGTGATAAACGACATTGACGCTGCTATCGGAGGTGCGATTTTGGTCTAAAATACTGGGTCGCTGGGTGTTGACTTCGTTGTAAATCCGAACGTGCGGGCTGGCGTCAAGCGCCGAATCTTCCAAAAACTGGTTGACGCCCTGCATGAAACTAATCATGACGATAAACATCGCAATCCCAAACGTCACGCCGAGCATGGCCACGAGGGTTTGGCGTTTTTTGGCCAAAAGGTGGGTTTTGGCTATTTGGAAAGAGAGTTTGAGGTTCATGGTTTTAGGAGAACGCTTTGGACGGTGAGGCCATTTTTGATTTCTACGAGTTCAAAATTCTCTGCGCCTTTGGTGATTTTGATTTTTTGCTTGTCTTTGTCGGCACGTACCCACACGCTGTCTTGGCCCACTAAATAGGCTTTGGGAATCGTCAGGGCCTTGGGATTGTGCGAAATGACAATGTTGGCTTCGACCGTTAGGCCATAGTAGGCTTGCGGAACTTCCCCAATAAAATCGGCATCGACCCGAAACGATTGGTCCACCTTGTTAAGTTTGGGGTAAATCTTCGTGATTTGGGCGTTGAACACTTTGTCGCCGTAGGCATCCATTTTTACCACAATGGCTTGCCCGACGCGGAGTTTTGAAAAATCGGTTTCGTCCACTGCCAATTGAAGATAAACGTCTTGCGGGTTTCCCAACAAAGCTACGGCTTCTCCTCGGCGCACCAGTTCTCCCACTTTTTTATACACTTCATACACCCGAGCCGCTTCGATGCTCTTGATGCGGTAGTTATCGCCTTCGCGGGCGTTGACCCGAAAATTGGAGCGGGAGTTTTGGAGGTCAACGTACAATTGATTTTTGGTACGCTGCCACGTTTTTTGACGGGCCGCTACGTCGTTTTTGGACGTGCGATAGGCCAATTCTGCCCGTTCTACCTCGACTTTGGCCGTGGCGTTTTGGTCATAGAGGGCTTTGAACCGAAAATAATTGACCGAGTCATTTTCCAGTTTGGTACGGGCATTGCGAAGGGCAACTTCCAACTCAGCCAACACGGGCGAGCTGTCCGAAAAATTGGCTTCGGATTGGCGGTAAATATTAGCAGCGGCTTCGGCGCGGGCGTCTTGCGACAGGCTTTCCAGCGAAAACAACAGTTGGCCGCCTTTTACCACATCGCCTTCCGTGACCAGTTGTTGTTGGAGGTAGCCGTCGGCATTGGCCACAACCTTGTATTCATTTTTAGGAAAAACGTTGCCCGAGGCATACACGGCTTCGGTGAGGTCTTTGTAGGCGGGAGAGGTGGTTTCGGATTTGGAAGAACAGGCCGCGATAAACAGCAAAAGGCTCAAAGCGACCGAAGAAAGGATATAGCGTTTCATGGTAAATTCGGTGTTAATGGGGCAATGGTTAGTTTCTCAACTCTAGTAATTTTCCGTTAATCATCACATCGGCCAACGTGCGCAAGTACTTGTTTTGGGCGTTTAAGGCTTCGTTAAATACGTTGAGGTACTGGTCGTAGCTCAAAATTCCGCCTCGGTATTTGATAAGCACCAATTGCAAATTCTCTTGGCTCAATTGATACGCTTCTTCGTTGGTTTTCAGTGAACTAACTGCTTGACGGTAGTTGAGTAAAAGTTCCTCGGTTTCGTTCTGAAACTTTCGTTGTTCGTTGTCAAGCTGAAGCTGGGCGATGTCTGCATTCACCTGCGCGCGTCCGATGGCGCTTTCGCGGAGGCGAGCCGTGTAGATGGGCACTTCAAAGCGGAGCCCTGTAACGCCGATACCGTACCATTTTTCGTTGAAATTCAGAAAGTTGAAGGTAGAACGTTGTGCTTGTTCTTGGTAGCGAGCAAAGGCCGACAAGGTGGGCAAGCGGAGCAATTTCTCTTTTTTGAGTTGCGCTTGCGCCACTACGAGTTGCTGGGCACGGAGCTGCAATTTGGGGTGACTTTCTCCTACGCTTTCTTTGACTGTCGCTAACGAAGCAGGAACAACATACGGAGCCAACGTCAGGTCTTGGGCATGGAGTAGCAACCGCAGTTGGTTGAGATTTTTGGCGTACGCCAATTCATTTTGCTTCAACACATCTTCCACGCTGAGGCGGGTGGCTCGGCTGCGGTTGTATTCGAGTTGGTCGATGAGTCCTTTGTCTTTTCGTTCTCGCGCAATCGCCACAATGCTGTCGGCGTTGGCTAAGTTCCGTTGGAGGAGGGCGAGATACTGTTGGGTAAACACCGTAGCAAAGTACAAACGAGCGACTTGTGTGCTGAGGTCGTCGGCGAGGACAAGCGTTTGTAAATCAGTTAGTTTTTGATTTTGTTGGGCAAGTCGAATATCTTGTTTTAATCCTGCATTCCAAAGCGGAGCGCTGGCTTCGAGCCCAGCGGTGAGGTTGAACGGCACCCCAAATTGTACGCCGCGAAACTCTCCTTCTTTTCCTCCAAAAAACTGCGCAGGAATCAGCTGAGTGGGCAACACAAAATTGTAATCCAAGGCCGTTGTGAATTTAAGTTGCGGAATGCGCGTACTTTGGGCAGCGGTGACGTTCCACGACTGGATGCGGGCATTTTGTTGGGAAATCTGGAGGTCGGCGTTTTGTTTTTTGGCCAACTCAAGGGCTTCATTGACCGTTGAAATAACCGTTTGGCCGATGACATGAGGAGACCCTAACAACAACGCAATACAGGCAAGAATGAGCTTTTTCATACGGCTCTAAGTTTCAGTATCTGAGGTGTAGTGATTACATTTGGTAAAAATCACGGAACAAAGCAAAAGTATCCATGACGAATGTCACCTACGAAGGTGAATGAAGCGGAAAAAAAGCTGCTGAAAACGGAAAATTTGAAAGCAAACCCTTTAACTCGTAATGAATTCTCTCTACATCTTGACGATGCTCTGTGCCAATGTGGTATTGGCCGAATGGCTGACCAAATTTCCCTATTTGCGCTCGATGGGAGCGGCGTTGTTGGTGATTATCACCACGGCCATCACCGCCAATCTGGGCCTGATTCCGTCGTCGAGTGAGCAAGTGCCCGTGTATGATGGCATTTTTTCGTACCTAGCGCCGCTATCTATTTTCTTTTTGATGCTCAAAGCCAACTTGCGCAGCCTTCGAAAAGCGGGAGGTGTCATGCTTTCGTTGTTTTTATTGGGGTCAATCGGGACAATTTTGGGAGTTATTGTAAGCCTACAACTTTTTGATGCTCCCCGCTCCTTGGGCGAGCTTCATTATGCCATTGCGGGAATGTTTACGGGGACGTACATCGGAGGAAGTGTCAATTTCAACGCCGTTGCGCTGCATTATGGAGTTTCCAAAGCGGGAACGTTGTACGCGGCGACTACGGCGGCCGATAATATCATTACGGCTATTTGGATGGTGGGAACGCTGGCCATCCCCCAATTTTTGAATCGCTTGTATCCTCGCCCAAAGCGCCAAGAATCGGTCTCGCTGGTGGAATTGGAAGCAGAATTGAGTGAAAACGAAACCGTAGGCCCCCAAAATGTAGCGTTGTTGGTGGGGTTAGGGATTCTGAGCATTTACCTGTCGCAGCAAATCGCCCAGTGGATTCCTTCTATCCCCGTGGTGTTGATTCAAACGACTTTAGCATTAGGTTTGGCTCAAATTCCCGCTATTCATCAGTTGGCTGGCTCTCGCATGTTGGGGTTGTTGTGCGTCTATTTATTTTTGGCGGTCATCGGTGCTTATTGCGACATTCCTGCCTTGATTCACGACGGAAAATTGGCGTTTACTTTGTTGGGCATTATTACCGTTTTGGTGTTGATTCACGGAAGCATTGTTTTTGGCATAGGTGCGTTGCTAAAACAAGATTGGGACATGTTAGGCATTGCTTCTCAGGCCAATATCGGGGGCGCAAGTTCGGCGTTAGCCTTGGCCAAAAGCCTGCATCGCCCCGATTTACAGCTCCCTGCGGTACTCATTGGGGTGCTAGGAAATGCCATTGGGACGTATTTCGGGATTTGGATTGCCGAATGGATGAAGTAAAACAAAATGTAACAGTGAAGACATTCGTAAAGCACGTATTTACCAAACAGTACGGAAAAAAAATCTTAATCTGGGCAGGTATCTGTGTGGCATTCTGTGTATTGGTTATTATTAGCCCTGAGCTTGTTCCCATTTTAGTATTATGCGGAATTGCATCCTTTTTTACCGTTCCTCTGGGAATCCTTCTGTTATTAATCGTACCCGTTTGGTACTTACTGGCTCCCAATAGGCATCTAGTCACGGCATTACAACTTGCGCTCCTAATGATAGGACTACCCGCCGTATCTTGGACGACCTACTTGGTGGGCGATGAAAAGGCATTAGATATTCGAGCAGAATGGCGTTACCAAGCCGCCGAGGAATTGATTGCTGAATTAGAAGAATACAAACGCAAGCATCAAACCTATCCAGTATCGACGGGAGGAGTTCCTTTTGAATTCAAATCAAGAGAAGAGTGTCGGAAGAATAACATTCGCTATACCAGTCAAGGACAGTTTTTTAGGGTTTATTTTGACTTGTATTCTCATTCGTTTATCGTTTACAACTATACCTATTGCTCTGATTGGTCGAAAGTACCTCAAGAATCAATCGTAGGCCAACCGACTGAGCGAGCAAACTGGCGACTAATCAGTAGAGCCGATTAATTCTGGGGAGATTAAATGAATGAATGGGCAAAACAGCGGCGATAAATCGTAAATTTGACCCAAAAATTAGACCGAAAGAATGCACGTTACGGGTTTTACCTTTATTCGCAATGCCGTCAAGTTCGACTTCCCGATTGTGGAAGCCATCACCTCTATCCTACCCATTTGTGATGAGTTTGTGGTGGCCGTAGGAAAAGGCGAAGATGAAACACTGGAACTCGTGCGGCAGATTGACCCCCAGAAAATCCGTATCATCGAAACCGTATGGGACGAATCGCTGAAAGACGGGGGCGTGGTGTATGCCAAAGAAACGGATAAAGCTTTTGAAGCCATTTCGGCTCAAAGCGACTGGGCATTTTACATTCAGGGCGATGAGGTGGTACATGAAAATGATTTGCCCAAAATCAAGGCCGCCATGGAACGCTGGAAGGACGACAAAAACGTGGACGGGCTGTTGTTTCACTATACCCATTTTTACGGCTCGTACGACTACATTGGCGATTCGCCCACGTGGTACCGCCACGAAATCAGGGTGGTGCGCAACGACAAACGCATTTATTCGTACCGTGATGCCCAAGGATTTCGGAAAAACAACAACGAGAAGCTACGAGTGAAGCTAGTAGATGCCCGTATTTACCACTACGGTTGGGTCAAAGACCCGCGCGTGATGCAAGAAAAATACGTGCATATTCACCAATACTGGCACGGAGGAGACGTAGAAGGCCACGTGAATGTATCGGCTGAAGGCTTTGATTATTCACAAATTGACTCGTTGGCCAAGTTTACGGGAAGACATCCGCGCGTGATGTTGCCCCGCATTCAGCGCCAAAATTGGCAGTTTAGCCACGATATTTCACACAAAAACCTCCGTTTTAAGTACCGCCTCAAAATGTGGGTAGCACGCCTAACGGGTTGGTACATTGGCGAATACAAAAATTACAAATTGCTTTAAAAGGAAATCCATTCGACATTCTTCCTTCCTAAACTCGACACTCAAAAATGGTTGAATATGCCGATGCCGATGATTTTTTGGCCAGTCAAACCCCCGAAATTCGGCAGTTGCTGTCGTACGTTCGGCAGTTGGTGATGGTAGCACACCCCAAAATGAAAGAGCGGTTTATGTACAACAATACCCTCTTTTTTATGTGCCTAGATTACGTTTGTTATTTTGGCAAAATTCAAAAAACCAAGGGCGTGGAGATTGCGTTTGTAAAAGGGTTTTTACTGAAAGACGAAGCGGGAGTGTTGGAGTCGAAAGGCCGAAAAATCATTCGTGGCATGACGTTTCAGAACCTCAAAGACTTTCAGGCGCGGGAGGAAGCATTTTTAGAGGTGTTGCAAGAAGCCATTTTACTGAACGAAACCCAACCTCAAAAAACCTTCGCGAAGATTATGTTTGAGCGTCGCAAAAAATAAGGGCTGCCCCAAAGCTTTTGCTTTCAGACAGCCCCAAAAAGAGAAGGACTCCGTTGTTATTTTTTCTCAGGAAGCAACACTACCTTGATAAAGTTGGCGTCGTTGAGGTACTTGTTGGCAGCAGCTTTGGTACTTTCTACGGTTACTTTATTCAATTGTTTTTCCCAACCCAAAATATCTACTGGATTTTCGCCAATGCTATACGCTCCAATCAATTGGTTTTGCCAGAATCCATTTTCTTTCATCTGAACTTCCATTGAGCGGCGGGTTTCGGCTTTGAACTTGTCAATATCCACTTGGGTTGCGCCGTTTTTCTTGATTTCGTCCAAAACAGCCAACGTTTTAGTCGCCAATTCTTCTACGCGCTCAGGGCCTGTGCCGTATCCGATACGAACCGTGTAGCGAGGCGCGGGAGTTTTGCTGTAAGAAGCGCGCGCACCGATACCATATACACCGCTTTCTTTCTCACGAATCACCTCGATAAGCTTGATGTTCAAGATTTCTTCGAGGGCATCGAGTTGCCAGTTGTTGTCTTCGTTGTAAACATAGTCACCACTGAAAATCAACGAAGCTTGGCTTTTTTGCTCAATTCCTTTATACACTTTCTTGTCAAGACGTCCCGACGGAGTACGGATACCTAAGTCGCGGAAGCTTTCTTTTTTATTTTGTGACGGAAGCGCGCCCAAGTATTTTTCCAACAAAGGCTTCACTTCGTCCACTTTGAAACTTCCTGTGAAGAAGAACGTAAAATCAGACGCATCGGCAAAGCGCTCTTTGTAGATTTGGTACGCGCGGTCGGGATTAATCATGTCCCAACGTTCTACCGAAATAGGCTGACGGCGGAAGTTGTTATTCCCCAAAATACGACTCAACGAATCTTGGAACACCACTTCAGGGGAAGGAGAAGCGTTGCGGTTTTGAATGGCAGAGCGCTGCGACGTCAAGAAACCTTTGATGATGTCGTCGTCTTTGCGAGGTTTGGTAAAGTATCCATACACCAATTGCAAAGCTGTTTCGAGGTCTTTAGGGCTACAGTTTCCGCTGAACCCTTCTTCGTTTTCACCAACAAACGGGCTGACGTTGGCTACTTTACCCGTAAGGTATTTTTTCAACGCAGGCGTATTGAACTCGCCAATCCCACTTTCTTCTACCACGGCATCGGCCATGCCTGCGCTCATAAAGTCTTTTTCGTCGTAAAGTGACGTACCGCCTTGGCTGCGAGCGCCAATCAAGATTTCGTCATTTTTGAAGTCAGTAGGTTTCAATACTACTTTTACGCCGTTGCTTAGTGTCAACTCTGTCACGCCAATTTCTGGGATTTGCTTCGTAGAAACCGTGCGACCAGCAGCAGGAAGGTTCTCGATAAGTGGTTTGTTCACTACTTTATCCACGTATGCAGTAACGTCTTTACCCGCGCCGTTGATCCATTCCAAAATAGTGGCTTCGGTTGGTAATTTTGCTTTGTCTTTTTCAGACGCAAGCACCAATACCGTACGGTTATCAGCAACCAAGTACTTGTTGGCAAGGGCGTTGATTTCCGCAATAGTGATGCCGTCTAGCTGTCCTTGCACAAACTCAAATTGAAATTCTATACCTGGAATAGGTGATTCTTCAAGGAAGTTACCCATGTATTCGTTGACGTAAGAAGCTGACTTGGTTTTGTCTTTTTCCTTGAAACGTTTTTCGGTAGCAGTGAGCAATTGCTTTTTCGTACGGTCTAATTCCGTATCGGTAAAACCAAATTTTTTCACGCGAGCACCCTCGTCCAACACCGCCTTAACGGCGCGTTCTAGGTTGCCATCTTTTGCCACGGCAATGTTGATAAACGAATCATAATCACCAATGAAGCCGCCGTAACCCGCACCCCCAAACAAGAAAGGAGGGTTGGCTTGTTGCGTTTGTTCTTGCAAACGTGCTTGGAGCATTTGGTTAAACAAGTTGCGCTTGATGCTTTCGCGAGAATCACCGAGCGTTTTTTCTTCTGCTTTTGGTAACTTCGTAATCACCTGCGCAAGCATATAAGGTTGCTCTGGGTCAGTTACGATGGCTACGCGCGTACCTTTAAAATCGGCTACGGGGAATTTGCCCAACGGACGAGGTTTAACGGCCTTTGGAATCGATCCGAAGCGCTCTTTAATCATTTTTTCTACTTGGTCGATGTCAAAATCTCCCACGGCTGCAATCGCTTGCAAGTCGGGGCGGTACCATGTTTTGTAGAAATTACGGATGGTCTCGTGGCTGAAGGTTTTCAAAACTTCTTCGGTACCAATAACATTGCGTTTCCCGTATTTTGAATCGCCTACGAGGATAGGCATCCACTTGTCGCGCATCCGTTGTTGGGCGCCTTTTCCACCACGGAGTTCTTCCAAAATAACGCCGCGTTCTTTGTCGATTTCGGCACCTTCAAACGTAATGTTATGTGCCCAGTCTTCTAGTACGACAAACGCCTTATTGAAAATATCGGCAGAGTCGGTAGGGACTGGCAACTGATACACCGTTTGGTCTTGTCCTGTGAAGGCGTTGAGGTCGTCACCAAATTTCACCCCTGCGCGCTGGAGGTAGCTCACTAGCTCGTTTTTGGGGAAGTTTTTGGTGCCGTTAAACGCCATGTGCTCGGTAAAGTGGGCGAGTCCGTTTTCTTTGTCTTCTTCCTGAATTGCCCCTACTTTGTTGATGAGGTACAATTCAGCGCGCTTTTTGGGTTCTTCGTTTTTACGGATGTAATAAGTCATACCGTTGGGAAGTTTGCCGTAGCGAACTTTGGGATCCATCGGAATGGGTTTCTTGAGATCGGTTTGGGCATTGGCTGCGGTTGCCCAGCCGAAAGCTACAGCAAGAAAGAGTAGTTTGGCTTGTTTCATAGATGTTTGAAGTCTATTGGAGAGATTGATTTGGAGGTAAAACAACTTATTTACGGAAGTGTTCATAAATTATTGTGATAAACGGTCTGAAACGAGGTTTAGCTAATCAAAACCTTGTAGGTTTGTTTAACCTGTAAGGTTTGTAATCATGATTGTACTACTTTTGACTATTTTAACAAGAACGATTGTGTTCGTTATTTTCTAAAAAGAAATATTCCTAAAATGTTATTTGACGATAGTTATAAAACCATTGATGCCCCGTCGGAAGGTTTTTTTCGCGACCGAGGTAGCAAATTTTTGGCCTACGCATACCCCATCAAGACCGAAGACGACGCCAAAGGTCACCTAAATGAGCTGTACGAACTGCATCCCAAGGCAGTTCATCATTGCTACGCCTACCGATTGGGGCTGGACCGTACCCAATTCCGCGCCAACGACGACGGCGAGCCTTCGGGGTCGGCGGGAAAACCGATTTTGAACACCATTTATGCCCACGATCTCACCAACGTATTGGTCGTAGTGGTGCGGTATTTTGGGGGAACCCTGCTGGGCGTCCCTGGTCTTATCAATGCCTACAAAGTCGCCACCGACGAAGCCCTAAAAATAGCAAGGGTGGTGACATTGCACGTCCGTGATGTTTATACCTTGGTTTATCCTTATGAGCAAATGAACGATGTCATGAAAGTCATCAAGGCGTTTGACCTAGTGCCCCAACACCAGCAATTTGACAACGAATGTAGCCTCCAACTCGAAATCCGAAAAACGATGCTGAACCAAGTGCTTGGCAAACTAGAAAAAATCGACTCGTTACGCTTGGAGTTTGAAAGGACTATTTAGAAAACCATTTTTGGGGCGCTATAGCATAAAAAACAGCACCCATTTCAATAAATATTCCCATACTCAGCAGAACCCTGCCAAGTATATCGGCTGTGCCTGAGATGAAGAAATAACAACCCGCTAAAACAAGCATTATACCGATTAAAAGCAATTTGAATGTAGTAGGCATTTTTCTGTTTGTTTAAAAAGTACAATTAGAGGTTAGAGACAATCAACCACATTGGTATGATGAATTTCAATAGAAAATCACGTAAAAACCAAATTGCAACCTTAGTTTTTTGGCAAAAAACCGTGAAACCTACTTTTTTGCCCGTGAAATCTACACAGAATTGCATTTTATCAAATGTTTCACGGAGAGGTAAAAATGAAGAGAAGTACTATTTATATACTATTGGTATAGTGTATAAGTATATTTGATAAAATAAGGAGAAGAAGGGGTTGTTGGAAAAATACAACTATAGGAGGTGGGGATTAAAACACAATTGGCCGATAATGCGTAGGTATTAGCTTGCATTATCGGCCAATTGTGTTTTTACAAATTCTTCAATACCCAATCGGTCATCATTTGGTAGCGGTGAATGAGGGTATTTCCGCCGCCTATGCCGTGGTTGCGGTTGGGATAATAAAACGAATCAAACTGCTTTCCTGCTTTGATGAGGGCGTTGACAAAATCAACGGAGTTCTGGAAATGCACGTTGTCGTCGCCTGTGCCGTGAATGAGGAAAAACTTACCCTTGAGCTTATCCGCGTGCTGAATTGGCGAGTTGTCGTCGTAGCCAGCAGCGTTGTCTTGGGGGCGTTTGAGGTAGCGTTCGGTATAGATGGTATCGTAGTAGCGCCAAGTCGTGACGGGTGCGCCCGCAATTCCCGCTTTGAAATAATTGGCCCCAATGGTCATGCAGAGCGAGGTCATGTAGCCACCGTAGCTGTGGCCGTGAATCCCGATGCGGCTCGCGTCCACATACGGGAGGGTCGCCAGGTATTTCGCCCCTTCGATTTGGTCTTCCGTTTCTAGTTTTCCAAGTTGGGCGTACGTGCACGTACGGAAGGCGTTCCCGCGTGCGCCCGTTCCGCGCCCGTCCACCGACACAATTAGGTAGCCTTTGGTCGCCAGTACTTTAAACCAGCCGATGAGGGCATTAGTCCACGTATCGGTGACTGTCTGCGAGCCTGGTCCGCCATATACGTACATCAGCACGGGGTATTTTTTAGCAGCATCGAAGTTCAACGGCTTAATCATCCAACCATTTAGCTCAGTACCTTGGGTGGTGGTAAACTTGAAAAAGTTTTGGGTGGGAAGGTCGTACTCAGCCAAACGTTCGCGGAGTTTTTGGTTATTTTCGAGTACTCGCACGGCTTGGGTGGCGGTGCTTTGGTGTAAACTCACCGTCAGAGGCTCTTGTGCCGATTGATTATATACCAAGTAGTAGCTACAATCAGGACTCATGTTGATGGCGTTATTGCCCGCTTTTTCGGTGAGTTTGACGGGCTGGGGCGCAACCACTGGCGCGGCTTTCTTTGATTTTTTGGCCACAGGCGTCGCAAAACTCAAACTGTACAAATGGCGCTCCATGGGCGACACCATCGACGAAGTAAAATAAATCACTTGTTTTTTCTCGTCAATTCCCACAACGTCAGTTACTTCCCAGTTGCCCGAAGTCAATTGTTTGACCAGCGTGCCATTGATGTCGTACAAATACAAGTGCTTGTACCCGCTACGCTCCGAAGTTTGAATAAACGATTTGCCGTCGGCCAAATAGGTGAGGTCGTCAGTAAATTCCAAGTCCACGTAGGTTTTGCTTTCTTCACTCCACACAGTTTGCGACTGCCCCGTGGTGGCATCGGCGTGCAAAATATCCAAGCGGTTTTGAAGGCGATTCATGCGCTTGAGCGACAACACATTGGCGTTTTGTGTCCACTTGATGCGGGCAATGTACTGGTCGGCTTCGGGGCCAACGTCGATTTTGGCTTTTTGGTTAGTAGCCAAATGATGTACCCAAATTTGCACCACAGAATTTGCCTCTCCCGCCTTTGGATATTTATAGCGGTAATCTTTGGGGTACAAATCACCCCAAATTTGCATGTTGTATTCAGGAACGCGGCTTTCATCGAAACGATAGTAAGCAAGCTTAGTACCATCGGGCGACCATTCGAAGGCTTTGGCAAAGCTAAATTCTTCTTCATAGACCCAATCGCAGGCCCCATTGATGATTTCGTTGCGGCGGCCATCGGTCGTAATGGCGCGCTCGTTCATGGTGGCTAGGTCGGTGATGAATAGGTTATTGTCGCGCACAAACGCTACTTTAGAGCCATCAGGCGACAGCGTAGCAAGCATTTGCTTGCCGTTTTTTGAAAGCTGAACCAGTTTTTTGGTTTGCAGGTCATAGACGTAAAAATCGGCCTTGAATGAGCGGCGATAGATACGCTCAATGCCCGTGGTAAGCACCAGTTTTTGTTCGTTGGCGCTCAACTCATAGCTATCAAACTGGATACTTTGGTTCGTACCTTCGACTTTAACAGCCGTTTGGTCAAACAACGTTTCGACGGCTTCGCCCGTGGCAATGCTGTATTTGACCACTTTGCCCGCTTGTTGAGCGGTATAGAATCCTCCTGCTTGCATCCAATTGACACCCGTGACCGTGCGAGGGGTAAAAACAGAGCCTTGTGGGCCGTAAATGTCGTTGAGGGCGAGGGTTTTCTTTTGTGCCTGCGATGGGCTTGCTAGGGTGGCGAGTAAAAAAGCCAATGAAACACCCCAGTTTTTAAGGGAAATAGTGGTTTTTCTCATGTACGATTGATGAATAGGTAAACGGATAAAACTCGACAAAGATAGCCAAATCTTATCCATCAACGACATCACCCATATTGAGGGAAAAAAGTATCTTTGGGGACTGTTTTGGAAACATACAAACACCAACGGATAACCGTGCGACAGCACTTGTATATGTTAAAAAAAGAACGTTACCGCCAGTTAATTGCGCATTTCTCTCAAAAATTCCCACAAGCCGAAACCGAATTGCACTACACCAATCCGTACGAATTGCTGGTGGCGGTTATTATGTCGGCACAGTGTACCGACAAGCGGGTGAACATGGTGACGCCAGCCTTGTTTGAGCGTTATCCTGACCCGCAAGCATTGGCCGACAGCACCTCTGATGAGGTTTTCCAATATATTCGGAGCATTTCGTATCCCAACAACAAAGCCAAGCATTTGGTAGGAATGGCGCGAATGCTGTTAGATAAGTTTGGCGGGGAAGTGCCAAGTTCCATCGAAGAACTTCAGCAAATGCCAGGGGTAGGCCGAAAAACGGCCAATGTGATTGCTTCCGTTATTTATAACCAACCAGCCATGGCCGTTGATACGCACGTTTTTCGGGTATCGCATCGACTGGGCTTGGTTCCTAAAACAGCGACAACTCCGCTGGCTGTTGAGAAAGAACTCATCAAATACATTCCTGATTCGGTGATTCCTGTGGCGCACCATTGGCTCATTTTGCACGGACGCTACGTGTGTCTTGCCCGAACTCCGCAGTGCGACAAATGCGATTTGACGCATTTGTGCAAGTATTTTGAAAGCCAACAGAAGAAAAATAGTCCGAAGTAGTCAGCAATTTAGCGTATTTTTGTGGCCTACTTTCATTTTGACCACCTACTTACCGATGAAACAAGTGTATTTTACGGCAGGACCCGCAGAGATGTATCCTACCTTCGAGCAACATTTACGTACGGCTGTCGAAAACCAACTTGGCTCCATTTCGCACCGAAGCCAGAAATTCAGAGACATTTACAAGTTCACGGTCGAGCAACTTCGTACATTGATGAACATTCCCGAATCGCATGCGATTTTTTTTACGGGCTCGGCGTCGGAAGTATGGGAGCGGATATTGCTTAATTGCGTAGAGCACGAAAGTTTTCACTTGGTCAATGGCTCGTTTTCCAAGAAATTCTACGAGTATGGAGTTTCCTTGCGCAAATTTGCTCACAAACAAGAAAAACCGTTTGGTGAGGGGTTTGACTACGGCGAAGTAGAAGTTCCTGAGTATGCAGAAGTTATTTGTGTAACTCAAAACGAAACCAGTTCGGGTGTTCAGATGCGCGAACCAGACATTCATAAATTGAAGCGGAGCAATTCTAAGAAATTGATTGCGGTTGACATGGTTTCGTCGGCGCCTTATCCCGAATTAGACTTTGGAGTGATTGATACAGCCTTCTTCTCGGTACAAAAAGCCTTTGGCTTGCCTGCGGGGCTAGGGGTATGGATTGCCAACGACAAATGTCTTACCAAGTCGGAGCGGTTGAATAAGTACGATGACATCACGATTGGAGCACACCATAACCTGCCTTCGCTTTGGAAAAATTTTAAAACCTACGAAACCCCTGCTACGCCCAACGTATTAGGCATTTATCTGTTGGGTAAAATCGCCGAAGACCTCAATGCCATCGGAGCGGATGTTGTTCGTAAGCAGACCGAAGAAAAATACAAAGTTCTTACTAAATACGTAGAGACAAGCAATGTGTTTAGCCCAGCGGTAGCTGAGGAAAGACACCGTTCTCGGACGGTTGTGGTGGCCAATACCAGCAAGTTATCGGCGGAGGTAATTGCGGAGGTGAAAAAAGCTAATATGGTGGTTGGAAGTGGCTACGGGCCTTTCAAAGATAGCCAAATTCGCATTGCCAACTTCCCAGCGGTGTCGCTTGAGCAAGTGGAATTGCTGATTGAAGAATTGAAAAAACTAGAGAATTAACCCGCCGAACCCGCCGTCAGACGACAGTCAGACGGCGGCAGTAGTCGATAGTCAGACGGCGGCAATAGTCGGTAGTCAGACGGCAGAGGTAGGCGATCCTCAGAGGGAAGTAGTCTGACTATCGTCTGACTACCGTTTTATCGTCTGACTCTTGTTTTGTAACAACAAAAAAACGCCCTGCAAATGCGATAAAGCTTCGTTGTTCGTTTTTGGTGTATCTTTGGCCGAAAATTGGGACGTATGAAGTCGAACCTTGCACGCATTGCTCTTTTTATTGGGATTTTAGTCGGAATAAATGCCATCGCAGCATTTGTTTTTTTTCGTTGGGATTTGACCCAAGAAAAACGCTACACTATCTCGGACGCTACTAAAAAACTTCTCCAAAACTTGGATCACCAAGTGGTGATTAAGGTCTATCTGACGGGCGACTTTCCAGCGGGTTTTGAACGTTTGGAACGCGCCATTCAAGAAACCCTAGAATCATTTGCTGATTATGGCGGAGGCAATGTGGCCTATCGCTTTATTGAACCTACTGACCCCAAACTTCAGGAAGAACTCATTGGTAAAGGATTGATTCCGACCAATTTGTTTGCCAACGAAGAAGGAAAACGTACCGAACGCCTGGTGTTTCCAGGGGCTGTTTTGGTATATGAAGGCAAGGAATATCCCGTCCAACTGTTAAAAGGAAACAAGTCGGCTACGTCGGAAGAACAACTCAATCAATCGTACGAAGGCGTAGAGTTTGAGTTGGCGTCGGCGATACGTCGATTGGCGCAAAAAGACCGCAAGCGAATCGGGGTTTTGGTAGGTCATACCAAGGTTCCCCCTCCGCGTTTTTCGGATTTTTTGGCCAATCTTCAACAGAATTATGACCTTTATTTTGACGTTCAAAACCCTGACAATTGGGATAAAGGTGACTTATTGGTAATTCCCAAACCTGATAGCCCTTTTAGCGAAGATGAAAAATACCGCCTCGACCAGTTTGTCATGCGCGGAGGAAAACTACTGATGTTTGCCGACGGTGCGCGCGTTGATAGCGTAAGTTTGGAGGGGACATTTGCGCAGCCTTTGGATGTCAATCTCGATGATTTGTTGTTCAAATACGGGTGCCGAATCAACCAGAATTTAATCAAAGATTTGAGTTGTGCCATGATTCCCCTCAACGTGGGTAACATGGGCGACAAACCGCAGATTCAATCCATGCCGTGGCGCTTTTTCCCTTTAATCAATAATTTTGGAAAACACCCGATTGTCCGTAATCTGGATGCCCTTTATACCCGTTTTCCCAGTAGTATTGACACCATTCAGGTGGATGGTATCAAGAAAACACCATTGCTTCTGACCTCGCGCTATACACAGCTACGTAAAGCGCCAGTGTTGGTAGGTTATAACGAAGCGCGTCAGCAACCCGACCCGCGTGAGTACAACGCAGGCGAAAAACCCATTGCGGTGTTGTTGGAAGGCTCGTTTTCGTCGTTGTACAATAACCGTTTGTTGCCTAACGACCCACGTACAAAATCGTTTTTGGGAAAAAGCAAGCCGACCCAAATCATTGTAGTATCTGATGGTGATTTGATTGTGAATGATATTGATTACAAGCGCAATGCCCCTTTGCCGTTAGGCTACGACCGACTTTCTGGCAATACGTTTGCCAACCGTGATTTTGCGTTGTACGCCGTAGATTACTTGGCTGATTCGGAAGGATTAATTACGGCAAGAAACAAACAAGTAACGCTGCGACCGTTGGATAAACTGCGTCTTAAAGAAGAGCGTACGCAGTGGCAACTGCTGAACTTGTTAGGCCCGTTGGTATTGATTGGTGTCGTGGGCTTAGTGTGGCAATGGAATCGTAAACGCCAATACGGAAGCTAAAATAAAAGTTCCCTGCGTACCGTGTTTGCAACGGTGCGCAGGGAATAATACGTTAAGCTGCGAGGTTGGGGTCTTCAACCACGTCTTTTTCGACCCGCAAGTTATCAATGATAAACCGTTGACGTTCGGGGGTATTTTTGCCCATGTAATACGTCAACAATTTGGGAATAGTTGTTTCTTTTTCCAAAATCACGGGTTCGAGGCGAATGTTTTCACCAATAAACTTTCCAAACTCCTCGGGAGAGATTTCCCCAAGCCCTTTGAATCGCGTGATTTCTACTTTTTTGTTACCTCCTAGTTTTTTGAGTGCCTTTTGGCGTTCTTCGTCGCTGTAACAATAAATCGTCTCTTTGTGATTTCGGGGATTTCGGACGCGGAAAAGCGGCGTTTGTAAAATGTACAAATGCCCGTTTCGGACCAAATCAGGGAAAAACTGCAAGAAAAACGTCAGCATCAACAAACGAATGTGCATCCCGTCCACGTCGGCATCGGTCGCAATCACAATGCGATTGAAACGTAAATTTTCCAGCCCTTCTTCAATATCTAAAGCGTGTTGGAGGAGGTTAAACTCTTCGTTTTCATACACCACTTTTTTGGTTAAACCAAAGCAATTCAGTGGTTTACCTCGTAAGCTAAACACTCCTTGGGTTTGTACGTTACGAGACTTCGTAATCGAACCACTCGCCGAGTCTCCTTCGGTAATAAACAAGGTTGTTTCGTAACGGTCGTCCGATTTTACGTCTGGCAGGTGAATGCGGCAATCACGTAGTTTTTTGTTGTGCAAACTTGCCTTTTTTGCTCGTTCGTTCGCCAATTTTTTGATACCCGCCAATTCCTTCCGCTCGCGTTCTGATTGCTCAATCCGTTTTTTCAACGCTTCCTTAACCGCTGGATTCATGTGAAGGAAATTGTCGAGCTTTGCTTTGAGAAAGTCGTTGACAAATGTCCGTACGGTAGGGCTGTTGGGATCGGGAGAGATATTGCTTGAGCCTAGTTTAGTTTTGGTTTGGGATTCAAAAACAGGTTCTTGTACCCGAACACTAACGGCGGCTATGATAGATGCCCGAATGTCTTCTACGGCATAGTCTTTGCCGAAGTGATCGCGAACGGTATCGACGAGCGATTGCCTAAATGCCATCAAGTGAGTACCGCCTTGGGTGGTGTATTGGCCGTTTACGAACGAGTAATATTCTTCCCCGTATTGGTTGCCGTGCGTCATCGCAATCTCAATGTCCGAGCCTTTGAGGTGGATAATAGGGTAGCGAATCGAATCTTCGTCGGTTTTATTACGGAGTAAGTCGAGCAAACCGTTTTGAGAAACAAATTTTTGTCCGTTATAATTGATGGTAAGGCCAGCGTTGAGATAACAATAATTCCAAATCATGTTATCCAAAAACTGCGGGATGTAGTGGTAATTTTTGAAAATGGTATTGTCAGGCTCAAAAATCATCAAGGTTCCGTTGCGTTGATTCGTATCTTCTTCGCCCGATTCTGTCACGATTTCACCTTTGCGAAATTCGACCCATTTGGTTTTTCCTTCGCGAAAAGACTGCACTTTAAAGTAAGAAGAAAGGGCATTGACAGCCTTTGTCCCGACTCCGTTGAGCCCTACCGATTTTTGAAAAGCGCCCGAATCATACTTTCCACCCGTATTGATTTTAGAAACGCAATCCACCACTTTCCCAAGCGGAATTCCCCGTCCGTAGTCACGAACTTCGACGCGGTGTTCTGAAATTTTTATATCAATCGTCTTTCCAAAACCCATGGTATGTTCGTCAATGGAGTTATCAGCAATCTCCTTGACCAATACGTAGATACCATCATCGGCAGCTGAGCCATCGCCGAGCTTGCCAATGTACATTCCAGGACGTAATCGGATGTGTTCTTTCCAATCGAGCGAACGAATACTGCTTTCGTCGTACTTTACTTGTTCTGCCATTAATAGTTCAAAGATTATTTGTAGCAGGCTTGTAGATAGCCTTTGGTATGATTTTACAAACTTACAATTTTAAGTCTTGAAGCACAAGTGCAGCCTTATCACAAAATATTTCTGACCAAACACTTGTCATATTCAGGGGTAAAGTATTTACTTTGTAAAACAAAGTTCTTTTTTATTGATTTTATTTAAAGCTCTATAGAAAAAACAAAGTAGTAACAAAACCATGAAAATATCGGAAAAATCATACAATAAGCCCAGAAAATGGCCGTAAAAAAGAAAAAAGTTTAAAAAACTAAAAAAGTTACGTTACTTTGTCGGCCAATTTGATTCTGTATAAATATTGGCTTGTCTATCGTGTTAATTTATTGTTAATCAGAATCTACCTTTTTTCTCTGAAACACATTTCATGAAGAAGTTTTTTAAAGATTTTAGCGCAGGACGCGCAGTCTTACACCTATTTTCGATTAGTTTATTAACAGCCACTTTAGTAAACGCCCAAACTCCTGCTGGAACAGGAAGTAGTAGCTCAAGTTCAAGTTCGGCGCCTGCGCAGGGTCAAGCCCCTGCTTCTACAACGCCAGGCTCAACGGCTCCTACCACGACAACGTCGCCTACCACTACTACGGCCGACAAAGGAACAGATGCAAAGAAAAGCGCTGATCCTAAGGCTCTTAATCAGGTAGAAAAAGCAAAGGACAAAGAAACGACAGCTGCTGATGCTCAGTCAAACGAAGATACAGAAGAGGCGTATCGTCAGGCAGAGTTGAATAAGATGCGTCGTAAGATTTTTGGATACCAGCTTTTTAATAATCCAAATGTTTCATTTGCACCTTCTGATAACATCGCTACCCCCCGTGACTATACCATTGGGCCAGGTGATGAGTTGATGGCGTACATCTACGGTTATTCACAGTCGATGTTAGAACTGCCCGTCAACTCAGATGGATTTGCCTTTGTGAAAGCGGTTGGCCCAGTGCAATTAAGCGGTCGGTCGATTGAGCAGGCACAAAAAGAATTAATTACTCGTCTTTCGCCCTACTACAATAATCTTGGGGCGCCAGGAAGTAGTGCAAGTACCTATCTTCAATTGCGTTTGGGACGGATTCGTACCATTCGGGTGACGGTATTGGGTGAAGTTACGACGCCAGGTACTTACAATGTTTCGTCGCTTTCAACGGCGTTGAATGCGCTTTATCTTACAGGAGGCCCTAATGAATTAGGGTCATTCCGTCAGATTCAGGTGGTGCGTAAAAACAAAACCGTAGCAACCCTCGATTTGTACGAACTGTTGATGAACGGAACCTTGAACTCAGACATTCGTTTGCAAGACAATGACATCATTCAAGTGGGTGTTTACAAAAAACGGGTAGAGATAAAAGGAAATGTAAAACGCCCAGGCTTGTATGAGCTTCTTGACAATGAAACAATGAGTAATGTCCTAAACTACGCAGGTGGTTTTACGGACAATGCTTATACGGATCGGTTGAAACTCTTGGGGCTTACGGCCAAAGAGCGCCGTATTGTGGACGTGCGTTCGACAGACTATGGCACATATATTCCTAAAAATGGAGACGAAATTACGGCTGATATGTTGTTGGCGCGTTTTGAAAACATGGTCGTTATTTCTGGGCCTGTGTTTCGTCCAGGACAATATTCGTTGGATCAAAATAAAACGTTGCTTCAGCTAATTAAAAGTGCCGAAGGTCTGACAGGCGAAGCTTTTACAGGGCGTGTGAATGTGATTCGTACGCGGGAAGACTTGTCGGTAGAAAATATTTCGTTGAATCTAGCGGATATGCTCAACGGCAAAACCCAAGATTTAATCCTTCAACGCGAAGACCAAGTGATTATCCCTTCTAAATTTGAACTTCGTGAAGGGACTTTCATTAAAGTGATTGGAGAAGTAAACCAAGGCCCAGAAGTTAATCTTCCTTACAGTGCCAACTTTACGTTAGAAGATGCAATCATTCGTTCGGGTGGTTTTAAAGAATCCGCATCTACGGCTCAAATCGAAGTGGTGCGCCGCAAGCGTGATGTGAACGTACAGTCTGCCACTGCACAAGTAGCCGATATATTCTTGTTTGACGTTAATCGTGATCTTACACTCGACGGAAATGACAGCCGTTTCATATTGGAGCCATACGATGAAGTGTTAGTACGTCCATCGTCAAACTATCAGCCGCAAACATTCGTGACTTTCAAAGGCGAAATCGTAAGTCCAGGGATATATGGTATCAAAACCAAGGATGAGAAATTGTCGGACCTACTCAAGCGTGCAGGAGGATTGACAGCACAAGCGTATGTAAATGGAGCGACTTTGTTGCGTAAGATTACACTTTCCGACGAAGAAATCGCACAACGCAACCGTGCAGTATCTGAAATCTCGGATGATGCTAAAAAAGGCCGTTTTGACGACGAGGGCGTTGTAAAAGATAAGCAAGAAGCCATTGGCATTGATTTGGGCCGTATTCTTCGTAACCCAGGAGGCCGCGAGGATATCATTATCCAAGATGGTGACGTGATTGATATTCCTAAGCGTCTCGAAACGGTACGTTTGCAAGGAGAGCTTCTTTTCCCAACCACCGTAAAATACCGTAATGGTAATTCGTTTATGGATTATGTTTCGCAAGGAGGCGGCTTTACGCGGATGTCACTCAAACGTAAATCGTACGTGATTTATCCCAATGGTTCAATTGACCGTACGCGCAAGTTCTTGTTCTTCAATGTGTATCCAAAAGTAGAACCAGGTTCTGAAATCCATGTGCCACAACGTACCCAATCAGACCTTGCAGAAGCGCAAAGAGCGATGCAGTCAGTGATTGGTATATCATCAACCTTGATGACATTGATTACTACGGTGTTGGCTTTCAGAGTATTAGGTGCAAAATAAAAAGAATTAACTAAGAAGCTTTTATGGAACAACAAGAGCAAGTAACCCTCACGCCCAAGCTGATTTTTCAAAAGATAATCGCTACCAAGAACCTAGTTCTAAAAAACTGGTGGATTATTTTATTAATTACGGCGATTGGTACGGGAATAGGATACTACATAGATGCGGAAAAAAATAAACGTCTTCAATACTTAGCTAAAATCGTTTTTAGCATCAGTGGCGCGTCTGGCGGACAGGACATGGGAGGTTTTGGAAGCTTGTTAGGAATGTCAGGTGGTGGACAAGGTGGTGACGCAGGATTGTTTAGAGGAGAAAACCTGTTTTATGTCATCAAAACGCGCCCCGTGTTGGAAAGAGCGTTGCTATCAACGGTGACTTTGAGTAATGGAAAAAAAGAAAAGTTTGTCAATTACTACCTCGATTCGACCTACTTGCGTCAAGACGAATGGGCGAGTTTTTTGCCCGAATGGATGAATGTGCGCATTACGCATAATCGCCGCGACTCCATGACTAAAGTAGAACGTCAAGTGTTTGATGGGGTACTTTATCGGGTAAAAGACCGAGAAATCAAAATTTTGCAACCTGACATCAAGACAGCTTTTTATGACCTAACGGTGTCGATGGAAAATGAGCAGGTATCAAAAACATTTGCGGAATTGTTGTTGACAACCATCGAACGAGTTTACCAAGAAACCCAAACCCGTAAGTCGCGCGAGATGATGGGCATCATGCAGCGTCGGGTCGATTCGTTAGGGCGCGTGCTGAACCGTACAGAGAGCAGTTTAGCGCGGACTGTCGTCATCAATACCGACGCCGTCGCTCCTACCGCCAAAGTGGAAGAGGGGCGCCTGACTCGAAGTAATACGTTTGTTTCTTCGCTCTATTTGGAGGCTTCGCGCAGTTTGGAAAACTTACGGATGTCGATTGTCAAAGAAGCTCCGTTATTTACCATCATCGAACCCGCAGTATTACCACTCGAAACTCGTCTTTTCACGCGTGAGAACACTAAGTTTGGAGCGATGTTAGGACTCATTGTGGCTATTATCTTTGTGCTCGCCAAACAAACGTACGGTGAAGCATTGAGAGACATGAAAAAGAACTAAACATAAGACAAGAAAATGAAGCTTTGGGTGGGAGAAATCCTGTTCAAAGCTTTATTTTTGGCATAAAGTAATTGTGCCAGTATAAAGCTATTTCTATTTTAACCCCACGCCTTTAGGCTGGGGTCTAAGGGGTTACTTAGCATCAATACTGTTAACAGTTAACAAATAACGATTAACCGTGCGAAAGCACTTAAATCTGAACGTAAAAAACAATGGCGCATTCGGAAGAAGTAATCATTGAAGCTGGCCACGGAGCAAAAAACTACTGGCGTGACTTGTGGAAAAATCGTGAATTGTTGTTGATTCTTTCCCGTCGCGATTTATCAGTTCGCTACAAACAAACGGTAGTTGGGGCTGGCTGGGCTGTCATTCGGCCTTTTGCAACCATGCTCGTCATGGTTTTTGTGTTTGATAAAGTAGCCAAATTCAAAGGAGACGAAGGAATTCCTTATCCGTTGATGGTATTGGCGGGAATCACCATTTGGAACTTCTTCTCGACAACCTTTACCCAAATTAGCCACAGTATTTTGCTGAATTCTAACTTGGTGACCAAAACCTATTTCCCGCGTTTAATCATGCCATTGAGTTCGGTGGTTGTGGGGTTTGTAGATTTCATTATTTCGATTGTTCTATATGTACTCATCGCCATCTGGTACCAACATTTTCCAAGTTGGCAACTTTTGCTTTTTCCCGCTTTTGTACTTTTGACATTGGCGGCTTCGCTGGCTTTTGGACTATTTTTTGCCGTGATGAATGTGCGATTTAGGGACATTGCGCAGTTGATTCCTTTTATTGTTCAAATCGGATTTTACGCTTGCCCTATCGCCTACAGTAGCAGTATGGTCGAAGCCAACCAAGGAGCTTGGTGGTATGACTTGTATTATCTCAACCCGATGGTAAGTATTATTGATGGGTTTAAGTGGTGTCTTTTAGGCGACGGCGCCTTCTTTAAAGTGAGTAGTTTGTACAGCACAATAGGTTTCACAGTGGCCGTATTGGGTATTTCGATTTACTATTTTCGTAAAGAAGAAAATTCGTTTGTTGACTACATTTGATTACTTTTGAAACTAGAACAATACCTATACGACCAATGGAGGTTATCGTTGCGGAAGATATTAGCAAAAAATATATCATAGATCACCAAAAAAAGGCTCGTAAGAATTATACACTACGAGATACTTTTTCGGAGAAGTTTAAGCATTTTTTTGGCAAGGGAGAAGAGGACGAAGTCGAGCACGAGGAGTTTTGGGCCTTGCGTGATGTGAATTTTAGCGTGAACCAAGGCGACCGCGTTGGTATCATTGGTCACAACGGTGCAGGCAAATCGACTTTGCTGAAAATTTTGAGTAAAATCACGGAGCCTACCAACGGTCGAGTGACCATCAAAGGACGAGTCGCTAGTTTGCTTGAAGTAGGAACTGGGTTCCATCCCGAACTCACTGGGCGCGAGAATATCTTCTTAAACGGGGCTATTTTGGGCATGAAACGCCACGAAATCAAGGCTGCGTTTGATAGCATTGTTGATTTTGCGGGAGTTGATAAGTTTTTGGATACGCCCGTAAAACGTTATTCTTCTGGTATGTACGTTCGTTTGGGCTTTGCCATTTCAGCGCACTTGAGCCCTGAGATTCTTATCATCGACGAAGTACTGGCCGTAGGAGACGCTGATTTTCAGAAAAAATGCCTCGGTAAAATGCGGGATGTCTCGGAAAGTGGTCGTACCATTTTATTTGTGAGTCATAACCTTGCCGCCGTGCAGTCGTTGTGTAACCGCGCTTTCTATTTTGAACACGGTCGTCTCAAATTACAAGGAGATACGACCCACGTAGTTAATAACTACTTGAGCCACGTTGCCAAAACTACCCTAGAGCACACTTGGGAAACTCCCGAAGAAGGCCCAGGAACCGATGAGGTGCGTTTCCGTAGTATTCGGGTGAAGCCTACGTATGCCAGCGGAAAATTGTACATCGACGTAACGACCCCCATAAAAGTACACATTGAGTTTTGGAACATGGCCGAGCGCGCCGACCTTAACTTGAGCCTGCACCTTTATGCCTTTACTGGTGAGTGTATTTTTAACGTTGGGACAACCTCTCAGTCTTTTGACAAAGGTTTGGTGTCGGCAACGCTTGATATTCCTGGAAACTTCCTTAATGATGGTTCGTACGTCATATCGGTGATGGTTGTCAAAGATACCTCTACCGTTTTATACCAATTGTCTGAAGCGGTTTCGTTTGAAGTAGAAGACCACCGTGAAGGTGTGACGTGGTATGGCAAATGGCCTGGTTATGTACGCCCTCAGTTTAATTTTCAAATTAGCCAATCAGAAGTATTGGTTTAAACGGCTGGATTGTCCAAGCGAATGATTAACGTTACCAAAACATACCTTCCCGATTTTGATGAATATGTTTCTTATTTAAAACAAATCTGGGACAATTCACAGCTGACCAACAATGGCCCCTTGGCCCAGCAGTTGGAAAAAGGACTTAAAGAATATCTTGGAGTCGAGTATTTGTCTTTTTGTGGAAACGGCACCATCGTGCTCCAAATGGCATTGAAGCTACTCGAACCCGCTGGGGAGATTATTACGACGCCTTTTTCGTACGTAGCGACTACCAACGTTATTTTGTGGGAAAACCTCAAACCCGTTTTTGTCGATATCGACCCTGCGACCTATTGCATCAATCCCAATTTGATTGAAGCATCTATCACCGAAAATACACGGGCGATTTTGGCTACCCACGTCTATGGCAATGCTTGTGATGTGGAAGCCATCGAGAAAATAGCCCAAAAATATAACCTCGTTGTCATTTATGACGGGGCTCATGCCTTTGGGGCTAATTATTTGGGGAAATCGCTGCTCTCTTACGGTGATTTTGCCACGTGTAGTTTCCACGCCACCAAATTGTTCCATACCGTAGAAGGGGGAGCAATTGTGACCAATACTCCTGAACGTCACGAGAAAATGCACTTGATGCGGGCATTTGGGCACCGTGGAGATGACTATTTCTTTATGGGGGTCAACGGGAAAAACTCGGAAGTACATGCCGCAATGGGGCTTTGTAACTTGCCAATGGTTCCTCAACTAATTCAGGCGCGAAAAGCTGTTTGTGATGTATATACAGAGCTTCTCGATTGGAGTCGTTTGTCGGCACCTCAGTGGGCCGATGGACTAGAGCGTAACTACTCCTACTATCCACTTGTGTTTGAGTCGGAAGAAAAACTACTTCAGGTGAGGGACGTTTTGGCACAACACGAGATTGTGCCACGTCGTTATTTTTATCCTTCACTCAATCAGCTTCCGTTTTTAAAGGAAGCCGAAGCTTGTCCCGTGTCTGAAGATATTTCGTTGCGGGTGGTATGTTTGCCACTTCATGCCGAACTACCTCACGAAGATGCTAGACGAATAGCTACGTTGATAAACCAACATCTGTAACTATGGCATTGCTTAGTTTAGTATGTTTCGGGGTATTCGTTGGATACATCGGACGGACAGCCGCTCAAATTTGTCGCCCGTCGCTTATCGACTGGCTCTTAACATCGTTTCTCCTTTTTGCGAGTAGTATTATTCTCACGGGATTTTGTCTATCCCCTTTACACCTTACCAGTGCTACGTGGGCTTGGGCGTTGGGGGTATTTGTACCTCCTACGTTGATTTGGGGTGTTTTTTCAAAAATAGCTCCCCAAAAAACGCCTTTTGCGCCGCTGACAATGCTGGTACATCGGTGGCACGCCGCACAACGCTGGTACGTGAGCGGTGGGGCTTACCTTCGTTTCTTATTTGGAATAATGATCCTGACCCTAGCGGTCATTGGCATCACCAACTTAATCCTTGTCTTGTTTACCGTTCCCAACGAATGGGATAGCATGACAGGCCACCTCAATCGGGCTGTGCAATACATCCAACGGGGTACGATGGCGCATTTTGGTGGAACCAACTGGAACATGGATACCTACCCTAAAAGTGTGACCACCATTCAAATTTATTCCTATTTGATGACGGGGGGCTTTGAAAACGCTTTTAAACTCATCCACCATTTATCGTACTGGATGACCATCGTGGCCGTGTTTGGCATTGCTCAACGCGTTGGGAAAAATCGCTTGAATGCGAGTTTCTTTGCGGCGTTTGCTTTTGCCATGTTTTTGGATTTTTTAATGCAAGCCATCACCACCGAAACGGACATCGTTCTGACGGCTTACTTTAGTACGCTTTTGTATTTTTTGTTCACTTACCGCATCACGCGCGAAGACCGTTATTTATACTTGGCGGCACTAGCGCTTGGGGTAGTGTATGGCCATAAAGTAACGTTTACCCTGTTGCTACCTTCGGTATTTGTGGTGATGATTTATACCGTATTTTTACAAAATGCGTGGGGAGAAAAAAAGGGGCTTAAAAAAGGCTTTTTTAATTGGGCAGCCATAGGAAAGTTGGCAGTTGCGATTCCGCTTTGTTTTTGCATTTGGACATTGCCAACGGGCTATTTAAAAAACATTGAAGTATTTGGCCACCCCATTGGCCCACCTACTTCTCTCAAACACCAGTCCATCGAGCGAGCGACTTCCAACGGAGGCTTTCGGAATTTATTTGAACAAGGTTCACGCAATGCGGTGCGCTATGCGTACGATTTTGTCAATTTAGACGGTATTCGCAATGTGGAAATAGGCCAAAAAGCCAACCGCGTTATGCGTAAGCCACTTGTTTATTTGGAAGATAAACTGAAGATGCGTTTGGATGAAACGACGGAGTTTTCAATTGTTCCATTTACGTTTGAACGCCGTTTTGAGTTTATTAATGGAAACCCTTATTGGGGCATTTTCGGTTTCGCGTTGGTGTTTCCTTTGCTATTTTTGGTGATGATTGGCCTAGTGCGCTCGCCTGCGCATTGGTTTCTGGGTATTGCGTTGCTGTTGCACTTTGCGGCCTTATCCTATTCTGCCCCTTACGACCCTTGGAAAGGACGCTATTTTCAGGAAACAGGGGTACTGGGCGTGCTGTTTTTGACGCTGTTGTTTAGCCACAAATATAGCCTCGAAAAATCGGGCTACTCGTGGGCGCTTAAAACCTACGTAGGCATCGTGACAGTACTGGGCTGTATTTCAGCCTTGTTAGCGGTGTTTTTGAACGTGCGTTGTTTGCCTTTTGACGCACTTGGGCATAAGTCGGCGTTTAAGACCGAACGGATTGAATTGATGACGTTTGCCCGTCCTGATATTACCAAAGCCTACCAAAAATTTGACCAAATGGTGCCCGACTCCGCCACGGTGGCCTTGGGTACTATCAACGATGACTTTGAATATCCGCTGTACGGTAAACACCTTTCGCGGCGCCTAATTACTATTAATCCTTTTGAAAAAGGTGTTCAGCCCATTCCTAAGGAGGCTGATTATCTGTTTTTCTCGAAAAATGTCATTCCTCCTCTTCCGACCGATATTCGTTTGGGGACAGACACCACCATGAAAGACCTGATTGTGCCAGGGGAAGATTACTACCTAAGAAAATTGAAATAAACCAACTTCTCGAAAATTCAAAACTTTCGAGAAGTTCGCTCTCTACACCTGCGTACCTCTTTTATTCATCATTCTAAAAACGATTAATCTATGCGTCTTGCCATTATGCAACCTTATTTTATGCCGTACATCGGGTACTTACAACTGATGAATGCCGTAGATAAGTTTGTGCTGTACGATGACGTCAATTATATTAATAAAGGCTGGATCAATCGGAATCGTATCTTGGTCAACGGGCAAGAGTATTTGTTCACGATTCCGCTTAAAGAGGCCAGCCAAAATAAGCTTATCAATGAGATTTATCTTTCAAACGACCCAAAATGGAAAGGTAAATTGTTGAAAACTATCGAACAAGGTTACAAAAAAGCGCCATTTTATTTAACGGCCTTTGAGGTAACGGAAAAAATTATCAATTTCGATGCCGAGAAATTGAGCGACTGGATTGCGGCGGGTTTTGGGGTTTTGGCCGAGCACTTGTCGATTAAAACGGAAATTGTACCTAGTTCGGCGATTTACCAAAATACGCACCTGAAAGCGCAAGAACGAATCTTGGATATTTGTTTGCAAGAAAAAGCGCAGCATTACATCAATCCGATTGGTGGCACGGAGCTTTACGACAAAACGGTGTTTGAAGAAAAAGGAATTCGGCTCAATTTTATAAAATCGAAACCCGTGGGGTATGCTCAATTTAAAAATGAGTTTGTCCCTTGGTTATCAATCATTGATATTCTAATGTTCAATGAAGTAGTTGACATTCAGCAGTTTTTAAACGAATACGAACTGGTATAATCTTATGGCAAAAGTGGTCATCTTTGGTGTTCTTGACACCGCAGAACTAGCTCATTTTTATTTAACGCACGATTCCGACCACGAAGTGGTGGCATTTACGGTCAATCAAGAATACCTGAAAGAAACCGAATTTAAGGGGTTACCTATTGTGCCATTTGAGGAGGTAGAAACGTTTTACTCGCCGTTGGAGTTTAAGTTTTTTGCGCCTATGACGGGCCGAAAAATGAATAAAAATCGCGAAAAAGTCTATCTCGAAGCCAAAGCCAAAGGATATGAATTTATTACCTACATCAGCTCAAAAGCGACGTGGTTTGGCAACGAAATCGGCGAAAATTGCTTTATCCTTGAAGATAATACCATTCAGCCTTTTACCAAAATAGGCAATAATTGTGTGCTTTGGAGTGGCAACCACATTGGTCACCACGGAATTATCAAAGACCACGTATTTTTCACTTCGCACGTCGTGCTTTCGGGGCACTGTGTGGTAGAATCGTACTCGTTTTTCGGAGTAAACGCGACCATTCGTGATTATACGACCATTGCCGAAGGCACACTGGTTGCTATGTCAGCGTCTATCACCAAAAATACCGAGGCTTGGGGCGTTTACATGGGCAGTCCCGCCGAAAAAAGACCTATTCCAAGCTTTAAAGTATATTAAAAGAGCAGTCAGCGGTTAGCAGACAGTAGCTGGCAGTCAGAAATACTGACCGCTGCCTGCTAACTGCTAATGGCTGATTACTGACCGCTGAACATGGACGTTTCGATAATCATTATTCATTATAAAACGCTCAAACTAACCACCGACTGCATTCGGTCGATTTATACGCATACAAAGGGGGTTAGTTTTGAAGTGATTGTGGTTGATAACGACTCCCAAGACGGGGCCGATGCCATCATTACCAAAGAATTTCCTGGTGTTCAGTGGCTGCAAATGGGCTACAATGCAGGTTTTTCAAGGGCGAATAATAAAGGCATAAGAGCTTCTAAAGGTCGTTATTATTTACTTCTGAACTCCGATACTGAGTTTTTGGATGATATTCTGACCAAGTGTGTCACGCGTCTCGACAGCCAGCCCGAAACGGCTGCTTGCGGGGGCGTACAGCTATTCTCAGATGGTACGCCACGCCCTTTTTACCGCAGTCTCGCTATATTCAAACGGACTTTATACGTGATGCCGCCTGGGCGTATTTTTCAACGTGTTCTCGAAAAACTCATCCCCGAAACGCATTACGACGACCCCGACCAAGTGGATTGGGTACCTGCGGCTTTTTTGTTGGTAAAACGCGAGGTAGTCGCCAAGGCGGGTTTGTTGGATGAGGACTTCTTTTTATACGGCGAGGATGTCGAATGGAATTGCCGCTTGGGGCGGGTCGGGAAGCTGAAAGTGTTTGAAGACTGTGGGTATATTCACCACGAATGGGGGAGCAACCCCAAACGGAAAGAGGTATTGATTACGATTATCAATCGTTTTTATCCCCAAATCCAGCTTTCCAACTTGGTGTGGATACGTAAAGAGTTTGGAATTGGTCGTTTTTTGGGACTAATGCTCAATTATTACTTGATGATTCCCATTTATTTTGGTTGGAAAATAGCCCTCAACGTCTCTAAGTTTCGCAATCCGTTTGGAGAATTGGAGCAACAAAAAGACTTTACCCGTAAAGTGTGGTTGTTTTCTACCTATTTTTGGAAAATCATTCGTAACAAACCCTATTTCTACAAGCTCGACCCAAAGAGCCACGTCTAAGGCATGAAGATTTTATTTTTTACACCGACAGGAGCGCGGACGGGTTCAGAGATGGTTCTTTGGTACATGATTAAACACCTTTCGGGGAGTGACATCAAAACCGCTGTTTACTCGCGCCAAGCGGGGGAATTGTTTGCCAAACACTCCCCTGCCGATGCTACCTATCTCCATAAATTTCACCGTGGGCTACCGTATTATTCTGTAGAGGCTGTCTATCACAAAATCGTCGGACTTACGCCCGAGGAGAGTTATATCAAACGGATTCATAACGAATTTAAGCCTGATTTGTGGTATTTTAACACCATGACCATGCCGCAGTTTGCCAAACTTGCGCGCAAGCTTAACGTACCTTATGTAGTGCACGTACACGAGTTGTGGGAAACGTACGACATGGTGCGCGCTGATTCGTTTTCGGAGATGCTTACCCATGCCAAAGCGTCGATTGGGTGCTCTAGCGTAGTAGCAGAGCAATTGGAACGAATGGGTACGCCCAACGTAAAATTGCTACACTCGTTTATTGATACCGAAAAAATCACCCTCAAAAAAGACCCTGCCGTACTGAGAAAAGAACTTGGTTTGCCAAGCGATGCTTTTGTGTGGTTGATGTCAGGAACGATGTGTATGCGCAAGGGCTACGACATGATTCCTGATATTTTGGCACAATTGCCCAAAAACGCGTACATCGTGTGGTTGGGAAGCAAGAGTGACTACGGCATTTCGTACTACCTCGAACAGCGCGTACAGCGTGAAGGTTTAAATTTTCTGGCCTTAGGCTCAAAAGGAGGACAGGATTATTACGATTACCTCAATATCTGCGATGGCTTTGTGCTTACTTCCCGCGAAGACCCTTTTCCGTTGGTGATGATAGAGTCGGCGTACCTGCAAAAACCCGTCGTTGGGTTTAACTCGGGAGGAATCAGCGAGTTTGTCCAAAAAGGAATGGGTGAAGTAGCACCCGCTTTTGACATTCCGAAATTAGCTCAAATCATGCAAGATGTGATGAATGGCCAACTGTCTATCAACAAAGAAACTTTACGCAATCGGGCGATGGAGTTTGATATTCATAACCAGCTCAATCATTGGAAACAGTTTTTTGCGACACTTTAAACGATATGTTTTTTGCCTTCCTTTACCTTCCCGAAAGTTTTGAACTTTCGGGAAGGTAAAAACTTTCGGGAAGGTATTAGTTAGCTTTAACCGATGAAAAAAAATCTCTTTATAAGCCACGATGCAAACCGAGCAGGGGGGCAGATTGTCTTGTTGCAGTTGCTACGACAATTGAAGCAACAGGGACTTCCTATGCACTTATTGCTTTGTAGCGACGGCCCATTGGAAGAGGAGTTTCGGGAAGTCGTGCCCACTACGCGCGTGCCTCGTTTGGGGGATGTGCATTTTTCGCCTTTAATAACCAAAGTATTACGCTTGGTTGGTTGGGAAGAACGTATTAAACACCGAGTATTAGCCAAGCGTTGGGCGCAGTTTCGGGCCGAGATGGAAGCCCAGGATTTCGGATTGATTTTTGCCAATACCATTGCGGCGGCCGCTGCTTATCGGCACCTGAGTTTTTTATCTGCGCCTACTGTCTTGTTTGCGCACGAATTGGAAATGTCCATCAAAAAATACAGCCATCCCGACGATATGGCGCATTTGATGACGAACGCCAATCACCTGATTGTTGTGTCGAAAGCCGTTGCTAATTATTTCAAAGCTACCTATCAATACCCCGATGCTCAGATTAGCACGTTTCAAATTATAGACATTCCATTAATTCTTCAACGAATAGAAGAAGGCCGAAAAACGGACATTCGGAAAGTATTGGGAGTTCCTGCCAACGCGGTACTTATAGGCGGGTGTGGCCATGCCGAATGGCGAAAAGGCAATGACGTCTTTATGATGGTAGCCCAGCAAGTGATTCAGCATTTGGGTGAGCGTCCTGTGTATTTTGTGTGGGTAGGGATGCGCGAAGATTCGGAATGGTACGAAGTGCAGCGCTTTGACGCCGAACGCATGGGGTTGTCGGAACGCATCGTTCACGTTGGGCTCACGTCGGAAGTATTCCAGTATTTGAGCCAATTCGACGTATTTACGCTAACCTCCCGCGAAGACCCGTACCCGTTAGTGGTATTGGAAACGGCTTTAGCCGAACGCCCCATTGTGTGTTTTGAAAAAAGCGGTGGAGCCCCCGAATTGGTAGAAGAAGATGCAGGTTTTGTGGTACCTTATTTGGACGTAGCTGCGATGAGCAAAGCCGTCATTACGCTCATTGAGAACCCCGATTTACGCCGTCAGCAAGGCAAACGGGGCAAAGAAAAGGTATTGGAACGGCACGCAACCGACGCCAGCGTTGCCAAAGTAGTAGAAACCATTCGCCGCTTAAACCCCTAACATTTGTGGATTAGACCACGGAATAGTTGGCATTTACCCGTGTAGGTCAGATATTTGCACATTGATTAGCACGATAGCACCCAAACAATGACATTAGCTTTTACGCTGTGTTCGATTAACTACTTGGCTCAGGCACGTACCTTGGGCGATTCGTTAAAAAGAACCAACCCTCATATTCGTTTTATCATCGGATTGGTCGATCGCTTGGACGTAGCCCAAGTACCAGAAGATAAACTCCCTGATTTTGAGTTGTTAGAGTTGCATCGCATAGGCATCGATGGCCTAGACCAAATGTGTGAGCACTACAACATTACTGAGCTTAACACGGCTGTAAAACCTTATTTTATCCGCTATTTTTTTGAAAAGGTGCCGCAGGTGCGAAATGTGATTTATTTCGACCCCGATATTATTGTTTATCAGCCGTTAACGCAGCTCGAAAATTTGCTCGAAGCCAATGATATTGTGGTGACACCTCACCTTGCCACGCCCATCGACGACCAACTGACGCCGAACGAACTTCACCACCTTAATACGGGTGTGTATAATCTTGGTTTTATCGCTTTACACAAAAGCATTGAAGCGGTGGAGTTTGTGAAATGGTGGGAAGAAAAGCTTTTCGATGAATGTAAAATTGACCTTTGCAAGGGTCTCTTTGTGGATCAAAATTGGGTCAACTTCGCTCCCGTTTTTTGGAATAATATCCACGTCGAAAAGCACCCAGGATGGAATGCTGCCTACTGGAACATGCACGAACGGCGTTTCTCCCAGCACGAAGGCCAGCATTGGGTGAATGACAACCAGCCCGTGGTGTTTTTTCATTACAGTGGTTATGACCCTGCCAAGCCGAGTGTGGTATCAAAATACCAAGACCGTTTTGATTTTCAAAAACGTCCTGATTTGAACCCTTTGTTTGACTACTATCGGGAAGAATTACTCCGAAATCACAACGCGTATTATCGCCAGTTTCCTTGTTTTTATATCAAAAAAGAACCTGTCTATAAATACCAGCGCGTCCGTCAGTTGCTGATTAAACCGCTGGAAGCCGCTTTGCGATTGTTGAGCTAAGAAGTGACCTTCCCGAAAGTTCAAAACTTTCGGGAAGGTTCCGAAAAGGAACTGGCTACGTCTCAAAAAAGTGACCTTCTCGAAAGTTCAAAACTTTCGGGAAGGTTCTATAAAATACCTGTTGAATCAAAACCCCTCTGTTCGATTGAAAACGATTGTTTTTACTGTTTGTACTCCCGACCAATATCCTTTTGTGAAAGTATTGGCTGAAAGCCTTCCAGCTGGTGTTTCTTTTAACATTGGAACCGTCGAAGGAACGTTGGAAAAGGGAGTTTCATTCGCTGACTTGGGCCATAGCGAAGTAGCATCGATGCAGCAACGCTATGATACTACAGCACTTGCCGCAGCGAGTAAACCTTTTTTTGCCAACTATTTTTTGCAAAAAGAGCAAGCAGACGCAATTGTTTATTTTGACCCAACCATCTGGTGGTTAGGAGATTGGGCAGAGTTAGAAGCCCAGCTTCAAAACAATGAGGTAGTGTTGACACCGCGTTTGACGCGCACCTTTGGGCAATCTTCGTACGGGGATGAAAAGCTGTTTTTGAACACAGGCATGTACGATGCTGGTTTTTGGGCCATGAAAGCGACGGATAACACGCGGAAATTGTTAAAATGGTGGCAAGAACGCTTGACCGACCGCGCCTATTTCGACGTGTGCAACGGCATGAACCACGACCAACTTTGGCTTAACTACATCCCCATTTATTTTGATAACGTTACGTTAAACAAAAACCTAGGTTGGAATGTCGCTTTGCACAACCTGCATGAACGAATCGTCACTTCGACGCCCAATGGCTGGCGAGTGAACCAAGAAACGCCATTGGCATTTTTTAATTTTAGAGAAAGTCTTTCCAATAACATTGTCAACCAGTATCTGGGAGCATTGGCGTTGCAAAGAGCGTATCTCCAGCGCGTTCAATCGCACGGAGAGGTGCCAGT
Organism: Runella defluvii; assembly: GCF_014195535.1. Taxonomy (GTDB): domain Bacteria; phylum Bacteroidota; class Bacteroidia; order Cytophagales; family Spirosomataceae; genus Runella; species Runella defluvii. The sequence goes on along the minus strand of NZ_JACIBY010000005.1, from coordinate 511,972 downwards.
TTCACCTTTTTCGGTGCGGACTCAGCTTCGTCCAACGGTGCCTGGGTGGAAACAATCGCTCCGACAACGTATTCAATCCGTGATTGATTCAATCCGGTACTTTCCACTTTACCATAAAATCGACCAGTAACTCAAACTGTTAACCCTTTTTTTGTACTTTTGCGGGAAATCTCCGCAAAATGCGGTTCGTTTTTTATCGGTAATGCGTACTGCATGAAAATTTTATATGACCACCAGACTTTCACTGGCTCCCAGTATGGAGGTATTTCGCGGTATTTCTTTGAGTTGATGAACGCTTTTTGGGAACGAAAAGATGTTGATTTTGAGCTCTCTTTGAAGTTTTCTAACAATGAATACTTACGCAATGTGCCCTATGCTCACCCTTGGGGCTACGCACGTTTGGCAAATAATTTCAGGGCTAATCAAGCCTTTTCGCTGGTTAACCGTCTTTGCAGTTCTACCAAGCTAAACGCGGGCGATTTTGATATTTTTCACCCTACTTACTATCATTCCTATTTTTTGGATAAAATAGGGAAAAAGCCGCTGGTTATTACGTTTCATGATGCGCTAAGTGAAAAGTACGGAAAGCAATTTCCTGTGCTTGGCGAAGGTCTTACCGAATTAAAACAACGCTTGCTGACGCGTGCGGATGTGGTTATTTCGGTTTCGGAAGCGACCAAACGTAGTATTTTAGAGTATTTCAGCATCGACGAAGCCAAAGTTAAGGTCGTACCGTTGGGGAATTATTTTGAACGGCCCACGGCCAATCATTCGCTGGCACTGACCTTGCCCGATCGCTTTGTCCTTTTTGTAGGTAAACGCGATTTTTACAAAAACTTCGACCGTTTTTTTGAGTCGGTGGCGCCATTGTTAAAAAACGACAAGGATTTGCACCTCATTTGTGCGGGAGGAGGAGGGTTTTCTGCCGAAGAAAAACAAGCGATTGCGGAGCAGGGGTTACAAAGTCGCGTGATTTACCAACCGATTATCGACGATATGACCTTGATTCAGCTGTACGAAGAAGCGCAGGTATTTGTGTTTCCGTCGTTGATGGAAGGGTTTGGGCTTCCCATTTTGGAAGCCATGAGTTGCGGTTGCCCCGTAGCTGCTACCACTGGGACATCATTTGATGAAATTGCCCAAGATGCGGCAGTTTACTTTGAAGCTGAAAACAAGGAGTCAATTCGAGCGGCGGTAGAAAAAGTGGTCTATGATGAAACCCTCCAGCAAACCATGCGTCAGCGGGGCTATGAGCGTGTGCCATTGTTCAGGGCCGAAACCACCGCTCAAAAAACATTAGAAGTATATAAAGCATTGGTATAACGCATGATGACAATTCCCGAACGTACGCTTATTTACGACCGAGACATCAGCGGGCACCATTTGGACTATTTACAGTTTTTGGTAGAATACCTCAAAAAAATGCCCGAAACGGTTCGTAGTCAATTTGTATTTGTGCTCCACGAAGGAGCCAAAGTGCGATTTGGTAAAGACGAGAAGTACGTCCAGTTTCGTTATATTCCAGAGAAACAATTAGAGGCATTCATGGCGCTAACGAGCGTATTGCGTCGTGCTTCTGCCGAAATGAATTACCTGACGGGTTTGGTCAACGAATACAACGCCAATCGCATTATTTTTATGCACATCGACGCATTTCAGTATGAGGTAGGTCGTGGGGCAATTCGGCGATCGGGGGTTAAATTGTCAGGCTTGCTGTTTTTGCCTTTTCGTAAGTACTACGAAGATGGTTCGACCTTGAAAGCAAAAGTGCGCCGCGACTTGCGTGGGTTACGAAAAGGATTGCAAATCAATTGGATGTTGCGTAATCCGAATTTGGAGAAAATCTTTTTACTAAATGATAAACAAGGGGTAAAAGAATACAACCAACGTTTTGGGCAACGCTTCGATTTTTTGCCTGACCCCATCGAAGTGGGGAAAATGGCGGAGAAATCGGTCGAAACCCTCAAAAACGAGTACGGAGTGGAGGTTGCCCGTCGTGTGTTTTTAATTTACGGGCATTTATCAGCCCGAAAAAATGTCTCCAACATTCTTGAAGGACTAAAGCAAATTCCTGCCGAAGAGCGTCAAAAAATGTGTTTTTTGATATGCGGTGAGCCAGAAAAAGGGTATGAGAATACCTTGTTTTCGGCCATCCAAGAAGCCGAAAAAAAGTACCCCGAAATTCAATTTGTAAAGCATTTTCGGTTTTTTGACCCGCATAGTACCAATGAAGTGTTTAAAATCGTGGATGTGGTCTTGGTACCTTACATCAATTTTTATAGTTCGAGTAATATTTTAGGATTAGCAGCTAAGTACAGTAAGCCTTTGATTGCCTCCAATTTGGGGGTCATGGAAGGTTTGGTGACACACTATAAACTGGGGGTAACAGTCCCTCCGCACCGCCCCGAAGCCATAGGGGAGGCGATGCATCGTTATTTACACCTAAATCAGATTGACATAGACGGTAAGCCCTATCTGCAAGACCATTCTGCGGAGGTTTTCTGTCAGAAGTTATTATTTTAATGAAAACAAACAGGAGTGTTTTCCTTCTGGCAACGGCCTCGCTGGTGTTGCTGTGGGTTGTGTTGGAGCTGATGGGCCGCGTAGCCCTCGCCGTGGTGATGAAGTATCCTTTCTGGAAACCTACCGATAAGTTCTATCCCGAACTGGTCAAGATTCAGAAAGAAAACATTTCGCAACAAGACGATACGTTCGACTTGTTGATTTTGGGTGGCTCGGCGGTGAGTTTAGAGTTTGGACTACCGATTAATAAAACGCTGGATTCGTTGTTGAAACAGACTGCAAACGGTCGGAAAGTTCGCATTTTCAATGCCGCGACTCCAGCACATACCTCGTTGGATAACCTCAATAAGTACCGAATGTTGGGTAAACAGCGGTTCGATTTGGTGATTTACTACGAGGCCATCAACGAGACGCGTGCCAACAATATTCCGAGCCAACTTTTTTCGGACGATTATCGGCACGTGATGTGGTATTATGACTTGGCAATCATCAAACAACACCCCGAGGTCAACTGGACGGTGTTGCCGTTTATTACCCATAAAGGGTTTAACTTGTTGGTAGATAAGTTAAAAGGAAAGAAGTTTTTAGAATTAAATACGGTCAATCCAGACTTAGTTCAATACGGCAAAGAGATAAAAACGGGGAAGCCTTATCAAGCCAATATTGAACAAATTATATTGGAGGCACGTAAAAGAAGCGAAAAACTGGTGTTGATGACCTATGCTTTGTACGTGCCACCAAGCGTGATTGGGAACGGTGGATACACCGACTACCGCGATTTTGCCAAGTGTCCTTACCCATCGCCCTTGTGGCTTTGGGGCGACCCTGTCAATGTTGATACGGGAGTCAAGGCGCACAATGCCATTTTGCGGAAGTTGGCAGCCCAGTATGGTACCTATTTTGTGGATATGGACCAGCTTTTACCCCGTCAAAAGGACTATTATTGTGATTTGTGCCATTTGACTGAAAAAGGAGGAAGTGAGTTTGCGACGTTGGTAGTTCAGTATTTGTCCAAAGAGCAGTTGATTCCGATGGCGGTGAATCAATGAATTAAAAACCAAAATTTCACTTTGAAATACAAAGTGAATAATTTTACTTTGTAACACAAAGTAAAAAAGGGCGATATTGGAACCATGCATCAACGACTAGCAACACTGGATACATTTAGGGGAGTGGCAGCACTGGCAGTGGTGCTTTTTCACCTGACATTGCACCAGTACGATGCTCCTTTTCACTTGAATTGGGGCGCAACGGGCGTCGATTTGTTTTTTATTATCAGTGGTTTTGTCATTTTTTTGACCCTCAACAAAACCCAAAGTGTGCTTGATTTTGTAGTGGCTCGGTTTTCACGATTGTACCCTGTGTATTGGGCCGCAGTAACCCTCACGGCACTTTTTATGGCCATTGGGAGCTGGTTAGGGTACAGTCAAATCAGCTTGGGGGAATACATTGCCAACATGACGATGTTCCAATATTACTTCGGTATCAGGGACTTAGACGGGTCGTATTGGACATTGATTGTCGAAATGCTTTTTTATGGCGTCATGCTTTTAGGGCTTTGGCTCAATCAGCTTGGACGATTGGAGTGGTATGGATTGGGGCTAGTAATGGTTCAAATTATCCTCCACGGATGGGTGCGGGTGGCAGCTCCCAGTGTTTATGAAGCGATATTGAAAGGGTTTCCGTTACTGAACCATTTTCAGCTTTTCTGGGCGGGTATCTTGTTTTACAAAATGTTCACCCAAGGATATGACAGATGGAGGTTAGTTGGAGTAGCAATTGCCTACGGAGTTACGCTATATTTGTACGATAAAACAGGACGTAGCAACCTATTTCTGAGTTTTTGGGAATATAGTGTTACTACCACGGTTTATTTTGTACTCTTTTTCTTGTTCGTGAGTCATAAGTTAGAGTGGATTAATAACCGCGTCACGCTTTACTTAGGAACAATTTCATACAGTCTATACGTGATTCACCATTATTTTACGGTAGGGGTAATCACAGTATTAAAAGATAAATTTGGGTGGTCGTTTGTACAAGCGAGCACCGTAGCTTTGGCCGCAGCGTTCGTGTTGGCTACGGCCATTACCTATTTTATTGAAAAGCCTTCGTTGCAGTACTTACGTGTGTGGTACAAAAACAGAAAGGCATCGTATCAAACACTTTAATAGTAGTTACTTGTGAATCAAAAGCTTAGTGTCATCATTCCAGCCTACAACGAAGAAAAAACGATTCAAACGGTATTGAAGGCTGTTGCATCTGTAGAGTTGATTGGAGGTTTTGAAAAAGAAATAATTGTGGTCAATGACTGTTCAAAAGACGGTACTGAAGCCCAGATTTTGGCGTTTAAGGCCAACAATCCACAGGTAGAATTGGCCTACTTCAAACACGAGGTAAACCAAGGAAAAGGCGCGGCACTGCATACAGGAATTCGCCGAGCTACTGGAACGTACTTGGTGATTCAGGATGCGGACTTAGAGTATGACCCTCAGGAGTTCAATATTTTGCTCCAGCCCATCGTGGACGGCCACGCTGATGTGGTTTTTGGGTCGCGTTTTATGGGTGGAAAAGCGCACCGAATTTTGTTTTTCTGGCATTCCATCGGAAACAAAATTTTGACGTTTGGAAGCAATATGTTTAGCAACCTCAACCTGACCGATATGGAAACCTGCTACAAGCTGTTCCGTACCGATATGATTCAGGGGTTATCTTTAGAGGAAAAACGCTTTGGTTTTGAACCAGAAGTCACGGCCAAGATTTCGCGCATTCCCAACATCCGTATTTATGAAGTAGGAGTTTCGTATTACGGAAGAACGTATGCCGAAGGCAAAAAAATTAACTGGAAAGACGGCTTTAGGGCGATTTACTGTATTTTGAGATACGGCTTGTTTAAATAACAACAGCTATGTTAGACGATTTTAAATACTACCGTCAGGCACTAGGAGTAAACATGCTCTGGAATTCTTACCCCATCGTATTCATCCTTCGTGATGGGTTTGGGGTGGGGCCTAGTGGGAGTACCTTTACCATTTTATATTGGGGGCTAGGCTTATTGCTACTGATGCCTATCAATATCTTTCGTACTATTTATTTGCCCAATCGAATGCTTTTTGCATGTTGGTTTGGATTTATTGTATTGGGGTGGTTGTATTGGAAATACTATCCAAGTATCAATGGCGAGCCCGAAAGACTCCGCGAAACTCTGACGTACATTATCCCGCTGCTTTTTTTGTTTGCCTCCATGTACTATCCCAATAATAAAGTCCATATCATTCTGATTGTCATGGTCTTTTATTCGTTGTTGGCAAGTACGGGGCTTTTGTACAGCCTCACGCGTGACCCGCACTGGACTTTTGGAGAACGGGCCGCGATTAAGTTTGCCGCAAATACCCAAAATAGTAACCCGCACGCCTATGCCAACAATGCCCTTTGCGGGATTCTGGCGTCGTTTATCGTGGCTGCTCGTATGAGGAGTGTCTTGGTTAAAATATTCTATTATTTGGTCGCTATCTTTTCGGTGGGTGTATTGATTTTGGCCCGTACGAACACCAGTTTGATTGCCCTTGGTGTGATGGCCGTTATTTATTTGACCTTTCACGGGAAAAGCGTAATAAAATCGGTATTTCAGATGCGAACGCTGGGTCTAGTCGCAGCCGTTTACGGAATTGTGGCGTTGTTGCTATCTCAGTTTGCCTTTGCTTCCTATGCCCTAGAGGTATATTTACAGGCATTTATTACGCGTTTTGGGAAGGTGATTTATACCGTTACGGGGGTTGAAGTAGATCAAAAATCAGCAGAAATTGATTATTCGTCTGTCAACCGTGTGTATAGTTTTAGATACGTATTTGAAGAGTTTTTGGGCGAAGGCTCTATCGGCCTTATTTTATTTGGCGAGGGCTATAAATCTCAGTTTTTTGATGTGCCAGCGCTCGAAGCCCTCGTAAATCAGGGTGTTTTAGGGTTTATTCTCTTCAATAGCTTCTTCTTTGTAATGGGCATTATTGCGGTACAGCAATTCTTTAAACCTGCCAACGACCTTTCGTTGTTCATGGCCTATTTTTCCATTATCGTCCTAATCGCGTTATTTTCGGGAGCTCGCCCCATCGACTTGAGTATGTGGTTGGTTTATGTATTTTACATCCGATTCTTCGGAATTTATTCAAGCGATTCTTCCATCAAACCCCTTCAACCCCAACCTGCCTAAGGTAGCGTTTTGTTTTACATGGTTCTTTTTAACAAAATATTGGCCAGTCGATGGCTGCTTGGGGTATTGCTGATTGCATTTACGATAAGTGGTTTTTGGGTTGCATTGGTATTGGGAGAAGACCCGGGGTTTGGTTTGTCGGTATGGAACGATATGGTCAATGGTGGGCCATTGAATCAATTGGCCATTCCTTCACCTACTGACATTGTACAAAATAAAGAGTTGTTTCTAACGTGGTGGAGTCCAGGACAATACGCTGTTCCTGGCGTAATGAGTCAGTTGTTGGGCATTTCTACGGGTACGGCCAGTATTTGGGTAACGCTTTTGTTTTCGATAGCAGGATTGGTCGGCTGGTATTTTGTCTATCGGGAGTTGGGCTTCGACGAACTCGTCATTGGGCTTTGCTTGTTTTTGATGGCAACCTCTCGCTTGTTTACCATCAATTTTCTGAATTACACGGGTGGAGAGCTGCTGCTGTTTGGGAGTCAATCTTGGACCATTTGGTATTATCTTAAATACCGCTCTGCTCCGCTGAAGCTCTTTATTGGGCTGTTGTTGCTTTCGTTGGTTAGCTTTTTCTTAAAGTCAGCCTATACCATTGGCTTTGCCGCGCTGGGCGGGTGCGCAGGACTTGCTTTTGTGTCAGACCTTGCAAAAACCCGAAAATTACGTACCCCGAGTTTGGTGACTGTACTGGTCGTAGGGCTGTGCATCGTTTGTTATTTAGGAATTACGCAGTTTGGTTTTGTAGCTTTAGGCACTAGCCCGATTACGAGTACGAGCCAACCGTTTAAAATGGTTTGGGCTTCTTTTGAAACGCTTACCTATCCGCTGACCCACTGGTTTAGTATTGCCGAAATCTATCCTCAATTACTTCAGCGCACGAGTTTTCCGCTTTGGGGGCATGGGTTGTATTATGTGTTGCTATTGGTAGGTTTTGTGGCAATGATTCGAATTGCCTTGGAGACGCGCTATGTGGCAGCTAGAGCGGTATTTGTGGGGTTTTATGTCGTGTATTGCGGTGTTTTTTTATTGCTGTACAACAAAGGCGCCGATATATCTATCGAATACCGCCATACCAAAGTCGTAGCTTATCTATTTTTGCCTTTGCTTGTGGCGGCGCTCCAACAACCCATTGCTACTTCGTACCGAGTGGGTATTTTAGGGTTATTATTGATTCTGAATACGGGTTACGGCCTCAGTACGTTTGTGTTGAAGAAAATAGAAATTACGCGTGAATCGGCGACGGGAACGTCAGGGTTTGCTTTACGCCATGCCTCCGACGAAGACCTTGCTTTTATTCATTCGGTCGATAAACCAGCGAATATTCTGTATTTTACGTCGGGGTCTATGAATGTCGATGCGATTCATGCCCGCAAACTGGTAGGAAGTATTGATTACAAATTTGCGCGGGGATGTGGCTTTATTTTTGACAAATACGAAGGTAAAGCAGGCAATATCTACGCGTTTGTTCACGAAGCGTACGAACAGCTTCCCACCAACCCGTCGCTGCAAGCCCAGTTTCCTGGTTATACATTCCGTTTGGTGAAACAAACGAAACGATTTAAGATTTACGAAGGGCTATAAAAGGCTCGTTTAAATACACTACAATGAAGAAAAATTGGCGCAAGTATGGATTGATTTTGGGGGCTTTGTTGGGGCTGTCTGAGTTGATTTTGCGCTTTGGTTTTGGCTTTTGTAATGCGCCACTTTACATCGAAGACCCTGATTTTGAGTATGTTTTTGCCCCAAATCAGTACCGCTTTCGTTTCCGAAACGTGGTAAAAACAAACGAATTTTCGATGCGAAGTGAGCCAATAAACCCTACCGACACAACGGTCGTGCTGCTGATTGGCGACTCAGTTATCAATGGTGGAAACCCTACCAGCCACGAGGAATTAGCTTCAACATTGTTAGAAAAACAATTTACGGAACATTACCACCAGCCCGTTCGTGTGCTGAACGTTTCGGCGGGGTCGTGGGGACCTGACAATGCTTTTGCGTTTTTGAAAAAGAACGGATTCTTTGGCGCAGATGTCATCGGTTTGGTGACAAGTAGCCACGATGCCTACGACAACATGAGCCACCATAAGTTGGTGGGTGAAAACCCGAATTATCCCAATAAACAATATAAAGTAGCCTTGTACGAGTTTTGGCACCGCTACATTTACACGTTGTTTATTTATCATTACATCGAAGCACCGTTGAAAGAATGGTTGGCACCTGCTACCCAACACGCACCGAACGACGTAATTCATAAATTTGGAACGACCTTTAATACGGGTTATCAACAATTGGCCGATACGACCAAAGCCATGGGGATTCCATTTTTTATGTACCTGCATCCTGAACTACCCGAAATTGCTCAAAATCGTTACGATAGCCAAGGAGAAGAGATTTTGGCGTTTGCCCGAAAAAATCACATTCCTGTGATTGATGAGCTCAAACTGCATCCGCCCAAAGACCTTTTCCGTAATCCTGATTTTGACAGTATTCACTATAATGCCAAGGGACAAGCGTTTATGGCCAAACATTTGTACCCTGTTTTGAAACAATACCTCGACGCTTATTTTGCCCAACATGCGCGTTCTCATCGTCCATAATCAACTTTGGGCACACTACAAGTCCAAGTTATTCAGTGAATTACACCGTTTTGCTCCTCAATACGGGCTTGAAATTAAGGTGGTGCAAATTGCACTTTCTGAAAAAAGTCGGGCCAATATGGGCGAGGCAGAGGCTTTTCGGTACGATTACGACTACGAAATACTTTTTAAAACATCCCTCGACCAAGTGAGTCTTTGGGCGCGAACCAAAGCCCTACTGGCGAAAGTTCATGCCTACCGTCCTGATGTGCTGAACCTCACGGGCTGGTACGATCCTGCACAGTGGGTATTGCTTTTTTATGCCAAACTGCGGGGTATTAACGTGGTAATTTCCAACGAATCGAACGTGCGCGACCACGTTCGGATGGGGCTCAAAGAGCGATTTAAGCAGTTTTTGTTGAGTCAGGCCGACGTCTTTTTCTGTTTTGGGAAATCTTCGGCTGCGTACTTGGAAAAATTGGGTGTCAAATCCGCTCAAATAGTGACGCAAAGGGCCGCTATTGTCGATAATGATGTCATTTTAGAACATTACCACCGCGCGTTTGCCCAACGAGAAAGCCGTAAAAACGCCCGAAATTGGGCACCTTATAACTTCATTTTTGTAGGTCGATTGATTCCGCCCAAAAACCTGCCACTGCTGCTCCAAGCTTTTGCCGAAGTACAGAAAAATGCGCCCGACTGGGGACTAGTACTGTTGGGAGAAGGAGAACAAAAAGCGGAACTACAAACGATGGCCGCGACAATTCCGAACGTTCGATTTGAGGCGGGCGTACCTTGGTACGAAGTAGCCGAATTCCTAGCTTTAGCCGATGTGTTGGTGCTGCCAAGCGAGTCGGAGCCTTGGGGGCTAGTGGTCAACGAAGCCATGATATGCGGCCTGCCTGTATTGGTGTCGGAGCCTTCGGGCTGCGTGGACGATTTGGTACAAGTGGGTAAAAATGGCTGGGTATTTAACCCATATCTGTTGCCTGATTTTGTGAATAAGTTGCGCCTTTTTGTGGATAATGCTGAAAATTTGACTCAAATGGGAGAAAAATCAAGGCAAATAGTAGCTGATTTTGAACCGCAAAAAGTTGCCCACGAAATGCTTCGAGGAATCAAAAGTTTGGGACACTAGACCCTCCAAGTTTGGTTATCTGTGAAGTGAAAACTTGGAGGGTCTGACTTCGTTATTAGATTAGACCCTCCAAGTTTGGTTAGCTACGAAGTGAAAACTTGGAGGGTCTGACTTCGTTATTAGATTAGACCCTCCAAGTTTGGTTAGCTACGAAGTGAAAACTTGGAGGGGCTGGCTTCGTTATTGGATTAGACCCTCCAAGTTTGGTTAGCTACGAAGTAAAAACTTGGAGGGTCTGGTTATTTTAAAATACGTTGATTCCAATATACCAAGACGTTGAGCGTAGAACGCCCCGATGCAATAAGGTCTAAATCGCCGTCATTGTCGAGGTCGGCGGCTTGCAGGTCTTCGCAGGCCATCATGACACTTTCGTCCAACGTGAACTCTTCCCAATTTTCACCATTGGCATCTTTAGGAACAAACAACCGCACGCCCACTTTTTTATCGGCGTTCGGGTTGCGCCACCCTACCGCGATTTGTGAAGAACCCGTTCCCAAAAAATCCTCACAAGTCAAAGCGTGGCCTTGATTGAGGCGCGTGGTCAGCACCTTTTTTGTGTTGGTTTGAGTATCCAAGACCACAAGCTGATTGCCATGCCAAGGACTCACGGCGGCCACAAAAGGCTTTTTGTTGGGCAAATATCCGCGACGTACCTCACCCACACCCGTTCCTTCGCCTATCCATTGCTGCGTGGGCGTCCACTGTCCTTTCTGATAACTTATTACCTTACCACCTTCTTTGCTGCCAATCAGAAGGCGGGTCGCGTCTTTGTCTTCCCAAATTTCAAAATTGTGCGTAATGTGCAGCGTGGAATCAATCAGGTGATAAGGCCAAGCCTGTTTTGGATTTTTAGGAACATCGTACGCCAATAGTTTTACGCCTACTCCTTCACCATTGGAATTTCCCAATCCGTGAAGCGGCGCTACAATGAGCTGGTATTTATTTTTGTCAACTTTTGCCCAACGCATTCGGTGGGTAGTGATTTCGTGGTGAAGGCGTACGGGTTCCCAAAGCTGAGTGGGGTCTTTGGGGCGAATCAAATAAAAAACTGCTCCCGATTGGGTGATGTCTTTGGTTTCGGCGGGGTTCCACATTGCCCCTACGGCTACCTCTACACGACCGTCGCCGTCGATGTCGCGGGCGGCGATACAGACGTTGTCTTTAGTAGTAAGATTTGTTGCCATGACAAAGCGTTTCCAATCACCATTTCTATACCAAACAATCTCTTTTTGGTCGGCGAGTAAAATATCTTTTCGTTGGTCGCCATCTACATCGCCAATGGCCAATCCGTAACCAATACTGATTTGATTGTCAATGACTTGTATTTTAAAATTGGGGACAGGGGATTGGGCAAAAAGTGAGGCCGTGGATAGTTGGATAAGTGCAAAAAGTAGCTTTTTCATTGGCATAGAAATTAGAAAGTGTGACGATGAGAAACGCACGGGCGTCTAATGATTTAAAAAGCAATTAAAAAGCACAATCTTTTCTTAAATTGTGAAAAATTGCAATACATTTGACCAAACCAATAAAACCACTATTTAAACTCAATCTTACACAAAATGAAAAAGTTACTCGCCCTGTTAATCATCCTTTTGTGCTTTGGCGTAACGCTAGATAGCGTGGCACAAACCGAAACAAAACCGAAAAAGGAAAAGAAAGAAAAAGCAAAAGACAAAGCCGAGGATAAAAAAGATAAAAAGGAGGACAAGAAGGATAAGAAAGAAGATAAAAAAGACAAGAAGGAAGACAAAAAAGATAAAAAAGAGGACAAGAAAGATGCCAAAACTGACAAGGGCAAAAAAGACAAGTTAGAAGACAAGGCTGACAAAAAAGAAGATAAGAAGGATAAGAAAGAAGACAAAAAAGACAAGAAGGAGGACAAGGCTGATAAGAAAGAAGACAAAGCCGACAACGCTGATAAAAAAAGCAAGGGCACGAAGGTGAAGCCTGCAGCGAAAGAGGATGATGGCAAGGAAGCTGATGGAAACACGCGCAAGAAGGTAGCAGGTGCTGATAAAACGATGGGTAAAGACGACAAAGGTCGTACGATTTACCAAGGCCCTCGCGGTGGTCAATACTACATCAATTCAAACGGGAATAAGACATACTTGAAAGCCGACGACAAATTGTAATCGTTGGAACGAAGAATCATAAAAAGAGGCGGCTCGTTTACGGGCCGCCTCTTTTTATGAGCAAAAATTAGTTGGGAGCTTACTTTGACGCTGCTGCGTAAAGCTCGGCTACTTTGTCCCAGTTAACAACGTTCCAAAACGCATCGAGGTAGTCAGGGCGTTTGTTTTGATATTTCAAGTAGTAAGCGTGTTCCCACACGTCAATCCCTAAAATAGGTGCGCCCTGCACGTCAGCTACGGGCATGAGTGGGTTGTCTTGGTTTGGGGTAGAAGTGATGACAAGTTTTTTGTCTTTTACAATCAACCAAGCCCAACCTGAGCCAAAACGACCCGCGCCAGCAGCTTTAAATTTGTTTTTAAATTCGTCGAATGAACCAAATTCTTTGGTAATCGCTGCGGCTAATTCTCCCGAAGGCATGCCTCCTTTGCCTGGGGCCATGATGTTCCAGAAGAACGTATGGTTCCAGTGACCTCCGCCATTGTTGCGGATGGCAGGAGCCGTTTCTTTCGTAATTCCTTTTACCAAAGCATCAATGCTCAATTTTTCTTCGGGCTTTCCTGCCACGGCCGTATTGAGGTTGGTGATGTATGCTTTGTGGTGACGGCCGTAGTGAATTTCCATCGTTGCTTTGTCGATGCTAGGCTCAAGCGCTTCGGGAGCGTACGGAAGCGGGGCTTGCGTAAATTGGGCGATTGCCTGCAACGACCCTGCTGTAAGAACCACTACAAGTGCGTTTCTAAGAAAATTAGTTGTCATTGTGGTATAAAAGAATGGTTGAAACGTGAATGAGGTGCAATATTACGCAGAATAGAACGCAAGAAAAGCGAACAAAGTTGTTTTTAATCAAAAATAAAAGACCTTCTGCCCGAAGTCAGAAGGTCTTTTATAAGTATAAATGTCTGGAAGGGTTTAGGAATAACTTCTACAAAGGTACAAAATTATTTTAATAAATGAACTATTTCAAGAAAAAATTTGAAAATAGTATCTTTTTGCCCTGCCTAACCTCCTAGATTTGTTCAAAATACCGTTTACGTTCCCAATCCGTTACCGATGAATTAAATGCTGCTTGCTCGGTACGATAAAAATGGGTGTAGTGTTCTACAACGCGCTCCCCAAATGTTTCTTTGGCAAAAGGGCTATGGCTAAAAATGTCGATTGCTTCAGCCAATGTATAAGGAACACGCGGCAAGTGAGCTGCGGCATAAATGTCACCATCAAAAAGGGCAGGTGGTTCAATCTTGTTTTTGACGCCTTCCATTCCTGAAGCTAATAAGGCTGCAAAAGCCAAATAAGGGTTACAGTCGGCACCTGGAATGCGGCATTCGATCCGCAAGCTTTTTCCTTGGCCTACTACCCGATAGCCCGCTGTGCGGTTGTCATAACTCCAGGCCAGACGCGTGGGTGCCCATGAGCCGTCCACGTAGCGTTTGTAGGAGTTGATGGTAGGAGCATAAAATACCATTACATCAGGGGTGTATTTGATACATCCTCCCAAAAACCAGCGAAATACATCGGATCCTTTTACGGGGCCTAGTTGGGTATCGCCGTCAAAGGCGTTTTGACCTTCTTGCCATAAACTAATATGAATGTGACAGCTTGAGCCTGCGCGGTCGGCGGCAAATTTGGCCATGAACGTCACGCTCCAACCCATGGCTTCTGCAATTTCTTTGAGGCATTGCTTATAGACAACGTGGCGGTCGCCCATGTCCAAAATATCTGAATAACGGACGTTGAGTTCGTGCTGCCCCAATCCCCATTCTCCTTTAGAGGTTTCAACGGGCACACCCGACTGTTTCAAATAACGTCGTGCAGCGGCATTGAAAGCTTCGGTGCGTGTGCCTTGTAAAATATGATAATCTTCGATGTACCAGCCTACTGGTTTGAGGTTGTGATAGGCTTGGTTATGGGCCTCGCGGAAGGAGTTCTCGAACAAATAGTATTCTAATTCGGACGCCGCAAAAACGGTATAATCACTGGCTTTTTCGAGTTGAGCTCGAAGGATAGAACGAGGGGCAATATCGACGTATTCGTGCGTTTTCTCATTTTTGACGTCACAAATAACCATTGCCGTGCGGTCGAGCCAAGCAGCAATCCGAAGGGTGGACAAATCCGGAACTAAATGGAAATCGCCGTAACCCAATTCCCAATTGGCAAAAGAATACCCTGGAACGGGCTCCATGGCCATATCGGTTGTGAGGAGATAATTGCATCCGTGTGTTCCGCTTTCAAAAACGTCGTTGACGAAATATTCGGCATCAAACCGCTTCCCGACGAGGCGTCCGTAGTGGTCGGTAAAAGCAACAATGATGGTTTCAATGGTTTGTTGTTGGACAGCATCTCGTAGCTGTTCGATGGTTAAAAGGCCCTGAGGTTTAGACATGGTGTTATTTTTTGCCCCAAGTTAGGCAAAAACCTCAAAAGGTTATTTCCCTTTTTTCTTCATTTTCATTTGAAGAGGCAAACAATTTTGTTTGTCGCAACTACAATCGTTGTGCGTAGTTTGGATGGTGACGTCGTAGAAAAGCCCGCAACGATTAAAAATTCTAACGGTATAGTATTGGTTAACATTGGATAGCGCGCCTATAATTCCGTCAGTAGGAAGCGGTTGCGCCGTTTCGTACGTCGCTCCTCCTCGATAGGATGTTCCTAGTGAATAATCGAACCGCTCGCCGTCTTTTAGGTTTTCAATTATAATTTGCCCATCGCTCAGCACCGTATCGCCAATGCAAGTGGCAGGGCGTGTAGTCAAAGTAAAAGTAGGTTGCCCAATTTTCGCTCCAACGGCTTTGGTACGAGCGCTACTCACGCAGCCTGCTACCACGAGCGAGCGCCCTTCGGCATAAAATTCGCCAAAGAAGTTAGGCTGGTAGGTAAGTGAATTGGCTTTAAGTAAGTGGCCATCTTTGTCGTACCAATCGACGGTTATGTCTGTCCCAACGGCGCCCACTAAAACGGGGAAAGGCTCGCCTTCGCAAATCGTAAAGCTGGATGGCACTACCGAAACGGTTGCAGGATTACAGTTACAATCTACGCTTGTGATAGTGACGGTCGTATCGGTGAAGCAATTAGGTTCTCCAAAAATACGGATGGTGTAGCTTTGGGACGAAACTGGATTAGGAATATCACGAACCAAAATACTATCCCTTGGAATATCAAGAGCAGTGTCAAAGGTTCTACTACCTGTATAAGAGGTGCCTACGGAGAAATCATACTTTGTTCCATTTTTGAGACGAGTCAACGCAATTTTGCCATTGTTTTGAGCGGCCGAATTGTTACAAGTCGAGCGATTGGTCGTCACCTGAAACGACGGTAATTCATTGATAAAGGCATACGAGGGTGCGCGCGAAGTTGACTTGCAGTTGGTGAGCGTATCACGGGCTTCGGCGTAGTAGATACCAGCTTGGGTAGGTTTGAACAGAATCGAACCTCTCAACAGGAGATTTCCACCCGTTGGGGCATCGTACCAATCGACGGTCACGCCCGAATCGACAAAGCCTGTGACGGTTCTGAGGGTATCGCCTTCGCAGACTGCTTGGCTTTCAGGGACAACGAACACGGGTTTGGGACATTCGCAAATGCGTGGTTCAAAAGCGACAGTGGAGTCGGTATAGCAACCTGTGCTATCAAAGAGTCTTACGGTATAAAACTCGGTGGTAGCGGGGTTTGGCAAGTTACTGAGGAATACGCCGTTGGCAGGGATGTCGGTGGCGTTGTCGTAGGTTTTGTTACCTGTATAAGTTTTGGCTTTAGAGAAATCGTAACGTTTCGCGCGTTTGACATCGACGATGGTGATTTTGGCGTCGGGTCTTACGGTAGTTCCGTCGCAGCTACCTCGGGTAACGACGAGGTCGAACGACGGTAATTCATTGATAAAGGCATACGAGGGTGCGCGCGAGGTTGACTTGCAGTTGGTGAGCGTATCGCGGGCTTCGGCGTAGTAAATACCAGCTTGGGTAGGTTTGAACAGAATCGAACCTCTCAACAATAGATTTCCACCCGTTGGGGCATCGTACCAATCGACGGTCACGCCCGAATCGACGAAGCCAGTGACGGTTCTGAGGGTATCGCCTTCGCAGACGGCTTGGCTTTCAGGGACAACGAACACGGGTTTAGGACATTCGCAAATGCGTGGTTCAAAAGCGACGGTGGAGTCGGTATAGCAACCCGTGCTATCAAAGAGTCTTACGGTATAAAACTCGGTGGCAGCGGGGTTTGGCAAATTGCTGAGGAACACGCCGTTGGCAGGAATGTCGGTGGCGTTGTCGTAGGTTTTGTTACCTGTATAAGTTTTTGCTTTAGAGAAATCGTAACGTTTCGCACGTTTTACATCGACGATGGTGATTTTGGCGTCAGGTCTTACGGTAGTTCCGTCGCAGCTACCTCGGGTGACGACGAGGTCGAACGACGGTAATTCATTGATAAAGGCATACGAGGGTGCGCGCGAAGTTGACTTGCAGTTGGTGAGCGTATCACGGGCTTCGGCGTAGTAGATACCAGCTTGGGTAGGTTTGAACAGAATCGAACCTCTCAACAATAG
The DNA here is from genome assembly GCF_014195535.1 of Runella defluvii. GTDB lineage: Bacteria > Bacteroidota > Bacteroidia > Cytophagales > Spirosomataceae > Runella > Runella defluvii. Next base: position 494,855 of record NZ_JACIBY010000005.1, on the reverse strand, counting down.
ATTTCCACCCGTTGGGGCATCGTACCAATCGACGGTCACGCCCGAATCGACGAAGCCAGTGACGGTTCTGAGGGTATCGCCTTCGCAGACGGCTTGGCTTTCAGGGACAACGAATACGGGTTTAGGACATTCGCAAATGCGTGGTTCAAAAGCGACGGTGGAGTCGGTATAGCAACCCGTGCTATCAAAGAGTCTTACGGTATAAAACTCGGTGGCAGCGGGGTTTGGCAAATTGCTGAGGAACACGCCGTTGGCAGGGATGTCGGTGGCGTTATCGTAGGTTTTGTTACCTGTATAAGTTTTTGCTTTAGAGAAATCGTAACGTTTTGCGCGTTTTACATCGACGATGGTGATTTTGGCGTCAGGTCTTACGGTAGTTCCGTCGCAGCTACCTCGGGTGACGACGAGGTCGAACGACGGTAATTCATTGATAAAGGCATATGAAGGTGCGCGCGAAGTTGACTTGCAGTTGGTGAGCGTATCACGGGCTTCGGCGTAGTAGATACCTGCTTGGGTAGGTTTGAACAGAATCGAACCTCTCAATAGGAGATTTCCACCCGTTGGGGCATCGTACCAATCGACGGTCACGCCCGAATCGACGAAGCCAGTGACGGTTCTGAGGGTATCGCCTTCGCAGACGGCTTGGCTTTCAGGGACAACGAACACGGGTTTAGGACATTCGCAAATGCGTGGTTCAAAAGCGACGGTGGAGTCGGTATAGCAACCTGTGCTATCAAAGAGTCTTACGGTATAAAACTCGGTGGCAGCGGGGTTTGGCAAATTGCTGAGGAACACGCCGTTGGCAGGGATGTCGGTGGCGTTGTCGTAGGTTTTGTTACCTGTATAAGTTTTTGCTTTGGAGAAATCGTAACGTTTCGCGCGTTTTACATCGACGATGGTGATTTTTGCGTCAGGTCTTACGGTAGTTCCGTCGCAGCTACCTCGGGTGACAACGAGGTCGAACGAAGGTGGATTACAACCACAATCGGTGCGAGCAATGGTAACTGTTTTGTCGGTAAAGCAATTTGGTTCACCAAAAATACGAATTGTAAAGGTTTGGGAAGTGGCAGGATTGGCAATGTTCTGAACAAGAACACTGTCGGCGGGGATGTCGAACGCATCATTGTACGTACGTTTCCCAACGTAAACAGAGCCTACTGAAAAGTCGAAACGACTGCCATTTTTGAGATTTTTGAGTACTATTTTGGCATCATTTTGGGCAACAAAGTCTGTACAAGATGCTTTCTGTGCATCAAGGTCAAATGACGGTAAATCATTGACAAAAGCATACGATGGGGCACGTACCAAACCTTTGCAGTTGGTGAGTGTATCGCGGGCTTCGGCATAATAAATACCTGACTGCGTAGGCTTGAAGAAAATCGAACCACGCAAGAGAAGGTTCCCGCCCGTTGGCGCATCGTACCAATCGACCGTCACGCCCGAATCGACAAAGCCTTGTACCGTTCGTAGCGTGTCTCCTTCACAAACAGCTTGACTTTCGGGAACGACAAACGGCGGTTTGGGGCATTCACAAATGCGCGGCTCGAAGGCCACGGTAGAGTCGGTGTAGCAGCCTGTGCTATCGAAAACGCGGAAGCTATAAAATTCGGTGGCAGGCGGATTCACTAGGTTTTTTAACGCAATTCCATCGGTAGGAATGTCCGTGGCATTATCATAAGTTTTATTTCCAGCATAAACCGTTCCTTTGGTATAATCGTAGCGTTTGCCATTTTTTACGTCAACGATGGTGATTTTGGCGTCGGGGCGTACATCGGTACCATCGCAAGTACCTCTGGTAACGACAAGGTCAAACGACGGCATTGGATTGATAAAAGCATACGAAGGAACTCGTCCCAAACTTTTGCAACCCGACAAGGTATCACGTGCTTCGGCGTAATAGATTCCTGCTTTGGTGGGTTTAAAGAAAATAGACCCTTTTTTGAGTAAATTACCTTGCTCGTCGTACCAATCAACCGTAACCCCTGGCTCTACAAAACCACGAATGGTGCGTAATGTGTCATTTTCACAAACGCTTTGGCTTTCAGGAACAACAAATGGAGGCGTAGGGCAGATACAATCGCGGCGGGCTAAAGTCGCTACTCGGTCGGCGTAACATCCCGTCGCGTCAAAAACCCGAACGGTGTAAGTGCGCGGGGTCATTGGGTTAGACAGCGTATCTGCCAAAACCCCATCCGCAGGTATCGCCTGAGCAGTAGCAAAAGTTTGAGTTCCTGTGTAGGTGCTTCCGACCGAAAAATCATAACGGAGTCCGTTGGTAATCTCCTTGATGATTAATTGTCCGTCTTTGCGAGCATCTAAGCCGTCGCATGAAGTCGAAATTGTTTGGGCCGTAAAAGAAGGGATTGGGTGAATAATCACTTCGGCCGAGGCCCTTGAGTTGCTTAAACAGCCAGATAGTTCGGCGCGAGCTTCGGCATAGACTTTCCCCGCCATAGAAGGCTTGAAGGTAAGCGTGCCAGAAGCAATTAAATTTCCTCCCGTGGGGGCATCGTACCAATCGGCTGTGACGCCCGCACTCACAAGTGCGTGAATGGTTTGAAGCGTATCTCCCTCACAAATCGTTTGGCTAATAGGTGTCACTGCAATAGCTACGGTGGGACAAGGGCAAACGGGTGATGAAACGGTAAACGTAGTGTCGCAGCTATTTTTGCTAAAGACTAACGAAGTGTTGGTTCCTACAGAAAGCTCGCTGATGGTAAAACGCCCATCGCTTACCTGTAATAACGTTCCCGAAGGACTGGCAACAGTTCCGTTTGTTTTTCCGTAAATTGTATAAACTTTCAATGATGGTGCACAAACAACCGAATCGACCGTAAAGGTAGGTTTAGGTTTAATCGTTACGGTTACGGTGTCGGTTTGTACACAGCCATCCAACGTAACCATTACTGTATATTTCCCGCTTTGTAGGGGCTGCATTCCGTTGATGGTCACTTGCGGTGACGTACCAATCGCTGCGCCATTAGGGTCTTGCCAAGCATAAGAGGCATTATTGACGGCGGTTGTGGTCAACTGTAATTGTTGCCCTTCACAGACGGGGCTATTTGAAAGGGCATTGACCGATGGGCGGGCTTTAACGGTGACTCGAATCGAGTCTGTAACGCTGCAACTGCCGAGGGTTGTTGTCATCAAATACACCCCGCTCATGTCGAGACTAGCATTGGCACGAACCACTGCCGAGTCAATCGCTAAAAATTGTTTTGGCCCCGACCAAGCAAAGGTGGTTCCTTGCGGTGCTCCCTGCACAAATAGTCGAAGGCTATCACCTTCGCAAATGGGGGAATTGCTACTGAGGGTAAAAACGGGACGTTTTTTTACCAAAACATCGATTGTATCGTAGTTGACACAGCCGTTGAGACTTACTTTGAGTAGGTACTTTCCAGCGTCAGCGAGTTGGGCAAGGGGTTGGGAAAAAGTGGCTTGGGTACTGATGACATTTCCGCCCAATTTCCGCCATTCGTAAATAGCGCCGATTCCTGCATTTTGGGCCGTAAGACGAAGGGTATCGTTTTCGCAAATAGGGCTGTTGCTGATGGCATTGGCCACAGGAAGTGGGAAAACGGTGTAGGTCAAGGTGTCGGTTTTAACACAACCGTTAACTTTCACCGTGACTTGGTACAAACCACTCAAATTAGGGCGGGCAGGGGTAATGATTGGGTTTTGTTGAAAACTCACATACTCGTTGGGGCCAGACCACTCAAAGGTTGCGCCGATTGGTGGGGCGTTGGTAAACAACTTGATGGTATCGCCGTGGCAAATGGGGCTATTGCTGCTGATGGCAAAGGTTGGCAATGGTTTGACAAGCACATCAATGGTGTCTTTGTTTTCACAACCATTCTGACTCACCGTAAGTACGTATTTGCCCGAATCGTTTGTTTGGGCATTGGGGATGTTGAATAAACGTTGGTTGCCAACAACGGTGCCAGTGGCTAATTTTTGCCATGCGTAGGTAGCACCCGAACCTGCATTTGCGGCGGATAAAAATAGCGTATCTCCTGCACAAATGGGAGCGTTAGAAAGGGCTTGGGTCAATGGTAAAGGCGTGACCGTAACCTGGGCAGTATCTTGCTGAACACAGCCGTCCAAAGTTACTTTTACTCGATACGTTCCCGTTTGGCTTAGAGATGCGTGTGTTACGGAGTACAAAGAGTCAATTGAAACCACTTGGTTGGTAGGACTAAGCCATTCGTATGTGGCGCCAAGAACCGCAGGCGTTTTTAATACAAATGGACTACTTTCACAGACAACGATGCCTGTGGTATTGACTATTGGTAAAGGCTTAACAAGGACGGTGGTGCTATCCTGAACCGTACAACCATTGGCCGTAACGGTCACGATGTAGTTGCCTGACATGCTAGGTTGGGCATTGGTACGCAATGGACTGCGGGTAGAAGCACTGAAACCGTTTGGCCCACTCCAGAGGTAAGTAGCATTGGCGTTTGCTGCCGTTGTTAGTTGTAAATCAGTGCCCTCGCAAACCGCGCTGTTGGAACTAGCCGCTACTACAGGCAAGGCTTTGATGGTTAGTTTGATGGCCGTGCGGGTGTTGCTAACACAAGTACGAACTGTAATGTCGGTACGGCGGGTTTCGGCATAAAAAGTATGCGTACCCACGGCTACTTGGGTAGGCGTGTACTGGAGTGTGCCCGTGGCTACTTTGTTGCCGCCCATCGGCGCATCGTACCAATCGACGGTTTCGTTGGCATTGACGGTGGCTTCGAGCGAAGGGTTCGTTTGTTCAAAACATATTTCTTTGTCACCAACATTGACAGGAGCAGCCAAGTCGGGGCAAAGGCAATCAGGTTTTTTGAGAATTACCTGTGTTTTGCAACCATCTACATTGGTTACGGTAATGGTTATGTTTGGCGTTCCGAACGGACTAGCGCCAATGATTTCGTAACGGCCGTTGGTAAAATTAACGGCGGTGCCTTCGGATGAGGAGACGGTTACGCCCGAAAGCTCAGTGGTTAACCATACCACAAAGTTTGATAAATCCGTGCTGCAAACGGTGGAGTCAATCACCAGTTTTGGCAGTGCTACAATGGTGAGTGATACGGGCGTACGGGTGCTGCTCACGCAATCGTGAATGAGGTTGCGGGTTTGGGCGTAATAAATGCCTGCGTTCGTTGGGGTAAAAGTTTCACTTCCCTGAACGATGGGCGTCCCGCCCGTAGAGGTTTCGTACCAATCGACAGTTTCATTGGAGCCAACGTTGGCCGAAAGTGTCGGTATCGTTTCGTTTTGGCAAATTTTCTTATTTCCTCCGCTGCTTGGAGCATTGACCACGGGGCAAGAACAATTGGGCGCTGTGACATTTTGAGAGACCGAACAACCTTTGTCGGATGTCACACTTACCGAAAGTGGGTTGACCGACGGAAGTACGTTTGAAATGGTATAGGCGTTTGCTCCCGTAGGCGTAATGGTTCCCGCCGACGAAGCTAAAATTCCACCTTCAACCGTGACATCAACTCGGTATGACTTCAAATTAGGAGCACAAGAAGTGCCTACAATCGTAAGCTTTGGTTTAGGGTAAATAACGACCACCGCAGTGTCTTCGTTGGTACACGCACCTAACGTTACTTTGAGGCGATACACCCCCGCATCGGCGACTCCAACGTTGGTCAAAGCAAACGAAGAACTGCTACTTACCACCGTACCTGCGGCATTTGTCCATTCGTACTGAGCTAGGCTTCCCGCATTGGCCGCAGTAAGCGTGATTGTTCCACCTTCACAAACAGGCAACGACGCCGACGCCACCGCAATCGGAGTTGGGTTGACGGTCACGCTGATACGGGAAGTATCACGGCAACCGTTCAAACTAGCAATGACTTCATAGATGCCCGTTGCACTTGTGGTGACGTTTTCGATTTTGGGATGTTGGTCGGGAGAAGTAAAGCTATTTGGCCCCGCCCACTCATACTTGGTCGCCGCTGGACTTGTCACCGACGTAAACTGTAGCGTTTGTCCCGAACACAGCGGGGTATTGGCTTGTACAGTTACGTTGGGCAATGGCTTTACGATTACTTCTACTGTATCGCCACTTACGCAATTATTTTTTGTGACGGTTAAAAAATACTTTCCAGCATCGGTAAGTGCTGCTTTGGCAATGCTAAATGAGGCAGAAGTACTCAGAACCGTTCCAGCTGAATTTTTCCACTGGTATTGAGCGCCCGTTCCCGCATGTTGGGCGGTAAAGTTAAGCGGGCTGTCTTCGCAAACAGGGCTGTTAGTGAGGGCATTGGCAACGGGGTTTTCGTAAATCGTCACGTCCACCGTGGTGGTGCTACTACAACCGTTACGAGTGACGGTCAAAAGGTACGTGCCGCTGTGTTGGGGTTGGGCAAGGGTGATGATTGGGTTTTGCTCGTTGGTTCGACTGAAGCCATTAGGCCCCGACCAAGCATAGGTAGCTCCTGCCCCCGCATCTGCCGCAGAGAGCATGAGGGTTTGACCAGCGCATTTTGGACTATTAGAAGTGGCTTGGGCAATGGGGCGGTCTTTGATGACTGCCTCCGTGGTAGTGGTTTGGCTACAACCGTTTACGTCGGTGACTTTGACCGTATAAATACCCGATTGCGCAAGCGTTGCGGGGTCGAAAGAAAAACTCGCCGCCGTTGAAACAACGCTATTGGCCGCATTTGTCCATTGATACGCCGTACCGCCCGAAGCGTTAAACGTAATTTTCTCACCTATACACACAGGCCCACTGTTGGCGGCTGTCGGTTGGGGTTTAGGATAAACCGTAATGAGTTGGTTTTTGACCGTTTGACAACCTTTATTGCTCGTGACCGTTACGGAATAACTGGTTGAGGTGGCAGGAGAAACGGTGATAGACGAAGTAGAAGCGCCCGTATTCCAGAGGTACGTTCCACCGCCTGAGGCAGTTAGGGTTGTCGAAGCGCCTTCGCAAAGAATAGCGTCATTGTTGGCAATGCCCGAATTGTCAGTGGTAGTGATGGCAACAACAGGGTTGGGATTGACTGCCAATACCGTGGTATTGTTAGAGGCAATGGGAAGAAAACAAGCGCCACCTACGGCACGTTGAACGCTGTCGATGCGTAGCAAGGCCCCGTTCTGGCTTAATGTCAAGGTTGCCGTTTGGAATGAGGCATTGCCTTGGGCATCGGTGGTGACGGAGGCGGTTAGGTTATTGGTAGCACCAATCGAATATTTTAAATTAAAGGTAGTATTGGGACGTAATCCAGAGAAGGCAACGGTGCTTTTTTGCCCTTCGCAAACTTCGTTGGCCGACATACAGCCAAAGACCAACGGTGTTTGATCATTGCCTACCAAAATCTCTACTTTGTTGCTTTCTGCTGAAGTTGGTTGAGTACCTGTCAGCACGATGGTTCCTGAAAGTTTGAAACCCATCCCAAAGTCCACGTTTCTGATGGTCCAACTGCTAAGACCTGCGCCACTAAAGTTGCCAACGGCGTTCCCGTTGAGCACTACGTTGGTAAAAGCTACACTTCCTGTAGGTTCATTTTGACTACCTACTACCAGCTGCATGACGTTCATGGCACAGCTATTTTGTCCCGAACGATACGTATTTATAGCCGCCGCTACGTTGGGGTACGTAAGCGTAAATGTACCGGCACTGTTGACAATGCTTGCTTTGAGTACATCGGTGGCAGGGTCATATTCAAAGGTAACGTCGTTGTTGCCCGAACGCCAGCTGGCATCCGTTTGGGCTCGGCGGGGTGGGGCGATGCCTAAATCTGGGATTCCTACGTATAACTCTTTTTCGGAGGGCAAACCAAATGAACGGTAACGTACACCTACCAAAGAAGTAAAGTTGGCAGGCGCTCCTGCCGACACGGTGGCCGTTGGTAGCGCTGCATTGATGCCTAAACTATAGGTAACAACGGGTGACTGGCAACCGTTGGCGTCGGTGACTCGGTAAGAAGTCGTAGCGACACCTGTGCCAGTTGGGGTAATGTTGGCCGTACCATTGTTATTATTGGTTAGGGTTAATAAACTAGCCCCTGATGTAATTAGCCACGTGTGTGTATAAGGAGTGGTACCTCCGTTTGGATTACCATTGAGGGTAATTGAGTTGTTGATACACAAATTACTCGGCCCAGTAATACTGGCTATCGGCGACGGATTTACCGTTAAAGAAACAGAAGCTGTATCAGAACAACCTTCGGCGGTTGTTGCAATAACGGTGTAAGTTCCTGTATTTGAGGTGGTGGCGCTGGCAATGGCTGGGTTTTGGTCAGTACTGGTAAAACCGTTTGGTCCCGTCCAAGTGTAGGTAGCGTTGGCGATGGTCGAGGTCGTTGTAAAACTAACAGGTTGTCCTGCGCAAACGGGATTGGGCGCTACTGAAGCCGAAATCTCAGGTTTGGTTTTGATGGAAATAACGACATTGCCATTCATCGTGGCAGCACAAACGGGAGAGGTTGTTGAACGCGCCTCCACGGTGTAGGTTCCTGTGGGTGTTTGTGGGCCAAAATTCAGGGCAGCACCCGTACCTGAAACCGCAGTACCTACATTTTGTCCGTTTCGTTTTAGTTGGTATAAAAAACCTGTTTCTGAACCACTCAGACCTACAGATACGCCTGGACTTCCTGCACAGTAAGCACCTCCACCAGTGACGTTATAAAGTTGGGGTTGAGGGAAAACCGTTACTGTTGTGTTTTTTTGTTCAACACAACCTTCGCGGCTATCGGTTACTTTGATGCTGTATGTTGTAGTAGTTGCAGGATTCACCGTGCGCGTGGTTGCGGTACTGCCGTTTTCCCACTCGTAGGTAAGCGTACTTGCGCCCCCCGTAGCACTAGCCGTAAGTGTGACAGGTTGTCCCGCACAAATGGGCGTTGGAGTGGCTGATAGATTAACCGTAACAGGAGGAGCAATGCGTAAATCGGCGGCGCGTTTAAGGGTACATCCTCGGCTGTCGGTGATGACCACTTCTACCAATAAATAATCGTTGGTGGTAAAAGAACGAGGATTGCCCGTTTGGCCGTCTTGCCACGTATAAGTATAACCTGTGCCGCTACCTCCTGATGCTACAGCAGTATATAACATGTATTCTCCAACGCAGACGGTATCATCGAGCGCTTGTAGTTCGCCAGAGATGGGCGGCAGTTCGTTGACCGTAATACTACCATTCATCATCACCGAACACGCTGGGTTGGTGGTTGTGCTTGCTTTTACTTGGTACGTTCCTCCAAAATAATTGCCCATTGACAAGGCCGAACCTGTCCCCATTTTCCCCTGTCCTATATTGACGGTATTGCGAACAAGCTCGTACAAAACACCCGTTTGCGAGCCGCTTAGGGTCAATGGGATGCCGTTCACTCCCGCACAAATGGTCAAATCACTTGGCGCGGTTAAGGTAAAAAGTTGAGGTTTAGGAATGACTGTTATTGTGACGGTGTCGCGGTCTGTACAGCCATTGGCATCGCTTAGGCTGACAATGTAGCTTGTGGTAGTCGTAGGGCTAACGGTTTTCGCTGCTCCTGTTCCCAAACCATTGTCCCAACTATACGTATAAGGTGTTGTTCCGCCTACCGTCGTGGCATTCAAGGTGACAGCTGTCCCTTCGCAAATAGTTTGGTCAGCACCAGCATTTACATCAGGCGTGGGATTTACTTTGACCAAAGTAGTGGTGGTATTTTGGCAATTATTGGCATTATATACGCGAAGCGTGTAGGTACCTGCCTGTGCCAATTGAACATTTGACAGGGTAAACTGCTGGGCAGTAGCCACAATAGCTCCACTGGCGTTTTTCCACTCGTAATTTACGCCTGCTCCTGCGTTTGCAGCTGACAAAATAACGCTACCGCCTACACAAGCAGGGGAGGTATTGGAAGCGGATGCGGTAAGCTGCGCTGCTTGACCCACCACAACGTCGGGGGTAGTGGTACTACAGCCGTTGGTATCGGTAACACGCACGCGGTAAGTGCCTGCGGTAAGGCCAGAGAACTGATTACTGGTTTGGGTCGCGCCAAAAGACGTACAGTTACTTCCGCTACAAAGGGCATACACCAAGCCGCCCGTTCCGCCACTGGCGGTTAGGCTAATTTTCCCATCATTTCCCCCAAAACAGGTTGCAATGGTAGGCGTAGCCGTGGCTGAAATGGCCGTAGGTTGGGTAATGGTATAACTTGCTGAAACCTTACAGTTGTCATTATCAGTGACTGTCACGGTATAGGTTCCTGCGGCAAGATTAGCAACGTCTTCTGTGGTTGCAATGATTGTTCCTCCACTGTTTTTCCATTCGTAACTTTTAATGGAGGTAATACTCGTGGCGGTGATATCCACTTTCCCATTAGCGCCTCCGTTGCAGGTGACGTGGGTGAGGTTGGCAGTAATGCTTATCTGGATGGGCTGGGTAATGGTAGCTGTGGCGGTGGTCGTACAGCCTTTACCATCGGTGACGGTGACGGTGTAATTTCCAGCGGGGCGTCCTACAATGCTACTGCCTCCCGTACTGCCATCTGACCAAGTATAAGAATAAGGCGATGTTCCGCCGTTGACATCGACGGTAATGGCACCGTCTGTCCCGTCAAAACAACTCACGTTCTTGACCGTCACAGACGCGGTCATGGGATTGGGTTGATTGACGTTGATATTTTTGGTGGTCGTACAGCCGTTCCCGTCTTTTACCGTGACATTATAGGTGCCAGCAGCAACGGCATTGAAAACGTTTTGGCTTTGAAAAGCACCATTGTTGAGTTGGTACTGTAACGGGGATGCACCCGTGGCAGTGACGGTGATGGTTCCGTTAGCTTGACCAAAACAAATGGCGTCTGTTTTGGTGAGACTAGTAATGTTCGGAAGGGCATTTACCGTTATTTTGATGTCGTCGGTGGCTGTACAGCCTTTGGTATCGGTGACTGTGACAGTATAGATAGTCGTTGAACTCGGCGAAACGGTTTGGCTGGCGCTGTTGTTCGCGCCATTGCTCCAACTGTAACTGTAATTGGGAGTTCCTCCGCTGGCTGCGGCTGTGATTGTAGCCGAGCCACCCGCGCAAATGGCTTGGTCAACCCCCAAGTTGACGGAAGGTTTGGGGTTGATAACAACCGAAAAGGTTTGTGCTTGACTTATACAGCCATTGGCCGAACCCGTAACGGTAAACGTACCCGTAATGGGGGAGTTCGTGGCATTGGTAGCCGTAAATACGGGAACTTGACCCGTACCACTGCCAGAACTCAGCCCGATGGCGGTGTTGTTGAGTTGCCAACTGAAGGTAGAGGCTGGGGTCGAAGTAAAATCTGTTAAATCAACAGAAGTGCCAGCACAGTATTGAAGCGGTGTTCCCGAAGCCGTAGGTAATGTTACTTTCGGGATAGCATATACCGTAAGCGCAACTGGGTTGGAGGCGATGCGGCAATACCCAATGCTAATATTACCTTGTTCTGCGGCTAGTAGTCGATATTTTGTTCCAGCAGGTGCCGAAGAAACGGAGGTATTGAGCGAAGTAGCTCCCGCAATATCCGTCCAAGTGCTTCCATTGTCGCTGCTTTGTTGCCACTGAAATTGTGGATTGTTATAGCCTGGTGAAATAGAGCCACTTAGGCTTACATTGCCGCCTTCACAGATACTAGGCACATTGGCCGATACAGAAATAGTGGGGCCACAAGGACGGAACGTAATGTCATCAAGAAGTAGGTCGTTTCCGCATCCACCTGCGGCATTGTTAATGATTTTTAAAACAACCTGGGTTTGGCTGGCAGGGGTTGTAAAAACAAACCCGTACTGTTTCCAGGTGAGTGAAGACGATTCTGGGATATTTCCTGTGCTATAAGAGCCGAGAAGTGTACCCGAAAGAGACTCGATGCGGAAGGTAAGATTGGGGTCTATTCCGCCACCGCTACAGGCTGATGGTCTAAGTAAGTTGGCAATCCAGCCCGCAAATTCGTAAGTAGTGTTTCCACAAAGTCCACTGATGGTTTGGCGGTAAAACTCGCCGATTGTGTAAGAAGCATTGTAAATAGCCATCCGACCGTTGACGTCACCAGGGGTGTGGTCTTCGGCTACATCAAACCAAGAATTGCTAAAACAAGAAAAAGTACTGTTCGTGACGGTGTAGTTGCCGTCATTAGGGCATGAGTTGGTTTGTTGAGTATAAGTGGTACTAGCTCCTGTGGCCGAAGTTGGCAAGGTGGTATAGCCTGTTCCTGTGCCAAACGTGATGTTTACTACTGGGTCACCAAGGCTTCCTGTGCAAGTTTGGGCAAAACTGTAGCGTATCGAGCCCAATAACAAGGCCGAAAGAACAGAAAATGCCGTTACTAACGTTTTGATTCTATGAAACATTCACACGAGTTGACTAAGCCTATCTCAGACTTAGCCAAAATCGTGCCATTTAGTAGAGTACTCTGTTATGATTCCCAAATTATACTTTCTTTGGTTTCGTACCAAGGCTCCATCATTGGGGCATAATTTTTTTCAATAACGTTTCTTTTTGTCTTCATTGTGGGAGTAAGCATATTATTATCGACCGTCCAAGTGCCCTTTATGATGACTATTTTTTGCACTCTTTCGTATGTTTTTAGGCGAGGATTGAGGTCAGAAAGGGTTGAATTTAGGCTTTGATTAATGGTGTCTTTGTCAAATTTTTGGGCCATTTCTGATAAAACAACGAGGGCAATGGGCTGCGGTAAGTTTTGTCCTACAACACAAATTTGCTCAATCATTTTGTTGTCGGCAAAGCCAAATTCTATCTGTGAAGGTGCTACATATTCTCCCTTCGACGTTTTATACATTTCTTTGACCCGACCCGTAATTTTGAGGTATCCATCTTCATCGACTTCGCCCACATCGCCCGTATGAATCCATCCTTCTGAGTCAATGGTGTCGGCCGTGAGGGACGGTTCACGGTAATAACCCAGCATATTCCAAGGCGAACGAGTTAGAATTTCGCCCGTACCTTCCGCAATGACGACCTCCATGCCTGGGTAAATTTTTCCTACACTCCCATCTTTGGGGTTATCGTGGGGCATCATGCACACCGCCCCTAAGTTTTCGGTCATCCCGTAGGCTTCCTGAATGGTAATTCCCAACCGCCTAAACCAACGAATCAAGGAAATTGGCATCGGTGCCGCACCCGTAAGCACCAACTGAGCTTCATTGAGCCCAAGCCCTTTCCTGATTTTTTTCTTGACAATACCACTCAATACTGGGATTTTGAGCAGCATATCTAGTTTTTTCTGCGGCATTTTGGCCAAAATACCCAACTGAAATTTGGTCCAAATACGGGGTACCGCCAAAAAATGGGCTGGGCTCGCCGCTGCTAAGTTTTTGGCAAAAGTATCAAGCGATTCGGCAAAATAAACCGTTCCGCCCGTACCCAAACTTGTCGCTTCTATAATGTTTCGCTCTGCAATGTGACACAAAGGTAAATAGGAAAAAAAACGAGGATTAGGTACATCGTACCGAAGAATGTCCTTAGTTCGGCCAACGGCCTCTGATACCGCTCGGTGCGTCACCATCACTCCTTTGGGGTTTCCTGTAGTCCCCGAAGTATAAATGATTGAAAACAAGTCATCAGGTTGAGGCGTGGGATTGTCGGAAATAGGGGCGTGGTTGGCCAAAATGTCATTCCACTGAATGTGTTCAGCGTCAGGATTATAAGTGGGAAACGATATACATTTAATAGCGGAAGAAACCCCTTTTTTCATTCCTGACCAATCGTCGAGCTTACCCACAAACAAAACCGAACAACCACTGTGGGTGAGCACTTGCTGAAGCTGGTCGGCGGTAAGGGTGGCATAAAAAGGGACCGAAACGTGGCCTGCCACCATAATCGCTAAATCGGCAATAATCCATTCGGCACAGTTTTTGGAAACCAGCCCGATGTTGCTTTGGGGTGGTAGGTTGAGCGAGCGCAAGTAGGCCGAAACCCGCCGTACTTGATCCCCGACTTCTTTCCATGTATAATCTCTGAAACTATCCCCAAAGGGCTGACGAAGATAGACTTGATGAGGACGTTCTTTTTCCCAATGGTATAAATTGTCAACAAAGGTAGTGATTGGCGTTGGTGAGTTGGTGGCTTTCATCGTTGGTTAGTCGATTTAGGTATAGTAACAAAAATAGAATTTTTTTGATAAAAAATTGATTTTTGTTACTATAAAATTCTTTGCCAACGAAATGAAGATTCAACACATTCTTTTAAGGCTTTATCAATACTTTTCCCCAACGCCCGTGCGCTTCGGCGTGGGTAACGGCTTTGGCCACCTCGTCCAATGAATAAGTGGCTTCAATCGGCATCTGCACTTTTCCCGTGGCAAGCAACTCAATCACTTCTCCAGCAACGCGGTGGCGAGTGGTAGCGTCGGTGCGCTTCATCCAGTCGGTCAGCCAAAAACCTTTGACCACAAGCTCGCGGAAAATCATCAGCCCAAAATTGATGCTAGGGTCTTGCAAACTCATCAACCCATATACCAGCATCACACCCCCTCGGCCCATACATTTGAGGGCTTCGCTGGCGGTATGTCCACCGACGCACTCCAATACGGCGCGTACACCTTCGTGATTGGTGATTTGCTGGACTTTTTTCGGAACGTTTTCTTCTTCAGTATTGATAATTTGGTCGAGGCCAAGGGCTTTTAGCTCTTCGTTGAGGTTATTGCGGCGTACCGTTCCGATGGTTTTGATGCCCCTCATTTTACAAATTTGAATCACCATTTTGCCCAACGCAGAAGCACAGGCCGTAATCATGAGCCATTCGCCCGCTTTTACGCCCGATTCTTCCACCATTGCAACGGCCGTGAATGGGTTGACAAAAAGTTGGGCAGCCACCTCGTCCGACATGGCCTCGGGTACGGGAATGAGGGTGCGGTAGTTGGTTAAAACGTACTCGCTCCACGCGCCAATCGCCGTAAAACTCACGCGCGTACCAGTGCTAAGTTTCACATTGGTTCCTGCTTGTTCAATCACCCCAACTCCCTCAAATCCTGCGCCTGAGGGTAACTGAGGCCGAATACCATATAGGTTTTGGACAAACATAATATCGGAAGGGTTGATGGGGCTTGCCAATACCCGAATCAGTACCTCGTCGGGGCCAGGGGTGAGTGGTTGCACTTCTTCAACGTGAAGAATGTCGGCAGGTTTTCCAAAATGTTGGAATACGACTCGTTTCATAAGAGTTTTTAGGTTAATGGGTACGGAATAAAATCTAATTTTACGGTTCAATATTCGTCAATTTATTTTTATGAAGCTACTCTATACCATTTGGTGTGTTTTCTGGCTTATGCTGATTTTCTTGTTGCTGTTTCCTTTGATGTTTATTTGTCTTCAACGGGAAGCGTGGAAACCGTACGCCCATTGGTTAAACCGATTGTGGGGTAAACTGTTTTTTCCCTTGGCGGGGATTAAAATTGAAGTAGAGTATCAATTTCGTCCCGACCCTGCGCAAGCATACGTGTTTTGCGCCAATCACTTTTCATACCTTGACATTGCGGTTATGGGGGTGATTCTTGAGAACTACTTTGCTTTCGTCGGCAAACATGGGGTTAAAAATATTCCGTTGTTTGGCTATATGTTTCAAAAACTTCATATCCAGGTCAACCGCGAAAACAGCCAAAGCCGCGTAGGGTCGTTAAGTCGGGCTCTAAAAACACTGGCCAAGGGGAGAAGCATTGTGATTTATCCTGAAGGAGGAATAAAAACAAAAAAGCCACCTCAAATGCACTCGTTTGTGGACGGGGCATTTAAGATGGCCATTCAGCAGCAAGTGCCAGTAGTACCTGTCACCTTGCTGACCAACTATAAAATCTTGCCTGATGAGACACCCATTCGGCTATCTCGTTATCCAATGAAAGCCATTGTACACGAGCCACTCGTGACAGTTGGGTTGGGGCAAGAAGACGTTATGACGCTCAAAAACAATTGCTTTGAGGTCATTGATAGAGCCTTACGTGGCGCTCACAAACTATAAAAAAAGCAATCAACCGAAGCTTTAGGCGACCGATTGATTGCTCTTATAATTTTGTGAATACGCCAGAATATTGGAAACAACGCTGTTTGAGGGCGTTCGTTCAATTTTGTTCATCAGACTTTTCATCTCAAGGGCATCGAGATAAAATTCTAATAACTCTTGATCCCCGATAAGGGCATCTTCTATGAGCACATTTTCGTCTTCGGTGGTTTCTTCGTAAACATACCGAATTACATCATCTGGGGTAAACAGTTGTATCATATATAGGAACGCGGTTGCTGAGTTGCTTTCGCAAATTAATCAGCGCGTAACGCATTCTCCCCAAAGCCGTGTTGATACTCACTCCTGTGGCATCGGCAATTTCCTGAAAACTCATGTCTTCGTAATGGCGCATAATAAGCACCTGACGCTGAGGATCGGGTAACCGTTGAATCAGTTCGCGGAGGTGTTCATGTGTTTCTTGACGAATTTGGAGCGACTCGATTGAGTCTTCCGAAAAGTCTAAGGTATTGAACACACTGCTTCCATCTTCAAACACTACTTCCGGGTAACGTTTATCACGCCGAAAATGGTCAATAGCCAAATTGTGAGCAATTCTCAATATCCACGGCAAAAACTTGCCCTCATCGTTATACTTACCAGACTTGATGGTATCCACAGCTTTAACGAAGCTATCTTGCATCAAATCCTCAGCTACGTACTGATCTTTAACAATCAAATAAATAGTGGTGTAAATCTTTGACTTGTGACGCTGAACAAGTTTTTCGAAGGCTTTCTCGCTGCCTTGGATGTACAATGAAACAAGCTCACTGTCGCTAACTTGGTACTTTTCCATTTTTTTATGTACAATTAGTTAACGTAAAGCGTTGTTTCGATAGTATGTCCCCCTTTTAATTTTAATGAAGAAATTTATTTTGCGTCTTATTCTTGTGCCAAAGATAAATGATAAAAAAAATATTGTGCAAGCGTTTGCCAAATTTTTTTTAAAGTGTAATCGTAACACCAAATTAAATTTCGACTATTCAGAAGAAGTCAGAATAAATGTCGGTATTACACTAATCAAAGAAAAAATAGGATAGGTGTTTAAATTTTAATTTTTTTAATCTTTAAACACCGTATTTCTTCTAAGTAACAGCAACTGGTTTTTAGACTAAGCTACCCAGCGTGTTAATTCAGCCAAGGTAACTCTGCCTTCATAAATTGCTTTGCCGACAATCACGCCAAAAAGATTCATTTCGGCCAAACGCTCAATGTCACCAATGTTGCTTACACCGCCGCTGGCAATGATATTCAGCTCGGGGCAATGCTCTTGAAGGTTTTTGTACAAATCAAAGGAGGGGCCTTGAAGTAACCCATCTTTGGCGACGTCGGTACTGATGGTGTACTTGGCTCCTTTTTCTACCCATTGTTGCACAAAATCATATACCCACAAACCTGTGCCTTCTTCCCAACCGCTCACGGCTACGCGTTCGTTGCGGGCATCAGCACCTAAAATCATTTTGTCGCCGCCGTGTTGGTTAAGCCACGTTTCAAATAAGTCGGGATTTTTTACGGCAATGCTACCGCCTGTTACCTGTTTTGCTCCCGAATCGAAAACAATGCGTAGGTCGTCGTCAGACTGTACGCCACCGCCGAAGTCGATGTGAAGCTGAGTTTGGGAGGCAATTCGCTCCAATACTTTCCAGTTGACGACTTTTTTTGCTTTGGCGCCGTCCAAGTCCACCAAGTGGAGGCGAGTCAAGCCCGCATCTTCAAACTCTTTGGCAACTTCGAGTGGGTTTTCGTTGTAAATGGTTTTTTGACCGTAATCGCCTTGCGTGAGGCGGACGCACTTGCCTTCAATGAGGTCAATGGCAGGAATGATATGGAACATAAAGACTTAGTCAATAAATATACCTTCGGAGGTTCAGGACGAAGGTTAGAGGTGAGTTTTTGCGGTAAAATTAAGGAGTGTAAGTGGGTTTAACAATACTGAGTACCTTTGTAGGAACTTTTCACTAGATTTTGAGCATTGAAAAGTGGTAATCGGTGCTGAACAGCATGACAAAATAGAAATGTTATACCCGCAAGATTTAGAACAAAAATTAGGTTTTGACCGTATCCGTGAGCACTTGAGAGAGCTTTGCTTGAGCCCGCTTGGGCAAGCATTTGTGCAGAAGATTCGCTTTTCGGACAATTTTGCCGTCATTGATAAACTCACTCGCCAAACCGCCGAAATGAAGGCGATTATGGAAGAAACCTCGGGAGAGTTTCCTGCCCAAAATTATTTGGACGTGACATCTGCCCTCGAAAAAATTCGCATCGAAGGCATGTTGCTCTCGTTGGAGGAGTTTTATGACCTGAAACTATCGCTTCGTACGATTCGTCAGGTGCTGAAATTTTTGGCCGACCAAGAGGATGACCGCTTTCCGTTTTTACGGGAGTTGGCAGGGAATGTGAAGGTAGAGAAATCGGTCAGTGATTCTATCGACCGCATTATTGATGACCGTGGCTTGGTACGCGACAACGCTTCGCCTGAGCTGGCGGACATTCGGCGACGGCTGATTTCTGAGGCGGCGACGGTGCGTAAAAAATTGGAATCTATCCTCAAACATGCCAAAAATAGTGGCTGGGTCAACGATGACGTGTCGTTTACGGTGCGTAACGGCCGCATGGTAATTCCGATTTCGGCCGAACACAAGCGCAAATTAAAAGGGTTTGTCCACGACGAATCAGCGACGGGGCAAACGCTCTTCATGGAGCCTGCCGAAGTACTGGATGCCAATAACGAAATCCGTGAGTTGGAATACGCCGAACGTCGCGAAGTGAATCGTATTTTGATTCAGTTGGCTAACCAAATTCGTCCGCACTTGAGCGATTTGCAGCGGGCGTATCAGTTTTTGGGGATGGTTGATTTTATCCGTGCCAAGGCTAAACTAGCGTCATTGTTGGATGCTTCGCAGCCTACGTTTGTGAATCAGCCCATGATTGATTGGCGGCAAGCGCGGCATCCGTTGTTGTATTTGTCTTTCCAACAGCAAGGTCGAAAGGTGGTGCCGTTGACCATTCAATTGTCGCAACAGCAACGGATTTTGGTCGTTTCGGGTCCCAACGCAGGTGGGAAATCGGTTTCACTCAAGACCATTGGCTTAGTACAATATATGTTTCAATGTGGGCTGTTGGTGCCCATGCGAGAAGATTCTAAAATAGGGCTTTTTCAGAACTTGTTTATTGATATTGGTGATGAGCAAAGCCTTGATAATGACTTGAGTACGTACAGTAGCCACCTCACCAACATGAAGTACTTCTTGAACTTTAGTCAGAAGAAAACTTTGTTTTTGATTGACGAATTTGGAACGGGAACCGAGCCAAGTTTGGGTGGAGCAATTGCCGAAGCGATTTTGGAAGATTTGACCAAATCGGGCGCGTACGGAGTTATTAATACTCACTATACCAACCTCAAAACCTACGCCGATAAAACGCAGGGGTTGGTCAATGGTGCGATGCGCTATGATGGGGAGCATTTGGAACCACTTTATGAACTCGAAATTGGGAAACCAGGGAGTTCGTTTGCGTTTGAAATTGCCTCAAAAATTGGATTACCCAAGGCTGTCGTGCAGCGGGCAAAAGGGAAGTTAGGTTCTCAACAGGTCAACTTTGAGAAGTTGATAAAAGAATTGGAAATTGAGAAAAAGGTCTTTTCGGAAAAAAATATTGAGGTAGGTATTAAGGAGCGAAAATTGGCCCAGCAATTGGTCGAAACGACGGCATTGCAATTGCGCTTAGACAATGACCAAAAGAAAATTCTGAACGACGCCAAGCAAAAAGCGAAACAGTTGTTGGCCGATACGAATCAGCGTATTGAGAACACCATTCGGGAAATCAAAGAGAATAAAGCCGAGCGCGAACCTACCAAGCAAGTCCGCCAAGAATTGGAGAAATTTGAGGAAAAAGAACTCGTGCTTCAGCCCGTGAATGAACCTGAAAAGGAGGAGTTTTTGCCCGAAAAAGGAGAAATTACTGTTGGTAGCTTTGTCCGAATCAAAGGCCAAACGACGGTAGGAGAGGTGTTGGTGATGAAAGGGAAAGATGCCGAAATTCGGATTGGTGACCTAAAATCAAACGTAAAATTAAACCGTTTGGAAAAGGTGTCAAAGAAGGCATTTAAGGAAGCTACGGGCGAAAAAAGCGCGGGAATCCGCCTCGGAGGAATTGACATGAACGAGAAAATGCTCAATTTTAGTTTTAACCTTGATATTCGAGGAAAACGGGGCGAAGAGGCGATGATTGAGCTTGATGAACTTATCAACAACGCCATTATGCTGGGCTACGACGAATTGCGAATTGTGCACGGCAAAGGCGATGGTATTTTGCGGCAATTGGTTCGGAATCACCTCAAAACGTTTAAGCAAGTAGGAAAAATGACCGACGAACACCCCGACCGTGGCGGAGCAGGAGTGACGATTGTTCAGATGAAATAATAGAAGATGTGGGCGGGGAGGAATCAGCATTTGACGTTAGTCATTGTGCGTCCTCCTTGCCATTAATTGCCTCAATCAGTTGAAAAACCGTTGTGGACGATTCTTCGAGGGCAGGACTTTCATGTGTATTTTGCCTGAAAATATTTTGGGCGCGGGTTATGGCGTTCACTTGGCGAGACTTGCTGTTTTTGGGGTCTATGGCCAACATTAATTCAAAGAAATCTTTACCTACCTTTTTACTTCCGTTGCCGTCATAAAAAAGTTTATGCGGTGCAAGATACTGATTGATTTTGGGCTCATAAAGCTTTCTATCCATTGCGCTGCCTTGATGGTCTTCAAAATGCAGAATTAGCCAATACTCAAAGGCTTGATTAGAGTAGGCTACTCGTCCGAAGTGATGAATAGCGAGTCGGATAGCTTCATTAAATCGTCCATTGGGAAAGCTATCTTTGTCAAACACACACCATACTTCAAAATCCGCGTATTGAGGTTCAGCGGCTAATTCTATGGCTTTTTCAACCAAAGAAATGGTGTTGTAGCCTGTTCCAATGGGGACAACCTTTATATGAGGCAACCTAAATTGCTGAAAATAAGACACCTCAGTATTTACACCTTCGGAAACAATCAAAAATTTTCTAAAAAGAGGCTTTATTGGCGCATCGCGCTCCAAGATAGGAGCTTCGTTTCGTTTGGCTCGTTTGGCAGAGCGTAACTTTTCTTTGTGCACCTGCCGTGCTTGATGCTCTTTGGATTGCTTACTCATTGTACGGCGGCGGTCAGTGCTTCTTCAAAGTCTTCTAAATACGGTACTGCTCCGTATTTACCGTTGACGTAGTTCTTTTCAAAATTATCTTCTTTGCGTACTTGATCTGTTTTGAAATCGGCCAACGAATAGACCGACGACGCTCCGTAGCGGTCTTTTTGGACAAACCAAATTTGGTCACGGCGCAAAAGTCCACTACTTAACAAGTTGATGTCATGCGTATTAAAAATCAATTGTGCATTGTGTGGATTGGTGTTGGGTGACTGGAATAGTTCTACAATTTTAGCGACTAAATTGGGATGAAGTTTGGATTCCAACTCATCTACCACGAGCGTATCTCCTGATTGTAAGGTTTCGATGATGGGACCCGAAAGGGCAAAATATTTCTGCGTCCCCGACGATTCTTCCTCCATTTCAAATTCTGCTATTCCGACTCGATTGCCGTCAGCGTCATATTTGTGGTGCAAGGTTTTCATTCCACCTAAGATATGCCCGTCGTTTTCTCTCATTTTCTGAATGAGCATTTCTTTCAGGCGGCTTGGCATAGCGTCGGGCAAATCAGATTCCTGCTCTATCTTGAGAATTTTCACATCACTTATTCCTAAATCAGCGGCATTTAAAAAGTCTAAAATGACGTTTTTTCCATCATTATTCATGACCCTTCCTATGGTAAAACCTTCGTACCCTTCTTCTTGTAAGCCTGAGATGACATTAAACTTAGACAGCCAATCAAATATTCGCAAGGCCAAAGGGTCGTTAAATTGAGCTGCTACCGAAAGAAGGAGGGCATTCTGCCGAACCATGCCATCTTTCACTAACCGTGCTCCAATCCGAAACAATTTCGAGTGCACAGCTTCAAAGTTTTGTTCATCACGAAAAAACAGCTCAATTTCTTTGGTTTTGGGGCGATGAAAAAGCCACTCTGACACTACTTTTTCTTGGGTAACTTCAAATCCATAACGAAACAACTCCCCTTGAAACAAGAAAATAATTTCAAACTCAGAAGGGCTATTTTCCGTAGTGGGGTTTAATCGAAATGGAATAATGGGGATTTTATCTTTAGACTGTGTATCTGCCGAGGAGCGTAGTATGAAATGTCGCATAAAGCCCATGGCATCCATAAGCTTACTCTTTCCTGCGGCATTCGCCCCGTAAAAGACAGCAGATTTTAATACCTTCAACTGGAATTGAGGAATTTCGACGAGGTTATTTTCGAGGTCTTTGTCATAACGAGAGGCCAGAAAGCTCAATTTAGCTTTATCCCGAAATGATTTGTAGTTTTTGACAGAAAATTGAATTACCACAACAATAAATATATTTTTTACAAAAAAAACGTAAAAAATATATTTATTGTTGCATTTTGTTGAAAATTTTGAAAAAATATGAGATCTATCATGCAAGGGCCAATTGGGGTATTTGATTCGGGGTACGGAGGGTTGACAATTTTAAAAGAATTGGTCAAGCAATTACCGCAATACGATTATTTGTATTTGGGAGATAACGCGCGTGCTCCTTATGGCACGCGCTCGTTTGATACGGTTTATCATTACACGTTGGAGTGCGTAGAAGCATTGTTTGCCAAGGGATGCCACTTGGTGGTTTTGGCCTGTAATACGGCCTCGGCCAAAGCATTACGGAACATCCAACAACTGGATTTACCACACATTGCGCCCGATAAACGCGTATTGGGCGTCATTCGCCCGACGACGGAAGTAATAGGTACGTTTACGGAGAGTCAGCACATCGGTATCTTTGCCACGGCAGGAACGGTTGCTTCGGAGTCGTATTTGGTAGAAATTGAGAAGTTTTTCCCAAAAGCAAACGTGCACCAAGAAGCTTGCCCTATGTGGGTGCCGTTGATAGAAAATGGAGAATTTGACAGTGACGGTGCCGATTATTTTGTCAAAAAACACATTGAACACTTGCTCGGCCAAGCGCCAAATATAGATGCAGTTTTGCTGGGGTGTACACATTATCCTTTGTTAATCAAAAAGATACGTCAATTCTTGCCTGCTCATATCCGCATTGTTAACCAAGCAGAAATTGTGGCAGCGAGTTTGGCTGACTACCTTCATCGCCACCCTGAAATAGAAGCAAAATGTGCTAAAAACTCGCAGCGGATCTTTTATACAACCGACTCAACGGAGGCATTTGACCGTCAATCGGCGGTGTTTTTTGGGCAAGAAGTGAAGAGCCTTCACCTTGATTTGGGGAAATAGGAAAAATTAGAAATTAGTACATTGTTAGCTAAGTTTCATTAAAATTTACCCGCAGATGCGCGCAGATTAAATCCACGCAGATGGACGCGGATCAATAACTACATACGTCGCTTCGTCAGCGGCTTTCTGCGGGTAAAAATAAAATTATTTACTTGGCTCTTCGTTCGGTACGACAAGACAAAATAACCTATTCTTCGGCCAACGTCCGCGAAAGATTGATGCTATAAATGCCGATGGAAGGAATGGCTGCGGCCAAAATTCCAATCAAAATAGCACCGCCAAACAACCAAATTTCTTCGGTGAGAAGGCTAAAATCAGAGAAAGAATAGTGGTAATCTGACTCGGCAGCGCGGCTGAACAACCACAAACCTAAGCGACTCAACAGCACGCCTGCTATGTAGCCCGCCACGCCAAGCATGATTCCTTCGAGTAAAAGCATCACAAAAAGCTTGGTGCGGGTAGCGCCCATGGAAAGCATCAAGGCCATTTCGTATTTACGTTCTTTCAACGAATTGTAAAGAGAAATAAACACACTCACGCCCGCAATCAAAATGATAATCAGGGCAATAGCGCGCAGGGTGTCGATGCCTACACCGAGCATTGAAAACAAGCGATTGATTTCAAACGCTACCGAAGCGGCCTGCATTTTGGTATTTTCGTTGATAAAACGAGGCAAGGCCACCATCCCCATTGGGTTACGGAATTTAATCAACATGCTCGTAATTTCTTGACTTGGGTCGTCGGTTTGGGTAGAGTCACCACCCATGAGCAAGTTGGTTACATTGGCACCTTGGCCTGGCGTTTCGGCATGTTCGTGAATGGCCCAAACGCTCGAAATATCAGTCAAAATCAACTGGTCAATCACCGAATTGTTGGTTTCAAAAACCCCCACAACCTTGTATTTTTTGTCGCCATGTACGTCGTCCATGTTGTCGAAACCGTGGCCTCCTGCAAATACATCTCCTACTTTGAGCCCCGTAACGCGCGCTACTTTCGCACCGATGGTTGCTTCCATCGCTTTTTCAAAAAGCCGCCCTTCCGATACATTGGCTTCAAAATGTTTAGGGTATTTGGGATTGGTTCCTACGATGCGAAACGATAGATAATTGTCGCCCATCGACAACGGAATCGCGGTTTTAACCAGCGGATTGCGCATTATTTTTTGCGCTTCGTCGAGCGAAATATTCCCCGTAGGAGAGTCGATTTGGTAAATACTTGACAAAATAAGCTGCAACGGGCTGCCTTTAGCCCCTACAACCATGTCGATACCTTTGATGTTACGGCGAAATTGCTCGTCAAGTTGTTTGTTGAGAAGTAACAACAACGAAATGATACCAATTCCGAGCGTCATGAGTAAGGCACTCAGAAAACTATTGAGCTTTTTGTCTTTGAGATTGGCCCAGCTAATCTTGAAAAGGTTCATCGGTGTATAATCGGATAGAGAAAATGAGTTACCAAAGTTACGGATAGATGCGGTGATAGACGGTATTCGTTGTCGATATTTTATTGAGGCTCGATGTTAGTTGATGTAAGTCAGTTAGTTAGCGTGATATTCATCATACTTAACATTGGAACACAAAGCTACCTTGAGGCATCAGTTCAAACCAATAAACACTTAGCACAATGAAAAAGATATTAGTCCCAACCGATTTTTCTGGTTTTGCCAATAATGCCCTCGAAGTGGCTGCCGATATAGCTTTGAAAACAAATGCCTCGATAATGCTGCTTCACGCCAATGAAAAAATGGTGACAGCTACGCCGTTGGCCGAGTACTATCTGTACGACAAAGCCATTGAGGATGAGTACCTTGATATGGTGAATGAAAGTTTGAAAAAGACCCTCGCTGAGATAGCGGACAACGATAAGTTTGCACGGGTTAAAATAGAAACGGCCGTGATTGGTGGCCCAATGGTCAGTGTAATTGAAGAAGTGGTAAAGGACCACGCCATTGACCTGATTGTGATGGGAACACGCGGTGCTTCGGGCATGGAAGAGTTTTTTATTGGCTCTAATACCGAAAAAGTAATTCGTCGTGCTCCATGTCCTGTGTTGGCTGTGCCTAAAGCGGTGACGTCGTTCAATAAAATTGTGTTCCCCACGACCTTGAAAGAAGACCAAAAAGGAGCATTCAGTGCCTTGGCCGAATTACAAGATATTTTCCACGGAGAAATTACGCTGTTGTACCTCAACAATCCCAGTCATTTGAAAGATAACGCAGCGATTGAAGCGCGTAAAAATGAGCTGTTGAAAGCAACGGCACTCGGAAAAGCAACATTGTTTGTGTCGGATGCCGACGTATTTAATGAAGAAGAAGCAATTTTGGATTTTGCGCACCAACAAAAAGCCGATTTGATTGTGATGGCTACGCACCAACGCCGCGGATTGGCGCACATGTTTATGGGAAGTATCACGGAAGATACCGTCAATCACTCTGATATTCCTGTGCTTAGCATTAGTATTCGATAGCAGAGTGTCAGTGGTTACTCATATCTGTGTCAGTGGTTACTTATAACCACGCCCGAGGTTTCTCAAAACCGAGTATCGCAAGGTTTTGAGAAACCTTTTTTTCGGGATGAGAG
>NZ_JACIBY010000005.1:317844-468822 GCF_014195535.1 Runella defluvii | reverse complement strand
GCATCCCTCAGCACGCTTTTGTGCCAGTGGTTACTTATAACCACGCCTGAGGTTTCTCAAAACCGAGTATCGCAAGGTTTTGAGAAACCTTATTTTCGGGATGAGAGCATCCCTCAGCACGCTTTTGTGCCAGTGGTTACTTATAACCACGCCTGAGGTTTCTCAAAACCGAGTATCGCAAGGTTTTGAGAAACCTTATTTCGGGATGAGAGTATCCCTTAGCACGATTTTGAGAAACCTTTTTTTCGGGATGAGAGCATCCCTCAGCACGATTTTCAGCACCGTAATTTTTTAAAAAGCCATTCTTTCTCTACTTCTTTCACTTCTGAGGGTTGAAGCGAACCCAATTTTACGTCCTCAATCGACCAACGAACCAACCGTAACGTCGGAAACCCAACGGCGGCCGTCATGCGGCGTACTTGGCGGTTTTTTCCTTCGTGAAGCGTAAGGGCTACCCAACTCGTCGGGATGTTTTGGCGAAATCGTACGGGAGGATTACGTTCAGGCAAAAGCGGTTCATTGACCAGTTGTTGCACTTTAGCGGGCAAGGTCGTGTGTGGTTTTCCATCAATCGAAATCGTTACGCCCGTTTGAAGTTTGTGACAAGCTTCCTCCGAAATTTGCCCATCCACCTGCACAAAATAAGTACGCTGATGCTTAAACTTAGGATTGAGAAGACGGTTGTTAAGGAACGTGTCGTTGGTCAAAAGTAGCAGCCCCTCGCTATCAGCATCAAGGCGACCAACGGGGTAAATATCTTTCGGGAAGTCAAACGGTAAATCAGCCAACGTGGGCTTGTCGCCTTCTTTTGAGAATTGCGACATCATTCCGTAGGGCTTATAAATCAGGAAGTAACGGTATTTCATTTAAAAAATCGGCTATCGAACGAGAAGGGAATACTTTCCACCACCTTTATTTCTTGCATCCTTGGGTGATTCGGATTGATGAGGTAATTGAATGACATAGGCACAATCACCGAAGGAATGGCCATTATCAGCGAAGATTGCTGTTTAACCCAGTCGTTCGTAAATTGTTGAGTAGTAGGCGAAGTATAAATGCTATTCCAACCGTGAAAACTTGGCTTTTTGAAGGCGAAAAACATGCATCATCTAAATATAAACGCCGTACTCGATGCGCCCTAGGGCAGTTTCTACTACGTTTAAGCCCGTGATTGTGGCCAATAACTGAATCGGGGCTTCCCCATTCATAGTTCGCAAGGGGCGTCGTAACCAGCGCTGAAACTTTTCTCGGCTCTCAAAAACGCTTTCTCCGTATTGAAGAACTTTCTTCAGTTGCAATAACCGATCAGAGGCGCTGGCATCAAGACGAGCGTCTTCTTTGTAGCGATGGTAAGTACGCTCGGACAGGTTTAAAATTCGGGCCATTTCGCGGTCATTGAGGTCATAGACATTGCCCAACGCATCGGCATCGTTTTTAGTAAGACCTTCTCGCGTTTTTTCGATGAGTAAAAAAGGGTCATCGAAGGTCAACAACAGAAAAGACGATTGTTGAGGTTGTGTAATCATGCCTTTGTTATTTGACACAAATATAACTGCAATTTGGCACACTTTTGTTCCTGAGAACCCTAAAACGCTTTAAACCTTCTCAATAATCATGGCCGAAGCGCCGCCTCCGCCGTTACAAATAGCGGCTAGGCCGTATTTGCCTCCTTTTTGCGTGAGCACGTTTTGAAGCGTTACAACGATGCGCGCTCCCGAGCAGCCAAGTGGGTGGCCCAACGATACCGCTCCGCCAAACACGTTGGTTTGCTCGTGCGATATGCCCATTTCTTTCATAAAGGCCATCGTCACGACAGAAAACGCTTCGTTTACTTCAAAATAATCAATATCGCTTATACTCAGTCCTGCTTTTTTGAGGGCTTTCGGTGCGGCAACGGTAGGCGCGGTGGTAAACCATTCGGGTTCTTGCTCGGCATCGGCAAATGACACAATGCGCGCCAACGGAGTGATACCGAGTTCTTTGACTTTGGCTTCGCTCATCAAAATCGTCGCCGCGGCTCCGTCGTTGATGGTAGAAGCATTGGCCGCAGTCACGGTGCCTTCTTTCGTAAAAGCAGCCCGCAACGACGGGATTTTGTCAAATTTTACATTTTTATATTCTTCGTCTTGAGCAAACGTAGTAGGGTCACCTTTTTTCTGGGGAATTTGAACGGGTACTACTTCCTGCTGAAAATTCCCCTCGCTCCAAGCGGCGGCACTTCGTTGGTAAGAAGCAATGGCAAACGCATCTTGCTCTTCGCGACTGAAACCGTATTTGCTGGCGGTAGCATCGGCGCATACGCCCATGGCCATGCCGCCATAGACATCGGTAAGGCCGTCTTTGGCAAGACCGTCGATGAAGGTTCCGTTGCCATAGCCATAGCCACCAAAACGGGCTTTGTCGAGGTAAAACGGAATTTGAGACATGTTTTCCATTCCTCCCGCAACTACCACATCGGCGTCGCCGAGTAGGATGTCTTGGGCGGCCATCATCATGGCTTTCATGCCCGACGCACACACTTTGTTGACGGTTGTGCAAGTAGCGTTTTTGCTAAGTCCTGCAAAGATAGCTGCTTGGCGCGCAGGCGCTTGGCCGAGATTGGCCGAAACGACATTGCCCATATATACCGCTTGAACTAGGTTGGAATCTATATTAGCTTTGGTAAGTGCCCCGCGGATGGCGGCCGCTCCTAATTGCGTAGCGGAAACCGTTGACAAAGAACCCCCAAAACTTCCGATGGGAGTGCGGGCCGTGGATACTATATAAACCGATTGCATGTCGATGATGAAAATAAATTGGTTTAAGATATAAAGAACCAAAGGTAAAGGTTTTTCGGTTTGTTCAATATGACTCGACCGTATTACTGGCTTGGTGCCATTTTTGTATTCTTTGCTGCTTTTTGTTTTGCCATGAAAGGCATTTTTGTCAAGTTAGCTTTCCGTCATGAGATTGATGCGATTTCACTTCTAACCCTGCGCATGGGGCTTTCTGTTCCTTTTTATGGACTCATCGCTTGGCGGCTTTCTTCCCAAAAAGATAACGTCCGTTTTACACCCAAACAATGGCTATGGGTGGTTTCGATGGGAATCACGGGCTACTATTTTGCGAGCTATTTCAACTTTTTGGCTTTCCATTACATTACAGCGAGCTTGGAGCGCATTTTATTGTTTATTTATCCAACGTTTGTGTTGTTAATCAATGCTTTTTTTCGGAAAAAGGCGATTACCAAACTTCAAATAGGAGCAGTGGCGCTGACTTATACGGGTATCGTGCTGGCTTTTGCCCAAAACGTAGATTCATCCCAGCAAAAGGATTTGTTTTGGGGTTCTTTTTGGGTGATTATCAGCGGGTTGGTGTATGCGGTTTATTTGGTGGGAAGTGATAAGATCATTTCTCAAATCGGTGCCCAAAAATTCACGGCTTATGCCATGATAGCTGCTACCGTACCGACGGTTATCCATTGTTTTGTGGAAAATGGGCTACACATAGGTCATTACCCGTCGGAAGTTTATTGGATTGGGCTGGTAATGGCGCTGTTTATTACGGTGTTACCCTCCTTCGCTCTGACCGAGGGAATCAAACGAATAGGCTCAGGCAATGCCGCCATTATTGCTAGTATTGGCCCTGTTTTTACCATTTTTGTGGCAACGGTCGTTTTGGAAGAACAAATTTCAGCCTTACAAATTGTCGGAACGCTGCTGGTGCTATTGGGCGTATTTTTGATTGGCTGGAAAGGCAATAAATAGGAATGTCGAGGGTCGAGTGCAGAATGTCGAATGGGGAACATTTTTTATTCGACATTTAAAAAAAGGTAATTTTGGCGGAACGTAATTTTGGTAAAAATGCTTTTCCGTCGATTGTATAAATTCCATGAGCAGGTCAAATCTAGCTGGGTTTGGCTGATGCTTACTTCTTACATCATTACCGCTCTGCTGACCATTGGGTTACATGGTTGGCAACCAGGTCAAAAGGGGGTATTGTTAGATGGCTATCTGACAGCACTGGCGGGGATTTTGACAACCATCGTGGTGACCACCTTCTCGTTTGTGTTTGTGGCTTTGCAGTTGGCTTCCGTACAATTTTCGCCCCGAATTATCCGCTCTTTTTTTGAATACGACCACTTTAGCCGTTTTTTCTTGTGGTCGTTTTTGGCCTGCGTGGGGTACCTGATGGGGCTTCAGTATTTCGGCTGGTCGGAGGCATCGTTGATTTACCCGAAATTTGGCATCGTCGGTAGTTTTTACCTGATTCTGATGGTATTCCCTTTGTTTATTCACCACATTGTTGGCAATATCAATGCCTCCAGCATTACCCAAAATATTGCTCGTCGCACCATTGAAGAAATTGACGAACTGTATGAGTCGCTATCTCCTACCGAAGTGGAGACGGGAAAGGTACGAATCTTAGCCCCCGTAAGTGGTTATTTGGATTCCATTCGCTACGAGGCATTGGAGGCCTTGTTTCCGTTGGAAAAAGAGGTAAAAATGACCGTTCGACCGCACATCGGGAGTTTTGTGATTAAAGGAGGGGTGCTTGCAGACATTGATTGTCCGCCCGCGATGCGCGATTTTTATGCACAGCTGACAAAGCCGATTCAGGGCTGTTTTGTCATTGATAAGTTCCGAAGTTATAAACAGGATATTCCGTTCGGGATTCGCCAATTGGTGGACATTGCCATCAAAGCCATTTCGCCCGCGGTCAATGACCCAACGACGGCCCTCAATTGTATCGACTACCTTGGTTCGATTATCCAACGGGCTGCGCAAAGCGAAGCAAATTCGCGGGAAGCTAAGCTGTTGGCTCAAAAGAACATTCACTTACGGGAGTTTAGCTTTGAGCAATTGGTGGATTTGGCGTTTGACCAAATCTATTTTTGGGGAAAAGAAGATTATATCGTCGTACGGCATTTACTGAAAACCATCACGAATTTGCTACCTTTTATGCCTTCGGAAGACAAGCTAAATGTGTTGTTTCGACAGGTAGAAGACTTTGAATTACAGTACCTTCACGATGAAGAACAAAAAGGGAAATTAACCGCAACTTTTCCCCGAAAAGAACACCGCAATAGCCTCCGCGACCATTTGGCCGAATTTTACGAAGGGGCTTTGGAAGCAATCGGTGAAAAAACACCTACTTCAGTGGTACTTTCTAGGAAACAAGCACAATTCCGTAGTTCATTGAAAGCAATAGCAAAATGCTATGAATGAGAATGTCGAGTGCAGAATGGAGAATGTCGAATGGGGTATTTCTTATTCGACATTCTGCACTCTGCATTCGACATTCGGATTGTCAGCAACCTTCAACACATTTATTGGCTCCAGCTCGTAGGCGTGCGGTCCCAGCGGTGGCCTTTGAGGGCGTCAATCAGGTCGGCAGATAGTTCTTGACCGTCCGAAGTAGCGATGTTGGCCTCGACATTTCTAAGTTTTCGCATCCCAGGAATGGTCGTTGCCACGTCCGAGTTGTTTAAAATGAACCGTAAAGCCATTTCGGGCATATTCATGCCACTAGGAATCAACGGGCGCAGTGCGTCGGCGTGCTCTACGCTCGAAATCAAGTTTTCGGGCACAAAATACGTACTACGCCAGTCGTTGGCTGGGAAGGTCGTTTCTTTGGTAAACGTCCCTGTGAGCGTTCCTTCGTCAAACGGTACCCGCGCAATCACGGCCACGTCCAGCTCACGGCAAAGGGGGAAAAGAGTATCTTCGGGCGCTTGGTCGAAAATATTATAAATGACCTGAACGGCCGAAATCAAGCCCGTGCGAAGCGTGTTCAATACATTATCAGGTTCCCAGCGGTTGACGCTGATGCCCCAATGCTGTACTTTGCCCTCACGTGTGAGTTGTTCAATCGCCTTTTGCCATTCTTCGTGTTGTGCCCATTGGTCTTCCCATACGTGAAATTGTTGTAAATCAATGGTTTCGACGCCGAGATTTTTGAGGCTTTTTTCAGTGTATTCCACAATGTGCGAAGCAGGAAAGCATTCCTCCAAGCTGTATTCGGGCTTCGATGGCCATTTGAAATTCTTGGGAGGGATTTTGGTGGCCACGTACAATCGCTTGTCGGCGTGACGTTTCACGAGTTGGCCGAGCACCTGTTCGCTTTGCCCTGCGCCGTAGCCCCATGCCGTGTCAAAAAAGTTGCAGCCCAATTCCACCGAGCGGTCGAGGGCGGTGGTGTATTCGTTTTCTTCGGAGCCAGTCCAGCCTGCCAAGCCCCACATTCCGTAGCCGATTTCGCTTACTTGCCAATCGGTTCTTCCAAATCTTCGGTAGTGCATTTGTATTGGTACGATTTTTT
The DNA here is from genome assembly GCF_014195535.1 of Runella defluvii. GTDB lineage: Bacteria > Bacteroidota > Bacteroidia > Cytophagales > Spirosomataceae > Runella > Runella defluvii. The sequence continues at coordinate 462,522 of NZ_JACIBY010000005.1, read as the reverse complement.
CAGCTAAAAGTAGTGTATATTGTCGTGTTACTTTCCAACAGTCATGCCGTTTCCGAAATTTCTTAAAATAGGGCTTTACATTTTGGGCACTTTTGCGGTACTCGCAGGCGGGGCGTTGACGTGGGCATACCAGTACCGCGACGATGTATTTCAGTACTTACTCAAAGAAGCCAATGCCCGCATCCGTGGGACGGTGACGGCCCGTAAACTTGATTTTACTCCTTTTGCAGGCGGTTTTGGCTTGTCGTTTACGCTTTTTGACATTCATTTGCGCGACAGTGCCTACGCAATTCACCACAAAGAACTATTGGCGTTGGAACGATTGACAGTTCACATCGACCTGCGGCAACTACTTCGTAAGCAATTGCAAATCAATTCAGTAACGGTTGATAAAGGAAAGTTATCGGTTTTTGTGGATAAAAACGGGTACAGCAATTTGCAGGCAGTTGCACCCAAAGATTCTTCATCGACCCAAGATACAACCACCAGCGCAGAGGGTTCGTTGGGGAAAGAGTTACTCAAAAGCCTTCGCCAAGTAAAGGTGAAGGAAATGGAAGTGCATTTGCAAGATTCGTTGAAAGGAAAAGACATTCATTTTTGTTTGGAAAAAATAACCAACGACCTCGAACGCACCGATACCTGTTTGTGGGTACACCTGCGGGGAAAAACGCAGTTTCGCCAGTTGACTTTTAACCTGAATCGGGGAGGTTTTCTGGAAAATAAAGCGACAGAACTCGACTTACATTTGTCGTACGACCTCCACCGACGCGTGGGTATCGGCCCTTCTGAAGTGTTAGTGGAGCAAGATACGTTTCGATTACGGGGCAGTTTTGATTTTAAAGACGAAGGTCGGGTACAATTGTTTGTCAGTACTGACACCATCGCTGCGCCAAGAGCGTTGTCGATTTTACCGCGACGATTGGCCAAACGTATCGCTAAACATAAAGTACTGCCCGTTGTCAAAGCCGAAGTGAGTGTCGATGGGCCATTGAGGACTGGTGCCGATCCTCATATTGAAGTGGAGGTGCAGACCCAAACGTTTTTGTACAAAAGTGCGATTGGGCCACTCTCGCAGACAGTGGGACGTGCCCATTTTACCAACCGCTCCGATACGTCGTTGCCCGTTAGCAATCAGAACTCTCGTTTGGTTGCCCCACATGTGAGTGGGCTGTTGTACGGCGTTATTCCCATGAATTTGTCGTTTACCATTACTGATTTTGACGACCCATTTTTACACATGGAAGGCAATACCAAAGCCAATGTGGCTCGGTGTAAGGCGCTTTTTGACCCCAATCAGGTTCAGCCTAAATCGGGGAATGTTGTGGTGAATTTTTGTTATAAAGGTAAAATTTCTCCCATTTTTGACCCAAAAACCAACCGCCTAAACGGTAAACTTGACGGAAATGCCAAGCTAGAAAAGGTGGCGTTTTTATACACACCCCAGCAAATAGATATTCAGCGTGTAGATGGCTTCGTGCGGTTTGCGGAAGACAAAGCGGATTTAACTTATTTGCACGTATATCACCAAAAAAATCAAGTGCGGGTGAGTGGCAATGTGACAGGATTAACCCCTTATGCCTTTGGAACAACAGCTTCGGTGAAGGCAAAGGTCTCGATTTTTGCGCCTGATTTGGGCTTAGACTGGATCCGAAATTACCGCCCAACTCCCCAAAAAACCACCAAAAAACAATTGACGGATATTACCTCGAAGTTTATTCAAAATTTGGATTTAAAAGTTCATTTGGCGGCTCGACGGGTGCATTATCGGAAGTTTGAGGCGCAGGGAGTGAGCGGGAGGGTATATATGACTCGCCAAGCTATCCGTTGTGAAGACGTAAAAATGCACGCTTTTGGGGGCGATTTTCGGGTGACGGGCGGCATTGAGCAGTTCGATTTGCCGACCCATCGGTTGTATGCCAAAGGAAAAGTGGCCAATGCCGACGTACAAAAGGTGTTTTATGCGTTTGAAAACTTTGGACAACAAACCGTTTCTGACCAAAACTTGAGCGGAACGCTGAGTACGGACTTTACGTATAGTACCCAATTAGACAAGGAGTTTCAGTTATTGCCGAAGACTATGAAGGGGCAATTGAGTTTTCATTTAATCAATGGCCAACTTAATCACTTTAAGCCACTTCTACGGATTCAAAAAGTGATTTTTAAACGCCGCAATTTTCAAAAAATTCAGTTTGAGGGTCTTAAAAATGAGTTTGTCCTTCAAGGCCAAGAGTTGTCGATGAATCAAATGAAGGTAGCATCTAGTGTATTGACTTTTTTTGTGGGAGGAACGTACAGTTTTGGCGATAAAACGGATTTGTTGGTACACATCCCTTTAAATAACCTCAAGCGTAATCCAGAAGAAGAAGAACTTGAAACGTTGGATGGAAACAATTTGCTGATTCGGGCGGTGGATGAGCGGGGCGAAATCCGACTCAAGTATGACATGGATTGGCGCAAAAAAATAAGGCGACCACAACGATGACATAACAATTTCTTAACATTGGAGGCTGCGTCGCGTTTTAGTCTCTTCACTTTTTTAGGTTAAGCTTTCGTCTTTACTTTTTTATCAGTGGCACAAAAAGGGAGATAATCTCCTTCCTTTTTGTGCTTTTTTGTTTGTTAAAATATTGATAATCAATAATTTTGTGGATGGTTCGGGTTTCTTGCGTCATTTTTTTTAGAAAAAAGTTCGGGAGAAGTGTCTCAAAGTAAATACAACTCGCTGAAAACCTGACCTTTGAAAAATTAACACAAAATTAATGATTTGGTAACAAATGAAATTTTACAACATCCCTGCACTGACACCACTTTTGAATCGAAAATTGACCAAAAACAGCAATAAAATTCTGACATCGCCCTCAAAAAGAGACTGCTAAGTAAGAAACTTCGAGCTTGTGGTGCTTGAATTTAACAATTTGGTAATACTCGACACATACTTACTACACACTCTCATTCTTAATTTTGCACATCATTCAATGACATCAATTCGTTGTTTGCTGTTCTGTACGTCAGGACACATTTTTTTACCGAACAGAACTTTCATTCTAAATTTTATCGGGGCGCTTTTGCTTATTATGGTTTCTACCTCCTTGCCATCAGTCTCACAAAGCCCACGACGCTATTATCACATTGCGAATGGTTGGACAGATGTGAACATCTCGGGGAAAATCGCGGGAAAATTTTCTTGGCAGTTAGAAAACCAGCACCGTCGTCAGGATATGCAAGGAGCATACAAATCAGAAACGACCACGGGCAACCCCTACAATAACCTCAATCAGCACGTTTTTCGCCCCTTTATTCATTACCAAGTCAATCCTACTATCAGAATATCGTTGATGCCTTTCGGATGGATTGGTTCCAATCGTTTTGCGGAAGGAACACCGTTTGCATTTTTTTCTGAATTGCGCGTGTCGCCGCAAGTTATTCTTACCCAAAACCTAGGACGCCTTCGGGTAGATCACCGTTTTCGCTACGAGTTTCGTTGGCTCGGCAAAAACCAAGCACTAAACGACAAATCGTTTGTGTATGGCGGCGACTTTTCGGAAACGAATTACCGCGAGCGTTTTCGCTACCAAGCCAAGTTGACCTTGCCGCTTAATAAAGCCCAAATGGGAGACAAAACCCTTTATGCACAAGCGTATAATGAGCTTTTCTTGAACATGGGAAAGAATATCAGCAACTTACACTTGTTTGACCAAAATCGTGCATTGGTTGGCTTGGGGTATCGCCTCAATCACCATTACAGTGTGGAAGCATCGTACATGCAGCAAACCATTTTTAGATTTAACAATACCGATAAGAACAACGTCGATTTGAATAATATTTTGCAACTGAACTTTGTACTGTCCAATGTGGAGTCGCTTTTTAAAAAGAAGGCGTCTCATTAATTCACTTTTATTTCTAAAATCATGTTTGGCTTAGAGACTGACATCTTCATCCTCCTGTTTATCTGTATCTTGTGCGCTTGTGCATTTGAGTTTGTGAATGGTTTTCACGACACTGCCAACGCCGTAGCTACCGTTATTTATACCAACTCACTCAAGCCAACAACGGCGGTCGTGTGGTCGGGATTTTGTAACTTTTTAGGGGTAATCTTAGGAGGGATTGCCGTGGCGATGGGTATCGTCAACTTGCTGCCCGTGGAACTACTGATAGATCAAAATATCTACCATAGCATTGCCATGGTGTTAGCGCTGCTATTGAGTGCGATCATCTGGAACTTTGGTACGTGGTATTTTGGCTTGCCAGCATCCAGCTCGCACACCTTGATTGGGTCGATTTTGGGAGTTGGTTTGGCGTTTTCGATGATGCCCGAGGCGGCCGACGGCGCAGGGGTTAACTGGACGAAAGCGACCGAAATCTTCGCTTCTTTGTTGCTTTCTCCGTTGGTGGGTTTCAGCTTGGCGGTGGTGTTGATGTTTGCATTGCGCCGTGCGTTGAGCAAAGAAGCGCGTGAACAAGTATTTAGCGAACCCAAGAAAACCCAAGAACCTCCAACTTGGATTCGTGCGATTTTGATTTTGACTTGTACGGGCGTGAGCTTTTTTCACGGAAACAACGATGGCCAAAAAGGCGTCGGTTTGGTGATGTTGATTTTGATTGGGGTTGTTCCTGCTTACTTTTCGTTGAACGACCAGATTGACCCACGCATGGTAAAAGATAACTTGGTGGCGATTGAGCAAACGGTGAGTAAAATTGACACCACACTGCTTGGCATTGAAGACAAAAAGCGTTTGGCAAAAGTCAATGGTAGCACCGAAGATTTGATGAAAGTGATTAGCGCTGCCGACTCAGCGGGACATATCGAACCCAATGCCCGCTTAGAAGCTCGTCGTGATATTTTGGTGATTAACAGCAGTTTGAAGAAATTGATGGACAGCGAGTCGGTGAGCATGAGCGACCAAGACAAGAAAATCATCAAAGAAAACACGGACGACAAAAAAGGACTTCGCCGTTTGACAGATTACGCACCTTTTTGGGTGGTATTGATGATTTCGTTGTCGTTGGGCTTAGGGACGATGGTCGGTTGGAAGCGTATTGTAGTAACAGTAGGCGAGAAAATCGGTAAGTCGCACTTGACGTATGCCCAAGGTGCTTCGGCTGAATTGGTGGCCAGTATGGGAATTGGGATTGCTTCGGGCTTTGGATTGCCAGTAAGTACGACCCACATGCTTTCGTCGGGGATTGCGGGTACGATGGTGGCTAGCAAAGGGATTAAAAACCTCCAAGCCAAAACCGTGCGGAATATCTTGATGGCTTGGGTGCTTACGTTGCCTGTCTCTATTTTCTTGTCATTTACCTTGTATGTCTTTTTCCGTTGGATTTTCTAAGCTAAATAGCTTATAATAAAGAACGCTGACAGTATTTTTAAGCTGTCAGCGTTTTTTTATGATATAGAACCAATGCAACATTTCAGCAACTTTTAGCGTTAAAGTTTAGCAGAAAAAAACGATTTCGTTAAATTAGCCGCTTACGTTTTGTCCCGATCGCTTATGCAAAAGCATTTCTTTATATCCAGTTTGGCCTTTGTGGGTTGCTTGACCCTCTTCACGGCTTGTAACTCCACCCAGTCAATGTTTAAGGAGGGTATTTCTAAGTTTGACAAAGGGGAGTATGAGTTGGCTATCAAAGACCTCCGCACCGTTGCAAATGCAAACTACGAACCTTCGCGTACCAACTATCTATTGGCCGAATCGTACCGCTTATCTAACCGCTTCGAGTTAGCTGCTCCTTACTACAAAAAGGCGTTGGAAGCGGGCAATCCCGATCCCGAAATACCGTTTCACTACGCGTACATGCTCAAAGCCTCGGGCGAGTACGCAGAGGCAGCCAAACAATTGGAGAAATATTTGGCCAGCAATCCTACCAATAAAGTAAACGTAGAAAAGGCCAATCGGGAGCTCTACACGCTGCGTTCGATTGACGTTTTGCGAGATAAAAAAACGTTTTATCGGGTGCAAAACCTCGAAAAGTTGAATACCGCAGGCGGGGAATATGGCCCTTTTGTAAAAGATGGAAACTTGATTTTTGCCTCTACTCGAAAAAATACCGCTTACAAAACAAACGGTATGCCGATGTTGGGGATTTATAAAGTGAAACTCGCCGACGAATACGCCGAAACCTCAGGCGAACCCGAGCCATTTAGCCCTGCGTCTTTCTTGGAAGGTGTCAACGAAGCCGACGTGACTTTTACCAAAGATGGTAAAACTGTCGTGTTTTCGCGCGCTAATACGGGGGGTAAAAAAGGAACGGCTGATTGCGATTTGTACCTGAGTCGTTTGGTCAGTGGAAAATGGTCAGAACCGCGCATGATTCCTGTGAGCGACTCCGCTTCGTGGGATGCCAACCCCGCTTTCTCGCGCGACGGGCGCACGCTGTATTTTTGTTCTAATCGCCCAGGCGGAGTTGGAGGAATTGACATTTATCGGGCCAATATGGATGCCTCTGGGCGTTTTAGTAAACCCGTCAACATGGGCAAAGACATCAATACGCCAGGCGATGAAATGTTCCCGTATGTAGGCCCCGACTCAAAACTTTATTTCTCTTCGGATGGCCACCCAGGATTAGGAAAATTGGACGTGTTTGTTGCTACTCGTTCGCAAGGGGTGATTACGGTCGAGAACCTTGGGCCACCTATTAATACGCGTTTTGATGATTTCGGGATGGTATATGTCGATGATGAAATGCGTTTTGGCTTCTTTGCTTCTAACCGCACGGGCGGAAAAGGCGACGATGACATTTACCTTTTTGAGGATGAAAGTGTGGGACTGGATTCGACGCAGTTGGCCGAATTGGAAAAATTGCCGATTGATGACCCGCGCCGCCGTACCGTTGGTAAACCTGAACCTCCCAAAATCGTTAATTATTTCTTAGCAGGAACGGTAAGTTCAAACGATACGCCTGCTGCAACGCTCGATTCGGCAGTGGTGAAAATGTACGAAGTAAGCTCGGATAGCTTGGTAGGACAAGGAATTAGCCGCGATGGAGGTATTTTTGGAACGTTCCCGTTGGAGGAAGGAAAAGATTACACGCTTTTGATTGAACGTAAGGGCTATATCACAAAACGCGACGCTTTCTCGATGTCTGGAAAAGCAATTCCGCAAATTTTCCGTAAAAAACTAACGATGGATACGACGTTTTATGTGGCCTTCAAACTCGACCGCTTGGCATTGAACAAGACGTTTGTGCTCGAAAACATTTACTACGATTTAGATAAATTCAACATCCGTACCGATGCCGCAGTAGAGTTGGATAAACTGGTTCAGATTTTGAAAGATAACCCGACGGTCAAAATTGAGCTGAGTTCTCACACCGACGACCGTGCAACGGATGCCTATAACAACAAACTTTCGCAAAACCGTGCGCAGTCGGCTGTTGACTATATTGTGTCAAAAGGCATTGAGAAAGACCGATTGGTGGCCAAAGGATACGGTGAAACGCGCTTGATTATAAAGAAAGCACAAACCGAAGAAGAACACCAAAAGAACCGTCGTACAGAGTTTACGATTTTGAGTTACTAAGTAGCGCGCGGTTATCTGTTATTGGTGAACCAACAAAAAGCCCAACTCCGAGGAGTTGGGCTTTTTGTTGTGGAGAGGGTTGCTCACAACCCGACTACGCTGCTATCTTTTACGCTTCTTTTTAGGGGCTGGTTTTCTTCGATAGCTTTTTTTCTTGGTGTACTTGCGTGATTCTGCTTTGCGAATCGCGGCTTCTTGGGCATCAAGTGCTTCCTGTCCCGATGATTCTTCTTTGACAATCGAGGCAGGAGCGCCCAACTCGGATGCTGCTTGCGACTGGGCGGTCATTTCGGGAAGTGCCGATTGGGTAATGGCACTCAACGACATTGACGCATCAAATGGCCGCAAACGAAATGAGTAAGCGTATTCTTTATCGGTCAAAAGGTATTCTTCGTGCGTGCGTGGTGTCCAGCTATCGTCGCCACCTAGCCCCATTAATTGATGGTCGAAATTCAACACACTTACCTGTCCGTGGGGAAGTTGCTGCGTAGTTTTTGCGGCGAGTAGGTCAGCGTCTGTATAGTCATGAGCGCTAAAATTAAACGCTGGGCCACCCATCACTGCCAATCCAAAACCAACGGAATCTGTCACGGCAGCCCAGCGAACATCGCTTTTGTTGCCGTTTTCTTGCGCCATAATGTACGGGAAATGTTGGCTGGCAATGGTACCGCTGTATTCGCCAACCCGCGCGGCTGAAAGGCGGTCGGGGTAGCTTTCAAACGGCCCGCGTCCATACCACGTAAGGTTACGAAACGAAGCAGGAAGTTGCATTTGCATTCCCACTTTGGGAAGTGGAGGTACGTTGTTACCATTGACCGTAATGGTGTTTCTGACGTCAATATCGCCCGAACCAAAGACGGTATAAGTCGTTTTTACGACAAAATTAACCCCTGCACGGCCTACCCACGTACTTTGGGTATGAATTTTTGCGACAGAAGGGCTTACTTGCTCAATACGAATATCGCCCCCTAAACGGCGAAGGCTGTCTAACCCTGCGGCTCTCCAACGTGCTGCAAAAGAGTCTTTTCCGCCACCTTCGTCATTGTCGGTAGGAACCCGCCAAAAGTTAGGCTGGAGCGGTTTGGCAATGAGTTCACGATTTTTGTAAATAAAAGAACTGATACCCGCCACTTTGCGGTCGAAGATGATTTTGAATTGGGGATTGGTCAACTGAATCCCTCCGCCACGTACCAATCCTACCTTGACAGTCGCATTGGCTGGCCACGTCACCACCGTTTTGGCCGTTGGGTAGCTATTTTTGATGTATAGTTGCTCAAAAGCCACTTCGTGCCCTGCTTGCGCCCATGCGGTGTTTTCTTTGAGTTTGACACTAAGATTCAGGAAATACTCCCCGCCCGATGTCGGCATAGAAAATGGAATAGAAAGCGATTGGTTGGCACCAGGGGCAGCATTCAGGTCGTTGAGGTCGCCTTGCTGTACAACTTTGCCGTTTTCGAGAAGCTGCCACGTCAATTTGAAAGGCTTTAAGCTCAAGAAATTGTAGGTATTTTGGAGCGTAATGGCTTGATTTTGGGCCGAAAGCGTATCTTTTGGTGAAAACTTGATGTATTGATATACGTGTTTTACCTCGTTGATTTCGGGCTGAGGCGTGCGGTCAGGATTGACCAAGCCATCGCCTGCGTTGGCGCCATCAATGCGGTTAACGTGGTCGATGTACCAATTGCCCGCTTTGTCTTTGAGGGTTAAACCTTGGTCCACCCAATCCCATAAAAACCCACCTTGCATTCGGGGATTTTTGTCAATAAGCTCCCAGTAGTCGCTCAAATTTCCGACGCTATTTCCCATCGAGTGCGCGTATTCACAAATAATCAACGGGCGATTAGGGTCTTTCTTGGCCATGGCTTCCATCACTTTGACCGAAGGATACATCGTGCCGTTGATGTCGTACTTCGTCACGGGCTGATCCACATCTTCAAAGGTTTTGGGGTAATTGGAGCGACCTTCGTAGTGCAGCGGACGGGTAGGGTCGATGAGGCGGATGATTTCGGCCATGCTGTCAAAATTTCCTCCCATGCCCGACTCGTTTCCAAGCGACCAAATGACGATAGAAGGGTGGTTTTTGTCACGTTCCACCATGGCTTTTCCACGAGCGACAAACGCGTCTTTCCAGTCGGCATTGGCCGCTAAAACAATTCCTTTTTGTTGCCAAAGCTCGTGGCTTTCGATGTTGGCTTCGTCGATGACGTACAGGCCGTATTCGTCGCAGAGGTCGTACCAAAGTGGGTCGTTGGGATAATGTGAGCTACGAACTGCGTTGATGTTATGCTGTTTCATCAACACAATGTCTTTGATCATGGACTCACGGCTGATGACACGGCCTGTGTTTGGGTCAAACTCGTGGCGATTGACTCCCTTAAATTTCACCGCTTTGCCATTGACCAATAGCTGACCATTGCGAAGGTTCACTTCACGGAAACCGACGCGGGTACTTAATACTTCGGCGGTACGTCCTTCGCCGTCTATCACTTGAATCAGTAATTTGTAAAGATTGGGTGCTTCGGCACTCCACAAAGCGGGGGAAGTAATGGGTACGTTTAAGTTCAGGTACGACTCGTCTTTTGGATCCATCATTGGTACGTTTCTTACCAAATCGTCCTGTACAAGGCGGCCAGAAGGGTCGTAGAGTTTGAACTTAACTTGGTATTTATCTTGCACTTGCGACGAAAAGTTTTTGACAAAAGCCGCCACTTTTAGCGTTGCATTTTGGTAGTTATCGTCCAAATCAGTCACTACGTAGTAATCGCGAATGTGAATCGTAGGCGTAGTGTAGAGATAAACATCGCGGAAAATTCCCGATATGCGCCAAAAATCTTGGTCTTCGAGGTAGCTACCGTCCGACCAGTTGATGACCTGAACCGTCAGCTGATTGTCGCCGCCGCGTAGGTATTTGGTGACATTAAACTCAGCGGGCGTCATTCCGTCTTCGTGATACCCCACCTGAAGGCCATTTACCCAAACATAGCAAGCCGACTGAACTCCTGCAAAATGCAAAAAAACGTCGCGGCCTTGCCAATTGGCAGGAAGACTAAATTGAGTACGGTACAATCCCACGGAGTTGGTATCGCTGGTGATCCGCGGCGGAGAGGCAGGAAACGGGTGCTTGATGTTGGAAAAAATAGGGCGGTCGTAAGGACGACCTTCGCGAGCGCCTACCACTTGCCAATTGGATGGCACGGGCAAATCGTCCCAAGTAGAAGTATTGACATTTTGTTGGAAAAAATCACCTGGAACTTTTGAAGGATGCGATACCCACTTGAATTTCCACGTACCATTGAGTGATTTGACGTAAGGAGAAGCCGCTCGGTCAAATTTCAGCGCTGAGGCTTCGTCGCTGAAAGGAACAATCGTTGTATGAGGGCGTTCGGTATTTCTACTAATGACAGCAGGGTTTTCCCAGTCGGGTAAATCTTGGGCAAATCCAATACAAGGAACGAACAAGGATAAAAAAACGCTTAATTTGCGCATAAATCAAAAGCGGTTAGATTCAAGAAACGCTAGTAAAGAATAGAATAAAAAACCTTGTTTTAGGTAAAAACGGCTGATTATCAGTATTTTGTTTTGTCTAAAAAAAGGAGTAGCGTCATCATTGGTTAATTAATAATTTACAAAATAAAGGCTCTTTGAGCAGAACCAATAAGAATAAAACGAAAAAAGAAGCGTAAATATTGGGTACTCGTTTTACCCTACCTGCTTTCTTGAATGGAATCCGCTCGCAAATTTCAATCATTCTAACCTCAAAAGTATCATGCTTTTAGCCGTTGATGTAGGCAATACTGACACCGTTTTTGGCGTATGGCAAAACGATGAATGGACGCATATTTTTCGGGTACGTTCGCTCACCGATGAAGGAGCGCCTCACTACGAAACCAAACTGCGCCTTCATTTTTTGGAAGCAAATTTGTTGATTTCGGACGTACAAACGACGGTATTGAGCAGTGTTGTACCGCCACTGACGCCCGTTTTGCGTAGTATGTTGTCGGGGCTTTTTGGGATGCCACCTGTGGTGGTTGGGCCAGAGGTATATCCTGGGCTAAAAGTAGAAATTGATCATCCGCACGAGATAGGAAGCGACTTGGTGGCCAACGCGGTGGCGGCTTACACCAAGTACGGACGTAATGCGGTTGTGGTGGATTTTGGTACGGCGCTTACGTTTACGACCGTCTCGGGTGACGGACGGATTTTGGGCGTGGCCATTGCGCCAGGGCTAAAAACAGCCGTCAAAGCCTTGTTTTCAAACACGGCCCAGCTCCCCGAAGTGCCCCTCAAATTGCCCGAATCGGCCATTGGTAAAAACACCACGCACGCGATTCAGGCGGGGATATTGCTCGGCTACGAGAGCTTGGTGCGCGGCATGATTACGCGGATTCGGCGGGAGCTCGATGGCGACTGCATTGCCCTAGCAACGGGTGGGCTTTCGTCGATTATTGATACCCTTCACGGCGAGTTTGTGGAAGTAAACCGCAGCCTTACCCTCGATGGCTTGCGCATCATTGGAGAACGCGTATCGGGGCTTTCAAAATAATAGTTGGTTGGCGCCAACTATTATCTTGAAAGCCCAAAGCGTCTCAAAAGTCATCGTTTTGGATCCGCTACAAATACTCCTTTAGCATCAAATACGGCTCCCGCTTCTATCGTAAGATTTTTACTGCCCTGCGCACCCATAGCGGGGGTTAGTTTTACGGCATGGCCTGATTTTATAAGGACATTACTGGATACAGTAGGTATGCAATTACATGACCATGTAGAAGGATTATTCCAGTCTCCGGATTTTACAGAAATAATCGTGCCGCTTAATTGGATTCTGGTTTGGGCATCAAAGGTGACAGGAGCAGGTTCTTCGTTATAGACGCTATCATAAGCGATTGAATAAAACCGATAAGTAGAATCTATTTTTCCTACAAAATTTACGGAGGTAAGTGGAGTTGTTATTAAAAAGGGCTTGTATGGGTGATTATTGACAGAAACCATAATATCGTAAAACTTCACACCTGATTCATTGGCATTATCACTTCCTCCCCAACGAAGAGCAATTGTAGTATCTTGACTGACCGCCGGTAAGCTTTGAATCTGGCTGCTCGGTATTCCTTTGTCCAGTTTATTACTCCAAGGGGGGGTAGGAACTACCTCATTATAATCAAAATAAATATAGGCTTTGTTCGTAATCGTTGTAAGATTGGGTAAATCCTGTTTGGGTTTAATACTAAATGCAAGGCCACCTTCTCCTTCAGGAGGATTTTGATTGGGTGGGAGAAAGCCTAAAAATACATCTTCCGTTAATTCCATTGTCTTTGGATCAAGAGAGGTATAATTTGCTTTCAAAATCCCTGTCGTATCATTGAATCGGGCTTCCATTCTGAGGATGAGATTTTGCGCGGGACGCATATCCCAATCTACAATATGATGTTTTTTACCCGGAGGCACGTAAAAGGTAGTATCAGCTACGTTGAAGTAACCTAACTGAAAGGTAGAAAAATTAAATTTATTTTTATCCAAGGTATCAATTAAAACCACAAATTGCGCAGCAGCGGTAGCAGTATCAAAATTCTCAAAGCGTATGAGGTAGCTGAATGGGTCTTTCCCAGTTACAAATCTTTCGGCCTTTGCCCCAACGGGGCCAAGTTTATCATTGGGGTCTCCGGAACGAATATTTACGGGCTGAATAGGTGCGAAACCTCCGTTTTTGGGATTAGGTTTCATACCATTGCATTTATCCAAAGCGCCAGCGCCAGCACCAATTATATCTTTTAGATTGTTGAATTTATCAATGGCATTAAGTAGGGGACCTACTATTGGAATAAATTTCCCCCCACAACCTGCAACGGCTCCAATAACTGAACCAGTAATGTCAATTATGCCACTTTTGTTAGCAATTTTTTCAGTAGCATCTGCTATTCCTCTTATACACCCAATTACTGGATTTGCTGCGCCTGCCAGTGCTCCAGCTAAATCCGCAAGAGCACCTAAGCATTCGCGTGCTGGCTCAAAAAGCTTAGGATAACTATAATCAGCTGGATTAATTTCATCTAATGTAAAATTAATCCTGGCATTTATAGCATTATCGTTTGGATCTTGAACTGTTGAAAGTGGACTTGACGGATAAGCTGCGATATTGATAAGGTTTGCCCCCGGGCTTTGAATCGTTAAAGGAATTTCAATTAATTCTCCTGCCCTCAATTTTGGGATTGAAAGCCAACCTGCGTATCCTATCAATTCACCATTATTCCCTTTAATTGGAATCCTTGTAAGTGTATCATGCAATATCGTTCCGATGGATGTATTAGTATAAACTTTTACATTAACTTTTAAATCCGCAGGAAAAGTTAGCCAAACAGGGACATTATAGGCATTGTAATCCCCCCGATTTGCTACATATACCTTAACTTTTGCGGGTGCTCCTATTCTGATTTGAGCCGGTGCAACTATTTCAACATGAATATCCGCGGGGATTGCTTCCTCAATTTTAAATCCGTTTGCAATCACTCTTTTATCTCCTGAAGGCGTTGTTATTTCAATATCCCAATCGCCAACTGTCTTATTTCTAAGATTTAAAACAGCCTGCATTCGATAGTTTTCAGGAAAGGTAGTCATAGAATCAGGCACAACGATGGAAGTTTGACCTGTTTTCAATAACCTTATACTGCTGCCTACTTCAATACCATATCCATAAAAATTGACGGTAACACTACCTGCATTACCTCCCGCTTGCGGAAAATAATCAATCGAATTATTAAAGAAGTTTTTTGGGAAAGTAGTGGACATTAAAAAAGGCATTGGAGCTAAACTTCCCGAACCGACAAAAGCATAAAAAAGAGTAGTACCTGCCATGGTCATATCTTCGGGTTCAGGTGCAGGAAAATCCCATGTAGTAACAGAGGTGGTGTATTTGATTGGTTTAAGGAGTTTCTTATTGGTTTCTATCTTTTTATATTCCTGATCTAAATAAACCACATTTTGTCCTGAACTACTTCCACAATAGGTGTCCAGAAAAATGTATTTTTCTTTGGAAATCATTTTTTCAGAACCTTGGCAACTTGGGTAGTAGTAATCGGCTATTATCTTTCCCGTTGAGATATTTATTTTTCCATAATCTGCTGGTTGGGGTGGAGATATATAATTAATATCTCGGTCAATAATTATCTCATTTCCCTGTATAACAAAATTTCGAATATGTTCTTTTTCTGTAATATTTGGTTTCCAATTCGTCAATTCACCCGTATGGCGGTTGATAAATGCTAAATTATACCCTCCTTTACTGGTTGTAAACCGCCCACCGACACATATTAGCTCACCATGCTGCTGTATTTGATTTACTTGCCCAGAAAAAATTGGAAAAATCGGATCCCAAGGAAAAGGGTTTCCGTCTTTATCAATGACGCCAAACCCACTGGTAACAGGTAAACCATTAAGTGAGTGGAATACCCCTTGTAAAAATAATTTACCATCTATTGCAATGATTTTTTTGAGAGAACCAATTCCTGAGACGGTGAATCTTCTTTTTATAAATCCAGTTCGGGCATCATAAGCAATAAAATTGTCTTGTCCATGCACTATCCAAACTAAACTATCGCCCTCAAAAGCAGTAGCTATAGGAGAAGATAGATTGATTGTGTTTTGATTAATGATAGGTTTCCATAATAGTTTACCTAAGTTTGGATCGATTAAGGCTAATTGAGGAGCAAAGCGTAATTTTATCAATTTGAAATCACCCATCATAAAAACTTTTCCGTTTTGTACAACAATATTTTGTACAGAACGGTAGTAGCCGCTTGGGGTTTCATTGTTTTCAAGCTCGTTAAAAGGCTTCCAATCCGTTACTCTAAATCTTGTAGTATCAATCTGGACAGCATTTCTTCTTAGGGTTGTCCCGTCTTGAACATAGCCACACAGATACAGGTGTTTTCCATATAATTTCAACCCTTGTATATTACCAACATAGTATTTTGTAGTGTCAAACTCTATTTGGTTACGAGAATTTGAAGGATAAGAGATGGTTTTAAGCGTTTGCCCATCCGATATATTCATTCGTAAGATTTGAGATCCTAAGTTGCAACAAAACCCCACAAAGCAGTATCCAAATGAACCTTCAGCTGTAATCAATGGAAGCGAAGAGTTGCTGAAATTTCTTTGCCAAATTATGCCGCCTGTAAGAGTATCGGAAGCAAACAAGGAATAAGTATTATTGTTAGGGTTGGTTAAAGCGGAAATGATAAGTGTATTATTTTTATTTGAGGTTATGCTTAAAGGGCCGCACCCATTACAGTTAAAATTAAAATTGTTTAAGGGATTCCAATTAGTAGTTTGTCGGTTATCCAGATTATAACAAAGTGTATTTCGATTAACAGGAGTCCCATTAATACTGTTAATGTATCCTGTCATATATAACTTATTGCCGATTATTGTCATTCCTCCAGTCGCTCGGTCAGAACGGTGAGTTGTGTTAGAATCCCAAATTACATTTCCAGTTTGAGCATCAATCCCTAAGAATTTTTTTCTAAAAACAATTCCTTGATTATCAGCTAAGTCACACCAAGCATAAAGTATATTTTTGTAAAATACAATATTGGAAGCATTAACAATCCGATAAGTAGTTGTATTTGCATTTATTTTGAAAACAGTATCAATAGCGTTATTAGGTAAAATATGAACTATACAGTCAAGTACTTTCACAGTATTCGTAGAATCATAAATAATATACTGCTGTCGGGTATAAAATTCATTTAAGCCGCTTCCCCCTCTATATTGACTTGTATTGGCGATATACCAGCCTCCCTTTCCGTCGGGAACAATTTCTTTATCTCCTTCCGACCTGTTATAATAAGTTAACAAAGGAAAACTCCCTCCTTTGGGATTACCTTCCACAGTATCTACAACAGCAATATTTTGGGCAGGATACCCCAAATAGCGAAAATCCCCAGAAAGCAATAATCCTTGTGTAGGGCTATAATCAAGTGTCTTGACGGGCCCATCAGGCACAAGTTTAGGAATGGTAAACGTCTGTGAAAAAACGAGAACGGTTTTAATAACGAGTAATAAGGTTAAGGTCGGTTTCATTGTTTTTGAAGGGGAGAGGATGTTGATTAAATAATTCAGAAAAGTTGATTTCTTCACTTAAATTTGCTTCGCCTCCTTCTGGATAATGGAATAGGAGCCAGGTAGTGGTCTAACAGTACATAGTTGTTCGTTATCTTTTTGATATGTATTTTATTGATAATGAAAGATTTATGTGCTCTAATAAAGCCAAGTGCTAGAGCTTCGGCTTCATATACAGATAGCGTTTTACTACTTAACCAAACACTACCGTCTAGTAATATTGCTTTGGTATAATTTCGATCACCAGCTAATAAAACTATCTGTTCAGGAGGGAATTGGTATGTCCCTATTTTGAAAAGGGGGCGTTGAGAATTCGGTTGAGTGATCATTAAGATATACTGGGTTGAAATAGTAAACCTTAGACATAATTAGCTCTCTTAAGTAAGAAAACTGTTTAGTAAGGTAGAAAAATAGGGAACATTATTACCAAAAATTTTCTTAAACTCCGTTTGACCCTGCCGAAACCAAGAATTTATCCTCTGAAAAAATAGGAAGCACAAGAAAATTCTTTATTTATTAGATAATTTTACTTGACGTAATAATTCAGAATTAAGTAAATTTCCTGAGATATGAATCGGATCAAGTTCCTAATTTTTCTGGTTTGGCTCTTTTTTTGCCAATGCTCGGCTTCGTACTTAATGGCGCAAAGCACTAAAAACCCCTATGAACGATTGCTCGAAACCAAAAAAGAATACGAAGTCGTTAGGAAAAAAGGGGACTCATTAGAAGTAGCTGAGATGTGCTATATCATGGGGAAACGGTATATTGGTCTTAAAGATTATACCAAAGCACAACAATGGTTCTTAAGAGCACTTCGTATCAGAGAACCTATGGGGTTGTCGGAAGATGTTGGGAAAATATATATACAAATGACCGGGTTCCCCATCTATTCGACACTTTCGGCTACCGCCTTGCACTATAAATATGTAGCCTATCTCAACTTCCGGGCAAGCAAATCACTACGCAGCCAAATGGAAGCCAATAAATTATTAAGTCATTTTCATGTAGAGACTTGGAAACTTAGCCAACCACTCCCTTACTCTAAATCTATAGGCTCATTAGATAGCGCTATTTACTATGCGAATCAGCGTCTCAAAGTGGCAAAAATGATCAATAATCCCCTTGACATTGGAGATGCTTACGGTTTTTTAATCGGCTTATGGAAATTGAAAAACAAACCAGACAAAAGCAGTGAGTATCAGCAAAAAGCACTAGACGTGTACACCAAAGCAAAATTGTTAAATAATATTATGAGCCTTTATGCAGGTATTGGGGAAGATTTATTGAAACAAAACAAGCCTTCATTGGCCAAACCGTGGCTAGATAAGGCATCTTCTTTAGCTGGAAGTGTTTCGAATCCCGCCCTGCATGAACTGTTGACGAATGTGTATGGTAGTTATTATGAACAAACTAAACAATGGGAAAAGGCTTTTGGGTATCAAAAGAAAAGTCAAGAATTGACAATAAAAAACTTTGACAGTCAGGTTAATCAGGCGATTCAAAATTTGATTTTGCTGGATGAACACGAAAAGAAACAAGCGCAGTTTATTGCAGAACAAAAAGAAATGGCGTTGCAGAAAAAACTTAGTATAGTTGTTCTCGCCTTATTCTTGGGGGCAGTTATAGCTGGTATTCTCTTTTATCGGTTATTTATAAAATATCAAAAAATAAGTAAGGTGAATGCCTTGCTTGTTCAAGAGCAAAGTCATCGAACAAAGAATAACTTACAATCCGTTTCGTCTTTATTAAATTTGCAAATTTATCAATTGACTGACCCCGTTGCCATTGAAACCATGGAAGAAAGTTTGATGAGAATAGAAGCCATGTTAATGGCTCACCACCGGTTGTACCAAGGAGATAATTTGGTGGAGATTCATCTTTTACATTACCTTCCAGATTTAATTCAAAGTGTATTAAGGAGTTATCATTTTGATTCAATTCGTCCCATTTATGAAATACAGGATATTGGATTGCATACCGACAAGTCCATTCCGCTGGGACTAATTGTCAACGAACTCACTACCAATGCCTGTAAATACGCCTTTAAGAATAATCCTGCACCTTCACTTATAGTTCGATGTACTTTGAAGGCTGGTATTATTTCATTTACATTTTTAGACAATGGCCCTGGCTTTGTTACTGATCACAAAAAGGGGGAGTTTGGTATGCAACTTATCAGACTTATGACGGATACATTAAACGGTGATGCAACATTCAAACAGGATGGAGGTTGCCGTTTTGATTTGTCTTTTGACTGCACAGTCAAACCAAAAATCACGTCAAAAAGCTAATAGACTTATTGAAATTATGGAACTAGGAACAAATCTCCTTCTCGTAGAAGACGACCCATTTTTTGCCGAAAATATCAAACAAAGCCTTCAAAAAGCAGGGATAACGGTGTTGGGAGCTGCAAAAAATTTAAAAGAAGCTGTCAAAATCATCCAACAAAACTTTGTTGATATTGCCTTGATTGACATCGAATTAGATGGCCCAGAAGACGGAATTACCACGGCTTTGGAGCTATTGAAAATCAACTGGATTCCAATTATTTATATGACTGGACATACACCTCTTGAACTCAGAGAAAGTATAAAAAAGACCCATCCGGCTGCTTTTTTTGAAAAGCCACTGCGGATGAATGAATTAGTAGTACAAATAGAAATAGCGCTTCATAATTTCAACGCAGGTAATCTTCCATCTCCTCAACAAAACCAGCTGGAATATTTATTTCTTCCAGCTGATAAAGGGCACATCGGTGTAAAAATAAAAGAGATTTTATATATTGAAGCAAGCGGTAATTATTCTAGGCTGTATCTCTCCAGAGAATATTTTGGAGACATATATCCACAAAAGACGTATAGCTTCATATTTGTTTCATCACCTATGGGAAACATCCTACGCGAACTTCCATTTTACTTTTACAAACTGTCACGCTCTGTCGTCATTAACTTACACCAACTCTCTAAAATTGAAACAAATAAACTTTTTTTAAAGAATGAAGAGGTTCAAATACCTGAAGGAAAGCACAAATCCTTAATGGAACGGTTAGCAGTGGTTAAAAGTTGACAAAAATCAGAGCTTCAACTTATACGAAACACCAATTAAAAAACGATTCTCTTGGCTACCTTGAAGTCGGTAATCCGTAAAGCCTGAAACATCAATTTTGTTACGTTTATTGATGGCAAACTCAATCCCGCCTTTGTTTCGCATTTGATCAAATCCAACGCCGCCTAGCTGATAAAAAAAGTCGGTCGAAACGTAGGGGGTGAAGCGCGATTTGTTGGGATAAGATACTTCAAATTTGTTACGCACATAGCTTTTGTCGTTTTCGAGGCCGCTGTCGTCGTCCATAAACTGGTTTTGGTACCGCAAACGATAATCAAATTTCAACTTCCAGATTTTACGGTCGTAAGCAATATCGGCATAAAAACGGTGGTAAGGACGGTATTCGTAGCCTGTTTTATCGTCATTTTTCTTCCGACGACCTATAAAACGGTAATATCCGCTTACTTCCCAGCGCTTGTTAAGTTTGTACGACACGCCAGCTTCGCCCAGGTATGCCCGTAAGATGGAAACGTTATCGGTAAAACGGAACTGTGTATTTACACTCACTGAAAGCGATTTGGTGATTTTTTTCTCCACCCCCACGCCCGACCACAAACCAATGTCCGTTGCTTGGGCTTGCCCCAAAAACGGTAAACATACGAAGGCTGCGATTGCTATTTTTTTCATTTTTTTGACGGTTTCCTGTTTTTAGTTTTGCCTCTTGCTCTTTGTTCGTCTTCGAGCGGGTTGTGAGCAACCCTTGTCACGATTTACTCGGTCGGATTGTGAGCCACCCTTAGCACTTGATTTTTTACCGTTCCTTGGTAATAAAAAATCATGATAAGAGCCGAGTCCTTCAAAAAATCCATCGTTTGAATTTCTACGCGGTGAACGGCTAAGCCTGTTCGGGCGCGCAAATCTTCCAATAACTCTTCTTGACGCTCGGGCGTGATGAGCTCGATGCGGTCGTATTGGATGTTTTTGGTCAGCTCTCTTTTGATAAGCAAATTTCCTTCCAAAAGCCACACCACCAATAAAATCATTCCGTTAACAAGCCCTAACTCGTCCCAACTACCTTTGATAATGGCCGAAATCAACCCCACCGAAATCACGATAAACAAGTACGTCATGTCTTTGGCCGACAGTCCCTCGGTACGGTAGCGCAACATTGAGAAGACCGCGAAAAGTCCAAAAGCGGCTCCCATCGACATCTGTACTTTATTGAGAAGGTACGTGATGAGGAAAATCACAAAGTTGAAGCCAAAAAACGTCAAAAATAAGTCGGTACGGCGGTAAATACGGTAATAAATCAGACGTACAAGAATCGTTGTGGTGAGCACATCAACGAGCAGGCGTACAAAAAACTTTTCGGGTAGTTTATTAAACCACTCAAAGGTATCAGGCGTGGTGAGTTCTTGCAGAAAAAGCATGCGCTAGTTTGTGTAAATGATTGAGTTTTGATTTAAACCGATTGTACTTGACGTGGTTGTAAAGGCTGATAATGCCCAGGCAATATTTACTAATTGACCCTTCTCTGAGTTTATACTTTTTCATCAGATCCAGAAAAAACGAGTGCTTGAGCGACTCTTGCTTTACTTCGGCGACGACAACTGGAGCATAATTTTTAACCGTCTTTTCGTTTCGAAACGTCAGGTTTAAATCCAGCGTAAGCCGTTCGGCAGTAGTTCTACTTACAAGGGTCATGCGGGTATAGTCCACCCACAAAACGGGCTGTAAGTCGGTGGCAGCAAACGGCGTCTGCCGTTGTAGGAAACCACAAACATTATCCTCCATCTTTTCGCCAGGAAGTTGTTGTTGGCTCACTCGTGTTTTGATGGTACGCCCTTTATTATTCTTAAATTTAACTTCCGTAAAAATGAGGTTTGACTGCACGTAGTTACGCTGACGAATCTTGTAGCGATTAAGCCTTCCCGACTGATGTTCGTGATAAAGTTGCAAGGAGTCGGTATCAAAATACAACGTTTCATAGTCGGCTAGGCGCAGGCCGTTTACCTCCAAAATACGGTAATGAGGAAGCAAATCGGAGAGAATAACCGAGAACATTCCGAGCGGAATCACAAACTTGGCATCGGTACGGTTCATCAGCTTTACGCTGTCCATTTCGGCCAACGAAATCGCTTCAAACGCCTTGGCTTGCTGTTTGATTCCCTCAAACAATTCCTCAGTCGTCGTAGCGGTATTTTTTAGTCTGAATGAGCTTGCCCTTGCTGTCATAGGTTTTCTTTTCCGATTTGAGGCCACGTCGGTCGGTAACAAAAACCGCACGACTAACCAGTTGATTTTTTGAATTGAATTCTGACTCTTCGACTTTTTCGCCTAGTTCGTTGTATTTATAGACTTCTCGTTTGAGTTGGTGATTGGTCGCATCGAAGGTAATTTCTTGCGTTTTATTATCGAATTTGTCAAAAATCCGCACGATACGTTCTTCCACTTTTCCGTAGTTGTCGTACTTCACTTCTTCGATGACGTTGCCATCTTTGTCAAATTTTTTGTACGAATCATTTCGGGTAACTTCCTTTCCATCAACGACTTCGACGATGGTTTCGGTGGTAGAAACAATGTCGTACTTTTTTACTTCCTTTTTGCTTTGTGCCCAACCAACGGATATGCTCAATAAGGCCACAAAGATGCTACTGTTCGACATATACTTTTTATTTAAGGAAAGTATTAACTGCTTGGTTTCGAGTGACAACGTGTTGTTTGAGTTCAGCCAACGATGCCGTGAATGCGGCCGTATTTGTGAGGTTGGTGTAAGGCGACACCTCTTTTTCAGTACCTGTTACGTAGGGCGTGATAAGCGTTGTGTATTTTTCAAACAACTCGTTCATTTTGGCAGTGGTGAAAACATTATCGGCAAACGAACGCACGTACTGTTTGTATTTGGCGTAATAAACGGGGTCAGCGGCGACGTTGCGAATGAGTGGCCAACCCGTCCCTACTTCGGTCATGGCCAACGACACGGCCGAACGGCTCATTCCTCCGCCCGTTGATGAGCTAGTCATCGACATATTGTGGTCCCACGGAATCCACGTCAATTTGTTCGTCGGCGAGTTGTACAGGTAATAATTGTGCGCCATCGCTCCATACGAATCCCAGTTGACAATGGTGTTGTTGATGGCCAAGTACTTCAAATAATTATCCACGTTGAAGGTTTTTTCGAGATTGGCGCGCCACTGTGCGGCGTTGGTGGTGCGGTCGGTGCTGTTGAGGGCCGTCACAAACGCTTGCACATCGCTGTAATCAGGGGTTGTTTCGTTATTTTTCTTTTCAAATTGTGATTGAACAAACGACTGAAATGTCGATTCTGGCTTGTAAATATTCCCTTTCTTTTCTCCAAACTGGTCTTTTACCATCGTGTCGTCAATGATTTCTACCATGGTATATACGCCACAGTACTTGGCTCCTTCGCCAAAGTTGATATACACTTTATAGAAGGCCGTACGAGCGGTAGCTACTCCTCCCATGCGAAAAATATCGGCCACTACTTTTTCCCGAATAAGTGAGTTATCGGCATACGCGGGTGACATGGAGAGCTCTTTGAAACCGTACAAGCGTTGGTTATCAATCTCTGGATATTTGTCTTCAAATTCATCCAATTTTAGTCGAAAAGGAAGTTTATAAATCCCTGCTCCCCAAATCGAAGAAAGGCTGGAGTTGCCTTTGAGGCGAAGTCCTACTTTGTTCCAGGTTTTACCGTTAAACTTCAATGTAGTTGCTACGTAGATAGGGTCGCCACCAATCAAGTCAAGCGCTCCGCCCCCCGCTGCATTCCCATTTCCACCAGGCATCGTTCCTCCGTTAGGGGGAGTTCCTCCCGCAGGTGCTCCTCCTCCTCCTTGTGTGCTACTACTGCCACGTGCACCAAAAGCAGTTCCCGTCAGGGTCTGCATGTCGGTTTTGATGGCCGTCCAATCGGCCGCCGTCATTGTAATTTCGAGGGTATTAACCTGACTTTGTGGAAAGACAATGTCATAGTTGGGGGTGCCATCGCCACTGTGCGACTCGGTCGTCCAGTCGGGATTGGCCGTTTCGGCAGTACCATCGCCAGGGGACACATCTTGCACTTTGTCCTTACAAGAGGTGACAACAAAGGCCATGAGTACCACAAAGAGCGTGGAACGAACAATTTTCATAAAGGTGTCAGAATATGAGTTTAGAGGCATCGGTATCAATGAGGTTTACGTTAAAAGAAATAGTTACGTTGCAAGAGGACTAGGGCTTTTGTAAAAACGCTGCTACTTTTTGCGTTTGAGATACGACGTGTTCATTGAGTTGTTCGAGCGAACGACCAAAACTAGCCGTATCCCGTAGCTGAGAATAAGGTTTTGCCTCCTTGCCTTCCACATAAGGTGCAATAAGACGATGCTGACGTTCCAATAACTTTTTCATGTTGGTAGTTGTAAATAGATGTTGGGTAAACGCTTTGACGTAATTTTTGTATTGCGTCAAATAGACGGGATCATCGGCTAGGTAGCGAATCAGTGGCCATTGCTTGCTGACGGTCGAAAGGTCGAGGGAAACATTCCCGCCAAATCCACCTTTGTTGCCTCCCATCGGTGGTGGCGGTGGAAAGAACCCTTCTGAAGGGCCACTACTACTTTCGCTGGGACGTTTTTCATTGCGCGCCATTGCAGCAGGAGGCATTCCACCACCACGGCTCGAAAATGCCTCGTTGTTGTCCCACGGAATCCACGTCAGTTTTTTAGTGGGCGAATTGTACAGGTAAAAGTTGTGCGCCATGGCTCCGTAGGTATCCCAGTTGCCAATGACGTTGTTGATGGCCAAGTATTTTAAAAAATGAGGAACATTGAAGGTAGCTTCCAAATGCGCTCGCCACTGGGCAGGCTGTGTAAGCCGAGTAGAATCATTTAGCGCCTTGATGAACGACTGAACGTCTGAGTAATCTGCTTTTTTCTTGTTATTTTTCTTTTCAAACTGAACCGCCGTAAACTTCTGAAACGTAGATTCGGGTTTGTAAATATTTCCTTTGGTATCTCCAAACTGAGTACCAACCATCGTGTCGTCGATTACCTCAACCATGGTATAAACCCCACAGTATTTCAAGCCTTCTCCAAAATTGATAAATACGCGATAGAAAGCCGTTTGGGCGGCGGGAATGCCTGCTTGACGGAATAAATCAGCGGCCACTTTTTCGTGTAAAAGTGAAGGGTCGTTGGCCGCAGGTGACATCGACAACTCATGAAAGCCGTAAAATGAGGGTTTCGCTGTCCCTTTAGGTGCAAATTCATCAAACGATAATCGGAAAGGCAATTTGTAAATCCCTTGTCCCCAAGACATCATTAGGGTCGAATTGCCTTTGAGGCGAAAACCTACCGAATTCCACGTTTTTCCGTTAAACTTCAACGAAGCTACCACATAATTGGGCTCGCTTTGGCCAAAAGAAGCAGGACCTCCGCCCATCGAACCTCCCTCCCGCATGGCAGCTGCAGAAGCCCCATTTCTAGGCATCGGTCCTGGAAATCGACTTCCTTTTCCAAATTCATTCCCAAATTTCTTTTTCATATCTATTTGTATGCTATCCCAAGTGGCTTGGGTAAGCGTGATTTCTAGCGTATTCACGCGATTTTGAGGAAAGACTACCTCGTAATTGGGTCGGCGTGACTTACTTTTTGGGGTAGAAGTGTTGTTTTGGCTCATGCTTTCGACGGAAATCCAACAGAGCAAGCTGAGCAAAAAAAGATAAGGTGTGCGTTTCATCGGTTATGGCGGTTTTAAAGTTGATTACCGCCAATGAACGCAAGATGTGGCAGCTCTTGCCGTATGTGCCTACAAATACTGGATATGTGTAGAAGAATGTTAAGAAATTGTTAAGTTTGGCAAAGGCTCTACACAAACCGCTGATAAATAGACACATTGCAACGAAGGTGGGTAAAAAAATGTATAGCTAGGAAAAGGATTTTATGAAGTATTTAGAACGATATAACGGGTGGCTGCACCTCATTGGCTGGGTAGTTTACATCGCCTCTCCGTTGCTATTTTTTTCCTTTTCAAACACCTGGTTTCCGCCAAATTTTGGCAGTTTTTTGCTGAGTAAGCTGGCAGGTGATGCCTTGTTGATTGCCTTTTTTTACCTCAATCTCCAACGCTTAATCCCGAATCTGCTGTCTAAAAAGAATGTGATTGCGTACGTGGGGGCAGTGGCAGGAGCATTGTTGATTTATTTGATTGCCAACGATTTGCTGATGCAGTGGTGGCGAATGAGCCGCCCCCCGATGCTTGGGCAAGTACCTCCGCCGATGCCACCACCCTCGGGCAGAATGCCCGTTCGGCCTCCTTTTGGGGCGATAGGGCCTCCTCAAATCACCGCTTTTTTATCGTTTTGTTTGATTACGTTGGCCAGCTCGATGATTGCCTTGGTGCGTGACCGTTTGCGCGAACGCGAAGAAAAACAACAGATTCAATTGGAAAAAATAGCCGCCGAATTGGCCGTGTTGAAACTTCAAATCAGCCCACATTTTTTGTTTAATACGCTCAACAACATTCGCTGGTTGACACGCCAAAAGTCGGATAATGCCGAAGAAGCAGTGGTGAAACTGTCGCAGTTGCTGCGGTACGTGATTTATCAGGCCAACCACGAACGCGTGCCATTAGCGCAAGAAATTGAGCATTTGCAGCATTTTATTGACCTCCAAAAAATGCGACTGACCGAGCAAAACTCCGTTTCGTTTGTACACGAAGGAGCGATTGAAAGGTATCAAATTGAGCCTTTATTGTTTTTGCCTTTTGTCGAAAATGCGTTTAAATACGGCTTGCACAGTCAACAAAAAAGTGACATCGTGATTGGCTTTCGGGTGGGAGAAAACCACTTGTTGTTTTTTGCCGAAAACCCCATTTTTGAAAATAACCTACCCAAGGAAGGTGCGTCGGGATTGGGGATAAAAAATGTGGAACGCCGCCTGGCCCTGCATTATCCACAGCGGCACGAATTGCATATTTACACCAACGCCACTACATTTCGGGTGGAATTATCCCTTGAACTAGCCCCATGACGCAGTTACGTTGCATAGCCATTGACGACGAGCCGTTTGCTTTGGCGATTTTGGCCGATGACCTTCGTCGGTTTCCGTACTTGGATCTACAAGCTACTTTTTCAAATGCCTTCGATGCTGATTTGTGGCTTAAAACCCATTCAGTGGACCTCATTTTTCTGGATATTCAGATGCCTACGTTGACAGGAACGCAATTTTTACGCGGACTTTCACAACCGCCAATGGTGATTTTTACGACGGCCTATGAGCAGTATGCTTTGGAGGGTTTTGAACTAAATGTCGTGGATTATTTACTCAAACCGATTCCGTTTGGACGTTTTGAAAAAGCAGTATTTCGGGCCAAAGAATTGTTTGAATTGCGTCAGAAAGAGGAGACGCCAGCGGTTGCGGAACGTGGTTTTTTCTTTGTTTTTTCGGAATACAAAGAAATCAAGATTTATTTCGATGAAGTAAATTACGTGGAAGGGCTCAAAGACTACGTCAAAATATACACCACGCAGCAACCGAAACCCATTCTGACGCGCCTGAACCTAAAAGCCATGGAAGCCAAACTGCCCGAAGAGCAGTTTGGGCGTATTCACAATTCGTTTATTGTCGCTTTTGAACGGATAACGGCAGTTCAGAGGGCCAAAGTCCACTTAGGTAATGTCGAAATTCCGATTGGAAACCGCTACCTAGTTGAGTTTGAGCAAAAGTACCGAAAACTACCGAGCGAGTAAGAAAGTCCCGATTTTAACAAAATTTTTACCAAGCAAATCACTTACTTCAATCCGATACACGTAAGACCCTTCGGGTGCGGGCTGTCCATTGAGTTTTCCGTCCCACCCTTTTTTTATCGCGTCATCGGATTCAAAAAGCACTTCGCCCCATCGGTTATAGACAATCAGTCTTGAAGTATTGACAAATTGCCCTTGCATCGCAAAAAAGTCGTTGACATTGTCTTGGTTAGGAGAAAACGCATCGGGAATGAAGACAAGAGCATTGCGGACAAAGACGTAAGGGTTGGAATAACTTATTAACCCCGAAGACCCTTGTGGATAAGCAAGTATTCGGTATCTAAACTGCTGTTGGTCAGGATTATAAGTGTCAGGGTCGAAGCTAGAGTTTCCTCCCAAACGAACTTGGTCAACAAGAACCCCTTGCTCGTTCAATATCTCTAAAGCGTAGTAGCCAACCGGAAACAAGAATGGAGAATCAATGGTCCAGTCAACGGTTGAGCTGGTTTTGGAATATAAGTGAATTGAACAAACGGGGTCGCTTGGTTCGGAGCGATTTCCGCAACTGTTTTCGTATTGAACTTTATAGCAGTACGATTGAGCATTGGGGTTGGCGGTGGGGTCAATAAATGTCAATTGGTTATTGGCAACCCCCACCTCTTGGTAGTTGTTGCTGCCATTGTCGGCGCGTAAAAAAATGGTTTTGAATCGAGAAGGACTAGCTCCCGACGCTGGTGGATTGGTAATACGTACTTCTACTTTTTGTTCTTCTTCGAGTACCGAAGCCACAACGTTGGTAATTTTTGATGGAACATCGCTAGAAATGGCTTGAACACAGCGCAGTTGCGAAACCGATTCAACGCCTCCCGCCAATGTCACCGTGACTTGATAACAATACTGATTTCCGCAGGTCACGTTGCGGTCAGTTTGGGTTGTTGTGGTACGATTCGTGACCACTGGGCTAGGGGTTCCGTTGAGATTGACGCGGTAATTTTGAAATGAGGCCGCGTGCGGATATTCTTTCCAAGTGAGTACGTTTTGTTGGTTTTGAGCTACAACATCTAAGCTCGTGGCACAGACTACGCTGGAGGTAGTGGTGGTATTGTCGCAGACGTCGCTGGTACTTAGGCGAAAACAATAAGCGTTTTGGGCGGCGTTGATGGCGCGAATCGTCACCGTGGTGGTATCGTTGGTGGTCGCGCTTTGGCCCGTGTTTTTAAACGTTCCCGTCGCGCCTTCGTCGATTTGAATGTCGGCTTTGATGCCTGCGCTACCTTTGACAAGCACATCCACCGTGCCGTCGGGGCGAGTGGTTACTTTGCGGATGGATACGCCCGTTGCAGTAGAAGTATTCAGAACTACACTCGTATCTTTTTTGCAGGTAAGCGGAATATTGCCAGGGGCAGTACCCGTTACCGAAATGGTTGCGGCATTGGCAGTAGCAGGGTAAGCATAAGAAATAACGTAAGGGCTATTGGCTTTGGAGACAGGAATAAAAATACCCCCTCCAAAATTAACCAAAAAAGATTCATAACCTTTGGTGGTAGAATCGTCGGCGATTGTGACTACCACTTTGCGCCCACTACAGACTTGTACTTTATAATTGGGCGCTGTGACAGCTTCTACTACGCGGCAGGCGATGGCTCCTGTGCCCCCCGTGCTTACAAGCTGGAGAATGGTATATTTGCCAAGTTTAGTATAGCGATGTGACGTGGTGGCAGTAGCTGCATAAGGCGCTTTGGTAGGGTCGCCACCTTTGTAGTCATAAATGTATTGGGCATTTTCTCCCACCGTTTTTTCTACATTAACATCAAATAAAAGACAACCAACAGACGAGCCTTTTACGATAAATCCGCCATTGCCAATTGCAGCGTTTCGTTGAGCAGGGTCACAATAATCTTGCCCCAAGACGGCTAGGCTTACCAAAAAGAAAAAAAGTACAAGAGATGATTTCATAGATTTATGATTTCCGATTTCCTTCTCCCCAAAGAACGTATCTTTGCAAAAGGTTGTTTTACTAACAAACTTACTACGAAAAGAATTACACGCACTACACAGAATCGTAAACATAAAACGTTGTTTTTCGCAAACTATTTTTATTTGATACATGGATAGCAATAATAATACCAATTCCATCAAGCTCGATACCATTGAATCGGCGATTGAAGACATTCGAGCAGGGAAAATCATCATTGTGGTCGATGATGAAGACCGTGAAAATGAAGGAGACTTTATTTGTGCGGCCGAAATGACCACGCCTGAAATGGTGAACTTCATGGTAAAAGAAGGCCGAGGGCTCATGTGTGCCCCCCTTACCGTGGAGCGCTGCGAGGAATTGGGCCTCAAAATGATGGTGGGAGATAATACTTCTACGCACGAGACACCGTTTACCGTATCGGTCGATTTGCTGGGGCACGGCTGTACGACGGGAATTTCGGCTTCCGACCGTTCTAAAACCATTCAAGCTTTGGTGGATCCTACCATCCGTCCCGAAGAATTAGGTCGTCCAGGACATATTTTTCCGCTTCGTGCCATGCCTGGCGGCGTACTTCGTCGCACGGGTCATACCGAAGCTGCCATTGATTTTGCGCGTTTGGCAGGATTAAAACCTGCGGGAGTCCTTATTGAGATTTTGAACGAAGACGGTACGATGGCGCGTTTGCCACAGCTGCGCGAATTGGCCGATAAGTTTGATATGAAGTTGGTGTCTATCAAGGATTTGATTGAATACCGTCTTCAGAAAGAAACCCTTATCAAGCGCGAAATCGCCGTTGACATGCCGACCGAATGGGGGCATTTCGACATGATTGCGTTCCGCCAAATCCATACCGAGGAGTTACACTTAGCCCTTATTAAAGGTACGTGGGAAAAAGATGAACCCGTATTGGTGCGCGTTCACTCATCGTGCGTGACGGGCGATATTTTCGGGTCATGCCGTTGCGACTGCGGGCCGCAATTGCACGCGTCGATGGAAATGGTTGAGCGCGCGGGCAAAGGCGTGGTGGTGTATATGAACCAAGAAGGGCGTGGTATTGGACTTATCAACAAACTGAAAGCCTATAAATTGCAAGAAAATGGCTTGGATACGGTTGACGCCAATATTGCCCTTGGGTTTAAAATGGACGAGCGTGATTATGGCGTAGGCGCACAGATTTTGCGCGATTTGGGATTGAGCAAAATCAAACTCATTTCAAACAACCCTAAAAAACGGGTGGGTTTGATGGGTTATGGCCTAGAAATTATTGATTGTGTGCCCATCGAAATGCCTGCAAATCAGTACAATGAAGGATATTTGAAAACAAAGCGCGACAAAATGGGGCACCGCCTTACGCAGTTTGCAGCTGTGAAAGAATAAATGTCTAGGGTAGAATGTCGAGGGGCGAGTGCAGAGTGTCGAATACAAAAATACACTCGACACTCTGCACTCGCCCCTCGACACTGAAAAACACTAAAACACTAAAACAATACGGCTCGAATCACCAATGGGCTCGAAGTCGGATAAATGTTCTCTGCGGGATATGAAGGGTTCACCAAGTTGTTGTAACTTAGGTTATACAACAACATCAGGTTAAATGCCTTGATAAAACGCCCCCCAATCGGAGTGGAGTACGAAGCTCCCACCATGGCCGAATTTATCCAAGTTCGCTTACGTACGCCGCTGGCGTTGTAGTCGCGGTATTGGACGTTAAGCGATTCGTATTCAGCGTTTAAGTTGATACTTTCGTAAACATTAAACATCCCAAACACTCGTCCGCCGTAGTTATCGTAGCTACTTTTAAGGGTAGGAGAATAGCGGAGTTGGGTGTATTGATACGTAAAACCACCCCCTAACGAAAGGCGATTAGTAACCTGATACCCTGCCACGGGCGAAACCCCAATACTGGTTACGGTTCCAAACGACAGTGGCCCAATACTTCCTCCCAAGCGAAGGCGGTCTAAGGGCGAAGGCGGACGCTCTGGATCTTGTTTGCGAGGAGGTGCGTCTAACACTTTGATGGGGCCATCATTATTGGGTCGTACTGGTGGTGGAGGTGCGTCGGGGTTGGCGGTCTGAGCGGCGGCTCCAAATGCCCATAAGGAGGCCACTACCAATCCCAAAAATAATTTTCTCATAGTCTCAAATATAAAAAACGTTCAAAAGAGATTACGTTCAAAGGAACAATTCTGTTTCAAAAACGAAAAAAAAGGAGGGCTATTGCGTGGTAAGCTCTCGGAAGACTTCTTCTAGCGGTTTACCTTCGCTGCGCAAATCGGCAAGGGTGCGATTGGCCACGACTTGCCCCCGATTGATAATGACGGCACGGTCGCAAATGGCTTCCACTTCTTGCATAATGTGCGAGGAAAAAAGAACCGTTTTTTCTTTTCCAACGCTTTTAATGAGTGTCCGAATCTCAAGAATTTGGTTCGGGTCGAGTCCCGTGGTGGCTTCGTCCAAAATCAGAACGGGCGGGTTATGAATCAAGGCTTGGGCCAAACCAACGCGTTGGCGATAGCCTTTGGATAATTGTCCAATTTTTTTGTTTTGTTCAAGCCCTAGTCCACATATTTCTACCATTTCACTCACCCGCTGGCTCAGTTTTTCGCCTTTGAGGCCATACAAAGCCCCCACAAAACGCAAAAACTCTTTGATGTACATATCGGTGTAAAGTGGGTTGTGCTCAGGCAGATAGCCAATCGAGCGGCGTACTTCCATCGACTGCTTCGCTACGTCAAATCCACACACTTCTACGCTTCCGCTGGTGGCGCTGAGGTAGCCCGTCGTGATTTTCATGGTCGTCGATTTTCCCGCGCCGTTAGGCCCTAAAAATCCCATGATTTCGCCAGGCTTTACGTCGAAGCTAATGTCGTTGACGGCTTTTTGTGCGCCGTATAGTTTAGTGAGGTGTTGTATCCGAATGGACATGATTTTTCAGAATTGGGGCGAAAATACAAATTTCTCGTTTAGGGTCTTGTATATTTGCTTGATAGAAAACTACAAAGAGAAGGGATTGTTGTATTGCAATGGCACAATTTTAGCGTATAACAATGTAACGGACTTGCGTTTTATGAGATTGTTTAAACGGACTGGGGTTTTATTATTTTTAGGCGTAATCGCTTGGATGAACACGTGGGCACAAACCCCGACGATTACCACAACGGACGTCAGCGGGGCAGCAGCCTGTGCTGGGGCAACTTTGTCGGTGGCGTTTACACCATCCAATGTCCCTACGCCTGCTAAACGTACTTACACGGTGCAATTGTCAGGAACGGGAGGGACGTTTACGAGTCCTACGGCGTTGGCATCGGGAGCAACCAGCCCGATTGTGGTTACCTTGCCCGCAACAGCTCCTAATGGGGAGTATCGTTTGCGCGTTGTTTCGGATACGACGGGTATCACGTCGGTGCCAACTTCTATTTTTACCATGCTCAGACGCCCCACAGCCACGCTTTCGGGCGATACCACGATTACGTTGGGTGGCACGGCGACCTTGACGGTTGTTTTTACAGGAAATGGCCCTTGGACTTATACATTTACCAATACCAACACAGGCACTACGCTCACAAGTCCGCTTAAAGGGATTGTGCAACCTACTGTGAGTACTACTTATGCCCTTCAGTCGGTTAGCAATGTGTGTGGTGCGGGTACAGTTGCTGGCAGTGCGCGGGTACGCGTTTTACCCATTATTACCCCTACGTTTGCATCTACTTCCGTTTGCGCAGGTTCGACGGGCACGGTGGCTTTTGTCACCACGGGCACGTTTGAATCAACGGCTGCTGTAACCTACACGGCACAGGTATCAGACTCGACGGGGAGTTTCACCAGTCCCGTTGCGATTGGGACAGGCACAGCCAGCCCATTGCAAGTTACTTTTCCAGCTTCGTTGTTAGCAGGCAAAAACTACAAAGTACGCGTTATCGCTAGTGCCTCGGCCACTTCGGTGGGTAGCGGTGTGTTTGCGATACAAGCTTTGCCTACCGCTACCTTGAGTGGCAGTACAACGATTGGGGTAGGAGAAAGCGCAAAACTCACGTTAGACTTTACTGGAGAAGGCCCGTGGACGTACGTTCTATCCAATGACCAGACGGCTACAGTGAATACTACTCCTGCTTTAGTGACGGTCAGTCCTACGACGACGACGACCTATTCTGTTAAATCAGTTCGTAATGCGTGCGGAACAGCCCCCACGCCGACAAGCACTGTTCAGGTAAAAGTCAATCCACGGGTGAGTGCAGCCGACGTGGCCTTGGGTTCGGTTTGCGTCGGAAGTGTCATAAGTTTACCTTTTGTGGTAACGGGAACTTTTGAAGGCGCGGTTACTTATACCGTTCAGCTCTCAGATGCAACGGGTTCGTTTACAGCGCCTCGTGCGCTTGCAACGGGAACGAGCAGCCCAATTTCAACGACGATTCCTGCCAACGTTGCGGCGGGGGCGGCGTATCGTTTACGGGTAGTAGCCAGTGTGACCTCAACATCGGTCAATAGCGCTTCGTTTATAATAAAAGTTAGACCAACGGCGGTATTGTCGGGCGCTGCTTCGGTCAATTTTGGTGAATCAACAACCTTGCCTGTGACATTAACGGGCGATGGTCCTTGGTCGCTTGCATTGTCAGACGGCACCACCACAACTTCGGAAGTAACTCCTGCGCAAGTAACTGTAAAACCCACCCAAACGACGGTATATCAACTAACTTCGGTGCGAAATTCGTGCGGTGAAGGTACTGTTTCGGGAATTGCCTCGGTGACGGTTATTCCGCGCGTAATTACCGAAAACATCACCTCAGGTATTTGTAGTGGTAAAGAATTTGAAGTCAAATTTTCGCTTGGCGGCGGAACCCTCCCTGCCAATACCGTATTTCAGGCGCAGTTGTCGGACAGTTTAGGAAATTTTACCAATGCTGTTATTATCGGGACGGGAAGCCGTAGCCCTATTTTAGCCAATATCCCCGCGATTCCGAACGCCAACGGTTACCGAATTCGGGTCGTAGTGGTAGGAAGCACAACGGTTACGTCGCAGCCGACTTCGCCCTTTCTGCTAGGACGCCGCCCTACGGCCGCACTGAGTGGAGGCGTGGCGACGCCGCTCAAGCCTGGGGATGAACTATTGTTAGTGATTCAGTTTACTGGCGATGCACCTTGGACCTACACAATGTCGGATAATACGATGGGGACAACAAACGAAACCCCCGTTTTGATCACTGTTAAACCCACTTTACCAACGACCTATACCCTCAGCTCGGTGAGTAACTCGTGTGGGACGGGGACGGTATCGGGTAGTGTAACGGCCAATGTGGTGATTACAGGAGTGGAGG
This sequence comes from Runella defluvii, assembly GCF_014195535.1. Classification (GTDB taxonomy): domain Bacteria; phylum Bacteroidota; class Bacteroidia; order Cytophagales; family Spirosomataceae; genus Runella; species Runella defluvii. The sequence continues at coordinate 427,809 of NZ_JACIBY010000005.1, read as the reverse complement.
AAGAACAAGAAAAAATCATCGTGGGGCCTAATCCATTGTCCGACCGACTGCACCTAACCATCGACATTCCTACGGCGACCGAATGGCAGATAATAGACGTACAAGGGCGCGTGTACCAAAAACGCCAGTGGACAGCGGGCGAATACCGAGACGAAATCAATACCCAAGCTTTGCCAAATGGATTGTATTTTCTTCGAATAAAAGTAAGTGATAAATGGCTTGAACGTAAGCTGTTGAAGCAATAGAAAAAATTAACCCCCTCTGATGCGGAAAACCGTTCAGAAAGGGCTAAAAAAGGTGTTTTTTGTTGATAAACCTTACGCTTGGTGCTCTTTACGGAGCAAATCGTTGACAGTTTTGACGGGGTTGAAGGTAATCAACGGAACCTCCACAAACACCGTATTCCAGTCAGACATTGAGCCGTTCCAAAGTCCTGGGAGTTCTTGGGCTTTCAAGTCTTTCCCGTCTTTTGATTTTTGGGTAATAAAGCCCGTATTGGAGTCGCGATAACTCATCAACTCAAATTTCTTGCCTTTATAACCACGGAGAGAGCACACCAAATCAACGGGGTTGAAGTGCGTTGCGGTATCGAAAAGTGCTTTTTGGGCAGCATCGTCCATGTCAATTTGCGCCGACTCTACGACTTGGAGCGAGGTCGTGCCGTCGGGATTCGCCGCCCAGAAAGGCCCGCCACCAGGCTCGCCGACGTTTTTCACCATTCCGCACAAACGCACAGGGCGGTCGAGTTTCATGGCAAAATAAGCGAGTTTCTCGGTATTTGAAAGCGTCCAGAAATCCTTGGTAGGCTGCGTAAACATCGTCGTTTCGTAAAACTCTGACAGTTCGCTGATTAGGCTATCGCTGTTTTCGCCTGCTTCGATGCGGGCTAAGAAATCAAAAATTTGCTGGCGGTATTTCAACAACAACGCCCCAAGGACTTTTTTGTACGTAAAAGTGGTGTCTTTGAGGCTATCGGGTACTACGTTGTCGATGTTTTTGATGAATACCACATCCCCGTCTTGGTCGTCGAGGTTGGCCAAAAGCGCCCCGTGCCCCGCAGGACGGAACAACAGGCTACCGTCGGCGTTGCGGAAAGGTGTGTTGTCCATGTTCACCGAAATGGTATCGGTAGAGGGTTTTTGCTCCGAAAAACTCACTTCATAAGTGACGCTGTATTTTTCTTCAAAAGCAGGTTTCATGGCTTCAATCAGGGCTTCGAAACGGCTGCGGTGCTCTGGTGAGACAGTAAAGTGTAGGCGAACAACCCCGTTGGCATTGGCGTAGTTGGCGCCTTCTACCAAATGCTCTTCTACGGGCGTACGCGCCCCTTCTTCGTAGTTGTGGAATTTTAACAAACCTTTGGGAAGGTTGCCATAATCTAGCCCTTTGCCACTCAAAATATAGTCGGCAATTTGTTGGTAATTGCCGTCGCCAATGGCCGTTTCAATGTCAACACCGTCGTTGGCCATGGCGGCTTTTAGGTCTTCAAAGAAAGCAAAATCGCGAATCCGCTCGCTAAATTCAGGGATAGACTTGTCGCTTTTTCCGTCGTCTTTGAAAGCAAAAAGCGACTTGAACATCCGCGTGGCAGCGCCCGAAGCTGGGACAAACTTCAACAACGAAACGTTTTTGGCTTGTGCATCAAACTCATCGACAAGAGCAGCACTTTCTTCTTCGCTCACGCGCACAATGCCATCACCTACGGTAGCGGCTTTGAGAACTTTTAAAAAAGGGAAACCCGTTTCAAAATGAGAAATCTGTTGTTGGATGGTTTCAAGCGAAATGCCCTGTTTTTCGATTTGGGCGAGGTCTTTTTCAGTAAACATGGGTTTGAATAAGATTATACTGTTTAAGGTTCGGAGATACAAAATCGTATTATGACTACAAAAACTTGGACTTTGTGCTAAAAATAAGGAAGATTCAGGGATGCAAACTATAAAATATTTGTTAATCCTTCGACCGTTCGATAAAAAAAGCGGTTAGAAATGATTTTCCGTACTAACTTTGTATAAAAAAGCGGCTTTGTATGGCAATCCCACCCGAAAGTTCAAAAAAAATTGTGGTAGTACCCTGCGCTATCTTTGAAAAAGATGGGCATGTTTTTTCGGCCCAGCGCAAGGAAGGGATGTCACTGGCTTTAAAATGGGAGTTTCCTGGCGGAAAAGTGGATGAAGGCGAAACGGAAATTGAGGCACTTCACCGCGAAATTATGGAAGAACTGAGTGTAGAAATTGAAATAGGAGTACGCCTTGAACCTGCCTACAAAGAAGACCCTAACCGCATTATCTGCCTTGTACCTTACGTGTGTCGGATGCTTACCTCGCCCATCGTTTTGACTGAACACCAACAATACAAATGGGTTCGGCTGGAAGAGGTTCACAAACTAGATTGGGCCGAAGCCGACTTAGAAGTCATCGAGACTTTTCTTCATTATTTAGGCGTTAGCAAACTACGTCGCCATAAGACAAAGTTAAAGTGCTGATTGTTAGGTGTTTTTTGCCTGGAGTTTTTGTTGGACAGCTTTGACAAAGTCCACAGTAGTATCTGCTATATCGGCAATTTGTTCAAAAGTCCTGTTTCCTTCTCTAAGCAGAAAAGCGACAAATTTTGATAATTCTTTTTCCTGTCCTTTGATGAAGAAAGGGTCATTTTCGACATCAAAATATTTTGCCATGTTCTTTATCATATCATCAAACTTTAAATTCAAGTTACGAAGTTTTGCAAGAATTCTCAACTGCCTATAGTGTTTTTTTAACGTATTTGCATCAGTTTTAGTTTCTTCGAGCCTTTGGATGATTTTTGAGAGCACATTTGTAGGTTGTTCGTTGCCAAAATCCCCCAAAACAGCTAAAATAATTTCTTCAGGGTTTGTTGAATTGAGAAATCGTAAATAATCGAATTGGGTGATATTGATGAGCTGAAACTGAAAATAATTACCATCCTCTGAAAGTACAGTTCTCATTGTTGGTTCTTTGTTGCCAATGTAAATAACAAATTGCCTAATAGGAAACTTGTATTTCGATTTTAATAAAACCCAGTAATCTGCCATGCGATATACCATTTTTTTATAGTCATCTACTTGGAATTCAAGGTGTAAAATAAACTTTCTGCCGCTTGGGTCTGTAATTATTCTCAAAACGTCTGCTTCTTTTTCCTTGGTTTGTTGCAGCTTTTCTTTGATTACGGTCGATTCTAGAACTTTGAAGCCCAAAACGCTATTCATCAATGCAGGAATGATACTTTCAATATTTTCTTTTACGATTCGGTCATAAATATTACCTTCTCTCTTGTGTTCCATAGTAAGCAAAAAGGGTTGTTTACAGTTTCACAACTTTGCGAACAATCGTTTGCCCCTCTACTACAAAACGTAACAGATAGGCGCCAGGGACGGTGTCTTCGAGTGATATGTCAAGCCCGTGCAATGTTCCTTTTCGGAAGTGTCCTTTGTTGAGGGTTTTTCCTTGCGCATCCAATAATTCCCAATCGCCTGATTTTTGTCCAAAGACCTTAGCTTCTACTTTGACTTTGTTGTGGGTTGGGTTGGGCAATACCCGCAAGTCTTCGTCAGAAACAGGCGCAATGGCCGTGAGAAGAACATTCACGCGCGCATTGCCACCAACGCTTCCGTTTCCACATACGTTTGTCACTGATTTTAGTGTATAGGTGGTTTCTAAGGCTGGTTTTACGCTGATGGTTTGAGCGTTGCTGGAGATAGTGGCCGTGTTATTGTCGGAAAGAACGTACGTCACGGGAAACGTGCCTTGAGCACTTAATTTTAGCTTAGCTTCCCCTCCAAACGCAATTGTCGTGTCGCCACTAAGGGTTGCTTTGGCGCGTTGTTTGAGCGAGAAAACGTCGCTTGGTGTGAGGTTCGCGTTGGCATTTTGGGTCGGTTTGATGCGTAAACGGTAATTTCCACCAATTTCTACATTGGCAGGAATCGTAACTTTAAGGGGACTTTGGCTGCCACTTCCGACAGTGCGAGATGTGGTAAAGTTTCCTTCTTTGTCCGATAATTGAGCTTCAAACCCAATGCCTGTATCAAATCCTCCCGTGACGGTGAAAGGCAAATCAAACACCGATTCATCGCAAAGTATAACTCCCGCAGGCATTTGAGCCGTGATTTTGGGCGTTACCTCCACTCGTGCACTTCCGTTGGTGGTGCCTGTCCCGCAAGCATTGCTTACGGAGGTGACGGTATAAGTGGTGGTTGTAAGCGGCGAAATGGAGATGGTCAATGGGTTGGTGGAAGTGGTCGCAGCGGGGCCGCCCGAAAGCTGGTACGTCCATGGTCCTGAGCCCGAAAATTGGAGCGTAAGTGGGGTGCTTTGCCCTGCCTCAATGGTTGCTGCGCCGCTCAAGGTTGCCGAAGGTTTTTGTTGGATGCTAAAATTGGCCGATACAACTGGAGCAATCCCCGCGACGTTGGCCACAATGCGCAAGCGATAGTTGTCGCCCGAAGGGAGTGTGGTGGGTAAGGTGGCAGAAAATGCTTCGTTACTTTCGGTGGAAAGGGTGACGGGTTGTGAAAAATTGCCTTGATTGTCAGATAATTGCAAGGTGTATTTCCAGCGATTGCGGTCGGTGTTGGTTACCGAAAAAGGAACCGAAAGTGCCGCACCTGCGCAGGCATTGGCCAGAGGTTTATCGAAAGAAAGGGCGGGCTTGTCGCTTACCGAAACTACAAAACGGTCCAACAAACAACCCGCTTCGTCGCGAACGGTAAGGGTGGTGTCGCCCGTTAGGGTAAAGGACAATGTGGGCTGGTTGCTGCCATTAGACCAACTGGTAGCGCCTTTCCACGAAGGGGTGAGCGTCACAACTTCTCCGTGACGCGCTTTGAGTTGCGTCGTTTTATTGACGTTTTTGAAAATCGTAAATTGATCACGAACCACACCGTCGTTACAAAGCCATTCATAGTTAAGGCGGTTGTCTTCGACTTCGATAACGACCGAACCTCCGTTTTGGAAGTTTTTGAAAGGCATTGCGGGGTGGGCTGGCCCATCGAGTCCGTTGTTACGCCCCGAAGAACCTGCGACTACGTAAATAACGCCCTCATCACCTCCGTTTTTGACGTACGCACACGAATTTGGGCTATTGTCGTATTTGCCCGATGAAGTGCTGGTCAAATGAGCGGCTTCGTTGAAAGTCGGGGCAAGTCCTGTGTGACCCCGCGTAGGGCGCGAACGTTCATACAAGTGGCTATGACCGCTCAGTACCAAATCAACTTTGTATCGCTCTAAAATAGGGTTTAGATTTTGTCGAATAAGAACTAATTCCGTTTCGGTATCCGAGTCGTGCGAGTTTTTGGTGTAAGGTGGGTGGTGAAACATCACAATCGTCCACGGAAGGCGATTGGCGGCTAAGTCTTTTTTGAGCCATTCTACCTGTGGGCTGAGCGTATCGTACAATCGGTATTTGTCTTGCTCAATGCCGTAAGAGTCCAAGGCTACTACGTGTACATTGCCGTAATCGAACGAATAATTCATTTCGGAGCCCGACGGAACACCGCCCGACTCGCCGTTTTGGGGTTGGGAGAAGATTTGAAAATAGGCAATCTCACGACGGCTTTGCACGCCCGAATAGTATTCATGGTTGCCAGGAATGGCCCAAATAACGTTGTTTTTGAAGAAATAATCTTGGTAAATATTGAAGAAATTGTTCTGGTATTCTTCGTCGGTACCGATGGCATAGGCATTGTCTCCAAGAAACAAAACAGCGTCGGTTTGGCGGTTGTCGTTTTGAATACGTTTTAAATAAGCATCGCGTACTTCCCGCTGGTTGGGCGAACCGTCTCCTGCATCACCTAAGGCCCAAAACCTCACCTTTTGCTTACTTCCCGTGGGCGGAGCTGTTTTGAAATAATAGGAATCTCCTTCGTAGGTCGTGCCGTTGACTTGGATTCCGTAATAATAGACTGAGTTGGGAGTAAGGCCATTGATGCTTACTTCGTGTTCGGTCGTAGGAACGTCGCGGCTAACGCTTTGCGTTTTTTGGGAAGAAGAACTTCCGTAGGTGAGCTTACTAACCACCGCCACGTCTGTCCGCCACCGCACTACGATGCCCGTTGAAGAACCCATTTGGAGGTAAGGACCTCGTACAATTTTTTGGGCAAAAAGGGCATTGGACGCACAACTGGTCATAAGAAGTGCAAACCAAACAACGACTAAAAAACGGCGTTTACGTAGAAATGAAGCCATGCGAATTGTGATTAATTAAATCGAACCACAAAGTTGCGCAAAAGAACCTATTTTACCTCAATCGTTACGCTTACTTCTTTCTGAGGTTTGCAGTACCACTCGCCTTGGCAACGTAAAAAGTACGTGGTGGTTTCTTGCGGCGAAAAACTGCGTTGATTGCGCGGTGAGTAACTGTACCGTTGCATCAGCGTTTTGGTGCCATTGGCAGTTTGGTAAAACCATTCCAATGGCCCCTGACCATATTCGTTGACGGGGCAGCCCGACAATGATAAGGTGATTTCTTCCCCCTTCGTAATGGTGTATTTTTCGGCAGTGAGCGTGGGAATAGGGACGTTGCAAGTGGCACACTCTTTTTCCCGAACCACTACGTACTGCACATTTTGAGCAAAGTCGGAGGCTTTGAAGAAATAGCGCTGCGACCAACTGCCCGTGGTAGAGTTTTCAAGAATTACCCGATTGCTATCAAACGTTTTGGTCGAAGAAAGGCTCACTTCGGCACATTTGACTTCGTCGAGCAGGTTGGAATAACCTTTCCGAAGGGCCACTTTGTACTCACGTCCTGTGAAAATATTGGTATAGGTGGTGTCTTGAGAAATCAAAATTTCGTACGGATAAGGCCGAAGGGTGTCCACAGGCGGCAAGTTGACGTCAATGTCGTCCCGATACGCTTTGTCGGTAAATCGAATCAAGGCTCGGGCGGCTTTTCGGTCGGTCGTAGTGCCTTTGGGGCCATCCCAAACGATTTTGAATTTACGAGAGAGAACCGTTTTAAACGAAATAGGCCGACGTACCAACTCACAAGGATTGGTCAGACCGCCTCGGTAAAAAATACCAAACACGGCTGTGGCGTAGTACAAACTATCTTGTGGATTAAAAAAGCCACGGTCTTGGTCGGTGACTTCCGAAGTACTGATGGGAGCGCCCGCTTCACATTTGCCCGAAGTTCCCGATGTTCTTCCGTTAAAAAATGGATTTTCGCACCCTATCAGCCCTACCAATCCAATCCATACAATTATTGTCAGCCACTTCTTCATTTCACAAATCGTTTTCGATAGTTTCTCAGACAAATATACGGGGAAATTGCTAAAAACGATTCTGGTAGTTTGAGCAACGTTCATAAAACTGGTATGCTTATTGCTCTGACGCTGAGTATAACTAAGCTTACGTACATGAAAAAATTATACCTAGTTGCGTTGTTGAGCATGTTAGTGGGAGTGCAGTCGTATGCTCAACGTTTTGTAAAAATCGACGAAGACAGTCGCCGTTTTTGGATGAATGTGGGTGTCGGGCCTGGTTTGATGAAAGCGGGTGGTTCTTACGATTTTAGCCCATTTTTTCTCCCGAAAACAGCTCCTACGTGGCAGGTGTTTTTGTCGCCATATTACATGGCATCCAATCGGTTTAACGTTGGCCTAAAATTGGGCGGCTTCTTCCGACCCTCATTTGAGGATGTAGAGTCAAAGAGCATTATTCAGCAAAAATTCACGTCGTTTGGGTTGTTGTACGCCGACTATTATTTGTCGTCACCCTATCGGATTTTGGAGCGACCTTGGAAACCTCGTTTTTACTTGGGACTGGGTGCTGGCGTTTCGTACATTGGTAAACTAGAAGCCAAAGACTTGTTGACCGAAAACCGCTTTACATTCCGTCGCAAAAACCAAGATGCGTTCATCACGGTAGCGCCCAAAATTGGGGTTTCTTTCCGTTATATTAAACTCGAAATTGAGCACACGTTGACAACGCCTTTCAATCCAGATATTACGTCGATTACCATCATCAGCGCGCTACCGTTGGGCAATCCAAGGTACTATTAGAGGAGTGATGAGTTATGACAGATAAGTGATGAGGAGTTGACAGACTATTCTTTACAAATAAAATCCCCGAGTCCTTGTTAAAGGCTCGGGGATTTTTGTTAGTTGAAGTTTCTGTCTCGGGCGGGTTGTGAGCAACCCTTGACACGCATCTTGCTTTTTGCCTCTTGCCTGCTTCGGGCGGGTTATGAGCAACCCTTGACACGCATCTTGCTTTTTGCCTCTTGCCTCCTTTGGACGGGTTGTGAGCAACCCTTTGCACGTTTGGAGCAACCCTTTGCACGTTTGCCCTTTTTGCCTCTTGCACTTTGCCTTCTTCGAGCGGGTTGTGAGCAACCCTTTGCACGGCTAGGGTTTTAGCGCCAAGCGACAATAATGACCTGCTAAACCTGCGAAGCCCGCCACTAATCCTCCCACGAGGGTGACGGCGGCAAAAAGGCTGGCGGCGTTTGGTAATTTGAAAATTTCGGCCACTTTTAGGGGAAATGCTCCTCCGCTGGAGACACTTTGGAACAATGAATACCCTAACCATAAAGTAGAAACTGCGGCAAACGCAATTCCGTACGCTTCTTTGGCATTTTTAGCTTTCCAAAAACAAAGCCCAAAACATACGATGGGCATCAGCCACCAAGGGCCTAAAAATTGAGCAATACCGCTTATGACAAGAATAAGAATATAAAGCATGAGTCGGAGAGTTTAGCGTTGTAATTTGACGGTTGATTTGATGCGAGGGTGTTGTTCGTCTTTCGACTTCAAAAACACTAACTCGTTGAGTTCGCCTTTGGCCCATTTTTCCACCATGTTGTCGTAGTGTGGGCTACCTGGGTTGCCCGACTGCCCCCCTGGGTACAAACCGTAGGCTTTGGGCCACGTTTTGTCGAGCTGCACCACCATTCGCCACGATGGGCCATGACCTGCTTCGGTGGTTGCGTTGACAATGTTAGCCCCCCCTCCGTTGATGATATCCATGCGCGAAAACGACTTGAATAACGGTACAAGGTGCTTGATGTCAGTTCCTTTGGCAGTCCCCCAAACCCACGTTTGTGGATTATATGGCCCGTATTTTACCGTAAGCGAGTCAATGGTAGCTTTGAAAGTGGTTGTAATAATGTCAGCGGCGGTTTCTACCTTGTCGGTCGTTTTTACGTTGTCAAACCACTTCGCATTGGGTTGTTTTTGGAGCATAGCCCACGTACGGTCGCGGGTAGGCTGTGACATGGGCGCTTTTTCGTCTTGCGTTGGAAACTCATCTTCCCAAATCGCCAGCCGCAGTTCTTTTACGAAACGCTCAAAAATGGTAGGCGCAATTTCGTTGGGGTCGTTGCGCAAGTTCCATTTGGCCAACACGCCGTAGGCTGGCAAGGCTTTGGCGCTAGGGTCTTTTTCCAAATACTTGAGTAATTCGGGCAGAATGCGGCGTGCTTCTACGTTGAAATTATCATTTTGGAGGAGACGTAAGCTGTCGGGGGTTGCTTTGGTCATGTTGCCCAAACGCTCATTGATACGAATACCCCGTTCGGCGGGCGCAAATTTCCACCCCAAATAATACGGGTAAGAAGGGTCAGCGGGAAACTGATTGGCCGAACTTACAAAGCCACGGGCAGGATTTTTGACGTAAGGTGTTTGCTCCACGGGAATCCACGCTTTCCACTCGTGCTCAGGGTTAGCGCCATCGAGCGAATATTTTCCTTGCTCTTTCCATTTCAACGGAAAATGCCCCGCTGAGGTAATGGCCACGTCGTTTTGATTGCTGGCAAACACAACATTGAAACCTGGAGCGGCTAAATAGGGTAAAATTTTACGGTAATCGTCGTAATTTTTACCGTGGTTGATGAGGTACAACGCCTTCACTGAATTTCCTGCGGCTACGGGACCTACCCACGTAAGTGCATGACCAACGGGTAAATCGGAGAAGAAAGGTTTTTGTCCTTGGCTATAAAGAATCGGGCCGTGGTGGGTATAAAGAACGGTATCACGGATGATTTCGGGCGAACCTTTTACCTTAAATTCACTGACTCTCGACGTGACAGGGCGCCAGTCGTTGCCGTATTTGTATTCTTTGAACGTATTGTCTTTGAACTGAATTTGGAACAAATCAAACACGTCCGAACCGACGTTGGTCATTCCCCAAGCAATGTCTTTGTTGAACCCAATGCCAATCCCTGGCCAACCGGGCACGCATACGCCATAGACGTTGACCGTGGGTGAAACCAACTGCATTTGGTACCAAATAGAAGGAAGACTTAGCCCTAAGTGGGGGTCGTTGGCGAGCAAAGGCAGCCCAGAGGCTGTACGCGAACCATGAACCGCCCAGTTGTTGGAGCCAATACCAGGGTTTTCAGCTTCAAGGTCGAGATTGGCGGCGATGCTCGCTTTCATAAGTTCGGGTACTTTGGGAACGGCCAGTGGCGTAAAATCCCATTTTGTGCCCGAGGGTACAATCGGCGACTCTTCTACGGGATAGTCAGGAAAGAGGTCGTTCATGGTTTCTTTGCCAAACTTCGCCAAAGCATTGGCCATGCGGTAGTCGTCCGAGCGCGCGTTCATGTCTTTGCGCATCACCATTTCTACCAAGGCTGTTTTAAGCGGCGACCAAGCTTCGGGCGTATAGCCAAGAATTTTATACTCAATGGCCAAATCTTTGTACGAAACCTGTTGAATATAAGCGTTTACCCCCGCCGAATAAGACTCTACAATGAGCTTAGACGTAGGCTCATGGGTAAATGACTCCGCCAATCTCTCGGCTCCTTCGGGTAGTTGGAGACGACGATTATAGCGGTCAAAATCAAGTGCCAAAGGCCCCATTACCTCACTCAAACGCCCTGCCGCTACGCGACTGTAAAAGTCCATTTGCCAAAGACGGTCGCGGGCAATGATGAAACCTTGGGCGAAATACAAATCTTCGTCGTTATCGGCAAAGATGTGCGGCACTCCGTTGTCGTCGTATTTGACCGTAACTTCGCCTTTTAGCCCTTGAAGTTTAATGTCGGCTGGGGGTTGTTTATCGGGCGACTCGGCATTTTGCCAAAAACCCGTAAACGGACTAAAAAAAGGTCCCAAAGCAGGAGCAGGCCCAAGCGGGCGGCTAAAAATGTACGTCAATCCACCAGCTACCAGCAGACTCAACAACGCACGAATGTATTTCATTGGGGAATGTTAAAAGGGTTTGGTTTTGGTATTTTGTTGATAAAAAAATGAATTAATTGGGGTGCAATTTAGTGTTTTTTATCAAATGTTGGCCAGTCGAGTGGCGCACGATCTTCGGCTTCTCCCAATAAATAACCAAAAGGTTTGAGGGCTTCGACCGAATCAAAAATAACTTTCACAATGGCCGTAACGGGAAGGGCCAAAATCAAGCCTGAAACGCCCCAAAGTTGTCCCCCAAAAATCAAGACAATCATGGATGCAAGCGGGTTGACACTCACTTTAGAACCGACGATGTAAGGCGTAATGAAATTTCCTTCTAGTATTTGAATCACCCCAAAAACGGCCAATACTCCCAGCGAATACATGGGCGAATCGAGCGCAACCAAGGCCATTAAAGCGGGTAAAATAGAGCCTATCAACAAACCGATGTAAGGGATAAGCAACAAGCAAGACGCAAAAAAACCAAAGAAAACCGCGTGCGGGACGCCAAGCAGCAGCAAACCTGCGGAATTGAGCACTCCCACAATCAGAATCACCGAAACCAGTCCTACGAGGTAGCCTTGTACAACCTCATAAATCCGCCGAATGGCTTGATCGACGCGGCGTTTGTGGCGGCTATCAAACAATTTGTAAAAAAACTGACGGAAGAAATCGCGGTAAAGCAAAAAGAAAAATACAAACAAAGGAACAAGCGTAGCTGAAGCCAGCGTACCTGTGGTGGTAGCAACGGCCCCCGTCAGGACCGATGCACTATTTTTGAGGGCTTCGGTGAGGTACTTGCGGCCTTCGGTAATTTGTTTACGGCGGCTCATGCCAAAATTATCACTTAAAAAATCTTGTCCTTGGTCAATCCAATAATTGGCTTTTTTCTCCAAACGAGGAAGCTCTTCTCCAAAACTGATGATTTGAATGGAAGCCAAGTAAATCAATCCTACCAAAACCGCAAAAAAGATGATTTGGGCAATGGTAATGGCCAACAAACGAGGGAAACGCCAACGTTCTAAAAAAGCACAAATGGGGTACAGTAGCACCGAAAATAACACCGAAAAGGTGAGGGGTACGATGGTTTCGCGGAGAACGTACAAGATATAAACGATAATTACCGAGGAAAGAAGCCACCCCGCGAGTCGAAGGGAAAAAGGAAATGATTTTTGCATGGTCAGACTGAACCTTTTAGGGTAATTTTAAGATTTTTGGAGAGGATTTGGGTCGAAACGGTAAATTCACCCAAATCTACGTATTTTCAAGGGGAAAAGGCAAACTCCCGTGCCAAGGGTTGCTCACAACCCGCTCGAAGAAGGCAAGAGGCAAAAAGCAAATGGCAAACGTGCGCTCGTGCTAAGGGTTGCTCCCAACCCGCCCGAAGAAGGCGAGAGGCAAAAAGCAAAGGGCAAACGTGCGCTCGTGCTAAGGGTTGCTCACAACCCGCCCGAGGAAGGCAAGAGGCAAAAAGCAAAGGGCAAACGTGCGCTCGTGCTAAGGGTTGCTCACAACCCGCTCGAAGAAGGCAAGAGGCAAAAAGCAAAGGGTAAACGTGCGCTCGTGCTAAGGGTTGCTCCCAACCCGCTCGAAGAAGGCAAGAGGCAAAAAGCAAAGGGCAAACGTGCGCTCGTGCCAAGGGTTGCTCACAACCCGCCCGAAGAAGGCAAGAGGCAAAAAGCAAAGGGCAAACGTGCGCTCTTGCTAAGGGTTGCTCACAACCCGCTCGAAGAAAGCAAAAAGCAAATGGCAAATGTGCGCTCGTGCTAAGGGTTGCTCACAACCCGCCCGAAGAAGAACAAAGACCCGAAACTCCAAACAGGAAACTGTAAACCGAAAAAGAGAAAATGTTTCAAAAACTATTTTGGCTGGCATTTACGTTGCGCGTGGCGATGTGCGACTGTCACCACGAAAGACGAAAAGAAGGCTTCAAACGGGCAAACTCCCGTTATAAAGTAACGCAAGTAGGGCAATTGCCGCCAGAGATTCACGAAACTTCGGGGCTGGTGTTGGGGGAAAAAGAAGGGACATTTTGGACGCACAACGACGGTGGCAACACCGCCGAAATTTATGAAGTTGACCCAAAAGGAACGTTACTCCGCACGCTTCCGCTGTCACCTTTGGTCAATAAAGACTGGGAAGACATCGCCAAAGACGACCGAGGCAACCTCTACCTCGCCGACGTGGGCAATAACGCCAACAATCGCCGCGATTTGGTCATTTATAAATTTCACCCGCTCACACCCGAGCGCGTAGAGAGTATTCGGGTTAGGTACGCCGACCAACGCGCGTATCCACCCGCCGCCGACTCGCTCAATTTTGATTGTGAAGCGGTGGTTTGGCGCCAAAACAAGCTCTATTTGTTTTCCAAAAATCGCAGTAAAACCGACCGAATGGTGAAAATGTATGCCGTGCCCGACGCAGCAGGCAGCTACGAGACCAGCCCCCAAGACAGCGTGTATAGCCACGCGATGGTAACAGGAGCCGATGTGAGTCCCGACGGGAAAACGCTGGCATTGCTCACCTACGGGAAAGTGCTGCTTTTTGACATTGCCCAAGGCATGAATTTAGAACACCCGACGCATTGCCTAAAAATAGCCCGTGCTCAGACCGAAGCCATCGTTTTTGTCAACAACACCGATTTTGTAGTTTCCAACGAACGAAAGGGACAACTGTGGAAAGTGACGAAAAAATAGTCCCTTTTGTCATTCCGTAGGAATCTAAAACGTGGTAGAAGATTCCTACGGAATGACAAAAAGCGTAAATATTACCTCAGATAGCGCGAACGTCTCGTTCGTGATCTTCATTATTAGGCTTCTAGCCTTTTCAATTATTGACTAAAACTCAAAGGCTGGAAGCCTTTGAATAGTCATCACGAGTGAGACACTCGCGCTATCGGACTTTGTCATTACGATTTAGAATCCGTTGGGAGCTGAATCGTTGGAGTTTCGCCCGATTCTTTGCCTTTTAAGTAATCAGGAAGATTCAAACCTGCCATGTTGAAAAGGTCATTGAGGGGAGGAACCGATTTCATCATGCCAGAGATAAAATTGGCGGTAGATGAGTTCTCACCGTTGCTTCCGCCATTGTCCCAAACCGTCACTTTGTCGATTTTGATATTTTTCACGGCTTCTACTTGAATTTGTATCAATTCAGGAAGTTTTTCAATCAACAACAACTGGAAGGCTTTCGACGGGTCGCCACCTGCGGCTTGCACTACTTCTTTGTACCCTTCGGCCTGTTTGGTCAGGATTTCGTACAACCCTTTTGCTTCGGCCTCCATTTTGGCATAAATCGCGTCGGCTTCCCCTTTGGCTTTTTCGCGGATGCGTTCGGCTTCGGCCTGAGCTTCGATAATGGCGCGTTGTTTGGCGATTTCGGCAGGGACAATCGTGTTGGCCAACTGCGACGAACGTTCGCGTTCGGCACGGGCGGTCTCTGCTTTTTGTTCAGCCAGATACGATTCCTCCAAAGCCATTGCTTGTTGTACTTTTTCGGCGGCGTTGGCACGACGGTTGGCTTCCGCTTCGCGCTCACGGCGGAGGGCTTCGGAGTTGGCGATGGTGATTCGAGCTTCGTTTTCACCCCGAACGGCGATGGAGTTGGCCTCCGAAATTTTAATACGCGTGTCTTTTTCGGCTTCGGCTTTTCCGATGGCTTCGTCGCGGAGGGTGGCCGCAATGACCACTTCTTTGTCCTTTTTGGTTTGCGCAATTTGAATATCGCGTTCGCGCTGGGTTTCAGCAATGCGGGTGTCGCGGTCGCGGTCGGCGAGGGCTTTTCCGATTTCCCCCACTTTTTCTTGTTCGGCTACGCTGATTTTGGCTTCGTTGATGGCCTTCGCAGCGGCTTCTTTACCAAGGGCTTCGATGTACCCCGACTCATCGCGCAAGTCGGTAACGTTGACGTTAATCAATTTTAAGCCTATTTTTTTCAACTCAGCTTCTACGTTTTGGGTAATATTGGTCAAAAACTTGTCGCGGTCTGAGTTGATTTCCTCGATGGTCATGGTGGCAATCACCAAACGAAGTTGTCCAAACAAAATATCCTTGGCCAATTCCTGAATGTCCTGCATCGAAAGCCCCAAAAGGCGTTCGGCGGCGTTGTTCATGCTGTCGGTTTCGGTAGAGATGGCTACTGTAAAACGGCAAGGAACGTCGATGCGGATATTTTGACGGCTGAGGGCATTGGTCAAATTGGCTTCAATGGAAATGGGTTTTAAGTCCAAAAAGGCGTAATCCTGAATCACGGGCCACACAAAAGCACCCCCGCCGTGGATACAGCGCGCCGACGACGTGCCGCCGTCTTTATTGGTTCCCGTCCGTCCGTAGATGACAAGAATTTTGTCAGAAGGACAGCGCTTGTAACGTGCCAAAAGGGCGGTAATGGTAGCGAAAATAACGACCGCAATCACCGCGATGGTAATCAATGGAGTCATGGTTGTAAAGAGATTTAGTTAAAAAATGAATGAAAATAGTTTAGCAAAAAAAGAGAATTAGCACAGCTCCACCACCAAGGTGTCATTGGGCAAAGTAGCAGTCACTTTAACAACCGCCCCCGTAGGAATAGGCGCTGCTTGGTGGGTGACAGCATTGAGCTCGCGAAGCGTATTTTGAACGCTCACGTGCACTTTGCCATGTCCGTTTTGCTGGGCAGGGATGGTCAGATAGACTTCGGCGGTTTTACCGATGGCATTTTCGAGCCGCATCACGTTGTTTTGGTTGAGCTTTTGCAACTGTTTGATAATAAAGAAAAATACCCCAATCAACGCCAATCCCGCCAATGTAGCAACAATGACGAGGGCTAACTGATTGGAAATGAGTTCGTAGAAACCAAGCCCCGTCCAGCCAAACCCTAACAAAAAATGAATCAGGTTTCGGAACGAAAACAATTGAAACGGTCCATCGGTGTGCGACACATCGCCGTCGAAGTCGGCATCGAGGCCATCGGAGGCATCGCTTCCCGCAAACGTCATAACGGTTTGAATCAGGAAAATGAACGACGCAGGCAGCGTAATGTACCACAACCCTTTTACAAAAGGGTCGGCATTCTGAAGGAATTCCATAGCAGGTAGCGTTAAGAGGTTAAGAATCACTTAAAAATAACGGTACAAAGGTAGATTACCAGCGATTGTTGGAAGAAATGATTTTAAGGTCGCGCCTTGGAATCACGTGACGGCGCCTTGTAAGTGCGTGATGAGCGGTAGGGGGCACAGTAAATATTCCCATCACGCTCCTTATGGTTTTGACTTAGTAAACCAGCCCTCTCATGGAAATTTTGCAAACCCTTTACAAAGAAATTTTAGGCTTTTTAGGCGTAAACGGCATTATCAACATCATTAGCAGTGGAGATTACAGTGCGTTTAGCACCTTAGACGGCATCCTTACGGCCTTGAGGCCAATGATTCCGTTGTTGTTGGTGTTTGAGTTTGGGTTAGGCATTGCCCAGAAAAACCCGCAGACCAAGGTCTATCGTACCAACTTTATCATCTATGTTTTCAATCGTTTTATTTCACGCTATATCTCTTTGGGCGTAACGGGCTGGATGATTGCCACTCTACAGCCGTATGCCCCTTTCAACGCCACACTCACCTGGTATTGGCTCCTCTACGGCTACGTAGTGTGGGAGTTTGCCCATTTTATCTACCACTTTTTTGGGCATAAAGTACGCCTGTTTTGGTGTTTGCACGCCACGCACCACACGCCCGAAGACATGAACTTATCGGTTGCCCACGCGCACTTTTTTCTCGAAGCTCCCTACGCCGATGCCATTCGGACTTCTATTTGTATTTTGGCGGGCTTAGACCCTAAGTTGCTCTTTTTCATTATGTTTATTGACGGTACGTATGGCACGTTTATTCACGTAGGAGAGAACCTGTTCAAAGATGGTACATTGGGACTGCAAAAAGTACGTTTCTTTGGCAAATACATCCTTACCCCTTCTGACCATCGGGTGCACCACGCCCGCAATCCGCTGTACATGGATACCAACTTTTGCAATTTCATTAATATTTGGGACAGGGTATTTGGCACGTACCAAGTAGAGCGAAAAGACATCCCTATCGAGTACGGTATCACGCGCAAGATAGACTCAGGCAATTTTATGGAAACCTACTTTGGTGAAGTGTGGGAACTCCTGAAAGACATGGCAAGTGCGCCCAGCCTCAAAGCCTTTTTACTCTATCCCATCATGCCTCCAGGCTGGAGCCCCGACGGCAACCACCGCACTGCTACGGTCGTGCGGCAGGAGTATTTGGAAGGTAAGGACGCGCTGGTAGGTACAAAGGGGTAGTGGGTTTGTGGGAGGAAACCTCCTGCTCGGAGAAGGAAGTTTTTAACCTCTTCTTTATCAGGACTTTGTTCGATTTTATAGGTAAATTGTAGCTTTTTTTGTTTGATTTAATAGGTAACTTTGGCCGTTTTTTGTTCGATTTTATAGGTAAAATGCTTTTTTGCTCGTGGCTGGGAGGGGAGGTTATGGTATTTGCGGCCTGAAATAATGGGAGAGAAGTGTGAGAGTTAGATTATAAAAAAATATTTTATAAGTACTTGATATTCAGTTATTTGCAAAATAGTTAAACGATATTTTTCTGTTATTAGTAGATTTTGCCAAATTAGCATATTGAAATGATATTGTAAATTTTCTTTGATGGCTAATAAAATTATAGGTATTGACTTGTTTTCTGGGGCAGGAGGTATGTCGTTAGGGGCGCTTGAAGCGGGTGTTGATGTGAAATTAGCAGTTGAAAATGATATACATGCTTGTACTACTTATCGTCATAATTTACCCCAGACAATCATATTCGATAAAGATATACGTGCTTTGAATACGATTCCTCTTAAAATTTCTTCTAAATCAAACATTATATTATTTGGCGGACCTCCTTGTCAAGGATTCTCTACATCTAATCAAAAGACTCGGAATTTAAAAAATGATAATAACTGGCTTTTTGAGGAGTTTGTAAGAATTGTCAAGCTTTTAAAGCCTGTTCCAAAGTGGGTGGTATTTGAAAATGTTAAAGGCTTTTCGGAAACCGAGAGTGGTCTTTTTTTAGAAAAAGTAGTCGCCGACTTAGAAGGTCTTGGATATAAAGTTTCATGTGCCAAATTAAATGCAGTTGATTTTGGAGTACCTCAAAAACGGACACGCTTTTTTATAGTAGGAAGCATTGATGGAATCGAATTTGAGTTTCCAATACCGACACATTTAACCATTAACACAGTTAAAGATGCTCTAGATGATTTACCAATTTTGAAAGTAGGTGCAAGTGAAAATTGGCAAAACTATGGAAAAGACCCTTCTTCGCCTTACGCTAATCAATTAAGAGGTAATCTTGAAAAGTCTGCTAACCATCAAGTTACCAGAAATTCAGAATTAGTAGTAAAAAGGTATAAGTATATCCCACAGGGAGGCAATTGGCAAAACATTCCTGCTGAACTGATGAATAACTACAAAGACTTTACTCGTTGCCATACAGGCATTTACCACCGTTTGCGTGAAGACACACCTTCTATTGTTATTGGTAATTATCGAAAAAATATGTTAATTCACCCAACACAGGATAGAGGGTTATCAGTAAGGGAAGCCGCTCGGTTACAATCTTTTCCTGATTGGTTCGAGTTTAAAGGTAGTATTGGGTTTCAACAACAGCAAGTAGGCAACGCAGTACCACCACTTTTAGCAAGGTCAGTTTTTAAAAAAATTATCGAATATCTAAAATGAGTTGGATTGAACAAAATTTTGAAAAGCATATTTTGAAAATGCTTAAAAAAGAATTAAATAACCGTGAAGATGCGGATAAGTACTATACTCACTATAAATCTATTAGAAATAAATTAGTTGATGAGATATTTCCAAATATTTCAGTCAAAGAACCAAATTTGACCGATCATAGTGCAAAACACATTCAAAATGTTATGTCCAATGCTTTTATCATTTTAAATAAAGGGATGGTAAAGGAGTTTTCTGGATGGGATTGGTATTTTTTAGGAATGACTATTCTTTTTCACGATGTTGGTAATGTATTTGACAGAAAAGAACATTGGAAATATGATACTATTACAAAAATTTACGATGATTTCTTACATAAAGATGCTAATTATAAACGAGAAAGACATCAAATAGCAACCGCTGCTGAAGCTCATAGTGGAAATAGTCGTGACGGTTCAAAAGATACTATGAAAAGTATTGACCCTACGGGCGACATTGACAATGGATATCCAGTAAAATTAAGAGATGTCGCAGTTATTCTGCGTTTCGCTGATGAATTAGCCGAAGGGCCTCAGCGTACATCTTATTTCATGCAAAAAAATAAACTTATTCATAAAAATAGTTTAAAATTTCATGAATATGCTTCGCAAACCAGTATATTTATTGATAAGAATAATGAGCGCATAGCTTTGACTTATGACTTACGTATTGAGACCAAGACAGATAAAAATTTAAAAAAATTAGAAGACAATTTAAAATATATCTACAGCCGTGTACACAAACTTGATCAAGAGCGAAAATATGCACGACATTATTCGTCTTTTTGTGAGCAATTTAAAAAAACGAGTGTTGCAATAAATATTACATTAAAAGATAGGACAGTTGTACAGCTAAACAACTGTATATTAGATGATTTAACTATTCCTGGGCAAGAAGAGTACAAATCTCTTGAAAGTAAATACGAAGATTACAAAATCAACAATATTATTAATAAAATAACCAAATTTGATTAATGCGTAACCCCTTTGAGTATGAAGCTGCTAATAATCTATCAGAGGAGGACATCTTAGATTATTACATAGAAGATCACAATTTTTCTCGCTTTATCATTTCCCCGCGCAATATTTTTTTGACAGGAGAAAGAGGAACAGGCAAAACTATGACGTTACTGTACTACTCGGCAAAAATTGAATATTTGAAGTCTAAAAAAGAAAAGCGAGAATTTGATTTTCATAATATTGGCATCCATATTCCTTGTAAAACCCCACTGATTTACAAACAAGAATATGAACTACTCAATGACTTTAAAGCGTATCTGGTGAGTGAGCACTACCTTACTTTATACATAGCGAATGAATTGGTGACTAGTTTACATGCAATAAGGGAAATAGAAAACGCTTTTATTAAGCATAATCTAAAATTAAAGAATGACTTTGAATATTTAACAGGTGAGGCTCTACCGTCAGAAAAATCCTTTTTAGAATCTATATCTATTTTTAGTCATCGAGAAGTAATTAAGACCCAACGAAAAATTAATTCACCTGATTTTGATGAGTTTTACAATAATACTTATTCTCTTAATTCACTAATTTTACCTTTGTTGGAAATGATTAAGAGCGTACCTTTTATGGGTAATGCTCACTTCATGTTTATGCTTGACGATGCCCATGATTTGAATAGCTTTCAGAAAAAAATTGTTAATTCATGGATTGCATACCGCGACCACTCTAATTATAGTTTTAAGGTAGCTATAACTTCTGAAAAAGAATATCACTTCACAACTGCTTCTGGGGGTAGCATTATCGAAGACCATGACTTTACAAAAGTTGAGAAAGAAAACCCTTTTCGTAATTCAAGGTCTGATTTTGGTAAAATGGCTAAGGATATTATAGAGAGACGCCTGAGCTTATATAACATAAATATTTCCGCAGAACATTTTTTTCCTACTAATCCAAGTATGATTAAAGGCTTGGAAGAAGCAAAAGAAATTGTTAGAAAAGAATATTTGACGAAAAATCCAAGCGCATCACAAAAACAAGTCAGTGATTACGTGTATAAGTACCATAGAGCGTATTATTTTGGACAAAGACATTCAAAGGCGAATTTACCCCCCTATTCGGGACTTGAAATAATTGTACAGCTTTCTACAGGAGTAATCAGAAACTTATTAGCACCATGCCATGAAATGTTTGAAATGGTATTGTCAAATCAGCAAATTAACAATTCTAACATCAAAGAGATTAGCCCAACAATTCAGACAGAGGCTATAAAATCAATTAGTAAACGAAAATGGGAGAGCATAGAACATCTTCATCGAAATATAGAAGGTTGCTCAGAGAATGATAAAAATTATATCTTGAATATGTTTAATAATTTGATGACTTTATTCAGAGATAGATTACAGAGTAATTTATCAGAACCAAGAGCTATAAAATTCATTATTACGGAACATAAAAGCGAAGCTATGAGAAAATTAGAGCATCTTTTATTGATTGCTCAAAAAGCTCAATTGCTATATATGCGTACGGGACGTAGTAAAGATGATGGTAAACATACAAGTTATTATGAACCGAATAGGTTGTTACTACCTGATAGAGGTTTAGATCCAATAGGACAACACTCTGAAATAAGTATCAAATCTACTGATTTGTGGGCTGCTGCATCGAAAAATAAACGATTAAAAGAAGCCACCCAACTTCTCCAACCACCGACACTTTTTGACGACTATGATTGATAATATAATTGCCGTTTTAGGATGGGAAGAACGCTTTATCGAAGGCTTACAAAAGAACCTAAATGAGTTTAATAGCGTTACATTGTATTTGATTATTTTTGACGAATATGAATCATATTCGTCAAAGAATCTTTCGAGGATACAAGCTATTTGTGATGAAAAAAAAGTGAAAATAGAAAAACTGAAATTATCATACAAAAATCCTGCTTACAGTTGGCGAAAATTAGAAAGTTTAGTTGCTAACAAACTAATGAGTACAGAAAATGTTATTCTTGATATTTCAACGATGCCTCGTGAAACAATCTGGGGGTTACTTTTCTTCCTTCAAAAAAACTCAAAGCAAACTCACTATATTTATCACAAACCACTGAACTATGGTGAATGGCTTTGCAAAGAGCCTGATAGGCCACGATTACTATACAAACATTCAGGAATAGCTGAATTTGGTCGCCACACTGCGTTGATGATATTGACGGGATATGACTATGACAGAACAAATCAGTTGGTAAGATTCTACGAACCCGCATTAACAGTTCTTGGACTTCAAAAAGGTAGCCAATTTGATAATCAGAAAAGGAATATCGAGAAACAACACAGAGAACAATGTAAAGGAACGGAAGTAAATACGTTTGAAATAGACTTTTATAGTGGAGATTTGGGGTTTTCTGTACTAAATGAAGAGATAACCAAATTGAAAAGCGATTATAATGTTATTGTGGCTTCTCTTGGACCAAAAATTTCTTCTATTTCTATTTATCGAATCTTCTTAAAGCATCCAGAAATCGCTTTAACTTATGTGCCAACAAAAGAGTACAATAAGTCTTATTCTGTGGGTATTGCGGATGAAGCCGTTTACGGAATGTTCTAAAAGTATTTACGATAAACTCTGCTTCCTAAAAAGCCACATTAAATAATTCTCTAAACAAATAGCTATGAAATGAAGAAGTTTGAGAGAGATTCATAAAATTTGGCAAGTATTATTTGTTAGATTTTATAGGCAAAACGCCCCTGCCATCATCCATTTGAATAATAACAGGGGTGTGTATGAATTGATTTAAGGTATTTATAGCTACACGATTCCTTTCGCCTTTGCCAAAGCGGCATCCAAGCCGCTGGCGTCGGAACCACCTGCGGTGGCAAAGAAAGGCTGACCACCGCCACCGCCTTTTACTTCTTTGGCAAGCTCTTTTACGATGTTGCCTGCGTGTTTGCCTTGTGCTACTAAGTCGTCAGAAAGCATCACGGCCAACTGAGGTTTACCACCCAACACCGTTCCTAAAACGATGTAGAAAGGCGCTTGTGATTGCTCTTTCAATTGGTAAACGAGCGATTTCAAAGCGTCGGCGTTCGGAACTTCTACGCGG
Source organism: Runella defluvii (assembly GCF_014195535.1). GTDB lineage: Bacteria > Bacteroidota > Bacteroidia > Cytophagales > Spirosomataceae > Runella > Runella defluvii. The sequence continues at coordinate 404,864 of NZ_JACIBY010000005.1, read as the reverse complement.
GCGATCAGGCTGGCAACGCCGTTGGTGTGCGTTACTTGGGTCAACAAGGCGTCTTTTACTTGGGCTAACTTCTCGTTTTCGAGGGCTTCGATGCGTTTTTGCAAAGCAGCTTTTTCGGCCAAAAGACCTTCAACGGCTTTGACAACGTCTTTTTGTCCCTTGAACATATCGCGAAGGGTATTCGTAATGCGCAATTCGTCGTTCAATAACTCAAAGGCTTTTTCGCCCGTTACGGCCTCTACCCGACGTACCCCCGCCGAAACCGACCCTTCAGAGATGAACTTAAAGAGCGAGATTTCGCCCGTAGCAGGTACGTGCGTCCCCCCGCAAAGCTCGACCGAAAAGTTGGGGTCAAACTCTACCACGCGCACAAAATCGCCGTATTTTTCGCCAAAAGTGGCCGTCGCGCCCATTTTGATGGCCTCGTCGATGGGGATGTTGACGTGGGTTTTGAGCGCAATGTTTTCGCGGATTTTACCGTTGACAATGGCTTCAATCTGCGCGAGTTCTTCGTCGGTTACTTTGGCAAAGTGCGAAAAGTCAAAGCGAGTCACTTCGTCGTTTTGGTACGAACCTTTCTGAACAATGTGCGTTCCCAACACCCGACGCATAGCCGCCAACATCAAGTGCGTCGCCGTGTGGTTCCGCATGATATTCTGACGACGATGAGCGTCCACTTTAGCGATGAGTGAGGAGTGAGGAGCGATGAGTAGTTCATCTAAATTCTTATCCCTCGAAACATGAATAAATAAATCATTCTCCTTTTTGGTATCAACGATGTTGATAATTCGTAATTCCCCATTCGTAATTCGTAATTCGCCTGTATCTCCCACTTGTCCTCCCATTTCGGCATAGAAAGGGGTGCGGTCGAGTACGATGTGGTATTCTTCGCCAGCTTTGGTTTTTACTTTGCGGTATTTGATGAGTTGAGCGGTTGCTTCGAGGGTATCGTAGCCCAAAAACTCAAAATCGCTTCCTTCGCTTATTTCTACCCAGTCGGTGGCTTCTTTGGCAGCGTCTTGGCGGCTGCGGTTCTTTTGTTCGGCCAGTGCCTTTTCGTAGCCCGCTTCGTCGATTTTGTACCCTTTTTCTTTGGCCAAAAGCGCCGTTAAATCCACAGGGAAACCGTAGGTATCGGAGAGTTCAAAAACGATGTTTCCATCAATGACGCCTCCCGTTGGGCTAAGTGACTCGAATCGCTTGATTCCCAACTCCAACGTCCGCAAGAAGCTCTTTTCTTCTTCCAACACCACGCGCGTCACAAACTCCTCTTGCGATTTAAGCTCAGGGAATACATTTTTGAATTGTTCGGCCAAGACAGGTACCAACTGACTCATAAAAGGCTCAGTAAAGCCCAAATACGAGTAGCCGTAGCGAATGGCGCGGCGCAAAATGCGACGAATTACGTAACCCGCTTTGGCGTTGGACGGAAGCTGTCCGTCGGCAATGGCGAAACTTACCGCCCGAAGGTGGTCAGCGATAACGCGCATGGCGATGTCGGTATAATCGCTGGTGTTGAGCGTGCCGCTTACGCCGTATTTTTTACCGCACATTTTCTCAATGACCTGAATGGTATTTTGAAAAATATCGGTGTCGTAGTTCGATTGTTTGCCTTGAATGGCCATACAGAGGCGCTCAAAGCCCATCCCTGTATCCACGTGTTTGGCAGGAAGCGTAATCAACGACCCGTCGGCCTTGCGCTCAAACTGCATAAAGACGTTGTTCCAGATTTCAACCACTTGCGGGTGGTCGGCGTTGACGAGTTCTTTGCCAGGCTTTACATCCACTTCGGCTTGGTCGCGGAGGTCGATGTGGATTTCTGAACACGGGCCACACGGGCCTACGTCGCCCATTTCCCAGAAATTATCTTTTTTATTTCCTAAAATGATTCGCTCTTCGCCGCCTAAAATGGCTTTCCAAATATCCCACGCTTCTTGGTCAAACGGTACGCCATCTTTTTCGTCTCCTTTGAATACTGATACGTAGATGCGGTCTTTGGGAAGTTTATAAATGCCAGTGAGCAGTTCCCACGACCACTCCAAGGCTTCTTTTTTGAAGTAATCCCCAAACGACCAGTTGCCGAGCATTTCAAACATCGTGTGGTGGTAGGTGTCAAAACCTACGTCTTCCAAGTCGTTGTGTTTTCCACTCACGCGCAAGCACTTTTGGGTATCGGCGATGCGCTTGCTCGGAGGAGTTCCGTTGCCCAAGAAAAAGTCTTTGAATTGCGCCATGCCCGAGTTGTTAAACATGAGCGTGGGGTCATTTTTGGCAACAAGCGGTGCCGACGGCACGATAAGGTGTCCTTTACTCTTAAAAAAGTCTAAAAAAGCTTGGCGGATTTCGTGAGAAGTCATCTTCGATTTACGTTTAATAGTCGATAGTCCACAGTCGATAGTCCTTAGCTGTGAATTGGGCTGCAAAATTACGGAAAAATGCCGTAGCTTTCAGATTGTGCTTTGATTTTGATTAACTTGCGTAAAAGATACCCAACTGTTTCTGTTCAACGTATTACTTCCTGCCATGAAAAAACTGCTATTTATTCCCCTGATGTTTGGTGTGCACGTGCTTTGGGCACAGCAACTGCAATTGAAAGTGCCTTCTAAGCAATTACCACCGATTAAGCAGGCAACTCCCGTGCCTATGTTTCGCTATTCAAGTGATTCTACGGTAGCCTATTCGCGGGTGGACAATATGCCTGTGCTCATTGTGCAGTCAGGCGATGCCATGCCCAATGCGATGCCTATCACTCCCCAAGGAGAGGAGAGTAAATACCGCTACCGAATGCCCAATCCGTTGAAGAAAAATGTGCTTCCCCAAAAACCAAAATAAGGGTTACTAAGTAATAGCCCGTTAATAGTTAATCGTTATCTGTTAATCGTAAAATTCAGATTATCAGCTAGCTAAGCCTGTTTTTAGAGCAACAAATAATAGAAACTAACTTTGCCTGAGTAATTAATCGGTTGTGTGTGCGATGAACAAAAAGTCAAATCGGATAGGTGGAAGTATTTTTGCAATCATTGGGCTGCTGCTGATGATTGGGGCTTGGATATTGTTTCAAAACGACCAGAAATTTGCAAAAGAGGCTGCTTCGGCCACGGGGACAGTGGTGGAGTCGGTGTATGTAAAATCGCGAAAAGGGAAAGGTTCTTATTATCCCGTTGTTGAATTTCAGACGGCGGAAGGCAAGCGTATGACCTTTCGGTCGGATACGGGCAGGGGCCGCCCTGATTACGAAAATGGCGAACAAGTGCCTATTTTGTACGAAAAGCAAAACCCTGCGAATGCTAAAATCGCAGGGTTTTGGGAATTATGGGGACTGTCGGCTGTTTTGGCCGTATTTGGGCTTATTTTTATGGGAGTAGGGTTGAAAATTAGTAGGAGTTAATCCTATCAATGATGTAATTTCGCTCACAGCCCATCAGTACCAATAAAAGCTCGATAAGCGTTTTTCTAGTTTTCATCTGTACATTGAGGAGTGTTGAAATTTTATTTTCAACGTTAGCTAAGTTTGACTACCGTTTTACTCGCTGATTGGCGCAGATTGAAGGCCGCAGATTTTCGCTAAAAAAGGACTTGATGAAGACGTTTTTCAGCGAAAATCTGCGTTTGTATTAGTCTGCGGCCTTCTGCGGGCGACATAAAAAACAATGTCCTAGCTATTCATAAACAAACTCCCCAAACTCGCTCTGAACCGTTACTTTTTTGCCTTCGTTGGCTTCCACGTAGCCGATAATTTGGGCTTCGATACCAAACGATTGCGCAATTTCGATGACGCGTTGGGCGTGTTCAGATGAAAGATACACTTCGAGGCGATGCCCCATGTTAAACACTTTGTACATTTCCTGCCAGCTCGTTCCACTTTCGGTTTGAATCAATTTGAAGAGCGGAGGAATGGGGAACAGGTTATTTTTAACAACGTGCAGATTCTCAATAAAATGCAATACTTTGGTTTGGGCGCCACCGCTGCAATGCACCATGCCATGAATGTGCGGACGGAGTTCGTCCAACAACGTTTTGGCAAAAGGGGCGTAGGTACGCGTAGGCGAAAGAATCAATTGACCCACGTTGACAGGTGTATTTTCGACGGCATCCGTGAGGCGTTTTGAACCGCTGTACACTAACGAACTGTGGACTTCGGGGTCAAAACTTTCGGGGTATTTGGGGGCAAGATAAGAATCTAACACGTCGTGACGGGCGGAAGTAAGTCCGTTGCTGCCCATGCCTCCGTTGTAAGTGGTTTCGTAGGAAGCCTGTCCAAACGATGCCAACCCGACAATCACATCGCCCGCTTGGATGGTATCGTTAGAAATCACGTCCGAACGTTTCATGCGTGCAATTACCGTGCTATTGACCGTAATGGTGCGTACCAAATCGCCTACATCGGCTGTTTCGCCACCCGTGCTGTAAATCTCAACGCCGTGACTGCGAAGCATTTCCAATACTTCCTCGGTGCCATTGATGATTTCGGCGATGACCTCCCCAGGAATTTTGTTTTTGTTGCGGTCGATGCTCGACGAGATAAGCATCGGACCCGTTGCTCCTACGCAAATCAGGTCGTCGGTATTCATCACAATCGAGTCTTGCGCTATGCCACGCCACACCGACAAGTCACCTGTTTCTTTCCAATACAAATACGCCAGCGAGGTTTTGGTACCTGCTCCGTCGGCGTGCATGATGGTGCAGTAGTCGGGGTCACCTGCCAAAATATCAGGGACGATTTTGCAGAAAGCTTTGGGGAAGAGTCCTTTGTCGAGCTTAGCAATGGCGCGGTGTACGTCTTCTTTGGAGGCCGACACCCCACGTTGTAGGTAACGTTCTGTCATGGAGTTGAAAAACAAAATGAGGCGCAAAGTTACCAACTTTACGCCTCATTTTCTAACCCTATCGGGGTTTTACGCTTTCGGTAGTTGCCAGCCGTTATTGTAATGGGCTTTGATGAGGGCGTTGGCCTCCGCGTCGTTTTTGAACGCGCCCGTTGTCGCATCCCAATATACTTTCCGCCCTGTTTTGTAGGCAATGTTACCCATGTGGGCATTGATAGCCGCTACACTTCCCGTTTCGATACCGCACTTGAGCAGTTTGGGGTTGTTGTCTTTGATAGCCTGTACAAAGTTTTTGGTATGTTCGTTGAGGTAGTCACCATTGCGCGCTTGGTCAGGAATATCCTCAATTTTATAGACTTTAATGCCGTTTTTGGTTTGGGTTTCGGGGTGCAGCGACCAGCCCCCGCGATGCAATACCAACGTGCCGTTGTTGCCAATAAACGCAATCCCTTCGGTAAGGCCATAATTCCCGCCGTCGATGCCCGTGGCGTGCTCCCAAAGCATGTTAAAGCCCTCGTATTCATACACCGTTTGGAGCGTATCGGGGGTTTCAGAAGCATCGTCGGGGTAGGCGAGTTTTCCACCCGAAGCCATGACGGATTTGGGCGCTTTGGCGTTCATGGCATAGAGCGCAATGTCGATTTCGTGGACGCCCCAATCGGTCATTAGGCCACCTGCGTAGTCCCAAAACCAGCGGAAATTAAAGTGGAATCGGTTGGGGTTGAAGGGGCGTTTTTTGGCGGGGCCGAGCCACATATCGTAATCAACGCCTACAGGAGGTGCGCTGTCGGGCTTGACGGGGACGGGCTCCATCCAACCTTGGTACGCCCATACTTTTACCAAACGAATATTACCCAATTTACCCGATCGCACGTACTCGATGGCTTTTTCATAGTGCGAGCCGCTTCGTTGCCATTGCCCGATTTGGATAATTTTACCCGCGCGTTTGGCCGCAGCGAGCATGATATTACACTCTTCGATGGAATTGGCTAACGGTTTTTCGCAATAGACGTGTTTTCCCGCCGCCAATGAATCGGTTAACGCCAAGCAGTGCCAATGGTCGGGCGTACCTACAATCACCGCGTCGATGTCCTTGTTTTCGAGCATTTTGCGGTAATCCTTGTAGAGCTGAGGGCGATTGCCACGGGCAGTTTGCACATCGGCTGCGCGCTGGTCGAGAACACTTTGGTCCACGTCGGCCAAGGCCACGCACTCGACCTCGCTCATCTGGAGGTGGGAGCGTAAATCTGACCACCCCATGCCTTTGCAACCAATCACTCCCAATTGTAATTTATCATTGGCAGAGACTCGTTTGCGTTGGCTTGCCAGCAATTCGAGGGGGGTAAATGAGAATAAACTTGCTCCAGTAGCCACCGAAGCCGAACGAATAAAATCTCTGCGGGAGGTTTGCATAGGGATTGTGCGTTTTACTATGCAAAAGGATAAGAATGGGTAGAATCTAATGTTAACTTGTTCATATAGGTATTATTTCTTCACCTCCCCAATATGATACTCCTGAATCAATGGCGAACTTTCGGGCGTAAGCGTAAACGACACCCAGAGTGTTGCTTTTTCTCCTTCGATAAGGTAGCGGCCGCGCAGTTGATTTTCGGGAACAATTTCTTTTACGCTCACAATCTTTCCTGCTTTTTCAAACAAAGCCGATGCTTCTTTTTTGAGGGCTTCCAAAGAGTAATCGGCAAAGAAGTTCTCGGCAAATAGCCCGCTGCTTTCGGCATTTTGCCAGTTAGGAAGGAGCTGAGTAAGTTGCTGTTGGCGTTGTTTTAGAATGTCGGAGGCGGGTAGCTGACGAGGTTTTAGCTGGGCACTCACAATGAGCGTATCTAAAATTTGGAGGTTAATCGGAACAGTGGGAGCGTAGGTAACATTGGCAAATGCCACTACCCCAATACCGTACTGGGGCAAAATCCGCCAGTTGCTACCAAAACCAGGCAACCCGCCGCTGTGACCTACGTACTCGCGGCCTTCGCAGTCGCGCAGCCAATTGAGGCCATAACAATAAGCCGACACCGTAGCGCACGGGCGCCCCGTCGCGTATTTGAACTGCGGAGAAAAGCCACTGATGTTCCAAGGTTGGTGCATTTCCCGAATCGAACTCCGTTTCAATGGGCCGTTATCGACGTCGTTTTTGGGAGGCCAAGCCGCCAAATGCAAAGCTATGTATTTGCTAAAATCGTCGATAGACGTAATCAAACCGCCCATTGCTCCCCATGCGCCGTCGTGGAGGAGGGCTTCTTCTGTCCATTGGCCGTCGCGCCAGCGGTAGCCGTGGGCGAGTTTGTCTGCGGGGACTTCAGCATACTCCCATTTGGTGTGGGTCATGCCGAGGGGTTGGAAGATGTTGTCGTTGATGAACTGTTGGTAGGTTTTTCCCGATACTTTTTGGATAATATAGCCCAGTAGCGTAATACCCAAGTTGCTGTATTCGTAGGCTACTCCTGGGGTATTTGAAAAAGCAATGGGGTTTTTAATCAATTGCAACAACTCTGCGTTGGTATCGGCCAATTGGCGGTCGCCCCACGGGTTGTCTTCAGGAAAACCTGCCGCGTGCGTGAGCAAATGACGAATCGTAATGGCTGGGGCATCGGCCGTGAGCAATTTCGTATTCTTCATTTCAGGAATGTACTTGTCAGCACGGTCGTCCAAGTCGAGTTTGCCCGCATCGCGCAATTGCAAAATCGCCATGGTCGTGAAGCTTTTACTCATCGACGCAATACGGAAAAGCGACTGCGTCGTGGCGGGCGTTTTTTTGCTAAGGTCGGTGTAGCCCGCTGTCCCCGTGTGAATCAATTTACCATCGACCACCACGCCGTATGTAAACCCAGGGAAATGATTTTTTTCGGCGTATTCTTTGTAAATTTTGTCAATGGTAGGCAATACCGACTCGATTTTCTTCATTCGGTCGGGGTCGGTGAATACGGGCGGTTTGTAGGATTGGGCTAGGACTGTTGAGCCATTAAAACAATAACTGAATAGAAGGAAACAAAGGAAAGATAGTTTTTTCACAGATTTTTGTGGTTAGCGTTGGATAGGCATCGAAAATAGTGATAACCGCTGAAACTACGCTATGCTTCTACCAATTTTTGTCGTTCAATGGCCTTGCTCTCCCTTTTTAGCACACGGATTGAACGGATGTAATGGATTTTTACGGATTAAAATGACAAATTGGGCATGAATCCGTGTCAATCTGTCCAATCCGTGTTTTCCGTGTGCTATTTATAATACTAATAATATGAATCCCTACCTACTTCAAATCATCTTGTGGTTAGCTTATGGGCTACTACACAGCGTATTAGCAAGCCACCAAGTCAAGCGTTTTTTTGAACAAAAATTAGGAAGTGCTTTTCGATACTATCGCTTGATGTACAATGGATTGGCATTTGTATTGTTGATAGGGCTGTTGTGGTACCAACGTTTATTCCCTAAAGAATGCCTCTGGGCTTTTGCATGGTGGGCTGACATCCTAGCAGAAGCGGCCAAAGGCCTGGGAATAATCATTGCTTTGTGGGGACTGCGCGGTTACGATTTGCGTGAATTTTTAGGACTTTCAGCGCCTGCTTCATTGGCTACTCCCAACGAATTCCGAACGGGTGGGCTGCTGCGTTACGTACGGCATCCGTTATATACGGGGACTATTTTGTGGGCATGGGGCGTATTTGTGGGGGAAGCTAGCCCCCAAGCCTTGATTATGGCCATTTGCATTACGGTCTATATTCGTATTGGCATTGTGTATGAAGAACGAAAACTCGTGCGCGAATTTGGAGATGCCTATGTGGAGTATCGCCGTCGAGTAGCGATGCTGTTTCCGAAATTATTTTAGTCAATTATTTCTATGAGATTACTTTGATACAAAGTATATTTAGTGCGTTAAAACTACAACTAAAATGCGCTTAGTTACACTTATATTTATAATTGCTGGGCTAAATACTTCGAATCACTTATTTGCTCAGCCTACAATTCGCCTTGTAAAGGACATTGCTTTAGGGTCTAATGGCTCTGAACCTCAGTTGTTTACTGTGTCCAATAATCAGTTGTTTTTTGCAGGAGCCAATGGAACTCAAAAAACGTTTAATAAACTATGGAAAAGCGATGGAACGGAACAAGGAACTACCCAACTAACTCCTACGCAAAATATTTACGTAATCCAGCAAGCTGCCAATGTTGGTAATTCTCTATTTTACTGGGCAAGTGGTATGCCGACTGGCGGGCTATTTAAAACGGATGGAACTGAGGTAGGTACTCAACGACTATTAACAAATGACTATAATCCAGAAGGCTACTACCATGGAGCAAGAAACCTTTTCAACTTTAATGGAAAGCTTTTTTTTGTAGCGTCTCATTATAAATTAGGGGATGAACCTCACATATCAGATGGAACCACAGCAGGTACTTTTTTATTAAAAGATATCGCCAAAGGGGACAATGTTTCTTCTGGCGTATCTGGTATCACGCAAGTAGGGAATCTTCTCTACTTTACCGCTTTTGATGAATTGGGAAACGAATTATGGTGTACCGATGGTACTTCCGAAGGAACTCGCTTGGTCATTGATTTGAACCCAGGGGCTGAATCATCTATTGAGTTTGGTAGTTCATATTCGATTGCCTATAAAGATACGTTGTTTTTCACGGCTTCAACAACAAATAGTTATTCTAGTTTATACAAAACAAGCGGGACTTCTGCAAGTACAAGTTTGGTAAAATCATTTGCGTACGGAATTATGAATAGCTCATTATTTGTACACAATGGCTTTATGTATTTTCTGGCCGATACTGATAACACAGGCTATAAACTTTGGAAATCGGACGGAACGGCAACAGGAACAGTTCAGTTAACTTCTCAAGGAAATCGGTTTTATACATCTAAATTTATTTCAGTTAATGATTGGCTTTATTTTGTTTATAGTACACCTTCAAACGGGGCAGAACTTTGGAAGACCGACGGTACAGCAGCTAATACAACGCTGGTGAAAGATGTCCGAACGGGCAGTGCCAATGCTTTTGAAGGAACTATAAACCTAGCGACTATCAACGGTACACTGTTTTTTACGGCCAATGACGGTACCCATGGAAAAGAACTTTGGAAGAGCGACGGAACAGCCAATGGTACTCAATTGGTGAAAGATATTAACGTAGGAGTGAGTGATGCCGTATTTGACAAACCTATCGTCTATCAAGATAAACTCTATTTTATATCGAACGATGCCGATGATTTGACTCGGCAAGAGTGTTGGCGAAGCAATGGAACCGCAGAGGGGACTATCATGGTGAAAAACATAGATTCGTCCCTTGGGCTGTTTGATATTCGCCCTGAAATTGTGTTTCAGAATAAGCTGTACCTCAGTGCTAAAGATGACGACAGTGGTAGTGAAGTATGGCGAATAGATGGGAATACAATAAGCCAATTGAAAGAAGTTAATACTACTCCCGCCGACGCTAATCCTAATCAAGAACAATGGGCATCCAGTAAGCAAAGATTTATTGGGCTAAATAATACACTTTTTTTTAGCGCTGATAACATTCGTTATGGAAGAGAGCTTTGGATGACCAAAGGGACGGAGGCGACTACCCGAATGGTAAAAGACTTTACCAAAAAGCCCACTTCTCTTTGGTATAATTCTACCAATACAGATAGTTATTTTAATGGAATGATTGTCTATAAAAATCACCTTTATGTAATGGTTAATGGAAATCAAGTATGGAAGATTGATGAAGAGGGAAACTCCCAATTAGTACTTCAAAATTCCAGTAGTAATGGTACTTTTAGGGCATTTTTTACCCTATTTGAAGGCGACTTATATTTTAAGTTTGGTTTATATGGTAACCAACTTTGGCGTACTAACGGAACCATGTGCACACAAATACAGTTTTCTACTAATGGCTTTTGGGGTTTATATGCCAATAATGACTTTATAGTTTTATGGACTTATAATGCTAAAAGTATACTTGAGTTATGGAAAATTGAAACCAAAAATGCTATCCCCAAAAAAATTAAAGAGTTAAATGGCCATTCGATGGATATTGATAATTTTGGTGTAGTTGGGGATTTAGTCTATTTTAGTTCTTTACATCGACCGACTCCAAACGAAATGGAATATCATATCTGTAGAACTGATGGTACGGAACAAGGGACTTTTTTTCTAACGGCCCCTGATGGAAATGTAGCTGATGGATTATCAGGAAAAATGCTCAATTTTAATGATAAAGTATATCATGTTTTAAATAACGGTAGTGGTCAAATTTGGTCAAGAGATAGTACACTACAAGGTGCACAATTAGTTATTACATTAGATGTTCCTCTAAGCCAACGTAGGCATTTCGATTTGTTTGATATTGTGAATGGACACATTATTTTTCATTTTTGGATTGAGGATCAGCCTGGCTTTAGACCTATTTATCGTTCAGACGGTACCCAAAAAGGCACTTCTCCTATATCTGAGGATAAATTTTCAAGTATTTACAGTACGTTTACCCACAATCAAAAGTATTATTTCTTCACTACTTCTGAGCTATGGGAAATAGATGCTACTCCTAACGGTATTCGACCAATAGCAAATCGTTCCATATCGGGAGTAATCCAACCTTTAGGTGGGTCTCAACAAAGTCACAATGGTAAGTTCTACTTTGCGGCCATTAGCCCTCAATATGGTACAGAATTGTTTGTTCAGGAAGCCGAAGTATTGCCTTCTGTAGCCATTAAAGATAACCCCGAAAGAGGCCAATACATCAAATACCAAGCAACGGGAGCCATAACAGCCACTAACCAACCAACGAGTTATTCTACCAACAGTTATCAATCGAATACGTCAGTGACACTCGAACCTGGTTTTGAAACCCAGCCTTACGCCATCTTTACGGCTGAAATAGCTACTCCGACTCTTAATCAGGCTGCCGCCCCTGAAATTCAGGAAACTCCGAAGCAGGTTTCAAACGATGTAACAGTTCCCTCTATTTCGCGCTATGAGATTGAACCTGTTTTGGCCAAAATTCAAAATTCAGAAATTTACAGAGCATTCAAATACCCTGATGCAAACAAACCAATGCCCAGCATTAGTATTTCTAAAGAGAAACTTGATACGGGCCTGACTCGCTACACCTTTGTAGTCATTTCGGATGGGAAAGTACTTCAGGAAAGCGTAGAGGGGTTTTAAAATTTCACCCCTGGCCAAGAGGTACTTTCAACGTACGGTTGGGGCGTTCCTGCGGTGCTGCGTCCGTCTTGAATGTATTTGCGGAGCAAGGCTTTGAGTTGCGTTACTTTGTCGGGGTATTGGGCATAAAGGTTGGTTTTTTCGGCAGGGTCGTTTTTCAAATTGTAGAGCTGCACCGTGGGCAAACCCTCGTAATCCTTGCCAGGTTTGGGGTAACTCCATCCGCCCGAACCTGCGTCCAAAATCAGTTTCCACTCGCCTTGTCGAATGGAAAATAACCCTTCTACCGAGTGGTGAACGGTGGCTTCCCGCAAAGGTTTCGTTGGGTTTTTGCCAAACAAAACAGGCCCCAAGTCGTAGCTGTCTTCGCCCGCATTTTGGGGGAGTTTTCTGCCCTGAATCCCCGCACACGTCGCCATAAAATCGGTTAAACAAATTGTTTGGTCTGACGCAGTGTTGGGCTTAATATGCCCCGCCCACTTGGCAATAAACGGCACCCGATGCCCTCCCTCGTAGCTGTCGGCTTTGTAACCCCGAAACCCATTGCTGGCAAAATGCCCCGCTTTTTCCATGAGTTCGGTACCCGCGTAAGGCGCGCAGCCGTTGTCGGACGTAAAAATGATGAGCGTATTTTTGTCCATCCCTTGCTGACGGAGTGCCTGTTGGATTTGCCCAATGACATCGTCCACCATCAGCACAAAATCGCCGTATTCGTTTAGCCCCGATTTGCCTAGCCATTGCCCATTCGGCAAAATGGGTGTGTGGGGTGCGGCCAGTGGCAAGTACAGAAAAAAAGGTTGCGAAGACGTACGACTACGAATGTATTCCACCGATTTTTGAACAAACCGCTCCAAGACCTCCTCGTGCTTAAAATCGGCGCCCGTAGGCCCTTTTCGCCACCATCCGTACTGTGTTTTGGATTCCGTTTCGCGGTTGGGTTGGGCGGTGACGCGGCCATTTTCAACATACACATACGGAGGGATGTCGAGGGAGGCGGGAATGATGTAAGAATAATCAAAGCCGTATTCGTTGGGCGATTGTTGGACGGGCTGAGAAAAATCAACGGGTACAACGGGGTCGTTTTTAGGTGCCCAATTGAGCCCCAAATGCCATTTGCCAACGCAGGCAGTTTGGTAGCCGTTTTGTTTCAAAAAGGAAGCCACCGTCAGTCGTTTATCTTCAATAAGTGCTGAGTCGTAGCTCCACGTAACCCCCTTTTTGAGCTTGCTACGCCACGAATACCGCCCCGTCAGAATCCCGTAGCGCGTGGGCGTACACACCGCCGAGCCTGAGTGCGCATCCGTAAAGCGCATTCCTTCCGCCGCCAGTTGGTCGAGGTGCGGAGTTTTAAACTTAGCCTTTGGATTAAATACCGATACGTCGCCTTGCCCCATATCGTCGGCCAAAATATAGATAATGTTGGGTTTGGTAGCAGGCGCTTGCATGAACCATTGGGGTAAAATACCCAGACCAACGACTAAAAACAGGGCGATTCGGGATTTCATTTGGAGGAGATGGTGTTGTTGAGAAACGAACAAATAATTACGATACACGAAAAAGAAAGAACCATGAAAGAAATACTAAGAACGGCTCTGATTACGGGAGGAACGAAGGGAATTGGTCTGGGTGTGGCCGAAATGCTCATCAAAGAAGGGTACAAAGTGGCCATAACGGGTCGCAACGCAGAAACGGTGGAAGCAGCAGCGGCACAGTTGAATCAATTGCAAGAAGGCGCGGCGTTAGGAGTCGTAGCCGACGTGAGAAACTTTGATTCTCAGCAAGCGGCGGTGAATCAGGTGTTGGAAAAATGGGGGCGCCTCGATGTGCTCGTTGCCAACGCAGGGGTAGGGCATTTTGCTCCCATCGAAACACTGACCCTCGAACAGTGGCAAGAAACGATTGACATTAACCTAACGGGTGTTTTTTACAGTACCAAAGCGTCGTTGGCCGCCCTTACGGCGTCAAAAGGCTATTTGATTACGATTGCGAGTTTGGCAGGAACCAACTTTTTTGCCAACGGATCGGCCTACAATGCCAGCAAGTTTGGCTTAGTAGGTTTCACGCAGGCGGTGATGATGGACGTGCGTAGCGCTGGTATCAAAGCAACGACGATTATGCCAGGTTCGGTAGCGACGCACTTTAATAATCACGAACCTTCCGAAAAAGATGCGTGGAAGATTCAACCCGAAGACATTGGACAAATTGTGGTGGATTTATTAAAAATGAACCCCCGCACGCTGCCAAGTAAAATCGAAGTTCGCCCGACAATGCCGAAATAAAAACGTGCCCGAGGTTTCTCAAAACCTCGGCAGTCGGTTACTGATAAAACGTGGCTCAGGTTACTAATAACCTGAGCAAGGGGTTTCTCAAAACCCCGTTAACCGAAAACTCCCCACAAACCAGCCCAAAAATGAGGAAAATTTTCCCCGTTTTTGGGCTGGTTTTTTTCTTAGAACAAGTGGAACGAGGTTTTTGAAGGAAAAGTACAACCACAAAAACTCACTCACAACCATGAAAAGAAGTGCTTATTTCCTCCTAATGATTGCCTTGATTTCAGCAGGAAGACAGGTAACAGCCCAAGAAAATGTCTCTTTTGGCCCGATTGTAGGGGTAAATTTTTCGAGATTGACCAATCACCCAATTTATAACGACTGGAAAGTCGGCAACTCGGCGGGTATTTTTATCAACTATAGTGGAGAAAGCCGTTTAGGAGTCAATGGACAACTGTTGTATTCGCGAATTGGGGGCGAATCGGGGAACGGAGCCTCAAAAGGCCACCTCGATTACATCCAAATACCCATCATGGGAACCTATTATCTCAATGGCCGTGGCAACGCGCTTCGTCCCAAATTGATGGCAGGGCCTTACGTTGGATTTTTGGTCAAAGCTGTCAATGAAAGTAATGTAAACATCAATCCCGAAGGGGCGGCACGGGCTTACAAAGGTGTAGATGCGGGAGCAGCTTTGGGCGCAGGGCTCAACTATTCCATCAAAAATAAAGTATGGCTCAACGCTGATTTGCGTTACAACATTGGCCTTACCAACGTGATGGCGAATGCTTCTGATGTACACAACCGCTCGTGGGGACTCAATGTAGGCGTAAGTTTTCCACTGGGCAACTACTCTCCAAGCACAGGGAAGTTTAGATAGGTTAGGTTATATATAGTGGCTGGAAATGACCCGTAGGCAGGCGATAAGCCCACCTACGGGCATTTTTTTATTCGTCTTTTTTGGCAACTGTTTTGGAGGTATCCAGCGACTGAGCCAATTTGACCAAGCGCACAAACTCGGCGCGATAGCCTTCTGGGTCTTTGACAATAGCTCCTTTGGCAAGGTCAATAACCTGATCATAAGAGGCTTCTCCCTTAAATTCGGAACCGCGAAGCAATAATCCCCATTCGGCTACCGCTGCCGCAAAATGGAAGTTATTGGAGGTGTTGGCCAAAGGCGTAGCTGCATTACGTACAGGTACTTCAAAAAGGCGGCTTGTCTCACTATCGGGTTGTTTGTAGCGTAGTTTGATGGTCACCAGTTCGTCCGAAGAAGTGGCGACTTCCGCACTTTTTTGGTATTTTAAGTCATCTACCTTATTCAAATAAGCGCTTTCCACTCCTGCGGGAATGATTTCGTACAAGGCCGTCACGGTATGGCCGCTGCCCATGTCGCCCGCGTCTTTTTTATCGTTGTGGAAGTCTTCGTTGTTCAACATTCGATTTTCGTAACCGATGAGGCGATAACCTTTGACAAACCGTGGATTAAATTCCAATTGGAGTTTTACATCTTTGGCAACGGTAAAAAGTGTCCCGCCAAATTCGTGCACAAATACCTTTTGGGCTTCTTGTAAATTGTCGATATAGGCATAATTTCCGTTGCCTTTGTCGGCCAAGGTTTCCATTTTGTTGTCTTTGTAATTGCCCATTCCAAAGCCCAAAACGCTCAAATAGACGCCGCTTTGACGTTTTTCTTCGACCAATCGTTGCAATTCGCCCTCGCTCGAAACCCCCACGTTGAAGTCGCCATCGCTGGCCAAAATGACGCGGTTATTTCCTCCTTTGATAAAATGGTCTTGGGCAATTTTATAGGCCAATCGGATGCCCTCGCCACCCGCCGTTGAACCTCCCGCTTGAAGATTGTCTAAGGCGTCTTTGATGGTAGAAGCCTGATTACCAGGGGTAGAGGGGAGCACTGTTCCTGCCGCTCCTGCGTACACCACCATAGCCACGCGGTCGCTGGGACGAAGCTGATTGACCAATAATTTGAAGGCTTCTTTGACCAAAGGCAATTTGTTAGGCATTCCCATCGACCCCGATACGTCCACCAAAAACACCAAGTTTGACGCAGGCAGGTTATCGCTAGGAATGGTTTTGGCCTGTAGCCCGATGTGAAGCAATTTTAAGCCTTTATTCCAAGGCGAATCCGATAGTTCGGTTTGAATAACTACGGGGTGCTCGCCTTTGGGCTGCGGATAGTCGTAGTCAAAATAGTTAATCATTTCCTCAATCCGCACCATGTCTTTCTGCGGAAATTGCCCCAAATTCAGCAGTCGGCGCACGTTGCTGTAAGCCGCCCGATCTACGTCAATCGAAAACGTGGTGAGCGGGTTGTTTTTAGGGTTATGAAAACCGTTTTCATTGATGCCTTTGTATTCTTCGGCATTGAAGTCCATTTGCATGGCGGGAGGAGGCGTACCCATCAAGGCAAAAGAAGAGGCAGGCGCAGCCATGCTCTTTACCGCGCGTTTACTAAGGCCAGTTACCACAACCTCTTGCAAGGCTTCGTGAGCTACTTTGAGCTTGACATTCACCACCGAATCTTTGCCGATGGTTCGTTCGATGGTTTGGTAGCCAACAAAGCTAAAAACCAGTTTGTCACCCCTGCGAGCGGCCAGCGAATACCGCCCGTGGACGTCGGTAGTAGTGCCTTTGTTTGTTCCTTTAATAGCAATTGTTACGCCTGAAATGGGGGTCAACAGCCCTTCTTCAAGCACAGTACCCGTGACTGTAACGGGAGTAGATTGAGCGCAAGCAAACAACGTAAATACGCTTAAAATCAGGCAAAAAAGATTTGTTTTCATGGTTGTGATTTGTTAGTTTCAACCACTAGATGCAACCACCAGCCCGATTCCATAAAAGTTTTTGAAATTTTTTTGTGGAATTTTCTCTATTCGTTCATCTAAAGATAAACTACATTCAATGATGATGTCAGGGTTATATCTTTTTCGGTTTTTGAGGGGCGTAGCCCTAACATCATCGTAGATATAAAAACGATTCTAATACAGAAAGGGGCGTTAGCCCTGGTATCTTGTTAATTTTCAATACTTAAAAAAGCAGCAAAGACTTGTTCTTAAAACTATTTCGTCGAAAAGCAGATTTCTCCGATACCGACTACCTCTCGGAGTATCGCCGAACGGGCAATTTGACCGAGTTGGGTGAGTTATACGAACGGCACATGGACATGGTCTTTGCGGTATGTTTCAGGTACTTGCGCGACGAAGACGATGCCAAAGATGCCGTCATGCAGGTGTTTGAGCAATTGATAGAAGAGTTGAAAACGAGCGAAGTGCGCAACTTCAAAAGCTGGTTGCACAGCGTAACGCGCAATCATTGTTTGATGCAACTGCGCGCCAAACGCGTGGTAGTGGGCGACGAGGGGCTATTTGACCACGAAGCCTACGAAACCTTCGTGGTACAAACCCCCGAAACCGACGCAACGCTTGAAACGCAATTGTCGGATTTGGGCGATTGCCTGCAAACGTTGGCCGTAGAACAGCGCAAAAGCGTAGAACTGTTTTATTTCCAACAACTTTGCTACCAACAGATTGCCGAGCAAACGGGATTTGCGTTAACAAAAGTGAAAAGTTATCTCCAAAACGGAAAGCGTAACCTAAAACTGTGCATGGAGGGCAAACAACATGGCTAAATCAAAACAACCTACTTCGCCTTTGATGCCCCAACTGCGCCAGTACGTAGCAGGGACACTGACTCCCCAAGACCAGCACAAGGTCGAAAAAGAAGCATTGCAAAACCAGCAGGTGGATGATACACTGGAAGGTCTCCAAGCCATGAAAAAAGCGGGCGTGGACGAGTCGGCAGCGCTGTTGGATGTTCGTAGGCGGCTTCAACAACGAATTTCACCCCAAAAACGCAGGTTAGTACCGTATTACTATGCCTCGGCTGCTGCGGTGGTTATGGCTGTGGGGTTGGGTTGGTGGTTGGTACAGCGGCAAGAGTTACCCGAATCAACGGCTAAAACAACGGCAGAGACGGTATTGCCGTCGGTTCCCGTACCTGAAAGTGCGCCTATTTTAGAAGAAAACTCGCCAACACTTTCTGCCAAACCCAAGACGAAAACGCTTGCTCAAAAACCAGTCGAAGAACAAGTGGCCGCTGCGCCTCCTACCCAAGAAATGTTGGAAGCTGCTCCCGCGGAGGGCAGTGCAGCAAGCATAGTAGCAGAAAAAAAGGCGGAGGAAATCGCCGCAGTTCCTGCGCAGGAATTGGCTACGAGGCCCGCGCAGGCAAAAAGTCGAGTTGCATCGGCTCCTGCGGCGGCGTTACCAGCCGATACGTTTACGCTACGCGGAAAGATATTGGATGCCGAAACGCGAGAAGCACTGGCAGGAAGTATCATTGCGGTGATGGGACGCAACCGAGGGACTTCTTCGGCTAACGACGGAACGTTTTTCCTACGAGGAGTACGTCCCAATGACAATGTAAGTGTCGGTGCCGTCGGTTTTGTTCCCGTCCAAATCACGGTGAAAGATTCGCTTTTAGCCCCAGTTTTGTTAAAAGCAGAGCAAAATGCACTCAGTGAGGTAGTGGTCACAGGCGATAGCAAACGTACCCAAAAGTCCAGATCAATCCAAAACCAAAAAACGTATTCCGATTACGTACGGCAAGCAATACAAGCATTTTTGGAAAAGAACCCCCAAGGCCCTCGCGGACGAGTAGTGGTCGAATTTACAGTAAACGAGTTGGGGGAATTAAGTGATTTTGAGAATAAAAATAGGGCGAATAATCAGCTGTTTGAGGAAGCCGTTCGCATCCTCAAACAGGGAGAAAAATGGACGCCGACCTATAAAAAAGGAAAGCCACAATCAGAAAGAAAGCGCCAAGTTTTCCAGTTTTAGCACAAATGGGACGATTACTTCAATCGTCCCATTCCGCCATCTACGTTGAGAACCTGTCCCGTAATCCAGCTACCTTCGTCCGAAAGCAATAACTTCGCTACGGCGGCCAAATCTTGGGGCGTACCCACGCGTCCAATCGGGTGGCGTTTGTTGGAAGCCTCTCGTTTTTCATCACTCGACAACAATGAGGCCGCCAACGGCGTGTCGGTTAGCGATGGTGCGATGGCATTGCAACGGATTTTGGTGGCGGCCAACTCCGCCGCCAACGAACGAGTCAATCCTTCTACGGCTCCTTTGGCCGTGGCAATCGACGCGTGAAAACCCATGCCCGTTTGAACGGCAACCGTACTAAAAAGCACAATGGATGCCCCGCCTGCTTTACGAAGTCGGGCAAGGTTGGCCTGAATCGCGGCGACGGCTCCTAAGACATTGACGTTGAAATCTGCCTGAAAATCAGCCAACGAAAACCGCTGAAAAGGTTTGAGATTGATACTGCCTGGGGCATACACAAGGCCGTGAAGGGTATCGGGTAATGCGTCAAAAAGACCTTCAACGGGCTGAGTGACATCCCACGTACTATGTTGACTTTGAATACCCTGCGGTGCGCGGCGTGAAGCCGTAAACAACGAGGCTCCTTCGGCTTGAAGGGTTTGGGCAATGGCAAGGCCAATTCCAGAGCTTGCCCCGATGATAAGAATGTTTTTTCCTTGAAATGACATTAGAAAAAGGAGTTTGCTATATTTAACTCATAGCGCCAGTGGATGGTTTTAAGATAACTTACTTTTGAAATGAACTACTTAACTTTTGAAAACGGAGACAAAATGCCCGCCTTGGGGCTTGGGACGTGGAAATCGGCCAAGGGAGAAGTATATACGGCCGTAAAGACCGCTATTGAGATTGGCTATCGGCATTTTGACTGCGCTTTAGTGTATGGCAATGAGCAAGAAATCGGTCAGGCGTTTGCGGATGCAATGAACGAAGGAACGGTAAAAAGAGAAGACCTCTGGATTACGTCGAAACTTTGGAACAACAGCCACGAAAAACAACATATTTTGCCTTCCATCAACACCACTTTAAAAGATTTACAGCTCGACTACCTCGACTTGTACCTCATTCATTGGCCCGTAGCGCTCAAACGAGAGGTAGCTTATCCCCAAACAGGCGAGGACATGCTCAGTCTGACGGACGTTCCTCTTTCAGAAACTTGGGCAGAAATGATTGTTTTGAAAGAAATGGGACTGACGCGCCACATCGGGGTGTCCAATTTCAGCATCAAAAAGCTGGAAGAGGTAACTGCCGCCACGGGCGTTCGTCCTGAGGTGAATCAGCTGGAACTGCATCCGTTTTTGCAACAGTGGCCCATGGTGGACTATTGCCGCGAGCACGGCATCGTTTTGACGGGGTATTGCCCCTTAGGCTCGTCAGACCGACCTGCCAATCGGATTGTGGACGGCGAACCTAAATTATTTGAAAATGAAGTAATTCGTACTTTGGCGCAAGCACGCGGCTGCTCGGCCGCGCAGTTGATGCTGGCGTGGGCAGTCAATCGGGGAACGTCCGTGATTCCAAAGTCAGTCAACGCAGGACGCTTGCAAGAAAACTTAGCCGCTGCCGACATTGAGCTAACCGAGCAAGAAATGAAAACCCTGCGGGAGTTAGACTTGCAGTACCGTTACATCAAAGGCAATTTTTGGTGCTTAGAAGGGTCTGATTATACATTGGAAAGCCTTTGGGATGAATAAAAAGTCAGCGACCGTGCAAACAACGCTACCACAATGCTCGAAAGTACAAAGTAACTCGCCAGTACTACGGTGCCCCAAGGCATGGTTTCTGACATTCCGAACCAGCCGTTTTGGTAAATCAAAAACAGCCCAATGGCGTTTTTGAGCGCTTCCCACGCCCAAGCGTAGGGGTTTTTATCCATGAGTTCGGTATAGGCAAAAACGCACAAAAATAAGAAGCCACCATAGACAAAAATGTTGGGCGTACCTATTTTGGCAATGTTGATAAAGAAGTAATTGATGAGCGCAAAAGTGAACAAAAACTGAATCCACGTCCACGTCCGTAGTGCTACCGAAGCCTCTGGGGCGTACTTTTGGAAGTGGTACGGGTCGTCGATTTTGTAAACGGGATAACGTTCGATGACGTCGGCAGGGCGCCAGCCTGTTGGCATAAACCAAATCCGAACTTTATCCTTCCAATTGTTTGTCCGATAGGCGTCTTTTATCAATAGCCACAAGTGTTGGAAATTGATTTTGATGGGATTCCACGTCTGAACGGGCCGAGTGATGCCATAAACAGGCGGTACGTCGGGGAGTTCTTCTTGAAACGTACCAAAGAGTTTATCCCAAATGATAAAAATCTGCCCATGGTTTTTGTCCAAATAAATGGGGTTCATGGCGTGGTGTACGCGGTGGTGCGAGGGCGTCACGATGATGTGTTCTAAGATGCCCATTTTACCAATGTAAATGGTATGGTACCAAAACTGGGCAAACAAATGCAGCGGCGCGACAATCGCAATGACTTTTGGCTCAACGCCTAGCAACGCAGCAGGAAGCAAAAATATCGTAAATAAATTGACAAACGACGAAATGCTTTGGCGCAAGGCACAGGCCAGGTCAAACTCTTCGCTGCTGTGGTGAATGGCGTGTTTGTTCCAAAAAAAGTTGATTTGGTGGCTCAAGCGGTGTACCCAATAGCCCGAAAAATCGAGGGCAATGAAAGCGATGATATAGACCCAAATCGTAGATTCTACTTTGTACAGCGCCCAATGTTCGACCATATAGCCGTAAGTCAGAATCGAAACACTAATGCCCAGCACATCTTTGATGATGTTGGTGTAGCCAGAACTAAGGCTAGAAAGTACGTCCATCGTACGGAACGGGTGCTTTTTTACCGCCCATCCGTACAGTTTTTCGAGTAAAACTAAGCCCAAAAAAATGGGCATGGCAATGAGAAGAATGCGTCCGTAGGTTTCCATTGGGTGATTTTTCTAACAAATTATGCAAGCATACTGTTTTTAATCACAAATGTAAGAAATTGTTGACTTTTTTCAAGAGTCAACAATTTTTGGACAATTTAAGCCACTTCGCCACCACAACTACTTCCCGCCCCTGCGGTGCAGGCGTAGCAGTGCTGGTTGATGACGATGTCTCGTTCGGTAAGTTGTTGAAAATCAAAGTCCTTTAAGTGCTTTACTGAGCCTGTTACTTTTAAATCCAGCATTTGGTTAAAATCACAGTCGAACAAGTAGCCGTCCCAGCCAATCGACAAGGTGTTGCGGCACATGACGTTACTAGCCGCTACGGGATTAAACGCATTGACGAGCTTTTCCATGTACGAACCGTAGTTGCCACTCACCAACAAATAGTCCAAAAAGCGACTGATGGGGATGTTGGTGATGCAAAAAAGGCTGTTGAAGTCAATGCCAAATTTGGTTTTTAGTGCCCGCTTAAATTCGCGCTCCAGCCCCGCTTGTCCGCTTGGTAAAAAAGCGCCCGCAGGGTTATAGACCAAGTTGAGGGTCAAGCCCGAACCTTCTTGTCCATACCCAACGGCATTGAGGAGCTGAAGCGCTTTGATAGAATCTTCAAAAACGCCATTGCCGCGTTGAGAATCAGTGCGGTTGGCGGTATAGAATGGCAACGAAGAAACCACTTCCACCTGATGCTGTTTAAAGAAATCGGGCAGGTCGTGGTACTTAGGGTTGGCCAAAATGATGGTAAGGTTGCAGCGAACAATGATTTTTATTTCCTGACTAATTTCACGAATTTGCTCCACAAACCATCGAAAATGAGGGTTCATTTCGGGGGCTCCTCCCGTGAGGTCAACGATTTTGAAGGGGTGCTTTTTCAAGGCATCCAAACACAACTGCATGGTGTCTTGCGTCATAATCTCCTTGCGATCGGGACCTGCGTCCACGTGGCAATGTTTACACACTTGATTGCACATTTTCCCCACATTGATTTGAAAAATATCAATTTGCGTGGGTTTCAACGGAAACAAACCGATGGGCGCGAGTTTTTCCTGAAATAAGGGAAAGTGATGCCCTAATTTTCCCGAATCGTTCAGTACATCAAGCTGGTACTGGGTGTTTCCGAGTTCGTGTTTTTGTGCCTTGAGAGATTTGACGGGATTCATGAAAATGGGGAGAATAAAACCTGCAACAATTACATCGTGACTTCTTTCGCCTTGTTAATCATTTGAGTACTGTGTACCAAGGTAATACCTGCGGCCATCACAGCACTTACGTGTACGGCTTCCATCATTTCGTCTTCTGAGCAGCCTTTTTCGAGGGTGTCGGTGGTGTAAGCATCAATGCAATAGGGGCATTTGAGCACGTGGGCTACGGCCAAAGCAATGAGTGATTTTTCGCGAGAGGTGAGAGCGCCTTCTGCAAATACGTCGCCGTAGTATTTGAAGAAATCTTGCGC
Source organism: Runella defluvii (assembly GCF_014195535.1). Lineage (GTDB taxonomy): Bacteria > Bacteroidota > Bacteroidia > Cytophagales > Spirosomataceae > Runella > Runella defluvii. Next base: position 381,307 of record NZ_JACIBY010000005.1, on the reverse strand, counting down.
TAAATTTTTTGCACCAAAATCGCCAATGGCGCCAAATTTTTTAAGGTCTTCAGAGTTGTAGTACGATGCCATAGTTTAAAATGTCTTGGGTGTTTACTTATTTACGCAAATAGAGGTGTTTTGGTTTGAAAAACTAGGGAAATGCAATGATTTTCGGAAAAAAATGGTTAATTTGAGTAGAAGTATGAAAAGTATGAAGAAAAAATCACAGAAAACGCGTAGCCCCAAAAAGAAACAAGGGGGACGTACGCATCGACAAATAGTCTCGTTTTTGGATGAACTCAAATCCGAGATTGCTACTTTTTTTGAAATCAATACCGAGCGACCTTTTGAATTGCATGAACTTCACAGTCATTTTGATGCCGATGACCCAAAACTTCGGCTTATTTTCAATGGATTGCTCGATGAGCTTGTGGAAGAAAGTAAAGTAATCCGAACGAAAGAAGGGCTGTATGCGACCAACGAAAACGCAAATGTGTTTATCGGGAAAGTCGAACACGTCAATAAAAACTATGCCTTTATCGTACTAGATACCCAAAAATCAAGCGAGCAGCCTAAGTTAGAAAATACCGACATTTGGGTGGATTCCGACGATTTGCGGGGAGCAATTGATGGCGATACCGTTCGGGTAAAACTTTTGAGTGATTACCGAAGTGGCCGCCGCCGCGAAGGCCGAGTGGAAGAGATTTTAGAGCGTGGACGGGTCGAACTGGTGGGTGAAGTCGAACTTTGGCCTAAGTACGGCATTGTGGTGTTGGACAACCGTCGCATTTATGACGATGTGTATATTCCTGAGGCCAAACTCAACAATGCGCAAGACGGAGACAAGGTGTTGCTGAAAATTACGCAGTACCCAACGCGCTCGCGTCGTATGGAAGGAGAAGTGCTGGAAGTATTAGGCAAAGCAGGAGCTCACGAAACCGAAATGCACGCGATTTTGGCGGAGTTTGGGTTACCTTATAAGTTTCCTGAAGATGTAGAAGCGGAATCAAATGCGATTTCGGAGGTGATAGAAAACGACGAAATAAAGCGCCGTCGCGATATGCGTGCCGTGACAACGTTTACCATTGACCCTGCCGATGCCAAAGACTTTGACGATGCACTTTCGGTTCAGTTGTTGGAAAATGGTCATTTCGAAATCGGGGTTCACATCGCGGACGTTTCGCACTACGTACGTCCTAACACGGCGTTGGAGCGGGAAGCGTATGCCCGTGCTACGTCGGTGTATTTGGTGGATAGAACGGTGCCTATGTTGCCCGAAAAACTATCCAACAACTTGTGTTCATTGCGCCCCAATGAAGATAAATTGACGTTTTCGGTGGTGTTTGAGTTAAACGAAAACGCCAAAATCGTCAACGAATGGTTTGGCCGTACCGTGATTCATTCTGACAAACGTTTTACCTACGAGGAAGCACAAGAAGTACTTGAAGCGACCGCGCGCGGAGAAGAAGAGGCAGGGCCTTTTGCTAAAGAACTTACCTTGCTCAATCAGTTGGCCTACAAACTTCGAGATGAGCGTTTTGCCAAAGGAGCAGTCAATTTTGAAACCACCGAAGTGAAGTTTAGGTTGGACGAAAATGGCAAGCCGTTGGGGCTCTACACCAAAATCCGCAAAGACGCCCACAAGCTGATTGAGGAATTTATGTTGTTGGCCAACAAGCGCGTACCCGAATACATTTACCGAAAATCGAAAAACAAGGAGCAGCCCAATACCATGGTCTATCGGATTCACGAGGAGCCCGACATGGAAAAGCTGCGGATGTTTGCCGCCTTCGCGGGTCGGTTAGGCTATAAAATGAAGCTCGACGATGAAAAAGTAGTGGCCAAGTCGCTCAATCAATTGATGTCGGATTTGGAGGGGAAACCTGAACAAAACGCACTCGAACAATTGGCGATTCGCACCATGGCCAAAGCGCGATACAGCACCGAAGATGTCGGCCACTTTGGTTTGGCTTTTCGTCGGTATTCGCACTTTACATCGCCGATTCGCCGCTATCCCGATATGATGGCGCACCGTTTGTTGCAGCATTATTTGGACGGAAAGCCATCGCCCGACCGAGCCGAATACGAGCCTGCTTGCAAACATTCGTCGTCGAGGGAGCAATTGGCCGCCAATGCCGAACGGGCAAGTATCAAGTACAAGCAAGTGGAATTTATGGCCTCGATGGACCCTGAGCGCGTTTGGGACGGGATTATTACGGGCGTTACCGAATTTGGCTTGTTTGTCGAAATTACCGAAACGGCATCGGAAGGATTGGTCAGAATGAACGACCTGAACGATGATTTTTACGAACTAGACAAAGAAAACTACCGACTAGTCGGAAAGCGCACGCAGCGTTTTTACACGTTTGGAGATACGGTGAAAGTAAAAGTCAAAGACACGAATATTTCGCGCCGAAGCATGGATTTGACGTTGGCAGAAACTACTTCCAATGTTGTTTCGGCATTGCCTGCGCGTGGCCGTGGTAGAGGAAGTGTGAAAGAAAAACGTCCTCGAACGAAGGAAAAGCGCCGCAAATAGTTTTTTAAGTAGTTGGGCAAAAGTTTTAGTGTGTTAGTAGTTTATATTGCTTCGGACAGGGCCGCCTGTGCGGAAGCGCAACCTTTGTAGTAGTAGAGGGGGCATCCATGAAACCCTTTTGCTTCGGACAGGGCCGCCTGTGCGGAAGCATAACTAGATGCTTTGTTATGCTTCACCGAAGCAAAAATTAAAAAAAACTCCTGCTGCTACTACAAATGTTGTGCCTCTACCGAGGCGGCTTTGAACTACTCTAAAACTTTTGCTTTATTACTTAAAACAGCCTCGGAGAGGCGAAACCTTTGTAGCCCTGGAAAAAATAAACCTTCCAAGTTTTCAAAACTTGGAAGGTTTTGCGTTTGTTTCGCCCCGAACTAACCTCGGGGCGAGATTGTTTAGAACCCTTCTTTCTCTTCTTCCTTCTCTTTCTTTTTCGTTGGGGTTTTGGCAGGTGGCGTTTGCGCTACTTTAGCACCAGGTTTTGCTTTAGGGTCAGTAGCTGTCGTTTTTGCTGCCGTTTTGGTATCTTTTGCTTTCGGATCCGTTGTTGCTTTAGTGTCTTTGGTGGTAGGTTTGGTAGTCTTATCTGCCACTTTTACTTCCTCCTCCTCAGGCTCTTCGGCAGGCGTCGTCGTCGTTGCTTTTTGAGTAGCAGCAGGCGTTGATTTTGACGCAGTCGATGGCGCAGTGGTTTTCGCAGGAGCACCTTTTGCAGGGGTTTTGGTATCTTTGGCCAACGGTTTTTTCACTTTCGGACGGTAGTACGCCGTAAAACGATCCACAAACAAGTCACGTTCTTCAAAGCCAATTGGCAGAATAGAACCGTCTTTTTTATCTTTTGATTTAACCGAAATCAAATCATTAATTTCCTGCACCGACGACACAACGGCAAGTTTGTCTTGTTGCCAATCAAAATAATACCACACATCTTCGGATGCTTCGATGTAGATGCTCACTTCGTCGCCACGGGCATTTTTACGAATTTCCACCATACCTTCTAGCTCGGCGTTGATGTCGGTATTGCCAAGGTTGGAGACCCCAATTTTACCCACACTATAAAACGCATTTTGAGGCGCCGACCAGCGAAGATTGACGTTCGATAAAACGAGTGTACTGTTGAATTTAGGCGAAGCATCAAACAGCGGCTTGTACGCAGCAGCACTGCGACTGATGTAGCCGTCGGTGGCTTTGCGACCAATGAGTGCGGCCAATTTATTACCCAACCGCTCGATACTCGGTTCGGCGGGGTCGCTGTTTTGTTCGTCTAAGTTGGTTTGAACAAGGTTTTCTGCCGCTTTGGTAATAATCTCACGGTTTGCAGGGAAGTTGAGCGACATGAGGGTATTGAAACGATACGTACTGCTGTCGATATTGGCCTGCACTCCCCCCGAAATCATAAAGAGCTGTTCGGCTTCTTTGGTGCTGCGGTCGTTGATGAGGCTGATTTTACCCGAATACGAAATAGTGCCTTTCGTGTCGTTGAAAGTATAAGCATTTTCTTCATCGACTAGCTCATCGGCGGTTTTGGTTTCGGGCGTCACACGAAACGCTTTTAGTTTATCATCAAAGCGTAAAAGCCCGTAGGCTTCAAAGATAATCTGGTCGTTACGCGCTTCTTTGCCCGATAAAAACGTTGGGTACAATCCATCAGTACCTGCCCGATAATGCAACCCAACCGAAATAGGCATGTCTGCTTCGTTTTTGAGGGCAGGTGTCACTTTGAGGGCTACGTCTTTGGTCGGGGTTTCTTTAAACGGAATCCAAGATGCGACCAAATCGGGGCGTTTTTTGAGAATAGGCTTGACATACCCATCAAATTGTAAGTTCGGTTCGGGGGCGAGCATGGTCATAGCGCCTTTGTATTGCAGGCGAGGAGCGGCCACAAAGTTGTCGAGCTCCACAATTTCGGCCTTGGCCACGGTGTAAGAAGTCTTTTCTTTGGAAGGCGCAGTGCGGTTGCTACCCGACGACGCTGCTACGCCTTGGCGCAGACTAAAGTTCCCCATTTTGACAGGAATGGTGTCGTTTGAGACGGTAGTATAAAGGTAAGTGGCGTCGCCCGTAAACTTCGTGCGTGATTCAATCTTGATGTTACCGTTTTTGAGTCGGTGGTATTCGTTGAGGGTATCAAGGACCAAGCGCGCATTTTTGAAAGGTGTCATTTCGCCGTTGCGGTGAATCACCACAAGTCCTTTATCGGGCAATACCTTCGCATCAGCAGATTTGATAAATGGAACACCGCCAATGTTGAGGGTCATTTTTTCGATTTCGTACAAGGCCGAAGAACCGTTAAACGTCAACCCTGCTTGTTCGGGAGCAGTGGAGGTAAAGGTGGAAGTGGCCACATCGCCTTTCATGGCAATGGTTTTGGCGTTGATGTTCCACTGAGCGCGGTTGATAGAGGTTTGATATGAGGCAAATGGGAACTCCATAAGCGGGTTTTCCAGCGTATTTTTACTGGTTGAAATACCGACCAATCCCTTTACAAGGTTAAAGTCCACGTCCACATTAGAGCCTAACAAAACGGGGCGGGTGGCATTGGTAGCCGAGATAATTTTGTACTGCGATTCGCCCGCAAAAAAACCTTCTTTATTAAACTTGATGTCCTGAGAAGTAAGCTCTGAGTCGTCGCGGCGAAGTAGCCCTTTTCCGTACAAACCCGTCGAACGAAGCACAATCCGCCCGTCAAGCTTGGTGGTTCCGTTGTAAAAATTAAAGGTATTTCCCTTGGTTGTCAGCGACATACTGTCGGCTTTTGGCGTCCAGCGTAGGGTGAAATTTCTCAAATCCACCTTAGGGAAATACGCCTTACCAATGGTTGCCTCTTTGACTTCGGCCTGCGCGCCGTTGGCAATCAACGAATCTGACATAAACAACAGGCTCTCGGTAGGAATACGCGCGCTCAAGTGGGTAATTTCGCCTTGCGAACGTAACCCTTGTTTGTCCATCACAAGTTCTTTGGTAAACTTCACGACGGTATTGGTGCCATACACTTTATAGCCCGTGACGGGTGGAATGTAATTGAAACCCAGCGAGTTGTCGGGCATGGAGCGGAGTTCGGCTTGGAAGGTAGGGAAAATACCGTTGGAGTTGAACGTTCCGATAAATACAATGTCTTGAAGACCAAGGCTATCGTAGTCGAGCGACGGAATTTTAAAGAAAACTTTGCGGTCGTATTTGAAATTTCCACGGTCAGGTTGATCAAAATAAACCGTCATCCCTTCGGGGACGTGCAAGCGCGGAAAAATGGAGTTTTTACGTCCCCCCGATTTATTACTAGGGTCATTTAGATAAATCCGTCCTGATTTTTCATACACAATATCACCACCCACTTCGGTATTGCTTCCTTTGTCGTAGGCTGATTTTGGCACGAACGTGATGTTGTCAATTTTGTTCAAATCAACAAAAAACTTGTCGTAATTAAACATCAAATCGCGGCCATTGAAGCGGAAGTTGGCCGAAACCAACAAACCATTCATGCGAAAATCGCGGTTTTTGAGCACCTTGATTTCTTTGTCCGAAGGCGAAGCGACGATTTTGAGCGAGTCACTAATGGTGAATTTTTCAACACCCCTAATGGTCAATACATTGTCTTTGAGGTCGATGCTAGCGTTGGCGATGTCGTTGTTGGCAGGGTACAACGACGAGACTTTGAAGTTATCAAAATCGGCTTGTTTGTTGTTAGCCATCACGTACAAAGCTCCTTTATTGGTAAAGCGGAAAAGACCATTTTTAGGGTCGATAGACAGAAAGCCGTCGTAGTATAGTTGCATAAAAGCTGAGCGTACGGCGTTCATGTCGCGTTTGAAAAACTGGGCAACTTCTTCGGGGGCAAAGCTGGTTACTTTTTGTTTGGTAACGTAGTTTGACGCCATTTGCAGCGGGTGAAAACCCGACTGCTCGTTCATGGCACGGAAGCGTTCGGGTTTGAAATAGCTAAACGACTCGAACGAAATGGGAACGACGTTTTTTCCCGAAATACGCAAAAACTCAATTTGATTTTTGGGGAAATTCCAGCGAAGCATTTCTGCGTCGATGTACATTTTGTGGTACGAATCGGAATAAGGTGTATAGTGAAAGCCTGATTTGACCGAAGCGGGTTGCGTTTTGACTGTCCCCGTGGCTTCGCTGTACGAAAGCTGAACGCCAGGGTGATGCAGCGAATCAGTGCCCATGTAGCTAGTGAAGGTAGCGATGGGGGAGGTAATCAAGGAATCGGTGATGTCGAAGTGGCGGCTGCTCGATTTGAACGCCAATTTTCCGTTGTAATTGACCATCACCGTTGAGGGGGATTGGCTCAAGGAAGCGCTGGTCATTTTTTGACCCACCAGCGAAATTCCCCCTTGGTACATGATATTTTTGCTTAATCCTTTGATTTGGGCGTCGTTGCGGTACGAAATAAAACGAGGATAGGGCGAAGGTTGGCCTTTGGTGCGTCGTTTGCTTTCGTATTCAAATACCCCTTCGACGGGAGCATTGAGCTTGGCGCCGTATTGGAGTTTGGCGTCGTCGGTCACGAGTTTAGGAAGTCCTACATTAAAGCTATAGGCACTCAGGTTGACAAAGATATCGGGTGCGCCTGCTGTTTCCCAGCTTACTTTTCCACCCATGCCAACCCAGTTTCCTTCGCGAATGGCCAATTTTCCGCTGGTTTGCAGAATAGGCACCGAGTCGTTGGCGGTGAGCATAACGAGGTTGGTGTTCTTGAATTCAATAATGGCTCCCGAAACGTCAGGTAGAGGTTTTTTCTCGTAAGCAGGCAGCAGGGTGACGGCGTTTGAAGTATCGGTTACGGCTCCCCAACCATCGTTGGTTGCACTGTTTTTTGCCGACTCTACGGTCTTGATAAGCTCAGAATTGACGTCACTAAAACGGAAACTAAACGTTCCTTCGAGCGCGTAAAGGCGATTGAAATTCGAGGTATAAATCAGGCGATTCTCAAACAGATTGCGAGCTGTCTCAAAATACTTTAAAGTCGCTTTGGTATCGTATGCTTCTACGGCTTGGGTGGTGGTGGTTAGGTAGCCATCTACTTCGTTAGGATTGGCGTGTGTTCCATTGAAAGCCGCGTAAAAACTGTTGAAAAACTGCTCAAAATGAGGTGTGGTAGGTTTATATCCTTTCGCTACCATGCGTTTGGTAAGGGTAACGATACTTTTTTGGTGCGCTTGCGTCAAACGACTGTCCAGCCAAAGGGTTTCGAGGTTTTTGGCAGCTTTGAGATAGGTAGGGTTGCCGCTTGCAGCCATCATTTTCTGCACGTCGGCTATAAACTGCGCAGGGTCGTCAGAAAGTTTGACGACTTGAGCGTGAAGAACCAACCCTGTAAGCCATAAAAAAACGATGAAGTAGGGCGTAAAACGTTTCATAGTATCTGCGGAATTTGTCGAAACCAAAACTAGGTATAGAACTATCAATATACCTATTTAACTCAATTTAATTCAAAATTATTTCAATAAAGCGCTATGTCCGAAGATTTTCTGTACTTCTTGTGGCAGTTTCAGTATTTTGACGCTGCTCACCTCACAACTACGGCGGGAGAATCGCTCCAAGTACTGGCCATTGGACAACGAAACGCCAATGCAGGCCCCGATTTTATCAATGGGCGCGTCATTGTAGAAAATATCGAATGGGCAGGAAGTATCGAAATGCACTTGCGAAGCTCAGACTGGCACCGACATGCCCATACCACCGACCGTGCCTACGAGAGCGTTGTTTTGCACGTAGTTTGGGAAAACGATACGGATATTTGTCGGCACGATGGCACGGCAGTTCCTACCTTGGCTTTAAAAAACATTACCTCTCCCAAACTGTTGCACAAATATCACGTACTGATAGGAAGCAAAGCAACGATTCCGTGTGAAAACCAATTGGGAGCGGTTTCGAACTTGCAAAAACGCATGATGCTCGACCGCGCGGCTACGCAGCGTCTTGAGCGTAAAGCGCAGGGCGTATTGGAGTTGTTGACCCAAAACCACCAAGATTGGGAAGAAACGACGTATCAATTGTTAGCCCAAAACTTCGGTTTTAAAGTCAATGCCGAACCGATGCTTCGGCTGGCGCAGGGATTGCCCCTGAAAATTCTTCACAAACACCGCGATAACCTTTTTCAACTAGAAGCCCTGTTGTTTGGACAAGCGGGACTTTTGATTCCCGCAGACGAATACGCACTGTCTTTGCAGAAAGAGTACGCGTTTTTGGCGGCAAAATATAGTTTAAAGTCCACCCAACTACAGGCCCACGAATGGAAGTTTTTGCGCTTGCGTCCTGCCAATTTTCCCACGGTGCGACTGGCGCAGTTGGCGGCGTTTATCCAGCAACAACCCAGCCTGTTTTCACTCTTTATTCATGGTGAAAATGTTAAAAAATTGGAGGAGGTACTCCGCGCCAAGCAGTCGGACTATTGGCAGACACATTATCACTTTCAAAAAACAACGGCAGCGAAAGTAGCTACCTTAGGAAAAGCATCAGTCGAAAATATTGTTGTCAATACGGTCGTTCCTTTAGTAGCAGCTTATGCTGAAGCAAAAGATAATCTAGATTTTATGACCAAAGCAACCGAATTATTGGAACAACTTCCTGCCGAAACAAACCACCTCACCGATAGGTGGCATCAGATGGGGATAGAATCAAAAACAGCCTTTGATTCCCAAGCTATTATCGAACTCTATACCCATTTTTGTGTAAAAAAGGGATGTTTGCAGTGTGCTATTGGTACATCGTTGCTGAAATCTCCCTGACCGTTAGATAAATACTTAGATTCTTTTTAAACCAAACACTTACTATTTTTGTATTCTTTAAAGTTGTAAAACTATACAAGCCCCCATGTATCGCCACCTTTTTCCTTCCTTTTTGGTCAGTGCGAGTTTTTGCGTAATTGTTGCATTTCGAGACAACAGCGAATTTGTCTCGGCTTTTCAAAAAATTAACAACGAAACCCTGAAAAATAGCCAAGCGTACGAAACCCTCGGCGATGCTACTTCGACCATCGGACATCGTCTGACGGGAAGTCCAAACGGAGCCAAGGCAGAACAGTATGCGTTTAATCTTCTCAAAAAATACGGCTACACAGATGTTAAGTTCCAATCGTTTGAGGTAGAATCGTGGATGCGTGACACCGTGACGTTGGACGTAGTGCCCAACAAAAGTGATAATTTCAGGACAGTGCCCGTGGTGGCGTTGGCGCATTCGCCCGTTCGTGCCAAAGTTAGCGGGGCAATAGTGGACGTGGGAAATGGCTTGGAAGAAGATTTTGAAGCGGTCAAAGACATTATCAAAGGCAAAGTAGCGCTAGTAAATATTGGATTGGTCAACGGAAAAGCAGGGCAAAAGAATTTGCACCGTTCCGAAAAAACGGCCTTGGCCATCAAATATGGCGCAAATGCGATTATCACCGTCAACCAAGTGGTAGGGAATGTGCTTTTGACAGGGACGGCCTCGGTGACGGGGGCGTTGATAGGTATTCCTGCCGTGAACATCTCGCGTGAAAGTGGCGAAGAAATTCGGAGTTGGATGAAGGTGGACAACGACCTCCATGCCATTGTGGATATGACCAACGTGAGTAAAAAAATAAAAGCAAGGAATGTCATTGCCACGATTCCAGGCAAAAGCGACGACCGAATCGTGATTGGAGGGCACCTTGATTCGTGGGATTTGGCAACGGGCGCAGCCGATAACGGCCTAGGGTCATTTACGATTATGGACATTGCTCGTACGTTTAAAGCCTTAAAAATCAAGCCTAAACGGACGATTGATTTCGTGTTGTTTATGGGGGAAGAGCAAGGCTTGCTAGGTTCGAGGCAGATGGTGAAAGAATTGGCCAAGGCCAAACAGCTTGAGAAGGTCAAGTTTATGATGAACCTCGACATGACCAACAATGTGTTTGGAATGAGCGTGGGAGGGCGCGACGAACTGATTCCGTTCTTCCAAGCGGTGGGGGAACAAATCAAAAAAGTGGACGATACCTACTCAAACATCGTTAGCAGCCGTGCAGGACTCCATTCAGACCACCAACCGTTTATGTTGGAAGGCATTCCGACGGGAGCACCTGCGGGACGACTCGGCGCTAATGTCTATGGATGCTATCACGCTGATTGTGACAAATTTGATTTGATTAATCGCGATGAAATGGTCAATGGCGTTCGTTTTTCGGCCATGCTGCTTTATGCTTTGGCCAATGCCAACGATTTGCCCGCCCAAAAACTAGATACCTACAAAACCCGCGATTTAATGGTGGCGCAAGGGCTCAAAAAAGAGTTGGTTCTTGGCAAAGATTGGAAATGGACGGACTGATAAGTGTGCCAAGGGTTGCTCATGTCGTGCCAAGGGTTGCTCACAACCCGCCCGAAGGACAAACAAAAGGCAAGAAGCAAAAGGCAAATGCTCGTGCTAAGGGGGGCTCACGTCGTGCTAAGGGTTGCTCACAACCCGCCTGATAACGAACAAAAGGCAAGAAGCAAAAGGCAAATGCTCGTGCTAAGGGTTGCTCACAACCCGCCTGATAACCCCAAACAGGAAACACATTACTCAGCTTTAGAGCGTGCCAATACCCAAAATGCCCCATAGGTGGACAACATCACGAAGGAAAATGCCAGCGTGAGTTGTAGTGCTACAGGGTTGTGTAGTAGGTTATTCCCAATATACCGAACCAACGATAAAGGATGAGTAGCCACGTGCCAGCTATTCCAACGACCAAACCTCCCCAAGTAGATTCCATAACTTGCGACGACCAAACTCCCCCCAATCAGCAGCCAACTGGTGATTCGGCTGTAATAATCCTCCAAAAGTGCATGGATTTTCAGGACAGAATAAAAGCCCGTTAGTAGTCCTGCCAACGCAAACGAAAAACTCATCAACGCATCGTACCAAATCAAATGGTCGGGGGAAGCCCTCAGGTGAATTAGGTCGGTGATGAGGTAAGGAGCATTGGGAAAAAACAACAGCCAAGCTGCTGCTCCTAAGAGTACTCCCCGTTGGTGGATAAAACGGTGCTGAGCCAAATCTTCTACAATACAGGCGATTCCGAACGGAACCCAAGCCAGAAAAAGATTCCACGTAAGGAAAATTCCTCCAAAGTTTTCGGTAAACGTAACGCGGCCACAAAGCAAAATGATGCTTATGAGCGACACCGCAGCGAGTAGATGGTTTTTGTTTTTCATTTTTATAAAAAAGAACTTTGAAATACAAAGTAAAATAAACCAATCAACTGTGTCAATAGGAAAGCCCATTTTTATTTCGCTGAAAAGATGACTAAAGTCTTTTTTTTAGGGTGGAGATGACTTGATATTTGTTTAGGGCAAGAAGAAGAGAAAAAGCCATTATTGAAAAAGTACTAAAACCAAAATAGAAATGTAAGCTCTTTGTGAGAGAGTAAAACGAACAAAGAAAGGTTTTAATAGCTATTTTAATGGCAAAACGTCATTAAAGAGGGGGTTTTGGTAGATAGATTTGGGGGTTTTGTAGATATGCAAAATAACTTTAATCTAATTTTCATCTCGGCAGATAGTATCTTCTTTAGATTTACCCGCGGAAGTATTTCTTAATCTAAACTAAAAAACAAGTAAAAGTATGAAACAAAGGTTTACACTGCTGGCCGCAGTGGCGATGCTATTTTGTGGCCTCACGTTGTTTGCCCAAGACCGCTCGATTTCGGGTAAAGTAACCGCTGACGACGGTTCTGTTCTTCCTGGGGTAAACATTACGCTTCGTGGTTCTAACCGCGGTACAAACACAACAGCGGAAGGTACTTACCAAATTGCTGTCCCAAACAATGCTGTTTTAGTATTCAGTTTCATTGGTTTTAAATCGCAAGAAGTTGCAGTAGGTGCTCAATCTGTGGTGAATGTAAAGCTCGTAGCAGACGCTTCACAATTGCAAGAAGTAGTAGTAACGGCGCAAGGAATTCGTAAAAGCCAACGCGAAATCAATTACTCGTATGCAAAAGTAGCCAACGAAGACATCACGCTTGGGCGTGCACCTCGTTTGGCACAAGCGCTTGCGGGTAAAGTAACAGGTTTGGCTGTTTATAACGTAAATAACAGCGTTGACCCTTCGGTGAAGGTGGTATTGCGTGGGTATCGGTCATTGACAGGTAATAATGAAGCGCTTGTCGTGGTTGATGGTATGCAAACAACCTCGACGGTATTGGCCCTCATCAACCCCAACGACATCGAGAGCGTGACAGTATTGAAAGGTGGTCAGGCGGCTACGCTTTATGGCTCGGCGGGTATCAACGGTGCGATTGTTATTTCAACCAAAAAAGGTGCAAAAGGAAAGTTGAAAGTAAACTATACCAACAGTACCAACTTTGAAGAAATTAGCTTTTTACCACAGTTTCAAAATAAATATGGGTCAGGGTCACACTACGCTGCCTCTTTCGGGTCAGCAGGATATTTGACCAATCACCTTGATCGTTTGAAACAAAACTGGCGCCCTTACGAAAACCAACAGTACGGAGATGCTTTTGATGGCTCGATGCGTATTCAGGGACGGGTATTGGAAGATGGTTCAAAATTAGAAATTCCGTATGCTGCCCTTGACAATGTTCGTCGTAAGACCTTCGATAGAGGAGTGTCAATGAACAACCAAATCAACTTTGAAGGCGGTGATGAATCAACAACGTTCCGTTTGTCATTAGAAAATCAGAAAATTGCGGGTATTGTTCCTAAAGATAAAAGTGATAGAACGGGGATTCGTTTCGCGGCGTCGAAAGAGTACAAGCGTTTGACGGCGAGCTTCACGGCTAACTATACCCAAGCAAAGTATGATCGTACGTCTGCCGATTTCTATAACGACGTATTGAACCAGCCTGCCAACTTGCCATTGTACGACTTGCGCGATTGGCAAAACAATAAGTTTGCGAACCCTAATGGGTATTACAACGACTACTACAACAACCCTTATTTTAATAAGGACATCAACCGTAACAACTACAAAGATGCCAATATTTCAAGCAACATTGCTTTGGAATTTAGAGCAACGGATTGGTTGAGATTAGTAAACCGTTTGGGAGTGATGAACAACTCACGTACGGGTAAAAACTACACGAGCAAGTTCCTTTACTCTGACTGGGCAAAAACAAAAGCATTTGTTCCTGCTCCTTGGGGTATCGACGATGTGGACGGAACGGGTATCTACCGTGCTATTTCTGACATCTTAGGAGGTGTTTCAGATTACTCAAGCACAGAAAATGTCATCAACAACGAATTCCAAGCACACGTAAACAAAGATTTTGGTGACTTCAAAAACAACTTGATTTTGGGGGGAAGCTTGTATCAGCGTTACACCAAAGCGATTGCCATCAGTTCGTCTTCTATTGTTGTACCTGATGTGTATAACGTATCGAACCGTCAAGGTATCTTAGGGGGTGGTGAAGGAAACACCATGGAGCGTCGTTATGGATATTATGCTGACATCAGTTCTAACTATAAAAACTGGTTGATTCTTAATGCTTCTGCCCGTTATGATGCCACGTCTCGTTTCTACAAACCTGCACGTAACAAAAATTATTGGTCGTATTTATACTATGGAGCAGGTTTGTCGTTCATCCCAACCGACGCCTTCCCTGGTTTGAAGAGCAATGTACTTAACTTCGCTAAAGTGCGGATGAACTACAACAAAAATGCGAACGACAACATTCCTCTTTACGGATTGGACTTGACGTATCCTAACGGTAGTGGTTTCCCATTTGGAAACACGGTAGGGTTGACCGTGGGTAACACACTTCCTGATGCCAACCTAAAGCCTGAAATTGTATATTCTGGTGAGATTGGCGCTGAATTTCAGATGTTTAATAACCGCGTAAATTTAGAGTTCTCGGCCTATAGCCAAACTTCGAAAGGCCAAGTAATCACCGTACGTGTACCAAACACTACTGGTTTTAGCAACTTGCTTATCAACGTAGGTGAAACCAAAAACTGGGGATATGAGGGTGAATTTAAGTACCTTATCGCTCGTGGAAGCAAACTTAACTGGGATGTGAGTGTGAGATATTCTTACAACGACAACAAGGTAATTGACCTTTACCCTGGTATCAATGAATTCCAATATGGCGGATTCACCTATGCTACAACCAATGTAATCAAAGGTGAGCGTTTTCCAATGCTCAAAACAAATGGATATACATACGCTCCAGATGGCTCGGGTTACGTTCTTGTTAACCCAACTACTGGCTATCCTATTCTTAATACGGCTTTGGTCAACAGAGGGGGAACACTGCCACGCCACATTGCGGGTTTAGGTTCAAAAGTTAGCTACGGTAACTTGACGTTTAACTTCAACTTTGAGTACCGTGGTGGAAACGTGATGTTTAGCGACTTAGGCCGTCAGATGACCTTTACAGGGGCAGGTAAGTGGACAGAGAACCGCGACCCACAAATGGTGCCAAACTCAGCAACGCTTAATGCCGATGGTAAAACAGTGACGCCAAATACCAACATCAATGTTCGCGAGTCTGAATATGGATATTGGGTGGACAACTACCGTTTGATTTCGGAAAACTTCGTAACTCCAGGTTGGTTTATCAAATTAAGAGATGTAAACCTTGCTTACACGCTACCTACTAGCCTTATGGAGAAAACAAAGGTATTCTCACGGGCAGAAATCGCGTTCTTCGGACGCAACTTGTTCACGATTGTTGATAAGAAAAACTACTACACCGACCCTGAGTTTAGTAACGTAGCTACCAACAGCTTTACAGGAACGATTTCGGCGGTTACAGCACCAAGTGGAAGTAACAACGTGGGTATCAACACGACAGGGCAAACGCCACCTGTTCGTCAGTATGGTGTAAGCCTTAACTTGACATTCTAAGAGGAGAGCAGCAGACAGTTTCTGGATGTTTCTCAATTTTTTACAACCTTATAAAGAAGTTCACAATGAAATTAAAATCATATTTTCTCATTGCGGTGTTGGCCTTGCTAAGTACTGCTTGTAACGAGCAATTCCTAGACATAAACACCAACCCCAACTCGTTGCCAACGGCATCGCCAAACTATATTTTTACCAATGCGCTTCGTCAAACGGCATCTAACATGCTGGGGCCAAACGAAACCGCTTCGTACTGGTCGGGACAATGGACGCAGTCGAACGGTTATATCTTGAGCACAACCATTTTTACGTATAATTTCACCAATGGTGATTTTAATTACTGGGATGGCTACTATGACAACCTCCAAGATTATCAGGTGGTTATTGATAATGCGGATGCGCAAAACCAGAAGTTTTTGAAAGGGCCAGCTAAAGTAATGAAGGCGTTATTGTTCCAACAATTGGTGGACATGTACGGAAACCTTCCCTACACGGATGCTTTGAAAGGGGTATCTTCATTGGCTCCTAAATTTGATGAGCAACAGTCGGTTTATGACAATCTTATCAAACTTCTTGATGACGCAATAGTGGACTTAAAAGCCAATGCGTTTGCCAGTGCTTTTGCAGGTTCAGATATTGTTTTTGCGGGTAGCAACACCAAATGGATTCGTTTTGCGAACTCTGTTAAATTACGCATCTTGATGCGTCAGGCACGTGTAGCTGCTAAAGAAGCAACTATCAAAACCGAAATCAATAAAATTGTAACGGAAGGTTCTGGTTTCATCACGGGCGAAGATGTAGGTATTGGTAGTGCCTCTTTCTGGCAGCCAGCGGATGGTCAAATGAACCCAATTTATGAAAGCTGGGGTTATAGCGCCGCTGGTGCTAAAAAAGCGTTGAACAATTACCCTCGCCTTACAAAGTATTTGATTGATGGACTCAAAACTTCTGGCGATACGCTTCGCTTGAAACGTATTGGCTACGCCATCGGTGGCGAAGGTAGCACAGCGGGTGTAAGTACCCGTGCCGAAGTGGCTGCCAACTATGCAGGTGTACCTTTCGGTGCAAGCTCAGGCTATTTGCCAACTACTGTTTCGGCGCTTGGGCCAAGTATCATTGCCAAAGGTGCGTTTAACCGCCCGTACCTTATCATGACAGCAGCAGAAATCCAATTGAACTTGGCAGAAGCAAAAGAGAAATTCGGAACTGGAGTAAGCTTGGCAGGAACGGCACAGTCGTACTTTGAAGAAGGTCTAGTCCAATCATTCAGAGCATTGGGAGCAGCCACTACTGGAGCGGCGGCGTTTAAAGGAAGTAAAATTGAGAACTACGACTACGTAGCTTCAACCAACAAGCTTACGGCAATTGCCTACCAAAAATGGCTTGCTTCTTGTAACTTCACTGGCTTAGAAGCATGGGCAGAATACCGTAAAACGGGTGTGCCTGTTACGCCACAAAGCTTGGGCGTACCTGATGCAAAACGCCCCGTTCGTTTATTCTATCCAAACTCTGAAGGTGGTTCAAACTCAGCCAACGTAAATGCCCAAGGAACGGTGGATGTATTTTCTACCAAAATCTTCTGGGATATTGACTAATTACGCCCAAAAAACGATTCGTTGATTTCGTATGTACAGAAGGCAGCGCCACGGCGCTGCCTTCTTTTTTGTATTATAATTGTACCTTTGTCGTCTAATACCAACACTGATGAACACCTCGCCCAAACCTACCCTGTTCGATTACTTACACCTGCATTTTTTGGTCATTATTTGGGGCTTTACGGCCATTTTGGGAAAATTAATCAACGCCGATTTGTCGCGGGTTAGTCTGACGTTCTTTCGGACACTTTTAGCGGCCATTGGCTTGGCTTTGGTGCTTACGCTACGCAAAGAATGGAAAAAAGTAGCGCCCCAAGACCGTAATAAAATGCTGGGCGTAGGCGTGATTATGGGCGTTCATTGGTTGACGTTTTTTGCCTCTGCCCACGTATCAAGTGCGTCGGTATGTTTGGCAGGAATGTCCACTACGTCATTGTTTACGGCTTTGTTGGAACCGTTGTTTAGCCGTAAACAAGTACGACCGTTAGAAATTCTGATGAGCCTGTTAGTAATGTTGGGGCTTTACCTGATTTTTCGTTTTGAGTTTGACCAATCGTGGGGCTTGGGCTTGGCGCTGATTTCGTCCTTGCTGGCCGCCTTGTTTACGATTGCCAATAGCCGTTTTGTCAAAACCCATCCTGCTTTGGTCATTACTTTTTATGAAATGAGCGGTGCTACCATGGGGATGTTTCTTGGGCTAGTGGGTATTGGAATGGTGAGCGGCCTTACACAAGCACAGGTTGTTCCTCAAAGCATGGATTGGCTGTGGTTGGGAATTTTGGCCAGTGTTTGTACCGTTTATGCGTATTCGGCAGGCGTGCATTTGCTGAAAAAAATGTCCCCTTTTACCCTCAACCTTACCATCAACCTAGAACCTGTGTATGGCATGGCGCTGGCGTATTTTATTCTCAATGAGCGCATGACCGCAGGTTTTTATGCAGGAACGGGTGTTATTTTACTGACAGTAATTTTGTACCCGATACTCAACAGCCGTTTTTCTAAAGGATAATCGCTGTCTTTATCTATCTCTTAAAAACCTTTGGCCAAATCTTGCTCCATCCTTCGCGGTCGCCAGGAAGGGGGGCGTCGCGTTTGATGTACCTGCCTTGGGCATCCAGAATAACAGCATAAGGAGCTCGTGTTATTTCCCATTCCGCTTCTAAAAATTCGTTTTGGTCTTGGGTAAGTTTTCCGTGCAGTCCCCTAGATTTACGTTTGACCACATTTTCAACCCACACGTTAGTGCTCTCTTTGTATTCTGACAAATAGACAAAATTAAGCTGCCCTTTCGGCAAAGACGCTTCTAGCTGACGGGCTTCAGCAAGGGCGCGCATTCCGTATTCGTCGTTGGTCCAAAAGAGCAAATAGGTGGGTGTTCCCCGTACTTTTCTTTTGATTTCATCCCAAAACTCACGCCCGCCCATGTAGATTTTTTGGTAGAGCGTAATGCCATTTCCCAATTCTGCTTCGAAATTTCCTTGGGTTTGCAAATCTATAATGTCGTGTGCTTCATTGATGGCGGTGGAGTCGTTACACTCGATGTGATGCAGTTCGTCCAACGATTTTTGGTAATAGGGCGAAGTCAAGGTAGGGCGAATGTGTTGGTACCAGACCATTTTATTTAAAATAGGTGCGGTGTAGAGGTGTCTAACATAAAACGTCGCGTTGAGGTAATCGACTCCTCTGTCTCCAAAATAGAAGCTATATTTTCGGTTTTCAAGTTCAAACGTATTGATTACCTCTAACGTATCGCGTTTTTTGCTGAAAAGGGTATTGAGCATCGTCAAATCCCGCGTTTTGGCCGAGCCACCCAGTGATATTTCCAGTAGCTTGCTTTTTTGTTCTTCGGAGATGTCAGGAATGTAGGTAAGAATGAGTGACGCAACTTTGGCAACAGGCAATGTATTGATAGAGAGGGCAGGGGTGGTCAGCTGCGCGTGGGCGCTGAATTGCTGAAAAAAATCTGCGCGTGCAAAAGTAAGCAAACTCGATTGGTCTAAGTCGGCAACGGTAACAATCGGCTTTCCTTGAGGCCCCATGCGGGTTGTTCGTTGCTCAGTCTCGGTCGAAGAAATCACCCAAAGTGAATTTGGCACACGCTGTAGAGTTTGCTGCAAAAAAGAATACAATTGCGCTTTGGCGGTATTTTCAATTGAAGAAACCACCCATTCTTCTAGCAAGGGAGGAGCTTTAGTAAAGGCTGGAAGAGAGCGAAAAAACGCAATTTGTCGGTTACTTTCGGTATCTAAGTGCTGCCAGTATTTGCTTGCGTCAGTGGTGTTTGTCGTTGTTGCAGGGTTGGCTTCCAGCCACTTTTTGCGTTGGATATAAAACTGAGCGTGCAAATTATTCACCTCGGCATTGACTCCTGCAAAGCGGAGTGGAATATCACTTTTGGCCAAAGAATCGGCATAAATCGTCACTTCAACGACGCCTTTACTTCCCAAGAAGGGCATCACGACGTTGTTATACGTCAAATAACACTCTTCTTTGGGAAAAATAAGGGGCATTTTGAGTTCAAAACTACCGTTGGGTTGCAAAGGGGCAGCCCGTATGATTTCGTGGTTGGGTTGTAAAATATTGACCCGTGCGACCACCACCTCCGACGCTTGTCGATAAAGACGTGCCGTAAGGTTTTCGATTTTTCCCCGCACCACCAAGGTGTCAGTTTGTGCATAACTGTTTTGGATGGACAAAAATAGCCCTAGGGTTAAGAAAAAATACCAACGCAATGTCATAGTAGTAACGAACGAAAATTTTATAAACGCGGCCGAGTCTGCTCAAATATACTTCTTAAAATGTCTTGTTCTATTTCTCCAAAACGAACGTTTCGTCTGCTAACTGTTTCGTAGGCCACTTGAATGGCCTTTTCGAGACGGTATTCGGTGGTGCCTTCGGCAGCGCCTCCCCACGAAAACGAAGGGATGTGCTTTGACTGAAATCCTGCCCCAAAAACGTTGGCATTGACCCCGACAACTGTCCCCGTGTTGAACATGGTGCTGATGCCCGCTTTGGTGTAGTCGCCCATAAACAAACCACAAAACAAGCGCCCCGTATCTTCGAGGGTATGCGTGGCGTAGCTATACAGCTTTACGTTGGTATAATCGTTTTTGAGGTTAGAGTTGTTGCAGTTGGCACCTAGGTTGCACCATTCACCAAGAACTGAATTCCCCAAAAAACCGTCGTGGCCTTTGTTGCTATAACTAAAAAGAACAGAGTTGCTAATTTCTCCTCCTACTTTACAGTGAGGCCCAATGGTCGTGTTCATGCGCATTTTTGCTCCCCAGTTGACGGTCGCGCTTTCTCCCAGTGAAAATGGACCCATGACCACACTGCCTTCGCAAATGGTTGCATTTTTGCCAATATAAATGGGGCCATTTTCGGCGTTTAAAATCGCCGCACGTACTTTGGCTCCTTCTTCGATAAAAATACGCTCAGGGGCATAGCAATGCGTGTGTGGGTCGTTCAGTGGTTGGGAAGTTCGCTGGTGGGTGATGGCTGCAAAATCAGCGTTGATTTGCGCGCCGTTTTCCACAAAAATGTCCCATACATGTTGAATAACCGTAATAGGTTCGGGAAAAGGAATGACCGAAAGCTCAGTCTGCGGCTGTACCACTTCAAACGGCGAACGGTAGGCAATTGTAATGCCATTGGAACCCACTAATACTTGTCCTACTTGTAATTTTTCAACGGCATTGGCGATGGCAACGGTGGCACAAACAGCACCGTTGAGGAAGGTATTGTCGTGGGTGGTAATGAGCGGAAATTTATACTGAAGGTAGGGTTCGGTCAAAAAAGAAGGGGTTTTACCAAGGTAATGCACCCATTTTTCGGTCAAAGTCATAATTCCACAACGTACGTCGGAAACAGGACGGGTGAACGTGAACGGGAGCAAATGAGGGCGGATGGCCGCGTCGTCGTACAAAATAAAATTGGTCATAAATCAATAAAATCTATTAGAGTTTGTAAGCCTTTGGTAGCCACAAAGATAAGTTTTGCGCAAAATTTATTAGGTTTGCCAATACAAACATTTTTAACCTACCAAACTGCTCAATCTTTTAGAACCATGCCTAAATTAACCAAACAAATTGTTGATAACGAAACCCAATATAGCCTTGACTTGCCCGTAAAAGTACTCCAATTTGGTACGGGTGTGTTGCTCAGAGGGTTGTGTGATTATTTGATTGACCAAGCCAATAGACAACACGTTTTCAACGGACGTATTGTGGTGGTGAAATCTACCGCAGGTCTATCCGACGATTTTGCCGAGCAAGATGGTTTATATACGGTATGTGTGCGTGGGGTGGACAGCAACGGCGAAACCATTGACGAAGCCGTGACAGTGGGGGCAATTAGCCGCGTAGTATCGGCACAAGACAATTGGCGCAGTATTTTGCAAGTGGCTCGCAATCCGCACCTCGAAGTAATTATCTCGAACACGACCGAAGTGGGAATTCAGTACGTGGAAGAAAATATTTTTCAAAATCCACCTCAATCGTTTCCCGCCAAATTGACGGCGTTTTTGTACGAACGCTTCCGCACCTATGGTGGAAAAAGAGACAAAGGCGTGGTCGTAATTCCGACGGAGTTGATTACCGACAATGGTCTTAAACTCCGTGAGTGTGTCGAAAAACTTTCTGCTTATAATGAGCTTGGTAAATTGTTTAATAAATGGTTGAAATACCACGTTAAGTTTTGTAACTCCTTGGTGGACAGAATTGTGCCAGGGAAGCCCGATGCAGCTACTCAGGCGCAATTGGAAGCAAAACTTGGGTACGAAGATAGCCTATTGACGGTAGCCGAACCGTATTATTTGTGGGCCATTGAGGGCGACGACCGCGTGAAAAAAGTGCTATCGTTTGAGCAATTGTTTGACAATGTGATTGTTGACGAAGATATTTCCTATTACCGCGAGCGCAAGCTTCGCATCCTTAACGGAAGCCACAGTGCTTCTGCTCCGTTGGGGTATTTGAGCGGATTTGACATTACGTATCAGTGTATGCAAGACCCTGCGATGTCGAAATACTACGAAAGTGTTATTTACGATGAAGTGGTGCCAACCTTGCCTTTTGAAGACCAACTAGCGGAGTTGAAAGTATTTGCGGGCGACATCTTGAGCCGTTACCGTAACCCGTTCATTCAACAAAAGTTGATTGGTATTACGCTCCAACAAACCTCGAAAATGAACGCTCGTAACGTAGCCACCATTCAGCGTTATTACAAGCAATTTGGCACCGTACCTAAGCACTTTGCGTTAGGTTTTGCGGCTTATTTGCTTTTTATGAAAGCGGTAAAGAGCGAAAACAACCAGTATTTTGGACAGCGTGGCGAGAGCTTCTACCTCATCAACGACGACCAAGCGGCCTATTTCTCTGAACAATGGCAAGGTGTGACGGTAGAAACGGTGGGAACGCTAGTAAATGAGGTGTTGAGCAATACAAAAATTTGGGATACTAACTTGACCAAATTGGCAGGTTTTGCCGAAACGGTCACCGAGTTGTTGACCGAAATGATGAACAATGGGGTCAAAGCAACGCTCGAAAAAGCGATTTTGTAAGTATAAATTTATAGATAGACTACTTGCGACGGCATCGCCTCAAGCGATGCCGTCGCTTTGTCTCATTAATTTTAAGCCAGTATGTTTAAAAACAAATTTGTCATCGGATTGATTGTAGCGGTTATTGTTGGGGTCATTGGCTACACATTTTTGGGAGAAGAAACAACCGTGTCAGAAGCGGATTATGCGGCGGAAATGGTGCAAGAGCGCAAAGACAAAGACAAGTTTTTCCGCGATTCGGAGGAGTCTCCTTTCCGTAAAACGGACGATTTTAAAGGCATTGATTATTTCTCTCCGAGCTCTATTTATAAAGTAACTGCCACGGTGGTGCCTTACCACGCTACTGATAAAAAAGTCAACGTGCCAATGACCGATGGCACAACGGTAGCATACGAAAAATACGGCTTTGCGGAATTTACGTTGCCAGGCGAGAGCGCCGCTGCCGACCTTAACGTCTATCGGTTGCTGATTTATAAACACGAATCAGGACTGTCGATTCTGTTTCGTGATGCCACTGCTCCCAAAGAAACTTACGGCGGTGGACGTTACTTAGATTTCAAACTGGAAGACGTGAACGACGGTAAGTTGGCCATTGATTTTAACAAAGCTTATAACCCTTACTGCGCGTATAATCACGAATATTCGTGCCCTATTCCTCCCAAAGAAAACACCTTACCTGTGCGGATAGAGGCGGGCGAAAAAATCTACCACGAAGAATAAAGGAAAGAGACAGTTTTTTTCCTATATTCGTTGGTAAACTAATCTACGCGACACCTCATGAAATGGTCATTTGTTATTCAGCAAAAAGTAAAAGCATCGTTGCTTCTAGGCGGAATTATGGTTGTGATTTTGCTGAGTGCCCTTGTGTCGCGCATGAGTTTGGATAACATCGACCACTCGCTGTCGTCTATTTACCAAGATAGATTGGTGCCTACCGTCGATATTGTGTATTTGAGCGAGCATTTATACTCAAAGCGCTTGTTGTTAGAACAAGGGCTAGAAAAGAATGCCTCTACTTCGTGGCAGGAACTAGGGAAACAACTCTCGGTTCATACCCACAAGATTGATTCCTTATTGGTAGAGTTTCAGAAAACAAAGTTGGTGGAAGAGGAAGTAAAAGCGCTCAATGCGTTGAAGACTCACGCCCAAGCTTATGCGACGTTAGAACAAAAAATTGTACGATTAGCTGCTCACTCAGCCTCCCAAGAGGGAAAAGAGTTGTTTCAATCGGAAGGAAGCCAATTGTTTCAGCAGTCGATTCATCGGTTGAGTGAACTGACCAAAATTCAGTCGGTAGTTGGGCAAAAACTTATTAAAGATTCGCACACCGAGACGTATTACTGCAATCTCCTTTCAAACCTTCAAATCATCATTACCATCATTATCGGCACTATCGTGGTGTCGTTGGTAGTGAATTCCAAAATCATTCGCCAAGATTCCCAGCCTTTCCATTTGAACTAGGGAAAAACTTTTTGAAAAAACAGCGCTTCGTGTGCAACTTGAGCTTGAGGTTTTGCATCTATTTAACAAAACACAAACTCATACAACCATGAAAGCCATCGTCTTTACATTATCGTTCGTTTTAGTCGCTTTTGCCGCATTCTCTCAAAAGGACAACGAAACCCCTTATTTTACCAAAACATTTAGCGCTTCGGCTGTAAAAGCCCTTCAAGTACGTACCTCGGGCGGGAGCATTCGCGTAGCAGGGAGTACCAACGAACCCAAAGTCGAAATGTACGTACGCGCCAACAACTGGAACGGCAGTTCGGAATTGAGCAAAGAAGAAATTGACGAACGCCTCAAAGAATACGAAGTACGCGTGGCGATGGAAGGCGAAACGCTCGTTTGCCGCGTGAAACGCAAAAACGAAGACGAAAAATGGGATTGGAAACGCTCATTGAGTATTTCATTTAAAATCATTGTTCCCGAAAAAACCGCTACCGATTTGGTTACGAGCGGGGGAAGTATCCGTTTGGCGAACTTGTCGGGAACGCAAAGCTTCTCTACCAGTGGTGGGAGCTTGCATTTAGACGAATTGAGCGGAAATGTTAAAGGACGCACATCGGGTGGCAGTATTCATTTGGCAAAATGCCGTGAGCAAATCGACCTCAGTACGAGCGGTGGGAGCATCCATGCCGACGAATGCAAAGGGGACATCAAACTCGTAACTTCAGGAGGAAGCATCGAGCTCAACCAAGTGGATGGGGTTTTAAGAGCTAGTACGAGCGGTGGAAGCATCAGAGGTGGCGGTATCAAAGGGGAGTTGACGGCTTCAACTTCGGGTGGTTCGATTCGTTTGAATGACGTAGCGGCATCGTTGCGGGCATCCACCAGCGCAGGAAGTATCCACGCTGACATTGTATCGGTAGGTCAATTTTTAGACTTGTCAACTTCAGCAGGTGGGATTCACGTTCAAATGCCATTCAACAAAGGCATGGAACTCGATTTACGCGCTAATCGCGTCAACGTAGGTACGCTTAAAAACTTCAATGGTATTGTAGAAAAAGACCGTGTAAAAGGCTCACTCAACGGCGGTGGCACGTTGGTGTCGATGCGTGCAAGTGCGGGCTCTATTTCAGTAAATGATTAATAGGTCAGACGATTTTTCGGTCAGACGATAGTCAGACCGCTTCGGAATAGTATCTCAGTCTGACTACCGTCTGACTGAGATAAGGTCAGACGATAGTCAGACCGCCTCGGAATCGTAAGTCTGACTGTCGTCTGACTGAAATAAGGTCAGACGATAGTCAAACCGCCTCGGAATCGTATCTCAGTCTGACTGCCGTCTGACTGGGTTTACGATAGTCAGACCGTAGTAAGTCCGCCAGTTTTGGCGGACTTTATTTTTTGGTGCTGAGTTTCACAATGAAATAGCTAATTTTGATGCTAAATCACCGAAACACAATTAGAACTTCCGCATTCTATGAAAGGAATTATTTTGGCGGGTGGCTCAGGCACTCGCTTACACCCACTCACGTTGGCCGTTAGTAAGCAGTTGATGCCCGTTTACGATAAGCCAATGATATACTATCCGTTATCAATTTTGATGTTGGCGGGTATTCGTGAAATCTTGATTATTTCGACTCCCCATGATTTACCGCACTTTCAAAAACTCTTAGGAGATGGAAGTCGCATCGGTTGTGAATTTAGCTACGCCGAACAACCCAGTCCCGATGGCCTTGCCCAAGCGTTCATTATTGGTGCTGATTTTATTGGAGACGATAAAGTGGCGTTGGTGTTGGGCGATAATATTTTCTACGGTAGTGGACTCAGTAAATTATTACAAGCCAACAACGACCCCGATGGAGGTGTGGTGTATGCCTACCAAGTGCACGACCCCGAGCGCTACGGTGTGGTAGAATTTGATAAAGACTTTAACGTCCTTTCAATTGAAGAAAAACCCGAAGCACCCAAGTCAAATTACGCCGTTCCAGGACTTTATTTTTACGATAATGAAGTGGTGGAGATTGCCAAAAATATCCAACCTAGTCCGCGCGGAGAACTTGAAATTACGGACATCAATCGCGTGTATTTGGAGCGTGGAAAACTCAAAGTAGGGGTGTTGAACCGTGGAACAGCTTGGTTAGATACAGGTACGTTTGCGTCGTTGATGCAAGCAGGACAATTTGTTCAAGTGATTGAAGAACGCCAAGGACTTAAAATCGGTTGTATCGAAGAAGTGGCCTACCGTATGGGTTTCATTACGGCCGATGCACTTCGCGAAATCGCCCAGCCGTTGCTCAAAAGCGGTTATGGCCAGTATTTACTAGGAATTTTGAAGTAAAATCAGATGTTCACAGGAATTGTAGAAGCGACGGCCGAAATCGTCGAAATTGTTGCGGAAGGAACGAACCTGACGTTTAGGTTGAGCGCAGCTTTGGCGCCCGAACTCAAAGTGGATCAGAGCGTAAGCCACAATGGCGTTTGTCTGACGGTTACGAGCATTGAAGGAACTACCTACACGGTGACGGCGGTGGACGAAACCCTCAAAAAAACAAACTTAGGCCAGTGGAAAGTAGGCACAAAGGTAAACGTGGAACGCTGTATGCCTGCGCATGGCCGTTTTGACGGGCACATTGTTCAAGGCCACGTTGACCAAACGGGAGTTTGTACTTACATCGCTGAAGTGGGTGGAAGTTGGTTGTTTGATTTTACGTACGATGCCGCTGTGGGCAATATTACCGTAGAAAAAGGCTCGATTTGTGTCAATGGAGTGAGCTTGACGGTCTTTAACTCGCACGATGACGGCTTCCGCGTAACGATTATTCCTTACACCTACGAGCATACCAATTTTCATCAATTGAAGGTGGGTGACATCGTCAACTTGGAGTTTGATATTTTGGGGAAATACATGCAGAAGATTTTGGCGAAATCAATGGCGCCCATTGCCGTTAAATAAACCTTGGAAATCTTGACGCACCCCCGAATTTGTTACGAAATTTTTGTTCGTTCTTTTTGCGATTCCAACGGGGACGGAATCGGTGATTTGAACGGCATTCGTTCCAAGCTGCCTTACCTTCAGGAATTTGGAGTTGAGGCAATATGGCTTACTCCGATTCAGCCGTCACCGAGTTATCATAAATACGATGTCGTTGATTATTATGGCATTGAACCTGAATATGGAACGCTCGACGATTTTAAAAACCTCCTGACTGAAGCCCACGCACGCGGTATTAAAGTCATCCTAGATTTGGTGATTAACCACACGAGTGTGCGCCATCCTTGGTTTGTAGAGTCGGCCAAGGGTAAAGCGAGTCCCTACCGAAACTATTATAATTGGAAAAGTCCCGAGGAAATCGAGGCGTTGGGTATTGCCACGCGCGAAGCTACGCCCGATACGTGGGAACGAAAGCCTTGGCACAGTGCGGTGGGCAATACGGAAAAATACTACGGCCTGTTTTGGAAAGGAATGCCTGACCTCAACTGCGACCACCCACCTGTGCGCCAAGCGATTTATGAAATTGGTAACTATTGGCTTGAAATGGGCGTGGACGGTTTTCGATTGGACGCCGCACGCCATATTTATCCCGAATGGGAAGAGTACAAAAACTACGATTTTTGGGTCGAATTTCGGACGGAAATGCAGAAAGTAAACCCGCAGGTGTATTTGGTCGGGGAAGTGTGGAATGCAGCCGATAAAATAGCCCCTTATTTTCGCGGGCTGACGGCCAATTTTAACTTTGATTTGAGTCTAGCGCTTCAAAAAATCACGGCAGAAGAGCGAGATACCGTGCATTTGATTGTCACTCTGGCCAAAAATCGTCAAGTATTTGCCCAAACAAATCCCCGTTTTATTGATGCAACGATGCTGACCAATCACGATCAAACGCGCATTGGAAGTGTGTTGCACGGCAAGCAGACGCACTTGAAAGTGGCAGCCAATTTGCTCTTTACATTACCAGGACAGCCGTACGTTTATTATGGCGAAGAATTGGGGATGCTGGGACAAAAACCCGATGATTTTATCCGTGAGCCGTTTTTGTGGGGGTATCGTCAACACGACCGCGAACGAGCGCGATGGATGAAGCCCAAGTACAGCAAAAGCGTGACCGTAACCCCGTTGGTGGGGCAACAAAATGACCCCAATTCGCTCTATAATCACTACAAACGCTTGATTCATTTCCGTAAATCCAATGCCGTCATCGGTAGTTTTTACGGGCAAATCGAACCTTTACCCAACCGCAACCCTCGCTTGGTCGCATTCAAGCGTGGCCTCGCCGAGCAGGAAGTATGGGTACTTCATAATCTTTCGAGTACAACAGTGACTTATTTCGCCTCCTTCATGCCCACCGAGTTGCTATTGACCACTGACACCGCGTCGCGTTTTGAAAAGGTCGATACCATTTCGTTGGCACCGTTTAGTTGTGTAGTGTTGGGAGAATAAATTTATTTTCAATTATTTTTGAAAATACAATAATTTGTTTTACTTTTGGCTATGGAATTACAAGAGGCAAAAGACCGCTTTGTTCAGGCATGGGGAACATTAGCGACCCAATGGGGAATTAATCGTACGATGGCGCAGATTCACGCGCTATTGATGATTTCTCCTAATCCGCTCACGACCGAAGACTTGATGGCGCAGCTTCAAATTTCTCGTGGAAATGTAAGCATGAACTTACGGGATTTGATGGATTGGGGATTGGTTTTTAAAGAATTACGTCCTGGAGAGCGTAAAGAGTACTTTTTTGCCGAAAAAGACGCTTGGAAAGTAGCTAAACAAGTAGCAAAAGAACGTCGAAGAAGAGAGATTGAGCCTGTCATTAAGTTGCTAGATGAGCTTCGGAGTGTCCCTGTTCGGGCGGGTGATGCCGATTCAGAAACATTCCATGCGACCATCGAAAGCATCAGTCGAGTGGTAAACTTAGCAGACGGAGCCTTAGATGCTGCAATGAAGGCGGAAGAAAGCTTAATCTTAGGGACGCTAATCAAGTTATTGCGCTAATAATGGCGAACAAACGGGCACTTAGGTGCCTATTTATTGAGTTTTAGATTTCAATAATTTCTGAAATATCTAAATATACAAAAAGATGAATCGTGTCATGAACCTTCCGCCCCAAGCGCCAGACATCCGTTCGGCGTTTCGCAAAAAATGGTTTTGGTTGTGGGCGTTATTGCCCATCGGCGCCTATTATGCAAGTTGGTTATTAATGATGATGCCTTTTCCGTTGTTTTTGGTCATTGGACAATGGGTCGCATTGGAGAGTTTTCATAAAAAACAAAAACCAATGACCTTATGGTTGCTGAATTTGGTGACGTTGTTGGTAACAGGTCTGCTTATTGTGGTGATGGTGGATAAGATGTGGACAAACCAATACGATGACTATCTCCTTTTTATCTTGTTCGGAACGTACTACCTATTCCAGTGCTTCAATGAGTGGGTTTTCTTTAAGTTATTTCCTTCTTGGCGCTTTGGCTATTGGTCAGCCGCCAATCTTATTGCAGCGGCGGTCTGGATAGGGGTTTTAGTGGGCGGCAAATTCATTTTGCCTTTTGCCATCAAGCACGAATATGTGCTTTGGTTTATCATTCCCGTGCTTGGAATCATCTCCAATAGTATCACCGCCCTAGGAATACACCTCGCTACTCAAACCCGTTATGGACTATGAAAAAAATAGTGGTCTATCCCGCCACTTTGAGTCTGTCTTTAATGCTTTTACCCTAATATGGCCTTATATTTCTTATATGGTTCACCACCTATTAACAAACAAAAACTAAAAAAGAAATAAATAATACCAGTAGCCGTTTTATCATTATAACGGCTATGACATGAGAATCCTCTATTTCTTTACGCTTGCGTATCTTCTGGGCAAGGAAACTTTGGCACAATACCCAAATACCAGCTATTGGCAAGCCGAAATGAGCTATGCCGCCCCCATCTTTCAAAAATCTCAGGCAATTCGCTATGGTGCAACTCAAGTTGATGCCTGGACACCACGAGCGCTAGTCAACGCCAACCTTGGGTTGCACTTTGAATCCATAGAAGGACATTTTGCAGAAGTTTTTCTTCATGCACGATGCTTAGAAAATAGCATTGAAGATTCTTCTATACTTATGGGCACGCGCATAGGAACAGGCAAAAAAAGGTGGCGAGTCTATTTGGAAGTAGCATATGTCAGACCCAATGGAAGCGTTACTGTGTATGCTTCTGGTTCTCCAAACGAATCTGCAGGCTTTATGTATGGCTTAGGGACTCGCTACCGAATCTCGACGCGGGTGTCCCTGCAAGCCTCTTGTTTAAGAAATCATTTTACCCAACTTGAGAAAGTAGCTGTTCCATTCAAACGACCCGTTGGTTCTTTTGCCTCGTTGGGTCTTTATTGGAACTTGAGCGTAAAACCCGATAGGCAGTCCAAACCCACCAAAGTCAAAAAGTTAACGCCTCGTCGGCAAGACCGCTGCTTGTACGCGCCAGCTGTTTAGAGATAGTTAATACTTTACGAACTTTGTTTGTGTAAGCTAGTGTTCATCAGGGAGGTTTTTGTAATTTTGTAAAAAAATAAGTCGCTATGAGCGAACAAGAAAAATATCAACGGCTGAAAGAAATTGCTTTACGTATTTCTAAGGATAAAAAAATTATCCATGAAAAAGGCGTAGAACAAGCCGCAAAAGAGCATGGTATCAAGTTCATCGTTCCTCATACATAATTCTGTTTTATTCCCCTCGCTTAGTAGTTTTAACAAGTATTCTTTCACATTTGGAAGAAATAAAAGAGGCTTTACCCAAAGCGGGAGAGTCGTACAAATAATCAATGAAAACCAAAGGAACCAAACGAAACAAAGTCAATATCGTGACACTGGGTTGTAGTAAAAACTTGGTGGATAGCGAAAATATCTTTACCCAACTCAAAGGCAATGGCTACAACGTGACCCATGAGTCGCAAAAAGACGATGCCAATATCGTGATTGTCAATACCTGTGGGTTTATCGACAATGCCAAACAAGAATCGGTGGATACCATTCTTCGCTATGCCGATGCCAAAGAAGCAGGGCTGGTGGATAAAGTATATGTAACGGGTTGTTTGTCACATCGTTATAAGGACGAATTGGCGGTTGAAATCCCTACCGTAGATGCGTGGTTTGGAACGAATGAACTCCCTCGTTTGCTCAAAACCCTCAAAGCCGACTACAAACAAGAACTTGTAGGAGAGCGTTTATTGACGACGCCCGCGCACTATGCCTACCTCAAAATCGCGGAAGGCTGCGATCGCCCTTGTAGTTTTTGCGCGATTCCGTTGATGCGCGGAGGCCACGTGTCCCGTTCGATTGATGAGCTGGTGACCGAGGCGAAATCATTGGCGCGTCGTGGGACGAAAGAGTTGATTTTGATTGCCCAAGATTTGACCTACTACGGGTTGGATATTTACAAAAAACGCAATTTGTCGGAGTTACTCAATCACCTGGCCGATGTAGAAGGCATCGACTGGATTCGTTTGCAATACGCGTACCCGTCGGGTTTTCCGCTAGATGTGTTGGATGTGATGCGCGAGCGTTCCAACATTTGTAAGTATTTGGACATGCCGCTTCAAAGTGGTAGCACCGAAATGCTGAAACTCATGCGTCGTGGTATCACACGCGAGAAAACCGAAGACCTCATCAAAACCATTCGGGATAAAGTACCAGGCATTGCGCTGCGTACGACCCTCATTGCAGGTCACCCAGGGGAAACGGAAGAAATGTTTGAAGAAACCCTTGAGTTTGTCGAGCGTACCCGTTTCGACCGCTTGGGTGTATTTGCTTATTCGCACGAAGACCAGACGCACTCGTTTACCATGCCCGACGACGTGCCTGCCGACGTAAAACAACAACGCACCGACGACATCATGGCGGTGCAGCAAGACATTTCGTGGTCGTTGAACCAAGCAAAAATTGGCAATACGTACAAGGTGTTGTTCGACCGTAAAGAAGGTGGTTATTTCATTGGCCGTACCGAATTTGATTCCCCCGAAGTAGATAATGAAGTGTTGATTTCGGCCGAACAGTACGTTCGAGTAGGGGATTTTGCCAACGTGAAAATCAACAACGCCGAAGAGTTTGATTTGTACGGGCAGTTGGTATAACGCAGATTCATTAAAAACATAGAGTACATAAGAGTTTTTCACATAGTAAACATAGAACACAGCTATGTTTACTATGTGAAAATTCTATCTGAACTATGTGGTTACCCACGTCATTTTGTCGCTTTCTTCCCTTTGGTAGTGCTTGAAGCTGCCGCTTTTGAGTTCATCTCCATATAATCTACCACCAAGTGGCTAAGAGATTTTACGCCTAACGTAAACCCGCTTTCATCGAGATAAAAATCTGGCGTGTGGTGTGGTGCTACGTCATAGGGGCTTTTGCCTTTGGCCATTCCACCCAAGAAGAAGAAGAACCCAGGGATTTTCTTTTGGAAGTAGCTAAAGTCTTCAGCACCAGTAGCAACGGGTGAAAGAAGAACGTTGTCTTTGCCTGCCAATGCCTCCAACGTCGGAATCATTTTATCGGTAAGTGCGGGGTCGTTGACCGTAGCTGGGTAGCCAATTCCGATTTCAACGTCGGCTTTTGCGCCTGCGCTTTCGGCAATATTCGTTGAAATTTCTTTGATGCGACGGTGAACAAGCGCCTGCTGGTCATCGCCGAAGGTACGGATGGTACCAATCATTTCGAGTGACTCAGGAATGATGTTGTAGCGAATACCGCCGTGAATCGCGCCTACCGTAACTACCGCAGGGTTTTCAGTAATATCAACGTTGCGACTTACGATGGTTTGTAAACCCATCACTACCTGAGAAGCCGTAACAATAGGGTCAACGCCCGACCAAGGGTTGGCGCCGTGGGTTTGTTTTCCTTTTAATTTGATGGTCAACTGGTCAACGGCTGCCATGGTCGCACCTGGGCGGTAGCGGATTTTGCCTACTTCGGTTTGAGAATTGATATGAAGTCCAAAAATAGCATCCACTTTTGGGTTGTCCAATGCGCCTTCTTCCACCATTCGATTCGCGCCAAAAGTCCCGCCTGTATAAACACCTTCTTCGGCAGGTTGGAAAATAAGCTTAACCGTTCCTGCCAAGTCTTTTTGCATCGACGCCAATACCTCAGCAACCCCCATCAAAATAGCGACGTGGCTATCGTGACCGCAAGCGTGCATGACGCCCGTTTTTTGGTTGTTGAACTCCGTTACCACTTTCGATTTGAAAGGAATATCCACGCGTTCCGTCACAGGCAGACCGTCCATGTCGGCGCGAAGGGCGACTACGGGGCCAGGTTTTCCACCTTTCAATACCCCAATTACGCCCGTAACGGCTACTTTTTCTTTTACTTCATAGCCTAATTTACGGAGGTGCTCCGCCACGATCTTAGCCGTTCTAAATTCTTGGTTTCCAAGCTCTGGGTGCTCGTGGAAATCGCGACGCCACGCAATTACCTTGCTTTCGATAGCGTCAGACGCTTGGTTGATGACGGGCTTGAGGGCACTTTGCGCGTATCCTGTGCCAAGGCTCAGAGCTAACAATGCACCACTTAGGAGAGGTTTTTTCATCGGATTTTAGTTTGTCGTTAGGAAAAATTTTGAGCAATTTAACAAAAAACGCCCTTGGATGTTCGATATTCGCGGTTCAAAATCGAAAACTGATGCAAAAACTTCTCTTCATAGACCGCGACGGAACTATTATCGTTGAACCACCCGTCGATTTTCAGGTAGATTCCCTAGAAAAATTGGCTTTTTTGCCCAAATCCATCTCAAATCTTCGCCGTTTGGCCGAAGAAACCGATTTTGGTTTTGTGATGGTAACCAACCAAGATGGATTAGGAACGGACTCTTTCCCTGAAGATACGTTTTGGCCTGCCCAAAATAAAATGCTCCAAGTCCTCGAAGGCGAAGGCGTGACGTTTCAGGCGATTCACGTGGATCGTACCTTCCCGCACGAAAACGCCCCCACGCGTAAACCTGGCACGGCTTTGTTGACGGAGTATTTCAATGGTTCGTACGATTTAGCAAACAGCTACGTGCTGGGCGACCGCCTGACGGACGTGCAATTGGCGGTTAATATGGGATGTAAAGCCATTTATATTGCCAACGAACTCCCCGCCGACCTTGCTCCCGAATTGGCCAATGCCATCTCGCTTGTAAGTACCGATTGGGATGTCATCTATGAACACCTTCGCTTGCCTGCCCGCACGGCTTCGGTAGAGCGAGTGACGAAAGAAACTCAAATTAAAATTGAGCTCAACCTCGACGGTACAGGTAAGTCAGAAATGAACACAGGACTTGGGTTCTTTGACCACATGCTCGACCAGCTTGCCAAACACTCAGGGGTCGATTTAGCGATTTCGGTGGTGGGCGATTTGCACATCGACGAGCATCATACCATTGAAGATACCGCTTTGGCGTTGGGAGAAGCCTACCGCAAGGCATTGGGCGACAAACGAGGTATTAGTCGTTATGGTTTTTTGTTGCCGATGGACGAGGCATTGGCCCAAGTAGCTATCGACTTTTCGGGTCGTCCGTGGTTGGTGTGGGATGCTGATTTTAAGCGGGAAAAAATCGGAGAAATGCCGACCGAAATGTTTTACCATTTCTTCAAATCGTTTTCGGATACGGCTCAGTGCAACCTCAACATCAAGTGCGAAGGAAGCAACGAACACCATAAAATTGAAGCGATTTTTAAGGGGTGGGCCAAAGCGATTAAAATGGCGGTAAAACGTGATTTAAAAGCGCTGGATGTTTTGCCATCCACCAAGGGAGTACTTTAGCAAGAAAGCATTCGGATAATTTTACAAAAAAACACCAGTTTTTTTGGGTCTAAATGCCGAATGCTATTACTTTTGTACTATCTTTAAAATAAGGTTTTACACAATAAATTACGAATCATAATGGACTTAAGAACCATCGGTACCCTCATATTTTATGCAGTATTGTTAGGCGTTGCGTTTTGGGTAGGAGGCCTTTTAGAGAAAAACGAGCGTAAATACACAAAATATTTCAAAGAAGATTAATCAAAACGCATGAGCGTAAGCTCATCGTCTTCGATACATCAATTTCAAACGCGAGCTATTGAGGAACATCAGTAGCTCGCATTTTTGTATCTAGCACTTCTGATAACCCATGTAACTTTTTGTTGAGAAGGTAGTCAGAAGGGCAAAAGTGCCTGTGGTTGCGCACAACTACAAATGAATAATGTGCCTGTGGTTGCTCACAACCACAAATGAATCATCGAATATCAACAATAAAACGAATAACGGACTATGGACATCAAAGGAAGAGTACTCCAACTATTGCCTTTGCAAACAGGCGAGGGTAAAAATGGGACGTGGAAAAAACAAGATTTTGTCATTGAAACCGACGGCCAATACCCCAAAAAAGTGTGTATCTCGGCATGGGGTGATAAAATCAACGAAGGCGCCTTGAAAGTAGGTAATGAAGTAAATGTGTCGTTTGACATCGAAAGCCGCGAATACAACGGCCGCTGGTACACCGACGTAAAAGCGTGGAAAATTGATTCAATGAGCGGCGGCGGTGGCGCAAGCGAAGAGGCAAGTTTTGGCGGAAGCACCCGCCCTACTACATCGCTACCTACCACCTTTGAAGCCAGCGAAGAAGATAATTTACCATTTTAGGAATGTCGAGGGTCGAATGCAGAGTGTCGAATAAGAAAAATACCATTCGACACTCTGCATTCTCAATTCGACACTAACAATCGGGTTGTGAGCAACCCTCAGCACAGAATTGTCAACTTAGGCTAGGACAAGACATTTAGCAAATTTTGCTGTTTTGCCCCATTTGCAAATTTGCCCATTTACTTATTTTTTGCTTTGTGCCATTTTGAGGGCTTGCGTGGTGGTATAATACTTCGAAATCATGTTAGGAACTTCCCACTCGGGCAGTTTTCCAGCCTTCAAAAAGTCCATGTATTTCTTCGCTACTTGTGAGAAGTGCGCCTCGTGGCCGATGTCGTATTTTTTCGGAATCACTACTTCCCAGCCTTTGTCATTTTTCTTGAGTTCGATGCCTGGATACGTTGTCTGTACTTTTTTGAACGCTTCGGCCACTACTTTTTCGTACGCTGGCGTATTGCTAAGGGATTCGATATACAACACAGGCTTAAAATTCTGCTCCTTGCCCTGACGTATAATCAGATTCGCTTTGCTTCCCTTCATAATTGAATAGTGCGTATCGCCCGTGCCTTGTGGCGCTTGGAAGTTCCAAATCACCGATGCGCGTGCGTGTACGCCCCTGAGTGTGTAGTCAATCTGACCGTTGGCATAGACCTCAAGATTTTTACCTTTTACGTCTTTTTTCAAATAATCGGGGTAAGTGTCATTTTTGGTGACGAGTTTAAATTGCTCAGGCGTCATGGTCGTGGCGCTGTGAGTCGCATTGAGGAGCTTGATGTCTTTTTTGTAGTCAATGATTTGGTTGGGAAAACAGCTCCATTGAATCAAATCCACCAAGTGAGTCGTCACGTCCACTACGCCTTCCCCTTGTTGTTTTACGTCAAAAAACCACGATGGACGAATCAGCGGCTCGCCCGAAACGTACTTGAAAAAGTGGTGAACGCTCTCTTTGGTAACAGCAGGGTCTTGGGGCGTGCCTTTTTGGAGTGTACCAAAAATGGCGGGCACCAGCGCAAGCTCGCGTTGGAGGGCATTGCTGATTTCGTA
This sequence comes from Runella defluvii, assembly GCF_014195535.1. Taxonomy (GTDB): domain Bacteria; phylum Bacteroidota; class Bacteroidia; order Cytophagales; family Spirosomataceae; genus Runella; species Runella defluvii. The sequence continues at coordinate 344,695 of NZ_JACIBY010000005.1, read as the reverse complement.
GCGCTCCGTCATGATGTCGTAGAGCAATACGTTTTTCTTTTTGGCTTGGGCAAAAGCTTCTTGCAACAACGAAAAACCAGCGGCATCAATGGCCATGGGTTTATCGGCCAACACGTTCAGCCCCGCGTCCACCGATTTTTTGATGTAGTCGGTTTTCTTTTGGTTATTTCCTGCCAAAACCACCAAATTTCCTGCTTTTTCGCTCAACATCTTCTGGAAAAAGTCAGTGCCCGTATAAACTTTCTCGTCCCACTGCGTAGGGTCGTCAGAGCGGGTGTTGTACTTTTTAATTTTATCGAGATACGCCTCTACATCGGGGCCTTTGGTGGCATACACGTGCACGACGGGGTTGACGTTGTCGTAGCGGGTATTTTGTACCAGTGCGGCATGAAAGTGCCCAGGCTCAAGCACGATGAGGCTAATGGGCTTTTTGGCTTGTTGTCCCATGCTGGGGAGGGTTAAACTACTTGCAGCTAATAAGCAGCCTAGAAGGCGATTCTTCATAGAATTTGTGGGTGATTTTTTAAGGAATAAGCGTTTGTGGCCACAAATTTACTTAGTTTCCCTAGCTTCCAACCACTGCTGAGCGCTATTAGGATCGATAAACAGGGTGGCGTTGGAGTGGGTACGCAAAATCGTTGATGGATATACTTCGCTGATGTCATCGAGGAGGGTGTGGTAAATGGCTTCGGCTTTGTGGGCCGCAGGAACCATGCAAAACACCGTGGGCGCTTTCACCAACGCAGGAATCGTAAGCGTAAGGGCATACTCGGGAACAAGCTCCAACGACGCAAAACAGCCGTCGTGTACTTGCTGCTGACGGCTCGTAAGGTCTAAGTCCACCCTTTTGACTAGCACAGGGTCGTTGAAAAACGCAATGTGCGGGTCGTTGAACGCAATGTGGCAGTTTTCGCCGATGCCCATGCAAACGATGTCGGTAGGGTATTGGGTCAACAAAGCCGAGTAAAGTTGACATTCTGCTTCGGCGTCTGCTACGTTTCCATGGATGTAAAACACTTCTCTCAACGGTACTTTGGCAAAAAATCGGTCTTTGAGAAAGTTGCCAAACCGCTGCGGCGCGTCGTCCGACAAGCCAATGTATTCGTCCATGTGAAAGGCATTCACCCGTTGCCATTCAATACCAGGCTGAATAGCGAGGGCGTCCAAAAACTCGTTTTGCGACGGAGCAGCGGCAAAAATAATATTGACGGTTTCTTGGCTTTGGAGCAATGATTTAATGTTTGTAGCAGCCATTTCGGCGGCATATTGCCCTAATTCTTGGCGATTTTGGGCTAATTTGACGTGGAGTTTGTCAACGGTTGTTTCTTGCAAAAGAGGCATTTTTTGAACGTAAGGTTGATACATTTAAACGATTTGTCATGCCGTAGGCATCTGATTATACACTACTTTCCCCCCCACCATCGTCATCCCGACGTTGATATTTTCATCAAAAATAACAATGTCAGCGTCTTTGCCTTTGGCGAGCGAGCCTTTGCGGTCGCTAACGCCCATGATGCGGGCGGGGGTGGTGCTTGCCATGCGAACGGCATCCAACAACGGTACATTGGCCATCGTAATCATGTTGCGCACTAGTCGGTCGAAGGTGGCGACGCTGCCCGCAAACGAGGTACGGTCGGGGAGTTTGGCCACACCGTCTTCGATGATAACGGGCAAGCCATTTTTCAATGACCCCAGCACACTTTCTCCTTCGGGCATCCCTGCGCCGCGCATGGCGTCGGTGATGAGGGCAGTGCGGTCAGGGCCTTTGAATTTATAGACAAATTGGAGCAAAGGAGCGGGCAAATGAATGCCATCACCGATGATTTCTACGTCTAAGTCAAGTAAGTACGAGCTTTCAATCACCCCCGCGTAGCGAAAGGCGTTTTTGCGCGTCACACCCGACATCGCTGAATACAAATGAGTGACGAGTGAATAGCCATTTTCGTAGGCTGCCAACACATCGTCGTAATAAGCATCGGTATGAGCAATAGCCGCCAAAATCCCTTTTTGACGTAACCGTTGTCCAAACGGAATCGCTCCTTCTAATTCAGGAGCCGCGCTCCAGCGGACGATGGACGACGAATAGTTCAGAATTTCCTCGTATTCGGCGGGGTCAGGCTTGCGGATGTAACGCGGGTCTTGCGCTCCCCGCTGACTTAGCGCAAAATAGGGGCCTTCGAGGTGAATCCCTAAAAAGGCCGCGCCGTTGGTATTGCGTCGATGGGCTTTTTCATACACATCGAGCGTGTGGAGAAAATCTTCCTTTTCGGCGGTGAGCGTGGTAGGTACCAAGGCAGTTGTACCGAAACGCGCGTGCAGTTTGGCAACCGTCAGAAATGCTTCTTCGGTACCATCCATAAAATCGGCGCCACCACCGCCGTGGACGTGGATGTCGATAAACCCAGGAGAAATGTATCGCCCTTGGGCGTCGATTTCTTCGGCTTCGGGTACGTCTATATTGCCTTCATGGACACCGAGGACTTGACCATTTTCCACCACCACCGTTCCATTTTTAATGGCGCGAAAGGGCGTGAGAACAGTCCCGTTACTGATTTTTATTTTCATAAAATGCAGGTCTTTTTGGCTAAAAAATTAGCCCTTCTCCTGAGAGGAGTTGGGGTAAGGATAAACCCCATGATAAGGGGTTTAAGAGCAAAGTTTAGCCCTTCTCCTGAAAGGAGAGGGGTTGGGGTGAGGTTCCCCAACGTTTCACTTTATGGCCGTAGGCCGCATAATACACCAAGTACAAATAACAAGGCAACAACACCCAATACGCAGTGCGCACGTCGTACAAATCGGCAAAATAGCCGTAGAAAAGCGGCATAATGGCATTGCCACACAAGCCCATGATGAGAATCGAGGCGCCGAGTTTGGTATAACGTCCAAGGCCGTCCAACGCCAAGGGCCAAATTCCCGCCCATACGAGTGAGTTGGCCAAGCCAAGTAATACCACAAACCAAATCGAAAGGTCGGCGGTATGGCCTAGAAATTGAACGGTGCCTTTGGCAAAAATAATGAGCAACGTAAACACCGTTCCCAACACCGTACAAAAGCGCAGGGCATTGACCTGACTGACAAATCTGGGGATGGTGATAATCCCGATGATGTACCCACAAATGGTACAAGCCAAGGTGTAGGACGGAAATGTTTTGGCCTTGAGCAAATCAATGCCCATGGAGTTGGCATACCCAATGACGGTATCAATGGCAATCACCTGCGTACCTACGTGAAGGAAAATGGCCACAGCCCCCAAAATAAGGTGCGGAAACTGGAAAATGCTGGTTTTGCCCGCGTTGGCACTGGCGACTTCGGGGCTTTCGTGTTCGGTATTGATTTCGGGTAAAGGCGAGCGATACACCAAGTACCCCAACACAAATAAAAATATTCCTAAAACAGTGTAAGGCTGAATCACCCGACGGACGAGTTCGTCCAAAGCAGCGCTTTTTTCGGTGGGATTCATCGTGCCAAGTTGCGCAAATAAATCGGTGTCGGTGGGGCGTAAAATCACGGCAGCAAATACCAACGGTGACAAAATTCCCGCGGCTTTGTTGCAAATTCCCATGATGCTAATTCGTTGAGCACCACGTTCTTTTGGGCCTAAAATGGTGATGTAAGGATTGGCAGCGGTTTGTAAAATGGCTAACCCAATGCCAATCGTAAACAGTCCCATCAAGAAAATGCCATAAGTGCGCGTCATAGCAGCAGGAACGAAAATAAACGCACCCAACGCCATCGCCCAAAAGCCAAACATCATGCCCTTTTTGAACCCTTGGGTTTTGAGCAGATACGAGGCAGGTACCGACATGATAAAGTAGGCAATGTAAAACGCAAACGCCACCAAATAGGCTTGAAAGCTGGTGAGTTCGCAGGCAATTTTGAAGTAAGGAATCAGAATGGAGTTGACCCACGAAATGAAGCCGAAGATAAAAAACATCAGCCCAATCAAGAAAATAGAAACGGTGGTTTCGCGCGGGCTTAGGCTGCTTACTTCAACGGCAGCAGTAGAGGATTTCATAGAAAGGATGGTTTTGGACTTCCCGAAAGTTACCCACTTTCGGGAAGTTGGTTAGGTTTAGAAAGAATCGTTACAACGTTGGCTCCCAGCCTTTTTCGTACTCACGTTTCCAGAATTTCTGCGCTTCTTTGTTGTTCTTGATGTGCCCGTTGGTGGGGTCAATGTCCAAAATGCTGTTGGAACGCAAAGCGATGTTCCCCAACTGACACAAAAGCGTACTCTGGTGTCCGCTTATAATATCGGATGCCAACGGCGTCCCTTTTTTGATGGCTTCCACAAAGTTTTGGAAGTGAGTGGCGTCCAATGCTTGCGAAGGATTCATTTTGTTTCGAGGATCAATCGGCATGTCGTTGGTAACGTCTTTGATGACCTTGTTGTCCAAATCATAAATTTTGTACGCATTGCCGCCGCCGTATTCCAACGTACCTTTTTCTCCGTAAAACGAAACGCCTACGCTGCTGCCTTCGATATTGCGGCTGTTGCAGCTACGGCCTTCCCACGTCATGAATTTATCCTTGCCAAATTCGAGGTTAATAACTTGGGTATCTGGTGTTTCCCAGTCGTCTTGGTAGCGGTAACGCCCACCCGAAGAGGAAACTTTGGTCGGATAACTTACCTGCAATCCCCAACGCATGAGGTCGAGCATATGGGTGCCGTTGTTGAGGGCTTCACCCGTTCCCCAATTCCAAAACCAGTGCCAGTTGTAGTGGATGATGTTGTCTTTATAGGCTTTGCGTGGCGCGGGGCCTTGCCACAAATCAAAGTTGAGCCACGACGGTACGGCCGTTGCTTTGCCCGTCCCGATGGTAGGGCGGTTGTTGGTGTACCAGCCTTTGGCAAAATACGGGCGACCAATTACTCCGTCGTGAATTTCTTTGATGGCTTGTTTGACGTTGGGCCACGACCGACGCTGGTTTCCCATCTGAATCACGTTTTTGTACTTGGCAGCTACGGCCATCAACAATTCGCCTTCGTGCGGGTTGTGGCTGCATGGTTTTTCCAAATACACGTGTTTACCTGCTTTTGAAGCCAAAATAGCCGCAGGGGCGTGCCAGTGGTCAGGAGCAGCAACGATGAGGCCGTCCATGTCTTTGTCTTCCAGTGCTTTGCGGAAGTCGGGCGTTTCTTTTGGCTTGCGGTTTTGGATTTTCTCTACCCCCGCCACGCACTTTGCAGCGGCTTTTGAATCCACGTCTGAAATACTGACGACTTCGCAGTTAGGTTGAAGAGCAAAGTTGGTTGCCAAGGCAAATCCACGGCTGTTGACTCCCATGACACCGAGGCGTACCTTGTCGTTAGCGCCCAAAATATTGGCATAACTTTTTGCACTAAAGCCTGGAAGAACACCGCCTACGGTCAAAACGGCCGTTCCTGTTAGGCTTTTTTTGAGAAAATCGCGGCGAGAAGCGCTGTTGGATGAAGTTGAGTTTTGGCTCATGTAAAGGTTTTTGGTTAGAAATAATGTGTTTATTGACACCTGCAAAAATAAAGGTTAGCCCGAGGTTTTGCCTAAACTTTCCAAGTTTCCTGTGAACCTTGGAAAGGTTTTTAACCTTTCCAAGGCTATTTTTCGACGCTTTACGAACCTTGGAAAGTATCTTAGTCTTTCCAAGTTTCTTTTTCGATGGTTTACAAAACTTGGAAAGGTTTGTTATTTGCTTTGCGGTGCCCAATACGTACAATAACCTGCCGTTTGAACGGGGCCTTTGAACAACATACAGCCACCGCAGGCTTTGCCATCTTTGGGAGGAAGCCACAAATTGCAATTTCCACACTGAGACTCGGCACGGGGTGAGGCATCGACATACCCCAGTTTTTTCCGAGTTTTTAGGTCATTCTCACTAACCATTGAAAAATCTTTGCAAGGGTCGGTCGTTTCAGAATGAGAAGCCGATTTTGGTTGACAGCTACTCACTAAAAATGCGGAGGCGGGTACTATCGGTAACGCAGTGGCGATAAATTCTCTTCTTTTCATGCGGGTTAATGATAAAATAAACCTGTTATTTCTTCCCCAACAAAAGGGCTAATCGCTGAGCTTCCCCTGAGCGATTGCGGGTACGCACCACGTGAGCAAAGTCGTTGAGGAAACTTTCTTTGTCGGGTGTCATTCGATCAAAAAAACCTTCCTTTTGCAATACTTCAATGAGTGCAAAAGAGGCTCCTGTCTCCGAACTTAAAATTCCCATGCGGTACCATTTGTCCTGAACGTGTTTTGAGAGGGCACGGGCCAATGCGGTTGAAGCAGCAGGGGTTTTGTACTGCCCAAGGCTCAAACAAGCTTGAAACGATACTTTGGGCGACAGGTCAGTGGTTTTTTCGATAAGTTCAGGTACTAACTCAGGCCACTTTTCGGCTTCGATGAGGCCATAGGCGCGGAGGTCGGGCTGAGCGTCGGTGAGGGCTTTTTTGATCAAGCTGGGCGTCAGGGTATTAAGTCCTTCCAAGACAAAAAATGCGTGCAAACGAGCGCGAGCGTCGGCGTGCGTTAAGAAAAGGTCAGTCACGGCGGGAAGTATCGATTTATCTTTCTTTTCGAGCAAAAGTCGCTGGGCATTGAGCCGCCACCATTGCTGCGGATGAGCTAAAAGCGCAACCAATTCGGCCGATGATTTTGAACGTAATTTAGGCGCTTCGTGCGTTAGTTTGGCTTCTTTTGGGGCAATCTGGTAAATGCGCCCGAGTTTGTTACCGTTGAAAAAATCCATTTCTTCTTTTAAATCTTCAGGAATGGCCGTGGGAGTTTCGATGTGCTGTCGGTACATGTCGATGACGTACAGCACGCCGTTGGGGCCCACGCTCAGTTGCGCAGGTCGAAACCACGGGTCGGAAGAGGTCAAAAACTCGGTGGTCTTTTCTTTTTCCCCGCGTTTGGCAACAAACGTTGGGCTATTGGGCAATGGTTGTATAACGTCACGGTGAATCAAATTTCCCGCCACTTCGCCCGTAAACACCGAACCATGGTAGTCGTCGGGAAGTAAATTTCCGCCGTAAAATGTTCCTCCCGAAGCTCCTGTAAAATGATCTTCGGCGTATTCGTGGCGGTCGAGTTTGGCTTCGGCAAACTGCTCATTGCGGCGCTTGGTACGTTCTTGACGCCAGTAGGGAGCGGGCGTTTCTTGAAACATGTCAGGGTCGTGGTCGGAGATATTCAAAGCCACATCGTACGACGGCAAAAATGGATGACGGAACAAATAACGTCCTGCAATGGGGGCGTGCTGAATGTGCAGGGAGTTTTCGGTAAAAAAGCGGTTGCCCCAGTCATCGACCGACATCCCAAATTGCCCCGTACTCGACTCAATTTCAAACTGCCCTCGGTCGAGACGAAAACGAAAATCGCCGCCTTTGACCGAAATGGGTGGTAATTTGGGGTTTCGCATAAATTTTACTAGCCCATCTTGCCCACAGTTGGAGGCATAAATCCAGTTATCGACGTTGTAGTGCAAGTTGGTGATTTGTGCTTCCGAATTGTTGGCAAAAAAGCCCGTAAAAAGTACCTCACGAATATCGGCGCGGTAGTCGCCTGTAGTATCTTTTAAAAACAAAATATCGGGAGCGGCGGCGACTAGTAGTCCTCCTTCCCACGGCAAAATGCTAGTAGCTTCCGAAAGGTTGTCGGCAAAAACAATGGCCGAATCAATGCGCCCGTCTTGGTTGGTATCGCGCAGGAGCCGAATCGCTCCTCCCAACGTCCCATCTTCGGGTTTGGAAGGGTAGTCGGGCATCTCGACAACAAACGCGTTTCCCTCCTCGTCAAACACCATTTCAACGGGGTCGAGTACGTGCGGTTCGGTGGCAAATACTTCGACTTGGAGGCGGTCGTCGCTCAAGGTAAAGCTTTTGAGGGCTTCGTCGGGGGTGAGGGGGTCGGTATAATGCGCACACGACCAACTGAGTCCTACAAGTGCGAAGAAGAGAAGGTTTTTCGAGGCATTCATTGGGATATTACAAACTGATTTTTACTAAATCTTGAATCTCGTGTCCTTGGTGGTCAAAGCGTGCCAAGGTATAGACCGACTTATCGGCGCCAATGGCAACGGAATTAACGTAAGTAGGGCGGCTGCCGTCGGCGTAGAAAATCGGGCCGTGGTCGTGGTAAGTGAGGGTCGGTAAGTGGTACGTAACCAAATGCAGGTTTTCGAGTCCTTTGGCGGCTCCTTTGGCAATTTGGTCGGCTCCTTTGACCCGTTTCCCGTCGATGTAAATAGGACCACCTGTGAGGTAATAAATGGTTTCGTGGTCGGGGCCTAATTGGAAGCCCAAATACCCGTAGCTAAATTGGTCGAACATGCCACTTTTGCGCGAAGGCTCCGACGTGAGGCGTTCAACAAGTTCTATTTTTTGAGCTTTGGGGTCAAAACGGAACAAATACCCCGAATTTCCGTGGATTCCGTAGGCAACTTGTTCAGGAGCATACCAGAAAATTTTCCGCCAATTGTACCCCATGCTGCCTGGGTGTTTGGGGTCGTATTTGCCAAAATAGTCGATACGTAAGTCAATGTTTTCTAGCTTGGTTAGCCCTTCATCATCAGGTTGGTAAGTGAAAATGTCTCCTTCGGCGGTGGAAAAATAAACGTTACCATCACGCGGGTCAACGAGCATCGAACGGCACAAAACACGGTAGTCATCTCCAGGAATACCAGCCTCACCATTGGCCGAAACTAACGCTACTTTTTTAAGGGTTTTGGTCGAAAGGTCGAGGTCAATAAAATACCCCAACGGCCACGTAATGCCGTACAAATGCCCTCGTTCACGGTCGATAGTCATGGTTAAAATCCCTTCGCCATCAGGGGCAAGAGCGAGGTCTTCAAATTCACCCGTAGCCAAATCGTAGGAAAGAAAATGTCCCCCAGGGTAGAGATTTTTTCCATTGGGTGCTTGGGTAGGAAGGCGCTCCATGCCCTCAATCATCTCATAGACGCCAATGTGGGTAGCAAAATAAAGTTTGCCGTTGTTTTCGTAAAAACGAACGTGGCTTTTTCCCTGCGGAATGGCGTTAGCTTCTTTTTCGCCGCAGACGTCGGTGAGGTCGGCTACCCATTCGGTTTGGTCAGTAGCGGGGTCGTAAGCGTACATTTGTCCGCCGATGTCGTACGATTCTGAACAAAGAACGTAATAAACTTTACCGTTGCTCGCCACTGAAATGGCGTTGTAGGTATCGTGAGCCAACTCAAAACCCGAAAAGTAGGCTTTGGCAGTAAGTGAATTCATGTGGTTGTGGTTTTTTGGAAAAAATAATTATTGGTGTGTGCGCCTAGTGAGCGAGGGTACTCATACCCTCGCATTGTAGCTGGGTAGCCACTACGTGGCAAGTGGATTGTGTTATTATTTTTATGCTACAAACAGGTAGCCGCTCCGCGGCAAGGGTTCCTAGTGAGCGAGGGTACTCATACCCTCGCATCGCGGTTGCTCACAACCGCGTGTTCTGTGTGCGTGAGGGTATGAGTACCCTCACGTTACGGTTGCTTACAACCGTGTGTTAGATACCCTATTTCGGCACGAGCTTAATTTGCTTTGCTAGTTTGTCAATTTCGACATAAATCAAGGAAGGCACTGATGCGTCCCAAACGCTCGGCAAGCCATACACCATTTGCGACGATTGACCTTCGTAGCCCCCTTCTTTCAGTATCGTGGCGGAAGGGATATAACCCATGACGTCGTTGGAATAAGCCGCCACAAAAATGTCCGTTCCGTAGCGCTTTTTGCACTCAATGGCGTATTCAATGACCAATTCCCCCCCAAAACTGAACAAAGCCTGTTCGCCTAATTTCCAAAGTTGGATGGGGTAAGGGTAAGACGAGACAAACGGCTTTCCTTGCTTCATTTCACTGAGCAGGCGAGTAGCCCAACGCTGCATGTAGGGGGCTTCAGTTTGCTGAACTTTCAACAGTTGTGCCTCCGTAGGTGGGGCCGAAAGCGGTAACGTGACCTCGGCGTAAGCCGATTGAAACTGCGCCGACAGCGGTTTCATGGGTTCTTCCAACACCCGTTCCACGGCGGCGGCGAGTTCTTTGCCGTATTGCTTGGCCAACGAAACCGTGCGGCGAGGCAAAGGGTTTTGGTCGCCTGCGGCACCTTGAAAAAACAAAGCAGTGGCTTCGGGGTGCGTTTTTTCTAACTCGATTTGGGCAAAACCAGGGTAATCCCCCGAAAGGGCGTAAAGGTCGAGTACGGTAGGGTGGCAAGCGTAGCCGAAAACAATGGCTTTGAGCTTTCCTTTGGGCGTCACGGCTTTGATGACAGGGACGGCGTAGTCGTTGGGGCCTTTTAATTCGGTTTGTTCGAGCAGAGCCCCTTCTTTATTGTTACGTCGGTTGACCTGAAAGCGGGTTACGCCGTTTTGGGAAAACAGCTCAACGGGTTCCAAGTTTTTCAACGCATTGCCAATTAACTCCACCACTTGCCCCTCCAACCAACGCGAATACTGGTTGATTTTGGCTTCTTCGGCGGCATTGAGGGGATAAATATCGTGCAGGGCATCGTACAGCACAGGGCCAGAATGTGTGTGCGAACTGTTCAAGAGCACATTCGCTTTACTCAACCCAAAACGTGCTTGTAGCTGGCTTCGGATGCGGTCTGACATGGCTTTAGGAAACCCCAGCATATCGGTAGTAACCAGCACCGAGCGTTGGCCATTTTCGTCTTCCAGTGCCACGGCTTTGGCCCACAAATCGTGCAGTTTTCCTTCCGAAGCGTGGGTGCGCGAGGCATACCCTGCTTGCCAAATCGCTTCTTTAGGTGTAATAACGACTTTGGAAACGCCTGCTTTCCAGCCTTTTGCAAAGGTGGTTGAAATGATGAATAACCCCACCAGCCAAAGATGCTTTCTCATTTCATTGTCAGGAGTTTATCGGCGTGGGTAAAGATTTTTTCGATGGCATTGGCGATGTCGTCCATGTCGGCGCGTGTACCGAGGAGCATATTTTGGGTAAACCAAACGGCTTCTTCGTTGCAAAGGCGGTCGTTGTTGGGACAATGGTTCCGCTCCACGTAGCTTTTAAAATCCAGCATGGCCTTGGGGTACATTTTCTGGAAATTTTTCGATTGGAACGCATCGTCGAGGTAAGGCATGTTGTTGAGGGTCGCGTAACCTTTCGAACATGGGATTCCCTCGGCCGTCAGCGCTTTTAAGAACGTGTCGCGTGAAAGTCCTTTAAAGGCCGATTTTTGATAACGGAACGGAAATAAATGGAAGGCTGCTTTGGTGACATTGCCGTACAGCTTGTACGGAATAATACCTGGGATTTGTTCGATTTTGGCTTTTAGGTAAGCCGCATTTTCGTTGCGGAGGTTAGTTTCTCCTTCCAGCCGTTTGAGTTGTGCTAACCCAATGGCGGCTTGGTATTCAGTAATGCGTTGTTTGTTGCCCTGCATGATGGTACCCGCGCCAATCACTCCCGAAGCCATCCCGTAGGGGTTACCGTAGTTGTGGTACGAAAAGCAACGATCCATAAATAAGTCGTTGTTGCTTACAATCGCTCCAGCTTCGCCGATGGCTAAGTTTTTGGAATTTTGGAAGCTAAAACAGCCCGCATCGCCAAAAGTTCCTACTTTTTGGTGGTTGATTTCGGCCAAATGCGCCTGACAAGCATCTTCAATCACGGCCAATTTGTGTTTTTTGGCAATGGCCAAAATCTGTGGCATATTGGCTGGCAAGCCTAAAATATGCACAGGGATAATGGCTTTGGTGCGAGGCGTGATTTTGGCCTCAATTTTGGCAGGGTCAATCTGAAACGTTTCGGGGTCAACATCGACAAATACGGGCATAGCGCCGTTGGCAATGACGGGCGCGACCGTTCCGATAAAGGTATAAGGAGGTACCAGTACTTCATCGCCCCCGCGAATGTTGAGCTGTGCCAATGCTGTGATGAGGGCGTTGGTGCCATTGACTACCGCCAACGAACGCTTTGCACCGACGGCTTGTGCCCATTTTGCTTCAAAGTCGGTGACGACATTGGCCCGTGACCAAACGCCGCTGCGGATAACTTCGAGCAGTTGTTTTTCATCAGTTTCGGGTTTCCAAATGGGCCACGTAGGCCACTGTTGCGTCCGTACGGGTTTGCCTCCCAACAACGCTGGAGGCTCTGCCAACGAAAACGTGACTGATTTTGCGTTAGCTTCTGCGGGTGAGGTCGTTAGCAGGGTGGGAGCCAAGGCAGCGCCGAGTCCCGTAAGCGAATTTCGTTTGAGAAACTCTCGTCGTGAAAAGGGTTGGGAAGGCATATAAATACAGGTTTTTAGTCAAAATGAGGGGATTACTACCAACAAACGGGGGTTTTGAGAAACTCGATGGGTGGTTTTGAGAAACCACCCACACCGTCTAGCTTTTTCTTGCTTTTTTTAACACACTTTCAAGCGTTACGGGGACTCCGCCTTGGCGTTTACTTTCGTCGGCGGCTTCCATAAAGGCAAAAATTTCAATCGTTTCTTCGGGGGTAACGGGGACTTGGCCCGTTTCAAAATAAGCGACAATGTCCTTTAACAGAGGCTCGTAACCGCCATAAGGGCCGAGAACGATGTTGCCGTTTTGGGTATAAACCGTGCCGCCGTAGTCGTGTTTGCCCGTGCGTGTTCCACGGAAGGTACCCACGCGCCCGTCGGCCCAAGTACCTACCACAATGTCGGTACCTTCGTTGTTGATTCTAATCACTTGTTTGCAGCCCGTACCCATGACAGTGTAGAGCGTTTCGACGCCGTGAATGCCGTACCAGAATAAATCGGGGTGCGTTTTTTCCAACACCGCAGGGCTAAAGGTATCAGCGCCTACGACTTTGGTTTTATCCACTTTTTCTACGCCTTTTATGTGCCGCAACGAAGAAGCGGAGAAAAGTGGCATTTGGTATTTTTTGGCGGTTTCAAAGATGGTGAGGACGTCGGAAAGCGAAGCGGCAATGGGTTTGTCGATAAAGACGCGTTTTCCTGCTTTAAGAACAGGGATAAGTTGTTCGAGGTGACGGCGGCCGTCGTTGGTTTCGAGCAACACCACATCGACTTTTTCTAACAATGCTTCAATCGAATCGACGATTTCGACATTCAATTTTTTGACTTCTTCGGTATAACTAGGAATGCGTTTGGTGCTACTTTCAATGTCTTTGCTGCCGTGTGGATAGGCCGCGACTATTTTGTAGCCTTGGTAGTCGGCACTAGCATCGGACGCATTGAGAACTTTGGTAAAGGCGGTACTGTGCGAGGTATCAAGGCCAATGATGCCTACTCGCTTGCCTGCGGCTACCGTTGCGGACGCAGAGGCAAAAGAGGAAGGGGCAAGGGCTGACAACGATAAACTTCCGACAGTAGCGCTTTTAACAAAATTTCTTCTAGTAAATGTGGTTTTTTTCATGATGAAAACAGATGATTGGGTATAGACAATATATTATCTATATTTAGGAAGACATATTTGTACTACTATTACGGTGTCATTGGATAAATATTTTTTAACTTTACAAAGATACTTAAAATTTGTTTACATTTTTGCATAAAATTTGACTACAAAAAATGAAAGTAGATTCCCTCGCTAATAAAGTATATAATGAGCTTCGCAAAAAAATTCTGTCGAACCAACTGGTGTCGGGTACTCGACTAAAGGAAGACATCTGGGCCAAGCGTTTAGATGTGAACCGCATGGCAGTGCGTGAGGCGTTGACGCGGTTATTGGGGGAACAGTTGATTGAAACGGGCGAAAAAGGGGGGTACTTTGTGAAGTCGATGAGTGTGGAAGATGTACGTCAGATACGCGAATTGCGCGAAATATTAGAGCTAGGAGCAATTCGGTTGGCCATTCAAAAGATTGATGACGAGGGGATTCGTAAGTTGGAGGAGATTTGTAATGATTTCTCGTCGATGGTAGAGCGTGGGTATTTTGGCGGGGCTTGCGAGGCGGATGTGAAATTTCACGAAACCCTGATTGATTTTGCCCAAAATGACAAGTTAAAAGACATTTACGAAATCAGTAACATTCCACTCTTCCACCAAAAGCTGGGTAAATCCCAAACCCACATGGATGACTACGAGCTCACCGACCAAGAACATCGGCAGTTATTGAAAGCATTGAAAGAGAAAGATGTAAAGTTGGCGGAGGAGACGCTTTCGAAGCACTTGCTTCGTGGAGAAGTAGAGGCGCTGGAGCTAGATTAAGCCTTTATCTATATTATATAACAGTATTCTGACCACCCCAAGGGTAAGCTACGCTCGTAGTAAACCCTTGGGGTTTTGATTTTGAGGGGGATAGGGAAAGAAAGGGTTTCGTAAAAAAAAATTAACATAACTTTTTTTGTTTACAAAAATAAGTTTTCTTTGTAAACAAATTCGGCAAAGATATGTAGGCAAAAGTCGCGTAATGCCTAACTAGATTTGGAGAGTTGAGAATGTTACCAATAACCCTTATTAAAACACCATTAAATGCAAAGCCCTATTTACTATTAACTCTTTTCTTTAAAAAAACATCACACACATGAATGACTTCTTCCTACTCCGAAAAAAAGGGGTAAGTATGCTATTGCTTTGCCTACTTATGTCCGTTGCGGTGTACGCCCAAACCCAAATCTCGGGTAAAGTGGTGGGGGCTGATGATTCTCAGCCCATTGCAGGCGCTTCGGTGCTTATTAAAGGAAATACGACAAATGGTGCCATCACGGGTGCCGACGGCACATTTAGATTGACGGTTGGCTCGAATGCGGTGTTGGTAATTTCGTACATTGGATACCAAGCGCAGGAGGTGAATGTAGGTTCGCAAACGACTTTTAACATTTCACTAGTTCCTTCCACCACTACCCTCGGGGAAGTGGTAGTAACGGGCTACTCGGCTGAGCGCAAAAAAGACATTACAGGCTCGGTGTCGGTGGTGGATGTGAAGGCGTTGAAATCGATTCCGTCGGGTTCGGCGGTGCAAGCCCTTCAAGGTCAGGCGGCTGGGGTCAACGTCATTAGCTCAGGCGCGCCAGGAAGCCCTAGCAATATCTTCGTGCGGGGGATTACTTCGTTTGGAAATACGCAGCCTTTGGTGCTCGTTGACGGCGTTCAGGCAGAACTCAACGATGTAAGTTCGGACGACGTGGAGTCGATTCAAGTCTTAAAAGATGCGGGTGCGGCGGCCATTTATGGGGTACGTGGTTCAAACGGGGTGATTGTTGTGACGACCAAAAAAGGAAAGTCAGGCCAACCCGTTATTTCGTACGATGCTTACTACGGAAGCCAACAACCGTTGAAAGGAAACGTGTTTAACTTACTTAATTCAACGGATTTTGCGCGTTTGACCAAAGTTGCCTACCCAACGACGGGTTTATTCCAAAATGGTCTTCCTGACTTTACGTATAGAGGCCCAGGTGCAACGGGCGTGGGTAAAGCAGGCGATGCAGCGGTGGATCCTTCCAAGTATAATTTTGATGCCAATAACCCAGGTCGCAACTACTTGATTCAGTCCGTAAACAAAGAAGGTACCGATTGGTTCCATGAGTTGTTTAAGCCTGCCGCCATGACCAGCCACAACTTAACGGCTAGCGGCGGTACTGATAAGTCGAATTATATGGTGTCGTTGGGGTATTTCAACCAACAAGGAACGATGCTCAAAAGCTACTTGGAGCGTTATTCGGCGCGTATCAACACCCAATTTAAGATTAAAAATAACATTCGGGTGGGTGAAAACGTCTATATGTTCTACAAACGCAACCCAGGATTTGACAACTTGAGCACAGGTAACCCAATCGCTTGGACGTACCGTGCGATGCCGATTATTCCTGTCTATGACATCAGAGGTAACTACGGTGGAACGTTCGCAGGCCCTGAATTGGGAAGTTCGTCCAACCCTGTAGCGGTACAGATGAACACCATCAACAACAAAAGCAACGCTTGGGATGTGATTGGAAACGTGTATGCCGAAGTGGATTTCTTGAAGCACTTTACGGCACGCACCAGCTTTGGTGGAAGCATTGATAACCAGTATGCTACGAACTTCAACTTTACCCCTTATAACAATTCAGAAGGTAACACGAACCCTAACTCGTTTTCGGAAATTGCGTTGTACAACAGCAACACCATGTGGACGAATACGTTGACCTACACCAATTCATTTGGCAAAAACAATTTGAAGGTAATTGTGGGTTCGGAAGCGATTCGTAACTACGGACGTTACCTCATTGGTTCGGCAAGCCGCTTGTTCTCTACCAATTTCGATTATTTGAGCTTATCGAACGGAACCATCAACATTACCAACGGTAGCAGCGCTTACAACAATACGTTGTTCTCTATTTTTAGCCGTGTTGATTATTCGTTTGATGACAAATACTTGGTGGGCGTAACGGTTCGTCGCGATGGTTCGTCGCGTTTTGGCGCCAATCGCCGCTACGGTATTTTCCCTTCGGTATCGCTCGGCTGGCGCTTGACGGGTGAGGAGTTCTTGAAAGATGTTGCTTGGCTCAACGAATTGAAATTGAGAGGAAGCTATGGGGTGCTCGGTTCGCAAAACAACGTAAGTCCGCAGAATGCCTATACACTTTTCGGGGGTACGTTTGCTAATGCCTATTACGACATTGGCGGAAACGGTGCGTTGGCACAGGGTTTTGCCCAAACAAGCATCGGAAACCCGAATACAGGATGGGAAGAAAACATCGTGACCAACATCGGTTTGGACGGTACTATCTTGAACAACAAATTGGACGTTTCGGTCGAATACTACAAAAAGTCAATCAATGGCTTATTGTTTAGCCAACCGCTTCCTGCTACGGCTGGGGGAGCTACGGCACCAACGGTGAACATTGGTGACATCCAAAACAAAGGGGTGGATTTGGCTTTGACCTACCGCCAAACGATTAGCCCAAGTTTGAAATTTAGCATTGGTGCCAACATTACGACCTACCAAAACAAAGTCGTAAACACACCAAGCCCAGGGTATTTTGACGGTGCCAACACCCAAAACCTCGGAAACGTTGTTCGCAACCAAATCGGTCAGCCTGTAAGCTCGTTTTTTGGCTACAAAGTGATTGGGTTGTTTAAAAACGACGCCGAAGTGACCTCGTCGCCCACCCAATCGGGAGCCGCACCAGGCCGCTTTAAATACGAAGACGTCAACGCAGATGGCAAAATCGACGCCAGCGACCGTACCTTCCTTGGCAGCCCTAACCCTGACTTTACGTACGGCTTAAACTTGGGCGTAACTTACCGCAACTTTGATTTCTCAACTGTTTTGTACGGCTCACAAGGCAACGAAATCTACAATACAGTACGGTCGTTTACGCACTTCTTTAGTACGTATGTTGGGGCAAAAAGCAATGATTTGTTGAATGCTTGGACGCCAGAAAACCCCAACAGCAGCATTCCAAAAATTGAGTCAACGGGCTCGTTCAGTTCGTCGGGGGTTTCTAACTCATTTTACGTAGAAAATGGGTCGTTCCTCAAAATGCGTTCGTTGATGGTAGGTTATACTGTGCAACCGTCGTTCCTCAAAAAATATGGTATGAGCAAACTTCGCTTGTACGCCCAGGCCGCGAACTTGTTTACGTT
This sequence comes from Runella defluvii, assembly GCF_014195535.1. Lineage (GTDB taxonomy): Bacteria > Bacteroidota > Bacteroidia > Cytophagales > Spirosomataceae > Runella > Runella defluvii. Next base: position 327,189 of record NZ_JACIBY010000005.1, on the reverse strand, counting down.
CACCAAATACACGGGTCTTGACCCAGAGTTGAGCGGAAACAGTTCGTCCTTTGGAATTGACTATGCCAACTATCCGAACAACCAGAAGAACTTCATTTTTGGTCTAAACCTTTCTTTTTAAAGTTAAGTAAATAATTTCATTAGTTACCCGCAGAAGCCGCTGACTAATACAAACGCAGATTTGCGCTGAAAAAAGACTTTATGAAGCCATTCATCGGCGTTATCTGCGGCTCTCAATCTGCGTTAATCTGCGGGTAAAATTTTAAAAAAACTTGGCTAACACTCTATTAATCGTTGTCGGTTAAAAAATGAATTTAATCGCTGAATTAACTGATAACCAATAACAGTCTAAACATTGACTTACATGAAACGATTTAAAACACTTTTATATGCGACTGGGTTGGGGTTGATTTTGACAACCAACTCCTGCAAGGAAGAATACCTCGAAATCGGGGCGTTGGGTTCTACCAGCGAAGCTACCCTTGCCAACAAAGCAGGTTTGAATGGTCTCTTGACGGGGGCGTATTCCTTGCTCGACGGCTGGGGTGTGCCTAACACTACTTACTATTTTGTGGGGGTGAGCAACTGGATTTTTGGCGGGGTAACCTCTGACGACGCCCATACAGGAACGCAAGCGTCGGCATTGCCACCAATGGAAGCCGTTGAAAGTTACAACTATGACGCGACGTTGGCACCGTTCAACAACAAATGGATGGTATTGTACGCAGGAGTGCAGCGCGCCAACGACGTGTTGCGGGTTTTGGCCAAAACCAATGACCCCGCGCTTTCGGCTGAAGAAGCCAAGCAAATCAAAGCCGAAGCAACGTTTTTGCGTGCAGTCTATCATTTAGAAGCGGCCAAAATGTGGGAAAATATTCCGTATTTGGACGAAAGCATCAGCTACGCCAACGACAATTACAAGGTAGCTAATACCACCTCAGCTTGGCCTAAAATTGAGGCCGATTTTAAGTTTGCGGCTGATAATCTCTCGGGTACTAAAACCGAAGTAGGCCGTGCCAATAGCTGGGCAGCGAAGGCGTTTTTGGCCAAAACGTACATGTTCCAAGACAAATACACAGAAGCAAAAACAGTATTGGAAGATGTGATTGCTAACGGAGTAACTTCGTCGGGAGCAAAGTATGCGTTGGTCAACTATGCCGACAACTTTAACCCTTCTAAGAAAAACGGCCCAGAATCGGTGTTTGCCGTGCAAATGTCGATTGCCGAATCGTTCCAAAATGGAAACTACGGCGATGCCCTCAACTTCCCGATGGGCGGCCCTGCTACTTGCTGCGGAGCGTATCAGCCGTCGTTTAGTTTGGTCAATTCGTTTAAAACGGATGCTACTACGGGCTTGCCTTTAATTGATACGTTCAACAATTCGGATGTTACCAACGACCAAGGAATCGAAAGTAGCACACCGTTTACGCCTTATGCAGGAACGCTCGATTCGCGTTTGGATTGGACGGTAGGTCGTCGCGGAATACCGTATTTGGATTGGGGATTGCACCCAGGAAAAGCGTGGATTCGCGTGCAGTCGGTCGCAGGGCCGTATAGTCCTATCAAGAGTATTTATTACCAAGCGGCAGCCGCAACTACTTCATCGTCATCGCGTTGGACGTCCAACAACTACACCATGATTCGTTTTGCGGATGTATTGTTGTGGGCGGCAGAAGCAGAGGTAGAAGTGGGAAGTTTGGCAAAAGCGCAAGAGTATGTCAACCGTGTACGTTCACGGGCGGCAAATCCAGCGGGATGGGTGAAAAAGTATGTGGACAACACCGCACCATTAAAAGGGGTGACCAACGAACCAGCGGCCAATTACAAAGTGGGCTTATACACCACCGAATTTACGGCCAAAGGCAAAGAGTTTGCGCGGGAAGCGGTGCGTTTTGAGCGTAAAATTGAGTTTGGAATGGAAGGCCATCGTTACTTTGACCTTCGCCGTTGGGACAATGGAACGGGCTACATGGCCAACGTTTTGAATGCCTACGTGCAGCACGAAACGACCATCCCTGGCTATGATTTTACTTACATGAAAGGTGCGACGTTTAAGAAAGGGAAGACCGAGTTGTACCCTATTCCGCAAGCTCAAATCGACCTAAGTGTAGTAAACGGTCAACCCGTATTGAAACAAAATCCTAATTATTAGGCTGTTAACTGTGTATCCGGCATCTGTGTATCTGTTATCTGAACCAATAACGGGTAACAAATAACCACTAACAGTTAACGGATAACTAATAACGGATAACCAGTAACAGATAACGAATAACAAATACACCATGCTTTTTTACGCTTCTACATACCCTGACCTCAACGAGGCAGCCAACGACAAGGTGGTGGTGTTGCCTTTGGGCGCCATCGAACAACACGGCCCACATTTGTCGGTTTCGACCGATACCGACATTGTCACGTACGTTGCTCAGCAGATAGAAAAAGCCTTACCAGAGTCGGTGTTGCTTTGTCCTACGCTGCCTTTTGGGTCGAGCCACCATCATTTATCCTTGGGGGGAACGATGAGTATTTCGCCCGAGCTTTATACCCAAGTGGTGATGGATTTGGTGGGGTCGTTGGTAGAAAGCGGTTTTAAAAAGATTATTTTGCTCAATGGCCACGGGGGAAACATCACCCCCGTGCGCCAAGCATTGGCGGTGTTGAGCAAGCGTTTTGACGTAAGCCACCAGCCTACTATTGCGTTGGCAACGTATTGGGAGGTCGGCGGAAAAGCCTTTGCGGGCGAACCACCAATGGAAAGCCCTGCCCTGAGCCACGCGTGTGAGTACGAAACAAGCATGATGCTTCACTTATTTGCCGATAAAGTGTGGATGGAGCGCGTCGAAAGGGCACAACGCCCCGAAAGCAATGGCTATATTCCGTGGGAAGACGATGAGCCCTATCGCGGCGTGACGGTTTTCAAACAAACGGCTTTTATTTCGAGCAATGGCAGCAGCGGTGAGCCTCAATTGGGGACGGCCGAAAAAGGAAAGTATTTAGTAGAACAGGCTATCAAAGGATTAATTACATTTATAGAATCATTCAAAAACTGGCCTTTGTCGGAGCGGCTTTTTAACCACAAAGAACCCTAAGAATTGTACAAAGAAACACAAGTGAATGCCCTTTGACAGGTTAAACGCATTTAAAAAAAGTAGCCTCAGCGAGGCTAAATCTTAGTAGAAAAAGGTAAGCAAACACGTCCCCCACCTCCCAAGGCTCCGTCGGGGCGACTGACTCTCGGTGAAAGATGTCACCCCGATGGGGCTTGGGGGAATACCTGGGTCATTCTTTCTACTAAGATGTAGCTCCTCTGGAGCAATAAAAAGCTATTTAATGCGGTCAACCTGGTTCTTTGCGAACATTTTGGTAAAATAAAAAAGATTTGAAAGTTTTGAAAATCAACATAGTTATGTCAAAAAAAATAGAAATAAAACATCCCGATAAAGCCGCCAATACGGGTGCATATTCGGCAGGAGTGATGGTAGGTGAATGGTTGTTTATCAGCGGACAAGGTCCACTCGACTTGACCACGGGAGAAGTGATTCACGGTACCATCGAAGAAGAAACCCTGCTAACCCTCTCACACGTGCAGAAGGTAGTCGAAGCCGCAGGGGGAACGATTGATGACATCGTCAAATGTACCGTTCATTTAGAAGATATCAACGACTTCGACCGCTACGATGCGGCCTATGCCTCGTTTTTTCAGGGAATCAAACCTGCCAGAACCACCGTGCAGTCGGTGTTGTCGGACGGAATTAAAATTGAAATTGACGCGATAGCGATTATTGCTCAAAAATAGAGGGACAATTTTCTAATTTGAAAATGAGGCAATTTGAAAATTAATGACACGATGTATTTCTTACATTGCCGAATTTTCAAATTCTCAAATTTGTAGAGTATGAATCAAACAAAACGCATTGGTACAGTTGGGCTAGGACTGATGGGAAGCAGCATTGCCACCTGCATTTTAGCGGCGGGGCATGAGGTGACATCATTGGTCAAAGACCTAGGCATCGTGGATGAAGCAAGGCAGCGTATTCTCTCTTTTTTGGAACAACTTCACCAAGAAGGTATCCTAACTGAGCGTCCCGAAGAGGTAGTAAAACGCCATACCATCACCGACGACGTCGCTAAGATGGCGGGGCACGAAGTGGTGATTGAATCCATCATCGAAAATGTTGACGAAAAGAAAAGTGTCTATAAAAAGCTAGAAACGGTGCTTTCGCCTACGGCCATCATCGGTAGCAATACATCGGCGATTCCTGTCACGGTACTTCAAAGTGGACTTCAACATCCCGAGCGAGTGTTGGGAATTCACTGGGCCGAGCCTGCCCACATCACTCGTTTTATGGAGGTGATTTGTGGGAAAGATTCGCAGTTAGAATATGCCTATAAAATGGTCGAGTTGGCCGAAAGCTGGGGCAAAGAGCCTTCATTGTTGAAAAAAGACATTCGTGGGTTTATCACCAACCGCATCATGTACGCCATGCTGCGCGAAGCATTTTATTTGGTCGAAAACGGCTACGCTACTATGGAAGACGTGGACCGTTCGTTACGAAACGATTTGGGGTACTGGATTACGTTTGCAGGACCGTTCCGATTCATGGACCTGACGGGTATTCCAGCCTACCTTACTGTTATGAAAGACTTGTTTCCAGAACTCAGCAACGCTACCGAAGCACCTGCTTTTATTGACGACCTCGTGTCGGCAGGTGCCAAGGGCGTTAGCAATGCCCACGGATTTTACACCTACACGCCCGAAAGTGCCGAGCGTTGGGAGGAAAAATTCATTGAATTTAGCTATGACGTCCGAAAATTAGCCAAAAAGTATTCATCCAGTTCGATTGAAAATATCTAATGACGACTATCCACACCATTAAAGCCACGGAGGTGATTGTGCCTGCCAAGCCCGGAAGCCTAAATTCGGAGGAGGTAATAGACAAAGACGCCGCCTTTGCCCAGAAGTTTTTGACGGGCGAGCGCTGGACGGAGTTTGCCAATCAGCCCAAGTGGATCATTGAAATTACGCTTAAAAATGGCCTGACGGGCATCGGCGAAACCTACCGAAGCGCTTCTAAAGAGCAGTTGTCTGAGGCCATGCAAACACTGGTTGGGCAAAATGTACTCCAATTAAACTGGCGTCGATTGCCCGTGACCGACCAACGAATTTACGAAGCTTTTGAGACGGCGGTGCTGGATGTGGTGGGCAAAATACTGAACGTACCCGTCGCTCAATTGCTTGGTGGAGCCTACCGCGACCGCGTCGATTGCTTTGGTTGGACGGGTCGCCGAACGCCCGAAGATGCCGCGCAAAAAGCCTACGAAGCCATGCAAAAAGGCCACAAAGCCTTCAAATTTAAGTGCTCCGACGAAGACCCTGTGCGTTTGTGGACGGCTGAAATCAAGAAAAAATGCGGAGATGGTATTAAAATATTGCTTGACCCCAACCAACGTTGGACGGATGTGGCTACCACGCTTCGATTGATGGAAGGCGTAGAAAACGACATCATGCTAGGTTTGGAAGACCCTATTTTGCACGCCGACGTAGCAGGATTTAAGCACTTACGCGAAACGTTGGGTATTCCAATGTACCGTCATATTTCGTTGCCATACACCCAAGACATCCGCGACATGATTGCCTTTGTTCGTGCCGATGCCGTGGATGGGTATAATTTTAACGGTTCGGCTTATAACTGCGTACTGTTGGCCGAAATCGCTCATTTAGAGGGGAAAGCGTGTTGGAGAGGTTCGGAAGTGGACTTAGGGATATCGGAAACCATGGGACTACACATCGCGGCGGCGAGTATCAACTGTACCATTCCCTCTGATTTATTTGGAGAATTGGTTCGAGAGGATGATTTGATTGTTACTCCCATTCAATTTGAAAACGGCGCGGCTCTCGTCCCGCAAGGCGCAGGACTGGGTATCGAACTGGATAGAAAGGCGTTGGATAGATATAAAGTGAGTGAAATGATTCATTAAACCCCTATCCCCAACCCTTTCCCCTATTAGGGAAAGGGAGTTAAAAGTCCCCCCCTAACAGGGGAGGGTTAGGGGGGGGGTAAATAAAAGAACTATGAAAAAATCGGCAATGTCTTGGACCATACTGTTTGCTTGTAACTTTATGTGGGCCTTTCATTTTACGAGCATCAAGCTGACGCAAGACCAAGTCGGGCCGTATTTTACGGTATGGGCACCGATGCTACTGGCTACGATTTTGCTAGGGCCGTTTGTGGTACGCGATTTTAAGAAAGGAGGTAAAAAACTCTCCGACATCTTGATTTTCGTGCAGTTGGCGGCGTTGGGTGCTTTTCCCTCACAAGTACTAATGACGTGGGGAACGCAGTATTCCCTGGCCAGTAATGCGGCCATTTTGGTGCTTACCTTGCCCGTCATTACGGCGGTTTTTGCCTTCTTGATACTCAAAGAACGCATGAATGTGGCCCGTTGGGTCAGTTTTGCCATTGCGATTATTGGGGTGGCACTATGCTCCACGGACGACATCAAGCGGGTCGATTTAAGTTCCAAATACGCGTTGGGAAATGTACTTATTTTCTTGGCTATTTTGGGCAATGCGTACTACAACGTAGGCTGTAAGAAAATTGCGGAGAAATACACCGAAATCGAAATGGTGTTTTATACCTACCTTGTGATGTGTATTTTGCTTACGCCGCTGGTGCTCTATTACGAACCCGAAATGTTTGGCAAAATTCCCGAATTTACCACCAATACCTGGATTGGGATGATTTCGCTGACGGTGTTTCATAACTTCCTTTCGATGGTATTGTTTTTTAAAGCCCTCAAACATTTGGACGCGACCCAAGTGGCTTTATCCAACTACCTCATTACGTTTATGGGACTTCCGATTGCCGCTTTTTGGCTGGGCGAAAAGCTTAATTCACAGGCCATTATCGGCGGCCTTCTAGTGCTAGTTTCTACCCTTATCCTTTCTATTGTAGATAGCAGAGTGCAACAAAAAAAAATGATTAATAATAATCCATAATCAGTACAGATATGTCAGAGCTAACAAACGAGCTATTCGGCGTTGTCCCGATTGTTCCCACACCCTTTACCGAAAACGAAGAAATCGACGAAAACGCCCTTCGCAATTTGATCGATTTCGCCATTGCAGGAGGCATTAAAGCGGTTTGCTTACCCGCCTATGCCAGTGAGTTTTACAAACTTACGGACGAAGAAAAGCTTCAAGTCGTACGCGTGGCGGTGGAGCACGCAGCAGGGCGTATCAAGATTGTAGCACAGTCGAATCATCCATCACTGAAAGTAGCGATTCGGTTAGCCCAAGCCAACGTAGCAGCGGGTGCCGATGTGGTGTCGTTGGCCGTACCTCGTATTTTCAGCCTGCCCGAAAGCTCGTTGAAACAATACCTATCGGAGTTTCTTCAGTCGATTCCCAATACGCCTGTATTGATTCAAGATTTTAACCCAGGTGGCGCTTCCATCAGTGTAGAATTTATCAAAGAGTTGATGGACGAAAACCCGAATTTCAAATACCTTAAACTGGAAGAACCACTTTGTGCGCCTAAATTTGAGAGCATCATCAAAGCGACCAAAGGCAAGGTAGGTTTGTTTGAAGGATGGGGGGGCTTGTACATGCTCGAATTGGTGCCGATTGGTATTCAGGGTGTTATGCCAGGGTTGGCCGTGGCCGATATTCTACAACGCGTGTTTGATTTGCGCCGTAACGGGGAAGACGGCAAAGCGTTTGATTTGTTTGAAAAAGTAATGCCGCAAATTTTCTTCTCGTTGCAAAACATGGAGTTGTTCCACTACGCCGAAAAAGAATTGCTTATTGCGCGGGGTGTGTTGAGCAACAGCATCGCCCGCAAAGCAGCCTACATTCCAGACGCGTCGAGTGTGAGCTACATCAAAGAATTGAACCAACGGGTCATCGACGTTCTCAACGACGAAACCTACGCCATTCGCCCAGTAGCCGAAGCAGTATAAATAACCTCTCGAAAGTTCAAAACTTTCGAGAGGTTAAATGTCGAAGGCAGAGTGCAGAATGTCGAATAGATAAAAATTGCCTCGGAGAGGCACAACGTTTGTAGAGAATGGAAATAACGGCATCAAAAGTTGCCTCGGAGAGGCACAACGTTTGTAGAGAATGGAAATAACGGCATCAAAAATTGCCTCGGCGAGGCACAACGTTTGTAGAAAATGGAAATAACGGCATCAAAAGTTGCCTCGGAGAGGCACAACGTTTGTAGAAAATGGAAATAACGGCATCAAAAGTTGCCTCGGCGAGGCAAAACGTTTGTAGAAAATGGAAATAACATCATCAAAAATTGCCTCGGAGAGGCACAACGTTTGTAGGGAATTTGACGGACAAATAGCCATTGTAACGGGAGCGGCATCAGGCATAGGTTTGGCAATAGCCAAGAAACTCTTGGTTGAGGGAGCCCACGTGGCATTGCTAGATTTTAACGAAAAAGGGCTTCAACAAGAATTTGAATCCTATGGCGAGCAAACCCTGCGCATCGGACTCGATATTACCAACGAAGCCCAAGTACAAGAAGCCGTGGCAGACGTAGTAGCGCGCTTTTCGAAAGTAGATATTTTGGTCAATTGCGTGGGTATCACGGGAGTTACCAACCTAAAAAGCCACGAAGTAAGCACCGAAAACTTGCAAAAGGTGTTTGATGTCAACTTTATGAGTTGCTTCTACACTTCAAAGGCAGTGATACCGTCGATGTTAGCTCAAAAATACGGGCGCATTTTGCACATCGCATCCATTGCGGGAAAAGAAGGAAACGCGGGGATGTTGGCCTACTCAGCTTCCAAAGCCGCGGTGATTGGTTTGACCAAAGTCCAAGGAAAGGAATATGCCGAAGACGGTATTACGGTCAATGCCTTGGCACCAGCGGTGATTCGTACACCTTTGGTGGATGCCATGCCCGAAGTTCAGGTCAAATACATGACGGACAAGATTCCTATGAAACGTTGTGGTACGTTGGACGAAGCCGCCGACTTGGCCGCTTACATCATTTCGCAAAAAAACAGTTTCACTACGGGCTTTACCTTCGATTTATCGGGAGGCAGAGCAACATATTAAAACGGGGTTTTGAGAAACCCTGTTTTCGGATAGGAGTATCCGAAAGCACGCAAATGTGGAGGAGGTTTCTCAAAACCTCCTGCAAGGGTTGCTCAGAACCCAGCTTGCGGGTGATTTATATTAAAACGGGGTTTTGAGAAACCCTCGTTTCGGATAGGAGTATCCGAAAGCACGCAAATGTGTTGGAGGTTTCTCAAAACCTCCAGCAAGGGTTGCTCAGAACCCAGCTTGCGGGTGATTTATATTGACGGGGTTTTGAGAAACCCTCGTTTCGGATA
>NZ_JACIBY010000005.1:59806-317747 GCF_014195535.1 Runella defluvii | reverse complement strand
ATAGGAGTATCCAAAAGCACGCAAATGTGTTGGAGGTTTCTCAAAACCTCCAGCAAGGGTTGCTCAGAACCCAGTTTGCGGGTGATTTATATTGACGGGGTTTTGAGAAACCCTCGTTTCGGATAGGAGTATCCAAAAGCACGCAAATGTGTTGGAGGTTTCTCAAAACCTCCAGCAAGGGTTGCTCAGAACCCAGTTTGCGGGTGATTTATATTGACAGGGTTTTGAGAAACCCTGTTTTCGGATAGGAGTATCCGAAAGCACGCAAGTGTGGAGGAGGTTTCTCAAAACCTCCAGCAAGGGTTCCTCAGAACCCAGTTTATTGGATAAGAATGGTTAAAACAAAGGAAAATGAAATCCCTCATTCTGATAGTAAGTAGTTGTTTTTGGGTGTTTACGGGGATTTTTGCCCAAAATCGTCCCAGTTTGCTGCCTGAACCCACATCTGTTCAGTACGGAAATGGTGCATTGGCGGTGAACAACGTGTCACTTTATGTGCCCTCGACTGCTTCTAAAGACATTGTATTTGCGCTCAAAGAATTACAACAAACCCTGCGTGAGCGAAGTGGAAAGCCCGTCAAAACGGCTTCCACACTCGCCGCGTCGCGGGTGCGTTATACCGTAAAAACGACAGGACGGGAACTGCCCGAAACCGACGAAGCGACCAAAGGCAGCACCCGCGAACACTATTCGTTGTCGGTATCGGCGCAGGGGATCCGAATAGAAGCCGAAACCTCAACGGGGCTATGGTATGCCGTCCAAACCCTTCGACAACTGATTCAAGGAGAAGGGGAACAGGCTACGATTCCCTATGTGACCATCACCGACCGACCCACTATGGCCTTTCGGGGCGTGATGATGGATTTTGCCCACGGAGGCTTGCTAACGGTGGATGAAATCAAACGTCAAATCGACTTTTTGGCACGTTGGAAAACCAACCAGTATTACTTCTACAACGAAGTAAGCATCGAATTAGAAGGCTATTCTACCCTCAATTACAAAGCCAATTACACCCAAGAGGAGGTGAAAAGCATCATCGCTTATGCCCGCGAGCGGCACATGGACGTTATTCCATTCGTCAATTTTTACGGGCATTTGCACGAGCTTATTCGGAATGAAAAGTACGCGTCGTTGGCGATTGGTCGCTATGGACATGAGATGGATCCTCGCAATGCGGGTGTGAAAGAATTACTCAAAAACTGGATTAAACAGTACACTGCGTTGTTCAAAAGTCCGTTTATCCACGTGGGTTTTGACGAAACGTGGGAAACCAAGCGCCTCAACAGCACGGAGGAGAAAAGTCTCAATCCCGAAGCGTTGTACATCCAACAATTGACGTTTGTGAGTGAAGAACTCAAAAAATACGGAAAAACGCTTCTGGCGTGGACGGATATGAGCTCGTTTTATCCCGATATTATCAAGAAATTTCCTGCCGATGTTATCCCCGTTATTTGGCAATATTCGCCCGATTCGGCGGCAACCTACCATTATCTAAACCCCATTTTGAACGAAAAAAAGCCCTTTTTCATTCAGCCAGCGGTATCGGGTTGGGGGCACATTTATCCCGAAGCGGGCTATACCTACGACAACATCGACTTGTGCTTACGGGCAGGATTGCGTCACCAAACATTAGGTTTTATCACCTCCGTCTGGACTGACTCGGTGGAGCCTTTTGTGCGGTCGTCCTGGATGTTTATGGCCTACGGCTGCATTTCGGCTTGGCAGGGAAAATCTCCTAACCAAAAAGATTTTGCCCGAAAATACGCATCGTTGGTTTATCCCAACATTGCCCAAGAAATGGGCGAAGCCTTTGATAACATTGCCATTTCGGTCGAATACCTGAAAAAGTGTTTGGGAAAAAACACCCAAAGTATGCCGCGAGGGACGCTAGTTGAAGCGTGGTCGAATCCGTTTTCGGCGTATTATTTGACCAATACCGAAGCCCACATGGCTGATTTTAGGGAAGTCCGTAAATACAGCGAGGAGGCCCAAGCCAATTTGATAGCCGCCCTCAAAAAAGCGTCAAAAACCGACCGCGAATTTGCCAATTCATTGCTGGTATCGGCCCGATTAATTAATTATTCGGCCATGCGGTTTATGTGGGCGCGTACGGTGGTAGATCGCTGGGACTACGCAATGGTGATGAAGAAAAAGGAAGATTACGTCATTTATGATTTGACGTACCCTTGTCATAGTCTGTTGGTGGACGCCATGGACGAAACGGGTGAACTCAAACGAGAATACGAAACGGCGTGGCTGTCGGAATGTATGCCGTATCGTCTCAATAGCATTTTAGGGCGTTTTGACGTGGAGTATAGCTTGTGGCGAAAATTGCATTTGAAAGTAATTGATTTCCAGATTAAACGCCAAAAAGATGTACCTGTAAAGTCGTTTGTAGAGGTCTTTAATCCTGATTTCTAAGTAATTGAATAGGTGTCGTTTGGCACTGACTATTTATAGATTAGAACCATGAAAAACATAGAATTTATCAGCCCGATAGAAGGCGATATGCTTCACGGCTGGGACGGACAGGTAGTAGAAGGTGTACTCCAAACAACGGTCAAAGTAAAAGCACCGTTGCAGCATTTTATTGTCATCAATGGCGTGGAAGCCCAAGAACGAGAAGGTGTTTTTGAAGCGTTGGTGACGTTTAGCGAATACCAAAATACGGTCGAAGTAAAAAATATGACCACGGGAGAAAGTGCCCAAATCAAGGTCTTTTGGCTGCCCAATTTTGCAGGAAATTACCGTTTATCAATTGACGATAACATCTGGTTTTTGCGCGATATTCACCAAAACGATGCGAACTATACGTCGATTTTTGATAATTCCTATTTGGGTTTTCTCAAACAAGTACACGACGAATACGGGACAAAAATCCACCTCAATCTTTTTTACGAAACCGACGGCTTTAATTTGTCGCAACTGACCGACCGCTTCAAACCCGAGTGGACAGCCAACGCCGATTGGTTGCGGTTGAGTTTTCACGCGCGCGGAGAGTTTCCCGATATGCCCTACCGCACCGCAGGCTATCAACAAGTAGCCGACGATTGCGAAATGGTCAAAAATGAAATTCGTCGCTTTGCGGGTGAGGCCGTGATGGGGCCTGTTACCACCTTACATTGGGGCGAAGCCACCGTCGAAGGCTCGCGGGCTTTGCGGGATGCGGGCTATGTGGGGCAATTGGGTTACTTCAACGTGGACGATGATTTGCCACCAGTTTCGTATTATTTGACGGTTGAACAACGTCGTCAGGTGAAAAAACGCTTTGTGTGGCACGACACTCAAGAAGACATTACGTTTGTCCGAAGTAGCATTGTAATTGATAAAAAAGAACTTCCCGAAATTGTCCCTCACCTCGACAACTACGCCAATCTACCGTCAGGACAGCCGCCCTACGTCGATTTTTTGGTGCATGAGCAATACTATTATCCTTTTTACGAAGTTTATCAACCCGATTTCCGCGACCGCATCGTTGCTTGTGTGCGCTGGGCAACCGAAAAAGGCTACCAGCCTGCTTTCCTCGGAGATTGCATTTTTTAAAGGAGAGTGTTTAGTGATGAGCGTTGAGTGATGAGAGATGAATGAAACGAAAACGCCTCGGAGAGGCAAAACGTTTGCATAAAAATATTTGTAACATGGAAAACAACCGCAGAAACTTCTTAAAAACGGCAAGTGCTACGGGATTAGGGCTTTTTGCCGCTAACCCCTTTTCCGCTTACGCCAATACCCCCGAAGAATGGGCCCAAGTACGCGAACAAGCAGACCGAAAGCGGGCGCAGAAATTTAACATGAGTGGCTACGCCGCTCCCAAACTGGACGTAGTTCGGGTTGGATTTATCGGCTTAGGTAACCGTGGGATGGGGGCTGTCGAGCGATTAAATAAAATCGAAGGTGTCGAAATTAAAGCGTTGTGCGATTTACGTTCTGAGAAAACGGCCGCGGCCAAAAAACTGGTCGAAGCTTCTGGACACCGCCCCCAAACCTACGATAGTAGCCCCGAAATTTGGAAAAAACTCGCCGAACGCACCGATTTGGACTTGGTTTATATCCTCACTCCTTGGGCATTCCATACGCCGATGGCGGTTTTTTCGATGGAGCACGGCAAGCACGTTTGCGTAGAAGTGCCTGCCGCCAAAACCATCGAGGAGGCGTGGCAGCTGGTCGATACCTCGGAGCGCACGCGCAAGCATTGCATGATGGTAGAAAACTGCTGTTATGACTTCTCCGAACTATTGACGCTCAATTTGGCTCGAAATGGCTTTTTTGGGGAAATTATCCACGGAGAAGCCGCCTATATTCACAATTTACAAACGCACGTTTTTTCCAAAACCCATTTCTACCAATTGTGGGAGCTTCAAGAGATGTTTCAGCGCAAAGGCAACTTGTATCCCACGCACGGATTGGGGCCTATTTGCCAAGTCATGGACATCAATCGTGGCGATAAAATGGAGTACCTGACTTCGATGTCGAGTAGCGATTTTGTGTTGGGGAGTTTGGCCAAAGAACTTGCCGCCAAAGACGATTTTTACAAGCCTTACGTGGGAAAATCCTACAACGGCAACATGAGTACGACCACGATTAAGACCCAAAAAGGGCGGACGATTATGGTGCAGTACGACGTGTCGTCACCAAGGCCGTATTCGCGGATTCAACTGGTGAGCGGTACCAAGGCGGTAGGTTTAAAATACCCCGAACCCGCGCGTTATTCAACGGGTCACGAATGGATGTCGGCCGAAGAATACAAGGCATTGGAAGAAAAATACTTGCCCCCGATTGTGAAAAAAATGGGTGAAGTGGCCAAAAACGTCGGCGGACACGGTGGGATGGATTTTTTGATGGATTGGCGCACCATCGATTGCCTACGCAATGGCCTCCCGCTCGATCAAGACGTGTATGACGCCGCCCTTTGGAGTAGCATCGCACCGCTGAGTGGCTGGTCGGTGGCCAATCGCTCCAATTCCATTGATGTGCCTGACTTTACGGGTGGCTCGTGGAAAGCCAACGCACCCGTCGATATTTCAATGACCAAAGGTGGTACGACGAAAGCCAAAGTATAAATCCTCAGACTTGGAAGGTTTCAAAAACCTTCCAAGTCTTTTTTCTATTAGGTAATTTCCCCAAAGCGTTATATTTTTGAAAAAATAACGCTTTGGGGAATGACACCTACTTCCATAAAACTACTTTTAGGCGGAATACTGGTTCTTTTGTTCACTACAAAGGAGCTGCTTGCCCAAACCCTTTCCGTCACGGGCGAAGTAAAAACACCGCTGACGCTGACCGCCTCTGACCTTCACGCATTAGAACGGACTGAAGTAACTGCCAAAGACCGTGACGGCAAAGAACACCGTTATGCTGGTGTAGCGCTTACGGCTATTCTTCGCAAAGCAGGCGCAACCTTAGGAGGAGAACTTCGCGGCGAAAATCTCTCAAAATACCTCATTGCCAAAGCAGGCGATGGCTACGAAGTGTTGTTTTCGTTGGCCGAGGTGGATGCTGAGTTTAGCGGACGTACCATTTTGGTGGCCGACTCGGTCGATGGAGCCCCGCTGCCCCAAGGAGTCGGCCCGTTTCGCTTGGTGATACCCGACGAAAAACGCCCAGCGCGCTGGATTCGTGAGTTAAAATCCCTTGAAATTCGATTTGCTAAGTGATGTTGCTGATTTGTGCCTGCATCGCAAACTAACAACGAATCAAAATGCGATACTTCCCCCTTCTAACGGCTTTGGTGATATTTCTTTCTTCTTTTTGGATAACAAAGCGCGAACTACATCCCTACAAGCTGGAGTATCCAACGTCATTTGGCCGTCGCTTTACGATTCCCGACGATAATTCGACGACCGAAGAAGGCGTGGCGCTGGGCCGAATGTTGTTTTACGAACCGCTGCTTTCCAGTACCAACACCGTCGCTTGTGCAAGTTGTCACAAACAAGCCAATGCTTTTTCGGACGACCGACAACTCAGCATCGGGGTGTCAGGAAAACCCACTCGTCGAAACTCCATGTCGCTGGTGAATCTGCTGTGGGTAAAGAACTTATTCTGGGATGGGCGCGCCAATGGTCTTGAAAATCAGGCCGTTTTTCCCCTGGCTCACCCTGATGAAATGGGACAGTCGCTGGAGGCTTCAGCGAAAAAGTTGGCCAAAACGCGTCGGTATCCTTCGTTGTTTCAGCGGGTCTTTGGCATATCGAGTATTACGGGGGAACACATCACCAAAGCGTTGGCGCAGTTTGAACGAACGTTAATTTCTGCTAATTCGCCTTACGACCGCTCTTTAAAAGGTGAAACTACCCTTTCGGCTGCGGAGCAGCGGGGGCGGGAGTTATTCATGCGTGGGCCTGCGCCTGAGCGAGGCGTACGCGGGGGCAATTGCGCACATTGCCACGGTGGAGCCAAGTTGATGCAAGAAGTATTTCATAACAATGGCCTTGATAGCATAGCCGTGGCGGATCGAGGAAGGCAAGAAATAACGTCCGATGGTTTGGACAATGGTCGTTTTCGGGTGGTGACTTTGCGTAATATTGCCCTGACAGCGCCCTACATGCACGACGGCCGCTTTGCGAGTTTGGAGCAAGTGCTTGACCATTACAACGAGCACTTTCATTTTAGCCCTAACCTCAGCCACGAGTTGCGTATTTCACACAACGAGCCCACTGGACAGCGTTTGGGGCTGACTTCCTCCGAAAAAAAGGATATTATTGCGTTTTTGCGCACCCTCACTGATTCGACATTTATCACAAACCCTGCGTTTTCGAATCCGTTTGAGACGAAAAAATAATTATTTGATAGCGTTTATACTGAACCAGTTAATGAAAAAAATACTTTTGTTTCTGTGGCTGATGGTGCCGCAGGTATATGCCCAAACGGTGCGCGTTGCCGTAGCGGCCAATGCCCAGTTTGTGATGGAGGAATTAGAGGCTGTTTTTGAAAAAGAAACGGGGATACAACTCGAAACCATTATTAACTCTTCGGGAAAAATCACGACCCAAATCCAACAAGGAGCACCGTTCGACGTGTTTTTGTCGGCCGATATGCACTACCCTGACGTACTTTTTAAAGAAGGGTTAACTACTGCCGCTCCCAAGATTTATGCCTACGGAGCTTTGGTTGTTTGGACAATCGGAGCCACAAAGCCCACGAAAGACTTGTCGTTTTTGACCCAACCTTCCATCAAAAAAATCGCCCTTGCCAATCCCAAGCTTGCGCCCTACGGAGTCGCGGCCCAGGAGGCACTCACGTATTATCGCTTGTTTGACAAAACGCAGGAAAAGTGGGTCATGGGGGAAAGTATCTCCCAAGTAAATCAATACATTGTTTCGCAAGTAGTTGAGGTAGGTTTTACGGCCAAATCGGTGGTGTTAGACCCTTCTCTGAAAGACAAAGGAACGTGGATAGAAATAGACCCCAAAACCTATCGTCCGATTGCACAAGGCGTGGTGTTGCTCAAAAAGAAAAACGTTGAACCCAGTTTGGCCGCCCGTCGTTTCTATGATTTTTTGTTTAGTAAGCGCGCGCACGCTATTTTTCGGAAGTTTGGCTACCGAGTAGGGGGCACAACACAAAAATGATGAACATGGATTGGGCGCCAATTTGGCTTACGTTTCGTTTGGCAAGCATTACCACGGTACTTCTGCTGTTGGTTGGAATACCGCTTGCGGCCTGGTTGTCGGCCACCAAAATCAAACTCAAACCGTTGATAGAGGCAATCATCAGTATGCCTTTGGTCTTACCGCCGTCGGTGCTGGGGTTTTATTTTTTATTGGCATTTAGTCCAAACAATGCCTTGGGGCAATGGTTGGAAAAAGCGTTTAACCTGCGATTGGTGTTTTCGTTTGAAGGGCTCGTTGTGGCGTCGATGATCTATAGTTTGCCTTTTATGGTACACCCGATTCAGGCGGGGCTCGAAAACCTGCCGCCGTCTTGGAAGGAAGCATCTTTTACGCTTGGTAAATCGCGTACGACTACGTTATTTCGAGTCTTATTGCCCAATAGTAAGCCTGCGTTGTTGACGGGTATTGTGCTGTCTTTTGCCCATACCATTGGCGAATTTGGGTTGGTGTTGATGATTGGAGGAAACCTGCCAGGGCAGACGCGCGTAGCGTCCATTGCCATTTATGATGAAGTCGAAACGCTCAATTATGCTGCTGCGCACAGTTATGCCGCTTTATTATTGGTCATTTCTTTGGTGATTCTAGTACTTGTGTATCGGTTCAATAAACGCTTGACGGTATGATAGAACTTGACCTACAGCTGCCGCGTCTTTTTGCCGATGGTCAGGGAGAGCTACGTATTCAGCTTTCGTTGGAGTCGCATAGCCTGACGGCTTTATACGGGGCGTCTGGGGCTGGAAAAACGACCTTATTGCGGTTGCTGGCAGGTTTAGAAACGCCTGTGGTGGGTCGAATTGTCGTGGACGGTGATACGTGGTTGGATACTTCTTCCAAGATAAATGTACCCGTTCAGCAACGCTCGATTGGCTTTGTTTTTCAAGATTCGGCGCTTTTTCCTAACATGACTGTTCGCGAAAACTTGGCCTATGCTGCCGCGTCGCCGAAAGATGCGTTGATTGATGAATTGCTGCAAAAGATTGGTTTAGAGTCGCTTGCGTATCGAAAGCCCGACGCGCTGTCGGGAGGGCAGCGGCAGCGAGTAGCGTTGGCGCGGGCGTTGGTACGGCGACCCAAGGTGTTGTTGTTGGACGAGCCGTTTGCGTCGCTTGATGCTACTACTGCTCAAAGCCTGCGGGAAGTGTTGGGCGATTTGCATCAACAATTCCAAACGACGACGTTGCTAGTCACTCACAGTCAAGAAGACATTCGTCAGTTGGCCGACCGAAAGGTTGAAATCGAGCGTGGACGGGTAAAAACGGACGAAGACAAAGCCCCTGAGCCCACGCCTATGTGGGGTGTCATCACAAAATTAGACCGTGAGAATGGTTATCTCGAAACCGATACGATGCAAATACGCCTTAGTGCTTCTGCTCCTTGGCCCAACGACTTGAAAGTGGGAGATGAGGTGTCGTTGAGTTGGAAACGGCGAATTTAATTCAATGAAAAAGTCTTTGGTTTTACCTAAAAACCGCATAAATTGTCGTCTATAAACGTTTTTTACAAAAAATAATCCAGCTATGGCGAATCCAACCTTATCCGAAAAATCATTCATCAAAGCCGCCCAAGAAGGCATTGGGCAAGGAGCGATGACTGTCCAAGGTACAGTCAACAAAATCATTTTATTAGGCGTATTGGTCATTGCTTCTGCTGCGGGCAGTTGGTTTTTGTTTGCCTCCAATCCTGCACTTATCATGCCTTTGGCCATCGGCGGCGCAATTGCAGGTTTTGTGATTGCCCTTATTTTGGCTTTTAAACAACAGCTCGCGCCCACGCTTGCGCCCATTTATGCCGTGGTCGAAGGGGTTTTTGTGGGGGCAATCACGTTGGTATTTGAAAGTATGTACCCAGGCATTGGCTTATCGGCGGTGTTGCTCACTTTTGCCATTTTGGCGGGGATGGTCGGTTTGTACAAAGCGGGGGTCATTCGCGCTACACCCACGTTCAAACGGACGGTGATGGCAGCTACGGCGGGTGTGGCTATTTTTTACTTGGTAGCCATGGTTTTACGCATGTTTAGCATCGAAATGCCGCTGATTTATGACACAGGCTGGTTCGGAATCGGCTTTTCGTTGTTTGTAGTGGGGTTAGCAGCCTTCAATTTAGTACTTGACCTCGACAGAATCGAGCAAGGTGCGGCTTATGGCGCGCCCAAATACATGGAATGGTACTGCGCATTTGGGATGATTGTCACCATCGTGTGGTTGTACATAGAAGTACTTCGCTTGTTATCCAAGCTCTCAAGCCGCGACTAGGCGTTCAATTTTTTTAAACATAAAAAAGACACAGGGGGCAACTTCTGTGTCTTTTTTTGTTTGAACCTTAGCAAGTGCAGAATAGTGAAATAGTTATATTTCTTGAGTATTTTTCTGGCTTTCGTTTTTTCGCTAATAGAATCCTGTTTTGTTTATTGTTAACAGATATAATTTAACCAATAATTAATTTGAAAATTTGACTTTCTTTGAAATAATCATTGGAAAATACTCTTATTTGCCATAAACTTGTGCACGTTTATTGCCAAGCAACAAAAGATTTTTCGCTCTTTATAATTGCATATTTTAATTCTGAATGGCCGCAACTATGTAAGAATTAAGCCTCTCTATTTCGTCCTACGAATGCGAGAGAATTATTGGAAAATTACCATTATTACCCAATAACTTAATATAGTTCGCCCATGAGAAAGTTTTTATCCACTCTCTGTTTAGTAGGTGCGATGCTGACATGCTTGGTCAGTCACGCACAAGACCGCGTTTTAAAAGGAAAAGTCCTTGACAAAGACGGCGCTCCACTTCCTGGAACCAGTATCGTCATCAAAGGTACTGACCGAGGTACTTCGGCCAGTTCTACGGGAGAGTTTAGCCTCTCCGCTCCTCCTAGTGCCACTACGCTAGTGCTTTCGTTTATCGGTTACAAGCCCCAAGAGATTGCTATCGGCGCGCAAACTTCGTTCAACATTACGATGGTAGAAGATGCGTCCATTTTGAACGAGGTCGTTGTCACTGCCTTGGGTATTGCCCGTGAAAAGAAAGCTTTGGGCTATTCGGTGCAAGAGGTAAGCGGAAAACAAATGACACAAGCTCGGACCACCAACTTTGTCAATGCCTTGGCTGGAAAAGTGGCTGGGGTACAAATTACGGGCTCGAACGGTGCACCAGGGGCGTCGTCGCGGATTTTGATTCGTGGTACAAGCTCCATTGGGAGCAACAACCAGCCGCTTTTTGTGGTTGACGGTGTGCCCATCGACAACGGTAACTACGGCTCAGGAACGGGTGTTGACTACGGAAACGGTGCGGCGTCGATTAACCCCGATGACATTGAAAACGTGAGCGTACTAAAAGGGCCAAGCGCAGCGGCTTTGTACGGTTCGCGCGGTGCTAACGGCGTTATTTTGATTACGACCAAAAGTGGAAAAGGCGCGAAAGGTATTGGCGTTTCGGTCAACTCTAACACCGCTTTTGATACCCCTTTCCGTCTTCCTGAATGGCAAAACGAGTACGGCCAAGGAAACAAGGGCTTGTTTTCGTTTGTGGACGGAACGGGCAAAGGTGTCAACGACGGAGTGGACGAAAGCTGGGGTCCTAAAATGGACGGTCGCTTGCTTCCACAGTTTGATTCGCCGCTGGATGCTAATGGCGTTCGTACGGCGACTCCTTTTGTGCCTCATCCTGATAACGTTACCAACTTTTTTGAAACAGGTAAAACTTATACCAACAACATCGCCATTACGGGCGGAAATGAGAAAGGAGACTTCCGTCTTTCGTTTACCAACTTGAGCCAAACGGGAATTTTGCCAAACACCGATTACAAACGCCGTACGGTTTCGTTGAACGCAGGATGGAATTTGACCAAAAAATTGAGCATCCGCGCAACGGGTAACTATGTGGTGGACGGTAGTGATAACCGCACCAACTGGGGGCTTTATTTTATTTGGTTTGGTCGCCAAGTGGATATGGAGAAGTTGAAAAATTACCAAGCTCCCAACAGCATTTATCAGTACAACTGGAACTACAACTACTGGACAAACCCGTACTACGTGTTGAATTTGAGTACGAAGTTTAACCAACGCGACCGTGTATATGGAAACTTGGCTGCTACGTATAAATTTAACGACTGGTTGACATTGACAGGGCGTTCAGGAACGGACGTGTATATTGACCGTCGCAAAACCAAAAATGCAGCCCGTATCGACAACCTCAACGGTGCGAAACAGTACGATAGCTACAATGAAGAGCAGATTTTTATTCGGGAATCGAACTCGGATGTATTGTTGAGCGCGACCCGCAAGTTTGGTGACTTTGACGTGTCGGCCAACGTGGGCGCTAACCACCGTAGCAATTATTACCAACGGAATTATATGGGGGCGACTGAATTAGCCATTCCGCGCGTGTGGAACCTCGGTAATTCTCGCCAAGCCAAAGTGGCCGAAAACTCTTTCTCCGAAAAAGCAGTAAACAGTGTTTATGCCGCGGCTAACTTCGGATTCCGCAACTATCTTTTCTTGGATTTGACAGCACGAAACGACTGGTCGAGTACCTTACCTGCCAACAACCGCTCGTATTTCTACCCATCGGCGGCATTGAGTGCCATTGTAACCGACATTTTGGGCTTAAACTCCCCTGTATTATCATTTGCCAAAGTACGCGCAGGGATTGCCCGTGTAGGGAACGACACCGACGCCTATCGTTTGATTCAAGCCTACAAATACGAAAATCCTTGGGGTAGCACGCCTTCGTTGTCAGAAAATAACGCGATGTTGAACGCTTCCCTCAAACCAGAGTTAACAAACTCGTACGAAATCGGGGCAGAATTTAAGTTTTGGCGCAACCGCGTAGGTTTGGACGTAACGTACTACAACAAACAGTCGTCGAACCAGATTTTGGACGTAAATATCTCGCAAACAACGGGCTTTAACTCTAAATTGTTGAACGCTGGAAAAATCGAAAACAAAGGAATTGAAGTACAACTCAGTGCTACGCCTGTAAAAGTGGGTGATTTTCAGTGGGATGTGGCAGTTAACTGGGCACGTAACCAAAACAAAGTAATCGAATTGGCCGATGGCTTAACAACCTACACCTTAGGAACCGTTCGCGGGATGACCATCGAAGCACGTGTAGGGCAGCCTTACGGTACGTTCTTCGGACAAGGTTTTGCCCGTGACCCAAGCGGTAATATCATTTACGATAAAAGTGGCTATCCAACGCTCAACCCAACCCGCCGTATCTTAGGAAGTTTCACGCCAAAGTGGTTGGGCGGTTTGCAGAATACATTTACGTACAAGAGCGTTTCGTTGAGCACCTTGGTTGATGTAAAATACGGCGGGGATATCTTCTCGCAAAGTGTGAACATCGGTCGTTATACGGGGGTATTGGCTGAGACGGTGTTAGGGCGCGAAACAGGAATCATTGGCGAAGGAGTTGTTAATACTGGCTCTGCTACCGAACCTGTATATGTACCAAACACAACCAAGATTTCGTCGGAAGAATGGCACCACAAATACTATGCGTTGACCAACAACGAAATGACGATTTTTGATGGTAGCTACGTAAAACTTCGCGAAGTGAGATTGAGTTACATGCTTAGCAATCAGTTGATTAAAAAATTACCTGTTCGCGACATTACGGTGTCGGTCGTAGGCCGTAACCTCTGGTTGATTCATAGCAATGTGCCACACATCGATCCTGAAACCAGTTTCTACAACGATGGCAATTTGCAGGGAATCGAAAATGGTCAAATCCCAACAACCCGCTCGGTTGGCTTTAACATCAGTTTTAGCTTGTAAAGGTGTTAAGGTCAGACGGTAGTCAGACCGTATTTTTATCGGTTTGGTTGTCGTTTGACCTATCACATAATCATCGGTCTGACTGTCGTCTGACCTTCGTTAAAAAGTTATGGTCTGACTGTCGTCTGACCTATCACATAATTTTTCTATTACGACAATGAAAAGACTTTTTTCTTCTTTCCGATACAAAGCCGCGTTGGCGGCGGTGATGCTGAGTGTCTCGGCGTGCACCGACAAATTTGACGAAATGAATACCAATCCCAATGCCCCAGCTACGGCAACGGCCGACCTGTTTTTGCCGCACGGAATTCAGAGTGCGGTTGATACCTATTGGGGCGGCTCGCTGGGAATGGATATTGGTAACTTAATTCCGCAGTATTGGGCGCGAATCCAATACACCGACATCGACCAGTATTCTATCTCAAGCAGTGTGTATAGCGATACTTGGCAAACGTTCCACATCGAAGCCTTGGCCGATTATCAACGTATTTATAAAATTGGGGCAGAGATTAAAAACCCCAATTACCAAGCCGTGGCCATCATCATGCGCTCGTGGGTGTATTCGCTACTGACGGATATTTACGGAGACATCCCGTATTCTAAGTCGCTGCAAGGGCTGGAAGGAGAGTTACAACCTGCGTATGACACCCAAAAAGACGTGTATGCAGGTCTAATCAAAGACCTCAAAACGGCCAACGACATGATTGATGCAACGGACAAAACCAAGGCGATTGCGGGCGATATTTTGTTTGCCAATGACGTGACAAAGTGGAAAAAATTTGCCAATTCGTTGAGCCTTCGCTTGTTGAATCGGATGTTGGGCAAAACCGACGCGGCCATTGATGTAAAAGCCGAAATCAACCGAATTTTGAGCGACCCCGCTAAGTACCCTGTGATTGGGTCAGTGTCGGAGAATATTCAGTTAAATTACATTGATGCAACAAACAACAACAATCCGATTAACCAAAACCGCAAAACGCGCGACGATCACCGCGTAAGTGCTACGCTTGTGAATAAGCTGGCGGCCTTGAAAGATGCGCGCTTGGCCGTATATGCCGATAAACCTGCCGACGGAGGAGATTATAAAGGCGTACCAAACGGGTTGTCAAATGCCGATGCCAATACGCTAGGCTTATCGAAAACCTCGAAAGTTGGAGCGTTTTTTGTGAGCGCGACGGCACCGGGCGTAATCATGTCTTACGCAGAATTGTTGTTTATCAAAGCCGAGATGGCTTACAAAGGTATCACAGCTGCGGGCGATGTGGCTACTAACTATACCAATGCCATCACGGCGTCGCATAGCCAATACAAACTAACCGTGGGGGCGGACTACTTAGCCGCCAACGTGCTTAAATCAGGAGCCGATGGTTACAAGCAAATCATGGAACAAAAATGGATTGCGATGTACGGACAAGGCGTTGAAGCTTGGACGGAATTCCGTCGTACGGGTATTCCTGAATTGAAACCAGCAGTTATCAACGTAAACGGAGGTGTTATTCCAACGCGTTTGCCCTATCCAGGCTCGGAAGAATCACTGAATTACACCAATTTTAGTGCGGCCTTGAAAGCCCAGGGAGGTGTCAACGACATGAAGCTAAAACTTTGGTTTGCCAAGTAAGTGATTCATACATACATTGTTCTATCCAAAAACCCCAGCTCTTTTGGCTGTGGGTTTTTGGCAATTTACTGATAATTAGGTTTTTTTGATTGTTCATTTGTTTCTCAATAAACTAGTTAACCATTCCCATGAAATACCTTTTCCGTTCCACCCTTTCTGCCTGTTTGGCGGCGGCGACTTTTACCGTTTCGGCACAAGATGACGCTGCTTTGCTAAAAAAAGCAAAAAAAATCCACGACAAAGCCTTTACGCTAGATACGCACGCCGACACGCCGATGCTGCTGGCCCGCGGAGGGTTTGACATCACCAAAGACAACGATGCCCGCACAACCAACAGCAAGGTGGATTATCCACGCATGGTTCGCGGTGGCTTAGATGCCATCTTTTTTGCGGTGTATTTGGGGCAAGGCCCGCGCACGCCCGAAGGCCACGAAACGGCTAAAAAACGGGCATTGGAGATTTTTGATGCGGTTCATACCTCGCTAAAAAATACGAGCTCAATGGCTGCCTTGGCTACAACGCCCGAAGAAGCCATAAAGATTGGTAAAACGGGCAAACGCGCGATTTTTATTGGGGTAGAAAACGGCTACACCATTGGTCACGATTTGGGGATGTTGCAGAAGTTTTATGACTTGGGTACGCGTTATATGACGCTTTGCCATTCGAGCAACAACGACATTTGTGATTCTTCTACCGATCCAAAAGGTGCTGAATACCAAGGGTTAAGCCCGTTGGGTGAGCAAGTTGTGAAAGAAATGAACCGCTTAGGGATGATTATTGACGTATCGCACGTGTCAGATTCAACTTTTTATGATGTGATTCGCCTCTCGAAAGTGCCCGTGGTAGCGACACACTCAGGAGCTAAGGCTATTTGTAATCACCCGCGCAACCTGACCGACGATATGCTAAAGGCATTGGCTAAAAACGGCGGTGTTGTTCAACTCAACTTGTTGAGCGATTACGTTAAAACCATTCCACCAAGTGCCGAAAGGGAAGCGGCGATGAAGGCATTATATACCAAATACAACATCAAAGACCGTCGTGGAATGATGACCTTGCCCGAAGCGGAACAACAAAAAGCCCGCGCTGATTTTATGGAGTTGAACAAAAAATTCCCTGTTCAATTGGCCACGGTTAGAGATGCCATTGACCACATCGACCACATGGTGAAGCTCATCGGTATCGACCACGTAGGAATGGGTGCCGACTTTGACGGTGGCGGTGCTTTGGCCGACTGCTTCGACGTAAGCCAATACGAAAACATGACCATCGAACTTGTGCGTCGTGGGTATTCAAAGAAAGACATTGAGAAAATTTGGAGCGGCAATTTCTTCCGCGTGATGAAAGCCGTAGAAAAAGGCAAAACGGGCGAAGTAAGCCTGAAATAAAAGTAAGTGAGACAACAACGAAAATGAAAAGAGTCGGGCAGTTGCTCGACTCTTTTTTGTGAAAAAAAGCTACCTTCTCGAAAGTTTTAAAACTTTCGAGAAGGGCTGGCATAATTTTTTTTGCTATTATTGATACTTACCAACGACGATTAATGATGCTGCCTATGTTTTTTCTACGTTCAAAATTACCCCAATTTGCTTTCCTTTTTTTCTTGATAATTGGCTCCTTTGTTGTTCATAGTCAGTCACTTTCTGGGATTAAACTGCCTTCTTTTGCTGAGGACACCCTGAACCGTGTTTCGATGCGAGGAATGTTCTCTCAACTTAATAACACGGCTACCATCAGTGATTGTAAGACGGGGAAAATAGTGCACGTTTTGCCCCAAAAAGCCTACAAAGACCTCATGGAGGCGTACCAAGAAGTGAAACAAACGGGTGAAAATAGAATGTACGTCGAAATACAAGGATATTTTAACGACAATCGTTCTGAAAAACTCATTGTTGAGGAACTGCGTTTTTACGAGAACACCTCGGTTTGCCCTTCAGTCGCCAAATCTTACATTGCCCGTATGAAGGCCGATTTTGTCGAATATGGTGAAATGACCGTCGGTTGGGGGATTAAATTGGGCATTGCGACGCTGATACTTATTCTGGGATTTGGGCTCATTAATTTTTTGGATAAACCGCTCAAGTCGTTTATCGATAAACGCAGCACCATCGACCCCTCCGTCAAGAGTTTTTTAAAGAGTTTGTTGTTTATCAGCCTCCGAATTACGCTCATTATGATTGCGGGTGGTTTTTTAGGGATTCGGGTGACGGGGATTGTGGCCCTGTTTAGTGCGGCTACGTTGGCCATTGGTTTTGCCCTGCAGGGGAGTTTATCCAATTTTGCGGGAGGCTTTATCATCTTGTTGATGAAGCAATTTAAGGTGGGAGAAAAAATCACCGCCCAAGGCTACACGGGGCAAGTGCGTGATATTTTGATGTTTAATACCGTTTTGGATACGGGTGATGGCCGTCGGGTAATGATTCCAAACGGGCCGCTGCTCAACAGCACCATTATCAACCATACCCGAGCGGGATACGAAAAACGGGTACTGAAGATTTTTACTACTTCTGACGTAGATACGGAGCACCTAAAAGCCATTATTTTGGACCAAATGGGCACGCTAAACGATGAAACATTGAAGCTTGCCCCCGATGTAAAAGTCACCGACTGGAACGGCGACCGCCTCGAAATCACTTTGTCGTACCAAACACCTGCGGCACTGAGCGGAGGTGTTTATGAGAAGGTCATTCAACAAATGAACAACCGCCTGCGTGCAGAGGGAATCAAACTGTATCCTTCTATGGCTACGACCTAAATAAAGATCGAGCTGTGGGTGGGGAGCTTTGTTGTAATCTGTTTTGTGAAATTTGGTATCTTTGTTAACTATAACCAGAAAAAGACATGAAGGCACAAGATGTTATCGAAATCAGTAGTGAAATACTGGCAGGTACACCTGTATTTAAGGGTACGAGAGTCGCTATCAAAACTCTTTTTGATTATTTGGAAGTCAGTTCATTAGATGATTTTTTGGAAGGTTTTCCTACAGTGACTCGTAACCAAGCTGAGGCTGTTATCGAGTTGGCTGCCAATTTGTTATATACCTATACTAATCACTATGAAGCTGCTGCTTGACGAAAATGTTGACGTGCGCATAGGGGTGGTGTTTCGGTGAATTGTCATAGCTTCAAAACAGTCAATTAAAAACGTTTCGAACAGCTATGAAAAAGTCATTAGTCATCTTTTTGTTTGCGCTTCTTGCCCTATTTGCTCAATCGTGTGTTTTTATCTCAGAAGGCACACTTACGCCCCTTGATCCTACGTCCCAAACTTTCAATCTCCGCGATTTTGACCAGCTCGAAATGGGCAATGCCTTTGATGTGCGCGTTCGGCAGTCGGGGCAGTTTAGCATTTCGGTGCGGGGCGACCGCCGCGACGTTCAAGATTTGGACGTGTATGTTGACCGCTCAGGTAAGTTGGTGATGAAATACCGCAATTGGCGCGTTCGCCGCTACGACATGGAAGTGGACATTACGATGCCTACCCTTACTGAGGTTGATTTCTCAGGAGCTACAACTTCGACCATCGAAGGTTTTACCAACGGCCGTACGCTCGACGTCGAATTATCGGGCGCTTCTAAGTCGGTGATTGATAGTGATTGGGATCGTATCAATGTGGATCTTTCGGGGGCATCAGACCTTGTTTTACACGGGCAAGGGCTTACGATTGCGGGCGAATTGTCAGGTGCGTCGCGCGTTGACGCCTTCGATTACCCCGTTGACAACGTTGATTTAGACCTTTCGGGTGCAAGTACCGCGCGCGTACTGGTGGGCAAAACCTTGAGAGTCAACGCCAGCGGAGGCAGTACATTACGCTACCGTGGCACGCCCGAATTGCGCTCCAATATTTCGGGCGGAAGCACCGTAAAGCCAGATTAAGCCAAAAAATTCCTACCTTTGTGGTTCTTAATTGAAGCCGTTATCGGTTATCGGTTATCAGTTATCCGTAGAATATGCGGTTTACTATTAACGGCTAACGGTTAACGGCAATTTAAAAAAATTGCCCAATGAACTACAAAGAGTATAAAGGTCTGGACTACGCGCAGGTGGGGAAAGAAATCCTGCAGTTCTGGAAAGAAAATCAAATATTTGAAAAATCAGTCGAAGTACGGGAAGGGTCACCGTCGTTTACGTTTTACGAAGGCCCCCCATCGGCCAACGGGACGCCTGGGATTCACCACGTGATGGCCCGTACCATCAAAGATATTTTCTGCCGCTATAAAACCCTTCAAGGCTACCAAGTGAAACGCAAAGGGGGCTGGGATACGCACGGCCTGCCGATTGAGCTTCAAGTAGAAAAAGAATTGGGCATTCGCAAAGACGACATTGGGGTAAAAATCAGCATCGAAGATTACAACAAAAAATGCCGTGAGGCCGTCATGCGTTTTACCGATTTGTGGCTCACCATGACCGAAAAAATGGGGTATTGGGTGGACATGGACGACCCGTACGTGACCTACAAAAACGACTACATCGAAACGCTTTGGTGGTTGCTCAAGCAGCTGTATGACCAAGGTCTTTTGTACAAAGGCTATACCATTCAGCCGTATTCTCCAGCGGCGGGTACGGGGCTTAGTTCGCACGAGTTGAACCAGCCTGGTACGTATAAAGATGTAAAAGATACGACCATCGTTGCCCAGTTCAAAGTGAAACTAACGGGTAAATCAGCCTATTTGTTTGACACGGCCGACAGCGATGAGGTATATATTTTGGCATGGACGACAACCCCTTGGACGCTTCCTGCGAATTCGGCCTTGACGGTTGGAAAAGACATTACGTACGTCCTTATCAAAACCTTTAATCCATATACGTTCTTGCCCATCAATGTGGTGTTGGCGAAAGATTTGGTGGGGAAATATTTCTCAGAAAAAGGCAAAGATGGCGATTTCGCAGCCTACAAAGACGGCGATAAAGTCATACCTTGGTCGGTATTGATGGAATTCAAAGGCGAACACCTCGAAGACATTCAGTACGAGCAATTGTTGCCTTACGTGCAGCCGCTCCAAGATGCGGATAAAGCTTTTCGCGTTATTTTGGGCGATTTCGTTACGACCGAAGACGGTACGGGCGTTGTGCATACCTCTCCAACGTTTGGCGCGGATGACTTCCGCGTGGCGAAAGCCAACGGCGTGCCTGCCATCATGGTGCGCGACGAAAGCGGCAAAGAAGTACCCATCGTTGACCGCCAAGGGCGTTTTGTCAAAGAAGTAGGCGAATTTGGCGGACGGTTTGTCAAAGAAGAATATTACTCGACCGAAGAACGCAATGAGCCTGATTTTCGCCCGACGGATGTGCTTATCGCCATCAAATTGAAAGAAGAAAATCGGGCGTTTAAAGTGGAAAAATACGAGCACCCTTACCCACACTGCTGGCGTACAGACAAGCCCGTATTGTACTACCCACTCGATAGCTGGTTTATTGCTACGACCAAGAAAAAAGACCGCTTGGTAGAACTCAACAAAACCATCAATTGGAACCCTGAAAGCACAGGAACGGGGCGTTTTGGAAACTGGCTCGAAAACCTCGTGGACTGGAACCTTAGCCGTAGCCGCTACTGGGGTACACCCCTGCCGATTTGGCGCAGCGAAACGGGCGAAGAAGCTTGCATCGGGTCGGTGGAAGAACTGACCAATGAACTCCAAAAGGCGATTGACAGCGGCGCTCTTAGCCCTGAGCAACAAGCCAAGAATGCGTCTTTCTTGCAATCAAAAGGAACGGAAGCCTTTGATTTGCACCGCCCCTACGTTGACGAAATCTTTTTGGTATCGGCCTCGGGCAAAGTGATGTTCCGCGAGCCTGACCTCATCGACGTGTGGTTTGACTCGGGAGCGATGCCGTATGCGCAGTTCCACTTCCCGTTTGAGAACCTCGACAAGTATCCGCAAAGCATGGGCGGTACGGCAAGCGAAAGCAAAACGTCGTTCCCAGCTGATTTTATTTCGGAAGGAGTTGACCAAACGCGCGGTTGGTTCTTTACCCTCCACGCCATCGCAGGTTTATTATTTGATTCAGTATCGTTTGAAAACGTAGTTTCGACGGGCTTGGTGTTGGACAAAAACGGCAATAAAATGTCGAAACGTTTGGGCAATGCCATCGACCCTTTTGAAACGATTGACAAATACGGCCCCGATGCGACGCGCTGGTACATGATTACGAATGCCGAACCGTGGGATAACCTCAAGTTTAACCTCGACGGCATCGCCGAAGTACAGCGTAAATTCTTTGGAACGTTGTTCAATACCTATAACTTCTTTGCGTTGTACGCCAACCTCGATGGTTACAAAGTGGAGCAGTTTAACCGCGTTCCGCGCGAACAACTGAGCGAACTCGACCGTTGGATTATTTCAAAAGTTTATACCCTTGTGAAAAACGTGGGTGAGCAGTTTGATGGATACAATCCTACAAAAGCGGGACGTTTGATTCAAGATTTTGTGTGTGACGACCTTTCTAACTGGTACGTTCGTCTCAACCGCCGCCGTTTTTGGCAAGGAGAAATGACGGACGACAAGCGCGCTGCGTACGAAACCCTCCAACATTGTTTGGCGGCAGTAGCACAGTTGATGTCGCCAATTGCGCCTTTCTTTGCCGATTGGCTGTACCGTAACCTCACCGACCACGTACGTGCTGAGTCGATTGAGAAAAATACGCCGTTCAAACACGAATCGGTGCATTTTACTGAATGGCATACGTACGACGAGTTCTGGGTAGATGCCGAGTTGGAGCAATCGATGCAGTTGGCACAAGACATTTGTTCGTTGGTACACTCGTTGCGGAAAGGACACAAAATCAAGGTGCGTCAACCGTTGACCAAAGTGTTGATTCCTGTCTTGAGCGACAAAGTTCGGGAGCAAATCGAGCACGTAGCGCCTATCATCATGAGCGAGGTCAACGTAAAGGGCGTTGAGTTTGTGAGCGATGATTCGGGAATTTTGAAGAAGAAAATCAAGCCAAACTTCAAGGCGCTTGGGCCTAAGTACGGCAAAAATATGAAGGCAGTGGGCGAAGTAATCAACGCCATGAATGAAGAACAAATCCGTGAAATTGAAAGAAACGGACAAGTGACTCTTACTGGCGGCGATACGACGTTTGAAATTCTTTTGGCCGAAATCGAAATTTTGACCGAAGACGTTCCAGGTTGGTTGGTAGCAAGCCAAGGCAGCCTCACCGTGGCGTTGGACGTGACCATCACCGACGAATTGCGCCGTGAAGGAATTGCGCGTGACGTAGTAAACCGCATCCAAAACCTCCGTAAAGACAGTGGTTTTGAAGTAACGGACAAAATCGCTATTCAGTTGGAAAACAACAATGCCGAGCTTGCCGACGCCGTTGCGACCAACAAAAGCTACATCTGCCAAGAAGTTCAAGCCGTTCAACTCGACCTCGTTGCTGACCTCAACGGCAGCGCTTCCGAAATCGAAATGGATGAGTTTTTACTCAAAGTGAAGATTGAAGTAGTATAAATTACCCATTGCGTTCGGGCTATCACCCGAACGCAATGCCTTAAAATTTAACCAATAATTCGGCTTGTTCGCGGAGGAGTTTATTGATGAGCGGGTCAATGACTTCCCCATCGACAAAGTTCTTTTTCATAAACGGAATTTTGACCCGCTGGGCAAGTACGTGCATTCCCAAATAGCTAAAGACGTCGATTAAGTGGCTCAGTGCCAAAGCTGACCCTTGTACGCCATCCGAAATTCCGACCAACGCTGCCTTCTTGTGGAGCAGCTCGCTAGGGTAGCCAAGCCCGTCGATAAATACTTTGAGCGCCCCAGGAAAAGAACCGTTGTACTCGGGGACGATGAAAACATATTTATCAGATTCCTTCATTAGTTGGCGATATACATTAAAAGACTCATTTTTGCCGTTGTTTTCGTATAAAGCCGATCGAATGAAATCATCGGGCAGGTCTGCAATATCTAAAATCTGACTTTCGGTATGGAGTTCAGAGAGCAGGGTTTGGTAAAAAGTAGCCACCTGCTTCGATTTAGAACGGCGGCGATTTGTACCTACAACAATGGTAATCATAGAGTTTTGGAGAAAATATTTTTAAATGTAACTCAAAACTTACCGTAAATTGTTCTGAAAAAGTTAATCAAATTACGATTCCTCAAAAAACTATCTACACATGGCTCGTTTTTCTCGTCTTCACGTATATCAAACCTTACTCGATGTTCCTATTGTTCCCCTTTTCAGCAGCCAAGACCTTGATGTTTGCAAAAACGTCCTAAGCGCTTGTTATAAGGCTGGAATTCGGGTATTTGAACTGACCAACCGTGGAGATTTTGCCCATGAATTGTTTGCGGAGTTGGTAAAAACCGCCCGTACCGATTATCCCGATTTGATTTTGGGCGTGGGAACTATCATCGACCCTGCTACGGCGGCTTTGTATTTGCAGTTAGGCGCTAATTTTATCGTCAGCCCAAGTTTTGATGCCGACGTTGCCAAAGTGTGCAACCTCCGAAAAATAGGCTA
The DNA here is from genome assembly GCF_014195535.1 of Runella defluvii. Classification (GTDB taxonomy): domain Bacteria; phylum Bacteroidota; class Bacteroidia; order Cytophagales; family Spirosomataceae; genus Runella; species Runella defluvii. The sequence goes on along the minus strand of NZ_JACIBY010000005.1, from coordinate 294,278 downwards.
TTTGCCAGGCTGTGCCACGTTGACCGAAATCTCAACGGCGGAGTCGTGGGGCGTAGAAATCATCAAACTGTTTCCAGGCGACACACTTGGGCCTTCGTTTGTGAAAGCCCTAAAAGCACCCATGCCCTGGACGACCGTACTGGTGACGGGCGGCGTAGAACCAACCGAAGAAAGCCTAAGTACGTGGTTTGGCGCAGGGGCGGATGCGGTAGGTATTGGCTCGCGCTTGCTTACCCCCGAAATTCTCCAAAAGAAAGACTGGGAAGCCCTCGAACATCGCGTAAAGAACGCCCTAGCGCTCGTGTGCTAAGGGTTTCTCTTGTGTGGAGGTTTTCTCAAAACCCGCCTCTCGTGTGCTAAGGTTTTCTCAAAACCCGCTCTCTTGTGTGCTGAGGTTTTCTCAAAACCCGCTCTCGTGTGCTAAGGTTTTCTCAAAACCCGCTCTCGCGTGCTAAGGGTTTCTCAAAACCCGACCCTGTGTGTCCCAAAACAAAAACTTTGAAGTAGATTCCAACCATTTTAGCTTCCATAGCGTCATAAAGTCAGAACGGATTGCATGAAAGATGAACGTACGCTAGTTGAGGGGTGTCGAAATAAAGACCGCATTGCCCAACGAACGCTCTATGAGCGCTTCGCTGGACGGATGTTTGCGGTCTGTCAGCGCTATACCCGTAGCCGTTTTGAGGCTGAAGACGTACTTCAAGAAGCATTTGTGAAGATTTTTACGCAAATACACACCTTTCGTTACGATTGCCCGTTGGAGGCATGGATTAAAAGAATCATGATAAATACGGCCATTTCGTACTTACGTAAGGAAAAAGCCTATTTAGACCAAGCCGATGTGGACGACTATGCCGATGCGGTTTCGGAGGGCGAAACGACCGTTTCGGGTATGGAATACCAACAACTCCTGGGCATGGTGCGTGAGCTGCCTGCGGGATGTCAGTCCGTCTTTAATCTGTATGCCATTGAAGGTTATCAACACAACGAAATTGCCCAAATGTTGGGGATTTCGGAAGGAACCTCCAAATCGCAGTATGCTCGGGCAAAGCAGCTTTTACAAGCTAAGATTTTAGAAACAAACAATACGAACTCTTCGTAGAGCGAAAAAGAAGTGTGGGAAAAAACAAAGAGTTTGTACATCAATTGAATACTACAACCAACATGGCTTCTTCGGAAGAACATACATTTGAAAACGAATGGCGGCGACGTTTCGACGACGCTTCTGAGACGCCCCCACCTGCTTTGTGGGAGCGCATAGAGGCGCGCTTAGATGAGGAGGAAGAAGAGCGCGTCATGGTAATTCCTTTCTGGCAACGGACACAGCAGCTGCGCTGGGTGGCCGCGGCGAGTGTTACCGCTTTGCTTTTGGCCGTGGGTGGATGGTGGCTAAAAACCAACCTCCCCGAAAAATCAGTGGCTGCTTCGACGCAATTGGCCCAACAACCACGCGCTACAGAAACCACTAAATTGGAAAACCTAAGTGTGCCATCAGCCAAAGAAAATGACCCCAAAACAAGTTTGGCTGCGAAGAGCGAACCTGTTGTCGATGAGGGTGTTGCAGAGACGCCAACGAAAGTGACACGAGAAAAAGAACAAGTCACTGCTGCACCTTTGTCGGGAGAAACTGCTCGGCTTATGGCTAGTTCGTCTAAAAGAAATGGGGGGCAAAAAGGAAGAGCTGCGAGACAAGAATCGAAGCTGCCCGTTACACCAGCTTTGATTTCGCCTTTTTCTGAACAAACAATAGCCTCAGCAACGACCCAAAACATAACGCCCAGCAGCGGAGAAAAAATGAATGCGAAAGGGGGGACTTCAGCCGAAATACCAGTGGCAGGTTTCTCAGAAGGAGGGCAGGTCGCTGCTCCATCAGAACCAAAAGTAAGCCCTGAAATGACATTGGCGTTTTTAGAAAGTAAACAATTGCGGCAATTAGTAGGGCATCCAAAGCGTCAACCTTGGGTAGCTGTCCCTTCGGAACCTATCGACTTTGTAAAACCCAAACAGTTGCCTAAAGAATACTGGGCCTCGGTGGGGGTGATGCCAGCAAGCTACAATGCAGGGGTGGAAATAGGCAGAAGGGGAATGTTGGCGGCTGCAAGCAACACACCTTTATATAACAATTTGGCGTCGTTTAACAACTCCGCACGAACTTCTTCAGGTACGAACCGCTCGGCGCTTTCGTACGCGTTTCAGTGGCAAGGGGGAGTGCAGTTATCCTCTCGTTGGTCGTTGGAAAGCGGAGTCAACTACCTTCAAGGGAACTCTATTTACCAAGGTGTGAATGCGTTTAGTACGTTGAGTAACAGTTATATCAATAGCCTTGAAAGCGCGGTTAATTTAAGCGATAACAACGTCCCTCGTTACGATTTGGCAACCATCGGTTCGGATAAGTCACTCGTCCAAACCTTATCTACTACGCAGGATATTAGCAACTCATATCAGTTTGTACAAGTGCCAGTTCAAACGGGTTTTGCGCTTATTAAACCCAAACGTAAGTTTTCATTGTGGCTTTTGGGGGGAGTTATCAATAATATTTTCTTGAAAAACTCTTTCCAAACGGGGCAAGATAACATGGTAACGGTGAGTGGCAACGACAGCCCTTACCGCCGCTTATCGTTTGCGGCTACTACAGGTATGCGCCTTCAATACAAAGTCAATAAGCGCTGGACGACCTTACTGTCAGGGAATTATCAGCGGTCGGTAGGTTCAACAACCCGAGCCAATGCAGCTTTCCAATCTCGTCCTCAGCTCATGGGGGTAGGTGCGGGAGTTCGGTATGGATTTTAGTTGACATTTTGGGCAAACTGTGCCATGGTTGTGGTCGGTTTGCCAAGTTCTTCCCACGTATTTTGCGCAGCGAATGGTTCGGGATGTTCAATCATTGCCTTGATGACATGATAACCGTAATCAGCTTGGCGGTTTAGCAACCCTGCTGTTTTTAAAACCCACAGCGGTAGTTTTGCCGTTTTTAGAGCACGCTTGCTGTAATGCGCTCGATAGATTTCAGCGGCTTCGTCAACCGTCAGCGCTTCTGGCCCTTGTACTACATATTCTTTGCATTGGGTGGAAAGAATCAAGAACGACTGCGCTACTTGTTTTCCATAATCAGCCCCTGCAATCCAGTAATTTTTCACAAGTGGCGTACCTGCCAATAAAATCCTGCCACTCTGAACCATTCGTTCGGGAAAAGTTTCCATGAACGACGATGGGTAAAAGATTGTGTAAGGAATGCCCGTCGCTTTGATGCGTTGAATGGCTTGGCGTTTCCAGTCAAAAATCCACCACTGAAATCCTTGATAAGCTTGGATGATGGAAGATAAATACGCAATGCGTTGAATCGGAAATTCACCAACGACCGAGAGGATATTTTGGAGGCCGTCGCGTTCGCCAATAAAGTCGGAAGGGCGGGCCGTTTGCTCAAACGAAAGACTCAGATAGATTCCTTCGGCTCCTTCTAGCGCCTTACGAATGGCCGACGTATCAGCCAAATCGCCTTTGATTAACGTAACCGATGCAGGTAAATTTTCTTTTGCTTTTTGTGGGTTTCGTACCAAAGCAGTTACTTCAAAACCCGCCTCCAAGAGCGCATGTACAACGGGTTTGCCCAATAACCCTGTCGCACCAAAAACAGTGATTTTTTTCATCTAAATGAGCTTCATTTTATTACTTATTGCCAAGTAAAACCTCAGGAGCTACCATAACCCGCGAGTTTTCAGAAGCATTTTCGAGGTTGAGAACACCGCGGGGGCATACGGCAGAACAAATGCCACATCCTACACACGACGACCGCACGATGTCTTGGCCGCGTTGGGCGTAAGCGCGCACGTCGATGCCCATTTCGCAGTAGGTCGAGCAGTTGCCGCAAGAGATGCACTGACCGCCGTTGGTGGTGATGCGAAAACGTGATTTTTTTCGCTGCCACATACCAAGGTACGCCGCCAACGGGCATCCAAAACGGCACCAAACGCGGTTGCCCATCATTGGATATAAACCCGTTCCGACCACCCCCGCAAAAATGCCTCCTATCCAAAAGCCATACAACGAACGTACGCTGTAACTATCAATAAAAAGTACCGTAGAAGAACCGCTAAAGTAGGTGTATAAAACCATGGCCGTCATCACCACTGCCGCGCCCAACACCGCATGAATGAGGTAACGCTCAATTTTCCAGGCGGCCAAAGATTTATCCGAAAGTTGTCGATAAGGATCACCGAGGGTTTCGGCCAAGCCACCACAGCCGCATACCCACGAGCAATACCAACGTTTTCCGAAGAAATAGGTCAAAATAGGTACGCCAACGACGAACAACACAATGCCCCAAACCAACATAAAAATGCCTAAATTCCCACTTTGGAGAAGGCTGTTGAGGTTATAATCGAAGAAAAAGTCGTAGTCGAGCGGCCAAATATTTTTGAAATCGAAATAAGGCTTATTGAGGCTTACCAAGATTTCGGGCAGAAGAAAAGCAACGGCCGTTTGAAAAAACACTACCGAGGCCGTCCGCACTTGCTGGTAGCGGTTGTGGCGGTATTTGATGGCCATTCTTACCCCCATCACCAATACACAAACCGTGTAAATAAACCCATACAAAAACCACCGACTCGCCTCTGCACCATTAAGCGCTCGACTGATGGGGTCAACGAGCATTGTCCAGTTGGCTAAGTATTGCGGATAGTAATACAGCGTAATGTAAAAAAGAATGAGAAATGCCCCGATACCTTTGGCTATCCACCCACGGTTGGTTGAAGCATCTTGAAAAATACCGTTGTTTTTATTGCCTGCCAATTGGATAAGTGCGGGAAGAATAAACAAGAGAGCCCCAACGATAACCAGCCCAAAGGTGAGTCCAAACCACAACCAAGGTTGTTGTTTGAGCGGGCCTGAGGCGGCGGCTTTGGTGAGCGCGAAGCTGTACTCATCGTAGATGACTTTGTCCCATTGTTGGGCAGTGCGGTATTCGTTGTTAAGGTTGTTGAGGACGGTATCAAAGGCACACGTAAACTCCCAACCCGATTGGAAGGTTTTTTGAACCAAAGGCTGCAACCGTACGCCCAGTGTAGCTTGGTGTTCGGGTTTGAGGTGGGAAGAAATCAGGGTAGGAGTGAGGGTAAATTCATTGAGGGTAAGGGTGGATAGCCACAACCCAAAACCTGCTAAAAGTAGATACAAACCCAGCCGAGATAGAAGTGCCATTTTCTTCAAGTATTTATGGCGAAGATACGGGAAAACCTTCACCTTCCCGAAAGTTGTCACAAACCTTCCCGAAAGTTTCAGAACTTTCGGGAAGGTGGAAAAACAAAAAGCGCGAGACAGGTTGCCTCGCGCTTTAGCGTATAGTACAAAGTGATGTTTACAAAATTGCTTCCGCCAACACCAATACTTTATTGTTTAATACTTCTACCACACCACCATCTACGGTAAAGGTTTCTTTGCCGTTACCTTCAATGATGATACTGCCTTTTCCAAGTGTACTTACAAGGGCGGCGTGGTTGTTCAAAATTTGAAACTGACCTTCCGTACCAGGAAATGTTACCGCAGTAGCCTCACCTGAAAAGACTTTTTTGTCGGGAGTAATGATTTCTAATGTCATAGTGTATCAATTTGAAAATTTGAAAATTTGAAAATTAAAATTTCTAATCTCAAATTTTCAAATCAACTCATTTTCAAATTATTTGCCAGCCGCTTCTTTCAACAAACGCTCACCTTTTTCGATAGCATCTTCGATGGTACCAACCAAGTTGAAGGCCGACTCAGGAAGGTGATCGTAAGCTCCGTCGATGATTTGGTTAAAGCCTTTGATGGTATCGTTGATATCAACCAATACACCTTTCAAACCTGTAAACTGCTCAGCTACGAAGAACGGTTGCGACAAGAAACGTTGTACACGACGAGCGCGGTTTACTGTTTGCTTATCTTCTTCCGATAATTCTTCCATACCCAAGATAGCGATGATGTCTTGCAATTCTTTGTAACGTTGCAAGATTTGTTTTACGCGCTGTGCACAGTTGTAGTGTGCATCACCAAGGGTTTCGGCCGAAAGAATACGGCTTGTAGAATCTAGTGGATCTACCGCAGGATAGATACCCAACTCAGCAATTTTACGGCTCAATACCGTTGTTGCATCCAAGTGGGCAAATGTTGTTGCTGGAGCAGGGTCAGTCAAGTCATCGGCAGGTACGTAAACGGCCTGTACTGATGTAATTGAACCACGTTTTGTTGACGTGATACGCTCTTGCATGGCACCCATTTCCGTAGCAAGTGTAGGTTGGTAACCTACCGCTGATGGCATACGTCCCAAAAGGGCTGATACCTCAGAACCTGCTTGTGTAAAGCGGAAGATGTTATCAATAAAGAAAAGAATATCGCGACCTTGGCCTGTACCATCTCCGTCACGGAAGTACTCAGCGATTGTCAAACCTGACAATGCCACACGAGCACGCGCTCCTGGAGGTTCGTTCATCTGACCAAACACGAACGTAGCTTGTGAATCTTTGAGTACGTCATAATCAACTTTGCTCAAGTCCCAGCCACCTTCTTCCATGCTGTGTTTGAAGCCTTCTCCGTATTTCATGATACCAGCTTCAATCATTTCACGCATAAGGTCGTTTCCTTCACGTGTACGCTCACCCACTCCTGCAAATACCGACAAACCTGCGTATGCCTTTGCAATGTTGTTGATAAGCTCTTGAATCAATACGGTTTTACCTACACCCGCACCACCAAAGAGACCGATTTTACCCCCTTTTACGTAAGGAGCCAACAAGTCGATTACTTTGATACCTGTATAAAGTACTTCGGTAGCAGTTGCCAAATCCTCAAACTTAGGAGCAGCGCGGTGAATCGAAAGTCCGTTTGACTTATCAACAGGCTTTAGTCCGTCGATAGGATCACCTACTACGTTAAATAGACGGCCTTTGATATCGTCGCCGATGGGCATCAAGATGGGGCCACCCATGTTTGTTACTTCCATTCCACGTTGGATACCTTCTGTACTATCCATCGCGATGGTGCGCACGCGGTCTTCGCCAAGGTGCTGCTGACATTCCAAAACTACCGTTTGTCCGTTGGGCTTGGTTACTGCCAAAGCGTCAAGGATAGCTGGTAAGCGATTGCCTTCCCCTTCAAAACTCACGTCCACAACGGGGCCAATCACCTGCGTTACTTTGCCTATGCTTGTTGTGTTTGCCATTATTTGTTAAATAAGCGTTATCAGTTATCTGTTGTCCGTTAATGTTATCGTTACCCGCTAATTTTGAAGGAATTCCACTCAACGGATACGCGGATAACTATTAACTCATCCTTTCAGGCCGCAAAATTAGGCGTTTGTTTTCTGAAACCCAAAATCAGTTATCTCTATTTTGGATATTTTTTATAGAAATGACCTATTTTATCGAAAAATGTTGTGCGAAAACGAGTTTGACCCGCAAATAGAAGCATTCCAAATCCAAATCATAACAAACAAATTAAAGAGGGTGACTGTTGATTTAGCAGTATTTTGTTAGTAACCTTGTAAAAGTTACCACTCCTACTGCTTGAAACTCTATTTGCAACTATCGGCGAGCCTTCTGCTCTTAGCAACCTTGCTTCCGTTTGTCCGAAGCGATTATTGGACTTTTCGGGTGGCCGAATTCCCACGTTTACAGAAATTTTTCCTTGGGCTCGTGGTGCTTGGGTGGTATGCCGCTGTTATGTCGGTGGCGTCGTGGTTGGATTGGAGCGTGGTGCTGCTGCTGGTAGCAATGCTTGCGTATTTGGCTTGGCAAGTGTATCCGTTTACTCCTTTTGCCCCAAAACAACTCATCAAAACGCGTATCATTAATGCAGACCGAACGCTGAGTTTGATGATGTGGAATGTGTATCAGTACAATCACAATGCAGCGCGTTTTCTTCGGCTTGTCCAAAAGGTAGATTCTGACGTTATTTTATTGGCGGAGACAGACTTGTGGTGGCAAGAAAATGTGCGCTCGTTGGAAGAAAAATACCCGCATCTAGTGCATGTTCCGTTGGAAAATACCTACGGAATGCTTCTCTATTCCAAACTACCGCTGCTAGAGGCAAAGGTGCATTATTTGGTTGAAGAAGGTATTCCTTCGATTCATGCCAAAATACAACTTCGTTCGACGGAAGAAGTGCAATTGTTTTGTATTCATCCGACCCCGCCCGTTCCGCAAGAAAATCCCCGCTCGACGGAACGAGACAAGGAGTTGTTGCTCATTGCCGAACTTGCGAAAACGAGTACAAAGCCTGTGGTTGTTTGTGGAGATTTGAACGACGTAGCGTGGAGTTATACCACTGATTTGTTTCAGAAAATGAGCGGCTTACTCGACCCGCGCCGTGGCAGAGGTTTCTTCAATACCTTTCATGCCAAAATTCCCTTTTTGCGTTTTCCGCTCGACCATGTTTTTTGTTCTACCGATTTTACGCTCATCAAAGTAGCCCGTCTTCAAAACAGTGGTTCAGATCATTTTCCGATATATATAAAATTACAGTATGAACCTAAGGCTGTTTTGGTACACGACGAGCCGCAGCCGACAGCGGAAGAAGAGCAAATAGCCCAAGAAAAGATAGAGAAAGAAACGCGGGATGAAGGCCCCGCGACTGAATAGGTCGTCACCTTCGTAATATGATTCGGAAGGTAGTGCCTTTGCCTACTTCGGACGATTTGACGAATAGTTTCCCGCCGTGGTATTCCTCCACAATCCGTTTGGCCAGCGTCAGACCTAGCCCCCAGCCTCGTTTTTTGGTACTTACACCAGGTTTAAAAACTTTTTGCCAACTGCCGCGCGGAATCCCTTTTCCCGTATCACTGATGTCGATAGCTACTTCTTGCTTGTTGAGGGCAAACATTCGGACGTTAAGCTCGCCTGCGCCCGTCATGGCATCGACGGCATTTTTACAAATATTTTCGACCACCCATTCAAAAAGGTTGCGGTTGAGGTACATCGAGCGTTCAGTGTCTAACTCGTTGATAAACTGTAGTTTGACTTTTGTGGAAATACGCCGCTTGAGATAGTCTAAGAATGGGCCAAGGACTTCTACCATCTTTTCGTACTTCATGGTAGGTGCCGAACCGATGCTGGAAAAACGCGCCGTAATCATTTCGAGTCGGTTGATGTCTTTCTCAATTTCGCGGGTGTATTCTTCGGGGTAGCGGTCGGGGTCGGTTCGGAAAAATGACACCCAACCCATCAGCGACGCAATGGGAGTGCCTAGCTGGTGAGCAGTTTCCTTAGCGAGCCCTACCCATACGCGGTTTTGTTCGGCAGCCCTTGATGAACTGAAAATAAGGTACGCCAAAAATGCCAATACGAGCAGGCTTAGAAGCTGGGCGTAGGGGTAGTAGCGCATTTGTACCAACAGGGGAGAGTCGCTGTAATAAATGTATTGTTTTGTCCCCATGACGTCAACCACAATAGGAGGGTTTTCCTCTTTCATTTCTTCAAAAGCTTCCTTCAAAAGCCTGGTGTGCTCGGCTTCCGAAACGTTGCTAGGAATGTCGAGATTGATGTCACCTTGGGGTTGCAGGTCTTCACTGACCAATACCGTAGGGATTCGGCTTTGTTTGATATTTTCCCTGACGATTTCGAAAAGTTTGGTGTAATCTTCGGTTAAGTCAGGGTGATTAGCTTGGTACTCAATGAGTTGGGCAAAGATGGCGAGCTGTCGGTGTTCGCGGGTATCGAGGTTGTCAACGATGTTGTAGGTATAAAAAATCGAAGCGATGCCGATAAGCGCCAAGTTGACACCAATAAATAATTGGTACACGTTTTTTTGGCTGTAAATGTCTATCGTTGGAAATTTCATGGGGGATACCGAAATTTTTTTTGTAAAATAAGTACAACAGAAGCATCTAATTGCTTTTGTAAGTCGTATGTAATATTGAACGAAAAATCAAAAAGTAAACATATACCTTGTGAATTGGGCTGTCAAAGGAAAAAGTTTTTGATGACTATCCAAAATATGACAAAAATCAGTTTCACAACCCGTATAAAGTCATCTTTTGAATTTTAAAAATGGTTCTAATTGCGGTGTAACTTCTTTTAGTAGTTTATACTCATTCTAAATTATTTTTTACTCGGATTTTAATTCTTCAAAACGCGTTGTTTGAGGTAACTTTGTGAACTTTTTTCTGGCAAGTGACATGGAATATTTACAGTTTAGAAGCGTTGGCATTTCGTATAAAACAGCCCCACTAGAGATTCGTGAGCAAATTGCATTAAATGAAGATGAAGCCAAAGGCTTGATGCTCAAAGTGCAAGAGTTCTTCGGTGGGACAGATATTTTGGTGGTTTCGACTTGTAACCGTACTGAAATCTATTACAATGCGGCGGCCAACTGTAACGTTGATATTGCCAAATTACTGCTTATTCAAAAAGGGCTGACCAATACCGAAGCCTATCTTCCTTATTTCATAGACTATACCGAGCAAAACCAAGCCGCTCGTCACTTGTTTGAAGTAGCCACGGGGCTGCACTCGCAAGTAGTAGGCGATATGCAAATTCCGAACCAAGTAAAACACGCCTATCAGTGGTCGGTTGACTTGGGCATGGCGGGGCCGTTTTTACACCGTTTGCTTCACACTATTTTCTTTGCCAACAAGCGCGTTGCTCAAGAAACTTCTTTCCGCGATGGTGCCGCTTCAACTTCGTACGTGGCAGTAGAGCTAATCGAACACGCAACAGCGTTGAAAGCAAATCCGTCGATTTTGGTGTTGGGCGTTGGGGAAATTGGAACGGACGTTTGTCGCAATTTGAAAGAAAAAGAATACACAAATATCACCGTAGTTAACCGTACTCGGGCTAAAGCGGAGCAGCTGGCCAATGAGCTGGGTTTTGGCGTGGCTGATTTTGAGAATGTGGAAGAGGAAATCCTCAAAGCAGACGTGGTGATTTCGTCGATTTTGCGCGATGAGCCTTTTATCAATAAAGCCCTCTTACAAAAGAAATCACTTCACTCGTTCAAATACGTGGTTGATTTGTCGGTGCCTCGGAGTGTAGCTGCTGATGCAGAGCAAGTACCTGGGGTAATTGTGTATAACATCGATAACATCCAAGCCAAAGCCAACGAAGCGCTTGACCGTCGTTTGGCGTCGGTACCGCACGTGCAAACAATCATCGAACAAGCCCTCGACGAGTTTAGCGATTGGTCGAAAGAAATGGTAGTATCGCCAACGATTCAAAAGCTAAAAAATGCCCTTGAGCAGATTCGTCAAGAGGAAATGGCGCGCTTTATGAAAAACTTGAGCGAGGAAGAAGCCACAAAAATTGACAAGATTACGTCGAGCATGATGCAGAAAATCATCAAGCTGCCTGTACTTCAACTAAAAGCTGCCTGCAAACGTGGCGAAGCAGAAACGTTGATTGACGTGTTAAACGACTTATTCAACCTTGAGCAACAACCAGAACGGCGTTAGTCTTTCTTGGATTTACTGTTTTAGGTTTCTTTTACTTGTTTGCTTTTTATTCGGGTTGTGAGCAACCCTCAGCACGTGTGAGCAACCCTCGGCACGGCGCGAGTAGCTCTCAACACTGCTTTTTTGCCTTTTGCTTATTTGCTTTTTATTCGGGTTGTGAGCAACCCTCAGCACGTGTGAGCAACCCTCGGCACGGCGCGAGCAGCTCTCAGCACTGCTTTTTTGCCTTTTGCTTATTTGCTTTTTATTCGGGTTGTGAGCAACCCTTAGCACTGCCTTTACTTCACTTTTCCGTATTTTTTCAAAATTTCTAGTGTTTTAGAAACGGGCAATCGCTCAATCGTATGTCCTTGGTGGCCTTTGGTCGTTTGAGCCATGAACAACGAATTGATGATGGCTTCTTCGGTGGCTTCCATCGCGGCTAGAAACAACGGTGAGGTGTCGTCGTTGCGCAGGAGAGGGTACGTTTCGAGCGGAGAGCTAGATTCGTGCGGAATTCGATACGCTGTCGAAAAAGCAATGACGTAGTCGCCACTGCCGTTGGCCATAATTCCCCCCGTTTTTCCTAATCCTAACAAGGCGCGTTTTGCCAAGCGTTTGAGATTGCGAGCGTCCAAGGGAGCATCGGTAGCTACTACAATCATGCAAGAACCATCACCCGATTTGTCGAGGGTTTCTTTGAAGGAATACTTGCCTAACTCCACGCCAACGGGTGCGCCTGCCACTTCCAACACCCCGCCAAAATTGGTTTGTACCAAAACCCCCACCGTATAGCCTCCCAGTTTTTGGGGAAGCTTGCGCGATGACGTCCCAATTCCCCCTTTCCAGCCAAAACATACCGTACCCGTTCCTGCTCCCACGCAGCCTTCTTCTTGGTTGGTGGTAGTGGCGCGTTGGATAGCTTGAAGGACATCGGAGGTTTTGACGTGGCGACCTCGTATGTCATTTAAGTAACTATCATTGGTCTCACCGACGACAGGGTTGACCGAGCGGACATTTTCGTTTCCTTTTTGTTGCAACGTCCAATCCACCAAGGCAGCACTGCCAGCAGGGACGCTCAACGTATTGGTCAGTACGATTGGTGTTTCGAGGTTGCCCAACTCAGTGACTTGGCTGTAGCCCGCTAATTTGCCAAAACCATTTCCCAACTCAATGGCAGCGGGTACTTTTTGCTGAAAAAGATTGCCGTCGTGCGGTAAAATAGCCGTAACTCCCGTTCGGATGCTATCGCCAATGGCCAGCGTTGTATGTCCCACTTTTACGCCATTTACGTCGGTAATGGCATTTAATTTGCCCGTAGGAAGCACTCCGATACGAACTCCCAGGTCGCGCGCACGTTGGGCAGCGAGTGGAAAAGGCAGTGAAAAAATGACAATAATTAGCAGTAGGTAGAGGCGGTGCATGATTTTTTTGAAGTATTTAAAGAACAAAAGGGCCTGATTTCGTAACAAAGAAGTAATTAAATAAATAAGTAGAATAAATTGGCGAGTGAAAACAAGGTTCTTGAAAATATGCAATTAAACGTTGGTATGATTTAAGTTTTTCTTGGATAAGTATAGAAATAAAACAATTATTTGAAGAGACGTAAAATCATTGGTGTAATTTTGCGTTTAATTCAATCAGATGAGATTTTGAAGCTACCATGAGATATTCCATTCATTTCTTTTTCCTGTTATTTATTCATTTTCAGACAATCGTATGCGCCCAAGACAATCGCTCTAATTTCCACATTGAGCTGCCTAATGAGCCAAACTGGAACGTGGTGCATGAAGGAAGTCGTATTGAGTTTCGTCTAAAAGCCCTAGGGGGGAAGTCGGATTCGCTGATTTACTTCACGGTAAAACAGGGTTTGTTGGACGATATGAAGTTTGATTCGACGGGCTACTTTGAGTGGGTGCCTTCGTATGATTTGGCCGATAGAACCGATACTCAAAGGTCGATTCAGTTGATTGTAGAGGCAAAGAATGGCCATAATGAAACGGCGACTCGCTCGTTTGATTTGCGAGTCATTCACGTCAATCGACCGCCACAAATAGATATTTTGAAGCCGTTTTACGTCCAAAACCGCACGCAGAATATTTACCAAATTGATGCCAATGCGTTGAAGGATGAAGACAACGACCCGCTCGCGATTATTCCCGTCACAGAAACCCTGCCCGAAGGTGCCAAGCTGTCGGCAGCGGGCGAATTGACGTGGCATCCTTCGATGACTCAATTCAACAGTTTGAAAAATAAGCCCATCTACATTGACTTTTACGTAGAAGATCAACCAAGTAAAGCGCGAGCCAAGGGACGCCTTAAATTAGAGGCCACTCAAATGGACTTGCCGCCCGATATTATCCAAATTCCGAAGGGAGATGCCTTTAAGGCAAAGGAAAATACGACGATTAATTTGAAGTTCTTTTTGTCAGATCCTAACGGTGACGATGATATTGAAGCCTTTGATTTTGTGACCGATAACCCCGACGTGCCTTCCAAAGCGTTGGTAAAAAATACCAATAACCAATACGAATTCATTTGGACGCCTACTTATGATTTTGTTAAAGATCCACATGATTCATTGACTTTTTTTATCAACTTTTTTGTGTTGGATAAAGAGCAAAATCGAAAAGAACAGAAGATTCGGTTTACGATTATGAATGCGGTCAACGAAATTGAGCGAGACCGTCAGTTATATACCTTGTACCGAAACTCCTTGGTGGAAGCGTGGAACTTGGTAACGCAGCTTTCTGAAAAAGAGCAAGAACTCAAAAGAGCGTACTTAAAAGCCAAAAAAGGAAAGAAAAACCGTTCGATGGTCAATGCGTCGTTGGGGGCTACTACAGGTTTGTCGCCTGCATTGATAAAGACGGCTCAGACCAAGACGATTGTGACTGCGATTGGGGGAACAACCATTGCTACGATTGGGGCACTGGAAGCGGCGGAGGTAATTGGAAAACCACTGCGCGATTTGCTCGACCGTTATAATTATGTATTGGAAAAGAAAATTGAGATTCAGAACAAGGGTGATGTTTTTGCGCGGGAGTTTGCGCTAAAGGCAGCCCGTCGTCAAAACGATTATGCCAAAAAACGCGACGAATTTAGGGTAGCTTTGGCCATTAAAGGCTTGGTAACGCTGGATTTGGATGCGGGTTGGGAGAATAAAAAGGAAGCGACTGACAAGGCAATTGGAAATACCTTTAAGGATTTTACGCCGCTGGAAGTAGGAAACCGTTACCGTCCACAGTAAGATTTTGCTATCATTTTTATTAAGACGTTCCAAGGTTGAGTCAACAAACTTGGAACGTCTTTTTGTTTTACTACTTACTTGGTCACTTTCATTTTACCTTGCATCAAGGTATGGTGTCCTGGAAAAGTACAAAGGAAAGTGTAATCGCCAGGTTCAGAAGGAGCGACAAAATAAATGGTTTCGCTGGTCTCTGGTTGGAGAATGTTGGTGTGAAACAATACATTCGCTGATTTAGGAACGTACTGCATGTCAGAGCCTTTGAGTCCGAGCTTAATCGCCGCTTCGCCCGTTGGGTTGGCCGTACCAGGTTTTACAAGGACGCAGTTGTGAAGCATGTCGTCGTTGTTGTTGAAAACCCACTTGATTTTGCTTCCTGCTTTCACCTGAACATCCGTAATATCGAACTTCAACCCAGGTTTTGTCCCTAAAATAATCACTTGGTCGGGGCCATTGCTCCAATTCGCAGGCTGCTCAATCACCCGTTTGGGGCTATTGCTGGCCTTGGCAGGGGTAGTCGTAGTGGCCGCAGGCATGGTATGACCCGCGTGGGCGTTGGCATCGGCCATTTGGGCGGGCGCAACCACGTTCCATTGCGACGTTGGGATTTTTTCGCCGTCAGGAATTTCGTTTAAGGTATAGTAGCCTACATTGTGCAAAAGTGCTAAACCTGCCGCTGAACGAATACCTTCTGCTTTGATTTCGTGGATGTAACCGAGTTTTAGGCTATCCAACACAATCCGCGCTTTGAGGCCGTTGTCCGCAACTTGAATGTGCTTAATCACGCGCTCAGAAGCACGAATGATGGGGCTCCCGTAGGTACGATGGTATTTATAAGTAAACGTATTGAACTGATACGAAGCCGCATCTTGGGCCGTTTTTTTGTCAACGGGCAACGTAAATTCTACTTCAAAACCATCGGGAGTGGCTTTTACGGTTTTCATTTCAAACGGCGTTTTACCCGTCCAAACCAAGCGTTGAATCCCAAAATTGTCTTTTCCTGTCGCTGACCAGCCACGGCTCGTTTGTCCGACAAACATAGAGCCATCAAGCCCCCAAACCATTCTCAAAATTCCCGACTGAAATCCTTCGCGGAACGGGAAACAGATTCCTTGCCAGCGTCCTTTTACTTTTTCGAGCATGACACGCATGATTTTGCTGTGCCCTTGGTCGCCGACAAACAATTGTCCTTCAAAAGGCCCAAAGGCTCCTTTGGTCATGTCTTCGCGAATATCGGAGGTAGAAATACCCATCAATGTGTGCGGAAACCATACAGCGGGAGCTTTCAAGCCTGGAACGCGTTTGGCTACTTCGTAAAGCGGTTCGCCCGTATCAGGAATGTCTTCTGTTTTGAGCTTAACGGGAGATTCGGGCTCTTGGCTCCAGCGCAAACCTGCAGGGTTTCCCGCAAAATCACCCGATTCGAGGTGGGTCATACGCCCCGAACCTACCCAGTCACCTTGGTTTTCGGTATAAAACATGTCGCCATTTTGTAGGGCAACGTAGCCCGCTGGTGAACGAAGTCCTGTGGCGATGGGCGTCATGTTTGCTTTATCGTCGAACTTCAACAACCAGCCGCGCCATTTGGCTAAACTCGCACCACGGCCAATCCAGTCGAGGTTGAGCGTGACGAGCAAATCACCGTTGGGCGCTTGAACAGGCCCGTACGAATATTCGTGATAATTTCCCGACAGTGGCCATTTGTAAAACGATTCGTAAATGTCAGCAACACCATCGTTATCTGAATCAACAAGGTGCGTGATTTCGCCGCGTTGTGATAACAAAAATGAACCATCGGGCCGGTACAACAAACCAAGTGGCTCGTGGAGGCCGTGGGCAAAACGCTTGTAAGAAGGTTGACCTGAGCCTTTAAGGTAGGGATTGGTAATCATCCACACTTCACCACGGCGCGTAGAAGCCGCAAGGCGCCCGTCGGGTAAGACGGCCAATCCACCCACTTCCAATTGGACTGTTTCGGGGATAGGCAGGGTAACAATGCGGTAATAGTCTTCTTCGGTCATGGGGCGGTTTTGGGCCTGCCCTGCGAGTACCGACGTCAACAAAACAATGAGAGAATAAGCAATTCCTTTTTTCATGAACAACTATCTTAATTTTTCAATACAAAGGTCTAAAAAGTCCGTCTTTACCCAAAATAAAAGCGGAGTACTTCGAGTACTCCGCTTTATTTTTCCTACAAAGAGGAAATATTACATAGAGGTAAGCACGTTGTTCATGTTGCGAACAGCATCTGCTGATTTTGCAAAGGCAGCTTTTTCTGATTCGCTCAAACGAAGGCTGATGATTTTTTCCCAACCACCTGCACCGATTACCACTGGCACACCCATGCAGATGTCTTTTTGGCCATACTCGCCATTGAGATAAACTGAGCAAGGGAAAATACGCTTTTGGTCACGTACGATGCTTTCTACCAACGTTGCTACTGCCGCACCTGGCGCATACCAAGCCGAAGTACCAATCAGTTTTGTCAACGTAGCACCACCTACCATGGTGTCAGCTGCTACTTGTTGCAATTTCTCTTCTGACAAGAAACGGCTCACTGGGATACCGTTGTACGTCGCCAAACGAGTCAAAGGAATCATGGTTGTATCACCGTGACCACCGATTACCATACCGTGGAGGTCGTTAGGTGAAACATTCATTGCCATCGACAAGTACGTCTTGAAACGTGCGCTGTCCAAGATACCACCCATCCCGATGATACGCTTCTTAGGCAAGCCCAACTCTTTGAACGCCAAGTACGTCATGGTGTCCATTGGGTTAGAAACGATGATGATGATGGCTTTAGGAGAGTATTTCAAAATGTTTTCAGCTACGCCTTTTACGATACCAGCGTTGATACCGATAAGTTCTTCGCGCGTCATACCTGGCTTGCGAGGAATCCCTGAAGTAATCACAACTACGTCCGAACCTTTTGTTTTTTCATAGTCACCTGTCGAACCGGTAATTTTTGTATCAAACCCGTTCAAGGTAGCTGTTTGAAACATATCAAGGGCTTTACCTTCCGACAAGCCTTCTTTGATGTCGAGCAATACTACTTCTTGGGCCAATTGGCGGCGGGCGATGTTGTCAGCACAAGTTGCACCTACTGCACCTGCACCTACTACGGTAATTTTCATTAGGAATATGAATTTTTGGTGAATTAACAGTTTTCTAAAAAACGCCGTAAAGATAGGGCGAAAAGCATTTGAAGCTACTCTTAAAGGTATTTTTAATGCTAAAAATAGATAGTTTGATGCCGTTTATCCGATTTTCACAAGGAGACTGTTCTTGGAAATTGCTGCTCATCCCAAAATGATTGTGAACCGTATAATCACTACCT
Organism: Runella defluvii; assembly: GCF_014195535.1. Taxonomy (GTDB): domain Bacteria; phylum Bacteroidota; class Bacteroidia; order Cytophagales; family Spirosomataceae; genus Runella; species Runella defluvii. The sequence continues at coordinate 276,296 of NZ_JACIBY010000005.1, read as the reverse complement.
TACCTTTGTATTACTGTTTTCAGCCATGAAATGTTAATTTTAACCAATTGATTATTACTACAACCTTTACTAATATGACACTTAAACGAAACGGGGCGGTCATTAAAACCGTCCGTGAAATTACGATAGGAGCTGCTTTGTCGGTGGCTTTATTGAATGGGGGAATGATGCTGCAAAGCTGTGGTGGTTCGTCGGACAATGACCGTGAACAAACCGAAGCACCTTACAAAGGCCGCCCCGTCAAAACGTACATTACCGAAATGAAACCGGGTGAATTTAAAATCACGGATGAAGTGGAGGTGAAAAATGCGTCGGAAGCAGGGGCAATTGTGCGCTATTTCGACGGCCGCCGCGATACGCTGAGTGTGGCAGAAGCGCAAAGGCTGGTGAAAACTGACTCCACAACGCGGGATTATTACAACAACCCGAATCATTATCATAGCCATTACCACCACCGTAGCTCGTTGTCGAACGCACTACTTTGGGGTGGAATGGGGTATATGTTGGGGCGCAATAACTCATCTCAATTTTACAACGAACAACGTGAACGCCAGTACAGCTCGGGGGCGTACGCCAACTCGTCGGTGTATGCGCGCTCATCGGGTATTCACGACAACTACCACAGTCATCGCAAAAGCGTTGCGTCTCGGCCAAGCAGTAGCCGTAGCGGATTTTTCAGCCGTGCAGGGCGCAGTTTTGGCGGATAATTTTTATTGATAACAACCATGATACGAACACATTATTTGAATAATAGCCCCGAAACTCAACTCCGTAACGTAGGTTGGGATTGGATGCTTGGGGCCGATACGCTGCCTTACCTGACCAATGAGGCGGTAGCCATCAAATCGTACGAGGCTGAGGCATATTACAACGCCGCCAACGAACTCTACGAAATTTATGCCGAAGCAGCGCAGCACGCCATCGACCGTCAGCTTTGGAAAGAAATGGGGATTCCCGAAAATTTGATTGAACTGGTCAAACTGACGTGGGAGGACGAGCGTCATTGGCACATTTATGGCCGTTTTGACTTGGCGGGAGGGGTAGGGCGCGAGCCTATCAAACTCATTGAGTTTAACGCCGATACCGCTACTTGTATTCCCGAAACGGCCGTAGTGCAGTGGGCGCACCTCAAAGCCAACCAAATGGACGAAAGCAAGCAGTTTAACAACGTTTATGAGGCATTGAAGACGCAGTTTTCGGAGCTTCGTCAGCGCAATCGCCACTTAAACCCGACCTTGTTGTTTTCGACCATGCGCGACGCTCCCGAAGACGATACCAACGTGGCCGTATTGGGTGAAGCCGCGCGGGAGGCGGGCTTTGACGTGGAGTTTAGCTACATCGACGAGATTGAGTTTTCGCCTACGGATGGGATTTTTAAACAGAATCCTCAAAATGGGCAATTTGAATCCTTCGATTTTTGGTTCAAACTCGTGCCGTGGGAGTACATTGGTTACGAAGAACCTGAGTTGGCAGATTTGCTGACAAGCATCGTCAAAAATGGGAAAGCGGTCATTATCAATCCCGCCTATACCTTGCTTTTTCAGTCGAAATACATTTTAAAGTTACTCTGGGATTTGTACCCCAATCACCCGCTGTTGCTGCCGACTTCATTGCAGCCTTTTACGGACAAAACCAGCGTGGAAAAGGTACTTTTTGGACGAGAAGGGGCCAATGTTCGAATCATTGAAAGCAACGGAGCCGTTGTTTCGTCGGCAGAAGGCGAGTACGGAGATTATGAAAAAGTCTATCAAGAGTACGTCGAATTTTCGCGCGATTCGCTCGGGAAACGCTACCAAGCGGGCGTTTTTTGGGCGGGAGAAGGTTGTGGTTTGGGCTACCGTCGCGGCGGCAAAATCATCGACAACACCGCCCAGTTTGTGGGACATGTGGTGGAGTAGGGGGAACAGCGTGCGTCTGGATGTGAGCATCCAGACACGCGCTGCTTCTACGCTGACTCAAAGGTGAATTTGTACTGTAATGATAAAAACTGTTCAAATTTGAAATTCTTCAATGAACTTGGAGAATAAACCTGCCAGCCACTTTTTGGGTTTATAATTTCTTGTACGCTAAACTTGATAGGAGTTGTAACCAACAAGCTGTTTACTCGATTAACCTCTCTGAATTTTTCAATTGCTTCTAGCTCGATTCTCTTAAAAAGGGACTCAATGTCTTCTTTAGAGAAAGTTATTTTGAATGGGAAGACCAAGATTGGATTCTCTTTGTTTAACTTCTCTTTTAATGTTACATAGAGAAAATAGTCAGCTTCAAATTCGTAAGACTTACTTTTGTGTTCATTAACAGTTATCTCGTCTAATTCTTTATACCTCACACCCAGCTCTCTAAATACTTCCATTAGATGTGTGTCATATCCGACCTTAGAAACATCCATAGGGCTAACAGAAAAAGCAGTTCTGAAGATGATGTTGGTGGGGGTAAATAGTTCTTTCTGTTGGATAATTATGTCGGTGGTTTCCATAAGATATTAAGTGTTGAGCAAATCAAGGACATCCGATGGCGTGAGTGTCCCATTTGTAAAAATAGGTTTTATCGGGCGTATCACGTCTGGATGTGAGCATCCAGACGCACCTATACGCTCAAAAACTCCAAAGCCCTGCGTTCGGCCCACGAAAACTCGTCGTTGGGTACCATAAAACCAACGTGGCCGCCTTCAGTGGGGGTTTCTACAAAAATATGGGAGCTTTTCTCCGCTAATGCCTTGGGCGCACAGTCGGCGTTGAGAATGGGGTCGTTTTGGGCGTTACAAATGAGAACTGGAATGCTGACGTTTTCAATGAAATTGGCGGCGGAAGCTTGTTCATAAAAATCGTCGGCATCGCGGTAGCCGTTGACGGGGGCGGAGAAAAAATCGTCAAAATCCTTCCATATTTTTACCTCTTTGAGCTTGGCTAGGTCAATTCGATTGGGATACAGTCGGTCTTTTTCGGTTATTTTTTTGAGCAGTTTACTTTTAAACCGTTCGCGGTAGAGTCGGTTTTGGGGAAGATCCAACAACTGAGCGCTTGTTTTTAAGTTGGTGGGTGCCGAAAAAGCCGCTACTCCCCGCACCACATCGGGTAATTCTTTGCCATTGATTCCCACGTACTTGAGCGAGATATTTCCGCCCATGCTGTACCCTACTAGCGATACCTGTTCGTATTTTTTGGTGCGAAGGGCGTGGGAAATTACTTCTGAAATATCCCCCGTTTCGCCGTGGTTGTAGAGACGAAACGCGCGGTTCATCTCGCCGCTGCACGAGCGACAATTCCACGCCAAGACATCCCAACCGTGTTGGGCAAAGAGCTTCGCCGTTCCTTTCACATAATGCCGATGTGAGTCGCCTTCTAACCCGTGGGTAAGTACCACCAATTTTTTGCTGCCCGTATCGAGCCAATCGACATCCACAAAGTCCCCGTCGGAAAGCGTCAGCCGTTCGCGCTCATAATCAACCCCTTTTATTTTGCGGAATACACTCGGAATCACGGTTTGTAGGTGCCCGTTGAACAAAAAACGCGGAGGGCCTGGGTAGCTAGAACGATGAATGACGGGCATACGGACGAAGTTTTTTGCAAAATTGGGGCTATTTTGGTGAAAAATGCACACCCGTTGGATTAAAAAATGAGCTTCATCTACAGAAACTTATCCTCAACGTGATGGTGTTATGAATTTGGGAATTGGGCTATTGAGCAATGATTTATTTTGCACATTTCTAATAAAGGTACGCCTTAGGTTTCTCAATGGGTTCATTTTCAAAAAAATATAAAAACAAAGAGGGCTTAAAAGTTAATAGTCAATCGACTCGGTAGGTTGTTAGGCTTAAAGATTCCCTTTATTTTTGCGTATAGTTGTCGCAACAACTATGCCCCTCACTCACATTCATCTATGCTTTTATGATTCGTTCAGTTGCAGACCGTATTTATTTAGACAACGCCGCTACGACGCCCATCGACGCGGAAGTAATCGAAGTGATGCTCCCTTGGATAACGGAGCAATACGGAAACCCGTCGTCGATTCATGGACACGGGCGTGTCGTAAAATCGGCGATTGAACAAGCACGCAAAACCGTAGCAGGACTGCTCAATACGTCGCCTTCCCAAATTTTCTTTACCTCGGGAGGCACCGAAGCCGACAACACCGCCATCCTTTGCAGCGTGGAAGCGTACAACCTTACCCACGCCATTACCTCGCCGCTGGAGCACCACGCCGTTTTACATACATTGGAGTATTTGGCCAAAACAGGAAAAATCAAACTGAGCATGGTCAACATCGACGAAAAAGGCCACGTGGACATCAACCACTTGGAAGAATTGTTGAAGACCAACCCACGCTCGTTGGTGTCGTTGATGCACGGTAATAATGAAATTGGCAACTTATTGGATTTGAATGTGGTAGGGGAGTTGTGTGAGCAATACAATGCCATTTTTCACAGCGATACAGTACAAACGATGGGGCACTTGCGCCATGATTTGAAGAGTTTGAAAACCAATTTTTTGGTCGGCGCAGCGCATAAATTCAATGGTCCTAAAGGCGTTGGATTCTTGTACGTCAACGATGTGCGTATTCATCCGTACATTCACGGAGGTGCGCAAGAACGGAATATGCGCGGGGGAACTGAAAATGTGTATGGCATTGTAGGATTAGCCAAAGCATTAGAAATCGCCTACCGCGACATGGACAGCCACCGCGCCCATCTGGAAAACCTCAAAAAAAGAATGATTGCGGGCTTCCGCGAAAAAATAGAAGACGTTCGTTTCAACGGCGACTCAGCCAACCTTGAGCGGAGTAATTACACGGTTTTGAACGTGAGTTTACCCCCGTCGGACGTCAATGATATGTTGTTGTTCAACTTGGACATTGCCAAGATTTCGGCGTCGGGCGGAAGTGCCTGTTCGAGCGGCTCGGAAGTAGGTTCGCACGTATTGTCGGCGTTGGGCGTAGCTCCTGAGCGCGGCAATGTTCGTTTTTCATTTGGTAAATACAATACCGAAGCCGAAATCGACTACGCCGTAGCAACCGTAGCGGATATGTATAAAACGGTAGGTGTGTAAGCGCAAGTACTTACCAAGCAATAGAAACCCCTTCGGTGAGGGGGTGCGCCATGCAGGTTAGCACTTGTCCATTGGCAACCTCCTCATCGGTCAATACTTCGTTGTATTCCATTTCTACTTCTCCTGAGGTGCACAGGGCAATGCACGCCCCGCACCGTCCTGCGCGGCAGGTGTAAGGCAAAGGCCAACCCGCCACCAATCCCGCATCCAGGAGCGTCTGATTTTTACGAACCGAAATCGTTTGTTGCGTTCCTTGGAAGCTCGCCAAAATCGTTTGGGCAGGATACTGCTTGGGCGTTGGCGGTTTGGACTCAATCACAAAATGCTCCCGTTGGAGTTGGTCTTTGTGAAAACCCATCGTCAACAAACTTATTTCCACCATCAACATATAATGGAACGGCCCACAGGCGTAAAAATGGGCGTCAGAAAAAGGAGCGCCTTGAAGGGTTTGCTGAATAATTTCTTCCAATAAAGTGCCATTGAGGCGAGCCCAACGCAGATTTTTGGCATTTCCCCACAGAAAAATAACCTTCAATTGCTCAGAATGAGCGGCTTGAAGCGCGGTAAGTTGGGCGTAAAAAATGGTGGATTCTACCGACTTATTGCTGTAAATCAGGGTAATCTTCGTAGAAGGATGTTTGGCCAAAAGTTCTTTGGTTAACGCCAAAAGTGGGGTAATGCCACTTCCTGCGGCCAACAAAAAAACGTGCTTCGGTGGATGAGCAGAAAGCACAAACCGACCCGCAGGAGGCAGACACTCCCAAACGTCGCCAATGCGGCTATAATCGAGCAATGGGCGGGAAATCAGGCCATTGGCAACGCGTTTAATCGTAACCGAAGGAAGACTATCGACCGACGGAGAAGACGACAGCGAAAACGACCGACGAACTTCGTGTCCGCTTTCTTGGAACAAAAACGTCAAAAATTGCCCCGCTTGGTACTCCAGCGGTTGTCCATCGACGGATGCTAACACAAAGGTTTTGCTGTCCTCGGTTTCTTCGATGATGTCTTGAATGGCTAATCGTTGCGTAATGGGCGTCATAAGGGTATAAAAAAGGCGAGGTGGTTGACCTCGCCTGCAACTATTTAAGTATTATTTTACTTCTTTGTCGGGCATCAGCTCGGCGAGTTTTTTGGTGAGGGCTTCACCACGTAAGTTCTTGCCGACGATTTTGCCGTTAGGGTCTAACAAAAAGCTGGCAGGAATCGAATTGATACCGTACTGAACAGCTACTTCGTTTTGCCAGTATTTCAAATCCGAAACGTGTGTCCAGGTAAGTTCGTCTTTTTCGATGGCTTTGAGCCATGGTTCTTTTTTCTGGTCAAGCGATACGCCCAAAACCGTAAATCCTTTGTCTTTGTAAGCATTGAATGCCTTTACCACATTCGGGTTTTCTTGGCGACAAGGGCCGCACCATGAGGCCCAAAAATCGACCAATACGTACTTTCCACGAAGCGACGACAACGAGACAGGTTTTTCGTTTACATCGTTTTGGGTGAACTCCATGGCCAATTGTCCAACCGCAGTTTTTGCGTTAACGTCAATTTTTTTCTTCAAATCTTTGGCAAAGTTCGACGTGAGCGCGTCGCCTTTTAAATAACCATACATGCTCGACAACTCGCTGTCTTCGCCGTAGAAGAAACGGCTACGCACCAACCACGCACTTACCAACGACTCAGGGTTGGTTTGGATAAATTCTTTGGCTTTTGTCGTAATCTGCTCGTCGATTTTGTCAACTTGCTCGTTGAACTCTTTGTAAGGCTGTTTCTTTTGGTACGCATCCATCAGCGCGGCCATGACAGGACGGCGTTGGTTATTGAGCGAAGCAATGGAAGAAGTATAACGCGACAAGTCATCGTTGATACGGGTTCCTACTACGCTTGAATTTTCAAGTTCTTCGAGGCTACCCGCAAACGTAAGTGTGGCGTTTTTCTCCACAAAAAACGAAGTCTGCGTTTTGCCCACGCGAAGGTAAGCCGTGGTAAGGTCTTCGATTTGCCCTTTGAAGTTAAATTCACCATTCGCCGACTTGAGCGAATCAATGGTTTTTCCGTAACGGAGATAAATAGTTTGGTCTTTTAGTCCTTTGATGGCGCCTGTCACCGAAAAAGGTGCGGGGTCGGCTACGGCCAAGAAAGGAAGCAATGCGAGGCAAGACAATAAAAGCTTTTTCATCGCGAAATGGTTTTGAGTTTCAGTGAAATGTAAATGTTTCGGCAAGATAAGGCGTATTCAGTAGAGTGCCAAATTGGGTAGGGCTATAAAACTAAAAAAGCGGAGAGTGTTCTCCGCTTTTTGTTACTATTTTACCCAATCCAAGCCTCAACCTCTTCTTTTTTCGGCATGGGAGCGTCGATTTTTAGTTTTTTGCGCAAACCGCCCAAATCGTTGAACACTTTGTTGGGGTTGGCCGCTTTGAGGGCGTCGATGGTCAAGAAACCCATTTTTTGGAGGGCAGGCACCCAAATTGCGGGTACACCTTGCGCTACGTAATCGGCTTCGGTGGCCATTTCTACCTTCTTCTCTGGGCGCATTTGTGGGAAGAACAATACCTCCTGAATGCTGGTTTGGTCGGTCATCATCATCGTCAGACGGTCGATACCGATACCAATTCCCGAAGTAGTAGGCATTCCGTATTCGAGCGAACGGATGAAGTCTTCGTCCATCGCCATCGCTTCTTCGTCGCCGCGTTCGGCAAGGCGAAGTTGTTCCTCAAAACGCTCCCGTTGGTCGATAGGATCGTTTAGCTCTGAGTACGCATTGGCAACCTCTTTTCCATTGATAAACAACTCGAAACGCTCCACCAAACCAGGTTTGCTACGGTGCTTTTTGGTCAATGGCGACATCTCAACGGGATAGTCGATGATAAACGTCGGCTGGATTAAGTTGTCTTCTACCTTCGCGCCGAAAATCTCGTCGATGAGTTTGGCCACGCCCATGGTCGCGTCGGTTTCGATGCCCCACTCCTTGCACTGAGCGATGAGTTCGGCTTCGGTTTTGCCTTCTACGTTTACTCCCGTGTATTTTTCAATCGCTTCAAAAATGCTCAATCGCGTGTAAGGCCCTGCAAACTCGATTTCGTTGCCCCACGATTGGATTTTGGTTGTACCGTTTACCGCGATGGCTACTTTCTCAAGGATTTCTTCCGTGATGCCCATCATCCAATGATAGTCTTTGTAAGCCACGTAAAACTCCAACGACGTAAACTCTGGGTTGTGAGTACGGTCCATTCCTTCGTTGCGGAACATTTTTCCGAACTCGTACACCCCATCAAAACCACCCACAATCAGACGCTTGAGGTAAAGTTCGTTGGCAATACGCATGTACAACGGCATGTCGAGCGTGTTGTGGTGCGTCTTAAACGGACGGGCTGTAGCTCCCCCGTGGATAGGCTGGAGAATGGGCGTTTCGACTTCCAACCAACCTCTGTCGTCAAAAATCCGACGCATGGTGCTGATGATGCGGGCACGTTTGATAAAAATATCTTTGACGTGAGGATTCACAATCAAGTCCACGTACCGCTGACGGAAACGTTGCTCGGGATCCGAAAATGCGTCATACACTTTGCCATCTACTTCTTTCACCACAGGAAGTGGGCGAAGCGATTTATTCAAAATTTTAAACTCCTCAACGTGAATTGAGATTTCACCCGTTTGAGTTGTAAAAACATACCCTTTGACCCCGATGATGTCGCCGATGTCGAGCAATTTTTTGAAAACTGTATTATAGAGTGTTTTGTCTTCGCCAGGGCAAAGGTCGTCGCGGCGGAAATAGAGCTGAACGCGTCCCGTGCTGTCTTGTAATTCAACAAACGACGCGCTTCCCATGATACGGAAGCCCATCAAACGGCCTGCAATGGAGATACTCTTATAATTGAGCTTATCGTTTTCGTAGTTTTTATGAATATCGGCTGCCGTAGCGTTTACCTCAAATAATTCGGCAGGATAGGGGTCAATCCCCATTTTCATCAAATCTTCGCGCTTTTGGCGGCGGAGGAGTTCTTGTTCGCTCAACATTTACTTGGTTGTTTTAAGCCCCTTACCCCTCGCTGAGGGAATGTACAGATACGGGACTATTCGTTGTTTTTTTTAATATTGCTGCAAAATTAGATAAAAGCCTCCAAAACCCACTCACTCAATGAAAATCTGCTTAATAGAAAAATAGCTATGTTTTCTATGTGCTTATTCTCAAATTTTCTATGTGTTTTGGAATGTATGCCTCTCAAACTCACATCCGATAAAGATAATCTTAGTTTTGCAACGGCGTTAGAAGTGGAGTTGGGAATAAAAGTAGAAGTACTTCTTACTCAGATGATATAGCCTCCAATACCCGTCTCTCAAGCACGACTTCTTCTAAATGAGCTAGAAAAAGGGGCGTTGCTTGAGCACACCATTCTTGAAAATGGTCTTGGGCTGGTACGTGATTGGGAAGGTAATCAAGGAGCAGCGACAGGTCAAATTCTTCGGCGGCAATCCCTGCACCCGCCCGCTGCGCATCGAGGGCGTTGCAGGCTTGTTCGTAGTGAGCAGGAACCATCAAAGCAGGCTTTCCAAGGTACATCGCTTCGCAAACCGACTCAAACCCTGCCGTTGTCACCAGTGCTGTACAACGTGCCATCATCTCTAAAAACTTAGCTCCATCCACTTTATGAAAAGTCAGTGTTTCGTCAAAACGGTGGTCGGGTTGGTCCCAAAAACAGTGTAAATTCACTTCAGGATGCTGTAAGTGCCACTCAATCACGGTTTTACTCATGGCGGCGTAGGTGACATAGACCAGAAAAAAGGGTTCTTGGGTAGGCGTCAGCGCTTTGACCGCCCCACGAAGAAGGGGTGGGACGGTCACGATGCGGTGGTGGGTAGGAATAGCAGTGGGATAAAACGAAAGAGCCAGCAGTTTTTGAGCCCGTACTGCCGTAAGGCGCGTATTGATTTTTAACAACCAATGGTCTAAACTGCGTTGGGCAGGAAATATAAAATCGTTGCGTAAGAACAAATAATGGTGCCCAACGGCGACAATCGGAACCGCAGGCCGATACGTCAGCGCGTATAAACCACCAAGCACATCGTAAAAATTGACAATAACGTCAGGTTGGTAATGCTGGACGTGGGCATGAATGGCTTGGAGGCTTTTGACGTAGAGAGGAATCCGAAAAAGATGATGCGTAATCGTTTTGGAAAAACTAATTCCCCGTTTTCCCATTATCAAATGTGGACTGTAAAACGAGTGAATGTCAGCGGGAAACGAATCGTAAAAGAAAGAAGGCAGTTGCCGCCCTTTTCCGATTCCGACCAGCCCAGCTACTACTTCGTGGTCGTTGGCGCGCAATAACTGAGCCAACGAAATGGCTTGGGTCAAGTGACCTCGACCTTCGCCTTGGATAATAAACAGAAACTTACTCACGATGCCGCCCGCTCTTTTACCCCAAAAAACTCGGATACCGTTGGTTCGTCTGTTTTGCCCATTTGGGCTTCGTTGTAATAGACGAGGGTCCAGTTGCCATCGTGGTCTTCGACCAAAGCCGTGAGCGATTCTACCCAGTCGCCTGAGTTCATGTAAAGTATGCCGTCAATGTCGCGCATGGCGGGTTGGTGAATGTGCCCGCAGATGATTCCGTCGCAGTTACGAGAGCGGGCTAGTTCGGTTAGTTTTTCTTCAAAATCAGAGACGTAATTGACGGCCGCCTTGACTTTTTGCTTGATTAATTGCGAAAGTGAATAATACGGCAGTCCGCACCAGTCGCGGTAGTGATTGTATAACTTGTTAATCCATAGTAAGAAGGTGTAGCCCGCGTCGCCCAAATACGCCAACCACTTCATGTGCGTTGTAATGCTGTCGAAGACATCGCCGTGGGTAACGTAAAACCGTTTTTGTCCCGATTTCAAGATGTAGTCTTTGCGAATTTGAAACTGTTTCCCGAGACGTAAGGGCATGATTTGGTCTAAAAAATCATCGTGATTTCCACGAATATAAATGACCTTGGTGTGGTAGTCATCCATCATTTTTAGCACTGTTTTGAAAAAAGCCGTGTGCCGACGCTTCCACGTACCGTATTTTTTTAGCTGCCATCCGTCGATGATGTCACCGTTCAGGATAAGCCGTTTGCATTTGTATTGCTTCAAAAAATGCGTGACTTCTTTGGCCTTGGAGCCGCTAGTTCCGAGGTGAACATCCGAAATCACAATGGTACGATAGTGCGTCTTTTGCTTCATGTTCGCAAATTGCACTTCATCTGTTACTTTATTATTGCTTGATTTTTAAGGTTTTAAAAAGTTTTTGCAGGCTTTCCTAACAAATGGGTAATGTAAAAAAATAATACCTCAGACTTTGATATATCAATTTCTGAGGTATATTTGTGCCATGAACAATTCACAACTCTATAAAGGAAGCCTTTCGCTGATTATTTTGAAATTATTAGAAGAAAATAAGCGGATGTATGGCTACGAAATGACGCAAAAAGTAAAAGAGCAAACGGGCGGAGAACTGGTGATAAACGAAGGGGCGCTGTACCCCGCGTTGCACAAGTTAGAGGCTGATGGGTTGCTGACGGTGGCGGTAGAACAAGTGGGCAACCGCCCGCGCAAGTACTATTCGTTGACAGAAAAAGGCGAAGCCGAAACCATTAATCGTTTGGAGGAACTCACCGAGTTTGTCAAACACATGCAGTTATTGCTTAATCCTAAACTATCGCTTGGATGATGAATTCTCAACTTACAAAAGAACAAATCGATTTATTGTATAAGTATGTAGCCGACCGTGATGTCGAGTATTTTGATGTACAGGTAGAACTGGTGGACCATTTAGCTTCCAAAATAGAGGAAGAACTCGATCAACACCCAGAGAAATCGGTGGAAGAAGTAATGAAGCAAACCCTGAAAATGTTTAAAAAACGAGACCTTAAACAGGTTGTCAAGGAGAAAGAAAAACAAGTAGGACGCCTGTATCGTCGTTATTGGATGGAGGGTTTCAAAGACTTTTTTATTGGGTCAAAAATTTTCTTTACAATAGTTTTGATGGGGGTTTTGTATATTTTTTTAAGAAAAGCACCTATTGAACTGGTAAAGATTGTAAACGAGAACATCTTATGGCCGTGTATTTCCTTAGGTATTGTGTACAGTATATTTATCTTTTTTCGTAATGTAATGATGCCCCAAAAACTATCACTGACAAGTTATAGAGGTGTAGGGACTGGGCTTGTAGTTATTAACTTTTATTCTGCTGCCAAGCTGGTGCTGAAATTCACAATGTTGGGAGAATCAACGTATCCTTTGGCGGCTACTTTGTTAATTTCTGCTCTTTTCCTGCTAGGAACTACTGAAATTCAAGCATACGAAAAACTCCGTGCCTACAGTCGCCAACTTTACCCTGAGGTGTTCAAATCAGTTCCCAAATTTGTATGATGACTGAACTCCCTCCCACCCAAATCGACGCCCTTTATGCGTTTGTTTCAAAGAAAGGGGTTAAACCGCTTGATGTTCAAATCGAGTTGGTGGATCATTTGGCTACCGACATAGAAGCTCGAATGGAAGCAGATAACTCCGTAACGTTTGAGGACGCCTTAGAAAAAAGTTCTTCTAAGTTTGGGCGTTGGGGATTTGATGCTATTCTACAAAAAGCAGAACAAAATGTGCGTAAACGGCAATCTCGACTAATGTGGGGTGCTTTTTTGAGTTTTTTTCGCTGGCCAAGGGTTGCCTTTACAGCTACGTTTGCTGTATTATTTTGGTATTTGTTAGCGAATGGCTTAGACCCCAAAATTGTTCGTAAAACTATATTGGCAATTTGGATAGTTTTTGGCTTGGGGTACGGCTTTTTTGCGGTTTGGCGTCATTCAAAAATGAACAAAGAAGTTGTGCTGGCTAAGCCCCCTGTATGGCTTGGGCTATGTGGGCAACTCCCCAACTTTCTCAATATGCTACTGGGAGAGTTTTGGCAAAACAGCTATTCGACCGAAGCCTACGCGATCTGGGCGACTTTCTTTGTCGTACTCATTACAACGTTTACGTGGGCTTCGATTGAGATCTACGAACACCTCATTGCCGAAAGCAAACGCCTCTACCCTCAAGCTTTCGCTTAAAAATAGATTCGTAATTGCTGTGTTGACGGTTGTAAGCAACCGTCATGCAGGTTTTTTGTACATCCCGAGGTTATACCTGTCTTTTCTTCATACATCCCGAGGTTTTGAGAAACCTCGCGTGGCAGATTTGAGAATCTGCCACCACAGTTGAGAATCTGTCGCCACAGTTGAGAATCTGCTACCACAGTCCTCACCACGCATTCTTTCAATCCCGTTTTACGAAATGCCCCATTGCCGTTTATAAATTCCCTCGGCCGTTAGTCCGATAATCGGTGATTTTTTGGTATTATTGAGATAGTATTGTAATATCATTTTAATATCAAAAACGATGAAAGAAAAAGAACTTACCTCTGCCTCTGGCTACGCATTTATTGGTGTGGGATTTGCCCTGTGGATTTTGGGTGGAATGATGGCAAGTGCCCAAACGGGCCTATTAGCAGGACTGCTGTTTTTTCTAGGAAGCATTATGTTTGTGGGTTTAACAGTCATCAACCCCAATGAAGCGGCCGTCTCCACTTTCTTTGGAGAGTATGTTGGAACCATGAAACAAAACGGATTGCGTTGGGTAAACCCCTTGTACCGCCGTCGGAAAATAAGTTTGCGGGCGCGTAACCTCAACGGTCAAAAACTGAAAGTCAATGACAAAATGGGCAATCCGATTGAAATTGCAGCGGTTGTCGTGTGGAATGTAGAAGATACGGCACAGGCAGTATTTGAAGTCGATGATTACCAGAAGTTTGTCGAGATTCAGTCGGAAGCGGCGGTGCGGAAATTGGCAGGTATGTATTCCTACGATAACATCGAAGACGAGGAAGCTGATATTACCTTGCGCGACGGTTCGGGCAAAATCAACGACATGCTTGAGCATGAATTGAACGAACGCTTGGTGCGGGCGGGTGTAAAAGTCATCGAGGCGCGTATCAGTCACTTGGCCTATTCTCCCGAAATTGCGGGGGCGATGCTCCAGCGTCAGCAGGCGTCGGCTGTGGTGGCTGCCCGCAAACAAATTGTGGACGGTGCCGTGGGAATGGTCGAAATGGCTTTGGCCAAACTCTCTGAGAAAGAGATTGTTCACCTAGACGAAGAGCGTAAAGCGGCCATGGTGAGTAACTTGTTGGTTGTGCTTTGCGGCGAAAAATCGGTGAGCCCCGTGGTTAATGCGGGAACGTTGTACAATTAAGCCCTAGGTCAGACGATAGTCAGACCGATACGTTGTATAATTCAGACGATAGTCAGACCGATAGGTTATACAATGAAGCTTTTGTAGAATTTGTGGCACCTAGGTCAGACGATAGTCAGGCCGATTGGTCTTACGGAATGTTTAGATAGTTGTCTGAACATTCCTTTTTTGCGTTATTTACCATTATTTTTTTATTCAATGGCAACCGAAAAAAAGGCGTTTGTACTCAGAATCAGTCCCGAAATGCTCAAAGAGCTGGAACAATGGGCTCAGGAAGAGTTCAGAAGTACCAACGGCCAAATCGAATACGTGCTAAGTGATGCGCTCAAGAAAAGGCGTAAATCTTTAAGGCAGACTCCTAATAGAAACCAAGAAGCTGAAAACTGATTTTTGGTTTACGCCTTATACAGTTAGATAACTTTTTAGGTGTGTCAATTTCCTTTTTGCTAAATTGTACTCAAAAAACATATTAGCAAGATGAAATGGACACACCTATGTTTTGCATTTTTCTCTTTACCTTATCGTGAGGGAATAGCGCAAATGAGTACGGGCTCTATCAAAGAGGGGGTGATGGAGGTCGGAGTATGGCAATTCAATAATTTTGCAGGTATTCAAGGCGGGTACTTAAATCCCGCTTCTTTGAGCGATTCAAGAATCGGTTGGCAGGTTCAGTTTGGGTCTTTATATACCCAAGGTGGCATAACAAATGTCGATAATCCAAATAGCCATGTGCTTTTTTCTGGAACCTCATTAAAGCTCAACAAACATCTATGGTCACCAACTTATACGGATGTTCGCGGTCCTGGTTTTATGCTTCAACTTCCTAACAGGCATGCTTTTTCTATTTCTACCCGCTATCGTGCTGCAAGTTATCAAACAAAAATCCTCTTCGGGAACAGTACTACAAATGTGAATAGGGGTTGGACAACGGAAGCATTTAATGAAATAGGGTTATCATACGCATTGCCGATATGGGTACATAAAAAACACCATTTTAAAGCTGGCGTCACCTACAAATTTATTGGCGGTGTTTACTATGAAGATTTAGTTTCTCAGGGAGTATTAGGAGCATCTCGTTTTGAAGGAACTCTTTTAAATACTTCAACAAAGTTTAACAAGCCTTTTGAATGGAATCATCTTTTTCCTTCTAAAAATAACGGCGGTGCTTTTGATGTAGGTATCATCTATGATTTTGTGCCTGATTTTGAACAATATCTGCATCCAATGGATGGAAAGACACGAATTGATGTTACGAAAAATAAGTATCTGGTACGGATTGGTCTATCTATGTTAGACTATGGAAGTTTTGCCTATAAAGGAGTAGAACGCAGAGAGGGCGTATTTGTTAATCAAAGTGTCCCTGCGGCTTTTGGTAAAACCAACCTGCCCAACGACTTGAGATTCTTATTGACTGAACACAGTCCACAATCACAACCCGATATTACTCGTAGTTTAGCAACTATATTTGTGATAAATGCAGATGTTAGACTTGGAAAGAAAGGATGGTATGTTAATACCCTAATCAATAGCGCAAAGTGGAATAACAAAGGGTTCTATTCACCAAAACCTTATACCCCATTCTCGGTAGCAGCTCTAACCCCCCGTTTTGAAAAACGTGGAGCAGAATTCTCTATGCCATTGAGTTATTGGCGACAAACCAAACAATGGGCAGTAGGGATGCAAGTAAAATTTGGAGGTTTATTTTTTGGGACAGAAAGTCTTAATTCACTTTTTGGTGGTAGTAAAAGCCCAGCACCTACAGTCTATGCTGGATTTTCTATCCAAGGATGGGCGAGAGCTATTAAAGGTTCGGATAGAGCTGGTATTTTTGATGAAAATGATGCTTACGCTAATGCACTTGGTTCACAGAATTTGATAAAAAATGGAATTTAGTGTAGCCGACTTCAGAGCGTTGGGCGTGGTAGCCTTGACCCAATTGCACCAAATACAACAGAAGAAAATAAGAAAAAAAATCGACGTGTTGAATTTGTCGTGTTATGAAGGTGGGCTAATTGCGTAATTTTGCCCCATGCACTTATACCTTCACATTCCTTTTTGCAAACAAGCCTGCCATTATTGCGATTTTCATTTCAGTACCCAACTGAAGTCAAAAGCGGAGATGGTGGCGGCTATTTGTCAAGAAATAGCGTTACAACAAGACTATTTACCAACGCGAACGCTCGAAACCATCTACTTTGGGGGAGGAACGCCTTCTATCTTGACCCAAAATGAATTGGAACAAATCATCGAAACCATTCACCGTTTTTTTAAAGTAGAACCAGGGGCTGAAATTACCCTTGAAGCCAATCCCGACGATTTAACCTCTGAAAAACTGCGTGCGTTGAAACCGTTTGTGAACCGTTTAAGCATTGGTTTACAGTCATTTTATGAACCTTATCTGCGTTTTATGAATCGGGCGCACAACGCGCAAGAGTCGGAGCAATGTGTGCAACTGGCCCAAGACCACGGATTTGATAACCTGACGATTGACCTGATTTATGGCATGAGCCAAGCACATTTGGGGATGGTTCCAACGATCAGTGATGAGCAACTCTGGCAGCAAGACCTCGACAAAGCAATGGCGCTCGGAACGCCGCATATTTCGGCCTACAACCTGACGATTGAGCCCCAAACGGCGTTGGGAAATTGGCTCAAAAAAGGAAAAATAAAACCCGTTGACGAGGAGCTGTCAGCGCGGCATTTTGAGCAAATGGTACGCTCGTTGACGCAGGCTGGGTACGAGCAATACGAAATTTCCAACTTTGCTAAAAATGGCCAATATGCCCGTCACAACAGCAGCTACTGGAAGCGGCGGCCTTACTTGGGCGTTGGGCCAAGCGCGCATTCATTCAATGGCATTTCTCGCCAATACAACGTGTCTAATAATGCCCTGTATCTTCGTGGTATTCAGGGAAAAAAGCCTGTATTTGAATTAGAAGAATTGTCAGTTTTTGATCAAGTAAATGACTATATTTTGACGAGCCTGAGAACGATTTGGGGCTGTGATTTAGCGGTGATTCGGGACATAGCCAACATTGATTTGCTGGAAGAACAAAAAGCGTACGTAGAAAAATTTCTTGAAAAAAATTGGGTAGAAGTACGAAACAATGTGCTGTATCTCACAGAGAAAGGGAAATTATTTGCCGACCGAATTTCCTCAGATTTATTTTTAGTTTGAACAATTGGATTCCTTTTTCGATTTTTGTTACATTTAGTCAGTCACACTATTTTGATAACCCTTTTCTAGTCTTCTATGGCTGTTAACCGAATTCGTCCCAATACCCCTGCATCTGCACCCTTGCCCAAAACAAAAAGCTGGAAGTCTATTCTAACGCGTTTTGTGCTAAAGAGCATACTGTATTTTCTGGTGGGGTCGGTGATTTGGGTGACAGTGCTCAAGTTTGTACCCGTTTGGTTTACGCCATTCATGCTGGTACGAAAAGTGGAAGCCATTGCGGATGGTCGCAGTAGTAAAATTTATTCGGATTGGACTTCCATTGATGACATGTCGAAAGAAGCGCCTTTGTCGGTAGTAGCTTCCGAAGACCAGCTTTTTCCCGAACATTGGGGCTTTGATTTCAAAGCCATGGGCAACGCATTTCAATACAATTTGAAGGGAAAAAAAATCAGAGGAGCAAGCACCATTTCGCAACAAGTAGCCAAAAATGTCTTCTTATGGCAAGGCCGCAGTTACGTTCGAAAAGCCTTAGAAGTATATTTTACACTTTTAATTGAGGTAATCTGGGGAAAAGAACGTATCTTAGAGGTATATCTTAACGTAGCTGAGACAGGCAATATGACTTTTGGGTATGAAGCCGCCGCTCAACGCTTTTTCCAAAAATCGTCGGCAAACCTAACTCGTATAGAAGCAGCGCGCATTGCAGCCGTATTGCCAAGTCCTTTACGTTTTTCCATTAAAAACCCGTCGAGTTATACGCTGAGACGTACACAGCAAATAGCTCGCCAAATGCGAATGTTGGGCCGAGATTATACCGCAAAACTGTAAGAATATGCTTATATTATAAGGTAAAAGTGCTCGAAAGTGGCTCATTATGTGTGTGTTAGCTTGTTTTTGTATCGGTAGAAAAGTATATTCTACTAGATATATCAACTTTTGGCATAATTATTGCCTATAAAATTATACTGTACCAATTACCCTACGTAAATTTAATTAATTGATTTTCACAGAGTTATCCTCTTGTGGGTGACAAAACTGTAACATCATTTTAACGAGTATTAACGATGTAGTAGGGGCATGATTCGAAATGTTTTACGCATTATTGGGTGTGCGGTGTTTTGGGCCGCGTGGCTGCTTCATTTTGAAGCACGCGCTCAGGCTGTACCCTGCGGAACTCCCCACGAAAATGCGGCAGAGATTCAAAGCCGAGAAAATCGAGTCATTCAGCTGAAACAAAAGTTTGCCGAACAATATGCGACGGCGGCCATTCAAACAGTTCAGTATATCCCAATTAAAGCGCATGTACTAAGAAGAACAGATGGCACAGGCGGACTCAGCATCGCAGATCTTAACATCGCACTTGCTCAAGTCAATTCATACTACATCAACGTAGGCAGTGGGCTTCAGTTTTACTTCTGTGGTTCTCCCAATTACATCAACAACACTACCCTCTACGATTACGATAACACCGAAGAGTCTGTCCTCTGCAATGCCAACGATGTGACGAATGCTCTAAACGTTTATTTCCCCAATACCATACAGTTTGGCAGTTTGGCAGTATCAGGATATGCGTACTTCCCGAGTACGTTGGCAAGCACCAATCGACTTTTTGTCCAAGCCAGTAATGCCACCGATTTGCGAACGTTTACGCACGAGTTAGGCCATTATTTTAATTTGTTACACACGTTCCAAGGAAGCACAGACCCCAATTTAGCCAACCGTGAATTGGTTCAGGGAGGCAACTGCGCAACAAAAGGAGATTTGGTTTGTGATACCCCTGCCGATCCTTACGGACGAGATTCGGTGAGCTTGCTCGGCTGTAGTTACACAGGAACGGCACGAGATCCCCAAAATCAGTTGTACAATCCCTCGCTTTCCAACATCATGTCGTACTATCCAATTGCGTGCGGAAATACTTTTACGGCAGGGCAAATGAACCGAATCAGCGGAGGGGTTTTGTTACGAACTGACGGCGCAAACCAGTATTCGCTCACTTGCGGCTCGACCGTCACGGGAGCTAACGTACCAAGCAACTTGGCAGGAACACTGGGGCCATCGGGGGTAACGCTGACCTTTACCGATAATTCATCCAATGAGTCAGGGTTTATTATTGAGCGTTCAACGACCTCTGCCACGGCGGGCTTTGTGCCTATTGGTGGCATAGCCCCCAACGTTACGACCTACCTAGACCAAACAACCACCGCGTTTACGACTTATTATTACCGCGTAAAGGCGTCCAACTCTTCGACCGACTATAGTGCTGTGTTTATCATCACTACTGGGCTCAACTATTGTACTCCAACCTACAGTACCTCATGTTCGACGCTCCAGGTATTGATTGATGATTTTATCTTGAAACAGGGGGCCACAACCATCATTAACAACATCAACTCTAATTGTTCGGCAGGTAATTTTGGAGATTATACATCTACGCCTTACAACGTAACCGCAGGTAGCACATACACGTTTACGGCAAGGGCTACTTCAGGTGGGGTTGGTACTTATTTTGACCAACACATTACCATATGGCTTGACTATGACCAAGATGGAGTTTTTGAGGCGTCCGAGAAGGTGTATCAAAGTACGGATATTTCTTCGACAAGGATGAATCCTACGGCGACCAACTCTTTTACCATTCCAGTGACGGCAAGCGGAATGGTACGAATGCGGGTACGGTCAAGTTATAACTCGGGGTCGGGTAGTGCAGTCACCGATCCTTGCATTAACCTAAATTATGGAGAAGCTGAAGATTATAGCTTAATTGTCTCAGGGGCGTCGCCACCTTCTATTACAACGGGTAGCGTCACGCCGAGTACCGTATGTGCTGGTCAAAGCATCAGTGTTAGTTTCACAACGGCCAATTTAACCTCTACTTCGTACGTCGTTCAGTTGTCGGATGCGGCTGGAAATAATTTTGTTGATATTCCAACAACGGGAACAAGTAGTCCATTGACCGCGACCATTCCTGCTGGAACGTTAAGTGGAACAGGCTACAGAGTTCGCGTCAATTCTGTTTCGCCGAGCGTAACGGGTTCAAACAGCGCAACTTTTACCATCAATAGCATTCCAAGCGCCCCCGCCGCAACTACACCGATTAATTATTGCCAAAACCAAACGGCGGTAGCGCTGACGGCCACGGGAAGTAATTTGTTGTGGTACACCGCAGCGACGGGCGGGCCAGGCAACGCGACAGCCCCGATTCCTTCTACCACGACAGTTGGTACTACCAGTCATTGGGTGTCTCAAACGGTAAGTGGCTGCCAAAGTAGTCGCACAAAAATTGACGTCATTGTCACGGCCACGCCAAGCGCTCCTGCCGCGACAACGACGATTAATTATTGTCAAAACCAAACGGCGGTAGCACTGACGGCCACGGGCAGTAATTTATTGTGGTACACCGCCGCGACGGGTGGGTCAGGAAATTCAACTGCGCCAACCCCATCAACGACGTCAGCCGGTACCACTAGTTATTGGGTATCTCAAACGGTAAGTAGTTGCGAAAGTAGTCGTACAAAAATTGATGTTATTGTCACGGCTACGCCAAGTGCTCCTGCCGCGACAACGACGATTAATTATTGCCAAAATCAAACGGCGGTAGCGCTGACGGCCACGGGCAATAATTTGCTGTGGTACACCGCCGCGACGGGCGGGCCAGGAAATTCAACTGCGCCAACCCCATCAACGACGACAGCGGGCACCACCAGTTATTGGGTGTCTCAAACGGTAAGTAGCTGCGAAAGTAGTCGTACAAAAATTGACGTTATTGTCACGGCCACGCCAAGCGCTCCTGCCGCGACGACGACGATTAACTATTGCCAAAATCAAACGGCGGTAGCGCTGACGGCCACGGGTAGTAATTTGCTGTGGTACACCGCCGCGACGGGTGGGTCAGGCAATTCGACTGCGCCAACCCCATCAACGACGACAGTGGGCACCACCAGTTATTGGGTATCTCAAACGGTAAGTAGCTGCGAAAGTAATCGCACAAAAATTGACGTTATTGTGAGTTCTACTCCACCCCCGCCTTCGGTAACAACTCCTGTGAATTATTGTCAAAACCAAACGGCGGTAGCGCTGACGGCCACGGGCAGTAATTTGCTGTGGTACACCGCAGCGACGGGCGGAACAGGCAACGCCACAGCCCCGACGCCTTCAACGACGACCGCAGGCGGAACCAGTTATTGGGTATCTCAGACATTAGGCAGTTGTGGTAGTAGTACCCGAGCAAAAATTGATGTGAATGTTACGGCTACACCAAGCGCTCCCACCGCGACGACACTGATTAACTATTGCCAAAATCAAACGGCGGTAGCATTGACAGCCACGGGCAGTAATTTGCTGTGGTACACCGCAGCGACGGGCGGAACAGGCAACGCTACGGCACCGACGCCTTCAACGACAACCGCAGGCATAACCAGTTATTGGGTATCTCAAACGGTAAGTGGTTGCGAAAGTGGCCGTACTAAAATTGATGGGAATGTGACGGCTACGCCTGCTGCTCCTACAGCTACGTCGCCAATTAACTATACGCAAGGACAAACAGCAAGCCCATTAACCGCTACGGGTACGTCTTTAAAATGGTACACCGTCCCAACGGGAGGAACATCCAATACGACAGCCCCCACACCATCGACGGCAACAGTGGGAGCAACCAACTATTACGTATCCCAAACGGTAAATACGTGTGAAAGCCCACGAGCAACCATCGTTGTTAACGTTATTTCTACGTCAACCTCTGTGGCGTGCCCAACCATAAAAATATACATGGAAGGCGTTTGGGGAAGTACCGAAATGTCAACGACGCTCAACCAACAAGGACTATTGCCTGGCCAAACACCCGTAAGCCCCTTTGGCGTAGCAACTCCTGCTGGTCAGCCTTATAAAACAGCCCCTTGGAATTATTTGGGCACCGAGACGGTAAGTTCGTACGACAGCGATGTGGTAGATTGGGTGCTGATTTCACTACGAACGGATGTAACCAATGCCTCCTCGATGGTCTATCGCACTGCGGGTTTACTCCGTAAAAATGGTAATGTGACCTTGGTAGCGGCTTGTCCTACTTTGTCCACGTCGCAGTCTTATTATGTACTGGTAGAACACCGAACACACGTTGGGGCGGCGTCTCATACACCTGTAGCCATTGCAAGCAATAAAATTACGTACGATTTTACTCAGCAACAGTCCTATATTCCTTCCAATGCACCTGCGTCGGGGCAGATGCAGGTTGGAGCTATTCACTGCTTGTTTGCGGGAGATTCAAACAAATCCTCTTTTTCTGAAATCAATGCCAATGACTCAAGTACGTGGCGCTTGGACAACGGGAAATTTGCACGCTATTTACTGACTGATTATAATTTAGATGGAGAAGTAAATGCCAATGACGACATTCTTTGGCGGAAAAACAACGGAAAATTTTCAGGCGTAAGTTTCTAAACCGGCATATTAATTGCGCAATATAAGTGGCAGGCTGTTAAGGGCTTTAACAAAAATCGAACCAATTATTCGGAAAATATGAAAAAGTTTAATCTTCTATCTTTTTTAGTTGTCGGGGCGCTATTGATGAGTGCAACTTTTGCCAAGGCCC
The DNA here is from genome assembly GCF_014195535.1 of Runella defluvii. Classification (GTDB taxonomy): domain Bacteria; phylum Bacteroidota; class Bacteroidia; order Cytophagales; family Spirosomataceae; genus Runella; species Runella defluvii. The sequence continues at coordinate 253,234 of NZ_JACIBY010000005.1, read as the reverse complement.
AAGGACGTTATGAAGTGAGGCTTGTTCCAGGGAGTTATAACTGCGCCAAAGATTCGGTGACGATGTGCGTAGAAATCCGTTCTACTTCTGCCGACAGTGCCTTTGTGATGGGAAATGCCAATATTTTGTTGACGTATCCCACAAACCAGTTGAGTAACCCCGTTTACAGAAGTCGGGGAGTATTTAGTGGAGGAACCTATTCGTTGCTTGGAATGACCCGGACGCCAGGAGATCCCACCAGTGCATTAAGTATTAACATCGTAAATAACGGGGTGAATGGAGAAGGAACAACGGTGGATACCAATTGGAAAACGGTGGCGTGTTTGGCATTTAGTACCGCAGGAAATACCAGCAAATGTTATAGTATTTCGGTGAGTTCAAGCAATCCGTCAACGGTCGTGACAATGGCATATCCTGATCCTGCTGATCCACAAAACAATATGTCGTTGACAAGACAAGTGTCGCAAGGAGCGTTGACGCCTATCACTAACCAATGCCCAGCTACGCCTACTGTGTTGTTGTCGGGAGGAGGAACAATTCCAGCGGGAGGAAGCTCTACTTTGACTGTTGCATCTCAAAATAGCGTATTACCAGCGACGGTAGCGTTAAACGGTGGAATTTCAGTAACACTGACACAACAAGAGCCTAGCAAGACCGTAACAGTCACTCCAACCAATACAACGACTTACACGGTACAAAGTGTTACAGGTAGTTGTGGGGCTGGTACAGGGCAAGGCACAGCGACTGTCACGATTCAAAGTACTGGCACCGACTGCTCAAATGTTAAGTGTGTACCCATAACTTTCCGAATTATTAACTAGGGAAGTTTTTAAAAATCTCTAATAGATAGGTGGCTGCTTTAATAGGCAGCCATTTTTCGTTTTCTACCTGTGCCTCCATCTCGCGAAGTTGCTGGAGAACTTTGGGGTGCTGATAAAACTGCTCTTCTAAGGCATAGCGAATGAGGCTGTGCATCCATTCAAGGCTTTGCTGCTGACGATTTCGGTGGAAAAAACCGTTTTGTTGTACCTGCTGCGTAAATTCCTTAATCATCGTCCAAATAGCATCCAAGCCCCTATTTTCGAGGGCTGAACAGGTTTTTACCTGTGGATACCATCCATTTTCGGTGGGGGGAAACAAGTGAAGTGCATTTTGGTATTCAACTACTGCTCTTTGGGTAGCAGGCTGATTGGTGCCGTCGGCTTTGGTGATGACAACGGCATCGGCCATTTCCATAATTCCTTTTTTGATGCCTTGAAGTTCATCACCTGCGCCCGCCAGCATCAACAAGAGGAAAAAATCAACCATGCCTTTGACCAAAGTTTCCGATTGGCCCACGCCCACGGTTTCGATAAAAATTACTTCAAAGCCAGCAGCTTCGCACAAGAGCATCGTTTCGCGGGTTTTGTTGGCAACTCCCCCCAGCGAACCACTTGAAGGAGAAGGGCGAATGTAGGCCAAAGGGTCGTGGGAAAGCTCCTCCATGCGGGTTTTATCGCCCATGATACTTCCCTTGGAGCGTTGGCTGGTGGGGTCAATGGCCAAAACCGCTAGTCGTTTGCCAAGACCCGTTATTTTTTTTCCAAAAGCTTCAATAAACGTGCTTTTTCCAACACCTGGCACCCCCGTAATCCCAATGCGAACAGAACGCCCAGTATGCGGTAAAATGAGCTCTAAAACTTGCTGCGCTAGTTCTTTGTCGGAAGGAAGCTGACTTTCGATGAGGGTAATGGCACGACTTAAAACCATTCGGTTGCCCGAAAGAACGCCTTCAACATAAGCCTGAACTGAAAGACGATGTCGCAAGGGAGTGACTTTTAGTTAGTGATGAGAACCTAAAAAAGCCTCTGCCCAAAGGATATCTTCGGGCGTTGTGATTTTAATATTTTCGTAGGCACCGTCGATGAGGGTCACTTCACGGCCCGCAAAGTTGAGCACGCTGGCACAGTCGGTAAAGAAAGGCTGCTCGGGAGCGTCAAATGCTGGTCGCATCCAGTCGAGTCGGAAAGTTTGGGGCGTTTGAACGAGCTGGTAAGAAGCGCGCTCGGCTGATTGGTTGCTGCCGTCTTCGGCCACAAATCGGAGAGAATCTTTGAGCGGAACGCTCGTTACGGCAGCGCCTTTTTCGGCGGCAACCTCAAATCCTTTGGCAATGATTTCGGGGGTAACAAACGGACGAACTCCGTCATGAACAGCGACGAGTCCTTCTTTTGTGCTGATGCGTTGAAGTCCGTTTTTGACCGATTGGAAACGGGTACCACCGCCAGTAACGGTGACAATCGGAGGGTAAAATTCGTGCTTGTCGCAGAGGGCGTACCAAGCTTGCATTTCGCTGGCTGGGAGAACCAGAATGAGCTGCAAAGAGAAATCATACGAAAGAAATTTCTCAATGGTGTGCATTAAAATGGGTTTTCCGCCAATTTCAATAAATTGCTTTGGCATCTTTTTCCCCATGCGTGTTCCGCTTCCCCCAGCGACGATAATGGCAAATTTTGTCATTTGCTTAGATGATCAGCATGGCGTCACCGTAGCTGAAAAATTTGTATTTTTCTTTGATAGCGACATCGTAAGCTTCCATGATTAGCTCATGCCCACCAAATGCACAAGTCATCATCAATAGAATTGACTCAGGCAAGTGGAAGTTGGTCAATAGCGCGTTTGAAATCTTGAAATCGTATGGAGGGAAAATAAATTTATCCGTCCATCCCACAAATGGCTTAACGCGATTGTTGGCTGATACCGAAGATTCAAGGGCCTTGAGAGAAGTGGTTCCAATGGCACACACTTTCTTTTTGTTGTCCAATGCGTTGTTGATAATCGCTGTACTAGGCTCAGAAATGGCATAATTTTCTGAGTCGGTTTTGTGCTTTGTCAAATCTTCTACATCCACTTGGCGGAAAGTACCCACGCCCACGTGCAAGGTGATAGGAGCGAAATTAATCCCCTTGATTTCCATGCGGCGCTGAATCACCTTTGTAAAGTGCATTCCAGCGGTAGGGGCAGCTACGGCACCTACGTGTTGGGCAAAGATGGTTTGATAACGCTCACGGTCGGCATCTTCTACCTTGCGCTTGATGTCGCGCGGCAGGGGAGTTTCGCCTAGTTCGTCGATGGCGCGCATGAGCTCGTCGTGGTTGCCATCATACAAGAAACGAATTGTACGGCCGCGCGAAGTAGTGTTGTCAATGACTTCTGCTACCAAATCGCTATCGCCAAAATACAATTTGTTCCCTACCCGAATTTTACGTGCGGGATCCACCAATACGTCCCAAAGGCGCATTTCGCGGTTAAGCTCACGCAACAGAAATACCTCGATTTTAGCACCTGTTTTTTCCTTTTGTCCGTACAAACGAGCAGGGAAAACTTTGGTATCGTTGACAACCATCACGTCGCCTTCGCTGAAGTAATCTATAATTTCGGAAAATTTTTTATGTTCAATTTTCTTAGTTTGACGATTTACCACCATTAAGCGGGAGTCGCCACGATCGGCTGGATAGAGCGCAACAAGGCTCTGAGGAAGGTCAAACTTGAACTCGGACAGTTTCATATATCTTTCTTATCTAAAAGACACCTCAAAAAATTAAGACCGCAAAAGTACTAATAAATAAGCGATTTTCAGTTACTTTGGTGCTTTTTTTTAGATACACCCCTTCCTCAGAGGTTTTCTGAATTGACTGGGCGCTTTAAGGAACGAGTGTCAAAGGAAAAGTAACGTTGGCGTCGTCGCTACCAGGAGTAACAGTACCATTTTTGACGGGTTGACCATTGACTGGCGGTTGGTGGCGAAGCTGTACTTTGATCGTACCTGTGCTGGCTGTTCCTGTGACCAATGTCCCTGCCAATCCAATGGGTAGGCTGCGGCTGTCTTTATCAGTAGCGGTATAAGTAAATAAGCTAGACGCACTAGGGGTTACTACGACTAAGTGCTCATCTGCTTCTTCCAAAATCTCGCTATTAATGCTTTCTGCTGGAGATACACTTTCATTTAAAAATTCTACCTCAAGTTTGTAAGTGCGGCTTGGGCGTAAAGAAATAGCGCTGATGGTAGGGGCAGCACCACCGTCGCCGTCCAAATCTTTCCACTCAAAAGTTTGAGTTGTGGTCGTTCCATTTTCGGTAAATTTCAACCGTACGGTGGTAATTAACTCGTTTTCGTCCTCGGGAGCGGGCTCTTCTTTTTTGCAACTTCCAAGGGTTACAACTAAACCTAACAAAATGATGAGTCGGGTGTGAAAAAGTGACATAGTTTGATGGATATGTTGAATGAAAAATTATAAGACGGGGAATGGGTCAAAAAAACGTTCGTTGGCTTCCATTTTCTTGATTTCTGCTTCGGTACAAAGGCAGGCAATGAGTTCTTGCTCAATGGCTTTGGGGTTTAAATCTTGCCCAATAATCACAAGTTCGTTTTGACGGTCGCCAAAACGCTTATCCCATTTACTTTCGATGAGCTTTTGATTTGAAACGTAAGCCGAATACCGAATTCGCTGGTTAAAAGGCATGCTGCACCACCAAACTCCCGCGCTTTCGGCGCGGAGGGAGCCGCCTGCTTGGCTCCAGTTGATGGCTTCGTCGGGGCGAGAAGCTAACCAAAAAAGTCCTTTGCTGCGGATAATACCTGCGTGCCAATCGTTGGAAAGGTAGTTCCAAAAGCGCTCAGGATGGAAAGGACGCTTGTCTCGAAATACAAACGAACTGATGCCGTACTCTTCGGTTTCGGGGGTGTGGCCTTTGCCCGAGGCAGTGTTTTGTAATTCTTGAATCCAGCCTGCTGATTGCTCGGCTTTGCCATAGTCAAAGAGGCCCGTATTGAGAATCGTGGAAGGAGGCACTTTGCCAAAAGTCGTTGGAATGATTTTCGCAACAGGGTTCAAGGACTTGATGATAGCGGTCAACTCTTGCAGTTGTAGTTTACTAATCAAATCCGTTTTGTTCAATAAAATGATGTCGGCAAACTCAATTTGGTCGGTCAACAAGTTGACAATCGTCCGATAATCTTGTGGGTCTTCACTGAGTTTGCGTGTTTGAAGGGTGTCCACCGAACCAAAATCTTTGGAAAAATTGAAGGCATCCACCACCGTGACCATGCTGTCGATTTGTGCCCATTTAGACAAATCAATGCCGTTTTCTTCGTCCACAAACGTGAAAGTTTGCGCCACGGGAACAGGCTCAGAAATGCCTGTACTTTCAATGAGTAGGTAGTCAAAACGGTTTTCTTGGGCCAGTCGCTCTACTTCTACCATTAAATCTTCCCTGAGCGTGCAACAAATACAGCCATTCGACATCTCAACGAGTTTTTCTTCGGTGCGCGAAAGGGTATTTTCTCGCGCTACCAGCTGTGCGTCAATGTTGACCTCACTCATGTCGTTCACAATGACTGCGACTTTAAGTCCTTCTTTGTTGTGAAGTACGTGGTTGAGCAGGGTGGTTTTTCCTGCCCCCAAAAAACCTGACAACACGGTCACGGGCAATTTTTTCTGTATCATTAAAGCGAGTTTTTGCAATAGTGTTGCAAATGTAGTCAAACTTTTATTTGCATCAATGTTGCAATTAACTTTTAGGCAGAATTTTTTGTGGAGGACTTAAAACGTATAGCGAAGTTTCAGGGAGACATTGCGGCCTTGTTCGGTTGCAAAGTAACGAAACCGATTGAGGTAATCGCGGTACGAAGTATTAAGGACGTTTTGAACTGCAAAAGTCCAATGTAATTGCGATAATTCCTTGAGCGACAGCATCCCACCAATGTTTATATTCCACAAATGGTAAGCCGAGGGCGGTTCCATAAAATCACTGTTAGGCGGTACGCGGCGCTGTTTGTCCACCCAAAGGTGACTGAGCATCAGATAGGTATCTTTGGAAGAAAACACTTTCCCAACGCTCCAACGCAGTTCGTTTTCGATGCGATTGGCTGGGATAAACACCAAATAACCCTGCTCGCGGCGGTCGTAAGCGCGCAAATAAGAGAGTTTTAAGTTATGGGAAAAACGTTTTGGGATGACATCCCACTGAGTATCAAGGTCAAAACCCGTAAACGTAGCGTCGGTTTGGGTGTATTTGAAATAGGGGAACGCGCCACGGATGGTCAAAATGGGTTCGGCTTGGGGTTTTAGGTAAATAAAATCGGAAATTTGGTTGTGATACATTCCCAATTCTCCCTTAAAACGTTGGCTAGTGTATTCCACACTTCCGATGAGGTTGTAAGCTACTTCGGGTCGAAGGGTTTCGTCGCCTTCTTCGTACGAAGCTGCTCCGTGATGAACGCCTTTGCTGTACAATTCATTGGGCGTAGGGGGGCGCCAAGCTGTTCCAAAATTGGCTCGAAACGACAACTTTTCGTCGGGTGTATAAACTACGCCAACGGTACCCGAGCCATTAGTAAATGAGTGATGTCGCGGGTCAGGCGTGGTGCCAACGAAGCGAAAAACATCCAATTGACGCCAATCAAAACGAGCGCCAGCCTCCAATTCCCAGTGTTGAAATACCCAACGTTCTAGCCCAAAAATGCCGATATTGGTTTGCTCAAAATCAGGAATCAGTGGCCGCCCGTCCGTAAAATTGTACTGATACAGTCCACTTAGCCCCAATTGTCCACTCATTTTACCGTTGCCAAGTGGCTTGTGGTCAAGCACAAGGTCGCTGGTAAGGGTAGTGATGCGGAATAGGAGGGCGGGGTTAGTGGACGCTTGCGGGCCGTGCAAGTCATACTCGGCTCGACGGTTAAATTGTCGCCCGACGGTCCAGCTAAGTCGGTTGCCGTTAAAATTATAGAATGCTTTTCCTTTAAGAAGGTTATGGAGAATGAGCTGGTTGGGGCGTTCGATGTTGCGGGTGAAGCCCGTTTTGATAAATGGTTCGCCGTTTTTGATGACGTTCAATAAATCGGACGTACTCCCAATGTGTGAACCCGAAAAAATGCCAATGTTATTAACAAATTGGCTAAAAAATGCTTCAACGCCAAAGCGGCTGCTTCGGTAGCCTGTTGTGGCCGAAAAATTGTTTTCTCGCACGCCCGTATTGGCCATAAAATAGTCGGGAGTGCGGATGTTGCCACCGTTTTTGAGGGTGCCTTGAATACGCCATGTCCAGCCTTTCCACTGAGGTAATCCTCCTTGCAATGTACCTGACACAACCCCAATGCGGCCGTTGGAAAATGCCGCAGCATTCACTTCGCCACTCAGCCGTGGGCTTTTTGGAAGTTCGTCGGGCTCAACTAAAATAACGCCCGCAATGGCGTCAGAGCCGTAGCGAACGCCTGCTGCGCCTTTGACGACGGTTAGGCGTTTGGCAATAAACGGGTCGATTTCGGGCGCGTGTTCTGAGCCCCATTGTTGGCCTTCTTGGCGAATGCCGTTGTTCATAATGACGACCCGATTGCTGTGCAGACCGTGAATGACGGGTTTGCTAATCGATGCCCCAGTTTGGAGGGTTGTGACGCCCGATATTTTTTTGAGTGCATCGCCCAACGTTTCACCACGGGTAAGGTCGAGGGCTTGCCCTTCTAAAAGGCTACTTTTCTGGGAAAGAGGCGTTTGGATGCGTCGAGCAACAATCTCGACGTCCTGAAGGTGAACTTCGTCTTCGCTCAGGTTCAGGTCTTCTTCGGCGCTGTGCTCAAGGACAATAGACGTTTTAATGACTTTGTACCCAACGATGCGGCATTCGAGGGTGTATTTCCCTTGGCAAATTTGGTCGATTTTATAGCGACCCGAAGTGTCCGTTGTGGCAAAAAAGGAAGTTCCTTCGATGCGTAAAATAGCCCCAACGATGGGTTGACGGGTTTCACGGTCTTTGACGACTCCCTTGATGAGGCAGTGGCAATCTTTCGGAGTTTGCGCGTAAGCGGAGTGAAACAACAAAAAAAGAACCCATCCAGCGAAGAATTGAGGCTGCCAACGGCGTTTTGAGCGCGTCGGGTGCAGTGGGAATAGTGGGAAAGGAGGAAGTTCTTTTTTATTCATTTTGGACAAAAGTACTTCATCTGCAACGAAGTTGCAACTGTAAAAAGTTCACTAAAAAACCTGTTGGCGAAATTCTTTCTAAAAAGAAGTTCCAACAGGTTTTAGCTTATTTTTCAGACTCTTCGGTGGTGTCGGCGTCTTTGGGGCGTTCGTAAATGAGTTTGCCCTTATCGTCCCATTCATTCAGTACGACTGCTTCGCCGTCTTCGTACCAGTAGCGAGGGTAGCGGGTTACTTTTTTGCGTTGACGACGGTATTGGTAGTATTCATTCCAAGTTCCGACGGGGAAGTCGTTGTCGTATTGGCCTTTGACCATGAGCTGACCACCGTCATAAAACATCAGGTAATCACCTTTTCGTTTACCAAACTGTACTGGAATTACTTCCCGCACCTTGGTGTGGGCCGAATCATAATAGGTCACTCTGGACTCGGCAGGAAACCCGTGTTTCCATTTGCTTTTGTCTAATAATTTATAATCGCCGTCGTAGCTTTCCCAGCGCCCATCTTTGGTGCCGATGTAATAATTGCCTTCTTCGACCAAATTCCCCGATACGTAGCGTTTGTATGGGCCGTGCAAAATCAGCGCCGCTTCTTTGTCTTTCATCACCGATTTAGTAATGATACGGTTGCGGGTATCGTACCAATACACATCCAGCCCATCGTAAGTACGGGGTTGGCGGTATTCTTTTAAAACGTGAAATTCGATTTGGGTAATACGGTCGCCACTCCCTGTGCTAGAAGTCATTCGGTTGATGGCAAGCCCTTCGTAATCGGTATGGTATTTTTTCTTTTTCTGCCTGCGTGCCTTTTCTTTTTTCTTAATGTCCTTGATTTTGAGGCCAAGGTCGGGCAGCGTTTCACTGAAAAACTCTTTAGCATCGGATGGTTTGACGGATTTTCCTCCGACAGTGGCGCCAACCCCAAGGCTAGGCGTGGCGATGCCTGCTTTTTGGAGCATGCTATCGGCCTGCGCTTTTCGTTCTTTAAGTTGTTGCGATTTGGTTTTACTCGACGAAGGGTTTTGCTCTTGTGCAGCAGCCGTAAATGCCAAACAAAGTGTAACAAATGCAGGAATAAAGCGGAAAGAGGACATACTCGAATGCAAAAACATGGTAATTCTACGTGTTTGATACGAAACTAACGAATCATTTGCCAAAATTATACCAAATTTTAGAACGTTGCGCCGTTGATTTTGTTGTGTGCCCAATTATTCCTCTTGTTTCTGACGTTATGCTTTTAAAATGCGAATCACTTTTTGTCCTGCGTCGCATCTCATTGCACACAAATAAGGGCCTGGCATCCAGTAACTTCCTTCAACAATGGCTGAATAAACTCCTGCGGCCATGTTGCCTTCTTTGATGGTGCCTACTTCACGCCCCATCATGTCGTATAGGCTGATTTTGACGTACATGTCTTTTTTGAGTGAGTACAAAAGGGTGGTGTAGGTTGTGAATGGGTTGGCTCCGCTTTGGTCAAACGTAAATTCTTGGTTGGTCGCCACGTATCCACTCGTTGATTGGCGGAAAATAGGAAGCGTTGAAAAAGTCTTTCCTCCCATAATGCCTTGTACTGTGTTTGTTTCGACGCCGAGGTGGTCTTGCAAAATACTGGCGTAAAGTTGCCGAAAATCGTACTCAAACTTGATGTCGCCGTTGCCGTCGAGGTCACCTAATGCGGGGTTTTTACCCAATACCCCCCCGCGAACGCCTGACCCAATTACAAATAGCGGAGCCGCCGAGCCGTGGTCGGTACCCATGGTGCCATTTTGCGACACCCGTCGGCCAAACTCCGAAAACGTCATGACCACTACTTTGTCGGCCAAGCCGCGTTTTTCCAAGTCTTTTTGGAAAGCAGCCACGGCGTCGGCCACGGTTCGGAGCAGGTTGGCGTGTGTACCAGTGTTGGTGGCATTGGCCACTACTTGGTTGGCGTGGGTATCAAATCCCCCAATCGTCGTAAGATAGACAGGAGTTTGAAGCCCACCGCCAATAAGCTCGCCCACAATTTTGAGCTGACTCGCCAAGTTTGTCGTAGGGTAGGTGTAAAGATTTTTGAGGGACTTGTCCCATTTTTGTTTGATAATGCCCGAGTAAGCCACCGATTGCGTAGCTACTTGCCGCATAAAACGGAGCTCGTCGCCCGCAAGTGTCTCAGGAACAGGCTCGTTATCGATGGTGGTTCCTGAGACTAAGTTATAAAAATTGGTCGGGTTGCTAAACACCACACCCGTTGAACCTAAATCTGTTTGAATCAACAACGACTCTACCGAACCAAGCTGAATGGCCATGGGTTCTTCGGGAATTTGCAGGGGAAATCCTGGGTAAAGTTTGGTGAGGTAGCGCCCAATCCAGCCTTCGTCCCAAAACTCAGCCGCATCAGAGCCTGTCAACCAAATATCAGTAGAACGAAAGTGTGAACGGTTGGGGTTGGCATAACCTACATTTTGAACGAGGGTCAGCTTGCCTTTGTCGTATAAGTCTTTGAAAGCCGCCATTGCAGGGTTGAGCCCCATCTGACTTGTGAGGGGCAACACGTCTTCCTTTTTGATGGCAATGTTGGCGCGCTTGTTATAATACAACGGGTTTTCGTAAGGAACGACGGTATTCAAGCCATCGTTTCCACCTGCGAGTTGGACTAAAACCAAGATTTTTCCGTTGGTTGCTTCCATGTCGATGGCAAACGGATTATGGGCAAAAGCTTTGACGGACATTCCGCCCATTCCAAAAGCGACCCCACCCGACAAAAAGCTTAATTGCTGTAAGAATTCTTTCCGATTCATAAGTTGTTTTCAGGATTGAAGGGGTTACGCAAATTGAAATTCTGGCAAGCGCATAATCGCCTTGAGCAACGCTTTGATTTGGTTTTCGGCGCCAGGGGTGCTAGTGGACCAGTTGGCGAGAATCGTACTGCCCAGTAGGGTCGAGAGCAGCGACTGTTTTTTTGCCGCACTTATGGGAAACTGCAAAAAGAGCCCTACTATATCATCCACCAATTTGGTTGCATCTTCCGACGTTTTGAACGTACGGGCGTAGGAAACAGGCGTATTAATTTGTTTAAATTGGGTAGCTTTGGCATTCCCCATGGTGTTGACGATATAATCAGAAAGGCTGCCTCGGGTGACAAAAGTGGTTGAGCTAATCCAGTCGCGCTGTCCCACCCATCCTTGTACATCTGGGGGGTAAAAAAGTTGCTGTTGAAGTGCTTGCGTTTGCGTATAGATGTAAGGCCAATCGTTGGTCGTATTCACTTGCTCACTGGTCAAGTCAAAGGCTTTGAGTGTGCCAATGGTGACTTCCATGGGGTTTTTAATTTTGGCACCTCGGTATTGAGGATTAAAAAACTCGTCGGAAGTGAGCATGAACTTTAATACGGGGCGTATTTCGTAATTGTTTTTACGAAACACTTCCGCCATTTGTTTAACAAAAGCCTCGTTGGGTTTATAAAACACAAATTCTTTGAACAACTTGCGACAAACGAACTCGGCCGCTTCGGGTTTTTCGAGAATCAAGTCCACCACATCGCCGTGTTTGTAGTTGCCCGTTTTTCCAAAAATTGTTTTATTGGTATTGGCAAAACGGTTTTGGGTAAATACGGCATTGAGCCCGTTTACTTGCCAACCCGTAAAAGCAAGCGCAGCTTGTTTGATGTCGTTTTCGGTATAATTCCCAACGCCAAGCGTAAACAGCTCCATGATTTCGCGGGCGTAGTTTTCGTTGGGAGTGCTGCCATTGCTCAAGCGACCATCCAAATAAATCAACATGGCAGGGTCGATGGAAACGTCTTTGGTTAATTGCCTAAAATTGCCCCAAGCCGAACGCCGAAATAAGTTGTTTTGAATGTACAAATGCTGCGGGTAGTTGACTTTGTCTCGCGCCGAAACGAAGTGATTATGCCAGAAAAGTGTCATTTTTTCTCGCATATTTGTGCCTTCAGATAGCATGAGGTCGTACCACCAGTACGTCATGGCGCGGTAGCGGTCGCCTTCGAGCGAGTTATTGACAGGCGTTTCCGTTACCCAGTCTCCTGGAGATGAAGGAAGCGGTCGGTCGGCCAATAATTCCTTCTCAACAAAGTCGTTGAGCGTTGTATATGATAACGCTTTGTCGAGGTCTTTGCGAGAATAACCAAACAGGCAGCGAGACAGCAGGTGTTTGGCGTTAGAAACATCCCACACTGGCATAGTAGATAGTGATTAGAGGGTACTTTGCTGGTAGCATTTTAAGTTAGACAAAGGTATATAAAAAAGGTTTAATCAAGGAGGTAAGCCTTTTTTAGTAGCCCAATGAATTAATAAAAAACAAACCAAAAATAAGTAAGAATGCAGGTAGAAGTTTGTGCGTTTTCGATTGAGTCGTGTTTGAATGCCCAGCAGGCGGGAGCTACGCGCATAGAGTTATGTGGCGGGTTGTACGAAGGAGGAACGACGCCCAGTTATGGGTTGATAAAAAGAGCCAGAGAAGTAACAACGCTTCAACTATACGTCATGATTCGTCCCAGAGGAGGGGATTTCTGTTACGATGACGAAGAGTTTTTGGTGATGAAACAAGACATCGAATTGGCCAAAGAATTGGGGGCAGATGGTGTCGTATTTGGGTTGCTTTTACCAACGGGCGAAGTGGATGAAGTACGTACGGCCGAATTGGTCGCATTGGCAAAACCTTTACAAGTAACTTTTCACCGTGCTTTTGACGTGGCCCAAGAGCCATTTGAGGCATTAGAGGCGGTTATTCGGACGGGGGCAGTGCGCATTTTGACGTCGGGACAAGAAAATTCGGCTTTGGACGGCGCGGAGTTATTGACCCAATTAGCCAAAAAAGCCGCAGGACGAATAGACTTAATGGCAGGAAGTGGAGTAAATGTTATGAATGCCGTGCGATTGGCGCAAACAGGCGTGCAAGCACTCCACCTAACGGGCAAGGCCGCTCGAAAAGGCCAAATGATTTATCAGAAGGAAGGAGTGAGCATGGCTTCCGTGTTGCCCACCGACGAGTACGAGATTATTTACAGTGATGCCCTCAAAATCAGGTCAGTAGTAGAAGCTGTGAATGATAAAAAAGACAATTATTAAATTTTTTTATTAATTTAAGTCGCTTATTATCTTACAAATAGATACCTTTGTCGCTGTAAACTACTCCTTCTTTTGACAAACATGATTACCGAACCTTTAATGATTCAAGCACAAGCCGCTGACAGCAATTTGTCAAACGGTATGGTAGGTCAGGCTATCACCTACGAAAAAATTCCGACTCAGATTTACGCCGATGCCAAAGATGCTTCGCGCGCCGTGGCGCAAGAAATCGCTGATTTGATTCGGGCCAAGCAGAAGGAAGGCAAAAATTGTGTGTTAGGCTTGGCGACGGGGTCGTCACCTAAAACGGTGTATGCCGAACTCATCAAAATGCACCGTGAAGAAGGATTGAGTTTCAAAAACGTAGTGTCGTTCAATTTGGATGAGTACTACCCCATGCAGCCCGATTCGATTCATAGCTACGTGCGTTTTATGCGCGAGCAATTGTTTGACCACGTGGACATTCCAAAGGAAAATTATTTTATTCCCGACGGAACGGTACCTTCGGCGCTTATCGCTGATTTTGCCCAGCGTTATGACAACAAAATGAACGCAATGGGGGGGATCGACTTCCAACTTCTTGGAATTGGAGGAAACGGCCACATTGGTTTTAACGAACCAGGGTCGTTGATTAACTCACGTACTCGTTTGATGACGCTCGACCACTCTACCCGCGCTGCTGCGGCCATGGAGTTTGGAGGGCTGCACCACGTACCGAAAAAAGCGATTACGATGGGGGTTTCGTCCATCATGAATGCCAAACGGGTAGTGTTGTTGGCGTGGGGTGAGCGCAAAGCACCCATGATTAAGTCGTCGGTAGAAGGCCCCGTGAGCGAACTTGTGCCTGCGTCGTACTTGCAAGCACACCCTAACGTGGCGTTTTTTGTAGATACGCGGGCGGCTTCAGAATTGACCCGAGTGAAATCACCGTGGTTGGTAGATACTGTTGAATGGGACAACTCAATGATTAAGAAAGCGGTAACGCATCTTTCGTTGACTCTTCAAAAACCAATTTTGAAACTCACTACTAAAGATTACAATGACAATGGTATGAGTGATATGTTGGCTGCCCACGGTTCGGCATACGATATTAATATCAACGTTTTCAATCAGTTACAACATACCATCACAGGATGGCCTGGAGGTAAACCAAACGCCGATGATACGCACCGTCCTGAGCGCGCGCATCCTGCCAAAAAACGTGTGATTCTTTTCAGCCCGCACCCCGACGATGACATCATCTCGATGGGAGGGACGTTCCAGCGCTTGGTGGATCAAGGACACGAAGTGCACGTTGCGTACCAAACGTCAGGGAACATTGCCGTGGCCGACGACGAGGCGTTCCGCTTTATCGACTTTGTGGTGGATTACAACCAGAAATTCGGTATCGAAAGCCCCGCAGCGATGAAGATTTTTGATGACGCAAAAGCGTTTTTGAAAACGAAAAAAGACAGCGAAATAGATACGCCAGAAGTACGTTACGTGAAAGGCATCATTCGTCGCGGAGAAGCAAAAGCAACGTGCCGTTTTGTCGGAACGGAGCATTTTCATTTCCTCGACATGCCGTTCTACGAAACAGGTACGGTACAGAAAAAGCCAATTGGCCCAGAGGATGTTAAAATCATTGCCGATTTGATTGAGGAAATCAAACCACACCAAATCTACGCAGCGGGCGACTTTGCCGACCCTCACGGAACCCACAAAGTGTGCTGGGATGCCATTGAAGCGGCGTTGGGACAATTGAAACACAAAAACTTCATGAAAGATTGCTGGGTGTGGTTGTACCGTGGCGCTTGGGCGGAGTGGGATATTCACGAAATCGAAATGGCGGTGCCAATGAGCCCCGACCAAGTGGTGAAAAAGCGGATGGGTATCTTTAAACACCAATCACAAAAAGACGGGGTGGTGTTTCAAGGAGAAGATTCGCGCGAGTTTTGGCAACGTGCCGAAGAACGCAACAGCGGAACCGCCAAACTCTACGACCAACTTGGCTTGGCCGAATATGAGGCGATGGAAGCCTTTGTTCGTTGGCATTTCTAAACTAGCATATAGGTTTCCAAATCAATAATTTTTAAGCATCGGTCGGTGAATAACTGGCCGATGCTTTTTTGTGTAAAATTCTATCTTTGTGTTTTTAAACATCACGTATATGCGCACTGTTATTTTGCTACTTCTTTCCAATGTTTTTATGACAACGGCTTGGTATTGGCACCTCAAATACAAAGATACCGACTTGTGGAAGGTGATCGTTATTAGCTGGTTAATTGCATTTTTTGAGTATTGTATCGCCGTTCCCGCCAACCGAATAGGCTCGTACGAATTCAATGCCTTTGAGCTCAAAACCATCCAAGAAGTTGTCAGTTTGGCAGTCTTTGTTGGATTCGCCGTTTTTTACCTCAAAGAAGAACTGCGCTGGAATTATCTTGTGGGTTTTGCCTTGATTATACTTGCGGTATTCTTTATCTTTAAGAAGTGGTAATGCCTTCACGTGCAACAGTCGTTTTGGGATGTGCGTATAGGTGATTAAGGCACTCAAAAAACGACGGCAATGAGGAAAATTCTATGGATATTAGGGTTTTGGTGGGGGAGTTGGTTGTGGAGTTACGCTCAGGTAGATTGTGGAAACATCGGTTTTGAAACAGGAACAACCCAAGGCTGGACGTTGACCAACGGAAGCATTGGCCTTGCGGGAGTTCAGCTTATTTATCTAAATGAAGTCGCGGGTACGTACGACAATGGCCACCTGATTACCAAACGAAGCGATGGCAATGACCCCAACGTCACACGTGAAGCGTTGCCGATGGTGGCGCCAGGAAGCCAGTATTCGATTCGTATTGGTAACGGAACCGCTAACCGTGGGTCGAAATTTGACCGAATTAAAACCACGTTCATTGTTTCGCCCGATAACACCCTCTTCCAGTACAAATTTGCCGTTGTACTCAACAAAGACCAAAATGATACCCATCAGTCCCACCAAAAACCTGGCTTTAGTTTACTGATTTATGATGAAAATAAAACGCCGATTGGGTGTAGTTATTACGATGTGCAGCTAACTAGAGCAGGGGTAGTTGCGGGATTTAAAGCGCAGAGCACCACGGTAGAATACCGACCTTGGACAACGGGCGCGATTGACCTTCGTAACTACATAGGGCGGCAACTGACGGTTGAGGTAACAGCCCACGGGTGTACACAACGAGGGCACTACGGCTATGCGTATTTTGATGCGCAGTGTTTGAAGGCCGAAATTAAGTCTAGTTCAATTTGCCCAGATGCTAGTGGTTATTTGACTTTGGTCGCTCCCGATGGTTTTGCTTCCTACAAATGGAATACGGGAGAAACGACCACAAGCATTAGAATAAAACCCAAAATAGGGGATAAGTATTTTGTAAAAGTAGTAGCGCCGTCGAGCTTGGATGAGTCTTGTGAGTTGCAGTTGGATTATACCGTCAAATACCAAAAAGCGGATACAACCATTACCAAAACCATTTGTGAAGGAGAAAGCTTCACCGTAGGAACCACGGCTTACCGAACATCAGGAAAGTACGTTACAAAAATCGACCGTGGGGAAAGTTGCGATAGCACAGTCACGCTCAATCTTACGGTCAAACCCTTGGCCCGCCATTCTCAAAAAGTAACGATTTGTGAAGGCCAAACGCTGACCGTTGGTACAGTTGCATACACAACGGCAGGAACATATACCACCACCATCTCGCGCCCTTCGCTTTGCGACAGCATTGTTACGACGACGTTGGTGGTGGACAAAATAGAACTTTCGGTACAACCCACCGAAGTAGCAGTTGCGGAAGGAGATAGCGCACAGCTACGCGCGACGCTGGTTTCGACCTTTGCCAATGCCAATTACACGTACCGCTGGGAACCCGAACGAGGGCTGTCGTGTGCCACTTGTGCCGTAACGTGGGCTTATCCAGAAATGACCACAAAATACAAATTGACGGTCACGAATGCGGATAAAACTTGCCAGAAGGTAGCCGAGGCACGCGTCAAAATTATTCAGTGTGGGGTTTATACGCCAGATGTTTTTTCACCCAACGATGACCAACAAAACGACGTGTTTTTTTTGCAAGCGGGCGATTGCGTCAAACAAATCAAAGAAATGACGATTTATAGTCGTTGGGGGGAAGTTATATTTCATCAAGCCAATGTTCCCATTTCTCAGCCTGCGTATGGGTGGGATGGGAAGTACTTGGGGCAGTTGCTAGGCGTAGGTACGTTTCCTTACCGAATCACGATTGAGTTTACCGACCCCGAACTGAATCCCTACACTTTTACGGGTGTTGTGATGTTGATGAAGTAAGAAACGCTACTACTTGAATCGACCCACGTGTCTTGGAAACAATCGGGTCAGCTTGTACTTCGGCGTCGATTGAACCTTCGCACGTATTGATGGCCTTAGGGATGACCGAAACCGAGGCGTTTTCGTGTATTCGATTTAGTTTGGGGCGGTTTAATCAGGCTAGTTTTAATTTTAAATGAGCTCCAAGTCCCTCATGTATGATACGAAAAAGCGTAGAAAGGCGAATATCAGAAGCATCATTCTCAATACGTGAAATGTAAGATTTGTTAGTCCCTATCTTAGCGACCAACTCAGCTTGGGTCATATTTTTGCTTTTACGGGCTTCTTCTATTAATACCCCAATCTTGAAAGCTTCATAGCGTTGTTCCCAGTTTTCTCGTGCCTCAGTACCAAAAGGGCCGTATTTGAGGTCTAAAATATCTTCTAAAGAGGTAATGTTAGGATTGTTTGTCATCGAAATAGGCTTTTTATCTTTTGTCACGTTTCAAGGTCTGAAATCGTTTTTGGGAAAGTGCCAGACGTTAAAAACGCATCTTCCAGAGGTTAGAGATAAAGTCTTTTAGCCAAACACAAACCAGCGTGGGCAGCCCCAGCGGGGCGTAATCTTGCGAGGCCGCCCGTGCGGTAGAAAAAAGGTAATTTCCCTACCCATGAAGCCCCGTAGGGGTGGGTATAACG
Organism: Runella defluvii; assembly: GCF_014195535.1. Classification (GTDB taxonomy): domain Bacteria; phylum Bacteroidota; class Bacteroidia; order Cytophagales; family Spirosomataceae; genus Runella; species Runella defluvii. The sequence goes on along the minus strand of NZ_JACIBY010000005.1, from coordinate 235,215 downwards.
GACGTTAATTTGTCACGCTGTAAGCGTCTAAATCATTGCGAGAAAGGAGTCATGCGTTAAAAACGCATCTTTCAGAGGTTCGCGTTTTAAAAGCAAACCAGCTTTGTGAATTTAGTAGGTAGTGTATATTAAATTCATCTTTCGTTATCCCTGATAAAAATCACTGAATTGAGCAAGCGACATGAGAGCTATTTGTGGAAAACTTATGTCTGGTAAAACGTTAAAATGACCATCGTTAGTCACTAAAAGTGCACCAGCGGCAAAAGCACAATCGCAATACTTGTTATCATCAGGGTCATTAGCAATGAGTTTCAAATCATAGTAGATTTCGTATTTTTCAACGAATGGATGAACCATCAAAAAATTGAGCACGTTTTCAGCAACAAAAACGCTTGCTTTTTGCTCTAAAATTTCACGGTACTCCAACAAAATATCATTTGAAACACAGAGTATTAAATCGCCTGCAATAATGGCATCAAAAATCCAACGAAACTGGGATTTCTTGCCGATGATAGCAATGAAGATATTGGTATCAATGACTACCTTTAAGGCGGTTGTGCTCATTTGTCCAGTCAGTCATGTCTTGTTCGGTCAAACCTTGTGCTTCCCATACTTCATCCATGGCCTCGGTAGCTTTTTGGGCAAAGTAGTTGCTAAGCATCCCTTTTATTTCCAACAATTGCTCATCGCTTAGGTTATTGGCGTATAGTTTGAGCAACTCCGCTTGTAAGTTGCTCATGGGTTTTGTTTGATTAGCCGCCATAAGAATTAGTGATTTATTTTAGACGAAAATACAGCGTAACCTCAAATTATCCTAATTATCCCCCTTTTGTCACGCTACAAGCGTCTGAATTCATTGCGTGAAAGGAGTCATGCGTTACAGACACACTTTTTGGAGGTTTGTTTCGGATGCGTTCGGGCTCAAGCAAGCCAATCATCCAACAGCCCCAGCGGGGCGTAATCTTGCGGGGCCGCCCGTGCGGTAGAAAAAAGGTAATTTTCCCACCCATGAAGCCCTGTAGTGGTGGGTATAACGGACGTTAATTTGTCACGCTGTAAGCGTCTAAATCATTGCGAGAAAGGAGTCATGCGTTAAAACGCATCTTTCAGAGGTTGGAGACAGAGGTTTTAGCTAAACACAAACCAGCGGGGCGAAATCTTGCGGGGCCGCCCGTGCGGTAGAAAAAAGGTAATTCTCCCCACCCATGAAACCCCGTAGGGGTGGTATAAGGCGCATTAGTTTGTCACGCTGGAAGCGTCTGGAATCGTTGAGAGAAAGCGCTAGGCGTTACAAACGCAAAGTTCATAAATATCAAAACTCCACTTTTAATTTTAAATGAGCTCCAAGTCCCTCATGTATGATACGAAAAAGCGTAGAAAGGCGAATATCAGAAGCATCATTCTCAATACGTGAAATGTAAGATTTGTTAGACCCTATTTTAGCGGCCAACTCAGCTTGGGTCATATTTTTGCTTTTACGGGCTTCTTCTATTAATACCCCAATCTTGAAAGCTTCATAGCGTTGTTCCCAGTTTTCTCGTGCCTCAGTACCACGAGGGCCGTATTTGAGGTCTAAAATGTCTTCTAAAGAGGTGATGTTAGAGTTGTTTGTCATCGAAATAGGCTTTTTATCTTTTGTCACGCTTCAAGGTCTGAAATCGTTTTTGGGAAAGTGCCAGACGTTAAAAACGCATCTTCCAGAGGTTAGAGATAAAGGCTTTTAGCCAAACACAAACCAGCGTGGGCAGCCCCAGCGGGGCAAAATCTTGCGGGGCCGCCCGTGCGGTAGAAAAAAGGTAATTTCCCCACCCATGGAGCCCCGTAGGGGTGGGTATAAGGGACGTTAATTTGTCACGCTGTAAGCGTCTGACTTCTTCTGAATTAGAAATTAGATGAGTCATTTAAGTTCCTGTACTATTCGGATTAGTTCTTTCAATTCTTTATCATTGAGGCTTGAACGTTCTGATTTATCATAAATAGAAAGTAAATAAAGTTCATTATCATTAACATACACGCAAGTGATAACCCTTGCCCCACCTGATTTTCCTTTGTTTTTGCTGCCTATTGAGAGTCGTATTTTATAGCAACCATCACCCAGTGAGGTTCCCTGAAAGGGCTGGTCTTTAAGACTTTCAATGAGGCTCAAAAGCTCGCCTTTCAGTGAAGGGAATTTTTTAATGAGCCTTTTAGCTTGCCTTTGAAAAGGGGAAATAGGTATTATATCAAAGCTCATTTAAAAAATCGGTTAGACTTGGCTTGGGTAGTTTTCCCTCACGTATTAGTTTGACCTCTTCAAATGCTTCAAGCAGTTCTTCGCGGTGTAGTTGCTTTGATGTATCGGGCAAATCCAACTTTTTGCGGATGCTTTCCCACTCTTCAATCGGAATAAATACCCCTGTAATATGCCCCGTGTGGTCTGATAGGTACTGTAAGTTCATGGCTCAGACGTTATAAGAATAATTAGTTTATATGACGAAGATACAAAAAGCCGATTCTTTCACCAAACCTACCCTTTTGTCACGATGTAAGCGTCTGAAATTTTGTGGGAAAGAAGCCACGCGTTAAAAACGCATCTTTCAGAGGTTTGAGACTCAGTGCAAGCCAATCATCCAACAGCCCCAGCGGGGCGTAATCTTAGTAGCAAAAGAGCGATTATCCACACCTCATTTCTTAAACACATTTTTTCGATGCCATTCAAAATTAGCCAACGACGGCCAAAAATCCTTGTCATTGGGCAGTACGATTGTCTTACCCTCCATTTTTGAAAAACTGTACTCGCTCTGAGTGTTTTCCTTAAAGGATGGGGAAAGTATCACTTCATAGCTATCATTGATTGAAATCAAGCCTCGGTCAAAAGCGCGGTGAAGGTTGGGGGAAAGCGCAATTCCATTGCTCAGGCTGTTGTCAAAACTTTTGGCAAATGGTACAATGTGACAAGCATCTACCATTGTAATCGTAAATAAAGCCGAAACCCGAAGCCCTGATAAACAGCATGATTCGTTGTAAATTTTCACCACTTCTCGCCTAAAAATTGTGCCTCGGTTATACACTTCTACTTGGTAAGTTTCGGCATCAAGCTGTTTTTTAAGGTTCAATAACTTGGTTTTGTAAGAAAACGATGGCTCGTAAACTTCATTTCGCAAATCGTTAAAGTAATTATCTTGTTGATTGTCAATACTTTGAGGATGTTGATTAGAGAAGTACGTTCTTAGAATTGTCTGTTTCAAAATGGAACGACTTTCTGGATTCAGTAGCAAAGCAGCCAGCCTTGGGTCTATTTCAGCATACGCGACAGCCGCGCTCAAATTGCCAAAACTTCGCATTGAACCTGCATTTTCAATCCAAATTTCACAGCCTGCATTTGGTACGAGTTGCCACCATTTGCCTTTTTCTCCCGTCAAATGATAAAAAGGTAAAGCAAAACGTTGGTCATGTTCTGTTGTTACAAGCTGATTCCAGAATACTGAAAAAGAGTGTGTTAACTCAGGAGTAATCAAAATACGATTATCCGTGATTCGCCCTGATTCATATTCGTGGATGATGGCAAGAAGTAAAATGGGCTTGTGTGGTGCTCCTCCTTTTTTTGAGTCACGATGGAGGTGCTCCAAAGCATTTATGAAATAATTTAGGTGCTGATTATCCATGATTTTACCCTAATTACCCACAAAAAAAGCCGTGAAACTCACGGCTTTTTTTGTGGGGCTGAGCCTCAAATTATTTTTTGCCAGTTACTGCTTTGGCAAATTTAATAAGCTCAGGGCCGTCCATGATGGCGCCTAAGTGCGTGGTAACTAATTTGCCGTTGCCATCCACAAAGAAAAGGGTAGGATAGCCTTCGATGGGGTAGCGGTTGGCCAATTGTGGCCCTTCGCCTATTTCCATGTCTTTTTTCACATTGATGAACGTCGCGTTGAAATAATCGCCGACGTCTTTGCGCGTAAACACATTTTTTTGCATCATTTTACAAGGACCACACCAGCTTGCATAGGCATCAAAAAAGATGATTTTCTTCTCTTTTTTAGCCTTTTCGAGCACTTTGGCCCAAGGCAAATCCACAAATTGAATACCATCTGCCTTAGGGGCAGTGGTAGAAGGTGCAGGCGCAGATGGAGTGGTCGCTGCCATGCCTGTAAACAAAACAGCCGCGATGGCGAGAACAAAAATGAAACGTTGCATCGGTTTAGATAATTAGATTGTCAATTCGTTTGAGCATAAAACGCAAATTTCGTGCAAAATGGTTTGGTCAACCCATAAAACTTACCAAATCAATGAATAACGCACGGTACCGTTGAGCGGTAAAAGCAATTCTTGTTGTCCACCCACATTGCGAACCACGGGCTTACTCTTAGGGTCGATTCGTACAAAATAACTTTGTCCGTTTACTTCATAAAGTCCTTTTTCGAGCTGTGAAATGCTATTGCCACTCACCAATCGTACGTAGCCGTTGGGGAGATTTCCGTTGATAGTACGCGTTAAACCGCCATTATCGGGTGTAATTTCGTCGGTAATATCGGCATTGTTGAGGCGATAAGTGGTGGTTGGGACACCGTCGGGCGATAAGCGGTATCCTTTGTAGGTGAGCTGCGAGAGAGAGTCGGGCCAAGCCGCATTCATATCGGTCAGCACGGCCCAATCTACCTGTCCTTTGGTCGTTGTTGTGGTGCCCATTGGGGATAAAATTTGCGGTTCGCCGCGTTCGTACCACATTTCGGTCACGTTGGCAAAAGGCCCTTTCCAGAACTGCAACAAAGAACCCCAATTGAGGTCTAACGTATAATGTACACCTTCGGGCGTGCCTACCGAAAGGCAGTGGGTGCGTTTGTTTTTTTCGCCTTGGCGTTGGATAAACGAACGTACCAACTCAGCCTTGCCTCCCGTTGTGGTTACTTCGATGGTTGGTATGGGCTGTGGTTCGGGCACCGACGACAATACGTGAAGTGGGTATGGACGGACGCCTTGGGTCGAAACCATCATGCCAAGCGCAGGGCGCCGCCAGGTGAATTTGTGGAAATCTAAGCGGAACGGATGCGAACCTTTGGTCAAATGTACGGTTGCGGGGACGTAGTTTTGCTGAAAATCATTCCATTGGTAAGGAAGTACTTGTTTTCCATCTATCGCCAACGACGCATTCGACATATAGACAAGCTGAATCAGGTAGTCGCCTTCTTGGGCTACGTCCATGTTTCCTTCATAAACCAAATAAAAGCTATTGTTGCCCATCCCCCATTCTCTGGTCAGGATAGAGGTTGTGTCTTTTTTGAGAATATTTTCACTTAACAATGCCTTTGGGCGGTCGTTTCCTGCTTTGTAAAGGGTGTAAGTGAGGTTTTTTAGGGTCAACGGGTGTGTATCGTTCAACAATTGATAGTACACATTTTTAAACGCCACATTGCCAGAGGTTACTTCTAACGCAATGCTAGATTGGGCAGAAGGGGCTGCACTCAAAAAAGTATTTTCTTGAATCACTGACCCGTTGAGGGTTAGTTTTTCTATTTGGGCTGCCGACGTTTTGGTCGGTCGTTTAAATTGAACCAATAATTGTTGCCAAAGTCCAGGCGCTTTACTGGCATTTTGAAGCGGCATTAGTCCTGCTATCGACCCACTTGCGCTACCATCCAGTTTGGCATTTTTCCAACTATCGCTCAGCTGGATGTCATAGCCACCTGGAAGTTTCACGACGGCACTTCCTGCGGGTGACAACATAAAATCAAGTTGTAGAACCACATCTCCTGTGCCTAATTCGGTGGTGGCTTTGGCCGAAGAACTGCCGACCAAAATCCCCGTCGCTTTGTCAGCAAGAGCGGTTGTTTTTACAAAATCTTTTTTGTCGGGGTGCATCGTCACCGCCTGTGCCGACTTCCAGCTTCCTGTTAGTTGGAACGCTCCTCCTTCGTGGGTGGGGAGCTGGGTCATGCCATTTTTTTGGGCATGTACTGAAAAAGCAAAACCGACTGCCAAAAGAAGACAGCCGGCTTGATATGCAATGCGTATTTTCATAGTCAAAAGTGCTTCGGCTTACTTGTTTACCTTTTGCAAAGGTACGTTTGTTTCGACAAACAAACTCCGAAGTACTTAAATTCTACTGCACTTTTACGATTTTTCGTCGCGCTATGCGCCCATTTTGTTCTGCATTTAGGAAATAAACCCCTGGGGTAAGCGTCGTAAAGTCAACTTCGTCTCTGCTGGTGGCGGTTTGTTGACGTAACAAAACGCGCCCGTAGCCATCGGTGACGGTAATCGACGCAGGTGCACCTCCTTGGATTTCGATGGTACAACGCGTTTGAACTGGCACAGGATAGACGCTCAACCAATCGTTTGATTGGTTTGGATTGACCGACAACAACGGGTTGACCGTCAAGGTAAGGCGTGAGGTCGCTGGGCCGTTTCCGCAACCGTTGCTAATAGAAACGATGCGATAAAGGTTTGTTTTGGCAGGACGTACGGTAAACTCAAAAGGCGACACAGTGGTTGAAAACGTGGTGTCTTTCTGAGCCAAGCTGTCGCGGTATGTCACGCGCCAAGGATTTTCACCCGTGAAGGCAATCGAAAGTTTGGCGCTTTCATTTTCGTAAATGTTCGATGGTCCCGAGATGGTCGCCGTTGGCAATTCTCGCACTACAATTTGAACAGGGCTTACTTTTCCTTTTACCGTAAAGTTAGAGGCAACTCCAATCACCCGTACAAAGTATGTCCCAGCGGTAGCAGTGGCAGGTACTGTGGCGGTGAGCGGTGTGCTAGAGCCTTCCGTCGAAATCGTTTGGAAGCTTGCGTCGTCGTTTGTCTTCGAGATTTGGACGCGGAATTGGGTATTTGACGGGAAGAAATCCGATGAAAAATACGGTATAGCGAACGTTTGACCCGCACAAACGGTGGTGGCGCTTGGATTACCAACGTCGATGGTAGCTACCCGTACATTGATAGTAGCACTTCCTGCTGGACTACCTTCACCGCAATTGTTGGTGATTTTTGTTACCGTAAAAATGGTAGATTCCAACGGGCTCACGGTGATGTTTGTTGGGTTTTGAGACGACGTAAAGGTTAATCCGTTGGACAATGTGTAAGTCCAAGGGCCTTGGCCCGTAAATGCAATCGACAACGGTGCCGACTGGCCTTGGGTGATGGTGCCTTCGCCGCTAATGGTGGCACTTGGGAGTGGCTGAATGACCACTACAATTTCGGCACGTGGACTCTCACAACCGTTGGTGCCTGTTTGGGTCACATAAAAATTGTAAGTACCTGGCGTTTGTGTCGGTGGAATATTGGGGGTGCTTTGAGGCGTGCCGCCTGTTTTGTTGGTATTGTACCATTTTAAGGCTGTTCCTGTGGCAGACAATGCCTGAGGTGTTGCGTTTTGGCAAGTTACAATCGGTACTTGACTCACCGCTGGCAATGGCGTCGTGCGTACGTTTACCCGAATGTCGGTACGAGGGCCTCGACAGCCATCGCGTAGTTGTAGCACAGAATACGTTCCTTCAAAGCCCGTGTCGGTCGTAATGGTAGGAATAACCCCCGTTTCGCTGCTGTTAGGATAAATCCAAAGCAACGACTCGCCCGTTCCTTGCACTTTAGCATCCAACTGAATGGCTGGGTCAAACTGACAAAGAAGGTATTCTTGCTTTGCCACTTGTGCAATAGTAGGAAGAGGCTTTACGACTACTTGGACTTGGCTACGCTGGCTTTCGCAGGTATATTGATTGGTCTGCGTAACGTAATAGCTTGTTGTGATGGAGTTATCGGTTGAGTTGTTGGTCGATGGGGTAGGGGCTACGCCGCTTCCACTGCCACCCGATGCTTCGGTGTACCATTTGATGTTGCTGCCATTCGCGACCAAAGCAGTGGCGTTGGCGGTTGCACAATACACAACTGGTGACGCAGCGGTGGGATTGGCAGGAGTTGGGTTGACAACGAAAGCGAAAGTGGTTGTTTTTCCAGTACAAAGTGATGTTGCAGGAACAACACTAATGGTGGTTGAAACCACATTCTGCGAGTTATTTAAAGCACTAAATCCAGCGGCGATATTGCCCGTTCCTGCCACGCCAAAACCAACGTTGGTAGGAGTTGACCAAGCAAATGTTGTACTTGGAGTGGCGCTTGTAAACGAGATAGCGTTTCCTTTTTCTCCCGCACAAAGGGTAATATCAGCAATGTTACTAACAACTGGGCTTGGGTTTACTGTAATGATAAACGTCTTGGCCGTTCCTTCGCAGGTATTGGCGGTTGGGATGACGCTTACCGTAGCCGTTGTGGCAGCAGCGATAGGGTTTGCTACTGTATAACTTGTGATAGCGCCCGTGCCTGTTGTTCCAAAACCTACGTTAGCCGTGCTTGTCCAGGCGTAGGTAGTGCCTGAGGTAAGGCTTGTAAAAGAAATAGCGGGGGCTGTTATTGCACCGCAATAGGTCAAATTACTAAGTGTCGTGACAACTGGTGTTGGGTTGGCAGTGACGGTGAAAGTTTTTACTGGGCCCGTACAGGTAGCGGTTTTTGCCGTAACACTCACGGTCGAAATGATAGGTGCTACGCCCGCATTGGCTACCGTAAAAGCGGCAATGTTTCCCGAACCCGACGTTCCAAAACCAACATTGGCCGATGATGTCCACGTGTAGGTACTTCCCGAAGTAGGACTCGTAAAAGCAATGGCGGCGCCTGGGGCAGTGTTACAGTAGGCCACATTGTTTACGGTCGTCACTTTAGGCGACGGGTTTACGGTAATGGTAAATGTTTTAGAGGCTCCTACGCAGGTATTGGCTGTAGGCGTAACGGTGATGGTGCCCAAAACGACAGAGGCGCTATCCAACGTTGTAAAAGCCGCAATATTTCCCGTGCCCGCCGTCCCGAAACCTACGTTGGAGCTACTTGACCAAGCGTACGTAGTTCCCGATGTGGAACTGGTAAATGAAATCGCACTGGCACTTGCATTGCCACAATAAACGGCATTCGCAACTGTACCAACAACGGGCGTAGGGTTGACAGTGATGGTAAAAGTTGACGCTGGGCCAGTACATGTTCCTGTACTTGGGGTGACAGTGATGGTACTGATAACGGGGTTTGAGGTAGCGTTGGTAGCGGTATAAGCAGGAATATTGCCCGTTCCCGAAACCCCAAAACCAATGTTTACTGAACTTGACCAAGTGTAGGTCGTTCCTGCAACAGGGCTAGAAAACGTGATGGCTGAAGCCGAAGCCGCATTACAATAGACGGCGTTGGAAATGGCGTTGACCGTTGGGGCAGGATTGACAGTAACAGTAAATGTTTTGGATGCCCCTGGACAGTTTCCAATGCTAGGCGTAACCGTAACGGTTGCAACGACGGGAGTAGTGCTAGAATTGGTGGTTGTGTAAGAAGGGATGTTGCCTGTTCCTGACGTGCCAAAGCCCACGTTTGCCGTGCTTGTCCAACTGTACGTAGTACCTGCCACGGGGCTAGAAAAGTTAATTCCTGCTACTGGAATTCCACCGCAAAAAGCGGCATTAGCAACGGTATTGACGCTGGTCGTAGGATTGACAGTCACGCTAAAAGACGTACTGTTTCCTGTGCATCCTCCCACCGAAGGTGTTACCGTAACGGTAGCAACTTGAATACCTGCTCCCGCATTGATTGCCGTAAAAGCGGGGATATTTCCAGTGCCTGAGGTGCCAAAACCGACGTTTACTGAGCTGGTCCATGCAAATGTCGTACCCGCCGAGAAGCTTGTCAATGCGATGGCAGGGTTGCTGGTACCATTGCAAGTAACCACATTTGAAAGGGTGTTGGCTGTAGGCTTATGTTTAACGGTGACAGAAAACGTCGTTGGATTGCCCGCACAACCGCCCACGCGCGGCGTAACTGTAATGGTTGCGGTTACGTCAGCATTGCTATTGTTGTTGGCAATAAACGCAGGGATGTTCCCCGTGCCTGAAGTACCAAAGCCAATGTTAGCCGAAGATGTCCATTCAAACGTCGCCCCTGCTGACGAACTGGTAAAGTTGATGGAAGGGGCTGAGGTATCGTCGCAATAAGAAAGATTGGAAACGGAATTGACGGTGGCATTGGTTGGGTTGACGGTCACGTTAAATGACTGCGCTGGGCCTGGGCATCCGTTGAGATTGGGCGTGACGGTGACGGTCGAAGTCACCGAAGAAGTGCCTGGGTTGGTAGCCGTGAAAGCAGGGATAGAACCCGAACCTGAGTTTCCAAATCCTACGTTTGCCGAACTGGTCCAGGTGAAGGTAGTACCAGCCGTTGGGCTGCTAAAATTAATCGCTGCATTGGCCGTGCCATTACAAACATTGACGTTTCCCACGGCGTTGACCGTTGCGACGGGGCGAATGGTCACATCAAAACTAGAAGCAAGTCCTACGCAGCCATTAACCGACGGGACAACGGTCACATTGGCAGTGACGTTTGACGTTCCATTGTTGACGGCGGTAAAGTTAGGGATATTTCCCGAACCAGATGTGCCAAAGCCAATGTTGGTGGAACTCGTCCAAAAGAACGTTGCACCAGCACTAGAGCTGCTAAAAGAAATACCACTTACACCTGCTCCACTACAAGCAGTTACATTGCTGACGGGATTGACAGTGGCAACGGGGTTGACCGTAAATGACGCACTACCTGCCGAAACAGTCAGCCCTGAAGTGACGCGTATTTTGTAGCCTGAGCCTGCACTTGTACCCACGGGGATATTGGCCGAAATTGGGCTAGCGTTGCCCGAGCCAATGACGTTGGGAGTAGCAGGGAAGACCCCCGCAGCGTCCGATAGCTGTACCGAAAAAGTAGGAGTTCCTGCAAAGCCTGTTGCACTAAACGACACCCGTACTCCTTGGCCAGCGCAATAGCCACCCGCAGGGATGACACCCGACGTACTGGTGACTATAACGGAGCTAATACTTTGAGCTGCACTCTCAAAAATTACCCCACAAACCAGCAAAGCGGCGCAGCTTAGAAAAAGTAGTTTTTTGAACATAATCCGTTAATGTATTGATTTTGATAAAAACGCTTAAAATTACCTCTTTATTGATACATCATCACTTTTCAAAGAATGAGATTTATTTTCCGTCTTTGAGAATGGCCTGATAAACGATTTCGTGGACTCTTCGACGGATTCGTTTTCGGTTGATTTCATTGTTTTCGGCATTGGGATGCACGCGGTTTGACAACATCACAAACACCAGTTCTTCTTTAGGGTCAACCCACACCATGGTGCCCGTAAAACCCGAATGCCCAAACGAATTGGAGGAAGCAGTCGCCGCTACAAAATTGCTCTCCCCGTTGGTGGGAGCTTTGTCCCAGCCCAACCCACGGTGATGGGCCGAGTCATACATTTTTGAAAACAAGGGTAGGGTTTCTTCTTGAAAATACCGACGGTCGCCGTAGTGCCCTTTTTGTAGGTTCATCTGCATCAAAATGGCTAAGTCGTAGGCTGTGCTGAACAAACCCGCATGGCCCGCAACTCCGCCATAAACTGCGGCCATTTGGTCATGAACTGTGCCCCGAAGCAACTGATTTCGGTACGAAAAGTCGTTTTCAGTAGGTGCAATCTGACTTTCTGGAAAACGCCCCAAAGGCAAATAGGTCGTCGTCATCATTCCGAGTGGTTCGTAGAAATTTTGACTCAAAAACTCATCTAACGGCTGATTGGTGATTCGTTCTACCACTTTTTGTAGCACCAAAATTCCCAAATCACTATACACAAACGAATGCTTCCCATTGACTTCTTTGCGCATCGGTGACTGGATGATGCCTTTCCAAACCGAATCGCGTAGGGCGGGTTTGGCAAAAAGCTTGGGGGCAATTTGCATCGAATACACGCTGTCTCGAATTGAGCTGTAATACTCGGTCATCAGCCCACCGCCGCCTGTTTTGGTACGCTCCCAAAGTTTGGGATAAAATGACACCAAGCCCGAACGGTGCAGTAGTAAGTCCTCGATGGTAATTGCTGCTTTGTTTGTTCCTACGAGTTCAGGCAAATAGTGTGCCGCTTTTTGTTTTAAGTCCAAAACACCTTCTTCGTGTAGGTACATCACGGCTTGGAGCGTTGCGGCTACCTTGGTCACCGACGCCACGTCGTAGAGGGTTTCGTTGGTGACTTTTTCGGTGAGGTTATCGTAAGTCAAGGTGCCGTAGCTCCGCTGAAACACCACGCGTCCTTTGCGCGCCACTACTACTTCGCAGCCAGGGAAAATGCGCGCCTGAATCGAGCGCTCGACGAGGGTGTCGATTTTGTTCAAAACCTCAGCACTCATACCGACTTGTTCGGGATAGCCGATTTGTAGGCGGTTGAGTGGCTTGGTGATGATACCCGTTCCTAACTCATACGTGTTTTCAATGGAAACAGGCAATTTGCCTTTGAATGGCAACGCCCCAAAAATTTGCTCCGCAGCCACTACTTCAAGGTCAGGGAGGTTTTCGTAAGCACATACTACTGCAGACGTAGCGGGCAGTTGCTTCAAGGCGTAAGGGGTGGCAAAAATGCTCACAATCACCTTGGCTTTTTGTTGCAAGCGGTTGAGGAGTTCAATCGTAGCGGGAGTAATGGTAAAAGGACGATTAAAATTGCGTCGGGTATCGTGCAAACTAACCATCACCACGTTGGCATTGGCCGCTTGCGCCACCAAACCTTCTATCTCTTGGTTGGTGGTAGGTTTGTCGGCATACACAATATGCTTGAACGGGGCATATTTGCTCAAGGTTTGTTGGAACAGATTGATACCCCCGCCGCCGATGGCAATCGAGGCAAAACTACATGTATCGAGCGATGAAAGTGGCAGGAGTTGGTTATCGTTTCGTACCAAAGTGACGGCTTGTTCGCACAAATCACGCGTGAGGGCTTTTACTTCGGGGGCCTGTAGCGATGCGTTGAGAGCGACAACAGGAATTGGCTTGGTGAGGTGCAAGCCTGTCCAATACTTTGCCCGTAATATTTTTCGTACTTTTTCGTCGATGACGTCCATCGGAATCGTCCCTCGCGATACACTTTCTTTGATACGCCGCACCGACTCAATCACGCTTTCGGGATATAGTAGTACATCATTTCCTGCTACCAATGCTTTTATGTTAGCTTCAACGGGCGTTCGGCCACGCACTACACCTTTCATGTTCATGGCATCAGTGAAGACCAATCCCTGAAAGCCCATTTGTTTTTTGAGCAAATCGGTTACTATTTTTTCGGAAAGAGAAGAGGCAAGGTGAGGACGATTGTCAAGAACGGGGACGTATAAATGCCCCGTGATAATTCCCGTAAGGCTGTCGGCAATCAGTTTTTGAAAAGGATATAAGTCGGTTTGGGTCAGGTGGTCGGTCGAGTGTGAAAGCACAGGTAAGGTAAAGTGGGAGTCGGTGCCCGTATCGCCATGGCCAGGGAAGTGTTTGGCAGTGGCGATCACCCGTTGGTGTTGAAGCCCTTTCATATACGCAGCCGCTTTGGCGGTTACATTGTCACGGTCTTCTCCAAACGAGCGTAGTCCAATCACAGGGTTCCGAGGGTTTGAGTTGATGTCGGCCACGGGTGCAAAATTGACTTGGATACCCGCCAATTGGCACTGATGCCCAATCATCCGCCCCATTTTATAAATGTATTGATTGTCCTGAATGGCGCCGAGGGTCATTTGTTTGGGGAAATCGTCGATGCTGTCAAGGCGCATTCCCAGTCCCCATTCGCCGTCGATGCCTACCATCAAGGGTACTTTTGAAAGCGCCTGATAACGGTTTACGAGTTTTGCTTGCCGCGAAGGGCCTCCTTTAAAAAAAATGAGCCCGCCGATATGATGATTTTTGATGAGGTTGTCCACGTGCCGATAGTAGGTTTCATTACGGTCTGAGTAAGTGGCAATCATAAAAACCTGCCCGATTTTTTCTTCGAGGGTCATTTTGCTAAAGACACTATCTGCCCAGCGATTTGCTTCAAAAACCGCTTTAGAGGGAGCATTGTCTTCTTTTAGCGCCCATTGCGTAGGCTTTCCATCTGCCTCTTTGTGATAAGAGCCCACCAGCCCCATCGCAACGCCCACACTTATGATAACTCCTGCAATAGAATTCGTCCAAAAAATCTTCATTTCACTGATTTAAAAATAGCGACAAAGTTACTAAAACCTCTCCACAAAAATTGTACAAAACCGATATTCTGGTACAATTTAACCTGAACTGTTTATTATTTATAAACTAAATTTAACTAACGAGTCATTTCTTGAAACAGGGTGAATTATAGGTACTTATCCGTTTATTTTTCAAATATAACCTAGCCGTAATACTGGGTTAACATTGACTTAATATTGCACTTCTACCTTTGCAGCGCAATCCTGATAAAGGATTTATGACACCAAATTGAATCAAATATTACAACTCCCAAATGTTGACCATTCAAAAAATGTTACGACAATTTACTGCCTTATTGGCGATGCTTCTGCTGAGTTTTGCCACTTTTGCCCAAACAGGAACACTTCGCGGAACAATCACCGATGCCAAAACAAAAGAAACGCTTATTGGTGCAACCGTCAGAATCGTAGGTACCCAACTAGGGTCAACTACCGACGTTAATGGGTTTTTCTCAATGGCCAAAGTTCCTGTAGGCGCTTACACGGTAGAAGTTACGTATGTTTCATACCGCACCGAAAATATTCCAAACGTAAAAGTAGAAGCCGAAAAAATCACTGAAATCAACACGGCGCTTTTGGAAGCAGCTGCTACCCTTGCCGAAGTAAAAGTAGTAGCGACCCGCCAAACCAACACCGAAGTGTCGGTCATTAGCGAAATTAAAGCTTCTCAAAACATCGTTAGCGGGATTTCTTCACAGCAAATCACCCGCTCCCTCGACCGCGACGCTGCGCAAGTAGTAAAACGCGTGCCAGGGATTACGATTGTAGGTGATCGTTTCATCACCATTCGTGGTCTTAACTCTCGTTATAACAACGTGATGCTGCACAATGCCTTCACGCCTTCCATGGAAACCGACGTGAAAGCATTCTCTTTTGACGTTATTCCTAGTGGTCAAATCGACCGCCTGCTTATTTATAAGACACCTTCGGCGGATCTTCCTGGCGAATTTGCGGGTGGAATTGTTAAAATTTATACCAAAAGCATTCCTGATCAAAATAGCGTTACCCTTGATTACAGCTTAGGTATTCGTCAAGGAACAACTTTTGGAGATTTTAAAGAATCGAAGCAAGGGGCTAATTACTGGACAAGCTTTAACAATGGGTATTTAGATCTCCCCAGCAACTTCCCGAAAGACATTCGTGCCGTGAGCAACAACCCTGCACTTGTTGAGTTAGCGGGTCGCTCGTTGCGCAATGAGTGGGTTCCTGTTGCTTCTACCGCGACTCCTGACCAACGTGTTTCTCTCACTGGAAACTTCAAAATGAAACTTGGCAAGGTTCAAATTGGCAACATTACGACTGTTAATTACAGCGAAACGCGCCTTTTGACGACCAACCAACGTAATGATTATAACATCGGCGCCAACGATGTGACTGAAACATTGTTTGAGTATAACGATAAAGCTTACGCTCGTAACAACCGCGTGGGCGTATTACACAACTGGGCGTTTCGTTTCAACAACAACCACAGTATTGAGTTTAAGAACTTGTTCAACCAAATCAGCAACGGCCGTTATGTGTTTCGTTCTGGACAAGATATTGCACAAAACTATCGCCCTAACAACCATTCGTTTGACCAAGTATATCGTGGTATTTACTCAGGTCAGTTGACAGGTAAGCACAAATTTAACAACGACAAAACAGTCATTGATTGGGTGGCAGGTTACAACAATTCCTACCGCGACCAGCCCGACTATAAGCGCTATCGTTCGGACGTAGTGGATGCTGCGACCAACAAGACCGAAATCTACATTCCAATCGGACAAGCACAGGCTTATTTTTTGGGACGTTTTAGTTCTAAAATGAACGAGAGCGGAATCACAGGCGCTGCCAACCTTACCCAAAAGGTAAGTGCTGGTGAAAAAGAAATCGAACTTAAATTTGGTGGATTTTACGAAATTAAAGACCGTACTTTCAAAGCCCGTAACCTTGGCTATGTACGTGGTGGAAACTTCAATCCTGCTTTAGCAAGTAGTGATATCAACACCTTGTTCCAAAATGTTCGTAACGACGGCGGTATTCGCATCGACGAACAAACCAACCCCAACGACTCCTACACGTCTAACAATACACTTATTGCAGGATATGGCTTGGTCAACATTCCATTTACGAAAAAATTCAATGCCATCGTAGGAGTCCGAATCGAAAATAACCGCCAGCAAATGAACAGTGCGTATTTGGGAGGAGCAGCGGCAAAGGTGGATAACAAAATCACGAGCGTATTGCCTTCTGCAAACCTTACGTACAACTTCACAGAAAAGACCCTTTTAAGAGCGGCATACGGGGTAACCGTAAACCGTCCTGAGTTCCGCGAATTGGCGCCATTCTCGTTCTTTGATTTTGATTTCAACGTGGTATATGAAGGAAATCCAAACCTTAAAATCGCGACTATTCAAAACATGGATTTGCGCTGGGAACATTATCCTACGCCTTCTGAATTAGTGAGTGTGGCGGCCTTCTACAAGTATTTTGACACGCCTATTGAATCAACAGTTGATTTGGGTTCAACAGGATTAGGTTCAAAAACTTTTATCACCAACAATGCCGCAAGTGCCTACAGCACGGGTATTGAAATCGAAATCAAAAAGGGGTTAGGAAATGTTCTTCCAGGCTCACGTATTTTTGAAAAAACAAGCCTATTGTTTAATACTGCCTTGATTCACAGCCGTGTTAGCCTTGGCGATCGTGGTATCGGGCAATCGGACAACCGCCCGCTTCAAGGACAATCGCCTTATATCATCAACGTTGGTATCAACTACAACGATACCAAGAAAGACCTCCAAATCAACTTGCTCTACAACGTGATTGGCCGTCGTATCATAGCGGTTGGTTTTGAAGCGTATCCAGACTTGTACGAGATGCCTCGTAACATTGTTGACCTCACTTTCTCAAAAGGACTTGGTCAGCGTTGGACACTCAAAGGAGGCGTGCAAGATTTGTTGAATCAGCCTTGGCGCATCATGCAAGACTCTAACAAAGACAACAAATTTGAGTCTAGCAAAGACTTCTTCGTTCAAAAATACCGCACCGGCCAGTTGGTAAGCCTCGGCTTTTCATACCGCCTTTTGTAATTCATAAATCAATTAGTTAGTAACACAAAACAAACAAACCGATGAACTTTCGTCGTCTAGCTCACACAGTCCTCACACTTGGAGTGCTGTCAATGGCATTGATTTTCAATGCTTGTAAAAAAGAAGAAGAGATCGGCCCAGCACCAGTAATTACTCCTGGTAGCGTTCTCACTGGAGTAGCAGGTTCGGTTGCCAAAATCACTGCTACCATCAACGCCCCTGAAGGTCTTCAGACCCTAACAGTGTTGAAAAACGGTCAAGCATTTGATAGTAAGGTATATACAGCAGGACAAACAGCTGAGAGCTATACCAAAGATTATACAATAGAAAATTTGCCAGTAGGCGCAAGTGTTGTATTTACATTCCAAGCGACAGATACTAAAAACCAAACTTCTACAGTAGCCACTCAGGTAGTAACTGTTTCGGCGGTGCCTGCCAAAACAGTAGTAGAAGTAAGAGGAGTACTTACGGGTAATGTATCTTGGACAAAAGATAAGGTTTATAAACTTATCGGTTTTGTACGGGTAGGTGCTGATACAACAGAAACATTCTCTTCAACAGCTGCCACTGGTACATTGACGATTGAGGCGGGAACAACCATCATTGGCGACCGTGCTTCAAAAGCAACGTTGATTATCCAACGCGGAAGCAAAATTATTGCTAATGGTACTGCTGATGCTCCAATCGTTTTCACCTCTGAGCGTGCCGCAGGTCAGCGCGAGTCGGGTGACTGGGGTGGTTTGGTAATTTGCGGAAGAGCCGTAAACAACCAATCAACGGGCGATAAAGGTATTCAATTGGAAGGTAGCTACAAAGGCTGGCATGGTGGTTCAAACGACGCTGATAATTCAGGTTCTTTGAAGTACGTTCGTGTAGAATACGCTGGGGTACCTATCAACCCTAACCAAGAAGTAAACTCTTTCACTTTTGGTTCGGTAGGTAACGGAACTACTATGGAGTATTTACAGGCTTCTTACGGTTTGGACGATTCATTTGAGTGGTTTGGTGGAACTGTAAACGGAAAATATTTGGTCGCTTACCGTGGTCTTGATGATGATTTCGATATGGACTTCGGATACCGTGGTAACCTTCAGTTTATCATTGGTATGCGTGGTGCAACTTTGGCTGACCAATCTGGTTCAAATGGTTTTGAAGTTGACAACGACGGTCAAGGAACTGCTGCCACTCCGTTTACTTCTGCGACTATCTCAAACGCATCATTGATTGGGCCAAAAGAAACCAATGCGACGTCTATCAGTCCTCAGTTCCAAAATGGTATGCACTTGCGTCGTAACAACAAGCTTAAAATATACAACACGGTTGTGACAGGTTATCCTAACGGTATTTATATTGATGGAACAAACACGCAAGCTAATGCGAATGCAGGCGAGTTAATACTTAACCGCGTCATTGTAGCAGGTGTTGCAGGTTGGGGAACAGGTGGTTTCGGAGAAGGAACAACAGTAGCTCCAAACGGTTTTGCAGTACGTGATGTAAACACAGCATCTCCTGTGGCAGCTATTACCATTGGTTCGTCAAAACCATCTGAGTGGTTTGCTGCTCAGTCTGGTAACAAAATTCTTGCTACTTACGCAGGTCTTGGTCTTAGCCAATCAGTATTCCAAGCCGTAACGCCAACGTTTACTTTGAGCAACGGTGGTACACTTGCTACGGGTGGTACTGTGCCATCAGGTTCATTCTTTACGGCAGCTAGCTTCATTGGGGCATTTGGCTCAGAAGATTGGACTGCGAAGTGGTCAAATTTTAGCCCAAACACAACTGACTATTCTAAACAGTAATAATTGCTGATTATCTTTCGGGGAGTCTTTAAAAGCAGACTCTCCGAAACTATGAAAACACATTTTTCAACCGCGTTCTTTCTCTTTTTTGTTGCTTTAAGCGCCCCGTTTTTTGGGGGTTGTAAAAAAGACCCGTACCAAGCCAAAACGTACTTTTCGCAGGCCGAACAAGATACTTTATTGGCCAATATCATTACTTACACGAGTCAGTACGCCCGTGGAGCGACCAATGCCACCCGCTTCGATGCCAAGTTTCGTAAGGAGTATGTCGGTCGGTTGCCGCAGTATAAGCTGGTCAATTATTTCGTTGCGCCCGACTCCACGCACTATTTCTTTATCACTCGCCCCGTAGGCAGTGGGATGTTTCGGCGAGGCATAGGAGGGAAGTTTAAATTAGGGGCAAAGTTGATGCCTACCGAGTACGAAGAGCTTTGGTGTACACCTCATTTTAAGGAGGAAAAAGTGGTACTTGAACGAGGCGGATTTTTGTTCAAAGCAATGACAAAAGAAGGAA
Source organism: Runella defluvii (assembly GCF_014195535.1). GTDB lineage: Bacteria > Bacteroidota > Bacteroidia > Cytophagales > Spirosomataceae > Runella > Runella defluvii. The sequence goes on along the minus strand of NZ_JACIBY010000005.1, from coordinate 215,759 downwards.
ATATCGACAAATACTTGACCATGAAAATGTACGTTGAGTGGCCCGACTCCACCCTCAAGTACGATAAAGATAGTCACGAATGGGTACCTAGAAACAGTCTAGCCATTCCGTTGAAATAAATTCATATTGGTGTCAGATTATAAGAAAAGCCAGAGGCAAATGCTTCTGGTTTTTTTATGTGGTCGCTCTTTGCAGAGTCAATGATATTCATGAATAGAGTAGAAAATTTTAACAAATTGATTTTCAGTCTAAAAAAAACTATGAAATCTGTTTTTGTTTTTCTCTTTTTACTCGTTGGCGGGATTCATTCCTATGTTTTCGGTCAGCCGTCGCTTGGCCAGCAGATGCGTACCTCCGCTGAGGCGTTTCTTAACAGTTTGTCGGACGAGCAGAAGAACGAAGCGAATCTGGCGTTTGATTCGGACTGGCGTTATGACTGGAACTATACCCCGCGCTCGCGTAAGGGGCTTCCCCTCAAAAAGATGAACGAAGTTCAGCGAAAAGCCGCCATGCAATTGCTGGAAGTGGCTTTGAGCGACGTGGGAAAAGCAAAAGTAAACGACATCATCGCATTGGAATACGTACTGCGTCAAGTAGAAAAACGCCCCGAAAACGACACCTACCGCGATCCTGAAAATTACGCCTTTTTGGTATTTGGTACGCCCTCAACCAAACAGCCTTGGGGATGGAGTGTAGAAGGACACCATATCTCGCTGCATGTTACCCTCGTGGGGGAGGCCATTGAGTTTTTACCCAGCTTTTTTGGGAGCAACCCTGCTCTTGTATTGCCTGGTTTTATCCAAGAAGGAAAACAAGTACTGAAAGAAGAAGCCGACGCTGCGTTTGCCCTTTTACATTCGTTGACCCCCGCACAACTTGCCAAAGTGGTGTTGTCCGACAAAGCACCGAGCGATATTGTCTCGACCAACACAAGGCGAGTCATGCTCGAAAAACGCGAAGGGTTAGTTTGGGGTGACATGACCGCCGCCCAGCAGGACCTTTTTAAGAAGTTACTTCAAGTATATTTTCAACGTTACCACGTCACGCTCAAAAACCAAGCCCTCAAGAAACTCAACCAAGCTGATTTAACGTCCATTTCCTTTTGTTGGATGGGCGACCAAGAGCCCGTCAGAGGGACAGGGCGAGGGCATTATTACCGCATTCACGGGCCTACGTTTTTGATAGAATACGACAACACCCAAAACAACGCCAACCACGTTCATACTGTGGTTCGCGATTTAACCAACGACTGGGGCGAAGACCTCCTCAAAGCCCACTACGAAGCAGGCCATCGGAAGTGAGGAGGAGTGTGAATTGGAAGGAACAAAAAATGTCGTATTTTTGTATCAAAAAAGTGTCGTATTTTTGTTTATATAAAGCACTAGTATTCAAATGAATAAGCGAGATTCACTAGAATCTAAAATCTCTAAAAGAATTGCACGAAAGAAGTTGAATGTTTTCTTGCGTGACGATTTTTTGGATTTGGGTGGATATGACCAAATAGGACGAGTGTTAAAGCATCTAGTTACGAAAGGAAAACTCATTAGGCTTGGGTATGGATTATATGCCAAAGCAAAAATTTCCGCTCTTAACGGTGAAACCGTTCCTACCGCTCCTTTGTCTAAATTGGGAAAAGAAGCACTGAGCCGATTAAATGTTCAAACAACGCCTACCAAAGCTGAAATTGCCTATCAGGAAGGACGCTCAACTCAAGTGCCTACAGGAAGGATGATAGGAGTGAAAGGAAGAGTTAGCCGTAAAATAGGCTATAAAGGAGCCTATATAGCCTATGAACGCACCACTTGATAAGTTTTTACTTGAGGAAGTTGCCCTTTTAAAGTCAGGTATCGACGAGGCTTTTATTGAAAAAGACTGGTTTGTAACTAAAGTCATCAAAACCATTGCAGAAAACCCCTATTTCGATTTTTTGATTGTTTTTACAGGAGGAACGGCTCTCTCCAAAGCCCATAAATTAATTGAACGTTTTTCGGAAGACATTGACTTTAGAGTCATTGCTCCTGACATGGTTAACCAGGGCGTTTCTGTAATTAGAAAATCATTGTCAGGATTTAAACACTACCTAGCCGAATTACTTCAACAAGAATTTGAAGTTTTACAAATAAATGCGCGAGATAACAATAGGTATATAAAAATCCACCTAGCTTACCCGACGGTCTGTCAGCCTTCTGCTGCACTGCGACCTCATATCAAACTTGAATTTGTCCTTTCTGAGCTTCTACTTCCATCCGTAAATTTACCCGTTTCCTCGATTATTCATGAAGTAGCTGGAAGACCTCCAGAAGTTAGCAAAATTGCTTGTATCAACCCCGTAGAAAATGCGGCAGACAAATTAAGTGCACTTGTTTGGCGCGTATCGTCAAGAGTTAGAGGAGAAAACGATAAACAGCCTGAAATTGTGAGGCATTTGCATGACTTAGCCAAGCTAAAAAAGCCTATTTTAGCTCACAATCAATTTTCAGAATTAGCCAAAATAACCATAGAGCGTGACACCAATCGCGCAGCAGAAATACAAGGGTTGACGATGTCGGAAAAGTTATACTTAATGATACGAATCATAGAAACAGATGCACAGTACTTTCGAGAATACGAGACTTACGTTAAGGCAATGGTTTACGGTGATAGTGTTACAGTCCCGACATTTACGGAAGCCGTAGCTAGTTTAAAAGCAATTTTAAGCAAAATTGTTGGCTTTTCACCTATTTAACAATCCTAGCCGTAACAGGCACACATTTTTGAGTAGTGCATTCGCTCGCAAGCGCGTCGGCTTTTTTGAAATTAGGAATACCATATCCCAACAAATAGTCGGGTGACTGGGCTTGCGTACCCGATTGTTTGAGGTAGTTCATTACCTGAACGTTGGTCAGGTTGGGATGCGCTTGCCAAAAACCCGCGGCCATCCCTGCCAATAAAGGTGCCGCAAACGATGTGCCTTGACTGTACGCATAACTACCGCTAGGCGTAGCCACGACCACAAAACTCCCCTGTGCGGCTACATCGGGCTTGACTCGCCCATCGGCGGAGGGCCCAATGGAGCTAAAACTCGTCCGAATCCCCGCAGGATTGACCGCGCCTACTGCCAGCACTGAATCACCGTCGGCGGGAGCAGTGATGTATTGCCAAGGCGAATTGCCCGAGTTTCCTGCCGAAACAACCACCAAAATGCCCGCTTGCGCGGCCAAATCAGCACCACGGGTAGAGAGCGCCACGTCGCCGTTCATTTGGGAATAGGTGTAATTTTGGGCAGGGTTGTCAAACTCACTGTAGCCCAACGAAGAATTGATGACGTCCACCCCAAGGCTGTCGGCATACTCTGCGCCAAACACCCAATAGGCTTCTTCTATCTTAGTTTCGGTGGCATCGTCTTCGGTGCGGAGAAGTACGTACGATGCTTTGTAGGCCGTTCCAATGAGCGTATCGGGCATGTAGCTTGCCATGCACGAAAGCACGTTGGTGCCGTGGCTGTGGTCGTCATAGACATCGGTTTCGTTATCCACAAAATCAAAAGTCGAAAGCACCCGATTTTCGTTAAACAACGGTTGCAAACTTGGGTGTAGGTTGGCATTCTGAAACCCACCATCGAGCACGCCAATGAGCATTCCTTCGCCCCGATACCCCGCCGAGTGCATACTATCGGCACACAGCATTTTTACTTGATTTTCCGAAAAACCGTATCCTTCGGTCGTGGTCGTCCCCCATTTGTCCGTTTTATTGTTAGAACGATTTTCGGCTGATACCCGCGCGTTGCGAATGTCGCCGTTGCCTTCTATGCCTTTGACAAAAGGCAATGCCAAAATTTGCGAAAGTGTGGTGCTGTTGGTTTCAACAAGTACCCCATTGAGCCAACGCGTTTTGTACAATACTGTTGCTCCTAAATTTTTGATGGATTGAATGTACGAAGCATTTGGAGGAAAATCGCGTTCGGAAACGGCAATGTGTTGCCGCTGACGGCGAGCAATGGCCCGCGCCGATAAGTAGTGCTGTGGATTGGCCGTGGAATACGACGTTCCTGCTTTGTCTTTGAAATAAACCAAGTAACGATTTTGGCTTTGGCCTATTTCCAATGCCATCATCCATACACCGACTACTAATAAAACTTTGCTGAAAAGGTTGCTCATCGTTTATCGTTATTCACCTTTTAGCTCTGAGCAAAGATGATGCTAAACTATACAAATCTTGGAGGCGGGCCTGATAAAAAATGGAATGTTGACGCTAATACCCTAATTTTGCGGAGGGATCGGTTTTTCTTTCCCCCAAACATCGTAAACGACCAACTCACCCATGTCATCTGCTGATAAAAATCTGAGCGTTTTTACCACCGACGGTCTGCCTGACATCACCCACAAAAAATTTGTGATTGTAGTAGCCGAGTGGAATTCGGACGTAACCGAAGCTTTGTTTCAAGGAGCCTACAAAACGCTTGTTGACCACGGAGCGCAAACGCAAAATATCCTTCGTGCCAACGTTCCAGGAAGTTTTGAGCTTAGTTTTGGCTCACAAGTATATGCCCAAAAAGCCGACGTGGACGCCGTGATTGCCATTGGCTGCGTGATTCAGGGAGAAACCAAGCACAACGACTACATCAACCACGCTGTAGCGCATGGCCTCACCGATGTGGCCTTGAAGTACAACAAGCCCGTTATTTTTGGCGTCCTTACACCCAATACCCTCCAGCAAGCCCTCGACCGCGCGGGAGGTATCCACGGCAACAAAGGCGACGAAGCAGCCATTACAGCCATCAAAATGCTGAGTTTACAATAAATAAAAAGTTATACGCATAAAGTAAGCCCTCTAACTCCCAGGGGCTAGGGGTGAGGTTAACCATGAAAACTGTCATTATCAAATATAACGCGGGCAATGTGCAGTCGGTGATGTATGCCCTCGACCGCATCGGGGCCGCTTACGAGTGGACCGACGACCCCGAAACCATTTTGGCGGCTGATAAAGTGATTTTTCCAGGTGTAGGTGAAGCCAGTACGGCCATGGCCTATTTGAGAGAACACCAACTCGATCAGCTCATCCCGACCCTGCGCCAACCCGTTTTGGGTACTTGCGTGGGGATGCAACTCATGTGTCGCTATTCGGAAGAAAACGACACCACTTGCATGGGGATTTTTGACGTGGACGTGCTGCGTTTTCCGCGCGTATCGGGTTTTAAAGTGCCCCAAACGGGCTGGAACGATATTTATGAGTTGAATAACCCACTTTGTGCAGGACTCAACGAACACGACTACGTGTATTACAACCACGGGTACTATGCCCCGCTTTGTGACCAAACGGCCGCCAAAACCAATTACATTTTGGAGTATTCGGCCATGTTGCAAAAAGACAATTTCTTCGCCGCTCAGTTTCACTCCGAAATCAGCGGAAATGTAGGGCAACGGATTTTTGAAAATTTCCTGAAATTATAATTAGAGATGTGTCGCTTGTTGCTTATCAGAGCGACACATTTCCCTACGACTCAAACTCACTTTTATTTCCTTGCGCTCTTTTCTACTGCTTTTAGTTGGCATTAGCCTCTCTCTCGATGGGCTTTCGCAAGAGGCTCATTACCCGCACTTTACCCTGTGGTCGCGGATTCAGTTAGCCAAAGAACCTAGTCCCAACTGGAAATTCTCGGGGACGTTGCTTTGGCGGCGACAAAACAATTACTCCGTTAGTCCTCATAATCCGCTCGCGAACCCGCTCATGGTGGGCGGACAAGCACTGGTCACGTACCGCAATACGCCTAATACCTTCTGGATACACCTTGCCCAAATCAGTTACATGAAAACCAATCAATTGTTGGGCAAAACCGAAGACTTCAATGCACCTGCTGGGCAAGAAATTAGGTATGCTGGTGGAATTGAATTTAACCAAGAAAAAGAGGGCTCTAAGTTTACGTTCAGGGAGCGATTCATGCAGGAAATCCGCTTTTTTAAAGCCAACGACTACCGCCCAGTAGGCAGGGTACGAGCCCGCGCCACTGCTCGGTACGAACTGACCCCTTTTGTGAGCCTGAATGGCGTCACTGAAATTCTTTTCCACGACCCGCCATTGCTTCCCAATCAGAAACCTTTACGTTTTCATCAGTTTTGGTTGGGAGGAAGCTTTTTGTGGAGCTTGAGCGAACGAGTTAGCCTCGAAACAGGTTATACCTTCATTCATGCTCGTCGGGCTACCATCATTGAGTTTGACGAACAAAATATTCTGAATCTTCACTTAGCCGTTGATATTTGATGCGTGCTTTTGCCTTCTTTTTGCTCATGTTTTCGTGGTTGAAACCCAACGCCCAAACCAATAGCCGTGCCTATAAAGTAATGCTCGAAGGCATGTATAAACATACGGTGCCTACGGTGAGTTGTACCGATTTAAAAAAGGAACTCAAAAACGTTGTGTTGCTTGATACCCGCGCCAAAAACGAATACGACGTAAGCCACCTTCCTGAAGCGCGTTGGGTGGGCTACGATGAATTTAACTCAAAATCCGTGGCTGATTTGCCGAAAAATACGCCGATTGTGGTCTATTGTACGGTGGGTGTTCGTAGTGAGCGGGTAGGCGAAAAACTCAAAGCCGCAGGTTTTCAGAACGTTCGTAACTTGTACGGGAGCATTTTTGAGTGGGTAAACCAGGGCAATACCGTCGTGGATAACCAAGGAAAACCTACCCAAAAAGTACATGCCTATTCTCGGACGTGGGGAATTTGGCTCAACAAAGGAGAGAAGGTGTATGAGTGAGTTTTAGAACGATGAGACATTAGTTATAAGAGATGAGTTATGAGATATAAGACCGATTGAAAATACGATGGGCGATTTTTTGGACAAAAACTACTGGGACGAACGCTATTTGCAGCACCAAACGGGCTGGGACATTGGCTACGTGTCGCCACCTTTGAAACAGTTTTTTGATACTCTTACCGACAAACACCTCCGTATTCTTATTCCTGGGGGTGGAAATAGCTACGAGGCAGCGTACTTGCTCGAACAAGGATTTGACAATGTAACGGTGGTGGATATTTCGGAAGTGGTATGCCAACGTTTGGTAGATGACTACCAGAAAAAAGGGCTACAAGTCGTTTGTGCCGATTTTTTTGAACATTCGGGTGTGTATGACCTCATTGTGGAGCAAACCTTTTTCTGCGCCATTTCTCCTTCATTGCGAAGTAAGTATGTCCAAAAAATGATGGAATTGTTGTCGGAAGATGGACTACTTGCGGGACTTTTGTTCAACCGCGCCTTTGAAGGCGGGCCACCTTTTGGCGGAAATGTGGCAGAGTATCAAGCCCTTTTCGATAAGGCTGGTTTTAAGGTTACCTTCGATTTGGCTCCTGCTTCTATTCCACCGCGGGCAGGAAGTGAAGTGTTTTTTATAGCAAAAAGATAGACGCCACCCACAAAGAGCAGCGTCTATCCGCTATCCTAAACCCTAACTACATTAAAAAATTGGATACAAATGATTAATCGGCAAGAGTCGTTAAGAAACGAACGATTTTAGTAACCGTCGAAACTGCTTGACGAGTGCCTTCGGCACCGTTCTGCGCTTGCTGCGTCACTTCTTTCAAAAGCGAACGCTGTGGTACCACGTCCTTCTTTACTTGACTTGCCTCTTGCATGGCTTTGCGGGTAGCAAAAACATTGTGTGGGCGGCCAATTGAAAAGGCTGAAGAACTTAACAAACACAGAACGGCGGCGAAGGTAATGGCTTTCATGACTGTATGAGTTTTGATGGTGATTTTAATGGTTGATTTGTCTTCTGGCTGAATGTTGAAACAAAGATATATGTTTTGTCTGGTATTATGCAATACAAAGTACCTTGTTTTTTGTTTGATTCGTGTTAAGCGGCAAATTTTAAGGACGAATGGCAAGTCATTTTTCTTGTACTGAAATAATTCCTTTCATCCAATAACCGTTGCCCTTAGCGGCGTCGATTATATGATGCAAAGGTGGTACGAAAGGTTGCATCACACCAAAAAAAATTGACAAACTGGCTCTTCTGCCCGATGAATCGGGTAAAATGCTGGGTGAAACGAAAAAGGGAATTGTTGAGGCGAATAGATTAGGGTTCTCTTAGGTACATGGTTTTTCTTTCCCCCAGCACCGTCAATATATCGTTGTTGATGTTGTAACGTCCTTCTTTTGATTCAAGGACAAATGCTCCCGATATAAAAATGGCAGAATAGAGACACTCATTTACGATGTACCACCTAAGTTCGAGGGGAAAAGAATCCTTTTCTGAACCTAGATTCATACCTTCTATTCGCATCTCTCCCTCTTTAAAGAAGTGTTTTTTAGTGTGGCTACGCGGCAGTTCATTTTTATAATCAGTTTCAGAGATAACCTTCCATGTTCCCACCAAATCGGTATCTAGTTTGGGTTTTTCAAAATACGCCTCTAAATGGAAGGTAGTATCGTTGTTTTTACGTTCTAACCTGAGCGAGACAGTTGTTTCTTGAAAAGGGGGTGTGTTGTTTAAAAAAACGATAGTTGCGTCCAATTTATCGCTCTTCAGTGTTCCTGTCAGAGGGGAGGTGCCTAGCGTTTTATGGTGTAAACGTGCTTTTAACTCCCCGTTTATTAACGTCCCCTCTAAACCATGATTGCTGTAATAACTGGTGTAAAACGTACCTGTGACTTTCTCCTTAAAAACGTTGAGTGACAACACACATGGCTGTTCCATGAATGTACCTTCATATAAGCCTACTAGATTCTGTTGGGCGTAGGCAGAGGTAAACAACGAGAAATAGCCAAGAATGAAATGGAATAATCGCATTGTGGGAGGTTGATAACTGCTGAATAATCAGTAGCGTACTATAATTATAAAAACCAGATAAGTCATATAAGAGATTATAAGATGGTTTAAAACGGTCAACTTATATGCCCTTATATGTCTTATATGGTTGCAATATGTTTGATGTAGTTGCAAAAAACTACCGCTCAAACCGCAAGCGCTTTCCCTTTGCTGATTCGTCAAAAACGCCATTGGCATACACCAAATGCCCCGATACGAGTGTGTGCGTTACGCGGGAGTGAAGCGTTGTCCCTTCCAAAGGCGACCAACCGCACTTGAAAAGAATATTTTCTTTAGAAACTGTCGTCGTGTCGTTCAAGTCCACCAACACCAAATCGGCCCAATACCCTTCGCGGATGTACCCACGGCGGTCTATGGCAAACACGTCGGCTACGGCATGGCTCATTTTCTCAACTACGCGCTCGATTGAAATTTTACCCTGCTGGACAAACTCCAACATCATGTTGAGCGAATGTTGTACCAACGGCAAGCCCGACGGTGCCTCCCAGTAGCCTTTCGATTTTTCGTCCCAGGTGTGCGGTGCATGGTCAGTGGCGATGACGTCGATGCGGTTGTCGAGGACTGCTTGTAAAATCTGAGCTTTGTGATGCGCTGCCTTAATCGCGGGGTTACATTTTATCTGCGTTCCCAAACGGCGGTAATCCTCCGAGTCGAACCAAAGATGGTGCACACAGGCCTCCGACGTAATCCGTTTTTTGCGTTTTTCGGACATCGCCACGGTCGAGTCACCATAGGCACCTACCTCAAACAAGATCGTTTCGTCGCCCGTCGAAATGTGAAGTATATGGAGGCGCGTTCCGTGTTTTTTGGCCAATTCTACCGCCATCGACGATGATTTGTAGCAGGCTTCTTCGTTGCGTACCAGTGCGTGAATGTCGTACGGAACGTCGTTGCCGTACTGTTCTCTAAACATCGCCGTGCGTTGTTTTACCGTAGGCTCATCTTCGCAGTGGGTCGCAATCAAGCAAGGGGCATTGGCAAATAGCTTTTCGAGTACTTCGGGCGCATCTACGAGCATGTTGCCCGTGGAGGAGCCCATGAAAATTTTTATCCCACACACATCGGGACAAATGGTCTTCATTACTTCGTCGTAGTTGTCGTTGGAAGCCCCCATAAAAAACGAATAGTTGGCCAACGACGTGTTTGACGCAATTTGGTATTTGTCTTCTAACAGCCCTTGTGTCAGTGCATTAGGAACGGTGTTAGGCATTTCCATAAAAGAAGTTGTTCCGCCTGCTACCGCTGCTTTGGCCTCGGTATAAATCGATGCCTTGTGCGTAAGGCCAGGCTCTCTGAAATGCACTTGGTCGTCGATAACCCCTGGAAGCAAGTACTTTCCTTGGGCATCAATCAGTTGCGAGGCAGACAAATGGCTCAGATTTGCCCCGATTTGTTCGATAAAACCGTCTTTGATAAAGACATCTTGTGTGGTGATTTTACCCTCGTTGACGAGACGTGCATTGGTAATTAGAAGAGTAGTCATACTATATAACAAAAAAGCTCGTTAAATAAATTGAAGTCAAACTTAGCACTCATTCACTAAACAGCCATCACCTTATGCGTTTATTTTTATGGGCTTGCCTGCTCTCTCTATCTACGTATGCGCAACAACGTTACACCATCAGCGGCTACGTCCGCGAAAGTGGCAGTCAAGAACAACTCATCGGCGTTAATGTCTATCTGCCTGGAACGATCACAGGAACGACCTCCAACACCTACGGTTTCTACTCGCTTACGCTACCCGCAGCCGATTCTGTTACTTTGGCATTTTCATTTGTGGGCTACGGCACCGAAATCCGTACTGTTAAGCTGCAAAAAAACCTTGAACTCAACATTTCGCTCGAAGCCCTTGGAAGGCAGCTCAACGAAGTGGTGGTTTCGGGCAAACGCGAAGCAGACAAAGTAAGCCAAACACCCCAAATGAGCCGTATCGACATTCCTGTCCAGCAAATCAAAAAAATCCCTGCTTTTCTGGGCGAAAAAGACGTGTTGCGGGTTATTCAACTGATGCCAGGGGTTCAAAAAGGGTCGGAGGGACAAACGGGCATTTACGTGCGCGGCGGTGGGCCTGACCAAAACTTGATTATTCTGGACGACGCGCCCGTTTACAACGTCAGCCACTTATTTGGGTTCTTTTCGGTCTTTAACGGCGATGCCCTCAAAAGTGTCGAACTGACCAAAGGCGGATTTCCTGCCCGTTTTGGCGGACGACTTTCGTCGGTATTGGAACTGAACATGAAAGAGGGGAACAAAGAAAAACTCCACGGCGAAGGAGGAGGAGGTCTGATTGCTAGCCGTTTGACGCTCGAAGGGCCACTCAAGTTTCGAAAATCAAGCCCTGCCAAATCTTCTTTTTTAATCTCTGGACGGCGCACCTACCTTGATTTATTAGCCCGACCGCTCATTGCTGCTCAAAGCAATGGCACTAGCACAGGAGGTTATTATTTCTATGACCTCAATGCCAAGTTGAATTATGATTTTGGACAAAAGAATAAACTCTACGCCAGCGGGTATTTTGGGAAGGATCGTTTTTTCTTCCGCGATAAAGGTACTTCTTCGACCAGCGAAGGTGGGCTCAACTGGGGAAATGCCACGGGAACGTTGCGTTGGAATCACCTTTTCAACGAAAAACTATTCTCCAACGCCTCGTTGATTTTTAGTAATTATCAGTTTCAAATTTATGCCAAAGACAGCCAAACCAACGCTACTACGACCAACCAGTACGAACTTCGTTATACGTCGGGGGTAAGAGATTGGGGGTTAAAATACGACGTTGATTATTTCCCAAATCCGCAACATGCCCTTCGATTTGGAGCCTCGACCACCTTGCACCGTTTTACTCCTAGTGCGGTGGTGGTAAAAGATTCAGACATCGACCGTTTTTCAAAAGAAATAGAGGCCATCGACAACGTAGAATCGGGCGTGTATGTCGAAGATACCTGGAAACCTACCCCGTGGTTCAAGATGAATGCGGGCTTGCGGTTGAGTTATTTTAAGGCCGAAAACCAGCACTACCTCCGCCCTGAACCACGCATTTCAACGGCTTTTATGCTGCGTCCCGATCTATCGTTTAAGGCATCGTATGCGCGCATGAATCAATATATCCATTTATTGTCAAACACAGGCATCGGCCTTCCTACTGATTTGTGGGTGCCTTCGACGGATAAAATTGCCCCGCAGCAGTCGAGCCAAGTTGCCGCAGGTTTTGCCAAAGATTTTGAAAAGCAAGGGCTCGCGCTGACCATAGAAGGGTACTACAAAAACATGAACAACATTGTCAATTACAAGGAAGGCTCTAGCTTTTTGCTGATTGACGACCCCTCGAGTGCTGACAAAGTGCGCTGGGACGAAAACATTACCAGCGGACGCGGCTGGTCGTACGGAGCTGAAGTGTTGTTACAGAAAAAAACAGGAAAGTTTTCGGGCTGGATTGGCTATACTTTGTCGTGGACCCAATGGCAATTTGCAGAACTTAATTTTGGACAAAAATTCTTCCCACGTTACGACCGCCGCCACGATTTATCAGTGGTAGGGATTTACGAAATCAGTCCTCGCATTACGCTTTCAGGAACGTGGGTCTATGGTACAGGCAATGCCCTTACGTTGCCGCAGAGCAATTATACGGCCTACCACCATAACACCACCCCTCAAGTTCAATACACACAAACGGGTAGTGGTACCTTCGCTCCCGTTATCTCCAATCCGCCTTTTAGCTACGGGCGCACCGTCAATGACTATGGTCCTAAGAATAGTTTCCGAGCTGAGCCTTACCATCGTTTTGATTTGAGTTTGCAGTTTCATAAGAAGAAAAAATACCACGAACGTACTTGGGAGTTGAGCATATATAACCTGTATAATCGACGAAATCCGTTTTTTTACAACCTCACGTCGCGGCCTGTCTTTGATGCCAACGGGCGTCCTGTAGGTACCCAAACCGCCCTCCAACGCATTTCGATTTTCCCGATTGTGCCGACGTTGAGTTATAACTTTAAATTTTAAACCTAGGTCAGACGACAGTCAGACCGTAAAAATTCCAGACGACAAAAATCAGGTTGTATATCATTTGAGGTCTGACTATCGTCTGACCTCGTAATAACTAAACTCAGGTCAGACGACAGTCAGACCGTAAAAATTCGAGACGACAAAAATCAGGTTGTATATCATTTGAGGTCTGACTATCGTCTGACCTCGTAACAACAAAAAACATGAAACATATACATATTTTCGGACTCATCCTTTTTGCGCTTGGTTTCTATTCGTGCGAAACCCTTGTGAATGACGTGGACCCCGACCGTTTGCCGCGTACTGACAGAAAATTGGTGGTACACGGGTACTTGTCACCTCAAGATACACTCATTGCCATAAAAGTTTATTACAGTACCCAAGTCGTCGGAAACGACCCTTACCTTACTGGTAACGGGCTTCCGATTCCTTTGGCCAATGCCAGTGTCACCCTTTCGACCCAAGGAAAGAGTGCCAAACTTTCGTTTAACAGCGAATTAAATGCCTATACCATTAAACCCAGCGAATTTCCAATTTTAGAAGGGCAAACCTACACGCTGAAGGTGGAACGAGACGACCAAGTGGCGGAGTCTTCGTGTACCGTCCCTCGGGCGGTGGCTATTCAGCAAGTACTGCAAGATTCGGTAGAGCGTAGCACTTCCAACCCTGCTATTACTCCTCCAAAAGATTACTTATATACGTTGGTTTGGAAAGACCTTGTAGGACAAAAAAACTACTATCGCGTAGCGGGCTATGTCTATCTAACCCAGCGCACCCAAACAAGTCAAGGTAAGTTTATCGACAATCCCAATTTTAGCAACCTAAGTTTTCGAGACAATAATCGTTCCCGTGAGTTTCTCGACGACCAAGACGCAGATGGTGCACAGATTACCTCTGGTTCGGGTCGGTTTTTTAATTATTATTCTTCGATAAACACTAATTCGCCTTTTACCCTTCATTTTGTGGAAGTATCGCTCATTCATTGCGAAAAAACGTACTACGATTACCACCAAGCCATTCAGAATTTTGACCGTGACAACCCTTTTGCCGAGCCGTCGCTGATTCCTTCCAACATCAAAAATGGTTTGGGGTGTTTTGCGGCGTATAATCGTAGTTCCGTTGTCATAAAGAAATAAGTATTGAGAAGTTGCAACACCCACACAAGCGGCTGCGTAAAAGTAGCTGATATTGTGGGTGTTTGCTTTACAGTAATTATCCCATAAAATCGTCTTTTAAGTTCGGTATTATTTTGCACTTCTTTTATTCACACTACATGAGCAAACTTTTCCTTTCGTTTTTCTTGGTTTCTCAATTAGCGCTTACAGTACTGGGGCAAACTGCCAAAGTCGCCGATACTTCTCCGCAAAAGCCTATTACAGAGACTCTTTATCAAAATGCAACGGAGCTTTCGCAGCACCTCTACAATGGTCAGCGGTACCATATTTACGATAGTCGTTCAAAAGATCACCAGTTTTTTCAGGTAGAAGATTGGCGGCCAGGAAGCTTTGACTACGATGGGCAGCATTTTGAAAATATCCCAATCATGTATGACATCGTCAAAGATTTGGTGGTTATTTATTACCAAGGGCGCTCAGGCTTGATTCAGCTACAGAGCGAACGGGTCAGTCGGTTTTCATATATTGATCACCACTTTGTGCGAATCGAGCAGAATAAAGCGCTTGGGACGACCGTACCAACGGGTTTTTATGACTTTCTGTACGATGGCAAAACCAAGGTAGTAGCCCGCTGGACTAAGCAACGGCAAGAGCAAATTGAGAGCAACAGAGTGAATGTCTATTTTTTGCCAAAAACCTTTTTTTACATTCAAAAAGAAGGGGAATTTCATCTTGTTACGTCAAAAAAATCGGCATTGGCCTTGTTTGGAGAACATAAAAAAGAACTTAAAAAACACCTCCGCGACAAGCGTATTAAGTTCCGCAAAAACCGCGAAGAAGCCCTCATTACAATTGCTAAACACTATGACCAACTTGTCCACCCATGAAAAAACAGCTACTTATTTTCTTCTTGCTCAGTGTCTTTAGTAGTGTGACATGGGCGCAAAACAAAACCGAAAAACGAATCAGTATTACGCTCACCGAAGGTACTTTTGAGCAGTTTGTGAAAGAGGCGGAAAGCCAAACAGGCTGCTTTTTTTACTACGAAAAAGGGCTAATTGATAGCCTAAAAATTACCATTAAAGCTCAAAATCAGTCGCTGACGAGTGCGTTGTTGCAGGTGTTCAATGGCACCGATTTTAAGTTTTCTATTGACGAGCAGCAACGTGTTTTTGTTACCTCCGATCAGGCCATCATCACGGCGCTTCCTTCCAACCTCTTTGAAGGTGACGACACTCCTGCTGATCAGAATCAATACGTGGCTCCTACCACCGACGAGTCGGACAAACTGCTATCGACTGCGGAAAGTAAGACGTATAACATTGGTCCTCAACGTCAGCGTATTATGGAAGGCAAGTCGGCTATTTCGGGGTATGTGCGAAATGCAGTCACGGGAGAGCCCGTCATCGGTGCAGCCGTCTATATTGAGTCGCCGTCGATTGGAGTTACGACCGATGCCCTTGGCTTCTTTGCGCTCAAGATTCCGAATGGCAAACATACCCTCAAAATCAAGAGCGTTGGGATGCGTGACACCTACCGCCGTATTGTACTTTATGGAGATGGAAAACTGGACATTCAAACCCAAGAGAGCGTAACAGCTTTGAAGGAAGTATCGGTCGTAGCAGGAAAAGATGTCAACATTGCAGGGACACAAATGGGGCAAATGAAACTGAGCATCAAAACGATGAAACAAGTCCCTACGGCGTTTGGCGAAACGGATTTGCTTCGGGCTGTATTGACGCTTCCAGGGGTGAAGTCGGCCAGTGAAAGTAGCGTTGGGCTCAACGTACGGGGAGGTTCTACCGACCAAAACTTGATTTTGCTCAACGATGCAGTGATTTATAACCCGTCGCACTTATTTGGATTTTTCTCCGCTTTTAACCCCGATGCCATCAAAGAAATTGAGCTTTACAAAAGCACGATTCCTGCACGATATGGCGGGCGTTTGTCGTCGGTACTCGAAATCAATGGCCGAGATGGCAACAAGAAAAAGTTTGTTGGTTCGGGTGGAATTGGGCTTTTGACGGGGCGCTTGTCCGTCGAAGGGCCTATTATCAAAGACAAAACGTCGTTTTTGGTGGGTGGTCGTTCGACTTATTCTAATTGGCTTTTTAGACGTTTGGATAACAATGCTTTCAACAAAAGTACCGCCAATTTTTATGACGTAAACCTCCAATTGAGCCACGAAGTCAACCAGAAAAACAGCTTGACGCTTTCGGGCTATTTTAGCAATGATAAATTTAAACTCTTTGGTGATACCGCCTACGCTTACCGAAATCAAGTCGGGTCGTTTAAATGGAAACATACCTTCAACTCCAAGCTGTACGGCACTTTTACGGGTGCATTGAGCAAGTATAATTATTCGGTGGGCACCTCGCGCGTTCCTATCAATGCGTTTGACCTTACCTTCGACATTCAGCAAAGCAATGCCAAGCTTGACTTTACGTATTTTCTCCACCCAAAACACACGCTTGATTTTGGGGTAAGTAGCATTTTGTACAAACTTTCGCCTGGGACTATCACGCCTGCGGGAGAAAAATCACTCATTCTTCCTGATGTTTTAGAACAAGAACAAGGGGTAGAAAGTGCCATTTACATTGAAGATCGTTATGACGTTAACTCGCGACTTTCGTTGAGTGCGGGTCTGCGTTTTTCTACCTATTCGTTTTTGGGCCCTAAGACAATCAATAATTATACGGCAGGGTTTCCCATTGAAAAAATCTACCTAGATGGCACTACCGAATACGGAAAAGGCAAAAATATTCGTAGCTATCAAGGACCCGAATACCGCATTTCGGGTCGCTATCGGCTAACAGATAATACGTCGGTTAAAGCAAGTTATAACACGACTCGCCAGTATATTCACTTGTTGAGCAATACAATGGTCATGTCACCAACCGATATTTGGAAACTCAGCGATCCCTACATTAAGCCGCAGTTGGGCAGTCAGTGGGCGGTAGGGGTTTATCGAAATCTTCGTGGCAATAAGCTAGAGTTGTCGGTTGAAGCATACTACAAAACCATCCAACATTTCTTGGATTACAAAGGCGGAGACTCGTTAATTATGAACCACCACATCGAAGCGGCGGTCATTTCGACAACGGGGAAAGCGTATGGAGTGGAGTTGATGGCCAAAAAATTGACGGGAAAACTGAACGGCTGGGTGAGCTACACCTACGCCCGTACTCTACTGCGGGCCGACGACCGTACGTCGCCAGAAGCACCTAACAACGGAGATTATTATCCAAGTAACTACGATAAGCCCCACGATTTTACGCTTGTCAGCAACTACAAGTTTTCGCACCGTTTTAGTTTGTCGTTCAATTTTACCTACAGCAGCGGACGACCTTACACGCCGCCTATTGGAAAATACATATTGGAAGGAGTGCAGCGTATTTATTATGCCGAACGAAACCAATACCGAATCCCTGATTATTATCGGGTGGATTTTTCGATGAACGTAGAAGGGAACCACAAAGTCAAAAAGTTAGCGCATAGTTCGTGGACATTTGCGGTGTACAACTTGCTTGGTCGGAAGAATCCTTCGTCGGTGTATTTCCGTTCGCAAAATGGCATCATTCAGGGTTATATGCTGTCGATTTTTGGGCGACCTATTCCTACCGTTACGTACAACTTTAGGTTCTAACCTCTTCATTTTCACACTAATTACATGAAAAAAATACTTTTGTTTATCGTTATAATGGCGGGACTTTGGGCGCTTGAGGGGTGCGTGGTGCCTTTCTCACCTCCTGAGGTCTCAACGCCTGGCCGCTTTTTGGTTATAGATGGTTTTCTAAACACCAACGGAATCGACAGCAGTAGCATTATGTTAACTTATACCCAAGTAGTTTCTAATAAAAATACTTTTGGAACGGAGCTAAGAGCACGGGTGACTGTGGAGGGGAATAAAGGAACTACTTATACTTTTACCGAAATCGGGAAGGGGTTGTATCGGCTTCCAGCCCAAAAAGTTAATCCTTCAGAGCAGTTTCGGATTCGTATCAAAACCACTGCCAACAAAGAGTACCTATCGGAGTATGTAGAGGTGAAACAAACGCCCCCGATTGATAGCATAACCTATAAAGTTGCTTCTGATAGGAGCTCAGTTCAGGTGTTGGTCAATACCCACGACCCCCTCAATAAAACCCGCTATTACCGTTGGCGTTTTGAAGAAACTTGGGAGTATCACGCTCCTTTGATATCGGTCTATGAAATCAAGAATAAAGCCATTGTAGATCGTACTTCGCTGATCAATGTTTGTTGGCAAACGGCTCGTCCTTCGACGATTTTGTTGGCATCAACCGCCAAACTATCGCAGGACGTTATCAGTGATTTTCCTGTAACAACCATCACGGCTGCTTCCAACAAACTCCGAGTGAGGTATAGCATTTTGGTAAAACAAATCGGGTTGACAGAAGACGGGTTTGCGTACTGGAATTCACTTTCAAAGACGACCGAAAAAACAGGAAGCCTTTTTGACCCACAGCCGTCGCAAGTGACAGGAAATATCAAAAATACGAGCAATCCTCAGGAATTGGTATTTGGGCATTTTAGTGCCGTTTCGCCCCAAGAAAAACGCTTCTTTGTCCCTGTGACGCTCGGCTTCCCCGTTTTCTGTCCACCGTCGGATACCCTGAGCGCTGCTGATGCCCTCAAATGGACAGATATTATTGTGAGTCAATACTACCCCGAAGGTGCCCGCTTTCCTGATTATATTGTTGGTACTTCCGAATGTGCCGATTGTCGAACCCAAGGTGGTACGCTCGTTCGTCCTAGTTTTTGGTAATAACCCTCCTTATGCTATGAAATCCCGTTTTCTACTAACGCTATATTCTACTTTTTTGCTTGGGGTAGCCGCAGGAGTGGCCCAAAACCCGACGCAGCAACTGACCAATTACCGTCAGCAAGTACCGCAAGAAAAACTCTTCATTCACCTCGACCGACCGTTGTATTTGGTGGGTGAAATGATTTGGTTTAAGGCGCATTGTGTCGATGCGGCCTTGCATACACCATTGGACATGAGCAAAGTGGCTTATTTGGAGGTGTTGGACAAAGACCAAAATCCTGTGTTACAAACCAAAATCACCCTCGACGGTGGCAAAGGCGTGGGTTCGGTGTTTATTCCGCCGTTTTTGGCCAGCGGCAACTACCTAGTGCGTGGCTATACGCAATGGATGAAAAATTTTAGCTCGGAATTTTATTTCCAAAGCCCCATCACCATCGCAAATCCGTTTAGCAAACCAGCCGCCGCCACCACAGCAAAAACAACAACGTCTTACGATTTGCAGTTGTTTCCCGAAGGTGGTCATTTGGTGCAAGGACTCGAAAGCAAAGTGGCGTTTAGGGCTGTGGGCGAAGATGGAAAAGGAATCGCATTTCGGGGACGGGTTGTCAATCAACAAAACGATACCGTCGCTCGTTTTGAGCCGCATAAATTTGGCATGGGCACTTTTGGATTTGCTCCCCAAACAGGGCAGTCGTACCGTGTTTTGTTGCAAGATGCTCAAAAACAATGGTTCGTTTATAAATTTCCTGATGTGTTGGCACAAGGCTATGCCATGCAAGTGAGCGAGTCAACGGCCAATACGCTTGATGTCATTGTTCGAGCCCAAGGGAAAGAAGGTGCGGTATCTTTGCTGGCACATACCAAAGGAATCGCTAAACATGCCGCTCAGGCTACTTTCCAGAACGGTCAGGCGCGTTTTAGCCTCAATAAAAACGTGCTTGGTGATGGCACTTCGACTTTGACAATTTTTGATAATAATCAAACGCCAGTTGCTGAACGCTTGTACTTTAAGCGTCCAAAAGAGTCGTTGACGGTTGCGGCCCAAGCGAGCAAAAGCCAGTACAACGTTCGCGAAAAAGTAGAACTAGACCTTGGAACGCAGATAGGCGCTGCCGCGACCGCCGCCGATTTGTCGGTATCGGTATTTTTGGTGGATTCGCTGCCCGCACCTTCGCCTGTGTTTATCGACAGTTATTTAGGGTTAAGCTCCGACCTCAAAGGGAATGTTGAATCGCCCCATTATTATTTTCAAAACGATGATGAGGTGGCGTTGGATAACCTGATGCTGACCCACGGTTGGCGACGTTTTACTTGGGATGACGTTAGGCAGACCAAACCAAAATTTGCCTTTCCTCCCGAAATGACGGGGCATTTTATTACGGGAAAAGTGGTGGATGCCAAAACGGGCGCGGCTGTTCCCGACATTGATACGTATTTGGCCGCTCCAAGCAAACGTCCTCAATTGTTTGTTTCGACGAGCGATTCTTTGGGGCGTATTTTGTTTGAATTAAAACACTTTTTGGGGGCAAAAGAGGTCATTGTTCAGACCAATACCCGCAAAGACAGCACCTATCGCATCGAAATCAATAGCCCGTACTCCGACAAAACATCTTCGTATGTGTTGCCTAAATTCCATTTTGATGCTTCGTGGAAAAACGATTTGCTAACCCGCAGTATCAACATGCAAACCCGTAATTCGTTTTTGCCCAAATCGGCCCAACAAATGATGACTACCGAGGCTGATACGTTGGCCTTTTTTGGAAAACCTGATGAAAGATACCAATTGGATGCCTACACGCGCTTTCCTACGCTGGAAGAGGTTATGCGGGAATACGTGCCAGGGGTGGCTGTTCGCCGCCGACAAGGGAAGTTTATTTATCGAGTGTATGACAAACTGCAATCAAATGTCCCATTTGAGGAAGAGCCGCTTGTGATGGTGGACGGCGTTCCGATGTTTGATACCGACAAAGTGCTGACGTTTGATCCGCTCAAAATCAAAACGTTACAGGTGATTGACGGCCTTTATTACCTTGGCCCGGTTTCGTTTCCTGGCATTGTGAGTTATTCTACTTACAAAGGTGATTTGGCGGGTTTCCCTATTGATCCACGCGCGTTGGTGCTTTCGTACGAAGGTGTGCAGGGAAAGCGGGAGTTTTATGCACCGCGTTACGATGCGGCCGAGCAGCTTAAAAGTCGTGTTCCCGATTTTCGTAACCACCTGTACTGGAATCCGCAGGTAATGACGACAAGCAACAAACAAACCCTCAATTTTTATACCTCAGACCAAGTAGGTACGTACCGAGTTGTGGTACAGGGCCTGACCGACAAAGGCGTTGCAGGTAGCAAAACATTTACGTTTGAGGTCAAAAAATCGTCTTTGTAAAATATGTTGCATTATCCTACCTTATTTTATACATGTAAGACCAATTTTATTGAACCCGAAGATTTTTTATCCGTGTGAATCAGTTCAATCTGTGTCATCAGTGTGCTAAAATCGTCGATAATAGAACACGGATGTTCATAGATTTGACACGGCTTTTATGGATTTAAAAAATCTTCGGGTGTAGTAAGACCAATTTTAGCTTCTATAGAATATTCTTGTATTATACATAGTTCTACACTTATTGTTAAGCTTTCTAAACCTTCTTTTTAAAAATATTTCTTCGACTCATAGGGGGAAGGCAATCACTGAGTTGTCATAGGAGCAAATGAGTGCTTTATCCGTCGTTTTCGACAACTTGTCACAAAAAGAAACGGTACGTTGGCCGCAAAATCGTACTTTTGCGACAAAACGAAGGGAATCCTATTACGTGCAATTGTCGGACACACAAATACTTATAGCCATCAGGGAAGGCGACGAACGGGTTTTCGAACAAGTGTTTCGGAAATACTACGGAGGGCTATGCACCTACGGGCGGTCGATTTTGCGTGATGAGGAAGAAGCGGAGGAGATTGTTCAAAACGTGTTTGTGGGTATTTGGGAAAAACGGGCGGAATTGGAAATTACACAGTCGCTCAAGTCGTATTTGTATCGGGCAGTGCATAACCATTGCCTCAACCGCATCAAACACCAAAAAGTGCGCGACGAACACCAGCAATACACGCTTTATTCGCAAGAAGAAGCGTACGAATCGGTGAGTCAGACGGTGTATAAAAACGAACTCGAAAGCGAACTTGCCAAGGCGATTGGGAAGTTGCCCGAACAATGCCGGGTGATTTTTAAGTTAAGTCGTTTTGAAGAATTGCGTTACCAAGAAATCGCGGATCAATTAGGCTTGTCGGTTAAGACCGTTGAAAATCAGATTGGAAAAGCGCTCAAAATATTACGCGCCGAATTGGCAGACTTCCTGCCCGTGGTAGCGATTATCTATTGGTTGACCAAAAACCTTTGAGGTTTACGAAAATTTAGTGCATGACAAAAATTTACCCATGAGTGCAAACGAATCCATTTCGGACGATTTACTGGCGCGGTACGTGGCGGGAACTACCACCCCCGACGAACAAGCGCAGGTAAAAGCATGGCTGGCCCAATCGACCGACCATGCGCAGGAATTGGCGCGTTTTGAGCGGGTGTGGGAGGCTTCGACGCAGGTAGGCCCTCCTGCCATGGAGGTGGACGTAGAGGCTGCTTGGAGTAAGGTAAATAAGCGAATAGCTGCTAAGAATGAGCAAGTTGAGCCGAAAGTGTTGCCGTTGCGAAAGTCCTCTTTTGCTGCATGGCGCGTAGCAGCAAGTGTGCTGGTCGTGCTCGGTTTAGGCTGGCTGGGGTATCGTTGGATGACCCCGATAGAAAAAGCCGAAATCGCTGTGGTGAAGACCCAAAAAAATACGTTAGAGCAAACCCTGCCCGACGGAACAAAGGTGTTTTTAAACGAAAATTCAACCCTGACTGCCGCCGCTGATTTTAACGAAGAAACGCGCACGGTCACGTTGAAAGGGGAAGCGTATTTTGACGTCAAACGCGATGAAACGCGGCCTTTTATCATCAATGCCAACGGTACTGAAGTACGGGTGTTGGGGACATCGTTCAACGTAAAAGCGTACGATAACCACGTTCGAGTGGCGGTCACGAGCGGGAAAGTGCAGTTTTCGACCCCAAAACAGAAAGTAGTGTTGGTGAAAGACGAAGCCGCCGCTACTTCCGAAGCCGATACCATCATCAAACTACCTGCGTTGAATTTCAACGAAATGGCCTATCGAACGCGGGTGTTTGTGTTTGAAAAAACCAATTTGAGCGACGTCGTTGCGTCGCTGCGCGAAGGCTACCACGCCGATATTCGCCTCGGCAGTCGTCGGTTAGAAAACTGCCTGTTGACGGCGCGTTTTGAAAAAGAAAGTTTAGATACCACGCTTTCCGTCATTGCCGAAACCCTGAACCTACGGGTCGTTCGGCGCGGAAATTCCATCTTATTGGATGGAAGCGGATGTGAATAATGTGCTTCACAATCAACTGTTTACCAACTAACAGCCATGAAAATTTGCTTACAAACCATTGGGTTTTGTCTCGTTACTCTTTTCTGTTTTGCCCAAAAATCGGTATTAGATAAACCCGTTACGGTACGCGTTGCCAACGAACGACTGGAAGAAACGCTCAAACTAATTGGGGACAAAAACGGGTTTAGTTTTTCGTACAATCCCAGCGATTTTGACGTCAATCGCCGCGTATCCTTAAACGCCTCGGGCAAGGCCGTTCGCCAAGTACTCGACGAGATTTTTAAAGGAACAGCTACCTACAAAGAGCGCCGCAACCACGTCATTCTTCAGAAAGTTACCCCCACCAACGAGCCTCCGAAAGAGGTATTTATTAACGGGTATATTTTTGACCAAGAAACGGGTGAACGCATTGCCCAAGCGAGTATTTACGAAAAACGAACGCTGGTTTCTGCCGTGTCTAATTCGATGGGCTATTATCGGTTAAAATTGCCAGCGGCTCTGCCCAACCCTCGCTTGGAAGTGCGGAAAGAGAAATACCTCGGAACGAGTATGCCCATCAACAATCAATTTTCGTTGGACATTGGCTTGATTCACACGAAGATAGATGGGAAAACGGAGCCCATTCGTCCGCAAACACTTCCCTCGACAACAGTAGCGCGGAAAGATACCTTCAAAGTAAAAGTACCCGTGGCACCGCTGCCTGTGTTTGTGGCTTCGGCAGATACCAACGATGTCCCCGCCAAAAAACGAGAGTTGAGATTAGATAAAGTACAAGAAACGTTTGTGGACGCTTTTACCACGGCCAAGCAAGCCGTTCACATCAAAAACGTGGACGATACGCTTTATCGCCCCTTTCAAGTGTCGTTTTTGCCGTTTATTGGAACCAACCACGTGTTGAGCGGGCACGTTATTAATGCGCTGTCTTTCAATGTGATAGCGGGTTATTCGCTGGGAGTTAATGCCTTGGAGTTTGGTGGACTGGCCAATTTGGTGCGTTGGGATGTGCACGGAGCACAATTCTCAGGTTTTGTCAACCTCGTTGGGCGCAACGTTTATGGCTTACAAGTGTCGGGTTTTGGCAATGCTGCGTTTAGAAATGTGGAAGGGATGCAGTTTTCTGGTTTTGCTAACCTGACGGGCGGGCACCACAGTGGGATTCAGGTGGCAGGTTTTGCCAACTTAACGGGACGTAGTTTTAGCAACGGCCTCCAAACGGCGGGCTTTGCCAGCGTGACGCTGGGGAGTTTACAGGGGGCTCAAGTAAGTGGTTTTGCCAACGTAGTGCTTGGAAACACGCGCGGGATGCAACTCAGCGGCTTTGGAAACGTCGCACTTCGCCGCTTGAGAGGAGCACAAATCAGTCCGTATTTCAACTATGCAGGTATTCACGAAAAAGGACTCCAATTAGGCTTATTCAACTATGCCGATTCCTCGGGAGCGATTCCGATTGGACTTTTTAGCTACGTTCGCCGCAATGGCTACCGTCGTTTTGAAATCAGCAGCGACGAACTCAACTATGCTAACCTAACTTTCAAAACGGGCGTACGCGGTTTTTACAACATCGTGACGCTAGGAGGTAGTTTTGGGATGGCCAACAAACCCCTCTATACTTTTGGCTACGGCATCGGAAGTTCGGTGTATTTTGGCCGTGGTTGGGCAGGAAACTTGGACCTAACCGCCAACAAAATCATGGAAGCGACGAACCGATTTGATTCTTCAAACGGAATGTTTTATCGGCTGAGTCTGGGATTGGAAAAAAAACTCTCACGACAGCTGGCGTTGTTTGCGGCAGGTACCTGGACGGCACTCACGGCGGAGCCTGGTTACATCAAGGCTGACTTATCGCGTCTGTATCAGCCACTTCCAGCGACCACACTTCGTACGGGACTTGACCTGACCAATTGGCTCGGTTTTCAGGCGGGAATTCGGATTTGTAATCGTTAACAATCATTAACGACGCGCGCCGTTACTTGCCAAAATACGGAGCGTCAAAAGGTCGTTAATCAAGAAATAATCGTTGACAAAACCATCTTCAGTGCCATGAAAAATTTCGCTTTTATTCGTTCAAATGTTGCTTTTATAGTAGGATTGATGTTCCTCGCCGTGACTACCCAAGCGCAAGTGTCTATTGGGGCGCGTGGCGGAGCATCATTGGCCAAAACCACAGGAAACGGTGGTTTCGTTGAAAACTTTACAGGGAATCTTAATTACATCGTGAGCGGAAACGGCGGGGTATTTTTGCAAGTGCCCATCTCAGGCGGTTTGTCGTTCCGTCCCGAAATTGCCTATACCCAAAGCGGCGCAGGTATTTCTTCCAACGATTTATTGGATTTGGTAGGCGTGAACCTTCCTTTGGGTGGGTCGCTCAAACAGCGCCTTACGTACATTCAAGCGCCGTTGTTGTTGCAGTACGAGTTTGGAGATGCAGGTAATCGGGTAAAGCCCTATGTGGTAGCGGGGCCTACGTTTAGCTATCTTGCCGACGGTAAAATCGTAAGCCGCGCCGATTTGATTCTTTTCCGTACGCAGCCCAACCGCACAAGCATCGGCTTGGGAGGTTTCAACCGCTTTGAAGTAGGCGGGGCAGGAGGCGTAGGACTGAGCTTCGACTTGGGAGGTGCCAAACTTTTTGTAGAAGGTCGTTACCAACGTGGTTTTACGCGGGTATATGATACTCCGATAGTACAAGTGCCCGTTCACAATCAAAGCTTTACAGCCTTGGCAGGATTTTCAATTCCGTTGGGAAGATAGTCATTGGTTTTAAGAAGCTATATAACAAAAAGACCGCTCATCAAGAGCGGTCTTTTTGTTATATAGTAAAGCAAAAGTTTATTTCTTAAACGCGTTTGCTATGTATAAAAGCCCATGTATGAGCGCAAAACCCAAAGAGAAATAGAACAAGCCAGTATCTTCGCCGTTTGTTTGTCCGTGGTGAACAAACGCAATGATACCCAAAGCGGCTGCCAAAACCAATCCAGAAATACTGACAACTTTTAAATCATCGGTTAATTTATTTTTACCAGGAGATAGTTTACTGTTGCTAATGCCGTACCACAAATAGACATCGAATCCGATAATCATCCACACAATCAAACGAATCCATGTATCTAAAGGTAGAAACGCCATCATAAAGAAGCAAGTAGCTACTCCCAAAATAGGGATAAGCGGTACAAGTGGTGTTTTAAAAGCCCGAGGTGCATCTGGCATTTGCTTACGCATAACGATGATACCGATACATACCAAAATGAATGCAAAGAGTGTTCCGATACTTGTCATTTCTCCAACTACACGGGCAGGGATGAAAGCCGCAAATAAGCTCACAAAAAGCATGAACATCAAGTTGCTTTTTACAGGAGTTTGGAATTTAGGGTGAACTGCTGAGAACACTCTAGGCAACAAACCGTCTTTGCTCATGCTAAAGAAAACGCGGGTTTGCCCCATAAGCATCACCAAAATAACAGAGGCATAACCTGCCAAAATAGCGACGATAATGGCACGGTTTAACCAAGGATAATCAGGAACAAGCACCCCAGCGGCGTTGGGAGTACCCATGCTTTCAATCGCGACAGCAACGGGAGCAATTCCGTCTTGTCCTTTGAATGAAGTATAGCTAGTTACGCCCGTCATAACGTGGGCAAACAAAATATACAAAATCGTACAAATGGCCAAAGACGCAAGAATACCAATTGGCATGTCTCTTTTTGGGTTTTTGGCTTCTTGGGCAGCTGTACTTACGGCATCAAAACCAATGTAAGCAAAAAATACGATGGCCGCTGCTCGGATGATACCACTAAAACCGTATTCGCCGAAAGTTCCTGTATTGTCAGGAATGTAAGGTGTGTAGTTCGATTCGTTGATGTACTTCCATCCTAAAATGATAAAGACAATAACAACCGCTACTTTTAAGGCTACAATAATACCATTGACAAGGGCACTTTCTTGCGTACCTTTCATGAGCAAAAGACTCATCAGTACAACGATAAAAACCGCAGGTAGGTTAATCATTCCACCATCCCAAGGGCCTACCGTAAGGGCAACGGGTAAGTGGACATCAAAGCCTTCCAGAAACTTTATTAGATAACGACTCCAGCTAATACTAACCGTAGCAGCACCGACGGCATATTCTAACACCAAGTCCCAGCCGATGATCCAAGCAACAAATTCACCTAGCGTGGCATAGGAGTAAGTGTAAGCACTACCAGCTACGGGAATCATGGAAGCAAATTCGGCGTAGCACAAGCCTGCAAAAGCACAGCCAAGTGCGGCTACAATAAATGAAATGGTGATGGCTGGACCTGCTTGGTTGGCGGCAGCGCCCCCAGTAATTGAAAATAATCCAGCTCCAATGATGGCACCTATACCTAAGGCTACCAAGCTACCAGCTCCCAAGGTTCGTTTTAGCTGATTGCCCTCACCCGAGGACTCTGAGAGGAGTTGGTCTAAGGGTTTTTTAATCCAAAGTTGCTTCGCCATTCTGTCTGTAGTTAGAAGTTTTTTAATACTAAGATTAGGTTTGTTATTGAAATGTGGTTGAAAAATACGCCCTTATTGGTTTGTTACCAAATAAAGAGGTTGAAAACTTATTTTTATACCAAATAATCATCTACTCAAAAGGATTGATAATGAAATAGTTACTATCAATAATACAAGCAATATCTGACTTCAGTCATTCTCTACTACATATAGTGCACCTATCTTGATGCAATTTTGTTTAAAACGTATGCGAAAACAACTTGAAAACCGAGCTGATGTAGAACTGTTAGTGAATAGTTTCTACCAAAAAATACGAGAAGATGCCGAGCTTGGCCCTATCTTCGATGAGGTTGCACAGGTGTCGTGGGAATTGCATTTGCCCAAAATGTATGATTTTTGGGAAGGTATTCTCTTCGGAACACTCAATTACAACGGCCGACCTATGCCGCCACACTTCCGCCTGACGACCAAATACACCCTCACGCCTGAGCACTTTGACCGATGGCTGGCGATTTTTTTTCAAAATGTCGATGAGCTTTTTGAAGGAGAAAAAGCCGACGATGTCAAGTACCGAGCGTACAGTATTGCCACCATTATGAACACCCGCGTACAGCAGGTCAATGAGCAAGTTCGCGTCGAAAACCCGTGAAGCAACTTACCCCCAAGTCGTAAGGTTGAGTGTGAATAGTGTCCGATATACTAAATAGTTTATTCGTTTTTGGTAAATTATTTTTGGTGTTTTTTGTAATGATGAACTATTTTATTGTATTATATTAACAATATGTTAATGTAACTAACTGTATATCATTGACTTGATTTGGATTTATTTTATATCTTTGCCCCTGCGAACTAAATAACCAAATAACGCTATGGCAATTGCAAAACAAGTATTGAAAAGCAAACCTGTTTGTAAAGTAACGTTCTCTCTTTCAGCTGACGAAGTCGCTGGTGCAAAAGATGTTGCTCTATTGGGAGAGTTTAATGGTTGGGCTACCGAGGCCGCTACAAAATTGAAGAAACAAAAAGATGGTTCATATAAGGCTATTGTAGAGTTGGAAACTGGAAAAGAATATGCTTTCCGTTATTTGCTCGATGGCACTACATGGACCAACGATGAAACTGCCGACAAGTTCGTTCCAACGGGCGTATCTTACGACGAGAACTCAGTAGTGGTTCTTTAATCGGTACTACAATTTTGAACAAACCCCTCCAAGCGTCCGTTTGGAGGGGTTTGTTGTTTATGGAGTTGAAAGAATGGCCATTGTTAGGCGACTAATGCAGACGAGCTTGCCGTCTTCGGTTGTGATGCGGATTTCCCACACGTGGGTGGTACGGCCGATGTGAATCGGGGTGGCTTTGCCATACACCCAGCCGCTTTTGACGCCGCGTATGTGGTTGGCGTTGATGTCGAGCCCAACGGCATACTGATGGGCTGATTCGGGTAAGATAAGGTACGAGGCGATGCTGCCAACGGTTTCGGCCAATACCACCGACGCCCCGCCGTGAAGAATCCCAAAGGGTTGGTGCGTGCGGTGGTCAACGGGCATTCGAGCAATGACGTAATCGTCGCCTACTTCTACGTATTCGATGCCCAAATGCCCTGCAATTGTATTATTATCTAACTGTTTGATGCGTTCGAGCGCATTAAGTTTGTTGAACATAGCTAAAAGGGGTATTTTTGTCGTGTCGTCAAAACTAGGCGATTTCATTCGATTTTAAACGGATTTTACGTAGATTTTACATGTCTTCTAAAGTTATTTACCTCATCCGCCACGGTGAAACCGACTACAACCGACGAGGAGTTGTGCAGGGAAGCGGAATAGATGCTGAACTCAACGAACTCGGCCACGCCCAAGCCCACGCGTTTTACCAAACTTATCAAGACGTCACGTTTGATAAAATTTATACCTCTAACCTCATCCGCACCAAGCAAAGCGTCAAAGGTTTTTTGGAAAAAGGACTGCCCCACGAAGCCTACGAAGGACTCAACGAGATTAGTTGGGGAGTGAGAGAAGGGCGTACGCCCAACAGCATGGACAACGATTACTACCGTTGGCTGATTGAGAGTTGGCAAAAAGGTGAAGTAGAGCTGCAAGCCGAAGGGGGCGAAAGTCCCGTGGACGTGCAAAGTCGCCAATTGCCAGTTATCGACTTGATTCTCTCTCGCCCCGAAGAAAAAACGGTACTTGTTGCTATGCACGGTCGCGCCATGCGGGTGTTGTTGGCGACCATTTTTAAGCGCCCTTTGCACGAAATGGACGAATATTTGCATACCAACTTGGGCTTGTATCTCCTGCATTACGATTACGCTACGGGCTCGTTTTCGATTCAAAAACACAACGATATAGCTCATTTAGAGCAAGTTCCTCCGCATTTATTAGCCTAACCAAGCAATGACCAGAAACCAACTGATTGAACAGATAAAGCGAAAAAAGTCTTTTTTGTGTGTAGGACTCGACCCCGACCTCAAAAAGCTACCAAAGCATTTGTTGAAAGAACCAGATGCGATTTTTGAGTTTAACAAACGCCTTATCGACGCAACCGCACCGTATGCCGTGGCGTATAAACCCAACATTGCGTTTTACGAAGCCCTTGGCCCGCGCGGATGGAACAGTTTGCAGCGTACGTTGGCCTATATTCCCAAAGACTGCTTCACGATTGCCGATGCCAAACGCGGCGATATCGGAAACACGTCTTCGCTGTACGCCCAAGCTTTTTTTGATAAAAACTCATCGGGAATGTCCTTTGACAGCATCACGGTTGCGCCTTACATGGGCCGTGACTCAGTCATGCCTTTCTTGGAGTTTAAAGACAAATGGGTGATTTTGCTGGCCTTAACCTCCAACGAAGGAAGCGCCGATTTTCAAACCCACTTGCTCAACCCCCAATTGTCGCGCAACGATGACGATGAGTTGGGGTTGGCCAATAGTCAAATTGTCGTAGAAAATCAGAACGAGTACGTGTTTGAGCGTGTACTGCGCGTGTCGCAAGAGTGGGGAGGAGCCGATCGCCTTATGTACGTAGTAGGTGCTACCAAAGCCCCGATGCTCAAGCAAGTGCGAAAAATTGCGCCTGACCACTTTTTGTTGATTCCTGGCGTAGGTGCGCAAGGGGGAAGCATGGAAGAAGTGTGCAAGTATGGCATGAACAAAGACTGCGGATTGCTCGTTAACGCCGCACGAAGCATTATTTACGCCTCATCGGGGACGGATTTTGAGCAAAAAGCCGCCGAAGAAGCCCAGCGAATGCAGCAAGAAATGGAAGCACAACTGAAGGCGTTTGGGATTATTTAACCTATGATACAGTTACTCGCCAAAGTAGGCATCAACGGTTTTTTCTTTTGCCTGCTGGCAATGATTGGACTGGCCTACGTTTTTCCTAGTTTGGGGCTTGAACAAAGCCCCTTGCATTTACCACAAATCGCCGAATACGGAGTATCGGTGATTTTCTTTTTTTACGGCCTAAAACTAAGCCCCGAAAAACTAAAAAAAGGACTGAGTAACTGGAAACTGCACTTGCTGATACAGCTGACGACGTTCGTTTTTTTTCCGTTGGTCATTATCGGATTAGGCAAGGTGTTGCCGATTGATACCACGTCGCTGCTTTGGACGGGGGTATTTTACTTGGCGGCATTGCCATCGACTGTTTCGTCGTCGGTGGTGATGGTGGCGATTGCGGGCGGTAACCTTCCAGCAGCGATTTTCAACGCCAGTATTTCGAGCATCATTGGTATTTTTATTACACCTCTCTGGATGAGCAGGGTCCTGGAGCAACAAGACGCTAATTTCGACGTAACGCACGTGATTTTGCGGTTGTGTTTGGAAGTATTATTGCCCGTGGTTGTGGGTTATTTGCTCCACAAAAAACTAGGAAAATGGACCGAACGCTACAACAATGCCCTTCGTCTTTTTGATCAAAGCATCATTTTGCTGATTGTCTATACATCGTTTTGTGAATCGTTTGCGGGCAATATGTTTAGCAATCAGTCCGCGTCGGAGCTTTTTCAGTTGGGAGTGGGGATGCTGACGTTTTTCTTATTCATGTTTGGTGTGATGAACCTCATCAGTTATGCCCTCAACTTCAACCGACCCGACCGAATCACGGTCTTGTTTTGCGGTTCTAAGAAGTCGCTTGTACAAGGTGCTGTGATGGGAAAAGTTCTTTTTCCAACGCCCGAGTTGTTGGGAGTGGCTTTGCTACCTTTGATGATATACCACGCTTTGCAACTCATGGTGGGGAGTATGATAGCGCAGCGGATGGGGGAAGGGAAATAACTGTAGTGCCTAAATGACAGATGATTATGGCAGCCACTACAGGTTGAACTCATTAAAAGAAAAAGCCAGTCATTGAAATTAGCTTCGGAGAAGCATAACCTTTGTAGATCTACAAAGGTTATGCTTCTCCGAAGCTAATAATAAAATTTTTCTACCCTACTTCCTAGAAAACGAATACGGAAAACTGCTCACTTCTGTGCCACGGCTTTGATTAGGTGTGGGCGACATCGTAAAGTTCAAACTTCCGCCTTGTTGTAAGGCATGGTGCTCCACGAAGTTCTGCGTATGGGGTTTGCCATTAAAGACCAACTGCTTCACATAAACGTTTTTGTCGCTGTTTTCGGGGGCGTTAATGGTGAGTTTTTTGCCGTTTTCAAACGTCATCGTCGCGCGTTTGAACAATGGGCTTCCCACTACGTACTGCGTGGTGCCTGGGCATACAGGATAAAAACCTAAGGCACTGAATACGTACCAAGCCGAAGTTTGGCCGTTGTCTTCGTCGCCACAGTAGCCGTCGGGGGTAGGTTGGTAAAGTTTATCCATGATTTGGCGAATCCAATACTGCGATTTCCACGGTTGTCCTGCGTAGTTGTACAAATACGGCATGTGCTGAATCGGTTGGTTGCCGTGGGCGTACTGACCCATGTTCATGATTTGCATTTCGCGGATTTCGTGAATCACAAACCCATAGTACGACTCGTCAAAAACGGGTGGTAAGATAAATACACTGTCTAGTTTTTGGGCAAAAGCTTCGCGCCCTCCCATCAACGAGGCCAAGCCATCCACATCGTGGAAAACCGACCACGTATAATGCCAGCTATTGCCTTCGGTAAAAGCATCGCCCCATTTGAACGGATTGAACGGTTTTTGGAAATCACCTGCTTTGTTTTTGCCGCGCATCAATTTGGTTTCGGGGTCAAACAAATTGCGGAAGTTCTGGTTGCGTTTGGTAAAAAGGGCGATTTCGCTTTCGGGGCGCTTGAGCGATTTAGCCAATTGTAAAATACAAAAATCGGCGTAGGCGTATTCGAGCGTACGGGCGGCATTTTCGTTGATTTTGACGTCGTAAGGCACGTATCCAAGTTCGTTGTAATACTCGTGTCCAAAGCGTCCGACGGAACTTACCGCACCTGCGTGGTCGGTGTTTTTAAGAACGGCTTCGTAGAGGGTATTGATGTCGTATCCGCGAATCCCTTTGATGTACGAATCGGCAATCAACGAGGCCGAGTTAGAACCAATCATACAGTCGCGGTGGCCTGGGCTGGCCCATTCGGGTAAGAAGCCACTTTCTTTGTAGGCATTGACCAAACCTTCCATGATTTGGGCGTTGAGCGTCGGGTACATCAGCGTGAAAAACGGAATGGCCGAACGGAAAGTATCCCAAAAGCCATTGTCGGTAAACATATAGCCAGGCAAAACTTGGCCGTTGTAAGGGCTGTAGTGGACAACCTGATTTTGGGCGTTTAGCTCATAAAATTTTCGCGGGAAAAGCAAGGCGCGGTAAAGGCACGAGTAAAAGGTGCGGATTTGCGCGTCGGTGCCGCCTTCTACGGCCAAGCGGCCGAGTTCTTGATTCCAGATTTTCTGGCCTTTTTGCAGGGTGGCGTCGAAGGTATCGTTGCCCAATTCGCGGGTGAGGTTGAGCGCGGCTTGTTCGGCACTAATAAACGACGACGAAACTTTGATCGTCACTACTTCGCCTTTTTTGGTTTTAAACCCAATGACTCCACCT
This sequence comes from Runella defluvii, assembly GCF_014195535.1. Classification (GTDB taxonomy): domain Bacteria; phylum Bacteroidota; class Bacteroidia; order Cytophagales; family Spirosomataceae; genus Runella; species Runella defluvii. Next base: position 182,138 of record NZ_JACIBY010000005.1, on the reverse strand, counting down.
GCGTGGTCGGCTTTCATTTCGAGGGTGTTTTTTGACAACGTTTTGTCGGACCATGTGGCTGAGTAGGTAAACGGTTTGTCGAAACGCAATTCGAAGTAATTCTTAAAATTGGGAGGAACACCGCCGCTGTTTTGGGTGCTGTACCCAATGATTTTTTGTTGTTCAGGAATAATCTTGATGTACGAACCCTTGGCAAAGGCATCAATAACAACAAAAGCGCTGTCGGTTTTGGGGAACGTCAACCGAAACTGCGACGCGCGTTCCGTGGGCGTGATTTCTACCTGCGTGTCGTGGTCGGCCAGATAGACGCTGTAATAATGAGGTTTTACTACTTCCGCTTTGTGCGAAAACCAGCTTTGGCGGGCTTCTTCGGTAAATTTGAGTTTTCCCGTCACGGGCATGATAGAAAACATTCCGTAGTCGTTGATCCACGGGCTGGGTTGGTGGGTTTGCTTAAAACCCCGAATTTTATTGGCGGTGTACATGTACATCCAGCCGTCGCCGTTTTTGCCCGTTTGGGGGCACCAAAAATTCATTCCCCACGGCAATGCAACAGCAGGATAGGTATTTCCAGTAGAAAGCTCGTGGCGGGAGTCGGTACCCATAAGTGGGTTAACCCATTGAGTGTAGTCGATTTGGGCGTACGAAAATGTAGCCCCCAATAGGAGAAGGAGGGTGGTACGGAAAAATGTTTGCATGAATAACGAGTAAATTTGATGCGATTTTACGATAAAATTACCGAATCACGCTCAAACTTCCCGTGAATTTGTGTTCTACTTCCCGAAGATAAATCTGGTAATAGTACATTCCGACGGGCACCAATTCGCCATTCCAGCGGCCATCCCATGGGCTGGTGTAACCTTTGCTGCTAAAAACCACATTTCCCCAACGATTAAGTACTTCGATGGTACAGTTGGGATAATCGGCAATTCCCCCAATTTCCCATGTATCGTTGCTGCCGTCATCGTTGGGCGTAAAGCCGTTTGGAATGTTCAAATCAATGACGAGAACGGTGATTTTTTTCTCCGAAACACAGCCTTCGGGGGTACTTACGGTGAGGGTGTAGGTGGTGGTTCGGTCGGGGCTGGCGTAGGGACGTGCCACAGCGGGATTGCTCAAACCGATGCTCGGAAACCACGAAACGGTCGAATTGAGCGGGGGAAGCATTCGTAGTTCGATGCTGTCGCCTTTCACCATAATCCATCGGTCAGTACCATCGACGCGGGGCGGGGGCGATAACCTGGCCAACCGAGTGGCTTTACCCGAACACCCTTCGGGATTGGTATAAGTGTAGGTGATGGGGTACGAACCTGCCGCTAAGTTTTGGGATACAAAGCGATTTCCTGTTACTCCATTGCCGCTAAACACGCCCCCTGCGGGCGTTCCTCTGAGGGTGATTGCTTGTAGAGCAGTGGTACAAAGCGGAGCAATAGAGTCTAACGCAACTTTGGGGGAAGGTTTGACGACAATCTCTAACACCAGCGAACGCGTGGCACAGCGCGTAGCCGTATCGACCACGGCCACGCTGTATTTTCCTGATTTTTGCGGGTATAATTCGTTGGTAATGACCGAAAAAATAGGAACCCTGTCTTGGTACCAAACGTACTCGTAGGTTTTGACGTTGGGCGTGGCGAGCTTGACCGAATCGTTGGCACAAAAAATGGGAGGCCCCGAAATAGAAATGGGAGCAGGTGGCCCCGCTATCAATTTGACAATAACGCTGTCTTTGGCTTGGCATTGGGAAACGCCGTCGGTGGCGGTTACTTGGTACGTACCTGCTTGCTTGACATAATACAAGGTGGAGGCATTACTTCCGACGGCTTGCCCGTTGTATTTCCAAGCCACGGTAGAGCCTGCCGCCGTTTCGATGCTCAAATTAGTGCTATCGCTATCACAAAAGGGCAGCGGGCGGCTTGAGGTAATCTTGACCGAAGGCGTACTTTTGAGGCTTACGGTGGTGGTGTTGATAACAACCTCTTCGGCGCTGCAACTTTGGGCAAAACGTTTGAGAAGTGTATAAACGCCTGCTTGTTTCACAGCCAAAGATGCCGATGTATTCCCTTCTATTGTTTTTCCGTCGCGCTGCCATTCGTAAGCCCATTGTGGATCTTCGTCGTCTGGTTTTAGCACTGCGCTGTCGATTCCACACATGGTTAATGCCGATACGTGGCCGTTGGACTGAATCGAAGGAACAACGCCCGAAGTTGCTGATTTTACGTTGACAAAAACAGCCGAAGGAGGCGTGGAAATGCAGTCAACGACTTGGAAAACAAACTCTCGTCGCACTTCGCCGATTTTTGTTCCGTTGCGGTATTCTTCACAACGAACGGCAAAGGCAAACGAACCTAGTTGCGAAGCGTTAACGGTAATTTTGCCCGTTTTAGGGTCAATTTTTAAGGGTGTTTTGCCCGAAATCGCTTTTGTACTGTCAAAACCAGTGGCCCAGGTAGCGCGTTTGTACGGGCCTGACTGCGCTTTGGTAGGGAAAGTCCCGCCGCCATCGGTAGAACCAATAAATGGCGTGACGATGCTGTACGTAAGTTCGTCTTTGTCGGTATCGGTATCGGTGGCACTAAAATCGGCTTCTACGTCTTTTCCTGCGCAGATGTATTTTATTTCGGGTGCTTTAAAAACGGGGGAGCTGTTGACGGTGGCAAGCGGAGGTAGTTCGGCGTAAAATACAAGTCCAACGCGGCTGGGCGTTTGGATATTGAGCAGACTACCGTTGCGGCAGCATTCTTCCCATGCCAGATAAAAACCTCCTGCGGCATTGTAAGCCGCTGCCGAAAAACGAGCGTTGACTGTGTAGCGAATCAAGGTGTTTTTAGCATCTGACGGACTGCCAACGCAACGAACATTGGTGTAGGGGAGTTCTTGTTTTTCAACGCGAGAGAGCGTTAAATCTTCGATTCGACTGTTGTCGCTTTTACGAAAAACCGACACAAAGGCGTTGTCTTCGGTGCTGCGGAGGTTTGCATCGTAAATGAGTGTGAGTGTGATGGTGAAATCGTTAGAAGAAGTGCTACGGCGGGCCACGGAAATGTCGCCACCAATGATGTGATTGGCCCAACTGCTTACACTACACACCACCAAAACCACCGCTGTTAACCAACTTCTCATCACTGTAGGAATTTATTTTGCCCAAAATTCGTCGAAGACGCAATCTCGCGCCTGCTTAAAACATTAGCTTCACGTCCTCTTTATAGTTCTGCAAGGTACCGTTGAGGCTGGATTTTGATAATTATAAACTACTGGGTAGCATTAATAGGAAAGGAAGTGCTTTTGTGTAATCTAATTGCTCATAAAATATACCCAGTTGATTCAAATTGTGGTAATAGCTGTTTACATTTCTGTAATAATTTAATTCACTTTGCATAAACCACGCTTTTTTGCCTAATTTTTGCGCAATAAACCATTTTTCGAGTAATCTTCCAGCCCTGCCGTTTCCATCTTCAAATGGATGAATATTTACAAAAGCAAGATGAATAAAAGACGCAAAATAAAATACTTCTGGTGTTGATAGTTTTGCTTTCTTGAGTTTTTCAATATCGTTCCAAAGTTTATCAACTAACGTTTCGACTTCATTCCACAAGGCCGCCTCGTATTGAATGCGAAAGGTTTTGTGTTCCATAACCACCATATTATGCTTACGGCATACACCTCTTTGGCGGGCTTCTAAAAGATGAGCTGCAAGGAGTTTGTGGGCTTCTAAAAAGTTTTTTTGAGTGAGTCGTTTTTTTTGAGCAAATAAATAAGCGTTGTATAAGTCGTTGGGTTTCTCTACTAAATCTTGTAAATACGCTATATTCAGCATTTTATGTTTAATATAACTATCAATTTCCATTGGCTCGCCCTCAATTTTGCTTGAAGCTATCGCAGAGACAGAAGTATGAAAGCTAAACGTATCGGTTGAAATGTCGGCATCTTTCAGGGCATCAAAACGTTGTGCTAAATCTTTGGGAACTAGCGTTAGGTAATCCTCCAATAATTCTATTTTGATTACTTCCAGATTCATCGCCTTGTGCGGTGGTTATCAATACCGACAATTGGGTCTTTTAAAGTGATTTTTAGTATTAGAAAGCAATCGTATCACCGACCTTCACACCGTATTTGTCGCAGTAGCCGCCGATTACTTCCACTACGTATTGTGCTTCACCGTAGGAAGGCAAACTTTCTTCCGAATAAGGCTTTGCATTTTTCTGAATAGAAACGATTTTTTTGCCAGAGTCAACGTAAATAATATCCAGCGAAATCATCGTGTTTTTCATCCAAAACGATTGAGGAGTAGCATATTCAAACACAAAAAGCATTCCTACCGAATCTGAAAGATACGGACGAAACATCAGCCCTTTGGCGCGTTCTGCATCGTTTTCAGCAATTTCAACGTCGATTTTGCGGAGCAGTTGACCTCCACGCAAAAAAGCAACTTCGCCCTCCTTTGTAATGCCGCTGCTCGTAGCGGCGGGAGCCGTGGCAGGGGCTGAGCTTTCGGGGATCGCCGATGGCGCAGGGGCGTCGGCGACTGGTGCAGCCTCGTGATGGTCTGCTACTAGCAGAGGTCTTGCGATGTACAAAACCCCTGCCAGTACAAAAATGGCTAACAAAATATAACTGAAGTAAGTGCTTCTCTTTTGCATGAATGTGTTTGGATTATGACCTACTCTTCGTACGCCCAGTCGATGCGGTGTTTCATGTCGCGGATGACCAAGCTTTGCGTTTTGAAATACGAACGAATTTGGTCCACTTTCTCGTATTGTTGGGCGGCTTTGTATTCGCGGTATAGGTCGAGCATCCCGTTCAAGACCGCATCGTTTTCGCTGCGTTCTTCTACCAAACCCAGAATTTCTTCCGTAAAAGTGATAAAGTTGTTTTTGAGCGCTGCAAATCCGTCTTCTCCCAAAGCTGCAGGAACAAGCTGATTCAAATAAAGCATATTGATGTATTTCAACATGTTAAATAGCTGCGCGATAGCCACGGCTGTATTCAAATCGTCGTTCATCGCATCGTAAAATCCTTGAACCGATTTCTGGATGTCAGCGACTTTTTTCTCGTCCACCTGAACGCAAGGCGTCGATACTTTCAAGCCTACTTCATCGCTGCTAGTGGTTACTTCGGCAGGGATATACGCCATTTCTTTGATGGCTTTCAAGCCGTTCATCAGACGTTTGTAGGCTTTGTGTGAACCTTTTAAGGCGTCGTTGGAGAAGTCAAGTGTACTTCTGTATTGCGACTGTAGCATGAAGAAACGGCTCGTCATTGGGCTGTACGCTTGGTCGAGCAGCGGGTGGTCGCCCGCAAACAGCTCACGTGGTAAAAACGAGTTTCCGAGCGACTTTGACATCTTCTGCCCGTTGACGGTGAGCATGTTGGAGTGCATCCAATAGCGCACGGGGTCGGTGCCGTTGATGCCCGTTCCTTGGGCAATTTCGCATTCGTGGTGTGGGAATTTAAGGTCCATACCACCACCGTGAATGTCAAATTGTTTTCCTAAGTATTTGGTACTCATGCAAGTACATTCGAGGTGCCAGCCTGGGAATCCTTTGCCCCAAGGTGATTCCCACTGCATGATGTGCTCGGGAGCGGCTTTTTTCCAAATGGCAAAGTCGAGCGGGTTGCGCTTTTCGCTGGTTCCTTCGAGCTCGCGGGTTTCGGTCAATAGCTCGTCCAATACCCTGCCCGACAGCTTTCCGTAGCTGTGGCCTTGGCCGTTGTATTTATTGATGTCAAAATAGACCGAACCGTTTGATTCGTACGCCAACCCTTTTGAGATTAAGTCTTTGACGGCCTCAATCTGCTCAATCAAGTGGCCTGTAGCGGTAGGCTCGATGCTCGGTGGACGGAAATTGAGTTGGTCCAACACTTGGTGAAAATCGTTGGTATAGCGCTGAACGATTTCCATGGGCTCCAACTGCTCCAATTTTGCCATGCGACCGATTTTGTCTTCGCCCTCGTCGCCATCGCCCACAAGGTGACCCACATCGGTAATGTTGCGAACATAGCGTACTTTATAACCGATGTGCGAAAGGTAACGAAACAGCGTGTCGAACGTCAAAAAAGTACGTACGTTCCCAAGGTGTACGTAGTTATAAACCGTCGGCCCACACACGTACATTCCTACGTACGGAGCGTTGATGGGTTCAAAAAGTTCTTTCTGTCGAGTGAGGGAGTTATAAATTTTGAGTGGTTGGTTCATGAGATATATAAGTTACTACTATTCAGGTTTTAGACTAAAATTCAAAACAGGTTAGCAGCAACATCGGAAGTAGGCGATAGTAAATTTTGTGATGGGCATAGTTAAAAATAGAATAAATGAATGCAAAACTAACAATTTGTTGTGGCATCGTGTACAAAATCCGTGCTGGAAGTTCAGTATTTGCGGATGGAACTGTAACTTTACCGGATGAAAAAACCTTTTATCGTTGGTATCACGGGCGGGAGTGCATCGGGAAAAACGTATTTTTTGAATAGTTTGATGGGCGCATTTTCAGATGATGAAATTTGTCTCATTTCACAAGACCACTATTACCGTCCTCGGCACGAAGTCCCAGTGGATGAAAATGGGGTTCATAATTTTGATTTGCCTATTGCCATCAACCATCGTTCGTATGCCGAACATATCATTCAACTTCGAGAAGGTAAACCAGTTGAAAAACTAGAATATACCTTTAATAATCCCAATATTATTCCACAAATGCTAACTTTTCGGCCTACCCCCATTATCGTGGTCGAAGGTATATTTGTGTTTTATTTCAAAGAAATTTCTGAGTTGCTCGACCTGAAAATATACATTGACGCCAAAGAGCACATTAAACTCAAGCGACGTATCATTCGTGATCAAGTGGAGCGTGGATACGATTTGACCGACGTGCTTTACCGCTGGGAAAACCACGTTTTTCCTACTTACGAACAATTCATCAAACCTTCCAAAGCAGATGCAGACTTGATTATTCCTAATAATCGTCATTTTCACCGTGGCTTGGAAGTCGTAAAATCGTTCTTAAAAACAAAAATATCCTAATTAGTAGCTTACCATTCCCAAATGGTAGGATTTTTGTGACGGCGCAAATGTTTGCCAATTTCCATCCAAAAAGCCATGGCTAAGTAAATGATGATGGGAGAGCCAAACGTCAGGAACGAGGCGTAAATGAAGTAGAGGCGAATGCTGCTGACCGAAATGTTGAGAACTTCGCCCAACCTCGAACAAACGCCAAAGATTTGGTTTTCAATAAAATATCGGAAACGGTACATAGCGTTTTAGAAGAGTTTAGAAGCGAAATTACAGAACGAAAATGTGAATGTCAAGCCTTTTAATAACAAGTTAGATAACTTGACATGTAACATTTATTTTATAATTTTGTTTCAAGGTTGCATCAAAACTTCATTGTGAATGCAATGCAAAGGTAGTCAAGGCATTTTTCTGATAGTGAGCTTGTTACTTTTTATCTCACTGATTAGCGCTTGTCGGGCCTTTGTAATGTTCTTATAAATGAGGTGATTGGCAATCAATCCCTTAAATTATTTTCTCATTTTTCTTAATTTTAGTAGTACAATGCAAACAGGAACAGTAAAGTTTTTTAATGAAGCAAAAGGGTATGGTTTCATTATACTTGACGAACCGGGCGACAAACAACAAGAAATTTTTGTACACGTGACTGCTTTAGGTGGCCTTGTCATTCGTGAGAAAGACCGCGTTGAGTTTGAGGCTGTGGAAGGCAAAAAAGGCGTGAATGCAGCGAAGGTAAGGAAAATATAATCTTTACGTTGGCAAAACGGGATGGGGAACGCCTTAAAGCGTTCCCTATTTTTTTGTCCAGATGCCTTTGGCACGATTTATGATATTTTTATTAACTGAAAATTTTTAGGGTTTACAGTTATTTATGAAAGTATCATTACCAATCGGCTTGTTTTTCTTGACAACACTCCTAGCTCAGCTCAGTTGGGCAAGCGGTGTGCAAGATTGCGATGGATTGTCGGCCCCCACGATAAGTAGTGAAAAGCAAGTAACGTGCGCTGGACAGCCGATTATTTTGAAAGCAGCAGGGTGCAGCGGAACCGTAGTTTGGTCGAATGGCAAAACAGGTAGCCCACTGACGGTATATCCATCACAAACAACCACCTACACCGCCTATTGTCAAAAAGATAGCTGCAAAAGTGCTTCATCAAATGCCCTCCCAATTACCGTTACGATTCCAGCAACGCCTGTTGTAAAAGCCAATAAAACGAGCGTCTGCTTGGGAGATACTGTTACCCTGACGGCCACAGGTTGCACAGGAAACTTCATTTGGTCGAATGGCATGTTGGGGGCGAGCATTCAAGTGCAACCCATCAACACCACAAAATATACGGCTACCTGCCGCACCGAAGGCTGCGTAAGTTGCTTTGCCGACGATGTCATCGTATCCGTCGTAGGAGGCGAACCATTGCTGATTTCTGCCACGAAAGCGGCAGTATGCAAAGGAGAAAGCAGTACACTGGCAGCCCGAGGAAATTGCAGCGGGCAAATAAAATGGTCAACGGGAGAAGTAGGGAAAAGCATAACGGTCAAACCCGAAACATCCACCAATTATTCGGTGTTTTGTGCATCGTCAGTTTGTAAAGCGGTAGAAAGTACCCTACGACTCGAAGTAGCACCGCCCGTAACGCCCGTTTTAAAAGCATCAAAAACCGTCATCTGCCAAGGAGAAGAAGTAGTACTAACCGCCGAAAGCTGCAACGGTGCAGTGCTTTGGAATACGAATGACCAAGGCCGAACCCTTACCGTAAAGCCAACGCAACAAACCCAATATACGGCTATTTGTGTGCGTGGCGAATGCCAGAGTAGCGTGTCTCAGCCAGTGGTTATTTCGGTACAAAGCCAAGCCCCTGCTATGCCTGTTGTGGCCGCCCAACTCAAAAATAATTGCCCATTTGTGACGGTAGATTTGTCGAGCGCGCTTCAACAAAAAGCTGCTGAAGGGATTTATTACGAAGCTCGAATGGGTAACTCACCTACGTCAGCGTTGGTAGCAGATGTGGGTGCTATTTCTGAAAATCGTACTTACTACTTATTCGCCCGAAATGCCAATGGTTGCTACAGTGCGCCAGCGGCGGTGGCGGTCAATATTACTCCTTGCGACAAGCCATTGGCGGTGTGTATCAACAACCCTGCGACAGCGCTCATCACCATAACGGAGCGTACAACCATTGGCAACCACTATCTTGAAGGTAAAATCGGAGGCTCGGCTAGCTCAGGGACGTGGAGTAGCAATGGCACAGGAACGTTTAATACCACCAACGGACTGTCAGTGATTTATGCCCCTTCGCCCGAAGACCGTCAGGCGGGAAAAGTGACGATTCGGTTTAGCAGCGACGACCCCGATGGCGCAGGCCCTTGTCAGGCAGGTTCGTCGTTGGTTGAGCTCAAAATAGATGCAAATACCGACAGACCGAAAGAAATGATTGGGGTCAACAAAGTGGTGAAAAGTTGGAAACGACTCAGTACCAATTTGTTCGAAATCGAATACAGCATTCAGGTAGTAAACATGGGTGCCAACGACCTCGTGGAAGTACGGATGGTCGATAGCCTCGACAAAGTGTTTAACAACGGTGCTGTGATTGTCGGGAAACCGTCGGTGGTGGTGATGGATCCTGTCACAAACACCGAAGTAAAATGGGGGCTTGATACTACCTTTACGGGTAGAAATGGCAACTATGAACTGCTGATTCCTGAAGAGTGTAACCTAACGGCAGGGCAGGCACGGGCGGTCAATTTCAAAATAACCATAGATTTTACCAACGCCCAAGACTCGGTTTTCTACAATACGGCTTTTGTAACAGCATTGGACATGAACGGCCATCTCTGCGCCGATAAATCTGCCAATGGCAACTGGCCCGACATTAACCAAAACGAAGACCCTACCGACGATGCAGAGCCAACGCCTATCGCTTTGAACACCCTCCGTGGTGACGATAAAGACGTGTTTATTCCCGAAGGTTTTTCGCCCAACTCAGACGGCATCAACGATTTTTTTGTGATTAAAAAGCCAACCGCACTCAAGGCTTCGGTGGAGATTTACAACCGCTGGGGAGGGATTGTGTACCAGGCCGATGACTATAAAAACGACTGGAACGGAGGCCTGCAAGGGGCACTCACGACAGGAACTTATTTCTATGTTATTAAGCTGAGTGATGGACGCGAGTTTTCAAGATTTTTGACAATAAGTCGTTAAGCATCATTCGTTAAAAAATTATTAGGAGAACCCTACTGGGTAAAAATGCAATCACCCATGAATAAACTCAAGCATCTTTGTTTAGCTGCATTGGTTTCAGTTTCAGCAATGGCACAAACGCCCGTTCGTGAGACGTTGCTCCAACAAGCCAATCGTCAGTTTGATACACAAGCTTACGCCAAGGCAATTGCATTGTATCAAGACGTTATCGACGATGGGTTGCTTCCCGCTAACCAACGTCAGATGACTTTTCTCAACATGGGGTATGCGTATCTCCAATTGGGCGATAGCGAAAGAGCGGCTAGTTTTTACCAGCAAGCATTGGCCGAAAAAGGGCTTTCGGGAGGGCTTACTACGCACTATTTACACTACGCAAAAGTGTTGGCCAACCTCGGACAAATGCAGGAGTCGCAACGGTATTTTGAGCGCTACCAAGCTGAAAAACAGCAAGAAGGCCGACAGATGCAAAGCGCTCAAACCTATACCAAAAAACGAATTACGTACCGCTTAGATTACTTGGGCATCAATACCTCCGACGCCGAATTTAGTCCTATGTACTATAAAAACGGCTTGGTGTATTTGTCGGGCAAGACGTCGGTGTCTTCGGAGTCAACGCAAAAAGGATACCTCGATTTGTTTTATATTCCGAATCGCGACGAAATCAAGGCAACGACTACGCTTCATTCGGATGGAACAGAAACAAGTGGCAAAGAAGCCAATCGGCCCACAGCCTCAGCCTCCAAAAGCAGCCGTTTGGGTAGTGATGCCTACACGCGTCCTACTTCCAACGATTCACGTACGTTAGGCAGCTATAATTCCTACGGACTTAACAGCGAAGCCGCTACGTCCACGGGCGAGGTGGCCAAACCTGGCAAGCCAGTTTCGTTTAGCAAAGAATTGAATACCCGCTTTCACGAAGGCCCCGCAACTTTTAGTGCCGATGGTTCACGCATCATTTTTACCCGCAACAACTTCAATGAAGGTCAAAAAGGGATGAGTGAAGACAACAACATCAAATTAAAGTTATACACGGCGCAGTGGGGCAATGGCGACTGGACGAACGTGCAGGAGCTTGGGTTTAACAGCGACGAATACTCTACCGCCCACCCCGCGTTGAGCAAAGACGGCAATTTGTTGTATTTCGTTTCAGATATGCCAAAAGGAATGGGAGGGAAAGATATTTACGTGTCGCGTTGGGAAAATGAACAGTGGTCGAAGCCAATCAATATGGGCAAAGAGCTTAATACCCGCCAAGATGAAGTATTTCCGTTTGTGGATGAAGTAGGGAACCTCTATTTTTCTACCTCGGGAAGAAAAGGCGGATTGGGTGGTCTTGACTTATACTATGCCGTGTTAAGCAAAGACGGAACCAAGGTGATTGAGGTCATTCACCTAGACGCTCCTATCAACTCTAAAGCCGATGATTTTGGGATTGTAACCGACGGGGCGCGTACCACGGGGTATTTTAGTAGCAACCGCCGCGAGGGCGACGATGATATTTACCGCTTCACGCGTGAAAGTTCGTTGTACGAATGTCGGGAGCTGTTATTGCGCGTGTTTGATGCCGAAACTATGCAACGCCTCGACAGTGCAACGATTGCCATTCGTTCTAAAATAGGAGGAGAGTCAACCGAGAAAACACTTCAAACTGATGCCGATGGCTGGGCGCATCTTTGTTTGGCGTCTGATAACGATTTCATTTTTACGGTGTCAAAAGAGGGTTTTGTTGATAATACCGTCGGTTTTTCTACCCACCACCTGACCGACGACAAACCCACACGGTTAGAACTTAGTTTGGCGCATCCTGTGGTGCTTCAAACCATGGTGAGCCAAAACGAAAATCCTCAAAAAAAAAAAACATCCCTGACTGATTCGCTTCAAAACCTCAAACATTCGCGCGTTAGGGGAATCGTACGGACGGAAACCGACCGTCAACCGATTGAAGGAGTATTGGTAAGGTTACGAAACGAGTGTGATAAAAAAATATACGAAACGATTACGGGGCCTGATGGTAAGTATGATTTTGAAATCCTAGAAGGCTGCGATTATACCTTGATTTACTCCAAAGACACTTACGGGACAAACACCCTCAAAATCGCTAGAGTACCGAAGAAAACCGCACCAAAAGTATTGTCAAACGATGTGGGGTTGCTAAAAAAGGGGGATATTGTGCAATTAGACAACATCTACCACGACCAAGGCAAGCGCACCATTAGCCCCGACGCCGCCCGTGAACTAGACAAGCTAGTGGCTACGATGAAGCGTTATCCGTCGTTGCAAGCGGAGATTCTTTCGCATACCGATAGCCGTGGTGAAGCCAATCGCAACAAAACAGTATCCCAAAATAGAGCACAAGAAATTGTTAACTATATGGTAGCAAAAGGCGTGGCTCGTAAGCGACTAAAAGCAACAGGGATGGGCGAAAGTATGCCAGTAAACGGGTGCGTTGATGGAGTGATTTGTACAGAAGCCGAATACAGACGCAACCGCAGAACCGAATTTAAAGTCGTAGAAATTAGATAAACAACGCTTTTTTTGAGCAAACGCCATAAATCGTCTATTTTTGGTGCGTCGGTAGGTGTATTGCCTTTCCGTATAACCATTATAACTACGAAAAAATGGGCTTTCGCTCTTCGCTTAGTAAGCCACTGGCTCGGTATATTGCTAACCAGCAACAAGGGTGGATGTACAATGCACCCGCCGCTCAAGACAAATGGCGTCAGCGCCTGATTGGTCAAGCCAAACATACGGTGTTCGGACGAGACCACTTTTTTAAGGATATATATTCGTACGAAGATTTTAAACAAGCCGTCCCTGTTCGGGATTATGAAGATTTAAAAGGGTATATCCAACAAGTTATCGACGGCCAAGACGACGTCTTGTGGCCTGCCAAGCCTATTTATTTTGCCAAAACATCGGGTACTACTTCTGGTACTAAATACATCCCTATTAGTAAAGACTCTATCTCCAATCACATTGATTCGGCTCGCAATGCCCTTTTGAATTACATTCACGAAACAGGCAAAGCAGAGTTTTTAGACCAAAAACTTATCTTCTTGTCGGGTAGTCCCGTTTTAGATACCAAAGGAAGCGTGCCCACGGGTCGTTTGTCGGGTATCTCTAACCACCACGTGCCCGCGTACCTACGCACCAATCAAATGCCTACCTACGAAACCAATTGTATTGAGGAGTGGGAAGAAAAACTAGAGCGCATCATCGACGAAACGATTCATCAACCGATGTCGCTTATCTCGGGCATTCCACCTTGGGTGCAGATGTATTTTGACCGTATCATTGCGCGTACGGGCAAACCCATCAAGGATGTTTTCCCTGACTTTCAATTGTTTGTTTATGGTGGGGTAAATTTTGAACCGTATCGTGCCAAATTATTTGACTCGATTGGCAAAAAAATTGATTCGATTGAAATGTACCCTGCTTCGGAGGGTTTTATTGCCTACCAAGATTCCCAAGATTCTGAAGGCTTGTTGTTGTTGGCCGATACAGGTATTTTCTACGAGTTTATTCCTGCCGACGAGTTTTTCAACGAAAACCCCACTCGCTTGACCCTCGAACAAGTGGAAGTGGGTAAAAACTACGCCCTAATTATCAACAACAATGCGGGGTTGTGGGGGTATTCGATTGGCGATACTGTGAAATTTGTGTCTAAAGACCCGTACCGTTTGCTGGTGACTGGGCGCATCAAACACTTTATTTCGGCCTTTGGCGAGCACGTCATTGGCGAAGAGGTGGAGAAGGCACTTCAATACGCGATGCAGCGCCATCCCGAAACCGAAGTCGTAGAATTTACCGTGGCTCCGATGGTGACTCCTTCAGAAGGGTTGCCTTATCACGAGTGGCTCATTGAATTTGCAACACTCCCTAAGAACATGGAGCAGTTTGCCAAAGATATTGACGAACGTTTGGCAAAATTAAACGTCTATTACGATGATTTGATTTCGGGAAGTATTTTACGCCCGCTCAAGATTACCTCTCTTCCCAAAAATGCGTTCATTGACTACATGCGTTCGCAGGGGAAATTAGGTGGGCAAAACAAAGTCCCTCGTTTGGCAAATGACCGAAAAATAGCCGATGCTTTGGCCAAATAACCAATAAAAGCCCCAAAGGCTAGAAGAAAGGTTGCTGTAAAAAGGCGACCTTTTTTTGTTGATTTTTGCTCGTAAAAACGGCTAAGAATTAGGCACGGTTTTTGATTCCTTTGTGATAAAACGTAGAGTGATTTTTTGCAACTACCTGATAATCTACCGATAAATATTTGGGTAATTGTACAATTTTTTACTAACTTTACGTTAACAAAGCAAAATCAGCTATGGAAAAGCGGCGTCCTGTGACTTTTTTAAGACTATACGTCGCAATGTTTAACTAACCAAAATTTGTTTTGAAAAGGAAACAATGTCTTATTCTTTCAACACTTCTGTTGTACACAGTAGGAGCGCAAGCCGAGGGCTTTAACGAATCTACTTGTATCCGTTTTTGTGACGAACCATTGCCAGTTTACGAAAAGCAGGTACTTACTTATTTTCAATCTGCGTTGATGCATACAGCTAGTATGCCCCTTCACGAGATAAAACCTCGCGCGCAGAAATTCTTTCGGGTAATTGATCCCATTCTCAAGCAGTACCAAGTCCCTTCAGATTTTAAATACCTGTGTGTCGTTGAAAGCGCACTTGATGCAAAGGCGGTTTCGCACCGAGGTGCTTATGGGTATTGGCAATTTATGCCACAAACAGCCCGTGCGATGGGTTTAGTCATCAACGGAAACGTCGATGAGCGGGAAGATTTAGTGAAATCTACACACGCCGCTTGTCAGTATTTTGTCAACCTGTACCACGAACTTGGGTCGTGGTCGATGGTAGCTGCTGCTTATAACGCAGGGCCTACCAAAGTAAGAAAATACCTGAGTCGGCACGGTAAAACGGGGTACTACAAACTTCGTATCAGTGCCGAGAACCGTAAGTATCTCTACCGCGTTTTGGCGGCAAAAGAGCTCTTTACGCGCCCAGAGGTATATGCACCCGTGATTCTAGAAGAGGTTTCGCTCGTTAAGTTTATGAAGCAGTTTGGCTTGGCTTTGGGCTTGGTCGCGCCACCGAAAATTAAGGTGAAACCAAATGCCGCCAACGAATTGCAGCTTGCGGAAGTTGTGACTTCGCTCAATGAAGCGCTGGTCACAGGCTTTGAAGAGCTAATCCCACTTTCGTTCAAACGAACAGGGGTATTTCATTTTCCTTATAATGAGGAAAAAGCAGACCTCGAATTGGCACAAAATTCGGAAAAGCACCAACGCTACATTTGGTGGCGTGCCATCCGCTTAAACTACCGCCGTCGCAACGACCTCAAAGCGTTGTTGGCCGAGTCGCGTAGCCTAGATTTAAGCATTGCTTCGCCTTTAGCGGCTTAGTAGCCTTTCTAGTAGTACAAACAAAAGCGGCGATTTTCATCAGAAAATCGCCGCTTTTGTTGTAAGTAGCAAAGCAAAAGTTAATTACGCTTGTTTTGCCACTTGGATATTGAAGTGAAGTTTCACTTCGTCGCTTACTACCACACCACCTGCTTCGGTTACTGCTCCCCAGTTCAAACCAAAATCTTTACGGTTGATTTTTCCTGTAAGTTCAAAACCAGCTTTGGTATTTCCGTAAAAATCAACCATTTGACCACCGTAGTTAACGGCAAGGCTGATAGATTTTGTTACACCTCTAAGGGTTAAATCTCCCGTAAGTGTAAATTCATCATCACCTTTTTGAACAAATGACGTAGAAGCAAACGAAAGGGTAGGGAAGTTTTCGGCATCAAAGAAATCGGCGCTTTTTAAGTGACCGTCGCGCTGTTCCATGTTGGTGTCAATGCTGTTTACGTCGGCTGTAAATTGGATGCTCGCACCGTCGAAGCTGTCGCCTTCAGTTTGAACTGAACCTTCAAATGATTTGAAGCTACCTGTTACGGTTGAAATCACAAGGTGCTTTACTTTAAACTGTACTTCTGAGTGTGTTGGGTCGATTACCCATGTTGAAGTTGCCATTGCTTTATTGTCTTAATTGAGTTATATCAAAATTGATGATGCAAATATATATGTATATACATATAATGTCAATACATTTTACGAAAAATATTTTTTACAACATAAAAAAACCGCTTTAGGAGCTCCTAAAGCGGTTTTTTAGAAAATAAAATTTGATTAAGCCATTTCAGTAACGCCCATGATGGGCACTTCTTTCGGCTCGTTGTGTCGAATATAGGTTTTAAAGAAGCTGCGAATTTTAAGATAAAGTACGCCTAATACGGCTTCTTTAAAAATCTTGGTGGACATTTTGGAGACTCCCTTGGTACGGTCCGTGAAAATAATCGGTACTTCCGTAATTTGGTATCCATATTTCCACGTATTAAACTTCATTTCAATCTGGAAGGCGTAACCCACAAACTTGATGTCGTCAAGGCCAATACCTTGAAGCACTTCGCGTTTGTAGCAAATAAAACCCGCCGTAGGATCCATGATTTGCATCCCCGTCACAAAACGCACATACACACCCGCAAAGTAGGACATCAGAACCCGCCCCATTGGCCAGTTGACCACGTTGACACCCTTGATGTAACGCGAACCAATCGCCATGTCGCTACCTCCTTCGGAACAGGCTTGGTAAAGGCGTTCCAAATCGGCAGGGTTGTGCGAGAAATCAGCATCCATTTCAAACAAATAGCGGTATCCTTCCCGAATCGCCCATTTGAAACCGTGGATGTAGGCCGTGCCTAGCCCTTGTTTACCTTTTCGTTCTAAAATATGCAAGCGACCAGTAAATTCGTTCTGAAGCTCTTTTACTTTGAGCGCCGTGCCATCGGGCGAGCCATCATCTACAATCAGGATGTCAAAAGGCTGCGAAAGACCCATCACACGGCGAATAATCGCTTCAATGTTCTCAATCTCGTTGTACGTCGGAATCACTACCACACACTCTTTCATAGCTTTAGCGGGTTTGGGGATAATAACTGCTCTAATACAAAAACGATTCCAAACTATGATAAGTATGTGACAAAATCGTTAAAAAGAGTTAATTTTTATAGGTTAGTGCAAGGGGTTGTTCCCAACCCCTTGAGTTTTGCGGGCAAAGTGCTTACAAACTAGAATATTCCTTTACGGTTTCAATAAAGCAACGCACTTTATCGGGGTCGGTGTCAGGATAAACGCCATGTCCTAAGTTGGCGATGTAGTGTTGTGTTCCAAAGGTATCTATCATCTTGCGCACCTCTTTGCGAATTTGGTCGTAAGGAGCGTATAATACGCAAGGGTCGAGGTTGCCTTGGAGGGTTTTATTGGGAATCAGCACGCGCGACTCAGCAGCGTCCATGTTCCAATCCAACCCAACTACCGAACAGCTCAATTGTCCAATTTCTTGGCGGGCAAAAAATGCGCCTTTGGCAAAGACTGTCACGGGAGCTTCGGTAACGGCATTGCAGATTTGTTTGATGTAAGGCAACGAATACTCGCGGTATTGTTCTGGAGAAAGAATTCCCGCCCATGAATCAAAAATCTGCACCAAATTAGCGCCTACGGCAATTTGCGCTTTTAAATACGCAATGGTGCTGTCAGTGATTTTTTGAAGCAACTTATGTGAAAACTCAGGGTCAGCATAAAGGGCTTTTTTGGCGACTGAAAACGTCTTTGACCCACGGCCTTCTACCATGT
The DNA here is from genome assembly GCF_014195535.1 of Runella defluvii. Taxonomy (GTDB): domain Bacteria; phylum Bacteroidota; class Bacteroidia; order Cytophagales; family Spirosomataceae; genus Runella; species Runella defluvii. The sequence goes on along the minus strand of NZ_JACIBY010000005.1, from coordinate 164,234 downwards.
AGCAAAAAATAGTGAAAGGAGCACCTGCAAAGCCAATGAGTGGTACGCGGCCGTTGAGGTCACGCTTCACGATTTTGATGGCTTCCAACACATAGCCTAAGTCTGTTTCAGGGTCGGCAATGCGCAAGGCGTCGATATCGGCCGTCGTTTTGACAACGTTCGGAAATACGGGGCCGCGTTTTTCTTCCATTTCATACGGCAATCCCATGGCCTCGGGCACTACGAGAATGTCAGAAAAAATGATGGCAGCATCTACGCCCAACAAATCAACGGGCTGGATGGTCACTTCGGCGGCTAGCTCGGGCGTGGTGGCCAATTGGATAAAACTTCCTGCTTTCTCGCGCACAGCACGGTACTCGGCTAAAATTCGACCCGCTTGACGCATCATCCAAACAGGTACACGTTCGGTTTTTTCTCCGCGTGCAGCACGCAGAAACAAGTCATTTTGTAGTAATTCCATACTGCAAATGTACGAAGAAGCGGGCAGTTGAGATGGGGGTAGGGGTAGAAATATCCGTTTAATAAAAAAGCCGCCAGCGGGTTTGATCCCAATTGGCGGCTAGGAGTTTATAGAGAAAGGTTACGATGCTAATCCGTCGAGGAAAAGATGCCCATTATAAAAACGTAAATCAATCAAATCGGGAGGGAGCGTTTTGGGGTTCCAGTGGCGATGAATGCTCAACGCTGCCCCCAACGAAGTAGCTTGTGCTACCGATGCCGCAAATACCTCCAGGTCAGGAAATGCCCCCGCCAAAAGATTCATATAAATGGGGTTTTTGGAAAAACCACCGTCCACAAAAATCCGCTTAACGGTTGAGCCTCTTAACACCAACTCCGTCGAAATAATTTGTTGGCCGACAATGTCCAAAATCAATTGGTGATACGCCTGCTCGTATGACTCAAAGGCTGACAAATCTCTTTTTCCAAACAACCCTTCCGTCATCGGAGGTTTTGAAAGGCTTTCAAAGTCGATGCCTTCGGTTTTTTTCTCCGTTTTAAGTTGGTGAATGATGGCCGCATCAAACGCCACTTTTTTGTAGAAATCAAGGTCTTTGTCGAAATGAGCCGCCAATCGCTTGGTTTGCTGTTCGTGCTCGTAGCCCGCAAACAAGCGCGATGCCTTCACAGGCTTGCCGTTGTATTGCATGTAGCACAAACAGTCGTATTGAAGCTCCTCGGCAGTCAGCGGCGTATGATTGTAAGGATTGAGGCTAATGCACCACGTCCCCGTTGAAATCAATACAAAGGGCTCCAAGAAACTAACCAAATACGGAATCAAAGCTGAAGAGCTATCGTGCAAACCGACGCCCACAATGCGCTCTTGCTCATTAAGCACGTGAGTCGAAACTACGTCTGCGGATTGAATGGGCGCAAGTTTATCCCCAATTTGCTCTTGTGACACCCACGCGTGGTAAGCGTTCGTATCAAAGTCCCAGAGGTTGGTATGGCAACCAATGCTCGTAATATCGGAAGCAAATTGCCCCGAAATCAACGAACTGACGTATTGGGGTAAGTGCAGTGAGTACATTATTGTTTCAAACAACGCAGGGTTTTCATGCTTCAGGCGATAAATAATCATACCCGAATTGAGGCTTCCTAAAATAGGAGAGGCCGTTTTGCGAGAAAACTCCTGTTCGCCGCCGTAGGTATCATAAAATTGTTTTTTGAGTGCCTCGGGGTACGGTTTTAAGTAGTTGTACAAAGGGGCAACGGGTTTGCCATCTTCGCCCACGTGAACAAAACTTGCCCCGTAGGTGGAGAAATTAATGGCTTTGACGTCGTATTCTTCGAGCGATAACACTTCTTGGAGCGATTGAATCACCCAATCGGTCAAGAGGTCAACGTTTTCGCAGGGGTCGCCGTCTTCGTCGGTTGTTTCGGGAAATTGCCCCGATTTTTCCAAAACGATGCGGTAGTTTTCGTCAAAGAGAAATACTTTTTTGTTGGTTTTACCAATGTCCAATACGGCACAAACAGGAGTTTTCATTTTACAAGCCAGTCGCTACAGTTTTAAGACCACGTTCGGCGATGAGGTTTTCGCGCACTTTTAAGTGACGGAAAAGCCCCAATGGGTTCAATGCCCCGCCCGCACGAAGACGAGCTTCGGCCACGATGGCACGAACGTCAGTACGGAACGCATTTTGGAGAATTTCTTGGCAACGAACTACATCGCTGATGGCTTGGGCTTCTTCGAGCGCCTTTCTATCGACCGAAAGCGCCTGAGCATACGCCATCATAATGCCTTCGACCGACTGAAGCAAATCTTCAAGCGGGTCTTTGACGTTGTGCGAAGCATCAATCATCCAGCCCAAATCAGTGGCGTGGTTTAACCCACGGGCATCCATACCGTCCACTAATTCGTTGAAAATAAGAAACAATTGATACGGTTTCATGGCACCTGCCGTGAGGTCGTCGTCGCCGTATTTAGAGTCATTGAAGTGGAAACCACCAAGTTTTTCTTCCATCAATAATAGAGCTACGATTTGCTCAATGTTGGCATTGGGTAAGTGGTGTCCTAAGTCAACGAGCGTATAGGCGCGGTCTCCGAGTTTTTGTACGTACGAATACGATTGCCCCCAGTCGCCCACGGTCGTCGAATAGAAGTTAGGTTCGTAGGCTTTGTATTCCAAGAACATCTTCCAGTTATCAGGCATGGCCGCATAAATCTCGTGGAGGCTTTCGAGGGTATTTTGATAAGCTCTGCGGAAATTGAGTTGTCCAGGAAAACACGAACCATCCGAAAGCCAAACGGTCAACGATTCCGAACCAAGCTCGATACCGTGCTTAATCACTTCAATGTTATGTTCGATGGCTTGTTTACGAACGCCTTTGTCAACGTTTTGCAACGAACCAAATTTATAGCTTAACGCTTGGTCGGCTTGGTCTTGGAAGGTATTGGAGTTAACGGCGTCAAATTTCAAGCCGTGTTGCGCTGCCAGCGCTTTAATCGCTTTGGCATCTTTTGGAATATCCCAAGGGATGTGAAGGGAAATCGCGCCCGATGCTTGATTCAAGGCGTGTAATAAACCTACGTCTTCGATTTTTTCTTCGAGGCTGCGAGGTTCGCCACCACCCGCAAAACGGCCAAAGCGCGTTCCGCCCGTTCCAAGTGCCCACGAAGGAATGGCGATTTGAAAATCAACCAATTTTTGGATGATGGCTTCAGCGTTTTCAATTTCTGAAACAGCAAAGCTCAAACGGCGTTGATGTCCCGTAAGTAGGTCATCGTTATGCTGTTGTATTTTATACTTTTCGAGTTGCATAATTGAACTTTAGTTATCTTTGTTAATGGACAAACCTATTTACCAGCTTCAATCCTCAATTAAAAAAAAAACAATTAAAATATAGGTTTACTATTTATTGCAGGTTTAACGCATTAAAATGTAGAATGGCTATTGATTGCTCCAGAGGAGCTACATCTTAGTAGAAAAATGGATGAAATCCCCCCAATCCCTATCGGGGCGGCCGACGTTCGGTGAAAGATGTCACCCCGATGGGGCTTTTGGATGTCCTTTACCTCTTTTTTCTACTAAGATTTAGCCTCGCTGAGGCTACTTTTTTTAATGCGTTCAACCTGTATTTATTGCTCCAGAGGAGCTACATCTTAGTAGAAAGAATGACCTAGACTTTCCCCAAAGCCCCATCGGGGTGGCATCTTTCACCGAGAGTCGGGGTAGCCCCAACGGGGCTTTGGGAGGTGTTTGTTTGTCTTTTTCTACTAAGATTTAGCCTCGCTGAGGCTCCTTTTCTTATCTCTATTATGACTTAGTCGGAATTACTGAAAACGGGATACTTGAACGTTTTAACAGTAAGGGCAACTATGTCGGATATTTAATAACTCAAAAATCATGAAAACCAAAAAAGCAGCACCAACGTACTCTGAAAAAACGATGCCATATATCAATTTGAAAAATCCTGAGATTAAAGAGCAAATAGATAAAATGGCTAACATTTTAAAAAAAAGTACAACTACCTATTCCTAAGAAAGGAGTTTCGTAGATAAAATCTAACGCCTGAATTCAGGCGTTAGATTCGAGTATTAAACTAACCTATGATGAAAAAACAATCTTTTTTAGCGAACAAACGCCATGGCTACTCCGCCATCTACGTTCAAAACGTTACCCGTTGACTTGCTGAGTAAACCTCCTACGAAGGCGAAACATGCATTGGCGATATCGTCGGGAAGGATAGCTTCGTTGAGAAGCGTACGTTTGGCGTAGTACGCAGGAAGTTCTTCGATGGTGATGCCGTACGCTTTGGCGCGTCCTGCTGCCCAGCCACCTGCCCAAATGTTCGAGTCAGCGATAACAGCGTCGGGGTTAACCGTATTGACACGGATTTTATCTCCGCCCAATTCGGCTGCATTCAGGCGGCTCAAGTGCAATTGTGCTGCTTTGGCCGAGCCGTATCCTGCGTTGTTTGGCCCAGAAACAAGGGCATTTTTACTCACAATATTGATGATATCGCCCCCAAAACCTTGCTTGCGCATCACTTCTACCCCCGCTTGTGTCACAAGGAACTGGCCTTTGACGAGGATGTCGTACAAGCGATCCCAATCTTGAAGGGTATGGTCTTGGATGGGTTTTGAAATACTGATACCTGCGTTGTTGACGATGATGTCAACCCCGCCAAACGCAAGCGCTGCGGCATCCATCGCATCCACGATGCTGGCGGCGTCGGTTACGTTAAGGAGCGTAGTCGATACAGAATCTCTGCCAAATTTCTTGACAAATTCGTCTTTTGCTCCTTCAAGGCGCTCTTCGTTGATGTCATTGAGAACCACAACGGCACCTTCTTCGGCAAATTTTTTGGCGATAGCTTTACCAATCCCGCCTGCGCTACCAGTCACCAACGCTACGCGTCCTGATAAAGCTTTGGGCTTTGGCATCCGTTGAAGTTTAGCTTCTTCCAACAACCAATATTCAATATTAAAAGCTTCTTGGCGAGGCAAGGCCGTATATTCTGAAACGGCTTCGGCACCTTTCATTACATTGACGGCATTGATGTAGTACTCAGAGGCCAAACGAGCCGTTGTTTTATCTTTTGAGAAGGTAAACATCCCCACGCCTGGGTACAAAATCACGACGGGGTTAGGGTCGCGCATGGCAGGGCTATTAGGGTGTTTGCAAGCTTCGTAATAGTCGGAGTACATCACACGGTAGGCTTCAAACGCAGGTGTTAACTTAGCTTTGATAGCCGCTACGTCCGATAGGTCTTCGTCGGGAGCAAGTTCAAGCACCAACGGAGAGATTTTTGTGCGGAGGAAGTGGTCGGGGCAAGAAGTTCCGAGGGGGGCCAATTTGTCCAAATCGTTTGAGTTTACAAACTCCAATACGCGCGCATCGTCGGTAAAATGCCCCACCATCGTGCGGTACGACGAGCAGAAACCACGCAAAATAGGCGCTAATTTTGACGCTTGTTTTGTACGTGCTTCTACAGGAAGGCTCTCGATTTTGGGTCCTCCAAATACGGGACGAGTCTTACCGTAATTTGCTTCTAAGTATTCGGCACATTTTTCGATTACTTCAAGGGTATTGAGGTAGCTTTCGTAGGCAGTGTCTCCCCACGTAAACAAACCGTGTGAGCCAAGCATGATACCACGCAATTTGACACCGCGAGAAGCAGCCTCTTCCAAACAAGCGCGGAGCTGAAGGCCAAGCTCAAACCCTGGGCGTTGCCAACCTACCCAACCTACTTCACCACCAAACAATTCTTCGGTGATTTTCTTCCCGTCTTTGGCCGCGGCAATGGCAATGGCTGCATCTGGGTGAAGGTGGTCGATGTGCGCAAAGGGTAAAAATCCGTGGAGAGGAGTATCAATAGATGGTGCTTTTGAGGCGAGATCAAAGATACAGTGGTTGAACAATTCTACCATTTCATCTTCAAACTCCACACCACGATAAACGTTTTCGAGGTTTCGTAAGCGCTCCATATACAATGCCGCGCATCCTGATTTTTTGAGCGTACCAATGTCTCCGCCTGAGCCTTTTATCCACATTACTTCGACATCTTTGCCCGTAAGTGGGTCTTTATCCGTAATTTTAACGGACGTGTTACCGCCTCCGTAGTTAGTCAAACGAAGATCGGCGCCCAGAATGTTGGAACGATAAATAAAAAGAGCTACTTCGTCGCCCGCGAGTTCGGCGGCTTTGGCTTCGTCCCAAAGATAGCTCACATGTTTGAATTGCGTGGTAGTCGCTGACATGGTGTTTTGTGCGATTATGAATAGTATAGTACCTGTTCTGAGATTGATAGTACAAATTTAGGTGACGTTTCTTGGGATAGTGTCATGTACCTTCATGGACTATTTTTATATTTTCTTATCTTTTATTTTTACGACCATGAAAGCAATGATAGTTACCCAAACTGGAGGACCTGAGGTTTTGTCTTTAGAAGACCGTTCTGTCCCTATTTCTACTGGTACAAAGGTGCTTATCCGCGTTTATGCGGCGGGCATAAATCGTGCCGATATTTTGATGCGTCAAGGTCGTTACGGGATTTCGTCGCAGCCGCCTACCGAGCCGCTGGGGCTTGAAGTTGCGGGAATCATCGCCGAAATTGGCGAAAATGTGTCGCGTTGGAAAGTGGGCGATAAGGTGTGCGCGCTCATTAAAAATGGCGGATATGCCGAGTACGCCTTGGCCGAAGCAGACCATTGTTTGCCTGTTCCAACGGGCATGTCGTTTGAAAAAGCTGCTTGTTTGCCCGAAACGACAATGACGGTTTGGAGCAATGTGTTTCAACGAATGCACTTAAAAACTGGCGAAAATTTTTTGGTACACGGAGGCACGAGTGGCATTGGCGTCACGGCGATTCAGTTGGCAAAGGCGTTTGGCGTGCAAGCGTTTGCGACGGCAGGCAGCGACCAAAAATGCCGTTTCTGCGAGGAGCTTGGCGCCGTTCGTTGTGTCAATTATAAAACGCAGGATTTTCTGGAGGAACTAAAACCCTACGGAATGGACGTGATTTTGGACTACGTTGGAGGAGATTATACCGCAAAAAATATCCGTCTGCTGCGCACCGATGGCCGTTTGGGTTTTATCGCGAGTTTAGGCGGGGCGCAATCTCAGTTCAATATTTTGGAAGTAATGAGCAAGCGAATCACGATTACGGGAAGTATGCTTGCCCCGCGCGACGATGCGTTTAAGGCGCAGTTGGCCGCCGAGGTAGAAAAACACGTATGGCCGTTGATAGAAGCGGGTACGTTTGAACCTATTTTGTATAAAACGTTTCCGTTAGAAGAAGCCGCTGAGGCGCATCGCCTGATGGAAAGCAGCGAGCATATTGGGAAGATTGTGCTGCGTGTGGACTAAGAAAGTCAGGGCGTTGGTATCGGTCGGGTTGTGAGCAACCCTCAGCACAAAGTGTGGGTCGGGTTGTAAGCAACCCGACCCATATTTTGTATAATAAAGTGAAAGTTTTCGTGTACTTGTAAAAGTGTAATTGATTGGCTTTGAACGGATAACAATTAACTTGCGCTTTAGCACTTAAACTCCTTCAAACTGACGCAAGAAACGAACGTCGTTTTCAGAATAAAGACGAAGGTCGCGAACGCCGTAACGGAGCTGGGCAATGCGCTCAACGCCCATTCCAAACGCAAAACCTGTGTACTCTTCGGGGTCGATGCCGCAGTTGGCCAACACGTTCGGGTCAACCATGCCACTTCCCGCAATTTCTACCCAACCTGTCCCTTTTGAAAGGCGATACGTTTCTTCGGTATCGGTTCCTAACCAAATGTCGATTTCGGCGCTAGGTTCGGTAAAAGGAAAAAACGAAGGACGCAGACGAATCTTCACGTCTTTGTCGAACATCTCTTTGGAGAAATGATAGAGGGTATCTTTTAAGTCTTTGAAACTTACGTTTTTGTCAATGTAAAGCCCTTCTACTTGGTGAAAGAAGCAGTGAGCACGGGCCGAAATGGCTTCGTTGCGATATACCCGCCCAGGCATGATGGCGCGAATAGGCGGCTTTTGGCGCTCCATCATCCGAATTTGTACGTTGGACGTGTGCGTACGCAACAGCATATCTTGGGTAGGGTCTTCGGCGTTTTTGGCCACAAAAAACGTATCCTGCATTTCGCGCGCAGGGTGATTTTCGGGAAAATTCAACGCGGTGAAGTTATACCAGTCTGACTCGATTTCGGGGCCGTCGGCTACGCTAAAGCCCATGCGCTCAAAAATCTCGATGATTTTGGCGCGTGCCAACGTCAGCGGGTGAATGCTGCCTAGTTGGTTTGAAGCAACGGGCAGGGTCAAATCAATGGCTGGACCCGCATTGCCACCGTCGTTAGACTCGAATTCTGCTTGAATGGCCGTAAAACGGTCAGTAGCAAAGTTTTTGAGGGCATTCAGTTCTTGCCCTACTGCACGACGGGCTTCTTTTGGGATGTCTTTGAGTCCTTCAAACAAGGCTTCGACCGCCCCTTTCCGACCTACAAATCGCTGGCGGTATTGTTCTAACTGCTCTTTGGTAGCAACTTCAAACTGCTCAATTTCTTGATATATCTCTTTGACGCGTTCTGTTAGCATGAGGGTGATTGGTGACTTTAATAGCTGCAAAGTTAAACATTCTTCCCTATTTATTGCTACCTGATACTTTGCCCGCCTTTTGGGGAATACCAGGCTGGGTGATTTCAAAATTCTCCTCTTTTTTAGCGTCAGCCACAATTTTACGAACGTCGGCCAAAAGCTTTTTGGCGTCATAAACAATACCATCTTTGACGGTATATTTTACGCCACCCGCACGAACCACCTCGTTTTTGTCGTTCAGACGAATCGCGCCTGTGCCGTAAAGGACTTTCAAATTGGCCAGCGGATTTTCTTCGGTAATGACAAAGTCGGCCAATTTCCCAACTTCAACCGAGCCAATTTCTTTGGCCATTCCCAATGCTTCCGCCCCTTTGATGGTGGCGGCCCGAACGACTTCCATCGGGTGGAAACCTGCTTCGCGCAGCAACTCCAACTCGCGGATGTATGCAAAACCGTACAGTTGGTAAATAAAGCCCGAATCAGAACCCGTCGTGACGCGGCCACCTCGGTTTTTGTATTCGTTGATAAACGCCATCCACAACCGATAGTTTTCTTTCCACGCTACTTCTTGTTCCGTGCCCCAATTGTGCCAATACGACCCGTGCGAAATTCGGCTTGGGCCATAAAACCGCCAAAGCGACGGCAGGGTATATTCGTCGTGCCACTCGGCGCGGCGGGCGAGCATCAGTTCGCGGTTGGCTTCGTAGATGTTGAAGGTAGGGTCGAGGGTGAAATCTAGTTTCAACAATTCTTCCATTACGTAGTTCCAACGTTCTGAACCTGGTTTGGCGGCTTGCTTCCACAATTTTCCTGCTTCTTCAAAACGGTTTTGCTCGTTGTTGTAATTATAGTCAGAAGGATAATTTTGGACGGTTTTGTCGTCAAAAAGGGCTTCGGGTAGCCCGTACCAGTGCTCCATGCTGGTCAGCCCCGCTTTGGCGGTCGCCAGTACGTTCATGCGTGCTACTTCGGTTTGGGCGTGGTGGCAGGCCGAGCCAAGGCCGAGCTTTTTGTTTTCTTCCAATGCCGCCTTGAATACATCGGGTTCGGCTCCAAAAAACTTGATACCATCGGCACCCTTCTGGGCGTTTTGACGTACCCATTCGCGGGCTTGCTCGGGAGTGGTGATGAAATCTTTCGCTCCTTGTCCAAACACCGTGTAAGCCTTGATACGCGGGGCGGTAATCAAGTTTTTGTTGCTTTTTTCTTTTTGGTCAAGTACCCAGTCGAGCCCATTCCCGCACGACGGGTCGCGGACGGTAGTGACACCGTGGGCCATCCAAAGTTTAAAAACATACTCGGCGTTGGCACCTTGCTGCACGCCACCGATGTGTCCGTGCATATCCACAAACCCAGGCATGAGGTACATGCCACGGCAGTTCAGTTCTTTGTCGGTGGAGGATGCTTTGATGCCGTCTTGGGCGGGCATACCAGGGTAGCCTGCTTGGCGAATTTGGGCAATTCGGTTGTTCTCAACCAAAATATCCATGGGGCCGATTGGAGGCGAACCTGTGCTATTGATGATGGTCACACCCCGAATAATAAGGCGTTTGTGAGGGCCATCGCCTTCGGCGCGGTTGGGCGCTTTTTGGACTTGAGCCAATAGCCCAAACACCTGAAAGCAAAGAAGTGAGGTTAGGAGAAGTTTACTTTTCATGTAGTGTTCAAAAAGGTTGATGAGTAAAAATCAAATGTACAGAATTGAAGACCGAATAGCGAGTAATCCATTGGCGAATTTTTGAATGACACAAAAAAAGAGCGAGGACCGCATCCTCGCTCTTTTTTGTGAAAATCTGACTTATACTTCGTCGATTTCTACTTCTTCTTCTACCTCGGTGCCGCTTTGGGCATCTTTGATGGTTTTATTTTCTACCTCTTGGCGTTTCGATTTGAACTTCTTGATTTGGCTTTTGAGGGCTTCCAACGCAAGGTCGGTAGCTTCTTCAAATGACTTGCCTTTTTCTTTGACAAATAGCTCACCGCTAGGTACTTTAATTTTTACTTCTAGGATTTTATCTTTGACTTTACTGCTTTCGCTTTTATCTAATCGGAGATACACTTCTCCTCCTGTTATTCGGTCATAGAACGTTTCGAGTTTTTCAAGTTTTTTCTGAATGAATTCGAGCAGTTTTGGATCTGCGTCGAAGTGGATAGCGTGCATTTGCAGTCTCATAATTTTACGCTTTAAGTTTAACAATCATTTGCAACCGCATTCGTGGATTTGAAAAGGGTAAAAAATAGCGGTCTGTCACAAACAGACCGCTATTTTCAGGACTTCGGCCCACCTGTTACGATTGTGAGTCTAAACTGTGTATTTATTTTGAGAAAATCAAGGACTACGGCTACTTTTTTTGAAATTTTATTTCAACTCGCTCAGTGCCAACGTATCCATATCGGTATAGACATAGTTCTCTCCAGCCATTGCCCACAAGAAAGAATAACTCGTTGTACCAGCACCCGCGTGAATCGACCACGGAGGTGAAATGATGGCTTGTTCATTGGCAACCAATAAGTGCCGCGTCTCGGTAGGTTCGCCCATAAAATGGAAAACGCGGTGGGCGTCATCTAAGTCAAAGTAAACGTAGATTTCGGTACGGCGGTCGTGGACGTGCGGCGGCATGGTGTTCCACACGCTGCTGTATTTCATGGACGTCATGCCCATCACCAGCTGACAACTTTCGAGGCCATCGGCATGGATGTATTTATAAATGGTACGCGTATTGGCTGTTTCGGGCGAGCCCATATCGGCTGGACTTGCATCGGCGGCTTTCATCATGGCCGTGGGTACGGCGCGGTGAGCGGGCGTCGAAACGAGAATAAACTTAGCGGGAAATTCAGGGTCTAGGCTTTTGAAAGTGACGGTTTTATTGCCTTTGCCTACGTACAAGCAGTCCCGCTTTTGAAGCGTAAACAACTCATCTTCGACCATCACAAAGCCATCGCCACCGATGTTAAGAATGCCCAATTCGCGACGTTCCAAGAAATAATCAGAGCGGAGTTCGTCGTAGGTTGGCAGTTTGTGCAACTGCCCGACGGGCTTAATTCCCCCCACAATCATGCGGTCGTAGTGAGAATACACAAAATGGAATTGGTCGGGGACGAACATTTTTTCCATCAAAAACTCTTCCCGAATACGTTGAGTCGTGTAATTTTTAAAATCGACGGGATTGGTCGTATGGCGTACCTGAATGTGCATGAGTAAAGGTTATTTTAAAATTGGTTCTAAGGCTTTGTTGTTTTGATCGAGCCATTCGGTGATTTCTTCGACAATTTGGCGAACTCCAATTTCTGGTTTCCAACCCGTCAGACGAGTCACTTTGCTGTTGTCTGTAATGTACATCCGAATATCCGCCGTGCGGGTTTCGGGTACTTGTTTGATTGGAATGGTTTTGCCCGTTACTTCTTGACAAATTTTGGTCAATTCTTGCAACGACGTGCTGCTTTCTACACCTCCACCTGCGTTCAAAATTTCGCCATTTACTTGGTCGATGTTGTGCAATTGCCAGTCAATCAAACGGTACAAATCGGCCACGTGGAGCATATCGCGGGTTTGTTTTCCCGTACCACCGTAGCCAAAATACCCAAGTTGCTGTTCCCAATAGTGTTTGGCAATCCAAAGCACCATCACACCTTGATCGACTTTTCCCATTTGCCAAGGCCCCGTGATGACCCCGCAACGGTTGATGATTGTACGAAGGCCATAAAACTCGTTGTATTCTTGAATCAAAAGCTCTGAAGCGAGTTTGGTGGTGCCGTACAACGAACGAGCGCCGTCGAGCGGAAAATCTTCGGCAATTCCCTTGGACGATACGCCTTTGACGGGTTGGTCGTCGGTGAGAGAAAAGCGCGTTTCTTCTTCCACAAAATTCAACGTTTCAATCGTCTTGATGGGATAGACGCGGCTCGTTGAAAGAAATATAAAATCAGCTTTGTGCTTGAGGGCGTAGTTGAGGCAGTTGACCGTCCCGAACAAATTGGTATTGATGAGGTAGTCGGGTGTTCCGTCAAGTCCAGCCAATACCGAAGGCTCGGCCGATGCTTCGATGACCGCATCGACGGCGGGCAGCGAGTCAAAGTCTTCTTTGCTACGAATGTCTCCGTGAACATACGTAATGCCCGCTTGGGTCAATCGAGAAACGTTGAGTTCTGAACCTTTTCTTTTTAAATTATCTAAGCAAAAGATTTCGTACGATGGGTAATTGGTTTTTAGCGCAATGGCCAACGATGAGCCTACAAAACCAGCTCCACCTGTGATTAATATTTTCATTTTTAACTATAAATACGTTTTAATTTGATGTTTTCGGCTGGACGAATAATGAGCGGTACTTTTTCGATTTTTACCGCGCTACTGTCAAGTCCAAACCATTTATCCTCGCTGGTTGTAAAGCCTTTGATAAAGAAATACGCCTTCATAATGGCCTGTTCAAACAGCGGAAGTTCGTTTTCGAACGACAAGAACTTCTCTAATACTACAAACCGAAAATCGCCGATAACATTGTGTCGATTGAGCGATTCGTAGCGGCTTGTGATATCCACTTCCTTGTTTTTTACCATTTCTTCAATCACTTTTTTGAAGTAAAGGTTGACCCGTTGTTCGATACGGAAGCCCAAACGGAAGTTTACCCGAATGACGTCGTCGGGTTCGATGACGTTTACTTTGTATTCCATTGTATATGGGTCATCGGTGGTATCGACGTGAACAAACCAGTAAATATCGGCGCGTTTCGGGCGTTTTTGGAAGATGGAGTAAATCACTTTTGATTCGATTTCCGACATCCGCGAAGCATTGCTCATAAAAATGAGGTGGGTAGCGTATTTAGGAATCGAAATGTCGCGACTAAGCTCTTTGAGTGAATCCACGTAATCGTTGAGTTTGACGTATTCGGTCAAGCGAAGTTTAATGTAGAAAGCACGGTACCAAACAAACATCAACCCGGCTATCATAGCCCCAATGACGAGCGATACCCAACCTCCGTGCATGAACTTGACAAGGTTAGCTATTAAAAATGAGCCTTCAATCGCAATGTAGATGGCCATAAAAGCAACGACACCCCACATTTGGAATTTTTTGGCGTAGAGGTAATAGGACATCAAAATCGTCGTCATCAACATGGTCAGGGTAATGGCAAGACCATAGGCCGCTTCCATAGCTGATGATTCTTTGAAATACAACACTACGCCAACGCAGCCCAACCACAATAACAGGTTGACGCTTGGGACGTACAACTGCCCTTTTTGAAGGCTTGGGTAGCGCAAACGAACTTTAGGCCAAAAATTGAGACGAATGGCTTCGCTCACGAGCGTAAACGAACCCGAAATCAAGGCTTGGCTGGCGATGATGGCCGCCGAAGTAGCGATTGCAATCCCTGGAAGAAGAAACCAGTCAGGCATGAGTTCGTAGATGGGACGGCGTCCGTCTAGCGACTCGCCCGCGTGTGCAAGCAACCAAGAACCTTGTCCAAAGTATTGGAGGATTAAGCACAACTTTACAAAGACCCAACTGACACGGATGTTGGCGCGGCCGCAGTGTCCCAAGTCAGAGTAGAGGGCTTCGGCTCCCGTGGTACACAAGAAAACAGCTCCGAGCAACCAAAAACCTTCGGGTTTTTCGAACAAAAGCTGATACGCGTAGTAAGGGTTAATAGCCCGCAAAATGGTCCAATCTTTGGCAATCCAGATAATTCCGAACGTCCCGAGCATCGAAAACCAAATAAACATAATGGGGCCAAAAGCGCCGCCTACTTTATTGGATCCAAAAACCTGTACCAAAAACAAGGCAGTGATGATTCCTATGACGATGGGAATAGTCTGAATATTAGGATAAATAATACGTAACCCTTCGATGGCGGAGGAAACTGAAATAGGTGGGGTAATAATACCATCGGCCAAGAGGGCAGCTCCCCCAATAATGGCGGGAACGGTGAGCCATTTAGCATGGCGACGTACTAAGGCATACAAGGCAAAAATCCCTCCTTCGCCACGGTTGTCGGCTCGGAGAATCAGTACCACGTATTTGACAGTAGTTTGGAGCGTTAGTGTCCAAAAAACGCAAGAAAGGGCTCCCAAAACCGTTTGAGGCGATATGATAGGGTCTTCTTTAAAAATGCTGTCCATCACGTACAGTGGAGAAGTACCAATGTCGCCGTAGATAATCCCAAAAGCAATCAATAACCCAGCGGCTGAAGCTTTATCTAGGTGGTGGTGATGCCCGTTATTACTTTCCATGAAAAAGATATTGTGAATGAATAATTGAGAACACTATCTGCAAGAGTGATATCGATGAATGAAGACCAAATACATGGAGATGTCCTAAAACGTAGTTTATCAGTGGGTTTTTAAAAAATCGGACAAATATAAAGGTCTGTAACATCCGTTGTTCTCGGAAGGCCAAAATTATTCGTCATACCTACTAAAACCAAGGTAAATACCTGCTAAAAGTCATAAAATCACCCACTAAAGCTGCTTTATCCAGAGCATCAACCAGTCTGTTTTTAGAAAAAGGGTAACGATAAGCACCGTCAGCGCTACGACCAAGGCCGTTCCAGCAGGCTTTGGGGTTTCGTGGTTAGCTTCTCGAGCCTCCTTGAAAAATAGATAAAAGGGTATTTTGAAGTAATAGACCAAGGAAATGACGGCGTTGAGTAGCCCTATCACCAACAGCGTGGTAAGCAGCGAAGAAGGGGCGGTGGTATTGGCTTCCCAAAGGGCAGAGAAGACCAAGAGTTTGGAGGTAAAGCCCGCTGTTGGAGGTAAGCCTACCAAAGCCACCATGACTATGACAAAACAAACGGCAAGTACGGGTAGCTGTGCCCCTTTGCCTGACAATGAAAGTAAGGTCGGGCGGCCAGAACTCACCAAGTCAACCAATAAGAACGCCGCGAGGTTGGTCAAAACATAAATAACAATATAAAACGTAGCGCTTTCAAAACCCGCTTGGCTGAAAGCCACCACGCCTACGAGTGCAAAACCCGCTTGCGCAATGCCCGAATAAGCCAAAAGACGCTTGAGGTCGTTTTGCCAAAGTGCCGACAAATTTCCTAGCAAAATGCTGCTGAGTGCCAAGAGTGCCATCAGCTGCTGAAAATCGGCGGGGAGCGCACTCAACAAACGCATCAACAAGAGCAACGCAGCGGCTTTGGGGGCGGTTGATAAAAAGGCGACAATGGGCGTGGGTGCTCCTTCATATACGTCGGGTGCCCACACGTGAAAGGGAACCAAGGAAAGTTTGAAAAGAACGCCACCAAGCGTCAGAAAACCAACAATGAGTATAATAACGAGGTGGTTTTGGGCAAGATGATTGGCAAAAACTTCGCTGGTGAGGTCGAGTGAGCCCGTCATTCCGTATAGAAACGAAAGGCCGTACAGCATAATGCCCGAGCTCAGTGCGCCAAAAAGCAAGTATTTAATTCCTCCTTCGGCGGCCAATTTTCCTTTGCCAAGGCTCGCCAACAAATACGAACCAATCGAAACGAGTTCAATTGACAAGTAAAGGCTAAGGCCATTGACGGCCATGGTCATAAAACAAAGCCCCAGCACAATGGCGAGTAGAATGGCGTAAAACTCAGGCGGTAATTGGGCGTGAGTGACGCGTATATGCAGAAGAACAAAAAGGGTAGTGATGAGCACAAGCCCCTTAAAAAAAACGGCCTTGGTGTCAAGATAAAGCAGGTGGTGAAATAAATAGCCTTCGGGGGCGTTCCATTGGAGAATAACCAACAGCAGCCCAGCCAAACTCAGTCCAAACGCTGAAAACCACAAAACAGTGGACGTCTGCTGCGACCAACGCGTTAGTTTCAACACTAACTCGGCCGTAACCAACAGCAGAAAGGCAAAAGCCAGCCATGTTTCGGGCACTACCCGTGGAAGACTTTCGATAATATGGAGTAAATGCTCTTTGAGTTGCAAGGTCGTTCGATTAATTTGCCAGCAAAAGTACAATTCAACATGAAAAAGTCATTACTCTGTCTCGGATTGATTTTAGCGACCATCGCTGCCCATGCCCAAGGAATGTTCATTCAGGACATCAACGGGCGTCCTATTTTTGAAAATGGCTATACCGAAATCGAAGGCTCGCCTTACCTGAAAGATGAGTGGGCGAGAGGAACGGTGAAGGCCAAACACAACGGCAAAACCTACGAGTTGGCCAAAATGCGGTACGATACGTACAAAGACGAACTGGAGTACGAAGAGAACCAAAAATCGTATCGGTTTAGCAGTGAAATTACCGAATTTGCCACCACAGATGGGGTTTTTCGTAACAATTTCCCTGTCTATGAGTCACTTTCTGGACGTAATTTTTACCAAGTACTGTCCGACGGAAAAGTGAAATTGCTGAAGCGGACAGTTACTAAAATTCAGACCGAAAAACTGTACAGCTCGGCTACGGTGACGAAGCGTTTTGTCAAAGAAGAGTTTTTGTATTTGTTCAAAGACGGCGCGATTATTCGCCTCAAGAAAGACAAGAAGGCGTTGTTAGAAGCCCTAAGCGATAAACAAGCCGATTTGGAGGCGTTTATCAAAGAACAAAAAATTAAATTCTCGAAAGAAGAAGATTTTCTGCGCGTGATTGAGCGCTATGAGCAGTAAATACGGTGAAGAAGCAAAAATAATTTCGCCCCGATGAAATCTCATCGGGGCGAAATTATTTTTAAGCCAATGCTGCTACTCCTGGAAGAACTTTTCCTTCCATGTATTCAAGAAGCGCACCACCACCCGTCGAAACGTAGCTTACGCGGTCGCCGTAGCCAGCGTTGTTGATGGCAGAAGCAGAGTCACCACCACCGATGAGCGAAAACGCATCGTTTTGCTCGGTAGCTTGTACTACGGCTTCAGCGATGGCGTTGGTGCCTGTCGCAAAGTTCGGGAATTCAAATACGCCCATTGGGCCGTTCCAAAGAATCGTTTTAGAATTACGAACGGTTTCTTCAAACAATGCGATGGTTTCTGGGCCAATGTCCAAACCTTCCCATCCATCCTCGATTTGTCCCGTTTTCACGATTTGGCGGTTGGCATCATTTGAGAAAGCATCCGCGCAAACATTGTCCAAAGGCATCAATATGTTCACGCCTTTTTCTTTGGCTTTTGCCAAAATTTCAAGCGCTAACTCTTGCTTATCGGCTTCCAAAAGCGATTTTCCAATCTTTCCACCCAAGGCTTTGGTAAAAGTATAAGTCATACCACCGCCGATGATAAGGTTATCCACTTTGTCCAACAAGCGCTCAATGATGAGGATTTTGTCCGAAATTTTAGCACCTCCCATGATTGCCGTAAATGGACGTTCGGCTTGTTCCAACACGCGTTGCGCGTTGTCGATTTCGGCCTGCATGACGTAGCCACACACGCGGTCTTCAAAAAACTGACCGATAACGGCCGTAGAAGCGTGGGCGCGGTGAGCCGTTCCGAAAGCGTCGTTTACCCAAACATCGCCTAGTTTTGAGAGTTTTTCGGCAAACTCAACGTCGCCTTTTTCTTCTTGTTTGTAAAAACGAAGGTTTTCCAACAACAATACTTCGCCTGGTTGAAGCGCGGCGGCTTGTTCGGTTGCCGAAGCACCGATGCAATCGTCCGCAAATTTTACAGAGACACCTAAAATCACTGAAAGTGGATTGATAAGGTGTTTGAGCGAATATTTTTCGGTTGGACCATCTTTCGGGCGACCCAAGTGCGACATCAAAATGCAAGAACCGCCGTCTGCCAAAATCTTACGAATGGTAGGTAGCGTAGCTTGGATACGAGTGTCGTCAGTAATTTCAAATTTTTCGTTGAGAGGAACGTTGAAGTCAACGCGAATGAGGGCACGTTTGCCCGCAAAATTGTACGAATCTACGGTTTTCATAGGATTCAAGTGGGTTGAAAGATTGTTTTTCATGGCAAAAATAGTTTTTTCGCTCTATTAACCCTAGCAAAAGGCCATTTAGCCGTGTTTTTGGTGAAATTCTTGGAAAAAGAAAAAAAAATCTACGAATTGACTAAGGGGAGAAGCCGCTTTTTGTGACTTACCTTATAGAACCCGAAAAAAAACGACCCATGGCCGAAAATCAACCGAGCCAACCCCAGCCTTCCAACCATCCGTTTCAAAGGCCAGATGTTGAGCCCATACTCCTTGACGTTGAGTATCTTATCCGACAAGCGTTTGAGGAAGATGCGCGGCGAGGCTATGAACTGTTGTTTCGGCGCTACTATCGTCCGCTCTGTAGTCAGGCGGTGCGCTTTGTGTATTCAAGGGCGGTGGCCGAAGATTTGGTAAGCGAAGTGTTTTTCAGCTTTTGGAAAAACCAAGCGCAACTTCACATTACAACCACCTACCAAGCTTATTTGTATTCGGCCGTTCGGAAGCGGGCGTATTCGTACCTCCAGCGCGAGTTTCACCAAGAGATGCCCATTACCGACGAGAATGCAGAAGGCATCAATAACAACGTAGAGATTGATCCAGAGCAGTTGTTGCAATACACCGAATTATACCAGCGCATCGAAGAAACGGTGCGTACGCTGCCACCGCAGTGCCAGCGGGTGTTTGTAATGAGCCGCTTTGAGGGGAAAAAACACCGCGAAATTGCCGACGAGTTGCAGATTTCCCCCAAAACGATTGAAGCCCATTTGAGCCGTGCCTTGTCACAACTGAGGCAAGTACTGCGAATGGGGCTTTTTTGCGGACTTATGTTTTTTGTCCCAGCTACTTCGCCTTCCGAAATATCCACACCATCACCAACATACTGCCATCAATGAACAAAGCCATAATGAAAGAACTGCTGTTTGCGCATTTTAGCGGACGCTCAACGGCACTTCAGCGAACGACGATTGCTGATTGGCTGCAACAACCCGAAAACCAGCTTTTGTACGTGGCTTGGCTCGATGAATGGGAGCGCCAGCACCTTCAGTACATGGCCGAAGAAGAAGAGGCTTTGGCACTGCTACACGAGCGGATTGAGGCATGGGATCAGCAACAAAATATGGAAGAAGCCGACGAGAGTACGGAGCTGCCCGTTCGCCGAAGGTTTGCCTTTACCCAGTGGCTGGCGGCGGCTTCGGTGGTGTTGGTATTGGTGGCGGGAATGTATGCGGGAAGAAGCTATATTTTTTACCAAACAATAGAGACGGCTTTTGGAGAAACCCGCCAACTTACCTTGCCCGACGGCTCGCAGGTGTCGCTCAATGCCCATTCGTCTTTGCGTTTCCCTCGGTTTGGATTTGGCCCGCGCTCACGGGTAGTGTGGCTGACGGGCGAAGCGGCGTTCTCCGTACAACATACTCCTACGCACCAACGCTTTTTGGTCAAAACTGCTCGTGGGGTGCAGGTGGAGGTGTTGGGAACGGAGTTTAACGTGTTTGACCGTCCCAGCGGAACTAAAGTCATATTGAGCAAAGGGGCGATTCAGCTTAATTATACGGGGGCTAAAAAAGCGGTGAGGGGCCTGCGGTTGAAACCAGGCGATGCCGTCAACGTGGATGCCAAAGGAAACCTAACGCAGATGCGTATCGACGAGCCCGAAGTAAGTTCGGCTTGGAAAGAACATCGCTTCAATTTTAACAGCACGCCCGTTCGGGAAATTGTGGAATTGCTCCACGACAACTACAACCTGCGCGTTGTCCTTAAAAATCAGGAGATTGGTGAGCGAACGGTGACGGGCTCATTTCAGGCCGATAATTCGGATGAGTTTTTACAAGTAGTGGCCGAATTGCTCGAAATCAACTACAAACAAAAAGATTCTACGGTTACCTTTTTTGAATAATAACCAAAGTTTACCCTTTTCTAACTACACTCTTTATGCGCTCTATTTTTATCCCAACTACGCTGGTAGGGTTGCTTACTGGCGCGTTGTTGGTCGAGCCTCAACTTGCCAATAGTCAGGCAATGGCGATGGTTAGCTCGCAACAACGCCCCACCTACTCTGCTGCCTCGGCAACGACCACTCGCCTTTCGGATGCCTTAAATGGGCTGAAAGCCAAGTACAAAGCTGATATTTTGTTTGAAGACCGAACAGTAGCTAATCTGACGGTTCCGACCGATGTGTTGGCGGGAACCACCTCCCTCGAAAATGCCCTTTCTCGTTTGTTAAAGCCCTTTAATTTGCGTTATAAACAAGTAAAAGCAGGTACATGGGTGGTATTGGCCAAAAAATCGTCGGCTTCGGTCGGAGAGGCCCGATTTCCCGTTACGCCCACCAACGAAGAAAACCAACCCCAAACCGACCCCGCCTCCAACGGCTCATTGACCACGGTTGTGGCATCAGGCCCGCTCGAAACCCGTGCCGAAGAAGTGACCATTAGTGGAACTGTAACCACCGCAGATAATAACGGGGTCATTCCAGGGGCAAACGTGGTTGTAAAAGGAACTGTCCGTGGGACAACCACGGATGCCAACGGGCGTTATCAATTACGTATTCCCGAATCGTTAGGAAAAGCGAGTGGATTGGTGTTGGTGTTTTCGTACGTCGGGTACGAGGCACAAGAAGTGACGGTGGGTAACCGAACGGAAATCAACGTGCAATTGAAAGAAAGTGACCAATCGCTCAATGAAGTGGTGGTGGTAGGATACGGCACCGTACGCAAAAGCGATTTGACGGGCTCGGTGATGTCGTTGAAAGCGCAAGATTTGACCCGTGGCTCCAATATCAACCTTCAACAAACCTTGGCAGGGCGCGCGCCTGGGGTGCAGGTTTACCAAAAAAGTGGTGAGCCAGGTTCGGCCATGAGCGTGCAAATCAGGGGAATAACTTCCATTACGGGAAACAACGACCCGCTGTATGTAGTAGATGGCTTGCCCGTAAACGATGGAACGGCGATTGGCTCGGCAAGTGCTGGGGGAACGACCAGCAATCCCAACAACCGTACGCCGCTTAACAGCTTAAACCCTGCCGATATTGAGTCAATAGAAATTCTAAAAGATGCCTCTGCTACAGCCATTTACGGTTCGCGCGGAGCAAACGGGGTGGTACTCATTACTACCCGCCGTGGAAAAGATGGGAAGCTCAAAGTAGAATACAACGGAACACACGGCGTACAGAAAGTGGCGAATACGCAGCGTTTTTTGACAGGAACGGAATACACGGATGTCATCAACTCCATCATTGATTTGGGAAAACTTTCGACCCCAAAAGTGACGGGAACCAACGCCAATACCGATTGGCAAAGTCTATTGCTTCGCGATGCCCCCATTCAGTCGCACGACCTCTCGTTTAGCGGGGCGGGAGGAAATACCCGTTACTACATTTCGGCGGGTTATTTCAACCAAGATGGGATTATGCTCAAATCAGGGACAAGCCGCTACAGCGCTCGAATGAACCTTGAAAATGGCGTGGCCAACAAATACAACGTAGGAGTAAGCCTAAACACCTCTTACACCAGAGATTACTACAATGCAACGGGGGTAGGGCTAAACGACAACGCCAGCGCGCTGTACATGGCCCAAAACTACGACCCCACGGTGCCTGCTTATAACCCCGACGGAACGTACTATCGCTCGTCGTTGATGGCGCCCATGGATAGCCCATTGGCGGTGATTAATGGACAGTATGGGATGGGCGATACGTACCGTACGTTTGGAAATATTTATGCCGAATATTACTTCGTTCCTTCGCTGTCGGCCAAAGTCCGCGTAGGAGCGGATTTTAATGATAACCAACGGTATTTCTGGATTGACCCCAGTACCTTGACGGGGCTTTCGTACAACGGTTATGCCGATGTTCGCGATGGAAAACGAGGCTACTACCTGACCGAAGGAACGTTGAATTTCAATAAAGAGGTTAAAAATCACCGCATTAGCGCCGTGGCAGGAGCTACCTACGAACGCTATACTTCAAGTTCTATCATTGCCAATTCGCGTTCTTTTGCCTTGCCCGACCTTACCTTCAACGCGCTCGGTACGGGCGATAATACCCTGAATGGCGTAGGAAGTGGCCGTCAAGAAAACAAATTGGTGTCGTTTTTGGGGCGGGTGAACTACTCGTTTAACAGTAAGTATTTACTAACGCTGTCGATGCGGGCTGATGGTTCGGCGCGGTTTGGCCCCAACAAGCGTTTTGGCTATTTCCCGTCGGCGGCCTTGGCGTGGCGGATTCAGGACGAGGCTTTCTTGAAAAATGTAAATTTCTTGAGCGAACTTAAACTACGTGCCAGCTACGGTGCAACGGGTAACCAGCCGACCATCAATTACTTGTATTTCTCTACTTTTTCGGCGGGACGCAATGCCGTTTTCAATGGCAACCGCTACAGTTCGTTGCAGCCATCGCGCAGCGCCAATCCTGACTTGCAGTGGGAAGCCGCCGTGCAAGCTGACTTAGGGATTGATTTTGGCTTTTTCAACGGTCGTCTTACGGGTAGCATCGACTATTATAACCGCAAAACGTCTAACCTGCTTTACGACATTCCACAACCAGCGAGTACGGGTTTTGGAAGCCGCATCGAAAACGTGGGAAGTATGCGTAATACGGGAGTTGAGCTTGCTTTGAAGGGTATTTTGACCGATAAAAATGGCTTCCGTGTCGATGCTGGTTTTAATATTACAACCCTCAAAAACCGCGTGCTGAGTCTTGGAAAAGTGCCTCAGTTCATCGGGTCAGGCCCAGGTAGCATTGGCCAAGTGAGTATTCTCAAGCCAGGTGAGTCGATTGGGTCGTTCTATGGGTATTTGGTGGATGGCGTTTGGCAAACGGGCGAAGACTTTACCCAAGCGCAGTCAGGCGTACGCCCAGGCGATTTGAAATACCGCGACCTTGACGGAAACAAAGTCATCAATGCCAACGACCGCGTGGTGCTTGGTAAATCGCTGCCTGACTTTTTCTATGGTTTCAACACCAGTGCTTCCTACAAAACCTTGGCATTGGATATTTTCTTGGAAGGCTCACAAGGAGCTAAAATGCTGAACAGTAGCTTGGTGGACGCGTATTACCCAGTGGATTATCGTCGAAATAAATTGGCTGTTCCGTACCTAAACCGTTGGACACCGACCAATCCTACCAACGACTACCCATCGTTTTTGCCCAACGACGTGCAAGGCCAACGCCAAGTAACCAACAAAACCGTCGAAGATGCTTCGTATTTACGTGTTCAATCAGTGCGGTTGTCGTACAAAATTCCAGTACCTAAAAACCGCTATGTAGGCAGCGCTTCGGTGTTTGTGAATGGTCAAAACCTGTACAATTTTACCAAGTATTCAGGTGCTGACCCAGCAGCCAATGCTTTAGGAGATAATATTTTACGGATTGATTACAACACCTATCCACTAACGCGTACTTACACCGTAGGGGTTAATTTGCAATTTTAGGTAAGGGGGTGTTAATGGTTAACGGTTATTTGTTAACGGTTAATCGAAAAATGGCTAATTTGTTGATTATGAGCGGTCATTTGCAGAAACAGGCCGCAGATAACAAGTAACGGTTAACAGATAACAAATAACAGTTAACAATGAACAAAATGACAAATCAAATGAGACAATCATTCAACTATAGCTTAATCATCGGAGGGTTTCTGATGTTGACGTCGTGCGAAAAAGCGCTGGAAGTATCGCCGAGGTCCGAGTTTTCACCCGACAACGTACTCACGTCGGAAAGCGGTATCAAAGCGTTGCTTTTTTCGGCCTACGCACACCAGCAAACCCAATCTAATTCGCGCTACGTGATCAACGATTCGGAAGTTTGTACCGACATGGGTTTTAACACGGGTGGCGCTGAAAATGGACAACTTATTCAGCTAATCAACTTTACGTGGGACCCGACGCTCGGAACCTTGGCGGCCGATATGTGGGATCCTAACTACCGCGTGGTACGTGATGCCAATGGTGTAATCGAAAACATTGGGAATGTAAAAGCAACCGAAGCCACCAAAAAGCTTTACAAAGCTGAAGCACGGGTCTTACGGGCACAAGCCTATGCGCTTTTGATGACTTTTTTTGGAACGGTTCCGCTGCGGACTTCCACCACACAACCTGCTGAATTGGCACGGGCAACGGAAGAAGAATTAAAGGCGTTTGTTGAAAAAGAAATCACGGAGTCGATTCCAGATTTGCCCGACCCAGGCAAAGAAGAAACCTATGGACGGTTTAGTAAGGGCGTTGCTTACAGCATTTTGGCGAAGTTTTACCTCAACACCAAGCAATGGCAAAAAGCGGCCGATGCTGCCAAAGCCGTGATGGATTTTAATTATTACGCCCTCAATCCTGATTTTGTGGGGATGTTTAGAGTCGAAAATGAAGGTGCGGCCAACCGTGAAATGATTTTGGCACTTCAATGCCGCCCCGAAGACCCGTTTGGCAATTGGTACCAAGCTGGAGCACTGCCGCCAGGCTACAAGAGCAGCCCTCAGTTTCCGAATTTTACCTACAAAACCACTATGTCGAATTTTGCGACGCAGTACCGCTTGCGGACGGCATTTACCAGTTCGTTTGCCGCCAACGACAAGCGTTTACAGTTGATTTGTACGAGTTATGTCAATACGAGCAACCAAACCGTCGATTTGTCAACGGGAGATAATGCGCGTAGTTTTAAGTATTGGGATAACAATACCGTTGGAAATAACAGTGGAAATGACGTTCCAATACTGCGTTATGCCGATATTCTACTTACCAGAGCAGAGGCACTGAACGAACTCAATGGCCCCACAGCGGAGGCATTTACGTTGATTAATCTCGTTCGTACACGGGCAGGGATTCCCAATTTGACCCAAACGGACACTCCTACAAAAGATGCTTTCCGTACGGCCATTTTTAGAGAAAGAGGCTGGGAGTTTGTCTCAGAAGGCAAACGCCGCGAAGACCTCGTTCGCCAAGGGACGTTTATTTCATTAGCTCAAGCGCGCGGCATCACCAATGCCAAGCCCGAACGCGTGCTGTTCCCGATTCCACAAGCGGAAATTGATGCTAATAAGCTTTGTGTTCAAAGCGCTGGTTATTAGTGGATTAAAGGGGTCTTAGGTTTGCAATCAATGGCAGAAAAACATGAAAGGGTATTAGTTTTTGGCCAAAAGTGTCTTAAACTATTGATTGTAAAATTTTCACTGTGAACTAACTATCTAACAAATCATCATTTTATGAAACAAGTAACACTTTTTGCGATTGCGTTGCTCCTCACGGTATCTACCCTCAAAGCACAACCTCGCTGGACGGCTCAACAGGCAAACGACTGGTACAAAAAACAGGGCTGGATTAGAGGCTGTAACTTTCAACCAAGTACGGCCATCAACCAATTGGAGATGTTTCAGGCGGAGTCGTTTGATCGCCAAACGCTTGATAAAGAGTTAGGATGGGCCGAAGGTCTTGGCTTCAACGCCATGCGGGTGTATCTGCATCACATCGCGTGGACGACCGATGCGCCAGGTTTTAAAAAACGCCTCGACGAGTACCTCGCCATTTCGAGCAAGCACGGAATCAAAACCATTTTTGTGTTTTTTGACGACTGCTGGAACGACGAATACCACCCAGGTAAGCAGCCTGCCCCTAAAACTGGCGTTCACAACAGCGGTTGGGTACGCGACCCAGGTACGATGATTCACAACCACCCAGATAGCTTGGGCATGTTGGAAAAATACGTAAAAGACGTGATGACTACTTTCAAAAACGACAACCGTATTTTGTTGTGGGATTTGTACAACGAACCAGGCAATAACCAATATTTTGCAAAAAGCTTGCCTTTGTTGAAGTCGGTGTTTGCGTGGGCCAAAGAAGTGAATCCGTCGCAGCCAATCAGCGCGGGTGTATGGAGCTGGGGTGAAAAATTCAAAGAATTGAACAAGTTCCAAGAAGAAAACTCGGACGTGATTACCTACCACCACTACGGCTACGTGGATAAACACAAAGAATTGATTAATCAGCTTCGCCAATACGGCCGCCCGTTGATTTGTACGGAATACATGGCACGCCGCAACGGTAGCTTGTTCCAAACCATCATGCCTATGTTGAAGCAAGAAAACATCGGGGCTATCAACTGGGGATTTGTAGCTGGAAAAACAAATACCATTTACGCTTGGGGAACACCTATGCCTGATGGCAAAGAGCCTGAGTTGTGGTTCCACGACATTTATCGCACCGACGGAACGGCTTTCAGCCAAGACGAAATCAAAACAATTAAATACTTGACAGGAAAAAAATAATAATTCGATGAAGAAAAAAGGGGTAGTGGCTTCGGTGGGTTTAGCCGTGGCAGTGTCGGTAGGGCTAACGGCGTTTTATTCAAAACCGTCGCGTTCAAAAGCGGATGCACGTCCGAACATCATTATCATCATGGCCGACGACATGGGGTATTCGGACTTGGGCTGCTATGGCGGTGAAATCAAAACCCCCAACATCGACTACCTCGCCAACAACGGGCTGCGTTTTACTCAGTTTTATAACACATCCCGTTGTTGCCCTACGCGCGCCAGTTTGCTTACAGGTTTGTATAACCACCAAGCAGGCATTGGTAAAATGACCGACGAAGAATCGACACCAGGGTACCGTGGGCATTTGGCCGAAAATACCGTGACGATTGCGGAGGTATTGAAGGCAGCGGGCTACCAAACGGGTATGACGGGGAAATGGCACGTGTCGAACACCATTGTTCAGAAAAACCCCAAAGACCAGCTCGATTGGCTCAACCACAAAAAGGACTTTGGCGATTTTGGGCCGTTGAATCAGTACCCCACTGCGCGTGGTTTCGACAAGTATTTTGGCAATATCTGGGGCGTAGTTGACTTCTTTGACCCTTTCAGTTTGGTCAATGGGACAAAACCTGTGACCCAAATTCCAAAGAATTATTACCACACGGATGCCATTAGCGATTCCACAGTGGCTTACATTCAATCGTTTGCTAAGTCGTCGTCGCCATTTTTCTTGTACGTAGCGCACACCGCCCCGCACTGGCCGCTGATGGCGCTGCCCGAAGACATCGAAAAGTACAAAGACACGTACAAATCGGGCTGGGATGCGATTCGTAAAAGCCGCTACGATAGAATGGTGAAAATGGGCTTGATTGACCCTAAAACCACGCCATTGTCGGAGCGCTGGGACAAACAACAAACCTGGGAAGCAAACGCCGATAAAGAATGGGATGCGCGCGCCATGGCCGTTCACGCGGCGATGATTGACCGTATGGATCAGGGAATTGGCCGTATGTTGCAGACACTGCGCGAAACAGGTCAGTTGGAAAATACGCTCATCGTCTTTTTGTCGGATAACGGGGCAAGTCCTGAAAACTGCGCGGCTTATGGCCCAGGTTTTGACCGTCCTAACGAAACGCGTGACGGTCGGCCTATTTCGTACGATTTGAAAAAACAAGTGATGCCAGGGCCGCAGACGTCGTTTGCGTCGATTGGGCAGCGTTGGTCAAACGTAGCCAACACGCCTTATCAATACTGGAAAGCAGAATCATCCGAAGGAGGTGTTCGCACGCCAATGGTGGCGTTTTGGCCCAAAGGAATCAAAGCGAAAAAAGGAGGTTACAGCGCCCAAATGGGACACGTAATGGACTTCATGCGTACCTGCGTAGAAATTTCGGGAGCAAAGTACCCGCAGACGTTTCAGGGGCGTGCCATTTCGGTCTCAACGGGGCAGAGCCTTGTGCCTGCATTTCAGGGAAAAACCAACGGAGGGCATACGAGCCTGTTCAACGAACACTTCGGCGCGCGTTATGCACGGTCGGGAAATTGGAAGCTGGTCTCGGCAAGTCGCGATACTACGTGGCAGTTGTTTGACTTAGCCAATGACAAAACCGAAACCAATAACCTCGCGGCTACGTATCCCGAAAAAGTAAACGAATTGAAAAAACAGTGGCAAACGTGGGCCAAAACCCACCAAGTTTTGCCCAAGCCTAACACGGTTAGACGATAAGGTATGGTCTGACTATCGTCTGACCAACAACACGGTCAGACGGCAGTCAGACCGCAGACTAACCTCCTAAGGGAGAGGTGAGCCGTTTGTTTTCTGTCCAGAACATGAGCAGTTTCTGGTAGAGCAAGCGCCGCCTCTCCTTTTAGTGTATATTAAATTAACCTCTCAAAATTTCATTAATCACCATTCCAATGTTTTACAACAAACCAACTCTTTTGTTGCTTGCCTTGAGTGGATGCCTCGCGCTAACGTCTTCGATGGCGCAGACGCTCCGTCCACCTGCCTATCCCATCATTACCCACGACCCGTATTTTAGTATTTGGAGTACTACCGACCAGCTCACCGACGGTCCTACGCGCCACTGGACAGGTCGTCCGCATTCGCTGGAAGGCATTGTACGGGTGGACGGCAAGTCGTATCAGTTTTTAGGAGCTCCCCCAACTTTATACCAAGCCCTATTGCCAACGGGCGAAAACAAAGCGTACGACGCCTTATATACCACCATCAAACCCTCAGCAGGCTGGGAGCAGCCCGACTTTATTCCCCAAGGCTGGAAAACTGGCTCAGGGCCTTTTGGTGATTCGCCCGCATCGCGCACTCCGTTTCACAATGGAAAAATTGACAAAGACGGAATTTTTATCCGTCGCGAGTTTAACTACGACGGGCAAGTGGATGCGTCTAAGTTGTTGTTGACCCTTATCAACGACGACGACGTGGCGGTATATTTGAACGGTACGCGCATCTTCACAAAGCCTTGCTGTGCAGGCGAATACATCCACTCGCCCCTTTCGTCCGAAGGCCAGAAGGCGCTTCGTAAGGGGCGTAACGTCTTGGCGGTGCATTGCATTAGCCCCATCGGTGAGTCGTTTGTAGATGTAGGATTGGTAAGTGTCGTTCCTACGGCGCAGGCGGTCACGGCTACGCAAAAGAAAGCCACCGTTACGGCCACCCAAACCAGTTATGTATTTACCGCAGGGCCTGTGGAATTGGACGTTAACTTCTTGTCGCCTCTGTTGATGGATGAATTGGAAGTGGCGGCTCGTCCCGTAAGTTATGTGACCTTCTCCACGCGTTCGTTGGACAACAAACCCCACTCGGTACAGGTGTATTTTGGTGAATCGGCTTTGGTCGCTACCAACGTGCCTTCGCAAGAAGTAGTGGCCGAAACCAAGAAAGACGGCAAGCTGGTTTATGCGTCAGTTGGTACCAAAGAGCAGCCTGTATTGGGCAAAAAAGGCGATAACATCCGCATCGACTGGGGCTATGCCTATTTGGCGGTGCCTGATGCAGCAAGTAGCGTGGTCACGGGGAATCCTGACCAATTGAAAAACGACTTTAAATCAAAAGGTCAATTGACGGCTACTGGTTCGACGGTCTCAGGAACGGCGGGAGAGTTAGCAATGGCGACGGTCGTAAACTTTGGCAATGTATCGGGAAAAACTTCTTCAAAGCACTTGCTTTTGGGTTACGACGATGTGTATTCGGTACAGTATTTTGGTCAAAACCTCCGTGGATGGTGGCGCCGTGACCCTGCTACGACCATGCAGAAAACGTTACAAACGGCCGAAGCAGACTACCCACGTTTGTTGACCAAAAGCACGGCATTCGATAAAAAAATGTACGATGACGCGACCAAAGCGGGTGGAAAAGCGTACGCCGATTTGTGTCAATTGGCCTACCGACAAGCCATTTCAGCCCACAAAATCGTGGCAGGGCCGAAGGGGGAAGTGTTCTTTTTGTCGAAAGAAAATTTCTCTAACGGTTCGATTGGAACGGTGGACGTAACGTATCCGTCGGCACCGATGTTTTTGTTGTACAACAACGAGTTGGCGAAAGGCTTGCTACGTTTTATCTTTGACTATAGCGAATCGGGGCGTTGGAAAAAAGACTTCCCTGCACACGATATTGGGACGTATCCGCTTGCCAACGGCCAAACCTACGGCGAAGATATGCCCGTGGAAGAAGCTGGAAACATGATGATTTTGACGGCAGCTTCGGTGAAAATGGATGGCAATCCAAGCTTTGCGCGCGAGCACTGGCCAATGTTGACCAAATGGGTGGAGTTCTTAAAACGCGATGGATTTGACCCCGCCAACCAATTGTGTACCGACGACTTCGCGGGGCACTTAGCGCGTAACGTCAACTTGTCGGCCAAGGCCATTGTTGGGATTGCGTGTTATGCTCAGATGGCGGCTCAATTGGGTGAACAAAAACTGGCCGACGAGCATTTTACGTTGGCGCGCACCTTGGCCCGTCGTTGGATGGAGATGAGTGCTGATGGCGACCACTATGCCCTTACGTTCGACAAAACCGCAGGAAGTTGGAGCCAGAAATACAACATCGTTTGGGATAAATTGCTCGGATTGAACGTTTTCCCGAAAGAAGTTGCGCAAAAGGAAATCGCGTTTTACCTCAAAAAACAACAAGCCTACGGTCTTCCGCTCGACAGCCGTAAGACTTACACTAAGTCGGATTGGATTGTGTGGACGGCAACCATGGCCGATTCGGACGCTGATTTCAAAGCGTTGATTGACCCCGTGTGGAAGTATGCCAACGAAACGCCCACCCGCGTTCCACTCTCGGACTGGCATGAAACTACCAATGCCAAGCAAGTAGGCTTCCAAGCCCGCTCCGTAGTAGGAGGCTATTTTATCAAAATGCTGGCAGAGCGTTTGGAGAAGGGGAAGTAGGGGAATAAATAGTTGGTACTTATTTTAAGAGCAATTTTCTTCATAAACGGTTTAGTTTTAGAAGAAAATTGCTCTTTATAGTTATGCTACCCCAGTATTGCTTCCAATAACTTCATTTGGCGAGGTTCGGGCAAGTTAAGTTTTTGGAGTGATTTTTGGGCATTATGATAAGCTGTTACACGGTCATATTGGCGTTGTAGATTCAACCAAAATTCGGCTGAAATATCCAGAGCTTGTTCTAACCGTAAAGCCATTTCAAGCGATACCCTTCGCTTTTTATGCAATAGTTGGCTTATAATCGCTTGGCTGACCCCCATTTGAGTAGCGAGGGTTTGCTGAGTCAAATTTCTTGCCTCTAATTCGTCTGCCAATAGTTCCCCTGGGTGAGTAGCTACGGCAGGTATCAATTCATTCGCTCTTTTCATTAGTGATAAGCAGTCAAGTCTTCCAATGTAATTATTTCTACCATTTCCTTTTCATTTAATCGAAAAATTAAACGGTACTGGTCATTATTATCAAACTCAACAATCATAGAATAAAATTATAACATAGTATGTTATAAAACAAAAAAGAATGAACATTTTTTAGAATAGATTTACGAAGCAGAGGCACTTTAACAGATTTTTTAGACTCTCCAAGTTTCAAAAACTTGGAGAGTCTTGCTGTTTTTACTTCCCAAACACACCACGAAGGTGCTCCAAATATTCTACTTTGAACGAAGCTGTCAGCTCAGGCGAGCCGTTTTTTTCAACATCGTGAAAATGCTTGCTAGGTAGCGGTTCTAGTCCACAAAAAGCATTCATGCGGTGGAAGGGAAACAACACGCCATCATCGACACTGCGGCCCTGAAAAAACTCTTCGGGCAGCGTAAAAGCAGTTTTAGGAGCATTCCAAGTCGTAGTGACTAGGTAGCGAGTTCCTTGCATCAAGCCGCCCGTTCCGTAGTTTCGTTCGGGGTTATTGGCCTTCCGTCCGTCGCTGTAATACAGCCCCTTCCGATGTCCAGCCGTAAGTACTTTATCGAAATATTCCTTCAATGAAAAAGGAAGGTACATCCACCAAATGGGAAAGTGGTAGATGACGACGTCGGCCCACACAAATTTCTCCACTTCTTCGTTGGCGTCGTAGTTTTCTTCTCCTACCTGCGTGATTTTCAGCTCAAAGCCATTTTCAGGGGTGAAAAACTCGCCATCCCATTCGGTAAGGGTAGTGTTGAGGCGGCCGCCCGAATGGGCAAAGGTTTTTCCGCCGTTGATAACCAATATTTTTTGCATTGTTTTTCGGTGTTATAAATGACAATGCAAAGGTATTTGAAGGATATGTGTAATTAAAATAATACAAATTATAGAAAACTATAACAAATATTATATAAAAAATATTTTACCCGCAGAAACTTGCCAACTGTGCGCAAGCATGAATATCTGCGGGTAAAACTAGAGCACCTTAAAAAATGTAATCAGTACTCAAAAAGTTAGAATCGTGGTCGCGCACGATGGTATTGAGTAATACCTTGTTGCTTTCGGTCAATTTGGTAGCTACCAACGAACGAATCGAAAAGGAGCGAAGCGCGTCAAAAACCGAAAGCGTTCCTTCGGCGCTGTCTTTGCGCCCCGTGAAAGGAAATACGTCGGGCCCTCTTTGCGCTTGACAGTTGATATTTACCCGACTAACAAGGTTGACAAAAGAATCAATCAACTGAGCCACTTCTTTGGAATCTTCACTAAAAATACTCACCTGCATTCCGTGCGAGGCGTTGACTTGGTAGTCGATGGGCTCGTCGATGGTCTCAAACGGAACGACGGGAATAACGGGGCCAAACTGCTCTTCGTGGTAGAGTTTCATTTGATTGTTGACGGGATACACCACCGCTGGAAACACAAACGAGGCTTCGGTATAGCCACCGTTTTCGTTTTGGACGGTTGCCCCGTGCGCAATCGCGTCTTCAATGCACGCTTTTAAATAGTCGGGTTTATCTTCTTCGGGTAGGGGCGTGATTTTGACGCCATTTTCCCAAGGTAAGCCTGGTTTTAAGGCCGATACGGCCGCGTTGAGTTTTGCAACAAACTCCGTGGCGATTTCTTTTTGTACAAAGATGAGCTTCAACGCCGTACAACGTTGCCCGTTGAACGAAAGCGCCCCGAGGATACATTCATTTACGGCTACGTCTATGTTGGCATTTTTGGTGACAATGGCCGCATTTTTGGCGTCAAGGCTCAAAATAGCGCGGAGGCGGTTGACTTTAGGGTGCAATTTTTTGAGGCCGTTGGCTACTTTACTTGAGCCAATAAAAGCCAACACATTTACTTTTCCGCTTTCCATGATGGGCGAAATAATTTCCGACCCTCTTCCGTACAGCGTGTTGACGGTTCCTTTGGGGAAAGCCTCTTTAAAGGCATTTAGCAAAGGATAGTGCGCCAATACCCCGTGTTTGGGGAGTTTGAAAAGAATGGTGTTGCCCATAATCAGGGCAGGAATGAGCGTCGTAAAAATCTCGTTCAACGGATAATTAAAAGGCCCCATGCTCAGTACCACGCCCAGCGGCGCTCGGCGGATTTGGGCAATGGTTCCTTCTGCTTCCTGAAAACGCGACGATTCGCGGTCGAGGTCTTTGAGGGCGTCAATCGTGTCGTTGATGTAATCGACGGTACGGTCAAACTCTTTGGTGGCGTCGGACAATGTTTTGCCGATTTCCCACATCAACAATTTGATGACCAAATCCCGCTGTTGAATCATCAAGTAAACAAACTTCTGCATACAATTAATCCGCTCGCCCACGGTCATCGTAGGCCATTCGCCTAGTCCATTGTTGTAGGCATTGACAGCGGCATCCAACGCTTCTAAGGCTTCTTTGGGAGAAGTACGCGGAATACTTCCTAAGAGTTTTCGCTCCAAACCGTTGGGAGTCGGAAGACAAACGGGCGAATAAATAGACGTCACGGGGCCATCCCACTGGACAAGTTCACCGTTTAAGAGGTATTCTCGTTGGTGTACTTCTTCTAGTCTAAATTCTTGGGGAATGGCATCTTCTCCTTTAAAAATGGGGGAGAAGGGGAGGTGGGCTGTTGTTGGCATGAGATAGGTATTTTAGTCTCTTTTCAATTAGGTAACAATAGCTGTCTAAACTGGGTTCTCAAACATTTATATATATTTTTATTTATAGTATCTTTGTATTAATATCAGAAAAATTATAAATGCAAACGAATTTAGAGTGGTTTCGCACCTTTAAAGCCATTTATGAAACAGGAACGTTGAGTGGGGCGGCCAAGCAGCTTTTTGTGTCTCAGCCTGGGGTTGGACTTCACCTCAATGCCCTAGAATCGTACACAGGATATGCCTTGTTTGAGCGAACGGCCAGAAAAATGATACCTACCGAAAGGGGGCATCTTTTATACCAACAGATGCAACATTCACTCAATGTGCTGGAAGATATTGAAAGTCGTTTTCGACGAAAATCAGGCAAAGACCGCCCGACGGTGAGCATGGGAATGTGCGTAGAAACGTTTCAGCAAGCGTTAGAAAAGCATATTCCTGAGCTGGATTTTAACTTAATTATGCAATTTGGAGAAAGCGAAAAGCTGATTGATGCGCTGGAAAACGGAGTGATTGATTTGGTATTGGCCTCCCAAAAGAAAAATGCCCTCAACATCGAATGGGAAGCGTTTACGACCGAACAATTGGTGGTGGTAGCGGGAAAAAAAACGGATTTGACCGACTGGCAAACCCTCCATTTGAATAATAAAGAAGCCCTGTTGGATTGGTTTGGCGAACAAATTTGGTACAACACCGCCTCCGATATGAAGCTACTGAGTCGGTTTTGGGAAGCTAATTTTGAGATTCAACCTGAGTTTGTGCCCAATTACATCGTTCCTAATAAGTTTTCCATTATTCGTTGTTTGTCGGTGGGCAAAGGCTTGGCCGTTTTGCCAGACTTCATCTGCCACGAGGCACTCAAGCAAGGCGACATTACCCTACTCTGGCGAGGCTACACCGAAGTCACCAACACCCTTTATTTTGGGAAAAGAAAGAATAGCTTGCAGGCAGCACCCATCGCCCATATCGAAACCCTATTGAAAGGCGAATTTAGTGAAGCGTAACTAACTCGTTCAAGGAATTATGACAGAATTGTTGTTGTTTTGTTCTTCTAAGTGAAAAAAACGTCCCAATATGCTCCGTTACGAGTTCAAAGACCTCATATTGTTTGAAAACGAAGACTACATCGTTATCAATAAACCTCCGCACGTCGCTACCATCAACGAACGTACCGCTGATAAGTCGATAAGTATTTTGCGCATGGCCAAAGAATACAGCCATGATGCCCAAGTTGCCCACCGCCTCGACAAAGAAACATCGGGCGTGTTGGCTATTGCCAAGAATCCTGCGGCATATCGACACATTGCCATGCAGTTTGAGTACCGCGAAGTGACCAAACGTTACCATGCGGTTGCCAACGGCGTCCACGATTTTGACAGTATCTCGGTATTTTTACCCATTGCGCCGCTCAAAGATGGCACTGCCGTGAAAATAGATCGCCAAAATGGAAAAGCAGCCGAAACGGTTTTCTTTACAAAACAGGCTTTTCGGAAACACACGTTGGTAGAATGTATCCCCATTACGGGCCGAATGCACCAAATTCGGGTGCATTTACAGTGCCTCAAGGCACCAATCGTTTGCGATCCTACCTACGGCGGAGCAACGGTTTATTTGTCGGAATTGAAACGAAATTACAATTTGAAGAAAGACTCAGAAGAGTTGCCCATCATTCAGCGCGTAGCGTTACACGCGTTCTCGCTCACATTCAGGCTTATGAACGACGAAACAGTTGTCATCGAAGCACCTTATCCTAAGGATTTTGGGGTGTTGGTGAAGCTGTTGGAGAAGAATAGTTAATGGTTTCCTGTTTGGGTTTTTTCAGTTTCCTGTTTGAGGTTTTGAGTTTCCTGTTCTACAACCCGAAACAGTAAACCCCAAACAGGAAACTGAGAAAAACTACTTATAAAGAGGCACTTCCGCCATCCAGTTGTTTACTTCTTGTTTTACGGCGTCGATTTTTGCTTCGTTTTCAGCGTTCATCAATACCGTATCCATCAAATCCACGATACGCTCCATATCTGCTTCTTTCAAACCACGGGTTGTCATGGCAGGCGTACCTACACGCATACCCGAAGTGACCATCGGCGACTTGGTATCAAATGGAACCATGTTTTTGTTTACGGTAATGTCGGCTTTGATAAGCGTATTTTCGGCCAACTTACCTGTCAAACCTTTGCTGCTCAAGTCGATGAGCATCAAGTGGTTGTCGGTACCGTTTGAAATGATTTTATACCCTTTATCGACAAACGCTTTTGCCATAGCTTGGGCGTTTTTGCGAACTTGGTGGGCGTATTCTGTGTAGTCATCGCTAAGCGCTTCGCCGAAAGCGACGGCCTTGGCTGCGATTACGTGCTCAAGTGGTCCGCCTTGTGTGCCAGGGAAAACGCCAGAATCCAACAACGAAGACATCGAGCGAATGTCGCCTTTCGGTGTTTTCAAGCCAAATGGGTTTTCAAAATCGTTACGCATCATAATTACCCCACCACGAGGCCCACGAAGTGTTTTGTGGGTAGTGGTGGTGACGATGTGGCAATGCTCCAATGGGTCGTTCAATAAACCTTTGACAATCAGACCTGCTGGGTGAGAAATGTCGGCCAACAACAACGCGCCGATTTGGTCGGCGATGGCGCGCAAGCGAATGTAATCCCAGTCACGGCTATAAGCAGACGCCCCGCAGATAATCATTTTTGGACGCTCTTTCAAAGCCGTAGCTTCTACTTTGTCCCAATCAATAAGACCAGATTCTTGTTCTACACCGTAGAAAAACGGCTGGAAGTATTTACCCGAAATATTCACAGGCGAGCCGTGTGTTAAGTGGCCACCGTGTGCTAAGTTAAAACCTAAAATTTTGTCGCCAGGCTGCAAACATGCCAAGAAAACGGCCGTGTTTGCCTGTGCTCCCGAGTGCGGCTGCACGTTTGCCCACGTAGCACCAAACAGCTCCTTGAGGCGGTCAATCGCAATTTGTTCGATTTGATCCACCACTTCGCATCCACCGTAGTAGCGTTTGCCTGGAAGGCCCTCGGCGTATTTGTTGGTCAATACGCTTCCTTGTGCTTCCATTACTTGCGGAGAAGTAAAGTTTTCAGAAGCAATCAGCTCAATTCCAGACTCTTGGCGGTGGTGTTCTTTGGCGATTAAATCAAAAATTTGGGTGTCGCGGGCAATCGTGGTAGAAACCATTGTATGTACGATTTTGGGATGATACAAAATACGATTTGGAAGAAATTTTCCGCAAAGGTACTGCTTCCGAACCACATAGACACACCCAAGCTTGAGAAAATTAGAATTTTGTAGGGGTACTGGGCTGATTTACAACAATCGAAACGACATCCGATGGTAAGAACAGGGGCCAAACTCCCGAATACCTGCCCGATGCACGGGCGTAGGATAGCCCACATTTCTTTCCCAACCATAGTGAGGAAACTCCACCGCGAGGCGCTCCATGAGGTCGTCGCGGTAGGTTTTGGCCAGTACCGAAGCCGCCGCAATGCTCATAAACTTGGCATCGCCTTTGACGATGCAGGTGTGGGGTAAAAACGGATAAGGCGTAAAGCGATTTCCGTCCACCAACAAATGCTCGGGGCGTAGTGTCAATTGGTCCACGGCGCGGTGCATGGCCAAAAAACTGGCTTTGAGGATGTTAATTTTGTCAATCTCTTCGTTAGACACTTCCGCGATGGCCCACGCCAAGGCAGCCTCTTGTATGTCGTTACGAAGGGCTTCGCGTTGCTTTTTATTCAACTGCTTCGAGTCGTTTAGCAGTTCGTTGGTGTAGTCTTTGGGAAGAATCACGGCCGCTGCTACCACAGGCCCCGCTAGGCAGCCCCGCCCCACTTCGTCGAGGCCCGCTTCGGTGAGTTCGGCATGGTAGAAAGGTTTTAGCATACATCGGGTATTTTGGACAGGCGGGCAATTTACGTATTTTTGTTTCGAGGTTATCCCTCCTCGCTATTTTTTGCTATGCGTTTTATCGTTTTGCTTCTTCTTTTTTGTGGCTCTCTTTACGCCCAAAAAAGCACCTCAGATACCACAAAAACCACTCAGATGATTGGCCGTCAGCCTGAGTTGCTGCCAGATACGACAGAGTACCGCCTTAAACCTGGGGATCGTTTGCGAATCCGAAGCCTCAACGCGCTTGAGATTATTTTTCCGCAAGGTGGCAACATCGCCGTAGCCTCCACGCCCATGTCGTCGGGACAGGCAGGGGCGTCTGCTTATTTGATTACCGTTGATCGTCATGGCCAAATCGTTTTACCACAAGTGGGGCGCGTCAAAGTGGCGGGACTGACCAAAACAGACGCTACCAAGGCCATAGAACAGTATTACAAAGACCTCATCAATGACCCTATTTTTGACATTGAGATTTCTAACCTACAAATCAGGGTCTTGGGCTCCGTAGGGAGACAAGGCATGATTTTTCTTGAAAATGAAAAACTGACCTTGGGAGAGGTCATTGCCATGTCGGGAGGGATTGATTTTGCGACGGCCGACAAAACCATTAAGCTCATTCGGAAACGCTCAGGCGTGCAGCAGGAAGTCAATTATGACATCCGCAACCTTGGCGATCCAGCCGTGGCCAATATCCCCGTTTTTGACGGAGATTACGTCTTTGTCCCGCCTTCCAAATGGAGTCTTCGGATTGTTAAAAACCAAAGATTCTCCAGTATATTGTCGCCAGTGGTCATTGGACTCAACGCCGTTGCGGTTGTTTTAGGGCTATACCTTACACTTAAATAGCAGCCGATGTTTTCGTTTTTTAGGAAAAAATCTTCTAGCGCAACGACTCCTTTTTCGCTCGATTTCATGGAAAGTGACTGGCATTGTCACGTGCTTCCTGGTATTGACGACGGTGCGCCCGACGAAAACGTGACCTTGGCAATGTTACAGGAGTACGTACAATTAGGCATCAAGAAAATTGTGGCTACGCCCCACGTTCGGGCCGATTATTTCAAAAATACCATTGAAACCATCCAAGCTGCCGCCGCAAAAACCAACGCACTCATTGAAACCCATTCGCTTCCTTTGGTGCTAGAAGCATCGGCGGAATATTATGCTGACGAAAATTTTGTCCAACTCATTCAAGAAAATCAGCTGCTCCCCATCGAGGGTCAGTATATTCTATTTGAATTTTCGATGCAAGCGCCTAGCCTTTGGGGGCACAAACTGATTGAAAAAATTCAACAAAAAGGATACACGCCCTTGCTCGCGCATCCCGAGCGCTACCGATACTGGCATGGCAAGCCGCGAGAATGGCAAAGCCTAAAAAACAGAGGGGTTTCTTTTCAGCTCAATTTGCTGTCGTTGGTGGGGCAGTATGGGTCGGCAGAACGAAAAGCGGCCGAACAATTGATGGAAAAAGGGTATTATGAGGCATTTGGTAGTGATGCGCACGGGCTTCATCACTTACAAAAATTGAAGGATTTGGGTCGGAACCCGCACTTTGACACGTTACAACAATTACCTTTGCTCAATCGTTTGGGGTAAATAAATTAGAGGGAAACAGCTATTATGCAAAACGGAAACTGGAGCCAATCACAAGATAGATACACTGAAGTATCCGCCGACATTGACGTTAAGCGGATTCTTAAAGTCATTCTAAGTCGTTGGTATTGGGTGATTGGTGCCTTGGTTTTGACCGTCGGCGGATGTGCTATTTTTCTTCAAGTGGCCCATCCGCGTTACATGGCCGAGATGGTGTTAAAGTACAATGATAAACAAACCGAACTTGACGAGCTTAACCGCCTCATTCAGTCGGATGAGTCCAATTTAGAGTACCTTACCGAACTGTATGTCATTAA
The DNA here is from genome assembly GCF_014195535.1 of Runella defluvii. Lineage (GTDB taxonomy): Bacteria > Bacteroidota > Bacteroidia > Cytophagales > Spirosomataceae > Runella > Runella defluvii. Next base: position 124,330 of record NZ_JACIBY010000005.1, on the reverse strand, counting down.
ATCGGAAGAAGTTATCAACGGGGCGATTAAAAAGCTCAATTATCCGTTTACCTTTTATCGTGAACTTACCTTCCGTCACGATGACGTGTATCCATATCAGCCTTTTACGGCACAGGTTATCTCTTACGACCACAGTAAATTTCAGTTTGGGCTTTTTGAAATCAAGCAGTCTGGGCTAATCACGTATAAGACCAAAGACGAAACGGAAAATCTAACCTTCGATTTGTCGAAAGATACCCTCGTTTCGGTACGGGGGCTTTCGTTCAGTGTCAAATCTGTCGAAAGGCTTTCTCAGGATTATGTATTTTCTTACAACGACCTGAACGACCTGCGTGGGCGTCTTGACGGTGGAATTAAAGTAACCGAAGAAGGGGCGAGTTTGCCCATCTTAAACGTGTCCTTTTCGTACTACAACCGACAGTTTACGCAAGATTTTCTTCAAAAACTCATTGAATCGTACGAAGAATATAACCTTGAACAAAAGAAGAGGTCGTCCAACTTGACGATTAATTTTATTCAGGAACAAATCAAAATCTACGCGACAGCACTTCAAAAAGCGTCGTCGGAGTTAGAACGGTACAAACAACGCAGTTCGGTGCCTAGTTTGCAAGCTTCTATGTCGGACGTCATGGGGCAAATGACCCAACTTGAAGCGCAAAAAAATACCCTAGAGATTGCCAAATCGTACATCAATTTGCTCGAACAAAGCCTGAGCAATCGTTTTGAACCCGTCAATGTGGGTAGTTTGGGGCTTGATGGTACCAGCGACGGTGTCCTTCTCAAGTTAGTCTCGGATCTCAACCGCCTCATTCTTGATCGGAAAGCGTATATTATTGGTAAAAACCTGAGTGTCAATAACCCAATTGTCAAAACTGCCGACGACGAAATTGACCGTGTACGGGAGCAAATTCTTTCTAACATCAAGGTACAGCGTCAAAAAAATGAGAGCACACTGGGCATTATCAGTCAAAATTTGGCGCTAATTAAAAGCCGAATGAATGCCCTGCCATCGGTAGAACGAGAGCTTGGGTATCTTCAAAACGACCGTGATGTCAACGAAAAAATATACCTTTTGTTGATTAACAAAGAGATTGAAACCTCGATTGTAAAAGCGGGAGTTTTGCCGTCGTTTACGGTACTTACCCGCAGTTATGCATACCAGATTTACCCACAAGCGCCGCGCCTTATTTCGGTGTCGCTCGTTTTGGGGTTACTGATTGGGTTTGGCTCAATCTTTTTGGCCCGTTTTGCCAACGGGAAATTTACCGAAATTTCCAAAATTGGCGCTTCCGAGCGCGTCAATTTGCTGGGACTCATTCAGCGATTTCCGCACAAAATTTCGCAAAACGAAAAAGATTTGCTGCACTTTTTGGAAAACCGTTCATTGTTTTCCGAATCGGTCAACAGCATCCGTACCAATCTGAGTTTTCTGACCGACGCCCCAAGTCAGCAAGGCAAATTGCTGGTGATTACGTCCGAACTCTCAGGCGAAGGCAAATCGTTTGTGACGCTGAATTTGGCGACGTCTTTGACCAAAATTGGGAAAACGGTGCTGGTGGTTGTGTCAGACTTGCGGCGGTCGAACATGCACCGTTATTTTAACCACAACAACAAAATTGGGCTTAGTACGTACCTGTCGGGAAAGGCAGATGATTTTCACCAGACGATTCACCATTCGGTCATCGAAAATCTCGACTTTATTCCTGCGGGGCCTTCGCCTTTTAATCCAACTGAGCTTATTCAAAATGAGCGCTTTGAGGCATTTATTACCAGTGCTCAGCAAGAGTATGATTTTGTGTTGGTGGATACTGCCCCCGTTGGTTTGGTGTCGGACAACGTTCCTTTGTTGAAGAAAAGCGATTTGGTGATTTACATCATTCGTTGGTTGTACTCGCACAAAGAATCGTATTTGTTGGTCAACCAAATTGCGGAAGAATATAAAATCAAAAACGTGGGTGTTATCATCAATGATTTTTACAAAGATGACCTCTACGCCAACCTCATGCCAGCGGCTTATTATTCGTCGAAAGGCTACGGGTACAGTTACAAGCAGACGTACGATTATTACGGCAAGAAAAATAATTACTACCACAACGAGACGCCATCCAAATCTATTTGGCGAAAAATGATTCGTTGGGTCAAAAAAGAACAGTAAAGAATGCGCAGATTTTGGCTATTTTTTTGTTCTGACGAAATTTTTGGCACTGTTGTTGTCGAGCAAAAGAACAAAGTCACTTAAATAGGCGCTCAATCCGTATAAAAAATAGCTGAGTTCTTTTTGAGTTTCAAGAGTTTTCCTAATTTTGCACTCCAATTTGAAAATCAATAGTAATGAGCAATAAAGACACAGATTCGGGGCTTGATTTTTTAGAGAGCCCAGAAGGTTTGGCAGGAGAGTTAACCAAGTTTGAAAAAAGCATCGAAAAAAACCGCAATATATTCGTCATTGCGGGGGGAGCAATTGTCGTTGCACTAGCAGGATGGTTCGGATATAACTATTACGTAAGTAGCCAAGATGAGCAAGCTCAAGCTGCTTTGTACGCTCCTGTTTTTGCCTTTGAAACCGATTCTCTTAATAAAGCGCTCAAAGGAAGCGCAGGTAACCCTGGTTTAACCAGCATCGCTGATGAATACGGTGCAACACCAGCAGGCAATCTTGCGCAGTTTTACTCAGGAGCTGCCTTGTTGAAACAAGGTAAGTTTGACGAGGCCATTGAGCACTTGAAATCTTTCAGTTCTTCTGATTTGTTGGTTCAGGCCCGTGCGTACTCGTTGATTGGTGACGCTTACATGGAAAAAAATAGCGTTGAGGATGCCATCAGCTACTACCAAAAAGCGGTTGATTATAAGCCAAATGCGTATTTTACACCTTCGTACATGATTAAGCTTGGTGTGGCTTACGAAAAAGCAAAGAAAAACACGGAAGCGATTGAAGTATATAGCGACCTTATTGAGAAATATCCTCAATCGTCAGAAGTGCTAAACGCGAAGAAATTTAAAGGTTTCCTCGAAAGCGCTGCTGAATAAGTACAATATGAAAAATCAAGGAAAAGGATAAGGCTGCTATGGCTTTATCCTTTTCTTTTTTAGAACAATACAATCATTTATTTTTTACTGATTAACAACGAAAACTATGAGTTTGCTAACCGTTGGGTCGGTTGCTTTTGATGCCATCGAAACCCCTTTTGGAAAAACCGATAAAATTGTAGGTGGCGCAGCTACTTACATCACGCTTACTGCTTCGTACTTCACCAAAAAGAACAATATTATTGGGGTTGTGGGCGGTGATTTTCCAAAAGAAATGATTGAGACCTTAGAACAACACGGTGTCAATACGGAAGGATTGGAAATCAAACCAGAAGGAAAAACATTTTTTTGGTCGGGTAAATACCACAACGACATGAACAGCCGCGATACGTTGGACACGCAGCTCAACGTTTTTGGCGATTTTGACCCTATCATTCCTGCTTCTTACCAAGATTGTACCTACTTGATGCTAGGAAACATGGTGCCTGCGCTTCAAATGGCCGTTTTGGATCGTCTTAACAATCGTCCAAAGTTTGTGATGCTTGATACCATGAACTTGTGGATGAACATTGCCCTCGAAGACCTCAAAGCGGTTATTGCAAAAGTAGATTGCTTGACGGTCAACGACGAAGAAGCACGGATGCTTTCGGGTGATTACTCGTTGCGTCGTGCTGCAAAAACCATTATGGCGATGGGGCCTAAAACCCTCATTATCAAAAAAGGTGAGCACGGTGCGCTCCTTTTCCAAGGTGATGAAGTATTTTTCTGCCCAGCGTTGCCGTTGGAAGAAGTATTTGACCCAACGGGGGCTGGCGACACTTTCGCGGGAGGCTTCATTGGGTATTTAGCAAGTACTGATGACATCAGCTTTGCCAACATGAAACGCGCCATTGTGTATGGTTCGGCCATGGCGTCGTTTTGCGTGGAAAAATTTGGTCCTGAGCGCATCATCGATCTTACTCAAGCTGAAATCGACGCGCGTGTGCAAGAGTTTGTACTCTTGTCAACATTCCATATTTAATTAAATCGACGACCGTCGTCTCTCATAAGCGCACACAGGCATTGGTTGTCTGTGTGCCACTCTTTTTAGGTTAGCGGATAACAAATAACTAAAAACGACTTCCCCACTATGAGTTATTCAATACCACGCCGCCCGCGCCGCAATCGTCAATCGGCGGCCATTCGCGCGCTCGCGCAAGAAACTACCCTCTCCGTCAACGACCTCATCTACCCGATGTTTATCGTCGAAGGAAGTGGTGTACGGAGCGAAGTAAAATCGATGCCAGGCATTTACCGCCACTCGCTCGATACACTTTTGGAAGAACTGAAAGAGGTGACCGATTTGGGCATCAAGTGCATTGATTTGTTTCCCAATTATTCGGAAGATAAAAAAGACAAATACGCCACCGAAAGCTACCGCGAAGGAACGTTGTACCTTGATGCGCTCAAAGCCATCAAAGACAAATTTCCTGAGTTGGCATTAATGACTGACGTGGCCATGGATCCTTACAGCAGCGATGGGCACGATGGTTTGGTTGAAAACGGAAAAATCCTGAACGACGAAACCCTCGACATTCTAGCCAAAATGGCCGTGGCGCAAGCACGCGCAGGTGCTGATATTCTCGGCCCCAGCGACATGATGGATGGTCGCGTAGGTTTCATTCGTGAAGCACTTGATGCTGAAGGGTTTACCGACGTGAGTATCATGTCGTATTCTGTCAAATACGCCAGTGCGTTTTATGGCCCCTTCCGCGATGCGCTTGATTCTGCCCCCCGTTTTGGTGACAAAAAAACGTACCAAATGAATCCTGCCAACGTACGCGAAGCCCTGATTGAAGCCGAACTTGATTACCAAGAAGGAGCTGATTTTTTGATGGTGAAACCTGCACTGGCGTACTTGGACGTCATCAAGACATTGAACCAAAACTTTGATTTGCCGATTGCGGCCTACAACGTTTCGGGAGAATATGCCATGATCAAGGCCGCTGCCCAAAACGGCTGGCTCGACGGCGACCGTGCGATGTTAGAAACCCTGATGTCGATTCGTCGGGCAGGGGCAAAGGTTATTTTGACCTACTTCGCGAAAGAATTTGCGCTATTGCAAGCGTAAAGTGTTACAATTTTCGCCTTTTCTATGCGTTTAGTGAAAAGTCACGCCCGTGTGTATTACCAAGGGCGTGGCTTTTTATTCTCAGCTATAAACTTAATTAGAAAGATGAAAAAACTCATTGGGGGCTTGATGTTACTGATAGTGGGTTTGGTAGGCTGCAAAGAAGACGACCCTCAGCCCAAAAGCATTTCCGACGTATTATTAGATCAGCAGGATTTAACCATTTTGCGCGCGGCCATCAGTCATGCGGGGCTTCAAGACGCATTTAAGACCAGTTCAGTAACGCTTTTTGCGCCCAACGACGAGGGGTTTAAAGCGTCAGGCTACGCCGACGCTGGGGCCATCACTTCCCTTCCTCCTGAGCAAGTCCGTGCGCTGATTACCAACCACGTCATCACCTCGCCATTGCCCGTAGAGTCGATGCCGTTTGGGTTAAGTAACCCCGTTAAAATGATGTCGAATGCACGCTTGTTTTTATCAAATCCTGACGGTACTCCCTACCTCAACCATGGCAAAAGTGTCAAATCAAACATTTTGGCCAATAATGGGGTGATACACATTATCAATAGGGTGATTCCGATTCCAACGCAATCATTAGCCCAAATCATCAAAAATACCCCTGATTTTAGCCTATTTCGTCAGGCTACGCGGCGGGCCATTGCGGGAGACCCTCGTCTAGCCACGTTTTACGCCGATACGTTAGGTTCGTTTCCCGTTGACCCTGCGTACACGATGTTTTTACCCACCAATCAAGCCATGATTGCGGGGAAATTTTCGCAAGCAGAAATCAACGCCACTAGCCCGATTGTCTTGGCGCGAATTGTGTCGTATCACATCATGTTGAGTCGGCTTTTTTCAAGTTTTATGGGAAATTCTACCTTGAACATGTTCGACGCTTCCTACACGGCAACGCTTGCCTCCAAATCAACGGGGCTGACCATCGCGGGACGTTCGAACCCCACTCAACCTGCCAATATTACCAAAACCGACATCACGGCCACCAATGGATTGATTCATGTGATAGATAAAGTTTTGATTCCGTGAGGCGGGAACGTAAATTTGTAAAAAATTGTATTGAACGTACTGTCAATTCATCCACGAACGCATGAAAAGTCTTGTAGTTGCTATTCTGATAAGCGCCGTTGCTTTTACGGGCTTTGTAAGTAACCAAACCTCCGAGCAAAACGAAGGAGGGACGAAGTTTCGGTATCGCGCACTTGCGGGAAATAATCCCGTGAAAATTTCTTGGGAAACACTCCGCGACGTGACTTTCAAGAAAAAATGGTATCCCGAGGAGTCGGTATATATGTTGTATCCAACGTTTGGCCCCAACATCAACAAACTCAACGGTAAAGAAATATTGTTGACGGGTTATGTACTTCCCATCGATGCCGAGTCGAACCTATACGCCTTGTCAGCCTTCCCATTCAGTGCTTGTTTCTTTTGCGGTGGGGCAGGGCCTGAGTCGGTCGTAGGCTTGAAGTTCAAGAAAAATGGCCGTAAGTTTAAAACGGACGAGCGCCATACGATGCGTGGTACGTTAAAACTAAACGCTGATAATATTTACGAGTTGAACTACAACATCGACAACGCCGAAATCTCTGACGAATAAGTCGTAAAACACTACAAAGAAGCCCCTGAAACAATGCGTTTCAGGGGCTTCTTTTTTGAATGAGTTTGTACCAATTATTAGCGCACCAATTGATGCCCGTCGTACACCGCTAAAATGGTGTTACCGTCCACCTTAATGCTGTATAGCTCCTTCGTATAAGGCGAAGCATCGGGCCGATAGCGAAACTCCGTTATGAAATAATCACATTCTAACGCCTCTCTCTTCAAGGTGTCTCTCACGGAGGGTTTTAGGTAAGTACACTCCACCCGCGCTCGCTCCGATTTGTCCAAAAGCATTCGATTATAAACCCCTGGCGTCAGGTTGGCTACTACCTTAATGTGCGGACGCTTGTCGTGTTGGACAATCCATTCAAGTCCTTGTTTGTACGATAGTCCCCAGTAATCTATTTCAAAATTCTTAGCGACGGGTGTTGGAGTGAGCGTGTTGAAATAGGTTTGCTGAAACGGATGATTGAGTCCCATCCAAACGCCCATCACAATCAGCTGCGCCAGAACTACTGCTTGGGCAGTTTTTAAGGCCAAAGGGTATTTTTTTGCATACTCAAAAACCCAGTCTAGGCCATACAAGGCTATCATCAGAAACGCCCCGTAGGTAAAATATAACTGCCTCCAGCCGTCGTACAACGTGGACTTCAACAAAATTACCAAAGCAAACGGAGCGGTGCTTATCACAAAAAAAGTCAGTTGCGTGCGCCAAGGCTCAAAGTTTTCCCAGAAAGCCGAGAAGTGCCTTACACTGTCTTTTAGTACATTTACTATCCCCAGTACCCATAGCACTACGTAAAGAAGGGGAGTTGTAATAATCACGTACCCGATGATGTAATACCACGGCAGCTCCATAGCGGGAATCCTGTCGCCAAAAAACAAAACGTCCATGTTGGCCCGAAACTTACTCATGTTCGCAAAGGCAAATTGAAAATTGGCAAGGGGAGCTTTCCATAAATACGGCCAGAACACCACCGTAAACATCGCCGTAAGCACAGCATAAGCTCCTAATTTGAGGGCAATAGGAGTTGTTTGTTTCCGTAAACGAAATAAATCAATTGCGCCCCATCCCAACGCAAGGGCAGGAATGATGACGCCCGTTAGGCGAATATTGATGGCAATGGCACTACAAATGCTAAACAGCAACAGGGGACGCCAAGCGTAGGTTTTGAGAAATTGGAGCAAAAAATAAGTACTAATGATAAAGGCCGAAAGGCAAATAATGTCTTTGCTATTGTAAAAAGACTCCGCAAATATCCTTGGGCTTGCAATAAGAAAGAGAGTTCCCAGCCACGGAAGCCACTTATTGGTAAAAACGCTGGCGGCAGTAGCGTAAAAAAAGAGGGTAGAAAGGAAGAAAACCAAAAAGGTCATCAAGTGACGGTAGTGGTACAATTGTTGGCTTTTGTCATCGGAATTGTAGCCGAGTGCTTTTTCGCCAATGACCAGCGGAACGTCAAACACCACGCCGTAGTCTTTGTCGTAGTAGTCGTGGAGTTTTGGAATGTCTGTGCTAGGCGCCAGCAAACCCAAGGTTTCACCCACGTATTGGATGGAAACGATACCATTGGCCCGATTGATGGGTTCGTCAAACGAAATACCGTAGTCTTTATAAATCGCCAATCCTAGCAGGAGATAGGCGCTAAAAAAAGCAATAACTCGCCAATTGGTTATTTTCATTCTTATTTTTTCCACGTCAACGTAATTTTAAACTCTGCCCCCGTAGCTGCCTGACAAATGGCAAAAAAGCCCGCTTTTCCTTCGGCTTTGAGGTTGAACTCTACCGAAAACTCATCGGGTTTTACCTCATCTACCACGTTTTTGAGCGCGCTTGCGGCCGCTTTTACAGTTCCTAGCGCTTCCTCAAAACGTACTTGTACTCTTTTGATGGTTGACTCTTCGCTGTCTCGGCCTCCACGGACATTGGAAGTACTGCGAATATCCTCGGCTTGCACCAAAATGGTTTCGCCTTTTTCGTTTTGGTATTCGTAAATGATGTTGGGCATGGTTTAGATGAGTTAATTTGAATTTATGATTTGGCAGGAGTTCCCTTCAACAAAACAGGAACATCTGCATGGGGTAAATTAGCTAACTTGATGGATAAAAGGCCATTATCAAAACAATCCTCAATTTCACTTAAGTCAAAGAAATCCATGTAAAATCCTTCTGCAAATTCAATAGCAGCTTTATCATCTACTTTACTACTGTTACAAATTACGTATGGAATTTTTTGAGCAATTGCTTCACCATGCGCAAATGAATTGCAGGCATTGAGAATAACAAGTTGAGCGTTTTTTGAGCGAACCATTAAACTTGTAAGCAATTCTGTCGTAACATCTGTATCCTCTAAATAAAGGCTATGCTTATCTCCATGCCCTGAATAATGAATAACGTGCGGTTTGTGATGCCCTATTTCTCTCTGAAAATCTTTACTTGTAGCAGCTAATACTGAAATAAATTCGAATCTATCTTTGTTTTCACTTAATTTAAGCTCAAATTGAGACTTTTTCCCTTCTTTGTCTGTTCTTAGTCTTGATGTATCATCAGGATTAGCCGCCAAAAACAAAATCTTAATCTTCCCTTCTATCTCACTGAAAGGCACAAACTTACGGGCGCCTTCGGCCATTGTTACTTCGTGGGGTGTTGAGTTGTCTATCATTTTTTTTGTTGAGGGGTGTTCTTTTTCTGAGCTTCGCTGTTCCGATTCTTTAGGTTTATCAAAACTTGCATTTTCATCCCTTTCCAAGAAAACTTCCAACCCATCCACTTCTATCCACGTTCCGTTCACTGTTTTAAGTTTAGGATTGTCTTTGGAGCGATTTTTCAATTCATCCAACAGCACATAATTTTCTCCGTCGAGACTGACGGTTTCTATACCCTTGCTGTCTCGCAGTTTTTCAAACAAGTTCCGAATTTTATTAAGCAATACTCTGCCTCCTGCCGTCACTCGTACCCGAATTTCATTGCCCTGACACTCTACCAGGGCATAATGAACGGCTCCATCGTGCGTATCTTTCAAAGAAATGCCCGACTTCCATATATCCCGCATTTCGGCAAGAGTTTGAGTACGTACAATAAAACTTTGAATAACTCCGTAATGCAGAAAATCGTGGCGATAGGTTAAATACCAACTCGAACGCCCCTCCCAAACATCTTCTACGCTCTTGGGCTTGTTTTCGGGCATCAACTGCGGGGCTACAAAACTTCTTTGCTCAAAATGAATTTCCCATTCTTTGAGGTCAGGATGTTCTTGAGAAGTGATTTCAAAACACATTTCACACGAAAGCATAAAGCTTACGAACAGATTTTGCTCTTCTGGACTGTATTTTTCTTCCCAAATTCCCTGCAAGTCCTCTCCCGTGAATCTGCCATTGCGGCTTTGAATGTCGTAATAAGTGGAGTTTCGTCGGCCTTTTTCGTTGGTTCTTCTGAAAATTGTATAAATCGCCTCAATCGCCCAAGCCTGATCCAAGATGATACTGTCCTGAAACAAACCCGCACGATAAAATACTACTCCTGTTTTGACCAGCCAGTTTTCTAAAACACTAATTGGATTGGTTACCTCTTTTGCCAAAATCAAATAATCGTCTAAGGAAAGGTATTTTTCGCCCGCTTTTTGTTTGAAGCGCAATGACTGACGTACTTCGGCTCTGTTTTTAGGCGTTTTCTGTTTTCGATTAAAACGCTTTGCTGCCAAACGCATGGCAGCCAGCAAAGAATTAAAGCCGTTTTCGTCCCAATCGTCTTCCTGAGAGTCAATGTGCTCAAATTTCAGAAAAGTAAAGATATCTTTGTAGGCTGCCCGAATCTCCGCCAAATCTTTCTCCCCATCCCGTTTTGTTTTTGTTTGAACCACAATCACGGGGCTGTTTTTGCCTTGATTGTGGGTGTAGTCTAACCAATAACCCAACGGATAGTTTTCATACTGACGGCACTCCTTCCCTATCTGATGTTCCGTGAACGCGCTCTGTTCGGTTTTTGAATCCCACAACACCAAATAGAGGGCGTTAGACTGCATAAAAAGACGGTGCGTGGCATGGTAAATATCTTGCCCGCCAAAATCCCAAAGGTTGAAGATGTAACTTTGGTCAGAAAACTGTTCCAATGAAATGCCATGCGTAGAGTCCCACTCAGTTTTGAATCTCTTGTAGACTAAACGCTCCACCAAACAGCTTTTGCCGACATTGCCATTGCCTATAATAAGTGTTTTGTACTCATTGTCCAACGTTTCTCCTTTGGATAAATCCTTGAAATAGGCTTTGATTTCGTTTAGGCAATTATCGTTATTTTCGACAAAGCCTCGAATATCATCAGGCAGTGGGTTAGCAGAAAGGCGTAAAAACTCCAAAACCACTAAAGGGGCATTGGATAAACAAAGTTGTATTTCGCCTGATTGGGTATTTTGAAAATGGAATGGCAGGTTTGAAAATTGATTGTTTTGAAGGTACAAAGTGCTCAATTTCGCCAAGTTAGCCACCTCAAGGCTTACTAACTGATTGCCGCTTAAATACAGGTAGGTCAAATTGGCAAAGCCTTGAGGCAACGAAAATTGGGTCAACTCATTCTCACTCACATCCATCAACACCAACGAAGGACAATCTCCCTCAAAAACAAGCCGTTGGAGGCCATTTTTTTGCAGATAGATTTGCTGCAAAGACCTGAAACCCGCAGGGAAAGTGATTTGCTTGATGGCGCAATTGTTTAAGTACAAATGCGTAAGCTGCGGCAGAGGGACTTCAAAAACCACCTCCGTGAGTGGCTCACTCCCGCTGAAGTAGAGGTATTCTAACGCTTCTGCTTCTTTGCCCAATACCAACTTCTTGAGTCGGCTATTGCCCAAACTAAAGGCCGTGATGTGCCCTGCGGCATTGAGCGCGTAGCTGTTGTCGTAGCCTTTCACCAAGAGCACGGCAGTGATGAGACCGTCGTCTTGTTGGAGGGTGAGTTTTGGGGTAAGTTCGTTGAGTCTTGCCATATTCTGTTTTGTCAAAAACGAGTTTCGACCCGCTTCGCGGGTATCTGTTCATTTGTCGCCATCTGCTTCATTTCGTCACAAGGCACTTGGTCGTCGTCCCTCCTCCCTGCGCTGCCTTGTCACTCCATTCCGCTTTCCTTTTTTACTCACGGGATTTTACCCGCCTGAACTACAGAGAAAGAAAGAACCAACCGAAGACCAACGAGGTCGTAGCGAATCCCAGGCCAGCCGTAGTCGCGGTTCGTAGAGCGGCAGTACCGCTCGTAGTTGAGCCAGCCACCGCCGCGAAACACGCGGAGCGAGCCCGTAGTAGGGCCTGTAGGATTCACTGTTACAGCAGCTGTAGAAGCACTATAGAAATCCTTATCATACCAATCACTGCACCACTCCCATACATTCCCACTCATATCGTACAAGCCCAACAAGTTCGGCGTTTTTAATCCTACTACCTGTATTTCATTCTGGCTATTTTTTCTATACCAGCCTACTTCCTCCAATTTATTGCTGCCTGCATACTCAAAAGGATATTTTTGTCCATATTTCCCTCCCTTGGCCGCGTATTCCCATTCCGCTTCCGTAGGCAAACGGTATGCAAGGCCCGTCATAGCTTTCAATTTTGGCAAAAACTCGTTCATAATATCATCGTGAGATACCTTTTCCACAGGTCGGTTCGCTCCTTTAAAATCAGATGGATTTTCTTTCTCTGTACCCGCCATCACATAGGCCCATAAAGCCTGCGTCACCGTAAACTCTCCCATCCAAAAAGAGTCTATCTTTACGCTATGCACAGGCAAAGCATCGCCCAATACACTTTCACCACCCATTTCAAATACACCTCCCTCCACCCAAAGCATCTCAAACGCGGCGGGGGTGTTTTCAAATTCGGTGTAGGAGTCTTGCATATTTTTAGCCTTCTAATTTCTTAAACGCAAAGTACACAAAGTAGGACACAATGGCCACAAAGTAGAAGCCTTTCATTGCGTTCTTTGTGCAAATTTCTTTGTGTCCTTTGTGGTAAAATGAACCCTTTTTTTGCTCACGGGATTTTACTCTACTGAGCTATATAAAAGAGCCAGTCGAAAGCCGACATAGCTAATACAGATACCTGAAAAATCTTTAGTAGAACGTATTAAATTACACTTATCCTGGGTATGTATCCACCCTCCTCCACGGTACGGAAATGTGCCACGAAACAGTAATCCGTCTACAATAAAGTCTGTATTATCACCTTCCTTACTACACCACTCACATACACTGCCACTCATATCGTACAGACCCAAGAGGTTCGGTGTTTTCAAACCTACTACCTGCGTTTCATTTTGACTGTTTTTATCGTACCAGCCTACTTCGTCCAATTTATTACTGCCCGCGTACTCAAAAGGGTATTTATGGCCATATTTTCCACCTTTGGCAGCATATTCCCACTCGGCTTCCGTAGGTAAACGGTAGTCAAGCCCCGTCATATTCTTCAGTCTCGGCAAAAACTCGTTCATAATATCTTTATAAGACACATTTTCTACGGGACGGTTTGCTCCTTTAAATTTCGAGGGATTTTCTTGCATTACATACGTCCATAACGCCTGAGTAACAGCAAACTTTCCCATCCAAAAACTATTTACCTCAACTTTATGAACAGGCAAAGAATCAGAATATTCACCTTCGCTACCCATCTCAAATACGCCTCCCTCCACCCAAAGCATATCAAACGCAGCGGGTGTGTTTTTAAATTCGGTGTAAGCGTCTTGCATATTTTTAGCCTTCCAGTTTCTTAAACGCAAAGTACACAAAGTAGGACACAATGGCCACAAAGTCTGAGTCTTTCATTGCGCTCTTTGTGCAAATTTCTTTGTGTCCTTTGTGGTAAAATGAACCCTTTTTTGCTCACGGGATTTACCCTTCTAAACTACAGAGAAAGAAAGAACCAACCGAAGACCAACGTCGTCGTCGCGATACCCAGGCCAGTCGTTGCTGCGGAGCGTAGAGCGGCAGTTCCGCTCGTAGTAGCTCCAGCCACCGCCGCGATTCACGCGGTACGAGCCCATAGTAGGGCCTGTAGGATTGACTGATACCTTGGCAGTAGAACTACTATAGAAATCCTCATCATACCAATCACTACACCACTCCCATACATTCCCACTCATATCGTACAAGCCCAATAGGTTCGACGTTTTTAATCCTACTACCTGCGTTTCATTCTGGCTATTTTTTCTATACCAGCCTACTTCCTCCAATTTATTGCTCCCCGCGTATTCAAATGGGTATTTGTCCCAATATTTCCCACCTCGCGCCGCGTACTCCCATTCGGCTTCGGTAGGCAAGCGATAAATCGTATTAGCAGGGCGGTTGTTTTTTGTATCCTCATTGAGTCTTGGTAAAAAAAGTTGGTCAATATCATTCCAAGAAACATTTTCCACAGGGCGGTTTGCACCTTTGAAATACGATGGGTTGACCATATCCGTATCACGCATCACATACTCCCACAGGGCTTGAGTCACGGGGTATTGGTCCATCCAAAAATCGCTCAACCGTACTCGGTAGGTATCACTCATTTTAAACGGGTCACCATTCATGTTCCCGTCAATCGCAATCATAGTGAAAGCAACGGGGCTGTCGGGGAAGGTTTGGAGGTAGTCTTTCATCAATTGTACTTTGTCTTGCTACAAGATACTAATTTACCGCAATTACGTTAATCCTCACATCCGTATTTCGTCCTTTATCGTCGCTGCACGAGATTTTTACTTTGCCCAGCGGTGGGGTTACAAAAAGCGGTTGCTGGGGCGAGGTTTTTTGGTACAAACGGTCGTTGAGGTACCAATACACTTCCTTTACGTCGTTGGCAGCTTGGCAAGCCAATTGCAACTGTTGCCCTTCTAAAAAATACTCACTGCCGTCGTTGGGGCTGATAATCACGGGCGCGCCCACCTCAAGCACCCGCGTGCAGGCGGGATTGTGCGGCGGGATTTTGGCGTAGGGAACGCGGTTAAGTTCGTAGTACGCTATCAGTTCGGGGGCGAGGTTGGGATACAACTTTTTGATGTAACCACTGTCGGGCAAGCACTCCGTGCAGTACGAACGCTGCCCTGTCGGGTCGGTAAATACCCATTTTACGTGTTGGCATTTGCGCGTCGAAGACACACCCATGATGGCGTAATCGAGGAGTTGGTGCGTACAAAACTCGCTCGGCACGTCGCCGCTTTCGGCACACACTTTTCGACGAACCACATCGGGCGCTGATTTGAACCAACCCGTAGGAGAGTTATAGTCGAGGGTGTTAAAAATATCGAACAACAGAGGAGTGGCAATATTGGCGCCGTTGAGCTCAGGCACACCCGCTCCCGAAAAATTTCCCACCCACACGCCCACCGTAAAACGGCGGTTGTAGCCAATGCTCCAAGCATCTTTTTTGCCGTACGAAGTGCCCGTTTTCCACGCAATACGCGGCAAATGGTAGGTATTATCAAAATTATTGGGCAAATCAGGGCGCGTTACTTGCGTCAGGATGCTGGTAATGAGGTACGTGGCCTCGGGAGAAATTAACCGCTCCCCAACTCCCTCCGCACGCGCGTTCTCATCTTTCGGGTGAGAGGTTTTTCGGCTCCCTTTTCCTGCAAGGAGAAGGGCTGGGGATGAGGGTGCATTTAATTTGTCATCCATAGTATAATGCAGCCCTTTCCATTGCCCTTCGTGCGCAAAAGCGGCAAAGAGTCGGGTGAGTTCTTCTAGGGTAACCCCGCAGCCCCCCAAAATCATCGACAAGCCCAACCCCGCCGATTGTTTTTTGACAGTTTGAAAATCGGCTTTTTTGAGGTAGTCAATCAACACGCTGGGCGTCAGGTCGCTGAGGACTTTCACGGCGGGGATGTTGAGGGAATTGGCGAGGGCAAACTCAACGGTCACTTTGCCATTGAACCGTCGGTCAAAATTTTCGGGTTCAAAGCCTCCAAAATTGGTCGGAACGTCGTTGAGGGCCGTCTTGGGCGTAATCAATCCTTTGTCAAACCCCACGGCATACAGCAAGGGTTTCAGCGTACTGCCCGGCGAGCGTACCGCCCGTACGCCATCCACTTGGCCACCGTCGTAGGGATTGTTAAAATCGGCCGAACCTACGTAAGCTTCCACGTTCATGGTTTCGTTGTTAATCACCACCACCGCCGCGTTGTGGATGTTCATACTTCGCAGGCGGTTTACGTAGTTGCGGGTCAATTGCTCGGCTTGGGTTTGGCGCGCAGGCACGAGGGTACTTCGGACGATAGGCAGTTGGGGATATTGTTTCCGCAAACGAATCGCCAAATGGGGAGCCAACTTGGGCGCTTCCCGACGTTCGGCGCGGAGGGGTTCGCGCAGGGCATCTTCAATCACCTGCGGGTCAAACAAAGCTGCCTTCTCAAAGCGCCGAAGCCATTTGTTGCGTTCTTGTACGATGTAGGGATTTTTTCGTCCCAAACGTAGGCTAGAAGGACGGTTGGGAATAATCGTCAGCGTCGTAATTTCGGCCAGGCTCAACACTTGGGGCAACTTTCCAAAATACAACATTGAGGCCGATTTAATGCCTTCCACGTTGCTGCCGTATGGAATCAGGTTGAGGTAAAGCTGTAAAATTTCGTCTTTGGAATAATGCCATTCGAGCTGCATTGCCCGCAGCATTTCGATGATTTTACTCCCGTACGTACGTTTTCGGGGTTCGAGCAGGCGCACCACTTGCATCGTAATGGTCGATGCCCCCGACGTCCGCCGCCCCGTGGTGAGGTTTTTGGCCAACGCCCTTCCTACCGACACAGGATTGATGCCAAAGTGGTAATAAAAATAGCGGTCTTCTTTTTGGAGAATGGTCTGGCGAAGCAGGGGCGTAATCTCGTCGAGCTCGGTGTAGAGCCGCCATTTGTCTTCTTCATTGAGGAAGGCGTGCAGCACTGTTCCGTCCGATGCTGTCACTAGGGTAGAGTAGCGAGGATTTACCCGAAAAGGAAAGGCTAAATCAATTAGTAACAACGCGATAAAAAAGCCCGCAGAAAGCCAAAAAGCCCGTTTTTTTGTCATGCTCAAGGCACTTTCCAACAACTGTTTGGCGGTTTTAGAGGCATTCGGCATGACAAAAAATACGTTTAAACTTCTTCCAGAAGTGTTCTAAATGACACGTACTTATTAACGTAACGGTCGTGGTGTTTCTGTTGAAGCTCCGACGAATGAAGTTGTTGATACGTAAAATAAGCCTCCATGGATGGAAAATAGTATTGACAAGAATACGTGATTCCTTCACTCTCAATTTCAGTAAGCAAGCGAAGCAATTTGCTGCCTTCGGGCAGTCCTGTTGCCATTACTTCGGGCATGTGTATTGCCTTCATCCACTGCAACCAATCTTGTTCGATGGCTGGGTCAATGTTTACTGTGACGCTATACAGAATCATATTTGCGTTTTTTTTGTTTTAATTGTGGGTGCAATATTTAAAAAAATGAGCAGCTTTTCGGTACCACAAAAAAATAATGTTCAAGCCTTGGGGACTTCGTCAGGAAATAGTAGCTTTAGTCAACACATTCGTTCCTCCGAATTTAGACCCTTTCCCATGGACTACAAAACACTCCGCGAATTGGTCAGACAGGGTGAAGGAAAGCACATTGAGTTTAAACTCAAGACCAATCACCCCGAAAAAATTGTCCGCGAAATCGTCGCTTTCGCCAATTCGGGCGGTGGCTACCTCTTTATCGGAGTAGGCGACGACCGCAGCATCAAGGGCCTCAAATACGCCGACGAAGACGAATACCTGCTCGTGCGAGCCATTGAAAAATACTGTTCTCCTGGCATTGAGTACGAAATCGAACGAATTCCTATTGGGGAAGAGCGTGACGTGTTGGTATTCACCATTTTGCCGAGTCCCAAACGCCCTCACTACGTTTTACAACCTGCCGAAGTAACCGTAGCGACGGTCAAACCATCGCCAAAAACGCCCCCTCAAAAGAGCAATAAAAACGCATCGTCTTCGACTAACTTAGTCAAAAAAACCTACATCCGTGTAGCCGACCGCTCGATTCAGGCGAGCTGGGAAATGCGGGAAATCTTACGCCGTCAGGACGACGACCGTAACGTCAAGTTTCAATATGGCGACAAAGAGCGAAAGCTTATGCAGCACCTGGATCAGCACCAAAGTGTGACGGTGGCAGATTTTGCAAGTGTGGCGGGAATTTCGCGGAATATTGCCTCAAAAACCCTCGTATTACTGGTTTTGGCCAATGTTCTGGATGTTCATCCCGACGAAACGGTTGATCGGTTTACGGTACACGCCTAGTCTAAAAACAAAATCCGCTTTCTCTAAAAAAGAAAGCGGATTCTTGTACTACCTAAACCTCTACCATTATACTACTTTCGATGTCACCAGTTCTATAGTCACATCGAATATGGTACTAGTAAAACTTCATTAAGGAGGAAAATGTTCGCCACTTTAGACAAATTTGCAAAAAAAAGTTTCGCGAATAGTCGGTTTGTGAACAAGGCTCGACACCCAGTTTTTCTATTATTTTCCAATCAAATTACTTTTTCGATAACCGTAGCCAAAGTAAATCACTAGGCCGATAATCAACCAAATCAGGAACATTATCCAGTTGGAGATGCCCAATTCGGTCATCAGGTACAAGTTGGTTAAAATTCCCAACACAGGGAGTAAAGAAAAACGTTGCAGAAAACTCGCGATGGCTAAACCCAACCACACCAACCACAGCACAATCAATAACGGTTTTTCGGTGAGGTGTTCTACAAAACCTCCTTGTGAGTAAGTCCAAGCCAAAGCTGCAACCATCAAAACGCCTACGGTATATTTCCCGTTTACATAAGGTACTTTAAACTTAGAAGGAGTTTTTTGCTTGTCGAGGTACAAAATACCCGCACACACGATGATAAAGGCAAACAACGTTCCTACGCTGGTGAGGTCGGTGACAAACTTCATGTTCATAAACAACGACGGAATGGCTACCAGAACCCCCGTCAAAATCGTTGAAAATGAAGGTGTTTTGTACTTAGGGTGAATTTTTCCAAACGACTTTGGTAACAATCCATCGCGGCTCATTGTCATCCAAATCCGCGGCTGACCGATTTGATAGGCCAACAGCGCGCTTGTCATCGCGACTACGGCGCTTACCGCGATAATTCCTGACAATGACGACAAAAACGACTTCTGCCAGCCTACTGCATTTTGAGAAACACTTTTGAACACGTAGGCCAACGGGTCATCCACTTTGAGTTCTTTGTGCGACACCATGCCGTTCAAAACAAGGGCAATGGTTACGTATAAAACGGTACAAATGATGAGCGAATAAATAATCGAACGCGGCAAGTCGCGCTGTGGATTCTGGCATTCTTCGGCCGTTGTTGAAACGGAATCAAAACCAATAAACGAGAAAAAGACCGCCGATACACCCAGCAAAACCCCGTTCATGCCATTGGGGGCAAACGGTTCCCAGTTTTCGGGATTTACGTAGAAAGCACCAATGATGATAACCGCTAAAATCACAATCACTTTAAACAAGACCAACGCATTGCCCGTCGTACGGGATTCTTTGATGCCGATGTAGGCCAATACTGTAATAAAAACCGTCACCAATGCCGCAGGAATATTCATCAATACCTTGAATCCGCCAATCATGGGTGCGGTACGGAAGGCTTCTTCTTGAGACACCAAGCGCGGATTAGGCACTCCTCCTGCCTTTATTACTTCCTGAAACTCGTTAAATCCATCGCGGGCTGAGATAAAATCTGTGGCTAAGTATTCGGGGAAATGAATGCCAAATCGCTCCAGCATTTCCATAAAATACCCCGACCAACCGATGGCAATCACCATGTTACTAACGGCGTACTCTAAAATCAGCGCCCAGCCAATGATCCAGGCCAATAACTCCCCAAACGAAACGTAGGTATAAGTATAGGCACTTCCACTGACAGGAATCGTGGAGGCGAATTGGGCATAACACAAACCCGTAAATGCACAGGCAAAGGCAATAAAAACAAACAAAAGCGAGACCGCCGCTCCTCCGTCGTAGCTGGCGTTTCCGATGGTACTAAAAATTCCTCCTCCAATGATGGCCGCAATTCCAAACGAGGTCAAATCTTTTACGCTCAGGACTTTGGCCATGCTGCCGTGGCCATCTTCGCCCGTTTTGATGTCGTTCAAAACTTGGCTCACCGATTTTTTTCGAAAGAGAGAGTTACTCATCGTGACTATGATTTAGGGTTTAGTTGTTGAATACGATTGGTAAAAATAGAAATTATTGGGATACCTTCTAGCATTACGATGACGGAAGCCGTGCAGATTCCCGTAAATAATCCTCCCACGTGTCCACGTCCGACAAGGTTTCGCCAACCCAAAAGGAGGTGGAGTGCGCTTGAGCATCCGCCAACGTCTCCGCTAAAAGCGACGGCTGACTCCATGATTTGTTCTCAAACAAAAAGCGGTGCAGCTGCTTCATTCCCAGCAAATAGTATCCACCATCGTCGGCTGGGCCTAGCACGATGTCGTGTTGCTGAAGCTCAGAAAATGCCTGAGAGAGATGATGAGCACGCAAAGCGAGGCAATCGCTGCCCACAATCACCACGCGTTCTGCGTTTTCGTTGAGTTCTTCTTCAAACGCGGCTTTCATTCGAGCGCCCAAGTCGGGTACATTGGGTTGCATTTTTTTGAGAAAGCCCAATCCTGACCAGCTATCCTGAGGGTTTATAAAATCTCCGTAATAAATCACCACTTTTTTCTTTTGCGCTGCTTCATCGACCAAAAACCATTCGTAAATCACTCTTTTTGTGTGCTTTAGCAGCTCAATATACACTTCTACGGCCTTTTCATCCCCTACCGTAGCCGCCACTCGGGTCTTTACTTTTCCTCGAACTGGATTTTTTACAAAAACAATAAGCGTACAATTCATTCGTTTGCGTTGGATAGTTGACAGAAAGATAGTAAGATTGACAAAAATTAACGTTGTACCCCCTTGCAAATTTCATGAAACGACTCCTTTGGATAGTATTCCTCACCACATCAGTGCTCCACGCTCAAAATGTAGCTTTCAAAAAACTCATTGACAGCAGCCCTCTCGACACCAAACTGGCTACGTTGACCGATAGCGAACAAAAAGAATCGGGCGTAATGCTCCGTCATCAACTTTATGTCGAATATACCTTCGATTCACTTGGGCAATTATCCTGCTTACAAGGCATTGTGAAGCGCATTCGCATCAATGACTCCAAGGCCATTGAAATGTACAATAAAATCGTCCTGCCTGTGCCTAACACCAACGACCTTATTTACCTCAAAGCACGTAGCATTAGCAAAAATGGTACGGTTAAAGAAGTCGGAATGGAGGCCGTGAAAGAATTGGAAGAACAAGGCAGGGTCTATAAAATTCTAGCCGTAGAAGGGCTTGAGATTGGTGGAGAATTGGAATACACCACGCTTTTCCGCCGTAGTAGTTCGCTGTTTGGGGGCGAAATTCTCCAAAGCGATATTCCCGTTCGGAAGGTAGAAGTAAAAATTATTACCCCTGCTTACCTTCAATTTGAAGCCAAGGTGTATAATGCCCCCGCCACGATTTCGTCGGATACCCTCAACGAAAAGCGTACGATTTCGGTGGGACTTCAGAACCTTTCCCCAATTTACGAGGAAAAGTACGCCAACCTCAAAGCCAACTTAATTCGCCTCGATTACAAACTTTCGTATAACCTCAGTCGCGGCCCCGAGCGCCTCTATACGTGGCAAAGTGCCGCCGAAACGTTTTTTGATTACCTTCGGTCGGGGATAGACGATTCCAAAAAAGACATTGACGCGTTGCTGGCCAAAGAAAAAATCAAAGGATTAGCTCCTGAATTGGCGGTGAAAAAGTTAGAAAATTACGTCAAAACCAACATTGCGTTGAAAGAAGAAGAGGACGCCGACGTGGCTTCGGATGTACTCAAAAAGCAGTATGCTTCAAAAGCAGGCATGATGAAATTGTACATCGCTGCCCTCGAATCGTTGAACATTCCGTACGAAATTGTCATTGGATGTAGTCGGACCGATGCGGTCTTTGATCCAAAATTTGAATCCTGGAATTTTTTGGATGAATACTTGCTCTATTTCCCAACCACCAAGAAGTTTTTGGACCCAGGTAGTCCGATTTTCCGTTACGGGATGATTGACCAAACAATGGAAGGAAATCAGGCATTGTTTATTAAAAAGAAAAAAGAAGGCAACGACATCGTGCCCGAAAGCGAGATTCGATTAGTGCCCTTTTCAACCATCGCCGACAACCACGACGACTTGTTGGTTGACGTGTCGTTTTCGCCAACCATGGACCAAATTCAAGGCAAAGTAACGCGCCAAATGACGGGGCATCAAGCCGCTCAATTGCGCCCGTATTATCATTTTGTCAAAGCCGAAGAAGAGCGGAAAGCGCTTACCAATGAAATTGTTAAATCGACCCTCAAGCCCGACGTTACTTATACCAACCCCCAAATCAAAAATACCAATCTCAACTCAGACGAAGTAAACAAACCGTTTATTTTTAGTGTTGACATCGTCCTTAAAAGTGTGGTAGAACGGGCTGGGAAAAAGTATTTGTTTAAAGTAGGAGAATTGATTGGGCCGCAGGTAGAAATGTACAACGAACGCGCCCGTCAGTATCCCATTGATATGGGCAACGCTCACGCCTACAAACGCCTGATGAAAGTAAAGATTCCTGAGGGATATAAAGTGAGTGGTTTGGAAAGCCTTCGTCGCAACATCACAGATGGCAGAACTCCCGCAGTAATGGGCTTTACTTCTGATTATAAATTGGAAGGAAACCTACTTACAATTACCATCGATGAGTTTTACAAGGAAGTATTACAACCGATTGATATTTACGAGCCTTTCCAAAAAGTAATCAATGCGGCGGCTGATTTCAACAAAGTAACGCTCTTATTGGAGAAAAAATAAAACTCTAACGGAGATTCCCTATTTTTGTATTTCAGAAACAGATTAATCGCTTTTTGAGCATGATTTTCAAGTATTTGGCATTGGGAATGGCGTCGGCCTTACTATTGATTGGCTGTGTTACCTCCAAACCCGTCGGCACGAAATCAACCACTACTGTGGACCCTTACAGTACGTATGACGAAGACTTTACGGCGATTCGTCCCCGTTACAAAGAAACCGTAATTTCGGAAAGCGCTACGGCCAAAAAGCCCGAAGTAAAACGCGTATTGTCGGATCAGCCGTTGCACATCAATCGCCAATTAGATGCGGTTGTGGATACGATTGCGCTTCGTAATAAGTCTATTCGGTTTGCGGCGGGTTTTCGTATTCAGATTTACGTTGGCAACACCCGTAAAGAAGCCGACGACGCCCGCTTGTATTCGTACCAAACTTTTCCCGAACTCAACCCTTACATGGTATATAACCAACCCACGTATCGGATTCGGATTGGTGATTTTATGACACGCTTGGATGCTGAGCGTTATCTTCAACAAGTACGTCAACGCTATGAATCAGCGGTAGTTGTGCCTGAGAAAATAGATTTGAAGAAGAGTCTATTGGTAAAATAGTTACTTTTGTCGTTCTGATTTTGTCAAAAGATTAGATTGATTGCTTAACACAAAGTTTTGCCTCCGCTTAGTGGCACAACTCTTTTTATAAATTACGATGAAAAAACGCGCACTCATTACGGGTATCACGGGTCAGGATGGAGCTTATTTGGCCGAATTTTTACTAAATAAAGGATACGAAGTTCACGGTATCAAACGCCGTAGTTCGTTGTTCAATACCCAACGTATCGACCACCTCTACGAAGATCCCCACGAAAACGACGTTCGTTTGGTGCTTCACTACGGAGATTTATCGGACTCGACCAATATCATTCGATTGATTCAGGAAATCCAGCCTGACGAAATTTATAACCTCGGGGCACAGTCGCACGTACGAGTGAGTTTCGAC
Source organism: Runella defluvii (assembly GCF_014195535.1). GTDB lineage: Bacteria > Bacteroidota > Bacteroidia > Cytophagales > Spirosomataceae > Runella > Runella defluvii. The sequence continues at coordinate 100,680 of NZ_JACIBY010000005.1, read as the reverse complement.
GAACCCGAATATACCGCTCAAGTTGACGGCTTAGGAACGATGCGTATTTTGGAAGCAGTTCGTTTGTTGGGGCTCACTAAGAAAACGCGTGTTTATCAAGCTTCTACCTCCGAACTATACGGTTTAGTACAGGCCGTTCCCCAGTCAGAAGCTACGCCTTTTTATCCACGTTCTCCTTACGCCGTGGCTAAACTATACGGCTACTGGATTACGGTCAATTACCGCGAAGCCTACGATATGTTTGCGGTAAACGGGATTTTGTTCAACCACGAGTCACCCCTTCGCGGCGAGACATTCGTGACGCGTAAAATCACCCGCGCCGTAGCACGTATCGCTTTGGGACTTCAAGAGAAGGTATTTTTGGGTAATCTCGACGCCCAACGCGACTGGGGCCACGCCAAAGATTACGTAGAAGCGATGTGGTTGATGTTGCAACAAGATACCCCTGAGGATTTTGTCATTGCCACGGGAAAAACTACCTACATTCGTGATTTTGTGCGCATGGCGTTTGCTGAAGTAGGCATTGAATTAGAATTTAAAGGAGAAGGAGTTGATGAAATGGCCGTTGTTACCAAGTGCAATAACCCAAGTTATCAACTACCTGTGGGCAAAGAAGTGGTAGGCATCGACCCACGCTATTTCCGCCCAACCGAAGTTGATTTATTGATTGGTGACCCTACCAAAGCCAACACAAAACTAGGCTGGATTCCTAAATATGACCTCCCTGCCCTCGTCAAAGAAATGGTAGAAGCAGATTTGGACATTTTCAAGCGTGACCAATTGCTCGAACGCGAAGGTCACCGTACATTGAACTACTACGAATAGTATATATTTTTTTCACAAACACCAACGCCCTGAAGCTTCGGCTTTCAGGGCGTTGGTGTTTATAGGAGCTAGTAACTATTTTTTGATTACACAACCTTTTTTGATGTATGAAACGAGACGATAGTCTATGGAAAGCCATTTTAGAAGACGTTTTCGACGATTTTCTGAGGTTTTTCTTTGATAATGCCGAAGAGCTGTTTGATTTTCGAAAACCTTTTGAGTTTTTAGATAAGGAACTCGAACAGCTTTTTCCAATAAATCCTGACGATTTCTCCCCGAAATACGTTGATAAATTGATAAAAGTATTTACTAAAACGGGTGATGAAAAGTGGATTTTGGTACATATTGAAGTGCAAGCCAATACCGATAATCTATTTGCTCATCGAATGTTTCAGTATTTTTATCGAATTTATGACAGATACCAGCGCCCGATTACTGCTTTCGCTATCTTAACGGATAAAAACAAGCGCTTTAAACCGCTGTATTTCGAGGAATCTTATTTGGGAACCAAATTACGATATGATTTTAACACGTATAAAGTCCTAGAGCAAAACCCAGAAGTATTAACCAACAGCAATAATCCTTTTGCAATGGTCGTATTAACTGTGTTGGTAGCCTTGCAAAAAGGGAAAGTGACCGAAAGCGAACTATTAAACCAAAAAATAGATTTACTTAAACGGCTGATAAGCAAGGGGTATTCTCGGGATAAAATAGAAGCGTTAATGGGCTTTTTAAAGTTGTATGTACGTTTTGGAAAGAACGAAAATGATGTTAAATTTGATAAAGCCATTGAGCAACTCCTAAATAAACCAAAAGAAACAATGGGAATCGTAGAGTTTGTGTTAGAAAGAGAACGTCGCCTAGGAGAGAAAAAGGGTATTGAGAAAGGCATTGAGAAAGAACGCTATGAGCGTAACTTTGCCTTTGTGAGCAGGCTGTTAAAGGAAACTGATTTTGACGATGCTAAAATCGCCGAATTAGCTTCAGTCCCTCTTGAGTTTGTTCAAAATGTACGTCAACAAAACGCATGAGGCGGATTTTGAAATGACCCGCCTCATAGCGGTTTTGACGTGTATTTTTATCCCCGTTGGCGGGCTGCCTCGTAGATAATCATGCCCGCAGCTACTGATACATTCAACGAAGCTACTTTTCCAATCATTGGAATTTTTACGGCCATGTTTGCGCGGCGAATCACATCAGTGGATACGCCATCTTCTTCCGAGCCCATTACAATAGCCGTAGGAGTCGTAAAGTCAATATTTGAAGTAACCTGTGCTGCTTTTTCAGTACAAACCACTACCTGAACACCGCTATCTTGCAAATACTGCACTGTATCTATCAAGTTATTTTCACGACAAACAGGAAGGTGATTGAGCGCACCTGAAGAGGTTTTGAGTGCATCGCTATTGATTTGAGCCGCTCCACGCATGGGAACTACCAATGCATGAACACCCATACACTCAGCCGTACGGGCAATAGCTCCAAAGTTACGGACATCGGTGATGCGGTCGAGTAGCAACAATAACGGCACTTCGCCTCTTTCATAGATGTCAGCCAATACGTTATGAAGCGAAACGTAGCGAATCGCCGACATAAACGCAATGACTCCTTGGTGATTTTTTCCCGTAATATTATTCAGTTTTTCCATCGGAACGCGCTGAACAGGTATTTCGCGCTCATTGGCTAACTGAATCACTTCGGCGAAACTCTGTTCGCGATAGACCATAATTTTATCAATTTCGGTCCCTGCGCGGAGCGCTTCTAAAAGCGGTTGTAACCCAAAAATAAGCTCTTTTTCGCGAGCCTTGTCCACGGGTTTAGTGGTATGAATGCGGCGTTTGGGGTTTTCGTCTCGTTGGTATGCCATGGGATTATTTTTTAGAGCATGGTAGCAAAAAACCCGTCCGAATATCTTCAGACGGGTTTTTTACCAAAATTTCTCTGTAAAAAATGCTTATGCTTCAGCCAATTCGATATGAACAAATGACTTGTTGTCACGGCCACGGCTAAACTTAACCACACCGTTTGTCAAAGCAAAAAGCGTATAATCACGGCCTACACCTACGTTACGACCTGGGTGGTATTTAGTACCACGCTGACGAACGATGATGTTACCCGCTACGGCTGGCTGACCACCGAAAATTTTAACGCCAAGGCGTTTACTTTCTGATTCGCGACCGTTTTTCGAACTACCTACACCTTTTTTGTGTGCCATTTCTTTAGGTATTTAAAAATTTCAAAAAGCTATTTAAGAAAAAAATTAAGCTACGATTGCGTCGATTTTAACCTTAGTCAAAGCTTGACGGTGACCGTTTTTCTTCTCGTATCCTTTACGGCGTTTCTTTCTGAAAACGATTACTTTCTCTCCCTTAAGGTGTTCTACGATTGTAGCCTTTACACTCGCACCGTTTACCGTCGGCGCGCCTACGCTGATGGCACCTGCATTGTCCACCAACAAAACTTTGTCAAATACGAGCGCAGCGTCCAAGTCACCAGCCAAACGGTTGGTGAAGATTTCTTGGCCCTCTTCTACTTTAAATTGCTGTCCCGCGATTTCTACGATTGCGTACATGATGATTATGATTAAAACAGTTTTTTCCAAAAATGGAGTGCAAAAATAAGGGATTCCGTAGGATTTAACAACTTCTGTTTGAAAAATATTAGGGAATTACTTGACATACAGGGCAAAAGTACGTAGCTCGCCCGCCTACTCGGGTCTGCACAATGTCGGCGTGGCCTTCGGGGCAGCGTTTGTGCTGGTCGGGATGCTCAAAGGGCGAAGCGTCCCACTCACGGGCATGAATCAAAAACGAGCGTGGAAAAAGTCCATAATTGGCCTCGTGCTCGATGGCTGTACGCAATACAAACCCAATCGCTGAGTGAATCTGCTCAAGCTCCGACGGAGTAAGTTCATTAGCCAACCGCTCGGGGTGTACTTTGGCTTGAAACAAAACTTCATCTACAATCCAGTTGCCAATCCCCGCTACGGTACTTTGGTCAAGAAGCACAGGCTTAATCGGAGACTTACGTTTTTGGATAGTTTCAGTCAATTGTTCCAAGGTAATTTCTAAACCATCGGGGGCAATTTTTTTTCGTTTCAAATAATCTTCTACGCTAGAAACAAGTCCAATGCGCTCAAATTTTCGGGGACAAATAAAACCCAAATTGAAGCCCGAACGAAACACAAAAACGATGCGCGCGTGGCGAGGCCGAGGCAACGACGAATGATAATACTCCAAATCGCCCGTCATCCCAAAATGAAGATGGAGTGTGTGCCCTCCGTCCGTAAACGCAAACAAATTTTTGCCCACTCGCCGCGTAGCCGCAAACGACTGTCCCACAAGCGTTTCAGTGAGCGTAGCGTAGTCGGTTGTAAGCAGCTTTCGGTCTTCTACCTCAATAGCTTCTATGGCTTGGTGAAAAGAAGTGGCTTCAAAATAATGGCGGTAGGTTTCGACTTCGGGTAGTTCAGGCATGGTTAACTCGCATTAGGTTTGGTTTAGTAACCATTTTTGACGCCTATTTGATTTCGATTTAGCTTACTTTCGATGAGGTTTTTGGCCTAAAAGCGCACTTAGTGTCAAATCACCAATCTACTTCGTACCTTTGCAGAATCAACCTCTGATATTAGCTGCAAATGAAGTTTGAAGATTATCACATTTCTGGCGTTGTAAAACAAAACCTCGAAAAACTAGGTTTTCGCCGCCCCACCGACATCCAATACAAAGCGATTCCGTCGATTTTGAAAGGAGAAGATGTATTGGCTATTGCTCAAACGGGAACGGGAAAAACGGCCGCTTTTGCGATTCCGATTCTTCATTTACTCCACGAGCGCAAACGCAATTCGCGCCGCCCCGACGGCATAAAGTGCGTGGTCATGGTGCCTACGCACGAGTTGGCGCTACAAATCACGGAGGTATTTGAACGCCTTGGCAAAGGAAGCGACGTAAAAACGTTGGCGTTGTTTGGTGGGGTAGCCCAAGACCCGCAAATCGCCCGCCTCGACAAGGGGATGGACATTGTGGTAGCCACGCCAGGGCGTTTGTTTGACTTGGTGAGCCAAGGTCATTTACGCCTCGAACGCGTGGAACTATTGGTGCTCGACGAAGCCGACCACATGCTCGATTTGGGCTTTATCAAAGACATTCGTGATTTGCTCAAACACTTGCCTCGCCGTCGGCAAACGCTGTTTTTTTCGGCAACAATTGATGATAAAATCAAAAAACTGGCCTATTCCATCATTCACAGCGCGGCCATTCGGATTCAGATTTCACCCAAAGACCCCGTCTCTAAAAACGTTGACCATTTTGTGACGTACGTCGAGATGGACGACAAACGTTTTTTCTTGGAACGCCTCATCAACGAGCACCCCGACAGTAAAATCATGGTGTTTGTGCGGACTAAAGTGCGCGCCGAACGGGTGGCTCATGCGCTCGAACGCATGGAAATTCAAAGCATGACGTTGCACGGTGACAAAGAGCAAAAAGAGCGTTCGTTGGCACTGGGAGCGTTTAAAAGTGGCAAAACCAAGGTGTTGATTGCGACCGACATCAGTGCCCGTGGAATTGACATTCCGAACGTGGACTATGTGGTTAACTACGACTTGCCCGATGAGGTCGAAAACTACGTACACCGCGTGGGGCGTACAGGCCGTGGGACACAACGCGGAAGCGCGGTATCGTTTTGTAGTACGGAGGAAAAACCGAAATTGACCGCCATTGAAGAATATGTAGGAAAGCCCGTTACGGTACTCCAACTCAGCAAAGCCGAATACGACGGTATTGTGGACACAAGCAACGACCCCGCAGGCAATATTAAGTCGCTTCTCCAAGAAATTGAAGACCTCGAAGCCGACAAAAAACTCCGTCAGGGGAGAAAGAGAGGAAAGAAAAAACGAGGATAGAAATAAATTATGAGGCGTTTCTTTACGTGCCACATTCATTTGTTATTATTATTCTTGCTGAATTCAACCAGTGTATTGGCTCAAAGTACGGGGCTGCAACGCCTTTATGCCTCAATTTCAGCACCAATAGACTCTACATTTTCCAAAAAGACGTATAGGGAGATATTGATAAATTCGAATGGCGAAATAGATTACATTTCGTCACTTAAATTCCAATTAGCCAATAAGAGCTTTTATAATACTCAAGGAAGACTACGTGACTACTATTACGACACAGGAATTGCTGCAACATTTATTGGCGACTCCCGCAGTGCTATTGCTTTTTTTGACAGTTCCGAAAATGTAGGTCGCACCAAAAAAATCGAACTTAGTGAAGCGAGTATCAAGCGTTATGATAGTTTAGCTTTAGGCAACATCAACCAACTTTACGCCTCCATTGACACGTCAAAAATTGTGATGCTGAACGAGTCTCATCACAAGAGTTTAAATCGTGTTTTTGCTTATACTTTACTTGATTATTTATACAAAAAAGGGTTTCGATATTTAGCGGCGGAAGCTTTGCATAACCCAACTAATCAATACATCCATCGCGCCAATTTTATTCCATCCCCCTCTCTTGGGTATTATGCCTTAGACCCAATGCTGTCTGAGTTTTTTCGGTATGCTATCCAATTAGGATTCACCCTTGTCCCGTACGAATTTGTAGGGGATATGATAGACCGAGAAGCCATGCAAGCCCATACTATATCAAACGTGTTACTGAAAAATCCCAACAGTAAGGTATTTGTCTATGCAGGCTATGGACACATTGAAAAAACATTTGACGAGTTAAAACCAATGGGGTATTTCTTAAAATTGTTTACAGGAATAGAGCCTCTATCTATCAATCAGCAACAATATACGGAAGGAAATACCAATAGTGTCGCTCAGTTGGGATATCATTATCTAGTTCAAAGACATAATATCAAGAAGACGGCTATTTTATTGAAAAACGGCCAACCCTTTTACAGAAATAAACCCAAGACGTACGATTTTTACCTCATTCATCCGCCGACAATCACTGATAAAGCTCGCCCCGATTGGATACAAGCATTCGGTATATCCAAAGAAAAAGTAGTCGTTTCAACATTTAAAGAAAACTGTTTTTTGGTTCAAGCTTATTACCAAAAAGAGGTCAAAAAGACGAAAAATATCCACTCACTCATACCTGCTGACCAAACCTACGACGGTTTTCCTACTTATACGCTCTATCTCCCCAAGGGCAAGTTTATCATCGTACAAAGAGATATTCAAAACAATATTATTCATCAAGAAAATTTGACGGTGAAATAATCAAAACCCCACTCGAAACACCGTTTTTCCCACTTCTTCGGTTTGGAGGGAGGCGGAAAAGCCGTGGTTGTGCAAAATCTCGCGGACAAGGGTGAGGCCAATTCCCTGACCGTTTTTCTTGGTAGAAAAAAATGGGGTAAACAACTGAGCCGCCACGTCGGCGGAGATTCCTGAGCCGCTGTCGATGATTTCCAACTGGGACGGTGACGTTTTGAAGATGACTTTTCCACCACGCCCGATGCTCTCAAACGCATTTTTGAGTACATTCACCAGCACTTGCTCCAACTGCTGACGGTCGGCGTCAAGCCAAATCGGTTGGGGATGAAGCGCCCATTCCAACGTTATTTCGCGACTTCGGGCATTGAACTCCATCAATTTGGCCATGTTTTGGAGCAATTCGTGCAAGTCAAGGCGCTGTTTTTGGGGCATTGGTAAACGAACGATGTCCGCAAAGTTTCGCATAAACTGGTTTAGGTGGTCGTTGCGTTCCATCGCTACCCGCACCGCACTTTGGACGTCAGGATTTTCGTCCAAATAATACAAAGTCGAGTCTAAAATCGAGTTAACGGCGCCAATCGAATTGTTGACCTCGTGGGCCATCAAGCGAATAACTTTGCCGTAGGCATTTTTTTCGGCGGCCAAAATCTCCGCCGTTAGTTCTTCCAACATCACAAAATACCGAGGAAAACCGCGGTCGATAAAATGGGCTTTTTGGCATTTAAATAACGCTACTCCGTTGAAATTGAACGTGCGCGCTTCGCCCGTTTTCAAGCGACTCAATGCTTGTAGTATCGGATGTGAGCTTTCGGTCAGCGACAGTTGAAGAAGTTGCCGAGCGGGCATTCCCACTATTTCTTCGGCCTTGGGGTTTAGGTCGGTGATGTGTTGGTCAAAATCCAACATCAATATTCCCGTTGGCGAAGTGGCAACGAGTTTTTGGAGAAAATAATGCTGTTCTTGTTGCTGCGTCCGTTCGGTACGAAGTTGGTCAATCATTTGGTTATAAACCTCAATGAGTTGGTCCATTTCGTACTTGCCCGTTTTTAAAAACTTAACGTTAAAATCGCGGTCGTGAATAGCTTCCACGCCCGTCATCAACAGCTTTAGTGGCTGAATGAGGTCTTGATATACCTGCCACGCAAAAAACAGCGAAAGCAAAATGAACGCTTCCGAAAGAATAAACAGCAGCGGCTTTGTAAAAAAAATAGCGAACGAAAGTCCCAAGGCTACCAAATGAATGATAGCAATAAAAACAATAAATTTGGTGCCTAGTCTCATAACTCCATGAATTTAGAAGCGCATTACCAACAGATGTGGCTCGCGGCCAACGAAGGATTCGCGAAGGGTCTTTTTGAGTACGACCCGTTGATTGACTCTCCCGTTGATACACGTCGTGGTATTACGCTTATTGCGCGGCCGTCGGCAGAAAGTAAGCAGCAAATTCATACGATGCTTGATGCGTTATTTCTCCTAGAACCTCAGCAATATTACTACCCTTTGACGGATATTCATCTGACCGTCTTGTCGATTATTTCGTGTTACGAAGGTTTTTCACTTTCAGCGATTCATCCGCAGGAGTACATTGACCGAATCCGTGAGGTTGTTAAAAAGTATGCGGGTTTTCGGGTGCGTTTTTCGGGCATTACCGCCTCCGCAAGCTGCGTACTTGTACAAGGTTTTCCGATGGATGACACCTTGGCGGCCATTCGGAACGACCTCCGAACGACCTTCAAAACGTCGTCGTTGCAGCATTCTATTGATAAGCGTTATAGCATTCAAACGGCGCATTCGACTGTAATTCGCTTTCGTGTCCCGCTCGTGCAGCCCGTTGCTTTTGTGGAGCGCCTTCAAGCATTTTATGCGCACGATTTTGGTACGTTTGACGTCAATATGTTAGAGCTTGTTTTCAACGATTGGTACCAACGTTCCGAAAATTTCCTGCTGCTAGAATCGTTTTTTTTGGGTGTTAATGCCAATCAATTCACGTAAAGTCGCGATGACGCAAAGGGTACAAAAGACTGATTATCTAAGCCTTAGCGGCTCTATGTGAAGTATCAATTAATTTTGCTTTTTGCCTCACTTGCAAATTTGCCCATTTACTTACTTACTTTACTCTTCATCAAAAGGGATATTAAACTTTTCCAAACGTCGGTAAAGTGCGGAACGCGTAATGCCCAACGATTTAGCCACGCGCGCCACTTTCCCGCGGTGAAACTCCATCGCTCGACGAATCATCTGAATTTCCATTTCTTCGAGCGTCATACTGCCCACATCTGGGAGTGATGAAGGAGAAGGGAAGAGTGCCGAATTTTTAGTCCCTTGGTAGTTTTGTTGAAAATCTTCAATCGTTAGCACGTCGCGATGGCTAATCAGTACCGTACGTTCTACCAAATTTTTAAGCTGCCGAATATTCCCAGGCAAGTTCAGGTTTTTTAACCACTGCAATGCCTCTCGCGTTACCTGCAAATGCGGCCGTTGGTAGATTTGGCGTAAGTTATCCACAAAAAACTCCACCAATAGTGGAATATCATTGGGACGCTCACGCAAGGCGGGCAAGTGGATGATTATCAAATTGATGCGGTACAACAAATCTTCCCGAAAAGTACCTTTAGCTACCATTTCTTCGAGGTTTCGGTTCGTGGCGCAAATGACCCGAACATCCACCGATTTGGTTTTACTACTTCCCAACACCTCGTAGGTGCGGTCTTGTAATACCCGCAACAGCTTGACTTGGCTACTGGCATCGAGCTCGCCAATTTCGTCCAAAAAAATGGTTCCTCGGTTCGCCATTTCAAAGCGTCCCGTACGGTCAAAACGAGCGTCGGTAAACGCCCCGCGAACGTGTCCAAACATTTCAGACTCAAAAAGGCTAGTCGAAACGCCCCCCAAATTGACTTTGACAAACGGTCGCTTGGCGCGTTGGCTGTTTTGATGGATGGCTTCGGCCACCAATTCTTTTCCCGTGCCACTTTCTCCCAAAATCAGCACCGAGGCATCGGTATGGGCGATGCGGCCAATGGTCTGTAAAATCTGCACCAACTGCGGCGACTCTCCCACGATTTGTCCAAAATCAAATTGTTTGTCCAACGCACGGCGGGAAAGGGCAGTGGGCAAGGGGCGAGGGGCAATCGGTGAGGAATCTGGCATTTCTTCTGCCCTTTGCTCCTTGCCCTTTGCTTCTGAATGGGCCAACGCCAAAGCCGTCCGAACCGACTGTATTAAATGCGCGTTTTGCCAAGGTTTGTTAATAAAATCAGCCGCGCCGAGTTTCATTCCCTGTACGGCCAAGTCGATGGTAGCCCAGCCCGTAATGAGAATCACGGGCAATGTTGGTTTCAAGGTCTTTAGCTCTTGAAGCATCTGTAACCCATCTCTCCCCGAAGTTTCGTTGGAAAAATTCATATCGAGCAATACCAATGCCACTTCGTGCCGCTTCAGTATCCGAAACGCATCGTCGGGGTTGTGCGCAACAGCCACGTCAAACCCCTCCTTCCGCGCCAAAAGCGAAAGTGAAGTACAAACTGCAATATCGTCGTCAATGATTAGGAGCATGGGGCGTAAATTAGCAAGGGGCAAATTAGCAAAGGGCAAAGGGCAAAAGATAAAAAGTAAGGGGCAAAGGGCAAAATGCAAAGAGCAAAATTGCAATAAGTAAGAGAAAAATTTGCTTTTGCCCCCTTGCTTTTTTGCCTCTTGCCTTTCTTATTTCTTACCTTTCTTACCTTTCTTGCCTCTTGCCTTTCTTGCCCCTTGCTTTTTGCCTTTTACTTTTTATAGGCTATTCTTCATGAAGTACCACCGCAGGCTGCAACACCGATGCTTGGCGGCTTGGGTAAAAGGCACAAATACCGACGAGTATGTATATACCAATGACAGCCAATAACATGCCGAATAAATATACACTTGCCTCCACGTCAAAAACGTTTAGCAGCGGAAACTGAACGGCAAAAAATAGCCCTAAAATCAGGCCAAAGGTGGCGATAACGGCCGTTTCTCCAATAAAATGCCATAAAATTGCTCCCTTAGTAGCGCCCATAGCGCGGCGGACGCCAATTTCTTGCTTGCGGCGATTGATGGTTTGGAACAATACCCCAAACATCCCCAAAGCGACGTTGAAGACCAAAAAGCCGCAGATAATCAACAAAATCAAAACAGGTACCAACACTAGGTTATTACGGTTCGATTTCATTTCGTCCATCTGTTGAATTTCAATGGTCCAATCTTTGCCAAGGCGTGCCAGTTCCCGTACAATTTTGGCTTCCTCCTCGGCTCCACTTCCCGCTCTCACTTTTAATACCATGGTATCGTCCCATTTTTCAGAAGGGCGAAAGAGTGTATTGTCAAGTTCTTGAAAATCACTTTTGTGTTTGTAATAATCAACCATGCCAACCACTTTCATTTTTTTACTTCCTGCCGACTCTTCACCTCCCCCGAATACTTTTCCAACAGCGTCTTCTGTTTCAAATAACTCCTTGGCTAAGTGTTTGGTAATGACGACAGGGACAAAATTGCCCGCAATGTCTGCCTTCGTAAACCAACGACCTTGCGTTATGTTCATGCTCATCGCTTTAGGAAAATCGGGTTCTACGGTGATGACATCGCTCGACGCTTTTTTCTTGTTATAGGCAAAACTGTTGCTCATCGTACTAAACGTAAACGGGGCGTTGGCGCTCGTATAAGAAAAACTTTCTACTTCCCGATAACGCTTCAGTTGCTGGCTGACCAACTCTTTGTACTCCATCTTCGCCGTGTCGCTTGAGGTATTGAAGTTGATAAAAGCCACCCAAACATTGTTGGTTTCTAGGCCAGCGGGCGTCAGGTAGTTTTGAAAATTATACACCCCAAGCGAGCAAACCGCAAACAAGATTAAGAAAGAAAAGAAGATTTCGGTCATCATCAGGGAGTTACTTTTTCTTCGCTTCCAGATGATTTTAAACAAATGTTTTATCATGGCTTTTAATATTTTAAGGCATCTACTACCTGTAATTTTGACATTCTCCAAGCAGGATAAACCCCTGACAACAACCCAAATAATAAGCTAACCAGAATCGCTACCGAAAACACTTTCCAGTTGAAACTTAGGTCGATGTAGGCAATGAGATTGCTTTGGTTAATGTAAAAAATTACCAACGATGACAGAATCAGGGCAATCACACCGCCGATGAGGGTCAGGATGATATTTTCAATCACAAACTGCATCACAAGCGTCTTGCTCGATGCTCCAAATGCTTTTCTCACGCCAATCTCCGACGCCCGTTCCATGATTCGACTCATGTTGACATTTACCAAATTGATGGCAGGAAGCGACATAAAGAGCAGAACAACGCCAAGGAGAATAGAAATAATGAACGCTGACCCGTCGCCGTCGCCTGAACCTTTTAGCTCGCGCGTAAAGCTTACAAAATAGGTGTCGGCAAATACATATAATTTGTCAGGGTTAAACCATTTGTCACCCGTTTTTGTAGGTTTTATTTTAGACGCAACGGCCTTAAATTCTTCCTGTAATTTGAGCTTATCATTGGGATTGTTAGGCAAAATAAGTGCGATATAATCCCCTCGTAAGGCGGTCTTTTTCAAATCGGCTTTTGAAGTGTTGTAGGGGAAATACAAATCTGAAGACGTATGAAGACGCGTGACGGGGCACCCTTTCACTACCCCAATGATGCGGTACTTTACGTTATCGACTTCGAGCATTTTTCCAACGGCGGGCTGTCCTTTTCCTACGTACTGATCCCGCACGTTGTCGTTGATAACCACCACGTAATCGTTGTTAGCAATATTTTGAGCAGTATAGCTTTTTCCTTCTAAGAATTCAAAAGAAGTAACTTCCCAAAAGTTAGCATCGGTGTAGCGATACATCACCTTGATTTTGTGGTTGTTCAGATAAATATTGATGCTGTTGAACATACTCACTGCGGCCACTTTTGCGGGCGTTTTGAGCGTCCGAATGTACGTATTGATAAACGAAAAACTAACAGGGCCTGAACTTGAGCCTTCATTTTTGGTATCTTTTTCCTTGATATTCCACACATAAAGTGAGTTATCGCGATTTACTTCGGGATAACCTGCTGATACCAAGTGGTCGAAAAAAGCCGTGACCACCACCAAGATAGTGAGCGTAAAACTGATGCCAAACAAACTGATAAACGTAAAAAACTTTCGACGTTTCAGCACGGCAAGGGTGATTTTTAGGTAATTAAATAGCATAGTTTTAAAAATTAGGATACCTGTGAACCGTCAAATAATCGAATCAAACGATGTGTGCGTTTGGCCATGTTTTCGTCGTGCGTTACCATCACAATCGTGGCGTTATCGCGCTGGTTGAGCGTGAGTAAAATATCCATAATCTCGTTCCCCATGTTGCTGTCCAAATTTCCCGTTGGTTCATCGGCCAAGATGATTTCGGGTTGTCCTACGATGGCCCGCGCAATGGCCACGCGTTGTTTTTGTCCACCCGAAAGTTGGTTGGGATAGTGTTTCATGCGGTTGCTCAGCCCTACTTTTTCGAGTGCTTCTGAGGCCAAGCGACGGCGTTCTGCACTCGACACGTTGCGGTAGAGCAAGGGCAATTCCACGTTGTCCAAGACAGGTAAGTCATTAATCAAATGGAAGCTTTGGAAAATAAACCCGAGGGTTTGGTTCCGAAAACTCGCCAATTGCGCATCCGAAAGACCGTTGGTTTGTTTTCCGTCAATCTCCACTTGCCCCTTCGAAGGCTCGTCGAGTAGCCCGATGATGTTGAGCAGGGTACTTTTTCCGCAACCCGAAGGCCCCATAATCGACACAAATTCTCCTTTTTCGACGCTCAAATTCACTTTGTTGAGCGCGACTGTCTCTATCGTGGTTGTGCGATAGACTTTTTCGATGTTTTTTAGCTGTATCATGGATTGTTTTTGGTTTTACCTCATCGCCTCCCCTGTAGGGAAGGAGAATAACTCTCTCCTCCCTACAGGGGAAGGGCAGGGTGGGGTTATTTTAATTTACTGTTGGTTTCAAAATCGTACAACGTCAACTGACGGAGTTTATAATAGGCGCCCCAATAATCGCGCAAGGCATAGATATAATCGCGCTTAGCTTGGTCTTTTTCGGTAAAAGCAATGCTCAAATCCGTAATGCTCAAGTTGCCTAATACGTAGCGTTCTTGGGCTATCTTGTATTTTTCTGAGGCAATGCTATCGGCTTCGACGGTAAGCGCCAACTGGTCGCGAAGCATCTCAAAGAGAGATACTTGGGTGTAAATTTCTTGGCGAAAATTTTGTTGGTCTTGCTCCACGGCATACTGCGTTAGCTGGCGCTGTGCTTCGGCGGTTTTGGTACGCGACTTCGACCGTCCCCAATCCAAAATCGGGATGTCAAGTTGTAGTTGAACGGTTTGTTGGTCTTGAGGTTTGCGGTACAGCTCAGGCACGGTTTGCCCTCGGTTCGAAAACCCCATCGTAGCCGTCAGTGTGGCATTGAGCCCATTATCGCCTTTGGCTTTGGATACAGCCCGCTCTGCCTCTAACTTTCGGCGACTAAATCCAATGGCATCGGCCCGATTGGCAAATGCTTCCGCAATGGCCTTCTCCGTTGATAATACCATTGCAATAGGAGGGCGTGGCGTATTCAAAACGAGTTTTCCTTCGTTTTGAAGGCCAATAAAGCTTTTCATATTGAGCGACGCGATTTCTAAATCACGCTTCGACACGCCTACTGCTTTTTGGGTTTTGAGCAACTCCAACTGCAATTGAAGAATTTCGTTGCGGCTTGTTTTTCCCAATTCAAACTTCTCCTTGGCTACTTTTAGAATCGCATCGGTATTGGTCAAGTTGGTTTCGGCAATCTGTAAATTGACTTGTGCCAACAACAAATCGAAAAACAATCCACTGGCCTGCAACGAAATTTGTTCCAACGATTCTACGTAGGCTTGTTGGCTTTCGTTGAATTTTAATGGCTCAATTTTTTTGTCCCACTTAAACGAGTTGAAGCGTAGCAACGGCTGCATATACCCAACGGCAAATGGGGTACCGTTGTAAAGGGTATTTTTACGGTCAAAATCATCAAAACGCTGCAACTGCGATGTCGCATAAATGCTTCCTCCCGTGGCAGCAATACTTTGGCTCAGAGACAGGTTCAAGGAAGAGTTGTTGTTCCGAACGGGTTGAAACTGAATCGTTCCATCGGGCTGACGCACTTCAATAAACGACCGACTGAAAGCGGGCAAATTTCCGTTGAGGGTTAGTTGCGGTTTGTAATTCGACAAAAACGTACGGTATTCCCAGTACTTAGTTTCTTTGGTAGTAGCCGCCTGCCGTGCCGAAATCGACTGATTACGAGCCATTTCTACTACTTCCGAAAGGGTCACCCCCACTTGCCCCCAAAGCTTCCCTCCTTGCCCCCCAAAGGACAGTATAAGTGCAATAAATGCGGATAAATATCTCTTTTTCATGCTGCTGTTAGGGAATAAGTTCGACCTCTTTCGCGTTTTTAAACTTGCTCATGTCTGAGATAATCACCTTTTCTCCCGCTTTGATACCTTCCAAAATCTCGACATAATCAAAGTTGGCCAAGCCGACCTTTACCGTGCGACGCTCGGCTTTCCCGTCGTTGCGAAGGACAAACACATCCTGAACAGGAACTCCCGTGAAACCTGCGCCATTGGCCACCCGAACAACTTTCGAATGCGCATCCGTAATTGGAAAGACTTCGACCTTCATTTTAGGGCGTAGAAGCTTATGCCCTTTCTCGTCGAGCTGAATGTCAAAATTGACAATGTTGTTTTGAACCGAAGGAGAGATATTCGTCAACGTACCTCTAAGCAATGTCTCGTTGACCCTGACCACGACTCCCATACCGATTCGGATTTGTTCGGCATAATTGTCCGAAATAGCCCCGATGATTTTGAACCCACCCAAATCGGCCAAACGCGCCAGCACTTCGCCCTCCGAGACTTTCGAGCCAATGTTTTTGTTGACATAGGTCAATACCCCCGAGCGGTTCGCCGTGATATTTGCTTGTTGCAGTTTGCGCTGAAGTTCTTGTAAATCTTTCGCCTGAATTTGCGCCTCAATTTCCGACTCTTTGATGTCGGCTTTCACCGTTTGTTGCTTAATCCGAATGTCATTTTCTAGTTGGCGTTTTTCGAGTTGGGCGATGCGCAATGTCTGTTCTGCTTGCTCAATGGCCTCCCGTGTGCCTCCTCCTGCGCGAAAGAGTCGCTTGGCATTTTCTACTTCTGCCCGAAAACTATTGATTTTTAAGCCTTTGATGGAGTCGTTGATTTTCAAGTCGTACACGCTTTTATCCAACTCCCAGCGAAGTTTGACGATTCCGTTGCGTTTCAGTTCGAGTTGGTCTTTTTGTTTGTCAAAGCTTAATTGGGTAAACTCTTTGTCCAACTCCAGAATCTTATCCCCTACCTTCACCGAAGCGCCAGGCTCTAGGTACGTTTGCTGAATGACCGCGGTAATGGGGCTAGTAATAACGGCTTCAAAATCGGGCTGTACTTCGCCCGATGCAGTGAGGGTATTTTCAACGTCTCCCACTTCTGCAGTAGCGAGCCGCACGTCTTTTTGATTGATGCTATTTCCAAAGGAATTTCGCAGCAACCATACGGCAAGGACAATCCCGCTTATGCCTACAGCTATCCAAAGCCAACGGCGACGTGATTGTTGCTTTTTACTTTCTTCCGGTAACTCTCTGTCCATTTTTGAAAAATTTTGGCTGTTTTTCTATTAATGGCTTCAATACCTGTACCAGAAGTCAATTGTTTATTTATCAGAATGTTAGCTTTGTTTTAAAAAGGAAAAAGTGTTCGATTTCGAACACTTTGTTTGAAAATGAGAACGATACACAAGTCTTATCGCAAGGCTTCGATTTCTTCTTGCGACAGTCCTGTTAAGCGCATGATAATTTCAATAGGCATATTTTCGGCCAATGCAGAACGAGCAATCAATTTCTTGCTTTCAATCATTCCCTGTTCTATCCCTTTTTCTATCCCTTTTTCTATCCCTTTTTCAATGCCTTGTTCTATGCCTTGTTCTATTCCTTGCTCGATCCCTTTTTTTAGACCCTCTTGTAAACCTTGTTCTAATCCTTCCTGTAAGCCTTCTAAATGCCCTACTGTTTTACCTCTAAGTTCACCTTCTGCGATTGCTGTATCAATCACATTCTTTAAATCTCGGTAATATTTTAGGCTGGCTTCGTACCCTGCTAATTCTGCTGCCGAAAACTTCGCGATTTCAGCCGCTTCAAATAGTTTAGTGAAAATTTTCTCTTGCAAAGCCACAGGGCGCTTTTCCAAATAAGGAAGATGTTTCAATACATACAGCCATTTATCGTAGGCCGTTTCAAGTTCAGCCTCGGTTTTGGTAAAATGAGGCATTTCTAGGTAAATAAACGTCAGTTTTTCGTAAAAAATACGGTTGTTTTGGTCTTTTAGCTTTACTTCGTGGCGGACTTCTTTTTTGTCGCTGTCTTCCGTAAAAACAAAATCTAGTATCCCAACGGTATATATTTCGGCTAATTTAAAATCCCAATCTCCGCGTTTTGCTTGTTCTTGAATCGGAAAAGACGCATAAAATACGCTTCGGTCTTTAAAATAATTTTGTTTCGCTTTTTGCATTTCTACAATAAAGCGCTGACCGTTTGTTCCTACGCAATACAAATCAAAAATGGCCTTGCGGTCAAGTTCTTTTTGTCCAAGATGTTCGTTTTTAGCATACGACAAATCAGCGATTTTATGACGACTCGGTAGGACGACTTCGTTCAAAAAATCAATAAGCAAGTCCTTATTAGGCTCAGAACCAAAGAGTTTCTTGAAACCAAAGTCAGTGAAAGGATTTACGTATTTATCTTCTAAGGCCATGAGCTACTAATTTTAAACAAAGTTACCCTTTTATAGATAAACTTTGACGATGAATTACTTTTGTATTACGTCTAGCTTTTAGACTTAGACGAAATCAACCACCCAAAGTATCAAGCTGTTACCTAGTTGGGTTATTAATCTTGAATCTTCCACGATTCGTCGCGAAAAATAACCTTTCATTGTGTCAAGGCTAACTTTTTAGACTGACTTTATGTTATAGTTCCAACTTTAATCTTCTCTAACATGGCATTATTTCAACTCAAAATCAACGGCAAAAACTATCCTGTTGATGTCGATGCCAATACCCCGCTTTTGTGGGTATTGCGCGACCACCTCGACTTAGTTGGCACTAAATACGGCTGCGGAATGGCCATGTGTGGTGCTTGTACCGTACACGTCAACGGCGATGCAACGCGCTCGTGTGTGCTTCCAATTTCGGCGGTTTCTGCCGCCAACATCACCACCATTGAGGGACTTTCAGAAAAAGGCACTCATCCCGTCCAAGAAGCTTGGGACGAAGTGGATGTTCCGCAATGTGGGTATTGTCAAGCGGGTCAAATCATGACCGCTTCGGCTTTACTTTCTAAAAATCCCAACCCATCGGATAAAGACATTGAAGAAGCGATGGTCGGCAATATTTGTCGGTGTGGTACTTACCACCGTATCCATGATGCAGTAAAAGTGGCGGCAACCAAAATGAAAAAATAACCCTACGAACATGAGCACAAATCAATCCAGAAGAGATTTTTTTAAAACGACTGCCGCCGCAGGTGGTGGCTTGGTGTTGGGGTTTAGTTGGTTCTCCTCGGAGGCTTTTCAGCCTCAAGTGGTGGGCACAGCGGCCGCTGATGCCATCGACTTCAATGCTTACTTAGCTATTTCTCCCTCAGGTACTGTTACCATATTTTCACCCAACCCCGAAATCGGTCAGGGCATTAAAACGGCGTTTCCTATCATCGTTGCCGAAGAACTCGACGCCGACTGGGAAAAGGTTAAAGTGGAGCAATCACCGCTTGATACGAAAAAATTTGAACGCCAACTGACGGGCGGGAGCGGCGCGATTCGCCACTCGTGGGAACGCCTCCGCAAGGCAGGCGCTACAGCTCGCGCATTGCTTATCGAAGCAGCTGCTCAGCAGTGGGGCGTGCCTGCCAGCGAATGCAGCGCCCAAAAAGGGATGGTGATTCACAGTTCGGGTAAAAAAATCGCTTACGGTGACCTTGCCGTTGCAGCCTCTAAACTACCCGTTCCGAAAGAAGTTAAACTCAAAGCCACTTCGTCGTTTAGCCTCATCGGAAGCCGTGTCAAAGGCGTTGACAACAAGGATATCCTGACGGGTAAAAACCTATTTGGGATTGACTACAAACGTCCAGGGATGCTCCACGCCCAAGTTCAGCGTCCGCCTGCGTTTGGTCTTAAACTCAAGTCGTTTGATGCCACCGAAGCCAAAAAAATGCCAGGGATTGTCAATGTCGTTTCGTTTGGAAACAAAGTGGCGATTGTGGGTAAGACCAACTGGGAAGTAATGCAAGCCCGCAAGGCGGTGAAAATTGAGTGGGAAAAAGAAAAAGACCTTGAAAGTTCTGCCGACCACGACCGTTTGTTCAAAGAAATGCTCAACGGCACCAACGTGACGGTACAGCGCAAAGACGGCGATGTAGAGGCTGCTTTTAAGAATGCTCACAAGGTTATCGAGGCAGAGTACCAGTGCCCATTTTTGCCCCACTCGCCGATGGAGCCCATGAACTTCTTTGCCCATTTCAAAGGAGATAGCATTGAGTTAGCGGGCCCTAGCCAAACGCCCGAAGCAGCCCAGAAGCAAATCGCCAAGATGCTCAACATCGCTCCTGAAAAAGTGACGTTGGAACTGACGCGCATGGGTGGCGGCTTCGGACGCCGTCTCAACACCGATTATGCCGTAGAAGCTGCCGAACTATCGAGTATCATCAAAGCGCCTGTTAAAGTAACTTGGACGCGCGAAGACGACATGACGGGAGGTATTTATCGCCCAGCGGTTCGCTATCGTTTCAAGGCGTCCATCGACAAGGCGGGAAACATGACGGCCTTTATGCTCCACGGGGCGGGTTTGAACGCAGGAAACTCTACCCGCCAAGATAACTTCCCAGCGGGAGCGGTTGAAAACTTATTGATTCAATCCTCTGATTATAAATCTCCGATTACAACAGGCCCGTGGCGAGCACCTATCACCAACTTCTTGGCCTATGCCGAACAAGCGTTTTTGGATGAAGTTGCGGCGGCGGCGGGCAAAGACCCCGTTCAATTCCGCCTTGAGCTGTTGGACAAAGCCGAAAAGAGCCCCGTCGGTAAAATCACATACGAAACTAAGCGCTTCCGTGAGGTGATTAAGTTGGCCGCTGAAAAATCAGGTTGGGGTAAAAAGAAAAAAGGCGTCTCACAAGGCTTTAGCGTTTATTTCTCTCACGCATCGTACGTAGCGCAGGTGGCCGAAATGACAATGGCAAAAGGAAAACCTGTTTTGAAGAAAGTGTATGCGGCGGTTGACTGTGGAATCGTCATCAACGAAAGTAGTGCCAAAAACCAAATTTACGGCGCGATTGTCGATGGAATTGGTCACGCCATGTACGGCAATTTGACGTTTAAAGATGGGGCTCCACAGCAAGAAAATTTCAACAAGTACCGCCTCATTCGATACAATGAAGTGCCAGACATTGAAGCTCATTTTGTGAATAACGGCATCGAACCAACAGGTTTGGGCGAGCCTGCACTTCCACCAACGGGAGGAGCATTGGCCAATGCGATTTTCAAAACCACAGGAAAACGCCTCTACAATCAGCCATTTGCCGACCAAGATGGGCCGCTCGGTTAGGGTTTGCGGATAGTTACTTGTCAAACCAACTTTTAAGCCTATTTTTGCGTTCGTTTTCAGGGAGGTTGTTTGCTTTCCCAGCAACAATCTCCCCACAATTCGAACATCCAACTACTCAAAATTAGAAGAAATGGCTTCACAGTACGATGTAATAATTATCGGCAGCGGGCCTGGTGGCTACGTGGCTGCCATCCGTGCCTCACAATTGGGCTTGAAAACAGCCATCGTTGAAAAAGAACACCTCGGTGGAATTTGCTTGAACTGGGGCTGTATTCCCACCAAAGCATTGCTTAAAAGTGCCCAAGTTTTTCAGTACATCAACCACGCCAAAGATTACGGTATCACGGTAGGCAGTGCAGAAGCCGATTTCGGTGCTGTTATTAAGCGTAGCCGTGACGTTGCAAACGGGATGAGCAAAGGGGTAAATTTCTTGATGAAGAAAAATAAAATCGACATCATCGATGGCCTCGGACGCGTTAAGCCTGGCAAAAAAGTAGAAGTTGAAAACGACGGTAAGAAAACCGAATATACTGCCAACCACATCATCGTCGCTACTGGCGGCCGTGCTCGCCAACTTCCTAATGTCCCTATCGACGGTCAGAAAGTAATCGAGTACCGCAAAGCTATGTCGCTCGAAAAACAACCTAAATCGTTGTTGGTGATTGGCTCAGGAGCAATTGGTGTTGAGTTTGCGTACGTTTACGCAAGCATGGGTACCAAAGTAACCATCGTAGAGTTTATGCCAAACATCGTTCCTGTAGAAGACGAAGAAATCTCGAAAGAGTTGGCAAAACAATACAAAAAACTAGGCGTTGAAATCTATACCAACTCAAGTGTTGAGAAAGTAGATACCAGCGGCGCAGGTTGCGTTTCGACCGTAAAAACTCCTTCGGGCGAAATTAAAATTGAGACTGACGTGGTACTTTCAGCGGCGGGTGTAGTCGCCAATATTGAAAACATCGGTTTGGAAGAAACGGGCATCAAGTTGGAGCGTGGCAAAATCGTTACGGACGATTATTACCAAACCAACATTCCTGGCTACTACGCCATCGGCGACGTTACCAAAGGCCAAGCTTTGGCGCACGTTGCTTCAGCCGAAGGTATTATTTGTGTGGAGAAAATTGCAGGAGAGCATCCGCATCCACTCAACTACAACAACATCCCTGGCTGTACGTATTGCTCACCCGAAATCGCCTCGGTAGGTTATACCGAAAAAGCGGCCAAAGAAGCGGGCTACGAAATCAAAGTAGGCAAGTTTCCTTTCTCAGCCTCGGGTAAAGCAAAAGCCGCAGGTGCTCCCGAAGGATTTGTGAAAGTAATTTTTGATGCAAAATACGGCGAATGGCTTGGCGCTCACATGATTGGAACCAACGTAACCGAAATGATTGCCGAAGTGGTAGTAGCTCGTAACCTCGAAACGACAGGCCACGAAATCGTTAAATCGGTTCACCCTCACCCAACCATGTCTGAGGCCATTATGGAAGCGGCTGCCGCTGCTTATGGCGAAGTAATTCACTTGTAAGATAGATACACTGGTAGTGCCTAACTACCTTTGAAAAAAGCCCTTAGCTCGTTTGGTTAAGGGCTTTTTTCGTTCTTATTTTGCAATAATTAAACCACTCATCCGTTTTGGATTGCGAATTAACACCGCAATCACCACCTTCGCGTCAAATCTCACATAGCCATGACTCGTCTCTTATCCTACTTCATTGTATTCGCTACAAGTGCATTCTTTTGTGCCTGCTCTACCGAAAACGAAAAAAAGCCCGTTACGGAAGGCCCCGTTTATACGTTGGTTTTTATGGATAAAACCCAAAGCGTAAACGTGAACAAAGCCTTTGTTACGCAAAAATACCAGCAGATTCTAACCGATTTGGTCGAACAAAACATTCACCAGAAAGGCGATAAAATGGAGGTGTATTTTATTCACGAAAATACCCAAAAAGCCCGCGCGCTGTCGCTCACTTGCCGCACTGAGGTGGACGATGTCAGCCACATGAACGCCACTGACCGCGAAGCGGCCGAAACCACCGCCGACCTCGGCATTCAGCGGGAGCGCATGATTTTCTTGAAGCAATTGTTGGCAAAACTTAATGTGCAGAATGTAGGAGCGTCGCAGCGCCAAACCGACATTTGGGCGAGTTTGCCCGTTATTACCAAAGCGGCTGAAACGGGCGCTGAGGTGCGGGTATATTACCTAAGTGACATGATTGAAAGCATGAAAGGTACCAATCGCCGCGATTTTCACTCAAACCCTCCTAAAGACAACGCGCAAGCCGACGAATGGGCCAAGGCCGACGCTAAACAAATGCAGCAGTATGCCTTGAGTGCATCTTCTATCAAAATTGCGTTACCGTTTGAGCCCACAAGTAGCACCAAAGAAAACAACCCTACGGTGACGCAGTATTGGACAACTCTCCTTCAGGAGTTGGGAGCAGGTTCGGTAGAAGAATTGTAGTAGTTAGCCAAAGAGCTTGCGCCATCCCCACAGCAATAACACGAGCAGCAACGCAAAAATGACCAGTACGTACTCAAACTTGAGGTACGAAAATACTACTATGCGCGTACGATCTACAATCCACATGAGGGCAATGGTGGCAAAAATCATCAATACCAAGCCACTAAGTTTCTGAAATCCTGGGATGTAATCAAACGACACCACGTTTCGGCGAATCAGCCAAAGGGTCAGAAACATGGAGAAAAAGGGAAGAATTTGGGTGTAAATGTTGAAATCGAAGATACTACGCCGTTCAAACAAAAACAGATACACGTTGAGGGTTACGGAGAAAATCCCTGGAATACAAATCAAATAAATCAAGAACGCATAGAAGTAATTCCACGGCGGAATATGTCCTTCATTTTTACCTAGAAGTCCTGCCAAAAACGCCATCAATGGCACTACTGCAAAATAAAAAAGCACCCAATCAGGGCGTTCTCCAATTCGGTCAAAAAACTGTTGTAAGGTCATGGGTTGCGTCAAAAAAAACTTCCCGAAAGGTTGTAGCTTTCGGGAAGTTGCATCATCCTAGTTAAAAATATCTGTAATACCGCCACCCGCATTTTTCTGCTCCGAAGTGAGCTTGTAGTTCGGGTTTGAAATCCGATTAGAGTCACTTACTTCAAACTCGCCTCCTTTGATTTGGTTGGCGAAAGTCTCCAAGCGAGCATACGCGCGTTCGTCGTTTGGATTAAAGTCTCTTACAATGCTGTCCAAATCGCGAATGTTGGCTTGCGTACTGGCAATGTCGCTGGCAATTTGCCCCGAAATCACTTCCAATGCGTAGTCCAACTGCCAATCTTGGCCTTGACCCAGCACCTTGCGAGCGCGAGTGGTAGCATTGTTGGCCGCAGCCATTGCACGAGACTCTGTTTTGAGCAAGTTAATACTCGTGGCAAAATCTTTCAATTTTTCGTCAAACGCGTGGCCGTAGCCTACCAACTTGCGGTCAAGTTTGGCAAACACATTGGCACGAGACCCAAACGTATCCACCAATCGCTTGTACGTTTCTGCTTCCGACACCGCACGATTCCCGTCGCCAATGGCCGCATTAAGTTTACCTTCAAGTTCTACAAAATCATCGGTTTCGCGGGCGTTATCACCTCCTTTTTCCACCATTTTGTCCAGCTTCACTTTCAATACTTTGGCTTCTTCTTGGCAATACACTACTTTTTGACCCGCATCTTTGGCTAGTTTCTCGGCTTTCACCGCTTCTTGTTTCATTTGAATTTTACAAGCGTTGATTTCGGCCTTTACTTTTTCAAATTGTTGACGCGAATCTTTCATCTTGTCCAATTGGTCGTCAAGCTCTCCAAAGGGATCTACTTTAATCAGAAACTTGTGTAACCCACGCACCAAACGACGGAACAACTTAAAAATAAACGGTGCCAACATTACGCCTAATACCACCGTACCTACCACCACCAATGCGGCTAGTGCCTTCGTAAAAGCCGCCACAATGACGGGTAGTACGAACATAAAAAAGCCGTATAAAATCCCCAGCATCAGGATAAGTCCGACAAACCATGCAATGGATTTTTCGCCTTTTTTCCAGTTGGCCATGTTTTCTGGCAACACTTTTAATTTATTTTCTCCACCCTCCAAATGTTTCAAGATAGGCAGGTCGCTCAATTTTGTCAATGCTTGATTATTGTCCATGAGAAAAAGAATTGGTTATACTTTGTCAAAAATAGGTTTATTTAGCTTGAAAATCACCTTTGTACGTATCATAAACGGTGGTGTTGATCCAATACGCATCTCGGGTGAAATAGAAGGTTTTACGTTCTGGATTACCGATTTCGCGAATCGCTTGTAGTACCAACGAAATCCCCGCTAGACACGCATCGCGGTTATATACTTTTTTGGTGGCTTTGTCGAGGTCGCGTACCATCAACTCTTTCAGCTTTGCATCCTTGACGTTATCAAACTTGCGAGTTTCAAACTCCGACCATCCGTCGGGTGTACGAAGCATGTTGTAAAACTTCAATAAATCGTCGTACTTAAACTCGATGATTTCGTCCTGTACTTTTTCGGGTACCAACCACGTGATGAACTGGTACGAAACGCCACCTGTGGTATAAACAATGTTACGAGTTGCCGAGCGAATCTCAGGGTTATCGTTGAGCGACGAACGAATCAGCGGCGCAATGGAGTCTTCGACCATACTTTTCAAATCCTGAACGTAAGCTTCAAATCCGTTGGTACGTTTCAAAATACGTTCCGACAAACGGCGGGCTCCGTACTCGATGTTATACGATTTGAAGGTATAGCGTTCGCGGCCATCGGCTCCAACGTATTTCTGCAAAATTCCTCCTTTGGTGTTTCCCCCGCCCACATCGACCAAAATTGCCGAATCGAAGTCTTCGCGGGCCAATCCTGCCCTTGCGCCGTAGGTGGCTTCCGCTTTGGCAGGCATATTGATGTTTACGCGCATACCAAGGTTTTTCTGGGCTAGTGCGTCTAAATCACCAATGTTAGAAGCAATATTCACCCCCGAAGACGCATAAATGATAAAGTCTTTGTTGGTGAGTTTATACGCTGACTTCACATCTTCCATCATTTCTTGCACAAAAGCAATCGCTTCTTGAATGTCAGCGGGGCGAAGTTTTCCCCCGTTAGTTTCCATGCCTTTTACCAGCCCTACTGTTTCTTGGCGGTCATAAACCAGTTTATAGCGCAGTTTGTTGTTTTGGAAATAAAAGCCCATCACCGACAGCTTTACTCCCTGCGAGCCAATGTCAAACCCGCCGCGGTAACCCGCGTATTTGGGCGTTTGTGCTATTGTTTGTAAGACTACCATGCAAAAAACAAGAAGCATGAGCAAGCCTTTATTGATGTATTTTTTCATGTTTAGAGAAATTTTAACCCTAGATATCTACTTCAACATCTTCGTTGTTTTTCGACTTCTTTTTAGGTTTTGTTGGTTCTGCCGACTCTTTTTTCGTCACCGATTTCTTGGTCGTTGCTTTTGCCTTTTTAGGTGCCGTAGTCGTCACCTTTTTGGCAGGTTCGGCCGCTTTTGCCGCCGCAGGAGCCTCATCAACGGCCACGTCGCTTACATTAGGCTGAGCTTTCTCTTCTACTTTCGCTGGCTCTTTGCTATCCGAAGCCACTTTATCTGTCGAAACCGAAGTGCTTGCTCCATCTGATACCGCAACTGTATCAGCACTCGCCGTCGTTGCTGCTGTTTCTTCCTTTCCGTTTTTCAAAATATACCAAGCCGAGCCACCTAACACGCCTGCAACGACCAAAAAGATGAGTACTTTTGAAAAAGTAGTGAGTTGTGACCAAAATCCGCGTTCTTGTTGAGGTTCCATGATTGGTTAATGATTGTTAATTGTTTTTTGATGTAATAACTAGGCTGCCAAGTAACAGACGAAGTACCGAAACTATTTTAACAGAACCAAGTAAGAATAGCATAGCTACGAATTAATTTGCTGTAAAACAGTGAGTTTGCTTGAATGTTTTGACTGATTTATTGATTTAACGGCTCAAATGTATGAGGTAGTTGGGTGCTATTTGTAAGATTTTTATGAGTGGTTAAGGGGGTGTAAGAGGTGCGTTTTTTAAGTAAGATTGGTATCATTTTCAAATTTAGAAAATTCTGCAAACAATCTCGACGATACTGTGGGCGTTAATCCGTCATCATTGTTATTATTTTTACACAATAACTCTCTATAACAAACCATGAAAAAGGCAATTTTGGCGTTTTTGGTTCTATCTGCTGCTTTACAAGCCAATGCGCAATTTAATCGCAAATTAGTTTTTGTCGGTGTGCGCGGAGGAGCAAACTTCTCACAACTTCAAACCGAAGGACTGAGCATTACACGTCCAGGAGCATCTGTTCAAGATTTTTTTAAAAATAACTCAGGCAATCGTACAGGGTATGTGGTCGGAGCTTATGCCCGTATTGGCCGAAAATTATTCATTCAGCCAGAGATTCTTTTATCCTCAAAAGGTGGAACGTTTGAAATCCTTAAAAGTGGTAGCAGCACGCCCGTCAATGTAGATGTGAAGTTTAGCCAGATTGATATTCCTGTTTTGGTGGGTTTTAAATTGGGACCATTGCGTTTTAATGCGGGCCCAATGGCATCACTCAACGTGGCGCAAGGAAGTCAATTGGGAGATGCCTTGAAGGTATATTCTTCTCAGAATATCAACAAGACCATCGAACAAGCCACTTTTGGCTACCAAGCAGGTATTGGCTTAGACATTCGCTCGTTCAATATCGATTTTCGTTATGAAAGTGGGTTCTCAAATATTTCACAGTTGAATTTACAAAACAACGCGCAGTTTAATAGCAAAGTGTCGCTTTTTCAACTCACAGCGGGTTTTACCCTGTTCTAAAATGAATTCGTCCTGCCGATGAGTCGGCAGGACGATATTTTATCAATTAACCCACTAAAAAAAAATCTTTATTCTGATAGAATTGTTTTCTGATTAAGCAGCACGCCTCAATACGGGGCACACTTCGCGAATCCGACGGCGTGATATAGCAATCTCTCTCCCCCCTTGCAACCGTAATGATCGGTCATCCTCACAGTAATCTTGCAAAAACGCCAAGTTGATAATCCAAGATTTGTGAACACGCAAAAACACAGTCTTGTCCAAAATATCTGCATAACTCTTCAGTGTTTTAGACACCAAATACCGTCTTCCGTCACTTGTATAAATATAGGCATAGTTTCCTGAGCCTTCCATGCACACCAACTGACTCATAGGAATTACTATTTGACGCGTACCATTCGGAATAATAATGCTATTGTTTGAATGTGTCCCCGAAGAAGTAGGGAAGCTAGTAAGTAGAGGTTGTGTGTTCATGAGTATGTCAGTTTTAGCGTGTGAGGGATAGGGGTTTGCGTTCTAATTTGACACAACAAACATACTACAAAAAAAGAGGGGAGTAAAACACGTATAAATACGCATTGCTTTGTAAGTCACTGTAATTCAGTATCTTATTGTAAGGTATGGCTTAAGAATGCCGTACTACCACTTGATAAAACACGTAGAAATACGTATATAAAAAAAACCCTGTTTACGGCATGTAAGCAGGGCTAGGGTAAATGGCAAAAGCTACTTATTCTTTGGGAGCTAGAGAGTTTGAAAGTTTGGCTTTGTTGGCAGCCTTCACAATGAGGAAGATTACCCACATTGTAATCAAAAATTGAATACCTACATTGATAAAGCTACCGTAGCGTATTGCCACTTCTGCGGTTTGTGTAGCAGGATCTGCGGCTTTTAATACTACTTTGAGCGCCGACAAATCAACACCGCCTACAGCTAGTCCTACGACAGGATTGATGATGTCATCCATAAAAGCAGTTACTACTTTTCCGAAAGCAGCACCTACCAATACCCCGACGGCTAGATCTAGGACATTTCCTTGGGCAATAAACTTTTTGAATTCTTGAAGCATAGTTAGTAGTTGTTTAGGGTTGTTTGGCTAATTTACAAAATCATTTTAAAGTGCCCAATTACCAGCTGTACAAAAAGCCAAAGTTGATTGATTGTGCCAACTGCATTTTGGCAATTTGGTCTTGGTCGTAAATGGCAATCAAGCCAATATTGACATTGAAGTACTTGGCAAATTTAGCGGTCAACTGTGCATCTAAGCGGTTATCAATCGCGGCAAAGTCTTTCGCGCTTGCAAAGGCTTGATAACGCCACTTTAGGTTGACATCTTTTACCAAATCTTTGTTATAGTTCATCACCAATTGCATGATTGCTACTTCGTTCCGAATGGCTTTTCCACGCTCCACACCGTAGTTGGCAAACTTATATTCTGGACTTAAACGGTCAATATCCAGATACAGGTCTTTATTGCCTAAAATGGTTTGACGAATGGCACCTGGGGCAAACTGCATGTTGAAAAACTTATTAGGTTTCCATTCCAATCCGATGGCTTCCGTAATGTAGGCTGGCGTAAAGAACCCAGAGATAAACGGTCGTCTATCGTTGGTAAAATCACGACCATTGGCCACTTGCGACAAGAAGTTTACATTGGCAAAAAACAACCATTGCGAATTGGCTCCGAGTTTATACCCATACTTTGAATCAAAGAAAAGGCGGTCAATACTTTTTCGAAAAGCATCGCCTCGGTTTTGGATGGCTCCCAGTTGGAACTGAAAATCATTCACCCAGTTTTTTGGACCTTTGGTATATTCGCCTTTAGAGTTAAGATAGATTCCTAGGGCAATGTTGTTGATACCTCCACCTTGCCAGCTATTACTAAATGTACCTTGGCTCAAATTGACGCCAAATTGTGATTTTTTCTTCCAGTAACTGGTGTCTTTTACTGCTTCTTGTGCCCAAGCACCAATTGCTGTAAGGGCCATCATTACAACTAATCTACTAACTTTTTTCATGGTAAAACTGATTTGTTTTCAGCGCTATTTGGTCTATTTATCAAAAATCTCTACTTTTTTAGATTGCAATGCTTGAAGTGGGAAGACGGTTTTTGACTCGCCCGTTTCGAGGGTAATAGAGGTGGTATCAAGGGCAATGATTTTTCCTTTGACATCGTCTATTTGAATAATCTGGCCTTCTTGGTATTTGTTTTTGTTGTAAAATGAGGAAAGTAGGTTGGCTAAAATGTCTTTTGAGGCAAAGCCGTATCCAACGGCAAAGGCCAAAACAATACCACCCATCAAAAGATTAAAACTCGACTCTAACAATTCGGTATTCACGCCTGCTTGGCCAAGGGCGCTGATGATGGTAATCACTAGGAAGAAGGAGAAAACAATCGAGCCAATTAGTTTGGCCGAAGGCACATTAAAGGACTTACAAATGGATACCACGGCATTTTTAATGGCTTCTGACACTAGCACGCCGATTTGAAGCATGATGGCCGCTACAATGAGTTGAGGTACAAAATTGACAAGTTTTTCTACCAAACTCGTAATAGCACCGACTCCCAGTGTGCGCGTGGCATCCGTTACAAAACCAAGCATGATAAAGTAGTACAATACTTTAGATACGATATGACTTAGTTTAATTTCGGTTTGCAGTTGTTTTACAATGCTGACTTCGTTTAGTTTATCGCCAATTTTATCAAAACCTACGCGTGATAATACTTTACTTGTAATCACAGCTAACCCTTTGGCGACGGCATAACCAATCAACAAAATAAAAGCAGCGAAAATAAATCGGGGGACAAACTCTACAAATTGATTGATTAGTTTGGTAAGCGTACTAATGAGTATTTCGGTGAGGTTGGGTAATTGTTTCATTCTAGCTAGAGGTTTTGTCTTGATTAGGTACAGCTTTATTTAGCTCATTGCTTGCCATGGCACCAGCGGCACTAAAAAAGTGCCCCACATAGAGCGTTACCAGCTCCATGGTGTTTCGAATCGTGTCAATTTCTGATACGATTGCTTTTTTTAGCGACTCGGGTACCTTATCGTCGGGGTCGATGTCGAAAAAAGGATTATTCATTTTGCGATTTTAGTATTCCCAGTGTTAGTGTTTCAGCCACCACTTCACTAAGATTGTTAATTTGGTTATAATCAGCATTGTGAACATCGCGCCTTCGAGGTAGCGTTTCTTGAGCTTTTCTTTGGTGCGCTTTAGTCGCATTTTAACGGCACTCTCAGTTAACCCAAAGGTATCAGCGATGTCTTTGATACTAAAGTCGTCTTGATACTTCATGAGTAGAATTGTTCGCTCTTCGTGCGAAATCCCATCCAAAGCCTGACGAAGCCGTTTAGCATCCATTTCTATTTCTTCAATATCATCTCCATCTTCGGCTACATCAATTGTTTCGGTCAATTCATCTTCGGCCATTTTCTTGGTTAACCTCAACTGATCCATGCAATAGTTGTAGGTAATAGAAAATAACCAAGTAGAGAATTTTGAAGACTCTTTGAACGTGCCAATCCGTACGATTAATTTTAGAAAAATATCGTGGGTAAAGTCCTCCGCTTTTGCCTGGTCTTTCACAAAAGACAGACACTTCCTATACACCTTATCAGCGTATCGCTCATAAAGTGCTTCAAAAAAAGTGTTGCGTTGCGTGTCAACATACATGCGCACCAACTGCTCGTCGGTATAGTGATTCATTCCAATTGAGTGTACGCTCATTAGGACGGTAAGATAGGTTTAGAGTAACAAGAAAAATTGAAGTAAAATACAGAAAATCTTCTAACACTGCACACAATGAGGCATTTAATTTTGCTCGTTATGGCTATTTAATAAGCTAAATACGTTTATTTATATAATAAAAATACCCTCAGAGATAATTTTCTGAGGGTATTTATTATATCTAAAAGGAATAAACTAGGCGCCGATAGCGATGTGCTTGAATGCCTTAATTGTAAGACCTTTTTGAGTTTTGTCTAATAATTGAGAAATTGTCAAAGAACCATCTTTGATAAATTCTTGGTTCAACAAAGTATTCTCTTTGTAGAATTTGTTCAAACGACCCAAGGCGATTTTCTCAAGCATTGCTTCTGCTTTGCCTTCGTTGCGGGCTAGTTCTTTACCAATTTCGATTTCGCGCTCGATGACAGCTGCATCCACATCGCCTTTATCTACTGCGATTGGCTTCATGGCTGCGATTTGCATCGCAATGTCACGGCCTACTTCTGAAAGATCCGTTCCTTCAGTTACGCCATCAAATGCCACCAATACACCACGCTTGTTGTTTGAGTGAATGTATGAGCTGATCGCGTCGGCTGTTACGTTTTCGTAACCTATAACTTCAAGTTTCTCACCGATTTTACCAATCAATTCTGTGATAAGCTCCTGAAGTGTTTGGCCGTCGGCTTGAGGAGTTGCCAAAAGTGTTTCTTTGTCAGCAGCGTTAGTAGCTACTGCTTGGCTCATGATATTCATGGCCAAATTTTGGAAACTTTCTACTTTTGATACAGGTTCAGTTTCGCAAGCCAATGCAACGATTTTGCCGTTTTTGCCATCAGGGCTTACATGAACCAATACTACGCCTTCAGATACAACGTTGTCAGCGCGTTTGGCTGCTACTTTTTGACCTTGTTTACGAAGGATGTCAACCGCTTGCTCAAAATCACCATCTGCTTCGGTAAGGGCTTTTTTGCAATCCATCATACCAGCGCCAGTCATTTGGCGGAGCTTGTTTACATCTGCTGCGGTAATTGCCATTTTTTATAAAAGTTAATTTTAGTAATTTAATGATTAATAAGTACTGACTTCCAATAAAATAAGTGACTTGGTAAAACTACGCAATCGGTTTTGTATTTGTTTCACCTCTTACTTTATGAAATCGTTAAACGGAATAGCCCATAGCCTATGAGCAGCTACGGGCTATCCGACCGCCGCCGAAGCGGTGGTATATATATTGAGTTCTTAGTCCTCGTCAGTTGCTTTAGCTACTGGAGCTTTGGCGGCTGGCGCTTCTGAACCTGTGTCTTCCGAACGCTTCGCGTCTTCTTCTTCGGCCATACGTGCGTCATCGCGCTCTTGCTTACGCTCGATGAGTCCTTCTTCGATTGCCTTACCGATGGCAAGGGTAATCAATGAGATTGACTTGTAAGCATCGTCGTTTGCGGGGATTACGAAATCTACTTCATTAGGATTTGAGTTTGTATCGCACATTGCGATTACAGGAATACCCAAACGTTTTGCTTCTGCTACCGCAATGTGCTCACGCTTCACATCTACTACAAACAAAGCTGCTGGCAAGCGCGTCAAATCAGCTACACCACCCAACAAACGCTCCAACTTATCTTTCTCACGACCTTTGATAAGGCGCTCACGCTTTGCAATATTGCTTGCAGTAGCTTCGTCACCCAACAACTTCTCCAAGCTCTGCATTTTTTTCAATGACTTACGAATGGTAGCGAAGTTTGTCAACATACCACCTAACCAACGCTCGGTTACGAATGGCATTTTCAAGCGACGTGCTTCTTCCGACACGATTTCTTGTGCTTGCTTCTTAGTAGCTACAAACATCACTTTACGGCCTGAACGAACTACGCCTTTTACGTATTGGCAAGCTTCGTCAAGTGATGCGATTGTTTTATTAAGGTCAATGATATGGATATCGTTTTTCTCCATGAAAATATATGGAGCCATACGGGGATCCCACTTACGTGTCAAGTGACCAAAGTGTACACCTGCATCCAACAGGTCTTTGTACTCTAATTGTGCCATTTTATTAGCTAAATGTAAATGTTGTTAGAAAAATTTTAAATACGCAGCACCACGCAACGGACACCATAAGCGCAGTCTGGACTTGGCTAATTTGAAAATTTGATAATTCAGTAATTTGAAAATGGGTGAATTGTAAGCCCTTAATTTTCAAATTTACTAATTCTCCAATTTTCAAATTGAAAGGTATTAGCGTTTCGAGAATTGGAAACGACGACGAGCCTTAGCGCGACCGTATTTCTTACGCTCAACCATACGAGCATCACGTGTCAAGAATCCTTCTTTCTTAAGGGCTGGACGGAACTCAACATTGATTTCGCACAATGCACGAGCAATCGCCATGCGAGTTGCCTCCGCTTGACCACGAACACCACCACCGCGAACGTTCACTTTAATATCATAACTTGAAGCTACATTAACGGTTGTCAAAGGCTGCTTCAAAATGATTTGGAGCGTTTCGATTGGGAAGTACTCAGCAAACTCACGGCCATTCACCTTGATATTGCCTTCTCCGGCTGATACGTAAACGCGAGCTACGGATGTTTTTCTTCTACCTACTGTGTTAGTAACTTCCATGATTAAAATTTAATTTCTTTCGGTTGTTGAGCGGCATGTGGGTGCTCTGCACCTGCATACACGTGCAAATTAGTGTAAATGCTACGACCAAGACGATTTTTTGGCAACATACCTTTCACAGCCATTTCAATGACTTTGTGTGGTTGTTTGGCCAAAATTTCACGCGGAGTAGCAAAACGCTGACCACCTGGGTGACCTGT
Organism: Runella defluvii; assembly: GCF_014195535.1. Taxonomy (GTDB): domain Bacteria; phylum Bacteroidota; class Bacteroidia; order Cytophagales; family Spirosomataceae; genus Runella; species Runella defluvii. The sequence continues at coordinate 66,531 of NZ_JACIBY010000005.1, read as the reverse complement.
GTGGCGAACGTACTCTTTGTCGGTCATTTTCTTGCCAGTCAAACGCACTTTATCGGCATTGATGACAATTACATTGTCTCCACAATCTACGTGAGGAGTGAAATACGGCTTGTGCTTACCGCGTAAAATTTTGGCAATTTGGCTAGCCAAACGACCCAAAACTTCACCCTTAGCATCTACTACTATCCATTCCTTTTGTACGGTAGCAGCGTTAGCCGAAACGGTTCTGTAACTGAGTGTATCCACTTTGTTAAGTGTTTTTTCGTTGAAAATCAATTAATTAACTATATAAACGGGCATTATGAGGCGAAAATCGGACTGCAAATATAGCGGTTTGGTTTTTGAAACACAAAATGATTCAAAAAATTAAATTTTTACTGATTTATTCTTTATCCTTGCAGGCGCAGACAACCGCGCCATTTCCGAGTAATCACCGCCTGTGCAGTCGCTGCTGTATTGGTAGTTTTGGTTTTATTAAGACTTTAACATTCGTATTTCAAACCTTCGTCATTCTACATCAATATGCCTCAGTTCGATTTTTTAGTGATAGGTTCGGGGATTGCGGGCCTTAGCTACGCCGCCAAGTTGGCGCGCCATTTTGATGCCCAACAAGAAAAAGTTTCTATTGCTGTCATCACTAAAGTACAAGCCGATGAAACCAACACCAAATATGCCCAAGGGGGGATTGCTGCCGTGTGGTCGGAAGAAGATTCTTTTGAAAAACACATCGAAGATACGATGGTGGCTGGCGGTGGCATCAGCAAACGAAATATCGTAGAAATTGTCGTCAAAGAAGCACCTGAACGTATTATGGAGCTGATTTCGTACGGCACGCGCTTCGACAAAGAAGCCGATGGCGATTATGATTTGGCCAAGGAGGGGGGGCATTCTGATCATCGAATTTTGCACTTCAAAGATGCCACGGGAGCGGAAATCGAACGGGCATTGCTCGATGAGGTAAAACGCCATCCTTCTATTCAAATATTTACGCATTACTTCGCCGTCGATTTAATTACGCAACACCATTTGGGTGAAACCGTTTATCGTCACCGCGATGATATTAAATGTTTTGGTGCGTATGTATTGAATACCAAAACGGGGAAAGTGGAGAAGTTTTTGGCCAAAACGACTATGCTGGCCACGGGCGGCATTGGTAATATTTACCAAAATACAACCAATCCTCGCATTGCAACGGGTGATGGCATTGCGATGGCCTACCGCGCCAAGGGTGTTTGCGACAACATGGAGTTTATTCAGTTTCACCCAACGGCCCTTTATCAACCTGGTAAAAAACCCAATTTCCTGATTTCGGAAGCCGTTCGGGGTTTTGGGGGCATTCTTCGTAACAAGAAAGGGGAAACCTTCATGGAGCATTACGACCCTCGACTTTCGTTGGCTCCGCGCGACATTGTGGCGCGGTCGATTGACTCTGAAATGAAAAAATACGGCGATGACCACGTGTATATCGACGTGACGCATTGTGATTACGAAAAATTCATTGAACACTTCCCCAACATTACGGCCTATTGTAAAGAACAACTGGGTATCGACGTTCGTAAAGACTATATTCCTGTCGTGCCAGCACAACACTACATGTGTGGCGGAATCAAAGTGAACGAGTTTGGACAAACCAATATTTTCTTTTTGTACGCGACTGGGGAGTGTGCTTGTACAGGTTTACACGGAGCCAATCGTTTGGCGTCTAACTCGCTCTTGGAGGCAGTGGTATTTGCACACCGTGCGTTTGTCAAAACCATCGAAAATTTGGCAGATGCGTATATTCCAGACCATATTCCCGAATGGAATGATGAGGGAACTTCGCATCCTGAGGAGGCGATTTTGGTCACTGAAATGACCAAAGAGTTGGAAGCAATCATGTCGAACTATGTGGGCATTGTACGCACTAACCGTCGTTTGAAACGCGCGCATGACCGTGTGGAATTGATTTATAAAGAACATGAAGAACTCTACTGGCAATCAAAGGTTTCGGTGCCGATTATGGAACTGCGCAACATGATTAACGTGTCGTATTTGGTACTAAAAATGGCCATGGCGCGGCGAGAAAATGTCGGTCTGCATTTTAACCTTGACCATGTGAAGAAATAGTTTTCCATTTTGGGTTGATGGTTCCCCGTTGGTTAATCGGCAATAAAACCAGTTTGGAAGAATAACATTGCCGCAACATAGATTTTACTATTTTTGGGTGTTTATCAACAAGCACCCATTTTTTTACTATTTCTAAACCCTTTTTATGAAACGACCTTCAGAATCCCGCCTCATGCTTTGGGGGGCTACCGCTGCTTTTTGTGCTTATGCCTGCATGTACGCTTTCCGACGAGGGATTACCGCCGCTACTTTTGATGGGATGGTTTTCTGGGGAATTAACTACAAAATCTGGCTGATTACTTTACAGGTTTTTGGCTACGCGCTTTCAAAACTCATTGGTATTAAGGTGGTTTCGGAAATGAAACCCGCCCAACGCGCCATTTATTTGTTGTCGTTTGTAGGATTTGCCGAACTTGCCTTGCTGGGTTTTGCCCTTGTCCCTGCACCTTATAATATTCCGTTTTTGTTTCTTAACGGTCTTCCGCTCGGTATGGTCTATGGTACCGTTTTGGGCTTTTTGGAAGGACGCCGTCAAACCGACGCGCTCGTGGCGGGGCTTACGGCTTCGTTTATTTTTGCGTCTGGTTTTGTAAAAACCGTTGGAAAAACCTTGCTCAACAACGGCATTTCGGAGTTTTGGATGCCTTTTCTGACGGGGTTAATGTTTGCCGTTCCGCTCGTGTTGGCCGTTTGGGCATTGGCCAAATTACCTGCCCCTTCGGACGAAGACCGAGCCGAACGCACCGAACGCGCGCCGATGAATGCCGCCGACCGTAGTCGTTTTATCAGCACCTTTTCGGTGGGGTTGATTACCCTGATTGTATCGTACGTTTTTTTGACGGCATTCCGCGATTTTCGCGACAATTTTGCCCCCGAAATCCTCAAAACCGCAGGCGTGGACGACCCGCTTATTTTTACCCAAACTGAAACCTTTGTGTCGGTTTTTATCCTGATTTTGATGGGAACATTGCGCTGGGTGAAAGACAACTGGAAAGCGTTTATGCTTATCAACGTGCTTTTGGTGGCGGGAGGGCTTACCGTGGGCGTTAGTACGTGGATGTACCAGCAAGGAATGCTTTCGGCGGGTGTATGGTTTACGCTGACGGGCGTGGGGTTGTATTTGGCCTATGTACCTTGCAATGGCCTTTATTTTGAGCGTTTTGTGGCCTCGTTTAAGTACGTCAGCACGGTAAGTTTTGTGGTGACGCTCGCCGATTGGTGGGGGTATTTGGGAACGGTATTAGTGCTGCTCTACAAAAACTTCGGTCAACCCAACATCAGTTTTCTGGATTTCTTTATCTACGGGGGCTATATTTTGGCGGTGGTGTATGTGGTGTTGGTGGTGGTGTCGTTTGGATTTTTTAAGCGGAAGTATGAGACGTTACAAGGGTCTTGAATGAGTTCTGTACTAGGCTATTTTGAATACCAAGTTAGGCTTTTGATTCTACTTCTTTGAGTTCGTATTGCAACGCCCACAGGCCATTTTCATAATCGAGAATTTCGCGTAAGGTTGCGGTGTGAACCTGTAATATTTGCTCGGTTTTGCAGTCGAGTACTTGCTTTTGTATGGAAGTGAGACGGGCCACGATTTCTTTCGAGGTGCGAATGTCTTGTTTCCAAGCCCCAAAATACTTGACTCCCTCCAAGGCCGCGTAGGAAGGTGGTAAGACAATGACAAAGAAATTCAAACAAGGCATCCATTGGGTCACCTCAAAGGGTAAATGAAGGTGAAAATGATGGGCTGTTTCAAGCAAAAACTTGACCCCTACCAAGCCAAAAAAGCTCCACTTGATGACTTTAAGTAGGAGTTCGACTGTGTGTTCGTGGCCGTGTAGCCGTGGAATACGCGTGTCTTGGTGGTACGCTATCTGCCCCGCTGCCAAGCTCCAAACCAAGCGTTTGGCGTGGGCTAAGTTGAGCTTTTGAGGCAAATTAGCCATCATCTTAGCTTCCTGTTGCCGCATCATTTCCGACACTTGGTACTGAGGCTTTGCAAGTTTTGGTATGGCTACCCCCGCTTTTTGGAACTCAACGAGACTCCGCAAAAACTCGGCATCGCGGCGATGGGTGAAAAATCGTACTTTGCGCTGTTTGGCAAATTTTTCCAACAGAACCCACGAAACCAACACCCCCAATACTTCCAAGACCGCCAAAGCATACAATAAATGATGTTGATGATGCAGGGTATCTTTGAAGGCAATACCCACCGCAAAAAACACCACCGCCAACCACCCCGCCACCAAGCCCCTTATCCATACGCGCTCAAAAATACTTTTGTACTTAATTGCCTGTCCATCAAGCTCTCCAAGCAGTACCGCTGCCTCTTCTTTGGGAGTTTGGTCATCGCGAAGGGCTTTGATGTACTGAATTTCTTTGCCCTGCTCCTGTGCATAAGCCACCACCGCACCCGTACCGCCCACGCCTCGTGCGGGTAAGCCATCCCACACGGCCACGAGGACATCGGCCTTCTGCACCAACCGCTGCCCGCAGGCCAAATAAGCCGCGTCGCGCTCCGCTTCGTTGGTGGGGGTAGCACTTACTGTTTGTACCTCAGTAGCGGTATTGAGGAGTAGGTGTAGCTCCGTAAGGTTGCCACTTTTGATAAAATCTTTCTCATACTCCGCCTGCGCAAAGGGCAGCAACACCCGAAGTGGCAAACCAAGCCGACGGGCCTCTTGGGCAAAGAGGGTATCGGCACCCACCGCCAAGGCCGAAAGCGCTTCTATCTCAGTCTCTTGGGCTTGGTAGTAGGCCAACACTTGCCGTAGGGCCTCACGGACGTTGTCTTTTTGATGCAGGCCACGGTGGCCTGTGATACCGATGGTGAGCATGAGGTGAGTACAAATAGAGTTGGCTTCCAATTTACTCAAAATCTCAAATCCTGACCTTATTTTTTTCCACAAAATGCTTTTGTACCTGACTGAATCGTGGTATTTTTAGGTACATTCAGCCATGTATAGATATGTACTCAGTTTCTTTGGGCTTGAGTGAGGGTGAAGATTACTTTTGAAGAACAAGAAATACTGCATTTCAAAAAGCACTCCTCAATGGCCCAACCATGACCGACGAAGGCTATGCTGAAACGGTAAAAATCCGAAAACTGCTCAACGAAAGATGGAAAACGAAGTGATAGTTTTCAAGCCAGTAGTTCGAGCATTTGATCCAGTTCTTCATCGCTGATGCTTTCCTGCTCGGATTTATCATAAATGGTGAGTAAATAGACATTTTCAAGGCTGACGTGTACGTGCGTGATGACCCTTGCACCGCCCGATTTTCCTCTGCCTTTTGAACTAATTTTGAGACGAATCTTATAGGAGGATTTTCCCAATGAACTACCCTGAATCGGATTTTCCTCCAAATCTTCGATTAATTTGAGTAAGTCGGTTTTGATGGAAGGATACTTTTTCGACAATCGCTTTGCTTCTTTCTGAAACCGATGGGTCACTTCGACATTATAGCTCATGCAAAAATGCTCGGGCGGATTTTAGTTTCATTTTTCCTTGTTTCGCCAAATTGACCTCTTCGATAGCTTCTTTTAAACCCGTCAGAATTTCCGTTTTGGTAGGTTCATCGTCTGCCAAAAGTGCGATGAGTTTGGCACGTTCATTTTGAGACAGCTGACGAATCATGTCTGCTATTTGATGGACTGTTATCTCAATATTTGTATTGAAACTTAACGTCGTTTTCATACGATAGGAACAGTTTGAAAGTATTTGTTCAAACAAATTTACCAAAATTTTAAAGTCTTTGAAGCTTAGCTAATCTATTAATTCCAATTTTCCTTCCAGAATGTCATCATAAATTCACCTGAACGGAGAGCGTTTGGGTACCGCCACCAAAAGACAGTTGGTATCTAACAGGATTCGGGTTTTCATTTTTTCAAATCCTGTTCTACTATTTCAAGCATTTTGGCTTCGCTGAGGTTTTTTTCTTGCCAAATATCCTCCATCAACTGATCAGCTTTTTGGGCGTAGTAGTGTGCTATGAGTTTTTGAAGCTCTTGGGTTTCTTGTTCATTGACGTTTCGTTCGCTAAAAAACGCAACAAATGCACCTGTATCGGGCTGAGTTTGGGGGGAGTTGCTGCCATTGCTTTCTATCGTTTTTCTTACAAAAATAACTGTTTTTTTATATGGTTACCTCCCAGCAAAGCCTCTCAACCCATTGCCTCAAAACCCATACCACGCCTCATCGCCCAACTCTGCCAGTAGCCATTTTTGGTTTTCTTGCAGTACGCCCGCCTCGGCGAGAGGGTGCAAGGCGGCGTGGCCCTCTTGCCGCATGGCTTTGATGGCTTCTTTGATGGCGGGGGCTTGCTCGGGCGGATATTGGTTGTTTTCTATTAAGAATTTGACAATACGAGTTACATCGTGGGTATTCATAGCAAAATAGTAAGTAAACTGCACAATTTGCCCCTGCGTGGCTTGCCAAAGCTCCGCAAAGAGTGTGCGGCTCTCCAAAAAGTGAGTAAGGGCTTCCCCGATTTGATTTTGTTTCAAATAAAAAGTACCCAAACGAGCAAGCGATATGGCCAATCCGTTTTTGTAGGAAAGGTTTTCGGGACTGCTTTCATAAATCTCTTTAAAAATCCGAAGCTGTTCTTGATAATTCAAAAGAGCG
>NZ_JACIBY010000005.1:0-59710 GCF_014195535.1 Runella defluvii | reverse complement strand
GCTTTCATAAATCTCTTTAAAAATCCGAAGCTGTTCTTGATAATTCAAAAGAGCGTTTTTCCAATCCCCCGTTTGCTCGTAAATCCCCCCCAATTTTGAATACGATATGGCCAATCCGTTTTTGTAGGAAAGGTTTTCGGGACTGCTTTCATAAATCTCTTTGCCTATTTTATTTCTTTCTTGATAATTCAAAAGAGCGTTTTTCCAATCTCCCGTAGCCTCGTAAATACCCCCCAATTTTGAATAAGATATGGCCAAGCCGTTTTTGTAGGAAAGGGTTTCGGGGTCTTGTGCCAAGAGTTGTTGGTAAATAGTTTGGTAGTTATCATAACATTTTCGGGCCTCTACGAGATCGCCCGTGTTGTTGTAATAGATACCTGCCGAGAAGTTATAGCTGCCAATGTCCCAACTTGGGTGTTCGCGTAGGCATTTGCTCAAGTGCGCTACGGGCTGCACGTAGGGCGCAGCTTCGGTGAGCGAGATATTTAGTAAATTGTCTGCATCAGCTTCTAAAATATAATTGAGCTTGTCCAACAAGGCTTGGGCATCGGTGCCGAGGGTGGTTTGGTTTTTACGAAGGGCAATGGCCTGTATCACGGGGCTAATTTTAAACCCCTGAGCGGTTTGGGTAAGCCAGCCACGCTGTGCCAGTGCGTGCAGGTCGTCAAATTGAATGGCGTCTTGGCCAAAAAGGCTGCACAAAAACGTAAACTTGTATTCTTCTGGAGGGAGCAAGGCCATCTGCACCAACCAAAAGCGGGCGTCCTCTGTGAGCTTCGCAAAATTATAAAAACGGTCGAGGATGTCGTCGCTATTGCGGGCTTCGATGCGCGTAAAATCGGTATAGTCGGTCGTAATACTGAAACTCCGCTTCCCTAAAAACAACCCTTCGGTTTCCAGTCGCTTTACCAAATCGGCCAGTGTTTCGCCACGTGAGGCGAGGATAGCCATATTTTTTGCAAAAATCTCTACCGAGAGCGTGTGGTACTGCAAAGCCAACAGCAAGCGGTCGAGCAGGGCCTCAAAGTCGGGGCTGTCTTCGTGGTAATACTTGGTAAAAAGGGCCTTGGCCAACGGTGGCGGCAAGTGAACAATGGGCAGTTCTTGGTGCTTATCGAGCACACCCGCGCAGCGGCTCGTGAGCAATACGTGCCAGTGAAAGCCCCCAAAATGTTGCTTAAACACGCGAATATCGTCGGGGTCGTTGGCATTATCAAGCACAAGCAGCATATTGTGTTCTACGGCAGCGAGGGCCCGTTTGAGGGCATCGAGCTGCTGGTCTTCGTTCATCCCACTCAGGTCGAGGTTAAGCTTTGGAGCCAATTCTTTGAGGGCATTGATGATGCCGTTGTCACAAAACAGCCAAGCGTTATGTTGGTAGTCGTAGAGGCTTTCATTCCAATATTTGGCGGCGAGGGTGGTTTTGCCAATGCCCCCCTCGGCGTTAATAAGCATGAGGCGACCACCCGTATCGAGCCGCTCACGGATGGTACGGAGTTCGTTTTCACGACCCAAAAACACCTCGGGATTGGATGCCCCCTTGAGACTGAGGCGGGTGGCGAGTGGGCGCGTGGGATGGGTAAAGTGTGTATGTTCTTTTTTGTCGAACAGTCCCAAAATATCATCAGAGAGTTTTTTAACAAACTCGGCAGGGTGTTCAAACTCCCACGGCCATTGGGCTTTGTCTTTTGCGTACCAAATAGCCTCCAAATCAGCCAAATTACTTACATTTTCGGGGCGAACATCAAAAGTTAAATCGCCTTTTTTTTTGAAAATATAAATGCGCGGTAAGCCTTTTTCTTGAAATAACTGCTGGGCTAACAAATATTCTTCCGTTGTAAAAGCACCCAACTCACCCCAATATAAAATGGCGAAAATATCCGCATTTTTGATGTGTTCGTTGTAGAAATTCTGTTTTCGCACGGGGTCATTGGCCGCGTCAAATTTCTCCCAAATATCCAACTGGAGGTAAGTGCCTTCTTTTGCAAAAAAATCATTGATACGGTTAATTTCATTGCGAAAGGCTTGTCGTTCTACCTCTAAGCGAAACGACGAAGCTAAAAAGATATGATAAGGTTTATTTTTCATGCCACGGTGAGTTTTCAGAAGCAAGATACTGAATTTTTGGAACGGGCAAGCAAGGCATAAAAAAAGTTGTTGGGTTATCTCCAACAACTTCACAAAAGCACAAAACAAGGCGCTTAAAAGCTACTCCTTCGACAAAAACTTCTCAATCTGCTCGCTTGTCAAATACACTTTTCCTGAACGCGTTTTGATGTGCTCGCGGAAGGCGTTTTTGATGGCATCATTCCATTTCATGTCGATTTCGCCTGGGGTGAATTTATTTTCACGGAGCATTTTGTGCCCAAACTCGTCTTGTAACGCAATAAACTCGGACTGATTTACGACCTTTTCGGCCAAATGCGCGGGGATAAAAATCACGCCTTCGGGTTTGCCCAATACCAAGTCGCCGGGCAGTACCGATGCCCGACCAATGCGAATGGGACAGTTGATGCAGGTCATCGTCATGTCTTTGATGGCCGAGGGGTCGTAGCCGCGCGTGAATCCTACAAAACCGTCGATAGCGCTCAAGCCTTCGAGGTCGCGCACACCCGCGTCGAACACCACACCCGTTTTGGATTTGGCATAAATCGAGTTGCCAAGGTTATCGCCAATGAGTGTTCCGTCGATGATTTTTCCGTACCCATCGGCTACATAAACGTCATTAATTTGGAGCGCGTCGATGGGCCATGAGTTGGTATTTCCTCGGCGGCCTTCAGCTTTTCCTTTTTCTTTGATGGGCTTTTCCATGTCGGGGCGGGCGGGCATGTACTGCGCCGTAAGTACGCGTCCAACGAGCGGTTTTTCGGGGTGAATAATTTGAAAATTACCCTCAAATTGGTTGTTGTAGCCATCGCCCCGCATGATACCCCACGCTTCTTCGATGGACACATTGGCCAAACGTTTTACAATTTCATCGGGTACTTTAGGACGGCCATCGGGGAAACGTTCGCCTTTCCACTCTTGGGTATAAAACTGAATGAGCTCTTTGGGTGCTTGAATTTGGGCAAATAACGGAGAACTCATTGCCGCCAAGAAAAGGGCTTGGATAACTTTTTTCATAATACAAAGAATCGTTGGTTAAGGATGACACACACAAAAATCAAACAATTCCCCCGCCTACACTTCTATCTTTTTCCATCGGTGATTTTTGAAATATTTTCAGAAAAAATTGACCTAATCTTGTATCGTTAATTCAACTCTTAACCGTGCGTACGCACCTAATTGATAAACCCCAATGAAAAAATTTACACAACGTTTTAAGTTGCCCGATTCCCACACCGCTTCCGAAAACAATCGCCGCGACTTTCTACGCAAAGGCTTACTCGGTGGCTTATCCATGGGCTTGATGTTTGATGGAAAGCCCGAAAAAGAAATGGAATTTATTACCCAAAAAGTAAAACGTGATTCGAAGCCTTCGGAGCTAAAAATCACCGATATGCGCATTGCTCATTTGCAGGGAGTGCCGTTTAAAAGTCCAATTATCCGCATAGATACCAACCAAGGTTTAGTAGGTTGGGGCGAAGTACGCGACGGTGCTAGTCCCAATTACGCCCTGATGCTGAAGAGTCGTTTGTTGGGTCAAAACCCTTGTAACGTTGAAAAAATCTTCAAAGAACTCAAGCAGTTTGGCGGACACGGGCGCGCTGCGGGTGGGGTATGTGGGGTAGAAATGGCCTTGTGGGATTTGGCAGGCAAAGCCTATAACGTGCCTGTTTATCAGATGCTTGGCGGAAAGTACCGTGACGAAGTTCGCCTCTATGCCGATACGCCCGAAATCAGCGACCCTTCTACTTTTGCCAAAAAACTCAAAGAAACCCGTCTGGACAAAGGTTACACTTTCCTCAAGATGGACTTTGGAATTGGGCTGTTGGCGGGCAAACCTGGGATGCTCATTGGGGACAATGTTTGGAAACTTTCGCAGCGTGACAACAAGACCAAAACCGTAGGAAACTATGGCATGACGAAACACCCTTTCACTCGGATTCAAATTACGGACAAGGGCTTGGAATACATTGCCGAATACGTCAGCAAAATTCGGGAAGGGGTGGGGTATAACATTCCCGTATCGGCTGACCACTTCGGGCATTTTGACGTAAACACGGCCATTCGCTTGGGAAAAGCCGTTGAAAAGTACCAATTGGCGTGGCTCGAAGACTTGGTGCCGTGGTTTTATACCGACCAATGGAAACAAATTTCAGACGCCATCGAAACGCCTACCCTCACGGGTGAAGATATTTTCTTGAAAGAAGAGTTTATCAAACTCATTAATGCCAAAGCGGTGGATATGATTCACCCCGATTTGGCCTCGTCGGGTGGAATTTTGGAAACCAAAAAAATTGGAGACTACGCCGAAGAACATGGTATCCCGATGGCGATGCACTTTGCAGGTAGCCCGATTTCATTTATGGCCAACGTACACTGTGCTGCTGCTACCGAAAACTTCGTGGCATTGGAACACCACGGCGTGGACGTAGAAGGGTGGGAAGACATTGTAACGGGCAACAAACCTTTGGTTGTCAATGGATTTGCTCCTGTTCCTAACAAGCCTGGTTTAGGGGTAGAGCTCAATGAAGAAGTAGCGAAGAAGTTTTTGATAAAAGACCAAAAATGGTTTGCTCCCACCGACGAATGGAACGCCAAAGATTCGTGGGACAGAGATTGGAGCTAGTTTTGGAGTGTCGAGTGGGTGAGGGCAGAATGTCGAATCCGTGCTGAGGGTTTCGTTCCGTGCTGAGGGTTGCTCACAACCCGAATTTGTGTATCGAAGGTTGCTCACAACCTGAATTTGTGTGTTGAGGGTTGCTCACAACCTGAGTCAACCTAATTAAACGTCGGTCGTTAAAAACGGCTGACGTTTTTTTTGTTTCCAACTATTGGGCTTGTTTAGGCGTCATCGGTTAAAAAATTGTGAAACTAATGAAAAATGTTGGTTGGGTTTTCTTTCTTGTTTTGGGTGTTTTTTCGTGCAAAGAAAAACAGCTTACGCCCGAAGAAATACAGCCGTTGGTGGGAAAATGGAAACTCGATGCTATTGAGCCAGCGGGAGATGTAAGAAAATGGGAGTCTGTAGCTTCTAAAGATGGCTATGTATTTGAAATTCGCTACGACGGGGTTATTCTGGATGCCAACGGCTTGCCTGCTTGCTGCGTTCCAAGCTACTTGGTATATCAGGGCAACAAGTTTACCATTGAACCCAAAGAAAAACTTGCCCCTAATCCCTCGTGCGCGTTGGTGTTGTGCATGGCTTGTGATACGTGGTATTTGGAACTAGAAAACGGTCAGTTGATAACAAATGCCTGTAATTCGGGTGGGCGAAACCGTTTTACCCGACTCTGATTATTAGCGTATTGTTCTGTTTAATTGTCGTAGATGGCTCAAATAAAAAATTGTGAAACTGATGAAAAATGTTGTTTGGGTTTTCTTTCTTGTTTTGGGTGTTTTTTCGTGCAAAGAAAAACAGCTTACGCCCGAAGAAATACAGCCATTGGTGGGAAAATGGCGAGTGACTGCCATTGAGCGAGCCGACAAAAAGGAATGGGAATATGTTACCCAAAGCGGTCAACACCAATTCGAAATCCGCTATGATGGTGTCGTTCTTGATTCAAAGGGTTTATCTACGTGCTGTGGCCCGCTGTATCTTACTATAAACGGCAAAAAATTTAGCATTGTCCCCAAAGAAACAGTTCCAGACAACCCGATGTGCGCTTTGATTAATTGTGTTTATTGTGAAACATGGAACATGGATTTGCAAGACAACGTACTAACGATTAGTTATTGTAATGGATTAGCACGGGTTCGGTACGTCAAGATTTGAAAAATATAAAGTGTTGAATAGCAAATAAATGAATCGATGAAAGCGAAAGGGTTACTGCTTTTTTTAGTGATGGTGATAGCATGGTCGTGTGATGAAAAGCGTCTCGCTCCTGACGAAATAAAACCTGTAGTTGGCAAATGGATGCTCAATGCCGTAAAGCAAGGGGACGATGCAAAACAATGGGAGCCAATAGCCCCCAAAGATGCCACCGTATTTGAAATCCGCTACGATGGAGTCATTCTTGATGCCAATGGCTTGCCTGCTTGCTGCGTTCCAAGCTACTTGGTATATCAGGGCAACAAGTTTACCATTGAACCCAAAGAAAAACTTGCTCCTAATCCTTCGTGTGCATTGGTGCTGTGCTTGGCTTGTGATACGTGGTATTTGGAACTAGAAAACGGCCAGTTGATAACAAATGCCTGTAATTCGGGTGGTCGAAAACGTTTTACCCGACTCTGATTATCGGTTGACCTCATAAATAGCGTGTTAGCTAAGTTTGTTTAACGTTTTACCCGCCGATTGGCGCAGATTGAGAGCCGCAGATGTTCGCTGATTAATGGCTTCATGAAATCCTTTTTCGGAGGGTAAAATAATGCAATTATTTACTGAGCAATGGTAACTGCAAATGGGCTATTACTTATCGTAACATGAAGGATATGGGCAAATTATACTGGACCCGTACTTTTTTGCCACGATACACGCCTGGTTCCCATTTACCACTCATTTCTTTCACTATCCGTAGCGCTTCTTCGTCGCAGCCGCTTCCGATGCCTTTTAGTATTTCGTAATCACACAAAGAACCATCTTCACAAACGACAAACGTTAGATATACTTTTCCCGAGACATTTCTACGAGACGCTTCTGCGGGGTAGCGTAGGTTTTGGGATAAAAACTGACCCAAAGCAGGAACCCCTCCTTTAAATTGAGGATTTTTGCGAGCTTCCGTGTATGTTCGTACCTCGCCTTTGTCATAAATTGTGCCTTTGGTCAACACTCCTGCAGAGTAAAATTCGTCAATGTATAGCGTACTATCGGCCAGTTTTGAAACCCATCTTCCTTCTTTTTTGCCATTGACTAACTGCCCCTGACTCGTCGCTTCGTTCTCTTGTTTTACCGCCCAGCCGTTGCCATCTTTGACGTGTTGCTGTCCTGTTCTTGCCCAGAGGCCCACGATTCGTTCTTCCGTTTGCGTCATTGCTTGAGGACGTTCGCGTTGAATCACTTCCGCAATTTGGCCATTGTCATACCAGAGTACCAACATTTGGTTAGCGCCATCCGCCATTAGTTGTTCTTTCAATATTCCGCTGGGGTAATAGTGTACATGACTTACTTCTTGAAAACCTCCCCCTTGGAACTCTGTTGTCGAAAGCAACTGCCCATTGGTTTGAACTATCATTTCGGGCACGTACGAATTCCAGTTTTGGTCGCGAGCGGTGATACGGTACGCAGGCAACGAATCAATCTTATTTCCGTTTTCAACTTTGTACATCATCGGCTTTTTGGAATACGTTGCCGACATATACGGTTTCCACTCTTTTTTCTTGAATTCTTCAAAAACTACGTCCGCAGCTACTACCCCGTTGTTATCGACAGGAATCAAGCGGCGGAAGTGGTATTCCTTTGGTTCTTGGGTATATTGAAATTTGTCGTTGAAATAATCAACCAAGCTGTGCGAAGTGCTGTCGTAATTGGTGATAGGGTTATCGGGAAAAACGACCGAGTAATTAAACGCTTGTCGTACGGGTTTACTGTCTTTGACAGCTGGCTGCCACGCGCGGTACAGACCCACTACCCGCAATGCTTCTTGATCGGCTTGGGGCTGAAGTCCTCTAGTCACTTTTAACTCCGACACACTTCCGTCGGGTTCTATTACCCCGCTCAGAAATACGCGTCCTTTTATCCCCGCTGCGCGCGTGGCAAATGGCACTTGTAAATTGGCCTTGATGTATTCTTGAAACAATGGGATACCCCCTTGCGGAGTAGCGGCTTTATCGACTTCTTGGGCCTGAAAGATGGTTTGGGCGTTGGCTGCTAGGTTTACGAAGCATAGGAAGGCGAAGGCTATTTTTTTCATACGTTTGATGACTGTTTGAATGTAAAACTAACACAACAGTAATAATGTGCCAAATTTTTCTTGATGGAAGGTGTTTGGGGGTATGAGTAATTTATACTTTTATTGCGGTGATATTTACGGACTGGAGGTCCGTATCACCAACATTACCCATGAAAATCGGATTTGTCGTTTCTTTTTTTGATTTCCGCAACGATGTGCGGCGAGTTATTACGGAAGTTGCCCAACAACACGAAGTTACCATCTTTGGTCGTCCTGAGAACAAAGAGGAGATTTTACGTCACTTGCCTGCGGGCGTGAAGTTTCGACTTATCAATGAAAAAAAGGGAGGCTGGTGGAATAGCCTTTGGATAAAACTCTACATCCTTTTTCGACAAATCCCCGAAAGCCGTCACAATTTCTTTTTGATGGAGCTTTTTAAAGCATCGCTTGCTACGGACGCTGCTGTGCTGAAAAAAAACCACCAAATTTTGGCGTGGGTACGTCGGTTGCCCAAAATCATTTCCTACGATTTTTACTTGAACCGACTTCAGTACCGAGCCCAAACCGACCTCACGGGCATCGACCAATTTGTGTGTTTTACGGCCATTGCCGACGATTTTTTGATGGCGCGTTTGGTTCACGAAAACCACCCTGTGAAGGTCTATGTCTATAGCTGGGACCACGCCTGTAAACATACCTGTTTTTCGTCGCGCGCGACCTACGTGTGTTGGAACGAGCGCATCCGCGAAGATTTGATTCATCTACAACACGTATCGTCCTCGCGGGCAAGCGTGGTAGGAGCCAGTCAGTTTGCCTACATTGACGAATACCGCCAGGTAGCGGCTCAGTTGCCCCGTACGTACGATTTTCCTTATGTCTATGTCGGCTGTGCGATTGGCGTCGTGGACCTTGTTCGGGACGAAGTGAGTGTGGTCAAACAAGTGGCCGAAACCCTGCAACAAGCTCGCCCTGATTTGAAGCTGGTGGTTCGGCCGTATCCTGTGCAGGGCAATTGGGAATTATACGCACCGCTGCGCAGCCTGCCCAACGTGGTGATGGACGATGGGTTCCGAACGTTGGATTTGTCGGTCAAAGACAGTCATATTTTGGAGAAATTTGAGAAAATCGCTAATGCCGATGCCTTTTTTCACATGGGAACCACCATGGGCTTGGAGGCTTGTTTTACCGATACACCTTCGTTTATGCTCGACTTTGGCTATACCTCCACCGACGGCTTGAGTTTGTATGGTTTTATTCACCAATACCAAAACGACCGACATTTAATTGAACTCGCTCCTCAAAACGATGTACGTTCTACGGAGCAACTGGCAGACATCTTCAAAAACTTGTCTTCACCTACCTACCGAGCCCTTAATCGTTTGGTGCAAAACCAATACCAAATTAAGTCCTTTAAGGAGTTTGCAAATGACTTAATAGCTGTATAACTTTACTGACTATCAAACCTTAACCAATCATATGAACCTTCTGACTTTTTTTCGGACGTCGGCGTTTGTGGCGTTGACGACCGTAACGGTATTTGCCCAAACAGGCACCCAACAAAAACCCCCTTTACTGACTGCCGCTGCCCCTGAAACCGTTGGGATGTACAGCGAACGTCTCAATCGTATCGATGGCGTTTTGCAGTCATACATCGACAAAGGAGCATTTCCTGGCGTGGCAGCGATTGTGGTTAGAGACGGAAAAATCGTTTACCACAAAGCCTTTGGGAAAGCTGACCTCGATGCCAACAAGCCTTTGAGCAAAGATGCCATGTACCGCATCGCGTCCATGACCAAGGCCATCACGTCGCTGGCGGTGATGATGCTCCACGAAGAAGGCAAAATCATGCTCGACGACCCCATCAGCAAGTACATTCCTGAGTTTGCTAAGCCCGTCGTTATGGATCAATTTAACCCCAAAGACAGCACCTTCACGACTGTTCCTGCCAAACGCGAAATTTCGGTTCGGCATTTATTGTCGCACATGTCGGGGATTAATTACAACGCCATCGGGAGCGACGACCGCATCAAGGCCGTGTATTCAAAGGCGGGAATTGTGGATGCCTTTACGACTAAAAAACTGACCATTGGCGAAAACATCAAAAAATTAGCCAAGCTACCTCTCACGCATCAGCCAGGTGAAAAATGGACGTACGGCCTCAGCTCCGACGTGTTGGGGTACTTGGTAGAAGTGGTTTCTGGAGAAACGCTAGAACAGTATTTTCAAAAGCACATTTTTGAACCATTGGGCATGAAAGACACGCATTTTTATTTGCCCGATGCCAAAAAAGACCGCTTGGTTCCGATTTATTCCGAAACCAAAGAGAAAACCCTTGTTAAAGGCTCCCTCGATAACCTTGGAAGCGACCCCGACTACCCCATCAAAGGAGCTAAGTCGTATTTTTCAGGCGGAGGCGGGTTGACCAGCACGGCTTATGACTACGCGGTTTTCTTGCAAATGCTACTCAATGGAGGCACTTATAACGGCAAGCGCTTATTGAGTCGCCGAGGAGTAGAACTATTCACCAATACCAACCAAAGTGGTACGCTATTTCCCGACCCTCGTAATTATTTCAGCTTAGGTTTCAGTGTGATTAATGAAGCAGGGCGCGCCAACGATATTTACAGCAGCGTCGGCACATTTAGCTGGGGCGGGGCCTTCAGTACGCATTATTTTGCCGATCCCAAAGAGAAAATTTGTGCCGTATTAATGAAGCAAATGTGGCCTACCAGCATGGGCGGGGAACTCGACCGCAAGTTTGATTTAATGATTTATCAAGCACTAGACGATAAGTGAAATTGGCAAGGGGCAAGTGTGCAATAAGCAAGTTTGTATGGGGCAAAAGGCAAGCTTGCTTATACTGGCAAACTTGCCCTTTGCTAACTAGTTTTAGGGTGCTTTTTGTTGCCAGTGGTATTTCGCGGTTAACAGATAACAGATAACAATTAACTCTGCACAAGCATTTAAAACTCTTCTTCGCGTAAATCGGTGCGGGGAGTGTCTGTTTTGCCGATATTGTCGATGGCGTCGAGGATGCCTGAGCCTTCGCGGCGCTCGACTAAATTGTAGTATTGAAATACGATGGCGATTAGTACCAATGATCGTACCAGTCCACCTCCAACGGTGGCAATGACCCCGCTAATGGTCATCAATACTTCGGTGTTTGCCAACTTAACCTGCAACGAACTCATGATTGTCAGGATAAGAGTCGGAATTTGGAAAGCGTATCCAATGATGGATGACACAATGCCCATCACAAAGAGAAGTCCAAACGTGGACCACCATTTATCTTTGATGAGGTAAAAACAGCGACGGAAAGTATCACCCAAATCGAGGTTTTCGCGCATCAATATCATGGTCATGAGCGAAAGCGTAACGCCCAGATAAATGCCAGGAAGTAAGAAAAACACGATGCCCGCTACAACGGCGATACCCATCACAAAGTTGAAAATGAGCGCTTTGCCGATATAGCCTTTCAAACGATTCCAGACGATTTCGGGTGTGATGTTTCGATTTCCAGCTTCGTATTCCAAAAAATAAGCCCCAATGACGAGAGATGAAATAATGTTGGCCAAAATCAAAAAGAAGCTCAACAAAAACACGGTTCCTACCATTTGATAGATACCATCAAAAGAAGAAGAGCCACTTTCGAGTACGCTTTTTTGCATTTCTAAGATACCCGATTGGTAAGAGCCCATAAAAAAACCACCCACCAGCGAAAGAGGGCCTGCGATGTATAAAAGGCTAATGGCCAATGGTTTGAAGTTTTGAATAACAAAGTCGAACGTTGCGTTGATTTTTTGTCCAAAATCGCGTTGTTGGAGAAGGATAACAGGTGGTTTCATTTGTGCTGAGAGAGTTGTCGAGGATAAATTACAAAATACCAAACAATAAATACGGCCGAAACTAAAATAATGCTTCCGCTAACAAAAGCGGGCAAGGTGAGGCGTGTGACAAAACTTTCGAGAAAGCCTGCGGTGACAAAAATAGGTACCAGACCAATGACGATTTTTACCCCTTTTTTTGCACCTTGCTTGAAAGATTCGAGTCGGCTGTAGGTGCGTGGAAACAACAAACTGTGACCCATCACCAAGCCTGCCGCTCCTGCAATTACAATGGCCGAGATTTCGAGTGTCCCGTGAATCCAAATTTTTAGTACGGAGGTAAGCAGTAGCCCACGTTCAAAGAAAAAGAACTGAAAAGCACCAAGCATGACCCCATTTTTGAACAAAATGACAATGGTACCAAACGAGTAAACAATGCCTAATACAAAAGCTACGAAGGAAACCCGAATGTTGTTAAACGTAATTTGTAAAAACATACTCACTTGGCCCGTATGGCCATAAATGGCCAATGGGTCACCATTGTTGATGTTTTCGAGGGTTTGATTGACGTAAGCATCGCCCAAAATAAGCCGAACGAAGGTGTCATCGTTGGCCGCCGACACCCAACCCAACACGCAAGCACCCATGAAAAACACAAACGAATACAAGAGCTTAAACCGCGATTCGTACATGAGCAGTGGCAGCTCTTCGCGCCAAAAACGAGCAACACGGTTGCGGTCTTCGCGGCGGTTGGAATAAAGTTTTTGGTGAAACTGGGCCGTGATACCGTTGAGGTAACGCGTTACGTTTGCCTTGGGGTAAAACGTCCGAGCGTACGAAAGGTCGTCGGTCAGTTCGATAAACCGTTCGGTGAGTTGGTCGGGGTCGTGGGTGGGCGTCGATTCGTACGCTTGCCACTTTTCGGTATTACGTTTTACAAATACGGCTTCTTTCATGAAAAATGCGCAAATGAAGTAGTAACTAACTGCCTGATTTTTCTATTTTGCGCAAAAGTTAGGAAAAACTCCTCACTCATTCGCTAATTGTTTACACACTCTTTATAAAAATATGTCTGTCAGAATCCAAACCTCCCAAAATGTCGATTTAGAGTATGAGCCTGCGAGCATTGGTGAACGTATCGCTGCCAACCTTATCGACCGCCTTATTTACATTGGTTGGGTGATTGCTTGGATAGTCGCCTACGGTGCAATAGGCAGGGGGAGCGGCACAAGTACGTTTGTGATGATTGTAATCGTTGTTTTGCCAATCATGTTGTACCCCATTTTAACAGAATATTTTTTGAATGGTCAAACCCTCGGTAAACGCGCCATGCGAATCAGGGTCGTGTTGCTTGATGGAAGCCCTCCCACGTTGGGGGCGTATCTCTTGCGATGGTTGTTGATATTGGTCGATACCGAAATCTTGACGCCATTGGTGGCCATTATTACGATTGCAGCCAACGGAAAAGGACAACGAATTGGGGACATTGCGGCGGGGACAACCGTCGTCAAAACCACCAAGCGCGTTACCCTTAGTCAGGTGGTGTACCAAGACCTTCCTGACGACTACTTGGTGACCTATACCACTGCCAACCAACTCAAAGATACCGACATCGAAACCATTCGTCAGGTGTTGCGTACATCAAACGATGAATTGTTGGAACGGACTGCTGAAAAAGTAGCCGAAGTTTTGGAAATAACGTCTCCGTTAGAATACCGTACATTTTTGCTGACAGTAGTCAACGATTATGCACATTTGGCAAACAAAGAGGAACAGTAAAACGGTTTTTTAAAATACATTATGTACTTCAACATTGATGCCAAGCAGGCAAATCAGTACGATGCCATTGTGATTGGGTCGGGCATTTCGGGGGGCTGGGCGGCCAAAGAATTGTGCGAAAAGGGGTTGCGTACGTTGGTGCTCGACCGAGGGCGCAACGTTGATCACGTGACCGATTATCCCACGGCCATGAAAAACCCGTGGGAGTTGCCGCATCACAATCGACTGCCTCCGTCGTTTCGAGAAAAAAATCCGATTGTAAGCCGCTGTTATGCACTAGATGAAGCTACGCAACAGTTTTTTACCAAAGATGACGAACAACCTTACATCCAAGAAAAACCGTTTGATTGGATTCGGGCGTATCAGGTAGGAGGCAAGTCGCTGCTGTGGGCGCGGCAGGTGCAGCGCTGGGCTAAATACGATTTTGAAGGCCCCGCTCGCGACGGCTTTGCGGTGCCCTGGCCTGTCACTTACGACGAGCTCGCGCCTTGGTACAGCTACGTAGAGCGTTTTGCGGGAATTTCAGGAAATAAAGATGGGTTAGAAGGGTTGCCCGACGGCGAGTTTTTGCCTCCGTGGGAGCTCAATTGCGTAGAGAAACACCTGCAGCAGTCGTTCAAAAAACATTATACCGACCGTCATTTGATCATCGGTCGATGTGCGCATTTGACCAAACCGCAACCTTGGCATACGGCCTTGGGGCGGGGGCAGTGCCAAGCGCGGCATTTGTGCTACCGTGGCTGTCCGTTTGGGGCGTATTTTAGTTCGCAGTCGGCCACGTTGCCTGCTGCTCGCAAAACGGGGAAACTGACCATTCGTCCGCATTCGGTCGTGCATTCTATTATTTATGATGAAAAAGCAGGAAAGGCAAAAGGGGTGAGGATTGTAGATGCTAACACGCTCGAAACCATTGAGTATTACGCAAAAATTATTTTTCTAAATGCGTCGTGTTTGGCCTCAAATCAAATCTTGTTGAATTCTACCTCAAATCGTTTTTCCAATGGACTTGGCAACGACAACGGTATGTTGGGGCACCATGTAGCTTTTCATAATTACCGAGGCCATGTGTATGCCGACATCGACGGTTTTGAAGATAAATACTATTTCGGTCGCCGACCCACGTCGGGTTTTATGCCGAGGTATCAGAATGTGCACAAACAAGAAACCGACTTTTTGCGGGGTTACTTGGTAGCGATGAGTGCAGCAAGAGGTGGCTGGGGAAGCGCTGCTGGCGAAGAGGGTTTTGGGGTAGCTTGGAAAGAGGCCAATGCAAAACCTGGCCCTTGGCATTTGTCTGTGCAGATTCAGGCCGAAACCATTCCCAAGTACGAAAACCACGTGCGTTTGAGCCAAGATAAAAAAGATAAATACGGTATTCCGCAGTTAATTACGTCGATTGGCTACGATGATAACGATGAGAAAATACTGAAACATTTTTGGGAAACCAACGTTGAAATGCTAACCAAAGCAGGTTGCAAAAACATTCGGACGATTGATACCAAACAGTCGCCTGGATTAGATATTCACGAAATGGGCGGTATCCGAATGGGCGCCGATCCCAAGACGTCACTCGTGAACAAGTGGAATCAGCTTCATGCTTGCAAAAACGTGTTTGTGACCGACGGTGCTGCGATGACTTCGATTAGTACGCAAAATCCCTCGTTGACGTTTATGGCCTTCACGGCGCGAGCCGCAAATCATGCCGTTGCAGAATTAAAAAAGAAAAATTTATAAACCATCTCTTATGAAAACCATCTCTCGTTTTACCCTAATTGCAGCCCTACTGACGCTTTGGGTATGTAAAAGCTACGTGGTTTGGTCGCAAACTTCGACCGAAACTGCCGTTGCTACCATTGAAAAAGATCGTTTTGCTGCGCTGGTAAGCAAAGACTACGCTTATCTCGACAAAGTACTCGCCGAAGATTTATATTATTGTCACTCTAATGGGCTGATTGATACCAAAACGTCGTTTGTACAATCCATCAAAGACGGAAAACTTACCTATCAAGAAATGGTACCTGAAGATTTGAAGGTGCGTGTTTATGGTAAGACGGCTGTTATCACGGGTATGTGTGCGGCAAAAGTGCTGAGCAATGGCCAACAGCTCAACACACGCTTTCGATTTACGGACGTGTATGTAAAAAACAAAGCGGGGTGGCAAATGGTGAGCTGGCAGTCGCTGAGAATACCGTAATTTATTTTTTGAATAGATTACAACCCTAGCGCTGTGGTTTACGTCTTTATTGAAACCCAGGTCAGACGATAGTCAGACCGAAACTGAAAATAAAAAGCGACTACTAGTCGAACCAACGACGTCTGACTACCGTCTGACGTTGCAAATAGGTCAGACGATAGTCAGACCGAAACCGAAAATAAAGAGCGACCAATAGCCGAACCAACGACGTCTGACTACCGTCTGACGTTGTAAATAGGTCAGACGGTAGTCAGACCGAAACCGAAAATGAAGAGCGACCAATAGCCGAACCAATGACGTCTGACTACCGTCTGACGTTGCAAATAGGTCAGACGGTAGTCAGACCGAAACCGAAAATGAAGAGCGACCAATAGCTGAACCAACGACGTCTGACTACCGTCTGACGTTGCAAATAGGTCAGACGATAGTCAGACCGAAACCGAAAATAAAGAGCGACTACTAGTCGAACCAACGACGTCTGACTACCGTCTGACGTTCAAAATAGGCGGTTAAACGTAGCTTTTACCGCAAAAACTTGCAGATTTTTCAAAAAAAACTGATATTCGAGCGCAATATTTAAGCTTTGGCTTAGGTTTTGTATGTATTGAGGTAGAAAGACAATGTTGTTTTAACACATAGCAAAGAAAACATGACACGCATTTGTACATTCGTAGGAGCTGTAGTGGTAGGAATTTTCCTGATGTCGGGGTGTAAACCTGGTGCCAAACCCCTTAGTGAAATCATCGGAAGAGTGTGGAGCGCTCAGACCGTAAAAGAAGGTTCTACGACAGTTTATACCAAAGGAGGAGCTAGTAATGCGAAAGCAGGCTATGTCAACTTCCGCTTGGATTTGAGCAGCCCAACGGCAGCGACTTACAAAGAATTTGACGGAAATACTTTTACAGGTCAGTGGGAAGTACAAGAAAGCGCAGCTGGAAATACCCTGACACTTAAAAGTTTGACACCTCAACCTACAGGGACTTCGGGCACGATTCAGTTTACGATTAATTCTGCTTCTGAAACAGAATTGGTACTTACTCGCACGACTGCCAGCCAAAAAACGGGCGGAACAATCAACAACTACGCCTTGGTATCTCCTTAGGATTTGAAAGAAACATTCGTTAAGCCGCACTGAAAGTGCGGCTTTTTTTGTATTGACGCATCCACAACGCTCTCTTTTACGTAGATGTAGCTACATATATTTTACTACCCTACTTAATTGAAAACTTATGAGAAAAGTGTTACTTCTGGCACTGCTGTGCCTGACAAGCAGCGCCTACGCCCAACTAAGTCTGACCGACACGCTGTTGGTGGACATCAAAGACAGCTTACAATCTCCCGTTCTACTTCCGCAAAAAATGATTTTCACCCAAAAAATGCTTTGGGGACATCATGGTTTGATGCGCCACTGGATGCCGCTCAACCGCCAAAATCGCCAGCAAGAATTTAAAATCCGACGGACTATGTTTAATATCCACCAAGCGGCGGGTTTACTGACCTTTGCGGGGATGGTGGCACAAGGAGTGGTAGGAGGAAAAATGTACAAAAACTACAGTGACGACCTCCGCGCTACCCACCGCGCCCTTGCCAAAGGCGTGAATATTGGTTATACTCTCACGGCAACGATGGCGCTTACTGCTCCTTCGGCTATCGTCCATCGAAAAGGGTTTAGTAGCGCCAAAGTGCATCGAATGTTGGCCATGGTGCATTTATTGGGCATGATAGGTACCAACGTTCTAGGCCACCAAATTTCCAAAAATCCTGAGCTAAAACCCTATCACCGCGCGGTGGCCTACACTACCGTGGGAGCTTTCACAGCCAGTATTCTGGTTTTTCAGTTCCGCTGATTGGTTTTATTGTATCTCTCCTAACCATGTAAATTAGTATGAAAAAGATCATATTTTATGCCTTGGCAGCTATGGCCGTGCTGTCGGGTTTTGCCTTTGGGCCTAAAACACTCAAACGTAAATTATTCAGTAATAAAGCTAGCTCATGGATTAGCTACGAAGGGAAACATCCATTACACTCGTGGAAGGCTGTATGCCGCGAAGTGGACTGCGTGGTGACGTACGACGAAGACGAGGCGAAACTCGAAACGGTCGCCATTAGTGCCAAAGTAATGGCGTTCGACAGTCGAAATACCAACCGCGACTCGCACGCCTTGGAAGCGCTGGAAGCACTGACGTACCCTAAAATCAATTTTACCAGCGCCCAGCTCTCGCGAAATGAATCGAATTTAATCATCAATGGAAGTCTCAACTTTCATGGCGTGACCAAACCGATGAGCATCACGACAAAAACCTACACTGAAGGAAATACGATTCGGGTAGAGGGAGCTTTTCCCGTAAAGCTATCGGAGTTTAAGGTTGAGCGGCCGTCGTTGCTCTTTGTAAAGGTTGAGGACGAAATCACCATTCATTTTTCGTTTACTTTTCGGACGCAGTAGCGGATAAATTGAAATAAAAAGTTGTCAAAGCAAGATTTTTTGATGTCGTCTGCTAACAAGCGGGCGACATTTTCTATTTTTGTTCGACACTTTCGTTTCGTCAACACTAATTAAAAACCTAACAGTCACCCATGTCCAAATCCTTTCTAGTCTTGGCGTTATTGTCCGCCACAGCTTCTGCTCAA
Source organism: Runella defluvii (assembly GCF_014195535.1). Taxonomy (GTDB): domain Bacteria; phylum Bacteroidota; class Bacteroidia; order Cytophagales; family Spirosomataceae; genus Runella; species Runella defluvii. The sequence continues at coordinate 41,351 of NZ_JACIBY010000005.1, read as the reverse complement.
ATGATATACCCAACCACCCGCAAAGTAGATCACGTGGATGAATACCACGGAACTAAAGTAGCCGACGCCTACCGCTGGCTCGAAGACGACCGCTCGGCCGAAACAGGCGCGTGGGTCAAAGCCCAAAACGAGGTGACGTTTGCGTATTTGAATAAAATTCCGTTCAAAGGGAAGATATTCAGTGATTTAGAAAAAGCCTATAATTACCCTAAGTATTCGGCTCCCCGCAAAAAAGGCGAGTATTTTTATTTCTACAAAAACGACGGTTTGCAAAATCAGTCGGTGTTGTATCGCCAAAAAGGGCTTAATGGAACGCCTGAATTGGTCATGGATCCCAACAAGCTTTCAGCCGATGGTACGACGCGCTTGACGGTTTTTAATTTATCCAAAAATGGAAATTATGCCGTTTGTGGCTTCTCAAAAGGAGGCTCAGATTGGCAAGAATACCAAATCATGGACATGAAAACCCTCCAAATGCTTTCTGATAAGATTGAATGGGTAAAAGTATCGGGGGCTTCTTGGCAGGGCGATGGCTTCTACTACAGCCGTTATCCCAAACCTGAAGGAAGCGCTTTGGCGGCCAAAAATGAAAACCACCAAGTGTTTTACCACAAAGTAGGAACCGCACAAGCTGCCGATGAATTGGTGTATGAAGACAAAGTAAATTTACAGCGTTTTCATGGGGTGTATGTGAGTGAAGATGAGCAATTTGCCTTCTTAAATCTCTCAGACCGTGGAAAAGGAAAAGACGGAAATGCGTTGTTTTATCGTGCCAAAGGCCAAAAGGAATTTACGCCGATTGTAAGCGAAATTACCAATTTTAGTTACAGCGTGGTTGACAACGTAGCGGGCGGATTTTTGATTAATACCAACGAAAATGCACCCAACGAAAAAGTAATGCTTTACGAAACCGCCACCAAAAAGTGGAAACCGTTTTTGCCCGAAAAACCTGAACCATTGACGGGTGTTGGTACGGCAGGTGGTAAGTTGTTTGCATTGTATTCAAAAGATGTCACAACGCGGGTATATGTCTATAACATGAAAGGCCAATTGGAAAACGAAGTTCCGTTGCCAGGCTTAGGTTCGGCAGGTGGTTTTGGGGGTGAAAACGACGACAAGTTTGTGTTTTATACCTACACTTCGTTTAATTATCCTCCTACGATTTTCCGCTACGACATTGCCACCAAGAAAAGCACGGTATTCCGCGAGCCTGAGGTAAGTTTCAAACCTACTGACTACGAAACCAAACAAGTATTTTATACCAGCAAAGACGGTACTAAAGTGCCGATGTTTATCACCTACAAGAAAGGGTTAAAATTGGATGGTACTAATCCTACGGTTTTGTACGGTTACGGTGGCTTTAACATTAGCTTGACGCCCTCATTTAGTCCAACGCGAATGCCGTTTTTGGACCAAGGCGGGGTGTATGCTCAAGCCAACTTACGCGGAGGAAGCGAGTACGGTGAAGAGTGGCACAAGCAAGGAATGAAACTCAAAAAGCAAAACGTATTCGATGATTTCATCGCGGCGGCTGAGTTTCTTATCAAAGAAAAATATACTTCTTCGGCGCGTTTGGCGCTTCAAGGGGGCTCCAATGGGGGCTTGCTGGTAGGAGCTGTGATTAACCAACGTCCAGACTTGTGCAAAGTGGCGTTTCCTGCGGTGGGAGTAATGGACATGCTCCGTTTCCATAAGTTTACCATTGGTTGGAACTGGATTGCCGATTATGGCAGCAGCGACAATGCCGAAGAATTCAAAGCGTTGTATGCGTATTCACCTTTGCACAACATCAAAACAGGAGTGAATTATCCTGCCACGCTCGTAACTACTGCCGACCACGACGACCGAGTAGTACCCGCTCACTCGTTTAAGTACGCCGCCGAATTGCAAGAAAAAGCGGGAAAAAGCAGCACCAATCCGTTATTGATTCGGGTGGATGTGAACAGCGGCCACGGGGCAAGTAACACCAAAAAAGCGCTTGAAACTACTGCCGATACGTACGCGTTTATGTTCCAAAACATGGGACTTACGTGGAAGTAAATGTAGTTGATAGTCCATGGTCGATGGTTAATAGGGTAGGGAAATTATTAACTATTGACCATGGACTTTTATAAAAAACTTCAAACCAAATAGAATCATGGCTACTGGATTTTTTAATGTACCAGCCCCCAAAAACGAACCTATAAAGTCGTATGCGCCCAATTCGTCTGAAAAAGCAGCCTTAAAAGCTGCTTTGGCAGATGCACGGAGCAAGCAAATTGATATTCCGATGTACATTGGAAGTGAGGAAATTATGACGGATGAAAAATACGCCGTAACTCCCCCTCACGACCACCAGCACGTTTTAGGGTATTATTCGTTGGGTGATGCGTCGCACGTGCAAAAGGCGATTGAGGCTGCTTTGGGTGCGCGCGAAAAATGGGCCAACTTGAGCTGGGAACACCGTGCTAGTATTTTCTTAAAAGCGGCAGATTTGTTGGCAGGCCCTTACCGCGCGGAAATCAACGCGGCAACCATGCTTGGACAATCAAAAAATGCGTACCAAGCCGAGATTGATTCGGCCTGCGAAATGATTGATTTTCTTCGCTTTAACGTTTATTACGCTTCTCAAATTTATAAAGAACAACCACAGTCGTCGGATGGCATCTGGAATCGCCTAGAACACCGTCCACTCGAAGGCTTTGTGTTTGCGTTGACTCCGTTCAACTTTACGGCGATTGCTGGAAACTTACCTACGTCGGCCGCATTGATGGGCAACGTGTGCGTGTGGAAACCCGCCTTGACGCAAGTATATGCGGCCAATGTTTTGATGAAAGTATTCAAAGAAGCAGGTATCCCCGACGGGGTCATCAACCTCATTTACGTGGATGGCCCCGTGGTGGGCGATGTGATTTTTAGTCACCCCGATTTTGCAGGAATCCACTTTACGGGAAGTACAAAAGTGTTTCAGCACATTTGGAAAACCATTGGCGATAACCTCCCGCGTTACAAATCGTTTCCAAGAATTGTGGGCGAAACGGGAGGAAAAGACTTTGTGGTAGCCCATTCGTCGGCTGATGCCAAGGCGGTGGCAGTAGGATTGGTGCGTGGAGCGTTTGAGTACCAAGGCCAAAAATGTTCGGCTGCGTCGCGGGCGTATTTGCCTTCAAATCTGTGGGAAAGCATCAAAAACTACATGGTGGAAGACCTTGCCACGATAAAAATGGGCGGAACCGAAGATTTCTCCAATTTTGTGAATGCCGTAATTGACGAAAAATCGTTTGATAAAATTGCCACTTACATCGCCAACGCTAAAAACGACCCTCGGGTGACGGTCATTGCGGGCGGCAATTGTGATAAATCGAAGGGGTATTTTGTTGAACCCACGGTACTTCTAACCACTGACCCGAACTACACGACCATGTGCGAAGAAATCTTTGGCCCCGTGTTGACCATTTATGTCTATGAGCCAGAGAAATTTGAAGAGACATTGGCATTGGTAGATGCCACATCGCCGTACGCGTTGACGGGTTCTATTTTTGCCCAAGACCGCTACGCGATTGAGTTAGCCAGCAAGAAATTGGTAAATGCTGCGGGTAATTTTTACATCAACGATAAGCCAACGGGCGCCGTGGTAGGACAGCAGCCGTTTGGTGGAGCGAGAGCGTCAGGCACCAACGACAAAGCAGGTTCTATCCTCAACTTGTTGCGTTGGGTATCGCCTCGTACGATTAAAGAAACCTTTGTGTCGCCTATCGACTACCGCTATCCTTTCTTAGGAGAAGCTTAAAAATAAGTGGTCGGGGTTGCTAAATATGTGCCTGTGGTTGCTCACAACCCCAGGCTTCGTGGGTCGGGTTGTGAGCAACCCGCCCACACTACCCGACCCACGTTAGTTAGTCCATTTTCTTCTCTTTAAGCAGTTTCTCGTACTCCCGCTCAGTCGCTTTTCTGGCGTCGAATGAAAAGTAGGCAACGATGCCGTGAACGGCTAAGCCCAATCCCCACGATAGCCATAGCTCTATAGGAAGCTTACCGTCAGAAAATAAACAAAGAGCTGAAATAAACGTATTTACAATAAGGTAAACAAACGCGTGCGTCTGGAAACCTACCCGACGGCGAGCAGCTTTCATCAAAAATTCATCGTAGTTGTTTTGATTGGCGGAAGTCATGTTAGTGTTCATGGTTGTAAGGATGTTTATAGTTTAGATGATTAACGAGTTTGTGTTTTCTGGCTGTTTTGATGATTCAAAGGTACAGCACCAGAAAGAACTCTCTAGTCCTTTCCCGATGAAGCGTAGGTTTGGGCAGATGGAGTTTTTTGTTGAATGGATGAAGGGATATTACCAAAAAAGCCTCAAGACTTGGTCCTGAGGCTTTTTTGTAATAGAGTGGTTTTTCAGATTAAGGAACGTCATTCAATAACCTAACTAACTCAACATCTGAAATATCTGACTGTTCTGATTTGTCATAAATTGCGTTTTGCTTCTCGCTCAAAGTTTTTGATCGTTTCTACCTGATAGCTCATAGCTCTTGCAGAAATTGACGAGCTGGACGGCTTTTCGTTTCCCCTTTCTCCACGCTTCGTACTTCCTTAATACCCTCGCGAATGTTTTCTAGTACCTGCTCGTCGCTATCCTCATCGGGGTGAACTTCTTTCATTTTTACAAAGGGTAGATTCTGAAGAAGTTCTTTGAAAAACTTCAATTTTTTATCTTCTATTTCAATAAGGAGAGTTGCCATGTCAGTTTTTTTAGTAAATGTACTAAAAAAATCCCCCTTTCGTCAATCTCAAATTTTCGAAAAGAGGATAAAAATCATTCCTAAAACTTCAACCCTAAACTCACTAAGAAGTTGCGTCCAGCTAGTGGATAGTAGAAGTTCTCAGTGGTAGTTTGACCGCCATAGACGTAGCTATAGGTGTAGCCGTTTGATTCGTACAATTCATTTAAAACGTTGTTGGCCAACGCACTTATCGTGATTTCGTTGAGCCATTTAGGCTTGATGCGATATACCAAACGCAAATCGTTGGTGAAATACGCATCTAATCGACGAGTTTCGTTAGAGGTGTTATCGAGGTATTGCTTGCCTACGTATTTGCTCAACAAAGCCAATTCAAAATTTTTAGCAGGTGTAAAGACCAACTGACTTCCTACCACGACGTTGGGTGAAAAAGCGATGGTTGAGTTGCCATGATTCGTTACTTGGTAGCCGCCATTTTCGTCGTCGTAGTTGATGACGTATTCGGTGAAATTCTTGATTTTGTTGCGGCTAAATGTCGCGTTTAGGTTCCATTTCCATTGCTTGTGAAGTTGAGCACCTGCTTCAAGTTCAATCCCAGCGCGGTAACTTTCGGGAACGTTGATTTTGATGGGATTACCCACGTCGTTCAATTGTCCCGAAACCACCAATTGGTTTTTATAATTCATGTAGTACCCGCCAATCGAAGCCGCTACCCGACCTTTCTGAAAACGATAGCCTAATTCCAAATCTTGCAACGTCTCAGGTTTGGGTTGGATTTGTTGCGTTGATTCCGTAAAGTCATCGCGGTTGGGTTCGCGGTGGGCAATGCTAAACGAAGCAAAAGCCGTGCTGCTTTCCGATATTTGGTATGTCAGGCCCGCTTTGGGGTTGAAGAAGTTGTAATTAACGTCGTGATTTTGCTGACGACGTTGGTTATCATCTCCTTTTACAAAGTAACCAATCGTGCGTAGTTGGGCATCGCCAAATACGTTGAGTTTGTCGGTAAGTTGGTAATATACTTTTCCGTACAAGTTAAAGTCCGTTTTTAGCCCAACGTTCTCATAGTAACGCTGACGAATGGCGCTGGTACTGGCGTAGCGTGCCCAAATAACCTCCCCAAAGTGGTTGCCGTCGTATTGGTTCCAGCCTCCACCGATGTTGGCGGTAAGCTTTTTGAAACTGTTGTAATCCAATGAAAAGGTTGTTCCGTAAAATGAGTTGTCCAACCAACGACGACGCACCAAATCGCTCCGACTAATGGTTTGACTTCCTACCACAACGTTGGGTAATTTATAGTTGCTCAGTTTATCGTTGTCACGGAATTGCTCATAAAAACCGCGTCCTTTCACCATAAAACCATTGAGGTTAAAAGTCCAGTTTTTAGAAAGCGTATGCGACGAAATCAACTGATAATGATCTTGTTGGTAGTTGTCCACTTGGTTGTCGTAGAGGTACAAATTGTAGGTGCGGCTGTTGGAATTGAGCAAATTTTGGGCGTCGCGGTCGTTAAGGCCGTTGCGGTCGATGTAGGCCAAAATCCCTTCACGGTCGCCTTTAAGGCGGGCTTCTGGTGTTCCTTCCCACGCTTGGTAGGTGATTTCGCGTCCTGAAAAAACATTGAGACGGACAGAACTCTTTTTACCAAAATAAGCCCCCGACAAGTAAAACGATTTCAAGTCGGATTTGGCGCGGTCGATAAAGCCATCGGAGGTGATTTTCGACAAACGAGCATCTATCGTAAAATGGTTGTTGATAAGACCCGTTCCTGCCAATACGGTGTGCTTGAAGGTGTTAAACGAACCCGCCGAGTTGTTGATTTCGGCGTAGGCTTCTTTTCTAAATTCGTTGGTATTGACGTTGACGGTGGCCCCAAAAGCGGCAGCCCCGTTGGTGGATGTCCCCACACCGCGCTGGATTTGTACGCTACTTACCGACGAGCCAAAGTCGGGCATGTTGACCCAAAATGTCCCTTGACTTTCGGCATCATTGTACGGAATTCCGTTGATAGTCACGTTGATACGCGTTGCATCCGTTCCTCTGATGCGCATTCCTGTGTAGCCAACTCCCGCACCTGCGTCGGAAGTAGTGACAAGCGACGGCGTGAAGTTGAGCAAAATAGGCAGGTCTTGCCCGAGATTCTGTTTGCTGAGTTCAAGTTTGCCAACATTTGTAAAAGCCACTGCCGATTTCGCGTTGGCACGAGTCGCACTGATGACGACTTCGTCTGCGTTGAAAGTGCTACGTTGCAGTTTAATCACTTTGTCAACGTCCTGAACTTTAATAAAATTAGCTTCATAGCCAACGTACGAAACCTCCAATAAATCAGTGTCTTTAGGTAAATCTTTGAGAGAGAACTCGCCTTTTTCGTTTGTTACCGTTCCCCTAAAACTTCCTGCCCGAACCGTAGCTCCTGGCAAAGGTTTTCCGTCTTCCGCGTCAACGATTTTGCCCGAAACGCTAAGTTGGGCGAGTGCAGGCACGCAAAGCAACACTCCCGTTGCTAGGGCCAAAAACCAAGATGTAAATTTTCGCATTGTAACTTCCCTCCGCTGGCATTACCCAGATCAGGTTTTAGGGTATGATCTCAGCCCGTCATTTTGGGGCACCCCTTTTTGAGATATGCTTTTGCGCAAAAGCAACGCAAAGGTAAGCGCATAACTTAGAAAAATGCAAATCTGAACGTTATTTTGCTTTCCGACGTAGCCATTTTTGTTGGATTTTGTACATCAACCACGCACTTGCAGCTCCTGTGACCGCTCCTGCCAAAACATCACTGGGGTAGTGAAGTCCCAATCTCATGCGTGAATACCCCACGGCACTGGCCCAAGCGTAGGCAGGAACCGCTACGTACCATTTTGGGTAATGTAAAGTCAGGGTAGTAGCGGCGTTGAAGGCCGTTGTAGCGTGCCCCGAGGGGAACGAATAGTTGAGGTCTTCTTCTGGAATGCGCGCGGTAAATCGTTGGGGTTCAGCAACGAATGGTCGTTCTCGCAATACAATTCGTTTGGTAATTTGGGTAATGGAACTGGCCACGACAAAACTCCCCAATGCGTGCCAGCCGTGTTGTTGTAAGGTTTTGTTTTTGGTGGCAAAACCAGAGGCTAAATAAACCACAGGAAGGCCGAGCCCGATGGGCGTAGTGGTAGAAGAAATGAATTTCTCAAACCGAACGTCGGCAGGCTGTGGTGAACCATATACTTGTTCCAAAAGGCGAGAATCAAGCGTCTGGGCGTGGAGCTGGGAGGCAATTAGCCAACAAAATAAAAAGAGCTTTTTCAACTAATGTGGTATTTAGGAGAGACTTTCCAAGTTTATTTTCGGAAACTTGGAAAGTCTCGTTTGACGATAAATGATAGACTTTCCAAGTTTAAATTAGCGTTGTCGTCTTTTCGGTAACTTGGAAAGTCCCGTTTGGCGATGAATGATAGACTTTCCAAGTTTAAATTAGCGTTGTCGTCGGACTTTAAAGAGCTTTACCAGCGGCCCAACGTAGTCCGCCTTGGAATCGATACCGACGTAATTGATGTCGTTTTGCCGAGAAAATTGTTCCATTTTTTGCCCCAATTGTGAAAACTCGTGGCGTATCCGTTTCCGAAACCAAGGCGAAGAGGTGTTCACCCACGTAGTTTTATTAGTTTCAGGGTCACGCATCGGGATGATACCCAAAGGGGGCAAATTAGTTTCGCGTTGGTCGCGCAGGTGAATCATCACCAAATCGTGTTTACGAGCAAGGGCACGCAAGCTGTGTTCGTAGTTGGTGTCAATAAAGTCAGAAATGAAAATGACAACACTTCGGCGTTTCAGTACGTTAAGTGTAAATAAAATGCCGTCGGCAAGATTGGTTTTGGTCGATTGGGGCTTCAGTTTGTAAAGTTCCGTAATGAACTGATAACCGTGTTTCATGCCGTTGGAGGGGCGAATGTATTTTTCTTTTTGGTCAGAAAAACACAACAATCCCACGTGGCTAGCCTCCTGAATCGCCGATAACGCCAACACCCCGCAAATCTCTTTGGCCGTATTGAGTTTTGACTGGGTGGCGTCGCCTACTTGCTGTGAGCCACTGACATCGAGCAGGAAAAACACGGTTTGTTCTTTTTCCTCGCGGAAGATTTTTACAAACGTCCCGTGGCCTTTGGCCGACACGTTCCAGTCAATCGTCCGAACGTCGTCGCCGTATTGGTATTCGCGAAGGTCGGTAAATTCCAGACCAGACCCCTTAAAAACCGAACGGAAACTGCCTCGCATGTCGGCATTGACCGCTTTGCGAATCCGAATTTCGTACTGGCGAATCTTCGTTATAAATTGCTCAATCATTCGTAATTTTGTCGCTGTAACTGTTCAAAAATACAAAAATCGGCCATGATACCTCGCCTTTTATTTTCTTTTTTGCTGCTTGGAGCTTTGCTTTCTGGGTGCAAAGACGAACCTCAAGTTCCCGAAGGGACGCTTTCGGAAGAGAAAATGTCACAAATCTTGACCGATATTCACTTGTTAGAAGCAAGAATTGGGCGACTCAACATGCCTTCGCTCGATTCCTCTACGGTGATTACGGAGTATTTGAAAGGCAAAATTTTTAAGAAATACGGGACAGATTCCGTGGCGTACAACCGCAGTTATAAATTCTATTCTACCAATCCAGCCTTTATGGAGCGTATCTACGGCGAGATTGTGAAGGAGTTAGAGAAACGACAGAAAAAGAAAAATTACAAAGGAATATAACTTCAGAAGTGAACTTCCCGAAAGTTTCAGACTTTCGGGAAGTTCACATTCTATAAACAGTTAAAGAGAGTTAGCAGATGGCGCTGGAAGACGAATTGAAGAGGGCTATTGTAGCCATGCCCCAAAAAGAAAAAGACAAACTCTTGTTGCGCTTAGTGGCAAAAGACGATATGCTGGTCAAACGGTTGGAGTTTGAATTGATAGAACAAGGAGATACCGTTCAGGAGCGCCGCGACGATATCAAACGACGGATTCTGAAAGTAGCCAAAATGACCCACGATAGCCCAGGTTGGATGATGATGGACATGCGGACTTTTAGCGGGGACATAAGCCAGCATATTAAGATTACGAAAGATAAATACGGCGAAATTGAACTGACGATTTATTTGTTGCTCACGTTCTTTGAGTATCAGTCCGAGATGTTACGCGTTCATAACAGTAAAAGCGATTCGTGTGCGGAGTACATTGCGAAGAAGGCCGACGGTTTGATGAAGAAACTGGCTAAATTTGACACGGATTATTACGTGGACTTTGAACGAGATGTGCAGCAGCTACTCGATTATATACACAGCCACTGCCCCAGAAGCTACGCGCGAACGCTAGATATCCCGAAGCAGTGGCCGTAAAGTTTTAAATCTGGTACTTATTTTTTGACCGCCATCACCATTTTGATGTCGAGTTTGGCACCGATGGCCAACACATCTACCAGGTCTTGCACCGAAACCGTTTGATCCACTTGTAGAATGACCGTTTTATCTTCTACACCGTTAAAAATAGCGGCGAGTTGGGTCTCTAGTTGGTCTTTGGCTACGGGGTTGCGGTCGATAAAATAGTTCTTTTCAGAATCGACCGCCACGGTGGTTTGTTTTTTCTGCATTTGTTGGGCCGCCGACGCCTTGGGCAACATGAGCTTAATGACGTTGGGGTTGACCATGGTCGAAATAATGAGGAAGAACAACATCAAGAAAAACATGATGTCGTTCAAAGAATGGGTAAATACCTCGGGGGCAAATTTACTTTTACGGCGTATTTTCATGATAGCAATGCGTTTGACAAAATTAGCGAGTGATTGGCTTTTGCAACACATCCAAGAAATCAAACGCGCCTGATTGCAATTTAAGCGCAATGCGGTCGATTTTCATGTTCAACAAGTGATAGCCCATGTAGGCAATCAAACCCACAATCAAACCTGCTCCCGACGTTACCATTTTTTCGTACATACCGCTTGCTACGGTGCTGATATTGAAGTCGTTTGATTGAGAAATGCTGTAGAAAATATTGATGATACCCGAAATCGTTCCGACGAACCCTAACATGGGTGCAATACCTGCCACAACCCCCAAATAAGAAAGGTTGCCTTCAAGGCGAGACAACTCGATTTGGCTGGCGTTTTCGATGGTGCTTTCGATGTCTTTGATCGAATAACCGATGCGGCCAATGGCTCTTTCAAAAATACGACCTGCTGCCGAACGTTGATTACGACAAAGCGATTCGGCCGATTTGATGTTTCCCTGTTGAATAAAATCCTTTAAATTATCAATAAAGCTTTCGTCGAGTTTGCCGTTGGCGTTGATGGCGAGCCAGCGTTCAATGATCAAAAACAACGTCAGGAAAAACATGATGAGGAGGGGAATCATTACCCAACCACCTTTCATTACTAAATCAAATAGAGAAATTCCTTGTGCGGAGGCTGCGGTAGCTACGGAGTCAACGGCGGTTTGCGCTTGAAGTAGGATCATTACTGTTGGTTTTTTGCTGTGTCAAAAACGGAATGGAATAGGAGAATATTGTTTAGTGGCATCAAATATACGAATTTCTAGCAGATGTGGCTTTTCCTGTACCGAAAGCCAATAAATAGCAGCCGTTAGGCGCAGTGATTGCTATGAAAAATACGGTATTTTTAAATTCATTGTAGCTTTTTAGGTCATCAACCTATTTGTACTCAGTTCCATGCTCGATTCGTTCCCCGCTCGTTCTGCCTCTTCGGCTATTGCACAATTCCGCGATGCCTCTGCTAGTCCTCATTACCACCAAGGGGAGGTTGGTTTACTCAATTCGGTCGATTGCGTCATTTTTGGATTTTACGGCACTGAGCTGCACGTGCTGTTGCACCGCTTTTTGTACGATCCATTCAAGGGCTATTGGGCGTTATTGGGCGGGTTTGTGCATCCTGAAGAAAACATTGATGACGCCGCGCGCAATACCGTAGAGCGTCTCACGGGGCTTGATAATGTCTATATGGAGCAGGTATATACCTTTGGAGCGGTGTATCGCGTGCCTACCGAGCGCGTAATAACGACCTGCTACTATGCCCTCATCGAAGTAGAACCAACCTTGCCCAAGTTGTCGCACGAGTATGGCGCTACTTGGCATCCTATTTCCCAAATACCGCAGCTTGACTTGGTCTATGACCACCTCCAGATGTTTCAAAAAGCCCTCGAACAGCTCCGCCGCAAGGTGCGTTACCAGCCAATTGGGTTTGAGCTTTTGCCTGATAAATTTACCATGCTTGAGCTGCGAAATCTCTACGAGTCGATTTTGGGACGGCCGTTAGATAAACGAAATTTTAGCAAAAAGATTCTGAACATGAACCTGTTACAGAAATTAAAAGAGAAGCAGAAAGGGACGTCGCGGAGAGGAGCGTATTATTTTCGTTTTGATGAAAAGCGTTATCAAGAATTAGCCGCTAAAGGTTTTTTATTTGAGATTTAGCCGCTAATTCTATCTAACACATTATGCTTGCAGCTGGCGGTTTATTTTTAGCAAAACAGTTGGCCCCAGTTGTCTTGAATGTCGTTGGCTTTGTCAAACGAGGCAACCCATTGAATAAAAAGCAATCGAAAATCTTCGATGGCTTCGCGTAATACTTCAAGGTAATGTACTTCCTTGAAATCCATCATTTCAAGGCCATAGGTGTGAGCTTCTAAGCTCCGTGCGTGAATTTTAACAAGAACAGCATTTTCCATTCGTAGGCTGTACAAATCAGCCCCTTCCGCTGCGGCAATTTTTGCGCGAATCAAGGCGGCATCCTGAAAAATGGTTTCGCGGTAGTGATCCATGAAACAGCCGTCGTCTTCAATAAGAGACATAAGCGAATCTACAATTTTGTAGATTTCACGGGCTTGTTTCATAATGGGAAGGCTTTCTACACGGCTTCTTTCTTGTTCATAGTTGTGTTTGGCTTCCTCAGGGTCGAAGTTCTCTTCAAAACTGAAGTTTTCATCATCGTTAAAATTAGACATGCTTATGTTGTGGAGTAGGGTTATTAGCTTGCAATTTGTAAAACTTTTCGTTTGGAAGCAAAATTCATGTAGATTAAGACAGATTAAAATTATGGTCAGAAGGGTGAGTTTGCTGAAAGCATTGAGAGGGTATTTTTACGGAACGGGAAAGCCTACTATCAGTAATAAAATACTTTTTGTAACTTGAAACCCGAAATATTCACCTTAGCACTTCTATGAACAAACTTTCCTATTTTTTGGTAGCAGCTACCTTCGTTAGCTCACTTTCTTTGGCACAAGATGTGAAAGAAAGTAAAGGGTTTTACCAGTTCCTGACCGAAGACCCAACTCAAAAGCCTTTTTATTCTGACCGCCAAGGAGTTATCGCCTCCAATGGCATGGTGGCATCCGCGCATCCAGAAGCTTCTAGGGTAGGGGTTGAAATTTTAAAAATGGGTGGCAATGCCGCCGACGCCGCTGTTGCGGTTCAGTTTGCCTTGGCAGTGGTGCATCCTGCGGCTGGAAACATCGGCGGTGGGGGCTTTTTTGTGTATCGCACCAAAAAAGGCAAAAATTATACCCTTGATTTTCGGGAAAAAGCCCCGCTCAAAGGCCATAAAGACATGTACCTCGATGCCGACGGGAATGTGATCCAAGGACTAAGCTTGTCGGGACACTTGGCAAGTGGTGTACCTGGGTCGGTGGACGGAATGGTGGAAGTCCACAAAAAGTTTGGGAAACTTGCGTGGGCTACGTTGCTCCAACCTGCCATTGATTTGGCCGAAAAGGGAGTTGTACTGACCTTAAAAGAGGCTACGGGACTTAACCGAATTAAAAATGACCTTAAAAAACTAAATACTGATACGACGTATTTTCGCCGACCTGATGGAAAAGATTGGGTAGAAGGAGATTTGTTGGTTCAAAAAGACCTTGGACAAACCCTGCGCCGTATTCAACAAAAAGGCCGTGCAGGATTTTACGAAGGTGAAACGGCGGCTTTGTTAGTGGCCGAAATGGAACGGGGCAAAGGCATTATTTCGGCCGAAGACCTTCTTCAATACCATGCCACTTGGCGTGAACCTTTAGTGGGGAACTTTAAAGATTATAAGTTGATTACGATGCCGCCCGTATCGAGTGGGGGAGTGGCGTTGTTGCAATTGATGAAGTTTGTTCAGCCATATCCACTCAAGCGTTGGGGCTGGCATTCCGATTCTACGATTCAGGTAATGATTGAAGCCGAACGTCGCGTGTATGCCGACCGAGCCAAGTTTTTGGGAGACCCTGATTTTGTAAAGGTGCCTATCAAAGAATTGACATCAGACGAATATTTAAAAAATCGCTGGAAGGATTTTACGTTTAATAAAGCCACCAACAGCAAAGAAATTGACGGGGGGCTTATTCCTGGGTACGAAAGCTTAGAAACAACGCACTTTTCGATTGTGGACAAGGAAGGGAATGCGGTATCCATCACGACAACCCTCAATGGAGGCTATGGAAGTCGGGTTATTGTAAAAGGCGGTGGCTTTTTGATGAACAACGAAATGGATGACTTTAGCATCAAACCTGGCGTTCCAAATATGTTTGGCCTGATTGGCAACGAAGCCAATGCCATTGCGCCCAGCAAACGAATGCTTTCATCAATGACGCCGACGATTTTGGAGAAAAATAAAAAACTGTACATGGTGGTAGGAACTCCAGGTGGCTCAACGATTATCACGTCGGTGTTTCAAACGATTTTGAATGTCATTGAACACGGTATGACCATGCAGCAGGCCGTCAATGCCTACAAGTTTCACCACCAATGGCTGCCCGACAAAACGACGTTTGAAAATGGCGCGTTTACGGAGTCGGTCATAAAACGTTTGCAGGAAAAAGGGTATATTCTTGAAATGCAACGAAATACCATTGGCCGAATGGATTGCATTTTAATCCGTCCCGACGGGACATTGGAAGGTGGTTCTGACCCGCGTGGCGATGATACAAGCATCGGATACTAATCATTCTAAACCTTACAGGTTTCCAAAACCTGTAAGGTTTGTCCACGGACATGGCCCCAAAGTTATGTTCGCCTTCCACGGCATTGGCCAAGACCACCGTTGTTTTCTTCCCTTGGTCGAAGTCTTAAAAGAACAATATACCTTTTACCTTTTTGACCTACCTTTTCATGGTCAAAGCCCCGCCCTGACGGATGAAAAACTGTCGATGGAGGCGTGGAAAGCGTACATCGACGAAGTATTGTCGGAGCAAGGTATTGAGCGATTTTCGGTGATGGGTTTTAGTATGGGTGGAAAGTTTGCCTTAGCGACGCTTCAGCTGTTGGCTCCTCAGATAGAATCGTGTTGGTTATTGGCCCCCGACGGCATCACCGAAAGCCCGTGGTACCGTTTGGCAACGCGCTTTTGGGTGACAAAAAAGCTGTTCTCTTTTTTTGTTCATAACCTCTCTTCCTTCAAAACCTTGGCAGATGTCTTGATAAAAGTGGGTTTAGTGAACAAAAGTGCCGTCAAATTTGCTGAATCTACACTCGCAACTCCCGCCCAACGTGAGCGAGTCTATCGTTCGTGGATTGGTTTCAGTACGATTCGCCCCGATTGTGCGCTGATTGCGGAATTGGCAAAAAAGTATGACGTAGATGTACGGATTTTCTTGGGAAAGTACGATGCTCTTTTGCCACAAAAATACATTTTACCCCTCACCAAACGCCTCCCTTCTATCCCTGTGGTGGTATTATCCACAGGCCATCATCGACTTGTGGATAAAGTAGCGGAATGGTGGAAAAGTTAGCCATTCCAAGTTTTCAAAACTTGGAACGTCTTTTTATGGCGGAAAAATCAATCCTCTATTTCTCCTTAGGAGCAACCACTCGAAGCAATCCAACGACGGAAAGAATGACCAAGCCAATGATGATAACTCTACTTTCAAGTCCTTGGTTGGGGTTTTGAAGGAGTTGTTTGATTTGTTGGGCTTCCATCCCGACCCACACCGCAAGCGCCGTGCGGGGAATCATGCCTAAAAACCCTCCCCAAATGATGTTCCGAAAGCGTAGTCCCATCAACGCAAACATGAGATTGGTAAGGGCAAAAGGCAAGACAGGCGAAAGTTTGGTGAAAAATACAAAGCGAATTTCATCCCCGTGGATGCGTTGGAGAAAACGCGCTACTTTGGGAAACTGCGACAAATAACGCAACAAACTATCGCGGTTGAGGCGCTGCACGAAGGCGTACACCAACGCGATAGCGGCGAGGTTTAGCAAGATCAATGGTAACAACGCAATCCAACCTAGAAAATACCCAAAGACAAAGGCCAAAAGGGTAGGAGGTATGAGAGCCAAGGCACAAGCCAACGCGCATATCAACGACGCAATGAACCACTCGGTCGCGCTAAAACTCCGAATGTAACCCTCGTTCTGAACGAGCCACCAACCTACCGCCGAACTGGTAATAAAAGGCAGTACGGTCAAAAAAAATGCCGAGAGACTCGGCATTAGTAATTCTTTTGATGATTTCATCCCTTATGCGTAGGTATTGAGCATCACTGGCATCACGAGCATCAAAATCTCTTCGTCGTCTTCTTTTTCGAGCGGAACAACGATACCTGCGCGGTTGGGCGCCGACAACTCAAACGACAAGGAGTTTGAGTTAACGTTGTTGAGCATCTCAATCAAAAACTTCGCGTTGAATCCAATTTCCATTTCGTCGCCATTGTACTCACAAAGCAAACGCTCGTTGGCTTCGTTTGAGTAATCCAAGTCTTCGGCCGAAATGACCAATTCATTCGGAGGGGTCAATTTAAGACGGATTTGGTGCGTCGTGCGGTTTGAATAAATCGAAATACGACGGAGTGAGTTTAAGATTTCACCGCGACTGATGGTCAGTACGTTCGGGTTATTGGTTGGGATGGCGTTTTCGTAATCAGGGAAACGCTCGTCAATCAACCGACAAATCATTTTGATATTGGCAAAGCTAAAAAACGCGTTCGATTGGCTAAACTCTGCTTTGACAGGAACGTTGTCAGGCAACGATGATTTGAGCAAGTTGAGTGCTTTGCGCGGAATAATCATGGTTGTATCCACGGCCGATTTAACATCAAAGCGGCGGTAGCGAATCAAACGGTGGCCGTCGGTTGCTACAAACGTTGCGTGGTTGGCGCCTAGTTGCAAAAATACCCCCGTCATCGCAGGACGAAGTTCGTCGGTGCTAGTAGCGAAAATGGTATTTACAATGGCACTCATGAGGGAGGTAGAAGACAGCTCTACCGAAAAGGCGCGGTTGACCGATGGAATCTTAGGGAAATCAATCGGATTTTCGCCCGAGAGTTTATAGCGGCCGTTTTCAGACACGATTTCAATTCCAAACGTATCACTATCTACTTTGATGGAAATGGGCTGTTCTGGAAGACCACGTAAAGTATCTAAAAGTAATTTAGCAGGTATGGCAATCGCTCCTTTGTCCGATGACTCTACTTGGATTTCGGTAATCATTACGGTCTGTAAATCAGAGGCCGTAACGGTAAGCGAACCACCGTCGAGTTGGAATAAAAAATTCTCAAGAATCGGTACGATAGGGTTGGTTGAAACGACGCCGTTGATTGCGGCAAGTTGCTTTAGCAATACGGACGACGATACGGTAAATTTCATAGCAAAATGTACGTTTAATAAACAACAAATTTACGATAAAGTAGCATACTATCAAAAATTATGCCTAACGCTTTTATCGCGTAGATAAAAGTCAACTAGCACCAGCGCGGCCATGGCTTCGACAATCGGTACGGCCCGTGGCAGCACGCATGGGTCGTGGCGGCCTTTACCCTGAACCGTAATAGATTCACCGTTTTGATCCACACTTTCTTGGTCTTGCATAATGGTCGCGACGGGTTTAAAAGCCACGCGGAAGAAAATGTCTTCGCCGTTGGAAATTCCCCCTTGAATTCCTCCCGAATGATTGGTACGGGTACGAACGCGACCCGTTTCGTCGGTATAAAAAGCATCGTTGTGGGCCGAGCCTTGCAGTTCTACGCCAGCAAAACCGCTGCCGTATTCAAAGCCTTTAACGGCGTTGATGCTCAACATCGCCTTGCCCAATTCCGCATGAAGTTTGTCAAAAACGGGTTCTCCCCAACCTACGGGTGCGCCTGCGACGACACAACTGACCACACCGCCAATCGAATCTCCTTGTTTGCGAATGTCGTCGATGTAATCAAACATCGTTTGCGCCATTTCGGGGTCGGGGCAGCGCACGGCGTTGGTATCGGTAAGCGACAAGTCGAGTTCGTGGTATTCTTTGTCGAGTTTGAGTTTTCCTACTTGCGATACGTACGCTTGTACATCCACGCCGAGGTCTTTCAGGACCAATTTGGCCAGCGCACCTGCGGCTACGCGGGCGGCTGTTTCGCGGGCCGAACTGCGCCCTCCACCGCGATAATCGCGAACGCCGTATTTGGTTTGGTAGGTAAAGTCAGCGTGAGAAGGACGAAACTGCTGGGAAATGTGCGAGTAATCCTTGCTACGTTGGTCTTCGTTCCAAATCATCATGGCAATCGGCGTGCCTGTTGTTTTGTCTTCAAAAACGCCCGACAATACCTGCACGGTATCGGCTTCGCGGCGCTGGGTAGTGATGCGCGACTGGCCTGGTTTGCGGCGGTCGAGTTCTTGCTGGATAAAAGCCAAGTCGAAAGGAACACCCGCTGGGCAGCCTTCAACAACTACGCCGATGGCGGCGCCGTGTGATTCGCCAAAAGTGGCTATTTTGAAAAGTTTTCCGTAGGTACTACTCATTATTTCCGAAAGATAAGAAACATACTTATTAACATAAGGACGACCAAAACGTTGGCCACATTGCGAATGATTTTTTGGTAGTCAAACACAAACTTGGTGGTGTCCCAGTGTTCAATTCCGTTATAAATCGACTCCACCGTTTCCCCCGCTAGTTGGGTATTTTGAATGTTTTTTCCCGTAATGACCAGCTTTAAGGTCGAGTGCAACGTGTCGTATTTCTGCTTTTGAGGATTAAAAAATACCCAAAAAATGTTGTTGCTCAGGTCAAAAGATCCGTTTTGTTTGGGGATGATTTGGTAACGAAATGTTTTTTCGCCCGCAATTTGCCCCTTTTTTCGCAAAATATTATCCTCTACATCGGGCGGATAAACATCAAACAGGGCTTTGTTGGTAAACGTAGGCTCTTGAATCGACTTAATATTGCCGTCGCCAATGATTTTAAAATCATAACGGTAGCTTTTGCCCGTTTCTAGTTGAGTCGTGCTAATTTTTTCTTCAAGCCGAAAATTTCCTACCAATACCTGATTGCGAAGCGGGTGAGTAGGCAGGGTTTGGACTTGGATTGACACGGGCCGAGACGAGAAACTCAGAAAGGAAGGCGTTTTTCCTTCCGACGGATTTTTGGCCATTACGCGCATTGTCAGCGTCACGGCTGGAATCCGAATGGCTTGATTATTAAGGGGGAAAAATGACGCTTGGTAAATGCGGTATTCGGTAAAAGCTTTGCCGCCAATCAGAATTGGAATGGCGGGAATCTCTTGGATGCCAAAATTTTCTTCCCAACAGTTGGTAGGTTTGAGGGCTTTAAGAATTTTTTCGAGTTGTTTTTCTACCTCAAAAAAATCCATTTCAGTAGCATTACTTTCCGAAACAAGCAGCGAAAGCCGTAGGTTGAACCCTTCTTCGACATATACTTTGCGTTTATCTACCCGTACCGACAAGAACGCGCCCGTAGTCGCTTCTTGGGCCAATTCGGAATCTATGGCCTCCGTTTCGTCAGCCGATTCTTCCGAATTGGCGGTTTTTCCTACTACCACCGACGTTCCTTCCGAACGTAATACCTGTTTATTCACCAAAATTTCGAGCGGCCCCGTGAAGAATGTTCCCGTTTTGATGGGGTAGTAGTTTTGGGAAATGGTATAGGTGACAACGGTTTTTCCTCCAACTTTGCTTGTGAAGCTCGACCGCGAACTTTCTCGCTTTTGAAAGTTTTTGATGTTATCAGGAAACGAAATAAGCGGGATTGGGTCAATATCTGTGATTTTTACTGAGATGACAAAAGGTTCGTTAATACCTATCTCAGTCCCGCTAAATTCAACGGAAAAGGGGTTTTCGTCATTTTGCGCCCACGATGAAGATATAGTGCAAAAAAAAATTAAAAAAAGTATATATAAATTCCCCTGTTTCATCGTTATCTTTAATGCAAAATTAACACACTGGGCGTATAAAACCCCTAACCTTTGACGTTAATTTTGTGAAAGTACTTATTCCATCATTCTCTTAGCGTTCGTTAAAATCCTGTTATGATTATGGCAACTATGTTAGAGTTCATCAAAACCGTGCTTGTGAAAGTGAGTTTTGACAAGAAACTGTTTGAAAAAGAGTTACGTAAGGCATTAAAGGTGCTTTTGCCGGAAGATGTTAAGCAATTACGTGCTTGGTGCTATGAACGTTTTAGTGACAAGTACACCTTCATCCTTAACCAGTATTTTAGGAGGCGACGTTTGTCGCTTAACTAGCAAAAGAGCCGCTCTCGATCAGAGCGGCTCTTTTGTTTTATAAGGCTAACCCGTCGCGTTTTAGCATGGCGTTGGGTTTTGGTTCCCGACCTCTGAAACGCTTGTACAAGACCATTGGTTTTTCGGTACCTCCTTTTGAAAGGATATTGTCGCGGAACGATTTAGCGACGTCTTGGTTGAAAACGCCTTTCTCTTTAAAGGCTTCAAACGCATCAGCATCCAATACCGACGACCACATGTACGAATAGTATCCTGCTGAGTATCCTCCCGCAAAAATGTGCGAGAACGACGTACTCACCGCCGTACCAGGAACAATCGGATAAAGGTCGGTTTGCTCGGCTACTTTTTTCTCTACTTCAGCTACCGATGCGCCCGTAGGTTCGCCGTTGTGCCAAGCCATGTCGGTTAGGCCAAGGTTGATTTGGCGCGCCATTCCTAGACCCGAAAGGAAGTTTGACGAGGCTTTGATTTTCTCAATCAACTCATTAGGAATCACTTCGCCCGTTTGATAGTGTTTGGCAAAAAGTTTCAACACTTCAGGCTCAGTGCAGAAGTTTTCCATAAACTGGCTTGGAAGCTCCACAAAATCCCACGATACGCTGGTACCGCTCACGGTTTCGTATTTCACGTGCGACATCATGCTGTGCAACGCGTGACCAAACTCATGGAAGAGCGTTTGCACCTCACGGAAGGTCAACAACGACGGTTGTGAATCAGTTGGGCGAGTGAAATTACAAACGTTGACCACGTGCGGACGAACATCTTTCGTTCCTTCAAAATGCTGCGAAAGCGTGGTGTTGTTCCAAGCGCCTGCGCGTTTTCCTGCGCGTGGGAAGTAGTCGCCATACCATACCGAAAGTAATTGGCCTTTTTCGTCAAAAATTTCGTAAGCTTTTACTTCAGGATGCCATACGGGAATGTTTTTGTTTTCCTTGAAAGTAAGTCCGTACAATTTGTTGGTAAGCGTAAATAAGCCATCAAGAACGTTTTCGAGTTTGAAGTAAGGTTTCAACAACTCGTCGTTGATGCTGTATTTTTCTTTTTTGAGTTTTTCGGCATAATAACTCGCATCCCAACGCTGTAACACATCGTCCGAGAAGCCGTTTTTCTTGGCGTAATCGGTCAATTCTTTCAACTCACGCTGAGCGGCAGGTTTGGCGTAGCTGAGGATTTCGGTTTCAAAGGCCAATACTTTTTCGGGCGTTTCGGCCATGCGCTCTTCCAAAATGTAATTTGCCCACGTTTTGTACCCCAACAACTTCGCTTTTTCGTGGCGGAGTTTTACCACTTTTTGAATAATGGCTTGGTTATCGTTTTTGTCGCCGTTAAAGCCGCGTTTGTTGTAAGCCAACCAAAGTTTTTTACGAAGCTCACGGTTGTCGGCATATTGCATAAACGGCCCGTAGCTTGGCGCTTGAAGCGTAAATACCCAGCCTTCTTTGTTGAGGCGTTTGGCAGTAGCTTTGGCGCCATCTTTTACAAACGCAGGGAGGCCAGCAAGGTCTTTTTCGTCCGTAATTTGAAGCGCGTATTCGTTGGTTTCGGCCAAGTTATGTTCGCCAAATTCAATAGAAAGTTGTGATAACTCTTTGTTCATGCCGCGAAGTTTTTCTTTGTCGGCGGCGTTGAGGTTAGCACCGTTACGTGAAAACGACTTGTAACTTTTTTCGAGTAACATGGCTTCCTCTGTCCCAAGCTTGAGTTTGTCGCGTTGGTCCCAAACGGCTTTTACCCGAGCAAAGAGCTTTTCATTGAGCGAAATATCGTTGCCATATTCAGTCAACAGCGGACTAACTTCGCGAATGGACTTTTGGAGGTCGGGCGTAGTTTCGGCACCATTCAAATGGAACATAATGGGCGTAATACGGCTCAATAAGTCGCCTGCGCGCTCAAGCGCCACGATGGTATTGTCGAAAGTAGGCTTGGCAGGATTGTTGACGATGGCGTCGATTTCCTTACGGCCTTCTACCATGGCTTCTTTGATGGCGGGTAAAAAGTGGTCAACTTTGATTTTGTCGTAAGGGGGTGTCTGGTGCAGCGTTGGAAAAGGCTGCAAAAGTGGGTTATCACTCATGATTGGCGGATTAGTTTGCGCAAAGGCCATACTACTGACGAGCAGACCCGCGAGTAAACAGTTTGTTTTCATGGAACAAATAAAGTGGTTAGTTGAAAAAGTGTGGCAATTTAGGGCAGATTCTGTACAAATTTATCACCCAAAGTGAGGGATTAGCCCTTGAAAACTAGGCATCTTCTTTCAAGACATAGCCCATTCCTGACTTGGTATGAATAAGTTTGGTTTCAAAATCACGGTCAATTTTCTTGCGGAGAAAGTTAATATATACCTCAACGACGTTGGTGCCGCTGTCGAAATTCATGTCCCACACCTTTTCGGCGATGTCGGCTTTTGACACAATGCGGCCTTTGTTTCGCACCAAGTATTCGAGCAAGGCCAGTTCTTTGGGCGTGAGGTCAACCGTCTGGCCTGAGCGCGTAACGGCTTTGGTATCGACATTGATTTCGAGGTCGGCCACGCGAAGGGTGTTGCCGCCTGCAGGTTCGGTATCCGAATGGGAGCGTTTGAGAAATACGTTGACCCGTGCCAGCAATTCCCGAAAGTCGAATGGTTTGACAATGTAGTCGTCAGCCCCGACATTGAAACCCTCTATTTTGTCGTCGGCTTCACCCAGCGCCGTCAGCATCAGTACAGGGACGTTAGGGTTGCGTTGACGGATGTGTTTACAAACCTCGTAACCGTTCATCGACGGCAGGTTGATGTCGAGGATAATTAAATCAAAATGATTGGCCGACGCGATTTTGCTACCAATTAGCCCGTCGTAGGCTACTTCGGTATCAAAACCCTTTTCGCGCAGACCTTTGCTGATGTTCTGGGCAATGCGGGAGTCGTCTTCGACGATGAGTATTCTCTTTAAATCTGTATTCATTCAGTTAATTGAACTAGGCTAGGCAAAATGCAAATGAGCAATGTATCAAATCTTAACACAAAAGCCGTAAGGGAAATTCAAAATTGGGTAGTACGTCTTCGCCTGAGAGCGTTTGGTCAAAAGTACTTACTTTGCTAATGGTGCCGTCGGCTCGATAAATAAAAACGGTTTCGGAGCTGGGTTGAATCAACCAACCGAGTCGAACGCCATTTTCGATGTATTCGAGCATTTTTTCTTGGGCTTTTTTGAGATGATCACTGGCCGACATGAGTTCAACGACGAAGTCGGGCGCAATGGGCGGAAAACGTTCTTGCTCCTCGTCACTCAATTGATTCCAACGTTCGTCGCTTACCCAAGCGGCGTCAGGCGAGCGAGTGGCGAAGTTGGGAAGCTTAAATGCCGTTGATGAATCAAATACAATTCCTTTTTTGAATTGACGATTCCACAGAACTAATTCAAAATTGAGTTCTGAGTTTCTTTTTCCTGTTTTTCCTCCAGTGTTTGGCCTGATTAAGATAGTTCCGTCTGGATTACGTTCAAAGCGAAGGTGGTCGTTGCGGCGGCAAAACCGATAGAACGCCACATCGTCCATGTCGTCTTCTAACTCCAAGGTAAAAGCCTCAGTTTGTCCAGTCGTAAAGTCATTTACAAGTACCGCTTTCATCAGGAAGTAATTTTTATACGGTAAATATAACGAGTTTTGGGAGAATTTAGTTGTTTTGAGCCAATTACACCTTCACAAACTCATCCATCACTCTTATCCTTTTTTTGCACACATGAATTTACACGTGATTGACGCAGGACATTTTAAACTCGACGGCGGGGCTATGTTTGGCGTTGTACCCAAAACCATTTGGAATCGGTTGGTTCCTGCCGATGAAAATAACCTTTGTAGTTGGGACATGCGCTGCTTACTGGTCGAAGACGGCAACCGACTCATGCTCATTGATACAGGAATGGGCGACAAACAAGACCCCAAATGGCAAGCCTTTTACTATCGCCACGGGGAAGGAGAACTGGTGAAATCTATCGAAAAGGCAGGTTTTGGCGCACACGAGGTGACGGACGTGATTTTCTCGCATTTGCACTTCGACCACTGCGGTGGCGGCGTGAAATGGAATCGCGACCGAACGGGTTATGAACTTACTTTTTCCAAGGCCAAGTATTGGACGCATTCGGACCATTGGCAAACGGCTACCCAGCCAAACGCCCGCGAGAAAGCGACGTTTTTTAAGGAAAACATTTTGCCGATTCAGGAAGCAGGACAATTGTTTTTTTCGGATAAAATTGAAAACCCGTTTGGCTCCAACGTGCAGCCTGTTTACGTAGATGGGCATACCGAAAAGATGACGATGTTGAAAATTGCCTACAAAGGCCAAACGGTGGTGTTTATGGCCGATACCATTCCATCGCACGCGCACATTCCGCTGCCGTACGTGATGGGTTACGACGTGCGCCCGCTCGAAACAATGAAAGAGAAGGAACTATTGCTAAAAGAAGCCTTGGATGAAAAGTATATTTTATTTTTTGACCACGATCCACTGCACGATTGCTGTACCGTAGAAATGACCGAAAAAGGGATTCGAGTCCAGAACAAAGGCGCACTAGGGGAGTTTCTTTAGAAAATGTATGTGCCAAGGGTTGCTCACAACCCGACCTCCTGTGCCAAGAGTTGCTTACAACCCGATTTCCTGTGCCAAGGGTTGCTCACAACCCGACTGTTAGAGAAAAAAACAAAAAAGCGTCGGATAGCTAGGCCATCCGACGCTTTGAGTCAAGACTTTGGTAAGTGAAAATGGGTTATTGTTGGTTAAATTCGCCCAAGGCTCTTAGCTCAACTTCTTCACTAACAACTGCCGATGGCATACCGCCTACGCCAAAATCGGTGCGCTTGATCGTGCCTACTGCTTTAAAACCTACTTTGGGTTTTTGAGTACGGCCATCTTTGCCAACCCCTGTCAATGTAAGGTCAAGCGACACAGGTTTTGTTACGCCTTTGATGGTAAGATTTCCGTTCAATTTGTATTTTTTGTCCGCTACTTTTGAGATAGATGTGCTTTTGAAAGTCAACGTTGGGTGGTTAGCAACATCAAACATATCCGCTCTTTTTAAGTGCGCATCGCGGCCTTCATTATCTGTATTGGCAGTGGCTAAATCGGCCGTCAATTCAAAAGACGCATCGCTAAAATCTTCCTTAGATGAAGTGATAGTGGCGTCAAACGTTTTGAAGTTTCCATCTACTTCTGACATCAAAAGGTGGGTGACCGTAAACCCTAACTTTGCGTGTGCTTTGTCAACTTTCCACGTGGTTTGAGCAAAAGTGGCAAACGATACCAACAAGGCTGAGGCTACTAAAGTGATTCTTTTCATTGTGATTGAAATTGATTTGTGAGTCAAACGAATTTTTGGTTCGGGGCAAAACAAGAACAAAGAATTGACATCAAAGGGTAGATTTCGACGGTTATCCGAAAATTATCGGCTGTTCGGTTAGCGGGGCGGTAAGTCGGAGATGTAGAAAATTTGGGATAAATGGTCGATTGAAAAAGAAAGAAAGTAGAAAACTTAGCACAGCGAAAAGGGCAACTAAAAATAGCCGCTTATTTTTTCGGACTTTTTGCCGTAATTTTACTTTTCAATTCACACGCAATCTGTGTTCCTTCTTTCAATTAGATGATAAGTGTTACGCACTTTACCCTGCTCTGATGCAACCGTTCATTAAACGCTACCGAATCTTACTGCTACACCTTTCATTTTGGTGCGTTTACTTTTCGTTTTTCTTTTATCAAATCCGTTTCCCGATTCGGGGGCAAGAAGTGACCTTTTGGGATGCTTTCAAGAATACGTCCTTTGAGGTGTTGTTTATGATGTTGGTAGTGTATCTCAATTACTTTTTTTTCTTATCCCGTTATCTCAAGCACAAAAGCCTGCTTCGGTATATCTTGGAGTTTTCGGTACCGTTTGCGGTGCTGGTGCGGGCTTTTATTTTGTTAAAACGCCATTTAATCGACGGTAATACCCACAAAATCTGCTATTTCTACGAAGATAAGTTTACGGTAAACGTGGTGTTGACGACGCTCTTTATTGTGATTTTTGTCGGAATGCTCAAATTTGCGGAAGGCTGGCTTGAGCTCGAAGCAAAAAAGAAAGAGATTGAAAATGAGAAACTTACGTCGGAGCTTCGGTTTTTGAAGGCACAGATAAACCCACATTTTTTGTTTAATACCCTCAACAACCTCTATTATTTAGCCTTTACGAATTCTCCCAATACGACCGAAGTAATTGCGAAATTGTCGCAAATGATGCGGTACATGATTTATGATTCCAACCACCCCAAAGTGCCGTTGGTCAAGGAGATTGAGTACATGGAAAACTACATTAGTCTCGAAAAATTACGCCTCAACGAGCCGATTCCAATTCTTTTTGAGGTCAAAGGCAACATTGATGGCGTGCTGATTGCGCCTTTAATTCTAATTAGTTTTTTGGAAAATGCCTTCAAACACGGCGTGAGTAACAATTTTTCGGGGTCTTGGATCAAAGCCGATTTGGTGATAGAAGGCATGGCGTGTGTTTATACAGTGGCCAATAGCAAATTGCCCATCAATGCGACTCACTCCGACGAATCGTCGGGCATAGGGCTACAAAATGTAAAACGGCGTTTGGAATTAAGTTATCCCGATAACTTTGAATTAGAGGTCGAAGACACTACCGATGAGTATTGTGTACGCCTAAAACTGAATTTAGTATGACCCTTACCTGCGTGGTGGTAGAAGATGAGCCTTTGGCCCGAAACCTCCTGGAACAATACATCCTAAAATTGCCTCATTTGAAGCTTGTAAAGTCATTTTCAAATCCGCTGGCGGCGTTTGATTTTTTGCGGACAAATACGGTGGATGTCTTGTTTTCGGACATTCAAATGCCTGAAATTACGGGGATTTCGTTGCTGAAAATTTTGCCAAAAAAACCACTCGTCATTCTGACAACGGCTTATTCGGAATACGCGCTTGAAGGCTACGAACTGGATGTGGTCGATTATCTTTTGAAGCCAATTACGCTAGAACGTTTTTTGAAGGCGGTCGAAAAAGTGACGCAACGGCTAGGTACTTCGGTTTCACCAATGCCCGCGACGCTGCCCGAAACTGCGCCAGTGGCTGTTGAAACGCCTATTTTACCCTCAATTTTTGTCAAAGACGGGACAAAGCTGGTAAAAATTCGCCTGTGCGATGTGCTGTACATCGAGGGGCTCAAAGATTATGTCGCGATTTATACCAAAGAAAAAAAAATCGTGACGCTCCAAACCCTCAAGTCGCTCGAAGTACAGCTCAGTGCGCATCAGTTTATTCGGGTGCACCACTCGTATATTGTCTCTTTTGACGCCATCGAGGCGATTGACAAAGAGAAAATACAGATTGGTAAAAACTGGATTCCCATCAGTGACACGTACCGCAAAAGCTTCAAAGAATTTCTGGACAAACACCAATCTTAGCGCGACATCCGCATCGGTACGCCACGCTCGTGGAGGTACTGTTTTAAGGCAGGAATTTCGATTTCTTTGAAGTGAAAAATGCTGGCTGCGAGTCCTGCATCGGCATATCCTTCCGTAAAAACATCGTAAAAGTGTACCATCGACCCCGCTCCCCCCGAGGCAATAACAGGGATGTTGGCGTTTTTGGAAATAGCCGCCGTTAGCTCTAACGAAAAGCCATTTTTGGTGCCATCGGCATCCATCGACGTAAGCAAAATTTCGCCTGCCCCGCGCTCTTCCACTTCTTTGGCCCAGTCGAGGGTGTGGAGTTCGGTAGGTTTGCGGCCGCCGTGGGTGTGGACTAACCCCACCCCTAGCCCCTCCCCTCTAAGGGAGGGGGATGCAGAGTCCCTCCCTACAGGGGAGGGATTTAGGGAGGGGTTTCTTGTATCAATCGCTACCACAATACACTGACTCCCAAATTCTAACGCCAATTCGTTGATTAGGTCAGGGTTGCGTACGGCCGAGGAGTTGATAGATACTTTGTCGGCGCCTGCATTGAGAAGAGCCGATACGTCGGCTTTGGACGAAATCCCGCCGCCTACTGTAAAAGGAATATTGATGGTATGAGCCACGCGACGCACCAATTCAAGAAGGGTGCCGCGGCCTTCGACCGTGGCCGTAATGTCAAGAAATACCAATTCGTCGGCGCCTTGTTCGGCGTAAACGGCGGCCAATTCAACGGCGTCACCTGCGTCGCGAAGATTAATAAAATTGACTCCCTTCACGGTACGTCCATCTTTGACGTCGAGGCAGGGAATGATGCGTTTGGTAAGCATATTTGCTCTTTTGAATTAATATTTCGTAAAGTTAACTTTTTCCATCATGCGCTCAGGGCGGGCGAGGCTCTTAAAGCCGTATTGCTCGTACAAACCGTGGGCATCGGCGGTTGCCAACGTCCAGCGTCGGAAGCCTTGTAGTTCAGGGATTTGATTAAAAATGCAATCCATCAGCCACTTAGAAAGCCCTTGGCCACGATAGTCTGCCAAGATGAATACATCGCCCAAATACCCATACGTAGCAAAATCCGTAATGACGCGGGCAAAACCGATTTGGGTTTGGTGGTGATATACCCCAAAAGTAAATGAGTTCTGAATGGAGCGCTCGATGATGTCGAGTGGAATGTTTTCAGCCCAGTACGATTGGGTGGACAAAAAAGGAAGAATCACCGAAGTATCAAGCTTTGATTTGTCGGTCGAAATCAAAAAATCTTCTTTTTGAAATTCATAAACGAGGGTGTCGAGCAGCGCCATGGCGTATGAGGGTCATTGAGGCTGCAAATAACCGAAAAAATGGTGGTTTTTGTGCGGTTTTACTGGGAGAAGGCGGCCTAATTCGTTTTTACTTTTCCAAAATTTTGCACAAATCGCCCAAAAGGAGCACGGCATTCTTGGTAAGGATTTTTAGAAAGCCGAGCGGCGCATCCCAAATGGGTATAAGTAGAGTCAAGGACATTGTGACGGTGCGAAGGCGAATTCATCCATTCATCGACGGCGTACTGGGCAAAATCGAGGTAATTAAATCCTTTTAGCAAATGCTTATTGTCACAGTTAAAATACTCAAAACTTCCGTCGCGTTTTCGGCGACAACAATACTCGGGCGGACTATCAATCAATTGGTACTGGCCAATGTTTTCGGCCATTCGGCTGTACTCTCGGGTGAAGGTTTCAATACGCTGCGTGAGTTTCGCAAAAGAAGGACTGTAGAGGTGGACATGATTATAAAAACCCATCTGAATCATGTCGGAGGCAAATTGCTGGGCTGCTTGTTGCAATCCCAATCCATGTTGAAGTGGGGAGAGTCCGTGCGTACGACGGGCGATGTTGGTGGTATGGAAGATAGCCGCATCGAGCAACGCGTAGTTGGGGTGCTTAGCATTAATAACCTGATTGGCTTCGGGGAGTTTCAGAAAATCATCGGAGGACAACGCATAGTAGTTGACCGACCCCGTTTGGAAGCTAACCAACAAACCCAAAAGAAACAAAAAGCAAATGGCTCGATTCATGGTAGCGGTTAGAAGTAGTTCGATACTGAAAATAACAACTTCTTTACGAAGTTGTCAAGAGGTCCCGCAAGAAATGGGGTTTTTGTGGTAACTTTGCGGCCTCAAAAGAGTTAGCTGTTACTTGTAATGGATACATTGTCAGAACAGCAACGATTAACGGATAACCATTAACGACTAACATGTCAGTAAGAGTTCGCTTTGCACCTAGTCCTACGGGGCCGCTTCACATCGGAGGGGTTCGTACGGCATTGTATAATTATTTGTTTGCCCGTAAAAATGGCGGAAAAATGCTCCTTCGTATCGAAGATACCGACCAAAATCGGTACGTGCCTGGAGCGGAAGCATATATTTTGGAGGCGTTGAAATGGGTAGGAATTGAAATTGACGAAGGACAAGGTGTCGGCGGACCACACGCGCCTTACCGTCAGTCGGAGCGAAAAGAAATGTATCGCCAGTACGCCGACCAGTTGATTAACTCGGGAAAAGCGTACTATGCGTTTGATACGGCCGAAGAAATTGAGGCCATGCGCAAGCGTTTGGAAGAAGCAGGGGCCGATGCCGCTCAGTACAACGCCATCACGCGTTTACAAATGACCAACTCCCTTACGTTATCGGCCGAAGAAGTGGCTAGTCGGATAGCCAACGGCGACCCGTACGTGGTGCGTATCAAAATTGACCCGAAGCAAGACATTCGTTTCAAAGACATCATTCGTGAGTGGGTGGTAGTTCACGCATCGACGCTTGATGATAAAGTATTGTTAAAATCGGACGGAATGCCGACCTACCACCTTGCCAACATTGTGGACGACCATTTGATGGGAATTACGCACGTGATCCGCGGAGAAGAATGGTTGCCGTCGGCGCCGTTGCACGTGTTGTTGTACCAATATTTCGGTTGGACTGCTCCGCAGTTTGCGCACTTGCCGCTGTTGCTCAAACCCGAAGGAAATGGCAAACTTTCAAAACGTGACGCCGATTTGGGTGGCTTCCCGATTTTCCCATTGCAGTGGACCGATCCTAGCACGGGCACGGTGGCGCGTGGTTTCCGTGAAGACGGGTATTTGAAAGATGCGGTGGTGAACTTTTTGGCGTTTTTGGGCTGGAACCCAGGCACTGAGCAAGAAATGTTTACCATGGACGAATTGATTCAAGCGTTCTCGTTGGAGCGTATTCATAAAGCAGGAGCGCGTTTTGATATTACCAAAGCCAAGTGGTTTAACCAGCAGTATATCAAGCAATTGAGCGACGGGGCGTTAGCTGCGAGTTTACAGCTGACAGTTGATGGTTCAACCTCTCAACCCCAAACTGGAAACGGTAAATCGATTGACCTGTTGAAAGTCGTCCATTTGATGAAAGACCGCGTGACGTTCCCGCAAGAAATTTTGAGTGAGGCGTCGTTCTTAGTTGAAATGCCTGCGGAGTACGAAGAGGCCGTGGTAGCCAGTAAATGGAATGCCGATGCGATCAAGGCCATTACGGCTTATGTAGAAGACTTGAAAGTCTATGAAGGCGACTTTTTAGCGGAGTCGGCCAAAGCAATATGGGCTGCTGCGGCAGAACGAGTAGGAGTGAAAATGGGAAAAGTGATGCAGGCACTTCGCTTGGCCGCCACTGGCGCAGGCCACGGCCCCGATTTGATGCTTGCGATGGAAATTTTAGGCAAAGACGAAGTCATCGCTCGTTTGGAGAAGGCATTGGAGACGTTGCCACAAAAGTAAGAACCAGATGAACGAGTCTTATTATCCATTTGGTCAGCCTCAGATACAATATCGCTATGATTTTGTAAGTATAAGTCGGGAAAAGGAGGTGCTAAAGAGAGTACTATTTACATTGACAGATACCGAACAAGTGTATAACTTGGCTTTACTTGATGTGCTTCCTAACGGAGATGTTAGCGATATTACAGAGACAAAAAATAAAGATATGCGTGTAGTTTTAGCTACAGTCGTTCGCATAATCGTTGATTTTTTGAATAAAAATCCTCAGGTAATTGTTTTATTTCAAGGAAGCGATGAGAAACGACAACGCCTTTATAGAATCGTTATCAATAGAGAAATTGAAACAGTCTTGGAGCAATTTCGTATCTTTGGTAGTATTGATGATGAAATAGAGCCTTTTATCGCTAATCGCCCATACGATTTCTTTCTTATTATAAAACGATGAAAACGAACATTTCAAAAGAAACTACAGTGCGAAAAAGTAATGAGCAAGTAGTAGAAGAAAAGCTGAAGGCGGCGAATACGTTTTTAAAAAAAGCGGATTTGAGCATTGTTCGTAAAGCAATGCTCAAAGAAAAAATGCCGTAAAATCGTAAAGCTTAAAACTACTGAAGTGATAATCACCAATTACCACAGCCACAGCCATTATTGTGATGGCAAAGGCTCTTTAGAACAACAAGTACAAGGCGCGATAGCTCAAGGGCTTCGCGCCTTTGGATTTTCGTCGCATTGCCCCGTTCCGTTTGAAAACCAATGGAGCATGAAAGCCGAACGCCTCGACGACTACCTACGCGAAACCGCCGCACTCAAAGAAAAGTACAAAGGTCAAATTGAACTGTACATTGGCTTAGAAGTAGATTTCTTGCCCGAAACCCCACCCCCTGCCCCTCCCCAATTAGGGAGGGGTGAAATAACAGCACCTTTTTCCTCAGCAGGGATAGGGCCTAAAGACTTTCCGATGCTTGATTATTGCGTTGGTTCGGTGCATTATGTGGAGTTAAACCAATTTGGGCAGCCGTGGGAAATCGACGGTAGTTCGGTGGAGTTTTTGGCTTGTTTGGATACCCTTTATGACGGGAATATTCAGGTTGCTTTAGAAAAATACTACGGCATCATTCGACAAATGGTCGAAACCGATGCCCCGCCCGTTGTGGGACACTTGGACAAAATCAAAATGCACAACGAAGCCCGTCCGCTGTTCGACGAGTCGGAAGAATGGTACGTGGCTTTGGTGGAAGAAACGCTTCAAGCGATTAAAAAAGTGGGCTGTATTGTCGAAATCAACACCCGAGGCAATTACAAACGTGGGCTGGAGTTGTATCCTTCTCCGTGGATTATTGCGCGTATGAATCAGCTACAAATTCCCATTTGTATCAACTCCGACAGCCATCGACCCGAAGAAATTACGGCTTCGTTTCCGTTGGCATTTGAGGCGGCGCGGGCAGCGGGTTATACTCATCAGCGGGTTTTGTTGGAAGGAAAATGGCAAGATGTGGAGTTGAATTAAAATAATTGACGAGATTAGCGTCAGTATTATTTTCCTAAACTTCATACATTCCAAAAACCAATGTCAAAAGCACCTTTTATTGATGCGCTCTCGCTACCAGCAGTGGCAGCACCCATGTTTCTTATTTCTGGCCCCCAGCTAGTTATCGAATGCTGTAAGAATGGTATTGTGGGTACTTTCCCTGCCCTCAACCAACGTACCACTGAAGGTTTTGAAGAATGGGTGGTTGAAATCAAAGACGAATTGGCTCGTTTTGAGCAAGAAACGGGTAAAAAAGCGGCTCCTTTTGGGGTAAACCTCATTGTGCACCATTCCAATCCACGGGTTCAGGCCGATTTGATGGTGTGTATCAAACACAAAGTGCCGTTGATTATCACGTCGTTGGGCGCAGTGTCGATGTTGGTCGATGCTGTACATAGTTATGGTGGACTGGTGTTTCATGATGTCATCAAAAAACGTCACGCCGAAAAAGCGGCCGAAGCGGGAGTGGATGGGTTGATTTTGGTAGCAGCAGGAGCGGGTGGCCACGCGGGAACGATTAATCCGATGTCGTTGGTCGCCGAAATTCGGAGCTTTTTTGACAAAACTATTCTGCTCTCTGGCTGTATCAGTACGGGGCGCGACATTGCGTCGGCTTTGCAAATGGGAGCAGATTTGGCCTACATGGGCACTCGTTTTATCAACACCACCGAAAGCATGGCCGATGAAGCTTACCGCCAGATGATTATCGACAGCGGTGCCAGCGACATTGTTTACACGGCGGCGGTATCAGGCGTCAATGCTAATTTTTTACGGCCAAGCCTCGAAGCCATGGGCATTACCGAAGAACTTTGGGGGAAATCGAAAAAAATAGATTTTGGCGAAGAACTCGACGCCGCCAAGGCCGAAGCCAAAGCGTGGAAAACGATTTGGTCGGCAGGGCAGGGCGTGACAACCATCAAAGATAATTTGCCAACGGCGGAGTTGATTGCCCGTTTGAAAGCTGAATTTATAGAGGCACTTCAGCAGCAAGCCAAGGTGTTGGCCAAATACAGTTAAGCACTTTCATAAAACCCCACAAGATATTCTAAGCCTTCTTATACATCTTGTGGGGTAATTGTTATGCTCCCAAAAACTATTTCTTCAAAAACTCTTTCACCAGCTCCAACTGATCGGTACTTATGAAATCAGCGCCTGCTTCGCGGAGCTTGGCCCATACGGCAGGGTCTTCGGGGCACGCCCATAAGCGGAGTTTTTTACCTTCTTTGTGTACCCGTTGTACCAACGCCTGTAACTTCTGGAACTGCTCGGCGGGCATCTCGTCTTTCCCGCGCCACGTCAAATGATTGTTGTAGTTATCACTGACCACGGGCATGAGTTCTGGACTCAATTTTTTGCCCAAATCAGCAGGACGACCGTCGAAGGAAGCCAACCGCGTTTTGGCTTTTTGAAGCGTTTCGATGGGGCGATTTCCCGAAATAAAGACAGTGACAGCTCCTTTGGTAGGTGTGTTTCCCTTGTACGAGGTAAGGATACCTCGGTACGACTGCAAGAGTTTGTCCAAAGCTTTGTACGTACTTTCTGCTTCTGTCTTAAAATCAATCATCAAATAAACGGGGCCTTTGTAGTTGGGATAGACAAGGCCATTGTTTTGGCGAATATGCTCAGTAAGCGGTTTTAAGTACAAGTTTTCGAGCGTGGTGGCGGCGTTGTTGAAGCTTGGGCGTTCGTGCGAGACAAACAACGTATCATTGATGAGATACACGTCGGCTTCGATGCTCGTAAAACCTTGTTCCAGGGCATCCCACAATGGCCGCGACTGTTCGTAATCGTTGTGCGCATGGGCATTGGGCAACGCTACTACGTTGGGGTTGAGGGCAGGAACCTGCAAATGAGCAATCGGTTGAATCCAAGCCGTTTCGAGCTCGCCTGCGCTGTACGGATTGTATTTGGCTTTAGAAGAAATAATCTTGGCGCGCACCCATAAATCATCATCCGTTAGGGTATAGCTTGCTTCGGTGCCTTTGAATTCCCGCAAGATTTCCGCTCTGTCTTTTCCTTTTTTAAGGCCAATCAATTGGATGGTGTACGAAATGTCAGGTTCGGTTTTAATCCGAAACGAAAAGGACGCGGGGGTTTGGTGCAAAGAAACAAGTTCGACGCCCGAAGTAGCGTAAAAACGCCCTGCTTCCATGGCTTCGATGAGGGCGCGCGGCGAAAGTGAAGGTGCATTGACCATCACCCAGCCACGCCCTGTATTGCTGTATTCTAGTCCAAAAAACTGATAATTGTGGCTATCGTCGGTGGCAAGACCGTACATCAGCGGGCGGCCTTGGCGTACAAAATGCGTATTGATTTTATCCCACATCGACTCGGTTCCTTCGCGTTTGGCATCGCCGTAATTGTTGACGAGCGGGTGGCCGTTGTGTACCTCAAAAAAACGCTCGTGTCGTAGTTTCATGAGGTCGTCGGCAGTAATGGCGTAAAAGAAATTGGGGTGGTTGATGTGCGGAAACATCGGCTGACCCGTTTGGCGACGTTGCGCAACGAGTAGGTCGATGTTGTTTTGCATTACTTCGGCCACGCTATTGCCGCGTTGGGGACGAA
This sequence comes from Runella defluvii, assembly GCF_014195535.1. GTDB lineage: Bacteria > Bacteroidota > Bacteroidia > Cytophagales > Spirosomataceae > Runella > Runella defluvii. The sequence goes on along the minus strand of NZ_JACIBY010000005.1, from coordinate 5,897 downwards.
TGAGGTTTTGCACATTCGTCATGTTGATGTGAATCGGCTTGCTGTCGTAGCTGGTCGATACTTCCTCGCTCTTCAAAATGAGGAATTTGCCTGCTTCGTCGAAATACGAGCGGTATTCGCTCAGGTTTTTGAGCCGAACTTTAAGGGAATCATTCGGCCCTTTTTTATACTGCACCCAATCGGGGCCAAAGGTGCGAAGATAACGCTCAAACGTGCGTCGGCGCTCAGGAACGCGGGGAACATTGACCCATTTTTCGCCTTCTTGAAATGTATTGTGGTCAGACAAACCCACAAAATGATAGCCATTGTTTTTGTACCAATCCATGATCATTTCGGGGTAATCGTCGCCGTCACTCCAGAGCGAGTGCGTATGCAAATTGCCTTTGTACCAGTTTTGGGCGTAGCCAAAATGGCAACAACAGATAGCGAAAGAAAAAAGAAACAGACGCATGAGCAGAGAAAATAAGAGGTTTAGTACCATAAGAGACGAACCTCGATTTTCTAACACTACGCTATGGAAACACTGCTACCAGTTCGATTTCGATAAACTTGTCGGGATGGGTAAGTGCCATAATGCCCAGGGTAGAGCGGGTGGGTTTGGTGGGATTTTCTTTGGTGTCAAAATACTGAGCATACGCGTCGAACCAACCTTGATAATCGTGTTTGTTGCCTTTAAAATGGTCGGGAGTAATATAAATACGAAGCATCAAAACGTCTTTGAACGTAAGACCTTTGGCTTTTACAGCTTTTTCAAGGTTTTTTAAGATGTTGATAGCCTGCGTTTTAGTGTCTCCAAAACGGGCATAAGACCCTTCGGCCGCTGTACTGTCGGCTACTCCTGCGGTGACGCCACTGGTCCAGAGAAGCTGTTTGCCCGCGGGTACCACTGCCCCCGAAGAAATTGGAGAGGTCGGACTGCCATAAAAGGAGACCGTTTGGGCAATGACTGAAGACGTAAACAGACTGAGAAAAAGTAGAAGTAGAGAAGGTTTCATAAGGGCTAAAATTGGAGTGAATGGATAAAAAATTGTACGTTTTTTATTTGTAAACAAAATAAAATTTTTTGTTTATCGAAAATAACAATAAAATCATTTGAGATGCTTGGGTAAGATGTTATTTTTGTTTGGCCGCAACCACTGTCTAACTTTTCACACACTTCGACTATGATGAATCGTCGTCATTTTATCAGTGCGGCTGCCCTAACGGGGATGGGAGCTGCGTCCGCAATGGCCAGCTGTGCAACAAAACCCAGTACAACTACTACCTATCACTCGATTCCAAAACTCAAACTTTCTCTTGATCGTATTGTCAAAGAAACGGTGGGGTTGCGTCCTTTTCGGGCGTCAGGGCCTCGAATAGCCAAAGAAGAGCTAGGTTCAAAAACCATTGTGCACAACTACGGGCACGGAGGTAGCGGTTGGTCGTTGTCGTGGGGAACGGGTAACATGGCTCGGGAGCTAGTTTTATCGACGGGAGAGCGGAAAATAGCGGTCATTGGTTGTGGGACAGTAGGGCTTGCAACGGCTCGATTGCTCCAAGAAAAAGGGTATGAAGTAACGATTTATACCAAAGATTTACCTCCAAACGTCACCAGTAGCGTGGCGACAGGAACATGGTCGCCCGCCTCGCGCGTATGCGACCCCAAAGTAGCTAAGCCAGAATTTAAACAGGTGTGGGAAGAAGCTACCCGTTTTTCGTTTCGTACGTTTCAGTTTTTGTTGGGAATCAACGACATTGCTATGTGGGTGGACGAGTACAATGTGTTTCCCGAGCGCCAACTAGCTCCTACGGATTTGGCGCAGGGCGGGGAGGCGTTTCATTTGTCAGGCTTGATTCCCGAACGTCAAGAGCTTTCCGCTAAACAACATCCGTTTAAGGATAAATACGTCAGTTGGCGTTCCAATATGATGTTCAATATTCCGAGCTATCTACACCACCAAATGAGCACATTTGTAATGTTAGGAGGGAAAATTAAGGTGCACGAAATCAAGAAATTGGAAGATTTGGATGCACTTTCTGAAAAATGTATCGTAAACTGCATGGGATTAGGAGCTAAGCCCATTTTCAACGACGAAGAACTTACGCCGATTTCGGGGCAATTGGCGTGCCTGATTCCGCAACCCGAAATTAATTATAAGCTTACGACCAAAGGGGCGAGTATCATCGCGCGCAAAGACGGTATTTATTTGGGAGGAAATGGCCTCGTGGGTAACTGGGATACCACGCCCAAACGCGAATACACGGAGAAGTTTGTGGACGTACTTCAGCAGTTAATGAAAGAAATGAAGAGCTAGAGCGTAGTGCTCATTTTGATGTACGGAATGGTTCCTTTGTGAAAAACCTCACCTTCGGGTTTCATGCCAAAGCGTTCGTAAAAAGGCTGGGCATCGAGGCGGGCGTCGCACCAAAGCGTCGAAGCTCCTGCGGATTGTGCTCGTTCAAAAGTAGCTTTCAGTAATTGGCTGCCAATGCCCTTGCGTTGGATGTCGGGATGGGTGGCGAATTTTCGAAATCGCGCGATTTTGTGTTCATCCACAAACAACGAAATGACCGAAACCAGCTTTTCATCCAAAAAATAACCCAAATGAATCCCTTGCTCATCGTCGGGTACTTTTACAAACTCAACGGGTTTGTCAGGCCATAATACTTGGTGGCGAAGTGGGTAGGTTTGAGCGGGCGAAATTTCCTGAATCATAAAGGGCTTAAAAAAAGTCCCCCTCTCCTTATCAGGTGAGGGGGATTGAGAGGGTGAGGTAATTGGTGCCTCAGCCTTAATTTTGTGTGCTAAATATTCCCTGCGGGTCGCATTTTTTGGCCAGCAGTTCTCGCATAAACTCGTAGTCGAGCAATTCAATATCGAGTAGTCTTGTCTTATGAAGATTAGCCCATGCAGCGTCATAGTTGCCTTTATGAAATTCCAAGACCGATAATTTAAGATAAACATTGGCCGAAGCGGAATCTAATTTTGAAGCCCGTTTTAAGATTTGTTCCGCTTCTATAAGTTCCCAATTTTCTTTGGTTTCTTTGAAGTGAATCAAATCAACGGTGGCCAAATCCACTAACAACCCTACGTTGGTTGAATCAATATCAGCTCCTTTGCGAAGCATTCGTTCGGCATCGGTAAGATGTCCTTTTTGAAAACAGACGACTCCCAAGCCCCAAAAACAATCGCTGTTTTTGTTGTCGAGCAAATAAGCCAAATTAAAACGATAACAAGCCGTATCCAAATCGCCTTCTTGCAGGTATTCCCATCCTCTTGCCGAGAAAAATTGGCTTGCTTCGGCGCGGTTGGTAAAGTTTTGATCACACTCGCTCAGGAAATTAATCTCAAACTCGATGTGTTCAATGCTCTTGCTGGTTTCCCCAAAAAGTGGCATTAAGTGAAGATTCTTCACCACCGTAGTGGCCTCGGTTGAGCTTTTTGTGCTTGTGTCGGCAGGTCGGTTGCTACTTACAAATTGCATCGTCTGCGCCTCGGCCCAAAATGGAACCAACATCACCACGAATGACCCAATAACTAATTGACTAAATGACAGTATCTCTTTCATCGCTACCTTCTCGTCGGAACGTCATTAAAAACGCTCATTGTTAATCTGTTATTGTATGGACTGTTACTTTTTTCGTCGGTCGTACTTTTTATGCTTCTTTGTGGGTGTGGATGTCTTCTTTGTGGGCTTCGAATTTACAACTTTTTTGTTTTTCTTTTCATGAAAAGCGCCCTTAAATGTGGGGTCTTCTTTTTTACGTTGTGCGTCGATTTCGCGTAAATATTCCTGTTGTTCTTCAAAAGGCGTTTCGGGAACGTCAATTTCGGCAGGAAGTGGCATACGCGGAATCTTCATCCGAATAATTGTTTCGATTTTGGCAATGTGGTATTCGTCCGCAATCGTCATAAACGTAATCGCGTTTCCTTCCTGATTGGCTCGGCCTGTGCGTCCAATGCGGTGAACATAATCTTCGTAAATCAGCGGCACGTCAAAATTAATCACGTGGCTTACCTGAGAAACGTCGATACCGCGGGCGGCCACGTCGGTGGCAATCAGGAGGCGAACGTTGCCATCTTTAAAAGCCTCCATCGAGTTGATGCGCGTATTTTGGCCTTTGTTGGCGTGAATAACGCGTACCTCTTCTTCATTAACGACTTTACGCTTCAAAAACTTATAAATGTTCTCCGCAGTTTCGCGGGAACGGGCAAAAATGATGACGCGCTGAAACTCTTCGGCATGTTGGGCAAAATGCTCTACGAGGTTGATTTTAGTCCTAAAATTAGGCACCTCGTACATGACCTGCTCCACCCGCGAGGCAGTGGTAGCCTGAGGCGTTACTTCAACGCGTACTGGGGCTTCGAGGAAGTTTTCTGAAAGGCGTTCTACTTTGGGAGGAAAGGTCGCCGAAAATAGCAAGTTCTGACGTTTGCGCGGAATCACCTCCAAAATACGGTTGATTTGGGGCATAAAGCCCATATCCATCATCTTATCGGCTTCGTCGAGTACGAGTACCGAAAGTTGCTTAACTCCAATTTCACCTCTCAGGTACAAATCCAAGAAGCGCCCTGGGGTCGCGACGATGATGTCTATTCCTTTTTGAAGCGCTTCGATTTGGGTTTTGGGGCCGAGGCCGCCGTACAACGCCAAATGGCGCAAATCGGTATATTTGCCTAACTCCGCAACGGCAGCATTAATCTGCATCACTAGCTCGCGCGTGGGAGCTAGAATAAGCGCACGAGGTGTTTCTCCTTGCGCGTATTTGATTTTCATTAGGATAGGCAACAAATAAGCCGCTGTTTTTCCCGTGCCCGTTTGGGCAATTCCTAGCACGTCATGGCCTTGCAATACCAGCGGAATCGCCTTCTCTTGGATGGGCGAAGGCGTCTCGTAACCTGCATCGGCGATGGCGTTGAGAAGTTGGCGGTTGAGGTTAAATTCTTCGAAAGTCACTATAAAACGATTGTTTGTATTGTCTTTTAACGCACTCCTTTTGAAATACATTCAAAGTTACGTGAAGTTTTGTTATCAATCACCCACTGAAAACCGTAACTTTGCAGCAGCAAGTTAATCACTCATCTGCTCAATCTATTCGATTATTCTATGAAATTCGGCGTAGTAGTTTTCCCTGGTTCCAATTGCGACGATGATACCGTGTACACGCTGCGGGTCAATTTAGGACAAGAAGTTATCAAACTCTGGCACAAAGACCACGACCTTCAAGGGTGTGATTTTATCATCTTGCCAGGTGGATTTTCGTACGGCGATTACCTTCGTACGGGCGCTATTGCGCGTTTTTCGCCCATTATGAATGAGGTTATTGCCCATGCCAATCGCGGAGGCTATGTGATGGGTATCTGCAATGGTTTTCAGATTTTGGCGGAAGCAGGGCTTGTACCGGGCGTATTGCTTCGCAATAGTTCTCAAAAATATATTTGTCGTAATGTGTATTTGCAATCTCAAAGCCAATCGGCATTGCTGACAGCTGGCTTGGAGCCTAAAGCCTATAAAATTCCGATTGCACACGGTGAAGGACGTTATTTTGCAGATGCCGATACGCTCAAAAGCCTCAACGACAACGACCAAGTGTTGTTCCGTTACTGCGACGAAAATGGCCTTATCACAGACCTCGCTAATCCAAATGGTAGTTTGGAAAATATTGCGGGCGTTACCAACGCGGGTAAAAACGTATTTGGAATGATGCCTCACCCTGAGCGCGCTTCGGACGAAGCCCTTGGCAACATCGACGGGCGTTTTATTTTGGAGCAACTCGTAGCTGTTACAGCTTAGCTTTTAGACCAGACCTGTGAGGTTTTGAAAACCTACCCGATATACACATCTTTTTAAAGTTCTTTGACATATTGTATCTTAGTGATAAAAATGGTTGTTGAAAAACGGTTAGACTTTCAATAT
>NZ_JACIBY010000004.1:607182-643117 GCF_014195535.1 Runella defluvii | reverse complement strand
TTCAGTCCGCAATTAATTGCCGTTGCTGCGCTGCCGTTTGACAACGTTATGGCCAATGGATTCCCGCCTTGCGTGGCCGTTACCGTAAATTTATTCGTGCTCATCGGTTCGGTGGACACATGAATGCTGAACGTCATGTAATCGTCGGTGCCACTCTCAGGCGTGCCGTTGGCGTGGCAAAGTGCCGTTACCGATGGTACCGTGATTTTGCTCACATCCAATTGAACAAAGGCTGTGTCCGCACACGCCACATCGCCCGTCGTATTCACCACTACGGCATAATATTTTGACCCCGCAGTACTTAAAGCTGCGCCACTCGGCGTAAACGTCGCGCTTGTTGCACCGCTGATGGCCGTACCCAAACTGCTCGAAGTACTCGCCAATGGGCCATACCACTTATAGTCCACACCTGTGCTTGGGGTAGCTGTGAAGGCCGTCGCCGTACCACCTACGCAAATTGTTTGTTTTTGTGGGGTAGCTGAGGCTACGGGCAAAACGCAACATGCCACAGCTGCGATGGTTATCGTCGTGTCTTTGTAGCAACATTCCCCGTTATAAAAACGGATGGTGTAAGTTGCTCCCGCATTGCTAATGCCTGTCACCAAGTCTTTGGGGAAGGTGCTGCCAATCGCCGTTGCCGTGGCGTAAGTTGTGTCTCCACTCCATGCACCCATTCCCGTTTTTGTTCTATATTTATCATAAGGAGCTATCGCACTGCTCAAACTGATTTTTCCATCATTTTGAGGAACTGTTACCGCACATTTGGGGGCAGTCACAACGATTGAATTCGCCCCAATGGAAGGTTTCGTACAATAAAAACCTGCATCAAAAGTATGATTCACACTTCCTTCGCTGCCCGTGGTAAGATTAATACAAAAAGCCCCGCTGATTACTTCCGCATCGCTGTCGTTTTGGTCGTTGCCATTGTTGGCGGTAGCATCTTTGAGCGTTACGTCAAATTGACCCAAACCTGCTACCGTTAGTTTTCCACTAACCAATTGACCTTCACCAAAAACCAACTTATAAGCAGTATTTGGAAGAAGCGTGGTATCGGCACCTGTGCCTTCCCAAGTTCCCGTAATTAGGGTAGATTTTGATGAAAAATAATATTCGCCGTTTGCCCCTGTTTTGCTCGTGGCGATTTTGGTCGCGCCTTTGTAGAGCGTCACGTTGATGTCTTTCAACGCTTTTTCACACGGGTCTTGTACCCCATTTTTATTAGCATCATTCCAAACGTAGTTACCTAGTTCGAGGTAAGTAGGAATAGAACACCCTAGTTCAATATCTCCTAAGCCCGTTGATTTACCAAATAGTCCTTTATTACGTAAGCCTTGGTACACCACATAGCCTCCATTTTTAGCTCCCGTTTGGTTGTTTGCTTTAATAACTCCCCCTGCATCAAATGGATTTGACGACCAGTCCGCTGGCACATTGTAACCTCCCACGGGATCCATCGCAGTTGTCACGATTTCGCCCGAACCTGGGCGTAACGCAAGCGCTCCTAAGGCCGTTTCGGCATGGGCCAACTCCGTATTACCACCATTGTAAGACCAAGTAAGGTTTTCATCATAAAACTCCCCGAAACCTGGCCCTTGGTCATTGGTTGGGTTTGATCCCGTAGTGGGGCCTGCTTTTGCCGCGTTTTCTAAGATATACGTACCATTGGAATAATAAGCCCGTAAAAAGTCTCCCCCCGACGTCGTAGAATATAACGGTGAGTTACCAGTTGGAGCATAGTTAATACTTCCGCCGATTAATCCTGCGCGGTCCCCAAAGCCCAAAATCATTGACCCGTCAATGTCAAATTCTATATCGGTCAACATAGGCATGGGGTACGTCCAGCTATAGATATTCCCGCCCATGTCTCTTAGTGTAGCAATGTAAGTACTCCAATCATCCGTCCAAGGAAACCAACCTGTCACAGCGCGCACAGAGGGATGCGTATCTGCTGGGCCTTTGGGGTAAGTCAAAGGAAAATCAAACACAGTTGCCCAAGTTGAACCCGTCAATTTATACACGTAAGCCCGTAAATCTGATTTGTTTTGAGAAGTACTTGCATCACAAACAACGCCCACGTACGCACTTCCATCCACAATTTTCAACCCAAATGGGCGCGCTACCCCAGCTACACAGCCAGGATTCGGAATTGTATAGCCAATGGCATCGGCTGCTGTTGGTTTTGTTGTACCATTTGCATTGTAAGCAGAAATATTGACCGAATAAAGTTTCTTGTCATACACATTGACAAACCAAAGCATGTTACCATCTTCGCTCAAATCAATGTCACCAATTCCGACTTTTCCAATTTGCGAAATCACGGAAGGGTCATTAGACGCATCTGTACGGTTGGCAGGAAGAAGTCGGGCGGCATTTGAAAGCACGGGGCTTCCAGCGTCTTCGACGTCAATGCTCAAATCGTTTTTCACATTGATAAAACTACTCACTACTGGCGAAGCAGGGTTTGTCAAATCGGTTACATAAATCGCCGCAATTCCGTCAGGACCAAGTCCCGCATGTCGTTTCAAGATGGACGATTGGAATATTCGTTTGGTAAAACGGTTGTAGGCTGTTCCCCATAAAGTACCTACTTGAACGGCGTTGGCAATGTGCGACGGAGATGTGTAGCCACCGCCCGTTTGATTGGGAAGCCCTGTATTGGCATAATCAAACATAACAGTCGCATCCATCGTTCCAGCATCTCCACCTGCCAAGGGATCACCGTTGACAAAGCAAGGCACAAAAACAAGGGGGTTTGTTTGGCAATAATCGTTGGGGTCCAATACTCCTAAATCCACGTTGCAGTCGGCGGCCGTTACAAATTGTACAGTTGTCCGACCATCGGCTCCATTGACCGTTCCGTTGCCATAAATAGAGGGTAAATTGCTAAACTCGACCCGAATTGGATAACTTCCTGCGGCCAGCCCCGTAAAGACGTATTTACCGTTGAAATCGGTGGTAGTCGTACTTACCAGCGCCCCATTGCAATCGAAGGCTTTCACCGTTACTCCCTCCAACCCTTGGGTTTCACCCGTTTGTTTTATCCCGTCGGCATTGTAATCAAAAAACACGGAGCCTCCCGTTTGATTAGCCCCACAAACCAACGGTTCGCAAGCAGCTGGTGCACTGAAGGTGGTACTGGTAACCGAGCAGGAAGTCGTTGTTGAAAAATTGGCACTTACCGATAACCCACTTGCGCCATTGGCAGGAATTTCAAAAGCAATCACTTGGGGTGAAACAATGGTTTGAGAGCCTGTTGCCCCAAAACCATAATTGACACTGATTGACCCAGGCGTAATTGTTCTGGTAGCGGGTACACTTCCTGCGGGCCCCGTTACCGTGATGGTTTCGCCCGCTGGTGCGTTTTGCCATGCTACCTCGACGCTCACCGTGGCCTTGCTGCCATTGTTTTGGTAACAACCCGAAACCATCGGTTTGATAGTAATGGAGCATTGAGCCATCCCATTAGTAGTTATCCCTATTGCCAAAAAAACACTTAAAATAGAAATAGACAACGCTTGAAACTTATTCAATAGAAGCACCTTATAAGCGTCATTATCATCGAATAGGTTTGGAAAGATTGTATTCATAGTGGACTTTTTTAGTAGCACAAAAATGGTTGGTATATGATTAGCCGTAAAAGGATATAACAAATAATATACCAACCCCACTTTTTTTTGTAGCCAAGATAAAAAATATAGAATATTTATATTTTTTATTAAATAAATATAAATATTCTACCACAAAAAGTCACTAACTAAGTATATTTCAGTTGATGATTAGCATACTAACTTGAAGGTTAGTACAAAGCATCTCTTGTTTCTTCAAGCACTAAAAGACATAAAAATCAATTTTCAATGAAAAACATCCTTTTATTCAATAAAAACTAACAGTCAAATACTACCCCGTTTTGATTGGGTCTTATTGGTACTTACAAAAAAAGGCTGCCTTTTGGGCAGCCTTTTTTAAGTTGATTTAACTATCCTCTAGTTACTTTTTCACTTTACGCACCGTAAATGGCACGCAAACCTCGGCTGGACAACAGTTGGTGCCTGGTTCGATGATGACTGGGCAACAGCCGTTGGATGGACAGGTCTGGTTGGTTGCCGTGAAGGTGTAAACGCCATCTTCACTGAATAACACCACATTGCCCGTTGCTACTGCCGTTGTGCCACCGTTTTTGAACCATTGGACATTTGTTAAATTGGCAGGAACACCTACTTCTACCTTCTGACCCGCGCACAACTCAAACGGCACCGTGAAGCATTGCTGATCGATGTCATCTTCGCCACCTTTACCGTTGCCTGGCGTGCTATCTCTGTCCTTCTCGTTGGTCTTGCTGATTTCGGCCGTGTTCAAGTGAACGCCCGCTTGCGTCGCCTTCACTTGGTAACGCAACGTCACCGTGTCGCCATTCGCTGCGATGTTACCTATCGTCCACTTAATCACGTTACCACTGATGGTCGCACTGCCTCGGCTCACCACAAAACTACCGCTTACAAACTGCGCCGTGGTCGCGATGCTGTCGGTTACTTCTACGCCAGTTGCGTTTTTGTTCCATTGGTTCCACACTTTTACCGTGTAGGTAAGCACATCACCAACATGCACGATTTTGGCACTAATTGACTTTTTCAATGCCAAATCAATGGTATCAATGCAGTTTTGTGCGTTGATGTTGGCAGGAACTCGACTCGTACTGATGGCTGTCGGACAACTTGGATCTGTGCTGCGTGCTTGTGCGTAGAACACTGTGCTACCCGTTACCGTGCCAGCTGGTTTATAATTTAAGCCCGTTGATAGCAACGTTCCGCCTGTTTGCTGACTAAACCATTCTACAGTCGCCAAACCTACTACAGCCGCTTTCAAGGTCGGGAAAGTATCACCGATACAAGCCGTCATACTTGGTGCTAACAATACAGGGACTGGCGGGTTACAGTTACAATTAGGCCCAATAATGGTCGTATCGGCTTTACACAAAGCACTCAAACTATCCGTGATGATTAAACTAGCACCCGATGGAATACCTGTTACAGTATATGGATTATTGCCCGTCAATGTCCCTTTGTTCACCTTCACGATGCCCATTTTGTTGTTTACCGTAAACTTAATGCTGTAGGTTTGCACGTCCTGCGAACACAACGGTGCCTCGGTTACAATCACGCTTGATTTCACACAAGGTACAATCAAACCTGCATCCACCGTCAAGTTATCTTTCGCAATACCTGTACCTAATGCGTCGATTGGCACCACTTGACTCCGTCCTGTCGTTGGCCCAAAATCACTGTCTTTGGTGTCATCCACACCTTCGTTTTGCTTACTTGTGATTTTGCACGTATCGGCCAAACTCGAAAGAACAAGTTGCACAAAATAATTGCCGCTCGACAGGTTGGTAAACAAATATTTACCCGTAGCATCCGTCGTATCTTTGGCTACCAAAACAGGTGTTGGAGTCGTGACACCTTCCAAGCGGTATAGCTCTAGGATTACTCCAGCCACTCCTTTTTCCGCTGGCAAATCTTGAACACCATTGTTATTCACATCCTTCCAAACGAAATCGCCGATTGAACCTTTCGGAGAATACAAGCCTGCGTCAATCGTTGGGTTATCTTTCGCAATGCCTGTTCCCAAAGCATCTATCGTTGCCACTTGGCTCAAACCTGTCGTTGGGTTAAAGTCAGAATCTTTCGTATCGTCGCCGCCCAAGTCTTGCTTGCTGCTAATCACGCAACCCGCTGGTAAACTCGTCGTCACAATCTTCACTTGGTACGTTCCTGAATTCAAGTTAGAGAACAAGTACAAACCTTGTGCATCCGTCGTGTCGGTCGCCAATACGGCGCTGGTTGTTGAATTCAACAACTGAACGATTACGCCCGCCACCGCTGGTTCGCCCGAATCTTGGACACCGTTGTTGTTTTGGTCTTTCCAAACGTAATCCCCAATCGAACCCTTCGGCGAATACAAGCCCGCGTCAACCGTCATGTTGTCTTTCGCAATGCCTGTTCCCAAAGCATCTATCGTTACCACTTGACTCAAACCTGTCGTTGGGTTAAAATCAGAATCTTTCGTATCGTCGCCGCCCAAATCTTGCTTGCTGCTAATCACACAACCCGCTGGTAAACTCGTCGTCACGATTTTTACTTGGTACGTTCCTGAATTTAGGTTCGAGAACAAGTACAATCCTTGCACATCCGTCGTGTCTGTGGCCAATACGGCGCTCGTCGTTGGGTTCAACAATTGAACTATCACTCCCGCTACCGCTGGTTCGCCTGAATCTTGGACACCGTTGTTGTTTTGGTCTTTCCAAACATAATCCCCAATCGAACCTTTTGGAGAATACAAGCCCGCATCTATCGTTGGGTTGTCTTTCGCAATGCCTGTTCCCAAAGCATCTATAGTCACCACTTGACTCAAACCAGTCGTTGGGTTAAAGTCAGAATCTTTCGTATCGTCACCACCCAAATCTTGCTTGCTGCTAATCACACAACCCGCTGGCAGGCTAGTTGTCACAATTTTAACTTGGTACGTTCCTGAATTCAAGTTAGAGAACAAGTACAATCCTTGCGCATCCGTCGTGTCAGTCGCTAAAACTGCGCTGGTTGTTGAGTTCAACAATTGAACAATCACGCCCGCCACCGCTGGTTCGCCTGAGTCTTGAACGCCGTTGTTGTTTTGGTCTTTCCAAACGTAGTCGCCAATACTGCCTTTCGGAGAATACAAGCCTGCGTCAACCGTTGGGTTATCTTTCGCAATGCCTGTTCCCAAAGCATCTATCGTCACGACTTGGCTCAAACCTGTCGTTGGGTTAAAGTCCGAATCTTTCGTATCGTCGCCGCCCAAATCTTGCTTGCTGCTGATTACACAACCTGCTGGCAAACTCGTTGTCACAATCTTCACTTGGTATGTACCTGAGTTCAAGTTCGGGAACAAGTACAAACCTTGTGCGTCCGTCGTGTCAGTCGCCAATACGGCGCTGGTTGTTGAATTCAACAATTGAACGATTACGCCCGCCACCGCTGGTTCGCCTGACTCTTGAACGCCATTGTTATTCTGGTCTTTCCAAACATAATCACCAATCGAACCTTTAGGCGAGTACAAGCCCGCATCTATCGTTGGGTTGTCTTTCGCAATGCCTGTTCCCAAAGCGTCAATTGTTACCACTTGACTCAAACCTGTCGTTGGATTAAAGTCAGAATCTTTCGTGTCGTCACCGCCTAAATCTTGCTTGCTGCTAATCACGCAACCCGCTGGCAAACTCGTCGTTACAATCTTCACTTGGTATGTGCCTGAGTTCAAATTAGAGAACAAATACAAACCATTCACATCCGTCGTGTCAGTTGCCAATACGGCGCTGGTTGTTGAATTTAACAATTGAACAATTACGCCCGCCACCGCTGGTTCGCCTGAGTCTTGAACGCCGTTGTTGTTTTGGTCTTTCCAAACGTAGTCGCCAATACTGCCTTTCGGAGAATACAAGCCTGCGTCAACCGTTGGGTTATCTTTCGCAATGCCTGTTCCCAAAGCATCTATCGTCACGACTTGGCTCAAACCTGTCGTTGGGTTAAAGTCCGAATCTTTCGTATCGTCGCCGCCCAAATCTTGCTTGCTGCTAATCACACAACCCGCTGGCAAACTCGTTGTCACAATCTTCACTTGGTACGTACCTGAGTTTAGGTTCGGGAACAAGTACAATCCTTGCACATCCGTTGTGTCAGTTGCCAATACGGCGCTGGTTGTTGAATTCAACAATTGAACGATTACGCCTGCCACCGCTGGTTCGCCTGAATCTTGAACGCCGTTGTTGTTTTGGTCTTTCCATACGTAGTCGCCAATACTGCCTTTTGGTGAATACAAGCCCGCGTCAACCGTCATGTTGTCTTTCGCAATGCCCGTTCCCAAAGCATCTATCGTCACGACTTGGCTCAAACCAGTCGTTGGGTTAAAGTCCGAATCTTTCGTATCGTCGCCGCCCAAATCTTGCTTGCTGCTAATCACGCAACCTGCTGGCAAACTCGTCGTAACAATTTTCACTTGGTACGTTCCCGAGTTTAGGTTCGAGAACAAATACAAACCTTGCGCATCCGTCGTGTCAGTTGCCAATACGGCGCTGGTGGTTGAATTCAACAATTGAACGATTACGCCCGCCACCGCTGGTTCGCCTGAATCTTGAACGCCGTTGTTATTTTGATCTTTCCATACGTAGTCGCCAATACTGCCTTTTGGCGAATACAAGCCTGCGTCAACCGTCATGTTGTCTTTCGCAATGCCCGTTCCCAAAGCATCTATCGTCACGACTTGGCTCAAACCAGTCGTTGGGTTAAAGTCCGAATCTTTCGTATCGTCGCCGCCCAAATCTTGCTTGCTGCTAATCACGCAACCTGCTGGCAAACTCGTCGTAACAATTTTCACTTGGTACGTTCCCGAGTTTAGGTTCGAGAACAAATACAAACCTTGCGCATCCGTCGTGTCAGTTGCCAATACGGCGCTGGTGGTTGAATTCAACAATTGAACGATTACGCCCGCCACCGCTGGTTCGCCTGAATCTTGAACACCGTTGTTATTTTGATCTTTCCATACGTAGTCGCCAATACTGCCTTTTGGCGAATACAAGCCTGCGTCAACCGTTGGGTTGTCTTTGGCAATACCCGTTCCCAAAGCGTCAATCGTTACCACTTGGCTCAAACCTGTCGTTGGGTTAAAGTCAGAATCTTTCGTATCGTCGCCGCCCAAATCTTGCTTGCTGCTAATCACACAGCCCGCTGGCAAACTCGTCGTCACAATCTTCACTTGGTACGTTCCTGAGTTTAGGTTCGAGAACAAGTACAAACCTTGCGCATCCGTCGTGTCAGTTGCCAATACGGCGCTGGTTGTTGCGTTCAACAATTGAACAATCACGCCTGCTACCGCTGGTTCGCCTGACTCTTGGACGCCGTTGTTGTTTTGGTCTTTCCAAACATAGTCCCCAATCGAACCTTTAGGAGAGTACAAACCTGCATCTATCGTTGGGTTGTCTTTGGCAAGACCTCCATTTACAGGATCTAACTTCACTACACTGCTCAAACCGTTTGTGCCAAAATCATTATCAGTCACATCTGGCCCAAGGTCTTTTTGAGAACTTATCACGCAGCTATCGGGCAAGGTACTCAACACCAACTGAACGATGTAATCACCTTTAGGCAAGTTTTTAAACTCATATTTACCTCCCGTTGCCGTTACGGTAGAATCCAACTTAGCTACAGGATTACCGCTGGCGTTGGCAGACCACAATATCATTTTCACGCCATTTACTCCTGGCTCACCGCTATCCTGCTGGCCATTATTGTTTAGGTCTTTCCAAACAAAATCACCAATTGAACCCACAGTTGAGTTAAATCCAGCATCGAAGGTGTGATTTGCCCCTGCATTTGGGGTAGTTTCACAAATCACAGGATAACCTTGGAGAGCCACAGGAGCAGTGTTGGTAGCAATGGCAAAATCGCTGTCGTTTTGGTCATTGCCCCCGTCAGTTGTGCTGTTAAGTTTGGTCAACTGATAGCCAACTCCACCCACCGTTAATGAACCTGTAGTCGTGTTAAATTTGCTATCTTCTTTTCCAATTACGATGTAATATTGGGTATTAGGTTGTGGCCCTAAAACATTGGGCTTCGCGGCACCTAAAGTATCCACGACGTTGGTCGCATCAAAATAATACTCACCCAGCGCGTTGGTTGTATCTTTGGCTAAGAAATTACCCAATTTATCATAGAGACTCACCACCACATTGGCAATACCAGGTTCATTGCAAGGGTCTTGCACTCCGTCTTTGTCGGTATCAATCCACAAGCGGTTCCCAATTTGTACGGGGGCAACATCACAAAGCGCTTCCAAATCTCCCAAGGCAATGGCCTTACTAAAGAAGGTTGTGCTCATTGTCACGGGAGTCACTTGGTATCTTCTGGCGCTGTTACCGTTGGTATTGTTGAAATACGTTACCCCCGATGACACTACGTCAAAAGGATCTAGCACAGTTACTGCCAACTCATTACGTCCTGCGATAAATGCCATCCCTCCATAGCTGGTTTCTAAGTGATCCGTCTGGTAATTATCACCCGAATAGAACTCTCCCCCACCTGGGCCTTGGTTGTTACCTACGCCTCCCGCTGAGGTATTGGTACCCACTTTACCATTGCTTTCGAGGGTAAAATTACCTGCCTTGGCATCTGCTCTCAGCACATCCCCCGCAATGGTGGAACGAATGGTAGCAGTTCCGTACGTTTTGTAATTTCTATCGCCTGATTGGTGTCCAAAACGGTCAAAAAAGCCCAATACCATGTCTCCATCTTCCAAAAATTCAATGTCTGACAACACAGGTTGAGGATATACCGTGAAAATATCCACATTAAATGCTTTGTCAATCGCTCCCGTCCATGCTTGCCATCTTACAACAGGTTCTTGACTATAAGGGCGGCCGTGTGTGTAAGTAAGCGGCACGGTCAAGACTGGGGTAAAAATGGTAGAACCATCGTCTGTCAACTCATAGACAATGCTTTTTAGCTGTTCTTTGTCTTGGGTCAATTCGGCAGGACAAGTAGTTCCTACATATACTTTTCCATTGTGGTATTTCAACGCAAACGGATAAGCCCTGTCTTCAAACTTCGCACCCGCTACTGACCAAATTTTAATCCCACTCAAAATCGCGTTGGCATCTCCTCCTGGCAAGTCACTAATGGTAATATCCAAGCGATCATCGGCGACGACCACGTTGTTGAACATTTGTGAAACACTCGCATTAGCCGCTATTGCTAGGGTTTGAGCCGTTGCCTCTACGGTATTGGTCTGGTTTCTTGCTGCCGTATTGTTACCAAAGTACAGTTGGACATTGTATGTACCATTGGGAAGGCTAATTTTATACTGAAAGCCTGCGCCATTGCGGAACGTCGAATAAGCCGCGCCAGAACGTCCTGAACTAGTAGTAACCCCTCCTGAGAAAAATTCGTCGCCCGCGAAACCATTAATCAATGCGCCATTAACGTTGCCTCCAGCTTTGATGTATAAGGTATCGTAGCTACTTCCGCACGCTTTGGGAATGTTAAAGGTTGTCAAAGCGCCTGCCGAGCCGTTGGTATTGATGGCAATTTTATGCAATTGACTTCCTTTTGGATTTACCACCCAAAGGGCTGAGTTATCGTCTGAAATATCAATGTCACCTACCCCTACCTTTCCAATCAATGGGAACGTGGTAGCGTCATTACTAGGGGCAGTAGGAACGCCTAATCCACGGGCAGCATCGTCACCAATGGTACCAAAATCTAAATTGTAAGGTGCTTTGGTCAAATCAGCCCAAACGCTGTTGGTAAAGGCAGACCCATAAGGATTAGAAGTTTGCCAAATGATTCCTAAATCGCCTTGGTTGTCTCCATCTGTGTCTTTCAAACCTGCATGTCGTTTTAGGAAAGACCCCGAGAATAACTGTTTTGTCTCGTTGTTATAAGCCGTACTCCAAACCGAACCAAATTCGCCTTTGCTGGACAAATATTGGGGTTGAGGCGTCGAACCAGAAGTATTGTAGTTAAACTTCACCAAGACTTCCAATGGATTAACCCCATTGCCTGATGCTCCGTTGACAAAGCAAGTAGTAGCCATCAAAGGACTTGCCTGACAATAATCGTGCAAGCCCGTCAATCCCAAATCAACCGTGCAATTAGGCGCGATTACAAACTGTACATCCGTACGGCCATCCACCCCATTGTACGTTGGGCGTGCCCACGCAGGGAACGTAGCGCGGACAAATTCAATGCGTACGGTATCGTTGGCCGACGTGACGTTAGTCAAGGTATAACGCCCACGATAGTCGGTGACAGCGGAGTCAATTTTCACACCCGCACAGTTAAAAGCATAAACTTTAATGCCTGCAAAACCCAGTGAATCGGTTGTATTGAAAACTCCGTTGTTGTTAAAATCGTTGAAAACCGTTCCGCCAATTGTGTTGGTACAAGGAGGCGCAGGACACAATACCGTATTTACTTTGAAGGTAGTGTCTTTAAAACAAGTGTTCGCCCCCTTGAAAACCCGCACCGTAACAGTACTACCTGCCGTTTGATTGTTTAACGTAAACGAACCTGTGAAAGCCGTCGCCGATGCGTAGGCTGTAGAGGTGCCAATCGCGTATTTGTCGCCGTTAGAGGTAATTGTTACGGAAGCATTGTTTTGCACAACCCCGTTTGTACAAGTAGCATTTACCTGCGTAAAGGCCGTGAATAAAGGTTTGACACAAGCAGGTACAAAACCAGCGTCAAAGGTATGATTTGCGCCCGAGCTTGGGGTAGCTTCACAAATAACGGGGAAGCCTTGCAACGCCAACGGAGCAAGATTATCTGCCAGCTCGAAATCGCTGTCGTTTTGGTCGTTACCACTGTTTTGGGTGCTGTTCGCAATCGTCAATTCGTATTTTTGACCCGTACTCAACGTAAGTATGCCGTCAGTTCGGTCGAACTGCGCACCCGTTCCGATGGTTTCTTTCCCAATCACGATATAGTATTGGGTATTAGGTTGTGGTCCTCTGAAATTAGGTTTGGCCAAACCTACCGTGTCCACCACGTTGGTTGCGTCGAAGTAATATTCTCCCAGGGCGTTGGTTGTATCTTTGGCAATGAAATTCCCTACTTTGTCATAAAGACTCACGACCACGTTGGCAATGCCAGGCTCGTTGCAAGGATCTTGCACCCCGTCTTTGTCTATATCAACCCACAGGCGGTTACCAATTTGAACGGGTTGCGGGTTACACTGGAGTTCCAAATCACCCAAGGCATAACCTTTACCAAAAGAAGCTACCCCGCCGCTGTAAATTGTATAAGCTTTGTCGGCCAAACCTGTGGTATTATTGAGCCAAATTGCCCCACCTGAGTAAATCGTATTGTTGGCATCCATAGCGGCCATAATTACTTGACCAGAGCCTGGCAAGAGTGCCAAACTACCCATGCTGCGCTCGTCGTGGTTGCTCATCCACGTATCACCAAAATAGAACTCTTTGCCTCCGCGTCCTTGTCCGTTAGGGGCATAAAGCGAAGATGCATTGTAATTCTGCTGGGCGGTTGTACCACCCACCGTCAATGGCCCTACTTTACCATCATTCTCAATTTCATAAACGCCGTTGTTATTATACGCACGCATCACGTCACCACCCGTTACGCCTTGTTCGGCCAAAACGCCGTTGGGGAAGTTGTTGGCTTCACCCGTTTGGTGTCCCCAACGATCCAAAAATCCTAAAATCATGGAACCATCCACGTCAAATTCAATGTCTGACAACACAGGTTGTGGATACAAATCGTGCAAGCCTGTCTGAACCGCCACCGTAAAATCATCTGTCCAAGGATTCCAATGCGACTGTTTGTCTAAGTCACTACCTGTTGTGGCAGTGTACGAAGTTGCAGCCCCACGATCAAAGTCCAATTTAAAATTAAGTACTTGACTGAATGTACCCGTAGCAGGCGTAAACTCATAAACCACGGCTTTGAGGTCGCTGCGTTGTTGCGAAGTAGCAGCATCACAGACACCACCCACATACACTTTTCCACGGTAAGTTTTGGTTGCCCAAGGCCGCCATTCGCCACCCACACAACCAGGTGTAGGAATCACCCAGCTCGTTACGTTGCCCGCCGTTGGGTTTGTCGTAGGTACGCGGTAGAGTTTTTTGGTGGCTAAGTTAATGGTATAAAGAAACTCTTCATCTTCGGTAATGTCAATGTCGCCAAGGCTTACTTTTCCAATTTGGGCAAAAGCAGTGGCATCGGTATTGGGTGAACCTGCGGCCGTATTTACACCACGGGTCGCGTTGTCGGCAATGCTGCCTGTGCTTTCGACCGTATTCATGTCAAAAAACAACGTACCATTGAGTCCCGCCGCATCGGGATTAATTTGATAAATAGCCCCTCCGCCGTTTGGCCCCATGGCCGAGTGGCGTTTGAGGAAGGCTGCGGCAAACAGGCGGCTGGTGGATTTTTGATACGCAATCCCCCAAGTTGTCCCAATCTGATTGGTATTTGACAACTGTTTTTTGTTGGCATTTGCCCCTGCACTTGTTACATCGTACGAGAAGCGAATCAGCGCGTCGCCCGTCGCAGTGGTAGCTCCATTGACGTGGCAAGGAACCATCACAAACGGGTTGGTCTGGCAATAGTCGGTTGTTAACCCTAAATCCACCGTACAATTTGGGGCAATGACAAACTGCACATCCGTACGTCCATCCACACCGTTGTAAGTAGGTTTAGCCCAAGTAGGGAACGTAGCGCGGACAAACTCAATGCGAACGGTGTCGTTGGCCGCAGTGACGTTGGTCAAGGTATAACGCCCACGGTAGTCAGTGGTGGCGGAGTCAATTTTCACACCCGCACAGTTGAAAGCATATACTTTGATACCCGCAAAGCCCAATGAATCAGTTGTATTGAATACGCCGTTGTTGTTAAAATCGTTGAAAACCGTTCCTCCAATGGTATTGGTACAAGGAGGAGCGGGACAAAGTTTTTGGTTGACCAAAATGGTTGTATCGCGGTAGCAAGCATCGGCTCCGTTGAAAATACGGAACGTGAGCAGCGAACCAGCAGTGAGATTATTGGCAGTAAATGAGCCTGTGAAAGTTGTGGCGGCAGCGTATAGCGTTGAAGTACCAAGAGCGTATTTATCACCCGTGGCGGTCACCGTTACCGAAGCATTATTATTGACAACGACTCCTGAACAAGTTGCCGTTACTTGGGCAATGTTTGTTACTGCTGGCAAACACGAGCGATAGCCCACATCAAAGCTGTGGTCGGTAGCGCCTATATCGCCCGTAGTAAAAGCGATTTGACCATTTGTACCCGCGTCGGAGTCAATCAAATCGTTGCTACCTGCGTTGAGCGTCGTGATTGAATTAGTCCCTACCGCCGTCGGGAATTTTACTATATAATTGGTATTAGGCTGTAAGTTTATGCCATATTTAGCCGAGCTGGTATTCGTGCCCGTTGCCGAAGAGAAGTAATAGTTTCCATTGGCATCGGTAAGCACCGAGTCTATTTTGACCCCATTCGCATCGCATAAGATTACTTTTACGTTGGCCAACCCCAACTCTCCCGCGTCTTGAAAACCATCCGCGTCGGTATCCTGCCACACGCGATTTCCGATTTCAATGGGAGCAAACGCCCCCGTCAGTTCAAGGTCGCCCAAGCCAATGGCTTTACCGAGGGCAGTATTAGTACCTCCAGGTACAGTACCATTACCATAAAGCCGATAAGCCCCCGAGGCGGCGCCGCTAGAGGTCGAAAATTTCACTACCCCCCCTGTCACGTAAGCGTCAGGATCCATGACAGTCAACAGCACGTTACCCGTTCCTTTCAGTACTGCCATTGCGCCCATTGACGTTTCGGCATGAATACCAAAGGCTTCTGCATTAAAAAATTCGCCTCCGCCAGGCCCTTGTGCATTACCAACCCCTCCCGAATACTGCTCCCCATTGATGGAGTTGTAACGTCCGTTGCTCTCCAACGTGAATGCTTCGGTTTGGCAATTTAATCCCGCTACTTGTATATCTCCCCCCGAAGTACCGTACCTGATTTCGGTACTTGTCGAAAGAAAACGGTAATTGTTAGCCCCTAATTGATGTCCCGCTCGGTCTGAAAAAGTAAGCAACATATCCCCCCTATCCGAAAACTCAATATCACTTAATATCGGTTGTGGATAGGCCAAGTTGGCCGCACCATTCCAAATAACGTCACCTGCTCGGTGGGTCCAAGGATACCAACGATTGTCGCCAGTTGTACTGGTAGTTGTTCCTTTGGTAAAATTGAGAGGATAATCCAACAAAGGCGTGTTGTTGAACGTAAGATTTCCAGTTGGGTCGTTAACCTCAAAAACATACGCACGTACATCAGAGGCACCATTGATGGTGATACTCCCGCCATTCTCACCCGTCGAAACGGCTCCTACGTATAATTTTCCACGGAAATACTTTAATGCCCAAGGGCGTAGCAGCCCGTTGTTGACAGTTATGTTTGGCAAACTATATTCTACTACTTCCGTAAAAGTCGTGGGATTGGCTGGATTGTCAAATTTCATGCGTAAGAGTTTACGCGAGTACAAATTGACCACAAAAAGGTATTGTTCATCTTCACTAATTTCCAAATCTCCTAATCCTACTTTACCTACTTGGTCAAACGCAGCGGGGTCGTAGGTAGGCGTAGTTGGCGTACCTGTCAGGCCGCGTTGGGCATTGGTACCCATTACCCCTAGCCCTTCTGGAAGCCCTGACACGGGGTCGGTACTTCCAAGAAAACTCACCGATACCCCCGTATTGGCCACTGCGGGCGACCCTGCCGTAGCGGTAGCAAGTGCATAGCTGGTGCTACTTCCATAGGCAGGTGCGGTAGCCGCAGCACGCGTACGAAACCCATTTTTGTCTAAGTCGTACAAAGAATCGGCCACAAAAGTGGCTTCATCAATGATATAAATTCCACCAGTACCGAGTTGCCCCAATCCAACGTGCCGCTTTATCAAGGCCGAGGTAAATATTTTTTTTGCTTTACGGCTGTATGCTACCCCCCAAGTAGCCCCAATCATGTAGCCATTGAGTTTTTTGGAAGGAGGGGTAGTACTACCCGTGCTGTTGTACGGAAAGCCCACAAACCATTCACTCGCTCCCGATGCTCCCCCCGATGCAACGGGGTCGCCGTGTACATAACAAGGGACATACACCATGGAGTTTGCAACGCCAAGGTTAAAGTCATTGGGATAATACAATCCAAAATTGACATTGGTACTGTTGCCTTTGGCAAATTGCACGGAGCTTCCGTACGTAGCCCCTCCCAATGCAGAGAAATCCAACGAGTCGATGGCGCATTGACCCGATGTAGGAACCACAAACTCTACCCGAACATCGCCCGTGCTACAACCCGCCACACTGTAGTTGGGGGCAGTATTGCCTGACGTGGTAGCTGTACCACAGAGCACACCAGAACCTGAACTGGTGTTGTACACATTGACAACAACCCCTGGTATCAGCGGCTCGTTGGTGTCGCGCGTGCCATTTCCGTTAAAATCTCGAAATACAGTACCTCTCACCTGGGCATATCCTTGTAAACAGGATAACGTTAAGCCCAAAGCAAAAAGGAGAGGCACCACGAAGCGGCAGGGAGTAAAAGCTATTTTCATAACCAAAATTTGATTTAGGATGCGGACTGCTCGAGTTTGAGTTTTCAGCTAAACAGAAACAATTAGTGTGCCAATCCTTTAGGGATATTCAATATTTATTTTGGGACACAGAAATAGCTCAATGGTACTCAAAAGCACCAAATATGCGAACAAAAAACTTTAAACAAAGAAGAAACAGTACCAATCAAAATCCTGATAATCAAATTATTATCCAAACAAAAAAGAAGATTAAAAAAAATAAATATGTCTAATAACAAGACAAATATGGAGGTATAAATTAAAAGAAAACTTGGAATACAAAACTTTCAATATGGTATATAATGTCGCCGAAAACACGGGTTACGTCGTGTTTCAAAATACCACTAAAAGACATAAAATTTATCCAACTCCTACGACTACTTCGGTGGTCAATAGGGAGCGAGCACGCCCGCGAAATGTACCCGATAAAGGAGCGATGGACTGAGGCTCTCCCGACGCTGCCAAATACACGTGATTGTTCCCAACGGCTTGTCCTTCAGTAGGGTCAAAACCACGCCATCCTGCCCCAGGCAAATACACTTCCGCCCAAGCATGTAAATCATTCTCTTGCAGGATATTACCATACAAATACCCGCTTACAAAACGTGCCGCCAAGCCGATACTTCGACAACAAGCCACAAACAGTTGCGCAAAGTCCCGACAAGACCCTTTTCGGCCAATCAAGGTGTGTTCGGGCGACATAGGAGCGCCTACTTCGCGGCGTTCATAAACATAGTCTTGGGCGATGGTTCGACAAAGCGTGGTCAAAAAAGGAACAGTCATCCACCGTACTGAAGCGGCTGTATGACGGGCATACTGTTCGACATACGTAGTCACCCCTTCTCGTACAAGATACGGTTGTAAATATTTTTTTAGGGAAGCAGAATAATGAAACGGCAAGCGCTCGGTTTCAAACGGAAATAAAACAAATCCGAAGGGATTAAAGGCATTGGAAACCAAGGTCATTTCCACCGAAATCGACAATCGGTCGGTCATTTCTCGAAAATAGGCGATTTGTTGGTGATTTCCCTCTGCGTCAACATTTTGTACCAGCATACTGGGCGTAGGCTCTATCACCATCGAATACCCAAGTAGGCGCTGATGCGGAGAGGCTTTCGGTTGCAGATAAATGGTGTGAGCGTCGAGGCTAACGGCTTCGGAATACGAATAAGAGAGTTTATGCAAAACGTGTATATTCATAACAATGTACCCTGAGTTGGAAAGGCATATATATAAATAAAAAAAAAGGTGGAGATTTACTCCACCTTTTTATACTTTATCTCGAACTTTATCAAGTATCGGATCCATCCAATCGTTTGGCAAACGCTGGACAGAATTTTGGAGCAGCATACTCCATTGCAGCGACAAATGCGCTAAATCATCTTTTTGAAAGCGGTGTTCCGTCAGGTGGAAACTTCCTTCTTCATACACAACCACGTCAATAGGATAATCGACATCGTTGGCACTTACTCGCGTTGAATCAAAAGACAAAAACCCGACTTTCAGCGCATCCATCAACGAAGAATCATACTTTAAACTCCTGAACAACAGCGGCTTTCCGTAATTAGAATTACCAATAACAAAAAATGGCGACGTTTCTCCCACCTCTACCCAGTTGCCTTCGGGATACAGCAGGTAGAGTTTGTGTTCGTCGTCGTCTTCCAATTGCCCCCCTACAATGGCGTGCAAATTGAAACGGAGTCCAGCGGCATCCAGTGCTTCTTTGTCCTCTCGTGCCACTCGCCTTACTTGTTGGCCAAAGGCATTGACGGCCTTATACAGTTTGTTAAAACTCCCATCTTCTTCTTCCAACACTTCTCGAAAATACGTCACGGCTTTGTCACGCACCGAGCGTAGCCCCGATGTCATGATAAACAACGAATGATTTTCGAGCTGATGGACCGAAATTTTTTTGTTGGTGCTCACTTCAGTACCCGATGTGAGGCGGGTATCGGCGATGGCTACCAGCCCAGAGGCGACTTTAATGCCAAGACAATAGGTCATTGTAAAAACTTAGGATTGAGATTGGTACTGAAACGCTTCGACAGGTTTGATGTCGAAATACGTTTCAAAAATTGCTTTACTTACCTCATTTCCGCGAATTTGGAATTGGTCGAGGTATTGGTGCAAACCTGTTTCAAAAATATCTTCAATGTCGGTATATTCGATTTCAGAGCGTAGTTTACCCATTTTTTTCTCCGCTTGGTTACTAAAACGGTTGGAGGTAGGCGTGCCCGAAATTTCGTACAACGATAACTCAGCCTGACGGATACAATGGGCCATTGCACGCGGGAAGAGTTTATCAAGAATCAAAAACTCAGCGATGTGCTTTGGCGTAAGCATCTGATTTTGTTGACGATACATATTATAGGCACTTACCGACTTCAATACTGCCGTCCAAAGCACCAGTTCGAGTGTACTTCCTGTCACGTCCGAGTCGGGCATGAGGGTAAAATACGATACATCCAAGAAACGCGACGTTTTATCGGCACGTTCCATAAAACGCCCCAAACGCCCAAAATGCCATGCTTCATTGCGCGTGATGGTCGCATCCACGATGCCGTAAAACAGCTGTGTTCCATTCCGTACTTCCGAATAGAAGTCCTGCATGTGGTTTAAATCCCACTCTTGTTTGGGTTGCACATTGCGCAACCACAAGTAAAGTTGGTTCAGGTTTTCCCACATTTCCTTCGAAATGCTTTCCCGAATCGTCCGCCCATTTTCCCGTGCGGCCGAAATACAGGTATAAATCGAGTTCGGATTCCGCTTGTCGAACGTCATGAAATTAATCACGTTTTCGCGCGTGGGCTCATCGTAATGCTGGTAAAACAAGTAGTTATCGGCAGTAGCAATCAGCAGTGGCTCCCATTGTTCGCTGACACTGGGAGGCAAGTCAAATGCCAAATTGAAATTTACTCCGATGAAACGAGCATAGTTTTCAGCTCGCTCAATATAGCGATTCATCCAGTAAATGGAATCTGCAACGCGGCTTAACATTGCCATACTATTAAGGTGGGGGTTGGTGAATGACAATCGCTAAACTACTGTAATAATCCGAAATGGCCAAATTTTTTACTGTATGTCTCTCTGTAAACTACTTTACCGAAAATTTATATACTGTTTTGGTATAATATTCTTCGCCTGGGCGTAAAACAACGCTTGGGAATTGGGGCTGATTAGGAGAATCAGGGTAATGTTGAGTTTCAAAACAAAAACCAATACGCTTCCGATAGGTAATGTTATTTTTACCAGTAATGTTATTGCTCAAAAAATTACCTGTGTAAAACTGAATCCCAGGCTCGGTTGTAAACACTTCCATAAAACGCCCCGATGTAGGTTCGTAGGCCGTTGCGGTTGGGCGCAAGGTCTTTGGTTCTCCATTGACTACCCAACAATGGTCATATCCCCCAGCTACTTTGATTTGGTCATCCTCGGGGTCGTTGATTCGCTCTCCTACTACGTGTGGTTGAAGAAAATCAAACGGCGTCCCTTTCACCGCCCGCAGCTCACCCGTCGGAATTAGGTTTTTGTTGACGGGCACCAAATAGTCGGCATTAATCGTCACCACGTGGTCGAGTACATCTGTTTTTGCACCAGTAAAGTTAAAATAGGTATGATTTGTCAAATTGACAATCGTCGTTTTGTCGGTCGTGCTGCGGTATTCAATTTCTAAAGCATTGTCGTCGGTCAAACGGTACGTCACTTCCGTAGAAAGCGTCCCAGGAAAACCCTCTTCCCCGTCGGGACTCACGTACGACAATTTCAGGGCATTTTCTGCTTCTATCACTTCTGGCTTCCAAATCTTTTTGTCAAACCCCTTTTTTCCACCGTGAATGTTGTTGACTCCGCTATTGACGGCCAATGGGTATTCTTTCCCCTCCAGCGTAAATTTAGCATCGGCGATTCGGTTTCCGTAGCGGCCTATCAATGCACCAAAGTACGGCGATGCTTTGAGATAGCCATCCAAGTGGTCGTAGCCTAACACCACATCTTCTTTCACGCCATTTTTGTCGGGCACAAGCAAATGAGAAATAATTCCGCCATAATTAGAGATACGTACCTCTACCCCAGCTGCGCTCCGCAAGGTAAATAAGTCAGCCGTTTGGCCATCGGGCAATTGCCCAAAAGTTGTTTTTGTGATTGTGTTCATCTTTTTGTTAGCCGTCTTTTTTGTCGATTTTTGAGCGAAGCTACTCACGCGAGCCCCCACACATATCAGACATATCATTGTCAAATTAAATACAAACTGTCGCATAAAAATAGAAATTGGTGAGGTAAAACAACGTTTTCTTTTTTTTCAAAGCATGAATCTTTCCAATTCTCTCCTTTTTAACCAAAAAAAACAGGGACACTTTAGCAAAGCATCCCTGTTCATTCAATCATTTTACTCTGTTTGTTAATCTACTTTCACTA
The DNA here is from genome assembly GCF_014195535.1 of Runella defluvii. Taxonomy (GTDB): domain Bacteria; phylum Bacteroidota; class Bacteroidia; order Cytophagales; family Spirosomataceae; genus Runella; species Runella defluvii. The sequence continues at coordinate 621,535 of NZ_JACIBY010000004.1, read as the reverse complement.
CTTTCAACGTCGCTTGTTTGTCTGACGTCGTTACCTTCAAGAAATACATTCCCGTCGGCAACTCACTCACCCCGAACTCTTCTTGGTGCATGTTGGTCTCTGGTGTAAATTGACGACTCAACACATGACGACCTGCTGCGTCAGTCAAGGTAGTCTGCACCATTTGCCCCTTGCTGTCTTGCACTTTCAAACGCAGAATGTTGGTGACGGGATTTGGCATGACGGTGGCGAAGGCAACGTTATCGGTTAACTGTTTTCCGTTATCCGACCCTTGCCCTTTGCCTTTTACCTCTTCCTCCCCGCTAACCGCTGTCCGCGCTGCTCCTACCCCCACACCATCTTTCGACTGGATTCGGAACCAATATTCTTGATACGCTAAGACGTTGCCCTGAGGTTTGCGCGTCGAGGGATAAATGCTTCCCCAACCCTTCATGTCCCAATAACGAATACTCAACTTGTATAAACCTTTCGGTAAACCCGCGTCATAAACGTTACCACCTGCTCCGTTGTCTTGGTAAAAACCATACGCGGGGTGATTTTGGGCGTATAACTCCGTCCAGCCTTCACGGTTGGCATACATAAAGTAGGGCGCATTGTTTTCGTGCGTATTGAAGGAACGAATTACCCCCATCTCGGGCGTCGCCAACATGTCAAACGTCAACGATCCATTCGTACCTAAGGCACACGCATCCGCATGAATCGTCCAATAACGAGGTGCCTGCTTGTTCACATTCTCAACGTAATACAACGTCGGAGACTGCTGCGTGCTTTGATCCAACTCTGGCCCGCCATCGCGGGTAACAAACTGGCTACTCCACGCCGCGCGGTCGTTGCTCTTTATCCCCGATTTGCTCTCCCCAATGTTGATCAAACTCACCACAAATGCCTTCCAAGATACCTCTTTACGGTTACTCTCAGCGCTCTGACATCCGCCCTCAAAGACGCACTTCGCCCAGTAACTCTGCTTGGTTACGTTGCTAAATGCTACCTCAAAACTTGGCGTGCTTACCCCTGTGTTCCAGCTCGTTGTACTTCCTGCTGGACAGTTCGCCGAAACCGTCACCGTCGTGCCTGTACATACCACATCTTGCGAAACCGTAACTATCGGCGCTACGTAAATAGGTGTCACCGTAAAGGTCACCACATTACTCTTCTCACTCACACAACCATACTCTGTCTGACAACGGGCGTAGTACGAAGTCGTTTCACTTGGCGTTTGGACAGGAAGCGTTGACAGAGAGACGTTGGTCGAAGCATTGTACCAGATGCTCGCCAAATTTCCGCAACTTGTACTGCCACTGAAAGACAATGGCGTTCCGCAGCCACTCGTCACATTCAGGCTTGCTACAGGTACTTGAGACAAACTCGTAATCCGCAATCGAAGTACACCCGATTCCGTCTCTATACATGATGCCGTACCGTCCAACTTACGACAACGTACCCGATAATTATGGTAATTGCCATCTACCAACTGCGTCGGTACAACTCCGCTGTATTCACCTCCATCCACCGAATAAACAACCGTTTCTCCCGTTGCGCAAGTCGCTTTGAAGAACAGTTCATTGCCTTCGATGTTACAAATGTCTTTCGTCTCTCCCGCTGCCACGGTCACACCGTCCGCCAATAGCGACACATTTTGTGGCACCGAAGCGCGGTAGTTAATCGTCAACTCAATCGGTGACGTATAGGTCACGGGACAACTCGCATCACAGGCCGCTTGGTAGCGGTGCGGTTGGTTATTGGAGGATTGGGTAACTGGGGCTGTCGCCGACCATTCACTCCATGAACCACCGCCCACTTGTACTCGCCAAACGGGCGAACCAGTCACACATGAACCCGAAACTGTAAACTGTAAACCGTTCTCAGGATTCGCATCCGTGTCGCACAAAACTTGTGTATTGCCTTCGTTAAACGTCTGTTGTAACGTGTTGAGAACAATTGTAGGTTTCGTCTGCACAGTAACCACCGCACTACCTGTTTGGGTTTGTGAACAGTTGGCATCACGCACACTTACTAACGTATAAGTATAAATGCCCGCTGTACTTGTACTTTGATTTACTGTCGCACTCGCACTTCCGCCAGTAGTCGCGACCGTTTGTACACTACCCCCATTTACTTGATAGCTAAATGTGTAGGGGGCAACGCCGTTACTTCCCGTGAAGGTCACTGTCACCGCTGAACCTCCCTTACAAACCAACGAAGTCCCACTAACCACTGCCGTCGGTAAAGCATAAGTCGTTACCGATGCACTGCCTGTCATCGAAGTCACACAACTTGTGCTGGTGTTGGTCGCCACTACGGTATATGTGCCGACATCTGTCTGATTACCAAACGATATAGAGCTGCCTGTGCCACTCAACGCATTGCCGATTAGCACATCCCCTTTCTTCAGTTGGTAACTTACGCCTGATTCCGAACCACTCAAACCAACCAATACGCCCGAGCCACCTGGACAGAAACTACCTCCGCCCGTCACGCTAAATAAAGAGGGTAACGTATTGATTGTTACTACCGCATTCCCTGACATACTCGCTACACAACCTCCCGTGGCAGTCGTTGCCTCTACCGTATAAGTGCCCGCTTCCATCTGATTGCCAAACGTGAGAGCGTTGCCAGTGCCTGCTACCGCACTGCCAATATTCACACTGCCTTTCTTGAGTTGATAATTTACGCCCGTTTGCGAACTCGATAAACCTACTACTGAACCGCTACCGCCCGAACAATAGGAGCCGCCGCCTGTGACGTTGTAAGTGGTGGGAGAAACACAAAGGATAACTGTCATTGTAATTTCATCACTCGTGGCTGTGGCTGGCGATACACAAACATCACTACTTGTCATTTCAACCTTAATTTTATCACCATTAGCCAGCGTAGTAGTAGTCAAAGTCGCCCCCGTTTCATTCGGAATAGTTACGTTATTCTTTTTCCAAATGTAGCTTGGAGTTGTTCCACCATTGGTAGGCGTAGCGGTGAAAGTGACACTCGTACCATTGATAATATTGTTGTCGGCATCATTGGAAACGATGCTAACGGCGGGCGTATCGCCTCCAGGGCTAGTCACCACGCGGTTGGCACCATCCGCTGCTATCGCCACAAACAAGCCATTGCCATAGATTAATGAAACCCACGGACTATCTTCTGCGATGGTACGGGCAACCCAATTAATTCCATCGCGGCTACACATCACACAGCTGACACCAACCTCTGCTATCGCCACAAACAAACCACCACCGTAGGTCACCCAACGCCATTCATTGGGAACTGCCGCTGTTCTGGCAGTCCAATTGATACCATCGGAGCTAGTCATCACGCGGTTGGTACCATTTTGAGCCACTGCCACGTACAAGCCATTGCCGTAAGTCACCGAAAACCATCTACTGGATTCTACCGCCGTTCGGGCAGTCCAGTTGATGCCATCGGGGCTGGTCATCACGCGGGTTGAACCACTAACTGCTACTGCCACAAACAAGCCGTTGCCATAGGTTACCGAAGTCCATTCATTGGCTTCTACCGCCGTTCGAGCAGTCCAGTTGATGCCATCGGGACTGGTCATCACGCGATTATCCCCCCCAACCGCTACCGCCACAAACAAACCATTACCGTAAGTGACCGAATACCATTGACTTGCCGCTGCTGCTGTTCGGGCAGTCCAGTTGATGCCATCGGGGCTAGTCATCACGCGATTTGCACCATCAGTTGCAACCGCTACAAACAAACCATTAGCGTATATTACTGAAACCCATAAATTGTTTTCTGCCGCCGTTCGGGCAGTCCAGTTGACGCCATCAGGACTGGTCATCACTCGGTTGGCACCACTAGCTGCAACCGCCACAAACAAGCCATTGCCGTAGGTCACCGACCGCCATGAATTTGCTTCTGCTGCCGTGTGGGCCGTCCAAGTTTCACCACCAATCGGGCATACTACCATCGGAATCTCATTGCTGGTGGCCGTCGGAGTTGAAACACAAGTAGCGTTACTGGTCATTACACAGGTAACTTTATCGCCATTGGCCAAAGCCGCATCGGTATAGGTAGCACTATTTGTTCCTACGTCGTTCCCATTTTTCTTCCATTGATAGCTTGGTGTGGTGCCGCCATTGGTAGGTGTTGCCGTGAAGGTTACACTCATGCCAGCGCCGATGCTACCACTTGGATTGGCAACGATGCTAACGGAAGCAAGACAAGGACATTCTTTTTCATTGACTTCAATACTACCTGTGCAACTACTACCATCGCCCATAAATGCCTGCCAGCCCGTAGTGGGTGGAGCGGTGTTCGTTGAACTGTTATAAAACAGCGATACATTCGTTGAATTTCGGATGTACCAGCCTTCGGGGTGAGTGGGGTCTCCCGCGCCCCAATAATAAAGGCGGTTTTGGTAATCATCCTTCAAATCAGGGCGTTCGTTCCAAGTACCTGTTTGGGTGTAGGTGCCTTGGGCAGTACCGCAACCAGACTTTACACACATAACGACAGGATTTACAACTTGAGAATTTGCACTGAGCGTAAAATTAATTGTGCTTAAATCACATGTACTAGCACTACCGACATTAGCCTTCCAGCATGATGTAGGCACATCTTTAGTGGGGCTAGTGTTAAATAATCGGTTGTCTATCCCTGCACCGATTTCCCATGCCAGAGCTGTTTTATTGAACTTTAATTCTTGCCCATCAGACCTTTTATAAACAGGCCGCTCATCAACAATACCAGATAAGTAATAAGTACCATTAAAGTGGGGAAGGCACCCATTGTTGATAAAAACGGAGGCAGCAAACACAATAGCAGCAGGCACATATTCTCCATAAGCAACCTTACAATTTGCGCCAACGCAGCTACTACCTACTACTTGCCAGCCCGTTAATGGCGGAGCATCGGCGGTTGAGGCTACCTTGTAAGCAATACCCATCGAACCACTAATTACCCATTGGGTGTTGGTAGCATCGTAGTAAAGCTCATTATTGTCGGAATCAACAAATTTTTTCTTGCTATTTTGTGTGCCCGTTTCAACGTAATTACCTGCCAAATTTCCACAATCGGTATAAACAGCATAACGTTCTAAAATCGTAAGATTTACCGTTGTGCCATTACTGTTGTTAAAGGCAACGGTGAAGTCTCCCGTGGCAGTAGCCTGAAAATGCTGTACCCGTGAATGCACATATTGTACCGGGCCAACTTTTTGGCATGTTCTAAGTGTTGGCAAACTACATCCATCTGCTCCACTTGACCAGAATACGGCCGAATTGGCAGCTGTACAGATTTCCGCAAAAGATGCAGGCATAATTGGTGTGCGAAACGCTGCTGCGCTTGGCGAAATGCAGGCATTTACTGTATAGTTTTGAACGCCATAGCTGTAAATTGTTTCGTCTTTATAAAAAACATTGTTGTTTGTGCCGTCTTTATGATAAAATTTATAGGCTGGGTAGCCATTCCCCGTGAAATCATTGACTGGCACAATTACGTCAAGCGATGCCGTTGGACAGTTCTGCGCCTCAGCGGTGCTCTGGCCGCTCGAAAGCCCGATAAAAAAGCAAAACATAGCCCATAAAAAAGGCTTCAAATGATTTTGGGATAAATAACTTACTGAATGAATAATTAAGTTCATGATAGGTAAATGAAACGTAGGGTGATGACTTTTCGCAGAAGATATGTAGTTTTGTAAGAGACCAAGCACACGTATGGATGTACCAAAAGTAAAGTGGCTCGGTGAGACAAAATAGCCCAGAATGGCTCAATTCTTGAATAGTACTTTTTACTACTTGAACTTGCCTTTTTGGTACATTAAAACACAAGTCCAACCATTCAAACCCTACCATTGCTCGTGAAAATCAATACCCTCATCATTGACGACAATCCCAATTGGCGCCTCACTTTAAGTAAATTTGTAGAAATGAACCCCGTTTTGAAGTTGGTGGCCGTTTGCGAATCTGCCTTTGAAGCGTATGCCAAACTCACCGAAAATGAGGTTGATTTACTCATTTGTGACATTGAAATGCCCGATATTTCGGGAATAGGCTTGGCCAAAAGCTTGCCCAATGGCCCTTTGATTATTTTTGTAACTTCTCACCAAGAATATGCCTTAGACTGCTACGAAGTTTCGCCCGTTGATTTTCTGCTCAAACCCCTGAACTTTGAGCGCTTCCTGCAAAGCATCGAAAAGGTACGTAAACGCCTCCTCAGCCAACCCGAAGACATATCGCTGAGCCCCTATTTTTTCGTAAAAGACGGGCATAATTACGAGCAAGTTCTCTACCACAATGTGCTCTATATGAAAGCACAAGAGCACTTTTTGCACATTGTCACCCCCAACCACACCTATACTCCGATGCTGTCGATTTCAAAAATGGAAGAGCAACTCAAAGGGGATGTCTTTTTGAGGGTACATCGGTCCTATTTGGTGCATCGGTTGGCCATTGCGACCATTACCAAAGACGATGTTATCTTGACCAACGGCGAGAAAATTCCGATTGGGGATCAGTATCGCGCCAAAATCAGTCGCCAACACATTGGGGGCAATCTCATTAGCCGAAATGGCTAAGGAATCACCCCACACCATCTATTTTTTGCTTTTATTCTCTAAATACTCTATTAATGAAGTGTATTTACCTACTCCTATTTTTAGAATTTACCCTTCCGATTTCGCTTAAAGCCCAAAGCATATCAAGTTTTGATAGCCTGCAAACCGCCTTTTCGCGAGCAACTTCCGATACAGCAAAGTTGCGTATTTTGTTTGCAGATAGACCTATGAAATACATGGGTAATTCTGATGGGCTGCTGCAACTTTACCAAAAGGGATACATGCTGGCAAAGCAAAACAATGACAAAGTTGCTCGGTTCAAAGCGATACACTACACGGCATTGACTTATATGTACGGTAAATTAGACGAGGAAGTAGCGTACAAATGGCTTCAAAAAGCATTGGTAGAAGCAACGGCAACTAAGAATAATCTATTTATCGGTACAGTCTATTACGCCATGGGAATTATACATGATCATCAAGGAAACCGAGATGAAATGTATAAAGCCTTCTATAGGTCGGCCGACTATATTGAAAAAGCTCCAGATCCCGTTGTTGGCCCGTTTAATGCGCTTTCTGTAACCTTAGAAAATGATAAAAAGTGGGAAGAACAACTCTCCATCAACAAAAGAATGGTGGCTTTGATGGAACGAACCAAGGCCCCCCTAACCCAACTGGTGATTGCTTATGATGCGTTGGTTAATGCGTTAAGGCACTTCCCTAACCGAAAACAAGAGTTCGCTTATTACCGTAACAAAACCCTGACAACGATAGACAGCGTACCCATGTCGGCTATCACACCCGATGTTCTGTTAATTATTTCTGCTATTTGCCATAAGTACAATCGTTCTGATTTAGCTATAAACTATGCACAACAAATACTTAATTGGGGTGACAAAAACGGGGATCTCACTTCTAAATGCCTTGCAAATAGTTTTTTATCAGAGGTGTATGAAGAACAAAAAAATTATCAACTTGCCCTTAAATATTCAAGACAATTTCACATTTTAGATACCCAACATATCGAAAGTCGTTTAAAAGACGACGCAGGTAAAAAAATCATTCAAGCCCAAGCCAAACATGATATTGCCCTTAAACAAAATGAGGTAGAAAGGCAACAATTATATACGTATTGGTCGATTGCAGTGGCTGTATTAGTGATTATGCTGAGTATTGCCATTTATTATATTTATCGCCGTGAGCAGGCTCGAAAAGCCGAATTTCAACAACTCAACGCCACCAAAGACAAACTCTTCGCCATTCTTTCGCACGACCTGCGCTCGCCCGTAGGAGCCCTCGAAAACAACGTCATGCTCACCAATTGGGGCGCGCTGACCCAAGATGAATTTGTTGAAACTACCCAAAATTTGGGGCAAGAAATCAGGCAGGTAAGAACCATGCTCGATAACGTACTGCATTGGTCTATCTCGCAGCTTGGGGGAATGAAACCTCACCCAAAAACAACGTTTGTTTTGCCCATCATTGAAGCCGAAATCAAGCTTTTACACGCCAGTGCCCAAGCTAAAGGAATAAAAATGACTAACCTCGTTGCTCCCGAAGCACAATTGATGGTTGATTCAAACCATTTGGCCATCATTATCAGAAACTTGCTCCAAAATGCCATCAAATTTACCCCTACCCAGGGAGAAATCAGCATAAAAAGTGCTGAAAAAGAAAAGCAATTCCAGCTCGAAATTAAAGATACGGGAATTGGAATCTCCCAAGAACAATTGCGTAAGTTGTTTACGATCAACGAAAGCTCGTCTCAGCAAGGCACTTCCCAAGAAAAAGGTACGGGTTTGGGATTGGTATTGGTCAAAGAATTAGTAGTAGCCAATAAGGGAACGATTGAAATCAAAAGTGAGATAGGAAAGGGGAGCACATGTTCAATCACGTTTCAGCAATCCTAAAAAACAAAAAATGAATTAATTGAGAAATTAAAACCAACTTTTCATGTCCCGAATTTTAGTCGTACTTGGGGTAATGTTGTGTGCGCTCTCATCCATCCAAGCGCAACAAAAAAATACCGCAAGCAAAATAGATAGTTTAGCCAAGCATTTTTATTCTGCCAAAACGAATGCCGCAAAAATTCAGGTAATGCTCAACGCACCCACACGAATTAATGAGTATTTTGAAAAACCTGATCCTATCCTAAAGCTCTATAAAAAAGCCCTTGTGCTTGCCGAAAGCATCGGTGATAAGAAAAGCACCATATCACTTTTAATAGAGATTGCTTACTTTGAGACGTATATCACGTCTGATGAGCCCAAAGCCTTCCAACTATATTCCAAAGCGTTGACTTATGCCGAAGAAGAGAAAGATTATACCTCCTGTGCTATAATAAGTTTTGAATTAGCAGCCATCAACGAGCATCAAAACCTTAGGAATGAGATGTATAAGTACTTTTCAAAGGCAATAGAATTCAATCAAAAATCGCAGGTTTTATATCTTAGGCCCTACCGTTGGGCGTATGCGATGTATTTGGAAGATAATCGGATCAATGAGGCACTTGAGGTGGGTAGGCAAGCTGTCCGCTACGTGGATGAGCGTTCAGCTCCAGCGGAGTTTAAGGCATTGGCCTACGGATATTACTACGCTGTATTAAAGCGAATGCCTAATAAACAAAAAGAAGCGGCTATTTATAAGAATAGGATTGTTGAGCTATTAAGGCAATTTAAAACTATTTCTGAAACAAATCAATCAGACGATATTGCCACTGTTTGTTATGAAGTTGAGCAATACAAATTAGCCATTTTCTTTGCCAATCAATTGTTCACAAAAACAGACATGGATAGTCAGCTTGATGCTTCTAAGATACATTGTTACGAGATGCTTTCGGCTTCCTATGAACGCTTAGGAGACTACCCAAAAAGCTTAGAATTCTATAAAGAATACTCGACTACTTATGTAAAAGTGCTTAAAAATATGCTCACTTTAGAATCAGGCAGGAAGGTCATTCGAGCTGAGGGTGAGCGCAACCTGCTGATGAAGCAAAACGAGGTAGAAAAAGAGCGATTTTATCGAAATTTGAGTTTTGCCATTGCGGCTTTCGTACTCCTTTTGGGGGGAGTTATAGTAGTTTTTTATAAACGCGAACAAAGACAAAAACAAGAATTGACCCAACTCAACGCCACCAAAGACAAACTCTTTGCTATTCTTTCGCACGACCTGCGCTCGCCCGTAGGCGCCCTCGAAAACAACGTCATGCTCACCAATTGGGGAGCGCTGACCCAAGATGAATTTGTTGAAACTACCCAAAATTTGGGGCAAGAAATCAGGCAGGTAAGAACCATGCTCGATAACGTACTGCATTGGTCTATCTCGCAGCTTGGGGGAATGAAACCTCACCCAAAAACAACGTTTGTTTTGCCCATCATTGAAGCCGAAATCAAGCTTTTACACGCCAGTGCCCAAGCTAAAGGAATAAAAATGACTAGCCTCGTTGCTCCCGAAGCACAATTGATGGTTGATTCAAACCATTTGGCCATCATTATCAGAAACTTGCTCCAAAATGCCATCAAATTTACCCCTACCCAGGGAGAAATCAGCATAAAAAGTGCTGAAAAAGAAAAGCAATTCCAGCTCGAAATTAAAGATACGGGAATTGGAATCTCCCAAGAACAATTGCGTAAGTTGTTTACGATTAACGAAAGCTCATCTCAGCAAGGCACTTCCCAAGAAAAAGGTACGGGTTTGGGATTGGTATTGGTCAAAGAATTAGTAGTAGCCAATAAGGGAACGATTGAAATCAGAAGTGAGATAGGAAAGGGTTGCACATGTTCAATCACGTTTCAGCAATCCTAAAAAACAAAAAATGAATTAATTGAGAAATTAAAACCAACTTTTCATGTCCCGAATTTTAGTCGTACTTGGGGTAATTTTGTCTGCGCTCTCATCCATCCAAGCACAACAAAAAGCTACCGCAAGCAAAATAGATAGTTTAGCCAAGCATTTTTATTCTGCCAAAACGAATGCCGCAAAAATTCAAGTAATGCTCAACGCACCCACACGAATTGATGAATATTTTGAAAAACCTGACCCTATTTTAAATCTCTACCAAAACGCCCTTTCAATGGCAAAAGGTAGGGATGACCGAAGAAGTATCATCACTTTTTTGATAGAAATAGCCCATCTTCAGATGTATGCCGTTTTGGATGAGCCGCAAGCATTCAGCCTTTATTCACAAGCCTTAAAATATGCCGATGAGGAAAAAGATTTCGACTCCTGCGCCCAAATATGTAAAGGAATGGCGACCATTAGCGAACATCAAAACTTCAAGGCTGAAATGTACCAATACCTGTTAAAGTCTGTTGAATATACAGAAAAGTCGAAAACTGTTTTTTTAAATCCCTATAAATGGCTGAAGTACATGTATTTACAGGAAAACCGAATAGAGGATGCCCTGAGAATCAGCAAACGGTGTGAAAAATATGTCAGTGAGCGCTCGGCCTCAGTACAATCGAAAGCATTGGCTTACGGATATATGTATGAAGTACTGAAGAAAATACCCAGCAAAAAAGAAGAAGCAGAAACGTATCGAAAGAAAACCGTAACACTCTTAAAGAATGTGAAAGAGGTGAGTACATTTAATAATTTAGAAGATATAGCTACGGTTTGTTATGAGGTGGGACAATATGAATTAGCTATTGAATTTGCAAGCCGCATTTTCAAACGATCGAGCGTTAACAAACAAGTGATGGTCAATAAAATGCTTTGTTATACGGTCATTTCAAATGCGTACGAGCGGCTCGGGCAACACCAAAAAAGTGCAGAAAACTACAAGCGATATTCAGAACTTTATGTTAAATACCTTCAAGATGTAATGAACTTAGAATCAGGCAGGAAGGTCATTCGAGCTGAGGGTGAGCGCAACCTGCTGATGAAGCAAAACGAGGTAGAAAAAGAGCGATTTTATCGAAATTTGAGTTTTGCCATTACGGCTTTCGTACTCCTTTTGGGGGGAGTTATAGTAGTTTTTTATAAACGCGAACAAAGACAAAAACAAGAATTGACCCAACTCAACGCCACCAAAGACAAACTCTTCGCCATTCTTTCGCACGACCTTCGCTCGCCCGTGGGAGCCCTCGAAAACAACGTCATGCTCACCAATTGGGGAGCACTGACCCAAGATGAATTTGTTGAAACTACCCAAAATTTGGGGCAAGAAATCAGGCAGGTAAGAACCATGCTCGATAACGTACTGCATTGGTCTATCTCGCAGCTTGGGGGAATGAAACCTCACCCAAAACGCTTTTCGTTAAATGAAGCCATTCAAGAACAACTAACGCTCCTACAACCCGCTGCCGATGCAAAAAACATTGCCCTTCGGCTCCAAATAAAGGAATCGGTGTTTGTCAACGCCGATAAAAATCACGTTGCCATTATCTTCCGAAATCTCTTGCAAAACGCCATAAAATTCACGCGCTCGGCAGGCGCTATCGACTTAGTACAGCACGAAGACAACGCCTTTCATTACATTCAGGTCAAGGACACGGGCATTGGGATGTCGCCGCAGCAACTCACGCAGCTTTTTCAATTGGGAGAACAAAACTCGCGCCAAGGTACTGCCGCTGAAAAAGGCACAGGGCTGGGACTTGTATTGGTGAAAGAATTGGTAGAAGCCAATGGGGGCAGCATTGATGTCACTAGCCACCCCGACGTTGGGACAAACTTTTCGCTCCGTTTTCCGAAATAACGGCGTACACTCTTACCCCTGTGGTGCAGGTTTAGGGCCTTTTGGGCCTTTGGGAGGGCCTCCTCTTCGGAAAGGACGTTTGTTATTTTTAGGTTTTTTGTTGGACGACACTGCCTTGTACTCTGGGCCGTCGCCAAGGCTCGCAGGCAACGCCACCCTTGGCAATTCTTTGCCAATAAGCCGTTCAATAGCCCCAAGTTTTCTTTGGTCTTTTTCGTTGATAAACGTCACGGCCGTGCCCGTCGTGGCCGCGCGGGCTGTACGTCCGATGCGGTGAATATAGTCCTCGGGGTCGTGAGGAGCGTCAAAGTTGACGACCAAATCAATTCCTTCTACGTCAATTCCGCGTGAAAGAATATCTGTTCCAATCAGAATGGGTAATGCCCTGCTTTTAAACTCCCGCAAAATCTCTTCCCGTTCTTTTTGCTCCAAGTCGGAGTGAAACGCTTTGGCCTTTACTTTGGCCTTTCGGAGCTCTTCATTGAGTTTTTTTACGTTTTCCTTCGTGGACGCAAAAATGATGATGCTTTCGTAGCTGCCCTCCTTCAAAATATGTTTTAGCAACGGTATTTTTTGGGCGTCGTAGGCCAAGTATATCTGTTGCAAAATTCCCTCGGCAGGTTTGGCAACGGCAATGCTAATTTGTTCGGGATTCTGCAAAATCGTCTTGGCCAGCGTTCTGATTTTGGGCGGCATGGTTGCCGAAAACAAAAGTGTTTGACGCTTCGAAGGCAAATAGCTGATAATCTTGATGATGTCATCGTAGAAGCCCATGTCTAGCATACGGTCGGCTTCGTCCAAAATCAAGTGTTGCAGGTGTTTAAAGTTGATTTCACCCATTTGTAAAAGCGCAATCAAACGCCCTGGCGTAGCGATGATGACATTGCCACCGTCGGCCAAAGCGCGGCGTTGTTGGCTCCATGCGGCGCCATCTCCCCCGCCGTAAATGGCAATGGAACTCACGCCTGTAAAATAGCCCAAGCCTTCGATTTGTTGGTCAATTTGGATGGCCAACTCGCGGGTAGGCGCTAAAACAAGGGTATTGAGGTGCCGAATTTCGTCGGGTGCAATGATAATTTTATTCAGAATTGGCAACAAGTAGGCGGCAGTCTTACCCGTTCCCGTTTGGGCACAGGCAATGAGGTCTTTATTGTCAAGAATAACAGGAATTGCTTGCGCTTGGATGGGGGTGGGTTCGTCAAAACCCATGGCATTTAGTCCATCCAAAAGCTCATATTCAAAGTCAAAATCGTCGAAAGTCAATGGTGATGTGATTAAAGGTGAAAGTACAAAAATAGGGTTTTTAATACAATAATCTACTTATGCCCTTTCTTTTACCACAATAAAGCCCTATCCTACCCCTTCCCGCCTCTCACCAAAAGCCAAATCGCCAAAGAAAGTTCGCCCAAAGCCATTGGAGCGCTTAACATCGTTTCGATTTGTTTACGATAAACTGAAAAATCAGCTATAATCTGTTGGGCAGCGTGAATGCCTACGTAACAAATTCCCGCAAAACAGACCAGAAAACCAAGCCATTTTGGGGTTTTAGGCGACATTACAATCAAATACCCTAACACCAACAAGTGAACTCCAAACAAAATTAGCCCCAACGACCAAGCCCGCAAGAAATCTTCTAAATGCGCCATGACCTCCGCTGCTTTTTGCATTCTGGCCGAATCTAACAAAGGAAGCAACGGAAGTAGCGCCGCACCGAGCAAGAGTGAATAAACCCAGCGAAGCACCGCCGCCAGCATCGACAGGTGTGAATGGGTGCTGTAAAAGAAGCCGTAAAGCGCCCAGCCTACTACTACATCCAAGAGTAAAATCCCGACAAAGGTGGCTACCACCCAATAGACGAGCGAAGGGCTTTGGTGAAATTGTTGAAAAGTCGCCCACGTATCTCCTTCTACGTACAAGGTTTCAAACGCATAACCGTAGCCCACTCCCGCCAATAAGGCCATCAAAATCAACGAACTACCTGCCAACAGCGCCATGCTGCGCTTCCGATTTTCTGTAACTCCCATACACTTTATTTTTTTGAATGTTGGGCACAAAATTATCGACTCGCTTTGGTACAATTCATTAACCTAAGATAAGAAATGAATGGTGCGTTCGGATACTCATATCCGAACGAAATCGACGAA
>NZ_JACIBY010000004.1:568348-607082 GCF_014195535.1 Runella defluvii | reverse complement strand
ATCGGGAGGTTGTGAGCAACCTCCTGCACAACGTGCGTTCGGATACTCATATCCGAACGAAATCGACGTAATCGGGAGGTTGTGAGCAACCTCCTCACAACGTGCGTTCGGATACTCATATCCGAACGAAAATCGACGTAATCGGGAGGTTGTGAGCAACCTCCTGCACAACGTGCGTTCGGATACTCATATCCGAACGAAATCGACGTAATCGGGAGGTTGTGAGCAACCTCCTGCACAACGTGCGTTCGGATACTCATATCCGAACAAAAATCGGCGAAATCGGGAGGTTGTGAGCAACCTCCTGCACAACGTGCGTTCGGATACTCATATCCGAACGAAATCGACGAAATCGGGAGGTTGTGAGCAACCTCCTGCACAGCGTGCAACCTCCTGCACAGAGGGCACGTGCTACGATTTCTTTACAAACTTCAAAGTTAATTTCGTCATGCGTGGCGGATCATAGAGTGTACTGCGGGTTTCCATCTCAAACGCATCTTCATACACGTTGCGCGGATAAATGTTCCAGCCTCCCGTTTTGGCTACGGTATCACGCAGGGCAATGACATTTTGTTTTTGGTATTTTTCCCACTGAAAACGCTTGTTTTCGGTGGCTCCCTTAAAATGTCCTTCAAACGTACCATCGGGCAAAAAACGTACCCAATCCATGTATTCATCAAATTGAACCCCACTAATGTGCGGAATGTGCTTACCTTCTTTAAAGACAGGGGCTTCGTCCATCAGGATTTCTTGAATTTGCCATTTAGACACCCCCGTTAGTCGGGCTTGGGCCTCGTCAACGTTTTCGGCAGGACGGTTGCAGCCTAGCACTATGAATAGAAAAATGGGTAGGAAATAGCGTAATTTCATCGCTTTTTTTCGTATTTTTAGCCTTAAATGAACTTCTCGAAAGTTTTTCACTGAACTTCTCGAAAGTTTTAAAACTTTCGAGAAGTTTTCTCTCCGTACAAGTATAGCGCATTTTTTTAAAACAATGAACCGCATCGACCGCCTTACAGCCATCTTGATTCAACTACAATCTAAGCGCGTAGTGAAAGCCCAAGAAATCGCTGACCGTTTTACCATTAGCCTTCGTACCGTGTATCGTGACATACGCGCCCTCGAAGAAGCAGGCGTTCCTATCGGTGCCGAAGCGGGCATTGGGTATTTTTTGGAAGATTACCATTTGCCCCCCGTTATGTTTTCCAACGAAGAAGCGAGTGCGTTGCTTTTCGGTGCCAAGTTGGTGAGTAAAATGGGCGATGCTTCGCTCAATGAAAGTTTTGAATCGGCACTTTATAAGATTAAATCGGTCTTGAAACGTTCGGAAAAAGAACACCTCGAAGACCTCGATAGCCGCGTAGCAGTACTAAACCGTCGCCGTCAGCAGCCGTTTTCCGAGCATTTGCTCAATCAAATTCAGCAGGCCATTGTTCGCCAACACGTTTTGTTGATTGATTACGTCTCCAACTATCAGCCACAAGCCACCCAACGCGAAATTGAGCCCATTGGACTGGTTTATTACAACTCGCATTGGCACCTAATTGGCTATTGCCGCCTTCGGGGCGACTACCGCGATTTTCGTACCGACCGCATTCAGCAATTGGTCAACACCGAGAAGTTTTTCCAAAAACAAAACCTATTGACCCTTCAAGCCTACCTTGGCCGCCTTCGAGTGCAGGAAGAATTGGAAGAAACCGTCGTTTGGGTACACCGTGGTGCGGCGGTTTTTATGCAAGAACAAAAGTACAGTTGGGGATTTATTTCGGAAGAAACCCAGGGCAAATACGTCCGTATGACGTTTATGACGCAGTATTACGAAGGCATTGGTCGGTGGCTGCTGTCGTACGGTAAGCACATCAACGTCGAAGGCCCTCAAAAGCTCAAAGATACCATGCGCGACATCGTTTCGGAAATGGCCGAACATTACCTGCAACCCTACTGACATACCGTTGTCACTACGGCTATTTACCTTTGTAGAGTCAAATAAACCAACACATTATTTAACCTACAACAAGCCATGACAACAATCAATCCTTACTTCAGTTTTTTGGGAAACACCGAAGAAGTTTTCCTTTTTTACAAATCCGTTTTTGGCGGAGAGTTCGCTGGTCTTCAGCGCTTTAAGGACATCCCTGGCGGCGAAAACATGTCGGCTGATGAGCAAGAAAAAATCATGCACATTGCTTACGAAATTGCCCCAGGCTATGTGATAATGGGCACCGACTCCCTCGAAAGTGCTGGTCATACAGTCAACGTGGGCAATCACATTTCTCTTTCTATCGGAACTGACAGCAAAGAAGAAGCGGAGCGCCTCTTCAACGGTTTGTCGGCAGATGGAGAAATCGAAATGCCCCTTCAAGACACTTTCTGGAATGCCTATTTTGGTGCGTTTACCGACAAGTTTGGCGTCAAATGGATGGTGAATTACGACTATCCGCAAAAGTAACTTAGCAGCTATTACCCCACTTTTTTCAACAGCCATGAGCACCTTCCCGAAAGTTTTGAACTTTCGGGAAGGTAGTTTTGGAATGCCTATTTTGGTGCGTTTACCGATAAGTTTGGCGTCAAATGGATGGTGAATTACGACTATCCGCAAAAGTAACTTAGCAGCTATTACCCCACTTTTTTCAACAGCCATGAATAACAAATGAGCACCTTTCCGAAAGTTTTGAACTTTCGGAAAGGTTGTTTTGGAATGCCTATTTTGGTGCTTTCACCGACAAGTTTGGCGTCAAATGGATGGTAAATTACGACTATCCGCAAAAATAACTTAGCAGCTATTACCCCACTTTTTTTCAACAGTCATGAATAATAAATATACCAAACCGTTCAGCGCCCTCGTCTTTACGACCCAAACGACACTTCCACAGTTAGGCACACTCGTCGGACACGTTGCCCAAGATTTATACCGCGAAGCAGCGGCACTAAATTTACTTCCAACGGGCCCTATCCACTGGAATTACGTAGGTTTGGACGGCAAGCCTGACACGGTTTTTACGCTCGATATTGTGCTACCCGTTCAAGGGAAAGAAGTGACTTCTGATCGCTTTGCTTTTCAAACCATCCTACCTTTCAAGTGCGTATCGCTTGTACACGAAGGCCCTTGGGAAGAGCTTCCTCAGGTATATGGGAATGCCATGAGTTTCATCCATTCGCAAGGCTTGCAATTAAGTGGCGCCAACCGCGAACTCTATGTGATGATGGACTTTGAAAACGGCGCTAACAATGTCACCGAGGTGCAAATTGGCGTTTTGTAAATAGAATAGTATTCAGTGTTTGCACGGTTAACAGACCACGACCCTTCCCGAAAGTTTTGAGCTTTCGGGAAGGGTGTTTTTTGTTTATATAAGCGCCAACGCCCGCTCGTTTGCTTTTTCTTCTTTCCAGTGTTTCCAAGTCGGCCCCAACACTTTGTTCATGCCTTTGTCAATCACAAAATGACGAGTGATGTTCCACAAACCCCGTAGGCGCGTAAACATCGTGTCGTTGGAGCGCAGCGCAATCGAAAACCCGCCGTCCACATAATGAATAAAATGCCAAAAAGTAGAGGGAATAAAAATGGTTTCGCCGTGTTCGAGGGTCGTGTCCCAACCTTGTGCTTTTCGGAAAGCGGGATAACGTTCGTAATCGGGTTGTAACACATTGACGTGGCTTTGTACCGTAAACGGGTGCTGGTACAAATACGGGCTTTGGTCAGGGGCAAAAAGCACCACGCGTTTGCGGGTCTGAAACTGCGTCAAAAACACCGAAGAACAATCAATGTCATAGTGCAGGTTGACGACGGCATCTTGTCCTCCAAAAAACATAAACGGATACTCTTTCACAAACCCGTCGGTGATGGTCGGGATTTGCACATCCTTGACCAAGTCAGGAGCATGTTGAAAAATGTTAAACAAAAACATCCGTAACTCCGTCGGCCCCGCTTGAATCAATTCCAAGTAATCGCCAAAAGGCATGTGGATTTTGGGAGCCATGTAGCCTTTTCCCGCATCGTGAAAATCGTTTCCAAAGAGCGGCACGTTTAGCTGTCCGTAGTGTTTTTTCAAATACTCAAACGTCCACTTTTGAGTAGCGGGCCACTGAGCCGCTAAATCTTTAAACACGACGGGTTTGCCTGGCAACAGGTACTGTTCTCTAAATTCTTCGGGAGTAAGCCCCGAGCGCTTTTCAATTGGCTGTAATTTCATGGTATAACGCTGGTTCTGAAGTGGAAAATAGTAGTCTTAAAATAACGAAAAACCAAAAAAAATGACTCCCACGGTGCTAACAATTTAATATACGTTTAATGAGCCTTGAACTTTCTGCATGACAACTCACGGCGCATTCCCCCTCAATAATTTGACATAACTTTTCGATTCACTTGCAAGATTCGGATGAGTTAGTAAATTTGTCCGTCAACTATCAGATTTTATCCTTAGATTATTTCTCAAACCTCCAAAAACATAAACCTACCATGCTCGAAGCTGCTGTACAAACCAAAATAGACCAATGGCTTGGCGGAAATTACGATGCCGAAACAAAAGCAACAATCCAACAACTCCTTGACCAAGAAAACATTACCGAACTTACCGATTCGTTTTACAAAGACTTAGAATTTGGAACAGGGGGGTTGCGCGGTCTGATTGGCGTGGGTTCCAATCGGATGAACCAGTACACCATCGGGGCAGCTACGCAAGGCTTGGCCAATTACCTCAACAAAAATTTTGCGGGCGAAAAAATTAGCGTGGCGATTGCCCACGATAGCCGCATCAAATCGGATGAATTTGCGCGAGTAACTGCCAATATTTTTTCGGCCAACGGCATTGAGGTGTATCTTTTTGAAGCCCTTCGCCCCACACCAGAACTGAGCTTTGCCATCCGTCTTTTGGGCTGCAAAAGCGGCGTTGTCGTAACGGCTTCTCACAACCCAAAAGAATACAATGGCTACAAGGCATACTGGGACGATGGCTCACAAGTGGTAGCCCCGCACGACCGCAATGTGATTGCCGAAGTAAACGCAATCCAGTCGATTGACGACATAAAGTTTGAAGGTGACAGCTCTAAAATTCACCTTATTGGCAAAGAAGTGGACGAAAAATACCTCGACCAAATTGTTTCACTTTCTATTTCTAAAGACGCAATTGCGCGCCAAAAAGACCTTAAAATTGTCTTTACGCCCATCCACGGAACGGGCGTGACGTTGGTACCACCGTTGCTTCAAAAAATGGGCTTTGAAAACGTGACTGTTATCGCCGAACAAGCCGAAGCCAGCGGAAACGGGCAATTCCCGACGGTGGTGTATCCTAACCCTGAGGAATCAGAAGCGATGTCGATGGCAGTGAATAAAGCCAAGGAAATCGATGCCGACCTTGTGCTAGGTACTGACCCCGACGCCGACCGCGTAGGGATTGCCGTTAAAAACCACCACGGTGAAATTCAGCTCCTTAATGGTAACCAAACCGCTACGTTGCTCATTTATTACCTCCTCCAAGCGTGGAAAGAAGCAGGCAAGTTGACGGGCAAAGAGTTTGTTTGTAAAACCATCGTAACCACCGACCTCATCGACAAGATGGCGGCGGGCTATGACGTTTATTGCTACAATACGCTCACAGGTTTTAAGTACATCGCCCAAGTAATCAGAGAGTTGGAAGGACAGCAGCAGTTTATTGGTGGCGGTGAAGAAAGCTACGGCTACCTCATCGGCGATGCTGTGCGCGACAAAGATGCCATTGCTAGTTGCGGAATGATCGCTGAGTTGACGGCCTACGCCAAAGACAAAGGCTTGAGCTTGTTTGATATGCTGATGGAAGTCTATAAACAATTTGGCTTCTACTACGAAGGACTCATTTCATTGACCAAAAAAGGAAAAGCTGGGGCCGAAGAAATTCAGCAAATGATGGCCGACTTCCGCGCCAATCCTCCGCAGTCGTTGGCGGGTTCGCCCGTGGTTCGCATCGACGATTACAAATTCTTGAAACGCACCGAAAATGGCACGACCGTTGACATTCCTTCGGGAAGCATGGGGATTGAGTCGTCGAACGTGCTTCAATTCTTTACCGCCGACGGCACCAAGTTTACCTGCCGTCCGTCGGGTACGGAGCCTAAAATCAAGTTTTATGTAGGCGTAGTAGCACCACTCAACAGCAACGAAGAGTTTGATGCGGTTTACGCTTCATTGAAACAAAAAGTAGCCTCTATCGGGGAAGAATTGGGATTGAAATAAGACCAAATAATAATTTTTTTTAAAAATTTTTGGGCAGATAAAATATTTTGCCGTATATTCACGTTACGTTTAGAGTCCCAGCTAAAACCTGGGGCTTTTCATCATAGGTTAAGTGTGAGAAAAGCCATTCGCATATAGCGAGTTGGCTTTTTTGTTTTAGAGGTTCTTCCGTATTTTTACACCCAACCAAATTCTACCATATACAACGTACAAACCCTAATCAACTCGTAATGAGGAAAATAAATACCTTACTATGGTGTCTTACCCTCTGGGCAGGGGTAACGCTCTCGTTCAAAAGTTTGGCCCAAGATGCCAACTACGAACGCGACTATAAACGTGCCGTAGCACTCTATAAAACAGGCGAATACAACCTCGCCATGGCTGATTTACTGCTGTTGACGGCTCGCAAATACCAACATGGTCTGGTTCCTTTTGCGCAGTACTATTACAGCTTGGCGGCCCTCAAAAACAACCGCCCCCTCGAAAGTCAACAGATGTTGCTCCAACTGCGTGAGCGCTTTCCTGAATGGAAAAAAATGGACGAAGTCGCGTACCTACTCGCCGACTTATCGTTTCGGGATAAGCAGTACAACAAAGCACTCGAATATTTAGCCGAAATTACCAACGTTTCGGTCAAAAAGGACGTGGAGCCACTCAAACGCGTGTATATCAACCCCGTTCAAGATTTGGCGTTGCTAAAAAAACTCAATCAGCAACACCCTTCCGATAAGATTGTGGCCCTTCGATTGATTGATGTTATTCAACGAACTTCCAACGACAAAGCCGATTTAGAACTCTCCGATGACCTTACGAATCGTTTTGGTATTGCTCCCATCAAGCCTGCCAACGACGTGACGCCGATGAAAAAAAACACCAACAGTCAGTCAAAGGGATATTATAACATTGCAGTCATTCTACCATTTAAAGTAAAGGAGTTTTCACCCAACCAGCGCGTTCGTAGCAATCAGTTTGCGTACGACATGTACGAAGGCATGAAACTCGCCAAAGCCAAGCTCCAGCAAGAGGGAATTTTGGTGAATATGTTTACGTACGACATAGGCAGCGACCCCGAAGACATGCTCAACGTGGTCAATAATACCAATTTTGCCCAAACCGACCTTATTGTTGGCCCCGTTTACAGCGAGCCCGCCAAATTGGCCGCCGATTTTGCCCAAAGCAATGGCATCTATTACGTGCACCCCACTTCGCTCGTGACCGATTTAAGTGCTACATTCTCCAATACACTTTTGCTACAACCTTCTTTTGAACGTCAGGCGTCTCAGAGTTTTGATTATATGCGGTCGTTGCCCGCTGCTACTTCCAAAAAAATAGCCATCTATTACGGCAGCTCTCGCCGCGACTCCACGTTGGCCGCAGCTTACCGCGCCAAAGCCACTGCTTCGGGCTATCAGGTGTCGGATTTTCGCCGCACCCGCGAAAAACTAGACAGCACTGCGACCATTTCGAGCGTAAACAAACCAGGGCACATTGCCGTTTTTAGTAGTAATGAAAACGATGGAAACAAACTATTGACTCTGATGGACAAACGCCATATCAACGTTCCGTTACTTGCCAATTCTACGGCTTTTAACGTGGGCGGCGTCGGGGCAAACACATTTAATAGCAGCCCTGTTTATATCATTGATACTGAGTTTATTGACATTGCCAAAACTCAAGTCCGTGATTTTCAGAATCTGTATTTTTCAAAACGCAACACCGTTCCTTCCATTTATGCCTTGCAGGGGTACGACCTCGTGCTGTTTTTTGGGCGAATGCTCCACAAGTACCAAAACCAACTACGCAACGGGCTAGACGTTCGTTCGTACGACGACGATTATTTATTATCGGGTTTTAATTACCAACATTCCAACGACAACCAAGTTGTACCCATTATCCAAATCGACGATGCAAGGTGGGTGCGGGTCAACGCGCAGTAACGTTTATTAACTCAATTAATTTTTGCCAAATCAGCAATGCAAATCAATCAAAGTCAAGCACTTTTCGAAAAAGCCAAACAATACATCCCTGGTGGGGTCAACTCGCCCGTACGCGCCTTTCGTGCCGTAGGCGGCTCCCCTATTTTTATTAAATCGGCCAAGGGCCCGTACCTCTACGACGAAGACGGCAACCAATACCTCGAATGTATCAACTCTTGGGGGCCCATGATTTTGGGCCACGCCCACGAGCTCATCGAAAAAGCCGTGTCGGATGCCATTCAAAACTCGTTTTCGTTTGGTGCCCCTACCCGCAAAGAAGTCGAAATGGCGGAATTGATTATCAGCATGGTACCTTCGGTCGAAAAAGTACGGATGGTCAACTCGGGCACCGAAGCCACCATGTCGGCCATTCGGGTAGCGCGGGGATATACAGGCCGCGACAAAATCATCAAGTTTGAAGGCTGCTACCACGGCCACGGCGACAGCTTTTTGATTGCCGCAGGCAGTGGTGCCGTTACGATGGGTGTTCCTGATAGCCCAGGCGTTACCAAAGGCGTCGCCAACGACACCCTCACGGCACCTTTCAACGACCTCGCCGCCCTAACCACCCTCGTCGAAGCCAACAAAGGCCAAGTAGCGGCCTTGATTTTAGAACCCGTGGTTGGGAACATGGGCTGTGTATTGCCCAACGAAGGCTACCTCCAAGCCATCCGCGATTTGTGTACCAAAGAAGGCATCGTCCTCATTTTTGACGAAGTGATGACGGGCTTCCGCTTGGCCAAAGGCGGTGCGCAAGAGCGTTTTGGCATTATGCCCGACATGACGACGATGGGTAAAATCATCGGGGGTGGAATGCCCGTAGGTGCTTACGGTGGCAAGCGTGAAATCATGGACTGCGTATCGCCCGCAGGGCCTGTGTATCAAGCAGGGACGCTTTCTGGAAACCCCATTGCGATGTCGGCAGGGTTGGCCATGTTGCGTTACCTCGACAGCCACCCCGAAGTATATACCCGCCTTGAAGAAGTGGGTAGCACCATCAAAAACGGGTTTAACGCCTCACTCCAAAAGCTAGGTCTCAACTACACCATCAACCAAATCGGGTCGATGTTTACGTTGTTTATGACCGACCAGCCCGTGACCGATTTCAACTCAGCCAAAACGGCTGATTTGGCCTTGTTTGGGCGGTATTTTCAAGCCATGTTGAAGCGCGGCATTTACCTTGCTCCTTCGCAGTTTGAAAGCCTGTTTTTCTCATACGCACTTGAAGACCAGCACGTTCAGCAGTTGATTGAGACCAACGAAGAAGCATTGAAAGAAGTCATATAACTTCCCATGGAGATACCCCACGAGCGCAGAAATGGCTGTGCTCGTGGGCGTTTTTAGTCTTCCAATAAATGTACCCTAACGGGGCGTAAAGTACGACTAGATGTAAAAGGTGACAATTCCATTTCGCCTTCCAGAACAACACGTCGATTTTCTTGGTCAAGTTCTACCTCGTACTGCCCTTTAAAAAAGAGGCGAAGATTTTTGTACAATGCCTCGTCGCAGCAGGGTTCATTGAAAAATACTTGGTTGGGGCTATTTATGACGTAAGCCGCCGTAGCCAATGTTTGGTTATCAAAACGATACGTAACTTCAGCGCGGTAGTTTGCTTTCCCCTTTTTAAACTCCACAAAGCTCGCATTGTAGTACTTGACAGAGTCATTCTCTGCCGTATTTCTTCCTAAAAATTCAATACGCTGTATCTGCCAGCGCCCTTGCAACGCGCTCTGGGTCAAATCAGGTTCTCTTTGACAACATAGCAGCAGTGTGCATAACAAAATAGAAAGGATGGTTTTCATAAAAATATATTTGATTTTTACTTTATCGCTTCAAAACAATACGTATGGTAGCCCGTACGCGTAAAAATTCGCCCTTTTTCACCGTCTTTCCCTGGTAAGCCCGTCACAAACACCCCGAAATGACCATCTAATTTCCCATCCGTATCTGAGGGAATATCCCACAATAATTTGGTGGTTTTCAACTCTCTTGCGCGAAGGCGGCCCTTGGAAAGATAGTACAAAATACCCTCTGCATAGTATGAACTCGTGTAAGAAAGTGTCTCGTTACCCAGTTTCCAAATTTGTTCTCCTGTATCGGCATCTACGCAGTAAAGTGTACTCATACTATCATACAAGACCATGTAACGGTTTTCAAATATACCTTGTATCTCCGCAAAGCTTGGCAGCACTTTAATCCATACTCGCTCGCCTGTTCGCCAGTGATGACAAACCACTTCATTACTCGTAATCGTGTACATCTTATCTCCTCGCAAACGAACCGCCCCATTCAAAACACCTATCTTGCGCTCACCCCACAACGGTTTACGATCGTATAACCACCGCTGCTGCGAGAGATTGTAAAGAGAAAGATAAGCTTCATATTCGTGGCGTTGGGGGCCAAGCTCGGTATAGGTAATCAACAATAGTGTATCTTTTCCCTCTACTATCGGGCGAATATCATTGATAGACCCCACATGAAACTGCGTAATGCCTACTCCTACGTATTTACGGCTGTAATTGGGCATTAAGATTTTTTCCTCCTTACCAGTTAGAATATCTCCTCGATATATGGATTGTTCCCAAATGCCTTTATCATATAACGCCATGGGCGTGCCAAAAGTAAAATAATATGTCCCTAATCCATAACATAAACCTACCCCCGAATAATCCGTTGTTTTTTTCCAAGCAGTCTTGCCAGTCTCTATATTAATACAATAATTGCGTGGGCCATACTGGTATAGTAAAAGGTTTTGGTATTGATAAACCTCATGGCCTTGATAATTAAGTAGCATAATTTCCTCATTAGGTCTAATAACATCACGCCAACGCCAAATCGGTTTTCCTGTATCAAGATTGAGCAATCGAAACTCATTTTCCAAGGTACTAGGGTTGGTGTAGTAGGTGTCTAATAATCCATCGTTAATAAAATGAACATAAGCAGGACCAAAATTTGGAATATTCAAGTCTGCTACGCTTCCAACTTTCCAAATTGGCTTTTTTTCAAAAACCACCCCGTTTTCATCTACTTTCTCCAGCCACTTATCTTTCTGACAGGCGGTAAGCATAGCCGTTCCCAAAAGAACGGCTATGGTATAAAAAATATGTTTACTTATATTCATCGCATCGGAATAGAAAATGCAGTAGTTGCCTGACTTTGTCCATCAAAAGCTCGATTCAATTCCTCTCGCGACCGATTACTTCGTCTCATCTCCTGATGATTATTACCCGCTAGTTCTCGTATTTCAGCATTGGATGCCCAGGCTGTGTTTTCCGCAATCTGTGAGCGGCGCGGTACGAGGCCATCGGTTTGGTCACGAGCAAACATCGTTACGTCGTGCCTTGGCTCAACATTAGACCACGCCCTCACAAAGGCATTAATGGCGTGGTTAGGGAAGGTGTTAACTACTGACATCTATAGCTGTTTTAAGGTACTGATTTTAGACAAACACTTCATTTTCAAGCCTTTTACAGGCTTATTTCATAAGTTATGGTCTCAAAAGCAGGGTAAAACAGGGCAATTGTCAGCAATGTAAAAGCTTTCTTAGTCAAACGCAACTAATAGTTTCACTTTTGAGTAAACGGTAAAAAAATGTCGCCTTTTTTCAAAACCTACTGCCGAAAGTGTAGTTTTGAACAATAGAACAATTACACGATTTGTCTTATGCCCAAACGCATTATTTATTGGTTCCGAAACGATTTACGTTTACACGATAACGAAGGTTTTTTCAAAGCAACCCAAGACGCCGAAGAGGTGATTCCTGTCTTTGTCTTTGATACACGCCAATTTCAGCAACTTGATCGCCTTGGTTTTCCTAAAACGGGGACGTTTCGCGCAAAATTTCTGCTCGAATCCGTGCAAAACCTACAAGACAACCTCCGCAAAAAAGGCGGTAACTTGGTCATTCGTACGGGAAAGCCTGAGGTTGTCCTGAGTGAATTGGCCCGTGAATACGCCGCCGAGGCCATTTATACCAGCAAGGAAGCCGCCCAAGAAGAAGCTGACATCGAAACGGCGCTTTCCAAAAAGCTCAAGGTTGACAACGTTGATTTTGAAGTTTTTTGGCAATCTACCCTGTATCACCCCCGCGACCTGCCGTTTTGGGTTTCGCGCATTCCTGACACCTTTACGGAGTTTCGCAAAGCCGTTGAAAAACTAACCAAAATACGCCCGACCTTTGCAACGCCTACGGTCGTTCGCCTTCCTGAAGGAATTGAAATTGGCAAAATCCCCGAAATATACGAGCTGATTCTTTTTTCCAGCCTTCCCGTTTCGGATGCCCGTGGGGTGCTTCCTTTTCATGGAGGAGAGACGGAGGGATTACGGCGTTTGAAAAATTATTTTTGGGATACCGACCACCTCAAGGTCTATAAAGAAACCCGCAACGGCCTGCTTGGCGAAGACTATTCGTCCAAATTTTCGGCTTGGTTGGCCTATGGTTGCGTTTCGCCTCGCCACATCTACGAAGAAGTAAAACGCTACGAAGCCCAGCGCGGCGCCAACGAATCGACTTACTGGCTCGTTTTTGAGTTACTTTGGCGTGATTATTTCCGTTTTATTACCCTAAAATTTGGCTCTCGTATCTTCAAAGTTTCGGGTATTCAGCACAATATTTTGCAAAAATGGGAAAATAACCAAGAACGTTTCCAACAATGGATCAACGGAAAAACGGGCGTACCTTTTGTGGATGCCAACATGCGTGAGTTGCAATTGACAGGCTTTATGTCGAACCGTGGACGCCAAAACGTGGCTAGTTTTTTGGCCAAAGATTTACACCTAAACTGGACGTGGGGAGCTGCTTACTTTGAAAGCCAACTCGTTGATTATGATGTGTGTAGCAACTGGGGAAACTGGAATTATGTGGCTGGCGTAGGCAACGACCCGCGCGAAAACCGCTACTTCAACATCCATACCCAAGCCACTCGCTACGACGAACAAGGCGAGTACGTAAAGACGTGGCTACCGCAGCTTGCCAATGTACCCGCAGCCAAGATTCACCAAGTATGGAACCTTAGCCCTGCCGAACAAAAAACTTTTGGGGTGCAGCTCGGCAATGATTACCCCAAAGCCATCGTTAATGGCAACAAATGGTTAAAACGATGAAAATCAAGCACTATCTACTCAGCACCGCTCTCTGTATTTCGGCAGCCGCTTACTCGCAAGATTTTATTCCTGCGTACGACCGTTTTTCGGGCAAAGAAACTTCTTATCTAACCCTCGAAGACGGCACCAAAATTGAAGGCACGCTCGAAGACCTCGACCGCCGCAAAGGCTTAATCGAAGAAGTAACAATTAAAGATGCCAACGGCAAAAAATGGAAATTTACGCCCGACAAAATCAAGTCGATGTACTTGATACCCAGCGGCTTCTCTAAATTTTCAACCAACATGGACGTGGGTACCAAAGTCAAAAAATGGGACGCTACCTACATCGACAGCGAAATCATCAAAAAAGGGTACGCCTATTTTGAGAAAGCCAACGTAGCCGTCAAAAAAGAACCCGAAATGCTCTTGATGCAGCTGCTTAACCCAGGTTTTAACAGCAAAATCAAGGTATTTCACGACCCTTTTGCCGCCGAAACCATGCGCGTAGGGTTTGGTGGTATGACCATGGCGGGCGGCGACGATAAGTCGTACTACGTTCAGCTAGGTGATAATGTAGCCAAAAAACTCAAAAAGAAAGACTACGACGACGAATATAAAGTCCTTTATTCGAGCTGTCCAACACTCTTAAAAAAGGTAGGCGAAAAGGTACGCTGGACAGAATTTTCTAAAAACGTGTATGAATATACGTTTGAGTGTCAGTAGATAAGCAAAGGGTAAAATACAAAGTTGCAAATGGCAATCATTTGAGTATTTTCACGAATAAACAGCCAATTCTAAAATCAGATTTTAGAATTGGCTGTTTATTTTGTCATAAATCACTCAAGAAAATCCGTTTACCCCGCTAACTTTGGGGCAAACGGATTCCAACAAACAAGAACGTTATATTCCAAAAGATGACAAACTACATCGAAGCCAACAAAAATAGATTTTTGAGCGAGTTGCTCGACTTGCTCCGCATTCCATCGGTCAGTGCCGATCCCAAATTCAAAGACGATGTGCGCCGCTGTGCCGAAGCGGTCAAAGATGCCATTCTGAAAGCAGGGGCTGACCTTGCCGAAATTCACGAAACCCCTGGTCACCCAGTCGTTTATGGTGAAAAAATCATTGACCCCGCGCTCCCAACCGTGCTCATCTATGGCCACTACGACGTGCAGCCTGCCGACCCGTATGAGCTTTGGGATTCGCCGCCGTTTGAGCCTGTTATCAAAAACGAGCGGATTTATGCCCGTGGTGCCTGCGACGACAAAGGACAGTTTTACATGCACATCAAAGCCCTCGAAACGATGGTCGCAACGGGCACGCTGACTTGCAACGTCAAAATTATGATTGAGGGAGAAGAAGAAGTGGGCTCTGACCACCTCGGAACGTTTGTGAGAGAAAACAAAGAGAAACTCAAAGCCGACGTTATCCTGATTTCTGACACCAGCATCATTGCCAACGATACCCCGTCGATTGAAGTAGGTTTGCGCGGGCTAACGTACCTCGAAGTAGAAGTAACGGGTGCCAATCGCGACCTCCACTCGGGCGTGTATGGTGGTGCCGTAGCCAACCCTATTAATGTATTGTGCGAAATGATTGCGTCGTTGAAAGACGAAAACAACCACATTACGATTCCTGGGTTTTATGACAAAGTACAAGAACTAAGCGCCGACCAGCGCACCGCGCTCAACGAAGCTCCGTTTGATTTGGACGAATACAAACGTGACTTGGCCATCGACGAAATTGAAGGCGAAACGGGATATACCACCATCGAGCGTACGGGCATCCGTCCTACCCTTGATGTAAATGGAATTTGGGGCGGATACATTGGCGAAGGAGCCAAAACGGTGTTGCCTTCTAAAGCCTACGCCAAAATCAGTATGCGCCTCGTACCCGACCAACATAACGACGAAATTTTGGACCTTTTCACCCAACATTTCTTGTCGATTGCTCCGCCGTCGGTCAAAGTTGTGGTAAAACCCCACCACGGCGGCCTTCCGTACGTTACCCCCGTTGACTCGGTCGAATACCGTGCCGCTGAGCTTGCCATGAAAGAAGCATGGGGCGGAAAACAACCTGTGCCTACGCGCGGCGGCGGAAGTATTCCGATTGTGGCGTTGTTTGAACAAGAGCTTGGCTTAAAGTCTATTTTGATGGGCTTTGGGCTTGACATTGACGCCCTTCACTCGCCCAACGAAAGCTACGGTTTGTTCAATTTTTACAAAGGCATTGAAACCATCCCGTTGTTTTTCAAGCATTATGCTGAATTGAAACGGTAATTGACGCCAATAATTCTCGCTGACACGACGGGTAGGGTTTCTTAAATGAAGCCCTACATCAGGGTTTTTCGTTAAAATTTCCCTATTTTGCATCGCTAACACTCGTTAGTCGGGAAACCCACCGTAAAAATTAAACATTTCCTTTAAAAAAGATTATTTTTCCTATGAGCGAAACTTCAAGCCTCTTCAAAGCGGGCGTCGTAACAGGAGATGGTGTGAGCGAACTTTTTCGTCATGCCAACCAAAATGACTACGCCCTTCCTGCTGTCAACGTAGTAGGCACCAACTCCATCAATGCAGTTCTTGAAACAGCGAAAAAAGTAAACTCGCCTGTCATCGTCCAATTCTCAAACGGCGGTGGGATTTTCTACGCAGGAAAGAGCATTTCAAACGCGAACCAACAAGCTGCCATTGCGGGCTCAATCTCAGGTGCAATGCACGTTCACCAAATGGCTGAGTTGTATGGTGTTCCAGTAATTTTGCACACCGACCACTGCGCAAAAAAATTACTTCCTTGGATTGACGGTTTGTTGGATGCAGGCGAAAAATATTTTGACCAACATGGTAAGCCGTTGTTTAGCTCACACATGATTGACTTGTCAGAAGAGCCTATCGAAGAAAACATCGAAATCTGCTCGAAATATTTTGAGCGTATGTCAAAACTTGGAATGACGCTTGAAATCGAACTAGGCGTAACAGGTGGCGAAGAAGATGGCGTGGATAACACCGACGTAGATAGCTCAAAACTATACACTCAGCCTTCGGAAGTAGCGTATGCGTACGAAGAATTGAGCAAAATTTCGGACAAATTTACCATTGCAGCCGCTTTCGGAAACGTACACGGCGTGTATAAGCCAGGTAACGTAAAATTGGCTCCAATTATCTTGAAAAATTCGCAAGACTATATCCAAGAAAAATTCGGAACAGGACCACTTCCAGTAAACTTCGTCTTCCACGGAGGTTCGGGAAGTAGCCGCGAGGAAATCCGTGAGGCGATCCAATACGGTGCTATCAAGATGAACATTGACACCGATATGCAGTGGTCAACTTGGGAAGGTGTCTTGAAATATTACAAATCGAAAGAAGGATACTTGCAGTCACAGTTGGGTAACCCAGAAGGCTCAGATTCTCCGAACAAAAAATATTATGACCCACGCGTATGGCTTCGTAAAGGCGAAGAAAGCATGGTTGACCGCCTTGCAGTTGCTTTTGAAGACCTAAATTGCATCAACCGTTTGGGATAATTTCGGCGTGATTTTTGCACTACAAAAGCGGTGAAAATTTTATTTTCACCGCTTTTTCATTTTACCCCTTTTTTCATTTATTTTTAGTGCATGAACGACGCCATACTTCAGTACTACCTACCCCATCAGCTCTCGCCCAAACGCCTCGACCGCTACCTCGCGTCAGGCTGGTTTCGGACTGTAAATATGCTATTTAGAGCAAAGGTAACGTGCTTCGATAACGATATATGCTCCCCCATCAACATCCGTATCAACCTTGCGGAACATGAGCATTCGAAGCGCATGAGAAAATTACTGAATAAGAACGG
Source organism: Runella defluvii (assembly GCF_014195535.1). GTDB lineage: Bacteria > Bacteroidota > Bacteroidia > Cytophagales > Spirosomataceae > Runella > Runella defluvii. Next base: position 589,986 of record NZ_JACIBY010000004.1, on the reverse strand, counting down.
AAAGCTTTTTCGGCACGAAATTCGCAAGGCGACCATTACCCGCGAAAAAGAAGAACTATTCCACCAACACCAGCGTCGGTTTAGAAGTTTTTTGAGTAATTCTTTGGAAGAATTTTTGGTGCTTACACCTCGCTTCGAAACCTACGAAATCGACGTTTATGACGATGACCGACTGATTGCCATCAGCTACTTTGACCAAGGCCACAACAGCCTGATGAGTCTGCTGGGGTTGTTTGACCCAGGTTATTCTTCGTACAGTTTGGGGATTTATACCATGCTTCTCGAAATGGAATATGCCAAATCGACCGAGCGCCAGTGGTACTACCCTGGTTACGTTCACGAACGGCCTTCTATTTACGATTATAAGCTTCGAATCGGAAAACCTGAAATTTACGATTGGCAAAGCCGCCGCTGGCTTCGCCACATCGACCCGCATAAACTTCCCAACTGGGCCGACCACATCAAGAACCGTACTTACGCGCTTGAACACGCCCTACAAATGGTAGAAATTAGTTTCCAACGCAAAGTTTATCTTTTCTTTGGTTGGCACTATTTCAACTCTCTCTACGAACAACTGTTCCACTGCCCACTCATGCTTGTCCTATCTGACGGGCGCGTGGTGGCTTACGACGTAGAACGCGACCAGTACGTGTGCGCCAAATTGGAGATTTACGTACCATTCCGCGATATTCAAATGACATTGGCTCCCGATTTTGACGTAGCAGTTCACCACACAGACGTCATGCGGGTTGTCGAATTTACCTATCGTACCGCAAGTGCCAACGACATGGTGAATTACATTTGGAAAACTACTTATCCGCAACAAGAGATTAGCTGGTGGATCAAATCAAAATTAATGAACTAGCAGCCTTTCCAAGTTTCTACTCCAACGCTAACAAAACTTGGAAAGGCTCTCTACTCAAACAAACCTTTCCAAGTTTCTACTCCGACACAGATGAAACTTGGAGAGGCTCTCTACTCAAACAAACCTTTCCAAGTTTCTACTCCGACGCTAACGAAACTTGGAAAGGCTTCAGGCATCCAGCCATTTTTTAAAGTTTTCGGCTTTTTCGCGGCTCACGTAGATTTCATCATCATCACGGTGGCGAAGTTTGATTTTTAAACGCCCATTAAAATGTGGCTCAATGCGCTCAATGGCCGAAATTTGGCTCAAATACTTCCGATTGAGCCGAAAAAACTGCTTCGGATTTAGCTTTTGTTCCAATTCATCCAATGTGTCGTCCACGAAGTATTTCTTTTGCTCTTTGGTCACCAAAAACACCACTTTGTCTTCCGCGTACAAATACGCCACTTCGGGCACTTCTACCACGTCGAATCGTGCACCTGCTTTCAGCAAAAAACGCGACTTCCAGTCGGTGCGTTGGCTCAACATCGCCTCTAATACCTTCCCAATTTTGTCCTGAGAATTGGCCGATTGCTGCTGATGAAACTTCTCAAAAGCAGCCTCCAATTCATCCTTCTCAATCGGTTTTAACAAATAATCGACGCTATTTACCTTAAACGCTCGAATGGCATATTCGTCATAAGCCGTCGTAAAAATGATGGGAGCCGTAACATCGACCTGTTGAAACAACTCAAACGACAGACCGTCGGCGAGTTGAATATCCATTAAAATCAGGTCGGGCTGCGGGTTTTCGGTCAACCATTTTGCCGCACTTCGCACACTTTCCAGTTTAGCCAAAATAACCGCTTGGGGTTCGATAGACTTGACAAGTGCTTCCAATCGCTTGGCTGCCAAAGGCTCATCTTCTAAAATAACAATGTTCATTGCTGAAGAATGTTTATGTTTTTCCGCTGGTTACGAGTTACCAGAGGCACTACAAAAGGGAATACTTACTTCAAAAAAGTCAGCGGTTTCTTTCACCTCAACAGGCGCAGTCGTAACGAGCTTGTAGCGACTTTTCAGGTTGCTTAGTCCAATGCCCGTTGATTCCAAAAATTGCTTGTTTTTGGGCTGAAACGTATTTCGAACCACTACACGGTCACCATCGACAAACAACGAAATAGTCAAAGGCTTTTCGCTCGAACATTCATTGTGTTTCAACGCATTTTCCACCAACGTCAACAGCCCTTGGGTGACAATCGACCGTGTTTTATCTGTTTTATCAACTGACAAGTCATACTGTAAATTTTCCCCAAAACGCATTTTATGAATAAACAAATATGCCTCCACGATTTTAAGCTCCGTTCCCAGCTCTACCGTCACGCGGTCGTTGTTTTGTAAATTATAGCGAAATACTTTAGAAAGCCTTTCGACCAAATTTACCGCATTTTCGGGGTCTTCGGGAATAAGTGCACTCAGGATGTTGAGCGAGTTAAACAAAAAATGGGGATTTACCTGATTTTTGAGGGCATCATATTCCGCCCTGAGCAGCGCCTGATTGAGCTGTTCTTGTTGAAGTAGCGATTTTTTCCAGCGGTCGGTCAGCTGCTGAATCACATATACCGACGTAAACGCAATGGTCATCAACACGTACGTCAGGCCGCTTGAAACATAGACGCGGGCGGGAAATACCTCCTTTTTTACCAATTGAATAATGATTAACACCAACGTACTGATGATTGTCGCCACCAGCACACATACCAGCACATACGCGCCCAGCATCCGCTGCACGGGCCAGTTGGCCGCTCGGCGCATCAACAAAGGCATCAAATATTCTTGGATACGACTAATCGTCAGGGCTGATGCAAAAATAAGTAGTGTCCACGTCCAGTTTACCTCACCCGTTTTGAGGTTTGTATTCAAGAGTAAAATCAACGCTGCCGAAATCGACCAGCTAATAGCGTCCGTTCGGTTAATGGCAAACTTTATCGGTGTTTTTCTCCCATTCATAAAAGCCAAAGTAAAGGAATTATTTAGTATCAAAACTACAACATTCCGTAAATTGTACCACACACATATCCGACGGGTCGTCGTAGATGTGGTGTGAACTGTCTGAACCAAGGAGTCAACAAAAAAACGGGTGATACTAAGTAGGAAACCTACTCAGCATCACCCGATGCGCACACTTAACACTCCTATTTGTTACTGAACCGTCACTTTCCGTTCGATTTCAATTTTTTTGGACACTACATTCAATTGCTTTACTACCCGATTTTCGCCCGACTCAATTTCCAAATTATACACCCCATCCGACAACTCATTGATGTTGAATTTGGCCGAGTAATTCATCTCGTTTTTGGCTACTGTTTGTTTGAAAAGCACATCACCATTGGCATCTTTAAGCGTCAAAAACACTTTTGCGGGTGCGTTTTTACGGATGGCCACTTTAATTTTGGCGTCGTTTGTCACGTATGCACTGCTTTCAAAAGCAGCTTCAGGACGGGTTGTTTTTTCTTCTTTTGTAGGGTGAGCAAAAGCTACCGTAGAAGTAAGCGCCAAAGCGCAAGCAATTGATTTGATGAACGTTTTCATGGTTTGACTGTTTTAAATTGGCTGTGATTATGAAAGAAAAAAATTAATTTACTGAAATAACGCGTTCGGTCTCCGACTTTGGTGAAGTCAAATGGAGGTGTTTGACAACGCGGTCTTGGTTGGTGGCAATTTCGAGCTTGTAATTACCGTCTGACAAGTCATTTACGTTAATTTTAGCGGCGTACGACATTTCGTTTTGGGTGATTGTTTCACGGTACAAAATGACGTTTTTAGCATCCCGTAGTGTAATATATACGCGCTCTGGCGCATTTTTTTTCACGGCCAAGCGTATGGCCGCATCCTTCGTTACAAACGCACTGGTTTCAAAAGTCACTCCTGTTCGGTTGTCCGACACCCGACTAACTTTTTTTTCCCCGACCCTTGGACCTGCAAAAGCCACAGTAGATGCTGTCAGGAGGAGCCCCCCTAAAAAAATGTTTGATAAGAATTTCATGGCAGTGGATTAAATGGCTGTTACTTATTGAGTTTTACATTACGAACTGCCTCTTGTTTGGCAGACTGGATTGACACTTTTTTCTGGATTTTGTCTTTCCCTGAAGTTACTTCTAAGGTGTATTCACCTTCTTCGAGCTGACTTACGTCAAAACGCGCATCGTACTTTTCTGACTTTTTGCTCATTACATCTTCGTGCAAGATGTTTTGTTTGGCGTCGCGGAGGGTAATGACGGCTTTTTCGCCCTGTCCTTTACGCACCGCCATCTGAATCTTGGCTTCCTTTGTAGTAAATACGCCGATTTGAATCGGTTTCGCTTTTTTATCTTCTGTTGGATCAGAAGCAAAAGTGGCAGTTGAACCAAGCGCTAAAGCGCAAACGAGGGTTGTTACGAAAGTTTTCATGGTTTTGGAAATTTAAAATTGGCTGTGTTGTGTATGATTAAATTTTGATTTTCAATGGCTGTTTGTCTTATTGACGTTACAAAGATGCTTGTTTTATTTAGTACCTTGCAATACAAAGTACACAAGCGGTACTTAAAAAGGATGGGTGGCAAATGCCTGTTTTGTTATGTACTAAGGGAAATTTGAGTGAATGAGTTACTTGTCTTCATGGCTGTAAAAAAAAATCTTAATGGCTGTTGTTAAATACTGTCTATCGTTCAAAAGGTTACATCGCTGTTGTAATTATTTACTTTCAAAGGTTGTGCCAGCTATTTAACTTAATTTATACCACTCATTTTCAGGTACTTATATTTTTTGAGCGATTTTAAATTTGTCCGTTTCCGAACAGTTTAAATTACAATAGCGGACATTTCACTTGGTTATACATTTTCAAAGAACCGTTTAAATCATAAACGCACTCTAATGATGCAAATGTATAACGGAAGGTTGCATCCAAGAATAAAAATGTGTTAAATCATCCTTTTCGGGGGATGAAACGTTTAAAATATCTTACAAGTCGTCCGAAAAAGAACTTTAACCCACCTACCTTCGTTACGAATTTCATGGCTATTTTTGTAGCATCAATTATTTTTTCAACTAATTCGGCGGACTTTGAATCCGTTTAGAAACGACACATGAGCAAACACGGACGTATTTTGGTCGCCATGAGTGGCGGCATCGACAGCTCTCTTGCATCTGTCTTATTACACGAACAAGGCTACGAAGTAATTGGCATGACCATGAAAACGTGGGACTATGCCAGCAGTGGCGGCACAAAAAAAGAAACGGGCTGCTGCTCGCTCGATTCCATCAACGACGCCCGCACCATTGCCGTCGAACTCGGCTTTCCTCATTATATATTAGATATTCGTAACGAATTTGGTGATTATGTCATCGACCACTTTACGGGCGAATATTTGGAAGGACGCACGCCCAACCCATGCGTGTTGTGTAACACCCACATCAAATGGGATGCACTCCTGCGCCGCGCCGACCGCCTCGACTGTGAGTTTATTGCCACGGGCCACTATGCCAACCTGCGCGAAGAAAACAATCGCTTTGTGGTATCAAAAGGCATCGACGCTTGGAAAGACCAGAGTTATGTGCTTTGGGGGGTATCGCAGGAAAGCTTGGCACGCACGAAGTTACCTTTGGGAAATTTGCACAAAAGCGAAATCCGTGAAATGGCCAAAGAACGTGGTTTCATGGATTTGGTGAATAAATCGGAAAGTTACGAAATCTGTTTTGTGCCCGATAACGATTACCGTGGTTTCCTCAAACGCCGCTTACCCGAACTCGAAGGACAAGTAGCGGGTGGAAATTACGTACTCCAAGACGGAAGTGTTGTGGGCAAACACGAAGGGTATCCTTTTTATACCATCGGACAACGCAAAGGCTTAGGCATCGCTTTGGGTTATCCCGTTTTTGTGACCGAAATTCGTAAAGAAACCAATGAAGTGGTTCTTGGGCGCGACAAAGAACTGGAGCGTAACGGGATGTTTGTCTCAAAACTGAACCTCCAAAAATACGCGCGTATTGAATCGCCCATCGAAACCATCACGAAAGTTCGTTATAAACACGACGGCGCTCCTGCCCTCATTACCCAAGTCGAAGACGACCGCATCAAGGTGCGTTTCCACGAATCGGTAAGCGCCATCGCTCCAGGACAAGCGGCCGTTTTCTACGAAGGCGACGACGTAGTAGGCGGAGGCTGGATCAGTAAAAGCTTCAAAGAAGAATAATTTTTAATGTCGAGTATAGAGTGCAGAATGTCGAATGGAACCTACTCGACATTCTGCATTCTGCACTCGACATTCGACACTCTCCCCTCGACCTTCTCCTAAAGTACTGCCTTTTTTAGCTCCTCTCCTAGTTGTTTCATTTTTCGTAGTGAGGTTGCAGAGTTTTTTCGTTTGTCAAATTTGATTCTCAACTTCCCTGGAGATGATTTGATGTGAAAAAACATCCCATTCCCAGGGTTAATGTCGCCGTCTATTTCGGCATTAACAAATGACATCCCCGACGGGTCAAGGCATTTATCCAAACACTTTTGAACGTTCCTTGCTTTGTCTTTGGGATAATCCGCTGATACTTTATAGACATTGTCCGAGTCGCTCACACTGATACTTATATTGTCACCATTGGCTTCTTTTACAAAATAAGGAAGACTCGCAATCCCTACGATAATACAAAATGTGGCAAAAAAGACGGTTGTTTTCATAGCTTTACTTTTTAAACGTGATGGATGGTTGTTAATTTACCCACGAATATATGCTATGAAAGATACTTTGCAATACATAGTACCTTGTTGTAGTAAAATATTTTTATAAACGGCACTAAACAAGGATAAACGGAAACAAAAAATCCCTCGGCTTTGACTGAGGGATTTTTTGTTTTTTGATTAATATTGATGGAAAGCATCCGAAATAAAGCCTAGCACTTCGGGCAGGGCACGGCGCCAATACGTCCAAGTATGTCCTCCGTCATGGATACGAAACTCGTGCGGAATCTCTTTTTTCTTCATCGCGATGTGTACCAATGAGTTACCTTCATAAAGAAAATCATCGTCGCCACAGTCGATATACCAACGCACCGCCTTTTTCTTATCATCTGGCACAGCGTTGATAAGCTCCAGCACACTTTGGCGTTTGTAATACGCTTCCACTTCGGCATCGGTATATTCAACCTCGGGTTTTGCGCGTTTTAAAGTGGCCTTGGTCATTTCCAAATTCATCGGGCCTGTAGCAGCACTCAAAGGGCAGGCCGATGAAAAAAGTTCGGGACGGCGAAGCGCATAGGTAAACGTACCTCCTCCCCCCATCGACAAGCCAGCAACCGCTCTAAAACGCTTTTCGGGTTTGGTTCGGTAGTTCTTTTCAATGTACGGCATCAATTCTTGAAAGAAAAAATCTTCGTACCGCCATTCGTTTTTAGGGTCATTGGCGTAGCCGCGTTGCCCCGTATTGGCATCTGGCATCACAATAATCATCGGCGTGGCTTTGCCTTCAGCAAATGCTTTGTCGGCAATGTGCTGCACTTCACCAAATTGCACCCAGCCCGTTTGGTCATCGCCAGCTCCGTGGAGCAAATACAACACAGGATAGCTCCGCTGAGAGGCTTCGTAATTGGGAGGAAGATAAATGGCAAACTTGCGGTCGCTTTTGAGGATTTTACTCGGCAAACTCAGGTTGTCATAGACTTTTGACTGCGCAACTACTCCCTGCCCTGCCAACAGCAAAGCAATGGCAATCATCCAAAAGGTTTTTTTCATTTTCATTCAAGAGTTAAGTGATTGGTTTATCCCAAAAGACACTTTTCCTCTTATTTATACCCTTTGTGCACTTTATTCAATACCCAATCTGATTTTCAATCCAGTCAAGTCCACGCATATACAAGGTTTTGGCATAATTGACACGGTTATCAAAATCGTGGTAATCGGTGCGGCCATTGTGCAAATACTTCCGAATCAGCGTAGCATTCACTTCGGCCGTAGGGTTTGCAACGACATCATCGGCTTCCGTACGGAACTGCGCAAACATCGGAAAATCGTGCTCTAAGTGCGTAAAAAACAAATGTCCATTGGCATTTCTTACGGCACACAGCAAGCCATTGGCTTTGGACGTGGCAGGGGCAAGGCTTCCTTCCAACCCACGTTTAAGCACCATTACGCCGTCAAAACCTGCCATCAACGCCAACTCGGCCATTTTCATTTGGTAAGTAATATGAAACACCGACGTCACCAATATACGAGCACCGCAAGGATTTAATACCTTTTCGAGGGTAGCCAAAAACGGGCGTTTTACGGCCGTCCGACGGCGTTCAACCCAACCATCAAGGGCGGGAGAAAGCAATTTTTGGTCGAGTACCCAGCCATAAGTGGGGTTCATTTCGAGCAACTCGTGGTTGTCGGCCAGCAACCAACTTCCCATGTATAAATATAAATCGTGGGAATTAAGTCCATATTTTGGCCCCGACGACCGCCCAAGTGCCGTAACGGCGTTGTAATTTCGTTCTTGGAAAAAATAAGCCAACAGCGGCGTAATCATGTACGAATGTTCCACGCCATCGAAGGGTTCGGCCAGTTGTACAATGGGAAATTTGGTTTTAACGTGCCGCTGAAAACCAGGCGTAAAGGTAGTTTTCACGGCATCGTACAACCCTTCGTACTCATCGTTTGTCTCGTACCGCACCCGAAGAATACTGACGGCCATGCCTTTAAAGGTTTCACAGCAATCGCTCGTAAACAAAAAATCCCCCAATTGATGCGCTTCTGACACCTGTAGTGAGTGCCCATTGAGGAGTTTCACGCCAATCGGAAACAATTGGGGAGGCAAATCGGGACACAGTCGGTTTAGAAAAAAGACAGGGTTACTAAACGCGTGTTTGCCTATGTATTCTTCTAACTTTAACTCTGCTTCGGTCGGGCCTTTCATCATCAGTGCGCCAAAAAAGATGCCTTTTTGTAGATGACTAGCTGCCCCTCGGTGAAGTTCGGCCAAACACTCTTCCACCAATTCGGCAGAGAGTGATTTACTTCCATGTTTTCCTATCCCTACTTGGCGAATTCCTTTCGCGAGGGGTGTATCTATATTGTATTTTAAGGCGAAATCTGTTGCTGTCACAATTACTTATAAATTACTTAGTTTAAAAACTAACATTATCAAATATCACAATTTATTATTTTCAAATAGTACTTTTTCAAAGAAACTTTTTGAAAATATAAAGAACTTTTGGCTTTTTACTCAAAAAACGAAACTAAAATTTGGCATTTATACAAATTGAGCCTAGCTTTAAGTAAAATTTTTAAGCAGACACAAATAACAAATATTATTTTGCTTAAATCGAGTAGTAAATGTATAAACTTTTTTGATAATCTTTTTTTTACAAACGATATTTTTCACAAGTGGTTTTTTAGCGAATTGACGCTAAAAAAAACAAAAAAAGGACAAATTGAATTTTTTTAAGAATATTAGTAATCACCCACCTCACTAACATTGGATGCTCTTACGTGAACTTATAACGGCGTTGGCGGACGCTCGTGGTAAGGAAAAAGAAAAACCCCGCAGAATGGCGGTTCTGACGGGGCTATTGGTAGTTCTAAATTAGGGATTAACTTAAAACGTTACAAAATTATGAAAAAATTGTTACACGTCCAATCGTGCAGCGTACTTCTTTTTGCTCTACTGATAAGTAGAATTACTCATTCTCAAATTTCGCTTCAAGGCCAATTACGAACTCGTACCGAAGTACGTGACGGCCTGGGAAATCTTGCTAAAATCGGCGCAAAGCCCGCCGTTTTCACCTCCCAACGAACCAGTTTGAACTTCGGCTACAAGTGGGATCGGCTTACGTTTGGCATGAACGTACGGGATGTACGCGTCTGGGGACAAGACGCGGCGTCTATCAACAACGCCGATGGTTCTAAGTTGTTTGTCCACGAAGCATGGGCCGAAATTGTACTGGCCAACATCGCCGACACCACCATTAAGTTTAAGGCATTCGACAACCTTTCCCTCAAAGTAGGCCGTCAGGAGTTAATCTACGACGATGTGCGTTTGATTGGCAACCTCGACTGGCTTCAGCAAGGTCGCCGATTTGACATGGCGCTACTGAAAGCCATGAAAAAAGGTTGGCAAATCGACCTTGGCGTTGCTTTCAACCAAAATTCGGATGCCTTTGGTCGAGCAGGGACATTTTATACCGCTGGCAATGCACCTACCACCGTTGCCAATTCCAAAGGGGCGTACGTCACCATTCCTTCCGACTTCTTACCCACTTCGGGCAAAGGAGGCGCTCCCGTATTGGCCTCCCCGCTCAGCACCAACGGGCAAAATCAAATGTTCAAATCAATGCAAATGCTTTACTTGAGCCGCAAATTTGGACTGACAAAATTCTCGGGATTGGTCTTCAAAGATGATTTCCAAAAGTACCGTATAGACAGCCTCGGTAGCACCGCCAACGGCGTAGTCTATGGCCGCCGCTACGACGTAGAAGGAACCAACAGCCGCCTTACCTACGGGGCGATGCTTACGGGGCTCGTGGGCAATGCGTCCTCTAAACTAGGGAAAATAGCGTGGCAAGCCTTTGCGTATAAACAAGGTGGTAAAAACCGCGACGGGCAAGAAGTGACGGCTTTCCACTACGGGGCTAACTTTAGTGTCCAAAAAGGCAAATTCTCGTTTGGCCCTGGTTATGAAGTACTTTCGGGCAACAATACCGTTTCGCCTGATGGCAAAGACCATCGCTTCGATCCATTGTATGGCACTCCACACCGCCATTGGGGCTACATGGATTACTTCTACGTAGGCACAGGGGCCGCCGCGGGTGGTTTGGCCAATGCCTTCGTAAAAACCAAATACGTCGCCAATCCAAACCTCTATTTTACTCTCGACTTCCACAATTTTGCCTTGGCCAATGACATGAAAAATGGCCTAGACGCCTCGGTGGGAAAAATTGCGCGCCAATTGGGCAATGAATTTGATTTTATTGTCAATTATAACCTCAACAAATTCACCAACATCGAGTTGGGGTATTCGCATTTGAGTGGCACCAATAGCCTCGAATATGCCAAATTGGGCACGATGGACAAAAGCAAACACAGCGCTAACTGGGCGTACTTGATGCTGAACATCCGCCCTGACTTCTTCTATACCAAACCCGTGGCTATCAAGCAATAAACTCAACCGCTTTAGTCCATTTTAACCATCTAAATCAATGAAAGTAAGTTATAAATTTCTCCTTGCTGCCTGTGCAGCCGTGGTTCTCATTGCGGGTATGTCGATGCGCAAAGCAGCACTTCCCCAAGTCAAATTGGGCTTTATACCGCTCACCGACTGCGCTCCTTTGGTCGCTGCCAAAGAACTAGGTCTTTTCCAAAAATACGGCGTTGATGTCGTTTTGACCAAAGAAGCTTCTTGGGCCAATATCCGCGACAAAGTCCTTAATGGCGAGCTCGACGGCGCTCATTGCCTTTTTGGAATGCCTTTCTCGGTTTATACGGGAGTAGGTGGTAAAGCAGGCTCCGAAATGCAAATTGCGATGGTACTCAACAACAACGGCCAAGCTATTACCCTTTCCAAAGATTTTTGTGGACTTGTAGGCTACAAAGAAGTGGGCAAAGTAAACGCTGCCGTGAAGCAAGTGCAAGGCCGTAAAGAAGTGACTTTTGCCATGACTTTCCCAGGAGGAACGCACGACATTTGGCTTCGCAACTGGATGGCGGCGGCGGGTATTAACCAAAAGAGTGTAGGTATCATCACGATACCGCCGCCACAAATGGTCGCCAATATGCGCGTCGATAACATGGAAGGCTACTGCGTGGGCGAACCTTGGAACGGCGTGGCAGCATCCCAAAACATCGGTTTTACCCAAATAGCGTCGCAAGATATTTGGAAACACCATCCCGAAAAAGCACTGGTTGTCAACAAAGCATTTGCGGCCCAAGAACGCGAAAACCTCAAAAACGTCATGAAGGCGATTCTCGAAGCCTGTCAATGGCTCGACAACATAGGCAACCGCAAAAAAGCAGCGGGTTGGCTCTCAAAACCCTATTATGTAAACGCAGCTCTGCCTGTTATTGAAGCGCGTCTGCTCGGTTCGAGCGATTTAGGTTGCGACTTAGGGGTTGCCAAATACAAAGAAGATTACATGACTTTTTACAACAAAGGCTACGTAAACACCCCGCGCAAATCGCACGGCATGTGGTTTATGGCGCAGTATGTGCGGTTTGGATACCTCAAATCTAACCCTGATTTTAAAGGAATTGCAGAAAAACTCATTCTCGACGACCTGTTTGCAGAAGTTGCTCACGAAGCCAAAATACCCATCATGACCGACGATATGAAACCTTTCAAAACCACCTACGATGTGTCGTTTGACCCAAGCAATGTCGGTGCGTATTTAGCTTCAACGAAAAAATAGTTTCCCCATGAAAAAACTACTCAATTTTCAAACCTACTTGCCAGTGCTGTTCGGCCTAGGTAGCGCCGTACTTTTACTGGGAGCTTGGTGGACGGTATCATTACTGACCAACAACGAAATCCCGAATCCAGTGTCCACTTGGGCGGTTTTCAGCGAAATGCTCGCTACGCCTTTTTACGATTACGGCCCCAACGACAAAGGCATTGGAAATCAGCTTTTCAGCTCTCTCATTCGCGTATTTAGCGGTTTTGGTGCGGGGAGTCTGTTGGCCATTCCACTTGGGCTGCTGATTGGTTCGAGCAAAACGGCTTTTCGCCTCATCAATCCCATTGTTCAAATCCTCCGTCCTGTTTCGCCCTTGGCTTGGTTTCCGTTGGGGCTATTGGCCTTCAAAGCTGCCGAGGGAGCCACCGTTTTCATCATTTTTGTAACAAGCCTTTGGCCTACTTTAATCAATACGGCCTTTGGCGTGGCCTCCATCCCCCAAGACCATAAAAACGTGGCAAAAGCGTTCGGATTTTCTCGTTGGAAGTACATCATCAAAGTCATCATCCCCTACGCTTTGCCACACATTATCACGGGTTTACGCCTCAGCATTGGGGTAGCTTGGATGGTGATTGTGGCAGGCGAAATGCTCTCGGGGGGCGTTGGCATTGGCTTTTTTGTTTGGGATAGCTGGAACGCCCTTAGCCTTGAGAAAATCTTGTCGGCGATTCTTATCATTGGCACCGTCGGGTTATTGCTCGACAAAGGATTCGATTGGCTCCAAAAACGCTTTGCTTTTTCCTAGTCCAACCCAAGTTAAGTTCAGAAACTACTACCAACATGACTTCCAACCCAACCATTGCCCCGATAGATTCGGCGAGTGAGTTTCATAAAATTCAGTCGCGCCCTGCTTCCATTGAAGTAAAGGACATAACCGTTTCGTTCAAAACCCCCAAAGGTATTTTCACGGCCATCAAGAACATTGACCTCACCATCAAAAAAGGCGAAATCGTGGCGCTGATTGGCCACTCTGGCTGCGGAAAATCTACCTTAATGGGAACCATTTCGGGCATGACAGCCCCTACCAGTGGGCAGGTTATCGCCAACGGCGCAGTGGTCAAAGGCCCAGGCCCCGACCGTGGTATTGTCTTTCAAAACTACTCACTTCTTCCTTGGCTGACGGTTTATAAAAACATTTACGAAGCTGTGGACTCCGTTTTTAAAGGCAAAACTGCCGCCGAGAAGCGGGAAATCGTTGAAGAAAACCTCAAAATGGTCACCCTCTGGCCACACAAAGACAAACTCCCAGGACAACTATCGGGCGGGATGAAGCAGCGCGTTGCCATCGCACGTGCCTTTGCCATTAATCCTAGTATTTTATTACTCGACGAGCCTTTTGGCGCGTTGGATGCCCTCACCAAAGGGTCGATGCACATTGAACTTTTGAAACTTTGGAACTTGGACAATCGCAACAAAACGATTGTAATGGTAACGCACGACATCGAAGAAGCTATTTTCTTGTCTGACCGCGTGGTGGTAATGAACAACGGCCCCGAAGCCACCATCAAAGAAATTGTAGAAATTCCCTTGCCGCGCCCGCGCAACAAAAAAGAGATTGTCCACGACCCAATTTACATGGAAACCCATGACAAATTAATGAGTTTGCTCTTCGACAAGTTTTCGATTGAAGATGAATAATTGGTTGCATTTGTACTCAGTTGGGCATCCAACTGAGTACAAACCAAAAATTACAAATACTTGAATTTAAGTTTCAAATAACTCATTTTTTACATCAAATTTTGTTATTTTACAGAAATTTAGTATAATATTTTAAAGAATATTGAGTATTTTATGAAAATTACTTATTTTTAACTTTGAGCATAATTACTTATTTTGTATGTTTGATGTACCAAATCGGTGCAGCGTGGCGGCGCTCAACCGATGCAGGTAGCACAGTCTTTAACGAAACTCGTTGAACGAAGAGTCGTTATTGGATGTACCCTATTGCATCGCTTCAGGCCTTACGCTGGTTTCATGTTCTACTTTTAACCAACAAAGCGCAATGAGCCAGCTTATTTCCAATCAGCCTCTTTCCAAACTCCACATTTTCAGTACCAAAGGGGTACAAATGCGTACCTTTCACATTACTTGGCTTACCTTTTTTGTCTGTTTCTTCGGCTGGTTCGGTTTAGCACCGCTCATGCCTGCCATTCGGGCAGACTTAGGTTTGACCAAACCCCAAGTCGGAAACACCATCATTGCGGCCGTATCGGCCACTATCTTTGCCCGACTTATCATCGGAAAACTTTGCGATAGTTGGGGGCCTCGCAAAACCTACACGGCCCTCCTCCTCATTGGTGCTTTGCCCGTGATGTTGGTAGGCTTAGCCCACGACTACACCACGTTTTTGTTGTTTCGTTTGGCCATTGGCGTTATTGGCGCTTCGTTTGTCATTACGCAATTTCACACTTCGACCATGTTTGCCCCCAACATCAAAGGCACGGCCAATGCCGTAGCAGGCGGCTGGGGAAACCTTGGCGGCGGAATCACCCAATTGGCCATGCCCCTCATCATGGCGACCATCGTTGGGTTTGGTTTTGTCAAAGCTGACGCATGGCGCTTGGCCATGGTCGTACCAGGCGTACTGATGCTTATAATGGCCTTTGTCTATTGGAAATATACCAAAGACACACCTGCGGGCAACTACGACGAAATCAACCGCACCGCCGTTAGCAAATCAGAAGTAAGTTTTTGGAAAGCTTGTTCCGATGTTCGCGTTTGGGCTTTGGCATTGGCCTATGCGTGTTGCTTTGGCATGGAAATCACCTTCGACGGCGTAGCAGCGCTCTACTTCTTTGATAATTTCAAGATGGAAGAAACGGAAGCAGGTTTTTGGGCAATGTTGTTTGGGTTTATGAACATTTTTGCCCGTGCCGTTGGCGGCATTGTAGCAGATAAAGTCGGTCAAAAATACGGGATGCGCGGCAAAGGTATTCTTTTAGCCTCCATGCTTCTTTTGGAAGGACTGGGAATTTTATTGTTTGCTCAAGCAGGCAACCTGACCATGGCAGTTGTATCGATGCTCGGCTTTGCGATGTTTTTGAAAATGGCTAACGGCGGCACCTATGCGATTGTTCCCTTCGTCAATCCCAAAGCAGTAGGTGTCATTTCGGGCGTAGTAGGGGCAGGAGGCAACGTTGGTGGAATGTTGATGGGCTTTTTGTTTAAATCCCAGTCGATTACCTACGGACAAGCATTTATGTACATTGGCGGCCTAGTGGCTACCGTGGGCTTGCTGCTTTTCCTAGTCAATTTTGGCAAAACCATCACCATCGAGCAGCCTGAAGCAGAGTTACAAGCCGTTTAACCCAAATTTTCAAATGGTAGAAATCCACAAAACCACTTGTTGTTACTGCGGGGTAGGCTGCGGGGTATTGGTCAAAAAAAACCGCGACGGACGCATTTCGGTAGAAGGTGACCCCGAGCATCCTTCCAGCAAAGGAATGCTTTGTTCGAAGGGCATGAACTTGCACTACACCGTCATGGATACAAGCGACCGCTTGCTCTATCCACAAATGCGCTGGAATCGACAAGCGGCGCTACAACGAGTGACGTGGGATACGGCCCTTGAACGGGCAGCGGCCGTTTTTAAGACATTTATTGACAAATACGGCCCCGATTCCGTTGGTTTTTACGCATCGGGCCAATGCCTGACGGAAGAATATTACGTGGTCAATAAGCTCATAAAAGGCTTTATTGGCTCCAACAACTTAGACACCAACTCGCGCTTGTGTATGTCATCGGCGGTGGTTGGGTATAAAATGGCTTTGGGAGAAGATTCGGTTCCGTGCAGCTACGAGGACATCGAGCTCGCCGATTGTTTCTTGGTGGCAGGAGCCAATCCTGCCTGGAACCACCCCATCGTTTTTCGCCGCATGGAAGCCCACAAGGCCGCCAATCCGCGCGTCAAGTTCATCGTCGTTGACCCACGCCGTACCGATACCGCACGCATGGCCGACTTGCACCTACAGGTCAAGCCTGGCACCGACGTAGTGTTGCTCAACGCCATCGCCAAAGGACTGATTTCTAGGGGATACATTGATGAACATTTTATAAAAAACCATACCGAAGGCTTTGATAGTTTTCGGGTAAAAGTGGCCGAACGCGACATGCGCGAAGCCGCAAAAATCTGCGGCATTAGCCTCCACGATATTCACCAAGCCGTCGAATACATCGGCAAATCCAAAGGCTTCATTTCGATGTGGGCGATGGGCTTTAATCAAAGTGTGATTGGCGTCAATAAAAACCTAGCGCTGCTCAATTTGCACCTCATTACGGGGCACATTGGCAAACCAGGTTCAGGACCATTTTCGTTGACGGGTCAGCCAAATGCGATGGGAGGGAGAGAAGTAGGTGGGCTATCAAATCTCCTGCCAGCCCACCGCAACTTGGCTGACCCGCAGCACCGCCAAGAAGTCGCCGATTTTTGGGGAGTGCCTTCGCTTAACCCCAAACCAGGCTACACGGCCACCGAAATGTTTCAAGCCCTCAAAGACGGGCGTATGAAAGCAATTTGGATCATGTGCACCAATCCGCTGGTGAGTTTACCCAATGTTCAACTTGTGGAAGAAGCCCTCAAAGCGGCCAAATTTGTGGTAGTACAGGATGTTTCCAACCGCTCCGATACCCTTGCTTTTGCCGACTTAGTGCTTCCTGCGGCTGCTTGGGGCGAAAAAACGGGCACCATGACCAACTCCGAACGGCGGGTTTCGTACCTCAACAAATTCAACGAGCCCGTTGGCGAAGCCCTTCCCGACAGCGAAATCATCGTCAAGTTTGCGCATAAAATGGGGTTTGGACACGCCTTCAACTATCCCCATTCCGCCGCGATTTACGACGAGCACGTATACCTCACCAAAGGCACAAACGTGGACATGAGCGGACTCTCGCACGAGCGGTTACGTACCCAAGGAACTCTCCAATGGCCAGTCCCTGCGCCTCAGTCGGAAGGTACGCCTCGGCTTTTTACCGACGGGCAGTTTTTTACCACGTCTCGAAAAGCCCAAATCAAAACCGTTCCCGACGATAATCAGTCGGAAGCGCTTAGTGACGACCTACCGCTGGTACTTACTACGGGACGGATTCGCGACCAGTGGCACACCATGACCAAGACGGGACGGGTCAATAAACTCACGCAACACCTTCCCAAAGCATTTTTAGAAATACACCCTGCGGATGCAACCGAGCGAGGCATCAAAGAAAGCAACATCGTCGTCATCCAAAATGGCCGTGGGGAAGTTCAGGTACCTGCCAAAATCACCACTGACATTCGGCAAGGGGTTGTTTTTTTGCCTATGCACTGGGGAAAAATTTTACAAAGCAACGCTGCCCGTGCTAACAACCTTACCAGCGACCTCATAGACCCGCTTTCAAAAGAACCTGATTTTAAATTTGCGGCGGTTCAAGTCACAAAGTTTAGCAAACCAAAGGAAAAAATCATCGTGATTGGAGCGGGAGCAGCGGCCTACAAATTTGTCACTGCCCACCGCCAGCACAACCTCACTGACGAAGTTCATGTCTTCAGCAAAGAACCCTTTGCTTTCTACAATCGCGTGATGTTGCCCGATTACATCAGTGGCGCCATGTCGTGGGATAAATTGCTCAAAATGCAAGACGACGAACGCGCGCTGGTGCATCTATACGAAGGGATCAGCATTGAACAGATTGACCGTACAAAAAAAACAGTCACTGATTCTCAAGGAGATACCCATTCTTACGACCGTTTGATTATTGCAACTGGAAGTCGTTCGGCACTTCCTCGCGACTATGATACATCGTTGGCGGGGGTCTTTACCATGCGAACGCGCCAAGATGCCGATGGCCTGACCAACTATTTGAACCAACTTGTGCCAACTTCTGCTCCGCGCCACGTCGTGGTGGTAGGTGGTGGGTTATTGGGGTTAGAATTAGCCGCCTCATTGGGAGAAATTGGCGTCAAATCAACCGTTATTCACCGAGGGTCACGCCTTATGAATCGCCAACTGGATGGTACAGCTAGTTCGCTTCTGCACGAAGAACTCACCGACCGAGGCATTGATGTTTTTTACAACGACGAAGTAAAGTACATCACAGGCCAACAACGCGTGGAAGGTCTTCGCCTTACCTCGGGGCGCGTGTTGACCTGCGACGCCGTCATTCTGACCATTGGCACGACGCCCAATGTAGAAATTGCCCGCAAGTCGGGCCTCGACGTGCAGCGGGGGATTGTGGTCAACGCTTACCTTCAAACCTCCGACCCAGCCGTATTTGCCATTGGTGAAGTGGCCGAATTTGAAGGGCAGCTTTTTGGCATCACCGCTGCCGCCGAAGAACAAGCCGAGGCGCTTTGCGCTTACCTCAACGGCGACGTTCAAAGTTACTACCGCCCTACCCTATCCATGAATATCCTCAAAATGGAAGGGTTAGGCTTATGCTCACTCGGGATGACCGAAATCCCTGCCAATGGTGCAGGAGCCGATTTTGAAGAAGTTATTTTTTCAGATAAGCAAAAACGTTTTTACAAAAAGTGCATCATTCAAGGGGATAAACTGGTGGGGGCTATTTTGTTTGGCGACAAATCAGAATTTACCGAATACAAAGCGCTGATTCAGCACCAAACCGAACTTTCGGACAAGCGGCTAAAGCTGTTACGAAGTGGCAAAAGTGCCCCTGCTTTGAAAGGGAAAGTCGTATGTTCTTGCAACAACGTCGGCGATAGCAATATTCGAGAGGCGATTGTAGCGGGCTGCCATGATTTTCAATCACTTTGCCAGCAAACAGGAGCAGGAACAGGCTGTGGCAGTTGTAAATTGGAAGTGAAGGCATTATTGGAGGAGGCTTTGGTCAAAGCATAATTTTTGGGCAAGGATGAACTTTTCACCAATGCCGAAGGTTTTGCGATAATTGCCTAAAACGAACTAGCTTATGCAAGACACCATTTTCCACGCATTTATCAACAAAGTTGTCGCTGTTTTACAAGAATCTCCCGACATGCTCGGCCTAGCGGTAGCGGGTTCTTGGATTACGCAAGAAATGGACGCGTACTCGGATTTGGACTTAGTACTTGTTTCCAAAACGAAGCTCTCAACCGACCCTGCCCAAATGAAATCAGTCGCACAAAGCTTCGGCAACGTTCTCTCCGCATTTACGGGGGAGCACGTCGGAGAGCCGCGCGTGTTGATTTGTTTGTACGGGAATCCGCTTTTACACGTTGACATCAAGTTTTTGACACCCGACGAATTTTATCAGCGCGTCGAAGACCCCATCGTCGTGTGGGAAAGGGATGAGATTTTGACAAAAATTATTCAGCAAACGACTTCCACTTGGCCTTATCCTGATTATCAATGGATTGAAGACCGTTTTTGGGTGTGGATTCACTACGGGGCGCTAAAAATTGGCCGAGGAGAGTTAACGGAAGCTGCTGATTTTCTGGCCTTTTTGAGAATGGTTGTTTTAGGGCCTCTTTTGCACATCCAAAATGGCAACCAGCCCCGAGGTGTCCGAAAAGTTGAGACCAAACTCCCAAACGCCGATTTTGAGGCACTGTCAGCAACCGTTGCCTTATTAGATAAAACATCGTTGGTAACTTCTTTGAACAAAGCCATTGTTATCTACGAACAAACCCGAACCGTCCTTTTTGACTCGTCCGTTCAGCTTAACAGCGAGGCAGAAAGAGAAGTAAAAAAATACGTAGCAGCTATTTCCACCTAACCAAACCACTATGCCGTACCTCCGCATCGCTACCCAAGGTGGGGTCATTACCCCCGACGAGCTACAACGTTTGGCCATGTTAGCCAAAAAATGGGCTTTGGGCAAAATTGAAGTTGGTTTTCGCCAAGATTTGCTCATTCCTTGCACCGATTCTCAACGCTCGTTGCTTCGGTCGCAATTAATGTCGGAGGGGTTTGGAGTAGAAGAAGCCGCGGCAGTGCATCCCAACATCGTTTCGTCGTTGGTTGCACAAAATATCTTTCCCCAGCTCTCTTGGCTTCGGTCGGGCGACTATCTGGATATTTTGGACGAATTTACCTTTCGACCACGTCTCAAAATTAACCTCATCGACCCCACGCAGGAGTTGATTCGACCGTTGACTGGAGAGCTTAATTTTATCGCTTCCCCTACCCCTTCGTTTTGGTATTTGGTGGTCAATTTATCCGAATTAGGGGGCATTCATGTCTGGCCTAAACTTGTTGACGGGGAACAAATTGCGGACTGGGTCCAACACATTGAAAAAATATGGTTGGAAAATCCACGGCCTAACCCTTCTTTTGAAGAACTGTACGGGGTTGTTTCAAAAACGTTTACGGGACGAACACGACCCATTCAAAAAGAACTGAAACTTACGCCCAAACCATACCCGCACCACGAGGGTATTTACCGCTACGACGACCGCTATTGGATGGGGTTATACCAGCGCGAGAACGAGTTTGACACGACTTTTTTAGAAGCCCTTTGTCAACTTTGCATCGATACCAAAATCGGGCGTTTGTATCCAACTCCTTTCAAAACATTCATCGTTCGCGATATACCAAAAGAGACGATTTATCAATGGGAAAAGCTCCTAGGAATCTGGGGGATACATACGCATTATTCGTCGCTCGAACTCAACTGGCAGCTCCCCGATGCTGAGGCGTCGGCATTGCGCCTCAAAACGGAGCTGGTCGAAGCTTTTGAAAGACTGCGCATTCGGACATCTAGCCTTAGTTTTGGCATTGGTCATCGTAATGCCGAAACGACTTCTACGATTGTCATAGAGCCATTATCGACGGATTATCAGCGTTTTCGAGTGGTTCATTCTCCTGATTTTTACATTGGGAATACAGAATGGGAAGTTTTTGCGGGCGATGTTGCCCGTAAGAATCTCCCAGAAATTCTTCGACGCCTCACGCTAAAATACTACGAACAACTTTCGACTGATAAAAAGACAAGTATCACCCGTAAAACGTCGGGACTAAAACCTGCTCCTACCCAAAGAGTAATGCAGTGTACGCACTGCCAGACGGTTGCGGAACTGCCACTTCCCTTACCTTCGTCGTATTTATGTTCACTTTGCGATGCCCCCGTAGCTGATTTTGTCGAAGTTGAATTGGAAATAGCGCCGTGATTGAGGTATTGGGTGTATGCTTTCAGTTTCTCAGCGTACGTGCTTTCGGTTTCTCGACGTATGTGCTTTCGGTTTCTCAAAACCGAAACGACTGCTGCAATCCTGCACGAGGTTGCTCAAAACATCCACTCAACTTTAACGAGGTTGTGAGCAACCTCTCGCTTTGGTTTTGAGAAACCAAAGGCACTCGCACACCGTGATTTCGGCTTCTCAGCGTATGTGCTTTCGGTTTCTCAAAACCGAAACGACTGCTGCAAT
>NZ_JACIBY010000004.1:285944-568250 GCF_014195535.1 Runella defluvii | reverse complement strand
CGACTGCTGCAATCCTGCACGAGGTTGCTCAAAACATCCACTCAACTTTAACGAGGTTGTGAGCAACCTCTCGCTTTGGTTTTGAGAAACCAAAGACACCCACACCCCGTGATTTCGGTTTCTCAAAACCGAAACGACTACTGCAATCCCTGCACGAGGTTTCTCAAAACCTCGACTCAATCTTAACGAGCTTGTAAGCAACATCTTACTTTGGTTTTGAGAAACCAAAGACACCCACACCCCGTGCTTTCGGCTTCTCAAAACCGAAACGACTGCTGTAATCCTTCACGAGGTTTCTCAAAACATCCACTCAACTTTAACGAGGTTGTGAGCAACCTCTCGCTTTGGTTTTGAGAAACCAAAGACACCCGCGCCCCGTGCTTTCGGTTTCTCAAAACCAAAGTGACTTTTTCAGCAAAGCAAGTATTACAAAAAATAAAAGCTTGTTTTATGGGAACAAAACGAATTTCTGGCTCAGAGGATGAACGCTGTTTCTTCATCACTACCTCCTGTTATCAACATAAGTTCTTATTACTAGATATACAGGCATTTGATATTGTACTTGACAACTTTCGTTTCTACAATAAGCGTTACTCCGCACGACTCTTGGGATATGTGCTAATGAGTAATCATATTCATTTCATGCTCTTTTTCGAAGACCAAAACTATTTATCAAAGTACCTTCGAGATTTTAAAAAATATAGTTCTCTGCAACTACGCGAGCATCTCTCACAATTTTATCCTCATATTTTACCTGAAATCCTGTATGAATATCGAAGTCAGCATTACAAAATTTGGGACGATGAGTTTGATGATGTAGTAATTTATAGCAGGAAAATGTGCGAAATAAAGCTTGATTATATGCACAACAATCCCGTAAAAGCGGGTCTTGTGACAGAGCCAAGCGATTATCTGTTTTCCAGTGCTAAATTTTATGAAAACTGGAAGGTTAACATCCAATCTGAGCTTTTACATTACAGAGATGTTTTTTAAACGAGGTTGTGAGCAACCTACCGCTTTGGTTTTGAGAAACCAAAGGCACTCGCACACCGTACTTTCGGTTTCTCAAAACCGAAACGACTGCTGCAATGAGGTTTCTCAAAACCTCGACTCAATTTTAACGAGGTTGTGAGCAACCTCTGCTTTGGTTTTGAGAAACCAAAGGCACTCGCACACCGTACTTTCGGTTTCTCAAAACCGAAACGACTGCTGTAATCTTGCACGAGGTTTCTCAAAACCTCGACTCAATTTTAACGAGGTTGTGAGCAACCTCTCGCTTTGGTTTTGAGAAACCAAAGGCACTCGCGCCATGCTTTCAGTTTCTCAACGTACGTGATTTCGGTTTCTCAAAACCGAAGCGACTGCTGTAATCTTGCACGAGGTTTCTCAAAACCTCGACTCAATTTTAACGAGGTTGTGAGCAACCTCTCGCTTTGGTTTTGAGAAACCAAAGGCACTCTCGCCATGCTTTCAGTTTCTCAACGTACGTGATTTTGGTTTCTCAAAACCGAAACGACTGCTACAATCCCTGCGAGAGGTTTCTCAGAACCTCGACTCAATCTTAACGAGGTTGTAAGCAACCTCTCGCTTTGGTTTTGAGAAACCAAAGGCACTCGCGCCATGCTTTCAGTTTCTCAGCGTACGTGCTTTCGGTTTCTCAAAACCGAAACGACTGCTGCAATCCTGCACGAGGGTTTTATCAACCAAAGGCACACTAAATCAGCAGATTGCACCCACGAACATCCGAATTATCAAACCGACCAATCACTTCAAATTGGTAAGAGGTATCACCAACAAATCGACCCAAATCTTGGGTTTCGATAAATGAGCAAGAATCTAAGTTCCCCAAATCAACCACATTGATACCACCATACCTCATTCCACGCTGTGGGGAGTCGGTTACGGAAAAAGGGTCATTTATATCTCTAAGTAGGATTCTCATTGTGCGAGAGGTCTCAAAAATCCCGTCACCATTAGAATACGACTGCGACAAAAGCTCCGTCATTCCGTATTCGGAGTGAATGTTTTTTACCCCAAAAGCGGCCGTTAGTTCTGCATGTACCTCTTCACGCAGCATTTCACGGCGGCGTCCCTTCATTCCACCCGTTTCCATCACCATTAATTCTGGTAATTCCTTCAAAAACGAAAGGTCATTTTTTGATTCCGCCAAATCCAACAACGCAAACGTCACCCCCCACAAAATTACTTTCCGACCGTCGGGTTGCTGTACCAATTTTTTGAGTGTTGCTAATAGCTCATCTACATTATGCAAAAAGAAACCAGAAACGGGCGACTGCGTTTTTGCAATAAATTGTTGAACCATATACACCAACGAGGAGTTATTTCGTTCAAGATACGAAGGTAACAATGCCAGCAGGTGAAAGTCAGAAAGTGAGCCGTAGCTTTTTTCAAAAATCTCGGTACTGATTTCGTCATACCAGCCCAAGTCCGCCACCAAATGACGGCTTGTTTGGGTTCCAGTTGTACCGCTACTTTCAAAAACAGTTTGTATGTTGGGGTTACCCGTCACCACTTGATGGTGTTTAAAGAAGCCAATTGGCAAAAACGGCACCAACGACAAACGGTTAACTTGAGCGGGGCGAATTCGCAAATGAGAAAGATACTGACGGTAAATGGGCGCATGAACCGCCTGATAATGAAACACCTGCAAGGCAACTTCCTCAAACGTATCAGCCGTTAAGGTTCGTACAGCATTTCGTAAATTGGGCAAAGTTGACATTTTACTAGGGTCGAATTTCAATTTCCGATTGACAAAGCATTAATAACTACTAAATTTATCCAATATTTGGAACAAACTTAACAAGAAAGATGAAGGGCTTCGTTCGTTTTATTGCTACTCTTTTACTATTTGCCATTTCGACAACTGGTTGTTTTACTCCTCCCAACTACAGCCCCGTTCCCGAAATTGGCTTCAATAGCATTGATAAGTTTGAGGTGATTGAGCCTTTTTCACAAGCCAAACAAGACTCGGTTGTCATCACCATCAATTTCAAAGATGGCGATGGTGATTTGGGAGAAAGCACCGACAACCGAACCAATGCGAAGTATGACACTTGGGGAAATTATGAACTCAAAACCTTCCGTCGAGTGAGCGGAAATCAGTACCAAGAAGTAAATTTGGCAGCTAACTCCAAACTATTTTTCCCTGTGCTTAAACCCGACGGCAAAAAAGGCCCCATCGAAGGTTTATTGGATTATGCCGTGTATTTTCCCTATTCCCGAAACTCTAAGTTAACAACCGTTAAGTTCCAAATTAAAATCCGCGACCGCGCACTCAATGTAAGCAACGTGATTGAAACCGATACGCTTTCAGTGCCGTTACTTTTGTAGAAAATACGCTTTAACATTTATACAAAATCCCTGTGAAAACACTCGAAATGAGTCTATCACAGGGATTTTTATTTAGAGTCTATGTTTGCGTTATGATTTTATTCCCAAAATCACCTCTTCAATCAAATCACACGCTTCGTGGATTTGCGATTCGGTAATCACCAACGGCGGGGCAAAGCGAATTTTATTGCCGTGGGTTTGTTTACAAAGTAGTCCTCTTTCCTTGAGTTTGAGGCAAATCTGCCACGCCAATGGGCTTTCTTCGTCGGTCGCAATCACGATGGCGTTTAACAGCCCTTTTCCGCGTACCGTTTCAATCAGGGTCGTTTTTTGCTGGATTGCCCGCATTCTTTCTCGGAATATTTCACCAAGACGCTCCGCATTTTCGGCTAATTTTTCATCTTCCAACACCGACAACGCCGCTACCGTCACCGCCGCCGCCAACGGATTTCCACCGTAGGTTGTGTTTGGTCTTATTTTTAAGACGATTCAAGCGATTTTGTTTAGTAAGTAATCTTGAAAAAAGGGTAAAAATTAACTTTGAGGGGGCTTCTATCAGTTATGAATATTCAGGAACTTCCAAAAAGTCTCAGTTATAATTTTCGCTAACTATCTACATAGTTTTCAAGCTGAATATTTTCCATATTAACAAAATCTTTGGTGTTGCGAGTAGCCAATATTAAACCTTTGGTGATTGCTGTAGCCCCAATAAAAATATCTAAATCTTCAACTCTACGGCCTATTTTCCGCAATTGCGCTTTCTGTTTGGCGTATTCTTCCAGACACTCACTAATAGGTATTATCCGCCCTGAAAATGAAGTTCTTAAATCCTGAACCCGTTGAAGGTTTATTAATCGTCTTTCTGGTGAGCTATTTTCAACGCCATATAAAAGCTCCGCAATCGTAATTTCTGATATGTAGCAGAAGCGGAAACCAACTTGAAGTATTTTGTTTCTTAAATTAAATTCACCCTTGATGAAATGAACACAAATATTTGTGTCTAATAAAAATTTACTCATAATTCTATATCTCGGGAGCTACTGACACGGGCAGAATAAATTTGTTTTACCAGCTCGTCGCCAGTTTCTTCACCTTGCCAACTTCCAAACAGACTATAAAAGAGTTTTTCCTTCTCATCTTCCGATTGGACATCTTCAATAACAATCTTAACTTCCTTTTTGCCAAACATTGCTTTTACAGCCTCAATGAAGCTCAAATTGAGGTTTTCGGTATTTAATTGATATGTATGTTGCATTATCCTACCTTATTTTATACGTGTAAGAGCAATTTTAGCTTCTCTATAACATTCTTGTATTATACATAGTTCTACACGTGTTGTAAAGCTTCGTGAGTCTTCAAATATAGTGCTTAATCACTATGCAGTTATGTAAGTGGCGCTTGCACAAACTCAAATATATTGATTTTCAGCCATTTTGTCTGAAAGATTAGCCTTTAAGTGCTGCGTTTATCGCTTCTTGCGTCTAGAAAAGTGACTGGGAATCAGTATAAGAAAGTAATTTTGGCCGTCATTTTTCCCTGTATTAAAACCGGATGGCAAAAAGGGACCTATCGAAGAAAAACTGTATTACGTCGTTTATTTTTCCTACTCTCGAAATGAAAAACTAACCACCGTAAAATTTCAAATACGAGTACGCGACCGCGCCTTCAACGTGAGAAATGTAGTGGAAACAGATACGCTTTTGGTTCCTATTTTGTTTTGAGGATTGTAGGGGGTGAGCCGTTTTATAATAGGATTTATGTATAGTAGATGATAGTTAAAGTCTAATTTTCAGGAAAATCGAAAAGCTTTTATACCACGAAAATTAGTATCTGCGTTTAAGTTCAAACACCTGAACGCCTTCCTGATGAAAAATCTTTTCTCTTTTCTACTTGTATTCTTCGTTATTAAGAGCCTTGCTCAAGTCAAAAACGTTAAAATCACGATTAAAGCCAACGGCAGCAAACCAGAAAAAATTCAGATGACTGCTACCGACATGGTTAGAGATGTACCAGTACTGCTTTTGGAATCAAAGTTTGATTCTTCAGGGGGCGCCTACCTGAATTTCAACCTCGCTAATTCCCAATTTGTGGCAGTTATGATAGGAGATAAATATTGTAAACTTTATCTGACTCCGAATGACAATTTGACCATAGGGGTTGATTTTAAAAATCCGACTGCACCGCTTGAATTTCAAGGTGATGGAGCGCCAATTGCCCGGCATTTATACGATGCCGGACGGACTCTTGTAAAAATAATGGGGGTATCAACCGACGAGTTAGATACTCAAGCGTATCTAAATAAATTAGATACGCTTCAAACTGAACTGGCAAAAGTTCACAACTTACACAAAAACACGTTACCCAATAATGTAAATGTTTTATTGATAAATAGTTACAGAATGTTTGACCTTTATTCCAAACAAATCAAAGAACATAATCTCCAAGCCAAAAAGAAAGAAATACCTCTTGTTTTACAAAACATCAGCGATTCTGTTCCGTTTGATGCAGCTCTTTTAAGTGCGCGGGATGAAGCATACTCCGCTGTCTTGGCTTTTTATTGGTTAAACAAATTAAGCATTGTTTATAAGGAAAATAAAGACCTGAATAACTTCTCAACTATTTATCCGAAATTGACTGTCTCCAAAATTAAATCTGAGAGTTATCCAAAAGAGTTTAAAGAGCTTTTGATTGCAAAGACAATTAATGATGGTTTACGAATTTTGGGAATCACACCCATCACAGAGGCACTTTATCAGGAATTCAAACAGGAATACAGTACTTCGCCTTATCTGACAACACTTGAAGAACGATACAATCAATGGTCTCCATTGGCTAAAGGAAAACCTGCACCGGAAATTGCAGGTTTGACTTCTGACGACAAAATGCTGTCAACAAATGCGTTTAAGGGGAAGGTAATTTATGTAGATGTGTGGGCGACTTGGTGCGGCCCATGCCGAGCTGAATTTCCCAAGGCTTTAGAGTTACAAAAGCAATTTGAAGGAAATGAAAAGGTAGTCTTTCTTAATGTATCAGTTGATAAGAACAGGCAACAATGGAAGAAACTCCTTACCGACAAAAGAACACCTAAAGGCTACCATATTAATCAATCCAACCCTGACCTTCCGGAATCAATTTACAAATCGTACAAAATCGGCGGGATTCCTCGGTATATCCTCATTGACCAAGAAGGAAAAATTGTCAGCGCTGATGCTCCATACCCCTCCTCGGGCAAGGTAGAAGATGAAATAAGAGCGTTGTTGAAGTAAACCAGTAGTATTGAAAATATCTTGTTCTAAAATCTATCCGTCTCAAAAAACGGGCGTTTTGTAAGACAGAATTTGTTACAGAAAAATTCCCCTGAAATAGTAAAAAAGTATCTTTTATTGTCGTCTCACTAATCAACGTAGCCAATTTAGTTGGGTTAAAGAGACATAAATAAAAAGCCTCAGAAACAGTAGTTCCTAAGGCGGCCGTTCAACGCAATCCAAACAAACAAAGCAGGCTAAACAGCAGTAACCACCCCCAAAATCACCTCCTCAATCAAATCACACGCTTCGTGGATTTGCGTTTCTGTAATCACCAACGGCGGAGCAAAGCGAATTTTATTGCCGTGAGTTTGTTTGCAAAGTAGTCCTTTTTCTTTGAGTTGGAGGCAAATTTGCCACGCCAATGGGCTTTCTTCGTCGGTCGCAATGACGATGGCGTTTAACAGCCCTTTTCCGCGTACCGTTTCAATCAGGGTCGTTTTTTGCTGGATTGCCCGCATTCGTTCACGGAATATTTCCCCAAGACGCTCCGCATTTTCGGCTAATTTTTCATCTTCCAACACCGATAACGCCGCTACCGTCACTGCCGCCGCCAACGGATTTCCACCGTAGGTTGACCCGTGCTGGCCAGGTTTAATGGTGAGCATGATTTCATCACTAGCCAAGACGCAAGACACAGGATAAACGCCGCCCGAAAGGGCTTTTCCTAATACCAAAATATCGGGTTTCACACCTTCGTGGTCGCAAGCAAGACGCTTGCCCGTACGCCCAAGCCCTGTTTGAACTTCGTCGGCAATAAACAACACGTTGTACTTGGTACACAGCTCGCGCACCCCGCGCAAATACCCTTCATCGGGCACCACAACCCCCGCTTCGCCCTGAATGGGTTCCACCATAAAGCCCGCGATGTTGGGGTCGGCTTGGAAGGTTTGTTCGAGTGTTTCTAAATCATTGTAAGGTACAATAATGTAACCTGGCAAAAAAGGGCCATAATCATCGATGCTTTCGGGATCTGTAGAAGCCGAGATAGCCGCGAGCGTACGCCCCCAAAAGTTTCCTACCGCATACACCGTTTTGGCTTGGTTTTGGGGAATCCCTTTCACCAAATAGCCCCATTTACGGGTCAGTTTGAGCGCCGTTTCTCCGCCCTCTACCCCCGAATTCATCATCAAAACCTTGTCGTAGCCAAAGTAATCGCACAAGAATTTCTCGCATTTGCCCAAAACAGAATTATGAAACGCCCGCGATGTCAGCGTCAGTTTTTGCGCTTGTGTTGTCAAGGCACTCACAATTCGTGGGTGGCAATGTCCCTGATTCACGGCACTATACGCCGACAAAAAATCGTAATAGCGTTTGCCTTCCAGGTCCCACACAAAAACCCCTTCGCCCCGCTCAATAACCACTGGCACGGGCTTATAATTATGCGCTCCGTAGCGCTTTTCAAGGCCAATGAGGTAGTCGGTTTGAGTAAGTTCGGTTGTCATGGTGGTTTTAGAAGTTTGAGCCAACAATTTTTATTACTTTTGTAAAGTTACATTTTAACTTATTTTCAATTTTTAACAAGTCAAATTTCTTTCAAACACTTAAATTTCAAACAGTTTTTTAATTTCAAACACGCTATAAAACCAAATCTAACTTTCGTTAACATGTTTAAACAACTCCTTTTTTTGGCCACAGCACTTAGCTTTTCGGCCATCGCGCAAGACCGTCGCCCCACCACGCCACCTGCAGCCAGTGGCACCCCAGCGGCAACGGCACCCGCCGCACCAGCCGCTGCTGCCCCTAAGGCGGGTCCTAAGTCCTACAAAGAAGTCATTACCGACAAAAGTAAGACGACCAAGGGCTTATTCATCGTTCACAAACTAGATGAAAAATACTTCTTTGAACTCCCCGATTCGCTACTCGGTCGCGAAATGATGGCCATCACTCGTCTTTCACAGTCAAGTACCACGCCTGGGTCGGTAGGTTTGCCTGCTTACGGTGGAGAATTGCTTAACCGCCAAGTAGTTCGTTTTGAAAAAGGCCCTGACAACAAGATTTTTATGCGTTCGGTCGCCTTTATCAACGTGAGTGACGATGCCAATGCTCCGATTTACAAGGCCGTTCGCAACTCTAACCTTGACCCAATCGCCATGGCCTTTGACGTGAAAGCTGTGCGCAAAGACACCTCGGTAGTGATTGAAGTGACCGACTTCTTCAAAAGCGACAACACCGTGATTTCGATGTCTCCCATCGTTCGTCAGGCATACAAACTGACGATGCTTCAAAACGACCGTACCTACATTCAGAGCATCAAGTCGTTCCCAATCAACACGGAGATAAAGGTGGTAAAAACCTACGGTGTTACGCCGCCAATGCCAAGCTTTGGCCCTTCTACGAGCCCTATTCCTTCGGTAAATCTACCCGCTGCTTCGATTGCAGGCGCCGTGACAATGGAGCTGAACACCTCGTTTATCGCCTTACCAGCCGTGCCAATGAAACAGCGTTTGTTTGACTTACGGGTCGGGTATTTTGCCAATGGTTATACCGTTTATGGTGAAAACTCACAACGTACCGAAGACAAAACGTTTGTGGTTCGTTGGCGTTTGGAACCTAAAAACAAAGCCGACGAAGAGCGTCAGCGCCGTGGTGAGTTGATTGAGCCTAAAAAACCCATCGTTTTCTACATCGACCCTGCTACGCCAAAACAATGGCGGAAGTTTCTTAAAATGGGGGTTGACGACTGGAACGTAGCCTTTGAAAAAGCAGGGTGGAAAAATGCCATTCGCGGCGAAATTTTGGCCGACAACGACACGACCATCAGCATGGAAGACGCACGCTACTCGGCGATTCGCTATTTTGCTTCCGACATTGAAAATGCGTACGGCCCCAACGTCCACGACCCACGTACGGGAGAGATTTTGGAAAGCCACATTGGTTGGTACCACAACGTGATGAAACTCCTCAAAAAATGGTACATGACCCAAGCCGCTGCCGCTGACCCGCGCGCTCGTAAGAATAAGTTTGACGATGAATTGATGGGACAACTGATTCGCTTTGTGTCGTCGCACGAAGTGGGACACACGCTTGGTCTTCGTCACAACTATGGTGCCTCGACGGCAACGCCCGTTGAGAAACTCCGCGACAAAGAATTTATTACCAAAAATGGACACACTTCGTCTATCATGGACTACGCTCGTTTCAACTACGTAGCCCAACCCGAAGACGGTGTGACTGACTTTTTCCCTCGCATTGGCGACTACGACATTTGGGCGATTGAGTGGGCGTACAAACCCATTTATGACACCAAAACCGCCGAAGAAGACAAGCTTATTTTGAACAAATGGTACAAAGAGAAAGCCCTTCCCAACCGCCGTTTGTGGTTCTTGACCGAAACCAACCCCTACGACCCTCGTTCACAAAACGAAGACATCGGTGACAACGCCATGCTTGCCAGCGGTTACGGTATCAAAAACCTCCAACGCATTGTGCCAAACCTCGTCGAATGGACCAAACAAGAAGGCGAAGATTATGACATGTTGGAAGAAGGTTACAACGAAGTGGTGACGCAGTTCCGTCGCTATATGGGTCACGTAACCAAAAACGTGGGCGGTATTTACGAAACCCCAAAATCGGCTGACCAAGATGGACCAGTGTATGAGCCAACGCCTAAAAAAATGCAAAAAGATGCGGTTGCGTTCTTAAATCAGCAACTGTTCAACACGCCTAAGTGGATACTAGACGAAAACATCTTGCGCCGTATTCGTCCTGACATGGGGGTTGATTTTATTTCCAAAATTCAGGAAACTACCCTTAGTAGCCTTTTTGCCAGCGACCGCCTCCAACGCATGATTGAGATGACCGAAAAAACGGCCGATGCCTACTCAATGGATGAGTTATTTGCCGATGTAAAAGGAGGAGTTTGGGGAGAATTGAAAACGCGCAAAGCAGCCGATGCTCACCGTCGTAACCTCCAAAAAATCTATGTAGAGCGCATGATTGCAACGCTAAACGCACCTGCGGCAGTTGGTTTTCCTTCTACCACTCCGATGAAGATGTTTGGCGCGGTGGTTGCTCCTTCGGTGGACATCCGCAAAAACGACGTGCAGTCGATGGTACGGGCGCACTTGACTTCGTTGCAAGGCGAAATTCAAGCGGCACTTCCAACCATTACCGACAAAATGACGAAATACCACCTTCAAGATTGCGTTTTCCGCATTAAGAAGGCGTTAGACCCTAAATAGTCTGACGAAGACCTTGTGCGTCGGGTCAAAACCCGACGCACTTTTACTACATTCACTATCCTCTTTGTATCAAAACTTATGGAAGAACCACTTGACGAATTTGACCGACTCATTTTGCAGCAACTCGAACGAGACGCCCGCAAAGCTTATTCGGCCATCGCCGATGATTTACAGATTTCCAACACAATGGTGCATCAACGGGTAGGAAAATTGAAACGGATTGGTATCCTAAAAGGAAGCACGATTGTCTTAAACGAACGAAAATTAGGCTACGAATGGGGCGCTTTTACGGGCATTACACTCAAAGAAGACTCTGATTCTGAGAAAATTATTGACGCACTCAAGCAAATCCCCGAAGTCACTGAGTGTTATTATATTACAGGAAAATATACGCTTTATATTCGCATCGTGGCTCGCAGCAATGAGCACATGCGCAAAGTTTTATACGAAAAAATAGACCATATCCCTGGCGTTCTCAAAACCGAATCGCTGATTGATTTTGGGGCGGCCTTCAAACGAAATGTACCCATCGAAGAATAAATCATAAACCCGTTTGAAAAGGGGCAAAAAAGGCAAAGGGCAAACGACCAAGTGTGCTTTCGGTTGCTTACAAAGTGTGCTTTCGCTTGCTCACCAAGTGTGTTTTCGGTTTCTCAAAACCGAAACAGGGGTTACTTATAACCCCGTACAATGAAGACCTATCAGTAACCAAAAACAATTTTAAAGAATGAAAACTTGGATTGGGGTGGATATTGGTACTACCAATGTCAAAGCAACAGCCATTGATGAAACGGGAGAAACCGTCGCACACGCCTCGGCAGCCTGCGTTACTTACCACCCAAAGCAGCGCTACGTTGAGCAAAACCCTGACGAAATTTATGGTTTGTTCGTCGCTGTCATCCAGCAAGTTTCGGAGCAATTGCGCCACAAAAACGCCAGCATCGAAGCAATTGGCTTGTGTTCGGCCATGCACAGCGTCATTCCCATCGACGCCCGAAATCGTCGGCTTACGCGTTCACTCCTTTGGGCCGACAACCGCAGCGAAGCCCAAGCCGATGCCCTTAAAACGCACCCTATCCTCGCAAAACTATACCCACAAGTAGGCATACCTGCCCATCCTTACGCACCATTGACCAAAATGGTGTGGTTTCGCGAACAAAAACCCGCCGTTTTTAGTAAAATCAGCCGTTTTGTTTCCCAAAAAGAATACATCTGGTACCGACTTTTTGGAAAATTTCAAATCGACTATTCGATGGCTTCGGGCACTGCCCTGCTCGACAATCGACGGTTTCGGTGGAGTGCGTTGGCCATGGACTATGCGGGCATAAACGCTTCCCAACTCTCCGATCTAGTTCCAACTTATCACCAAGAAAAACTTACCCAACGAAGCCTTGCCAAGCAACTAGGCATTCCTGTTGGTACCCCGTTTGTGATTGGCGCGGGCGATGCCTGTTTGGCCAATTTGGGTTCAGGAGCATTGGAAACGGGCGTCACTACCCTCACCATTGGCACCAGCGGAGCGGTGCGTCAAACCGCCGCTACTCCCGCTCGCGACCCTCAGCAGCGTTTGTTCACCTACGTTTTGGACGAAACCCATTACGTATCGGGTGGCCCCACCAACAACGGCGGAAATGTGCTAGAATGGCTTTCCAAACACTTGCTTTTAAAAGATACCAGCGAACTGCTTGCCATGGCCGAAAGTATTGGCGCAGGTGCCGAAGGTTTGTTGTTTGTGCCTTACCTTTTGGGTGAGCGCGCGCCCGTTTGGGATGCCCACGCTTACGGGAGCTACCAACGCTTACAATGGCAGCACACCCAAGCCCACATGGCCCGCGCGACCTTGGAAGGAGTACTGATGAACCTTAACCAAATTCGCCAAATTATCGACTCTCAACTCAACAAAACCCGCATCTTGCACGCCAACGGTGGCTTTACACGCTCAAAATTCTGGGTTCAATTGTTGACCGATATTTTCAATACGCCCGTTCGGGTCAATGAAAGCAACGAAAGCGGCTGCCTCGGGGCGACTTTGTTGGCCATGAAATCACTGGGTAAACTTGAAAGTTTGGAAGCAGGAGTCCATCAATACGTTCGATTTGCCGATACTTATCACCCCGACCCTTCGCAGACCAAAGTCTATCAAAAAGCCCAGCGTGAATTTGTAAAAGCGATGGCTGTGAGGTAACTACAAAAATGGCTTGGTATTTGTATTGGAACAAATTGAAAACTTTAAACGTTAAACAATCATCTTAAAATAATACGCCAAACCATGAAAAAGATTGGAATCGCCGCCGTCATCACTACTGTAATGGTAAGCCTTATGGCTTTTAAATCCGTTGAACCCAAAACCGAAGAAGCCAAAATTCAGTGGGTGACGTTGGAAGAAGCCTACAAACTTAACCAAAAACAACCACGCAAAATTTGGATTGATTTATACACAGAGTGGTGCGGATGGTGCAAAGTAATGGATAAAAATACCTTCAAAAATGCGGAAGTGGTTCAATTTACGAACAAGAAATTCTACGCCGTAAAATACAATCCTGAAAAAGATGCCGACGTAATGTTTGGAAAAGTGTCGTTCCGTAGCCTAATCAATGGCAAAGTGACGGGCTATCCAACCACGGTTTTCATGGACGAAAAAATGAACCTCATCCAACCGATTGCTGGTTATTTGGAACCGCGTATGTTCCACCAAGTGCTCGCTTATTTTGGCGACAACAATCACCAAAAAGAGCCTTTTGACCAGTTTCAACAAAAGACTTACCCTACTAAATACACCGCTAAAGCACAATAACGGGGTATTTTAGTTCTTCTAATTACTCTTATGCAATTATCACTTTATCAACTCGACGCGTTTACCGACAAAGTTTTTGGCGGTAATCCTGCCGCTGTCGTACCACTTACCTCATGGCTTTCTGACGAAACCATGCAGGCCATAGCCGCTGAAAACAACTTGGCCGAAACGGCCTTTTACGTCCCAACGGAAGCAGGTTTTCACATTCGTTGGTTCACTCCTACGGTCGAAGTCGATCTGTGCGGCCACGCCACATTGGCCAGCGCCTACGTATTGTTTTCCCTCGAAAATTATGCCCACGACGAAATAAACTTCGACTCTCGAAGCGGTGTTTTAAACGTTCGCAAAGAAGGCGATTGGCTTGTTCTTAACTTCCCCGCTGACAGCATTCACAAGCAGTTGCTTTCGCCTCCTGCTTTATTGGAAGCGTTGGGGGAAATCAGTCCCGTTGAAATTTTACGCGGCAAAACCGACTTTATGGCGGTACTAGAATCTGAAGAACAAGTACGCACGCTTCAGCCCGACATTATCGTTTTATCGACTTTACCAGCACGAGGTGTCATTATCACTGCTCCTGGCGATTCGGTCGATTTTGTGTCACGCTTTTTTGCCCCACAATCAGGCATTGCCGAAGACCCCGTCACGGGTTCAGCACACACCACGCTCACACCTTATTGGGCCGATAAATTGGGCAAAACCGAGATGGAAGCCCTGCAAGTTTCTGCCCGTGGTGGTGTTTTAAAAACAAAACTTATCGGTGACCGCGTAGAAATAGCAGGCCAAGTAAAACTCTATTTACGAGGCACGATTGAAATTGGGTAACCCCATTGGTTCACAAATAGAAATTGGTTTTGAGAAATCAATGGCAAAGCGTCGGCAGGGAAATTTCCCACCGACGCTTTTCTTTTCTCTATTTTTCCGTTACCGCTTTCGCCAAACGCCTTCCTTTTGAAGGAATTTCCTTGGATTCATCCTCAGGCAACGTCAATGGGCGCTCAGGTTCTTCTTCTACGGGGGCAATTTCGAGGCCCGAAGCCCTCAGTTTTTCGATAATGGAAATAATCTCGTTTCCACGCCGACCTTGCTCCTCAATCGCAAGCTGATTGTATTCTTTTTCGCGCGCGGCTTCCCAGATAAACAGCTCTGTTTTAGCATCATAAATCCCTAAGGGCAATCCTTTTGAGATTTGGGGAAAGTTTTTAATCGCATCTTCCGCCTCGGGACGCGTGCTGTACGTTAGGTGATAAAAACTTCCTTTGAACAAATATAAAATTGAAAAACGGTTCATAGCAGTAGTGATTGAAGTAGGGCTTTATTGAAAAGCAAAAACGAATAAAACAATGGATTCTTGTACCGAATGATTTTCGGTAGGGCTTCCTCGTTAGAGTGGTTTTAATTTGTAGGTTGATTGATGAGCTGTAGCATTGTAGGGTAAGCTACGTTAGGCTCTGAAATAGACAAAAGAAAGAACAAGGTCTCTTTGAAGCGAGATATTTACTTAAACAAATATCAAGAAAATATAGCATTAAACAAAAGAACCGAAGAAAATATTTTTACATTTCCTTCGGTTCAATTTTATCAAAATATGATTTTTTCTAGTTTTGAACCATATAAGACATATAAGGAATTATAAGAAAAACTTATGTGCTCTTACATTTCTTATATGCTTCAAAAAATTTACTTCTTCAAAATCGTAAACTCTACGCGGCGGTTTTTCTTGCGGTTTTCCTCCGTCGTATTGGGGGAAACTGGCCGTGTAGGGCCATAACCTTTGGTCTGAATTCGGTCGCCCGCAACTCCTTTGGTGCCCAAATAACGCTTCACCTCCTCTACCCTATCTTTTGATAATTGTAAGTTGGCGTCAAAATCCCCGACGTTGTCCGTGTGCCCTTCGATGAGCACTTCCATCGTCCCGTTTTCGGTCATCATTTGCGCGATTCGGTCCAATTCTGGCAATGAAGCAGGCAACAAATCAAACTTACTTTGGGCAAAGCCAATCGTGTTTAGCGTCACTTTTTGACCAATTTCAATGGGTGATAAAACGATTTCGCGGCGAAGTTCGCGGTACTGCGTTTCTTTGGTCAAATCAATCACCATGCCCCCCGACTGATACCCTTTTCGTTGGGCCGTTAGGCCGTATTGTTTTTGGGTATCCAAGACCACTTTGAAATCACCCACGGCAGGATCGTAGTCGATGCGTTGAGGGGTTTGTTTTTGGTCCAAATCCTCCACAATTACCTCCGCTGCTACTGGTTGTTTCGTAGTTTGGTCAAGCACCACACCTTTCAACATCACCGTCGGAACGGGGCGAATCTGCTCTGGAAGCTTCATTCTGAAAATATCAAATTCGCCCAATGAGTTTTCGGACGAACAAAAGTACGCGTATGCCCCCGAGGCAGGAATGGTAAAATGAGCTTCAAAATCGGAGGTATTGAAGGCTGGGCCAAGGTTTTCTGGCTCTGACCAACGCGTCCAGGTTTCGTCCAAACGACGACTTACGTAAATGTCCATTTCACCGTATCCGCTACGACCACTGGAGGTAAAGTAAATCGTCTGGTTATCGGTAGCCAAAAAAGGCGTAAACTCGTCATCGGCCGTGTTCAAATCAGCCCCCATGTTTTTAGCGGGCGACCAAGTACCGTCAGCTTGTTGGAAAGACACGTACAAATCTGCTCCCCCTTTGGTATTTCCATCTTGCAACGACAACACCATTACTTTTCCGTTGGGGCCAATGTAAAACCCCGAAAATGAGTGCTCGTTGACATAGCTCTGAAGACGTAGCTCCTGCGGTGCCGTCCAGCCTGTACGGTTTTTACGGCTCACCGATACCCCCTTCGACAAGCTTCCGTCGGGGTGATAAATGTTCATTAAGAGCGCTGTACGGTCGTCGGGAGAGATATAACAAATAGAATTTTCTTGGGCGTTGTTGATGGGCTTACCCATGTTCTGCGCTTTTTGCCACACCCCATTTTTTTCCTCGGCATACCAAACATCGTAATCTTCGGAAGTGCGAATATTTTCGGGGTGATCGTAGCGGGTGAAATAGATGGTGCGCCCATCGGGAGAAATCACAGGTGCTACTTCATTGGCTTTGGAGTTGACATTCGGACCAAGATTTTCTTTCTTCAATTCTTTGGGAACATTCTTGGCGAGGTTAATCATGGCCTCCACGGGCTTTTCGGACGCCGATATTCCAATGGCATCTATTTCGTTCCAACCTTCTACCAATTGCGTATTAAGGGTTACTTTCAGAGAAGTTACCTTAAATGCCGTGAGTTGCGGTAGCCAAATACGGTGCATTCCTGCGCCGCGTTTACTGGCTTCGGGCTTGGCTTTGTAAAAAGTATATTCTTTGTTGTCGGTATCGTACCCCACAACGCTCGTCACACAGCCAGCGCCGTAGTTTTCGGCAATGACAATCTGACGAATCTGTGCGGGAGTTTCAAAGCCCACTTTTATCCATTCTTCGCCCGCGTCAGGTTGCGCTGGCCGCCAAGCAGATGCGCCACTTTCTCCCTGAGGAAGTTTGTTGGGTTTACCCAAAAGTTGAGACGGGCGGTACTGCGCACCGTTTCCTTGAGCATATTCGGAGGATACACCAATGACTTTTGAAGCCCACTGAACTTCCTGTGAATGAAGTACATAACTAGCAAGAAACAGTACAAAAAACGAAAAAAAACGCATGATTACAAGTTTTTTTAGGTAGCCGCACATTTATCGTGCCAATTACAATAATTCGTCCGAAGGATTCCAAAAGACTTTCTTAAAATCCACGATTTTGTCATTTTTCACTTTCACACCTTCCTGCTCCAGAAGTTCTTGCATGGCCGTAGGCGTTCCAAAAAAGTGTTTGCCCGTGAGCATTCCGTCACGGTTGACCACGCGATGTGCAGGGACGTCGGGCATTCCGTGGCAGGCATTCATGGCCCAGCCAACCATGCGAGCCGTCAATTTTGTTCCTAAAAAAGTAGCGATTGACCCGTAAGAAGTAGCGCGCCCTTCGGGTATTTGCCGAACAACGTCATAGACGTCATCAAAGAAGTTTTTTGATTCCATGGCTCTTTTTGAACCATATAAGACATATAAAGGCAAATAAGTTTTTCTTATAATGTCTTATATGGTTACAAGTCGTACTAAGGCTTTTCGATTTTATTGACCAGCTCGCCATACCACTTTTCTCCATATTTGGTAATCAGCGGGTCTTTCAAGAACTTATACAAAGGCACGCCTAGCTCCCGCCCATTTTCACAAGCAGGGCGACAAATGTGCCAGCGGTCGTAATTGAGCGCATCAAAATGGTCGTATTTAGTGATGCGAATGGGGTATAAATAACAAGAAATCGGTTTGCGGAACGTAATTTTTTTGTCCAAAAACGCTTGCTCAATCCCACATTTCAAAATTCCTTTTTGGTCGTAAATCGCGTAAGCACACTCTCGTCCATTGACGGTTGGGGTGACGTAATCCCCATCAGCATCTTGTTCGTACAAGCCCGTTTTCTCAATAGCATCAAGCCCTTTTTTATTCAAATAAGGCTTAACTTTGGGGAAAACTTCTTCTAATTTCTCCAATTCGTCTTCGTTGAGCGGCGCACCCATGTCGCCTTCAATACAGCAAGCTCCTTTACATTTTGTCAATTCACAAACAAAATACTGGTCAGCAATGTCATCGCTGATGACGGTATTATCAATGACTATCATTGTTTCTTAATCTTAATTTGTTGACCAATCTTTACTCCCGTATCAGGCAATTCGTTCCATTCCTTGATTTGATCCACTTTTACGCCGTATTTCTGCGAAATGCTAAACATCGTTTCGCCTTGTGCTACGGTGTGCGTGACAAACTCAGTGGCCTTAGGTTGCTGGTCAAGGGTATTCCCTACGGGGCGAATGTTCAACTTTTGTCCGCTCAACAACTTCGCATCTTGCGGTAGGTTATTCCAATACAAAATGTCGTTGACCGTTACATCGTACATTTTCGAAATGCTGTAAAACGTTTGCCCTGCTCCTACTACGTGTACAATTGCCTTGCCAGTCGAAGTTGCTGGTGTCGTGTTTTTAGGCGTTGAGGGAGCGGGTTCTTCGGTTGCAGGCTTAGTAGCAACTTTGTCCTGTTTTGGCGGAGTAGTAGTAGCCGTCGTAGGTTTCTGAGGGGTATCGTTGGTCGTAGGCTTCGTAGTTGGCGTTGTTGACGACGAAGCTGGGTTCGTATTTTTAGTAGTTGACGATTTAGGCTTTGAACTAGAAGTCGTCGATTCATCATTGATAATGACTACACGATCATCATCCCCTGGGTTAAACGATGGCGCGCGACGGTTCGGCTTAGTCGTTGAATTCGACGAACTTGCTTGTTTGCTTGGTTTAGGCTCTGCCGATGTACCCGAGTCCGTAAACTCCACCCCTCCACCTTTGGAATCAGTTGTTGTTTGGGGCTGAGTTTGGGCGGGTGTAGAGGTTGTTGTCGCAGGAGTATCCGCCATTTTTGGGGTATAAACCTTACGCTCCGACGCATTTTGTGGCACTTTATTATTTGTTGTATTCGCTCCCGCCGTTTGCTCAGTGCGTACAGGCTCTTGAACCGCTGGACGAGGTTGCGACTTATCCATTCCTGGCTTCCATTCATCTTGCGGGGTTTCAATGATTTCTACGGGTTTGCTTCTTGGGCGTTTTTTGGTCAACCAAAGCACACGTCCCGTTTGAAGGCGCGTGTTGCGGTTATCAATGCGGTTGTAACGAACCAAAAATTTCAAACGAACGCCGTAAATCTGCGAAACTTTCCACAGCGATTCTCCTTCACGCACGGTATGAAAAGGCACCACGGCACGTTTGTTTTTCTTGGCCAAATAATACACTTCCCCTGGCACCACTGGCCCGCGTTCCGACATATCATTATAACGTAAGAAACTACTAAAACTCACGCGGGCTTTTCTGGCCAACGACTCCACATTATCATTACCACCTGCCATAATTCCAGGTAAACCGTTGATTTCGTACAAAAGCAGGTCATTGCTATATCCTTCTGCCCGCACAAGCACTGGAAAACCAATGTCTTTTTGGGTAAAATTATCACGTTGATTTGGTTTTTTGAAAACCGACAAACGCGAACGCACCGTTTCGTACTGGTCGTTGGTTACTGGTAACAACAAGGAATAATCTTTGTCGCTAGGAATATCGTTGGTCGTTACCCAGCGGTTTTGGGCGCGAAGATTTGTTTCATCAACGGCAAATTCTTTGGCAATTCCTTCCAATGAGCGACCGCCTGCTTGTGGATACTCCAACAACACAAACTGGTTAGGCGACTGATAGCGCTCAATGGCCGACTCAATGGCAATTTTATGAGCCAAAAAGCGCAAAATATAACGGTCAGATTTACCATCTAATTTAATTTCGCGGGCATAGCCCCATTCTGCGGGTATTGTTTTACTAATTCCACCCGCTCCCAAATAATACGAATACAACGACGCGACCCAGTTATTAAACTGCGTATTGCTTTTTTTAAGGTACTTTGCCGCAGCCCGCGTTGACGAAGTAATGTTTTTACGCTCGTCTATCTGGTCATCTACACGCAGACCATAATCCAAAGCCGTTTCTTTCTTGAACTGCCAAAATCCTACCGCATTTGACGCCGAGACGGCATCGGGCTGTAGGTTGCTTTCTTGCACTGCTAAATATTTAAAATCAACTGGTACATCTTCATCAATCAAAATTCCTTCAACGATAGGAAAAAACAGCAGGCACCGATCCAATTTCGCTTCCCAAAATTTTTTGTTGCCCATCAGAGCCTTTACATCTGTTTGAACTACGGCCCGCGCATCTTCATCAAGCTGCACGTTCATCCCAGCAAAGCCAACGCTACGCGGTACAGTAGGCACGGCAGGGGCTTGCGCAACGACAAATCCTACCAAAAAGAATGAAAAAAGAGTGGTTAGGGCTACAATACGTTTCATTGTGGTTTCGGTTCGCTTCATAACTAATTTTTATATGCAATCATCAAGCCGTCGCGGATAGGCAAAAGTAGGTTGCTTACCCGTGGGTCGTTGTGTACTTTTTGATTAAAGTCTAAAAGGTTCTGCGTATCCTTATCTATTTTTTTGTCTGTTTGTACAACTTTTCCGCTCCAAAGCACATTATCGGCAATAATAACGCCGCCTGGGCGCACTTTGTCAATGACCAAATCGTAATAGAGCGCGTAGTTAAGTTTGTCGGCATCAATAAACACCAAATCAAACGTATCGGGCAAGGTAGGAATCAATTCTACGGCATTGGCGATTCGGTAATCAATCTTGTTTTTATACGGAGATTTATCAAAAAACGACCTCGTAAAATCCTCTAACTCTTCATTGACATCAATGGTTATCAGAAGCCCATCTTCGGTTAATCCTTCCGCCAAACATAAGGCTGAATACCCTGTGTAGGTACCTATTTCGAGAACCCTGCGCGGGCGCATCATGGTAGAAAAAAGTGCCAGCAAACGGCCTTGCACGTGCCCCGACAACATACGAGGCTGCAAAACCTTTGCGTGCGTTTCTCGATTGAGAAGAGCCAACAGCGTACTTTCGGGCGAGGTATGCGCCTGCGAATATCCCTCTATGGCCTCTGACAAAAACTCCATTTAGTGTAGGTTGTTTAACAAATATAAACGGAAAAACGCCTAAAAGTATATAAAATGGCCTTTTTTCACAAGACAGCCGTTTGTTCGGGTTGTGAGCAACACGTGAGGAGGGTTGCTCACAACCCGACTACTTTCGTGGGAAGGGTTGCTTACAACCCGACTTTTACCCGACTACTTAGAATCGTCTTCAGGTACAAAGCACAAGCTACTCCATTGGCTTTCGTCGAGCATTTCTTGGGCAATATCTTGGAGTTGTGAGGCAGTTACGGCTTCAATCTCCCGAAAAATTTCTTCCAACGAATCTATTTTTCCCGTATCTAAAATGCTTTTAGCCATCATCAGCATAAAGCTTTGATTACCTTCTTCCGACATAGCCAATTGCCCCATAAGCTGCACTTTCAAATTACGAAGCTGAATCGTCGTCAACGGTTTTTCTCGGACTTGGCGCAGTTCGCGATGTATCAATTGCATAGCACGATCAAGGTTTTTGGGTTCTGTTCCAAAAAAGACACCCAAAAAGCCTGTATCCAAAAAGGGGGCATACGTGGCTTCGATTGAATAAACTAGGCCGTATTTTTCCCGAAGCGTCATGTTAAAACGGGAATTCATACCAGGGCCACCGAGCAGGTTAATCAGCATAAAAAACGGCAAACGTTTTTCATCCATCATTGCATACGCTGGCCGCCCCATC
The DNA here is from genome assembly GCF_014195535.1 of Runella defluvii. GTDB lineage: Bacteria > Bacteroidota > Bacteroidia > Cytophagales > Spirosomataceae > Runella > Runella defluvii. The sequence goes on along the minus strand of NZ_JACIBY010000004.1, from coordinate 546,317 downwards.
GCCACTTGGGTCTGGGTCATACCACGAGCTACCCGCAGCGTTTGAGGTACATAAATACTCGGCGATGTACGAATCCGTTGGCTGGTTGAATGAGGAAGGTCATACAGGTATTTTTCGGCTTGCTTCACCGCCTTGTTGAAAGGCAAATTGCTCACCAACGACACCACGATGCGTTCGGTATCCAGGTTATCGGCAATAAAAGTTTGTAAATCGTTACGGCCAAACGAGCGAACGCTTTCGGCTGTGCCAAGGATATTTTTTCCCAATTGGTGATTTTGAAAAACCAGTTCGTCAAAATCATCTTGGATGGCATCTTCGGGAGAGTCGTGGTACATGGCCATTTCTTCCAAAATCACGCCTCGTTCTTTTTCGATTTGTTTTTCGGGAAAAATGGAGTGAAACGTGATGTCAGACAACAATTCAATCGCTTTATCGCTGTGCGATGCCAACAATGACGCATGAAAACACACTTTTTCTTTCGTCGTGTAGGCATTCAACTCCCCTCCGACCGTTTCGAGGCGATTGATGATGTGGTACGATTTGCGTTTTTGAGTTCCTTTGAAAGCCATGTGCTCCCAAAAGTGCGCGAGGCCCTGCTGGTGTGGTTGCTCGTCCCGACTACCAATGTCGAGCATAATCCCCCAGTGAGCGATTTGGGTATGTGGTACTTGTTTGTGTACAACACGGATGCCATTAGGCAAGGTGTGTAAGCGGTATTCTTCCATTCTTTGCGATTATCACTTCTACAAAGGTAACAGTTTTTGGTGGATGTGGGTTTCGTCAACGCAGCTTAAAGCCTGCTGTTCCTTGAGATTTTGCAGTTTTCTGCGTTGTTTTGAGGTTTAATCAGCCCCTTTCCGAAAGTTTTAAACCTTCAGGAAAGGTTACAATTTAATAAACCGTATGGCATTCCAAAAACTTTCCATGGACGAACTCAACCGCTTGTCGGTCGAAGAATTCAAGTCCGCCGCCAAACATTCCTTTGTATTTATCCTCGACGATATTCGTAGCCTCAACAATGTGGGTTCGGTTTTTCGCACTGCCGATGCCTTCAAAGCCTCGAAAGTCTATTTGTGTGGCCTGACGGGCACTCCTCCTCACCGCGACATTACCAAAACTGCCCTCGGTGCCGACGAATCGGTGGAATGGCAGCACGTGGAAGAGGTGCTTTCACTCATCGCCCGCCTCAAATCGGAAGGCTACGTGATTGTCGCTATTGAACAAGCCGAAGGCAGTACGTTTTTACACGAGTTTAAACCCGTCGCTAACCAGTCGTACGCGTTTATTTTGGGAAATGAGGTTTTTGGAGTCAACGAAGACGTTGTGAATCAAAGCGATATTTGTTTAGAAATTCCTCAATTTGGAACTAAGCACTCGCTCAACGTATCGGTAACGGCTGGAATTGTGGCGTGGGATTATGTGTCTAAATCTATCAATATTTAACTGCTCCGCAGCTACGTTTTCAGACTAATTATGCGCCTTATCATTGACCCGTTAGGTGACGGCCATCATGACCTTTTCTTAAAAATTGACGTGATGCCAAGTCAACTCAAAATTGCTGACAGTTATTATCTTTTTGACTTTTTGGAAATTGGCCAAGAAGAAATAAAAGTGATAACACAACAAAAAATGACACCGATAGCCTATGGTACCTTACGGCTAATCGACTATTGGGAAAGTCGTATTTGGGCAATGACGAAAGGGCAAACTTTATTCTTATTGTTTGATTTATCGGATCAGTACGTCGGAGGATTTCGAGTTACGAAAGTAAAATATGGGTATCAGTTTGAAGAGGTCTTTTCTGAACAAACAACCGGCTACGCTGTCAATAAATCTACACTTGACTCCGTTCTTCCTCTAACATTGCTTCAAACAGGCAAAAACTCTTCGTCTAGGTGGCTAATTAGCGAAGAAAAGCTGCGAGAGGGACTGAATTGGAGTAAAAAAGAAATTTTAAATAAAAATCCCTGACCAAAGTTTTTGTTTTAACGACATTTGTTGTATCTATTTGTAAAATCTTTTCTTTCAAACTATATCCTCTGTTATCCCAATGAAATCAGACAAGAAAAAAGCAGCGACCGATATTGCACAGAAAATATCAGCTGCCCTTACCACCGAAAATGTTTCTAAAAAAATAGCCAAGGCGATTGAAAAAGCCTCTGAGAAATTGGCTAAAAAGCTCCTAAAAATCAGCAAAGAGGCGAAAAAAGCCCAAGAAGCGGCCGAAAAAGAAGCGGCTAAAAAGGCGAAGAAAGCTGCCGAAAAGGAAGCTAAAAAGGCTAAAAAAGAGCCTAAGAAGAAAAAAGAGCCAAAAGTAATTACGCCCAAAGTGGAGGAGTCTGTAAAAACAGTCACTTCTGAGGTAACACCCGCACCGCCCAAAGCAGCCCCAAAACCTGCGGCGGCTAAACCCGCGGCTCCTGCCAAACGCCCCGCTCCTAAAAAAGCCCCTGCCGCATCGAAGCCAAAAGAATCGGATACATTAGCCGAAAGCTAGGTATCTCATTGATTTCTTGAAGGCGGTCTGACTATCGTCTGACCGCGACACAGGTCAGACGATAGTCAGACCGTAAAACCGCGGCAAAGGTCAGACCGTAAAACCGCGACAAAGGTCAGACCGTAAAACCGCGACAAAGGTCGGACCGTAAAACAACGAAAGCCTCCCAAAGACAATGCATCGCATAAAACTCTTTGGGAGGCTTTCGTTTATTGTTACCCTTTTTATTCTTGTTTTGGTTTCTTAGGCACAAAAACTGGTTTCGGGCGAGCAGCAGGCTTTTCTTCCGTCATCGGTGGACTATCGACCGTGGACTCTGGACTTGAAATTGGCTTTTTAGGCACAAAAACAGGTTTAGGTCGAGCAGCGGGCTTTTCCTCCGTCGTCTGTGGACTATCGACCGTGGACTGTGAATTAGATTTATCTTCCGTCGTCTGCGGACTATCGACCGTGGACTCTGGACTTAAAATTGGCTTCTTCGGCACAAAAACAGGTTTCGGGCGAGCAGCAGGCTTTTCTTCCGTCGGCTGTGGACTATCGACGATGGACTGTGAATTAGATTTATCTTCCGTCGGCTGCGGACTATCGACCGTGGACTCTGGACTTAAAATTGGCTTTTTAGGCACAAAAACAGGCTTAGGTCGAGCAGCAGGCTTTTCTTCCGTCGGCTGCGGACTATCGACCGTGGACTCTGGACTTAAAATTGGCTTCTTCGGCACAAAAACAGGTTTAGGTCGAGCAGCGGGCTTTTCCTCCGTCGTCTGTGGACTATCGACCGTGGACTGTGAATTAGATTTTTCTTCTGTCGTCTGCGGACTATCGACCGTGGACTCTGGACTTAAAATTGGCTTTTTAGGCACAAAAACAAGCTTAGCTCGAGCAGCAGGCTTTTCTTCCGTCGGCTGTGGACTATCGACTGTGGACTGTGAATTAGATTTATCTTCCGTCGTCTGCGGACTTTCGACCGTGGACTCTGGACTTGAAATTGGCTTCTTCGGCACAAAAACAGGTTTGGGACGAGCAGCGGGCTTTTCTTCCGTCGTCTGTGGACTATCGACTGTGGACTGTGAATTAGATTTATCTTCCGTCGTCGGTGGACTATCGACCGTGGACTCTGGACTTAAAATTGGCTTCTTCGGCGCAAAAACTGGCTTAGGTCGAGCAGTAGCCTTTTCTTCCGTCGTCTGTTGACTATCGACTATGGACTGTGAATTAGATTTTTCCTCCGTCGTCGGTGGGCTATCGACCGTGGACTGTGGACTTGAAATTGGCTTTTTAGGCGCAAAAGCAGGTTTGGGACGAGCAGCGGATTTTTCTTCCGTCGTCGGTGGACTATCGACTGTGGACGCAGGATTCACCTTTTGCTTTTTCAGCTCTTCCTTCTCCCTCATGAATTGCTCATACAAAGCTTTCTTTTCATCAGCTTCTTCGGGCGAGAGGTTAGCGTAGTGATAGTTCATATCACGCACCTCAAACTCACTGTAATCGAAGGTTTTGGTCATCGTCAAACACTCCGTGGGGCACACTGTCGTACACAGGCCACAATAGCAACATTTAGCCATGTCGATGTCAAACTTGGCCGCATACAAGCGAATGGGTGAACCGTCAGACGCTTTTCCGACTTCACCCGTTGCTTTAATTGGCTCAATATCAATACAATCGACTGGGCAAACCTTGGCACATTTATCACACACAATGCAATCATCCATTTCATTGTGCAAACGATAACGGCCATTATCGGGAATGGGCATGACTTCGAGTGGGTACTGCAACGTCACCATTCCTTCTTGTTCATTGAAATAACCACTTGTCCCGACATTGTGGTTGCTTCGACGATTTCGCGCTTGCCACAGGTGCCTAAAGGTGAGTTTTAATCCTCCTAACGTGGTACGAATACCGTCGTTGATATGTTCAAAATATGTTTTCAAAGAATTTATTTTTAACTCTTCCCAAATCGTTTCAACCAATCCATTAATCTTTCAACATCAGCGCGGAGAAAAAGTTGCGTTCCTTCGTTCATGGTTGCAGCCGAACCGCAAGCCACACCCCAGCGAATCATTTCGGAGTACGTCAGTCCTTGCGTCAGTGCCCACGTCATTCCTGCTACCATGCTATCGCCCGCTCCTACTGTACTTCGTTTCTGAACGGGTGGAGCGGGTACGTGCTCACACAGGTCTTTCGTCACCAAAATAGCTCCCTTAGGCCCCATCGACACAATCACCACTTCACATTTTCCGTCTCCAATGAGCATTCGAGCGGCGTCATCCACGTCGTCGATTTGTAAATCTTTCGCACCAACCAACGCTTCCAGTTCTCCGATGTTGGGTTTCAACAAAAACACGCCTTCATCACAAGCAGCCCGAAGGGGTTCTCCCGAAGTATCCAACACCAGCCTTGTTCCTATTTCTTTGCTGATAGATGCTACTTTTTCGTAAAAATTGACGTCCATTTGAGGCGGTAAACTTCCACTTGCTACGACGTACTCGGCTTTTGACTGCCGTAATGTTTCCAAAACAGCCTCGGTTTCGGCTTCGCTCAAAGCGGCTCCTGGCATCCCGAAACGGTATTGGGCGTTGGTGGAAGTTTCGGCAACAATAAAATTCTCCCGCGTCCATTGTTCGGTCTGAATCACCTCACAGTCAATCCCTTCTTGAGACACCAAATCACGAAGAACTTGTCCCGAAGGACCACCCATCGTAAAAATAGCGGTACTTTTTCCTCCCAATCGCTTGATGGCTTTGGAAACATTGATACCTCCCCCTCCCGCATCAAAACGTGGCGCATCACAACGCAGTTTTTGTTCTGGAATCAGTCGGTCGATGTGGGTGCTTTTATCTACCGCAGGGTTAACGGTTAGGGTCACTATTTTCATCGTGTGTCTTGTCGTTATTTTAGGATATTAGACTTATTTAGACGCCTTATTCCACTCCTCAATTTGAGCCAAAATATCTTGTTGCCCCACTCGTTTTTCCGACGAAGTAACAAAAATAAGCGGCAATTCTACCCACGTTTCTAACAGGGTCTTTTTGTAGTTTTCAAGTCGGGTTTGCAACTGGTTCGCAGTTAGTTTGTCTGCTTTTGTAAACACCAAACAGAACGGCACTCCTTTTTCTCCCAGCTTTTGCATAAACTCAAGGTCTATTTTTTGGGGCTCAATGCGGGAGTCAATAAGCACAAAAGTACAGGTAAGGCTTTCACGGTTGAAAAGATAATCGTCTATCATGATCGACCACTTTTGGCGTTCGGTTTGCGATACTTGGGCGTATCCGTAGCCAGGCAAATCGACCAAATACCAAGCATCGTTTATCATAAAGTGATTGATTACCTGCGTCTTACCTGGCTTACCTGAGATTTTAGCAAGGTTTCCGTGGTTGGTAAGCGCGTTGATAAGCGACGATTTACCTACGTTCGAGCGGCCGATAAATGCGTACTCGGGACGGTCGGGCTTAGGGCACTGTTCGTGCTGCGAAGAGCTTTTGACAAAAACGGCAGTTTTGATTTTCATAGTGCAAAATTACAAATAACTCACCAATGACGTCGGGATTTGTTTGTTTTGACCAAATTAGTTTTCGTAAAACTCAATCGGAAGGTCGTCGGGATCAGCAATAAAGAAAAAACGCTTGTGGGTAAATTCATCCACCCGAATCGCTTCACATTCAACACCTTTTTCAGTCAAATAGCCGTGCGCTTGCGAAACATCTGCCACACTAAAAGCCAAATGCCGCAGCCCAGCGGCTTCGGGGCGAGAAACCCGCGCAGGAGGATTCGGAAACGAAAACAATTCGATTTGATAATGGTCATTGATGGCCAAATCAAGTTTGTACGAATCGCGTTCGGCACGATACACTTCCGCGACGACCCTTAAACCCAACAATTGTGTATAAAAATGCTTTGAACGCTCGTAATTTGAACAAATAATGGCTACGTGGTGAATGTTTTGAAGTGAAAGCATGTTGTTATTTTCCTTGTTTAAAACCTCGTTGGTTGTCTTTTGCTCAAATTTAAAAAAATTTAGCCATGCCCCATTTACCCGTTTACGACACTCGTCTGCAAGCCGCACCATTGGCCGAGTACCTTCAAACCTTTTACCCATTTTTAGACATAGTCGAAGCACGCATTCTCAAAACGGGTATTAATCATACGTACTTACTTCGCACAGCGACCGATTCGTACATTTTTCGGTTGTACTTTTATCAGTGGCGCAGTCGGTTGGAAATTGAGGAAGAAGTTCGCTTGTTGCTTCATTTAAACGCATCAGAAGTTCCTGTTTCGTACCCAATTGCCGACAAAAATGGGGTATATATCCAAGAAATAGAAGCACATGAAGGCTTACGTTTCGGCGTCCTTTTTTCGTTTGCGGCAGGTGAGAAGGTTCGTTTTTTTAGCTCCGAACACAGCTACACCATCGGGCAAGCGATGGCACGTTTTCACAAAGCAACTCAGAACTTTGATTTACAACGCATTACATACAATTCTGAGATTTTGCTCAAACAGTCATTGGGACGAATCCGCACCTATTTTTCTCCCGATTCGGAAACCATGAAGTACATTGAGCGAATTGTTCCTTTACTAACGGGTGTATTGGATTCAACCGACACAGCTTCGATTCGTGCGGGGGTCGTTCACCTCGACATTTGGTTTGACAACTTGAACATTGCTCCCGACGGGAAAGCGACGTTCTTTGATTTTGATTTTTCGGGAAATGGCTGGCAATGCCTCGACTTAGCCTATTTCAACATTCAACTGTTTAATACCGAACCTGACACCCATCGCTACGAAGAAAAATTAGCTCGTTTTTGGGCGGGTTATGAAGCGATACAACCTGTATCTGACGAAGAAAAAGCGCTGATTCCTCCGCTTGCCGTGTGCATTTGGTTGTTTTACTTAGGCACTCAATGTCAACGCCACGACGACTGGTGCAACCTTTTTATCAGCGAAGATTACCTAAAACGCTTTATCGGCATGGCGCAGCGTTGGAGTGATAAGCATGGTTTGTTTGGAGAAGAGTAAAAGGCACAAGGGGCAAGAGACAATAGGCGAAGGGCAAGAGGCAAATTGGCTTTTTTTTTACTGCGTGAAGACTTTCCAAGTTTAAGGCTTGGAAAGTCTAAGTGGACAAAATAGCAAACAGCCAAACCTACTCTACTGAAAGCATTTTGGCATTTACTTCTTTTTCGATGGTGATATAGCCTGGGTAATTGATTTGTGAATTACCAATCCCCAAAGTAGGTCGTAGTTTGATGGTCAACTTCGAGGGCGTCGTGTTGGCTTTTCCCGATAAGTTTTGCATCATATTGACGATGGCTTCTCGGGCTTTGCTGTCGGTAATAAACCGATACGCGTTGGTGGTCAGTTGCATCGGAACGCGGGTCGTTCCGCCTTTGGGTTGAACTTCAATACGTTGGTCGTATAGCCCCGTAAACAACTCATTTTCTGACAAAAACACCTTGTACTCAAACTGGTTGATACCTGCCAAATTTTTGGTTGGGTTGGTAATATCAAGGTTAAGGCGGAGGTTAAGCGGGACGTCTTTGGTCAATATCGCTAACCCTATTCTTGGCGACTGTGACAAATCAAGATTTTGTAGGCTTCTAACATCTACGCCTGCTAACGTAATATTATCGGCCGACGCAACAGTGTATCTGCAGTCGCCAAGGGTTTTTACTTCTGAAATTTGTTTCGTAACAGCGCAGCGCTGAAACAGGCCAATCAAGGCCAAAATCACTACCAAAAGGCTAATTCTTTTCATTCTAGTACGGATGTTTGATGTACCCAACGTTTATTAGCCCGTAAAATTGCGACCTAGAATAGTTACTGGCAAATCTTTTGCAACACTTTTTCCGTTGCCTCATCAAGTTGCCCACGTTCTTCTTGACTACGGTATGTAGTTGCAAAAAGGCTGTCCATTGTTTTCGTGATTTTATCGGCCAACTCTCCCGTCCGAATAGTATAGCTTTCTTTCACCGAATCAATTTCAGCTATTTTCTTTGGTGACAATCGAAGTTTATTTTTGGTCAACGAATCTTCCATAAACCGAATGTCGTTGGCTACTTTAAAACGTTCTTCTTTCAATTGACGGGCTTGGCACTCCAATTGGGCCATAAGTTGAGCGTCGTTTTCCAGTTGGGCTTGGTTATTTTTTTGACAACCTAGCATCAACAAGCTACCCAACATTACCCCCACTCCTATCAGTCTCTTCATCTTCATTAGGCGTAAAATACTATTTAACATTCTGTGGCCATTGAATCGCACTAAGTACATTATTGCCAATACCGCGCCCCATCAACAAGCCATTTTCGTTATCCATAACGTAGTGAATACCCCCGTACAAACGCGAATTGGCACATTCTTGAGACATGGCCGAAAAGTTGGTAAACTTGCGTGGTTGGAAACCATGCTGCACTTGCGAACGGTCAGTAAAGGTATAATTGCCGTCACCGTTGGTAAATAATTTGATAAAAATCCGCTCTCCAACGCCAATTTCTGTGGCGTGCCCCGATGTATAAGCAGGGAAAGCAGGAGTTCCAATCACCGTTTTAAAAGCTGGGTCGATGTATTTTTGGATGTAAGAAACTGGGCGAATCAACGAATAATCGTATTTCGCTTTCCAACAAGCAATAAAAGCATCAATTTCGGCAATACCCAACATGGCATAGCCCACCACTGCCTTCTCAAGCGTCGCATTTGTTTCTTCCAACAGTTGGGTAAGAATGTTAAATGTGTGTCCTGTAGGCGTACAAGTGGCAAACGGATCGTCGGCCCAAAACTTCGTAATTTCAACCTGCTCAGGTGTGTTATTTTTCACTTGATTATACACATCCAACGCCTCTTTGTAAAACGCAGAGCTTTTATCGGTTGAGAACGCAAGAGGTTTCACAGGATTGGCATACGTCATATCAGAAGCTAAAATGGGGCGGCACTTGGCCCAATAAGGACTCAACGGGGTAGCATTATTGGCATCAGTAGGTACCCATTTGTCAACACCAGTTACAGGAGTAAAAGGCCGCGAAAACGGATTTAAGTACGAATCATGCCCACCGTCGGTGAGCGAGTATTCGTAAATACCCTGCGAAACGGCCCGCCCATGCTTTACCGACTCATCAATCAACAACTTTGAGGTTGTTTTCAAAAACGCCGATAGGTTATCGGCTTCCATCTGGTTAATTTTTGCTAGGTTGTCGGCGCTCAATTTTTTGTCAAACATCTTACGCATCATGTCAGCTACGGCGGCATTGACTACCGCACCCCAATGATAACGTACATTGAGCGGAAGCGGCACGGGCATCGTTGCGGGCATCAAGCGATTGATTTGACCCGCCAGAGGTTTTCCATTGGGGATTCCACTATAAACAGCTTCGTAGGCCGTAATGCCCACATACCCAAACGCCCGAGACGCTTGCGGAGGCAAAAAGCCTGCGGTCTCTTTCACAATTCGACACTCAAGCTTCATCCACTCACGCAGAAAATCAGCCGAATAGTCCGATACATTGTTTGTTTTGGTGGGTTCTACCACCTCAGGCGTTGTTGTACATCCTGCCAACAAAGCCACAAAAAGCACAAAGCACAGTAAACGTTTCATAATCATTACAAAGAAGGATTTGGTGTAGTTCGCAAATCTGTTTTAAGTTAAAGTTCTTATCTGACCTTTGTTAGACCTACCAAGTTTTAGAAACTTGGCAGGTCTTTTCTGTTTTATTTTCTCTTTACAATTTCACTCCCACCGACAGCGCTACACTCCGCCCATCCGACGACCAAATACCTGGTCCTGGGTAAAACGTAGGACGTTTGGTAAAATAAGACGCATTCAATAAGTTGTTGATGCTCAAACGCACGGTGTATCGTTCGCTGATACGAACCGTGGAGTTCCAGTCGATGATGGTGTAACTTGGAACCACCCCTTTCGCTCCGTTAGCCGAAGGTTGCACCGTATTGAGGGCGTCGGCAAACGTTTTTGACACATAACTACCCAACAATGTTGTGCTCAACCAGCGGTGGTTAAACTCAATCCCATTGCGGCTTGTCCACTCAGGTACTGACTCCACGCGGTTGCCTACAATGTCTTGGTTGTCTTTTCCGTTGCTCACTTTGCCTTTTACGTAACGGGCATCAATGTAGGCCGTTGAGGTAAATACCGACAAGCGAGTACGACGGCTACGCAAAAACTCGTATTCTAAGTACATCTCAACGCCTTTGTTGAGGTTGTCGCCGATGTTGGTACGGAAGATGTACGACGTGCCATCGGGGTCCGCAAGAATCAGGCTACCAAGGCGATTTTTGTAGCTTAGAACAAAACCAGTGATGTCGTAATGTAGCTTGCCAGTACGACCGCTCATTCCTACCTCAAGATTGTACCCATGCGCATCTTTCAGGTTTTTATCTGCCCGCTCCAACACTGAGGCAGGAATAATATCCTTCAAAATCACGGGGCGATACGCTTGCGACCAGCCCGCATAGATTCGGTTTTGTTCGTTCAGACGGTACTGCGTACTGACTCCAAACAACGGAAAGCGATGCGGAATACTGTTGGGAACTACCTCAGGTTTGAGGTAACGGATGTATCCCGAAAAATCGGTTTGACCACTCTCCAAACGGAAACTTGGGGAGACTGTCCAGCGGCGGGTCAAATACAATAAGTTTTCGGCAAATACTGCCACGTTCTTGGTTTTAAAGTGCATGTCACGTCCCCAGCCGTCGGTTCCTACGAGCGTCAGGTCGTAATCACTGCCTGTGGTGCCTTTGCCTAGTTGTCTGCGGTTCAAATCGTTGTTCATCACCTGCACTCCTGCCACCAATACCGAGCTCATCTGCCCAATTTGGTAATCATGCGAAAGTTTAAGTTCAGACGTAAAACTGTTGAATTTGTCAACATCCACTTGGCGATTTTTGTACTGCAACGTACTGGCTTCGATGGCGTCTTTGACCGTGGCAAAAGCATCAATCATCACGCTGTTGCGCGCTCCAAGGACCATTGAGTTTACCCATTGCAAACGCGTCCGAGGCGTTATTTCCCAACGCAGCGTGAGCGAAGGCAGGTAGATGTCTGGTTCGTAATAATTGCGCGAACGGGTGGACATTCGTGGATTGGCCAAAAACATACTGTCGGTCAGCGGCCCAGGAATTTGATACACATAATCGGTATGTCCTACCTCCGCTTTTAACGACAATTTTGGCGTAAAATCGTATTGTAAACCAACGTACTGCGACTCCGATTCCGAGCGGCTATTCTGACGATATCCGTCTGACTTACGGCGGTGGTAATACGCATAATACGTCAGCTTTCCGACTTTCCCGCCAATGGCGTTGTAGGAACTTAGCAAGCCAAAAGAGCCCAACGAACTGATGTTTTCAAACCCAAATTTGCGGGTAGTGTCCGCTTGTTTGCTCACGTAATTGACCATTCCGCCAAACTGCGCGCCGTACTGGAGCGAGCCCGTGCCGCGCACCACCTCAATCCGCTCAAACGATTCGGCGGGCGGATTATAGTGGCTGGCAGGGTAACCATACATATCGGTATTGCCAATGACGCCATTGTAACGGACATTAAACTCCCAGCTACGGTGCGGGTCAAGCCCCCTCGTGGCAATGTTTATTTGGTTGCCCGAACCGTCCATGTCATACACGAATATGCCAGGAATTTTGGCAAAAAGTTGACGAGGATTGCGTTCGGCGATGTTCGCATTTAGTCCCAACAAATGAATCACTTCGCTCTTTTTTCCTGCGGCAATCAGCATTTGATGCACGTCAGGTAAGCGTTCGATTTGGATTCGTTCACGCAGCCCAACAACCTCTACTTCTTTCAAGTTTCGAGTGGTGTCTGGCTTCGTTTTTTGAGAATAACCCTGTAGGCCAAGGCATAACCCTAGCAACAGGAATGATGTATTTTTTATCATTCAATAGCTCCCTAATAATTGGTTAGTAAACTTTTTTAGCTGGCACAAAGCCAAGAAATTACGCAAGTTTACCGAACTCGGGAGGGGGCGACAAAAGATGAAAAAAGGAATCTGAAGGAATCTGAGAAGAAAGGTAATAGACGGATTTAGGCAAATAACCTGCAAATAGCAACGGAGGCCAAACCAACTCTGCATTGGATACGTACGACTTGGATAACCCTAAAAATAGCGCAATCGTTTTTTTCACAGGATTCAGTGGCGCTTTGGACGTAGCATCCAACGACTCCTGAATTTGATTGGAAAGTTCGGTAAAACGCTCGCGGGCGTCGTGGTTGGTTTTCAGGACAATGTAAAGTGTATCGTCTTTGTGATACTGCTTCACAATATTATAAAAATCGCCGTCTTTTCGAATCAGCCCTTCCTGTTCGGCAGGGATTTCTTGGTAAGAAACGTAAGGCAATTCTTGAAGAGGTATCTTAATTATATCCCATTGGTCATTTTTGGCAACGGGAGAAGCGCTTTGGTATTCATCTTCAAAACACAACAATGCCACCGACAGCCCAAACATGTGGTAGAGCAGTACGATTAATAGACCGGTGGAGAGTAGTTTTTTCAATGAAATTGGCACAATAACGGGTACAAATTTAAGCTACCAATTATCATGCCAAAAATTATTTATACCTTTTTGTATTGGGATGAAACGTTTTCCAACTGTGCCAATACTCTTGATACGCATTGGCTCTTTCCAAATCAGGGATACCTTTTCGGTGCGACTTGCCCAGCAAATCATACACGCAGCCTCCCTCATCATACAGCGAATCGTTTTTCATACTGAGTTTTTGCCCAGGCGTGGCCCGTTGTAGTGCCACAAAACTCTGTTTATCAGATGTCAGCACCACCGTTACTGGCAAATAACCAATCATGTCATTGATGATTTTTTCTTTTTGCAATTGATTCCAATCATACGCTTTGACCCCTCCGTTGACCTCTACACCCACCACCCACGATTTATCATTCCACGAGCCGAAGTCACGTTTGGTCAGCTCTCCCGTCCGTTTTCCTGTTTCGTATTTACTTAATGAATCATATTTTTCTTGAAATTTTGCATCGGGTTGCATCACCAACGTCGTTGGGTGCAGCTCCATCCATTTCGCCAAAGTAAGTTGCATCACAGGAACTTCAGGTAAAAATTTCCCTTTTAGCTCGCCCGCTATCGCCTCCCCGTTGGCCTGCCGCCACCAGCTACCTGTGGTTTTATCTTCAAACATGGCGTTGAAATGATCCATCCCGACCAATCGGAACATTTCCTTTTTCCCGTCCACCAGCGGCTCAAACACCCTACCCGTGCGGCAAACGGTACAGTACGTCACAATAATCGGTTTTCCTCCCAACGTATCTTGCACTTGGTGGTGATACCCAATGTATTTAATCGGATACGCCCGCGTTTGTCCATTGACTTCCACCCCAATCACAAGACGTTCTTTGGCTACTTTATTATCTATTCTATTTTTCAGCGTCAGTACTGAAGGCTGGTAAAACATCGAATCGGCCGCCATTTTGAAATTGGCAGCGTAGGTAACTGCTGCGACCGCAAGGATGCAAATACCAGCGACGTACGGCTCCCATTTTTTTCCTCGGAAAGCTACAAAAGCCCCAACCAAAGCCATTGCCCCGAACACCGCGCGAAACACCCACCGCCACGTGTGTAAAAAATAGGCCGCGTCAATGCTGTTCATGCGTTGGCTGCCTGGCATGGGCATGATGAAATACACGTTGGCGATTTCAAAAAGAATCAGGCCAATAATACCGATGTAAAAAAGTTTTTTCATAGAAAACTATCCATTTTGATAGGGTTAATTTTGGTAAAAACTCCCAACAAAACTGCTGGGAGTTTTCAATCACTCCAACCTATGATATAATCTTTTCAGAAGTATATTTCCCTTCCGATGAATATCCTTTTTCAACAACCCTAGCAGCTCTAGCGCGATATACCTCAGGGTTTTGAGGCGCAATCGTCGCTAACCCATCCACGTACCGATTGAACATGCAAAAAGCCGCTGCAATGAGTACCGTGTCGTGAATTTCACGGTCGGTAGCACCTTGTACTTTTGCAGCCTCTACTTGTTCGGTCGTAACGTGCTTTCCACCTTTTTGCACGCTACCCGCAATCGCCAACAATGCCTTCATTTTGTCCGAAAGCGCGGTTTGTTCGTAATCACATTTTACGGCTTTGACCAACGACCAGTCGTCGTCTCCCAAATACTCACTTGCCACCGCTCCGTGAATGGTTTGGCAGAAAAAGCAGTCGTTTTGGGATGAAACGTAGGTGGCTATCAGTTCACGTTCGCCACGGCTCAGTCCTTCGTCGGTTTGCAAAAGCGCATTGGCCAGTGCATTCATTGGTTCGGCCGTATGTGGGCTAAAATTCATCGGACCCAAAATCCCTGGTAAGTCGTTTTGAAATTGTATATGTGGCATGGTAAAATGTCGAATTTTAGAGTGTAGAATGTCGAATTTTTCTAGACCTTATAGGTTTCAAAAACCTATAAGGTCTAGGCTTGTGGCTTCGGCGGCACATATCCCAGCGTACCCATACGTTCACCCATTGGGATATAATCAGCAACATCGGTAGGGGTCACGGTGGCCAAGCCGTCCACGTAGCGATTGAACATACAAAACGTGGCCGCAATCAGCACTGTGTCATGGATTTCGCGGTCGGTGGCTCCGAGTAAGCGAGCATTGGCCACTATGTCTTCCGAAACAGTGCGGGCGTCTTCTTGAACACATTTGGCAATGGTCAACAACGCTTTCATTTTATCCGAAATCGGTGCCGTGTGGTAATCCGCCATGACTGCATCGACGACGTCTTGGTTGCTTTCAAACAGAAAACGGGCAGCGGCGGCGTGGCTACACGTACAAAAAGTACATTGATTGAGCGACGAGGTAAAGGTGGCAATCAACTCCGCGTCAGCTTGCGAAAAAGACGAATCGCCTCTCAAAAGTGCTTCCGCCAGCGCATACAAAGCCGCCCCCGTATCAGGACGATAAGCCGCCAAACTACGGATTCCAGGAAAACCTTCGGGTAATGAAATATGTGGCATAGATGTATTTTAAGTTAACAAGGGTTGTTTTTTGAATAACTTTTTACGCTTATTTCCGCCAGCGTAATGCGTTGATATTCTGGCCAATTTTAGTCCCTTCTGCGAGTCCAACGTCATTATCGTGCCGTGTATGAATCCCCCCTTTCAAACGCGACTCCGCACATTCTTTGGCCGCCTCCCAAAATGAGCCATAGTGACGTGGCTGAAATTTCACTTCTTTTTCAAGGTACTCGGGGATGTAGTCTCCCATTGCTAACAGTTCTTCATATTTGGCAGGAAGCGGTTTGACTACGTAGTAACGTTTGGGACTGCGCCCCGCATGAGTAGCGTCGGTGAATGAAAAGTTTTCGCCGTACATTTCGGTCAACACAGTAGCCGTAGCTGCCGACTGCACAGCATGACCCGAATAAAATGCAGGGAAAGGCGGCTCTAAGAAGAACGGCAACCAATTAATCATTTCTCCTGGATACCGCTCTTTTTTCCGATGAGTTTGCCTGATAAACGACGACGGGCGCTGAACCATGTGGGCAAACTTTGCTTTCCAACAACAAATGAACGCATCTGCCACGGCCATCCCGACGCGGGCGTAAGTTTCGGCCGCTTTGATGGCATCGGCATTGCTATTCAGAATGGCGATGGTTGCCAAATGGTACGAATGCCCTGGGGGCGAGCACGTTTCGGTAGGGTCATCACCCCACCACATGACTATCGCTCGATCTTCTTCTGTTAGTTTTCTTTTTTGCTCTGCAACTTCAGTATATTGTTTATAGTACTCACTGGTAGTGTCTGTTGAGTAAACCAAAGGCTCGGGCAAAGGCAATTGGGCATTTTTTGACGAAAAAGTACGGTTCTGCCCCCACGTTGGGTGCATCGGAATTTTAGAATTTGATTGACCAACAGTAGGCGGCACCCACTTCCCTTGTCCCTCTGGTCGCTTATAGTCTTTGGGGAAATTTCTCAAATGCCCCTCATGCCCACCGTCTAATTTGGCCCATTCGTAGATACGATTCGCCAGCGCCCGACCGTAAGCAACCGAGGCTGCGGCGACCGCAGGCGAAACGTGGGAAGAATACTGTTGGTAAATGGCATTTTCCAACGAGTCGATGCCGCTCGTTTTTTGGGCATAACCATAAAACGCCTTCACAATGTGCGCTTGACCTGCATTCATGGCCAATTCCCACGAATAGTTCTTATTGGGTTTCGCGAGCGACAATGTATCACAAAGCGATTTCGCGATGGAACGATGCGTTGAAGACGCAGGCACCAACGTTTCGTACATCGTAAGCCCAATGTACCCCAATGCCCTGGAGCCATACGTAGGGGTGTTGTTTTGCGCTTGCGCCATTACTTGCACGGTCATTTTAGCCCAAGCCGTAGGCAGCGAGGCATCTTTTAGGTTGCCTTTATCTCTGTTTTGAGCCTGAAGCAATGGCGTCACTAAAAAGATGATTCCCAGTCCCAACCAACTGCTTACTTTCGCTATTGTCTTCCGTTTTTTATCCATTTTCACCATATCTTCTACTTGTTAGGTTTTGATAAAAAACAGGCTTACCAGGCGATAAGCCTGTTTAAGTCATCAATTACCTATCAATTATTTTGTATTGTCTTTTACACTAATTCACTGGTTTCCACTTCATTGCATTCACTTTTCGGCCTACATTGTACCCCATTCTCAGCCCCTCGTCGCAATCCATGCGGTAATGCACCCCGAGCAAAATCCGTGAGATAGCATTTTCATAGGCCATCTCGTTGAAGTTGTGGAAGCTTCGAGGTTTCCCAATAAACTCCACCCGAAACTCATGGCTTTTATCGGTCATTTCGTACTTATAGCCAAAGATGTTTGACAATATCTCGGCGGCAACGGCCCCAAACGTCGAATGCCCCGACGGATAGGCGGGAAAGGGCGGCGTAATTCCCTTCATTTTTCTTACCGTATTGTCAAGCAACGTTATCCATTTCGGATTGATGGAGCGATTGATGTAAGAAATCGGGCGTTCTACGTTGTAGAGGTATTTAGAATTCCAACAAGCCACACCCGCATCACTCAGCCCCATTCCTAGTTTGGCATACGTATAAACGGCCGTTTCGAGGTGGGCTTTTTCTTGTATCATTACTTGGTTAGCAATCGCAATCCAACGTGCGGCGGGCTCAAACGTCTGTTCAAAAATATCGTCGCTCCAAAACTCGCCAATCCACCTATTTTCGTAATTATCTGGAAACGAGCACACTTCCAGCGCTTGCGCAAAAAACTGCGACGTGATTTGCGAACTGTATTCGATGGGTGGCTTGGCCACTTTGTCTTCTACCGTAATGGCGAAAGTGCGCGTGCGCCCCCAGTAAGGCAACAAAGCCCTCGTAAAATCAGGTTTTGTAGGTTGCCACTTTCCTACCCCCGTCGGCGGTACATAATCCATAGGATGCGGATTCAAATACGCCTCGTGTCCATTTTTATCCGTTTTTGAATACTCAAACATGACCGAAGCCACGCTTTCGCCCAACGCCCGCGAACGCGCAAAAGTCTCCGCATCGGTTTCTGCCTGAAACTCCTTGAAGAGCGATTCGCCCAACTGGTTTATTTTTGCCTTTTGGTCGGTACTCACGTGCGGAAAAAACTTCAACATCATCGACAGGTACGAGGCATTCACTGCCGTTGGCCAATGGTACGCTTTTCCCGCTTCGGCTTTTGGTATGCTTATTCCAGCGTAATAAGGTGCAAGCGATTGGTATTCTTTTGTACCCGACACCACCGTTTCGTAAGCCGCTAAACCAATGTAGGCAAAAGCCCTCGCCGCCACGGGCGGACGGTAGCCTGGTGCATAGCGATCAAGTTCTAAAAACAATTCCCCCCATTTCAGCACGACTTTCGCGTCGTATTCATTTAGTTGTTTTTGGGGAGTAACGTCTTGGGAGCGATTACAGGCGGCCACGACCGCCATTAGCATCATCCAAGGGATCCATTTTTTTATCAACGAGTTCATAATTGATTCTTTTAGATTTGAGTCATCAAATTCTGTATCAATTATTTATGGGTTATAAAGCAACCCCTATTCGTCATCTATTTTTATTGAGAATAGCCCCCACCAAAGCGACCACAAACGCCGCTGAGAATGTCAGTAGGGCATTGCCTAAACCTCCCAAAAAGGAGACCATCGCCCCTACAAAAAAGACGGAGGTTGCCGTGAAAAATCGGCCAATGTTGAAACAAAAGCCCGTGGCTGTGGCGCGTACTGCAATGGGAAAAAGCAAGGGAATATAGCTCGAAAGCGTGCCTTGACTTATCCCAAAGAAGAGCGACAAACAGGCCATTTCGATATATACCAATTGACTAAAATGCTGATTGGTCAAAAACAATATCAAAGACAGAATAGCGCATCCCAAAAACGTTAAAATCAAGGTAGAACGAACGCCCAGTTTTTTGATTAAAAAGCCCGACAGAATTCCGCCAACAATGCCTCCCGAACCGAGCAACATCATGGTAAAACCGCGTTCTTGCTGACCGCTTTGCCCCTCGGGCAACAATGACTGAATCCAAGTGGGAATCCACGAAAAGATGCCCCAAAGTCCAATCAATACCGACCCAAAAATGACCATACCCATCAGCAGATTATAACGATTTGAGGTACTCCACAGGGGGGATTTCGAGGCTGTTGAAGCCATTTTCGACGCTCCCCAAGCCCATGATTCGGGAAGCCACAGCGACATGGCAAGCGCCGTCCCGATGGGAATCAGTCCTAGCCAAAACGCTTGACGCCATTCTTCAAAAAGTACGTTTAGGCCACCCGTAGCTACAATGCCAATCGGGAAAGCCACCGCCAATATGCCCAATGCGATGGGGCGAGATGATACGGGCCATATTTCTGAGATATAAACCGTTGAAATCAACAACACTCCTCCAATGCCCATTCCCGCAAAAAAACGACACACCATCAGTGAGTACCAGTCTGGAACAAAGGCCGTTAGCAATGTAGCCGTGCCATAAAGCCCCGTCACCAAGGTCAATGATTTTGCGCGGCCGATGCGGTCGCTTACCCAGCCAAAAAGTAGCCCTCCAAGCCCCCATCCGTATAAAAAGGCCGCGCCCACGAATGCGCCAATTTCGCCCAAACGAGCTTCCGAAATACGGGTTTCTCCCAATAGTTCTGGAATGGCCACGGGCAAATAGACCGACATGAGCGTAGCCGCCGTTCCGCCAAATAAATAGCTAATAAAACAGCACCCAAACGCCCAAAGGGGGATTTTTGACGATACCTCCCTTGTATGAATCGCTTTATACATGTGGCTTAGTGGGTATCAAACGTCAAACTCACGTAATACAAGCCCCCTACTGCTGGCGAGCCAAACGCCTGCACCACGTAGTTGTTCCCCAAATTAGAAGCACCCAACTTGAGCATCGTTTTTAGCTTCGTCAATTTGTACGAAACCTGCGCGTCAATCAAATTGTAAGCAGGAACGGGGCCTGGGCGGTTTTCGGTGAACGTACCGTACCACAAAAAGGCGTCTTGCCAGTGCCAGGACACGCTAAAACCGACTTTTTCCGTCAGGCGAGCGTTGCTAAACGTGACGTTGGTTTTCCACTTGGGAGTATTAAAAGCGGGAACGTTGTTGGGGTTGGCATCCAAAATATTGAACTGCGCCCACGTGGCGTTGGCGGCCAAGCGGTAGCCTTTGTCCAACAACACCGTCACTCCTCCGCTGGCACCGTCGGTCGATACTTTATCGGCGGCATTGGTATATAATTGGAAGGTCTGACGCGTGGTGGTGCTCAAAATTTCTTGGGCTGCGGCAGGATTGATGCTTCCATCAGCCGCCAACACCGCCGCCGAGTTGGGGCGAATCACCACTTGATTAATCAGGAAGTTGGTGTATTTTCCGTGGTAATAACTCACATCAAACAACAAACGATTGTTAATCACACCTTTGTAGCCAATTTCAAACGCCTGCATTTGCTCAGGACGAATGTAGGGAACAGCCGATTTGACCAATTTGTCTTTGTGCTTCGCAACGGCCTGCGCAAACGGCGTTCCTGCGGCTGTTTCTTGTCCGAAAGCCGCCCCAAAAGCACCCACCGAAGCTGCCGTGAAGGAGTTTTCGTAGGCATTAAGCCCTGCCGAGTTGGAAGGCGCACCGCCCAACAAAATCAACGGACCAACGTTCAGTTTGATGTATTGATCAACGACCGTTGGGTTACGAAAACCCGTTTGGTAACTTACCCGAAAATTGTGGTTGGTATTGGGTGAAAAAACGGCCGAAGCTCGGGGGGTGAAATTACCCGCAAAACTTTGGTTTTTATCGTAACGACCTGAAACGGTCAACTTTAACTTGTCTTCAAAAAGCGTTTTCGACGCTTGTACAAACGCCCCGTATTCTTTGACCCGCACTTTATTGGTTTTGTCGTCAAACAATGTACCGTTGGTATTCATGTCATAATAGCGCAAGTTTCCTCCCGCTTGGATGCTCACCCACTCAAAGTGCGGCGTAAAATCGTACAAACCTTCGACGTGGTACATTTTGCATAAACTCAATACGCCTGCGCCTTCCAAACCGTACAAGTGACTGTACTTGTCTTTGGCTGCGTCAAAAGCAGGTGTTCCTGGCAAAATCCGCCCTTCGTCGGCAAATGCCCGTGCTGCCGTGTGGTTTTGGGAAGTAATTCCGTTGACTTTTCCGTTGTAAGCCGCGCCATAACGCTCAAACCAAGTGGCATCTGCTTTCCCGATGGGCACTACGTTTCCGCTCAAATCTTTTACCCAAGTACGGTTGATAAATTGCCCCAACGAGCGGGTATTGTACGCATTTTGAGAGTTTTCGGCCACCGAATACGCGCGGATAAAAAAGTTGGCTCCTTTCAACTCCAAACGCTGTTGCGTAAAACGAAAATCGCGCAACATGTTACGGCTACTACTGGTATAATTGGCCGTTCCTTGGTTGACGTTGATTTGGTAAATGGCCTCAATTTTATCCGAAATGCGGTAGTGAAGCGCGGCATTGGCTTTCAGGCTATATACATCGTAAGTGGTTACGTCTTTTTCCAAGTAACCCGTACGAGACACCCGTCCGATGCCTGGCAAAGTCGAAGCTACTTCGTCTCCGTAAATGTTCAGTCCGTTCTTCCCTGGGTTGTTGTTTCCTCTATTTTCAACGGGTGTATTGGGGTCAATATCGCTATAATCCGTTGCGTACCAGTCAGTTCCTTTGATGTACGAAGCATTCAATTTAAACGCCAAACGGTTGTTAAAGGCTTTGGCATAACGAATTGCCGTTTCAGAAAATGGCTTCGCTCCGCCTCCATTTGGATCATTGACGTGATTGATACCCACTTTTTGCTGCACCGTAAGTCCCTGAAAATCAAACGGGCTCTTGGTTTTTGTCATCAACAAACCATTAAACGCCGTTGGGCCGTACAGTGCCGATGCTGCTCCAGGAATTAGCTCAATCGACTCCACATCTAGGTCCGAAACCCCGAAAAAGCTCCCCGCTGCAAAACCCAAACCCGCCGACTGGTTATCGACGCCGTCGGTAAGCTGCAAAAAACGGCTATTTCCGATGTTGTTAAACCCACGGGTGTTGATTTGGCGCAAGGTCAACCCGCTCGTTACCATGTCCACACCTTTCAAGCTGTTTAAGGCTTCAAAAGCCGTGGCAGCGGGTGCTTGTTGGATAGCACGAGCTTCCATTTTTTCGATGGTTACAGGCGTCCTCAAACTGCTTTCTTCCACCCGTGACGCTGATACAATCACCTGATTCAGCTCGGCCACGTCCGATTTTAGGGCAATCGCCAAAGGCTGATTTTCTTTCACCACCACTTCTTGACGTTCGTAGCCTACCATCGAAATCACCAAGGTAGCTGGCGTGGCCGTAGCCAATTCAAAATGCCCTTTGGCGTCGGTTACTGTCCCGATTACTTTGCCTTTCACCGCCACCGAAACTCCCACCAACGGCTGCTGATTTTCGGGGTCAGTGACAGTGCCTGTCAGGCGCGTTTGCTGGGCTAATAATAAATTGGTAGTCAATCCGAGACAGCTCAGAAAGACTAAAAATGATATATATTTTTTCATTGAATTTAACGATTTTGACAAAGAGGGTGCATTATTTAGGAGCCACAAAACCACCTGGTGGGCGGGTATAACCGCGTCCCACGATGCGTTCGCCCAACGTCTGGTAAAACGCTGGGTCAGATGGCGCGACCGTTGCCAGTCCATCCACGTACTTGTTGTAAAGGCAAAACAACGCCGTAATCAACACCGTGTCGTGAATTTCAAGGTCGGTAGCACCCGCCAAGCGAGCGCGCTCTACCGCTTCGGTTGTTACCGATTTCCCATTGATTTGAGCCAAGGCGGCGATGTTCAGTAAAGCTTTCATTTTGTCGCTCACGGGAGCGGTTTCAAAATTTTGCTTTACCAAACGCGCCGTTTCCGATTCGCCCAACAGCAAATCAGCAGCTTTGGTGTGTGCAGCTTCGCAAAAGTTGGTGCAGTTTCGGGAAGAAACCAGCGTCGCAATCAGCTCGCGTTCGCCTTGCGTCAGGGAAGATTCTCCCCGCAGTAAAATCTGCGTAAGGTCACGAATCGGCAGCGCTGTGTCCAAACGGTATTCGAGCAGCCCTGTAATACCAGGCAGATGCTCAGGAAGAGGAATATGTGGCATGAGTTAATGTCATTGATTTTCAGGAAATAGTCAACACTCCACCCAATACCCTACAAAGGGCAAAAGGAAACGAGCAAAACCAATAAAAGCTAAAAATCACGCTAACTCAGGTGGCGGAGAAACGACTCGCGTGGTGCGAGACAAGAAAGAAGACAAAGAAGTTGTTAACGGTGTGGAGTCGGTCAGCCATTCTACTACGTAAAATACGTGTAAACGTTGAAACGAAACGTATTCTTTTAGCCACTGCCCTGCCCAAGACTTTGACGGCTTCGGAAATTCAGTAGTCTGATTTTTAATGTGTTGATCAATGTGTTCTGACAACGCCTCAAAATTGGCGCGGGCGTCGCGGTTGGGTTTACATTTGATAAAAAGTGTATCATTGAGCATGATTTGCTCCACCATTTCGTAAAATTCACTCCCTGCTTGGATGGTGCCTTGGACAGGTTCGGGTGCTGTCCAATCGGTTTGGTACGGCAGCGAAACGGGCACTTTTACGGTAACAAAATCGCCTTCCTGTACAGCAGAAAGAGGTTCGTCCTTTTGTACTTCAAGCGCCACATTGCCCCCCAACCAATAGACTACCGAGTAGCCTACCATGTTGTAGAGCAAGAGCCCAAAAAGTAGTATAGAGACGAACCTTTTCACGTTGTCAGTACCTTGTTTTTACTTATTTTTTCTCAGGAAAGGCCGAAACGTGTTGTTCGATAATGAGCCATTTTCCTCCTCTTTTTTCATACACAAATAAATAACGGACGGGCTTTTTTTCGCGGCTACCATCGGCGGCATTTACGTCAAACATCCACGTCCCTGAACTTGTGGCTACATCCCCAAAAATGCGAATCCGTTGGTCATTATTAACAGTCGCGACGGGCTTTTTGGCAATCAAGGTTGTCAAGAATGCTTTACGCGCTTCGGGGGTATTGGCACTATTGATAAACGTCGGAAAAAAGACTGCGTCGCTCGCATACATTGCGTTTACTCCTTCTAAGTCTCCTTTTACCAAGCCATTGTGCCAATTGGTCAATAATTGTGAAATTTCAGAGGGTGTGGTTTGGGCTGCTACAAACGTGTAACTAGCCACTGTCAAAAGTAAAGTAACGATTAGTTTCATTGTTTTTAATATGACATCGCTCAATAAAGCGATTGTTTAAATGAGTATTAAGGTGAGTTTTTCATTTAAAGTTAAGCAAGTCTTTACAAGCCAGAACCGTCGGCTTTTCCGCGAGCAATGGCGTATTCTCCAATCACTTTGCCGTGCTTTAAACCTAAGTCGCAGTCGATACGGTAGTGAATCAAGCCGTAAATACGTGAAACCGAGGCTTCCTGTGCTTGAGCGTTAAATTTCTCTGCTTGGTCTGGAAAAATATAACCCAATACCGTTGCTCCTGCGGCCGAGAACGTAGAGTGGCCTGATGTGTAAGACGGGAAGTTAGGCAAACCCACCGACGTCTTTGCCCCAAACTGCTGAGGGCGAGGCGTATAGTAATAGTATTTGGTTTCCCAACACGCAATACCCGCATCCATTTCGGCTGTTCCGAGCAAGGCCAACGTACGAGCCATTTTGATTTCGCTGAACTTAGCCTCGTGCGCTGCATTGGCAGCGGCACGGTGCCAGTGGCCTGGAGGCGTGTAGCTACCAGCTCCGTCGGCCCAGTAGTTGGCGATGCGCGCTTGTTCGCGCGTTTGTTTATTTTGGATGCTTTTCAACTCATCCAACTCTTTCTGCCATTCTGCCGAACCTACCACGTACGGCATCACGGGACGAATTTGCTCCAACGTTTTACGGTCAAAATTCCACGTTTGTACCGCTCCGAAGTTAGGCAACATCGGCGGACGCGCAGGCGCTTCTTGGCTTACCCACGGCTCTTTGATGCCACGGCTTTTGGCGGCCTCAATCATACCTGCGGTCAACGCTTGGTTGTTAGCAACTCCCATTCCGTCGGTTCTAGCACGTCCCATTACTTTGGCCGCTACCGCATTGCCAAGGTTGGTACCCGCTGTCAAATCAGAGGTAACGTTCATCCCTGCCCACTGACGACTCGCCAAATGTTCCTTTAATTTTGCATCCAAATAGGGTACTTCACCAGGAAACATCGCCTTTAAAATCGTCACCGAAGCTGCCGCCACCACCGCATCTTCTGAAGGGTAACTTGGCAAAGCCGATACAGGCAACGCTGCGGGAATACTTGCATCCACTTTTGAGGGAGCAGAACGCTTAAATTTGTACTTAAAATTCCACGCCGACACCAACGCATCGTACTGAGCTACTGACAAATACGCCAACGCACGCGACGTATAAGGCGGGTTAGCAAACGGAAACTTAGGGTCAGCCAATGGATTTGCCGCATCGGGTACAGGATATTTTCCGTCGGCATTAGATGCGGGAGGAATGTTATAACGCGCCGCTAACTCACGGGCGATTTCGTTCCAACGATACACCGCTCCAGCGCCCCAATACACCACGGCTTCTTTTTGCTCTTGGCTCAGATTACTGGCCAAACCTTTCAAAGCGCTTAATTCGGCCACATAATCCGACGACGTTACGGCCGTAGGTGCAGGTACACTGATTTCCTCAGCAGAAGCCAACAAATAGGTTTTCCACGCCCCTGCTTTTTCATCGACACTGGCAGGGGTATAGCCTACTCGTTGTGGTTCTTCAATGGTTTTATCACAGGCAAACACGCCCACTAAAATTGCCAGCGTAATGCCGCTATATTTCAAATATGGAAAATATTTTTTCATGGCCATTATTACTTTTTGAAATTAAACAAATACAATACCCCTACCATTATGCTCGTACTTTGTCCCATGTTAAGGCCGTTGGTTACGTAGCTTACGCGGGCGTTCATCCCCAAGGCTTTGGGCTGAAGTTTTCCGTACCAGCCCACGGTAGTGGCTTCCATGTTGTTGGTTGGGAAAGGCATGTCATTGCGGCGAATATTATCCCCGTTTACACAAGAGAAGTTCTCCACAAACACTTCTGTTTGCCATTTTCTTTTCAAAATCCCTACCCTTGCGCCCCAATCGGTGGCATTAGGGACATTGACTTCGTTAGTATTATAGACACGGTCATCGGCCTGATACGCATCACGATCCACGTGAATGTTGCTGCGCCATGAGTACGTCCAATGCCCCGTCACATACGCACCTGATTTGTGCTGATAACTAGGCAAAATACGTGCTGATACCGTACGGCACTGAAGCCCAATCGACATCGGTAAAAAGTCGGGCACGTACTTACTCACTGGGATAGAAGCTCCAATTAAACCATTTAAGGAGAATCCTTTCACATCAACAGCTTTCCACTTGAGCCATCCCGACAAATCTTGTAAACCTTTCTGTCCCATCAAGTTACCTGCCGATGTTTGTGTCCAAACATAAGGCAAAGCCAACATCAAGTTTAGGCGATTGCTCACCCCAATGGCAGGCATCACCATCACGCTCTGCGTGGTATGTGTCCCAATGTTGAGGTTTTCACGCTTGAGGGTATTTTCCCAGTATTCTTTCCAAGAACTATTGGTGTACATGGTAGCTACACACACCTGCCCTTTCGACATATAAATCGCGTCGTTGGGCATCTGGGCCATGGCCGACAATGAGAAGCAAATTGCTGCTATCGTCGATAAAAGAGGTAACTTTTTCATTCAATAATCTATTAATACGTAATTATAATTCATCAAAAAATATAACGCTGCACCTATACGTTAGAACCAGCGACTAATGTTTACCGAAACCAAGTAGTCGGCAAATGCTGCATCTCCGTGACGTACGCCAAGCGGATCAAGGCGGTCAGAATAGCTTCTAGTACGGTTGCGGTAAAGTGCATAAGGCACCGTAGCGGTTGCCGAAAATTTACCCTTCATAAAAGCAACACCAGGTTCTACCGAAATAATGTAGCCTGGGCGGCGGAAACCGCTGCTTCCACCGATGGCATCAATGGCAGGAACTCCTTCGGCACGACCACCCAACATCACCGAGAAATAGTTGGCAAACGTTTGGCTCACGCCCGCACGCGCTGCAAATTGGTCAGCCACTGAAAATGTCCCCGTGACTAAATCAATGGTAGTAGCTTCTGGGCTACGTACGACACCGTTGGTTTCTTTGGGGTTAAACAAATAAAATCCGTTTAAATAAGCCGTTGTTGTTTTAGCAATTTGCCAGTAACCTTGGGTTTCTAAGCTAAAACCTACGCCACCATCCCCCAACTGAATCGACTGGTCAACGGGTTTGACGATGGTATAATCTTGTTTTTCTTTATTGAGTTTGTGAAACGCGTCGGTAACGTGGTAGTTGCCCGTTGGCAATTTAAGACCACCACCGATGGCAAAATTAAACTTTGGTAGTTTGTAAGGATTTATCATCCAATACGTTGCCGAGATACGTACGTCGCCAATACCCTGCGATTTTGTGTGAAAACGTTTTTGATCAGGATTGCCACTGACGGCATTGCCATAATGTTCGTAAAGCGAAGAACGGTCGTTGTATTGAATGGGCAAATTAACCCCCAAAGACAAGCGGGCGTTGGGTTGGTAGCTAATCCCCAAATCTAGTGCGTGCGACAAGTTGATTACTTCTGTTCCCTGTTCTACGCGGTGTTTTTGCTCTTCATCGCCCACAAAGTGTTTGTACGAACGAAAATAGCGGTAGCCCATGTTGACCTGCCACTGGGCATTTTTTTGTTTAAAATATTCGGAAGATGTAAGCGAATTAGTAGCTGCACAACTCATGTGACGAACCGCTACGCAACCTTGCGAAAAGCTTTCATTGGCTAAAAATAAACCGATTAGAGAGTATATAATTTTTTTCATCTGGTTATGATAATCTTAGGCTTCCGTGTACAAACGAGGAGCTACGTCAGTAAGCAATTTGCTCAATAACGACGGCCTTTCGTCAGCTTACGAAAGAGGGTTGTTGAAAATGATTTGTTTTCAACCCAGCATTAACATAGATGAATTTGTTACAGGAGCGTTATTGTACTACCTTTTCTAGCTGCGCCATTGGCAAAGCACACCCCACTGGCGGTATGTCTTTTACCGATGTTTCACTAGTTGTTGAAAGGTCAAACGTACGAACTTCGTTCGGACGAGTACATAATTGCGCGCTTTTACTAGACCACTTTTTAGCTGCTTGCGTATCTCTACAGGTAAGCAGAGCCGTAGCCAATAGTAATAGTACCCCTATAAGTGTCTTCATTATGAGCTTGGGTTAATGAAAAATGGTTGTCAATAGGCGATAAATAGCCTATTTGAATGAGCTACCCTTGAGGCAGTCTTCACCCATAGTTTTCATTAAACGTGCTCTGGAGGCGGACAATGAAGCAATAAAACAGCTTGAAGCAATGAATGTGTTGGTGTGGCATAGTTCTCTTGGCTCAAAGTTTTAATCACCTGAGCAGTAGGCCATTCCATGATAGAAGTGGGAAGATAAACTTTCAATAAATCGGACAAGAGTTTCACCGCTTTCCCCATTGGGCTATCGGGCGACTGCGCCGTTTGGTCAGTCATCTCTTGAATTTGGTCGGCCAACTCAAAAAAGCGATCACGCGCTGTTTGGTTGGTTTTCATGGTTACGTACAAAGTATCATTTTCGTGACGTTGTTCGGTCACGTTATAAAACTCATCCCCATGTCTGATTAATCCTTCCTGCCCTTGCGCATTTTCCCAGGTTGTATTATAAGGAAGCGTAGGGAGGTGCATTTTGAGGGTTTGCCACTCGTCGTTTGCGGCGGTCGGCGATGCTGTTCTAAAATCCTTGTCAAAAAGCAAAACGGTTACTGTCAGCCCAAACATATTGTAGAGCAGCAGTAGTAGGAGACCGATTGCAGTTAATTTTTTCAAGGAATAATGAAATTTTACCCCAAAGGTATTGAAAACTTTAAAATACTATCATACAAACAATAACAATTTTCGTGCCTAACTTCTCACAAATACCACCAATATTGAATATCATTCCAATTAATTGTGTGATAAATATTAAGTTGGAGCAGGTTAAAGAAACGATAGTCTTGGGCTTTATTACGTACCAAAGCCTGAAAACAATATCCCAATTCGGCCCGAGTAAGTCCAAAATTATATCCTCCGCCGAGGTGCATCCAGTTTTCCGAAACCAAGGATCCATTGCGTGAGCTCACTGGACCGTTTGTTGCTCCTTTAAAGTATAAAAATGCTTCGTTAGAGGCCGACAAGAAAAAGCCTTGTTTTTCTTTTTTGGGATCGTACAAAGGCAAAGTTGCCCATACTTGATAACGTCCAATGGACGCCTGAGAAGTGATACGGGTCTGTAAGTTAGTGGGTTGCCGCCACTCGAAGCGGCCACGGTGGGTTATGATAAAATTCCCAAGTTTGTGTTGGTATGTCGCTTGCGCTATCAGGCGATGTTCGTTTTCGCGGAGTCCAAAAATACTGTGTCTCCCAAACGCGTACCCAGCGGCAATCGTTAGCGGTTTTGACACCTGATAAGTCGCCAAGCCGTGTAAAACAAGGTGCGTGTGCCCACTTGGAAAACGTTTTCCATCGACGGTCTGGCTAAAGGCATTCATCACCGAAGAGACGTTTACATTGTACCCTAGCTTTTTGGTGAATTTCCCTGCTTGGGAATAACTGGGTGAAATTCCGTATAGCATTAAATCTTGGGCTTGAGTAGCAATGCTCAATGCACACCCTAACACTAGAAGTAGCTTTTTCATCAAATAATGGGTCTTAATATGGTATAGAAAACCCTTCACAAAGAGCGTGCCAAAAAACTCCGCGATTCGTTTGTATCTTTGCCCCCATGAGAATCTTGAATATTTGCGCTTATACCTGGGCCATTGGTGGCCCCGCCCGAATCATTTACGACCATACCACGGTGGTGCTCAAGCTAGGGCACGAAGTTGATATTTTGAGCCCGATTACACCAGGCGACAAGGTGTATCCTGCCCCCGAAGGTGCTCGCGTCATCGTGTGCAAGCGCACGACGCCCATAAGCCGCTTTTTTCCCGAATTCTCGCTCGAAGCGTGGGATTACCTTCGACAACACATTCACGAATACGACGTGGTGCATTGCCACGGAATTTGGCATTTTGGAAGTGTCGCGCCGTTTTTGTTTAAAAATAACACCCCAAAGGCCATCACCATCCACGGCTTGCTCGACAAATGGGCGATAAATCACGGTTATTGGAAAAAGAAGTTGTTTGGAATCTTGTTCCAAAAACGTTTTTTGAAAAAAGCGCAATTGATTCAAATCAATAACCACGACGAACTCAACGACTTGCGCCAATTTTTAGGTTTTCAGCATCCCAATGTGGCCATTATCCCCAACGGTATGCAGTTGGATGAATTGGCACACTTACCTCCAAAAGGGACATTCCGAAGCCAATTTAACTTGCCCACTGATAAAAAACTGGTTTTGTTTATGGGACGCTTGAACATCAAAAAAGGCTTGGATTTGTTGTTACCTGCGTTTAAAAAATATACCGAAAAGCATAATGATGCCTTGCTGATTTTGGCGGGTCCCGACGACGGCTACCAAGCCGAAACGGAGCGTTTTATTGCCGAACATCAATTGCAGGATAAAATGATTATGGTAGGGATGCTGACGGGTGAAGCCAAAAAAGCAGCTTTGGCCGATGCCGATATTTTTACGCTTCCCTCCTACTCCGAAGGCTTTTCCATTGCCGCCCTCGAAGCCATGACGGCGGGCGTGCCATCCCTCGTTTCAGACCGCATTGGATTTGACGGAACAGTGGCAAAATACAATGCCGCCCATGAAGCCCCACTTACCGTCGAAGATGTTTATGATGGATTAAGAACAATGCTCCAAAACCCTAAATATGGCCAAATACTAGCCCAAAACGCCAAAAAGATGGTCTGGGAGCTTTACGACATCAACATTGTGGCGGGGAATTTGGCCAAGGAATTTGAGAAAATTCGTCGAAAATAAGCCAACTTTCGGGAAGCTTGAAGCTTCCCGAAAGTTTTATACGTGCAACACCCCGTCGAGTCCCAATTCAGCAATTGGCTGGAGGTTTTCCTCGACGATGCTATCGGGAACGAAGATAAATTTCTTATCAAAAATCTTACTGCCGACGTAAAAACTCACCCAATATTCGTTGTTGAGGTGAAAAACGTCGGGCATGATGGTTTCTACTTGAACCCACTGCCCCGCCCCGATTTCAGTAAAAAAGTGGCGTAAAGTAGAGGTGCGTTCTTGATCGGCTTTCGATTTAGCATCATCGCCCGAATACCCTCTGGAAGTCACAAAAACGTTGGTGATGGTCGTTTCATTCTGATTTATCAAATACACGCCCCACTCGGCTTCGTTTAGTTCGTTGAAACGGCGGGCAATGGTCACCACAACACCCTCAACAGGGGTAAAATCAATGTCTTTTTTCATATTCTTGGATAAATAAAGCCCCAAAATTAACCCTTTTTGGTACTACATTCCAAGTGATGAGAGAGGAGTGATGAACGATGAGTGCTTCTATTTTTTTGGGGGAAGCATTCTATACGGTCTCAAATCAATAAAGTATTCTGTGGGAGAAAGACTTTCCAATTTAAAAGTACCATCAGAGACAACCAACTGGTTTTTAGGCAAATAACTTGAATAATCAATCTGATTGAAAATGGGCAAATAATGCTCAATTCCCAACAAAAAATTGTAAGCATACAACGGACGACAATCAAACGCTACGGTTGACAAAAATACTTCTTGGGTCATCCGACCTGCGTTTATTTCAAACAATTGGGCTTTGAGCGTAGGCCAGCCGTAGTTGTTTTTGCCAAAAACTTGGGTTTTCCCCAAC
The DNA here is from genome assembly GCF_014195535.1 of Runella defluvii. GTDB lineage: Bacteria > Bacteroidota > Bacteroidia > Cytophagales > Spirosomataceae > Runella > Runella defluvii. The sequence continues at coordinate 514,403 of NZ_JACIBY010000004.1, read as the reverse complement.
GCTTTCCCACTCACTTTTGGCGTATTTTTTCTCGCTAATGGCATGTCAAAAGTTTGACAGATTTTGTGGTCACCGTCATCTATTCCACCAACCAAGTACTTCCCATTGGGATAGGCCACCACAAACTCCAAACCATCGGCTGTACCCTCAAAACTATCGGCATTGGTAAATAGCCAAATCGAACTACGACGGTCGAGGTACACACTAAACTCCTTCTTTTGCCCATCTTTTTGGTACGAAAAAGTAAGCTGTTCGGTAAATTTCAAGGTTTTTTGGGCAAAACTAGCGCAAGTAATGCCAAAAAGCAGCACTATTAAAAAAGGAGCATGAATAGTTTTCATCAGTTAAATACAGGGCTTGGGGAGAACAAAGCGTTAAAATTGGCGGGGATGGTTTCTTTGATATTTCGGACACTTATTCCTCCAAACATTTTGAGCGGAAAACCCCTCATAAAATGGTCCACGCCCATGCGCAATTGGCCCGTGTTGAGCGGCACAAACAGCCCTAAATCAGAATACCGTAAGGGAATCTCGGTGGTGGATTCCCAACTGATTCCTCCTTTGAGCACGTAGCGTTTTGCTACATACTTGCCTTGGTAGAGGTAAGAACCTTTGATATTTTCTTTGTCAAATTCTCGCTTTCCTTTTCGCCCTCCCCAAAATGCCGCTTCGCTAGTCAGGTGAGTACCATCGCTCAATTCTTTGAGGTTTTTCTTGGTTTCGTTGGCTGCTTTGCGACCTTCTGCTAGGTATTTTTCCACTTGGGGAATCACTTCTTTTAACTCCGCTTTCCGTTCGGGCGGTGTGGCTGGATTACGAAGTTCGGCCTTTGCTTTTTCAAGTGCCTCTTCATTCATTTGATCCATCACTGGCTCAATTTCTTCCATTTTGTTATAAATCGTTCCCGCCCAGTTTTTAGGAAGTGTCAGGTTTTTCACCCCTTCCTCATCTTTCGACACAACGTGCATAAACGCGCTATTTCGCTCCGCATACGTTTTCACCCAGCCGTCTTCCGTTCGCACTACCGACACGATGCTATCGCCTTTGACATAAAACCGAATGGCTTTGTCGGGCTCGGGGTCGTAGGTCCAGTCAAAGGTCAAATCCATGCAACGGGCGGGGGCATCCTCAAATACGCCCACGGCATACCAAGCGTGTTTGACGCGGTGGGTTTCGGTAGCGCACTTCCCAAACATCTGTTCGGCCGTTTTGACGGTGGCTTCTGCAAAACGTTCAAAGTTGGTGTAGGGCGTCAGGCTAAAAAGCGTTTGATACACCAATTTGGCTGCTTTTTGGATACCAATCCCTTTTTCAATGTTATACATTTGATTGTGGTCGTTGGTCCCTTTTCCCCCTTCCGACAACAGATAAAACCAATGCGACGCAACCGTGCTGTTGTTATGAACCCAGCAATTACCATTTTTTTTGTCTGCTATACAGCCATTCGTATCTTGCCAATACTTCCCTTCGTAGGTATCAGGGTGCGGGAGAGATGTTCTGCTTTGAAAGGTTGTTTTAGGCCATTTTAGGTTTCGGATACCATTGGGCAAGACATACGGCGCAATCACCCAATCAGGCGTAGCGGGATATCCCCAATGTTTGATGGCAATCCCCAGCATATCAGCAACGGCTTCATTGAGCGATCCAGACTCTCCTTCACTGATAAAATCGGCCACTCCCGAGCGTATAACCCCATGGGTAAACTCATGTCCAATCACCTCCAACGTTACCAAGGGTTTATCTACATAATTTCCAAAACCGATACGATTTTTCTCAACTTCCCAAAAAGCACCTTCCCTTAAATTGCCATCCTCATCGTAAGCCCGACGTAATACAAGCATAGAGCCTTGGTCATCAAAACTGTTACGTCCTAGTTGCGTTTTGTAGTAATCTATTGTTTTTTTCCCCGCAAAAGCCGCATCAGCAAGCCCTTCTTTGGTGAGGCGCGGATCAGTCCATTGGGTAGTAGGATAGTTGACAACCCATTTGGCCGTATCATACACTGACACAAAAGGTTCCTTGTGTGATACCAATATATATTTAGCAGAATCGTTATTGACGTGAATTTCGATGTTTTGAGGCCCATAATGGAACGTTTGCATCGTCGTAATCGTCGGTTTTTTATCCTCTTTACGAACGGGAATGTGTGAATCAAGGCATTCTAAAATGAGCGACTCACTCCGTACGACATCCCCTCGATATGCATCCAAATAGTACCTCGTTTTACCTGCAATAATTTGGTGCGCAAGGCGCAACTTTTGGGTAGCTACGTTCAGACGCTCAGGGACAATGATTAAACTTTCGTAAATAGGAGCCGTAATTTTGGACTCTTTGGGTAGCTTTTGAAAAATTTGATTTTCATTAATCATTTTTCCCGTAAGCTCAGGCCAACGCGTTTTATCAAAAGCATCGCCCGAAGCAAAAAGGGCTTTGCCGTTTGATTCGTGTCTTACTTTAAAATAAGCACCAAAAACGGGGTAATCTTCGATAAACTGCTGAAATGTGGTGATTTTTGAACCCGTTGGGAGTACAACCGTCTTTTGTTTTCGTACTTGAACTCCGTATTTTTTCTGCATAAAAGCCGCAAAGGTTTCAATCGTCACTTCGCTTTCCCGATAAAACTGAAACGACGAAGGAACTTTAGAATACGGGCTTTCCACTTCATCAAAATTGGTTGGCACGGGCTGTTCTACTGACTTAGGTGCGGGGGCAACTGTTTCGGTTGGTTCGCTTAGTTCTTCGGGTTGGGCGGGTGCAGGTGCTCCGCCCCCCTTGGCCATTTTAAGCATTTCAGCCCGCGCTTTTTCCAATTCCCTCAACAACTCAGGCGTGGCATGTCCCTTGGCTTTGAGTTCTTTGATTTGCTCATCGAACATTTTATTGATGTACGCAGGATCTTTGAGCTTAGCCATTTCGGCTTCGGCTTCTTTGACCGCTTTATCAAGTTCGGCCTGTTGTTGCTTCGACGGTTTTTGCTGCGCCAAAACCTCAACAGAAAGCCCCAAAAACACGATTAATAACCAAGCGAGCTGTTTTGATTTCATGACTTTTATCGGAGTTTTTCGCAGCCTTTATTTATAAATTGATTACAAACGTGCCCGACTGTATTTCTGCATTTGCATTGATATAATCCGTCACTTGGGCGTCAAATGTTCCTTCAATTTTTTTGTTGGTAAACGTCGAGAAGCGTACTTTCCCACTTTTAGCAAACAGCGGACTATTCTGTCTTTTGTAAATCAGATTGGCGTTTTTGTTGGTTTCATTGGCAGGAATTTCAAACAAATAATCTACTCCCGTTTGGATGTCTTTCCCCACCATCTGAATGGAAATTTCGTTGGCATCGTCTATTTTTCCAGCGATGGTTAGCAACCCTCCGACGACTGCAATGCCTCCACTCGCAGCGTTGGCTTTCCAGCTTTTGCCATCCACTGTCGCAGCAAAAGAGTTGGAGCCGCCCGATGGCGTTGGGTCATCTTCTTTCGACGTCCCTAATTTACAAGCACTTACCAGCACCACTAAGGCTACCAGTGAGACAATAGATTTAAGATTTGTTTTCATTTTGTGTGGTTTTTGGAGAATGTTAAAAAAATCATTTACACTTAGCCAGCACTTCGGCGGCCAGTTTTTTTGCCAATTCGATGTTTTCGTTGTCATTATTACTGATTTCCACGCTCACTTGAAAGGTAATTTTACCCACCAAAACCGTCAGTTCTTTTTCTTTGATGCGCCACGAGGCCGCATCTCCTATCCCAGCAATTTCTTTAAACGTGATGTCATCACCCGATAAGTCTTTGGCCATCTTCGTGGCGGTTTCGGTGGTTTTGGCATCGTAGCCTTTTTCTTTCATCGACTCTCCCGCTTTTTTGAAAGCGGCCTCTTTTTCGGCGGCAGTGGTGTTTCGATAAAAAGCCTTGAAATTTTCCAAAGGAGTCGGTTTTCCCATGATTGTAAACAAGTCACTTCCTACCCATCTGAGTCCTATTCGATTGGACGAAGGATATTCAATTTCACGGCCCGAAATCGTCATTTTCCGCACCCTATCGCTATCCCACGTGTATTCGTAGGTGTCTTTGTCGTGCTTTTTGGCCTCTGAGCGGTAGCTATAATTTTTCTTGGCCTGCGCAGGAACATCGTAATGTTTTTTAATAACATCAAGCGGCAGCAGTTGGTCGAGCGTCCCTTTATCAGCGTGTGATTTGAGGCAGTCGGCATTTCCTGAAGTTGAAACAGCTTCCGTTTTTTCTACTTCAGTGGTACTTTTTTCGGTGCTGTTGGCCGTGGTGTTGTTGCACGCTGTGATGGCAAAAGCTGCAATAGCAGGCAGAAGAATGAATGATTTCATGGTTTATTCGCAGTCAATGTCTTTGATTTGGTCTTCATACACTTTTCGTTGGGCGGCTGTGTAAACGCTACACGACCGAATAATGTCGCTCAACGATTTTTTGACAGCTTCGCATTTTGTTTTGTTGTTAATGTCTTGCGACCAGGCGGTGAGTACCTTTTCATACTCGGCAGAGGCTTTTTCGCAGCTAGTACCCGTTGGGTCTAAAGCCCCTTTTTTACAGGACAACACTGCCAACAAACAGAAGAAAACAATGAGTTTTTTCATAGCATTTTGAATTATGTTAGTATAGAAATGGATTATCGGTGCTGATACGTAATGACAAGGCTGTGAAATCTGAGTGTGTCTCCCGTCCAGTTTCCAACCGACGAGATATTGACATAATACGAGTTGTTCTGATTGTCCACCGTTTCTGTCACCGACGCGGCCACACTTCCTATCGCGGCTACGTTCGTAGAAGTCTGTGCCGTTGCGATGGTTGTAAACGCATTGGTCGTGTGCGTGTTTTTACTAAACACAAAAGAGATATTGGAGGCTGAATTGTCCAGCACGTACATTCTTACGTTGGTAATCACGACGCCATCAGGCAGGTTTACAGGCAAATACATGGTTTTTCCAGCGTTTGTCGAATTAAACCACGCGTAGCCACTTCCTTTGCGGAGTTGGTCGTCCCAGTCCTGTGCTTGTACGCTGCTAAAATTGTAACTCTGGTAGTAGTTTGACGTATTGGAGACGCGCAGAATCCCATCTTTGTCGGCAAACACAGGACGCCGTTCGCTATCAGACACTTGGTTAAAATCAAGCTCTCTGGAGCGGATGGTTCCTATTCCATTGGTTCCTTCTACGTCCAATGCCGCTTTCGACTTCCCAGATTCTCCCACAAAGAAGCTCCCAAATTCAAAGTGAGCCGCTGGAATATCGTCAATCTGAAACTCCAACCCTTCATACCCCCAAATTTTCAATTGCTTATCTAACCCATACATCCCGCCGACAAACGTGTTGTTTTTGGTATATAGTGGTAACATGATGAAACTCTGATCACTTTGTAGGGTCAAAGGCACGGAGCTTTTTCCGCGAATGACAACGGAATCCGACGTGCTATTGTGAAGAAATGTGCTTTTAGAGGGGCTAATGACGACGCTTTGGGCGTAGCCAATTTCTCCTAAAAAAAAGAAAAAACACCCCACCCAAAAACAACGAACTACCGCAAAAATGCCAACACTTTTGTTTCTATTTTTCATTGACTATAAGCCGTTTACTTACGCTTAAACGTAAAGTTCGTTGTTACTTCGCAGGCAGCTTGGGTCGGTATCTGAAACGATACGTGGAGTGCTCCTTTGATTTCTTTGGTAGTGACTACCTCAAAATCATAAACACTTTTAATCGTTGGCTTCGTTTCGGGCAAAATAATTGCCTTGTAGCTATTAGGGGCATTAGTAACCCAAGGTGTTTTGGGTGGCAATAAGTCCTCGGGCGTAAAAGGTTTTTTAAATGTTTTATTCCCACTTTTTAGTCCTACGGTACTTTTTAGCTGGGTCGCGAGTTGAGGGGAGCAGTTCTTAGTAACAGCGGGTTCGGTAATGGCCACCCAATTCCCATCTTCGGGCTGAATCACAGCCTCAAACGGAACGGTTCCACCCTTGGCCACAGGAGGCTCTCCTTTTCCTCCAAAATACGCGTGCAACTCCTTCAAATTACGTTTTGTATCGGGATAATGTACATCCTGATTTTGCTTATTTTTGAAAAAAACCAACGTGCCTTTGTCCTTCTCAAAAGTTCCCAAGTAATTAAACATTCCATCGAGCTGGGCGTAGGTGTATTGGGTTTGGTAAAACTTACAACCTCCCCCCAACTTACAGTACGCAATCGTCACTTGGGCACGAAGCTGCATCCCTAACGCTAAAGTAACGGTAAGTAGTAGAGCTATTTTGTTGCGTGTTTTCATGGCGCTGAATGGTTATAGTTTGACAAACTCCACGCGGCGGTTATTCGCTTTTCCTTCGGAAGTCGTATTCGGCGCAACGGGCTGCGACTCGCCTTTGCCATCCGTTTCCATGCGAGCGGCTTCAATTCCAAACTCCGTTTGAAGGGCATTTTTTACCGATGCGGCTCGGCGTTTCGACAGGTCTAAGTTTTTGGCATCTTCGCCATCAGAATCAGTATGACCAATGATGCGGACTTTGACCGTGGCATTTTCTTTCAATACCGTTCCAAGTTCTTTTAAAACACCGTACGATTCGGGCTTGATTTTATCCGAATTGACGTCAAACAAAATGCCCGTCGTGCTAAATTTTCCTTCGGTGATGAGCTTGGAGCGGGTATCAGGAGCGCCCACGGCTACGCGGAGGTTGGTAATGAAGTTAGCTCCTGCGAATAGGTTGTTGGCAAATAACATCGAATACTTCAAACTGGGGTCAAAAGCACGGGGTAAGTCCCAGACTTTGGCTTCATTGATATACAATCTAATGCGATTTTTCTGTCGCCAAATAGAGATTCTATTTGCTACACCTTGCTTCCAAGAAATAGGCAGATTATTTTCTAAAACTTTCTCATTGTTTTTATCAAAAACCCATGCGTGGCTCGTACTACCTCCATCGTTGGCCACTGGATGAATATCAAATGCTACTTGGGGGTCTGTACTCAAATACGTATCGAAAGTAGGTTTCCTTTTACTGATTTCGGGGAAAAAAATCATCAAACCCGACATATTATTAGACACATCTTCGCTAATCATCATGTCAAACTCCACCGTGAAGTTTTCAGGGAGTTCTTTGACAAACTCAGGAAAGAATAGACCTTTATCGCTGGCTTTCAGCCATTTGTTTGCTTGTCCATCAATATTTACTACTTCTCCTCCTGCATTGGTGTTCCATTTGGCAGGAAAATCGCCCACGGCATCTTGGGAGAAATCCTCAACGGCCAGTATCTTTTCGCCCGCTACAAAATCAAATTTGGAGTAGGACTTCAAGCTCTTGGGTTCGTCTTTAGCCGCCGCCGCTCCCCCTTGCGAATTGGCTTTTGTAGAACTTGATTTACTACTCGACGACGTTTCGTTTACTTGCGCATCGTTGGTGTCTTCCTGCGGCTGCTCGTCGTTGCCTTTTGTGGTCTTTCCATTCGTTTTTTGGTCTTTTTCTCCTTTATTTTTCTTTTTGAAGATATTCCCAATTCCCTCTTCAACTTTATCAAGACCTTTGTTAATACCTTGGTCAATACGGCTATTTACCCGTCCTTCTACGCTTCGTTCAGCTGTTTTTTTGGGATCTTCTACCCGAATTTGCGCCGTGGCCGAAACCGCCAACATGGCTCCAAAAAAACTACTTAGGCCAATTCCTCGAACCTTGAAAGCTACGTTGATTACCATAGTGTGTATGTGTTTGAATAAAAATCTGATGAGACCAAAGTTGGGCAATCTCTTTTATACCATTTGGCTTCATTTCATACATCACGATTTTCGCTCCATCAAACCGCCATTTCAATCAATAATTTCAATTTTCAACGCCCATTGATTCAGACCGAGGCTTAATCAATTCAAAACCTACCTACATAGAGTGATAAAAGGAGATTGGAAAAAATTTGTCTTTCTTTGAGGGTATAATTTGATTCGCTCTGCCACTATGTATCGTCGGTTTGTGTTTTGGGTGTTGTTTGTTGTGGGCTTGCCACTTTGGGGCAAATCCGACACCCTCTATGTCAGCCACATCAATGGCCGTACGATGCTGTATGACATCGCCTACTGCACAACCAGTTTGCTCAACAGCGACAAAGATTCTCTTCAGCATTTGCTCCAACAGCCTCAACGTTGGCAACGGCTTACGGCTAAAACTCCCAGTTTCGCCCAGCGTTCGCACTGGCTTCGCTTTTTCTTGACCAACGATACCGACACGACGCAGACGTTTTACGTTTATCTCACCAACGCCAACCAACGGGTAACGCTCTTTTACGCCCACCACGGCCAGTGGCATTCTACGACCAATGGTACTATGGTTCCCACTTCGGCTTGGGCGGTGCCTTATTCGGACAACTATGTCTCGTTCAACATTCCTGCTCGCGCTACCTTTACAATAGTGAGCCGAATCGCCCACGAAAAAGGTGCACTGCCTTTTTGGACGCATTTTACCAATCCCAAACCCTCGTGGGGGCTACAATTCCAAAAACCAGAATACCATGCCGAGCGCATCCTCGATGAGTATCGCCGCAATATGCCTGAGTTTCAGTACCGAAGCTGGATTCAAGGGGCTTTGGCGTTGGTTACGCTTTTTTTAGCCTTGCTTTACTATCAATACCGCCACCGAATTTATGCATACTACGGGGCCTATGTCTTGTGTAGTTTCGTATTTTCTTTGCTCAAAACACGCGCTTATACCCCACTGGGTCAGACACTTGGCGAGTGGCCATTGCTGAAAACCCACTTAATGGAATCATTGCTGTGGTGGGGAATTGGGGCGTACCTTTTTTTCATGACGGAGTTGCTCGACTTGTCCAAAAACCACCCCAACATGAAAAAGTGGTTTTTACGACTGGCTTTTGTCTTGATGGGCTACGGAGGGTTATATTTGACGGTGATGTTGCTTACCAACGACCTTGGTTTTCAGCAATTTTCGTTTTGGGGCGGGCGTTTTGTGGCTTTCCCGATTTACATCCTTACCCTTTTTTGGATTCGTCGCAGCGTTCGTTCTCCGATGGTGCCGTATGTCATTTGGGCCAATGTCGTCTTGGGATTTTTTGGATTATTGGCGTGGTTGCGGGCGGGGCGGGTTATTTTGGAAGGGGTCAAACTTCCCGCCAACGTCGATGATTTGTTGACACTTTCGTTTGCCGTAGTGATGGAAATCTTGGTATTATCGTTGGCCATTGCGCATCGTTTCAGGTTAAACGAAAAAGAAAAAACCGAAAGTCAACGCGCTTACTTTCAAGAACTTCAAAACAAAGTCGCCAACGAAAAACGCATTGCCGAAACCGAAATGCTGGCCTTGCGGTCGCAAATGAACCCGCATTTTTTGTTCAATAGCCTCAATTCCTTAGAATACCTGATTGTTGCCAACGACGAACAAAAAGCGACCCAGTACCTTTCTAAATTCTCCAAACTGCTTCGAATGATTTTATCGCACTCGCGGGAAGAAGCCATTTCGCTCGAAGAGGAATTAAACGCACTCAATTATTATTTAGAGATTGAAGCCACTCGACTGGGCGAGGATTTTGCTTACCGCTTAGAAGTTGCCTCCAGCATCGACACGGCTTCGGTGATGATTCCCCCGTTGTTGTTGCAGCCATTTGTCGAAAATGCCATTTGGCACGGACTCATGCCCAGCGACGAACCCGAGAAAAAATTAGCGATTCGGATTACCCAAAAAAGCGAGCAACTGCTTGAGTTTGAAATTGAAGACAACGGCATTGGCTTAAAAAAAGCGACCGAAATCCGAAACCGTTCTACGATGCGTCGGAAGTCACACGGGATGGAAATTACCCAACGACGCATTGAGTTATTTAACCGAAATTATCCCAACCAACTCGCCATCGAAGTATTCGATTTGAAAAAAAGTAACCACACAGGAACGTTGGTAAAAATTGGGTATAATTTGTAATCAAATCCGAGGCACAACAGCAGATTTTGGGTTCTGTATGATTTGTCTGGGACTAACCCACCCCGCGGCTGAAGCCGCACCCCTCCCAAGAGGAGAATAATACTCAAATCCCCTCCTGGGAGGGGTGTCGCGTAGCGACGGGGTGGGTTAGAGTCCCACAAATTTCACATAGAGCCCGATTTTATCATAACCCACAATCATTTGGTTTGTAATTTTATCAAATAAGCCACTTGTTCGATTTGCAATTTTACCAAAAACTACCAATATTTGATTTGTAATTTTATCAAATAACAAATGTACATTCCCCGTAACATAGATTCTGAACTTGAAAATTGGCGAGTAGCGAAACTACGAAAGCCATTACTTTTACGCGGCGCGCGACAGGTTGGAAAATCGGCGGCAGTACGACAATGTGCGCAAAAATTTGACTTTTTTATTGAACTTAATTTTGATGAAAACCCGCGTTACAAGGGTATTTTTGAACAAAACCTTGGCATTGATGAAATTATTGAATTAATACAAGCAGCGACAAATACGCCACTTGTACCAGGTAAAACACTGTTGTTCTTAGACGAAATTCAAACCTGTATTCCTGCTATTTCGTCATTACGGTATTTTTACGAAAAAGCGCCTGACTTACATGTAATCGCCGCAGGGTCATTATTGGAGTTTGTGCTATCTGAAATTCCCTCATTTGGGGTAGGGCGCATCCGTTCACTTTTTATGTACCCACTTGATTTTGAAGAATTTTTGGGTGCATTTAATGAACAAATTTTACTAAAAACACTCCGCAACGCATCGCCTGAAAAGCCACTCCCCGACCTTTTACACGACAAGCTTAAATACTATTTTAAGCGCTTTTTGGTGGTAGGCGGAATGCCCGAAGTTGTACGAAATTACGCCCAAAACAACGATATTCTTGAAACACAACGGGTAATAGATGACTTGATAGTATCGTTTGAAAGTGATTTTGCCAAATACAAAAATCGCGTCCCTGTTGCACGAATTCGAGAAGTTTTCAACGCCGTTGTTCGACAAACAGGTGCACAATTTACCTATTCATATCCACAAGCCACCCTCACGAATGTTCAAATTAAAGAGGCGCTCGACCTACTTCAAAGGGCAGGATTGGCGCACTCTGTTACCCACTCCGCCGCAAACGGACTTCCCATCGGTGCTGAAATCAACTCCAAAAAACGCAAATGGATGCTTTTCGATACAGGTATAATGCAACGTATTTTGGGCCTATCCATCGGGGATTTGTTGCTTGAAGATACGTTGGAAGTCATTAATAAAGGGGCCATTGCCGAACAACACGTCGCACTCGAACTCATTAAAAGCCAATCACCTTACCAGCAAGTACAGCTCTATTATTGGCACAGAGATGCCAAAAGTAGCCAAGCCGAGATAGATTTTGTAGTACAAAAACACAGCGACATCATTCCTGTCGAAGTGAAGGCTGGCTCACGAGGAAGTATGCAAAGCATGTATATTTTCCTGAAAGAAAAACAAAGTCGCTATGGTATTCGGTTTTCGCTCGAAAACTTTTCCAGCCTCCCTTCTATCATGGTTTTTCCGCTCTATGCGGTCAAAAATGCAATGCACACTCAAGTCCCTCAAACATGATACGCGCTATTCTCATTGACGACGAAAAACCCGCCACGGAGTTGTTGGAGCTCAAGCTCAAACGACTCAACATGGGTGTGCAAGTCGTTGCCAAATTTAACCAGCCCGAAGCGGCCGTGGAATTTATCCGAATGACGCCGTTTGATGTGCTTTTTTTAGACATTGAAATGCCCCGCCTCAACGGCTTCGACTTGCTCGCACAATTTGCTGATTTTCACTTTGATGTCATTTTTACGACGGCCTATGACCAATACGCCATTCGGGCTTTTCGCGTGAGTGCTTTGAGTTATTTGCTAAAACCCATTGAAGAACATGACCTCCGCGAAGCCCTTGGACGGTGGCAACAGAAACGCATCAAGCAACTACAAACCCCTCAAATTCAACTTTTTCACGAACATTCATCGCCCAAACAAGCACCGCAAAAAATAGCCCTACCAACCAACGAAGGGCACGAAATCATTGAGATTGTCAACATCGTTCGCTGCATGGCCGACGCCAGTTACACGCATTTTTACATGAACGATGGCCAAAAAGTAATGATTTGCCGCACGCTCAAAGAAGTAGAACAGGCCCTCGACCCCAATGGCTTTGTGCGGGTACACCAGTCGCACCTGATTAACCCTCAGTTTTTAAAGAAAATTGTCAAACAAGAGGGCGGCTACTTGCTGATGTCCGATGGGGCGCAAGTGCCTGTTACCAAACAAAAGCGGGATTGGTTGATAGAGCAATTTCACGGCCTAAGTCGAAGTTAAGCACTTTGGCTTTGTTATCTGTTAATCGTTATCAGTTAACCGTATTGATTGACTGATAATGTATTAAACATTTTTATGCCTTAAATACTTCTGGATAAGCGACCCGATAAATGCAAACAAAAACCCGTTTAAAATGGCAGCAATTAACACCATCCCTGGCGCTATTTCGTCGTTGGGTGGGATGGTGGGAAGTACAAATACTTTGAATGCCAAAAGGAAACCTACTAATCCAAGGGCAAATCCGATGATTTTGACTATGTTCTTTTTCATGGCTGTTGTTGTTTTGTGGTTGATGAACAAAGGTAAATTAATTAACTTTGTTTTTCAAAGTACTTTTTATATTTTATTTTTCAACTCAAACGTTTTTTCGCAACGAATACGGTATTTCAGAAGGGTTTTGTACCTTTGCACCTTAGAAATACGTCTATGACCGAACAAATCCTAATTCTTGATTTTGGTTCGCAATATACCCAACTCATCGCTCGACGCGTCCGCGAACTAAACATTTACTGTGAAATTCACCCCTTCAACAAAATTCCCGAAATTACGCCTGCTATCAAGGGAGTCATTCTTTCTGGTAGTCCTTGCTCCGTGCGCGACGTCGATTCGCCACGCGTTGACTTGGATTTATTTCGGAATAAACTCCCGTTGTTGGGCGTTTGCTACGGTGCCCAGCTCATGGCGCATACCCTTGGAGGTGAAGTAAATGCCTCTAAGCACCGCGAATACGGCCGTGCCATTCTCAACCATCCCGAACACTCGCTTTTGTTGGATTCGGTATCACCGACTACCCAAGTTTGGATGTCGCACGGGGACACCATCACCAAAATCCCTGATAATTTTGAATTGATTGGCTCCACCGATTCGGTAAAAGTAGCCGCGTTCAAATTGACGGGCGAACAAACCTACGGCATTCAGTTTCACCCAGAAGTAACGCACTCTACGGAAGGCAAAACGATTTTGAAAAACTTCGTGGTGGACATCTGCGGATGTACGCAAAACTGGACGTCGGAGTCGTTTGTGGAAAGCACCATCCGTGACCTAAAAGAAAAACTTGGCGACGATAAAGTGGTGATGGCTTTGTCGGGCGGGGTTGACTCTACGGTGGCAGCGTCGTTGGTTCACCATGCCATTGGCAAAAACCTCTACTGTATTTTTGTTGACAACGGACTTTTGCGTAAAGACGAGTTTGAAAGTGTATTGCACTCGTACCAAGACATGGGCCTCAACATCAAGGGGGTTAACTCGAAAGACCATTTTTACGGCCTATTAGAAGGTTTGACCGACCCAGAAGCCAAGCGTAAAGCGATTGGAAAAGCATTCATTGATATTTTTGACCAAGAAGCCCACCTCATCGAAGATGTAAAATGGCTTGGTCAAGGAACGATTTATCCCGACGTCATTGAGTCGGTTTCGGTCAAAGGCCCTTCGGCGACCATCAAGTCGCACCACAACGTGGGTGGTTTGCCCGATTTTATGAAACTTAAAATCGTGGAACCGCTCAATACGCTCTTCAAAGACGAAGTTCGTAACGTTGGGCGTGCCCTTGGAATTTCCGACAATATTCTCAAGCGCCACCCATTCCCTGGCCCAGGGCTTGCGATTCGTATTTTGGGGGATATTACTCCCGAAAAAGTAGCCATTTTGCAAGAAGTCGATGCCATCTTTATCAATGGTCTCAAAACGCGCGGCCTTTATGACCAAGTTTGGCAAGCAGGCGCCATGCTCCTACCCGTACAAAGCGTGGGTGTTATGGGCGACGAACGTACCTACGAGCGCGTGGTAGCGCTGCGGGCCGTTACGTCAGTCGATGGCATGACCGCCGACTGGGCACATTTGCCGTACGATTTCTTGGCCGATATTTCCAACGAAATCATCAATCGTGTCAAAGGCGTTAACCGCGTTGTTTACGATATTTCGTCAAAACCACCCGCAACGATTGAGTGGGAATAAAGTATGAAGTCCACGGTCGATGGTCGATAGTCCATGGTTTTAAACCGTAGAGGATTGACTATAGACTGTGGACTATCGACCATCGACTCCAATGTTAAGTTTCTTCCGCGTTAATGCTCCTTATCAAATCTTGAGTTTCATCGTTGTGTTGATGATACTACAAGTGCCTTTGTACATCAGTTCGCCCGATTTGCTGATTCCAGAACTCCAATGGATGCTTGTCGGCGAAAAAATGTCACAAGGATTTATGCTTTATCGCGATGTGTGGGACAATTTGAGTCCGTTGTCGGCAGCCGTTTATTGGGGAATGGATGAGCTCTTTGGCCGCTCTCCTTTGGCACATCGAACGGTTGCCAATATCCTCATTCTTTTTCAGGCCATCTACTTCAATTACATTTCCAGCGAACGGCAGCTTTTTACCGAACGCAACTACGTCCCAGGCGTTCTTTACATTTTATTTTTAAACGTCTCTTTCGATTGTAGTACATTGTCGCCTGCCCTGATGGGTACGACCTTCATTTTGCTGGCTTTCGGCACACTCATTCGTCAAATGCAGCGCGAAGGGGTAACCGACGAGGTTTTTGAAATGGGCTTTTACCTGAGTGTCGCTACCCTATTTTATTTGCCTATGGGGCTTTTTGCCCTTTGGACATTTGCTTCCATGCTTTTGTACACGGGCGCTACTTTTCGTCGGCATACGTTGGCATTTTTTGGGTATATTTTTCCTTTAGCACTCCTATTGCTCTTCTACTTTTTCCGTAATGCACTGGATGATTTAAGTCAGAATCTGCTTACCTCAGCTTTTCGGACACGGCGTTATAATTTCAACGATTTTATTGGTGTACTTGGCGTGTTGGGAGGCGTGTTTTTGATAGCTGGCTTGGGCTTTTTTCAAACATTAAGCTATCCTCGGTTCATCAACTATCAGACGCGTATTCACCAAATCATGATGTTGTGGACCATCACTGCCGTGATTTCGATTGGCTTGATGCCGTTTATCGCTCCGATGCAGTTTTGTGTGTTTATACCGCCGTTGGTCATGTTTTCGGTCAACTTTTTTATGCTGATGAAACGTCGCTGGATGGCAGAGGTTCTTTTTTTTAGTCTTTTTGTCATCCTATTTTTCTTTCGCTATCAGTCAACATTCCTTGATAACGCATTCAGTATCAACGAATCTACGCGTTTGGAAAATCTAAAAATTCAGCCGTCATTGTTGCCTGAACAAATTCGTCAGCAAAAGATTTTGGTGATTGGTGAAGATGAAGGTGAATACAAAGACAATTTTCCCGCAACGGCGTACCTCAACTGGGAGCTTGCCCGCTACGATTTTGATAACTTAGACAGTTACGAAAGCGTTATTAGCATTTTTGATAATTTCCAAGCCGACCCACCCACCTACGTCATCGACAAAGAAAAACTATTGCCCGTTTTATTCAAACGCCTTCCTGAGTTGGGCGAGTTGTACCAACCCACCCAATGGAAGGGAATTTATCAGCGCAAATCTTCTAATCTCTCGAAATAAAACGCACGGCGTGCCTCACCACGTGCCTGAGGTTGCTCATCATCTCAGTACTCGTCCTCATTCGCAGCAGCGTCAGGTTGTAAGCAACCTGACCACCATGTGCCTAAGGTTGCTCACAACCTCAGTACTAGTCCTCTTTCGCAGAAACGTCAGGTTGTGAGCAACCTGACTCACGGCGTAAGCAACCTGACTCACGGCGTAAGAACCTGACTCACATTAACACTCCGTCATACTCAGGGCCAAGCCCGCTTCTGAAGTCTCTTTGTATTTTTTGGACATATCACGCCCCGTGGCACGCATGACTTTAATGACACTATCAAACGAAATTTTCTGCATTTCGGGGTCAATCGTCATGGCCAATAAATAGGCATTGTAGGCTTTGGCAGCCCCCATGGCGTTGCGCTCAATACACGGGATTTGGACATAACCACCAATGGGGTCACAAGTCATTCCGAGGTGGTGCTCGATGCCAATCTCCGCCGCTGCTTCTACTTGGCCCATCGTTCCGCCATACGCATACATCAACATCGCCGCTCCCATGGCCGATGCCGTCCCGATTTCTCCCATACACCCCATTTCTGCTCCCGAAATACTGGCATTGTGTTTAACCAAAAAACCAATAGCCGCCGCCGCCAGCATTCCTTCTCGCATTTTTTGAGGCGAGTAATGAAAATGGTTCTTCATCAAATACGTCAACCCTGGAAATACCCCAGACGCCCCCGAAGTCGGCGCCGTCACGACAATACTTCCAGCGGCGTTTTCTTCCGAAGCTGCCAAACAATAGGCGTTTAAAAACATCAAAAAGCTATCGGTTGTAGCGGCATGGAGTTTGGCTTTTTCGTACAATAAAGCTGCTTTCCGCTGCAAGCGAATACTGCCAGGCAACAGCCCTTTGGCCCGAATTCCCCGCTTGACAGCCTTGTGCATAAACTCTAAAATCTGGTCAATTTTTCGTACTATTTCTTTTTCTGGTACTCCCGTAATGGCTTGCTCGTTTTGAATCATCAACTGCGCCAGCGTCAGTTGGTGTGTTTTCAAATGTTTTTTTAATTCGTCCATCGTACTGTAGGGGTACTTGGGTTCGCCTTGTGAGGTTCCTTCGGGCAATTGCCCTTTTTGTTGGATAAATCCCCCTCCTACCGAGTAATACTCTCCTTCCAGCAACACCTCTCCTTGGGCGTTACACAACCGCAAAATCATCGTATTTGGGTGCGGAAAGTTGGCTTTACCTTTATGATAAATGATGCTCTGTCCCGAAATGGGCACTTCCACTCCCTGAAAAGTGACGTAGTACTGTTCGGCTTCATTTTTCATCAGACCGCTCAGGTTCTTTGGGTCGCAGGTATGCGGTTGCCAGCCCAAAAGCCCGCCTACAATGGCTCGGTCGGTGCCGTGGCCTTTACCCGTGGCGCTTAGGGAGCCGTACAAATGGATTTCGAGCGTGGTAGCACGCATCGCTATTTCAGTGGGCAGCGAGGCGAGGTCTTGTAAAAAACGATACGCCGCTTTCATTGGGCCAATGGTGTGTGAGCTCGATGGCCCAGGGCCCACTTTAAATAAATCGAACAGCGAGGTGGTGATGGTATTTTTGGAAGACATATAGTAGTTTGTAAAATGAAGTGCGAGATTGTTGCCAAAAATACAAGAAAAAACGCGAACAAATCAGCTAGATTCGTTCGCGTTTTAAAGTATTAGATGCCCTATTTTTCTACTCTTCCATTCCTTCTTCGTAGGTACTTGTGCGTGAAAATATAGCATCTCTTAGTTTCTTTTGCTTCCATTTAGGAATAATGTTCGGGTTTTTGAAAATCACTTGCAACAATAATTTTTGCGTAATTGTCAAATATCGGCTCACTTTTGGTTGGTCCATCCCAAAGGTTTCGGCCAATTCCTCTTGCAAAACACCTCCTTTGAGGTACGTCAACACGAACAAAAGTGCATCTCTCGAATCACTGAAAATACTGTTTTTACGGACAGAAATTTGCTTTCTTTGGCGCTGCTGCCCCGTAAATGTGAAAAAGTAGAAATACAATTGCCATTCTTCGCGAAAAGCATAGTACAAAGCCAAAAACTCTTCGTTTTTAAGCCCTGTTAGTCTCCTAAGACCTTGTTCGTCGGCCTCAAGCTCGTTGTAGCGCCTTACTGGCATAAAGTTCATTGTCATGATGATATAAAAATTGAGAATGGGTGTGTTTAATTAACTTTTGAAAATGGGTTGATTATGAAATATAGGTTAGCTTGCGTTTCGTAACATCGTTGACGGGTTGACCATAAACCTTTTTTTGAAAGCCTTGTCAAAATTGGCCGTACTGGTATAGCCCAACTGCGACGCTATTTCTGAAATTGTCCACTTTTTTTCCAACAATTGATTTTTTGCTTCGTCTAGTTTCAGGTTCAAGTAGTACTCATACGGGGAAGTACCAAAACGAACTTTGAAACATTTCTTGAATTTTGAGACACTCATACCCGCCTCTTTTGCCAAGAAATCAATGGACGGCAAAATCATGTTTATTCCAAAAAATTGGGCTTCAATAGCCTCAATTTTCTGTAAATCCTGCCCATTCAACTGGCAGGCAACCGACTTTTTTCCTTTCAACTGCGAGCTTAAATCCGCAATTAACTGCAAACACTTTGCCTGCAACATCAATTTCCAGTTGAATGCCTCTACGTGTTCAACCAAATCGTCAATCCAGTCGGGGTAAGTACTGATGCACAAAAAACTCGCCGATTCTGACATCAATAACTCCCGTAACTTAACTTCATCAGGGTCACCCGACTCGTTAATGCCTAGTTGCTCGCACAGCCAATCTCTGTGTAAGTTTACCGACAGTACAGTAGTTTCTTGGTTAGCTTCTAACTCCAAATCGACTATCATACTTGAACTAAAAAACACGCCAGAGGTATATGATTCAAATAATCTTACATCTCCTGAGTCGTTTCTTAATTCCAACTTGTGTTTTCGAGACGACTTGATTAATTGGAGCGTCCAATACTCATTTGTCCCAAAATTCTCCTTACAAAAACCCAATGGTTGCTGAGTCACCAATTTTCCAACAAATGGAATGAAGTTTTTGTTATAAGGCACCGTGTTGACCCTCAAAAAAGAGTCTTCATAACGCATTGTAAATGTTGTCGCAGTTTCGGGAGTTGTACCTAACTGCCTCGCAAGATCATCCAGCCATTTTTCAGATGGTTGGATATTAAAATTGATTTTCATTTTAGTACATACTTATGGCGTGTGAAACAAATGTGCTTTAGGGCATAAATTTTCGACCAAAGTTCGGGTAAAGCATGTAGTACAAATGAACATACAAATGCGCAACAAACACTCTAAAATTATAATTCTGAAGTAGATTTTATGGAATCTTTGAATTTTTTGGGAGAAAGACCCGTGTTTCTTTTGAAAACTGTGTAGAACGACGACTCCGAATTAAAGCCTGAGTCAATCGCAATGGCAAACATAGTGGCTGTTTCGTTGCCAGGTTCCAGCAACAACTGCTTGGCACGGTTGATGCGATATACATTGAGAAGTTCATTAAAATTAAGCTCCCATTCGCGGTTAATGATGTAGGATAAGTGGTGCGGATTCATGCCAATTTCTTTGGCAAACTCGCTAAGGGACAACTTAACATTTAGATATAATTCTTTGGTTTCAAGGGCTTCTTTTACGCGTTGTACGTATTCTTCTCGCAACTCTGGCGCTAATTCTTTTTTCGGACTAAGGGTATTGGTCGCACTTGCGATGCGAACGGCTTGTAAACGCTCGTCTTTGACTTTAATAGGAAGCGAAACGGCAGGAACACCCGCTTGAAACCATTCCATTGTCACGGCCAAAATAGTCAGTGCGCTGATCAAACCTACTACCGTTAAAGAGACATATTGGGGTACAACGAAAAATACCTCAACTCCCATCATTAAAATACATGTCAATATACCACCTATCAATCCCTGAATACTATAGAAAAGTTTATCTTTGGTAGCTATTTCGTAATGTTTAAATACCAAAGTTTCAAGGTATATGGCCGTACCGACATTAAACAGGAAAGCGCCTCCGAGTGCCGTAAAGAAAAACGTGCTTTGGTAAAAATTATCATGTTGAACCATTCCAGCAGCATACATGTAAGAAAATGCCTTCACATACAAACCCGCTGGCACCAGCAGCCACTTGGCCGAAAACGCCTCTGTGTGCCCCAAAGCAGTCCGAACCGACTGTACAAGGGCTACGGGAATCAATAATAACAACGTTTCGGGAATCCAGCGCATGAAGCCTTTCATCATACCGATTGGGAGCAACGAAAACGCTTGGTGAATGCCTAAAATCACAAAAATAGCCCCTAAATAGTAAGGGTAGCTTTCTTTTTTAAAGCGAAAGCAAAGCACGCTCGCCCACAAGCACAGTCCGATATTGATGATGTTTGCTTCCATTTCTGTGTAGCATCAGCTATTTTGGATATAAAAATAACTCAGTTTTTCGACATTTGTATTCCAAAATAAACACATTTTAATTAAATTTTCATGTTTTAATTTCATTTTTTACCCTCTTAGACTATTCATCTTCATATCTTTTCAATAAAAATAGAACCCCCTTTTCAGAAGGTTCTATTCCTACTTTCCCTATCTTCAAGAAGCATTATTTACTCATCAGGTAATAATAATATTCATTGGGGGAGATTAAGCCGTTTTCATAAGAACCCGACCCACCTTCAGGCTTAAAGTAATACTCTGCATTGGCCAAAAACTCATCCGAACTACCACTCGCGACGTGTACTGCTTTTTTTACCCCGTTTTTAAGGCTTGAAACCGTGATTTTATATTTTGTGGCGGGAATATCATTTAGATAATACGCCTGACCAACCCCTGAAGCAATCGTAAATTTGCGTTCAATCGTTTTACCAACAGCCGATGTTCCGTCAAGGTATTTAGCTTCTGCGACGGGGGTAAATAAGACCGAAACTTCAGTTCCTGCGGGCATCTCGTCGGTAAAGGCATTGTAATTGATGAATTTTATGGTACCACCAAAATATCCTGTACCGTTTTCTTTGCTTGCGACCCTGTCAGGAATTCGTCCGCTCAATTTCCAAACAAAATCTTTCGTTGTACCGCTTGCTGGCACATTAAACGCGTCGTAATCGCTTTCTTTTTCCATCCCTAACCTGATTTGGTAGAGTTGGTCTTCAAACACTGATTCTTTCCAAGCGTATATCTTGTACCCTCCAATAGCGCTCACTGTCACACTATACTTGCCCGCCTCGTTGGTAGTGGCTGTATAATGTATATTGTTTCCGTTTGGGTTTTCGACTCTAATCCTCGCTCCTCTTAGTGGGTTGCCAGCGGCATCCTTCACCGTACCGCTAATGGTGTAAGGTTGTGCATTGTTGGGATTCATGGGGGTAACCTCGCAGGACATTACCAATAAACCTGCTAATAAAAAAAAGAATGCTGTTAATCTTGACGTTGTCATCGTACATTAATGTTTTAAAATTTTGTAAATACGGTTGAGCGATTATTCAGTGTCTCAACCAATTGATGGCTGCTTTAACTATTTCATCCTGCATCAATTCCTGAAAAGACTCTTGACCATGGATGGGTATATTGGGTTGGATGGTCTCTGGGAAACAAACCTTCGACGCATCTGCAATACGGGCGGTAGAAAAAAGGAAATAGGTCTTGTTATCATTAAAAACAAATCCATTGGTGGCATTCGCTAAGCCCGCTGTAGGTGCTCCAATGAGTACGGTGTTGCTGCGTTTGCTGAAAACGGCAGCAGTTATCTCACCAGAACTGGCAGTGCCTGGCCCTATCAACACGGCTACTTTGGCAGCTGGAAATTGGGCAATTTTGTCGTTTATAGTCGCCTGCACTTGACCATCTATCACAAAATCACCATTTTTAAATGATGCTTCGTCACTCGCTTCCCCATTTTGGCCGATATAATAACTGACGCCCCCCTCGCTAAAAAACGGAGCCAAGCCTGCCAACATAGGTCGAATATTCCCGCCGCTATTCAGACGTAGGTCTATTATCCATCCTTTGGGGTGTTGTTTGTGAAGTTTGACCACTTCATTATACAGCCAGTTGGCGTACCAGTCAATCTGTTTTTGTCCTTTTGCCCCCATATAGGGTACTACAAAATAGGCAAACCCATCAATCATTCGGGGGGCAATCTGCGGGCCGCGCTTCCATGCTGCTTTGAGCGAATCCGAATACCTTTCAACCAGTGCTGTATTATCTAGCCTAAACGAGTTATCCTCATGGTAGAAAGCCGCGTGCATGTCACCGAGTGATGTAAAAACTACTTTCAGCGCTTCAAAGGTTTCTGCCTTTGTTTTGGCTTTTTCTCGTACTTCTGCTTCTTTTTCCTTCCAATTGACACGATTGGCATACAAGGCGTTGTTTTTCAATACAATCAGGCAGGTATCAAGGTACGTTTGGACTGAGTCAGGCATCTGGGCTTTTCCTTGGTAGGCAAGGACAATCAGCAATACTACCGTCGTCAAGCAGTTATATTTGCTTCGCATACCAGCTGATTAAATGGTATTTTTAAATCTAAATTTGCCAGAAAGATTTTTACTTGAAGGTTTTTGGCAATACCCAAAACTAAACAGTGTGACCGTAAACTCCCCCTCAAAATACTCTCCTTTTCTGTTCGGAACCGCTTTCATGTTTAGAGCTCCAGGTGAAAAATAGAGTTCTGGGTCTTTACCGCTACAGTCTTTGGGGCGCATTACTATCATGCCACCTTTTCCCTCACTTTGTGTCAACTCAATGACCGCAGCCCCTGGCGTACCGTGAAGATTGTATTTAAACCCTCCCACGCTTCCGTCATAGGTATATAAAGAAAGAATATAACCATTAGGAAAGTGAGCGACAAGCTGAGAGCCAACTAGCTGTATAAATTCGCCCGAAAAATCAAGCGCTGACATTTCACTCCCGTTTTCACTTATTATAAAATACCCCTCTGGATTAATAACCACGGGCTGTCTTATCTGCATTTGCTGCACGACATTTCCGAGGTTATCTTTCCCAAGATTGCCATTGATAGTGACGTTGATATAAACCCGTTCCACCTTATCTACTTTTGCGGGAGCCTCATAAACAATAGAGCCCTCCCCTGCATTAACAATCAATTTGCCTATTTTGGGACTATAATCCCAGACTGTTTTCTTGATTACGTTGCCATAATTTACCTCTGGAAGCTGTATCTGACTGTATTCCCCTTCAAAGTTATCTTGAGGAGTTGCTTTCAATTCGATGGCGATTTCCTCTCCCTGCACAAGGCTTATTTCGCCGTTCAGGAGTTTGTTTTCTGAGTACAAATCATATTGCGAATAAAAAGTCCAATCGCTGAAGTGAGACGTTTGTACCGTCAACGTTTTATTTTGGCGGTTGCCTTTGGTTTTATTGGCCCAATAAAAATTCCCACCCTTATCTTGGTAAGCCAAAAATAACATATCAGGATTGGTGCCCTCCATCGAGATTTTATCGTAATGATAGATGAGGGTAACAGGTTTTTTGAAGTCCACATTCTCGGGCAGCAGCCTAAAAGACTTGCTTCTCGATTTTAGGACATTTTCAACTTCTTGTACGCTAAAAGTCGTGGCGGCATCGACAGCACCAGCGGGGATCTCCATCGTTATGGTTCCATCTTTGCTGGTCAGTATGCCACCCTCTTTACCTATCTGTGCCGTGGCAATTTCACCGATAGGTTGACCATGTGGCAACCTCAAAGGAGGGCTAGGCGTGTCTGGGTTTTGGGAATTGATATTGTTTCTCTCGCACGAAAAACAAATCAACAGTACACATAATGCACTGAACGAAAGGGAGAAAGCGCGCCATAAACTGGGCTTTCGGGGGGTTGTTTTCTTGGATTTCATACCTATTTTTTTTTGTACAAAATTATGCCCATTGCCACTCAGCAGCAATGGGCATATCCCCTCAAATTCATAGGTAGTAATGCTTATAATTAGGCACTTATGTGCTCAATGGCAAAGCGAAGTAGGCTATTTTTGCCGCTGAGATCCAATTTTTTGGCAATATTCATTCGGTGGTTGGAAACTGTCTTTTCACTGATAAACAACTCTTCGGCTATTTCTTTGGTGGACTTATACTGAGCCACTTTTTCCAAGATATTCATTTCGGAAGGCGTGAGTGATTCGAGTCGGAAAGAAACATCGTTTCGGTTTCGGTTTTTGTGTTTCAACAAAAAAGACGACATTTCTGGACTGATGTACGACTGATAACGGTTGACGGCAGCAATGGCATTGATGATGTCCACCACTGCGTTTTCTTTCAACACATAGCCCGACACTCCTATTTCCAATGCCTTCAAAAAACCGTCCCTTGCTTTGTGCATGGTAAGCAAAATAATAGCTACCCCAGGTTTCTTGGCCAGAATCTGCTCAGCTACTTGCAATCCATTAGCCCCAGGCATATCTATATCTAAAATAGCCATGTCAATATCATAAATCAGTGCCAAACGAATAGCCTCTGTGCCATTGTCTGCTTTACAAACTACCTCCAAGTGTGGTTTGTCTTCGATTACTTCCTGCAACCCTTTCAGAAAAATCGGGTGATCGTCAGCTATCAGAATTTTGATTTTTTCATTGTCCATAAGAAGTATCAGTTAGCAGTGGAATGACAAATTCAAACAGCGTGCCTTTCGGCTGCTTGGTAGTCACGGTCATTTTTCCTTCTAAAATTTGTAAGCGTTCTTTCATCCCTTTTAATCCAAAACCTGCGTGATTGAGATGATGATTAAAACCAACCCCATCATCACTAATCGTGATTTTTACTTGGTCGCTTTGGTGTTTTATGTGAATACTTACCTGAGAGGCAGCCGCATGTTTCACAATGTTGTTGACACATTCCTGAATAATTCTGTAGATGTTAATCTGCGCATTGTTATCAAAAAGCTGATCCACATTGTCTAAATAAATTTCATAGTCTATTTGCGCAGCGTCAAGCGTCTCTTCAACCAGGCTTTTTATAGAACTACTAAGCCCCAGCAAATCAAGCTGGTAAGGTCGCAATCCGTATGAAATATCCCTCACTTCCTGTATTGCCTCCGCGACATTCTGCGACAATGCCTCGCCCGACAGGTGAATAGAAGCTGCTGCCCCAGGCTGCGCTGCTCGTAGTATTTTATTCTTAATCAGAATCAGTTTTTGCCCCAGTCCATCGTGCAGTTCAGAAGCGATTCGTTTGCGTTCAGCTTCCTGCATACTTATCAGTTCCCGAGCAAAACGGGTCGTTTGGCGATAGGCATCTTCCTGCAAGCGCTCCTTTTCTTTTTTGTAAAAATTGAATTTGTCGGCAAGCGCAAAAGAAAGAATAACCGCCTCTATGGCTGCGCCTATAAAGAGGGAAGAGTCCGTCCAGTAGCTTTCCTCCAGCCAACCTTTCATTTTTAATTCAAAAACCACACTCATCAGTGCCAACGCGCCAAATCCAATGATGTAGAAAATGGCGGGCGCAAAGCCCTTTCTATACACCCAAATACCCGCAACAAGCCAGTAGATAAAGAGGGTAAAAACAAAAATAGCAACCAACAGGATTGCCACTTTGTAGCTCCCAACGGCATAAAATACCAGCGGTAGCAGGCAGATAGCAATCATCGGCCATCGGATTTTGTAAATGAAAGGGGCGTACGTTTGGGTTTGTAAAAATGAGTTGGTAAACAAAATGCTAAAAAAGGAAACAATGGGAAGTATCGTCGTGGTATTCAACACATCGAGCCAAGGTAAAAACAATTGTACATGGCCCGCCACTAAGTTGGTATGTAAAATAGCCGTGGATATATACCCAATGTAGTAGAGATAGACTTTTTCTCGCAAAGAAAAATAAACAAACAAATTGTACAACAACAAGGCAACTGCTACCGCCGTAAAAAAGCCATCTCCGTAAGAAATGCGGATATTGTCTTCGTACAACTTCTGCATTGTATTCAAACTCATGGAGGTCCGAATCAGCGTTTTACTGGTGGCCCGAACGTAGATTTTCAATTTTTCGCCAGAAGCCACGGGAATCGGGAAAACGAGGTTATTTGAAAACACGGGCCTCGACCGAAAATCGCCATCCCCGCTTAGCTTTAGTGCCTGAAAAGCACCCGTTTCATGTTGCTGATAGACGGTCAGATGGTGCATAAACCCTCCCTTGATTTCAAGGTACCAATCGTCGGTCTTGCTTTTATTTATTACATCAAATCGGTACCAAATGGCTTTTGAAAAATTCCCGAGAAAATCGGGGACTTTGTCATTGGACTTCACAAATGCTTCTTTTTCAACCTGTCCAAGCGTAAAAGAAGCATGAGTATCTTCGAGGTAAGAAGGATACGAGATGGCATATTTTTGAATGGTATCCGATAACGTAATCACCTGCGCAACAAGGCGCAGGCTACTTACCAGAAACAATATAAATAAAGCGGATACTCTCATGGTTTCAAATATAACAAGTATTGTACCTGAGAGCGATTAATTTGCCAGCTTAGTCGCAATTTCTTCCATCATCTCCGCAATGTTTTCCAACACAGGCCCTCCGAGTTCCGCACCCGCATTGACACCTATAAAAAAGCTTACGTCGGTTTTAGGATTATAGAGTAAGAGCGTTCTTCCCCCAAAACTGCTACCAGCATAACCGTACATTTTGGCGCCATTTTTTTCATAAAACTCTAATCCTAAGCCATATACATCTGGACTGGCGTTTCCAGTATATTCCTTTCTCATCTCTGAAAAATAGTGGGCGTTGAGTAACTTACCATGCGAAAGACCATGAATAAAATCCACAAAATCTTTTGGTTTTGCAAAGATGCTATTGCTACCTGATTCGTTGCGAAATTGTACGTATGACAAATCCGTAAAGTCAATTAGCCTACCCGCCCCTTCGACATCGGCATACAAACGTGGTGTATCTATGAGCAGGTTAGTAGGCAATTCTTTATAGAAAGTATCCGAAAGTTCGAGTGGATTATAAATGTATTTAAGAAAAGATATTTCGTGCCTCTGATTGGTAATGTGGTCGATAATGAGCGACAAAATAAGGTAATTGGTGTTGGAATAATAGACATCTGTCCCTGGCTCAAAAAATCGTCTCTTAGCTGCCTCCAAGTAATCGCTCACCTCGTAGGTACGGGCGGGGTTTTCGACGTACCCCTCAACATACTCAGAATTATGCCAATAGTCTTCAATACCAGAGCTGTGATTCAGCAGCATTCGGATGGTTATTTTGTTAGCATCAGGAATTTTGGAGAGCAAATTGGCTGGTAAGCAAGTATTGATTTTTTGATCAAGCGAGATTTTCCCAAGTTCAGCGAGCTTTAAAATAGCGGTGGCGGTGTACATTTTAGTGATGCTGTAGCCAGGCCATACTAGACACGGTCTCATTGACTTCTTTGAATCTTTGTTGAGTACTCCACTGTTGTACTGCCAATAGTTATCTCCCTTGCGTGCCAGAAATGTAATCCCTGGGAGTTTGTCAGACGTATAAGAATCAATAATGGCTTTCACCTCCGAAGCAGGAATGATTCCCTCATTAATCGCATTTTCCGCCAGACATGTCGTAGTCGGATTAGGATCTACATTGTTGTTTTTGCAACCAGTAAAAATCAAAACTGGTAGGATAATCATCAAATAGCGTTTCATATTTGTATTGCTGTAAAAATTATGAACGCAAAATTACTTGATGGCAAAACCCTAAAACATAGGCAGAAATAGTCAATTTCATAGGTAATATTGCCCAAATAGCTGACTGCCGCTACTGGTTTTACTTTAAATCTGTGCTCAAAATAAATTTTTACACAAAAAATACCGTTCGGTATTTTTTGTCCATTATATTTGCATCATCATGAATGAGACACTATCCAAAGCAGAAAGGACTAGACAATTTATTATTGAAAAAACGGCCCCTATTTTCAATGAAAAAGGGTACGCTGGGACATCCATCAATGACCTTATCCAAGCGACAGGACTAACGAAGGGTAGCATTTATGGAAATTTTGAAAATAAAGATGAGGTTGCACTGGCTGTTTTTGATTATAACCATACGAAAGTCAATGACTACATCAAAGAAAAATTGATGGCAACCGAAAATTCCATTGAACGATTACTTGTTTATCCAGCTATATACCGTAATTATTTAAAAATACCTTTTTTACGGGCTGGTTGTCCTATTTTGAATACCGCCACTGAAGCAGACGACACTCATCCCCTTTTGAAAGAAAAAGTTACCAATGCCCTTTCTTTTTGGAAAGTATCGGTAGAAAATCAGGTTAAGCGAGGAATAAACCGAGGTGAAATAAAACCAGACACCGACCCTACAGAAATTGCGGTTATTCTTATATCATTGATTGAAGGGGCATTTATGCAAGCGAAAGTAACTGATAGTTTAACAGAACTTAAGATTGCGATGAATTTTTTAGAAAAAATAATAGTGAGTTTGAAAGATTAATTTTTTTAGCCAAACGAGTAGCCTCACTGGATTTATCATAACACTTTCTGACCAAAAAGATGAAAAAAATAGGACTTGTAGGCGGTATCAGTTGGACTTCAACGCTGGATTATTACCGATTTATCAATGAAGAAACCAATAAAAGATTAGGCCATCTAAATTTTGCTGAATGTATTATTTACTCGGTCAATTTCGAAAATTTCAGCACATACAATGCTGATTATAACTGGGAGGGTACATTCCAGTTATTGTCAAACGCTGCATCAAGATTAAAAGACGCGGGTGCTGAAGTGATCGTACTGGGTGCAAATACTGCCCATATTGTTGCCGAACGAGTTGCCCAAAAAGTGGGCTTACCTCTTATCGACATCCGAGTAGCCACTGCCAATGCCATTCATAAAAGACAGTTAAAGAAAGTCGGTTTGCTGGGTACGGTTTACACCATGGAATTGGATTTCTACAAAAAGAAACTTTCCGAGGAAGGATTGGAAATAATCATACCTGCTACCAAAGCAGAAATAGATTTCATTGAAGAAACCCTTCTGCACGAATTGGGCAAGGGTATTCTTCTTCAACGTACAAAACAAGAATACATCTCCATCATAAACAGGCTTATTGAACAAGGCGCAGAAGGTATCATATTAGGTTGTACCGAAATTCCCTTACTCATTTCTCAAGAAGACATTTCTGTCCCTGTTTTCAACTCTACCCTGATTCATGCACAGGCAGCCGTTGAGTTTGCTTTAACAACCACCTAGCTTGGTTTATCTTCTAAAAACAAAGCCTAAGTAATCTATGAACAGCAAGGCTATTTTCATCGTTGGAGCTGGCGCCATTGGGAAAGCACTGGCCGCTTTTTTAAAAAGTGAGGGCAAAGAAGTTGTTTTACTGCGCGGACATCTCGACGACCATTCGGCTTACACTGAGCAAATTGAAGTTGTATTAAAAAACAGCGAAGTGATAAAAGCAGAAGTCCCCATAAGCACGATAAGCAATTACTCAGAACTGAATGGCCTTGTGGTTTTAACCAATAAGTCGTACGGAAATGCGGCTATTGCTCAAAGGCTGAAGGCAAAAATCAATGCTACTCCAATCATAATTTTACAGAATGGGCTAAATGTGGAAAAACCATTTATCGAACATAAATTTCCACAAATCTACCGCTGTGTTCTTTTTGCAACATCCCAGCTTCTGTCAGAAAATAAATTACAGTTCATGCCAGTTTCAGATTCTTCGGTGGGCATTATTTCTGGAACCAACGAGGGGTTACTTAGCATAGTTAATGAAATAAATACGCAGCATTTCAAGTTTAAAACGGAGCCGAATATATACGCTAAGATATGGTCAAAAACCATTGTTAATTGTGTCTTTAATTCCGTTTGCCCACTATTGGAAATTGACAATGGGATTTTCTATCGTAACTCAGAGGCATTAAGTATCGCTAAGACAGTAATAAACGAGTGTATTGCGGTGGCAGCCACCCAAGGCATCTTATTGAGTTCCGAAGAGGTCATAAATAGCCTCTTGCTAATCAGTCAACATTCTGACGGCCAGTTGATTTCTACTTACCAAGACATCATTAACAAACGGAAAACGGAGATTGACACATTAAACGTCGCCATTGCTACTATTGCCGATAACTTACAAGAAAAGAGACTGGCCAAGGAAACAAGCCTTTTGGGCGAATTGATACAAATTAAGTCTCAAATAGCGTTGTCTTCTCTGTCTTCTTAAACTGCACGCAAAAAACAATATAGCCCTCTAAACGGCAGACTATCTTGTTGGCTTCACCGTATTCGATGCTACAAAAAAAATGAAGCTACCAGCAATGCCAGTAGCTTCAACGAGTACAACAAAACCACAGTCAATAGGGCATGCCCTCTGTGGTCTCGTTGTAACTTTTCTATTTGGTTTTTAAGCTTCTACCAAGAATTCATCGTGTTGGCTAATATCCAACCCAACTTTTTCGTCTTCTTCTGATACACGAAGTGGCTCGATGAAGTCTGTAATCATTAAAATAACGTACGACATTACAAAAGCGAATACTGACACCAACACAAGAGCAATCATGTGGTTTTTGAAAAGGGTAAATGTACCGTAAGCCAACCCTTCGTCAACCACCGCTCCGTTTACGCCTTTTGAAGCAAAGATACCCGTCATGATCATACCCATCATACCACCTACACCGTGGCAAGGGAATACGTCAAGCGTATCGTCCAACGTAGTTTTGGTACGAAGGTGTGCCAAGTAATTTGATACCATTGATGAGATAGTACCGATGAAAATCGACTGAGGAATCGTAACGAATCCGCAGGCTGGTGTAATCGCAACCAAACCTACAACGGCTCCGATTGAGAACCCAAGGGCTGATGGCTTTTTGCCTTTTGCTGTATCGAACAATACCCACGCCAAACCTGCTGCGGCAGCTGCGGTGTTGGTAGCAGCCAATGCTGAAACTGCCAATGGACCTGCACCTACGGCCGAACCTGCGTTAAATCCAAACCATCCGAACCACAACAAACCTGTTCCTAACAATACGTAGGGGATATTGGCTGGTGGCAAAAAGTTTGCTTCTTCGTGTGAACGACGACGCTTCAAGTACAACGCACCCGCCAACGCTGCCCAACCTGCCGACATGTGTACTACAGTACCACCAGCAAAGTCAAGTACACCAAGCTTAAATAAGAAACCTTCTGGGTGCCATGTCCAGTGTGCCAAAGGAGCATATACGAAAATGCTGAACAACACCATGAACAAAATATACGAACGGAATTTGATACGCTCTGCCAACGAACCTGTCACAAGCGCAGGCGTGATTACCGCAAATTTCAATTGGAAGAATGCAAACAATGCCAATGGAATAGTAGGAGCCAATGACCAAGGCTTTCCGTCTAATACACCATTGAACATGAAGAATGTCATAGGATTTCCTACCCAGCCACCGATTGAATCACCGAAAGCCAAACTAAAACCAACGACAACCCAAACGATACTGATTACGCCCATTGCAATAAAGCTCTGAAGCATTGTTGAGATAACGTTTTTGTGGTTTACCATTCCTCCGTAGAAGTAGGCCAAGCCAGGTGTCATCAACAATACGAACGCCGTAGCAACAAGCATCCAGGCCATATCGCCTGAATTTAACCCTTCGGTTACAATTTGGGTTGGGATAGCTGGCATTAAGACTCCTAAGAGGCTAACTACCAGCAAAATCACGAGTGGGATTAAATTTTTCATAGATTTACTTGACTGGTTTTGGTTGTACTTTAATAGTTATCAAGGATTTTAAGTGGAGGCGTTGAAGGCTCCACTTAAAATAGGAATCAATTATTAGAACTTGTAAATGAGTGCTAGACCAAGCGTTGACTGTGCGTTTTTAGTGAAAGCACCTTTTGAATCTTCAAATTGTTGTTGTCCGCTTTCGCCAGCGCCTGTCAATTTTTTGTATGAATCCATGCGGAACTCAGGCTTGATCAACAAGTGACCATCTGCTACGGTAAAGTTTCCAGTAAGGGTCAATGAATTTACCGATGTTCCATTTCCAAGACGGTTAAGAAGCGCACGAGCACCTGCCGTGTTGTCGAAGTATTCGTAACGCGCACCAATGCTGAACAAATCAGAAGCTGCGTAGCTCAAATAACCTGCTGCACCACCCCAAGGTGTTGACTCTGTCAAAACAGCGCCGCCTTGGTAAGAGCCTTTTTGTGAACCAAATGCTGCGTTTGCGCCAATCAAAAGCTTGTCAGTCGCTTGAAGCGTTGTTACAAAATCAAGAACGCGGTAGTGTGCATCTGGGGTATTTCCTTGGTCGTCAGTGCTTGCTTCGTTGCTGTTGATAAAGTTAAGATATACATTCCAGCCTTTAGCAGGATTCACAAACAACTGAGATACAAAGCCTTTTTTGCGGTTGTTATCGTTCAAGTTATCTACGTTGTTGACCAAACCAAGCATCAAAGACACTTTGTCAGAGAAAGCGTACGTACCTTTCACCCCAACGTGATAGAATGGACCGTTGTTGAAAAGGTTTGACAATGAATAGTTGAAGTTTACTGGAGCATCAATTACTTCATAACCGATGTGGGTACCAAACTGACCCGCCGTGAACGTCAATTTGCTAGATGCTTTCCAGTTAAAGTACGCTTGTTTGATAGCCAATGATGTACCTCCTGAACCAAGTGGCCCGAGCAAGTTTCCGTAGTTACCAAGGTCAGCGTTTGGACCGAAAGCCAAATCAATCACTACATCTGACTTTTCGTTGCTGTATTGCATTTTAGTTTGTACCAAACCCAACGAAATTTGTCCTGATCTCTGGTCAAATACGCGAGCATAATATGCACCCAAGTTAGAACGTGAAGCTGGTTTGTTGAAATTGGCACTATAGTAAGAATCGATATATCCCGAAAATGTAAACGACCCTTTCTTCTCTTCTTCTCCTTCCGTTTTAGCTTCGGTCTTAGCTTCTACTTTAGCTTCGGTCTTAGTTTCTGTTTTGGCGTCTGACTTTTTCTCCTCAATCCCCTTAGGAAAAGCCAAAAACGTCGAAAACAAACATAAAACAAGTAATTGTAGCTTTTGCATAATATTATTTTGTTTAAGGTGGGCAATACGTGGTTTTGTTTTCCGATACAAACATGGAGCTATTTTTGTAAACATCCAAATTTTTAGTATAATTTTTGAGTATTTATTAGTAAAAAACTGCAAATTTTCGATTTTTAAGTTTATTTACGTTGAAATATTTAAGAATATATCAAAATTATTATATTTTTTATTTTATTCTGTTTTTAATCACTTTATCAAAATTTTCTTTCTCAATACCACAACCATAAAATCAACAAAACATTCAAATAGTTATATTTTAACCATACTAAACACATAAGAGATAGATATACCAAAACACAAAAAAGCCCAGCTACCGAAGTAACTGGGCCTCCAAAGGCGATAAAACGCTCGAAAACTAGAGGTTTTTCTTCTTCAACTCATCTACCGCAAACTTAGAAGCGCGTGCCGTAAATGCCATGTAGGTCAACGAAGGGTTCACACAAGACGCAGAAGTCATAAAGGCACCGTCGGTCATGAAGACGTTTTTGCAATCGTGCAACTGGTTATTTTTATTCAACACCGACGTCTTAGGATCTTTACCCATACGTGCCGTTCCCATTTCGTGGATACCGATACCGAGGTTTTTGCTGGTATCATCGTACGAACGAACGTTTTTAAGACCTGCCGCTTCGAGCATTTCGGCGGCGTCGTTGGCCATGTCTTTACGCATCTTGCGTTCGTTTTCGCCGTAAGCAGCATCAAATACCACAATTGGCATTCCCCATTTGTCTTTTTTGGTTGGGTGTAACGTAAAGCGGTTGTTTTCGTTTGGCAATACTTCACCAAAACCACCAATACCCATCGACCAGCCACCGACTTTGCTCAAATCGTCTTTGAACGAAGCACCGAAGCCTTCCATACCTACACCACGTCCCCAACCGCTGCGGCTTGCACCACCTTGGTAACCGAACCCGCGCAAGTAATCGCGCTTGTCGTTGCCCCAGTTGCGGTAGCGAGGGATATAAACTCCGTTTGGACGACGTCCGAAGTAGTATTGGTCTTGGAAACCATCAAACTCGCCCGAAGCACCTACCCCAAGGTGGTGATCCATGATGTTGCGGCCTACTTGATCGCTGTCGTTGCCCAATCCGTTGGGGAAACGGCTCGATTTTGAATTAAGTAAAATAGACGCCGACGGAATCGCCGAAGCGTTCAAGAAGATAATTTTTGCGTAGTATTCTTTTACTTCGAGGGTATTTTGGTCGATGGTCCGAACGCCCGTAGCACGGCCTTTTTTCTCGTCATAAATTACTTCCGATACAATCTTATTATTGACCAATGTCAAGCGCTTGGTTTTCATCGCCGCTGGCAACGTCGCCGACTGCGTACTGAAATAAGCTCCAAACGGACAGCCACGCATACACATGTTGCGGTACTGGCAAGCAGCGCGTCCGAGGGCAGTATGCCAGCTTTGTGGTTTTGAAAGGTGAGCAACCCGACCGATGGTAATCGTACGGCCCATCTTTTTCATTACTTCCGACTTCACGTGTTTTTCGAGGCAGTTTAGCTCCATGGCTGGCAAAAATTGCCCATCAGGAAGTACCGACAAACCATCTTTCGACCCACTGATTCCTGCAAAACGCTCGGCGTAGTCATACCAAGGCGCAATTTCGTTGTAACGTACTGGCCAATCCACCCCAACACCTTCTTTGCCGTTAGCCATGAAATCTTCTTCGTTGAAACGGTAGCTTTGACGTCCCCACAACAACGAACGGCCTCCCGTGTGGTAGGCACGAATCCAGTCAAACGGACGGGTTTCGAGGTACGGGTTTTTGCTATCGTTTTCAAACAAGTAGCGGTGTTCTTCATTGGCTGTATAGCCCGTGCGCATCCCTGCCCAATATTCTTCGGCAGCCATGTTGTCGGGGCGACCACGGTGAGCAAACTCCCACGGCGCTTTCATGGCTGTTTCGTACCCTTCAACGTGCTTGATGTCGCGACCACGCTCAATACAAAGCACGCGCAAGCCACGCTCAGTTAATTCTTTGGCAGCCCAGCCGCCACTTATTCCTGACCCTACGACGATAGCATCGTACGTCATTTCTTTTTGTGCATCTATATTCAAATACATTGGACTCTTGAATTGAAATTTGGAGAATGTGAAAATTAAAGCGCGTAGGCTTTTTGGCCTGGTTTGAGCGGAATACACGCATCATAACGCCCAGGAATAGGCACATATTCAAGGGCTTGAGTCGCACCTTGTTCGGATGTAAAGTAGCCAAATAGCGTCAATTCTTTCAACAAACGCCAGAACGGTGTTCCTTTGAGCTTTTTAGAACTTACCACTTCTTTGTCCACGTTGTCGCCTACTTTTACTTGCTGTACATTGGCGCTCTTCATCAATTCAATCGTATCTTTTTCGACTTGCTTCAAAATAGCGACTTGCTCAGCCGACGAGGTTTCCAAAAATTTCTTGCTGTGGGCTGTGGTTGCTCTTTCGTCGAGGTCTGCCAAGCCGTCCAAAAAGTTTTGTTGCTCTTGCGGTTTGTAACAATCCGCCAACATCATTTCAATAAACGGCCCTACGCCCGCTTCCTTGGCACCTGGAGTACTGGTTTTAGGAATAATGTGCTCTGCGATCTCAGCAACGAGGGTTTTCTGCGCACTCGTTAGGCTAAAAGCAGCGCCTACCGCCTGTTTTGCGGGGGTTCCTTCGCCAAAAGCCATCAACGAAGGCGCCGAAAGAGTTCCTCCCATGAGAAGGGCCACCCGCGCGATTGCGTCTCTGCGATTCATCATAGTTTTTAAGGTTAGTTGTTACACGTTTAATTATTGGGCAGGTGTAAAATTACATATGAAATGTACAATTTTTACGCATAACAAACGGTTTTTTCTCCAAACCCATATACATCTACGGTATTAAAGTTTTGAATTTGAGCGCATTTGCTTGATTTGCTGCTATCTACGGCTTTTTAATGCAGTTAAAAAAATCCTTTTTTTTCTTTTGGTAATACGCGACATGCACCCTCTAATCCTTCGGGCGATTTTCCTTTCATCCATTTTATCTTTTGTTGTATGGCTTTCCAACCTTTTTCTTTCGCTTTCAAACTACTTGTTGGCTTGGCTTTGAGCTTTTCCCTCTCCGCCCAGCACCAGCCCATAGCCTCGGGGGTATATGTATGGAAAGGCCTGCCTGTATCAAAAAAGGCTTCAGTAGAACAACGACAAATTTTAGAAGGAACGACGCCTGCTTTCAAACACCTCAAAGTGCATGCAACAACCCTGAAACCTCACCAAGCACCCCACCCTAGCCACAAACACAGCGACGAAGAACTTGTCATTGTAAAAGAAGGAGAACTGACGGTGACGATTGAGGGATTCAAGATAAAAAAGTCACCAACACGTTGTAAATTGAACTAAGCCTTTCCCCGCTTTTAAATATCTAAATCTACCCCTTTTTCTCTCAAAAAAATTCTCAAAAGTTTATTTTCTTGCTTCAAATATTCAATATCTCTCTCATTTGTTGCACTTTTTGCTTGTAAAGATTTCTCACCAGTAAAAACCCAGTTTAAATCTAAATCATAGTAGGCTTCTTTCAGTAAGCTTAGTGTTTCAAAATTTGGCTTTCCTTTACCTTGTTCAATGTTATAGATCGCCTGTGGATGTTTTCCAATTGTACGAGAAACAACAGCAGCTCCTCCCTTGCTTTCAATAAATGTGAGTATTCGTAGTACTCTTTCGTCCAAAGTCTTGTTCATAATAAATTGTAATATAAAGCTAAAGAAGTAACTTCAAAACTAGAAGCTTCAAATTTGAGATTATAAAAACGCTTCTTTAAACATAAAAATTTTTATCTACAAAAGGTAATTTTATTTAAAAAAATCAAAACCAAAAACAAAACCATTGTATATCAGTACATTAATTAAAAGAACACCATAAATACAATTCTATTTAATGGCTCTATGCAATAATGAAAAATACAAATTATATTCAAAATACTTATTTTCTCTTGTTAAATATATAGACCACGATTAATACAAAAATTTATACCGAAACTCCTAATTGTTTCAGTTTTTTAACCGCGTTTTGATGCCTATCCATCAATAGACAATATACACTACTGGATTAGGAACATCGTAGTATAACTTCCAAGTCCCCCCCTTATTACCCACCTATACATTCTAAATCGAAATTTTAGGAGCAAAAGCACTTATCCTCCTAGATTCCTCAAGTCAACCCCTTTTTCGGCTAAAAATATTTTAAGAATACCATTTTCCCTTCTTAATGCCTCAACCTCATGCTTTAGCATCTGTAATTCATACTCAACTGGTAATTTTACGGCTTCAGAATCACTTCCAAAAAACATTTCGCCAGTTCCATAACGTAACCAATCTCCATTGAAATCAGGCCGAATCTTTTTGACAGATTCTATAATTTTTTCTAGTACCGCCTCTTTCATTCCAAATTCATCATTAATCCAGTTGTATATATTTTTAGCTCTTGATTCTCCAAGACACTTTTTTTCAAAATTGGCGGGTTTTAAGCCCAGCGCCTGAATAAGCTGTTTCAGTCTTTTACCTTTCATAAATAATTTTTATTTACTGATGGATTATTTGGTGAATAATGAATCGTAAATATATCTAATTATACAAATTAAATTGACAATAATTTGTATAAAATTTCTTCAATCAATTTTTCATAGCGTATATTGAAAAAATAAGCACTTCTAGTGTAAGAAATTTATCTAATTTAATTATACGCCCCCTAAAACATTAAAACCAATGCTCTTTTTTCTTTTGTTGGTATGCTCAAAGTTTTCTCCTATTGAAGCTCTTTCATCCATTTTATCTTTTGTTGTATGGCTTTCCAACCTTTTTCATTCGCTTTCAAACTAATTGTTGGCTTGGCTTTGAGCTTTTCCCTCTCCGCCCAGCACCAGCCCATAGCCTCGGGGGTATATGTATGGAAAGACCTGCCTGTGTCAAAAAAGGCTTCAGTAGAACAACGGCAAATTTTAGAAGGAACGACGCCCGCTTTCAAACACCTCAAAGTGCATGCAACAACCCTGAAACCTCACCAAGCACCCCACCCTAGCCACAAACACAGCGACGAAGAACTTGTCATTGTAAAAGAAGGAGAACTGACGGTGATGATTGAAGGAAAAACCGAGACGCTCGAAGCGGGTAGCATCGCGCTCATTATGCCTGGCGACGAGCACGGATTTGAAAACAAAACCAATGCTCCTGTCACCTATTATATCATGCGCTACGAGGCCGTAGAAGGAGTCGATTTGGAGCGTGGCAAAAAGGCTGGAGGTTCGTTTGTGGTGCACTGGAACCAAGTAGAATTCAAACCACATGATAAAGGAGGGCGTCGTAATTTTTTTGATCGAGCTACCGCACACGCCAAGCGTTTTGAAATGCACGTAACGACGCTCAACGAGGGCTTGATGAGTCATCCGCCCCATACCCACAAAGCTGCTGAGATTTTATTGCTCACTCACCAACAAGCCGAAGAAAGTATTGATGGGAAGTGGTTGAGTTCGGACGTAGGTGACATTATTTTCTTACAATCAAACGTCCCCCACGCCCTACGAAATACCAGTAAAGGCAGCTGCACTTACTTTGCTTTTCAATTTGAGTAATGAATGGCATTTTTTCCCCGCAGAACACGCAGATTTAAAAACGCTGACTTTCGCAGAAAATCGGCGCTTTGCGCTTCCCGTCTGCGTGGATGGCATTTTCTCCCCGCAGAACACGCAGATTTAAAAAAAACGCAGACTTTCGCAGAAAATCGGCGGTTTGTGCTCCCTGTCTGCGCACATCTGCGTGGATTTAATCTGCGTTTATCTGCGGGAAAACATTACAAACGAAATTGATTTAACGCTTCTGCTGTTTAAGAAAATCGGCAACATCCACCAAAGGTGCTACCCAAATGTCTTTTTCGTGTTGTTTGAGGAAATGTACCAATTCGCGGTGCGCCGCCAACGAAACATCCAGCGAATGCTCCCCTCCTACGCCGTGAAACACAAAAACTAAGAGCGTATTGGTTTGCATTGCCTTTTTTACCAAAGAGGTCATTTTCTCCCCTGAGTCGTTGTTGACAATATACCCATCGGTGTAGTATAAATCAATCTGATCTACTGGGTGCATTTCGCCCCGTACGCCACGCGCCGCCATCAATTCCCCCTTGAGGCCATCCATAAAAAACTGCGTTCCCACTTTGGCATCGCCGCAGGTATAGGCAAACGTCCGACTTTTTTTACCGTCAATGGCTTCTAAAAGTACATTGGTCACTTTGATTTCTTCGGTGATGCGTTTGAGGGTGTATTTACTCAAATCATTTTCAGGATTAACCCACTGACGCCCAGGCAAGGACGCATCGCAAGGATGAAATAGGGTGTGATTCCCAAGCTCGTGGCCGCGTTGGGCCGCCTTTCGCCAATCTTGCAAGCGCTGGGTAAAGCCTGGAAAAGAGCCTGAAATGTAAAACGTTCCTTTAAACCCCGCCGAATCTAAAGCGGGAATGGCATTGTTGAGGTGAACATTCAGGGCATCGTCGTAGGTAAGTACGACGGCGCATTTTTTCCCGTTCCAAGGTTGTTGAGCAAAACTCGCAAGTGATACGCCTAAAAAAAGACAAAGTAAGCGGATTGAATTCATGATTGTTAGTGATGAGTTATGAGATTTAAGTGATGAGGAGACTGTGCAAAGGGTTTCTCAAAACCCGCTTCGTCGCATCGTGAAGACTTAGTAAGTTTCCAAAACTTACTAAGTCTATCTCGCCCACATTAGCGCTTTGCAGGTTCGTCCGTTCGGAAGGGCGACGCTGGCAATCCTTCTTTGTTGTAAAAATTGACATTTTCGGGGTTATCTGCCCACGCATAACGCACGTACAAAGGTGCAGAAACAGTGTCGTTCCAAACAACAATTTCATTTTTTCCTTCAATGCGTGCTTGCGCCCACACAAACTTTTTATCAGCTCCCGCTACGGCAAACCAGCGCAGTTCGTCGTCGTCTTTGGAAACAATGCCACTGCCTGTTTGGTCAAAACGTAGTCGAATTTTACCATTTTCGGACGTGGCTGAGGTCAAAAGCGGCCCAGAATGCACTACATTTTGGTCGCCGTAGGCTAGTTTTTGGGCGGCTAATGATAAGCGATACCCAATGTCTTTCTTGTTCAACGGGTGAATGTCATTCCACTCGCCGAGGTCAATCGTGACGGCCAAAGCGGTATTGGGAACGGATAATAGGTTCAACTGCCCTTCGCGCAACACCGCCCATTGGCTTTCGGACGGCAAATAATCGACCTCCATAAAATTGGCCAATTGTACCCCAAAGAAAGGCAAATCACCCTGCCCCCAGCGGCTGCGCCAATCCTGAACCAAGGTAGGAAGTAAGGCACGGTAAGGCTCGGGATTTCCAGTATTAGACTCCCCTTGATACCACAAAAAACCCTTGGCGGCGGTCGATACCAGCGGCGCAATCATGGCATTAAATAAGGCGGAAGGTTGGTTTTGAGCCGAAAAATTCACTCCATTGTCTTTCGCAGGAGGAAAAGCTTCGCCCACTTTACACCACCAATCTCCCTTAATGTCAACCACTTGCCCGTTGGCTACCAATGAATAGTTTTTGTCAGGAACAAATCCTCCTTTACCCGCTTGGTTGACCACCCGCACGACGAGGGTATTTTTGCCTTCTTTCAGTACTCCCGCAGGAATTTCGTAACGGCGGGGCGGGTATTGGTAGGTAATGTTTCCCACCTGTTTGCCGTTGACGTAGGCAATATCAGCATCCACAATTCGTCCCAAAAACAATTTAGCCGAAACTCCCGTCATGGAGGCAGGGACGTCGATTTCTTTGCGGTACCACACTACCCCATTAAGGTCTTTGATGCCTTGGTCTTCCCAGTAGCCAGGCACGTTCATTCGCCGCCACCCTTTCGGAACGTAGTCTACTGAATACCAAGGAATTGTTTCGCTCATGCCTTTGTCTTGCGATTTTCGGGGGGTATTGGCCGCTGCCATTTGTTTCAGCAACGACTTTACGTAAAGGCTATCTTTATTTTTCTGTAATGTGGCTGTCAACTCTGGAAACTTCGTCAATCCCTCCTCACCAATCCACGCTTCGATGGGCGTTCCGCCTACGCTGGAGTTTATCAAACCAATGGGAACGTGGTATTTTTCGTACAGATTTCTTGCAAAAAAATACGCAATCGCCGAAAATTGAAGCACATCTTTGGGATTGGCGACTTTCCAACTTCCCGACGGAAAATCGTCTCGTTTTTGTTGCAAATCAGTCAAAGTAGCCACAAAAAACAATCGAATTTCGGGGTAATTGGCCGACGCAATGTCTTCGGGGTATTTTTCCTTTACGCGTTCCATCGGTATCACCATGTTCGACTGCCCCGCACAAATCCAAACATCACCAAAAAGTACATTGCTGACCTTCACTTCATTTTTTCCCCGAAAGAACAAGTCAAAAGGACCTCCTGCGGGTTGAGCTGGCAGCTTAATTTCCCATTTGCCCGTGGCATCGGCTTGGGTTTTGTACTGTTTGTTTTTAAACAAAAGGCTCACTTTTTCTTGGGGAGATGCCCACCCCCACAGCCGCAGCGATTGATCACGCTGAAGCACCATGCCGTCGCTAATGAGGCGCGGCAAACGAAGTTGAGCCACACACAGGGCATGGCTCAACAACAAAATTCCAAGGACGATTTTTAGAATCCTCATGGTTTGAATAGTACAATAGCCTCCCTCAAGTGGATAACTTTCCAAAGGCCGTTAACGATAGGTTAAAGAAACGAAAGCAAGGTTATTTATAAGGCTCAATTGTCTGAATAGAACCGTCAGAGTTGTGCTTTAATTCAGTGACTTTGATGTTGCGCAGGTGCGTTTTTCCTGTAAGTTGTACGTCGTGATAAAACAAGTACCACTTTCCTTTAAATTCCACAATCGAATGGTGATTTGTCCAGCCTTGCACGGGTTTTAAGACAATTCCTTTGTACGTAAAAGGGCCATAAGGCGTATCCCCGACGGCATAAGCTATGTTGTGCGTGTCGCCCGTTGAATACGAGAAATAGTATTTACCGTTGTACTTGTGTACCCATGCTGCCTCAAAAAAACGTTTATCTTTATCGTCTTCCATGAGCAGTTTGCCATTTTCGTCCAAAATTTTCACCTCTTTTACTTCTTCAGCAAAACTCTTCATGTCGGCCGACAATTTCGCTACCCGTGGTAGCAAGGCCGTCTCACCTTTTTTGGGATAATCTGTTTTTCCCAAATACGTATTCCCTTTCCAACGTTGCAGTTGTCCACCCCAAATTCCACCAAAATAGAGGTAATAACTGCCGTTTGTATCCTTAAAAACCGACGGGTCGATACTATAACTGCCCTTGATTGGTTCTTTTTCAGCCACGAAAGGCCCTTCTGGTTTTTTGCTCGTCGCTACACCGATACGAAAAATATCTTCTTTGTCTTTGGCAGGAAAATAAAGGTAATACGTCCCGTTTTTAAACTCTGCATCAGGCGCCCAAAGCTGACGACTCACCCACGGAACGTCTTTTATATCAAGCGCCACGCCGTGGTCTGTTACTTTTCCGTCGATGGCACCCATGGAAAAAACGTGGTAGTCTTTCATGTCAAAATGCCCACCGTCGTCGTCACGTTTGGTGTCAGATTCAATATCGTGCGACGGGTAAATGTAAATTTTACCGTTAAAAACGTGAGCAGATGGGTCGGCCGTAAACAAATGAGACACCAACGGTTGCGAAATTGGCGTTTTTTTCTGCGCTTGTCCTGTCAAAGCTGCTGCCAAAAGCAGTGAAATTCCAACGTACTTGAGTTGCATTATTTATAGTAAAAGGGTTAGTTGTCAATCAGTTTCAACAATTCATTCAGCGTGTCAGGTGAGCTTGGACGTGGTGCATCGGGGGCAATGATTTTACCATTTTTATCAATAATCACGTAGCGAGGAATGCTCGTCACCATCAGTTTACGCAACATTGCGGCGTTGTCAGCGGGTTTTACGTGGCCATTTTCACCCTGTAACTGAAGTTGTTCCAACGCTTTTTTCCAAGCCTCTTCTTTTTCATCAATGGAGGCATAAAGAAATACGATTTTCTTTTTTTGCTTGTCGGTCAACTTCTCTTGCATGGCTTTAGAATGAGGAAATTCGGCACGACACGGCCCGCACCAACTCGCCCAAAAATCAAGATAAACAACCTTCCCTTTGAAATCCGACAACCGAAACGTTTTTCCCTCGGCATTTTGTAGGATAAGTTCGTCTTCCTTACCAGCCTTTGAAGCTACCTCGGCGGGTTTCTTTTCCTCTTTGCGCGTGAGGACTTCGTTGCATTTCTCGGTCGCCAAACGGGCGTATTTTTCCGCTTGGGGCGTAATTTTCAACAAATCCAACGTACTCACTACGGCATCTTTGGGCGTATTGACGCAGGTTTCGCGCATGAGTCGGCACAAATAATAGGGCAATGCCTGCGAACCCGCAAGGTGTTTTTTGGCAAAAGCTGCTTTATCGTTCATAGCCGCTCCCATGTCGGCGTATTTATTAAAGGCATGGTCGCGAGAGTTGAAATAGGTCACAAAAACCACCAAAAAATCACGGTACGAAGCCGTTAGAAAGGCTTCTTCGTTCGCAATTTTTTTAGGGTCAAGCGCTTCCGTCATGACGGCGGGCAACGACGACATTTTCAAGTTTTTGGTATCAGCATTGCTCCGTGCCACGGCGTGGTTAAGCACCCAATACCAGTAGTTCCAACGAATCGTATTTTCAACATAGCGTTTGAACGGCTCCGAAAGCTTGGCCGCATCGGGGTGGTTTTTTAGGAACTCCTGCTGCTTACGGCGCTGGTTGAAAAGGTCAATTTCTCGAATGTCAATGTTTTGAGAAAACAGCAATTCTCCCTGTTTTTTGGCATCAAAATCTGCCGCAAATTTCTGTTGAAACTCGTTCCAAAACGACTTGTGAGCGGCATCATTCCAGAGCGCGTTGTACGCCTCCAAGACCGACGCAGGCGCTCCTTCTTTAAAAATATCCAGCGAATCTTTGGCCGCAACGGCTACCGTGGCCTGCGCCAAAAGCGTTTGTGCCCATAGTAGAAAAACCGATAGTAATAATCCAATTCTCATGAGATGGTCAATGGTTGTAAAAGTGACTTTACCCACCTAAACGCATTTTTCGTACCAGAAGTGCGGAGTTTGGGTTATCCGTTAACTGTTATTTGTTATCCATTATGTGTTCAGCATACTTTTTTCTGGCTTTGCCCATCACAGTTACACCATTACCAAATAACAGTTAACAGCGAGCAAACGCCTAAAAACCAATCGAATTGCCTCCATCCACGGGCAATGAGACGCCCGTCACGTACTTGGCTGCCTCGGACGACAAATACACTGCCGCCCAGCCAATGTCTTC
Organism: Runella defluvii; assembly: GCF_014195535.1. Classification (GTDB taxonomy): domain Bacteria; phylum Bacteroidota; class Bacteroidia; order Cytophagales; family Spirosomataceae; genus Runella; species Runella defluvii. The sequence goes on along the minus strand of NZ_JACIBY010000004.1, from coordinate 470,215 downwards.
GGGTTTGCCAAAATAACCCATTGGGGTACGGTCGAGGGCCTTGTTCATGCGGTCGGGATCGCTGCTCATGGCGGTTTTCATCATGGCGGTTTCGATAAAGCCAGGAGCAATGGCATTGACGCGAACGTTGAACTTCGAAAATTCAGAAGTAAGCACTTGTACCATTCCCTCCACCCCCGATTTGGAAGCTCCATACGCCACCACGCGGTCGATGCCGTAATAGGCCGCCATGGATGAAATCATCAAAATAGACCCACTTTGACGCGCCACCATGCGTTTTGCACAAGCCCGAGTGAGGGAAAATACGGCACTTAAATTAGTATGAATGATTCGCTGGAAATCTTCGTCTGAAACCTCCAGTGCTGGTTTTTTCATGTTGATACCCGCGTTGTTGACCAACACATCAATGGGGCCAATCGTGGTTTCAATCTGTTCTACTAACGCCTCTAATTGCGACAAATCAGTCACATCGTTTACCACATAATGCGCTTTCTCGCCCAGTTCAGTCACAGCTTCTTGAAGCGGGGTTTCGCGGCGACCAGTTATTACGACCGTTCCTCCTGCGGCAATCATACATTTTGCGATGGCGTTGCCAATGCCGCTACCACCGCCAGTAATGAGGGCGATTTTGCCCTCTAACGAAAAAATCGGATTCATTTATTTAGTAATTTTTTGGATTCGGTTTTACATCGGTGCGCTAAAAATTTTACGAACAAAAACTTTATCGTAAATGATAAATCTCCGTCAGCTTTTTGACATCATCTAAAGTTCGGGTAGGGGGCACAAGCGGCTTTGGAATCGGTAGTTTTGAAAATTCACCGAAATATAACACGCAGGCATCTCGCCACCACAACGCCTCTTTTTCTTGAATTTTCAAACGCCCTTTCACGTCCTCAAACGTCTCTTTATCAACATCTGACTTCACACTTTCCCAAGCTGATTGCAGCTTCCCGACTTGCCCAACCCCATCATAATAACGGTGACAAAGTTCGTCCCAAAGGCTACGACCCGTACTTAATTTTTGGGTCCAAGGTACGTGATGAAACCAAAGCAGATAGTCGAGTGGACATTTTTCAGCGTTTCCCCAAAGTTGTTGAACTTCAGGGCTGTATAGCTGAAGCGCATTGCTCACTTTTCCAGTACGGTCAAAGCCCAACCCAATCGAATCGGCCCGATGGTAATAAATGGACGTCCAGTCGGGGCGGGCGGCTTTGGTAAGCCACGGCTCAGGCCCGTAGTGATGCCCCTCTCCCATCATGTGCGACGTCCCCAACGGATAGGTATAACTCACGTATATCGGGTGTGAATTGAGCATGATGTCCGTAATTTTCTGCACCGACTGCGGCTTTTGGGTCAACGTCATGCGCGTCCATTCTGTCGCAATTTGTTCCGACGACAGTGTGTAATCCCACGCCAATCGACCAAAAGCGTACCAGTTGCTTTGGTTAAACGGATGGCCGCACCAGTTGGCGTCCGAACCCGTATTAGCCACCCCAGCCATGAGCGAAAGTGGGTGGTTTTCAGCGCTTCCATCCACAATTTTAGCCACAGTCGTTCCTTTTCCTTTCACGTAAGTATCCGTATCCAAACACTCTTTAAACATGGGAGCAAGGTAGGTCAAGTGCGTTGACTGCCCCAAATATTCTTGCGTAATCTGAAACTCCATGCCCAAGGTTGTTTTTGGAAAAGCCCCAAACATCGGATGAAACGGCTCACGCGGCATAAAGTCAATCGGGCCGTTTTTGACTTGGACAATCACTTTGGGGTCAAATATCCCATCCAACGGCTTAAATTGGGCATAACCTTCCTTGAAACGGTCGCCTTTGGGGTCGGCATTGTAAACAAACGCCCGCCAAATAACGATGCCGCTAAACGGTCGCATGGCTTCGGCCAGCATATTGGCCCCGTCGGCATGGGTACGCCCGTAGTCCTGCGGGCCAGGCTCTCCTTCGGAGTTGGCTTTGACCAAATACCCCCCAAAATCAGGGATATAGCGGTGAATTTCTTTGGTTTTCTCGTTCCACCATTTGCGCACTTCGGGGTCGAGGGGGTCAGAAGTTTTAAGCCCTCCCAAGGTACGAGGCGAACGGAAGTTGACCGAAATAAATACTTTGATGCCATAGGGACGAAGTACATCGGCCACGGCTTTGATTTTTTCGAGGTATTCTTCGGTCAAAAAACGTGAACTGGCATTGACGTTGTTGATGGATGTCGCATTAATCCCCAACGAAGCATTGGCGCGAGCGTAGGTAATGTAACGAGGGTCAATCCGAAACGGAAGTTCAGTCCACTTCCACATCGACGAACCTGCGTAGCCCCGTTCGACGGTTCCGTTGGCATTGTCCCAGTGATTGAGCATCCGTAATTTGATTTTAGGGCTGCTTTTCACTGAAAGATTTGTCAACGATTTCCCCGTTTGAAGGTAGCGAAGTAGCTCAAACGCACCGTATAACACACCTGCTTCTGATTTGGACGAAATGACGATATTCCCTTTTTCCGAAAACAACTCAAAGCCATCTTGGGGCAACGTGGAAGGGGAATTGGGGGCAACGTTCAGGATAATCCCCCCCGATTTGGTAGCGGTTTGAACGAGGACAGGTGCTTTTCCCAACAAACCTTTTAAGCCCATTTCCAACTCCTGTACCGCTACTTTGATGGTGGGGTGCGAAGAATTGGCTGCCACAAACTGTGTCGATTTTAAGTACGTATCACGCTGCTGGACGTCGGCCAAAAGATCGTATTTAAGCCAGAGGCGAGAGCCATCGTCGGCAAAGGCACATACCGAAGATAGCAGAAGATATAGAAACAAATATTTTTTCATAAGTAAACAGTTACCTAGTTTTTACCCGCAGAAAATCGCAGATTAAAAAAACGCTGATGTGCGCAGATTAAAACAAAATCAGCGTTTCTCTGCGGCTTTCAATCGGCGGAAATCAGCGGGTAGTAGTTAACAATACACTAAACCTGAAAGTAATTTAAAGCATAAGCCCTTTTTCAATAGCCATTTCCAAGCCTCGCAATTCTGCTAATCCCTTCAGTCGGCCAATCGCCGAATACCCAGGATAAGACTTATTTTTACCTGTTTTATTCAAATCGTCCAACATTTGATGCCCATGATCGGGGCGCATCGGGATTTGGACATCTTCCAAGCCCGCTTTGTTCCTTTTTTTACTTTCCAACACAAACGCTTTCACTACCGCGTACATGTCCACATCACCCGTAAGGTGGTCGGCTTCGTGAAAAATCAATTGATTATCAGGCGATTTCTCTCGCTTTGTTGCCCGCAAATGCACAAAATGAATTCGGTTTCCAAAACGCTCGGCGATTCCTGCTAGGTCATTGTCGGCACGCACTCCCAACGAGCCTGTGCAAAACGTAATTCCATTGGCCCGTACATCGCAGGCGGCCATCAATTGTTCCAAATCACTTTCGATACTCACCACACGCGGTAAGCCCAGCAGCGGCATCGGTGGGTCATCGGGGTGAATACAAAGATTGACTCCTATTTCCTCCGCTAAAGGGGCAACTTGCTGAATAAAATAGTAAAGATTTTGACGTAACTCTTTGTCACCTATTTGTTTATAATTATTTAACAACCCTTGAAACGTGGCTAATTCAAAGGCTTCATTCGAGCCTGGCAAGCCCAGCAACACCGTATTTTGCAACGTAGCGACTTCCTCGGGACTCATTTGCGCAAATTTAGCGCGGGCTTTGGCCTGAATTTCCTCTGAATAATCGGCTTCGGCGTTGGGCCGTTTTAGAATACATAAATCAAAAGCGGCAAAATCTTCCCACACAAAACGCAACGCCAATGAGCCATCAGGCATTTGATAATTCAAATTGGTTCGCGACCAATCGAGCACGGGCATGAAGTTGTAACAGACGGTTTTGATGCCACAAGCGGCCAAATTGCGCAGCGAGATTTTGTAGTTTTCGATGTACTTTTCTCGGCTGGGAAGTCCTTTTTTGATGTCTTCGTGAACAGGTAAACTTTCTACTACGTCCCACGTAAGGCGGGTATAGCGATGATTATCTGCTTCAATGAGTTGAATGCGTTGCTTGATTTCTTCCACACTCCACACTTCTCCGACGGGGATTTGGTGAAGCGCTGATACCACACCCGTACACCCTGCCTGACGAATATCCATCAACGAAACGGGATCGTTGGGGCCAAACCAACGCATAGTTTGAATAAATGCCATAACTATTGTATTTGCTCGGGTCAGACGACAGTCAGACCCGAAAGATTACTTTGTTGTGGTCTGACTGCCGTCTGACCACCTGTTTTGCTCGGGTCAGACGATAGTCAGACCCGAAAGATTACTTTGTTGTGGTCTGACTGCCGTCTGACCACCTGTTTTGCTCGGGTCAGACGATAGTCAGACCCGAAAGATTACTTTGTTGTGGTCTGACTGTCGTCTGACCAAAGTTTATTCACTTTTATATTTTTCAAATAACTGAGCGACGTTGGCCGCTTTGTGGTCGCCAGCATGTACCAAAACGCGGTAACGCAACGCTAACTTATCGCCTTTTTTCAAGACCGTAGCTTTGTCGTCTTGCGGCCAATACATGGGCGTTGGAGAAAAGAAACCGTAGTCACGCGTAAACCAAGGCGACGGATACCAAGGGTTTGAAGGATGCTGCATAATGGTCATGCCTTCTACTTTGTCACCGCGTTTTCCCGAACAGTCAATCCACGATGATTTCACGCCAAATGTGCCCTTTTCTCCTGTATTCCCTTCGGCATTCACCATCGTTCCGCCGTTGATGACAGCCAAATCGGGATCCATTCGTCCGCTAAAAAGCGAGTGATTGGTTTTCAAGATTGTTACGTCCATGAGCATTTCCATCGTCACGTCGAAATCAATTTGGTACAAATCTTTCGAGGGAGCGGTAATGGTGATGGTTCTAAAGTCTTTTACGGGCGCATTGGCGTTGGGACGGCGCCAAATACATTCATTTTCAATCACTACTTTTTCTCCCCCCGACTGCACGATGTCGGTGCGAAGGGCGATGATCTGTCCTTTTTCTAAACCTTCTTGCCAATAATTACCATCGTTGACTCGGTCGCACCCAAAAAACAAGGAGCTATGGTGCGGATAATTCCCATTTCGCATCGACGTCACACTGGCATTTGAAGGGCCATTGACGGGGAAGAAAAAGGGGTATTTTTCGTCCTGAGAAAAAATGTAGCTTGTGAAAAAGTTATTATTAATCGTAATATCAATCTTCGAATTGTACTTCATCGCAGTGATTTTTGTTTGGGAAATCGCTACGCTACTCACCAACGCAAATGCTGCTATAAACTGGTAGAAATGGGGACTTTTCATTTTCATCGCGTAAACCTGTAAGGTTTTTGAAACCTTACAGGTTTGGGTTTTACTTTGTTAAGGTAATTTTTTGGGCATTTTTCTGCGCTTTGATGGCCAACTCCATTGCCAAAAGACAATGAGCTTGCGACATAGCCGTTTCAGTACGGTTCAAAACGTCGTCCACTAATAAGCGACCATAAGGCAAATCTTGCTGCGTACAATCAATGTAGCGAGTCTCTTTTTGATCCACCAAAAACAAGTGATTCCCACCCGAACGACCGCCAATGTCTGTATTCTTACGAATTTCAATGAAGCCTTCCGTTCCTAAAATCGTCAAGCGGCCATCGCCCCACGTATTCAGTCCGTCGGGGGTAAACCAGTCCACGCGGATGTAGCCCATCCCGCCGTTTCCACGTAACATAACATCACCAAAATCCTCAAAATTAGGGTATTGAGGGTGGTTTGTGTTTCCAATTTGCGAAGCCACGATTTCACCCTGGGTAGAACCCGTAAAAAATAAAAATTGGTCAAACTGGTGAGACGCAATGTCGCAAATAATACCGCCAAACTGTTCTTTGTTAAAGAACCACTCAGGGCGCGTTTTGGGATTCATGCGGTGTGGCCCCATTCCAATGGTCTGAATGACTTTACCGATTGCTCCTGCTTTTACCAGTTCTCCCGCTTTTACGGTTGCTCTATTTTCGAGGCGTTCGCTGTACATGATGGAATAAATACGCCCCGTTTGTTTCTGCACTTTGCGCACTTCGGCCAGTTGCTCAAGCGTCGTTATCCCAGGTTTATCCGACATATAATCCTTTCCGCTTTTCATCACCCGAATCCCCAACGGAGCGCGCTCGTTGGCAATGATGGAACTCAGTACCAACTGAATAGATTTATCGTCTAGGATTTCTTTTTCGCTTGAAGCCAGTTTTGCCTTTGGGAAACGTTTCGCAAAAGCCGCTACCAAATCAGGTTCTTTGGCATAAAACGAAACCAGTTCTCCGCCTCCACGAACTACCGCCTCTACCTGACCATAAATATGGCCGTGGTTCATTCCAATGACCGAAAATTTGATACGCGGTGTATCGTATTGAGGAACAACGATGGGGGCAACCGTCTCGGTGATTATATTTCCGTAAGCCATGGAAGGAAGCATCGGTAAAGCCATCATTCCTGCGGCCGAAGCAATGGATTCTTTCAAAAAGGTACGGCGTTGATTCGTTTTCTTTTTCATATTTTTTTATGATTGAACAGTTGGGTTTTGAGAAACCCAACGCACATTACATGATGTTTTTTATGCTTAAAAAGTCAGGTTTTGAGAAACCTGACACACATTACAATGTTTTGGGTGCTTAAACATTGGGTTTTGAGAAACCCAACGCACGTTACATTTTGATGTTTGTAGTTCCGTAAGGCTTACGCTGAGAACGGCTCAACATCGCGTTGGCTTCTTTATCGTTCACAAAACGTTCGGTTTTAGGATCCCACTGCAATTTGCGTGGCAATTTCATCGCAATGTGGCTAATGAGACACACCGAACAAGCGCGGTGTCCAATTTCTACGGGCGAAATCGGTGCTTTGCGCGTTTTGATACATTCGAGCCAGTTGCCGTGTTGCTCATCGCTTTTATAAAGGTGAATTTCGTTTTCGCTAATCACCGAAGTAAGAATCTTAGGATCGCTGGCATCAAGGGCTTTGCTACTTTTTTCTCTCGATACTGGGTCGCTCGCCGAAGCCACATAGTCACCGCGTGACACCCAAATCCAGCCTTCGGTTCCTTCGTAACGAATGCCGTTCGGGAAGCCTCCGCTGGTGTACATCGTGATACCGTTCGCGTATTCGGCCTTCACCATAAAGTCACCGTGAACGTTCCACAAACCTGATTTTGGAAACTCCGCCACGGCCTGTACCGAAATGGGGCCTGTCAGTTCGGTATCCATTCCCCACGCTGCCGAATCGAAGTGGTGTTGTCCCCAACCCGTAATCATCCCCGCGCCATACTGCTCAAGGCGCAACCATCCTGGGCGTCCGTAGCCTTTTTGAGGATGCACCCCTATCTCAGTATAAGGAACTTCAGGAGTTGAGCCTAGCCACATATCATAATTGAAGCCTGCAGGCACAGGCATCGCAGGTGCTGCGGGTCCTGATGGATCGCCTGGAAGTCCCACTTTTACGGTGTGAAGTTTTCCGATACGACCATTCCGAACCAACTCCGCCGCAATCCGAAACTGTGGTGACGAACGTTGTTGCGTACCCACCTGAAGCACCGTACCTTTCTTCTGAATAATATCGCTCAACATTCGTCCTTCCGCAATGGTCAACGAGGTTGGTTTTTGCAAATACACATCTTTTCCTGCCAAAGCCGCCTCAATCGCAGGTTGCGAGTGCCAGTGGTCGGGCGTACTGATAATCACCGCATCAATGTCTTTATTGAGCAACATTTCACGGTAATCGTCGTACATTTTGGCGTCCACATAGTTGGCATTGCCCGTTTTTTTGGCATAGTAGCTTTCAACCAATTTTTTACCATCCACCAAACGGTTTTTATCCAAATCGCACACCGCAATCATCCGTGCTGCATCGTGCTGCATCGTGCCGACCATGTCGTGGTCACGGCCGATACGCCCACAACCAATTTGGCCAATGTTGATTTTGTTACTCGGGGCATTTTTACCAAAAACCGAAGCGGGTACAATCGTTGGCACGCCAATGACCGTTGATGCTGCCGCTCCTTTGGCAGTCAGTTCAAGAAATTTTCTTCTCGAAACAGAGGATTGAGATGTGGTTGACATAAAAAGGCTTGGGATATAAAGGTATTTTCTAAATCTATTTCCTAAAAAAGTACAATTCCATACAGAAAAGCACTGAGAAAGAAACGCTTGTTGCAAATTGCGCTCGTTTGATTCTAAGCTAATGTTACTACAACAAGCCCATTTCACCAACTTATTTACTGTCTTGTTTTGAAAAAAAGCATAAAATACCTATCGAAAACGTTTCCGAAAACGCCACCGATAGGTATTTTTTATTACTAAATTTATATATTTTTGTGCAATTAAAGTATTTAACCACAACGTCAGCTATAACGTAATCGCTAGACCCATTTTGCGGCTAACTAAAAAAAAGACAATTATATGGTGGAGTGCAGACAATGCCAATCGGTATCGGAAGTAGTGAAAGCTGGTTTTTTAAGAGGACGTCAACGGTTTTATTGTAAAACGTGCCAAGTGCATTTTACGGTAGAATTACCCGCAGCTTCCCCTCAGAAAGCCGCTCGCCAAACCACCATTATCGACATTGCAAAGTCGCTCGGCGTAGCTCCTTCTACCGTATCGCGGGCCTTAAATGGCAGCACCGACATCAATTCGTTGACGCGACAAGAGATTTTGCGGGTTGCCAATGAAATGGATTACCGACCTAATCTACTGGCTCAGAGCCTTCACCGTGGCGAAACACACACGATTGGGGTGGTGATTCCCAACATCGAACGACCTTTTTTTGCGGGGGTGTTGGCAGGGATTCAAAACGTGGCGACGGAAGCTGGCTATCGCGTCATGATTTGTCAATCAAACGAATCGCATTCGACCGAAACCCTCAACGTTCAGGCGTTAATTGCCAGTCGGGTGGATGGTCTATTAATCAGTCATTCCAAAGAAACAACGTCGTTTGAACACATTCGTTTGCAGCTCAAAAAAGGACTTCCGATTGTCCACTTCGACCGCGTTTGCAACGAAGTGGAAACGGCCAAAGTGGTTCAAGAAGACTTTGAAGGAAGTTTTGCGCTGGTCGAGCACCTCATCCAGCAGGGTTGTCGGAGAATTGCCGTTTGTGCAGGACCACCCCAATTATTAATCAGCCAAACGCGTTTGGAAGGCTACAAAGCCGCACTGTGCCACTACGGGCTTCCTCTGGATGACACCCTGATTTATCACACTGAATTTAAGCAAAGCGAGTCGTTGACAGCGCTTAACCATTGGCTTTCACTTCCAGAACCTCCCGACGGGATTTTTGCCATTCATTACGGCAATGCCATTGAACTTTTGGTCGAACTCAAACGTCGTAAAATTCAAATTCCCACCGAAATCGCCGTGGTAGGTTTTGGGGATGAACTCATTGCCGAACTGATTGAGCCTTCATTGACGGTCTTTCACCTTTTTCCGTTTGAAATGGGCGAAACAGCGGCGTCATTGTTGATTGACAACATCATTCACCGCGATACCTTTAGCCTAATCATCAAAAAAATGCGAGGGGAATTACGGATTAGAAAATCGTCGATGCGGTTATAACCCACGCGGCTCCACCATCACGACTTCTTCTTTGTCCAGCACGACTTCGCCTTCTGGCAATCCCTTGGGCTTACGCACAAACTTTTTGGGAGTAACTATCACAGGACAGAGCGTTTCCGTTCGCCGCTTTGAATACCAAGCCGCCAACTGCGCCGCGCGTTCGATGACACTGTTCGGGATTTTTCGCCCCGCCTTGTACTTGATGACCACGTGCGAGCCCGATACGTCGCGGGCGTGCAACCACAAATCTTCTTTGTAAGCGTATTTTTTGGTCAACAAATCGTTGTTCTTGGCATTTTTTCCAATCAAAATCACGTAGCCTTCAAACTCAGTATGTTTGAATAACTGGGTGGGCGAAAGGATGGGAGCGTCGGTCAGCAGACTATTGTTTTTCAAATACTTACGCAGCAACTTCAACGATTCAAATGCCTCTATTTCTTGTAAATGACTCTTTAAGTCTTCCAATTCACCCTCACGCAACGCAATGTTTTCTTGCAGTTTATCAATTTCAATCCGTTCGTTTTTTGCCTTTCGGTAATACGTTTCGGCATTGCGTTGGGGCGAAAGGTCAGACTTGAGTTTGATGTCAATGTCTCTATCTCGGTAAAAATCAAATAAGGTAACTCGTTCGGCACGCTCGGGAATTTGGTGAAGATTGGCCATCAAAATATGCCCAATTTCCTCATTTTTCACATCACCATCCACCGTTACCAGTTTTTGAAAGGCTTCTTCCAAATAATTTTCGGTGCGTTGAATGCGCTTTTGAAGCACCCGAACCGCTTCCGATTTTTCTTTGGAAATAACCCCAATCCGATTGTAAGTAGTATAAAAATCGTTGAGGGCCTCAATCGGGTCGGTATGACTGCGAATGACCTCGCCCAGCGGCACCAACGAAAACGTAATTTGGTACTGCCACGTAGAAATGTAATACGTTGGCTGCTCTAGCTTCTGAAGCACGCCTTGAATCAATGTCCACTTTTCTAAGCCAACTGACGGCTGGCTACTGAGTGCTGACTGCTGCTCTAAATACGCATTTACTTCCTTTCCAAAAGTCGGAAATAGCTTCCGATGGTCGTGCCCTGCCGCTTCAAATGCCTCCCAAGATTGGTCGAGTTCGCGGTCGAGTTTTGCTAGTTGCAAGTTATTATCTGACACGAGTTTGTTATGAAACACATCAATCACGGCCTCTTCTTGAAACAACACCGCATTGGAACGATTTCCGAAAAGTTTAAACACCAAGGTGTAATTATTTTCCAGCACCAACCCAAAGGCTCGTTCGTTTTTAAACTGCCGAACATCAACTACTTCCAAATCATACAATGTCTCAAACAAATCGACGCTGTTGTGGCGAGCGCGGCTAAAATCTTCGGGAAAATGCAGGCAGGCAAAGTCGGGACGCAGGGTAGCACGAAGAAAAAACGGGCGATAATAGTTGTTTTTGCCTCGGGCGTGCGCCAAGACAATCACTAACTCGTCTTTCTCTTGGCTGAAACATTCCATGAACTTCAACCCAACCACCAACGGCCGCAACGCTTGGCTCAACTGCCGTAAAAAATGATAATTCTGATACATCTCAATTTGTGTTTCACGGTGTTAATTCATTGATTTCAAACACAATAAAAACGTGAAACTTTTGACAAAAAACTATTTTTATTTACCTTTGTACTGTAGGTCTGCCTTGCATGAACGCCGACTCCATGTCGTTTCTTGAAACTTTTCAAGATTAGTGCAAAGGTGGGCTTATTTTATTTTTGATTGTTAAAGGATTTTTTGGCGTATAGTAATTCTCCCATTTCCCTGAGTTATAAGCACTACTGTCGTACACATCAATCACTAGGGATATTTTTTCCTTTAAAAAGTTATAATAACGCATTTCCCCTCGCTCAAAAACTCTCTGAATAGCCCAGCAAAAGTAGTCTGCAATATTGAGAAGCGGGTCTTTTGTGGGATAATTTACGTTAAATAATACTTCTGTAGTAATTTCTTTCGTTTCGCCCTTGGCCTTGTGGTACCTTTGAATTGCTTTTTTTAGGGACAAATCCAAGTTGGCATTTTTCGTACTTTTTCCTCTCTCAGAAATGTGAAGCACCATTTTCTCGCCTTTCGACAGTTTATTTTTCAATAAATGTGAAAGTAGATCCGCGTAGAAATACTCTTCCTTGCCTTTGTGTTTTGTTTCATACCGTTCAATATTTTTTCGGCCAACGACGGCTTCAAATGAACAACCAATGCTGTTTATAAATTTAAAAAACTCAAATCTCACTTCTGGCACATCATCTGTTGCATGGAAATAATAGCCTCCTTCAGAGTTCTTCTTTTTGATGATGCTAGGTAGTTCAAAAAAGGGATTATCTGACACTTGTTTCTGAAGTTCTGCAACTTGCTCTCTAATTTTTTCAAGAGGTTCGTAAAATTTGACCATTCCCAAAATAAAACAATTGGACACGCCTTCTGTTCCGATAATTGAACGGCGCCCTTTTGCATAAAAAGTGGTATCTCCCGCCTCATCTAAAAAGCGATGATTTGTCCTAATTTTTTTATTTTTCTTTGACATTTACTTGCTCTTAAAACCAGAAGGTAACCAAAGTAAGTAATACTAACCCTTAAAAACAAAAAAACGCCAGTAGGTTCATAACCCACTGGCGCTCATTACAAAGCCGATAGCTTATTTATCTCTTACCAAAACTTCGTCGATAAGACCGTACGCTTTTGCTTCTTCGGCACGCATCCACTTGTCGCGATCAGAGTCTCTTTCGATGGTTTCGATTGTTTGTCCTGTGTGGTTGGCCAAAATTTCGTACAACTCACCACGTAATTTCACAATTTCGCGGGCTGTGATTTCAATGTCAACCGATTGGCCTTGCGCACCACCCGACGGCTGGTGAATCATGATACGAGCGTGTGGAAGTGCCGCACGCTTGCCAGCTGCACCACCCGCCAACAGTACCGCTCCCATCGACGCCGCGAGGCTTGTACATACCGTGGCTACGTCGGGACGAACGTACTGCATCGTGTCATAAATACCCAAACCTGCATATACCGAACCACCTGGGCTGTTGATATACATCAAAATATCTTTCTTAGGATCAGCCGATTCCAAAAACAACAATTGCGCTACTACGATGTTCGCAATTTGGTCATCGACAGGCATACCAAAGAAAATGATACGGTCTGCCATCAAACGCGAAAATACATCTACTTCACGGAAGTTCATGGGGCGCTCTTCGATGATAGCGCGGGTCATATTTTCAACGGTATGGTTCATGTATCCATCTACCGTAAGGCCATTCATGCCGAGGTGTTTTACTGCGTACTTTCTAAATTCTTGTCCGTGATTCATGGTAACTTAACTTTATATGTTTATTTTGTGTTTACAGAACATAAAACGCAAACGCTTGGTTCGGCAGGCAAAAATGCAGAATTTAGCGTTTGATTGTAGTCGGTTTAACCAACAAATTATCGGTGGAAGCGAGATTAGCGATGTGGAACATCCTGGAACGTCATGTTCCAGCCCCTTCTGTAGCTTATTGCTACGACCTATGGGAACGTTATCAGTTTGATTTTGTGGTGACTCGCCCTCGACATACCCGTTTGGGCGATTTTACGGCAAAACCCAATCAACGTGAGCGAATTACGGTCAATAACAACCTCAACCCTTACAATTTCCTCATCACTTACCTTCACGAAATCGCCCACCTTGAAGTGTATCGTTCGTACAAACGCCGCCAACCTCCGCACGGAAAAGCGTGGAAAACACATTTTCGCGCTTTATTGCTGCCTACCCTGAACGAACAAACGTTTCCCACGTCGATTTTGTCCCCGCTTACGCTATATTCCCATAATCCAACCGCCTCTACGGGGACATTCTTACCCCTTATGCAGGCCATTAAAAACGTGGATGCCCCGCATTCGGATTTGGTCATGGTAAGTGAGTTGTCAGAAGGGCAGGCGTTTCGATTACAGCAAAAAGTCTTTATCCGAGGCACGCAGCGCCGCACTCGCATCGTTTGTATAGAGAAAACCTCGCAAAAAAAATACTTGGTCGCAGCCCACGCTTGGGTGGAGCGGCTGTAGTTGTCTTTGAGAAACGATATACAAAAGCAGCATCTTATTCGTGAAACTTTTACTCACATATCGCTTTATTGGAAAGGTGCTAAGCGCGTTCCTCCTATTCTTACTCTTATTCACTACGACAAGTTGGGGGCAAAATCAGAGTTCGGTACTTGCTACTGGAAAGTGGTTCAAAATTGGGGTAACGCAAACAGGCGTGTATCGAATTGATGCGCCGTTTCTCAAAAAACTGGGGATTGCCACTAGCGATATTAACCCAAAAAACCTTCGCCTATTTGGAAACGGCGGCTATATGCTTCCTCAATCAAACGCCCAAAATAGGGCCAATGAATTAACCGAAAATGCGGTTTATGTCAAAGGGGAAAACGATGGCAAATTTGACGAAGGTGACGCCCTTTGGTTTTGGGGGCAAAGTCCGCACGAAATTCGCTACAACACAGCCGAAAAACGCCTTGAACACCAACTCAACCTGTATAGCGACACGACCTTTTACTTCTTACAACTAGACGCTACGCAAGCGGGACTTCGCCTTCCAACTTACCCTTCTGGAAATTCGGGGACGATACAAACGGCTTTTGACGATTACGTTTTTCGAGAAAGTGAAATCTACAACCGTGTTCAGTCGGGAAGAGAATGGTGGGGTGAGTATTTTGGCAATCAAACACGCCAAGATTTTTCGGCCGATTTAGAAGGTTTACTTCCCAACAGCCCCGTTAAAGTAACGGTCGCCAGCGTAGCCGCCGCACAAGTCACGACCAAATTTGTGGTGGGGGTCAATGGGCAAACCTTAGGCGAACAAACCATGGGAACGGTTACGAACTACCGCTACGATTCCAAAGGTTTGCGAACCCAAAAAACCTATGACGGTCAACTTTCCAACGCAACCACGCGAGTCACTACTTCCCTGACCTTCGACAAAGCAGGTCAAGCCAATGCCGAAGGGTATTTAGATTTTTTTGGATTGCAAATTCAGCGTAGCCTTCGTTTATACACCCAACCTACTATTTTTCAGTCTCTTGCTTCGTTAACCCAAGATTCGGTTCGCTATCAGATTGGTCAGGCCAGCGCTCAAATGCAACTTTGGGATGTCACCAACCCACAACGACCTGCCGCTCAATCGTTTCGCTTATCGGGAACAGAGGCTATTTTTGGTACTTCAGGAAAAATATTTCGTCGGTTTGTGGCTTTTTCGGAAACACAATTGTTGACTCCAATTTCTGCACAAGCTGTTTCCAACCAGAATCTTCGCGCTCTTTCAACTCCTAACTTACTCATCATCACGTCACCCATCTGGCTTAAACAAGCACAACGGCTTGCTACTTTTCGCCGTCAAAACGATGGTTTGGAGGTCATCGTCGTTACCACTAATCAAGTCTATAACGAGTTTGCTTCGGGACAAGCTGACCCGACCGCCATTCGTGATTATGCCAAGTTTTTGAACAACCGCCAGCCCAATACCCTCAAGTATTTGTTGCTTTTTGGTGATGCAACGTATGATTATAAAAACAACCTCAAAGCGTTTTCTCCGCTTGAGATGACCTATTTTGTACCATCCTACGAAAGCCGCGAGTCGGGGCATCCTGTGCTGAGTTTTACGTCCGACGATTATTTTGGGTTTCTTAAACCTACCGATGGAGAATGGATTGAGGATTTTAGCGGAAATCATTTACTCGACATTGGCGTGGGTCGGTTGCCCGTCAAAACTACTGCCGAAGCCGAAACGGCGGTGGATAAATTGATCCGTTATGTAGCCAAACGCGGGCGTGGAAAATGGCGGCAAAAAATCGCCTTTGTAGCCGACGACGGCGATGCCAACTTGCACCAACAAGATGCCGAAAACTTATCGACGCAAATTGCCTCGAAGACGGCCTCTTACGAACTTCAAAAAGTCTATGTCGATGCGTTTCCCCAAATTGGCACGCCCATTCACGCCCCTGAAGCAAGCAAAACCATCGACCGATTGATTGACGAAGGCGTTTTAATTATGAATTACACGGGTCACGGCGGCATTTCCATTTGGGCTGACGAACAGATTGTTACACTTCAAAATATCCTCAATTGGCGCAACCTTGACAATCTACCGTTGATGATTACAGCCACTTGTGAATTTGGACGGTATGACAACCCAGGCGAAGTTTCGGGCGCTGAATTGGCCGTTTTGAGTCCAAGAGGCGGCGCCATTGCCATGCTGACCACCGCACGACCAGTGTATGCCAGTACCAATTTTTTACTCAATGAGGCTTTTTACGAAAGTGCGCTCGAACATACCAGCGGGGACGTGCCACGCTTGGGAGATTTGATGCGAATGACCAAAAATAAAAGCTTTAGCGGCGTTTTTAACCGAAACTTTACACTCCTAGGCGACCCTTCTTTACGCCTCAATTACCCCGACTATGACGTAGAAATAACAACGCAAGATACCCTAAAAGCGGGCGGGAAGGCGCGCATTAGTGGTCAAATCAAACTGGGGAATGTCCTTGTGAACGATTTCAATGGAGTGGCAAGCATCAGTGTCTATGACAAAGAAAATCAGCTAATGACACTCGGTATCGAAAACGCCAAGATGCCTTATAAGCAGTTTAAAAGCAAAATTTTTGAAGGGAAAGTAAGTGTTAAAAATGGCTTGTTTGTCGTCGATTTTGTCGTACCCAAAAACATTGACACAAAACTTGGGAATGGGCTAATACAAGTCTATGCCATCAAAGCCGACACGAGCGCCGATGCCATGGGAGGTACCAACCAAGTGTGGGTTGGCGGCACTGCACTTTCTAACCCCGATACCAAGCCGCCCGTGGTTCAGCTTTACCTCAACGACCAAAATTTTGTGGAAGGCAGCCAACTAGATGATAGTCCATTGCTCATTGCCCAGCTGACGGACGACAGCGGCATTAATCTACTTCAACCCATCAGTTTGACCCTCAATGATACATTAATCCTACTCGTAAACGACTATTTTACGGCAAATCAAGACAGTTATCAAAGTGGCAGGATTAATTATTTACTCAAAAAACTCCCTGCGGGCGACTATGTACTTCGCTTAAAAGTTGCGGATATATATAATAATTGGAGTGAGGGTACGTTAAGGTTTAAGGTAGGCAAAGAATCGGCCATTGTAAAAAGTGTCATCGCCTACCCAAATCCATTTGTAGAACAAGCCACCCTACAAATAGAGTTGGTCAATGAAGGAGAAGATGTCGAAGTAACAACAACGATTTTCGACGTCAGTGGGAATTTGGTACGGAGCGAAACACAGACCATTTACAATTCGGATGCTATCCTAACCACCATGACTTGGAACGCCGCTACGCAACACCGCCAACCTGTACCTGCTGGCGTATATGTGTATCGAATCGTTGTGAAATCTCTTACTCGCCAACAGACTCAAACCGTGGGTGGTAAGTTAATAAAACCAAAATAGATTTTGAAAATAGGAATTACTATCTTTGCGTGTTTTAAAATAAATGTACGTCTCTTGACACAGTCACATTTCTTCCATTTCCTTATGCTAAGAAAAACCTCTCCCGTCGTCACTTTGGTGGGTCTCTGTATTTCTTTCATTTCATCAGCTCAAGGTACAACAACCGCAGGCCAAGACAGTTCTGGTATCAATCCAGTAATTTCGTCGGTTCCCTTCGCTGCTTTTACCCCTGATGCTCGTAGCGCCGCGTTGGGAGATGCAGGTGCGGCACTTAGTCCAGATGCAAATGCTATGTACTGGGGTGCGGCTAAATTGGCTCAAGCAACCAAAAACTACGGAGTCTCTTTTTCATATACGCCATGGCTTCGCAACGTAACTGAAGATATGTATTTTGCGTATCTGTCTGGCTTCAAAAAAATTGGCAAAAATCAGGCTGTGGGTGTCAGCCTTATGTATTTTGACCATGGCATGTTTCAAGCGCGTAACAGCTTTGGCACCTTGCTTGGCAATTATTATTCCAACGAATTTTTTGCTTCGGTAGCTTACTCACGCAAGCTTACTGATAAGTTTTCGATGGGGTTGAACCTTAAATATATCAACTCCAACCTCGGAGGAGGAGTTCAGGTAATGGGTAACTCTGCCCTCAAGCCTGGTACAACTGCTGCGGGTGACTTGAGCGCCTTTTACCAAACTGAAAATATCGACGAAGGTACTGGTGCTGGCTGGGGATATTCGTTTGGCTTGATGCTTCAGAACATTGGGGGTAAAGTAAACTATGGCGGTACTGACAGTGGCTTTATTCCTACCACATTTAAGTTTGGTGGAGCAGCAACTCGCCACATCGACCCATACAACAAGGTTACGTTTACGATGGATTTGAACAAGTTGATGATTCCAACGCCTCCAATTCGTGATGCGTCGGGTAAAATCACGAGTGGCAAAGACCCCAACCGTAGTAGTATTGCCGCTATGTTCAGCTCGTTTTCGGATGCTCCAGGTGGTGCAAGCGAAGAACTTCGTGAGTTCATGATTTCGGCAGGAGCTGAGTACTGGTACAATGAAGTTTTTGCCGTACGGGCGGGTTATTTCAATGAAGCTAGAACCAAAGGAAATCGCAAGTATTTCACTGTTGGTTTTGGCGCACGTATTCAACAACGCTATGGTATCGACTTCGCTTACTTGATGCCACAAACACAAGGTAGCCCATTGGCCAATACCTTCCGCGTGTCGCTCATCGTAGATATGTTTAAAAAAGCCGCCGACATGGTGATTGATAACAACGAAAGCGAGAATTAATCGTCCTCGTTTTCCAAAAAGAAGCCGCTTGCGAGATTTCGTAAGCGGCTTCTTTTTTTCAGGCTATGAGCAACCTTCGGCATAGAATTCGGGTTGTGAGCAACCCTCAGCACGGTTGCTCACAACCCGCTCTCGACGAAAACTTCTGTCCTGATGTAATGCTCCGAATGACTTATTGCCCAGCGTTTACACGCTTCTTTTTTACCGTAAAAACCTGAGTACCACCCCTCTTCCTGCAAAATGACCAATGGATTTCCCTGTTTATCAAAAGCCGTCAACTCAACGCTGTTTTCAGCTACCTCCGACGGATGCCAAATTTGATACATGGGTAGGTCGGCAGGTGCATTTTCTAGCCAATCTTCGATTACCCAAACCAACTCCCCTTGTTTTTTCTGAACTTTTCTACGGTGGATAATGCCTTTCCCAACCTGCGCAAAAGCTTCTATTTGTCCCTCAAAAATCCATGTTTCATCTCGTTGTTCCCATGAAGCTGCGGCTTTTTTCACCCAGTTATACCATACAAAGCGAGGGCCTTTTAGCATTTGGTCGTAGGTTCCGAGCATCACGGTATTATGCGAAGCCGTTCCAGCAAAATAACGCACCCATTTTTCGTCGGTATTGTACAAGTACGAGCCTGCATCACGCAATAGATTTTGACCGTTGACCCACATATCTAAATGCAGGTTATCTGCCTGAAAAGGGCGGTCTTTGTACGCTCCACATCGAATAAACGTCACACTCTCATCCACATCGCGTACGACGTAGTAACCTCCTTTTTCAAAGGAAAAAGTACCTGTAAACGGTTTTTGAGTGGGTGGTAAAATCGTAGTTGTTCCAAACCAAAAGCAGTCTTCCGTCATTTGAGATGGAACGCCCAATGCTGCTTCCAACGCCGACAATTGCGGGCGGTAGTCGCGGTAGTGCGCCGCATTGAGAGGAAAAAACAACGCGCCATCGTTGTT
Organism: Runella defluvii; assembly: GCF_014195535.1. Classification (GTDB taxonomy): domain Bacteria; phylum Bacteroidota; class Bacteroidia; order Cytophagales; family Spirosomataceae; genus Runella; species Runella defluvii. The sequence goes on along the minus strand of NZ_JACIBY010000004.1, from coordinate 450,873 downwards.
GCCATAATTAGGCAACCAACCCGTTTGGGTATCTTGGCACGCTCGTAGAAACTGCAACGACGCTTTGGCACGGTGGTACACCCGTTCTGAAAAAAATTCGCCATTGAGTTCACTCAAACGAATTGCCCACGTAAGCAACTGAATCACAACGCGATGGTAATTCATCGAAAACTGTAGGAATGTACCGTCTTCGTAGATTTGGTAAGCTATTTCATCTTCAAACCATTTTTTTCCACGTTGTTTCCAACGCGGTGCCTCGGGAAAAAACGGGTACAAAAGCCCCACAAGGTACAAAGCCAACGTTTCGGTAATGGCGTGGTTATTACGTACGGCAATGCGTGAAAAATGGATATTCTCTTCTACGTGCCGCATTTGCCAGTACAACACGTGCATTATTTTCTCAAAACGAGCTTCCGTCAGCGCCGATGAATTTTTATAATAATGTAATGCAAAAGTCCAGTTCAACACCCGCAACGAAATCTCTTGGCTACAACGCCAGTTAGGGCCGCAGTTGATTGGATTAGCATCTATCCAGTTTTCTATTTCTTGAAAAACCGTTTCAGCATTGTTTTCTCCCAAATGAAAATCACCGCGAATCAACGGATACAAAAACGCAAATCGTGATTTTTCCCAAACGTATTTAATATCTCCCGCTATGGGCGACAAATCAGGAATGTCTGTCCAGTGCTTGTTGGCGTCGTAGCGGTAGCCGTTAGAAGGGTTCGTGAGCCAATCAGTCACTTCGTAATACGTGGCACTAAACATCAAAAGGCGACCTTGTCGGTATTCGTTAAGTTGATCAACCAATTTCTGTCGTTCCTCCTCCGAAAGCTTCATGCCCTCCGCTAAGCTTTCTTTCGCCTCAAAAAGAAACCGCACGTGCAATTTTTTCCACGCAGCTAATGATGAATAGGCTTCCGACGGGGGCTGCGTAGGAAAAGCAGCTTTGAGTAAGCCCGTTCGGCGGCGGACTTCGTACCACAGGCGAAAGGCCACGTATCGCGGCCCCATGTTGGTTACTATATTGAGTACTTTTTTCATAAAAATTCCTCAAAAGAAAAAGCCGTGATTGGATGTCACGGCTTCTACGTTTTTTCTAAAGTCGCTTACTTAGCTTCTTCTTCGGCTGCTTCGGCGGCTGGTTGTTCTTCGGCTGCTTGCTCAAACACTTGAGGTAATTGAACCAAAAGAATGTTGTACCAAGAAATAATTTTACGAACATCCGACAAATACACGCGCTCAGTGTCATACCCTGGCAATACCGACGTCATAAAATCCACCAATTGGTAATCTGACATGGCTTTAGCGTCAAGGGTTTCGCCTTGGTATTTGCTGTGAATATTTTCAAAAACAGTAGCAAGGGGCGTCGCTTGGTCTGTATCTGCCATAAAGATGGAAATATCTTTCAACACAGAAACGCGTGCCGAAGCTCCAATCATTGATTTTTCACGCTTTGCGTCCAAACTTTCTACGATTACTCCTCCGCGTCCTGGTTTTAGGATGCGATACAAGCCCGACTTACCCGAGAAGTTGGCAATCTCTTTCAACAATTCCATATCTTACAAATGATTTTTGCGTAGTTATTTTTCAGAATTAGGGCACAAAAGTAATGCTTTTTCTTGAAAAACACGAAAGTCGTCGGCTGCTTGAAAACAACTAACGACTTTTTCTTTTGGAAACCAAACTTCACTAAAAATGGCTGTATGAGACGGTTATTTTCGTGTTTTTGTTTCGGTTACTCCGTTGGTAGTCACGGTGTAAGTACGGTCGCAGGCACCATCTCCATAATCTACTATTGATTTTGGTTTATCTGGGCGCACAATTTCGATGGTTCCCGCCACAGGGAAGCCCCCACTGGTGGATTTACATGCTACTTTTACGATAATTGATTTTGTAATCGTTGAAGAAAATGTTTTGCCATCGCTGCCAGTGGCAGTCGTAAATCCTGTAATCACAATTTCGTCATCACTTACATTCAAAGGCGTGCCTTTGGTGTCTGTTTTTCTGGTTTTAGTGCTGTTAAATAAGATTGTTTTACCGTTTTCGGTCGTGATTGATGTTTCAGTAAAACTCTCTTTGGTTACTAATTTGCCATTTTCTACCACCAAATTCACCGAATGTTTTCCCGTAATCGTTCTTGGGCCACGTTGAAAGTTTTCGTAAGTAATGGTTTGTGTCAACAAGCCCGAAGTATTGGCGGCAGGTCGAAGAGGCATCTGAATGGTCATTTTTCCACCTACCTTTCTTCCATCACATTCTTTAGAAGCTCCATAATCTACAACGACCGTTATGACCCCATTGGCTTGGGTTCGAGTAATCGTCGCGCAGTTATCTTTTTTAAGCGGGCGCATTCCTACACCAGTGCTATCAGCTCCCGTAGTGGCAGCCTCGCGTGCTCCCGAAAAACCACCAAACAAATCCTCGTTGTAGGTAAAAACTGCTTCAGTTTCATCCACAATTGCCTGATTATCTTCGGCGGTCACGTTGTCTATATCAGGATTAACTGATGTATTATCCTGATTACAAGCACCCATAGTAACGATAAGTAAACAGATAGTGGCAAGCTTTTGCCAATTCAAATTGGTTTTCATGGAACTTTTGTTTTGGGGTTTAACATTTGTTTTTTGACTGGTTGTGTTCACCTTTGTCAGGGTTCACAAACACTTAGAATTTTTATCATACCAAAGGTTTAATCGCCTCGTTAACAAAATTTAACAAAACATGCTTACGCCCGAAGAACTGAAACGTTACAGCCGACATTTGCTCATTCCTGACATCGGAATAGAAGGCCAACAAAAGCTAAAAGCGGCCCGCGTTTTGGTCATTGGGTGCGGTGGGCTAGGAAGCCCTATTTTGCTGTACTTGGCGGCGGCAGGCGTAGGTACAATTGGAATTGTGGACGGCGACCGAGTGGATGATAGCAACCTGCAGCGCCAAATTATGTACGGCAGCGAGTCGGTAGGAAAACCCAAAGTGGAAGAAACCCAAAGGCGGTTACAATCGCTCAATTCGTTTGTGCAGGTGAATCCGTACTTTGAAAATCTGACCTCTCAAAATGCACTTTCCATCATTGAGTCGTACGATTTTGTGGTGGATGGTTCTGATAATTTCCCTACGCGGTATCTGGTCAACGATGCCTGTTTGCTCCTCCACAAACCCTTGATTTACGGTGCTATTTACCGTTTTGAGGGACAAGTAGCCGTTTTTAATTACCAGAATGGCCCCAATTACCGCGATTTATTCCCGACTCCTCCCCCACCCGAACTCGCCCCCAACTGCGCCGAAGCAGGGGTTTTGGGCGTATTGCCTGGCATTATCGGCTGCCTCCAAGCCAACGAAGCCCTAAAACTAATCACGGGAATTGGAGACGTTCTTTCGGGGAAATTATTTATCATGGACGCCCTCACGATGATTAGTCGCACGATTCGGATTCCTAAACTTCCCGAACGACCAACTGTCACTCAACTGATTGATTACGAAGCTTTTTGTGGTATCACAAACGATATAGAAAGCGATATTTCGCCCGAAGAACTCCAGGAATTGATTAACAAAGGCATTGATTTTCAATTGATTGATGTCCGTGAACCCCACGAATATGAACTGGACAACCTCGGCGGTGAGCTTATGCCACTTTCCCGATTGGAAGAATTTGTGCCATTGATTCAGCGCAACAAGCGGGTCGTTGTGCATTGTCAAAGTGGCATGCGAAGCCAAAAAGCAATCGCCCAATTAAAAGACAAATTCGGCTTCTCGCAGCTTTCCAACCTAGTTGGAGGAATCGTGGCCTATCGAAAATTGTAATTGATTTTAATGTATTTGATTTCTGTAAGAAAATGACGACTCAACTTGTCCTTACACGCGATGGCTCGCATACCCTCCACAACGAAGCCTTGCATGTTTATTACCACTCTATCAACGGTGCGCTGCAAGAGTCTCTTCATATCTTTATCAATTTAGGACTTAAAGAAGCTATTCGCCAACGGCGCGAAACCAATTCAGAAGCTCCTATTTACCTTTTTGAAATGGGGTTTGGAACTGGGCTTAACGCTTCGCTTACGTGGCTCGAAGCCGAAAGAAACTTACTTCCCGTGCATTATGTAACGATTGACGCCTTTCCCATAGCACCCGAACAGGCTCTTCTGCTCAATTATGATGGCTTACTAAACACCCAGCAACTCTCTCAATTACACCATGCCCCTTGGGGCAAAACAACCGAGCTTTCACCTTATTTTCGGCTAGAAAAACACCATATTCCCCTCCAAGATTTTGAAACGTCACACCAATTTGACGTCATCTATTACGATGCGTTCGCACCCAGAGCGCAGCCCGAACTTTGGACAGAAGGGATTTTTCAAAAGTTGGCAGGGTTGCTCAAAGTTGGCGGAAATTTAACCACCTATTGCTCAAAAAGTTACGTCCAAAACAACCTAAAATCCGCTGGTTTAGTCATTGAAAAACACCCTGGCCCAAAATACAAACGTGAAGTGATTCGGGCTGTGAAATAGCTCAACACAAAACCTCCCGAAAGTTTTAGAACAAAAAAACTTCCCGAAAGCTTAAAGCTTTCGGGAAGTTGGTTCCTACTACGCTTTACCCGTCAGGATTCGATTCCAATACAACCACGGTAACACGTATTTTTTCAGCACCCACATACTCCATCTCGGTACTGTTTGGTCAAAAGGGAAGGTCATTTTGGGTGTGTTGCTGTAATCAAATTCCGCCAGCATCAGTTTGCCATATTGCGTCGGAATCGGACAGGCGCTGTAGCCATCGTATTGTTCTTTGAGGCTTTGCTGTTTGAGGTACGAAAGCAAATTGCTCACCACCACAGGAACTTGCTTACGAATCGCCGCGCCCGTTTTACTACAAGGTGCATTGGTACAGTCGCCACACGCAAAGATGTTGGGAAAGCGACTGTGCTGCATCGTATTTTTATTAATCTCTACGTAGCCAAACGGATTGTTGGGGTCGGCAAGTGGACTATTCTTGATAAAATCGGGGGCCGATTGTGGCGGTACGGTGTGACACAAATCAAACTTTATTTCCTTGCGAACCGTTTCGCCTTGCTCATTTTTTGTTTCATAATATAGCGTTTGATTTTCTCCGTCAACCTCCACCGTATTACTCAAAAAATGAGGTTTAATATTATTACGATTTACGATGCCCGTCAGGGTTGCGGCGTATTCTTTTACGGCAAAAATAGCCCCTACGCCCGAGATATAATGGACGTCGCATTTGTCCAAAATTCCTTTTTTACGCCAATAATCACAGGCTAAGTACATAATTTTGTGAGGAGCACCTCCACATTTGATGGGGCTAGAAGGGTTGGTAAAAACGGCCGTTCCTCCCTCAAAGTTTTTGATTAACTCCCAAGTATAGGGAGCCGCATCAAACGAGTAGTTACACGAAACGCTGTTCTTCCCGAGGGTGTCTTTTAACCCTTTTATTTTTCCCCAATCCACCTGAATCCCTGGCGCTACAATCAGGGTATCGTAGGTATATTTTGCCCCACTTCGGCAAGTAACCTGATTTTGTTCGGGTTGAAACGTTGCCACGGCGTCTTTGAGCCAGGTAGTTCCTTTGGGGATAAAATCGACTTCGTCTTTTTCGGTATCTTTAATATCAAATTCGCCCGCCCCTACAAGTGTCCACGCGGGTTGATAGTAATGTTTTTCGGAAGGTTCAATGATACCAATGTGCAGCGACGGGTTTTTGATTAACAACTGAGAAGCTGCGGATAATCCTGCATTGCCGCCACCAACGATAAGAGTTTGGAAGTGTGTAGTAGTCATGGGAAAAAGAGGAAGGTTGTTATTGAGCTCAAAAATCACCTTTTCCCATGCCTTACTTTGTAACAAATATCACACAAGCAAGAAATTTAATTCATTTTTCAAGAAAAAGAACTTCTCGAAAGTTTTATAACTTTCGAGAAGTTTGAGTATCGACTCTATTCGGGTTGTGAGCAACCCTCAACACGATATAGCAACCCTCAACACGATATAGCAACCCTCAACACGGTATGGCGAGCAACCCTCAGCACGACAAAAAACCTCTCGAAAGTTTTGAACTTTCGAGAGGTTGGTTAATTGATACTTTCTTCTGCTTTTTTTGATTTGTACTTCACAAAAATATTTATCCAAATGCGCCGCCCTATCCGAAAATACAGCGGCATCAACAAAATAAGCCCTGGAATCAAAAAGGCCAGGAGCCGCAGCTCATCTCCTCCAAGAAAAATAACATAGCCCAAAAATGACGTCACGATGGTCGCTACATAAAGCCCGTAGCTGGTGTACATAGCTCCAAAATAAAAACCTGGCTCCCGCTCAAAATCTTCGTCGCAGTGAGAGCAACGTTTGTGCATTTTGTCAAAATTTTTGAGGTCGTAAGCCGTTTTTGTAACAAAAAAGTCTCCTTCGTGGCAGCGTGGGCACTTGTTGAAGAGAATACTGTATAGTTTGGTTCCTTTTAGCATGTCAATGTCAGCACGTTTACACGTTTAGTTTGGCAATCTGTCTTTTAAAAGCCCGTATGTCCAAGTTCCTGCAATCGCACTGAGGAGCGTTACAATCACTGCCACATAACCACTTCCAATTTGGGCAAACAAAGGCCCTGGACAAGCCCCTGTGATTCCCCAGCCTAAGCCAAAGAGTAAGCCGCCGTAGATTTGTCCCCGCATAAATTTCTTCGGGTGAAACTGCACCGTTTCGCCAGCTAGGGTTTTGATGTTGAATTTTTTAATCAGAAAAACCGAAATCATCCCCACTACTACCGCCGAGCCAATAACACCGTACATGTGAAAGCTATGAAGACGGAACATTTCTTGAATACGAAACCACGAAATGATTTCGGCTTTGACGAACACAATGCCAAACATCACCCCAACCACCAAATACTTGAGGTTGCCAAGGGTGCTTTCACGCTTCACCATGTCGTTGGGCGCATCGCATACTAAGTGTTCTGGAAAAGATACCGTATTTGTATTTGTTTGATTCGTTGCCATGAGATTCGTTGATTGAAGGTTAGAAAAGTTTGAAAATGAAAGGAAGAAGTACTTGTACCATCACAAAGCCGCCAATCATGAAACAACAAGTCGCAATCAACGACGGGAGTTGCAGGGTTGAAAGCCCCATAATCGCGTGCCCTGACGTACAGCCACCTGCCCAACGCGTACCAAAACCTACCAAAAAACCACCAAAAACAAAGAAAATGAAGCCTTTGAGCGACAAAATATTTTCAAGAGCAAACAAATCCGCAGGCATCAAGCCTTTAAAATCCTGAATTCCAAGCTCTCTGAGGGCAGCTATTGTCTTTTCAGAAATCACAAAATCATCAGGATTTTCGAGAAATTGAGTTGCTAAAAAGCCCCCAACCAATACTCCCACTACGAAGAACAAATTCCAGATTTCTTTTTTCCAATCGTATTTGAAAAAGGAAATGTTAGCAGGAAAACACGCCGCACAGATGTGGCGCAACGACGACGAAATCCCGAATGATTTATTGCCAATGAGCAACAATGTTGGCACTGTCAGGCCAATCAATGGCCCTGCTACGTACCACGGCCACGGTTTTTTGATGAGTTCGATTAATTCCATAAGTCAGAGAATGAGTTACGTATGTGCAAAAATGATGATTAGTAATGATAATTGAGGATAAAATTAAAATGAGACATGTTTACTTTATTGAACACGTAGCGGTCGTTTTCGTACGTTGCTCCGATGTTATCTTTCCGAACAACCAAAAGTTGGGCATCTAGTCCTTCAAAAAAGCCTTTAAATTGGTAACTCATGCCTGCATTTAGCTGCGTATAAGCTGGCATTCCGTACTTATTTAAAAACACATTTTTTACATCAGAAAGTTTATAGTAGCCCCAACTTACTTCCCATTTCAGCTGAGTTCGAGGTTTATAAAACGCATTGACCGAAAACGCATTGACGTCACCCATCCCTTCGTTTCGTTCGCGTGGCATAAATGTATAGAACGGTTCTCTTCCCCATTCTCGCGGCATCAAATAGCGTCCTTCGGCTGTAATGCGCGTCGCGTTTATGTTGACATCGTATTTGGGAGAACGATACCCCACCCTACCCGAAAAAACCGCCGAACGGCTATCGGGTGCCATATAGGCTTTGGTTACGTCATGATTTCCTCCGTTTCCGACCGATTGCTGGCGAACGGCTTGAAAGCCTGCCACCCAAGCGTGTTTATTTTTAAATTTTGACTTCCAATCAACTTGCACAAAAGCAGTGTTGAAGACATTTTCGACGTAAGTATCCCACGCCTGAACCGTCACGGGGCCAATGGTTTGGGTGATTCCACCAATCAGTACCCCCTTTGACTCTACGTTATTGGCATAGGTAGAAGGTTTTCCATCCAACCCCACTCCAACGGGGTAGATTCCCATACTTTCTCCCACCCTAAACCATTCAACGGTCGAACGGGGCGAAATTCGGAACACGTATTCTAGTTGAATTTTGGTGTTTTTCCATTCATTAAGCTCTACAACTGCCGCTTCTGTCAGTGTTGGGCGCATTCGTCCGTCTTGAGGATTGATAAAAGGCGTTTTGGGTACTTGACGGCCAACGGTAACTTTTGATTTTTTCCCAAAATGATAGCGAAGGTATAGTTCTTCCAAACGGTCTAAATCTTCGTGGTCGTTGGGGCGGCGAATATCAAACAATCCCACTTCGTAGCGGTTGATTTGCCCCGTTTTAGCATCAGGTTTTGATAAATCAGAAGACATCAAGTTGAACATAAAAAAACCGCTTAGTCCTACTTGAAAACGGTTTAAAATACGCGGCGTTTCGTAGCCAATACCCGCTCCCACCCCCCAAGCGTAGAAATTGCTCAAGCCACTTGCGTTGTCAGTTCCCATCCAATACGAACGGGCATGTCCGTGAAAATGACCTTTGGCAAAAAAATGACTCAGGTCTTGGATAGAGTCGGCGGGGGTTGCTTTGTGTTTATACTGCTGGTCGCTGTGTACCTGCGCCACTGCACTACTAACACTCCACCAAATACCCATCAACGGAAGTAAAAACGGCACTTTCATACAATTTGCGAGAATTTTATACAAAAGTACCGCCGCCCAAGCCCCTAGTCCGTGACAATTGTTACACTCCTACAAAAATTGATAATCGACCCCATGAACCTGCGATAAGAGTGTTTGGGGAGCATCCAAGACCTTCGCTGCTTGTCGCATCTTAGGACTCACGGGCGAAAACTCTTTTAAATATTCTTTCATCACACTATGAAGGGTATAAGAGGTATTCGAAGCTTCTTTCACGCCTTTCATGCGGCAAAGCATATCCGCAGGGTCTCCATCGCGCTCACAGGCGGCAATCGTATAGGTTTTTTCTAATTCAAGTGGTTTGTCGCCAATCATGACTTTTTTCACCCGTTGCCCCACGCGTTCAAAGGCTTTAAACTCTACTTCCATGCCTTTGAAACGCACCACCCAGCCACCAAAACGCTTGGTAGCATCTTGGGCAAATACATTTTGAAGTTCTTTTTCGAGCCAATCGACCAGCTGCTGCCCCGTGGCTTTCCCCACGCGCACGGTCGCATCGACGGGCAACATATCAAAAAGATAGCCTTCCGTAATGGCCACTTTCCCCGAAGCATCGGGCACGCACGGTGGACAAAACCGAAAGCCATTAGAAAGCACCACTTCGGTATTAACTTTCCATTTGAGCGCATCCACGATGAGGGTATCAATCGTATTTTCGACCACCATGTTTCGGTACAACGGCTCGGTACTGTAGCCAATCACTTGATTGATTTGGGCATGATACGGCTTTTCGATTTCCTCTACCAATTTTTTAATCTCGGGTTTGGCAGGGTATTTTTTGGGGTTTACTTCAATGAGTTCGTACTTTTCCCCCACAATTTTCCCATCGGTGACTTGCAAATCAAGACGCCCCACAAATGACCCAAATGCCCCAGGTTCTACGACTTTAGCGTACTCACACTGGATTGGTTTTCTAACCCGCTCGTGGGTATCGGCCCCAAAAACATAATCCACTCCTTTGGCATCGGGGTTGTTGGCCAATGCAATTTGCTGCGACAACCCAATGTGAGCCAGAACAATCACAAAATCGCACTGTTCTTGCTGCTTCAATACCTCTACCCAGTACTTGATGTTGTCTTCAGGTTTGGTATAAACAATGCCCTTGCTGTAATACGGCGACTGGCGGATAGGCACGAGGTGGTCGGTGTAGCCCAAAAAGCCAATTTTAACGCCCAGTTTATGAATAATATGATACGGCTGAAAAACCAGTTCTCCCTTTTTCCCCTCGCCTACATCGTGGTACATGTTGGCGCAAACTTTAGGCGCCATCAAGCCTCCCATCAGTTTTTGCATATTTTGTTTGTAATACACCACTTCCCAGTTGCCAGGCAAATACAAATCATAGCCAATGGCATTGAGCAAAGGCACAAATGCTTGTCCCGACGTTTTTACCGACAGCATACTTCCTTGAAACATATCTCCCGTATCCATCACGAAGGTATTGTCAGGGTTTTGTTTTCGGAGTTGGTCGATGGCCGTCGCTAAATGGGCGTAACCACCTGCTTTGCGAAAAGCAAGCTGGTTATTTTCCCAAAAAAGCTCATCGTGTGCATGAAGCTGACAATGCACATCGGTGGTCTGGAGCAACGTAATGGTTCCATTTTGGGTCAAAATTGGTTTCATTTCGCTCTTTTCCTCGGCCAATACCTCCGAGCTTTCTGTCACTAATCCAGCCAATAGGCTTGCTTGAATGAATTTTCTTCTTGAGTGCATAATTATTGAACACGGATTGAATGGATTAGACACCGATTAATGGGATTTCTTGGTATTTTTTGTTTGCTATTAATCGCCTACACTCCTAAAACCCCGCTTTGATATACGCCCAGCCATCCTCTTGTTTTAGGACTAACTCAGCAATACCAACGGGCACAAAAACAGCCTCAGGCAAAATCTCCGATTTGTCGATTTTACGTTGTTTCAAGGTATTTTCACAGACTGCGAACGTCACGCCTCGGGCTTTTAATGCCTCAATTTCTTTGGCAGTTTTGGCCTCATTTTTTTTCATAAATCCAATGCCATTATTATGAACGACCACTTCGATTTGGGCATTTTTCCAATAATCCAACACATTAGCCACTTGTTTGGCCAATGCTTTATGCGCCAACGTATCGCTGGTAGCTAAGTGAAATACGATTTTGTGAACTTTATCGGTTTGTTGGGCAAACCCTTGGTTAACAAAAGCAAAAACAACTAATAATAAGGCAATTAGGTTCTTTTTCATTGAGAACTATGTTAAGTGTTTACGATTTTTTCTTGTGTTTTTCCTTCCATTCTTTGATGGGTTTGAAGGGGCCGTATTTGTGTTGCTGTTCCGAAAATGGGTCAGCATAAGGACCAAAAGGATGGTCAAAAGGTTTGCCAGCGATGTTGGGCCAATCTTTGCTCAAATCTTTGCTAGGGCGCGGCATCGAATTGACAAAAGCCGCCACGTCCCACGACTCTTCGTCCGATAATTGAGGGCGTTCGTAGGTTGCGCCAAAAGGCATATTGTATTTTACATAGCCCGCCAAATTGGAAAGGCGAAACAAACCTGCGCCGTTGTTGTAGCTGCGCTCGCCCCACAGCGGCGGGTAAGTGTAGGTACGCCCGCCTTCGGCCATCACCCCCTCACCATTAGCTTGGTGGCAGCTTTGGCATTTTTGTTCATAAACAACTCTTCCTTTATCGGGGTCGGCGGCACGTTTCATTAGTTTGAGTTTGTAAATACCCGAACCACGCGGGGTATATTTTTTAGGGACATCGCCTCCAATCCATTTGATATAGGCCAAAATTGCCTGCATTTCGCGGCTAGTCGAATCGAGGGCTTTTCCGTTAAGGCTACGTTCAAAGCAATCGTTTACTCGTTTTATTTGGTTTTCTACCGTCCCTGAGCGTTCACGGAATTTGGGATAATTGGCTTGTACCGCAAAGTAATTATTGCCCCAAGGCTGAGTACCCGCGTTGAGGTGGCAGTTTTGGCAATTCATTCCGTTGGAGTTTGCTTTTACTTTTCCTTTAGGCCCAAGGTATTCGGCGGTGTGCGCAATCAACTCACGGCCGTAGTCGATTTTGAGACGCTGCTCGGGTGCGAGTTTTGCCAAACGCCAATCGGCAGGCTGTGTCCAAAGCGCGTGGAAGTTGGTATCATAAGGAACAACGGCGGTGGTATCTGCCGTTGCGGAGGAGGCCGTATAATTTTTTAGCCAATCTGACGCGCCCAAAATGTACGAGCCAATAAGACCTACCGCATACAAAGCGACAGCGATAATTAGCACGGTAAGAACGCGCACAACGTTAAGTAATTTCATACGGGCGAATGAGGTTGTAATCGAGGACGCTAAATTCTATATAATTTTTTCATTGAAATGTAACATTTGTCACAGTCAACAAAAAAAGGTGGCCTCTGCTAGAGAGACCACCTTCTAAAATAGTGATTTGCTTGTTATTTATTAGTAGCTATCGTTTTGTTTAAGATAACCTACTAGGTTCGACGCTCCGTCGATGGCCGTTTGAGGAATCGGGAAAATACGTTTTTTCGGATCATTGTTGGTCTTCTCAGTCCAAGTTCCTTCGTATTTACCGAAACGAATCATGTCCGTACGGCGTTGGGCTTCCCAATAAAACTCAAACCCACGTTCACGGAAAAGCAAGTCGAGGGTCATGCTGGTCAAAGCTGGTGCAGGCGTACCTACTGCTTTGCGCGCAGCGCGTACCGTATTCACATCTGCCAAAGCCCCAGCGGCATCGTTGCTCTTGCGAAGTTTGGCTTCAGCACGCATCAAATACGCATCTGCCAAGCGAAAAATCACGAGGTCAGCATCGCCGAGGTTACGACCAGATGATGATTTTTTGCTAAATTCATACTTCAACACGCGATAACCTGTGTTGTAATCGCTACCCACCACGGTAAAGTTTACTTGTTCCGTAAAGTTCACGGCCAAGGTTGGGCGGTTACGCGTTACGTTGAAAAGTTTTCCTACTTTATAGTTGTTTCCACAACGTACAAAAGCACCATTGACACGGATTAAACCGTACTGCGTTCCGCGCAAAATTCCACGGTTCATTTCAAACTTATCAGCTGCAATACACGAGTCAGCAGGCATCGTCCAGTTTTGTTTAAAGAAACGAGGGTCAATACCCGCAGGATCTTTTCCGTCGTTTGCTTGAACCCACGATTGATAAAAATCTGGAGTGATGGCAGGGCCGTCGGTTCCGTTTGCCGCAGGAAAAGCAGGCAACGGGAACTGGTCACCCGACAACGAGAAATACGCCATACGGTTGTGGCCGTTGAGTTCAGCACGTTGTTCTCCAACAAAAATCAACTCTTTGTTACTATTGTTATCGGAGTTAAACATTGAGAAATAATCGGCCGACAAACTATACTGACCTGAGTTGATGATTTTATCGGTGTATTCCACCACTTTGTCCATGTCCTCAGGTTTAAACTGGAAGCTGTTAGCATAGCGATCACGATAGACGGCGGCGTTGAGGTGCAAACGTGCCAACAACCCCCATACAGCCCCTTTGGTAAGGCGACCAGGCCCAACGGTTGTCAACAAACTCGGTTCAACGGCCAAAAATTCGGCTTTCAAGTACTCAACCGCTTGCTCTCCGCGCAAAATCACCGAAAGGCCATTAGGATCTTCTTTTGAGAAAACCAATCCAAACAAATCCAACAACAACAAATTGTAGTAAGCACGCATCCCACGGGCTTCGGCGATGTAGGTCTTGGCGTTGGTGTCGTTGATATTTGGCAACGCACTCATGGCCGTCACCGCGCGCGAAATCCCCTGCGTAAGTAGCAACCAAGTGTTTCTTATGTTGGGGTCGGTGCTGGTATATGTGTGTTGGTGCATGGCCAAATAAATTCCATTATCACCCCAGTCGGTACCACCTCGGTAAGGTAAAATGGCCTCGTCCGAAGAAATTTCTTGGATGGCGAAGTAGTTGGTATGCAAGAAAATATTGGGCAATTGTGCGTACACAGGGGCAAGGCTACCGTCGGCCGCTTGCTTGTCGGTCAAGCCCGATGCCGATGATTCATCCAGTACTTTTTCAACCAAATCAGTACAACTGTTGAGGGTTAAAAGCGCACAAGAAATGAAGGATATGATGAGTATTTTTTTCATGTTCTTAGAAAGTTAAATTCAGGCTAAAAATAAACGAACGGGCTTTTGGATAGCTCAAATAGTCAATACCAAACGACGAAATACCATTCACCGTACGATCGGTATTTACTTCTGGATCGTAGCCATTGTATTTCGTAATGAGCCACAAGTTCTGACCAGTAATTGAGAATCTCGCCGCCGAAATCCAGTTGTTGATTCCGATTTTCTTGGTGTCGAGGTTATAGCCCAACGTCAGGTTGTTAAGACGGAAAAACGAACCATCTTTCAAGAATCGCGTCGAAACTGGCGCGGCGTTGTTGATAGATTCGTTGGGTTCGCCTGCCGATTCTGCAATACCGTTCAAGTTTTTAACCAAACGTGCTTTGTAAAAATACGCGTTTGCCGTGTTGTCGTAGATTTTATTCCCTGACACCCCGTTAAAGTTCGCGCCTAAATCAAAGCCTTTGTAAGCGATACTGGCGTTGATGTTAAACTGACGCGTTGGCAGTGCGCTACCTGCTGCGATACGGTCTTTGTCGGTACCACCTGTACCATCACCGTCGATATCAGCGTATTTGCTCACGCCTTTATCATCAATTCCGATGTACTGACGCAAGTAGAACGTACCAATCGGCTGTCCATTTACATAACCGTTCACGGTAGCAGATGTCAACCCTGGCCCTGTTGCCGAGCCTGAAGTAATCACGGTATAAGGAGAGTTGTTTACTACGTTTTTGATAAAGGTAATGTTACCACCAATGTCGAAACGCAGACCACTTTGGGCAATGTGGCGATAGTTCATATCTAGCTCAACTCCTTGGTTGGTGATGGTCATGTCAGGAACGTTTGTCCAGTAAGTCGAAGCAGGCTGAATAGGGTCAGCAGGGATAACTTCCAACAAAATTTTGCTCGATACCTTACGGAAATAGTCAACTGAACCCGTCAATGCACCTTTGAACAAACCAAAATCAAGCCCTAAGTCCATTTGAGAAGATAATTCCCACTGAATGTCTGGATTGGCTAGGCGAACGAAAGTTGTTCCTGCGGGATAGCTTGTCGAGGCATCCAACGGATAACTTGTTGTAGCCGAAGCACTTGAAGTAAAGAGCGCTTGAGTAATTTTCGACGGAATCTCTTGGTTACCCGTTTGTCCCCAACCTGCACGAAGTTTCAAATCGGTGAAAGGCCCTGACTGCATAAACGACTCTTCTGACAAGCGCCATCCTGCTGAGAACGACGGGAATATCCCGTATTTGTTATTGGCTCCAAATTTACTTGACCCATCGGCACGCACGGTCGCAGTAAATAAGTAGCGGTCTTTGAAGGTATAATTCAAACGAGAGAAAAACGACTGCAACTCATTGATGACCGCAAAACCACCTGGGCGGTTGGTCGCCAACGTCAATTCTTGACCTAAGCTTGGGTTATTGGCTGGTTCAATCGGAGAAACTGCAAATTTGTTAATGCTCCAGTTGCGTCCCGCCAACGAAAATTTCTGGTAAGAGTGACCCGCCAAAGCATTGATGCTGTGGTCGCCGAAGCTTTCAGTAAATGTAAAATAGTTCTCGACCAACACGTTGCGGTTGTCCAAGTAAGTTGCTTCCAAACGACCATCTTGCTGCGGCACTGTGCTTGGGAACACCTGTACGTCACGCGTAGAGCTTGAGTTGTCCACCCCAAGGTTCAGTTTGTACGTCAAATTTTTCAAGATTTTGAACGAAGGTGAAATGCTTCCTACGATACGGTTGATGGTCGTAATGTCTTTGTTCAAATCAAGTGCCAACACAGGGTTGGTGAATGCCTGATAACGTGCCAATTGACCGTTAGCATCCCGTACAGGATAGGTTGGATTGGCCGAAAGCGCCGAACCAAGTACCCCTTCCACTGGCGGACGGTTGTTGATGGTCTGGCTTGCGGTCAAGTTCATGTCCACCACCAAGCGTCCGTCCATCATTTTCTGTGAAGCATTAAAACGGCCTGTATAACGCTTGAGTGAGCTGTTTTTCATCACCCCTTCTTGGTTTTGAGCTCCCACAGAGCCATAGTAAGTGAGTTTGTCCGTACCTCCACCAAACGACAAGTTGTGGTCTTGGGTAATGGCCTGACGCGTAATTTCTTTTTGCCAATCAGTGTTTGCCTTGAGGTCATCGAGCGTACCACCCACAGCCACTACTTGCTTGCGGAATTCATCGGCAGTAAACAAAGGCAAAGCTCTTGCGACGTTGGAAACACCGATGTTTGACGAAACCGAAATGTTGGCGGTTCCTGATTTTCCTTTTTTGGTAGTAATCAACACCACCCCGTTGGCACCACGCGCACCATAGATGGCCGTTGCTGACGCATCTTTCAATACGTCAATGGCTTCGATGTCTTGCGGGTTAAGGAAGTTCATGGGATTGGTGGCTCCACCCGTGCTTGAGTTGTCGAGCGGGATACCATCCAATACAAACAACGGCGTACTTCCCGTACGAACCCCACCAGGCCCACGGATGGTAATCGACTGACGACCACCTGGTTCTCCACTTGCCGAAGTAACGTTTACCCCTGCCACACGGCCTTGGAGAAGTTGCTCAGGAGAGTTGACAATACCACGGTTGAAGTCAGTGCTTTTGAGGGTTTTGAGCGCCCCCGTTGCGTCTTTTTTGGTGGTAGTTCCGTACCCAATTACCACCACTTGCGAAAGTTCCGACGCCGACGATTTGAGGGCTACCTCTACGTTGGTGCGGCTTCCTACGACAATTTCTTGTTTTTCATAGCCAATAAATCCAATGACAAGCACTGCTTTCTCGTCCGAGACCACAATGCTAAAATTTCCGTTTGCGTCGGTATTGGTTCCTTTTTGAGTACCTTTTACCACCACGTTACATCCCACAAGCGGCTCTTTGGTGTCCGCATCCGTCACACGGCCTTTGACAGTAATGTCTGCCACGGAGCGCGGTGCTGCTACGGGCATGTTGGCCTGCACATGAGTAGAAAAAAGCCCCATACATCCTAACATAAGGATGCTGAATAGAAGCTTAAAAGGAGGAGAATCGAAAAAGTGTTGCATAAAAAAAAGGGTTGTTTGAAGTGTTGAATAAGATAATAATAAAAACTTCGCCCATTTGAGGCCGCAAAAGTGGGTAATATTGCCCACTGAGACTACCCTTGAGATGTTATGAAATCTTTAAATTATGGTTTATGGATGACAACTGGCTCAATGTCAACCCATGCCAACACGGGCATGGCGAAGTGCGTTCAAAGTAGGTATTCACAGGGTCGTCTTTGGTTAAATCAGGCACAATGATATAATAATATTTTTTATACGAAAAGCAACATCGCCCTATCGCAAGATGCAAACGTTTGCAATTTTTATTCTTTGGCAAATTGGCATATCCCTCAAAACACAAAACCCCAGTACTACTGCCTATGCGGCTAGTAATACTGGGGAAAAACTAATTGTTCCCTAAAACCTTACTTTCTAGCTATTTTTATCACCAATGCTCGGATAAAAAGCAGCCAAGGCGTTCCATGCAATACAAAATCAAACCAGTCTATTGCTTTCATTCCCACAGCCCCTCCCAGAATCCAACGAATCTTGCCCACAATGTGGGGCTCAGGAAGAAACGGCGCTAGTCCCAAGGTTAGACTTGCCATAAGCCAAAGCTGCCAATTATCGAGCGTTTTTTTCATCCTATTTTTTTACGACTTCTTCAACGTACTTGGACACACATAGTCGGTCAACGTAAAGCGACCCGATTTTGAAATCGCAGCGAAACCGCCAGCAATGTCAATAAGGTTGTCGTACCCGCGCGACTTCAGAATAGACGAGGCAATCATCGAACGATACCCACCCGCACAGTGAATGTACATGGTTTGATCTTTTGGAAATTCCGCCATTAACTCACTGATGTAGTCCAAGGGTAAGCTTTTAGCACCGTCAATGTGCTCCGCCGAAAACTCGCTTGGGCGACGAACATCAATGACCATCACTTTTTCCTCCGCCATTTTGTCCGCAAGTTCATCGGGCGTAATCGACGTTATCGTGTCCACTTCTTGTCCAGCTGCCCCCCACGTTTCGATACCTCCTTCAAGATAACCAATCACGTTATCGTAGCCAACGCGCGCCAAACGCAAAATGGCTTCTTCTTCTTGGCCTATTTCGGTCACTAGCAAAATTTCTTGCTTCACGTCAGGTACCAATGCACCTACCCACGGAGCAAAATCACCTTTAAGACCAATATTGATAGAATTTGGAATAAACCCTTTGTTGAACACTTGGGCACCGCGTGTGTCGAGAATCACCGCGCCCGTTTCGTTGGCGGCAGCTTCAAACGCCGCGGCGCTCAATGCCTGCGCACCACGCTCCATCACGACATCGATACTTTCGTACCCTTCTTTGTTCATCTTCACGTTTTGAGGGAAGTATTGAGGTGGTTTTGCCAAACCGTTGGTTACTTCTTCAATAAACTCCTCTTTCGTCATATTTGCCCGAAGTGCGTAATTGAACTTCTTCTGGTTTCCTAGCAAGTCGGTTGTTTCCTTACTCATGTTTTTACCACAAGCTGAGCCTGCACCGTGCGCGGGATAAACCACGACGTCGTCGGGTAAGGTCATTACTTTGTTGCGAAGTGACTCGTACAAATGACCTGCTAAGTCATTAATGGTCAAATCTGATTTTTGTGCCAAGTCAGGACGACCTACATCTCCAATGAAAAGGGTATCTCCGCTGAACAACGCTTTTTCTTGACCGTTTTCATCTATCAACAAATAACACGTTGACTCCATGGTGTGGCCTGGCGTATGCAACACTTTAAACTTCACTTTTCCTAGTGGAAACTCTTCGCCATCGGTAGCAATGTGTGCTTCAAAACCTGTTTTGGCATTGGGGCCATAGACGATTGGCGCTCCCGTTTTTTGAGACAAGTCCAAGTGGCCAGACACAAAATCGGCGTGAAAGTGCGTTTCAAAAACGTATTTAATGGTTGCACCGTCTTTGGCTGCACGCTCAATGTACGGCGTCACTTCACGAAGTGGGTCAATCACGGCTACTTCGCCTTCACTTTCAATGTAATAAGCTCCTTGGGCTAAACAACCCGTATAAATTTGTTCGATTTTCATGCGCTTTTGAGAATGTTATTGTTTGTGATGTAAAATTCCAACTTTTATTCGTCTTGTACCGTGACATTGGTCACACAAGTCTTTTTTTTAACTGAACATGAGTTCTTTAGCAATGATATACACACCCATTACCAATACAAACCAACCAAAGGACTTTTTAAGTTTCTCGCCAGGAATGTATTTTGACATGTAGGTCCCGACAAAGATACCCACCACCGACAAAGCGGTAAATTCGAGCAAAAACGGCCAATCCACTTGCATGTTGGACATATCTCCAACAAAACCAATAAGTGATTTTGCCGCAATGATGAGCAACGACGTCCCCACGGCCATTTTCATCGGTAAGCGTGCCAATAACACCAAAGCAGGGATAATTAAGAAACCACCACCCGCTCCGACAATTCCCGTCAAAATCCCTACCACACCGCCTTCAAGGGCAATCAAGGGGTAATTGAATTTCAACTCCTCTGAATCATTTCCTTTGGCTTCTTTTTTATCTTTAATCATAGAATAAGAAGCAGCCAACATCACAAGCGCAAAAAAGACCATGATGGCGACATTTTTGGTAAATTCAAAGCCGCCTACCGTAAACAATGAGCTTGGAATCGAAGGCACCAAATACTTCCGCGTAAGATAGACCGCAACAAACGACGGAATCGCAAAAACAATCGCCGCTTGGTAGTTAACCAACTCCTTACGCATGTAGGTAAACGAACCAACCAACGACGTAGAACCCACAATAAAAAGCGAATAGGCCGTTGAGGTAACTGGGTTAAGATGAAGAAGATACACTAAAACAGGCAGGGTAAGAATACTACCACCGCCACCAATGAGGCCAAGGCTAACGCCAATCAAAATAGAGGCTCCAAAACCGAAAATTTCTAACGTGCTCATACGCTTGCAGAAGGATTGAATGATGCTGCAAAAGTAGAGCTACGCTTACGGGCAGTAAGTGATAATTATCACAGAGCCTCTTTTTTTTACATTAATTCAATTTTATTTCGTGAGAGCTTGACGCGACCGAGTTTTTCGAGTTGTTTGAGCAAACGTGAAATTACTTCGCGCGATGTGGCCAATTCGCCCGCAATTTCTTCGTGCGTTACCGTAAATACGCTGCATCCGCATTGTTTTGATTTGCGTTGCAACAAGCTCAAAAGACGTTCATCAAGTTTTCGGAAGGCAATTTGGTCGATGGCACCCAACAAATCGTCGAATCGTTTTTGGTAAGTGGCAAACACAAATTGTTTCCACGAAGAGTATTTCGACACCCATTCTTCGACTTTTTCGACGGGAACAGAAATTAGTTTTGTTTTTTCTTCCGCTACGGCGGTGATTTCACTTTTACGGCGGTTCAGGCAGCACGTCAATGACATAGCACACGAATCCATCCCTCCTAAATAATATAGTAATGCCTCTCGACCGTCGGTATCGGAGCGCAAGATTTTGATAGAGCCGCTCAAAATAATGGGTACACTACGAATATAAGCCCCTGGGCGCATCAGTACGTGCCCTTCTTCAATTTCCATGTAGGTGCCTACTTGCCCTAATTCTTTGAGCAAGTTTAGCTCAAACAAACCGTTAAAACGGGAGTGAAGAAATTCTATGTCTAGTTGCATGAAGTTTGCGATTGGGGTGTTTTTTATCAATAACGCCGTTCGCAAAATAATTAACTTTTTTTGATTTGAGTTCCAAAAATAGCCCTGTTGAGGCTGATTTTCTTTCTCAACTACTCATGCGGTCTGACTGAGACGGGGTCAAACGATAGTCAGGCCACCCCGATTTGCAAGAAACTACTCATGCGGTCTGACTGTCGTCTGACCGAGACGGTGGTCAGACGATAGTCAGACCGCCCCGAGACGATAGTCAGACCACCCCACTCACTACATCGCAGGAGCTTTCACAATGGCATCAAAAATGCCCGTCAAAACCTGTCCGTTTCGCTTGATTTGCAAGAAAATACGGTATTGCCCTTCCTTGGGAAAGGCATACGGAAACACAATTCGATTTTCGTGTTTCATGCCGCCCATTTCGTGCGCGTTCATGCCCGTCATGGTTTGCATCAACAATTGGTCACGCTCCGAAGGTGTCATTGCCTTGAGGCTTGCCACGTAGCGGTCGATGCTATCTCGAAAAATCTTGGGAGAAGTCGTAAGGCGATAAATTTTGGTTGTATCCGCAATTCGGCTCTGCATACTTTGTTGGGCGGCCATCGAATACGTCCCCACAGGATGCAAATGGATATACACCTTCCCGTCCGATTTCACGATAGCCGCGTGGCCATTCATGCCCAAATACGGCTCCAAAATCGCAGGTTTGCCGCTAGGGTCAAACACTTCAAATGCCAGTTGATAGGGTTTCCCCGCTTCAAACGCGACGTTCGATTTCCCCTCCCAAACGACCGTAGAGCCATCTTTTAGCTTGGTGCTTGTGCCAGGTTTGCCGCATATTACCACGTTTTCATCCACAGGAATCCGCTTGGGGTTGTTCAGCGGGTCTGACACCACATAGGTATCTTCGGGATCAGTTTTAGGAAAAATGTTTCCTTGTATGGCAGGAATTTCGACTGTATCGGTGATGGTTTCCGTAAATCCCGAGCGTTGCACAATGTCGGCATAGACGAGGTACTTACCTGCGGGAAGTTTTGGCAAATACGCCTCAAACGTAGCAGTATCTCGTCGCTCGGGATGAAGATGGGCGAAGGCGTCTAACGTGTGTTGACGTACCAAAAATAAGTGCATCAATTTCCCGTGATCGGGTATCAAAAAACTCAGCGTAGTTCGCTGCCTTGTTTTGAGCAAATGCGTCGTATCAATTTTGAGCTGGAAAAGTCGCTCCCCGCTTTGGTCAACGACCGCTGCTTTTCCTTCTAAGGGTTTGTATAAATGCTGTTTATAGTCATCAGCCCAGCTACTCCACCAGCTACTACCTCCGTACAATATGAGCGTACAGGCCACGACCGCAACGCCCATATTCACTAACCGAGCGCGTTTTTGCTTGGTCGTCAACGATTCTCCTGCTTTCAATAACCCATCGCTCGCACTGGCTCCGATGGTGGTTACTAACAATACCACCAACAACAATCCCAACACGCTCAACAACACCCCCAAACCCGCAGGCATTTCGCGTTGAGCCGTAGAAATAGCCGCAATCGGCACCACCAACTCACTTTTCCCTTTATCGCCTTCGATGGTGATTTGGGCACTTGACGCCCCTCCCGCCATCAACCACACAACACCCTGAAATTGACCAACTTGGCCAACAACCGCCGCAAGTTCGTCGGCCGACGGAGCGCCTTCATCTCCCGTTCGGAAATAAATCGGGCGCGCCATTACTTTTTTGGCATTTCCTTCTTCGACATACACCGTCACATTCGCCGTTCCTGGAATCACATCGGGTGGCATCAAGCTTACCAGCACCCGATACCCACCTGCTTGTCCTTGGTACAACACCCCCGAACTACCAACGTGCGCCTGCACTTGCATGACTAAAAACAGGGTGATAAAGCCGACAAAAGCAGCAACTTTTCTAATTTCTATCCTTTTCATACGTATCTTCTCCCCTCTTTTATCGTTGAATAGTTCGCATCCATTTTCCCCACGCCAAGCCAATCCGAGACGACACGTAGCCGAAGCCCAACGCATATACCATTCCCAGCGCAAACTGTGAAGTAGTTTGCAACGTCCAAGGGGCAAATTTATAGCGGTATTCCCAATTGGGGTCGTTGCCAAAATAATAATAGTGTGTTCCAAAAATCCAGTTGCGAGAATAAGGAGATTCGCGTAAAAAGCTCCCAAAAGGCCACTGTACCAACAACAAAACAAGTACAAAGGCCAGGCTCATAAGGGCGGCCAACTTCCAATCGTTTAGGTACGCAAAGCGGTGCATTAGCCAGTCCATCGCCAATGCAGGCAGTAACAACAAAATCGGGAAAGCAAATCCTTGGTAATGGTCAAAGTGATTCCAAATGGGGCCTAATTTAGGTTCAGCAGGAAACAACGGAATGATCCAGAGCGTCAAACACATCAAAGCAGTGTAAACGGCCGTCACAGAAGTCATCGCCCAACGTCCGCCATTGCCTCGCCCCATTGCCAACAAAAAGATAGGAAACGCCATGGCCGACAATTTATAAAAACTCGCGTTGTGCATTTCCCAGCTCCCAAGTTCTTCCGACAACAAGGTGTACCACATCGTCATCAAAAAACCACCCGAAAGCGCAAACATCAGGTTGAGGCGTTTGAGCCGACGTTGTGAAAAATCCGTGTCTATTTGCGCGGTTTTCATCTGGTTTTTAACCGACATCACACTCACAATTGCTCCAAATTGCACCCCAATAATTCCCAAAGCCAGTACGGTATGCGGTGGAGAGAGAATCGTCACGTCGAGCCCATAAGTATTGTGCCACCAATCATCGAAAGGAGCCGATGTAAGCATCATCATCGCCCCCCAAATGCAAAACAGCGCCCCCAATGAGCTGTAGAAAAAGCCCCAAATCTTAACGCTTTTGGCTTTTTCGGTCGCACTGCCTTTGAAAGTAGTATATAACACTTGGTAGCCCGAAAATAGCCCAGACACAACCGCTCCCACGTAAATCACCACGTGCGGAGGCGATAGCAGTCCATCGCGACCAATGCTCATGTGCCAACAAATGTCCCAAATCAAGCCCGTAATCACACAGAGCGACGAAAACACTACGGCGTATAAATAAGGTGGAATGTTAAGAAAAAAATCTCGGCTCGAAACAGCGGATTCATAGCGAGAAGATTCGCCTGCGGCAGGCGATAAAGTACTGTCCATAACTGCAAGGGTTGTTGTTAGGTTTTATTGATGAATACTGGCTCAAAACAGAATTAGGCCATGAAACTACGAAAAACCTACGACAACTCTGTACGGTTATTCCCCCATCCAAAGCCGAAATTCTCCCGATTTATCTCGGCTGATAAACACTTCTTCGACAGTAGCGGGTTTTAAGTCGAGTTTTAGGCGGCTATTAAAATGTAGGTGTACTTTATCTACGGCTTTGGCACAAAGAATAATCTGGCGGTTGGCCCGAAAAAAACAACTAGGATTGAGGATACACTCTAATTCATCCAAAGTATAATCAATCACGTACGAACGTTCGTCCCAAGTTTTAACAAATGTCAGACGTTCTTGGCTGTAGAAATAGGCAATATCTTCGACCGCAATAGGAACCAAACGAGAGCCTTGTTTCAACAAAAAACGTTCGCGATAATCGGTTTGTGGAAGCTTCGTTTGTTTAATTGCATTCACCAGCTCATTGATGCTCAACGAATTATCTGACGTAGTTCCGTAGAGTTTTTTCAGTTCCTTAAATTTCTGCAAACTGCGTTGAAGGGCTTTTTCATCAATGGGTTTGAGCAGATAATCAATGCTATTGACCCGAAATGCCTGAATCGCGTATTCGTTGTAGGCTGTCGTAAAAATGACGGGACTTTTCACCTCTATTTGGTTGAAAATCTCAAAACTTTGCCCGTCCACCAGCTCAATGTCCATCAACAACAAATCGGGACTTTCGTTGGCCTGCAACCACGCCACCGACGCCTCCACGCTGTCGAGCATGGTCACGACCTCAATACTTTCGTCGCATTCTTGTACCATGGCTTTCAGTTGTCGTGCCGCCAAGGCTTCGTCTTCAATGATGATTACTTTCATAGTCGGTTACGCTCAATACACTGCCCCCGCTGGCACAGCTACGTCGATGAGGGGGAGTTTCACTTCAAACATATCTTCTTTCTTGTAGATTTGAACCTGAGGTTGGCGCAGGAGACTGTATTTAGAAGTAATATTTACCAACCCTTTTTGGCTCGATGGCATCGAATTATTGGGTTTGCACTGCAAGTTATTTTGCACCACCAACTCCCCTATTTTATTTGTAAATATCTTGATATGCAATGGCTTAGAAACAGACACAATGTTGTGTTTTACGGCATTTTCAACCAAAAGTTGCAACGTCAAAGGTGGAATGTGCGCGTAGCGAAAAGCAGGGTCAATATTAACCTCAAGCGAAATACCATCTTCAAAACGAGTTTTTAACAGCCCAAAATACGCGTGGGTAAATTCCAGTTCTTTTTCGAGCGAAATCAACTGTTGTTCATTGCTTTGTAACAAATACCGATACACCTGCGACAAGTCTCCGATAAACTTAACCGC
Organism: Runella defluvii; assembly: GCF_014195535.1. Taxonomy (GTDB): domain Bacteria; phylum Bacteroidota; class Bacteroidia; order Cytophagales; family Spirosomataceae; genus Runella; species Runella defluvii. Next base: position 425,454 of record NZ_JACIBY010000004.1, on the reverse strand, counting down.
CGTTTTGTTTTCGTTGGACTTCACCAACGCTTGAAGCGTATTGAGGCTATTGAACAAAAAATGAGGCTGCACTTGGTTTTTGAGCGAATCGAGCTGCATTTCTAAGTTGGCGCGGCTCAATTCTTCGGTTTCTCGCTTGCTAATCAGCCACTCACTGAAGAAATAACGGCTTTCATAAACGGCAAAAATAATGGCCAAATAAAACAGATTAAGCCCAACCATAAAGAGGGTTTCGGGATGCAACCAATCGAATTTGGGATAATTGCTATAAACAAAATAATCGAAGAAAAGCAAACGCTGAATCACCAATATTACCACCGCAGGAATGCACAAAAAACCCAGCGCAATCAGGCGTTGTTTGACTTTTTCTAGCCCTGGATTTCGGTGCCGTACCGCCACAATGAGCCAGCGACCCATAAACCACGAAAAATAAACCGAAGCAAGGCTCGCCATCAAAAACTTGGCAGCCGTCCAATTGTCTTTACAAAGGGTAGGTAAATTAAAAAAAACCGTCGCCACTGCCCACAATACCAAGGGGCCGAGAAATAAGAGTTTTCTATCGTTTAAGCGGGTTCTCATGCGTGTGAATCAACGGTCATTAACAAAAATAAACACGTGCGTTCGCAAGTCTCGTTATTTGCGTACGAAAGTGCTAATTTAGAAACTGAACCGTCGTAAATACTAAACCAATGGTTAGATGATGGGTCGAGTACGGGGACAACGTTCGGGCGTCTTTTTACAACAAACCAAGTCCCCTTCTTTGCATTTAGACGTTGACGATTTGATGGCCGACTGATGCAAGATTTCTTTGAGCGAAACCGATTCGGAACTAATACTACAGCTACTAATAAAAAGTACGCCGATGAATAGCCAACTTTTTTTCCAAGGTAGTTTTTGAGCCATGGACGTATCGTTTTGGGTTGTAAGAATCTTATATATGAACGTACGCTTTACGCACAAAAGTACGCGATTGTCGCAATTATTTCACTATTCTTCGGCAGAATGAATTAGTTGGTTAAATTCACCATCTTTAAAAAATCAAACGAAGTATCATAGACGTTGTATTTTTTGACAAGCGAAATCAACTCTTTCTCAATACCATGATTATCGGCAATATTAGAAAAATATAAAAACAAATACTTTCGACTAGGAACGACTAGCACGCCATTGCTAAAACCACACGTACTTCCTGTATGGTACAGCGCCAACGGTTCGGTTTCATTTTTCTGAAAAAACCAGCCCAAACCATATTGGCCTTGCGATGGGCTTGGTAGCTGAATTGCTACTTTTTTCAATTCTACCTCCAAAGAAATCAACTTGTTATTTATCAATCCATTATACCATTTATAATAATCTTCGAGCGAGGTATAAACACAGCCATCTCCTTTGGTCGCGCTGGTAATACTTTGGTCAGAAGCAATGAGGGCTCCTTGTTTATTTTTGGCATAGCCCATGGCTCGGTGCGGAATATCCTTCCCCGCTTCATAAATTCGGGTGGAGGACATACCAAGCGGTTTAAAAATGTGTTTTGTTATAAAATCTACATACGGCATCCCTGACGCTTTTTCGACCATTTGTTCCAACACGCAAAAACCCGAATTGCTGTAACGAAAGGTTGTCCCAGGCTCAAAATACGTTCGGGTTTCTTTGCTCAACATTGCCACTACCTCGGCATCCAAAATTTGGGTAGTACGCTCCTCGGGCAGGCTATTTTCATAATCCCATATCCCCGACGAATGCGTTAGCAAATGCCGTACTTTGATTTTTTTTCCAACAGTTGCCTCAAAATCAGGGAAAAATCGAAGCAAATTATCGTCATAAGAAAGACGCCCTTGCTTGGCCAACAACATGATGCACATGGCCGTAAACTGCTTAGACACCGACGCCATCCGAAAGTTAGACTGTGAACTGAGCGGTTCTTTGGTATCCGCATTGGCCATTCCTACTCCTTTTTTATAAATCACTTTTCCTTCCTTAACCACCATGACGGCTATGCCCGCTTGATTCTTGTCAAACCGCTGGTGCAGGAGTTGGTCAAGGTCTTTTTCGAGGTTCATTTGGGCAAAAAGTAGATTATCTACGAATAACAATAAAAAAAAGAGGATTTTTCGCATTTCTGTGGCCTTTAATAGCTTCCTATTAGTATATTGTGAAAGTACAAAAGTAAGCCGACGCATACTCATCTCCTAAACCTTTCCGACTTCATGAATTCAACTCCCAACCTCCGCTACGCATGGTACGTAGTAGCGGTGCTCATGCTTGCCTACATTTCGTCGTTTATCGACCGCCAAGTACTCACCTTGCTTGTCAAACCCCTCAAACGAGATTTTAATGTTACCGACACCCAAGTGGGCCTACTCATTGGCTTTAGCTTTGCCATTTTTTACACCTTTCTCGGCATTCCCATTGGCCGCATGGCCGACCGAAAAAACCGCAAACGCATTATCGTTTGGGGTATTACTATCTGGAGCATCATGACTGCCCTTTGCGGGGTCACGGGCAGTTACAATCAGCTCTTTATTGCACGTGTGGGTGTAGGCATCGGCGAAGCTGCCCTGTCGCCCGCTGCTTATTCGCTCATTACCGACTTATTTCCGCGCCAAAAACTGGGTACAGCCCTCGGTATCTATAACATTGGTGTTTACTTAGGCTCAGGTTTGTCCATTTTATTGGTAGCCCTCATCCTGAAACTCGTGAGCGTCGAAGGGACTTGGAGCATCCCTTTCTTTGGGGATATTTATCCGTGGCAAAGCGTATTTTTTATTGTCGGAATTCCAGGGTTACTCATTGTTGCGCTTATTGCCTTCACCATCAAAGAGCCCGAACGCCAAAACGCTTCCAAAGCCGCCGTTTCAACCCAAGAAGTTAAACGGTATTTTGCGGCCAACCGTCAGGCTATTTTGTGTTTGTTTTTCGGCATTGCCTTTATGGCTTTTGGCTCGTACGCTACCACCTCATGGACACCTACGTTGCTCGTTCGCCACTACGGCCTCACTGAAGCCCAAGCGGGGTTGTTACTTGGCAGCATCGTTACCGTCTTTTCCACGGGAGGCGTTATTGTAGGTGGTCGTTACAGCGACCGACTTACCCAACAAGGCAAAGCCGACGCCAAAATGCGGGTAGGTTTCATCGGGATGTCCATTGGGCTATTTTTAGCCTTGATTGTCCTTGTTTTTTTCACCCTTACGCCTGCCCCCATTCAAGGTTTTGTGGTGTTATTGGCACTTTGCTGTTTTGCCACCTCCATGCCCTATGGCGCAGCTACGGCAGCGGTTCAGGAAATGATACCTGCGCCTATGCGGGCTACTTTCTCCGCTTTGTTTCTGTTTGTGGTCAATTTACTTGGCTTGGGCGGTGGTCCGCTCATGGTCGGGCTTCTCAACGATAAGCTCTTTCACGACCCCAATCAAGTGCATTTGTCTTTCGCCATCACGTTGGTAATGGCAACAGGATTTTCGTGCTTCCTTTTATATACAGGGCTAAAACCTTTTGTTCAAAGTATCGAAAATGCCAAAGCCGAAAGCTAAACGGCTTTACCAAAACAGACAACCATGGCCGCCAACGCATAGTGATAGACATCCGTGGGATTGAAGGGGAGGTGATTGTTAGCTACTTTTGTTGCTAACCCAATAATCATCACCCCTACCACAATCCAAACCGCTTTTTGGTATTTTTTCATTAGCCCAAAAACAGCGATGAGCATGACCAAAAGCATAGAAAATGCTTGTATCACCGAACCAAACACTTCGTAAGCGGGGTCGAGCAACGTCACAAAAATCAACAACCCTACTCCTACCGAGCTTACCACCACCCACTTCGACATGCTTTGGCGCATCACCAACGCCCAAATAGCCACCACCACTGCCACCAACCCCACACTTCCTGCCAAGGTAGAAAGCGAACGATGCGTAGCCGTCAAATCTTTGACGCCCAAATACCTAAAAACACCAGCCGCCGCTGCCAGTGCCGTCGTGACCAAAAAAATGCCCCACAAAATTCGATTATAAAAAGGTTGCCGAGCAAAAAAGCGAAAAAAAGCAACAATACACACAAGCGCTAAAACGGCGTCGGAAATGGCATTGGAAAGATGTAGCATGAAAAAAGTAAGTTTAGGCTAGGTTCAAAAACCGTTTAATACAAGGCTCTGACGTAAAAAAACTACCCAAAATCCCTGTCTCAAGGGCTTTAACAAGGTAGGGGATATTCTCCATTTTCGTCGCTAATTGGGGCGTTTTTTTTTGAATTTAAAATTTTTCTTGACGAATAACTTTTGTACTTTCTTCATTTAAACCTACTTTTACTGGAAAATTTTAGACTCCTGTCTTGAATAAAATAAAGTTAACATCTTGAATCACGCAATTTTACACTAACCACCAATGAGCGTATTAGTCAATAAAAATTCCAAGATAATTGTACAGGGATTTACAGGTTCGGAAGGAACCTTCCATGCTCAACAAATGATTGAGTACGGTACGAATGTTGTCGGAGGCGTTACTCCAGGTAAAGGAGGACAATCTCACCTTGAGCGTCCTGTGTTCAACACAGTCGCTGATGCTGTTGCAACAACCGGCGCTGATGTCTCAATTATTTTCGTTCCACCTGCATTTGCAGGCGACGCTATCATGGAAGCGGCTGATGCGGGTATCAAGGTGATTGTTTGTATTACCGAAGGTATTCCTACCAAAGACATGATGATGGCCAAAGAGTACATCAGTACCAAAGAGTGCCGCCTCATCGGCCCTAACTGCCCAGGTGTTATGACTGCCGACGAATGTAAAGTAGGTATCATGCCTGGCTTTATCTTCAAAAAAGGAACGATTGGTATTGTGTCTAAGTCAGGTACGTTGACCTACGAAGCCGTTGACCAGTTGAGCCGTGTAGGTCTTGGCCAAACTACTGCCATCGGTATCGGTGGGGACCCAATCATTGGTACAACCACCAAAGAAGCGGTTGAATTATTAATGAATGACCCTGAAACAGAAGGTATCGTCATGATTGGTGAAATCGGTGGAAGCATGGAAGCTGACGCTGCTCATTGGATCAAAGAAAACGGAACAAAACCTGTCGTTGGTTTCATCGCAGGCCAAACAGCGCCAAAAGGTCGCCGTATGGGTCACGCGGGTGCCATCATCGGTGGCGCAGACGACACTGCCGAAGCAAAAATGCGTATCATGCGTGAGTGTGGTATCCACGTGGTAGAATCTCCTGCACTTCTTGGCGAAACGATGTTGAAAGCATTGGGCAAAGCCTAATAAATACCGTCAAAATGTATAATTTTGCAGGCAATTATCGCAAACGATAGTTGCCTGTTTTTTTATTGTCTGATTATATCATCGACAAAAGCCGCCCAAACACGTTGATTTTTTTAACACATAGTACTTCCAACTATTCTAGCTTAGGAACGTTGTCTTCCTTGGTCAAATCGCGTGTTTTTTACCCAAAACGCTGCTTTTTCCTGTTTTTTATTCTTTTTTCATTGGCTGCCAAAGCCGAGGTAGGCCCCAACAAGCAGTACTTTTTGGTCAAAGATTTGACCCAAGATTGGCTAGTGTATGACCAACGCGAAAAAGAATACGTTCCCTACGTGGCCGAGCAGCACAATACCCAACTTTCCATCAATACCATTGTTGACATTGAAAGCAATCGGCATTATGAATTATTAATCTATGTCGATAAAAACAATTATTTGTTTTTGAATAGCTCCTTGAGACAAAACCTGAAAGGGGGACAGTGGTATGTAATGAGCATTGATAGTTTGTACAAAGCGTATCGCCGTCCGCAGCTAATGCTTACACTTTACGGCACCCCAGGGCAAGTTGGCAAGACGATACTGATTGGCCATAAAAAAGCCGCCATCGAAAAGCTCATCACCATCGAAGAAGAATCGTTCTTAAATCTTCTTCCCAAAGAAGATGCCCGCATTTCCAATTTTTTCATTCTTGGAATGTTGTTTTTACTCTCCTTTGCGGCCTTTCTTTTCAACGGTTATCCGCGCGCCTTCGAACGGCTCTACAGCCTCCCCGATTTGTTTCAGGTAGATGTCCGTGACGAATCGTTTTTAATCAACAAGCCCTTTAGTCGGGTCAACTTGTTGTTTGTGTTACTCTTGTGTTTTGAACTCGGCTATTTATACATTTTTACCCAAGACAAGCAATATAATTTATTCTCGTCCAAAGAACTCATTCTCTCTGGCCAATCGCTTTTTGATACTTGGGTTGATTACGTCAAGGTCGTCTTTATTTGTTTGGGCTTACTGTTTGCAAAATACGCGGGACTGTACATTCTTGGCACTTTATATAACCTAGAAGGCGTAGCAAACATCCACTTTTTCAAAATCCTCCAATCTTCCCTACTATTTTACAGCAGTCTGCTTCTTTTGGCGGCCTTAACGTCGTTTTATATCGTTGATTGGACTGTTTTGGTACGTTCTATGCTGCTTATACCAGGCGTAATTTTCTACGTTTTGAGGATAATTCTCATCTTCTTTACAATTAGCAGGAGCACAACTGTTAAAAGTTTATATTTAATTTCGTACCTTTGCATCGTCGAATTAATCCCCCTCATCATCGGGGTAAGGTATGCCCTGTAGGAAGTTGTGATATGAGTGAAACGATTTTGATGCAACAAGACCGATTGAATAAAGTAGAGAGTATTCTTGTCTCACAAGCTCGTCCGAGTGACGAAAAATCCCCTTACTTCGAGTTAGCGCGCCGGTACAACCTCAAGGTTGACTTCCGTCCGTTTATAGAAATACAAGGGATATCATACAAAGATTTTCGTAAACAGAAAATCAACATTATGGACCATACGGCTATCATCTTTACGAGCCGTAACGCTGTTGACCACTTCTTCCGAATCTGTAAGGAGGCCAAGCTCGAAATGCCCGCAGAAATGAAATATTTTTGCGTGACCGAGCAAACCGCCAACTATTTGCAGAAATATATTCAGATTCGGAAACGCAAAATTTTTGCGGGTCAAAAAACAGCAGCCGATTTGCTTGACCTTATCAAAAAGCACAAAAACGAAAAGTTTTTATTCCCGTGCTCTGATAAGCGTCGCAATGATATTCCTGAGTTTATGGGCAACCATGAATTACACCTGACGGAAGCAGTCATGTACGAAACCGTGTCAGCCGATTTATCCGACTTGACCGATGTGTATTACGACATTTTGTGCTTTTTCAGTCCATCAGGAATTACGTCTTTGTTCCGTAACTTCCCTGATTTTGAGCAAAATAAAACCCGTATTGCTGCCTTTGGCCCAACAACCGCCAAAGCTGTAACGGATGCAGGTTTGATTTTGGACATTGAAGCACCAATGCCCAACGCTCCTTCCATGACAGGGGCACTCGAAATTTACATCAAAAAGGCCAATAACCTTTAAAAGTAAAAGCAACCAAACACCAATCCAATGAACTCTTGGGGGTAGTTGCAACATTAGAATCATTTTATGCGTTAATGATAAGGGTTGAAGATTCAACCCTTTTTTTATATCAAATTTTTTTCCCTAATTGTCGTTTGTATTGAAAATACCCCCTTTTTCTATATGAAATACCCACGGCTACTTCTATTGAGTATTATAAGTTGGTTAGGACATTCTGCCATCTCGCACGCCCAGCAAGACGCACAGTTTACGCTTTTTCCTTTCAGCCAGCTTTATTTTAACCCAGCTACGGCAGGGGAAGACGGCACGACGCGTTTTCAGCTTATCAACCGTATGCAATGGCAAGGTTATCAAACCTCCAGCGGCGAAGGTGGTGCACCCAATACCCTGATGTTTACAGGAAGCGTACCACTTAATTTTATTAAAAGCGCCATTGGGGTCAATTATGTAAACGACCGACTTGGCGCCATGGGCAGCCAAGAAGTGCAGTTGTCGTATGCTTACAAGATGAACATCAACGATAATACCTTAGCGCTTGGCGCTCGCGTTGGCTTTCAGAACCGTTACATTGATTTTAATAAATTAATCTCGCGTGACCCAGGAGACCCACTGATTCCAACTGGACGACTGGGACAAAGCCAGCCCGATATTGCCTTAGGGGCTTTTTACGATGCTACCACCTTTTACGTGGGTGCGAGTATCAATCACCTCAACCGTCCGAAGTTTAGTTTGAGTGGAGATGCTCAAAATGCCTTGGAACCCAACGCCTATCTAACCGCCGGTTATCGTTTTGAACCCATTTATGGTCTGATTGTTCAACCGATGGTTCTTGTCAAAACGCCCGTTAATTTCAGTACCAAAACCCTTTCTATCGAAGGAGGTGCCATGGCGACTTGGAATGACCGGGTTTTTGGAGGCATTACCTACCGCTTACAAGAATCGGTTAATTTGCTTGCGGGAGTCAATTGGCAATCATTTCGGTTGGGTGGTGCGTTCGATTTAACAGGTTTTGGTAGAGCAACCAAAGCTCCTGCATCGTTTGAAATGATGTTATCGTATGCCTTACCACCATTTGTTAAGCGCAAAGCAATGCCCGTTCGTACACCACGATTTAGATATTAGAAACAATCATAATTACCCTATTTATCAACTGTATTCTACTATTTGCTGAAACTTTTTTACTACGACAAGCCATTTGGCAGAATTATTGTTAGACCACCAGTACACGTTTGATAAAAAGTTATCGCTTTTTTCGTAATTTTGGGCTGTTTTTAGAATTTTTAGGGCTCAGTAGCGAACCAATTGCGATAATAAACAACAGAAATTTAAAAACAAGCACACAATAAACTCATAGAACTTCGTTTCTATACTGAAATTTTGAATCTAACGGGAATAACCATGAACAAAAGGGGATTTTTCGGCTATGCCACCAAAGGAGCTTGGATTGTGATGGTAGCAGTTATGCTACAAAGCTGCGGTTTTGTCAAAGATAAATTTGGCGGTAAAAACAGCAAAGGAGGAAGTAAAGGTGGCAAAAAAGGAGCCAAACAAGAGGTCGGTGTTCGGAATGGGGAAGTCATTGCAGCTGGTCGTAAAGATTACAAGCAAGATACGCCCTATGGTATGGTCTTGATTCCTTCGGGCTCGTTCATGATGGGACAAGCTGATGAAGACGTAGCAGCAACGCAGGTGAACTTCAACCGCCGCGTGACAATTACTTCTTTCTACATGGACGATACTGAAATCACCAACCACGAGTACCGTCAATTCGTCACTGCTTTGATGACCGACTCACTTTCTGTGCTAGGTGAAGAAGAAATCATGGCAAAGTATCACCCAGACACAACAGTATGGCGGAAAGACTTCACCTACCACAATGGTGACCCAATGACCGAATACTATTTTTCTCACCCAGCCTTCGACACGTACCCTGTTGTAGGTGTTAGCTGGAAAGCCGCTCGCTATTTCTCAACTTGGCGCTCTAATCTTTACAACGATTACCGTTCAAAAGAAGGAAAATACAGCTCGCCTAAGTTCCGTCTTCCGACCGAAGCAGAATGGGAATGGGCAGCGCGTGGTGGTCGTGCTTCGGCCAAATACCCTTGGGGTAACCCTTACGTAGCCAACGGCAAAGGTTGTTTCCTTGCGAACTTCAAACCACAACGTGGTAACTACGACGCCGACGGGTATCCTTACACCGCTCCTGCCAATGCCTACAACGCCAACGACTATGGCCTCTATAACATGGCAGGTAACGTAGCCGAATGGACACTAGATGCTTTTGCTGATAATGCCACAGTTGTTAACTGGGATATGAACCCGATGAACGATAACCCTGACGAACCACGTAAAATTATCCGTGGGGGTTCATGGAAAGACGTCGCTTATTTCCTCGAAACAGGAACACGTAGCTGGGAATATGAAGACAACAAACGTGCTTTCATCGGTTTCCGTTGCGTCGTTGAAAACCTAGCAGGCCGTGCAGCTACTGCCCGCGGAGGACGTAAAAGATAATCCATCAAAATGATTTTACTGAATTGGGGTGCTGCCCATAAAGCGGCACCCCAATTTTTGTCCCCTTCTATATTAAAACAAATAATTTCTAACTGATCTCATAACCAATTTTTAATTGAATCATGGCAGCACAAAAGCAAGGTGTTTTCTGGAGTAAAATCGTTCCTACTGCTTATGCGCTCGGAGCAGCCGTCGTTATTGTAGGTGCTTGGGCAAAAATTACGCACATCGAAGGTGCAACTACCCTATTAACCGCAGGTCTTTTGACAGAGGCCGTTATTTTTATTTTGTACGCAGTTCAAAGTTTTCTGTACCCTACTGCCGACGAATACGCTTGGGAAAAAGTATATCCTGAATTATTAGATGATTCGGCTCCCGTAGCCGCTCCTCGCAAAGAAGAGAAAAAAGGTACTGGCTTAACTGCCAACATGGACAAAATGCTTGCTGAAGCAAACATCACTCCTGAGATTTTCCAAAATTTGGGTAAAAGCTTTAAGAGCTTGACGGATAATGTTTCAAAAATCGGCGATTTGACCGACGCAACCGTGGCGACAAACGATTACGCTAAAAATGTAAAAACAGCATCTGGCGCAATCAACGAGATGAATAAATCGTACGGAGTAGCTATCAACGCCATGTCATCAATGGCGGATGCGACCAAAGACGCACAACAATACCGTGAGCAGTTTCAGCTCATTACTAAAAACATGGGCGCCCTTAATGCAGTTTACGAACTAGAATTGCAAGATACTACGAAGCATTTGAAAGCAATGAACGCTTTCTACGGTAATTTGACGACTGCAATGTCAAACATGGCTGATGCGACGAAAGAATCACAGCAGTTCAAAGCCGAAATGTCTAAGTTGACTACCAACATCACGTCGCTTAACAATGTGTATGGTAACATGCTTGCTGCCATGCGTGGCTAAAACGTGTTCTTAGGTGTCGTACCAAGAGCAAGTATCTGTAATACCGTAAACTAAAACTGTAATCTACAAAAATGGCAGGAGGAAAAGAGTCACCCCGGCAGAAGATGATCGGGATGATGTATCTAGTACTAACAGCGATGTTGGCCTTGCAAGTGAGTTCGGCGTTATTGGAAAAATTCCAATTGTTGAACACAAGTATGGAAGGTTCGGCAAATGCTGCCAATAAAATAAATCAAAGAACGGTTGAAAGCATCCGCGACAAAGTGGAAAAGTCTGGAAATCGTGCGTTTGAAGTCGCTATCGTAAAACAAGCCGAAGATGTGCGCAAAATCGCCAGCGGGATTGTATCAGAGATAGATGCCATCAAAACAAAACTTATCGACGAAGCGGGCGGTGGAATTGACCCTGAAACGGGCAAAGTGAAAAACCCCAACGAAGAAGATAAGGTGGCTATCTACATGATTGGTCCTGGTAAAAATGGAAAAGCGTATGAGCTTAAAAGCAAGTTGAACGGTTTTGTTGACCAAATGAACAAGCTTGCTGGTACGAACTTTGCTCCGTTGGCTCTCGACGGCAAAGACGATCCTCTCGCTAAACGTGATGTTGATCAGCGCAACAAAGATTTTGCAGCTATCAACTTTGAACAAACGCCAGTTCCAGCAGCGTTGGCGGTATTGAGCCAGCGTCAATCGGAAATCCGCCGTTTGGAAGCCGAGGTGTTGGATGCACTCGCCGCAAAAGTAGGGGCAAAAGACATCAAGTTTGATAAAATTTTGGCCATGATTAGCGCCGAGTCTAAAGTAGTAGTAGCTGGGACGAAGTTTAAAGGCGAAATGTTTATTGCCGCTTCTTCTAGTGCCCTTACCCCACGCATGAGCTTGGGGGGTTCTCCAGTACGCGTTCAAGACGGAAAAGGAATCATTGAGTTTACGGCCCAAGGTGGTGCATACGACAAAGATGGTTTGGCTACGAAAGTATTGCAAGGGGTTATTTCATTCCCAACCCCAAGCGGACGTGACACTTCTATTTCAATGAAATATGAGTACAAAGTAGCTCGTCCAACGTACCAAATTGAAACAGGAACATTGCCTCCGCTTTACCTTGGTTGTAAAAACGTGTTGAGCGTACAAAGTGCCGCACTTGGTGCCTTGTGGAATCCATCATTTGGTGGCGATGGTGCCGAATTTATCAACAACGGTAAAGGAAAAGTAATCATCGTACCAAACAGCAGAAACGTAACCCTCAGCATTTCAAACCAAGGAAATGTAATGGGTAATGAGCCATTCCGCGTTACACCAGTTCCTCGCCCAAGTCTTGAGTATTACATCAATGGAGCTTTGGCAGATGAGCGTAAAGGTGTTCAGGCAAGTATGGCACGTAACATCCGCGTGGATGCCGTTGCTGACCCTAGCTTTAAAGCTTTCTCGCCTGAAGACGCAAGTTTCCGCGTTTCAGAAATGACCATTCGACTTGTACGTAACAACCGCCCTGTTGGTCAGCCTGTGGTTATTAGTGGCCCTAGTGGTTCTATTGCCCCATTGGCATCACAAGCGCAGGCTGGTGACCGTCTTTTCATTGAGGTTTCGGGCGTTCAACGTAAAAACTTTAAAGGAAGCGTAAATGATGCTGGGTTACCTACCCAGTTGAGAAACATTCCTTTGAACTAATATTTTTGCAGGAAACAAGCATATCGTTTGCAACAAATTGTTCGTTAATACCCTAGCGAATTAAATACAAAATAAAATGAACAGAGTCAAAACCTTATTGGGATGCGTAGCATTAGCTACTGTGAGCTTAGGAGCGTTGGCGCAGGAGAAAGATAACCGTGGGGTTAATCCGCTCTCAGTACGTGAATTTAATGATGCAGACATCATGATGAAACGTACACTGTGGCGTCGGTTGGATTTGAAGGAAAAGCAAAACCAGCCCATGTTTTCAAAAGGTAACGAAATCACCAAGTACATCATGGATGCCGTGAAAGCGGGCCTTTTGGATGCTTACGTTGACCAAGATATGACCAAGAAAATGACGATGGATGATTTTGTCAAAAAACTCCAAATCCCTAATCAAGGTCAAGTACTAACGGACGAAGAAAGGAAAGCGGGCTTTGGGCTTGACAACGCTACTACAGGTACAGACGGCTGGGGCGACACCAAAAAGGATGACAAAAAAACAGCTGCCAAACCTGCTGATGATGGCTGGGGTAGTACTCCTAAAAAAGAAACGCAGCCCGTTGACGATGGTTGGGGTACTCCGACTAAAAAGAAAACCACTAAAGGCAAAAAAGGAGCTGTTGTAGCGAAAGTTCAACCTCCTAAAGTGGATTCTACAGAAATCAAGAAGAAGATGGCCGAAGAAGCTGCTGCAAAAGCCGCCGCTGAAGCTACTGCGCTTGCTGAGAACATGTACTTCCCTGATCAACTTTCTGTCTTAGAAATAAAAGAAGACTGGGTGTTTGACCGCAAACGTTCTCGTCAATACTATGACATTCAGACAGTGACGATTTACATTCCTGCCGATGTACACCCAGCTGGTCTTGAAATGCCTGTAGCTACGATTAAGTATAAAGATTTGGACAAGCTTTTCCGTAGTGACCCGAAAAAATTCATTTGGTTTAACGAATACAACACCGCACAACACAAAAACTTAGCCGATGCATTCGACTTACGTTTGTTTAACGGTCGTATTACTAAACTTTCAAACCCAATGGATCGCGACCTTATCAGTATCTATGGTAGCGAAAAATCAGCGCTTTGGAAATCAATTCAAGTTGAAAACGAATTGATGGAACTAGAGCACGGTTTGTGGGAATACTAATCCAACGAAACTACAAAAAAGGCGGCCCGAGGGTCGCCTTTTTTATTTTCCAACTTTTTATTTTCTAAGAAGGATATTCAATATGAGCACCTGTTTCGCGGTGCGTTTTACTTTCAAATAAGCGTTTCCAACCTTCTTGAATAAACCCAAAACCGTAGCCAAACAACTGAACAAAAGCCGCGATGACACTCAAAAAACCAACTTTTACACTTTTGGATTGACGGATAGCATCCATAAAAAGGAGCACAACATAAAGACACAAGAAGCCAGCCCCAAAATAAAACAACCACGGATGAATTAATCCTAAAAAAGGAATACTCAGGCAACCCAACGTAAACAACAACGGAAAGGTGTGTACCAATTTTAGCTCAGTAGGATAAAACCGTCCAATATTGATGCGAGCACGCCCAAAAAAGCGCAATTGCCGAAAAAAAGCCGCAAAGCCTGTCCTTCGCTTATGGTATATAAAAGCTTCGGGAATAAGCGCTGATTTGAAACCGAATCGTAATGCCGAAATACTGAAAATAATATCCTCCCCCATTCGGCTGATTTGAAAACCGCCCGTTTTTTCCCACACTTTTCTCGACAATCCCATATTAAAACTTCGCGGGTGAAACGTACCGCCTAAATTGCTTTTCTTTCCCCGAATCCCGCCCGTCGTAAAAACGGAGGTCATTGAGTAGCTAATCGCTTTTTGAATGGGTGTAAAACTCGGATGGTCGGTATCAGGGCCACCATACAAGTCCACATAATCAGTATTTAAGCGATTGTCAACGATGGCTAAGTAATTGGGTTCTAAGAGGGCATCCGAATCTAAAAGAATAAAATAATCGCCTTTGGCCCGTTCAAAACCATAGTTTCTCGCAAACCCTTGCCCGCCGTTTTCTTTGTAATAGTAAGCAATTTGCAAGTGTGACTTAAAGGAATCAACAACGTCTTTACATTTGATTTTGGAGCCATCTTCCACCACCACAACCTCAAAATTTTTGAAGGTTTGTTGGGCAAGGCACTCCAATAACTCGCCTAATTCATCGGGGCGATTATAAACGGGAATGATAATACTATAGTTGCGCATATCGCATGATTTACCACGGCAAGTTACTATAATTTTCAGCAAGATTGACCAACTCCCTTTGAACATGACTTTTGAAGAAACAGCGTACAACACCTCACGGCGAATTTTAAGTTGGGCAGAAGAAGACCGTCCCCGCGAAAAGCTATTGTTAAAAGGGAAAGGGGCACTATCTGATGCTGAGCTCATTGCCATTTTAATTGGCTCGGGCACGCGAGAATTATCAGCGGTTGATTTGTCAAAAATTATCCTTCAAAAAGCGAGCAACAACCTCAATGAGTTGGCCAAACTTAGCCTGAAGGATTTGATGAAAATCAAAGGAATTGGCGAAGCAAAAGCCATTTCAATTGCCGCAGCCTTGGAATTAGGAAGGCGCAGAAAAGACAGCGACGTAGTGCGCCGCCCTAAGATAACTTCCTCTAAAGATGCTTATGAACAAATCAGGTCGTACTTGATGGATTTGCCCCATGAAGAATTTTGGGTTTTACTCCTCACCCGTTCCAATGAAGTCATACGCCCCGTTCAAATTAGTCAAGGAGGCATTTCGGGTACCATTGCCGACCCCAAAATCATTTTTAAATCAGCGTTAGAACACCTTGCGAGTTCGATGATTTTGGTGCATAATCATCCTTCTGGCAACCTAAAACCAAGTGAGGCAGACAAAGAGCTTACCCGTCGGCTGGTAACTTCAGGCAAATTGCTTGACATTCCGATTTTAGATCATTTGATTATCTCTGAACTTGGCTACCTAAGTTTTGCCGATGAAGGGCTGTTGTAACCAAATGTCGAATTGTCTCTATAAAAAACCTCCGTAGGTGCAAAACGTATCACGCCTACGGAGGTTTTTATGGATTTTGTGCTCTTAACCTTACTCCACTTTCACCACCTTCAGCGTCGCTTGCTGCTCAGCCGTCGCAACCTTCAAGAAATACATCCCCGTCGGTAACGCACTCACCCCAAACTCCTCTTGGTGGGTGTTGGTCTCAGGCACAAATTGGCGGCTCAAAACTTCACGGCCTGCGGCATCGCTCAATGCCGCTTGCACCACTTGCCCCTTGCTATTTTGGATTTGAAGGCGGAGGGTGTTGGTGACGGGGTTGGGCATTACATTGGCGAATGCTCCGTTATCAGTTATCTGTTTTCCGTTATCCGACCCTTGCCCATTTGCTCCTTGCCCTTTGCTTTTTGCCTCTTGCTCCTTGCCATTTACCCCTTCTCTCGCTGCTCCCACACCTACCCCGTCTTTCGACTGGATTCGGAACCAATATTCTTGATAGGCTAACACGTTCCCTTGAGGTTTACGGGTCGAGGGGTAAATGCTGCCCCAGCCTTTTTGATCCCAGTAACGAATGCCTAACTTGTACAACCCTTTCGGCAAACCTGCATCGTACGAATTTCCTCCTGCGCCGTTGTCTTGGTAAAAGCCGTAGGCGGGATGGTTTTGAGCGTACAATTCCGTCCAGCCTTCACGGTTGGCGTACATGAAATACGGCGCATTATTTTCGTGCGTGTTGAAAGAACGAATTATGCCCATTTCTGGCGTCGCTAACATGTCAAACGTCAGCGAACCTTCGGTATTTAATCCACACGCTTCTACGTTGATGGTCCAGTAACGAGGTGCCATTTTATTGGCATTTTCTACGTAATACAAAGTCGGATTTACTTGCGTGCTTTGTTCCAATTCAGGGCCACCGTCGCGCGTGATGAATTGACTACTCCACGCCGAACGGTCATTTACCTTTACTGCCGATTTAGATTCACCAATGTTGATCAACGTCACCACAAACGCATTCCAGTACACCTCCTTGCGAACGCTTTCGGCGCTCTGACAACCGCCCTCAAAAAGGCACTTTGCCCAGTAACTCTGCTTCGTCACGTTGCTGAACGACACTTCAAAACTTGAAGTAGTTACGCCCGTGTTCCAGAAAGTTTGGCTACCTGCGGGACAGTTGGCTGAAATTTTCACTGTCGTGCCTGTACAGACTATCTCTTGAGACACCGTAATGATTGGCGCTACTTGGGTTGGTGTTAAAGTGAATGTCACCACATTGCTCTTTTCACTTACACAACCATTCTCCGTCTGACAACGAGCGTAGTACGACGTCGTTTGGCTAGGTACAGTCGATGGAAGACTTGGCAAAGCAACGTTGGTGCTGGCATTGTACCAAACTGTCCGCAGACTTCCGCAGGACGATTGGCCACTGAAACTTGAGCCGCTGTTGCAACTTCCCGTCGAGGACAATGAAACCGTTGGTGCCGATGGAATTACTACCAATTTTAACCGCATCACTCCAGATTCACTTTCTACACAAGATGCAACTCCTCCCGATTGGCGACAACGTACTCGGTAATTGTGGTACTGATTATCCACCAAACCAACGGGCAAACCCGCGCTGTATTCGCCACCGTCCACCGAATAAATCGTCACTTCATTTGCCCCACAATTGGCATTAAAACTAAGAGGTATATTCACCAAACTACACACTTCTTTGGTCTCGCCCACAGCTACACTCACACCGTCCACTAGCAGAGACACATTTTGTGGAACAGTTGAACGATAATTAATCGTCAACTCAATCGGATTCGTGTACGTCACAGCACAACTCGCATCGCAAGCTGCTTGGTAGCGATGGGGTTGGTTATTGGACAATTGGGAAACTGGTGGATTGGTCATCCACTCGCTCCACGCACCACTGCCCACTTGTACCCGCCAAACGGGATTGCCCACTACGCAAGAACCCGAAACATTAAACTGCAAACCGTTAACAGGATTCGCATCCGTGTCGCAGAAGGTTTGGCTGTTGCCTTCGTTAAGCGTTTGTTGTAAAGTAGTCAACGTAATCGTAGGTTTGCTTATCACTGTTACCGTAAACGAACACTCCGCTGTCTGACCATTCGCCGCCGTCACTTTGAACGTATTGGTCGTTATTCCAACGGGAAAAACACTGCCCGTGGGTAAGCCCGCGATTTGTGTCGTCACTGCTCCCAAACAATTATCCATTCCCACGGGAGGGGTAAACGTAATCAACTGACCTGCACATCCAACCACGTTGGCTGGACAAGAAATCGTGGGCGCTATGTTGTCAAGCACCGTATAGACAAAGCTCCAGACTGCCGTATTCCCTTCACAATCCGTATAGGTGTAGGTATAGGTTCTAGTCCCTTCGCACAACAGCGGATTTGGGCTGTTGGTTATCACGGGCGCACTCGGAGTTAATACCTCCCCGCAAGCACTCATCACCGTCGGTGGCGTTGGCGCTACCGCTAACGCTGGGTCATACACCGTCGCCGAACCATTCGCTGTCGAAATCGTAAACGGCTCCCGTTCAATGGTATAGACAAAACTCCACGTCGCCGTAGCGCTTCCACATACGTAGCTATACGTGTAAGTACGCGTCCCTTCGCACGTCAATGGGTCGGGGTTGTTGGTAATTACAGGGGCGGATGGTGTAATCGGATTGCCGTTGCAGTCATTGACCACAGGAAGGCTTGGAGCAATGGCCAAAGCAGGGCAAGACACCACGGCCGAGCCATTGACAGGAACCACCAACGCTGGCACCGTCCCTGGAATCGTCGTCACCGATGACTCTGGACTCATTTGATTCGCATCAGAATTGCACACACAACGCGTTTTGATGGTTTGGGCGGGTCCCGTCTGTGCATAGGTCGGTAGCGTTGTACTCCAACCGCCGACATTGAGCTGGTATTGTAAGGTCGAACCGACGGGGCAACTGCCACTTGGGGCGGAAATACTGCCACCACCTATCGTACAACCTGCCTGACAAACACTGTTGGTCACTTGCACCGCGGGAGCTGCTGCTGTCAACACGGGACAAGCTGGACACGTGCCTGGTACGGTCGTTACCGTGCTCGTCGGGCTTGATTTAGTCGCGTCGGCAGTACAGTTACAACGCGTTACTATCGTCTGCGCGGGGCCTGTTTGCGCGTAAGTAGGCAAAGTCATGCTCCAATTTCCGCCGTTATCGGTTGAGTATTGTAAGGTCGAACCTACGGGACAACTACCACTTGGTGCGCTGATACTACCACCCGATGCCGTTCCGCCATAAGTCATACAAACACTGTTGGTCACTTGTACCGCGGGCGCTGCTGCTGTCAAATCGGGACAAGTTGGGCACGTGCCTGGAACGGTCGTTACCGTGCTCGTTGGACTTGATTTAGTCACGTCGGCAGTACAATTACAACGCGTTATTATCGTCTGCGCGGGGCCTGTTTGCGCGTAAGTAGGCAAAGTCATGCTCCAATTTCCACCGTTGTCGGTCGAATATTGTAGAGTCGAACCTGCGGGGCAGCTGCCACTTGGTGCGCTGATACTACCACCCGATGCCGTTCCATTAAACGTTGTACAAACACTGTTCGTCACTTGTACCGCTGGGGCTGCTACCGTCAAATCAGGACAAGCTGGACACGTGCCTGGAACGGTCGTTACCGTGCTCGTCGGGCTTGATTTAGTCACGTCAGCAGTACAGTTGCAACGCGTTATTATCGTCTGCGCAGGGCCTGTTTGCGCGTAAGTAGGTAAAGTAGTACTCCAATTTCCACCGTTATCGGTTGAATATTGTAAGGTCGAACCTGTGGGGCAACTGCCACTTGGTGCGCTGATACTACCACCCGATGCCGTTCCATTAAACGTTGTGCAAACACTGTTCGTCACTTGTACCGCTGGGGCCGCTGCTGTCAAATCGGGACAAGCTGGGCACGTACCTGGCACGGTTGTTACGGTGCTCATTGGACTTGATTTAGTCACGTCAGCAGTACAGTTGCAACGCGTTATTATCGTCTGCGCAGGGCCTGTTTGCGCGTAAGTAGGCAAAGTTGTACTCCAATTACCGCCGTCGGTTGAATATTGTAAGGTCGAACCTACGGGGCAACTGCCACTTGGTACGCTGATAACACCTCCCGAGGCCGTTCCCCCATAAGTTGTGCAAACACTGTTCGTCACTTGTACCGCGGGCGCTGCTGCCGTCAAATCAGGACAAACCGGGCACGTGCCTGGTACGGTTGTCACAGTACTCGTTGGGCTTGAGTTAGCTCCACAGTTGCAACGCGTTACTATCGTCTGCGCGGGTCCCGTTTGCGCGTACGTCGGCAAAGTCGTGCTCCAATTTCCACCGTTGTCAGTCGAATATTGTAAGGTCGAACCTGCGGGACAACTGCCACTTGGCGCGCTGATAACACCTCCCGATGCCGTTCCGCCATAAGTCATACAAACACTGTTGGTCACTTGTACCGCGGGCGCTGCTGCCGTCAAATCAGGACAAACTGGGCACGTACCTGGAACCGTCGTTACCGTGCTCGTTGGGCTTGAGTTAGCTCCACAGTTGCAACGCGTTACTATCGTCTGCGCAGGGCCTGTTTGCGCATAAGTCGGCAAAGTCATACTCCAATTTCCACCGTTGTCGGTCGAATATTGTAAGGTCGAACCTGTGGGACAGCTGCCACTTGGTGCAATGATACTACCACCCGAGGCCGTTCCCCCATAAGTCGTACAAACACTGTTCGTCACTTGTACCGCTGGCGCTGCTGCCGTCAAATCGGGACAAGTTGGGCACGTGCCTGGTACGGTTGTCACGGTGCTCATTGGGCTTGAGTTAGCTCCACAGTTGCAACGCGTTAAAATCGTCTGCGCGGGGCCTGTTTGCGCGTACGTCGGCAGGTTTACACTCCAGTTACCACCGTTATCCGTTGAATATTGTAAGGTAGAACCTGCGGGACAACTGCCACTTGGCGCGCTGATAACGCCCCCCGAAGCCATTCCCCCATAAGTTGTACAAACGCTGTTCGTCACTTGTACCGCTGGCGCTGCTGCCGTCAACACGGGACAAGCTGGACACGTGCCTGGGACAGTCGTTACCGTGCTCGTTGGACTTGAGTTAGCTCCACAGTTGCAACGCGTTAAAATCGTTTGTGCAGGCCCTGTTTGCGCATACGTGGGCAAAGTCGTGCTCCAATTCCCACCGTTATCGGTCGAATATTGTAAAATCGAACCTGCGGGGCAGCTGCCACTTGGCGCGCTGATACTACCACCCGATGCCGTTCCATTAAACGTTGTACAAACACTGTTCGTTACTTGCACCGATGGGGCTACTGCTGTCAAATCGGGACAAGCTGGGCACGTGCCTGGGACGGTCGTTACCGTGCTCGTTGGGCCAAAACTTGCGGGATTAGCATCACATGTACAACGAGTCAAGATTGTCTGCGCAGGGCCTGATTGAGCGTAAGTCGGTACCGTTGTGCTCCAGTTACCGCCGTTATCGGTCGAATAGTATAAGCTCGAACCTGCGGGACAACTGCCACTTGGTGCGCTGATAACGCCACCTGAGGGTGTGCCCCCTACTGTTGTACAAGTGCTGTTAGTCACTTGGGCTATTGGTGCTACTGCGTCAAACGTACCCTGATATTCGTACGCGCCCATATCTACCCTGCCACTATTGTAAAACCGTGGATTTCCTCCCAAATCTAAACTCCCTACCGTAGCTGACGTGGTAGCAGGGTCACCTGCATTGATGGCGGGTGAGCATTGTTGAAGGCGAAAATCGCCGTTCGCGGCGTTGACAAAAAGAGGATCAGCAGACAGGTTCCCCGTACCAGTATAACCGCCCTGCACAATGGAATAACTAACCACTGGTGCTATATTAAAATAACTTATTTGCTTTGACGATGAGGAGGATTTATTACCCTGAAAGTTCCCCCAGGCAATAGAGTTAGTTACAAATACCGATGTTTGAGAATCGTTACTATAAAGCCCTCCTCCTTCAATAAGCCCAAAAAACGGTTCTGGCTCAGTAGCGGAGTTCTCATAAATGATGCAATTTGTAAATGTATAAGTACCAATCTGTAAAAAGGCTGCACCGCCGATATACCTTGCTTGGTTGCGAATGAATGCACAATTCACAAAAGATGGCGAGGAAGACTCAGCATACACACCTCCTCCATTTTGATTAGAAAAATTGTTTCGAATGATACAATTACGGAACAATGGAGAAGCATTGACATTCCTTATCCCCCCTCCTTCGCTTCCATTCCCTGTACCAGAATTATAAGCATCCTGTATAATCACCCCATCCAAAATGGCGGTATTGTTTAGGCCACCCCCATCATTGAAAATCACGCGAAAACTGTTATCATCCTCATGGCCTGAATCACCAATATCCCCACTCAAAATAGTAGGGTTAAGTGTCCAGTTTCTATCCGACATCACAGGATTACCCGAGTTCGGAAAGCCTCCATAAATAGCCACGCCATTGACCATCGAGAAAGATATGCCACGGTCAATACCCGATGTAGGTTTATACGTTCCCGCCGCTACCCAGATTTGAGACACACACGAAGGATACGTGCGAGCCACGTTAAGTGCCGATTGTAAATCCGTATAAGCGTTCGCCCACGAACGACCGCTGTTGTTACCAGAGGCCGACGCATTGACGTAAACAATGCCATTACTCCCAATACAACTACTACACACATCGTAGGTAGCTTGGTACTCATACGCGCCCATATCCACTACGCCACCACCTGCAATCGCATCCACCCGATTTTTACCATCTAAATCGGTGGTAGGGGCACCCGTAGAGGTACCCGCATCTATTGCGGGCGAACATTGCTGTAAGCGTAAATTACCTGTAGTGCCTAAGCCAATAGCTGGTTGGCTCACAAAGAGGGGATTTATATTTTTATTACCGACGCCCGAATAGCCACCCTCCACGATACTGTAAGTCACAGTGGTGGAACCGCCATTGGTGTTTGAAATTCCGCTGCTGTTACCCCACAAAATACAATTGGTCAGAGTCACCCCAGCTCTGTTACTTGCTACTACACCACCGTTACTTTGGGATACATTGCCTGTAAAACTGCAATTTTTAAAGCTGGGAGTGGCTTGTTCGTTAGATACGGCTCCGCCATTATAGGTAGCCGCATTTCCGTAAAAGCTACAATTGATGACTACAGGTGATGAAAAATTGTTGTACATGGCGCCTCCGTTAAAGCCCGCTGAATTACCCCTAAAAATACAATTTGAAATAGTAGGAGAAGCATTAGTGTTGTGCATCCCAGCACCTATCTGTTCTGGGCCAAATCCAGTATTGGCATTTCCTTCGGTAACAACAAATCCGTCGAGGATAGCACTGCTGGTTAATCCATTATTATCGTTACGGATGACATAGCGAGAATTATCTTCGTTAACTCCAGGTGACCCTAAATCTCCGCTAAGAACAGTAGGGTTAGTAGTCCAGTTGCGGTTGGCCATCGTACCAGAACCATCATTAGGGAAGCCTCCATAAATAGCCACGCCATTGACCATCGAGAAAGAAATGCCACGGTCAATACCCGAAGTAGGTTTATACGTTCCCGCCGCTACCCAGATTTGGGAAACGCACGAAGGATTGGCACGAGCCAGGCTAAGTGCCGATTGTAAATCCGTATAGGCATTTGCCCAAGAACTACCATTGTTACTGCCCGAAGCTGAAGCATTGACGTACACGATACCTCCCGAAGTGCCCACTGATTGGTATTCGTATGCTCCCAGGTCCACTATTCCACCACCTGGGTTAGCATCCACGCGGTTGTTGCCGTCGAGGTCGGTAGTGGGGGCATCAGTAGCAGTACCCGCATCAATGGCGGGGGAGCATTGCCACAAACGCAAATCACCAGTAGTAGTAGGGGCAGCTGTAAAGTCGGGCTGACTTACAAACAATGGATTATTTGTGGTCAAAGTACCATCTAAGTTACCAGTCCCCGAGGGATTTAGCCCTTGTATCAAACAATGTGTATAAGAAGAAGTACTACTCGCATCGTTATAAACACCACTACTATTCCCCCACAAGATGCAGTTTTTGAAGACAGGATTGGAGCTATAATTAGCTATCCCGCCATAGTTAATAACCGCCCAGTTACCTGAAAAAGTAACATTCGTTAGAATGGGAGAAGAATTCGTATTACGCATTCCACCTCCAAAATTATCTCCATAGTTACCAGAGAATATACAATTTGTCAACTTAGGAGACGAAGAAGATTCATTATCCATCCCGCCACCATATTCAGCCCGATTTCCTTTAAAAGATACACCTCTCAGGTCAGGGTTAGAATTGTCTCTGTTATACATACCACCTCCTTTGGGGGAATAATTGCCCGAGAAAGTACAATTTGCCAAAGTAGGTGACGAATTTTGATTATACACTCCCCCCCCTGCTACAATACTGCCCCGATTGTTTAAGAAAGTTACATTCGTCAAGGCAGGATTGGAGTTAATGTTATACATACCACCGCCATAGTCATAACCTGTATTGTTTGAAAAGCTGCAATTTAAGAGGCTTGGAGATGCGTTTTGATTATACATCCCTCCACCATAATGGGCCACATTTGATAAGAATTTACAATTGTTGATACTGGGAGAAACGTTGATATTGCACATCCCTCCTCCATTGCCATTACCACTGCTACCACTTATATTATTGCCACCCGTAATGGTAAAGCCATCTAATAACGAATTGGAAGGAGTCAAGTCATTGTTGACGTTCTTAATAACTATATAGCTATTATCTTCGTTACCTGTAGCGCCTAAATCCCCACTGAGAATGGTTTCATTCGTTGTCCAATTGCGTGCTGCTAACTGTGTCTCCGTACCATTAAAACCACCGTAAATAGCCACATCTCTGACCATGACAAACGAGGCATTACGGTCAGATGCGTGGGGTTTATACGTCCCTGCTGCTACCCAAATTTGCGAACCGGGGCAAGACGACACCAACGCCTGCTGTAACGAAACAAACGCATCTGCCCACGAACTACCATTGTTAGCCCCGCCTGTAGCGTTGACATTGACGTAAACCGTCGTGCCCCTAGCCCCAATCGTATAAGTTTGATCCGTAAAAAGATCGGGATTGTATTTGAGGCGAATCCGTACGGTGTAGGTACCTGGCGTCGTGCCAGTGCCAGTTGTCACGTCAAACGGTTCGGCGGCGATACTCGTAAAGGTTGGATTCCCCGAAAAGCTGGTTCCCGAAACAATGGCGTATTCCACAACGTCGTTGGGAAAACCGTTGAGGTCGCCCGTTAAGTCAATGTTTATGCTGCCTTGGTTAGAACCACAATTGGGCAACGTCGGCGTAACGATGGCCGAAAAAGCCGCCGTACCGAGGCACTGAATAATCACTTGACCACCTGAGGAGTTGGCGTTCGGAAAATTACTTTGATTGGTTCCAATATTATAAGAGCCGCCTCCGCTGCCACCACTGCCGCTGCTGGTGCCCGCATTGCCACCGCTGTAGCCGCCACCGCCGCCACCGCCGCTGCTGCCACCACTACCACCAGCCCCAAATCCACCGCCACCAAATCCAACATCACTGCTATTCATTGGGGCAGAGCCGCCAGTACCATCGTAGCCGCCACCACCCGCTAAACTGCTAGTGCCGTTTTGGCCATTTCCGCTCAAACCACCACCGCCACCACCGCCGTTGCTGGCACTGCCGCCGTTGGAGCCCGAGTTGGTAATGGGCGCACCTCCCCCCGCACCGCTGCTAAAATCAGCACCTGCGCCGCCGCCGCCACCTGCCAGTACCAACACCAAACCCGACGATTGGATTTGTACGCCCGAGCCACCACCACCTCCGCCAGCCTGATTAGCTGTTTGGCCGCGGGTCCCTGCAATGGCCTGAAGAACTTGGCCCGAAGCCACAAAAAAATCACCACTCATTGATGCCCCGCTGCCTCCAGTGTTGGAGGGGAAAACGAGCTTACTTCCCCCAGCCGCTCCCCGGGCCGTGATTCTTACCTTATAAATGCCACCCGATGGCACTTGCCACGATTGTTTGGTACCTTTTGTATTGGGATCAGGCGCAGAAATATTCAGCACTTCGCCTGAGCAGGTTTGGGCATGGCTTCCCAGGCAAAGTACACTGCACAGAATCAATAAAAAAAGTTGAAGAGTTTGTTTCATAACTTACTTTGTGAATGGGTTGAAAAATGAGTAGGGTATTTTTTATTGGTAAGATTAGCGAACACTACCCTGTTTACAAAAATTGTCGCATCACAAAAACATCACAAATCACAACCCCCTAATAATCAGACTATTTCTACAAGCAAAAATGCCTTCAAGTGACTTGAAGGCATTTTTGCTTGTAGAAATAAGGAGGTACTTTCAACGATAGAGCAAGCTCATTTTAACCCTAAATAGTATCCGAAAAATCATTCCACGTCACCTCTTCAGGCAGGTCTATTTTCTTCCTAAGCCTAAACCACACGTTACGAACCGCATTCGGAGAAACTCCCAGCGATGAGGCCATTTCCTTGGAATCCAGTTTTAGTTTGGCCAAGGCCATAAAGCGAATTTCGGCAGGTGATATGCTCGGGACTTTTTCTTTCAAACGTGACAAATAACCCGTGTGCACTTCTTCAAAAAGCAACTTAAAACTACTCCATTGTTCATCGGTAAGTAGCGAATTACTTTGCAATTGCCGAATACTTGCGTCATTACTTCCCCGTTCGTTTTCGGCCTCCAACATTTCGATTTGCTTGTTTTTCGCCACGATGATGTTCGTAAACTCTTCCAGCTTTAGCTGCGCCAACATCTGCTCGCGTTTGGCTTTTTCTTGTTCAAGCATCAGTTGTTTTTCTGCCTCTTGTTGCTGAATTTTTAACTCTTTTTCCCTCACCTTCATCAACAAGCGTTGTCGATGTATCCCGACAAAAGCTATGCCCGTTACCAACAGAATAATCACAATCGTAATGATTCGGTTGAGTTTTTGCTGGCGGATATTTTCATCAAGCGTCATTTCGGCATGCTGTCTGCGCTCCGTTTCTAGCTTCAAATCGGCCTGAATTTGCACATTTTTCCCCCTGCGTTTTTCCAACACCTCCGTCCAATAGTTAATTGAGTCTTTGTGAAGCACTACCAACGACATATCCCCAACCACCTTGTAATACTTGCTTAGTAACTGGTGTAATTGCAGATGATCCGACTCGTTGCCTTGGCTGTAGGTAGCTTTTTGGGCTAGTGGAAGGAGTTTACCAGCCTCTGCCATGTTGTTTTGGGATAGATACAAGTCCGCCAAGCCAATCGCAAACCGACAGGTATTGTCCAACAAGTTGTGCTTACTAGTTTCTTCGATTCCAATTTTATAATGTTGGATGGCACTTGTCAAATTTCCTAGCCCTTTCAGCACATGCGCCTTATTCCCCATCAATATTCCATACCACACTTTTTTATCGTCTTTGTTGGCAAAGTCCCGATGGAACATTTGCAGCGATTTATCCACGTAAATCTGCGCAGAGTCATAGTTTTTAAGTTTTAAGTACGACACTCCCACAATGTCCAAGGTCAAAAACTTCTCCACTTGGTTGATGTCGTATTTTTCTACTTCTTTACCATACTTAACAGCACTGGCAAAATCATCAAATTGATAAAATATCCGCGTTACTCCACTCAATAACAGTCCTTTTTGGGTGGACATCCCTTCTCCCAATGCACTGCTGTAGTCAATCGCCTTGTTGAGAAAATACAATGATTGCACATCTTGTTGGTAATTAAGACTCAAATTAACTGCGTACAAAAAAGTAAAGGCTGATTTGATTTCCGAAAAATCCAATTTATCCGCCTCTTCTAGGCTACTTTTGTACCAGTCTTCAAACGTTCGTAAATCCACTTTGCTACTTCGTTGGAGGTAATCCATTTTGGCCAACTCCGCAATCAGCAGCGCTTTGTCATCCTTGTGCCGTTTGGCCGCTAACTCCGCTACAGCCACCCTAAACAAATACCCTTCTTTGCTTTTTAAGTGGGTAAACAAATTTGAACGAATGGAATCAATCATCGTCCAACGCTTAGGATAAGGGTATTGATAGGCGATGTCGTAGCTAGAACTGTACGCTTCGGGATGATGTAAATCTTGCCCAATGCACTCATTAATGAGTAAAAAAAGCAGCAAAAAAGCGGCAAAAAAGTACTGTTTGTGTTTACACCAAATCATACATTTTATTAGGTACATTTACCAACGTGGTTTGTACTTGAAGTTAGAGTAGGAGTTTAGTCAGTTTCATTGAGAGGGTAAATTTAGAGACAAAAAACAAACAAAAAAAGTCCTGAAGCTTTACGCTCGCAGGACTTTTGGTATATAATTCTCTAATTCTACTCTACTTTCACCACCTTCAGCGTCGCTTGCTGGTTAGCCGTCGAAACCTTTAAAAAATACATCCCCGTCGGTAACGCACTCACCCCAAACTCTTCTTGGTGGGTGTTGGTCTCGGGCACAAATTGGCGACTTAAAACGTCACGCCCTGCGGCATCGCTCAAGGTAGTCTGCACTAGTTGCCCCTTGCTATCTTGCACTTTCAAGCGAAGCGTATGCGTGACGGGGTTGGGGAGAACCATGGCGAAGGCGCCGTTCTCAGTTATCGGTTGTCCGTTATCCGACCCTTGCCACTTGCCCTTTGCCACTTGCCTCGCTGCTCCAACCCCTACCCCGTCTTTCGACTGGATTCTGAACCAATATTCTTGATAGGCCAACACATTTCCTTGTGCTTTCCGCGTCGAAGGATAAATACTGCCCCAGCCTTTTTGATCCCAGTAGCGAATGCCCAACTTGTACAACCCCTTCGGTAAACCTGCATCGTAAACGTTACCGCCTACGCCATTATCTTGGTAAAAGCCGTAAGCGGGATGGTTTTGGGCGTACAATTCTGTCCAGCCTTCGCGGTTGGCGTACATGAAGTAAGGCGCGTTGTTTTCGTGCGTGTTGAACGAACGAAGCACACCCATTTCGGGCGTCGCTAACATGTCGAACGTCAATGAACCGTTTGTCCCCAACGCACAGGCATCCACGTTAATCGTCCAGTAGCGGGGCGCTTGTTTATTGGCATTTTCTACAAAATATAGGGTTGGATTCACTTGCGTACTTTGTTCCAATTCAGGACCGCCATCTCGCGTGATGAACTGACTGCTCCAAGCACTTGGGTCGTTGGTTTTTATCGCTGATTTGCTCTCGCCAATGTTTATCAACGTCACCACAAACGCGTTCCAGTAAACATCTTTGCGAACGCTTTCCGCACTCTGGCAACCGCCTTCAAAAAGACACTTTGCCCAGTAACTCTGCTTCGTCACGTTGCTGAACGACACTTCAAAACTTGAAGTAGTTACGCCCGTGTTCCAAAACGTTTGACTGCCTGCGGGGCAGTTGGCTGAGATTCTCACCGTTGTGCCTGTGCAGACTATCGCTTGACTCACCTTAATCACGGGCGCAACTTGGGTTGGCGTCAGGGTAAACGTCACCACATTGCTCTTTTCACTCACACAGCCATTTTCCGTTTGGCAACGAGCGTAGTAAGATGTCGTTTGGCTAGGAACGATGGCGGGAAGACTTGGCAAAGCCACATTTGTGCTGGAATTGTACCAAACCGTCCGCAAACTCCCGCATGACGATTGTCCACTGAAACTAGCCGATGGATTACAACTGCTTGTCGAGGACAATGACACTGTCGGTGCTGATGGGATGACCACCAATTTTAACCGCATCACACCTGATTCTGACTCTACACAAGAAACCATCCCTCCCGATTGACGACAACGTACGCGATAATTATGATACTGATTATCCACCAAACCAACAGGTACGCCTGCGCTGTATTCGCCACCATCTACTGAATAAACAACCACTTCATTTGCCCCACAATTGGTAGTAAATGTAAGAGGCATGTTCACCAAACTACACACTTCTTTCGTCTCTCCTACGGCTACTGTTACTCCATCCACGAGCAACGACACATTTTGTGGAACGGTCGAACGATAATTAATCGTCAACTCAATCGGATTCGTGTATGTCACAGCACAACTCGCGTCGCAAGCCGCTTGGTAGCGATGGGCTTGGTTAGTGGATGATTGGGAAACTGGGGCATTGGATGACCAGTCACTCCACAAACCACTGCCCACTTGTACCCGCCATACGGGCGTACTTACTACGCATCCGCTCGTAATGTTGAATTGTAAACTGTTCACTGGATTTGCATCCGTATCGCATAAAACTTGAGAGTTGCCTTCGGAAAACGTTTGTTGCAACGTCGTCAACGTAATCGTGGGTTTGCTTATCACTGTCACCGTAAACGAACACTCCGTCGTCTGACCATTCGCCGCTGTCACTTTGAAGGTATTCGTCGTCACTCCTACGGGATACTGCACACCAGTTCCCAAACCTGACGTCTGGGTCGTTACAGCACCTGCACAATTATCTGTGCCAACGGGGGCAACGTACGTCACAAGCGTACCCTCATAAACTACAATATTGGCGGGACACGTAATCTTGGGCGCTTCGGCATCAACCACTGTCACCGTAAACGAGCACTCCGCCATTTGGTTATTGGCATCCGTTACTCGAAACGTATTTGTCGTTACTCCCACGGGGAACGTCGCCCCCGAAGCTAAACCTGCGATTTGCGTAGTCACCGCTCCTGAACAATTGTCACTGCCTACTGGAGCCATGTACGTTACTGCCGCCCCGCACTGACCCGTTGTGTTATTCACCGTAATATTGGCTGGACACGTAATCGTTGGGGCGGTATTATCTACTACATTCACCGTAAAAGTGCAACTACTTGTATTATCGCTGTTGTCCGTTACAGTGATGGTCACAGTACTATTCCCTGATACTATTGTTCCCGCTACTGGCGATTGGGTCACACTTTTTATCCCACAATTATCAGACTGGGTAACCAAATTTTTATAGTCTGGCATAAGAGCCGAGCAATTCAACCCTAGCGCTAAGGTTTGGGTAGCTGGGCAAGTGACAGTTGGTGGCTCATTGTCAACCACCGTCACCGTAAACGAACACTCCGCCGTTTGGTTATTGGCATCCGTTACTCGAAACGTGTTTGTCGTTACTCCCACAGGGAAGGTAGCCCCCGAAGCTAAGCCTGCAATCTGAGTCGTCACAGCGCCTGAGCAGTTATCAGTCCCAACGGGTGCGGTATAAGTTACTACTGCCCCGCACTGACCTGTTGTGTTGTTCACCGTAATATTGGCGGGACACGTAATCTTAGGCGCTTCGGCATCGACCACCGTCACCGTAAACGAGCACTCCGCCGTTTGGTTATTGGCATCCGTTACTCGAAACGTGTTTGTCGTTACTCCCACAGGGAAGGTAGCCCCCGAAGCTAAGCCTGCTATCTGAGTCGTCACAGCGCCTGAACAGTTGTCACTGCCTACAGGAGCCGTATAGGTCACTACTGCCCCGCACTGTCCTGTTGTGTTATTCATCGTAATATTGGCGGGACACGTAATCTTAGGCGCTTCGGCATCGACCACCGTCACCGTAAACGAACACTCCGCCGTTTGGTTATTGGCATCCGTTACTCGAAACGTGTTTGTGGTGACACCAACGGGGAACGTCGCCCCCGAAGCTAAACCAGCGATCTGAATCGTCACAGCGCCTGAACAGTTGTCACTGCCTACTGGAGCCGTGTACGTCACTACCGCCCCGCACTGACCCGTTGTGTTATTCACCGTAATATTGGCGGGACATGTAATTTTAGGCGCTTCCGCATCGACCACAGTCACCGTAAACGAACACTCCGCCGTTTGGTTATTGGCATCCGTCACTCGAAACGTGTTTGTCGTTACTCCCACGGGGAACGTCGCCCCCGAAGCTAAACCTGCAATCTGAGTCGTCACAGCGCCTGAACAATTGTCACTGCCTACTGGAGCCGTGTACGTCACTACTGCCCCGCACTGGCCTGCGGTACTATTCACCGTAATATTGGCGGGACACGTAATTTTAGGCGCTTCCGCATCGACCACAGTCACCGTAAACGAACACTCCGCCGTTTGGTTATTTATTGAAGTTACTCGAAACGTGTTTGTCGTCACTCCCACAGGAAAGGTGGAACCTGATGCTAAACCTGCTATTTGCGTTGTCGTTGCGCCTCCGCAATTATCGGCACCTATAGGTGCTGTATAAGTCACAATTGCACTACATTGACCCAGTGTATTATTCACCATAATATTGTTGGGGCAGGTGATGACAGGTACAGTACAATTAAAATCCACGACATCGTCGTCAAATCCTGGACCCTGTGCTCGAACACTGGTAGCGAATAAGCACGACAGAGCTAGTGCCAATCCTGTGATTATCTTTTTTAAATCGTTCATGATATTGGCTTAGTTTTTGATTGAATGGACACCTCTAAGGTTGACTTTTGAGTTATCCTTAGTCGAATCACTAGTAATATTAAAATCACTAGTAATTGTCAGCGAACTGGCTGAAGGTAAGAGTTGGCCTTGTGTGATTAGTTCAAAACGACCATTCCCTGAAGAGGTTGCATCCTCATTTACATTAAACCAATATTCAAAACCATTCCCAGTAATTTCCATCTTCTTATCTAGGTACCTGTCGTTGAGAAAAAGCCGGGTGCCTGCTGGCAGATTGAAATTTTCAGCCTTGATCTTAAAACCCTGTTTTACGGGTGTTACTAAACCCAAACTCAGCACCTCCGCATCAACAAACGGCCTTGAGTCAATGCTCAGGTTTTTGCCATTACTACTTCTACAATAAAAATTCACTTCTGGGTTTTCGAGTTTTTGTGCATCGAAATAGTCATCACCAGATTGCGAATTATTATCAAAATTTATAACCATTCGATCCCAGAACGTCGTGCTGTCTTCTAGACGTAGTTGCAGCCCGTAGGTATTATCGCCCCTGTTATTTAAAATAATTGTAGGTGTGCTGGTACGTTTCATGGCTTCTGTTAACGCGCAGCTGCCAGAACTGGCAGTAAGTGTGGTGATAAATGAACCAAAGATTGGCATGACAAAATTGGAAGAGCCAAAGGTATAGCTGGTATAGCCACCTTTGGTTCCCTGATAGGCATCCCACACAAAGAAAGCACTGCCTATGTTAGTTCGGATGATTGCATCAACATTTACAGATGCAGCGTACGGGTTGCCTACTATTACAAAATTAGTATTGGTACCCCTAGTAAAAGGTATGCTTCCACTTCCCTGTTTAATCTGAGAGCCTGTTAAATCTATAGTCACTGGACTGGGTGTGTACGAATTCTGGCTAAGCCCTTCACCTACAGCGCCACGTACTAATACTCGTACGACACCATAAGTACCCCAAGCATTGACTCCCGTGCCATTAGTACTGGTAAATGCACTCCAGCCAGGGTTGTTTCCTGAAGTAGAATTGTCGCCCGTAGTTGTATTAAACCAGAAAGCCGAAGGGTTATTTGTATCAGAAGTGGAGAAACCATTAACTGTCCCGCCGTTACCAGTGATGTCAATGTCATCAGTAAGTTGGGTGAGGGGCAGACTGCCAGCGAATGGATGGGCAAAGAAACGGAAAGCCCTTCTGCCGCCGGGTATGTAACGTTCTATGGTTATATCACCAATGATTGCGCCTTGGCTGTTACCGATGCTACCTGTGTTGGTAGCATTTGAAGTAAGGCGCAGCCGGCCACCAGTAGTCAGTGTAGCCCCGGCAGCTGTGCTGAGCACGCCGTTGAAGTTTAGCGTATTTCCCAGCAACGAGCCGTTGGCTACAAAGCGAAGGTGCCCCACACCACTCACGCCGTTACCATAGTTGGTAAGGCTACCATTGAGTATGACTGTATCGTCGGTATTAATCGTCAGCTCTACGCCGCTGGAGATGGTGAGCGTCTTGGCTGTAAAACTCCCAGGTGCAACACTGGATGCGATGATGGCATCGACGGTAGCAGTAGGCGCGCCATTGCTCCAGGAAATACCATTCCAGGTCGATTGCGCAAACGTATTTTGTCCCAACAATAATAAGACTATTCCAACAGGCATAAGCCATAATCGGGATGAGAAAAATGGAAGTAAAATAGTATTCATATGTATTAGAATAGATTGACAAAATAGTTACAATTGACGTTCATATCGGATTCAGTAGTAGTTAAGCAATACTACGTATCCCCTCTGTTTCAAATCATTACTTCAATTAAAAAGGAGTCCATATCAAATGTAAAAGAGGAATTATTAGGCTCTACTCGAAAATAAGGCCAAACTTATTACTGATTAATATGTTCTACTATGGAATATTAGAAGGAGGACACGCCCCCTCCCAATATAACCTTATTTCACTTTAAGCACTTTAAGAAATGCTCTATTACTTTCAGTTTGAACCCGTAAGAAGTACATCCCCGTCGGTAGTTCACTCACCCCAAACTCCTCTTGGTGCGTGTTAGTCTCAGGCACAAATTGACGGCTCAAAACGTCACGCCCTGCGGCATCGGTTAATGCCGCTTGCACCACTTGCCCCTTGCTATCTTGCACGTTCAAGCGAAGCGTATGCGTAACAGGGTTGGGGAGAACCGTGGCGAAGGCGCCGTTCTCAGTTATCGGTTGTCCGTTATCCGAACCTTTGCCATTTGCTCCTTCGCCATTTGCCACTTGCCCCCCGCTCTCCGCTGTCCTCGCTGCTCCCACGCCTACCCCGTCTTTCGACTGGATTCTGAACCAATATTCTTGATAGGCCAACACGTTGCCTTGTGCTTTCCGCGTCGAAGGATAAATGCTGCCCCAACCTTTTTGATCCCAGTAACGAATCCCTAGTTTATACAAACCCTTCGGTAAACCTGCGTCATATACGTTAGCGCCTGCGCCGTTGTCTTGGTAAAAGCCGTAAGCGGGATGGTTTTGGGCGTACAATTCTGTCCAGCCTTCGCGGTTGGCGTACATAAAGTAAGGCGCGTTGTTTTCGTGCGTGTTGAAGGAACGAAGCACGCCCATTTCGGGCGTCGCTAACATGTCGAACGTCAATGAACCGTTTGTGCCCCAAGCACAGGCATCCACGTTAATCGTCCAATAACGAGGGGCCGTTTTGTTAGCGTTTTCTACAAAATATAGGGTTGGGTTTACTTGCGTGCTTTGTTCCAATTCAGGACCGCCGTCGCGCGTGATGAATTGACTTGACCAAACACTTGGGTCGTTGGTTTTTATCGCTGATTTGCTCTCGCCAATGTTTATCAACGTCACCACAAACGCGTTCCAGTAAACATCTTTGCGAACGCTTTCCGCACTCTGGCAACCGCCTTCAAAAAGACACTTTGCCCAATAACTCTGCTTCGTCACGTTGCTGAAAGCTACCTCAAAACTTGACGCAGTTACACCCGTGTTCCAAAACGTTTGACTGCCTGCAGGGCAATTCGCCGAAATTCTCACCGTTGTGCCTGTACAGACTATTTCTTGACTCACCGTAATTGCAGGAGCTACCCCAACGGGTATCACCGTGTAAGTCACCACGTTACTCTTTTCACTCAAACAACCCCCTCCCGCTTGGCATCGGGCATAATATGAATTCGTCTCCGTAGGTGTTTGATTGGGCAAAGACGACAACGCTACGTTTGTCAACGCATTGTACCAAATTGTCGTCAGCGTTCCGCAGTTGGCCGTGCCACTAAACGGCACGGGGCTACCGCAACCACTCGTTACGTTCAGGCTCGCCACGGGTGCCGCCAACGAACTGCTCACGATTCGCAAACGCATCACCCCTGATTCCGTTTCCACGCACGAAACCGTACCGTCCGACTTGCGGCAGCGTACGCGGTAATTATGGTACTGACCATCCACCAACTGCGTTGGAAGGGTGCTGCTATATTCACCCCCATCGACTGAATAAAGTAGCATTTCTCCCGCTCCACAAGTCGCGTTGAACGTTAGCGCATTGCCTTCGATATTACATACTTCTTTGGTTTCTCCCGCATTTACCGTCACCCCGTCAGCAACTAGCGACACATTTTGTGGCGTCGATGCGCGATAATTTATCGTCAACTCAATCGGACTCGTGTAGGTCACAGCACAACTCGCATCACAAGCCGCTTGGTAGCGGTGGGATTGGTTATTAGACAATTGGGAAACTGGGGCATTGGTCATCCACTCGCTCCACGAACCACTGCCCACTTGTACCCGCCAAACGGGATTGCCCACTACGCAAGAACCCGAAACCGTAAACTGCAAACTATTAACTGGATTCGCATCTGTATCACAGAAAGTTTGAGCGTTGCCTTCGTTGAGCGTTTGTTGCAAGATCGTCAACGTGATGGTTGGTTTCATTTGGACTTGTATCCTCGCCGTCATCGAAATGGCTTGGGAACATACCCCGCTTTTTACCACCGCGCGGTAATAGGTCGTTTGCGTTAAGTTGCTCGCGGTCAATTCCGTCGTCGTGTTAGCAATATCCACCGCCCCACTAAAATCTGAACTCAACGACGATTGCCATTTTTGGATTGTACCTACCTGGCCCGATAAAGTCAACACTGTGCTATTTACCCCCGAACAAACCGTCGCCGAACCAGCAATGCTGCCACCCACGCTCACAGGGTCAACTGTTACGGTTACCGAAGATGAAATCGCTTGCGAACATACGCCGCTCTTGACCACCGCTCGGTAGTAAGTCGTTTGCGTTAAATTGCTCGCTATCAATTCCGTCGTCGTATTGGAAATATCCACCGCCCCGCTAAAGTCTGAACGCAACGACGACTGCCATTTTTGGATTGTGCCTACCTGGCCCGATAAAGTCAATGTGGTGCTATTCACCCCCGAACACACCGTCGCTGAACCTGAAATGCTGCCACCCACGCTCACGGGGTCAACCGTCACCGTCGCCGAAGCTGAATTTGCTTGCGAACATACCCCGCTTTTTACCACCGCGCGGTAGTACGTCGTTTGCGTTAAATTGCTCGCGGTCAATTCCGTCGTCGTGTTAGCAATATCCACCGCCCCACTAAAATCTGAACTCAACGACGATTGCCATTTTTGGATTGTACCTACCTGGCCCGATAAAGTCAACACTGTGCTATTTACCCCCGAACATACCGTTGCCGAACCTGCAATGCTACCGCCCACGCTCACGGGGTCAACCGTTACCGTTGCCGAAGTTGAATTTGTTTGCGAACATACCCCACTTTTTACAATGGCGCGGTAGTAGGTCGTTTGCGTTAAGTTGCTCGCGGTCAACTGTGCCGTTGTATTGGAAATATCCACCGCGCCGCTAAAGTCTGAACTCAAAGATGATTGCCATTTTTGGATGGTACCTACTTGGCCTGATAATGTCAACACCGTGCTATTCGTCCCCGAACAAACCGTCGCCGAACCTGCAATGCTACCGCCCACGCTCACGGGGTCAACCGTTACCGTTGCCGAAGTTGAATTCGCTTGCGAACATACCCCATTTTTTACAATAGCTCGGTAATAGGTTGTTTGCGTTAAATTGCTCGCTATCAATTCCGTCGTTGTATTGGTAATATCCACCGCGCCGCTAAAATCTGAACTCAACGACGACTGCCATTTTTGGATTGTACCTACTTGGCCCGATAAAGTCAACACCGTGCTATTTATGCCCGAACATACCGTCGCCGAACCTGAAATGCTGCCACCCACGCTCACAGGGTCAACCGTTACCGTTGCCGAAGTTGAATTCGTTTGCGAACATACCCCATTTTTTACCACCGCGCGGTAATAGGTCGTTTGCGTTAAATTGCTTGCTGTTAATTCCGTCGTCGTGTTTGATATATCCACCGCTCCGCTAAAATCTGAACTCAACGACGATTGCCATTTTTGGATTGCACCCACCTGACCCGATAAAGTCAATGTGGTGCTATTTGTCCCCGAACAAACCGTTGCCGAACCTGCAATGCTACCGCCCACGCTCACAGGGTCGACTGTCACACTGCCCTGAATAATATCTGACGCACAATTGGTCGTTGAATTTTTCACCGTAAGCGTAAAAGAAATCAAACTCCCCGAGACAGACCCGCTTAACTCCACCGTGATAGGATTCATCAAATCACCGTCGGTCACCGTGGTGATGCCCGTTCCCGTAATGGTATATTTATTGGGTGAGCCCGTGGGATTGTTGTATGGAATCGAAAAAGTCATGGCACTAGCGCAGATAGCAGGAATGGTTCCTAACGTCAGGCTTGGTTTGGCAGGGTCTTCAAGGGTTGCCGTCACCGCATTGCTAACGCAAACTCCGTACGTGGCCACAATATCGGTATAGCTTCCTGCCCCTAAGCCCGTCAAGGTAATCACTCCGCTGCCGTTGGAAGTAAAATTAGCCGCCGGAATCGCCACATTGTTCTTTTTGTACGTAACCGAATAGTTCGTATTGTTCAAAAACCCACTCAACATAATGCTACCCCCTGAACCTCCACAGGTCGTGGGATTTGATGTTGCCACCGTCGGAGTAATGGCAGCAGGTGGAGGAGATTGGTATTCGTACGCCCCCATATCTATCCTTCCATTGTTGTAAAACCGTGGATTTCCTCCCAAGTCCAAATTACCCACTGTAGCCGAAGTAGTGGCGAGGTCTCCCGCATTGATGGCGGGTGAGCAAGGCTGGAGACGGAAGTCGCCGCTCGCGGCGTTGACGAAGAGGGGGTCCGTGTTGAGATTACCCGTATCACTCCAGTCGCCCCGAATAATAGAATTAGCAACAGTTGAGGTAGCAGCAGCAGCTAGGATGTTAAATGAGTTATTATTCCCCCAGAGAATACAATTTCTAACTGACAGTAAATTTCCTCCTTGATTTATAATAGCAGTATGATTGCCATAAAACGTACAATTTGTTATGTCCACACCGCCATTAAAGTTAAACACGCCAGAGGAATATAAAGTCCCGACATTGTTGATAAAAAGGCAATTGATAATCGTTGGAGTCCCAGTATTCTCATTAAATATCCCTGCATTTGCATAATTCCCAGTATTATTAGAAAAAATACAATTTCTAATAGTAGGAGATGACCCTACATTGTAAATTCCTCCGCCGATGAGATTTCCCGCTGGAGGAGTAGCATTTGCCTGCGTTACCGTAAACCCATCAACTATGACAGAATTGGTTCCATAATTAGTGATTACACTATGGCTGTTGTCTCCATTATTCCCCGACATTCCAATATCACCGCTCAGCGTTGTTACATTCGTCCGCCAGTTTCGTTGCGCATGCTGTGTCTCTGTGCCACTGAAACCTCCGTATATGGCCACTCCACTCTTCATCGAAAAAGAATGGCTGCGGTTACCCAGTGTATAGCCTATGCCTTGGTCGGGTTTATACGTCCCCGCCGCTACCCAAATTTGGGCGCCTGAACAGGTCACCGCCAACGCATCTTGCAACGAGGTATAAGCATCCGCCCATGAGCTACCATTGTTGGCGCCCGTAGCATTGGCCTTGACGTAGAAAATACTGTTGCAAGGTACTGTATACGTTTTAGCAAAGGTAGTTTGCCGAAATAGCAAAACAGTCAACCAAAAACATACAAGTCCAAGGCGAAATAGTGAGTAGGGTAATGTTCGAGTATTCATAAGTTTAAAGAGTAATTGTTTTAAAGGTTATCAAAGTAGGAGTCATCAGATGGTGCTCGTAGTAACAATACCATCGGTCAATGCGTTTTTGGGCGTTGAAATGCAGGCAGCAGTTCAGGTTCAGCGTGCGCGTGTGGCCATCCACGTAACGGAGCTCGCCCCGAAACATCGAAATCACATATACCCCCGCCACACCCGAAAAGGGTAAGGCTTGGTGGCTATGCACAGGAATGTGATTGAAGTGGCTAAACTGCCACGATTGAAGATGCACTCGCTGAGGCTCATTGCGCCAATAAGCCAACACCGCCGCCTTGCCCACCAACGGGCGGGAGCTCTCGGGTAGAAAATACTGCACGTCGTCGGACAATAAATCGGCACATCCTTCCCAATCAAAATCCGATTGGTAGGTCAACGCTTTTTCGGCCAACACCGCGTAGTTCTCGGTCGCTATCGTATAGGGAAGCTCACTTGCTGAAGGACTTTGCTCGGTCGATGAACATGCCAACGACCAGAGCCAAAGTCCGATGCAAAGTAGGGTAATGTGCGCTATGGAAAACACCTTTTTCATGGAGAAGTATTTGAAAAATGATGTCCCAAAAGTAGGTCTAAACCACCTTGACCCTGTTAGAAAATACGGTCAAAAACTTAGACAATACGGTCAAAAACTTAGAAAAACACGAAAATCTTATTCAAAATTATAAATTTCACCCTCAAGGCACCTTCACCACCTTCAGCGTCGCTTGTTTTTCCGAAGTCGTCACCTTCAAGAAATACAGCCCCGCTGGTAACGCATTTACGCCAAATTCTTCTTGGTGCGTGTTGGTCTCGGGCACAAATTGACGGCTTAAAACGTCACGCCCTGCGGCATCGCTCAAGGTAGTTTGCACCACTTGCCCCTTGCTCTCTTGCACTTTCAAGCGAAGCGTATGCGTAACGGGGTTGGGGAGAACCGTGGCGAAAGACACGTTATCAGTTATCTGTTTTCCGTTATCCGAAACACTTTCTATACGACGAACCGACCCTTCACCACTGCCATTTGCCTCTTGCTCCTTGCCATTTGCCACTTCTCTCGCTGCTCCCACGCCTACCCCGTCTTTCGACTGGATTCTGAACCAATATTCTTGATAGGCCAACACATTTCCTTGTGCTTTCCGCGTTGAAGGATAAATGCTGCCCCAACCTTTTTGATCCCAGTAGCGAATCCCTAGTTTATACAAACCCTTCGGTAAACCTGCGTCATATACGTTACCGCCTGCGCCGTTGTCTTGGTAAAAACCGTAGGCGGGATGGTTTTGCGCGTACAATTCCGTCCAGCCTTCGCGGTTGGCGTACATAAAGTAAGGCGCGTTGTTCTCGTGCGTGTTGAACGAACGAAGCACGCCCATTTCGGGAGTCGCTAACATATCGAACGTCAACGAGCCGTTTGTGCCCAACGCACAGGCATCCACGTTGATCGTCCAATAACGAGGGGCCGTTTTGTTAGCGTTTTCTACAAAATATAGGGTTGGGTTTACTTGCGTGCTTTGTTCCAATTCAGGACCGCCATCGCGCGTGATGAATTGGCTTGTCCATGCCGAACGGTCGTTGGTTTTTATCGCTGATTTGCTCTCGCCAATGTTTATCAACGTCACCACAAACGCATTCCAGTAAACATCTTTGCGAATACTTTCGGCGCTCTGACAACCGCCCTCAAAAAGACACTTTGCCCAATAACTCTGCTTCGTCACGTTGCTGAACGATACTTCAAAACTTGACGCAGTTACCCCAGTGTTCCAAAACGTTTGACTGCCTGCAGGGCAATTCGCCGAAATTCTCACCGTTGTGCCTGTACAGACAATGTCTTGCGAAACGGTCACCGCAGGAGCTACCCCAACGGGTATCACTGTATAAGTCACCACATTACTCTTTTCACTCAAACAACCCCCTCCCGCTTGGCATCGGGCATAATATGAACTCGTCTCCGTAGGTGTTTGATTGGGCAAAGACGACAACGCTACGTTTGTCAACGCATTGTACCAAATTGTCGTCAGCGTTCCGCAATTGGCCGTGCCACTAAACGACACGGGGCTGCCGCAACCGCTTGTCACGTTCAAACTCGCCACGGGTGCCGCCAACGAACTGCTCACGATTCGCAAACGCATCACCCCCGATTCTGTCTCTACACACGAAACCGTACCATCCGACTTGCGGCAGCGCACGCGGTAATTATGGTACTGGCCATCCATCAACTGCGTCGGTACAGCACTGCTATATTCGCCGCCATCGACTGAATAAAGTAGCATTTCTCCCGCTCCACAGGTCGCGTTGAACATTAGCGCATTGCCTTCGATATTACATACTTCTTTGGTTTCTCCCGCATTGACACTCACCCCATCGGCAACCAACGATACGTTTTGTGGCG
Organism: Runella defluvii; assembly: GCF_014195535.1. GTDB lineage: Bacteria > Bacteroidota > Bacteroidia > Cytophagales > Spirosomataceae > Runella > Runella defluvii. Next base: position 384,025 of record NZ_JACIBY010000004.1, on the reverse strand, counting down.
TCGAGGCGCGGTAATTAATCGTCAACTCAATCGGACTCGTGTACGTCACAGGACGGTTCGCATCACAAGCCGCTTGGTAGCGGTGGGGTTGGTTGTTGGATAACTGGGAAACGGGAGCATTGGATGACCAGTCACTCCACAAACCACTGCCCACTTGTACCCGCCATACGGGCGTACTTACTACGCATCCGCTCGTAATGTTGAATTGCAAACCATTAACTGTATTGGCATCCGTATCGCACAAAACTTGAGAATTGCCTTCGTTTAAGGTTTGTTGCAAAGTGCTGAGCGTAATCGTCGGCTTGCTTATCACCGTCACTGTAAACGAACACTCCGTCGTCTGACCATTCGCCGCTGTCACTTTGAAGGTATTCGTCGTCACTCCTACGGGATACTGCACACCAGTTCCCAAACCTGACGTCTGGGTCGTTACAGCACCTGCACAATTATCTGTGCCAACGGGGGCAACGTACGTCACAAGCGTACCCTCATAAACTACAATATTGGCGGGACACGTAATTTTAGGCGCTTCGGCATCGACCACCGTCACCGTAAACGAGCACTCCGCCGTTTGGTTATTGGCATCCGTTACTCGAAACGTGTTTGTCGTCACTCCCACGGGGAAGGTAGCACCTGAAGCCAAGCCTGCTATCTGCGTTGTGACAGCGCCTGAACAATTGTCACTGCCTACAGGAGCCGTATAGGTCACTACTGCCCCGCACTGACCTGTCGTGTTGTTCACCGTAATATTGGCGGGACACGTAATCGTTGGGGCGGTATTATCTACTACATTCACCGTAAAAGTGCAACTACTTGTATTATCGCTGTTGTCCGTTACAGTGATGGTCACCGTACTATTCCCTGATACTACTGTTCCCGCTACTGGCGATTGGGTCACACTTTTTATCCCACAATTATCAGACTGGGTAACCAAATTTTTATAGTCTGGCATAAGAGCCGAGCAATTCAACCCTAGCGCTAAGGTTTGGGTAGCTGGGCAAGTGACAGTTGGTGGCTCATTGTCAACTACCGTCACTGTAAACGAGCACTCCGCCGTTTGGCCATTCCCATCCGTCACTCGAAACGTGTTTGTCGTCACTCCCACGGGGAAGGTCGCACCCGAAGCCAAGCCTGCTATCTGCGTCGTGACAGCGCCTGAACAATTGTCACTGCCTACAGGAGCCGTGTACGTCACTACCGCCCCGCACTGACCTGTTGTGTTATTCATCGTAATATTGGCGGGACACGTAATCTTAGGCGCTTCGGCATCGACCACCGTCACCGTAAACGAACACTCCGCCGTTTGGTTATTCCCATCCGTTACTCGAAACGTGTTTGTCGTTACTCCCACGGGGAAGGTAGCCCCCGAGGCCAAGCCTGCAATTTGAGTCGTCACGACGCCTGAACAATTGTCACTGCCTACAGGAGCCATGTACGTTACTACCGCTCCGCACTGACCTGCGGTGCTATTCACCGATATATTGGCGGGGCACGTAATCGTTGGGGCGGTATTATCTACTACATTCACCGTAAAAGTACAGTCAGTAAAGTTACCATTAATATCAGTGGCCCTGATTGTGACGGTCATTGTGCCAACACCCGAAACATTTGTCCCCGCCGACGGGCTTTGAACCACCCCTTGCATCCCACAAAAGTCGGAGGCTGTCGCCAAATTCCTGTAGTCTGGCAGAATAGCTGAACAGTTTGCCCCCAACTCTAGCGTTTGGGTAGCTGGACAGCTAAGACTTGGCGGGGTAACATCCGTTGTATTTACCGTAAAAGTACAGGTACTCACATTATCGCTGTTATCTGTTACTGTGATGGTAACAGTCATGTTGCCCGCACCAGATACTATTGTTCCTGCTGCTGGCGATTGTGTCACACTTTTTATCCCACAATTGTCAGAGCGAGTTACCAAACTACTATAATCAGGTAAAGTAGCGGAGCAGTTGGCATCCAATGACAATGTTTGCGTATTTGGACAAGTAACGTTGGGAGGCGTATTGTCCACTACCACCACTGTAAAAGAACAAGAAGCACTATTGTTCCTATTGTCTGTTACCCTAATTATCACAGTACTAGCCCCCGAGATAACAGTTCCTACTTGTGGTGATTGTATCACACTTTTTATCCCACAATTGTCCGAAGCAACTGCCAAACTTGTGTAGGCTGGTAAAATGGCTGAGCAGTTCGTCCCTAGTGCCAGCGTTTGAGTAGCAGGACAGGTGACGCTCGGCGGCACGATGTCGGGTGTAACATCCACACAATTGCTACTCTTTTCACACACAACCCCATTTAAGGTGGAAATTGTCACCCGACGGTAGTGAGTCGTTTGGGTGGGACTAGCAGGATCGTACGTTGCGCTATTGGTGTTCGGTATTGGAGTAAAAACACCGTTACAATTAGTGGTGCTTTGCTCCCAACGGTAGGTAATGGTGCCCGTTCCAGTTCCTGCGGTTACGGAGGTAAACGCTTGTGGATCTACTCCAACACAAACCTCTTGACTTCCTCCGACACTACCTGCATCTACCGTATTGACATTCACTGTGGTAGTTTGAGCCAAACCGCTAATGGCACAACCAGTAGCATCCGTGATTTGGGTGAGGTTAAAGCTAGTCGTGCCCGTAAAATCAGTACCTTCGGTCAAGGTAGCAAATACACTACCACTTGTGACACCATTGTATGTGACGCCATTGACCACAATATCAAAAGGAGCAATACCCGAAGAAGACGTAAAACTAAGCTGAATGCTTTCTCCTGCACAGACGGTCGTTACGTTACTGGTAATAGTTCCAGTTCCGTTAAGTCCTAGGCTCAAACTGGCCATATTACTTGCGTAAATGTTGTCATCGTTTATGTTCCTGCTCCCATTATCATCATCCGCAGAGTTGCCACTAAAAGTCACATTGCACATACTAACGAATGGATCATTGGTTGAACCTGGAGCAGCATTCCCCCCGTTATCTGCTTTGTTGAAAACAAAAAGTGCTCCGCCATACCCCTTAGCACCATTGTTACCTCGGGTAGCGGCATTATTATTAAAACTAACGCTCATTAGATTCAACCGACCACTGGTTACAAAAATAGCTCCACCTGCCCCCATTCCACCTCCGTTATTATTACCACCACCAAAGCCAGCAAGAGCCAGAGCACCACCACCACCACCAAAACCAGCAACATTGTTAACACCATTACCACCACCACCACCAAAACCAGCAACATTGTCAACACCACTACCCCCTCCGCCACCAAAACCAGCAACATTGTCAACACCACTACCTCCTCCGCCACCAAAACCAGCAATACCTAATGTAATAACCCGACCACCATTGCCAAAAATAGGCACTCCCCCGTTCGAACCAGGCGTACTCCCACTCGCGTCTGTTACACTGCCACCCGCTATACTACCATTACCAAGTACACCACCGCCACCACCATTAATATTGGTCATGTTTCTTCCACCATTCCCTCCCATACCGCCGCCACCAAGCAGATCTGCGTAATCCCCCCCCTGAGCCTTATTGTTGATAAGGTTAACATTGATCAACCTCAAATTAATACTTCCACTCCCTCCTTCTCTTCCCTCGTGCATAAAAATGGCTCCACCTGCCCCCATTCCACCTCCATCACCATTGCCACCTTTGGCATAGCCGTTCGCCAGCGTCAGATTTTGAATCGTTATCGTTCCATTTTGTATCCAAAAAATGCGAGAAATACCCCCGCCACTAATTGTCAGATTATTCACCCCTAAACCATTGATACTAACATGGTTGGTAATCACCAAAAATGGGCTAATTACCGTAATGGTTGAGCCATTAGGCACGGTAAAATTAATCTGGTGGGGGCTCGCCGCCGTTGCGCTTCCGTCCGCATTGGCATCAAAGATGGCCTGCCGCAAAGAGCCTACTCCAGTGTCGTTGGTATTGCTTACCGTAAAAGTAGTCGCACGGCAAACATTTATTATACTAACCCAAATTACAAAAATCAAGACGATGTTTTTCATACCACAAATTGTTGTTCACTACCTTTTTTAGCTCTTTTTGACTTCTACTCTACCTTCACCACCTTCAACGTCGCTTGTTTCTCGGCCGTACTGACCTTCAAGAAATACATCCCCGTCGGTAACGCACTCACCCCAAACTCCTCTTGGTGGGTGTTGGTTTCGGGCACAAACTGGCGGCTTAAAACGTCACGCCCTGCGGCATCGGTTAATGTAGTTTGCACCACTTGCCCCTTGCTATCTTGCACGTTCAAGCGGAGCGTATGCGTAACAGGATTGGGGAGAACCGTGGCGAAGGCTCCGTTATCAGTTATCTGTTTTCCGTTATCCGACCCTTGCCCATTTGCTCCTTGCCACTTGCTTTTTGCCTCTTGCTCCTTGCCATTTGCCCCTTCTCTCGCTGCTCCCACACCTACCCCGTCTTTCGACTGGATTCTGAACCAATACTCTTGATAGGCCAACACGTTGCCTTGTGCTTTCCGCGTCGAAGGATAAATGCTGCCCCAACCTTTTTGATCCCAGTAACGAATCCCTAGTTTATACAAACCCTTCGGTAAACCTGCGTCATATACGTTAGCGCCTGCGCCGTTGTCTTGGTAAAAACCGTAGGCGGGGTGGTTTTGCGCGTACAATTCTGTCCAGCCTTCGCGGTTGGCGTACATAAAGTAAGGCGCGTTGTTCTCGTGCGTGTTGAACGAACGAAGCACACCCATTTCGGGCGTCGCCAACATGTCAAACGTCAATGAGCCGTTTGTCCCCAACGCACAGGCATCCACGTTGATGGTCCAGTAACGAGGTGCCATTTTGTTGGTATTTTCTACGTAATACAAAGTTGGGTTTATTTGCGTACTTTGTTCCAATTCGGGGCCGCCATCACGGGTGATGAATTGGCTTGTCCATGCCGAACGGTTGTTTACCTTCACTGCCGATTTAGATTCACCAATGTTGATTAACGTCACCACAAACGCGTTCCAGTAAACATCTTTGCGAACGCTTTCCGCACTTTGACAACCGCCTTCAAAAAGACACTTTGCCCAGTAACTCTGCTTGGTCACGTTGCTGAACGATACCTCAAAACTTGAGGCCGTTACCCCAGTGTTCCAGAACGTTTGACTGCCTGCGGGGCAGTTGGCCGAGATTCTCACCGTCGTGCCCGTACATACTATCTCTTGCGAAACGGTCACCGCAGGCGCGACCCCAAGAGGTATCACTGTATAAGTCACCACGTTGCTCTTTTCACTCAAACAACCCCCTCCCGCTTGGCATCGGGCGTAATATGAACTCGTCTCCGTAGGTGTTTGATTGGGCAAAGACGACAACGCTACGTTTGTCAACGCATTGTACCAAATTGTCGTCAGCGCTCCGCAGTTGGCCGTGCCACTAAACGACACGGGGCTGCCGCAGCCGCTTGTTACGTTCAGGCTCGCCACGGGAGCCACCAACGAACTGCTCACGATTCGCAAACGCATCACCCCAGATTCGGTCTCCACACAGGAAACCGTCCCATCCGACTTGCGGCAACGTACGCGGTAATTGTGGTACTGACCATCCACCAACTGTACTGGAAGCGTGCTGCTGTACTCGGCTCCATCCACCGAATAAAGCAGGATTTCTCCCAATCCACAGGTCGCATTAAAAGTTATCGCATTGCCTTCAATATTACATACTTCTTTCGTCTCACCTACTGCTACACCCACCCCATCAGCAACTAGCGACACATTTTGTGGCGTCGATGCACGGTAATTTATCGTCAACTCAATCGGACTCGTGTACGTCACGGGGCAACTCGCATCACAAGCTGCTTGGTAGCGGTGGGATTGGTTATTAGACAATTGGGAAACTGGAGCATTGGGTGACCATGCGCTCCACCCATTGCTTCCCACTTGTACCCGCCAAACGGGATTGCCCACCACACACAAACCCGAAACCGTAAACTGTAAACCGTTAATAGGATTCGCATCTGTATCACAGAAAGTTTGAGCGTTGCCTTCGTTTAGGGTTTGTTGTAATGTCGTTAACGTGATGGTTGGTTTCATTTGGACTTGTATCCTCGCCGTCATCGAAATGGCTTGCGAACATACCCCACTTTTTACAATAGCTCGGTAATAGGTCGTTTGCGTTAAATTGCTCGCTATCAATTCCGTCGTCGTGTTAGCAATATCCAACGCCCCGCTAAAATCTGAACTCAACGACGATTGCCATTTTTGGATTGTACCCACGTGACCCGATAAAGTCAATGTGGTGCTATTCGCCCCCGAACAAACCGTGGCCAAACCTGCAATGCTACCGCCGACGCTCACAGGGTCAACTGTCACCATTGCCGAAGATGAAAACGCTTCCGAACATACCCCACTTTTTACAATAGCGCGGTAGTAAGTCGGCTGTGTTAAATTGCTCGCTGTCAACTCTGTCGTCGTGTTTGATATATCCACCGCCCCGCTAAAATCTGAACTCAACGATGATTGCCATTTTTGGATTGCACCCACCTGACCCGATAAAGTCAATACTGTGCTGTTCGTCCCCGAACAAACCGTCACCGAACCTGAAATGCTACCGCCGACGCTCACGGGGTCAACTGTCACGGTTACCGAAGTTGAATTCGCTTGCGAACATACCCCGCTTTTTACAATAGCGCGGTAATAGGTCGTTTGCGTTAAGTTGCTCGCTGTCAACTCCGTTGTCGTATTAGCAATATCTACCGCTCCGCTAAAATCTGAACTCAACGACGATTGCCATTTTTGGATTGCACCCACCTGACCCGATAAAGTCAATGTGGTGCTATTTGTCCCCGAACAGACCGTGGCCGAGCCAGCAATGCTGCCGCCTGCGCTCACAGGGTCAACCGTTACCGTCGCCGAAGATGAAATCGCTTCCGAACAAACCCCGTTTTTTACAATAGCGCGGTAATAGGTCGTTTGCGTTAAGTTGCTCGCTGTCAACTCCGTCGTCGTATTAGCAATATCTACCGCTCCGCTAAAATCTGAACTCAACGACGATTGCCATTTTTGGATTGCACCCACCTGACCCGATAAAGTCAATGTGGTGCTATTTGTCCCCGAACACACCGTGGCCGAACCTGCAATGCTGCCGCCTGCGCTCACGGGGTCAACTGTCACACTGCCTTGAATACTGTTTGAAACACACGTAGTCGTTGAATTTTTCACCGTAAGCGTAAAAGAAATCAAACTCCCCGAAGAAGGGCCGTTCAACTGCACCGTGATAGGACTGGTCAAATCACCGTCGCTCACCGTGGTGATGCCCATTCCCGTAATGGTATATTTATTGGGTGAATCCGTGGGATTGTTGTATGGAATCGAAAAAGTCGTGGAACTAGCGCAGATAGCAGGAATGGTTCCTAGTGTCAGGCTTGGCTTGGCTGGGTCTTCAAGAGTTGCCGTCACCGCATTGCTAACGCAAACTCCGTACGTGGCCACAATATCGGTATAGCTTCCTACCCCTAAGCCCGTCAAGGTAATAACTCCGCTGCTATTTGAAGTAAAATTAGCCGCCGAAATCGCCACATTGTTCTTTTTGTACGTAACCGAATAAATGGTATTGGCCAAAAATCCGCTCAACGTAATGCTACCTTCAACACCTCCGCAAGTGGTAGGATTAGAACTGCTCACTGTCGGAGTAATTGCCGCAGGTGGGGTAGATTGGTACTCGTACGCACCCATGTCTATCCTTTCGTTGTTATAAAATCGTGAATTTCCTCCCAAATCCACATTTCCCACCGTAGCCGAGGTAGTGGAAGGATCGCCAGCATTAATAGCGGGTGAACAGGCTTGTAACCTTGCATCCGTAGCCGATACAAACAATGGATTGACGTTGACCAAATCACCATTGACACCGTTGGTAAATCCACTCGTGCCATCGCTGTCAAGGTTGTTGCCCTGTGAGACAATTTTACCCATCGCAGCAATAGCACCATCAGTGTAAACACGGGCATTAGGCGTTGAAGTGGTTGTGCTGCCATTAATGATGGTGTTTTTTAAATTAACGGTGGATTGCACCCCGCCGAAATTACCTGAATAAATATCGTCGCCAGTAGGGTCGCTGCCTGAAGTATGTTTATTGTTTTGGAAGGAACAGTTGATTAAAGTGGCTGTGGCATTATTAATATATGCCACGTTTTCCAACCCACCTGCGCCTCCTGTAGGGTCAGAGCCGGACGAAGTATTGCCGATAACAAGGCAATTTGTCATGCTCAGGTTTGTTCCCTGACTATGCAGTCCCGCTCCAAATTTGGATACGTTATTTGAAATGGTAGAATGAGTAATGTTTGAGGCGGGAATTACTCCGGCAGTCAATGATTGAAAGCTAATTCCGCCGCCCAGAGAGCCTGAAAAATTGCCGTCAATTACAGAATAGGCTATGTTCAAAGTTCCGCCGTTGTCATTAGCCATCCCTCCACCGAAACTAAAAACTCTGTTTTCGCTGATTGTACACCGATTTATGTCTAAATTTGAAGAATTGGCAATTCCTCCGCCACTATTTTGGGCCGTATTTTGTTTGATTGTGCACTTATTAAGCTGTAAATACATGGTACCGCCATTAGCCAATTTGGAGTAAATGCCTCCGCCTGTCGCTAAGGCATTATTGCCCCGAAAGGTACAGTTATTGATCGTAATGTTGCAGGTTTTTCCAGCACCGTCGGCTCGGTTGAGCATTCCTCCGCCGGAAAATCCAAGGCCGTTTGGTGTCCCCGTTTGGGTTGCATTCCCTCCCGTTACCGTAAATCCACTAAGTATAACTCCATTTATCAACTGATTATTTACGTTGCTTATTACGTGATAAGAATTGCCATCGTTACCTGTAATACTGAGTGTACTGCCACTGCCCGTTACTACGTCGGGGGTGCCGTCAATATCTCCGCTCAGGAGGGTTTCGTTCGTTGTGAAATTTCGTAATGAAAGGTCATAGTTGGCCGCTTCGTTTCCTGCAAAGCCTCCGTAGATGGCTACGCCGTTTTTCATCGAGAAAGAGTGACTGCGGTTGCCCGGTGTATAACCCACGCCTTGGTCAGGCTTATAGGTGCCTTTGGCGACCCAAATTTGGGCACCTGAACAGGCCACCGCCAACGCATCTTGCAACGAAGTATAAGCATCCGCCCATGAGCTACCATTGTTGGCACCCGATGCGTTTTCTTTAACATAGAAGGTACAATTGCAAGGGCGGGGACCAATGCTATAATTTCTATCTACAAAAATATCAGGATTGTATTTCAAACGAATCCGTACCGTATATGTACCCGTCATGGTACCCGTCCCAGAAGTCACATTGAATGGGTCGGCTGTAACATCGGCAAAGGTGGGCGTCCCAGTAAAGCTATTGCCAGATACGATGGCGTACTCTACCCCACCTGAGGTATTACCATTCAAATCCCCCGTGAGGTCTATGCTTATGCTACCCTGCGAGGGCGACGTACACGTGAGTTCGGTCGGCGTAACGGTAGCTGATAACGTGGCTGTTCCGAGGTACTCAATAATAACTTGGCCACCAGCGTTATTGGCACCTGCGGTGTTGTTTTGGTTAGAGCCGATGTTGTAGGACCCACCTCCATTAGCACCGGTGCCATAACTCGTACCTGAGCCTCCATCGTACCCACCACCGCCACCAGCTCCATTGTAAAATGAACCACCTGCACCAAATCCGCCACCACCAAAAAATCCACTTACAGAATAAAAGCCACCTGTAGCAGCAAAGCCGCCACCACCACCACTAAAACTACCATCTCGATAGGCACCACCACCACCACTGTAAAAGCCGCCTCCGCCTCCGCCAGTATTTATATTGCCCGACCCTCCGTTTCCTGACCCCGTGGTTATCTGTCCAGGTTTACCCACTGAACCGCCAAAAGTTCCCCCACCACCTGCACCTGCAAGAATTAACAAATTGCCTCCTGATATCTGAACACCTGAGCCGCCACCGCCACATTCTCTTGCCCCGGAAGCACCAGCAACTGCCTGCAATATTTGTCCGGAAAGCAAAATAAATTCACCAATCATGGTAGCACCAGCACCTCCAGGCACTTCCTCGGAGTTTCCTCCAGGTCCTCCTACTGCTCCTTTTGCCGTAATCCTCACTTTAGACAATCCACATGCCCTCCAAACAGACACATTAGCCAATCGATTAGGAACAGACGTCGAAATATTTAATACTTCACCCGTAGTATTGTCATAAGTTGCACAAAAATCATACGTTGATTGATATTCGTAAGCCCCCATATCAGCCTTATTTATTCCAGTTGCATTAAAGGGCCGAACGTTGCCCGTCAAATCTGTGGTTGGGGCATCTGTGTCAATTCCAGCATCTATGGCTGGCGAGTATTGTTGCAAACGAAAATCACCTCCTGCTGCATTCACAAAACGCGGATCAACATTGGTATTATTCATACCAAAGAAGCCACCCTGCACAATTGAGTAGCTCACTAACCCATTAGAAATTCCTCCGCTATTCCCCCAAATAATACTGTTAATAATGGAAGTCTCTGACCTTTCGTTGGCAATAGTCACCGAACCTGTATTACCATAAAAAGTGCAGTTTAGTATCTTAACCAATGCTGTCCCCCCGCCATTAGAAATGCCTGCTCCTGACGCTGTACATGTATTATTAAAAAATAAACAACCCGCTACCGTTGATGACGAATTATCATTAAACATTCCTCCACCTGCTACTGCAAAATTGTTACGAAACACGCAATTTTGAACCTTGGGTGACGCATAAGAATTCCACATTCCCCCACCGAGCGCCAATGGAAAATTGCCATCGGCATAGCCTTTTTCAACAATAACTCCATCCAAAATGGCGGTATTATCCAATGGTGAACCCGATGTAAACGTATTATTGATTACTCGGTAGCTATTGTCGGTATCCACGCCTGAATTGCCAATATCCCCACTCAAAATCGTAGGATTGGCCAGTACGTTTCTATTTGCCATTACAGGCGTACCCGAATTGGGAAAACCTCCATAAATCGCCACCCCATTTTTCATCACAAAGGTCTTGGTACGAGGGTCGGCTGGCGATGTATTACCAGAAGGGTCAGCGGTAGGTTTATACGTCCCCGCCGCTACCCAAATTTGAGCTCCGCTGCAAGCCACCGCCAACGCATCTTGCAACGAGGTATAAGCATCCGCCCATGAGCTACCATTGTTGGCGCCCGTAGCATTGGCCTTGACGTAGAAAATATTGTTGCAAGGTGCTGGGTACGTTTTAGCAAAGGTAGTTTGCGGAAATAGCAAAACAGTCAACCAAAAACATACAAGTCCAAGTCGAAATAGTGAGTAGGGTAGTGTTCGAGTATTCATAAGTTTAAAGAGTAATTGTTTCAAGTGTTGCCAAAGTAGGAATCATCGGATGGTGCTCGTAGTAACTGTACCATCGGTCAATGCGCTTTTGGGCGTTGAAATGCAGGCAGCAGTTCAGGTTCAGCGTGCGCGTGTGGCCATCCACGTAACGGAGCTCCCCCCGAAACATCGAAATCACATATACCCCCGCCACACCCGAAAAGGGTAAGGCTTGGTGGCTATGCACAGGAATGTGATTGAAGTGGCTGAACTGCCACGATTGAAGATGTACTCGCTGAGGTTCATTGCGCCAATAAGCCAACACCGCCGCCTTGCCCACCAACGGGCGGGCGCTCTCGGGTAAAAAATACTGCACGTCGTCGGACAATAAATCGGCGCATCCTTCCCAATCAAAATCCGATTGGTAGGTCAATGCTTTTTCGGCCAGCACCGCGTAGTTCTCGGTCGCTATCGTATAGGGAAGCTCACTTGCTGAAGGACTCTGCTCGGTCGATGAACATGCCAACGACCAGAGCCAAAGTCCGATGCAAAGTAGGGTAATGTGCGCTATGGAAAACACCTTTTTCATGGAGAAGTATTTGAAAAATGATGTCCCAAATGTAGGTCTAAACTACCTTGACCCTGTTAGAAAATACGGTCAAAAACTTAGACAATACGGTCAAAAACTTAGAAAAACACGAAAATCTTATTCAAAATTATAAATTTCACCCTCAAGGCACCTTCACCACCTTCAACGTCGCTTGTTTTTCCGAAGTCGTCACCTTCAAGAAATACATCCCCGCTGGTAACGCATTTACGCCAAATTCTTCTTGGTGCGTGTTCGTCTCGGGCACAAATTGACGGCTTAAAACGTCACGCCCTGCGGCATCCATCAACGCCGCTTGCACCACTTGCCCCTTGCTATCTTGTACGTTCAAGCGAAGCGTATGCGTAACAGGATTGGGGAGAACCGTGGCGAAAGATCCGTTATCAGTTATCGGTTGTCTGTTATCCGACCCATTGCCGTGCGACGGTCCGACCCTTGCTCCTTGCCCTTTGCTTTTTGCCTCTTGCTCCTTGCCATTTGCCCCTTCTCTCGCTGCGCCTACTCCTACCCCGTCTTTCGACTGGATTCTAAACCAATACTCTTGATAAGCTAGCACGTTACCTTGCGGTTTACGAGTCGATGGGTAAATGCTGCCCCAGCCTTTCATGTCCCAATAACGAATGCCCAACTTGTATAAGCCCTTCGGTAAACCTGCATCGTACGAATTTCCTCCTGCGCCGTTGTCTTGGTAAAAACCGTAGGCGGGATGGTTTTGGGCATACAATTCCGTCCAGCCTTCGCGATTGGCGTACATGAAGTAAGGCGCATTATTTTCGTGCGTGTTGAAAGAACGAATTATGCCCATTTCTGGCGTCGCCAACATGTCGAACGTCAACGAGCCGTCGGTGCTTAATCCACACGCTTCTACGTTGATAGTCCAATAGCGTGGAGCTTGTTTATTGGCGTTTTCGACATAATATAAAGTCGGATTTACTTGCGTACTTTGTTCCAATTCGGGGCCGCCATCACGGGTGATGAACTGACTTGTCCATGCCGAACGGTCGTTGGTTTTTATCGCCGATTTAGATTCACCAATGTTGATTAACGTCACCACAAACGCATTCCAGTACACATCTTTGCGAATACTTTCCGCACTTTGACAACCACCTTCAAAAAGACACTTTGCCCAGTAACTCTGCTTCGTCACGTTGCTGAATGCTACCTCAAAACTTGAGGCCGTTACGCCTGTATTCCAAAACGTTTGACTGCCTGCGGGACAGTTGGCTGAAATTCTCACCGTTGTGCCCGTACAAACGATGTCTTGCGAAACGGTAACCGCAGGGGCGACCCCAACGGGTATCACCGTGTAAGTCACCACGTTGCTCTTTTCACTCAAACACCCCCCTCCCGCTTGGCATCGGGCATAATATGAAGTCGTTTCCGTAGGCGTTTGATTCGGCAAAGACGACAACGCTACGTTTGTCAACGCATTGTACCAAATTGTCGTCAGCGCTCCGCAATTGGCCGTGCCACTAAACGGCACTGGGCTACCGCAACCACTCGTTACGTTCAGGCTCGCCACGGGTGCCACCAACAAACTGCTCACGATTCGCAAACGCATCACCCCTGATTCGGTCTCCACGCACGACACCGTCCCGTCCGACTTGCGGCAGCGCACGCGGTAATTATGGTACTGGCCATCCATCAACTGCGTCGGTACAGCACTGCTATATTCGCCGCCATCGACTGAATAAAGTAGCATCTCTCCCGCTCCACAAGTCGCGTTGAACGTTAGCGCATTGCCTTCGATATTACACACCTCTTTCGTCTCTCCCGCATTGACACTCACCCCGTCGGCAACCAATGATACATTTTGTGGTACCGTTGATCGATAATTAATCGTCAACTCAATCGGACTGGTATAAGTGCTTGAACAACTCGCATCACAAGCCGCTTGGTAGCGGTGGGATTGGTTATTAGACAATTGGGAAACTGGGGCATTGGTCATCCACTCGCTCCACGCTCCACTGCCCACTTGTACCCGCCAAACGGGCGAACCTGTAACACAAGAACCCGAAACCGTAAACTGTAAACCGTTAATAGGATTCGCATCCGTGTCGCAGAAAGTTTGAGCGTTGCCTTCGTTGAGGGTTTGTTGTAAGGTCGTTAACGTAATCGTGGGTTTGCTTATCACTGTTACCGTAAACGAACACTCCGCTGTCTGACCATTCGCCGCCGTCACTTTGAACCTATTGGTCGTTATTCCAACGGGGAAGACACTGCCCGTGGGTAAGCCCGCGATTTGCGTCGTCACTGCTCCCAAACAATTATCCATTCCCACGGGGGGAGCAAACGTAATCGTCTGACCTGCACATCCAACCACGTTCACTGGACACGAAATCGTTGGCGCAATATTATCAAGAACTGTATAGACGAAGCTCCAAGTCGCCGTGTTCCCTTCACAATCCGTATAGGTGTAGGTATAGGTTCGTGTTCCTTCGCATAACAGCGGATTCGGACTGTTGGTTATCTCGGGCGCACTCGGAGTTAGCACCTCCCCGCAAGCACTCATCACCGTCGGTGGCGTTGGAGCTACCGCTAACGCTGGGTCATACACCGTTGCCGAACCATTCGCTGTCGAAATCGTAAACGGCTCCCGTTCAATGGTATAAACAAAGCTCCACGTCGCCGTAGCGCTACCACACACGTAGCTATACGTGTAAGTACGCGTCCCTTCGCACGTCAGCGAAGTTGGATCGTTGGTAATTACAGGGGCAGATGGCGTAATCGGGTTGCCGTTGCAGTCATTGACCACAGGAAGCGTTGGGGCAATGGCCAAAGCAGGGCAAGACACCACGGCCGAGCCATTGACAGGAACCACCAACGCAGGCACCGTCCCTGGAATCGTCGTCACCGATGACTCTGGACTCATTTGATTCGCATCTGCATTGCACACACAACGCGTTTTGATGGTTTGGGCGGGGCCCGTCTGTGCATAGGTCGGTAGCGTCGTACTCCAACCGCCGACATTGAGCTGGTATTGTAAGGTCGAACCGACGGGGCAACTGCCACTTGGGGCGGAAATACTGCCACCACCTATCGTACAACCTGCCTGACAAACACTGTTGGTCACTTGTACCGCTGGGGCTGATGCTGTCAACACGGGACAAGCTGGACACGTGCCTGGGACAGTCGTTACCGTGCTCGTCGGGCTTGATTTAGTCGCGTCGGCAGTACAGTTACAACGCGTTACTATCGTTTGCGCAGGGCCTGTTTGGGCGTAAATCGGCAAAGTCGTGCTCCAATTTCCACCGTTGTCAGTCGAATATTGTAAGGTTGAACCTACGGGGCAACTGCCACTTGGCGCGCTGATAACGCCCCCTGAAGCCATTCCATTAAACGTTGTACAAACACTGTTCGTCACTTGTACCGCTGGGGCTGCTGCTGTCAAATCGGGGCAGTTGCCCATACCCGTCACCGCAAAATCATATACTGCTTCGTTACAATCATCGTTGTTGACCGTAATCGTGGCATTCTGTACCCCTAATGCCGTCGGAGAAAAAGTGACCGTAAAAGTCGCAGAACCACCCGCAGCGATACTCGCGGGAAGCGTTAAGCCGCTCACCACAAACCGCCCATTATTGGAGACAATACTACTAATGCTCAGCAGCGTAGTGCCTGTGTTTTGAATCGTATAGGTTTTTGCAGTGTTGCTACTCACGTTTACATTTCCAAAATCAGTTCCTTTGGCCACCGTGGGCGTATTGTCACCGTCAGGAATATCGCTAAGGGGTGAACCGCCTTGGAGATTGATATCTGCCTCTCCCCCTAAACGAATCGAAACTGTATTGCTAACAGAATTTGCCACAGCCATATCTTGCTTGCCATCGCTGTTGAAGTCACCAATCGACACACTGATTGGTTCTACCCCAACAGTAACATTCGTTGCGCCGCTAAAACCGCCTAAGCCATCACCTAATCGAATCGAAATCGTAGTACTACCATTGTTTACCGCGGCAATGTCTTGCTTTCCATCTCCGTTGAAGTCGCCAATCGCTACACTGAATGGACCCATTCCGACCACCACCTCGCTAGTACCGCTAAAATCACCCAAACCATTCCCTAATCGAACGGAAACTGTCGTACCACCAGCATTTGTCGCGGCAATATCTGGCTTTCCATCCCCGTTGAAATCTCCAACCGCCACACTGGCTGGATTCGCTCCAACCACTACCTCGGTACTGCCACTGAAACCACCCAGGCCATCCCCTAATCGAATCGAGACAGTATTATTATTATAATTTGCCGTGGCAATATCCTGTCTGCCATCCCCGTTGAAATCCTCAATCGCTACCCTGTTGGGATTCATTCCAACCACGACCTCAGTACTGCCGCTGAAATCACCCAAACCATTGCCTAATCGAATCGAAACCGTACTCCCAACAAAGTTCGCCACGGCCATATCCTGCTTGCCATCCCCGTTGAAGTCGCCAATCGCTACACCATTTGGTTCCATCCCCACCGCTACCTCGGTACTTCCGCTGAAACCGCCTAAACCATCGCCTAATCGAATCGAAACCTCATTGCTAAAAGCATTAGCCACGGCAAAATCTTGCTTGCCATCCCCGTTGAAGTCACCAATCGCTATACTAGCTGGCCGTAACCCAACCGCTACCTCAGTAGTACCGCTGAAACCGCCCAGGCCATCCCCTAATTGAATCGAAACCGTACCGCTAACAAAGTTTGCGACAGCAATATCCTGCTTGCCATCGCCGTTGAAGTCCCCAACCACGACACTGCCTGGAGTCTGCCCAACTGCGACATCGGTAACGCCTCCGAAAGCCCCTTGGCTGCACGTGGGATTGGTCACCGTAAGTGTGAAAGTAGCAGTAGTGGAGGCTGTGCCGTTAAAGGCTTTCACCGTAATCGCATACGTCCCCGCCTGCATCGCTTTCGTCACCGTTACTACCCCTGTCGTTGGGTTAACTGCCAACACTCCCGTAAAATTAGTAGTACTGCTATAAGCAACGGCCGACGTAACATTCGTCGGAACAGCCGATGGCGTGATGCTGGCATTTTGGCCCGCTATGATGGAGGTGTTTGAATACGTACCCAGCGTAGGAACAACGCCCGTACCCCTCACCGCAAAATCATACACCGCCTCGTTACAATCATCGTTGTTGACCGTAATCGTGGCATTCTGTACCCCTAATGCCGTCGGAGAAAAAGTAACCGTAAAAGTCGCAGAACCACCCGCAGCGATAGTGGCGGGAAGCGTTAAGCTGCTCACCACAAACCGCCCATTATTGGAGAAAATACTACTAATTCTCAGCGGCGTAGTGCCCGTGTTTTGAATCGTATAAGTTTTTGCAGTGGTGCTATTCACGTTTACATTCCCAAAATCAGTCCCTTTGGCCACTGTGGGCGTAATGTCACCATCGGTAATATCACTAAGGGGAGAACCTCCTTGGAGATTGATGTCTGCCTCGCCCCCTAATCGAATGGAAACCTCATTGCTAAAAGCATTAACCACCGCAAGATCTTGCTTGCCATCCCCGTTGAAGTCTCCAATCTCGACACTGGTTGGTCTTTGTCCAACTACTATGTCGGTACTGCTACTGAACCCACCCAGTCCATCCCCTAATCGAATCGAAACCTTACCACCAAAATTTGAGATGGCAAGATCCTGCTTACCATCACCATTGAAGTCGCCAATCACTACACTGGTTAGACTTGTATCAACCGTCAAGTTGGTACTGCCGCTGAACCCACCCAAACCATCGCCTAAGCGAATCGAAACCGAGCGGCCACTATGATTTGCCACGGCAAGATCCTGCTTACCATCCCCGTTAAAATCGCCTATCGCTACACTAAGTGGGTCAACCCCAGCTACTAAGTCGGCACTAACGCTAAAACCGCCCCCACCATCACCTAATAGAATCGAAACCGTATTCCCAACAAAGTTCGCCACGGCAATATCCTGCTTGCCATCACTGTTGAAGTCGCCAATCGCTACGCCTCTTGGAGTTTCCCCCACTACTATGTTGGTGCTACCGTTGAATCCGCCCAAACCATCGCCTAAGCGAATTGAAACACTTTTGCTACTATTGTTTGACACAGCAAGGTCCTGCTTACCATCACCGTTGAAGTCCCCAATCGCTATACTCCATGGGGCGCTCTCAACCCCCACCTCGGTATTCCCGCTAAAACCACCCACACCGTTACCTAATCGAATTGAAACTGTAGTGCCTCCAAAATTTGCCACAGCAATATCCTGATTGCCATCACCGTTGAAATCCCCAACAACTATGCTTCTTGAATCCAACCCAACCGCAACTGCCGTACTGCTGTTGAAGCCACCCCCTCCATCACCTAATAGAATTGAAACATTATTACTAGAGGTGTTTGTAGCAGCAATATCCTGCTTGCCATCCCCGTTGAAGTCCCCAATCGCGACACAGTATGGAAGACTCCCAATTCCTATGTTGGTGGTACCCCTGAACATCCCTTGACTACACGTGGGATTGGTCACCGTAAGTGTGAAAGTAGCAGTAGTAGAGGCTGTGCCGTTAAAGGCTTTCACCGTAATCGCATACGTCCCCGCCTGCATCGCTTTCGTCACCGTTACTACGCCCGTCGTTGGATTGACCGTCAAGACGCCCGTAAAGTTAGTAGTGCTATATGCAACAGCCGACGTAACATTCGTCGGTGCTGCCGATGGCGCGATGCTGGCATTTTGGCCCGCTATGATAGAGGTGTTTGAATACGTACCCAGCGTAGGAACAACGCCCGTACCCCTCACCGCAAAATCATACACCGCCTCGTTACAATCATCGTTGTTGACCGTAATCGTGGCATTCTGTACCCCTAATGCCGTCGGAGAAAAAGTGACCGTAAAAGTCGCAGCCCCCCCCGCGGCGATACTAGCAGGAAGCGTTAAGCCACTCACCACAAACCGCCCATTATTGGAGACAATACTACTAATGCTCAGCGGCGTAGTGCCTGTGTTTTGAATCGTGTAAGTTTTTGCAGTGTTGCTATTCACGTTTACATTCTCAAAATCAGTCCCTTTGGCCACCGTGGGCGTATTGTCACCGTCAGGAATATCGCTAAGGGGAGAACCGCCTTGAAGATTGATTTCTGCCTCGCCCCCCAGACGAATCGAAACAAAACTAGTGCTAATATCTGCCACGGCAAAATCTTGCTTACCATCGCTGTTAAAATCCCCAACCGACACACCGATTGGTCGATTATTAACTATTATATTGGTGTTACCACTGAAACCGCCAACGCCATCCCCCAGACGAATCGAAACAGTACCACTATTCGAATTTGCCGCGGCAATATCCTGCTTACCATCACCATTGAAGTCCCCTACGGCTACACTGAATGGCTGTCCCCCAACCGTTAGGTCGGTACTGCCGCTGAAACCGCCCAAACCATCCCCCAGACGAATCGAAACAGTACCACTAAACGCATTTGCCGCGGCAATATCCTGATTGCCATCCCCATTGAAGTCCCCAACGGCTACACTGTATGGAGCATCCCCAACCTCTACGTTGGTACTGCCGCTGAAGCCGCCCTGACCATCGCCAAGGCGAATCGAAACAGTAGTGCTACCATAATTTGCCGCGGCAATATCCTGATTGCCATCCCCATTGAAGTCCCCTACGGCTACACTGTATGGCCGTACCCCAACCGTTACGATGGTACTGCCGCTGAAGCTGCCCTTACCATCGCCCAAACGGATCGAAACACTAATACCAGACGCATTTACCGCGGCAATATCCTGATTGCCATCCCCATTGAAGTCCCCTACGGCTACACTGAATGGACCATTCCCAACCGCTACGTCGGTACTGCCGCTGAAACCGCCCAAACCATCCCCCAGACGAATCGAAACAGTACCACTAGTCGAATTTGCCACGGCAAGATCTTGCTTGCCATCCCCGTTGAAGTCCCCAATCGCTAAACTTTGTGGAACCGGCCCAACCGCTACGTCGGTACTGACACTGAAACCGCCCCCACCATCGCCCAGGCGAATCGAAACCGTACCGCTACTTTGGTAATTTGCCACGGCAATATCCTGCTTGCCATCCCCATTGAAATCCCCAACGGCTACACTTCTTGAACTCGACCCAACCGCTACGTCGGTACTGACACTAAAATTACCTTGGCTGCAAGCGGGGTTGGTCACCGTGAGTGTAAACGTAGTAGTCGTGGAGGCCGAACCGTTAAAGGCTTTCACCGTAATCGCATACGTCCCCGCCTGCATCGCTTTCGTCACCGTTACTGCGCCCGTCGTTGGATTGACCGTCAAGACGCCCGTAAAATTAGTAGTGCTATATGCAACAGCCGACGTAACATTCGTCGGAGCAGTCGATGGCGCGATGCTGGCATTTTGACCCGCTATCACCGTTGTGGCTGGATACGTGCCCAGGGTTTGAGATTTGGCAATGAAGCAACTGCTAAATAATAGACATAATGCAAACGCATTTCTAATCAAAAACAAACATATTTTTTGATCACGTAAAAGAAGTAGGGAGTTTTTCATTCTGATTCGGTTGCCATTGAAAAATGATGGCCCAAAAATAGAAGCAAAGTCCCTTGACCATGTTAGACAATACGGTCAAAAACTTAGACAATACGGTCAAAAACTTAGAAAAACGCTAAAAAATCACCCTTTTGAAGTAAAACAGCTCTTTAATTTTAGAAAACCAGCTTAAATCGACAATTTGAAGTTCACTAAGCCAAATTGTTGCAATAAGGCATTAAATCGCGCCTCACCGTGCAAGAAATGAAAGAAAGGAGACACCTTCATGTCGGTAGGAATTTTCCCCAAAGAGGCCATTTTTTCAAGATAACGAAGGCAGTTTTGTTTGTCATTTAACCCTGCATACACCATCGCAATAAAAGTATAATTGTCGGGCGTTTCGGGCAAAGTGGCCAGATACGTTTTTGCCGCAGGTACCTGCCCTAAACGGGCTTTGGTATAGACAACAGCTGCCTCTAGCCCTTTAACGCTGGGGTTGAGTTGTTGTGCTTTGGTCAAATCCCGTAGGGCCGCAGGATAGTCTTTTATTTCCAAATAGTGATAACCCGTTGACCAATAAAACAAAAAGGAATCATTGAACAACAACTTTCCGTTGTCAATGCCTTCTTTGGTCATTTCTTGCTTATGGGCGTAAGAACAGTTGCGGATGTGTCCACTCAAAATCACGGGGGAGAGCGGATCCAACGCCACGGCTCGGCTGCTGTACTTCAAAGCTTCCTCCAGCAGCCCCAACGAACGCAACATCAGGCTATACCAATAATTGACTTGTGCGTTGTTTGGATTGCACCGCAAAGCAATCTGAAACGTCGAGTTGGCTTGTTCCCAGCGGTATTCATCTCGGTAAACGGCAGCTAATAATCCATACGCTTGGGCGTTATCGGCATCCAGTCGAATGGATTTTAGCACTTCTCGCTCGGTCATTCTAAAACTTGAGTCGAGGTCAATATGGCTCAAATTTCCCAGGCTAAAATATGCACTCGCTTTACAAGCATAGGCATCCGAAAAATTAGAATCCAAGGCAATTGCTTTGTCAAATTTTGTGATGCTTGCCAACAGTTTTTCTTTGGTTCGAGTCGCCAACAATTGTTTTCCCTGCAAATATTCATTGTAGGCTTCTGGATTATCGGTTGGCATTTGGTTTGACTTGGCAGCCAGCGACTGCGAAGGTTTTAACTGAAATCGTTTAGTGATGTCTTGGGCTATTTTGTTAATCAAGCCAATAATTTCGCTCGCTTTACCTTCGTATTGTCTTGTCCATACCACCCGATCTTCCGATGCTTTTACCAGTTCCATCGTTATCCGTACACGCGCTCCATTGTGGGTGGTTGTACCGCCCAAAACATAGGCCACGTGCAGTTCCGAGGCAATTTGAGGAACTGTTTTTTTTGACTCTCTAAAGAGTTCTGATGAATTTTTAGAAATGACTTTTAGGTGCCTAAGAGTAGTCAAAGAGCCATGGATTTGATCGGTTACGCCCTCAGCTAACAAGACCGCTTCAGGATTGCCGTTGCTTTTGAAAGGCAAGACCGCAATAGAATTTTCTGATTCGCTGAATGCTCCGCTCCCTTTGATTATCCAAACCCCCGCTGCTGCCAGCACAATCACCAGCAGGGCCAACGCCACATACTTGTATTTACCTTGCTTATTCGCAACAAAAGGCACCTCCTCAACTACCTGAATTTTAGGCACCTGAACAACCTCTAACTCCTCATAAGACGGTTCTTCAAGAGGTTCTTTTCCTCTATTTTTACGGTATTCGGAGGGAGAAACGCCAAATTCTTCAGTAAAATATTTGGTAAAAGTTTGGGGACTATCCAAGCCGATTTCGTACGATATTTCAGCTATTTTATGATCGGTAGTTTCAATTAATTCTTTCCCTTTCAACAAACGCCGACGACGGATATAACGAGAGGTAGAGAGGTCCGTTTCCTCTTTTACAAGTCGAAACAACTGAGAGCGACTCATTCCTAATTCAAGGCATATATCATCAATGGAATAGCTACCATTTAGAATATTTTTATCAATGAGTTGGTCGAGTTTTTCTATACTATTTTTATCCGTCGGGTACATTTTTCAATCCTATCAAATCGGATTGCAAGTTAGGGCAAATAACTGAAAAATCCTGTTACCAATATTGATAACAGGATTTTTAGGCATAACCTCAAGTGATGCAGGGTTAATGCACCTTTATCACTTTCAAGGTGACTTGTTTGTCTGGCGTTGTCACCTTCAAGAAATATATACCCATCGTCAATTCACTCACCCCAAATTCCTCTTGGTGGGTATTGGTTTCGGGCACAAATTGGCGGCTTAAAACTTCACGCCCTGCGGCATCGGTTAATGCTGCTTGCACCACTTGCCCCTTGCTATCTTGCACTTTCAAGCGAAGCGTATGCGTAACGGGGTTGGGCAGAACGGTGGCGAATGCTCCGTTATCAGTTATCTGTTTTCCGTTATCCGACCCATTGCCGTGCGACGGTCCGACCCTTGCTCCTTGCCCTTTGCTTTTTGCCTCTTGCTCCTTGCCATTTGCCCCTTCTCTCGCTGCGCCTACGCCTACCCCGTCTTTCGACTGGATTCTGAACCAATATTCTTGATAGGCCAACACGTTGCCTTGTGCTTTCCGCGTCGAAGGATAAATGCTGCCCCAACCTTTTTGATCCCAGTAGCGAATCCCTAGTTTATACAAACCCTTCGGTAAACCTGCGTCATATACGTTACCGCCTGCGCCGTTGTCTTGGTAAAAACCGTAGGCGGGGTGGTTTTGGGCATACAATTCCGTCCAGCCTTCACGGTTGGCGTACATGAAGTAAGGCGCATTATTTTCGTGCGTGTTGAAAGAACGAATTATGCCCATTTCTGGCGTCGCCAACATGTCGAACGTCAACGAGCCGTCGGTGCTTAATCCACACGCTTCTACGTTGATGGTCCAGTAACGAGGCGCTTGTTTGTTGGCATTTTCTACGTAATACAAAGTCGGATTTACTTGCGTACTTTGTTCCAATTCAGGGCCGCCATCACGGGTGATAAACTGGCTTGTCCATGCCGAACGGTCGTTGGTTTTTATCGCCGATTTAGATTCACCAATGTTAATCAACGTCACAACAAACGCATTCCAGTACACATCTTTGCGAATACTTTCCGCGCTCTGACAACCGCCGTCAAAAAGACACTTCGCCCAATACGTCTGCTTCGTCACGTTGCTGAAAGCTACCTCAAAACTTGAGGCCGTTACCCCCGTGTTCCAGAACGTTTGACTGCCTGCGGGGCAGTTGGCTGAAACTTTCACCGTCGTGCCCGTGCAAACGATGTCTTGACTTGCCGTAATCGCTGGCGCGACGTGAATTGGCGTCACTGTGAATGTCACCACATTGCTCTTTTCACTCACACAGCCATTTTCCGTCTGACAACGAGCGTAGTATGAGATTGTTTCCAAAGGTAAGGTCGCAGGCAAACTTGGCAAGGCCACATTTGTGCTAGCATTGTACCAAACCGTCCGCAAACTTCCGCATGACGATTGGCCACTAAAGCTTGAACCACTGTTGCAGCTTCCCGTCGAGGACAACGATACCGTCGGTGCCGATGGAATTACTACCAATTTTAACCGCATCACTCCTGATTCTGATTCCACACAGGAAACCGTTCCACCTAATTGGCGACAACGTACGCGGTAATTGTGGTACTGATTATCAACCAAACCAACGGGTACACCCGCGCTGTATTCACCGCCATCCACCGAATAAATTGTCACTTCATTCGCCCCACAATTGGTCGTAAAACTAAGTGGTATATTCACCAAACTGCACACTTCCTTGGTCTCCCCAACGGCCACACTCACACCATCCACTAGCATTGTTACATTTTGTGGTACGGTTGAACGATAATTAATCGTCAACTCAATCGGACTCGTGTACGTCACAGCACAACTCGCATCACAAGCCGCTTGGTAGCGGTGGGGTTGGTTATTGGACAATTGGGAAACTGGGGCATTGGATGACCATGCGCTCCACGCGCCACTGCCCACTTGTACCCGCCAAACGGGATTGCCCGAAACACAAGAACCCGAAACCGTAAACTGCAAACCATTAACAGGATTCGAATCCGTGTCGCACAAAGTTTGAGCGTTGCCTTCGTTGAGCGTTTGTTGTAAAGTATTGAGCGTAATCGTGGGTTTGCCTTGGATAGTCGCCGTAAACGAACACTCCGCTGTCTGACCATTTACCGCCGTCACTTTGAACGTACTGGTCGTTATTCCAACAGGAAAAACACTGCCCGTGGGTAAACCCGCGATTTGCGTCGTCACTGCTCCCAAACAATTATCCATTCCCACGGGAGGGGTAAACGTAATCAACTGACCTGCACATCCAACCACGTCTGCTGGACAAGAAATCGTTGGTGCTATGTTGTCTAGAACCGTATAGACAAAGCTCCAGACTGCCGTATTCCCTTCACAATCCGTGTAAGTGTAGGTATAGGTTCTAGTACCTTCGCACAACAGCGGATTTGGACTGTTGGTTATCACGGGCGCACTCGGAGTTAGCACCTCCCCACAAGCACTCATCACCGTCGGTGGCGTTGGAGCTACCGCCAACGCGGGGTCATACACCGTTGCCGAACCGTTCGCTACCGAAATCGTAAACGGTTCCCGTTCAATGGTATAGACAAAACTCCACGTCGCCGTAGCGCTTCCACATACGTAGCTATACGTGTAAGTACGCGTCCCTTCGCACGTCAGTGGGTCGGGGTTGTTGGTAATTACAGGGGCGGATGGTGTAATCGGATTGCCGTTGCAGTCATTGACCACAGGAAGCGTTGGGGCAATGGCCAAAGCAGGGCAAGACACCACGGCCGAGCCATTGACAGGAACCACCAACGCTGGCACCGTCCCTGGAATCGTCGTCACTGATGACTCTGGACTCATTTGATTCGCATCAGAATTGCACACACAACGCGTTTTGATGGTTTGGGCGGGTCCCGTCTGTGCATAGGTCGGTAGCGTCGTACTCCAACCGCCGACATTGAGCTGGTATTGTAAGGTCGAGCCCACAGGGCAACTGCCACTTGGTGCGGAAATACTGCCGCCACCTATCATACAACCTGCCTGACAAACACTGTTGGTCACTTGTACCACTGGGGCTGATGCTGTCAACACGGGACAAGCTGGACACGTGCCTGGGACGGTTGTCACGGTGCTCATTGGACTTGATTTAGTCACGTCAGCAGTACAGTTGCAACGCGTTACTATCGTTTGCGCAGGGCCTGTTTGCGCGTAAGTAGGCAAAGTCGTGCTCCAATTTCCACCGTTGTCGGTCGAATATTGTAAGGTTGAACCTGCTGGGCAGCTGCCACTTGGCGCGCTGATAACGCCCCCTGAAGCCGTTCCGCCATAAGTCGTGCAAACACTGTTTGTCACTTGCACCGCTGGGGCCGCTGCCGTCAACACGGGACAAGCTGGACACGTGCCTGGGACGGTTGTCACGGTGCTCATTGGACTTGATTTAGTTGCGTCAGCAGTACAGTTGCAACGCGTTACTATCGTTTGCGCAGGGCCTGTTTGCGCGTAAGTGGGTAAAGTAGTACTCCAATTACCACCGTTGTCAGTCGAATATTGTAGAGTCGAACCTGCGGGACAACTGCCACTTGGCGCAATGATAACGCCTCCTGAAGCCATTCCCCCATAAGTTGTACAAACGCTGTTGGTCACTTGCACCACTGGCGCTGCTGCCGTCAAATCAGGACAAACTGGGCACGTGCCTGGAACGGTTGTCACGGTGCTCATTGGACTTGATTTAGTCACGTCTGCAGTACAGTTGCAACGCGTTACTATCGTCTGCGCGGGGCCTGTTTGGGCGTAAATCGGCAAAGTTGTGCTCCAATTTCCACCGTTGTCGGTCGAATATTGTAGAGTCGAACCTGCGGGGCAGCTGCCACTTGGTGCGCTGATACTACCACCCGATGCCGTTCCATTAAACGTTGTGCAAACACTGTTCGTCACTTGTACCGCTGGGGCCGCTGCTGTCAAATCGGGACAAGCTGGGCACGTGCCTGGCACGGTCGTTACCGTGCTCGTTGGACTTGATTTAGTCACGTCGGCAGTACAATTACAACGCGTTACTATCGTCTGCGCGGGGCCTGTTTGGGCGTAAGTCGGTAAAGTCGTGCTCCAATTTCCGCCGTTGTCGGTCGAATATTGTAGAGTCGAACCTGCGGGACAACTGCCACTTGGTACGCTGATAACGCCCCCCGATGCCGTTCCGCCATAAGTCATACAAACACTGTTCGTCACTTGTACCGCGGGCGCTGTTGCCGTCAAATCAGGACAAGCTGGGCACGTGCCTGGTACGGTCGTTACTGTGCTTGTTGGACTTGATTTAGTCACGTCGGCAGTACAGTTGCAACGCGTTACTATCGTCTGCGCAGGGCCTGTTTGCGCGTAAGTAGGTAAAGTAGTACTCCAATTTCCGCCGTTATCGGTTGAATATTGTAACGTAGAACCTACGGGGCAACTGCCACTTGGCGCGCTGATACTACCACCCGATGCCGTTCCGCCATAAGTCATACAAACACTGTTGGTCACTTGTACCGCGGGCGCTGCTGCTGTCAAATCGGGACAAGTTGGGCACGTGCCTGGCACGGTTGTCACGGTGCTCGTTGGACTTGATTTAGTCACGTCGGCAGTACAATTACAACGCGTCACTATCGTCTGCGCAGGGCCTGTTTGGGTGTAAGTTGGCAAAGTCGTGCTCCAATTTCCGCCGTTATCGGTCGAATATTGTAAAATCGAACCTGCGGGACAACTGCCACTTGGTGCGCTAATAACACCACCCGATGCCGTTCCATTAAACGTTGTACAAACACTGTTCGTCACTTGTACCGCTGGGGCTGCTACCGTCAAATCGGGACAAGTTGGGCACGTGCCTGGGACGGTCGTTACCATGCTCGTTGGGCCAAAACTTGCGGGATTGGTATCACAAGTACAACGAGTCCAGATTGTCTGCGCAGGGCCTGATTGAGCGTAAGTTGGTACGGTCGTGCTCCAGTTACCGCCGTTATCGGTCGAATAGTATAAGCTCGAACCTGCGGGACAACTGCCACTTGGTGCGCTGATAACGCCACCTGAGGGTATGCCCCCTGCTGTTGTACAAGTACTGTTAGTCACTTGGGCTATTGGTGCTACTGCGTCAAACGTACCCTGATATTCGTAGGCACCTATATCAATTCTACCATTGTTATAAAAACGTGAATTTCCTCCCAAATCTAAACTCCCTACCGTAGCCAAAGTAGTAGCAGGGTCGCCCGCATTGATGGCGGGTGAGCAAACTTGAAGCTGAAAGTTGCCGCCTGCTGCGTTCACGAAGAGAGGGTTAGCATTGCCATTTCCATTAGGGCAGTTGTTGCATAGATTGTACCCACCCTCTACAATACAATTGCTAATGCTGGCATTGGCATTGTAAAAATTAAGCGAATTCCCCCAAATAACACAATTAGAAATGTTAATGGCTGCATTGCAGTGGATGCTTTCTGGTGAATTACCCGAAAAAGTACAGTTGGTCAGGGTCATGGATGTAGTTTGGCTATATAAGCCCCCTCCACCAGCGTGATAAGTAGAATTATTATGGATAAAAAGACAATTGGTTACAATAGGCATGCCTCCAAAACCATTTGCCATCCCTCCCCCAGAATACGATGTGTTGTAGGATAAGGTGCAATTCGAAACAACAGGGGACGCATTATAGCAAGCCAAACCACCACCAAAATTGGTGCTTGAATTTCTGGTGAGTAAACAATTAGTGATGATAGGAGAACTGTTATCCACGTATATACCTGCCCCATAAGCTGCGCCAGCCGCACCAGTCACCGAGAAACCATCAAGAATGGCCGTAGCATTTAAACCAGAACCAGCAACTACTACAGTATAGCTGTTGTCAGAATCCTCAGCCGTTCCAATGTCTCCACTCAAAATCGTAGGATTTGTATTCCAATTTCGATTAGCCATTGTGCCTGTGCCATCATTAGGAAACCCTCCATACATCGCCACGCCGTTGACCATTGAGAAAGAAATACCACGCTCAGAACCAGAAGTAGGTTTATAGGTACCTTTGGCCACCCAGATTTGAGATACGCACGAAGGATAGGTACGGGCTAACGTAAGTGCCGATTGTAAATCCGTGTAAGCATTGGCCCACGAACTCCCATTATTGCTGCCGCCCGAAGCCGAGGCATTCACATAAACAATACCTCCCGTGGTATTGGCACAAGCCGAACAAAAATCAAACGTCGTTTGATACTCATACGCCCCCATGTCCACCACACCGCCACCTGCAATCGCATCCACGCGATTGTTACCATCAAGGTCAGTCGTTGGGGCATCCATAGAGGTACCCGCATCTATTGCAGGAGAACATTGTTGGAGGCGAAAATTGCCGTTGGCGGCATCGACAAAGAGGGGATTGGTATCAAGTAACCTACCGTTGTTGTTTATAATACCGTTGGTATTATCAATTGCCCCCGTCCCCCCCTGCAAAAGTGTGTGGTTGAGGGTGAGGGTGGAACTACCAAGGAATATCTGATTGCCACCGTTAACGGCAGTATTATCCCACAAAATACAGTTGCGCAAAGTGACGTTGGGACTTCCAGAATTAAAAGCTGCATAAATCGCACCACCTTGTCCCAGTGCTTTATTTTGGCTGAAGGTGCAGTGACTCAGCACGGTTGTTACGTTGCCTATGCAGCGCATAGCTCCACCGTCGGAGATGTTACCATTATAAATAGCCTGATTTTGGTAAAACAAGCAGTGGGTAAAGGTGGGGTTGCAGGTGCCATTGTTGCCGTAGTTAGCTATGGCTCCGCCAAGTCTACTGAGATTATGTCGAAACACACAGTTCACAAATACGGGATTGCAAATGCCATCGATCCCGTTGTTATACACCCCACTACCAACACCAAGAAAACTTGAATTATTGGCCCCAGACACGATGAAACCGTCTAAACGGGCGGTGTTATCGGTAGTATTGCCGTTGCGAATAACACAGTAGCTGTTATCGGACGTATTTCCAATAACGAGGCTTGTACCCGTCCCCGTAAAGGTATCATCGCCGTTCAAATCTCCGCTCAAAATGGTCTGATTGGTAATCCAGTTGCGGTTGGCCATCGTACCAGAACCATCATTAGGGAAGCCTCCATAAATAGCTACGCCATTGACCATCGAGAAAGAAATGCCACGGTCAGTACCTGAAGTAGGTTTATACGTCCCCGCCGCGACCCAGATTTGAGATACGCACGACGGATTGGCACGAGCGGCATTAAGTGCTGCTTCTAAATCCGTATAAGCATTTGCCCACGAACGGCCGTTGTTGCCCCCAGAGGCCGACGCATTGACATAGA
The DNA here is from genome assembly GCF_014195535.1 of Runella defluvii. Taxonomy (GTDB): domain Bacteria; phylum Bacteroidota; class Bacteroidia; order Cytophagales; family Spirosomataceae; genus Runella; species Runella defluvii. The sequence continues at coordinate 354,251 of NZ_JACIBY010000004.1, read as the reverse complement.
CAATGCCATTATTACTGATACAAGCGCACACATCATAGGTAGATTGGTACTCGTAGGCACCTATATCAATTCTACCATTGTTATAAAAACGTGAATTTCCTCCCAAATCTAAACTCCCCACCGTAGCTGAAGTAGTAGCAGGGTCGCCTGCATTGATGGCGGGCGAACAGGATTGTAGCCTCAAATCTCCTGCCGTACCTAAGCCAACCGTCGGCTGGCTTACAAACAGAGGATCAATGCTGCCATTCAATATGCCCGCCCCTAAGTTTTGGCCTTTGATGACCGTATTAGTAATCGTTGGTCTCAAAGGAGTAGAATTATCATAAAACTCATCTTCATTTCCCCAAACAAGGCAATTATTAAAAATAGGGCTAGCAGCACAATATATTCCTCCGCCGTTTTGTAAGGCCTTATTACCTGAAAAACTACAATTGGTAATAATCGGTGAAGTAAACCTGTTATAAACAATATAAACAATATGAAGCCCACCTCCTTTCTGAGCGGTGTTACCTATAAAGACACAATTAATCAACGTAGGTGAACTTCCAACAATGCTCATACCACCACCATTCCCGTCTGAAGTATTCCCCGAAATGATACAATTGCGGTATTGAGGAGAAACTAAGATATTGTAAATACCAGCACCACTGCCTGTGAGAGTTCCCCCCGTAACCGTAAAGCCATCTAATATTGCCGTATTAGTTAAGCCGTTTTCATTATTATTAATAACTCGACTGCCATTCCCTCGCAAAATAGTGGGATTTGCACTCCAATTACGATCTGTGAGAGTCGGATTGCCAGTAGTGGGGAAGCCACCTAAGATTGCTACCCCTGGAAGCATACTAAAACTGGCATTAACCGCGGGCTGATACGTCCCCGCCGCTACCCAGATTTGAGTTACGCACGAAGGATAATTCCGAGCCAAAGTGAGTGCCGATTGTAAATCCGTAAAAGCATCCGCCCACGAACGACCACTGTTGTTCCCCGAAGCCGAGGCATTCACATAAACAATAACTCCAGTGGTATTGGCACAAGCCGAGCAAATATCATATGTACCTTGGTACTCATACGCCCCCATGTCCACCACTCCACCCACAGTAACGGCGTCCACACGATTGTTACCCTCAAAGTCTGTTATTGGAACATTCGTAGCAGTGCCTGCATCTATCGCGGGCGAACATTGTTGCAAGCGAAAATCTCCTCCAACCGCATTCTCAAAACGCGGGTCACTATTGACATTCCCCGTTCCACTCACGCCTCCTTGTACGTTCGAGTACGTCACCGTACCACCAGAAATGCCGCCGCCGTTTCCCCATACGATACAATTGGTAATGGCAGCACTGCTTTGGTTATTAATTGTGATTGTCGAGCCTGTATTGCCATAAAACGTACAATTCACCACTTTTGCTTGGTTAGTTCCACCGCCGTTGGACAACGCTGACCCTGCAGTCGTTGCCGTGTTGTTGAAAAACAAACAGTTCGTAATGTTTGATGAGGAGTTATCGTTGAACATAGCACCTCCAGATTCCGCATAATTGTTACGAAACACGCAGTTTTGTACTTTTGGTGAAGCATACGCATTCCACATGCCGCCCCCCAAATTGAACGGAAAATCGCCAGTAGCATACCCTTTTTCAACAATAACTCCATCCAAAATGGCCGTATTTCCCAACGGTGAACCCGAGGTAAAGTTATTGTTAATCACTCGGTAGCTGTTGTCGGTGTCTATTCCAGTATCACCAATATTCCCACTCAAAATCGTGGGATTACTGCGCCAATTTCGGGCGGTAAGCTGCGTCTCCGTACCGTTGAAGCCGCCGTAAATCGCCACTCCGTTAACCATCACAAAGCTTTTCATACGGGCATCGGCGGGAGACGTATTGCCCGAAGCATCAGCCGTCGGCTTGTACGTCCCCGCCGCTACCCAAATCTGAGATACACACGAAGGATTGGCACGAGCGGCATTAAGTGCTGCTTCTAAATCCGTATAAGCATTTGCCCACGAACGGCCGCTGTTGCCCCCAGAGGCCGACGCATTGACATAGACAATGCCATTATTACTGATACAAGCGCACACATCATAGGTAGATTGATACTCGTAGGCACCTATATCAATTCTACCATTGTTATAAAAACGTGAATTTCCTCCCAAATCTAAACTCCCCACTGTAGCCGAAGTAGTAGCAGGGTCACCTGCATTGATGGCGGGCGAACAGGATTGTAGCCTCAAATCTCCTGCCGTACCTAAGCCAACCGTCGGCTGGCTTACAAACAGAGGATCAATGCTGCCATTGAATATGCCCGCCCCTAAGTTTTGGCCTTTGATGACCGTATTAGTAATCGTTGGTCTAAGACTAATACCAGGGTTATCATAAAACTCACCCTCATTTCCCCAAACAAGGCAATTATTAAAAATAGGGCTAGCACCACAATATACTCCTCCCCCCTTTAGTGAGGCCTTATTACCTGAAAAACTACAATTGGTAATCGTTGGTGAAGTAGTACCGTTAAAAGCAATATGAAGCCCACCTCCTTGCGGAGCGGTGTTACCTATAAAAACACAATTAATCAACGTAGGTGAACTTCCATTAATGCTCATACCACCACCATTCCCGTCTGAAGTATTCCCCGAAATGATACAATTGCGGTATTGAGGTGAAACACCGCTATTGAAAATACCAGCACCACTATCGCCTGTGGGAACTCCTCCCCCCGTAACCGTAAAGCCATCTAATATCGCCGTATTTGTTAAGCCGTTCTGAAAATTATTTATAACTCGGTTGCCATTCCCTCGCAAAATAGTGGGATTCGCACTCCAATTGCGTTCCGCAAGCGTCGGGTTGCCCGTATTGGGAAAGCCCCCCAAGATAGCTACTCCAGGAAGCATACTAAAACTGGCATTAACCGCGGGCTGATACGTCCCCGCCGCGACCCAGATTTGAGATACACACGAAGGATTGGCACGAGCAGCATTAAGTGCTGCTTCTAAATCCGTAAACGCATTGGCCCAAGAACGACCGTTATTAGCGCCCGTCGCATTGGCCTTGACATAAAGCATCGGTCCCGAAGCATCGAGGGTATAAGTTTGATCCGTAAAAAGATCGGGGTTATATTTGAGTCGAATCCGCACGGTATAGGTTCCTGGTGTCGTACCTGTGCCAGTCGTCACGTCAAAGGGTTCAGCGGCAATACTCGTAAAGGTTGGATTCCCTGAAAAGCTGGTTCCCGAAACAATGGCGTATTCCACAACGTCGTTGGAAAAACCGTTGAGGTCGCCCGTTAAATCAATGTTTATGCTTCCTTGGTTAGAACCACAATTGGGCAACGTCGGCGTAACGATGGCCGAAAACGCCGCCGTACCGAGGCACTGAATAATCACTTGACCATTTAAGGCATTGGCGTTAGTGTTAAGAAAGTTACTTTGATTGGTTCCAATATTATAAGACCCGCCTCCGCTGCCACCACTGCCGCTGCTGGTGCCCGCATTGCCACCGCTGTAGCCGCCACCGCCGCCACCGCCGCTGCTGCCACCACTACCACCAGCCCCAAATCCGCCGCCACCAAATCCAACATCACTACTGTTCATTGGGGCAGAGCCGCCAATACCATCGTAGCCGCCGCCACCCGCTAAACTGCTGGTGCCGTTTTGGCCATTTCCGCCCAAACCGCCACCGCCACCACCGCCGTTGCTGGCACTGCCGCCGTTGGTACCTGAGTTGGTAATGGGCGCACCTCCCCCCGCACCGCTGCTAAAATCAGCACCTGCGCCGCCGCCGCCACCTGCCAGTACCAACACCAAACCCGACGATTGGATTTGTACGCCCGAGCCACCACCACCTCCGCCAGCCTGATTGGCTGATTGGCCGCGTGCCCCTGCAATGGCCTCAAGAACTTGCCCCGAGGCCACAAAAAAATCACCACTCATCAACGCACCTTTACCTGCCTCTTTGGCCAAGGACAAGAGCTTACTTCCCCCAGCCGCTCCCCGGGCCGTGATTCTTACCTTATAAATGCCCCCCGCTGGCACTTGCCACGATTGTTTCGTACCACTCGTACTAGGGTCAGGCGCAGAAATATTCAGCACTTCGCCTGGGCAGGTTTGGGCTTGGCTGCGCAGGCAAAGCACCCCGCACAACATCAATAAAAAAAGTTGAAGAGTTTGTTTCATAACTTACTTGGTAAATGGGTTGAAAAATTGAGTAGGGTATTGTTGATAGCTTGATTGCAGTTGTCGGGTTTGGCGATTGATGTCCTGTATTTTGGCATCGTACCATAGCCATATAAAAAGCAAGCCCAGGAGAAGCAGCAACAGAATGGCAATTAGCCACAGAATTGATTTGGTTGGAGTCAGTTTATTCATGGACGTCTGAAATAAGCAGTGCAATGCTCCATGAATTTGTTCATCTTCCCAATTTTGGGGCGTGACAAAAGCGTGACAAGCCTGTGACAAAATAGCTACAAAAAATAAACCCCTGTGTGGCAGGGGTTTATAAAACAACTCAATCACCTTCGCCTTAAAAGGCTAAATACTTTCTATCAACTCTTCCAAACTCGTTTGCTCAGAAAGTTGGAGCTTTTTTCGCAACCTACTCTTGTATTGACGGATGGTATCCGACCCAACGCCCAAAGCCGTAGCCATCTCGTTGTTGGAAAACTTCAGTTTTGATAACACCACAAATCGAATTTCGGCTGGACTCAATTCTGGGTATTTGGTTTTTAAGCGAAGCAAATAATCGGTATGCACTTTATCAAAAAGTCGCCGAAATCTATCCCATTCCTCTTCCCTGAGCAGTGTAACTCTCTGCAATTGATTGATGATTTCCGCGTTTTCTTCACCCGTCTTTTGGGCTAAGGTTTCAACCAGTTGATTGTTATCCATCAATTTCTTCGCAAAGCCGTTTAGTTCAACAGTGGCTTCGTCCAGCTCTTTTTGCGCTTGTTGCAAAGCTGCTTCTTTTTGCTTCGCTTTGTGAGATTGCCAACGATACACCCACACCGCCGCTATCATCAGTAAAATCACCATTACAATCAGCGAATTGCGGATAAAAAGACTCACACTTTTCTCATGTTCGAGTTTTAAAACCTCTGCTTTGTGGATTTCAAAGTCCGTCTTTTGTTTGGCCCGCATGATTTGAAGCGCATTGAATTGACGCGAAAGGCTATCTCTGATGATCAAGGCCGAGTCCAGATACACCGAAGCTAATTTATTGTTACCCTTAGCCGATTCCAAACGAGCCAGCTGCGGGTAAAGCAGCTCAAAACGCTTGTATTGCCCCGACAAAATGGCACATTTTTTAGCCTTGCTCAAGTATTTTTCAGCTAAAGCCACATCCCCCTCATCCAAGGCAATCGCCCCCAAAGGAGTAAGCGACCCAACCGCCAATCCGTAGTCTTTGAGAACCTCAATCGCTGATTGCGCATCCAACTCCAACAAGGGTTTCGCTTTTTGATACTGCTTCGTCAGGTAATAACTATACCCAATATTTCCGCTCGCAATTGCCTTCCATACCCCTTTTTCATAGCAACTTGGCTCGTAAAACTCGTACGCTTTTTGAAAATAATAATTGGCTTTGTCGTATTGCTTCAACTTTTGATAACACAACCCAAGCGTGTTAGCCGTGTGCGTTAATTGCCTTTTACAATCCTGCGTATAGGGTGGCACCGTCAAGGCCAACTCAAGGTACTTGATCGTAGTCAGATAGTCCGAAAAAAAATAATACGCTTCTCCGATTTTGTAGTAATACAACAACTTATCGGGAATTTCGATGTCGGGAGTATTGGCCAACAGCTCCGCTAGTTTTTCAAAGTGGATAAACGCCTGTTCGTAATTACGCACAGCATTGAAATAAGTAATCCCGTATAAATATTCCAGTTTGATTTCCAGCCATCGCCACTTTTTTTCTGTATTGAGCTGATACACACTATCAATAAAACCCAACGATTCCTTAGTAAATTCTGAATGATAGAAATAATCTCTATGGATTAAAATATCCGTTTCTACGGTTAATTCCTCGTCGCCTGCTTTTTCGGCTATTTTTTTGATGTTTCCAACGTAGGCTTTGTATTTTTCGACTGAAAGGCTATTGGGGGTTCCGTTATCCAAGTCAAACATGGTCGGAAACCGTTGGGCATAGGTCTTGTGTAATAGGTAGTTATAATTCAGTTGTCCCAAGCCATTGAACGACAGTAGAACGAATAACAGGTACACGAGTTTTTTCATTGTTAACAACTTCCAATTTATCTACACGCAAATGTAAGAACAGACACCTATAAAAAAGTCCTGTGACGATATTTTCACAGGACTTTTGGTATATTATCTACTTACGTTCTCTTACTCCACCTTCACCACCTTCAGCGTTGCTTGCTGGTTAGCCGTCGAAACCTTCAAGAAATACATCCCCGTCGGTAACGCATTTACGCCAAATTCCTCTTGGTGGGTGTTGGTTTCGGGTACAAATTGTCGGCTCAAAACTTCACGGCCTGCGGCATCGCTCAATGCCGCTTGTACCACTTGCCCTTTGCTATTTTGGATTTGAAGGCGGAGGATATTGGTGACAGGGTTGGGCATTACATTGGCGAATGCTCCGTTATCAGTTATCTGTTTTCCGTTATCCGCCCATTGCCACTTGCCCTTTGCAACTTGCCCACTGCCAGTTGCCCCTTCTCTCGCTGCTCCCACGCCTACGCCGTCTTTCGACTGGATTCTGAACCAATATTCTTGGTAGGCTAACACGTTGCCTTGCGGTTTACGAGTTGATGGATAGATGCTACCCCAGCCCTTTTGATCCCAGTAACGAATCCCTAACTTGTACAACCCTTTCGGTAAACCTGCATCGTAGGAATTTCCACCTGCACCGTTGTCTTGGTAAAAGCCGTAGGCGGGATGATTTTGGGCATACAATTCCGTCCAGCCCTCTCGGTTGGCGTACATGAAGTAAGGCGCGTTGTTTTCATGCGTGTTGAAAGAACGAATTATGCCCATTTCAGGCGTCGCCAACATATCAAACGTCAGCGAACCTTCGGTATTTAATCCACACGCTTCTACGTTGATGGTCCAGTAACGAGGCGCTTGTTTGTTGGCATTTTCTACATAATATAATGTCGGATTTACTTGCGTGCTTTGTTCCAATTCAGGGCCGCCATCACGGGTGATGAATTGACTCGACCACGCCGAACGGTCGTTGGTTTTTATCGCCGATTTAGATTCACCAATGTTGATTAACGTCACCACAAACGCATTCCAGTACACATCTTTGCGAATACTTTCGGCGCTCTGACAACCGCCTTCAAAAAGACACTTTGCCCAATACGTCTGCTTCGTCACATTGCTGAAAGCTACTTCAAAACTGGAGGACGTTACACCTGTATTCCAAAACGTTTGGCTACCTGCGGGGCAATTCGCCGAAATTTTCACCGTCGTGCCCGTGCAAACTATTTCTTGACTCACCGTAATCGTTGGCGCGACGTGAATTGGCGTCACTGTAAATGTCACTATATTGCTCTTCTCACTCACACAACCATTTTCGGTCTGACAACGGGCGTAGTAGGAGATTGTTTCCAGAGGTAAGCTCGCAGGCAAACTTGACAAGGCTACATTTGTGCTGGCATTGTACCAAACCGTCCGCAGACTTCCGCAGGACGATTGGCCACTGAAACTTGAGCCACTGTTGCAACTGCCCGTCGATGATAACGATACCGTTGGTGCCGATGGAATTACGACCAATTTTAACCGCATTACGCCTGATTCACTTTCCACGCAAGAAGCCGTTCCACCTGATTGACGACAACGTACGCGGTAATTGTGGTACTGATTATCCACCAAGCCAACGGGCACACCCGCGCTATACTCGCCACCATCTACTGAATAAATTGTCACTTCATTTGCCCCACAATTGGCAGTAAAACTAAGTGGGATATTCACCAAACTGCACACTTCCTTGGTCTCGCCCACTGCTACACTCACACCGTCCACTAGCAGAGACACATTTTGTGGGACAGTCGAACGGTAATTAATCGTCAATTCAATCGGATTCGTGTAAGTTACTGAATGATTGGCATCACAGGCCGCTTGATAGCGATGGGGTTGGTTATTGGACAATTGGGAAACTGGGGCATTGGGTGACCATGCACTCCACGCATTGCTTCCCACTTGGCTGCGCCATACAGGAGTACCTACTACGCATCCACTCGAAACCGTAAACTGCAAACTATTAACTGGATTCGCATCCGTATCGCAGAAAGTTTGAGCGTTACCTTCGTTTAAGGTTTGTTGTAATGTCGTCAACGTAATCGTAGGTTTGCTTATCACCGTTACCGTAAACGAACACTCCGTCGTTTGGCCATTCGCCGCCGTCACTTTGAAGGTATTGGTCGTCACGCCTACGGGATATAGCACTCCCGTTCCAAGACCTGACGTCTGGGTCGTTACGGCACCTGCACAATTGTCGGTGCCCACGGGTGCGACGTACGTCACGAGCATACCTTCATAGACTACACTATTCGCGGGACAAGTAATCTTGGGCGCTTCTGCATCGGTGACCGTTACGGTGAATGAACAACTTGTCTTTTGGCCGTTTGACGCCGTTACTTCAAACGTATTTGTCGTTGTTCCTACGGGGAAAGCCGCGCCAGAAGCCAAGCCTGCCGTTTGTGTTGTTGTCGCACCTGAACAGTTATCGCTGCCTACGGGTGCGGTGTATGTCACCACCGCGGAGCATTGACCCGCGTCGTTGCTAACGCTGATGTTGGCGGGACAAGTAATTTTAGGGGCTTCCGTATCGGTAACCGTTACGGTGAATGAACAACTTGTCTTTTGGCCGTTCGCCGCCGTTACTTCAAACGTATTGGTCGTGATTCCAACTGGGAAAGCTGCGCCAGAAGCCAAGCCTGCCGTTTGTGCTGTTGTCGCACCTGAACAGTTGTCACTGCCTACGGGGGCGGTATATGTTACCACCGCGGAGCATTGACCCGCGTCGTTGCTGACACTAATATTCGCAGGACAAGTAATCTTAGGTGCTTCTGCATCAGTAACCGTTACGGTGAATGAACAACTTGTCTTTTGGCCGTTCGCCGCCGTTACTTCAAACGTATTGGTCGTGATTCCAACTGGGAAAGCTGCGCCAGAAGCCAAGCCTGCCGTTTGTGCTGTTGTCGCACCTAAACAGTTGTCACTGCCTACGGGGGCGGTATATGTTACCACCGCGGAGCATTGACCCGCGTCGTTGCTGACACTAATATTCGCAGGACAAGTAATCTTAGGTGCTTCTGCATCAGTGACCGTTACGGTGAATGAACAACTTGTCTTTTGGCCATTCGCCGCCGTTACTTCAAACGTATTTGTCGTTGTGCCTACGGGGAAAGCTGCGCCTGAAGCCAAGCCTGCCGTTTGTGCTGTTGTCGCCCCTGAACAGTTGTCGCTGCCTACGGGGGCCGTGTATGTTACCACCGCGGAGCATTGACCTGCATCATTGCTAACGCTGATGTTGGCAGGACAGGTAATCTTAGGTGCTTCTGCGTCGGTGACCGTTACGGTGAATGAACAACTTGTCTTTTGGCCGTTCGCCGCCGTTACTTCAAACGTATTGGTCGTGATTCCTACGGGGAAAGCTGCCCCAGAAGCCAAGCCTGCCGTTTGTGCCGTTGTCGCACCTGAACAGTTGTCACTGCCTACGGGGGCGGTGTAGGTTACCACCGCGGAGCATTGACCCGCGTCGTTGCTGACACTAATATTCGCAGGACAAGTAATCTTAGGTGCTTCTGCGTCGGTGACCGTTACGGTGAATGAACAACTTGTCTTTTGGCCGTTTACTGCCGTTACTTCAAACGTATTGGTCGTGATTCCAACTGGGAAAGCTACACCAGAAGCCAAGCCTGCCGTTTGTGCCGTTGTCGCACCTGAACAGTTATCACTGCCTACGGGGGCCGTGTAGGTTACCACCGCGGAACATTGACCCGCGTCGTTACTGACACTGATGTTGGCGGGACAGGTAATCTTAGGTGCTTCCGCGTCGGTGACCGTTACGGTGAATGAACAACTTGTCTTTTGTCCATTTGCCGCCGTTACTTCAAACGTATTTGTCGTGATTCCTACGGGGAAAGCTGCCCCAGAAGCCAATCCTCCCGTTTGTGCCGTTGTCGCACCTGAACAATTGTCGCTGCCTACGGGGGCAGTGTAGGTTACCACCGCGGAGCATTGACCCGCGTCGTTACTGACACTGATGTTGGCGGGACAAGTAATCTTAGGTGCTTCTGCGTCGGTGACCGTTACGGTGAATGAACAACTTGTCTTTTGGCCGTTTGCTGCCGTTACTTCAAACGTATTGGTCGTGATTCCAACTGGGAAAGCTACCCCAGAAGCCAAGCCTGCCGTTTGTGCCGTTGTCGCACCTGAACAGTTGTCACTGCCTACGGGGGCCGTGTAGGTTACCACCGCGGAGCATTGACCCGCGTCGTTACTGACACTGATGTTGGCAGGACAGGTAATCTTAGGTGCTTCTGCGTCGGTGACCGTTACGGTGAATGAACAACTTGTCTTTTGGCCGTTTGATGCCGTTACTTCAAACGTATTGGTCGTGATTCCAACTGGGAAAGCTGCCCCAGAAGCCAATCCTGCCGTTTGTGTTGTTGTCGCACCTGAACAGTTGTCGCTGCCTACGGGGGCCGTGTATGTTACCACCGCGGAGCATTGACCTGCGTCGTTGCTGACACTAATATTCTGGGGACAAGTAATTTTGGGCGCTTCCGTATCAGTGACCGTTACGGTGAATGAACAACTTGTCTTTTGGCCATTTGCCGCCGTTACTTCAAAGGTGTTTGTCGTTGTGCCAACGGGGAAAGCCGCGCCAGAAGCCAAGCCTGCCGTTTGTGCCGTTGTCGCACCTGAACAGTTATCACTGCCTACGGGGGCCGTGTATGTTACTACCGCGGAGCATTGACCCGCGTCGTTACTGACACTGATGTTGGCGGGACAGGTAATCTTAGGTGCTTCTGCGTCGGTGACCGTTACGGTGAATGAACAACTTGTCTTTTGGCCGTTTGACGCCGTTACTTCAAAGGTGTTTGTCGTGATTCCTACGGGGAAAGCTGCACCAGAAGCCAATCCTGCCGTTTGTGCCGTTGTCGCACCTGAACAGTTATCGCTGCCTACGGGGGCGGTGTATGTCACCACCGCGGAGCATTGACCCGCGTCGTTGCTGACACTGATGTTGGCAGGACAGGTAATCTTAGGGGCTTCCGTATCGGTAACCGTTACGGTGAATGAACAACTTGTCTTTTGGCCGTTCGCCGCCGTTACTTCAAACGTATTGGTCGTGATTCCAACTGGGAAAGCTGCCCCAGAAGCCAAGCCTGCCGTTTGTGTTGTTGTCGCACCTGAACAGTTGTCACTGCCTACGGGGGCCGTGTATGTTACCACCGCGGAGCATTGACCTGCATCATTGCTAACGCTGATGTTGGCGGGGCAGGTAATTGTTGGGGCTTGGTTATCGCCTACGGTCACTGTCACACAGTTACTAATGGCTTCACAAGCGACCCCATTTAACGTAGAAATAGTCACACGTCGATAGTAAGTCGCTTGGCTTAATGGTGCAGGCGGATCGTATGTTGATGCTGTTGCATCCGCGATGGTCGAAAAACCACTACTGCAATTGGTGGTACTCTTCTCCCAGCGGTAGGAAATCGTACCAGCCCCTGACCCATTGGTCGTTGAGGTAAAATTATCGGGATCACCCGCTGCGCAAATAGTCTGATCACCAGAAATGCCGCCTGCGCTTACCGAGGCTACCGTAACGGTTACACAATTACTCACCGCTTCGCAGGTACCATTGGCTACCCCATTGAAGGTAGTAATCGTTACTCGCCGAAAATAAGTCGTTTGGCTTATACCAGCAGGTGGATTATACGTCTCTTCTGTTGCACCCATAATTGAGCTAAAGCCGCTACTACAATTCGTCGTACTACTTTCCCAACGGTAGGTAATGGTTCCCCCATTGCTCGAACCAGCAACACTACTGGTAAAAGCCGCTGGATCACCCCCTGAACAAAGCGTCTCACCACCACCGGCAATCGTTCCTCCCTGTGGATTAAGCACCACAATGACTATACAATTTGGGGCAATCGCTTCACAAGCAACCCCATTTAACGTAGAAATGGTAGTCCGACGAAAAAAAGTGGTTTGAGTAATACCAACGGGTGGGTCATAGTCGGCACTCGTTGCGCCCATGATAGGGGTCAATCCAGAAACGCAATCCACTGTGCCACTTAACCAGCGATAAGTAATCGTACCACTGCCCGAACCGAGACTCGTAGAAGTAAGTGTTATTGGGTCACCGCCATGACAAGCTACCTGATCACCAGCAACAGCACCCCCACTTACCGTGTTGTTTGCTACCGTGACGGTTACACAATTACTCGCCGCTTCGCAGGTACCACTGGCTGTACCATTGAAAGTGGCAATCGTTACTCGCCGAAAATAAGTCGTTTGACTTAAACCGGCAGGTGAATCATACGTCTCTCCTGTTGCACCCATAATTGAGCTAAAGCCGCTACTACAATTCGTCGTACTGCTTTCCCAACGGTAGGTAATGGTACCTGCATTACTCGAACCAGCAACACTACTGGTAAAAGCAACTGGGTCACCCCCTGAGCAAATCGTCTCATCGCCAGCAATCGTTCCTCCCTGTGGATTAAGCACTACAATGACTATACAATCTGGGGCAATCGCTTCACAAGCAACCCCATTTAACGTAGAAATGGTAACCCGACGAAAATAAGTGGTTCGAGTAATACCAACGGGTGGGTCATAATCTGCACTCGTTGCGCCCATGATAGGGGTCAATCCAGAAAAGCAATCCACTGTACTACTTAACCAGCGATAAGTAATCGTACCACTGCCCGAACCGAGATTAGTAGAAGTAAGCGGTGTTGGGTCACCGCCACGACAAGCTACCTGATTACCAGCAACATCACCTCCACTTACATTATTAATGACCACTGTCACACAGTTACTATTGGCTTCACAAGCGACCCCATTTAACGTAGAAATAGTCACACGTCGATAGTACGTCGTTTGGCTTAATGGTGCAGGCGGATCGTATGTTGATGCTGTTGCATCCGCGATGGTCGAAAAACCACTACTGCAATTGGTGGTACTCTTCTCCCAGCGGTAGGAAATCGTACCAGACCCTGACCCATTGGTCGTTGAGCTAAAATTACTAGGATCACCCGCTGCGCAAATAGTCTGATCACCAGAAATACTGCCTGCGCTTACATTATTGACATCAACCGTGGTAGTTTGCGCCAAACCGCTGATGACACAATTATTGGCATCCCTGATTTGAGTGAGGTTAAAATGGGTAGTACCCGTAAAATGAACACTTTCTGTGAGGTTCGCAAATACCGAACCGCTTACAACATTATTGTAGGTCACCCCATTGACTGTTATCGCAAAAGGCCCCGTGCCCGAAGGGGAAGTGAAACTAAGTTGAATGCTACCTCCTGCACAAATAGTCGTTGCGTTACTACTGATATAGCCAGTAGGGCTGAGACTGGAAGTATTACTGGCATAAACGTTGTCATTATTGGTATAAGTACTGTTGTCGTCATCGGCGGTATTGCCGCTAAAGGTTACATTACACATATTAACTACGGGCTCATTAGTCGTGCCAGGAGCAGCATTTCCGCCATTATCGGTCTTGTTGAATACAAAAAATGCCCCGCCATAACCTTTGGCACCATTATTTCCTCTGGTTGCATTATTATTGGTAAAATTGACGTCCGTTAAACTCAAACTGCCACTTGCCACAAAAATAGCCCCACCAGCACCCATACCTCCACCGCCATTATTACCGCCACCAAAACCGCCGCTCGCTCCTGCTCCTATATTACCCCTGCCACCGCCGCCACCAAAACCACCGCTCGCACCTATATTACCCCTACCACCACCGCCACCAAAACCACCAGAACCACCGCCTGTGCCACTACCACCACCGCCACCAAAACCACCAGCGCCACCTGTAGTGCCACCACCACCGCCGCCGCCAAAACCACCAGGACCACCACCTGTACCACGATTTCCACCGTTGCCAAATATAGAGATTCCACCATTGGTACCACCAATATTGTCTCCGCCATTGGTCACACTACCTCCAGCAGCATACCCATTTCCCAACACACCACCTGCACCACCGTAATGAAACGTACTCCCGCCGAGGTCAACAGGAAAAGCACCGCCATTACCACCCATACCACCACCACCACCATCTACTGAACCTGTACCATTGCCTCCCACTGCTCGGTTGTTGCTAAGGTTCACATTGATTAAACGTAATTGAATACTACCAGTGCCCCCTTCTTTACCTTCGTGCATAAAAATAGCTCCACCCGCACCCATACCTCCTGCATTACCATCCCCCCCTTTGGCGTAGCCATTGGCCAGGGTAAGGTTTTGAATGGTAATGGTACCATTTTGTATCCAAAAAATACGTGAGGTGCCACCTCCGCTAATTGTCAGATTTGCTACGCCTAAACCATTGATGCTAATATGATTCGTAATCACCAAAAAGGGACTAATGACCGTGATGGTGGACCCATTGGCTACCGTAAAATTAATCTGGTGCGGGGTAGCCGCCGTTGCACTTGCATCTGCATTGGCACTAAGAATGGCTTGGCGAAGAGAACCTGCGCCACTGTCATTGGTGTTGCTCACCGTAAAGGTGGCCGCATGGGCAATTCCAAGCAGACTAGCCCACAGAGCAAAAATTAAGACACTTTTTTTCATAATTAATTGATTTTAAGCAAACTATTTTTGGTATGCCGTAATCGCATACGTCGATTAAACCTTCATTTACGGGTTTTCAGGAAATGGCTTCTGGCCGTTTTTGGGTATAGGTGAGCTTTCGCCAAAGCCATTCCAAAGGCCCTTGTCGGTAATACTTCAGCCAGAGGTTGCTGTAGCTAACTTGACAAACATAGATACCGACCGCGACAACCAGCGATTCGAGCAGGGTCAGCCGCCCCGACAAGCCTAGGCCATAGCCGTAAAAAAGTCCCATGCACAACAGGGTTTGCATCAGATAATTGGTCAGACCCAACCGACCCGCATTGGCAATCCAACCGAAAACACGATTGGGGTATTGGTTAAAAAGCATCGCGAGTTCAATCAGATAGACTACCGTCAACAAAGGAGTTCCCAGAAAGTCGGCCAGTGAAAAAATCAAGGGTTCGTAGGGCAAAGAGTTGACCATAGGCAGGTGAACTCCCAAAACGGGCAAGCTGGCGACCGCTTTTAACATCAGCCCCATTGGAAATAGCCAAAAAGCCGTTCGTAAAAATTGATTTTTAACTTCGGCCAGTCGGCTAAACAGTTGTAGTTTTCCTGCCATCAAGCCCAATAAAAACATCATCTCGTAGTGCAAGTAACCAGCAAAACCGTGCTTGAAAGCCATGACATGCAGCATCACCACCCCCAAACTTTGCAGGCTCATCACCTCCCAAACCGACCCCTTTTGCCACGTAGCGACTACCTGCATGACGACCGCATCGAACTGTTGCTGACTGGCCGCTTGCTCAGATGGCGTAGAGGGAAACGCCAGGGTCTGTACAGTCTGAAGCACGACCCCCAAAACAGCCAGTCCAATGACCCATTTGCCCAACACGGCAACCGACTTTTTACTAAAATAAAGCAACGTAAACCCTAGCAACGCATACTTGTGCAGGACGTCGCCAAACCAGAATATAAAGGCATGAAGCAACCCCAAAGCCAACAGCACCCATAAACGTCGTTTGAAAAACCGATTTGTATCCAGTCCCGCGTGGGTATTCTTTTTGCTCATCAGGTAAAAACCCAGCCCAAAAAGAAAACTGTAAATCGTATAAAATTGCCCTTTTATCAACAACTGAACGAAAAATTGGGCGGGCGCGTAGGTATCTGGCTGGTCTAACCCCAGCTTATATACTTGCTCGGGACGGAGCAAGGCAAACAACGCATAGGTCTGTACGTTAATCAACAAAATACCCAACAGGGCTAGTCCCCGAATAAAATCAATCGTGACTACACGATGTGAGAGGCTTGGTTTCAACATGGAATTCACCTGCAATTAATTTAGAGTTTCTCATTGAGACAGGGCTCTTCATAACTGCCATCCACGTTGGTATAAAACCTGTTGCAAAGGAGGTAAATAAAAGACCCGTTTTTCGGACACAAAGGTCTGACCAAGCCCAAAAAAGGATGGTAAATCAGGTTGCAAATGTGGTAACTGAGGTTGCAGAGTGCCCCAAAACACGCTTTTTAGGGGCATTTAGCCCAATCGGGCAAATTCGCTGGGAGTCATTTGATACTGTTCCCGAAAACACTTTGCAAAATACTGAGGGCTGTCAAAGCCGACGCAGTAGGCCGTTTCGGAGCTATTATACCCCTGTTGTAGAAATTGAGTAGCGCGTTTGAGTCGATAGATACGGATGATGTCACCCGTAGCCAGACCCGTTAGCGCTTTTACTTTACGGTGCAACGAGCTGCGACTCAAATTGAGTTGTTCGGCCAATTGCTCCACACTCAACGACGAATCGTCCAATTTTTCTTCGACGATGGCGTATAGTTTTTCCAGAAATGAATCAAGCTCCACTGGCTCTGTAGCCTGCGTTTCGTTGGGTTGGTCGGGCTTGGAGGCCGCAGGCCGTGCCAACTCTTGCCGCATCCGCTCACGGAACCGACGCTGGCGTTCGAGCAGATTGTGAACACGCAACGTCAACTCTTGCACGTGAAATGGCTTGGTCAAGTAATCGTCAGCTCCCCGCGTAAGACCTTCCAGACGATTTTCAAAAGTGACTTTTGCCGTTAGCATAATGACTGGAATGTGGTTGGTCTGCTCTTCTTCCTTGATTTTTTGACAAAACGTATAGCCATCCATCACGGGCATCATCACGTCGCTGATAATTAAATCGGGCAAGTCCGCCAATGCTTTTTCAAACCCATCGGCTCCATTAACCGCCCGACTGATGCGGTAAAAGGCGGGCAAACTATCCACAATAAAATCTGCCAGTTCCGCATTATCTTCTACCAACAGCAGATGCGGAGGCTCGCTATGACTTTCGTATAACATCGGCAAATCGGCCAGTGATGGCTCCTCCGTAATGGGCTCTTCCACCACCTCTGCAACCAAACGTTGGTCAGCCCGTCGGTAAGGGAGCGTTACCCGAAAGGTTGTGCCTTGGCCAAGGGTGCTTTCCACGGCAATGTGCCCTTGCTGCAATTGGACCAATTCTTTCACCAACGCCAGCCCAATGCCAGTACCCATCCGAGTGTCAGGACTAAACCCCTCTCCTTGGTTATCCAGCGCTACCTCAGGCGACTGCTGAAAAAAACGGTCAAAAACCAACGGCAATTTATCGGCCGCAATGCCCACCCCCGTATCCGACACCACCAGTTCCAAATCGGTAGAAGCATACAACGAAACCGTCACTTGTCCTCCCTTTGGCGTAAACTTCAACGCATTCCCCACCAGATTGGCAATAATCCGCCCCAGCTTTTCTTCATCAAACCAATAGGTACCACCAACCGCCGACGAAACTGACAAGACGATGCCTTTTTGGATGGCTTCTTCCTGAAACAAGCCGACGGTCTGCTCTACAAACTGGTCGATATCCCCTTGTACTTCCTGAACCGTCAGCACGTTAGCGTCGAGTTTGGCGGCATCCAACAATTGATTAATCAGGGATAATAACTGCTTGGCATTGCGGCTAATCGACTCCAAGCGCTTGACGTAGGGCGTACCCGCCAATTCTTGAATCAAGCCAGCCATTGGGGATAGAATCAGGGTCAGCGGAGTACGAAAATCATGCGTTACGTTGGTAAAAAAACGAGACCTTATTTCGTCGAGTTCACGCAATTGCCGCGCTTCCTGCTGACGAAGCGCTACCGACTGCCGCAATTGCAATTGGTTTAGTCGTAACCGAATACCGTACCAGAGACTACCCGCCACCACCAGTACATACAGCACATAAGCCCACCAAGTAGTCCAGAAAGGAGGGGTGATGATAACGGTCAATCGGCGCACGTAGGGACTCCAAATACCCGACGTATTGGACGCATTGACCAGCAGCGTGTAGCGGCCTGGTGCCAGCGTGGTGTAAATGGCCTGCGGCTGACTCGTTTCCACCCAATCATCTTCCACGCCTTCCAGCTTGTAGCGATAGTGGTTTTTGCCTGGCAAGTTGAATTGCAAAGCGGCGAAATATACCGTCAAAAAATTCTGATTATAGGGTAATGTAAGTTCGTGAATGGCATGAATAGGCGACTTAAGAAAAGACTGAGGGTTGGGCTCAACCAACCGATTATTGACATACAACTCGGTTAGTTCCACTTTGGGCTGAAATGAATCATCCCGTAATTTAGCTGGCCAAAACGACGTTATCCCTTCTACCCCTCCCATGATGACTTGTCCATTGGGCAGGAGAAGGTAATGAAAGCGGTTAAATTCATTGGCCAGCAACCCGTCTTCAGTGGTGTAATTTCGGGTCTGAAAGGTTTTACGGTTCATTCGGCATAGCCCTTTGTTGGTGCCAATCCACAGATTTCCGTATTGATCAGGAAGGGCAGAATAGATTACATTGTTGGGCAAACCATCCTGCTCCGTAATCCGCCGACACTGCCCCGACCGCTTGTCGAACGCACACAATCCTTTGCCAAACGTACCAATCCACAGCCGATTTGAATCTACGGGGTCTGCGCTTAAACAATAAAGTGTATTGCTACTGAGCGAAGTAGGCTGGTCGGGCTGGTGAACATACGTGCGTAATTGTCCCGTTTTTCGGTCGAACCGATACAAACCATGAGCCTTCGTGGCAAGCCAAAATGCCTGTCTATCGGCCACCATCTGTATAATTTCAGTAAGGGGCTCCACCTTAAAATGATGCTCGGAACGAATCCACTGGCGTTTTTCAGGCGCATAATACCATAAGTAATGGGCCTCTTTCTGCCATTGTAGCAGCCAAACACGGCCCTGCGCATCGGTCGCCATCGGCGTAATTGTTTGGACAAAGGGAATGGGAAAGTCAACCCGCTGCTCCTTGTGCGTGGCGGTATTGATATGAAAGATAGTCGATGTACCACTATTAGCCCAAAGACCTCCCTGATGATCTAGCGTATAGCGAAACTTATACGGGTCTGTGTTTTGGCCCAAGCGGACTTGATTGGCTGGTAGATGTACCCCTTGAACAAACACATCTTCCTGAAAACCACGTTGATAACGAGCCGTTTGGAAGCTATTTGTTCGTAAATCGTATTTGCGCACACCCGAACCGTTGGTGCCGACCCAGAGGACATCTGAGTGATCAATGAGCAGACTGGTACAAAAACCAGTTTTTAACGTAAAATTGGTCACCAACTGAATATTGGCCAAGTCAGTAAAGCGAAACAGGCTGTTCCGTTGATCAAAATAAACTTCTCCCCGACTATCGGTCAAAAAGTGGATACCCCACAAGTGGTGATCTTCAAATGACGCTTTATCATCGCTAGGCAATCGTTGCGATTGAAAATGCCCTGTTTTGGGGTTGAATTGGCAGACATAATGATGGGTACCCAATAGCAACTCCCCCGAAGGTCGTTGGGCCATTCCATATATGGCCAGTTCGGGCAATGCAAGCGGTGTCGGAGAGTTTGGACGATAATGATGAAAATAGCCCATCTTCTCG
This sequence comes from Runella defluvii, assembly GCF_014195535.1. Classification (GTDB taxonomy): domain Bacteria; phylum Bacteroidota; class Bacteroidia; order Cytophagales; family Spirosomataceae; genus Runella; species Runella defluvii. The sequence goes on along the minus strand of NZ_JACIBY010000004.1, from coordinate 334,565 downwards.
TCGAACCGTTCCAAACCTGCATCCGATGTACCAACCCAAATCGTCCCCTGCTGATCTTGAAATACCGAACGTATGTGATTTGAACCTATGGAATGCGGTTGATCATCGCGGTGCTGAAACCAGCGGGCACGGCGAGTTGTCATGTCATAACAAACCAATCCGTTGTTCTCAAAGGCCATCCAAAGCCTGTTTTGTCGGTCGGGGTAATAATGCCGGGCACCTATATAGGGCACCCTCAGGTGCGTCAGTTGTTTCAAGATGTCGGTAAAAACTTCGGTGAGAGGATCAAACATAACCAACTCCCCTTGTTCCGACGTAATCCATATACGTCCTTGATGATCAAGCAATAAAGAGTAAAGACTAGAAAAGGGTATGGATGATTTTCCAGTAATATCTCCCTGTTCTCGGAAAATTTTTAAGCGGTTACCATCGTATCGGCAGAGGCCATCGTGGGTAGCCATCCAGATAAATCCCTGTTTATCCTGTACAATACCCGACACAAATCCCTGTGGTAAGCCCTGTTGATTGGTAAAAAGTTCAGGTTGTGGAAAGTCCAGCGATTGCGCCCTTACAAACGACCCCAAAAAGGTTAGACACAAAACCAACAACCATACCTGAATTCTATTCCGTAGCATCATAAAAGCGAAAGACATCTGGCCAAAGTTAGTAAACATGGCGGAGATAACTGACTTATGAAACGTTGAAATCATCCATCTACTTTCAAGATAGTATTAAATTTGATTTTTGTCTATTTTATTTATACTTTGCGTATATATTTTAAACAGCAACACATGAAATCAATTACTTATTTTGCCCAAAATTTGGTTTGGTTACGTAATCAATTGGCACCTAAACTTTCTCAACAGCGTTTGGCCGACGAAATTGGTATCAAAAAATCTACCCTTGCCGCTTACGAAGTAGGGCGTTCTGAGCCCAATTTCGGTGATTTGGTAAAATTAGCCGCCTATTTTACTATTTCCATTGACGATTTTCTCCAAATAGACTGTAGTCAAAAAATAAAACCTGTTGCTCGGCACAAAACAACTGACCGAGTTTTGGTCACCACCGTAGATAGTACTACCCGCGAAAACATTGAATTTGTGCCCGTCAGGGCTTTGGGTGGTTATACCCAAGGATACGGCGATGTTGATTACGTGCAAAAACTTCCCGTTTTCCAGATGCCTTTTTTATCACGCGACCGTAAATACAGGGCTTTTCCCTACGTGGGTGATTCCATGCCACCGCTCAGAAGCGGCTCCGTTGTTTTTGGAGAATACATGGATAACTGGGGCAGTATAAAAAATGGCACACTTTGCCTGATTGTCACTTCCGACGAAGGAGTTGTACTAAAAAAGGTATTTAACTACTTAGATGACAAGGGCGTACTTGTCCTAAAATCTCTCAACGAAAGATATGCTCCCTATCCTGTTGGTATCAACGAAATACTCGAAATTTGGCAGTTTGTGGGCTATTTTGATGAGCGATTCCCAGAATAAGGCCCATTACTATCATCCGTCATTTATTAGATTACTGGTCAAAAATGGATTGTCAATTCCATTTTTGACCAGTACTAACCCTGTTACTCCACTTTCACCACTTTCAGCGTCGCTTGCTGGTTAGCCGTCGTCACCTTCAAGAAATACATCCCCGTCGGTAACGCACTCACCCCAAACTCCTCTTGGTGGGTGTTGGTTTCGGGAATAAATTGGCGGCTCAAAACTTCACGCCCCGAAACATCGGTCAATGCAGTTTGTACCGTTTGCCCCTTGCTGTCTTGCACTTTAAGACGAAGCGTATGCGTAACGGGGTTGGGCATTACATTGGCGAATGCTCCGTTATCAGTTATCTGTTTTCCGTTATCCGACCCTTGCCCATTTGCTCCTTGCCCTTTGCTTTTTGCCTCTTGCCCACTGCCATTTGCCCCTTCTCTCGCTGCTCCCACGCCTACGCCATCTCGCGACTGAATTCTGAACCAGTATTCTTGGTAAGCCAAGACATTCCCTTGCGGTTTACGCGTTGATGGGTAAATGCTGCCCCAGCCTTTTTGATCCCAATAACGAATGCCTAACTTGTACAATCCTTTTGGTAAACCTGCATCGTACGAATTTCCTCCTGCGCCGTTGTCTTGGTAAAAACCGTAGGCGGGATGGTTTTGGGCATACAATTCCGTCCAGCCTTCACGGTTGGCGTACATGAAGTAAGGCGCGTTGTTCTCGTGTGTGTTGAACGAGCGAATTACGCCCATTTCTGGCGTCGCTAACATGTCAAACGTCAGCGAACCGTCCGTATTTAATCCGCAGGCTTCTACGTTGATAGTCCAATAACGTGGTGCCATTTTATTGGCATTTTCTACGTAATACAAAGTCGGATTTACTTGCGTACTTTGTTCCAATTCAGGACCACCATCTCGGGTGATGAATTGGCTTGTCCATGCCGACCGGTCGTTTACCTTCACTGCCGATTTAGATTCACCAATGTTGATTAACGTCACCACAAACGCATTCCAGTAAACATCTTTGCGAATACTTTCCGCGCTCTGACAGCCGCCGTCAAAAAGACACTTTGCCCAATACGTCTGCTTGGTCACGTTGCTGAACGCTACCTCAAAACTTGAGGCCGTTACGCCTGTGTTCCAGAACGTTTGGCTACCTGCGGGGCAATTCGCCGAGATTCTCACCCTTGTTCCTGTGCATACAATGTCTTGACTCACCGTAATCGTTGGCGCGACATGAGTAGGCGTCACGGTGAATGTCACTACATTGCTCTTTTCACTCACACAGCCATTTTCCGTCTGACAACGAGCGTAGTATGAGATTGTTTCCAAAGGTAAGCTCGCAGGCAAACTTGGCAAGGCTACATTTGTGCTGGCATTGTACCAAACCGTCCGCAAACTTCCGCATGACGATTGACCACTGAAACTTGAACCACTGTTGCAGCTTCCCGTCGATAATAACGATACCGTCGGTGCCGATGGAATTACGACCAATTTTAACCGCATCACTCCAGATTCACTTTCTACACAAGAAACCGTTCCACCTGATTGGCGACAACGTACGCGGTAATTGTGGTACTGATTATCCACCAAACCAACGGGCAAACCCGCGCTGTATTCGCCACCGTCCACCGAATAAAGCGTCACTTCATTTGCCCCACAATTGGCATTAAAACTAAGTGGTATATTCACCAAACTGCACACTTCCTTGGTCTCGCCAACGGCTACCGTCACACCGTCCACTAGCATTGTTACATTTTGAGGTACGGTTGAACGGTAATTAATCGTCAATTCAATCGGATTCGTGTACGTCACAGCACAACTCGCATCACAAGCCGCTTGGTAGCGGTAGGGTTGGTTATTGGAGGGCTGGGAAACTGGAGCATTGGGTGACCATGCGCTCCACCCATTGCTTCCCACTTGTACCCGCCAAACGGGCGACCCCAAAACACAAGAACCCGAAACCGTAAACTGTAAACCGTTAATAGGATTCGCATCCGTGTCACAGAAGGTTTGGCTGTTGCCTTCGTTGAGCGTTTGTTGAAGAGTTGTTAATGTAATCGTGGGTTTGCCTTGAACCGTCACCGTTGCACTGCCAGTTTGGACTCGGCTACATAGCGTTGATGAACCATCTTTGACACTCACTAAACTGTATTCAACTATTCCCACTTGACCCGTGGGTGCTTCTAAGCTTACGCTGCTGCTACTAGTCGTGACGATGGTTTGTTCTGAGCCGTTGTTGATTTTGTAGGTAAATGTGTAAGGCGTTGTGCCACCCGCTCCCGTGAACGTGATTTTGGGCGAAGTAGCATTCTTGCAGACAGTTGTTGTTCCCGCAATCGTCGCCGTAGGTGATGGATTCACCGTCACCGTGCTGGTTGCATTCAAACTCACAAGGCAATTATTCTTGGTAACGTTTACTAGCGTGAGCGTCACATCTGCCGTCGCATTCGGAGCCGTAATCGTCTGAGTGGTTCCGTCCAAAAGCAACGTTTGATTACCCGTCAGACCCGTTAATGTATAAGTCAGCGTTGCGCCAGTTGTGCCGTTGACACTGAATGTCGCATTGTTCCCCGCACAAATCGGGCTGTTATTATTCGCAACCGTCGCTGTAGGCAATGGATTCACCGTCACCGTGCTGGTTGCGTTCAAGCTCACAAGACAATTATTCTTGGTAACGCTTACCAGCGTGAACGTCACATCTGCCGTCGCATTCGTTGCCGTAATCGTCTGAGTCGTCCCGTCCAAAAGCAACGTTTGATTACCCGTCAGACCCGTTAACGTGTAAGTCAGCGTTGCGCCAGTCGTGCCGCTGACGCTGAATGTCGCATTGTTCCCCGCACAAATCGGGCTGTTGTTACTCGCAATCGTCGCCGTAGGTGATGGATTCACCGTCACCGTGCTGGTCGCATTCAAACTCACAAGGCAATTATTCTTGGTAACGTTTACTAGCGTGAGCGTCACGTCTGCCGTCGCATTATTGGCCGAAATGGTCTGAGTGGTTCCGTCCAAAAGCAACGTTTGATTACCCGCCAGACCCGTTAATGTATAAGTCAGCGTTGCGCCAGTCGTGCCGCTGACGCTGAATGTCGCATTGTTCCCCGCACAAATCGGGCTGTTATTATTCGCAATCGTCGCCGTGGGCAATGGATTCACTGCCACCGTGCTGGTCGCTGTCAAACTCACAAGGCAACTGTTTTTGGTAACACTTACGAGCGTCAGCGTCACGTCTGCCGTCGCATTATTGGCCGTAATCGTCTGAGTCGTCCCGTCCAAAAGCAACGTTTGATTACCCGTCAACCCCGTTAATGTATAAGTCAGCGTTGCGCCAGTTGTACCGCTGACGCTGAATGTCGCAGTGTTCCCCAAACAAATCGGGCTGTTGTTACTCCCAATCGTGGCCGTGGGCAATGGATTCACCGTCACCGTGCTGGTCGCTGTCAAACTCACAAGGCAATTGTTTTTGGTAACGCTTACGAGTGTGAGCATCACATCTGTCGTCGCATTATTGGCCGTAATCGTCTGAGTGGTTCCGTCCAAAAGCAACGTTTGATTGCCCGTCAGACCCGTTAGTGTATAAGTCAGCGTTGCGCCAGTTGTGCCGCTGACGCTAAATGTCGCATTGTTCCCCGAACAAATCGGGCTGTTGTTACTCGCAATCGTCGCCGTAGGTGATGGATTCACCGTCACCGTGCTGGTTGCGTTCAAACTCACAAGACAATTGTTTTTGGTAACGCTTACCAGAGTAAGCGTCACATCTACCGTCGCATTCGGAGCCGTAATCGTCTGTGTCGTGCCGTCCAAAAGCAACGTTTGATTACCCGTCAGACCCGTTAATGTATAAGTCAGCGTTGCGCCAGTCGTGCCGCTGACGCTAAATGTCGCATTGCTCCCCGAACAAATCGGGCTGTTATTATTCGCAATCGTCGCCGTGGGCAATGGATTCACCGTCACCGTGCTGGTCGCCGTCAAACTCACAAGGCAATTGTTTTTGGTAACGCTTGCGAGCGTGAGCGTCGCATCTGCCGTCGCATTGGTGGCCAAAATCGTCTGAGTCGTTCCATCCAAAAGCAACGTTTGATTACCCGTCAACCCCGTTAACGTGTAAGTCAGCGTTGCGCCAGTTGTACCGCTGACGCTGAATGTCGCATTGTTCCCCGAACAAATCGGGCTGTTGTTATTCGCAATCGTCGCCGTGGGCAATGGATTCACCGTCACCGTGCTGGTCGCTGTCAAACTCACAAGGCAATTGTTTTTGGTAACGCTTACGAGTGTGAGCATCACATCTGTCGTCGCATTATTGGCCGTAATCGTCTGAGTCGTTCCATCCAAAAGCAACGTTTGATTACCCGCCAGACCCGTTAATGTATAAGTCAACGTTGCGCCAGTTGTACCGCTGACGCTGAATGTCGCAGTGTTCCCCGAACAAATCGGGCTGTTATTACTCGCAATCGTCGCTGTCGGTGGAGCGGGGTCTTCAAGGGTTGCTGTCGCCGCATTACTAACGCACCCTCCGTACGTAGCCACTATTTCTGTATAATTTCCCGCCCCCAAACCCGTCAAGGTAATCACTCCACTGCCGTTGGAGGTAAAATTAGCCGCCGAAACTGCTACACTGTTCTTTTTGTACGTAACCGAATAAACGGTATTGTTCAAAAATCCACTCAACGTAATGCTACCCTCTGAACCTCCGCAGGTTGTGGGGGTAGCTGTACCTATCGTAGGAGTAATAGTCGTGGGTGAAAGAAGGCTATAAGTATTATCCACATATAATGTCGGATTGTATTTGAGACGAACCCGTACCGTATAAGTACCCTCTGTCGTACCCGTACCACTTGTCAAATTGAACGGGTCAGCAGTAATATCTGCAAAAGTAGGCGTACCCGTAAAGCTGTTGCCCGCCACGATGGCATATTCTACCCCACCTGACGTATTGCCGTTAAGATCGCCCGTGAGGTCAATGCTGAGGCTGCCGGGTAAAGTACATTGTGAAGTAGGCGTAACCGTTGCGGAGAGCGAAGCCGCACCGAGGTACTCAATAATGACTTGACCTCCCGCATTGTTGGCTCCAGCAGTGTTGTTTTGGTTGCTGCCAAGATTATACGATGCTCCGCCGTTGCTTGGAGTAATGGCCGTTCCTCCCGTCTGACCACCTCCGCCGCCGGCGTGAAGACCAGTGCCGCCACCACCACCGCCATACCCTCCGCCGCCATTGCCGGTAGCAATACCGCCAAGCGCATTAAAGCCAGCACCACCGCCCATTGCCCCACCAAACCCACTGCCGTTAAGACCTCCTCCGCCGCCGCCGCCGGTAACAAGCCAATTGCCGCCCTGACCATTACCGGTAGTTATAAGGCCTGAGCCTCCACCAGAATTACCTCCGCCGCCGCCTGCAATAATCAGGGGCACACCGCCTTGAATACGAGTACCAGACCCTCCTCCTCCGCCGCCTCTATTACCATCTCCACCAGGAGCGCCAGCAACCGATTCCAGGACCTGACTGGACGATACAATAAAATCGCCAATCATTATTGCTCCTGCACCGCCATTATTGCCTCCTTTTGCTCCTTTAGCGGTAATTCTCACTTTATACAGTCCACACGCTCTCCAATAGCCCACAGTAACCGTTCGGCTGTGACCGGGGGAAGAAACAGTAAATACTTCGCCCGTAATATTAGTACAAGCTGTGCAAACATCATACGATGATTGATACTCAAATGCCCCTATATCTGCATTGCTGACTCCCGTCGCATTAAAAGGACGGGCATTTCCCTCAAAATCAGTAGTCGGTGCATTGGTATTGGTGCCTGCATCTATCGCGGGAGAACATTGCTGCAGGCGAAAATCACCCCCAGCCGCATTCACGAAAAGGGGGTCACTACTGATATTACCAGAACCGCCCTGTACGTTGGAATAAGTTATCGTACCACCCGAAACCCCTCCTCCATTCCCCCAAATAATACTGTTACTAATGGATGTAGCTGACCTCTGATTGTTAATAGTCGTCGTGCCTACATTACCATAGAAAGTGCAATTTACTACCCTCACCATGTCTGTAGCACCACCGTTGGAAATACCCGCGCCCGCGGTTGTTGCCGTATTGTTGAGAAACAAGCAGTTCGTAATGCTTGATGAGGAGTTATCATTGAACATACCACCTCCAGATACTGCATAATTATTCCGAAACACGCAGTTCTGAATATTGGGTGAGGCATTTGAATTCCACATACCTGCTCCCAAACTAAGTGGAAAACCGCCGTTCGCATACCCTTTTTCTACAATAAACCCATCCAATATCGCCGTATTTCCCAAAGGTGAACCCGAGGTAAAGTTATTGTTAATCACTCGGTAGCTGTTGTCGGTGTCTATTCCAGTATCACCAATATTCCCACTCAAAATCGTGGGATTACTGCGCCAATTTCGGGCGGTAAGCTGCGTCTCCGTACCGTTGAAGCCGCCGTAAATCGCCACTCCGTTAACCATCACAAAGCTTTTCATACGGGCATCGGCGGGAGACGTATTGCCCGAAGCATCAGCCGTCGGCTTGTACGTCCCCGCCGCTACCCAAATCTGAGATACACACGAAGGGAAGTTTCGAGCCCCATTAAGTGCCGATTGTAAATCGGTGTAAGCATCCGCCCACGAACGACCACTGTTGTTCCCCGAAGCCGAGGCATTAACGTAAACAATGCCATTGTTCCCGATGCAATTACACACACTGTACGACGATTGGTACTCATAGGCACCCATATCGGTATTATTTACCCCCGTCGCATTAAACGGGCGAGCATTTCCCGCAAAATCACTGGCTGGTGCATTGGTATTCGTGCCTGCATCTATCGCGGGAGAACATTGTTGCAAGCGAAAATCTCCTCCAACCGCATTCTCAAAACGCGGGTCACTATTGACATTCCCCGTTCCACTCACGCCTCCTTGTACGTTCGAGTACGTCACCGTACCACCAGAAATGCCGCCGCCGTTTCCCCAAACAATACTGTTGCTGATGGAAGTCGCTGACCTCTCGTTGATAATAGTCGTCGGGCCTGCATTACCATAAAAAGTACAGTTTATCACCTTCACCATATCCGTACCACCTCCGTTGGAAATACCAGCCCCCGCAGTCGTTACCGTGTTGTTGAGAAACAGGCAGTTCGTAATGCTTGATGAGGAGTTATCGTTGAACATCCCACCGCCAGACGTCGCATAATTGTTACGAAACACGCAGTTTTGTACTTTTGGTGAAGCATACGCATTCCACATGCCCCCCCCCAAATTGAACGGAAAACCGCCGTTTGCATACCCTTTTTCTACAATAAAGCCATCCAATATCGCCGTATTTCCCAACGGTGAACCCGAGGTAAAGTTATTGTTGATTACTCGATAGCTGTTGTCGGTGTCTATTCCAGTATCACCAATATTACCACTCAAAATCGTGGGGTTATTGCGCCAATTTCGGGCGGTAAGCTGGGTCTCTGTGCCGTTGAACCCCCCATAAATAGCCACACCGTTGACCATCACAAAGGTTTTGGTTCGGGGATTGGCGGGAGACGTATTGCCAGATGCATCAGCCGTAGGTTTGTAAGTACCTCCTGCTACCCAAATTTCCGTTAAATTACTACTACAAGGATAGCTGAGTGCCGATTGAAGATCCGTAAAAGCATCGGCCCACGTTAGACCCGTATTGGCACCTGACGCCGAGGCATTCACGTAGAGACGGGAGGGAACCGGATTGACAGTAAGGGGGAGACAGGCTGAAGTACTTAGGTTGCTTTGTGAGACTACATTAAATTTGCAACTTTTCATCCCTAGGGGTAGAGTTATTTTCAACCTTACAGGAGTAGATATTCCAAGCGGGGTTATCTCAAAGGTAGTAGCTGAACTAGGTTCTCCCCCACAATCAGCACTGGTATAAAAAGTACGCGTTACCGTCAAATTTTGGGGAGAATTTGACCAAATGGTAACAACATCATTAGCTTCCGAGCCAGCACACCCACTAACGCTCGGCACCGTTTGAAGATAGAGTACTTCAGGTGCACTTTGCGCATGGCTGCCCAAGGAAAGCGCCCCGCACAGAATCAATAAAAAAAGTTGAAGAGTTAGTTTCATAACTTACTTTGTGAATGGGTTGAAAAGGGAGTAGGGTTTTGTTTTAAGCGTTCGATTCTATCTTCGAAATACCACCAGACTGCTAAGCAAGCAAGCAGCGCCAGCAGCCATAAAAACAGCCACCACAGCCTGCTTATAAAAGATTTTATGTCATTAAGAAAATTCATCTAGCAAGGTTAGTTTATAATCCATTTTTTACCAAAATTGACGCATCACAAAAACATCACAAATCACAAAACCCTAACAATCAATACATTAAAAATGCAAAAATGCCTTCAAGTGACTTGAAGGCATTTTTGCATTTTTAATAGGATAGTACTTCGGGCATTAGAAGTCACCTACTCCACTTTCACCACTTTCAGCGTCGCTTGCTGGTCAGCCGTCGAAACCTTCAAGAAATACATCCCCGTCGGTAAGGCACTCACCCCAAACTCCTCTTGGTGGGTGTTGGTTTCGGGCACAAACTGGCGACGCAAAATTTCACGGCCTGCGGCATCGCTCAATGCCGCTTGTACCACTTGCCCTTTGCTATTTTGGATTTGAAGGCGAAGCGTATGCGTGACGGGGTTGGGAAGAACGGTGGCGAAAGATCCGTTATCAGTTATCGGTTGTCCGTTATCCGACCCTTTGCCGTGCGACGGTCCGACCCTTGCTCCTTGCCCTTTGCTTTTTGCCTCTTGCTCCTTGCCATTTGCCCCTTCTCTCGCTGCGCCCACGCCAACGCCGTCTTTCGACTGGATTCTGAACCAATATTCTTGGTAGGCCAACACATTTCCTTGTGCTTTCCGCGTCGAGGGATAAATACTGCCCCAACCTTTTTGATCCCAATAACGAATGCCTAGTTTATACAAACCTTTTGGTAACCCTGCATCGTAAACGTTACCGCCTGCGCCATTATCTTGGTAAAAGCCGTAAGCAGGGTGGTTTTGGGCGTACAACTCCGTCCAGCCCTCACGGTTAGCATACATGAAATACGGCGCGTTGTTTTCGTGCGTGTTGAAAGAACGAATTATGCCCATTTCAGGCGTCGCCAACATATCAAACGTCAACGAACCATCGGTATTTAATCCACACGCTTCTACGTTGATGGTCCAGTAACGAGGCGCTTGTTTGTTGGCATTTTCTACGTAATACAAAGTCGGATTTACTTGCGTACTTTGTTCCAATTCAGGACCACCATCTCGCGTGATGAATTGACTACTCCACAATGATTTGTCGTTGGCTGGTTTTACTGCCGATTTAGAGTCGCCGATGTTGATTAACGTCACCACAAAAGCATTCCAATAAATGTCCTTGCGAACGCTTTCAGCACTTTGACAACCGCCCTCAAAAAGACACTTTGCCCAATACGTCTGCTTCGTCACGTTGCTGAACGCTACCTCAAAACTTGAGGCCGTTACGCCCGTGTTCCAAAACGTTTGGCTACCTGCGGGGCAGTTGGCTGAAATTTTCACCGTTGTACCTGTACAGACAATGTCTTGACTCACCGTAATCGCTGGCGCGACGTGAATTGGCGTCACTGTGAACGTCACTACATTACTCTTCTCACTTACACAACCATTTTCCGTCTGACAACGAGCGTAGTATGAGATTGTTTCCAAAGGTAAGCTCGCAGGCAAACTTGACAAGGCCACATTCGTACTGGCATTGTACCAAACCGTCCGCAAACTTCCGCATGACGATTGACCACTGAAGCTTGAACCACTGTTGCAACTGCCCGTCGATGATAACGATACCGTTGGTGCCGAAGGTATTACTACCAATTTTAACCGCATCACGCCAGATTCTGATTCCACACAGGAAACCGTTCCACCTGATTGGCGACAACGTACGCGGTAATTGTGGTACTGATTATCCACCAAGCCAACGGGTACACCCGCGCTGTATTCGCCACCGTCCACCGAATAAATGGTCACTTCATTTGCCCCACAATTGGCATTAAAACTAAGTGGAATATTCACCAAACTGCACACTTCCTTGGTCTCGCCCACTGCTATCGTCACACCATCCACTAGTAGAGACACATTTTGTGGTACCGTTGATCGATAATTAATCGTCAACTCAATCGGATTCGTGTACGTCACAGCACAACTCGCATCACAAGCCGCTTGGTAGCGGTAGGGTTGGTTATTGGACAATTGGGAAACTGGTGAATTGGTCATCCACTCGCTCCACGCACCACTGCCCACTTGTACCCGCCAAACGGGATTGCCCACTACGCAAGAACTCGAAACATTAAACTGCAAACCGTTAACTGGATTCGCATCCGTGTCGCAGAAGGTTTGGCTGTTGCCTTCGTTGAGCGTTTGTTGAAGAGTTGTTAATGTAATAGTGGGTTTGCCTTGAATTGTCACCTCCACGCTACCAGTTTGAGTTTGACTACAGGCAGGCGTAGAACTTTCTTCTACACTCAATAGACTATACGTAAACAAACCAGATACACCCGTCGGAGCTGTTACAGTGGCGCTGTTGCCACTTGTGGTTGTCACCGTTTGCGGAGCACCATCGTTGATTTTATAAGTAAATTTATAAGGTGTTGCCCCCCCATTACCCGTAAAAATAACCGTAGGGGAAGCTCCATCTTTGCAAGCAACACCCCCACCTGTAATCGCCGCCGTAGGCAGTGCTTTCATCGTCACTTGAATCGACACCGTCTTAGCACAAGGGTTACTCGCATTGTTGACTGAGAAATACATCGTTTGAGTACCCGACAGTGCCAAATTAGTCAATGTGAATGTATTGGATGCTTGGTCATACGTGCCCGCTTGGGTAGTGAGCAGGGCGTCGCTGTACCACGTACTACCCACTGTAAAGTTATTGGCACCACCGATTTGAAGGGCAGAAGTGCCTATTGTTCCACAAACCGCCATTGGAGCTACAATCATATCATTGTTGGTGACGTTTGGTATTGAATTACCTTGTGGATACTCAATGACCCCATCATTGGTCAATGCCGAATTGGTATGCGTTTGCGCAGTATTAACAGTAAACAGTCCTGTGTTGGTAAATGTACCCGCATTGTTGAGATTATCAAAAATGGTAAGCTTGGCACAAGCATTATTGTTAAAGATTGAACCAGCCTCATTTTGCACCCCATCTACTGCCGTTTGTTTGATACTGATGTCTCCACCTGCATTGTTGTTAAACACGGCATTAACTCCTTGTACATTAGCTATACCGCTACCTGTCAAAGGACCATTTTCTCCCATCTGAATCAAACCTGAATTGGTAAACGCACGGGTAGAAACAATGCCGCTCTGCACTTGGTCAATGTAGATTTTTGCACCTGTGGTATTGGTAAAAGCTGTCGTACTCAGAATACCCGTGCTAAAACTTCCTTCACTAGCATTAAACACATTACTAATCGTGATTTTGCCCGCATTTTGGAAAGTACCCGTACTGTTCCATATACCATTGCCCCAAGGTTTAGCAATAGAAATGATTCCTGTGGCACTATTTGTAAAACTGTTTCCAGCATTCAGAATACCGTCTTGTGCATGAACAAGTCCAATATTTCCAATGGTAATCACCGCATCGTTGGTGAAGGTTCCCTCATTCCGAATAGCGCCTATGACGTTCGTATTTAAAATACCTATTCGATTGATACGTATCTCCCCCCCACTTTTATTCGTAAACGTGCAACCAGTTGCACTTCGAAGCCCCACTCCTCTAATATCCTTCTGGCTTCCGATTTCAATAAGGGCTTCATTATTCATCACAGTACCCGAATTCACTAGGTAAATGGCATTGCTACCCGTCCAATCAATATAAATCGAGCCACCTGTTTTGTTATTAAACGTATTACCCTCTAGTCTTATTCCCTCCCCAGTAACAGCTGCATTGCTGCCAATTTTGATAAGGGCTTCGTTGTTGATTAAGCCGTTTGAATAAAATGCTTGACTGCCCGCGGCTTGGTCAATGTAAATAGCGCCTTCTGATTTGTTATTAAATGTACCGCCGTTTCGATGCACAATTCCGATGGCTCCAACTGCGCTGGTATTACCTACTCGGATGGTACCGCTATTGTCCAACGTACCATAGTTGTCTAATCCATGACGCGGTGATACTGCGCCGTTGATAGCAAGGCTTCCCGTAGCATTTATCGTCAGTACCGCTCCGCCCATGACCAGCACCGACTTGGCCACGGCACCCGTACCCGCTCCAATAACGGGATCGTTTGTTACATTAGGGATATTTACATCATCAGTAGCCGTAGGAACGCTACCGTCTTGCCAGTTGCCTGCCGTCGCCCAATCAGTAGATACGCAACCCGTCCAGGTATCGATAGCGGTGGCAGAAAACGGCGAAGAAAACACAATGGGGGTACCGTAGGTCGTCGCGCAGGTAGGGCTGCTTTGAATACGTGCTTTGATGTTATAATTTCCCGCAGCTAGGTTACTGAAAGTGGCATTGGTACTCCAAGTATCCCCATTGTTGATACTGTATTCTATTGTACCCGTTCCTGTAGCGTTGACAACAATCGTGCCTTTGGGATTGGCGCAAGAAGGTTGGGTGACGGTGGGAGCTTGGATAGTTGCCACAGGGTTCACCGTTATACACACTGGCACTCCGACTTCATAACATTGCTCATCAAGACAGGCATCAATGATTTGTGCCAGCGTGAAGCCAGCGACATTACCACAGCCATTATTTAACCCTAAATATGCTATGGTATAGACACAATACTGATTGGGGGCAGCAGTGGCAAAAAATGCTTCTGCTTGCTCTATGGAGGCATAAGAGCCGATTGCTGCATTATTTTGGAAAATAACAAAAGTGCTGGTACCTGTTTGTCCTACCTGTGTCAGGTCCACACTTCCCCCCTGACAGATGCTTGCTACATTTGACGAGAGTGTACCAGCAGTGACATTGGGAGGCGAAGTAAGTTCGACGGGGTTGCTTCCGTAAGTCGTCGCACAGGTAGGGTTGCTGCCTTGAATACGTGCTTTGATGTTATAAGTTCCCGCAGCTAGGTTACTGAAAGTGGCATTGGTACTCCAAGTATCCCCATTGTTTATACTGTATTCTATTGTGCCCGTTCCTGTGGCGTTGACAACAATCGTGCCTTTGGGGTTGGCGCAAGTCGGTTGGGTGACGGTAGGGGCAGTGATATTGGGGGGAGTACAACTCATGGTAAAGTTCAAACACCAGCCTCCAATACTTCCTGTATTAGTAGCGGCATCATCTACTGCATACAAATACCAAGTGCCATTTGGATTACTATTATTAAAAAGTATTCCCAAAGATGTGGTGCTCGCGGAGGTATAAGGGCCCGCCTGAGCAGGGGCAGGGAAAACATCGGTACCTACCTCAAAATCGGTCGGTCTGAAAGTTCCGCTGGCCAATGTCGTGTTGTTCGGTAATGCACTTCCTGCACTTGAGTCGAAAATCAAATCAAGGTTTGTGACGGCATTCGTACCGCCGACATCAGACATAAAAACATATTTTTGACCAGTCGGAGAGTACAGTAGTAAGTCAATGTCATCAGGCGCGGTGTGCGTTAAGTTTTTTAGCGTAATTGTTACTTTCTCAATCGTACCCGTTAGGCCCGATACAGAAATGCAGGAGGGATAAGGCGTAGCCTCCCCATTATCATTGATTGTAATGCCGCCTTCGTTACAAAAGGTAGTACCAGTGGTGACCGTACTACTACTTGAGCAAGCCGCATCATCATTCCTGATTGTTCCAACACCTTGGGCATCCGTAACGTTTGCCCCCGTTACATGGGTAATATTGACAAAAAAAGATTCGTCTGACTCAAATTTTAAATCACCATTGACAGACACTGTAAAGGTGTATGTCGAACTACCTTGTGGAATCGTCTGACTTGTCAATGATTTGGCCGTATAATCATTATCAGCTGTAGTGGCTGTATTATTAGCCGTAGCAATATCAAAGGTCACACCACCTGCATGTGCAGGTTGATCAAGGCTAACCGTAAAAGTATAAATAGTATTTCCGGCGTTGCCCTCCAATTGGCTGACATCATCGATACTAAGAGTTGGTGTTGCCAGCCCCAAACATTCAATCACCACTTCCCCACCGGCAGCATTGGCCCCGGCGGCGTTGCTTTGGTTGGTGCCCGCGTTGTAGGAGCCGCCACCAGCACCACCACTAATACCATCAATACCATTACTACCTCCACTATATCCACCACCACCACCACCACCACTACTAGGACCACCACCATCACCGGCACCACCACCACCACCGGCACCACCACCACCATTACCACCACCACTATCACCGGCACCACCACTACCATTAAAATCAGAAACACCCGAATTAATACCACCACCACCACCAATAGCAGAGGTACCGGTAGGCCCACTTGCACCACCGCCACCAACGCCAGAAAGACCACCACCACCACCACCACCACCGGCTACAAGCAGCAATGCGCCGTTTTGAAAGCGAACCGCTGAACCACCACCACCACCACCACCAGCAACAGGACCAATAGCATTACGACCGGGCGCACCGGCTATCAGCTCCAGCACCTGCCCCGCCGTCACGCTAAACTCCCCCGTAATCGTAGCACCGGCACCACCGCTACTATTAGAACCATCCCCGCCTTTTGCGCCTTTGGCCGTAATACGGATGAGGTAGGGCCCCGGAGCTGTCCAGGTGGCAGTGGTGCCGTTGGGGCTACTGGTGGTAGCCGAGATACTAAAGGTTGGGCATTGGCCGTAGCCGGTTTGGCTAATCAGGCTGTTACCTACCAGCACCATCAGAAAGTAACTGCTAAAAACCGATGGGAAGCCCGACATACGGGCCAATCCTAAAATAGATGCGTAAAAATGAGTCATGGTTGGGTAAATGTGAGACATGAGATTTATGGGTGTGCAGGGTGGTAAATAGAGAGACGGCTGATTTTTTGGTTTTCATTTGACCAACTGTACATTGTTGGCTTGGGCAGTGCTTTCGTCATGTGTACAACTCAAGCAAAGCAATCCCGCCAACAGCGCACTGAAGAGCCTTCTTAACGTCATGGTTGAGGGGATTGTTAGCCTAGTTGATTTGAGGACGGAATACGCAGAAACAATGCGTTTACTGATAAAGCAAAAGTAGGGGTAAGGGAAGAAAAATAGTTGGTGTATTGTTCCGAAAACTTAGTGTATTGTTCCAAAAGCTTAGTGTATTGTTCCAAAGGCTATATTGGAAGCGGGCAAAAGCCAGTAATAGAAAAATTCGGGATTATTGAACAGTCGCAGAGGCGGGCAGTCCGAATTGTTTGAGCACGGCCTGGAAGCGGGGCTCTTTGCGAATGGCTCTGTACATGGGAGTCACTAAAATCTCGGAAGAGACACGCCCCATCGAAGCTGCCTTTTCCAAACAAATTAAACTGCTGTCTTTTTGACCTAAGCCAGCATAAAGCATGGATTTACTGACAAAATCCTGCGCTTGGTTACCCATTTTATTCAACAACGTACGAGTAGGGGCTGAATTTCCCAACCTGGCCGCGCAGAAAGCACTGCTCACATTCCCGTACTTCATGTTTGGATTGAGTTGTTCCATTTTCGTAAACTCCTTCAGGGCTTTGTCGAACCGGTTGTGGTGCAGCTCATACTCACCTCTCGCCATGTAATACACAAAGGAGTCATCAAAAATCAATTTTCCATCGGCAAGGGCTTTTTGAGCTAAATCGTCACGATTGGCATACGCACAATTCCAGATATGACCAGAGAGAATCACGGGATACAATGGATCTAACGAAACGGCCTTGGTGCTATACCGCAGGGCTTCGCTCAGTTGGCCCATGGAGCGCAATAACAGACTGTACCAGTAGATGGTTTGGGCATCGTTAGGGCGATATTTGAGAGAGATTTCGTAGGCCGTTTTGGCTTGTTTCCACCTAAACCGCCCGCGGTAAATATTGCCCAATGTGGCATAGGCTGTGCTGTTGTGTTCATCCAACTGAATGGCTTTGAGCGCTTGCTCTTCGGCCAGCTCCATTGATGGCTGTAGCTCCCGATACCCCATATTTCCTAAAAACAAGCACGCACTCGCTTTGTAAGCTTGAGCTTCGGCAAAGGTGGAGTCTAAGGCCAACGCCTTGTCAAAACGAAGAATACTTTCGAGCAATTTTTCTTTGGTACGGGTCAGGCATAAGGTACGTCCGAGCAAAAACTCCTGATAAGCTTCCTGATTTTGCGTAGGTACGCGTTCCAATTCTTGCAAAAGCGCGGGCGAAATTTTTTGTTTCAATTGCGCCACAATGCCTTGTATCATCTCATTCTTCAATCGGAAAAGTTGGGACAAATCCCCTTTGAATTGTTGACTCCAAACTTGATGTTCGTCCTGCGCGCGTATCAGCGTCAGTCCTATTTCGATGGCGTTGTTCTGCTCCTTGACCGTTCCTTTTAATAGATACACCACCCCCAGTTCTTTCCCAATCTGCCCATTGGGTTTGTTGGTATCACGGTACTGATTTGTTGAACCTTGGGCAATCACTTTTAGGTTTTCAATCAACGAAAGCGATGAATGCAGGCCGTTCAGGATACCATCTGCCAAAGCGGGATCTTGGTTAAGACTTTTGAAAGGCAAAATGGCAACGGAATTGTCAAAATACGGCATGTAATCGTCGGAAGCGTTGGCCGTCGAAGATTTTAACATTCCCCAAAACACCCCGCCCGCCACGAGCACCATTATTATTAGGCCAACAACGACCCAATTCCGACGCGTCATGGGGCTACTCGGCGGCGTCAGCGTTTCTTCAAGCAACAAAACCTCTTCTTCTACCGCCTCTACTTCCTGCGGAATCGGTAAATCATTTTTACTTTTTCGGTATTCCGTAGGGCTAATGCCATAGGCTTGAATAAAATACTTGCTAAAATTTTGGGGGCTATCTATACCTACCAAACCCGCGATTTCGGTGATACGCAAATTGGAAGAATCAAGCAGCGCCTTGGCTTTGTCAAGACGAATACTCCTAATATAAAGCGTCGTAGAGAGTTGGGTTTTTTCTTTAACAATGCGGTGAAGGCGCGTTTTACTAACTCCTAATTCTTTATAAACCGCCTCTAACGAAAGTTCGGAATTGCTTACATTATTTTCAATCAGCCGAGTTAGTTTTTCGAGAATCTCGCTATCCGAACGGTTCATAATAGACATATATCAATAACAGAGTAAGCAAAAACGCTAGTAAATATATTCTTTTGGGATTGAAAATCACTAAAAGGTCAAACGTTTATTCCGTGTTTTCCCTCTGAAAGAACCCAGATTACCCCCTCTTACCTCCCCCATTCTTCTTCATTCTTCGGGTTCGGGCAAGCCTTCTTGAATAATAATCGTGTAAAATTGACACTTTCTAAGATGACTGAACATTTGTAGCGCTTATTTGGTGATTTGTGCTACTCTATTTTTGAGTCACCCCCTTTCTTTGCAGCAGTAATATCATATTATTTATCAAATAAATTATGTTTTCATTGATTTATGAGAAACATTAACTTCTACATTTCCACCACTCAGAAAAAGCTGTGCCTGGTCATCTGGTGTGTATCGCTTTTGATTGGGTTTTCGGGCTTGTCGTTGAGAGCACAAACGACAAAAGCCCAAACAGTAAAAGGGACGGTGAAGTCCAACACGGGAGAAACCATCCCTGGCGCTACGATTGTCCTCAAGGGAACCACCCGAGGAGTAAACACCGATGCTTCGGGCGAGTTTTCCATCACTTGTCCGCCCAATCAAACATTGGTTGTAAGTTATGTTGGTTACAAAACCAAAGAGGTCGTGGTTGGAGCTAAAACAACCATCAACGTCGTACTGGAAGAGTCACTGTCAGAACTAAACGAAGTCGTGGTAGTTGGTTACGGACGGCAGCGCAAAGAAGGCGTTGTAGCATCCGTTACTCAAACCACCAACAAAGAGCTTGAACGCGCGGGAGGGGTATCAAGTATTGGTGCGGCATTGACGGGTAACGTCCCTGGACTTATCACCAATGCCAGTACAGGACTTCCTGGGGCAGAAGACCCGCAGATTCTCATTCGTGGTCGTAGTTCTTGGAACAACTCTGAACCCCTCATCCTGGTCGATGGCGTGGAGCGTCCTATGACAAGCGTGGACATCAGTTCGGTTGAAACCATCACCGTCTTGAAAGATGCCTCGGCTACTGCCGTTTTTGGTTCGAGAGGTGCCAACGGGGTTATTTTGATTACGACCAAGCGGGGGCAAACGGGCAAGGCTTCCATCAGAGCTACCGTCAACACCATCGTGAAAGCGGCGTCCAAATTGCCCAAAAAGTACGACGCCTACGATGCGTTAAGAATCAGAAACGAGGCCATCGAATACGAGCTCGCTACGCGTCCTGAGGGATGGAGAAACTACTTACCAGAAGCCATCCTTGGCAAATACCGCAATCCTGCCAACCTAGAAGAAGCCGAACGCTACCCTAACGTCAATTGGGAGGAAGCGTTGTTTAAATCTCATGCGATTTCTAACAATGCCAACCTGAACATCAGCGGGGGAACCAATTTGGTCAAGTACTTCACCAGCGCCGACTTCTTGCAAGAGGCTGATTTGTTTAAAGTGTATGACAACCGCCGTGGCTACCAACAGGGTTTTGGCTTCAACCGCCTCAACGTACGTAGCAACTTAGATTTTCAGTTGACAAAAAGCACGGTATTAAAAACCAACCTCTCGGGTTCGTATGGCGTCAGAAAAAGCCCTTGGGGGTTCACAGGTAGCGAATATGGCCCTTGGATTGATGCCTACAATGCTGCTCCTGACTTGTTTTTGCCCAAATATGCCGATGGCTCATGGGGTTTTTATGCTCCCAACCAAGCAAGGGCTGAAAACTCCGCTTTGAGCCTTGCGATTGGCGGTGTTCAGTACCAAACTACCGCCCGTATTACAACCGACTTTACCCTCGAACAAGACCTAGACATGCTTGTCAAAGGGTTGAGGGCGGCAGGAACAGTATCATTGGACAACACCTTTGTTGAGTCGAATCGTGGGGTAAATGACCTTTACAACAACACCCAACGCAAGTGGATTAACCCCGAAACGGGCGTAGCTACGTACCAACAAGCCGTGGATGGCATCACTGGTTTTGATTTTCAGGAAGGTATCAAATGGTCGCCCGCCGCTGGAAGTATTGGCGCCAGCCAACGCCGTTTGTTTTATCAGCTCCAACTGAATTACAACAAAACCATTGCTGGCAAGCACAACATTAACTTGATGGCTTTGACCAACAGAAACGTCTTTGCCAGTGGTAACACCATTCCATCTTACCGCGAAGACTGGGTATTTAGAACCACCTACAACTTCCACAATAGATACACCATCGAGTACAATGGTGCCTACAATGGCTCTGAGCAGTTTGCGAAAGACTATCGTTTTGCCTTTTTCTCTTCTGGAGGTGCCAACTGGGTTATCTCAAACGAGCAATTTATGAAGCCAATTCGCTTTGTCAACTCGCTTAAACTTCGGTTGTCGTATGGCCAAACAGGTTTTGATAACTTGGGCGTTCGCTGGCCTTACTTAGAACAATGGGCTTATGGCGGAAAATCAAGACTCGGGGTAAACGGGGAAGGTGCTGAGCAAAGCCCTTATACGTGGTATTCTCAGTCCACCGTCGGGAACCCTACCGTACAATGGGAAGAATCTGAAAAATACAATCTTGGCTTAGATTTCGAGCTTTTCAAGGGTTTTGTCAAAGGGAAAGCTGATTATTTCCAAGACAACAGAAGTAAAATCCTCTTGACAGGTCGGTCAGACGTCCCAAGTTACTTTGGCGCCGCCCCTCCAGTTGCCAACTTAGGTGCTGTAAAAGCCAATGGTTACGAAATCGAGCTTCATTTTAATAAAAATCTTGGCAAAACACGTTTGTGGGCCGATCTCAACATGACCCACACTGAAAATAAAATCCTTGAACGCGCTACGCCAGAATTGCTACCCGACTACCAAAAACCAGAGGGAATGCAAATCGACCAAGCTTATTCTTACGTGAGCAAGGGCTTGTACAACACTTGGGACCAGCTTTATGGCAGTACCATGCACAATGTGAATGACAATCAGAAATTGTTGGGAAATTACTACTTAGTCGATTACAATGGCGACGGGGTGATTGATTCTCAAGACCGAATTCCTTACGGACATACTGGCTGGCCACAAAACACCTACAATGCCACTTTTGGTTTGGACTGGAAAGGGTTCTCGGCGTTTGTTCAGTTCTATGCGGTCAACAATACAACCCGCCAAGTGGTGTTCACAAGTTTGGGCTCACAAAGCACGACTGTCTATCATGAAGGAGAATATTGGTCACCTCAAAACCCGACAGGAACCCCCATCCCACGCTGGCTTACCACGCCTTTTGGCGACTACCGAGGCAACCAGTATATGTTTGATGGCTCGTATTTGCGCTTAAAAAATGCAGAAATCGCCTACAACTTCACGCCAGAACGTAGTCGGAAGCTTGGACTGAACAGCCTCAGAATCTATCTCAACGGAAACAACCTCATTGCTTGGAGCAAAATGCCTGACGATAGAGAGTCCAATTTCGCTGGAACAGGCTGGGCGTCGCAAGGAGCTTATCCTACAGTGAAGAGATTTAATTTAGGTTTAAACATTACTTTCTAATAAATCAACCATGAAAAAGAGAATAAAACTTTTCTGCGTAGCGGCAGTTTGTTCCCTCACTTTTGGGGTTACTTCATGCTCACATTTTTTGGATCGTGACCCACAATCGCTTGTATCTGAAAAAGATGCGTTTAAAAACTTTATCAATTTCCAAGGTTTTACCGAAGAGCTTTATCATACCATTCCCGATTTTTCTAATGGCTACTGGACCAACTCATGGAACTGGGGTGAGGACGAAATCCAATCGACAGCCCAAAACTTTCACTTTGGGGTAAAAATCGAAAACGGTGATTTCTGGGGCTGGCAGCGCAATTTTGACGGCTGGCAAGCGGGCTGGATGGACCGCAACAACAACTCAACCAACGACGATCGCTTTACAAAATCGCTTTGGGGGTTGGGTTGGTATGGCATCCGCAAAGCCAATTTAGGACTCGCTAATTTGGATAAGTTGACCGACGCCACCCAAGAAGAAAAAGACCTCATCAAAGGACAATTGTTGTTTTTCCGTGGCTGGTATCATTTTATGTTTATGCAGTACTTTGGCGGGCTTCCTTACATCGACAAAGTGCTTCCTGGAGACGAAAAACTAACCCTCCCTCGCCTCAAATACAGCGAATGTGCCGACAAAGCCGCCGCTGATTTCAGAGAAGCTGCCAACTTATTGCCTACCGACTGGGACAATACAACCGCAGGAAAAAGAACGTTGGGCAAAAACCAATTGCGCATCAACAAAATCATGGCGCTGGGTTATTTGGGCAAAAATTACCTCTGGGCAGGTAGCCCATTGATGAATTCGGTGTCGGGTGGCGGTACTTCGTACAATGCTGATTATTGCAAAAAAGCAGCCGAAGCATTTGGCGAATTACTCAAGTTGTGCGAAAGTGGCGAAGCACCGCATAAATTAGTGCCTTTTGCTCAATTCTATACCAACTTCTACACCACAGGCCAAAACTGGCAAATCCCAGGTGCAACGGAGGCCATCTTCCGTGGCCCTTACTATGGTGCCAATAGCTCAAACTGGGGAACAAGTAAGCAGTACAGCCCGCTGATTATCAGCGAAGGTGATGTAAAATTTTTGCCAACGTCCAATTACGTCAACTACTACGGAATGGCCAATGGCTTGCCTATCAAGGACATCACAAAAGCCGACGCCGAGTCGGGTTATAACCCTGAATACCCTTGGAGAGGCCGCGACCCACGTTTCTACAATGACATTGTTTTTGACGGTGTCCGAATGGTCGCAGGGAGCATTCCTAACGCCAGCGAAGCTAACAACCGCTACGCCAACTTACACACGGGTGGCTCCTACCGCGACATCGCCACGGGAAGCCGCACGGGCTACTTGTTGTTCAAATTTGTACCACGTACGGCCAACAAATACGACCAAGGCTACGGCTATGACAAAAGCTTGCACGTTCACCTACCCTACATGCGTTTAGCTGATATTTATTTGATGTATGCCGAAGCTGCGGCTCAGGGCTACGGCTCGTCGGCGGGTAAATCAACAAACTACAGCAAAACCTCCGTCGATGCCATCAATGTCATCAGAGAACGCGCTGGTGTAGGTCGTGTAGATGCCCAATTCTTGGGTTCGTTGGACAAATACATGGAAGAACTTCGCCGCGAGCGCGCCGTGGAGCTTGCCTTTGAAGGTCACCGTTTCAATGACCTCCGCCGTTGGCTCTTAATTGCCAAAAGCCCTTATACGCTCAAAAAATCAATTGAATTTGACCGAGCAACAGTGTTAGACCCTACCAAAGACCCGAAAGATAACCGTGTCTTGAACATCCGTGAAAGTGTTATCCTCGAACGCAGGTTCACCGAAAAACACAACTGGTTGCCACTCAAGGTAAACGACGTGAATTTGTATTTGGAATTCCCTCAAAACCCTGGTTGGTAAAAGGTTTGCGACTTCCCAAAACGAGATAATCAATTGATAAACGAATAAGCAATGAAGTTTATAAAAATATTTTTGGGCTTGTGTCTCCTGTTGGCTTTACCCAAAGCCAATGTCATGGGGCAAAACACGGCGCCTATTAAAATCAAAGCCACCATCGTTGGCACTAACAAACAGCCCATCAGTGGTGCTGTGGTAAAAAGCTCCGATGAAATCGGGAAAGCTACTGTGACCGACGCCTCGGGTACGTTCACCCTCGAAGTACCCAAAAACGAAATGCTCTCCATCGTTGCCCCAGGTTTTAAAACCAAATACATTACCTCAACGGGGCCAATCGGTGAAATCGTGATGACGCCCGAAGAAGTCAACGAACAAGTTCGCGTTGCTTTTCGGGATGTCGATAAAAAGGACTTGCTCGGCGGCGTAGCCTCGGTCAACGTGCAAGAACTGCTTGCTAAAAATTATTTTACCTATACCCTTGCCGACATGGAAGCGCTTATTCCAGGTTTCAACGGCAATAGTAACTGGGGCATGGGCAGTTACTTGTTTATGATTGATGGCGTTCCTCGCGAAACTGGCAACGTAGCCCCTACCGAGATTGACCAAATCGTGTTTTTGAAAGGTGCCAACGCAGTTGCCTTGTACGGTAGCCGCGCCGCCAAAGGCGTGATTAACGTCATTACGAAACGAGGGGGAATCGGTCAAAACAAATTTGACTTGCGGGTCAACAGCGGCGTCAACACACCCAAAGCTTTTCCACGCTATTTGGGCTCGGCCGAATACATGACCCTCTACAACGAAGCACGCCGAAACGATGGGCTCACCAACTTGTACTCTGAGTTAGACATCTACAATCACGCTTCGGGGCTAAGCAAGTACCGTTATCCTAACATTGATTTTTACTCGCCCGAATACCTCAAAAATGCCTACGGTAGCTACGATGCAACGGCGGAGATTTCGGGTGGAAACGAGCGCGTGAAGTATTATACCAACTTAGGATATGCCACTTCAGGTTCTCTCTTAAACTTTGGCGAAGCGAAAAACAACAACAACTCTGACCGCCTCAATTTCCGTGGAAATATCGACATCAAGTTGAACGAGTTTATCAGCGTAAACGCCGATGCTACGGCTATTTTCTTTACGGGACGTGGCGTAAACGCTAACTTTTGGAACAGCGCCACCACGGTTCGCCCCAATCGTTTCTCTCCCTTGATTCCCATTGATTTGATTGAAAAAGAAGACGCTGCTTCTCAGGTATTTGTTCAAAACAGCAACAACATTATTGATGGAAAATATTTACTTGGTGGTACACAATTAGACCAAACCAACCCCATCGCCACGATTTATTCGGGTGGAAATAACCAATACGCAAACCGACAATTTCAGTTCAACACAGGAATCAAGGCCGACCTCAGAAACGTATTGAAAGGGCTTAGTTTCAAGTCAGCTTTTGCCGTTGATTATGCCACAGAATACACGTTATCATACAACTATTCGTATGCTACCTACGCCCCTACTTGGAATAAATACAGCGGTACTGACCTCATTAGCAACCTAACTGTTTATAACCAAGACGCACGCTCTGGTACCCAAAACGTGTCAGGCAACCGCTACCGCCAAACGATTGCTCTCTCAGGTCAGTTCAATTACGACCGTACCTTCAACGGCAACCATCATTTGTCGGCGATTTTGTTGGCCAATGGGTTCCAGCAGTCGGAGTCGGCCATTTATCACCGTACAAGCAATGCCAACTTGGGTTTCTTGGCCAGCTATAACTTTAAGCACAAGTACTATTTAGACCTGAGCGCGGCCTACATCCATTCGGCCAAACTCCCCCCAAGCAATCGCCAAGCACTCTCGCCGTCGGTTGCTTTGGGCTGGCGAGTAAGCCAAGAAGATTTCTTGCGCAACTCCAGCGTCATTGATGACTTAAAACTGACGGCCTCGGCCAGCATTTTGCACACCGACCTTGACATCCAAAACTACTTTTTGTACCAAGGCGTTTATACAGGCGCAGGCTCGTGGTATGGCTGGAAAGACGGTACGGGTATTCAGGCGACCGAGTCGCGAAGAGGAGATAACCCCAACATGAAGTTTCCCAAAAGAGAAGAAATCACCCTTGGATTTGAGGGGACATTTTTCAAAAAACTCTTGACACTCAATGGTTCGTTCTTCATCAACAAACTCTCTGGAAATATTATTCAAGCCTCTGTTTTGTTTCCAAGCTACTTTACCACAGGCTGGCCAGTGTCATCGTTTATTCCTTTTGTCAACTACAATGACGACAAGCGGGTTGGCTTTGATTTTGGCGCAAGTTTGAACAAAAAATACGGGGAAGTACAGTGGACAATGGGCGTCAATGGGACGTATTATGAAGCTATCGCCAGCAAAAGAGCAGAATTGTACGAAAACTCGTACCAAAACCGCCAAGGTAAACCCCTTGATACCATGTGGGGCTTACAAAGCTTAGGGATGTTCCAAAACCAAGATGAGATTGTGAACTCTCCTACCCAAACGTTTGGCCAAGTAAAACCAGGTGACATTAAATACAAAGACCAAAATGGAGATGGCATCATCGACACCCGCGATGAGGTTTACCTTGGCAAAGGCGGCTGGTTTGGTTCTCCCCTTACGTTGGGGGTAAACCTGACGGCGCAGTGGAAAAAGCTAACGTTTTTTGCCCTTTGTACGGGCCGTTTTGGCGGAAATGCCATGCGTAACAGCTCTTATTTCTGGGTGGATGGGGAAGATAAGTACTCAGACGTGGTCAGAGGAAGATGGACCGAAGAGACAAAAGCGACGGCCACTTACCCAAGATTAACCACCTTAAACAGCGATAACAACTTCCGCTCGTCTGATTTCTGGATGTACAAAACCAACCGTTTTGACCTGACAAAAGTACAAATCACCTACGACTTGACAGATCTGCTCAAAATGAACTCGTTTGTGCGTGAGTTAGGTGTGTATGCCAATGGCTTTAGCCTGCTGACCGTTTCTGAGAATCGTAAAATCATGGAAATGAACGTAGGCAACGCCCCACAAACACGCTTGTTCAACCTTGGGATAAAAGCCCAGTTCTAAATTATTAAAACTTCATTTTTGACTGTTACACTATGTTCTGTATCAATAAAGGAATAGGAAAGTTACTGGTTTGTGCAACTGTTTTATTGACAGGATGCCAAGACCTTCTAGAACCTGCCATTGAGAATAATAGGCAACTAGACGCCAGTGCGTACTTACCAAGTGATTCGAGATTTCCATTTGGTATTTTGCTCAATGGCTACAACAGGATTCCTACCAACTCGTGGTCGTTCAATGACGTTGCTACCGACGATGCCGTTAGTAATGACCAAAACAACGCGTACCTGAAAATGGCAACGGGACAATGGACGGCCAACAACAACCCCGCCAACCAATGGACTAACTGCTTTGCGGGTATTCAATACCTCAACATCACCCTCGGGGAAGTCGATAAGGTACAATGGGTAACCGACCCCGTGGCAAATAAGTTGTTTTCGACCCGAATCAAGGGAGAAGCCTACGGACTCCGTGCGTTGCTGATGTATCATCTCTTGCAAACACACGCAGGCAAAGGTGTGGGTGGGCAAATGCTTGGTGTTCCCATTTTGACCAAAGTGCAAACCACCAGCGATAATTACAACTTGCCACGGGCTTCTTTTGAAGATTGTCTCAAGCAAATTTATCAGGATTTGGACAGTGCTGACATTAAGCTTCCACTTGATTATCGCGACATTACGTTGGGACAAGAAGCACAGATACCCGCCAAGTACGGCAAAGTAACGCTCGAACAGTACAACCGTGCCTTTGGCGTTACCTTCAGTGGTTTGTTTACGGGACGCATCGCCAAAGCCGTAAGAGCACAAACCGCTTTGTTGGCCGCAAGCCCTGCTTTCAACAATGGGAATGCCATCAAATGGACAGACGCAGCCAATGCCGCAGCGGCAGTATTAAACCTGAGCGGTGGCCTCAGTGCCATTCCAAGCGCCGCCGCCAGCGGTCTCACTTGGTACTCGAATACCACCGAAATCGGCAACCTAAAAGACGGAGCAAATCCACCAGAAATCATCTGGCGCAACAACTGGGGTGAAAACAGAGATTTAGAACAAGCCAATTTCCCTCCTACTCTATTCGGCAACGGGCGCATCAACCCTACCCAAAATTTGGTAGATGCGTTCCCGATGCTCAACGGCTACCCCATTAGCAACCCCCTCAGTGGCTATAACCCTGCCGACCCTTACACCAACCGCGACCCTCGTTTGAGAATGTTTATTTTGGTCAATGGAGCAACGGCGGGCGTCAACAACACGGCCATTAACACCACAGCGAACGGCACCACCAACGACGCCCTCAATCGGGTAGAAACCTCCACCAGAACGGGGTATTATTTACGCAAACTGCTTCGTCAGGATGTCAACCTAAACCCTACTTCTGCCAGCAACCAACGCCACTACAAACCGCACATTCGCTACACCGAAATCGCCTTGGCCTACGCCGAAGCCGCCAACGAAGCCTTTGGCCCTACGGGTACAGGTGCCAACACCTACTCGGCCTACGATGTCATCCGAGCGATTCGTAGAAGAGCGGGCATCGGTCTTACCAACAACGACCCTTATTTGGAAAGTGCCAAAGCCAGCAAAGAAACCATGCGTCAGCTGATTCGGGATGAACGCCGCCTTGAGCTTTGTTTTGAAGGGTTTAGATTCTGGGATTTGCGCCGTTGGAACCTCCAGCTTACCGAACCCGCCAAGGGCGTAAGCATTCAAAATGGTGTTTATACCATCTTGCCCGCCGTCCAAGACCGAGTGTTTAAAACCCACATGAAATACGGCCCCGTTCCGTACTCAGAAATCTTGAAATACTCCGCACTTGAACAAAACGAAGGCTGGAACTAATCATCAACGATTCTTTTATCATTGACAAAATTTTTAAATTTATGAAGAGATTTGTTTTAATACTGGTACTGTTCACCGCTGGGCTTGCCTCTTGTAATCAGGAAAAGATTTTTCCTGATTACAAATTCCAAAACGTCTATTTTGCCTACCAATATCCCGTACGAACCATCACTTTTGGCGAAGACACCTACGTCAATACCGACTTAGACAACCAGCGTAAATGCCAAATTTTTGCGGCAACTGGTGGTGTTTATGAAAGCCGAAAAAACATATCGGTCAAAATAGCGGTTGACAACTCCTTGCTAAAAAATGGGCTATTGTTTGGGGCGGGCAAAGACGAAATTCTTGCCATGCCAGCCAACTATTTCACGTTGGCTTCCGATCAAATTATTATTCCAAAAGGAGCATTGTCAGGCGGGGTGGACGTGCAGCTAACCGATGCGTTTTTTGCTGACCCAAAATCCATCAAAAACACCTACGTTATTCCGTTGAAAATCACCCAAACCGATGCGGACTCTATTCTTCGCACCAAGAATTTTGTTTTGTATGCCATCAAATACGTCAACCCTTGGCATGGCAACTACCTCCGACGCGGCACGGACGTTGTGACGGGAAGCGTAAACCAGACCATCGTTCGCCACGCGCAGTTTGTTGAAAAAGACGAAGTAAATAAGCTCTCAACCAAGTCGATGAGTGAGCTTGAATTTCCTGTGGTCATCAAAGACAAAGACGGCAAAAACGTCAATGTTACGCTCTTGATGCGATTTGAGGGAGAAAACAAATGCACCATTACGTCGGCCTCGACCAGCTATACCGCAAGTGGAAGCGGCACTTTTGTCAAAAAAGGCGAAAAAAACAGCTGGGGTAGCAAAGACCGCGATGCATTGTACCTCAAATATGAAATTACCATGGCAGGTATGAAAGTAGCCACCACCGACACCCTCGTGATGCGCGACCGCACGGTGGCATTGGAAACTTTTACACCCGTGGCAAAATAACTTTTGAGCCCATTAGAACAGTAATCTTATGAAAAAAATACATAAACTCGTACTGGGAGTTACCACCTGTGTAGCAGCCTCATGTACCACTTTTGAGCCCGTTGAATTCAACGTCAACAAGCCCGAAAGTGTGGCAATTCAGGAGAATATTGATGCTTATCCCGCATTAAAATCCTACATCAACCGCAGTGCCCATCCAAATTTTAAGTTGGGAGTTGCCCTTTCTTTGGCCGATTACAACAACAAAAACGTGATGTATCGGTTGGCTAATAAAAATTTCGATGAAATTGTCCTTGGCTACGAAATGAAACACGGGGCTGTTGTGCAGTCAAACGGTAATTTAGCCCTCGACAACGTGGGCAAACTGTTGGAAACCGCCAAAGCCGCAGGAACATCGGTCTATGGACATACGCTCTGCTGGCACGCCAACCAAAATGCGACTTATTTGAAGAGTGTCATTGCCCCTGATATTCTGTCATCAACGGGGCCAGGTTGGGATTTAATCACTGGCGCTGATTTTGAAACCGACGCCGCCACTAATTTCCAGAGTAACGCCAATGCCGTTATATCCTACACTGCCGCTGGCCAAGGTGCCAACGGAGTGGGTAGGGCTTTGAAAATCACCAATGCCAGCGTGCGCGCCAACGACTGGGAAGCGCAATTTTTCGTACGATTTGCTCCTGCGGCCGTGTTGGGAGAAAAATACATCCTCAAAATGGACGTGAAGGCCGATGTGGCCACCTCTTACCCAACGCAAGCCCACGTGACGCCCGGTGCGTACAAACACTGGGACTTTTTTGGAACGATTGCCGCTACGCCTACTTGGACGACTTATACCAAAGAGATTACCGTTACCGCTGACATGGCTACCTGTGGCGCCATTGCTTTTAATCTTGGCAAAACGGCCACGAATTATTATTTCGATAACCTCTCTTTGACAAAGTACAATGCAACTGGAAGTGTTCAGACAAAGGAAAAAACACCTGAACTAAAGAAAACACTCATTACCAGCGCTTTGGATAAATGGATGTCGGGCATGATGACTGTAGCCAAACCTTACGTAAAAGCGTGGGATGTGGTAAATGAACCAATGGACGACGGCAAACCATTTGAATTAAAAACGGGCGTAGGTAAAACCCTCAAAGGTGACGAATTTTATTGGCAAGATTACATGGGTAAAGATTATGCCGTAACGGCCTTTCAATTGGCAAGAAAATACGGCAATCCTACCGATATTCTTTTCATTAACGATTACAACCTAGAGTACAATTTGGATAAGTGCAAAGGAATCATCGAGTATGTGAAGTACATCGAAAGTAAAGGGGCAAAAGTGGACGGTATCGGAACCCAAATGCACATCGACATCAACTCGGACAAAACCAAGATTACGGAGATGTTTAAGCTATTGGCTGGTACGGGCAAATTGATTAAAATTTCGGAATTAGATATTGGTATGGCGGGCGTAAAAACGGCGGCAGCCACTCAAGAACATTACAAGGCACAAGCCGAAATGTACAAGTACGTGATTGATAAGTACTTTGAGATTATCCCAGCCGCCCAACGCTACGGTATCACCATTTGGAGTCCGTTGGATAGTCCCGCCAGTTCAAGCTGGAGGGCCGACGATCCCGTAGGACTTTGGACCCAACAATACGTGAGAAAATTAGCCTATTCGCAAGTGGCGGAATCGGTTAAGGCCAATATGAAGTAATCGTCAAAGTACGACGTCTTTTTCAATCCCCCACATGTAAAAAATGATGGGGGATTGCTTTCATTAGGTATGAACATGAAGAAGCTTTTCCTTTTATTCGTCTTTTTGGGCCTTGTCCACTTGCTACGTGGGCAACAGAAGGAGTATAAATTCATTAATTTTAGTAGTAAAAATGGCCTAACGTCCAATTCCGTCAATGCCATTCTCAAAGACAAACATGGCTTTATGTGGTTCGGAACGGAGGATGGGCTCAATCGGTTTGATGGCCAAAACTTCGTTGCCTATCACCACAACGACCGCGACAGTACGAGCATTGGCCGCGGGCCCGTCGTGGCAATGACCCAAGACAAAGCGGGTAAAATCTGGTTGGCCACCAACATCACCCTGTCGGTTTATAACCTTAATCTCGATTCTTTCATCAATTATGATTTTTCAAAATTAGGTTGGATTATCAGCCTATGTGCCGACCACACTGGCAAAATATGGGTAGGCACCTACGCTGGACTTTTTATTTTTGACCCCGATACCAAAACCATCAAGGCTTTAAAAGCCGACCCTACCAAGCGCACCAAGCTAAATTCAAACATTATCAGGTGTATTTTTGAGGACAGCCGCCACGCCATGTGGGTGGGCACCGACAATGGGCTGCACCTTTATACCCACAAAAACGACCAATTCACCCGATTTCTCAGCGACCCAAACCGCCCCGATGCCATTTCGGGCAATCTTATTACCTGCATTACGGAAGATAAAAATGGGCAACTATGGGTAGGTACCACCAAAGATGGGCTGAATGTGATGAAGGGGTCAAAAAATAGTTTTACCACTTACAAATCAGATGCCAACGATGCCAATACCCTTTCCAATAACCACATCCACAAAGTGGCGTTCGACAAAGAAGGACAACTCTGGGTAGGCACCGAAAGTAACCTCGACATTCTAAACCCCAAAACGGGCAACGTAACCCGCGTAAAAAGTACCTTTATCGAACAATCAAGTTTTACCCCAAGTATCGTGGGGCGGTCGGTGCGGGATGTTTATATTGACGATACTGGCATCTATTGGGTGTCCATTTACCAAGGCGGAATCAATAAATACGACACCAATCTCGCCTTTTTTAATCATAAACCTTTTAAACAATTTGACCCCAACGGACTAACGGGCAGCTCGGTCATGTGCTTTGCTGAAAGCCCTTCGGGCGATATTTTTATCGGAACGGAAGGAACGGGAATCAATATTTTCAACCGAAAAACGGGGCAAATTAAACCCTTTAGATTAGCCCAGCAACAGGCCAATGTATCGTCTGTGATTGCCCTCGAAACAAGTGGAAACACCCTCTGGGTAGGCACGTACCAAGGTGGTTTGTACAATGTGAATCTCGCCACGGGCGCTTCTACGTACTTTCATGTTTCAAGAAGTAATAGCGATACCAAAGATGTACCAGTCAATTGTTTTAAAACCGCTAACGACGGCAAAGTCTGGATGGGTACCAACGGGATTGGGGTGGTTCGCTACGACCCTGCTACGCGTCAAATAGAAGGCCATGAAAAGATTTTCGGGCTTTCGGGCACCAAATTTCCCCTCAATAACTTCGTCACTGCCATCGAACAAGACAAATCGGGCAACGTTTGGTTTGGGTCAAACGGAACGGGGATTGCCGTTTTCTTTCCCCTTGAAAATCGTTTTCAAGTGCTCAATTATGGCAACAGCGGCCTTCCAATCGACCGAGTTCAGACCATTCACTGCGACAAAATGGGCAGGGTATGGGTGGGCTGTTTGGGCGGCGGACTGTGTTTATACAAACCTGATACTAAATCGTTTGAGCGATTCGACGAAAGTTTTTCGTTGTCAAATGATGTTATTTATAAAATTGTAGAAGACGAAAAAGGGAAACTCTGGGTCAGTACCAACAAGGGAATCAGCTCTTTTGATATCGCAAAAAAAATATTTAAAAATTTCACGCCTTACAACGGCATCCAACAAAGCACTTTCAATATTGGCTCTGGTTTTATCACGGCCGATAAAACGTTGTTTTTTGGAGGACTCAACGGCTTCAATTACTTCAAATCTGCCGATATTTTTCAGAGAAAAAATACTCCTCCTTTGGTCACAACGGTCTTAAAAATCAATAATAAGCACGTAAATGCGACTGAAAACGCCGAAATAACGGAGCCTATTCTAACGGCCAAAGAGATGGTTTTGAGCTATAAACAAAACTTTTCCCTCGATTTTATTGCCTTAAATTATACCGTCCCGCACGAAAACAGGTATTCGTACAAACTTGATGGATTTGACAAAGAATGGAACGAAGTTGGTACCAAAAACACCGCTGTTTATACCAATTTAGATCCAGGAGAGTACGTCTTTAGGCTCAAAGCCCACAGCGAAGATGGCTCGTGGGAAACGCCCGAAAAAATCATCAATATCACCGTAAAGCCGCCTTTTTGGAGTACTTACTACGCCTATTTTTGCTATTTTCTGCTGACACTCCTTGCGATTTGGGCTATTAGAAGAAGCTCCATTCAAAAGCTAAAAAATGACTTCATGCGAAAGCAAGAACGCCTAGAAATGAAGCATTTGATTGAAAAAGAACGCCACGACGCCGAACAAAAAATGGAGCTTGAGAAAATCAAAATCAAGTTCTTAACCAACCTAAGCCACGAGTTAAAAACGCCGCTTACGCTCGTTTTGAATCCCATCGAAAATTTGATGTTTCAGGAAAACAGTACTGAAAAACTCGAAATGTTGAATTTAATCAGCCGAAACGCCAAAAGATTACTGAATTTGGTCAATCAGTTGTTGGATTTCAGGAGAATTGAAGCCAATGAACTTACCCTGCACAAAACCGAAGGAGATTTGGTGACGTTTATTCAGGAAATTGTAGATGCTTTTAAGTACATCGCTGTAAGAAAAAACATTGCCTTACATTTTGTAAGTGCCTTCAACAATTACAATACGTCATTCGACAAGGACAAACTCGAACGCATCCTGATTAACCTACTCTCCAACGCCATCAAATTTACGAACGATGGCGGAAACGTAAGTCTTCAAATCACTGGCGACGGCGAGGCGGGCGTAAAAATGATTTTACGGGATACGGGCATTGGGCTACCCGCCGACATCCGAGACAAGATTTTTGAGCGCTTTTTTCAGGCCAACAACCACGCCGATATTCTCAATCAGGGCAGTGGCATTGGGCTGTCTATCGCCCAAGAATTTGTTAAACTTCACGGAGGCGCCATCAAAGTGGAAAGCGAAGAGGGCGTTGGTAGTGCGTTTATCATTACCCTTCCGCTGACTCCCATTACTTTTGAGCAATCGACCCCGTTGCACCTACCCAAAGAAGAACTGGACTCGGTAGAAAGTTTTGCCAAAAAAGAGCCACCAAAATTGGAGAAACCCGTTGTTTTAATCGTTGATGACGACGACGACTTGAGGGCCTATTTGGTGCAAAGTTTGAAAACCAAATATAAAATTATCGAAGCATCTGACGGACGGCAAGGTTGGCAAAAAGCGCTGGCCAACCACCCTCAGGTCATCATTAGCGATGTCAATATGCCAGGGGTTGATGGGGTGGAAATGGTTCGAAAAATCAAAAATGACACCCGAACCAAACACATTCCTGTGATTATGCTGACGGTTTTGTCGGAAGAAAACGAGCAGCTAAAAGGGCTCGAAGCGGGAGCAAGTGACTATTTGACCAAGCCCTTTAGCTTCCATTTGTTGAGCATCAAAATCGAGAACTTGCTCAGTTTGAACAGCTTGCTAAAAAACACCTACAGCAAACACATTCAGCTAGAAACGCCCGAAATAGAGGTAGAATCGGAAGACGAAAAGTTTTTGTTGAAATTTACGCGCTACGTCGAAGAGAACATCGAGAACCCCAACCTTTCGATTGAGGAATTGAGCAAAGCCATGTTTGTCAGTCGAAGTACACTATACGCCAAGGTGTTGAACATCACGGGCGAAAGCCCCGTCGAGTACGTCAGGTCTTTGAAGCTTAAAAAGGCGCTGTCGCTTTTACAAAAAAACGACATGAAAATAGCCCAAATCGCGTATTCGGTCGGGTTTTCTAACCCCAATTATTTTGCCAGGGCGTTCAAAGCCAAGTACAACGTGTCGCCGTCTGAATACCTCACGCTCAATAAAAACGCCGTTGCGTAGCGATACTTTGCCTAATTGGGTGGCCATTGGCCTTGAGGATGCGATTTCGACGGTGATTTTTTGTCCGCTGCTTTTTTCTTTTTCTTGAAGTATTTAAACGGCTTGAGCGAAAACTCCATGTCTAATCCCGCAATGTAGTTGGTCAGCTGGTATTTTTTGTGCGAATAATCGGGTTGCCAAATGAAATAGGGATTCAGACGTTGGTTTTTGAGGTATTCGTACTTGAGGCCAATGGAACTTTGAATGTTATCAATTTTGGTACCCTTGTTGGTAATGGCAAAAAACGGCTCCGAGTACGTATAAACATCCCATTTTTTATTCAGTTTGTACTTAACCGTAAAACGCGGACGAAAGTAGGTATCGGTATCCGTCCGAATTTCATCATCGCCCGTAAAACGCTGGCTTTGGTACTGAATAGCGGGGCGTACCATCAACGTAAAGTCACCTACTTTTGCCTTGGCCGACACTCCTAGAAAGTACCGATGATACACACCTTCATCGACCAGCGCCAGGCGGTAGTTAGTGATGGCCTTCAAGTGTTTATTAAACTCATACTCCACAGCACCAAACAGATACGAGCCTTTGTAATAAGTTGCGTTATCAATAAATCGGCTTCGGTATTGCACCGTTACTAGCCACTTTTTAGGCAAATCCAATTCTAAAGACACGCCAGGCCATACCTGAAAATCGGTTCTGTTTTGGGCAAAAGCAACTAGGCTACTTAACAGCAAACCAATGAGCATATAGCCTGAACGTGTCTTGAGTTTCATTATTCTAAATCTTTGATGGTATGTACGTGATGTCGATAGAAAAACCGATAAATAATCGGGAATATCAGCAAAGTCAGAACAGTAGCGGTGATGAGCCCACCAATGACCACAATGGCCAGGGGTTTCTGGGTTTCGGAGCCAA
The DNA here is from genome assembly GCF_014195535.1 of Runella defluvii. GTDB lineage: Bacteria > Bacteroidota > Bacteroidia > Cytophagales > Spirosomataceae > Runella > Runella defluvii. Next base: position 297,793 of record NZ_JACIBY010000004.1, on the reverse strand, counting down.
TCCCCGTCGATACCGCCGCTGGTAGCAACCCAATGGCCGCCATCATCGCCGTCATCACAACGGGCCTAATCCTCGATTTTACACCTTCTCGAATCGCTTTGTCGAGCGGCATTCGTTCGGAGGTATTTTTGCTAAATACCGAAATCAGAATCACCCCATTTTGGACACAAATCCCAAACAAGGCAATGAACCCAACCCCCGCCGAAATACCGAAGTTCATGTGCGTAACGTGCAAGGCCAAAATTCCCCCAATCAACGCAAACGGTACATTGACCAATACGAGCCCCGCGTCTTTGGCGTTGCCAAAAGTGATAAATAAAAGGACAAAAATGGCCACAATACTAATCGGCACTACTTGTCCAAGGCGGTGAGTCGCACGCACTTGGTTTTCAAACTCCCCCGTCCAGTCAATCGAGTACCCTTTGGGCAATGCTTTCAAGATGGGCGCAACTTTGCTTTGGGCTTCGGCAATGGTGCTTCCCAAATCGCGCTCACGTACCGAGAATTTTACGCCGATAAACCGCTTATTATTTTCTCGATAGACAAACGCAGGCCCTGTGACTTTACGCAGCGAAGCGATTTCTTTCAACGGAATTTTGTTGCCTTTCAAGGTCGGTACCATCAAGCGAAGAATGTCGTCTTCGGTTCGGCGATACGGTTCTTGGTAACGCAAACGAATGTCAAACTTACGCTCGCCTTCGTACAAAATAGAACCCGTTTTTCCGCCAATCGCCATTTCTATCACCGCTTGGGCATCGGCAGTGCTGACGCCGTACATGGCCATTTTGTGGTCGTGCAGAATCACACTCATTTCGGGCTGGCCCGTATTGCGCAAGATACCCGCGTCTTTTACGCCAGGAACGTCCTTTATCTTTCCTAAAACCTCATCGGCCAACTCATCCAATTTATCCAAATCATCGCCATAAATTTTGATGGCGTTCGAGGCTTTTATCCCCGCAGCTGCTTCGGCGACGTTGTCGATAATCGGCTGCGAATAATTAAAAGTAATCCCTTGTATTTCAGACAAATCATCGTTCAATTCTTCGATAATTTGGTCAATTGTTTTACCTCCTAACTCTTCTTTTGGCTTCAAATCGACTTGAAACTGGAGAAAGTTAAAACCGTTGGGGTCGGTGCCGTCGTTGGAGCGCCCTTCTTGCGAAAGCACCTGCCGTACTTCTTTGTGTTTGGCCACTTTTTCGCGCAAGACTTTCGCTATTTTCACACTTTCGTTCTGCGAATAACTCATGGGCAACTCGGCCGTTACCCACAGTGCACCTTCATTAAGTTGGGGTAAAAACTCGGTACCGAGCCATTTTGCCGAAAACAAGGTCGTTCCCAAGAAAATCATGGCCGCCAAAACGCTCATTTTTTTGCTTCGGTAACACCACTCGAATCCTTTAGAAACAACACGGTCGAAGAAGTTGACAATTGGGTTGTTCTTCTCCCGAACGTTTTTCCGTAATAAAAACGAACACAACACGGGCACCAGCGTAAGGGTGTAAAGCAACGCCCCCAACAACGCAAAGCCAAGGGTATAGGCCAACGGGCTAAACATTTTCCCTTCTACTTTTTGGAAGCTAAAAATGGGAATTAAGGCCGTGATAATGATCAGTTTGGAGAAAAACACAGCCTTCCCAAGCTCTCCGCCCGTTTTCTTAATCAACCCTAATTTGGCCAGTTTATTAAACCGCTCCATGCCTTTTTTGTGGGCAAGGTGGTCGAGCGACACAAACATTCCCTCCACCATCACCACCGCACCGTCGATGATAATACCAAAGTCAACCGCCCCCATCGAGAGTAAGTTGGCCGACATTCCCTTGAGCCGCAAACACATAAAGGCAAACAGCAGCGCCAACGGGATGATAATGGACACAATGATGGTGGTACGCCAGTCGGCCATAAACAAAAACACGATGACCGTAACGAATATAATTCCCTCAAATAAGTTATGCAGTACGGTGTTGGTACAGTACGTAATGAGGTTGTCGCGGTCGTAAAAAGTGACCATTTTGACGTCAGGAGGCAGAATTTTGGTATTCAATTCCTCAATTTTTTCCTTCACCCGCGTTAGCACTTCGCTGGGGTTTTCGCCTTTGCGCTGCACCACAATCCCCTCCACCACGTCGTCGTTGTCGTTTAAGCCTACTTGCCCCACGCGAGGGAGGTTCGACTCTCTGACGTCGGCCACGTTTTTAACCAAAACAGGGTTATCATCCACGTATTCGACAATGATATTTTCAATGTCGGGAATCGAATTGAGCAACCCAATCCCGCGCACCACGTACGCCTGACCGTTTTTCTCAATCACATCGCCCCCCACGTTGACGTTGCTTTTGGTCACGGCTTCATAGACTTCGAGCGGCGTAATGTCGTATTTGGCGAGTTGCGTAGGATTTACTTGGATTTCGTACATTTTTTCGCGCCCCCCAAACGCCACCACGTCGGCTACGCCTGGCACACTTCGGAGCTGACGATCTACCACCCAATTTTGGAGGGTCAACAACTCGCGGCTATCACGGTCTTTGCTTTCTAACGTATAGCGAAAAATTTCCCCCGTAGGCCCGTAAGGCGGCTGCACTTCGGGGTCAACGCCGTCGGGCAGCGATACCGTTCGGAGTTGATTATTCACCTGTTGTCGGGCAAAAAAGTCTTCTACGTCGTCTTCAAAAATGATTTTGATGATACTCAGCCCAAACATTGTCACACTGCGTACGTTGGTTTTTCGCTGCACGGAGTTCATGGCAACTTCGATTGGTACCGTCACAAAACGCTCGATTTCTTCGGCGCTTCGTCCGTTCCATTCTGTTACTACAATGATTTGCGTATTGGTTACGTCGGGAAATGCTTCAAGCGGTGTATTGAGATAACTTACCACACCTGAAATGACCAAAATACCCGTCATAAAAAAGACGAAAAAGCGGTTTTTGAGTGAAAAACCTACAATTCCTCGAATGAATTTATTCATAATTTAGTCGTTCAGTGCGTCGTACACTAATAATTGATTTTTTGAAATAACCTTCTCCCCTTCTTTCAGCCCTGCCTGTACATAAGCCACGTTGTTTAGCATTTTGTAAACAGTCACTTCACGGGTTTCGATTTGGGTGCGACTCTTAAACACCATCACCCAATTTTTACTACGGTCAAAAATGACTGCACTGGCTGGAATGGCCATCATACTCCCTCCTTCGTCAAACTTGAGCGACACCGTGGCGTGCATTTCGGGCTTGAGTTTGTACCCTTTGTTGTCGAGTCGGATGCGCACTTTCATACTTTTAGTATCGGGATCAAGCACATTGTAGATTTTATCTACTTTACCATGAAAGAGTTCATCTTTATAACTAATCGTCTGAATGTCAGCCATCATCCCTAACTTCACTTTGGGAATATCGCTTTCGTTTACGTTGGCCATTACCCACACTTCGCTGATTTGACCCACAGTAAAAATCTGCTCGGCATTGTCGGAACGAAGCTGCATTCCTGGGTTGATATTTTTGCTAATCACGAAACCGTCAATCGGTGCTTTTACGATGTAATGCGTACTTTTTCCAAGGCCATAAATGCGAAAAACTTCCTTGATGCGGTTCAATTCTGCTTGGGCATTTTCAACTTCTTTTTTGGCAACATTGACCTCCCGTTGCGAGTTGAGTTTGCTTTCAAACAATTCTTCAGCAGCTTTTAAGTTTTTTTCTGCCACCAACACTTCTGACTGCGCCTGAATCATTTGTCGCTCAAAATCAGCCACTTCCCCCGACCGAATTGTGGCTAACACTTGGCCTTTACGGACATAATCGCCGAGTTCGACAGTAGCCGACTCCACATTTCCACCCACCAACGGATAGACCTTAATGACGCGGTTTTCGTCGGCACTGATTTTTCCTACCAGTGTCAGTTCGCTACGAACAGGCGCTATGCCCGCATCGGCCAACTCAATGCGTTTCATCATCGTATCCGACAATGAAAATGCCTTTTTTTCTTCCGTAGCTTCTTTTTTCTCTCCGCACGAAACGAGCACAACAGCACCCACCAGCACCAGTACTCCTATGATAGCTTTATTCATTTTTCTTAGTTGAAAAGTTCTTGTCCTACAGTAAAATTAAGTTCTTCGTATGCCCCTATTCGGTCGGCTTTAAGGCGGTTCAATTCCTTAACGCTCTCACTATACGTTTCGATGAGGTCGATAAATTCGAGCAGCGTAAGGTTGCGTTTTTGGAAGTTTTCGACGACACCTTTGTTGAGTTGTTCAAATTGGTCGGTGAATTTACTATCCACACTTTGCACCATGTTTTCGACGTAGCGCACCTTCTGAAATGCCTCAGCTACTTCGTTAGAAACTGCGTTGGTTTTCTGGCTTTGCACTCCTTTTTGGTACTCAATCAGGCTTTTTGCCGTTTTGATATTCCCTTGGTTTTTATTGAAAAAAGGCAAATCAGCCCCAAGGGTGATGCCCGTATAATGATTCACATAACTGCCCGATTGGTCATACACCGCCCCCAAACGGAGGTTTGGCACCGCCAATGATTTCTGGAGCGTATAGTTTAACTCAGCCTGCCGCTTGAGCGATTCCACGACTTTGACATCGCCTCGGTTTTGAAGTGCCAACTCACTTAGCGCGGTCACCGTATAGCTATTAAGGAAATAGCGATTCAGCTCCACTTCGTTCACCAATGGCACAACCTGAAGGTTGGTATTGAGCAGTGTTTTCAACCCTTTTTGCTTCTCCGCAATTTGAAAAAGAAGTTCAGTTTTGTCGTTATTAAGCTGAAATAGAAGGGCTTTGAGACGAAGTAACTCCCGCAAGGAAACGTTGTTTTTTTCGTACTGTTCTTCAAAAGCAGTGACCGTCGTCTGTAACGTATTGATTTGAAGCTGGTAACGATTGAGGGTATTTTGAAGAAAAAACACTTCAAAAAAACTGCTCCTCAACTCAAATTTGAGCGTACGAAGCAAGTCCAAAAATTCGTATTCGGTCATTTGGGCATTTTCGATGGCCAAGGCCACTTGTTTACTACGCTTACCCGCCGTTAGCAACACTTGCTCAATCGACACGATTTTTTGTCCGCCTTTGGCCACGTCCAACACCCGTTTTTTATCAGGATTATAGGCATTCCATTCCGTAGAAAGGGTCGGGTTATCCCACAAACGGGCTTGAATGACAGCTGCTTTGCTGGCTTCTATCCTAAATCGCTCCGAAAGAAGAATGAGATTATTTTGTAAAAAAAGACTATCGACTTGCTTGAGTGAAAGCCGAAGAGCGTCTTGGGCAAAACAATAAAAAGGCAGCAAAAAAGCTGCGATGAACAGTGTACGCCTCATTTTGGTCTAAAAAGATTCGAGGCAAAACTGCGGCTGAAAGATTAATTTGTCATTAATTCTGAATTAAAAACCCCTTAATGAGTCTCATAGTAGTTTTTTAGCAATGATTCCTTAGATGAGTGACTGCGTCAAAAGCAGCGAAACAAACCTTTAGACCCATGTCTCAACAACTACAAAAACAAATCACACTTTTTAGTCTTACCATGATTGCCGTCGGGTCGAGTATAGGCTCGGGCGTTTTTCGTACACCGTCCGAAATTGCGGGTTATTTACCCACCACAGGCTGGATGTTGGGCGTTTGGGTAGTGGGAGGCTTCGTAGCACTTTGTGGGGCGCTTACCTTCGCCGAAATTTCATCTTCCTTCCAAAAAGCAGGCGGGTTTTACGTTTTTCTCAAGGAAGCGTTTGGCGACCTCCCTGCATTTTTATACGGCTGGTCGATGCTACTGGTCATCAATACGGGGTCGTTGGCGGCCCTTTCGTTGGTGTTTACTTCTTACCTTAATGAGCTCATTCCGATTTCAGAAAGTTCGCAGCTCATTGTGGCCGTTCTGACCATCACGCTGCTGACCATTATGAATGTGCTGGGGGTCAAATGGGGAAGTTTTTTTGCGTCGGTTTTTACCTCTGCCAAACTTATCGGTATTGCCATCGTGGTCTTTATTGGTTTTTTGATGGCCACTCAAGACTTCAGTCTTTTTGATTTTACTTGGACCACCAATTCCTACCAATTACCCCTTGTCTCGTCGTTTGGACTGGCCCTTATTGGGGTTTCTTTTTCGTACGGCGGCTATCAGCACGCAACCTTCATTGCGGCCGAAGTAAAAGACGCCGACCGCGTGGTACCCAGGGCGATGTTGCTCGGCATCGGCATTGTGTGTTTGGCCTACGTCACCATCAACGTAGCCTACCTTAAACTCCTCCCCATCGAAAAAATAGCAGCGTCAACGGGCGTCGCCTCGGAAGCTATTTCGACCGTGTGGGGCTTAGGCGCGAAGTTTATTTCTTTTCTCATTGTACTTTCGGTACTCGGCACGATTGGCATTTATATTCTTACCGCTCCCCGTATTTACTTTGCGATGGCCGAAGATGGGCTATTTTTTAAGCAATTTGCCCAAATTCACCCCCGTTTCCAAACACCTTTCTGGGCCATTATTTTTCAGTCGTTTTGGACGATTTTGCTGCTTATCTTTTGGAAAACGTTCTCTAACCTCATCACTTACGTTGTGTTTGTTGATACGGCCTTTTTCTTCTTGACGGCGGCTACTATTTTTTCTTTTCGCAAGCGTAAACTTTCCCGCAATTACAGTACGTTGGCCTACCCCATCACACCGTTGGTTTTTATGGCCATGTCGGCGTTTGTGGTAGTCAATACATTGATCGAAAAGCCCGAACAAGCCATCGCAGGTTTGGTATTTTTGGCCTTAGGCGGCGGTGCTTATGTGTATTTTAAACGAAGTGGAAAGTAGCAAGGGGCAAGATAGCAAGAGGCAAAGGGGCAAAAAGCAAAGAGGCAAAGGGGCAAACGCCCAAATGTGTTTTCGGTTGCTCTCGAAGTGTGTTTTCGGTTGCTCACAACCGAAACAGGGGTTACTTATAACCCCGTGAAGTGGAAAGTAGGAAGGGGCAAAGGGCAAACGCCCAAATGTGCTTTCGGTTGCTCTCGAAGTGTGTTTTCGGTTGCTCACAACCGAAACAGGGGTTACTTATAACCCCGTGAAGACTTATAAAACGTGCAAAGGGTTTCTCAAAACCCGACCAAACCACAAAACCATATACCGATATGCTTTCAACAACATTAACAGCGCTTTTTGAGCGGGATTTACGCCGACTGAAGGCGGAGCTTTTGGCCTACAAAAACGAAGAAAATATCTGGAAAGTCGCTGAGCAGATTTCAAATTCGGCGGGAAATTTGGCGCTGCACCTCATTGGCAATCTCAATACGTACATTGGAGCTGAAATTGGAAAAACGGGCTACGTTCGCAACCGTCCGTTGGAATTTAGCGCCAAAAACGTAGCCAGAGAAACAATTATCAACGACATCGACGCCACCATTGACGTCATCAGAACATCGTTGGCTACCCTCACCGACGAAGACTATCAAGCCGAATACCCGCAACTTGTGTTGGAAACCAAAACCACCACTGAGTACTTTTTCATCCACTTAGCGACTCACCTTGGTTATCATTTGGGGCAGGTCAATTACCATCGGAGGTTGTTGGAATAACGCGGGGCGAATAACGAATTTCGGTATGTTCGCCCCGCGTTTATCATTGAAATTTCTGCCCTTCGGTTTTACTTTTCCAATCGTCGGTGCGGAAAGGCCCTGCGGGGAGCCCTTCTAGGTTGAACAAATTGGCGTCTTCGGGAGCGTCAGCCCAAGCGTAACGCACCGCAATAGGTTTCACACCTTTGGGATGATACACCTCTACTTTATCGCCGATGATTTCGGCTTTGGCATAATGAAACACTTTATCTTCTCCCGCAATCTCAAAGCCTTTGACGTACCCAAACTTATCTTTTACCATCAGACCTTCCCCCACGTTTTTGAAAGAAACAACGGCCTTGTCTTCGTCAAACTTTACCGAATCATACACGGGTCCAGTATGCAAAATATCTTGCCCAAAATCCATTTTCAAGGCATTAAGCGCCAGGCGGTGGCCTACATCTTGTTTGTTGGTCGGGTGAATATCTTTCGGGTTTCCAACGTCAATCGTTACGGCCATACCCGTTTTGGGAAGTGAAAGTGCGAGGGTTTGTGCTTCACGAAGCTCGGCCCAATTGCTTCCGTTGTTGCTGTTTTGGTAGCCACCGTAGCTTGATAATTGTACAAAATAAAACGAGAAATCGTCGTCCCACCGCTGCCGCCAATCATCAATCATCAACGAAAACGACTGTCGGTATTGGTACGCCCGCCCCGCATTCGACTCGCCTTGGTACCAAAGTGCCCCCCGAATGCCAAACGGAATGAGCGGTGCAATCATGGCGTTATAAATCGTCGTCCCGACGTTGTTGCAACTGTGGTTATACGTATGAGGTTCGGCAAAAGAAGGCAAAAGATACCAATCGGAAGCAATGCTTACTTTGGCGGTTTTGGAGCTAACAAACAAATCGTCAGGCGTGCCATTTACCCCCAAACCATACCACGGATGCTCAACCATATTCCCAAATTTTATGACAAGCCGATTGGCGCCAGCTTTCCACGCATCGGCAGGAAGGGCTATTTTGCGGACTCCTTGCATCATACCTGCATAGACCAGCTTGCCATTGATGTACATTTCGTTGAAACTATCTTGAATGCCCAACCCCAACGTCGTGGTTTGTCCTACCATGTCTTCAGGGATGTCGATGGTTTTGGCCATAAACCCTTTGCCCCTAAACATCCAAATTCCTTTCCAATCCCACGCCCCCAAAGGACTTCCCGCCGAGCGCCATTTCGAGAAATCGTATCCCGCTTCGGTATATTTTTTTTCATCCGCCATCGTAACCTCCGCCTCACTGCCTAGCAACTGTTTGCGCGTTTGGCGGTCGAGTTGTGCATCGGCTTCTTCCCACGTTTTGGGGAGGGCATTGGCGTAGGGTTTCAGTTCATCGTTGGTTTGCATGGCTTCTTTGCTAATCCACCCTTCGATTTGCGAACCTCCCCACGACGAATGAAGCAAGCCGATGGGTACGTTCAGCTTTTGGGCTAATTCTCTGGCAAAAAAGAACCCGACAGCCGTAAAATTGCCCACGTTTTCTTCGTCACTCACCTTCCACTCGCCCGAGGCAAGGTCAGTTTGAATGTCCATCGTTACGTTATGTTCTACGTAAAAATGGCGTATTTGGGGAAAATTGGCATTTTTCTTCTCTTGGCGAAAATTATCGGCTTGTTTGACGGGCCATTCCATGTTTGACTGCCCCGAGCACAACCACACCTCCCCCATCAACACATCCTCTACTTCGGCTTTGCCCGTCAGCGTAGTAGCCACCAACCGATGAGGGCCGCCTGCTTCCATGGGTTTGAATTTTACGCTCCATTTTCCTGCGTCATCGGCTGTAGCCAAAAGTTTTTGGTTAGCCAACGTCACCGTGACTTTTTCCTTAGGCTTGGCCCACCCCCAAACAGGAATTGGTTTTTGGCGTTGAAGCACCACGTGATTTGAAAATAAGCGGGCAAACTTTAGCTGGGCAATGGCCTGAAATTGAAGCAGTACAAGGCAAAAGAGTAGCAGTCGTTTCATAACAAAAAAGGAGAATTCTAGGGGTTTAGATAAACACCTAAAAATACGTTAAATAACCCACTCAAAGGCCATGCGTTGGCATAAAAAATTTAGCACAGTTTTTTACCCACAGAACATCTGCGAGAAAAATATCAAATCATTTTTTTCAAAAACTTCCAATTCCCTGAGTTATATACTTTTACCCAATGAACTCCAATGTCGTCGGGCAAAAGTCGCTCGGCATAGTGTCGTTCCCAGGTGTCAGGATTGACCCAAAAAGTATGCGAAGGTGTCGCTCCCATTCGTTCAAAACCTAATCGTTCGTAACTTCTACCGTCGGACCAATCGCGGTCGGCGTAAGTCATAATATCGTCGGGTTGTAGTTCGGTCACAAAAGCTTTCAGCAATTTATCCAATCCCCCTACCACCGTGCAGTCAAGATGATTGGCAAAACGAATCAACTCAAATGAGCGGAACGTTTTCCCTTCTCTTAGGATATTTTTTCCCCCGCTAAACGAAGCCACAGCCACCAAAGCTTCTCCTTGAATCGTCATTTGTTGGGTCAAAAACGGTGTTGCAGGACTGTCATCTTTTAAAATGCGCTGGTAATTTTTAGGCAAAAAAAGACCGTATTTAAACTTCGCATTGGTAGAAACTTGCAAGTGATGAACGTCCATAAACCACTCTAAGGTAGGTTTATCAATTCGGCGAACCTTTGTAAGTCGGGCAGGAATGCGTTGAGAAATACCAAACGCCGCCCGCAGCCTCGACTGAACCACAGCTTTTTTGGAATACCACACATCTTCCCACAAATGAATTACTTTGATGCCTTCCGCTGCCAAAGCATCGCTCAATTGTACAAAAGTATCGGGTAAAAGTAGGTTTGTTTTTTCCAACGAAATGAGGTGAATCGCCAGTAAACGTTCAGGATAATAAAGCACTGGACAGGAAAACCTTTCCCCAAAAATGGGTAGCTCTTGGTCTTGTTGAAAAGACAAAAAAGCCCTCACTTCCTCCTCAAATCGCGTTTGTGTTACCAAGTTCTTTTAAGTTTTCGACGAATGTTTGATTAGAAAACTAACCATTCAACTCTTTATAATAAGTTAACAGTACAATAACGCAAAATTAGGCATGGTTACGGAAAAATGGCTCGACCAGAAAACAATTGTCGTCATTGGCGGTACCACGGGCATTGGGCTTTCGGCCGCGAGTGCGTTTGTTCGGCACGGCGCCCAAGTGGTCGTCGTTGGTCGTAACCCCGAAAGCTGTGCAGAAGCCCAACGGCAATTGGGGCCTTCGGCGGTGGTCATTTCGGCTGATGCCACGCACGAAAGTACGGCTCCCCACGCCATTGCCCAAGCGATTCATACCTTCGGGCGCTTTGATGGACTGTACCATGTGGCTGGAGGAAGTGGACGAAAGTTTGGCGATGGCCCCTTGCACGAGCTTACGTTGGAGGGTTGGAACAAAACGTTTGAGTTGAACCTTACCTCGCTCATGCTTTCCAACCAAGCAGCGATACGTCAGTTTTTAGCCCAAAAAACGGGTGGTTCTATCCTGAATGTGGGTTCGGTGCTCGGTTTTTCACCTTCGCCTACCTACTTTACCACCCACGCTTATGCGGCGACCAAATCAGCCATTATCGGCTTTAGTACATCCATTGCGGCCTATTACGCCAAAGACAACATACGCGTCAACGTGCTTGCCCCCGCATTGGTGGAAACCCCCATGAGCCAGCGTGCTTCTCAAAACACGCTCATCATGGATTTTATTAAAACCAAACAACCCCTCGACGGCGGCCGCAACGGGCAACCCGCTGATTTAGATGGCGCTGCTCTCTATTTTTTATCTGATTATGCTCTTTTTACAACAGGCCAAGTCCTCGCCGTTGACGGAGGCTGGTCAGTGACGGAGGGACATTTATGAAATGTCGAATGGAGAGTGTAGAATGTCGAATAGAAAAAGTCAAAACTGAAAAAATTCGACACTCTGCACTCTAACCTCGACACTAAAAATTGTCGAATGGAGAGTGTAGAATGTAGAATAGAAAAAGTCAAAACTGAAAAAATTCGACACTCTGCACTTTACACTCGACACTAAAAATTGTCGAATGCAGAGTGTAGAATGTCGAATAGAAAAAGTCAAAACTGAAAAAATTCGACACTCTGCACTCTAACCTCGACACTAAAATTCGACACTTTACACTCGACACTAAAAATTGTCGAATGCAGAGTATAGAATGTCGAATAGAAAAAGTCAAAACTGAAAAAATTCGACACTCTGCACTCTAACCTCGACACTAAAATTCGACACTTTACACTCGACACTAAA
>NZ_JACIBY010000004.1:188521-285845 GCF_014195535.1 Runella defluvii | reverse complement strand
AAAAATGTGACAATTTATAATCGCTTGTGGTCAAAAGATTAAAATAACTAAGCTGTTACGACCATGAAGCCCAAACAAGACTTAAAACAACGAACCAAACTTTTTTCATTGAGAATCATCAAATTAACCGAATCTCTTCCAAATACTCAAGTTGGTCAAGTTATTGGAAAGCAGCTATTGCGTTCTGGAACTTCAGTAGGAGCAAATTATAGATCAGCGTGTCGAGCCAAATCTCCCGCTGACTTTATCAACAAAGTTCATATTTGCGAAGAAGAAACGGACGAATCACTATTTTGGATGGAATTACTTACTGAGGCAGAAATCATTGATTTTAAACGAATTGAAAATCTGATGAATGAAACAAACGAGTTACTTTCTATTTTTTCTGCCTCCATCTTAACCGCCAAAATGAATCACCATAAAAACTATAAGAAGAACAGTTGATGGAATGTCAAATGCAGAGTATAGAATGTCGAATAGAAAAAGTCAAAACTGAAAAATTCGACACTCTGCACTTTACACTCAACACTAAAAATTCGACATTCTGCATTTTACACTCGACACTAAAAAAATGAAAACAGCCATCGGTATTGATTTGGGAGGGACCAATGTCAAGGGCATTTTGGTCAATGAAGCGGGAGAAATCTTGAAGCAACATTACGTGGCGACGCAAGATGACACGGAAGGGCATTGGCGTGAAAATGTACTTGAAATGGTTACCTACTTGCGAAATTATTGGCAGGCTCCCATTGATGCCATTGGACTGTCGGCCCCAGGCTTACCCGATGCCCATAATTCTTGTATTTCATTTCTTCCCAATCGCTTGTTAGGACTAGCGCATTTTGATTGGAGTGCTTATTTTGGGCAACGCACCTACGTCCTCAACGATGCCCACGCAGCGCTCATGGCCGAAGCACAGTTTGGGGCGGCTAAGGGTTGCCAAAATGTGATTTTACTCACCCTCGGCACAGGCGTTGGAGGCGGGATTCTTATCCAAGGAAAACTATACCAAGGACTTAGCCAAATGGCGGGACACCTTGGCCACCTCTCCCTTCATGCCACCGACGACGAAGTAAGCATCGTCGGCGCTCCAGGGAGTTTGGAGTATGCCATTGGCAATTATTCCGTTCAAAAAAGAAGCAAAGGAAAGTTTGACTCCACGTGGGCGCTGGTCGAAGCCTACCGCCAAGGCGACCCTTGGGCCAGTTTGGTTTGGCTCACTTCCGTCCAAAAATTAGCCGTGGCATTGTCGTCGCTTGTCAATGCGTTATCCCCCGAACTCATCGTCCTTGCAGGAGGAATCACCTTATCTGACGATGCCTTGTTTGAGCCTTTACACCAATTTATGAGCCTGTACGAATGGCGGCCTGGGGGCAAACAAACCCCCATTGTTCAAGCCCAATTTGGTGACATGGCAGGAGCCATTGGCGCCGCAGGCTTTGCATTATCACACTAAAAAAATAGAACACAGATTTAACTGATTGAACAGATTCTAACTGATTTTTTATGATACATGCTTCTATTACGGACTCAATCATCAAAGCTTACTATACCGTTTATAACGAGTTGGGATTCGGTTTTCTTGAAAAGGTGTACGAAAGAGCTTTGTTAATTGAAATAAAAAAGAAAGGATTGCTTTGCGAAAATCAACAACCTATAAAAGTTTATTACGATTCGTATGAAGTTGGAGATTACTATGCAGACTTAGTAGTAGAAAATCTAGTCATAGTCGAGCTAAAAGCTGCTGAAAGCTTAGCTGTAGAACATGAAGCTCAGCTGACAAACTACCTGAGAGCCACCGACAAAGAAGTTGGTTTGCTTTTAAATTTTGGGCGAAAACCAGAATTCAAGCGTAAAATTTTTGAAAATCGTTTTAAAGTCAATTTAAAATAATCCGTTCAAATCCCTTTAACCCGTTCAATCCGCGTTCTAAACCTTATTCTCACATGACTGTTACCGAAGTTTATCTAAGTAAATGTCAGCACATTTTACAAACTATTCAACAACAACAACCCCAAATCCAACAAGCCGCTCAATGGTTTTCCGAAAGCATCCTTGCAGGACGGATGGTACACGTTTTCGGTAGTGGCCACAGCCGAATCATGGTCGAAGAAATGTGGCCTCGCTACGGCTCTTTTGCGGGGTTTAACCCCATCGTGGAGTTGTCTCTTACTTTTCACAATTTGGTGGTGGGTGCCAACGGGCAACGTCAAGCCATGTTTTTGGAAAATGTTTCGGGGTTAGCCGACCGTATTTTGCGGAATTTTGACTTGTCTTCTCAAGATACTGCCTTGGTGATTTCGTCTTCGGGCACCAACATTGTTCCCGTTGAAATGGCCGAAATTTTCCAAAAAAATGGCATTAAGGTCGTTGCTTTAGTTACTAAAGAACATTCCGAAGCCAGTTCATCAAAACGCACGGATGGAAAAAAACTAACCGATTTTGCCGATTTGGTACTCGATACAGGCGCACCCGTGGGCGATGCTATGGTTACGCTTGCTGGCCTTGATACGCCCGTTTCCCCTGGTTCGACGGTAGGCGGGGCAGCGATTGTCAATTGCCTTAAAGCCGAAACCGCCCAACTTCTTACCCAGGCAGGGCGTCCGCCTAAGGTGCTAAGTGCGGCTGCGGTAGTCGGTAGCGAACGCGCCGTCGAACTGTTTGAAGCAGCCTACGATGAGCACGCTCACCGCCTTGCAAAAATGTACCAACAAGTAGGCATACCCAGTTACGTCAGTGATTCTATCTAACGCCATGACCCTAAAAATTCGTCCCGTACTCCCAACCGACAAAGAAGCTCTTTGGGCCATTATTGAGCCCGTGATTCGGGCGGGAGATACGTACATGTACGCGCCCGAATCGTCGCGCGAAAAAATGCTAGGAATTTGGTTTGACCCCGAAAAATATGCGTACGCCGCCGAAGAAAACAACAAAATCGTCGGCACGTTTTTTCTAAAAGCCAATCAGCCCGATTTGGGTAGTCATGTGGTCAACGCGGGGTACATGGTTCATCCCGACGCCCGTGGGCGAGGCATTGCTGAGCAAATGTGCCGCTTCTCACTCGTTGAAGCCAAGCGATTGGGTTTCCTTGCCATGCAGTTCAACTGCGTGATTTCGACCAATACCACTGCCGTTCGGTTGTGGCAAAAATGCGGGTTTGCAATCATTGGCACTGTTCCCAACGCTTACCAGCATGCCCAACTTGGGCTCGTCGATGCCCATGTCATGTACCAATGGCTATGAAGAAACAACACGAAACCCTAAACAGTAAACCCTCAAACCTAGAAACATGCAACCTCATCCGATAAAAACCACTGTCGTTGGCTCGATGCCTTTTCCTGGCTGGCTCGAATTTGCGAGCATGAACCTCGACAAGTTTGGCCCCGCCGACATCGCCGAAATGATTGACGATGCCGTGATTACGGCCATCCACGACCAAGTAAGCGCAGGACTCGACGTCATCACCGACGGCGAACAAACCCGTCTCGACTTTAACCTGTCGTTTTATGGTTTCATCAACGGAATCCAGAACGATAGCTCAGAAACCCGAAAATACGGCCCACCCGCCCACGATCAACGCGGCAAAAACAGCATTATTGAGCCCCTAACAGCGCCCAAAGGGCTTGGAGTGGTGGAAGAATACAAACGGCTCAAACGCCTTGCCCCCGAAGGCCAACGCGTTAAAATGTCGATTCCTGGGCCTTATACGTTGTCGGGGCGGTTGAATCCAGGGCATTTGTACAAAGACCGCTGGGAAGTGACCGAAGCTATTTTGCCCCTTGTGCGGAAAGAAATTGAAGAATTGGTGGCATTGGGTGTTCCCGAAATTTGCGTGGATGAGCCGTCCATGAGTTGTTACGCTTACCGCGAAGATACCCAACGATTTGTCGATATTTTCAACCGAACCGTTGCGCCTGCCGTCGGAAAAACGCGCCTCTCGATGCACCTCTGTTTTGGAAATTACAAAGGCCGTTCGGTGGGTAAAAAAACATTAGCTCCCATGCTACCCGATTTTTTGGACATGACTGTCGATGAACTTCATTCCGAAATGACCGTCCTCAACTTTACCGATGTGCATCTTTTGGAACGATTTGCCGAAAAACTGGACGTAGCAGTGGGCGTCATTGACGTTAAAAGTTATTACATCGAAACGCCCGAAGACGTCGCCGAGCGCATTCGGAAGGTATTGCCGTACGTTCCTGCCGAAAAACTAGCCGTTGCCCCCGACTGTGGAATGAGTCAAACGGCTCGCTGGGCGACTAAACAAAAATTAAAAGCCATGTGCGACGGCGCCAAACTCGTCAGAGCCAGTTTGTAGAGGCTTTTTGAATCGGGTTTCAACTGACCCGATTCATTCCTATTTTACGCAACTTCAAGAATGAAGTTACCATCAATCCCCAATTTTGTATGAAGCTTTTTAGCTACTTCAAGTGTGATTTTGCGCTTTCCATTCAATATCTCTGAAACCCTTGATGTCTCTACTTCTAATAACTCTGCTAAATCTTTTTGTTTCAGTTTCATTTCATACATTTTGAGCTCAATCATTCCTGCAAGTGTGGTGGGGCGGGGAAACTTAACAAACTCTGCTTCATAAGCTTGAATAGCTTCAGCGACCCTACGAGCCTCTGTCTGTTTTTCGGGATTTACAATCATTTCAGCCGTTAGTTCATCAAAAAGCAAAAATGCTTTTTGATACTCATATTCATTTACAATTTTCATGGTTTATAATCAATTGTTGAAACATCAATTCTATCGTATTCATTATGTGTACCCACAAATTTGACATATACAGTTCGTATTGAAAAATGTATTAAAGCCACAAGTCGGTAGTGATTTCCTTTAATATTGAACACATATCTGTCATTCCCTACAAAATCAACAGAATTAAACGTCATCCTAATGTCCATAAAATGACCCCAATCTGCTAATAATACAGTATCATACCACTCCATTAATGGCACGAGAGCATTGGGATGTTTTTCTCCAAATTTTACCAATGCTGATTTTGCAATTACTACCATTTACAAATATCTCAAATTAATTCCAAAATATGTAACTTTATTACACAAGGGTAAATAAACCCTATGCCTCACTTACGACTTACAAAGCGATTTCCTGTCACATAAAAACGGTACGGTAAATCGGCGCCTTGCGTAATGCCGATTCGGGTGGTAGTCATCATCTCAAACTCCTCTAGTACAGAAGGATAAATCTTTAAATTACCCGCTAAAAGCGACGTACCGTTATGTTCTTCGATACTAATCCCCATGGCTTTCACCAATTTAGCAGGGCCGTTGCATACGTGTCGAAGGGAGAGTGCAGAGTGTCGAATAGGTTTCTCTTTCGACATTCTACCCTCTGCACTCGACATTCCATACCCTCTTCTTTCTTCCATGAGTTCAATACCTTCGGTTGGTTCCAAGGCCCGAATCAACACCGCCTCCCCCACGCCTTCGTCGCCACTTACGATGTTGACACAGTAGTGCATTCCGTAGATTTGATACACATAAACTGTTCCCGCAGGGCCAAACATTGCGGCATTTCTTTTTGTTTTCCTTCGGTACGCATGACACGCGGGGTCGTCAGTTAGGTAGGCTTCCGTTTCAACGATGATGCCTGCGGTAGTACCATCTTGGCTTTGATGAACCAACGTACAACCAAGCAACCTTTGGGCGAGGGTTAACGTATCGTATTTTTGATAGAAGTCGAGCGTAAGTGGCTGCATAAAACTTAATAACTGCTTGGGTATTACCTGTTAGTAGATTTTTAGATACATTTGATTTTAATACTAGTCCTTAACCAAAGTAATGCGCAATCTCGTTGGGTTTCTTCTCGTTTTATTGGCCAGTTTTGGTTCCGCATACGCCCAACGTATTTACGGTGGACAAATAGACCGTCGTACCATCAATAATAATATTCCTTATGCTTACGGGGTAGGTTGCACTTTCTTTACGGACAAAGCAGGCTACGACGCCCTTCCCGCCCAGCTTCGGTTTGGGGTGTATCGTAAAAAAGACAATCAACTCATGCAAGAATATACGGCCGACAAAAGTAACGATGTCAGTGCTTCAAGTTTCTCGGTATCTTGTGATAAAAGTAAAAAAGTCGAGTATTTATTTGTCCGCTACAATTACAATTTGGTCTTAAAACCCCAAGACTTTAACGACCCAGAAGGCTACTACATTGTGAACAGCCCCGTTGGCCCGCGCAATCCCACTGACAACATTGTTTCATCGCAGATTGTTCTGTACCATTGGTTTTCACCCGCTTATTTATGGGAATATTTTGAGCCTGCCGAAGCAGGAAAAACCACCCCACAATGGGTGCCTCAATCGTACAACTTTTTTTGTGCCAACCAAGAGACCAACTTTAGCCTTCAGGTGGTTTCAGAACCACTAAAATCTGGGCTCACTCGGTCAAGCTTTAATTTAGTTGTCTCAAATATCGCCCCATTTACGGGAGCCAACGGCCCAATACCTTACCAAAAAGTGGAATGGAAAGCTGGCTTTTCAGAAAATCAGATGCTCCCAGGAGGCAACTTCGTTCTCCCTCCGCTTGCCCCTAATATTTTTACGAGTCAGGGTCTTACCAACATTCTTGTTTCGGCCAAACCTACCAAAGCTGGTGTCTATTCGATTGGTTTTTTGCTCCAACACAGTCGCTCGGGAGTAAAACTCAGCGAAACCTACCGCGAGTACCAAATTGAGGTCGAAGAATGTGTGCCTGTCCCCCCCGCAGTCATTCGCGTCTCCGAAGTTGGGCGGCCAAACATAGCAGCGCCTACCACCCTCTGCGAAGGGAAATCGGTACAACTCAACGCAGGCGCCAATCTTCCAAACACGTCATTTGAGTGGTACAAAGATGATCAACTGCTGGCGGGTAACAAAGACTCGGTATTGGTTGTCAAAAACCAAGGCAATTACAAAGTAAAAGTCACCCGAAAAAGTGCATGTAGCGCAGGAGAATCGTCGGTTACAGCCATTAAGGTTGTACCCAATCCAAGCGTCGTTGCTACCTCTTCCAATCCATCTGGGCTATTTTGTCCAGGCACGCCACTCACGTTGACAGCAACCTCCTCCGAAAAAAATGCAACGTATCAATGGTTGCTCGATAGTTTACCCATCCCCAATGCCACCAATATTTCTTTGGTTATCAACCAAATAGGAAACTATTCAGTCAAAATTACCGACGCTAACAATTGCACAGGCCAATCTAAACCCGTAGAAATTAAGGCATTTGCTGCGGCGTCGATTGGGATACAGCCCATTCCTGTACGGTGTGGTAGCGATACTACTGCCCTCATTTTGATTGCCACGCCCGCAGGTGGTATTTTCAGCGGAAAAGGAGTTGTTGCCCCCAATAAATTTGTTCCACAACAAGCAGGTGCAGGAAAACACGAAATCACGTATTCGCTCAAACAGGCTGGTACGTGTGTAGATGGTTCGGCCACACACACAGTCGAAGTCTTAGCAGGGCCTACTTTAGAACTTGGCACCGACCAAGACTTAGCCGAGAATGGCAGCATTCAATTAAACAAAAATGGCGGCGTTTCGGGCTACACCTACCAATGGAGCCCCCCCACTGACCTAGACAACACGCAAACTGCCTCCCCGACGGCCTCTCCTGACAAAACCACCACCTATACCCTCAAAGTAACCGATGCTAATGGGTGTTTTGCTATTGACAAAATTACCATTGGCATCATGAAAGGCGTGCATATCCCTGACGCCTTTAGCCCCAACGGCGATGGCGTCAATGACACTTGGCTCATACGTGGTTTGGAAGAATTTCCCGAAGCGACAGTCACGGTTTATAATCGCTGGGGAGAAGCTATTTTTTATTCTGATTCAGCAAAAAAAACCGTGTTTGACGGCTTTTATAACGAAGCACCTTTGCCCGTTGGAAACTATGCTTTTATCATCCAAACAGCTCCTCAAGGCCACGCTATACGAGGAAAACTGGTGCTGATTCGCTAGGCCAACAACTCCAAAATATCTTCTTTACTTAATGACTTCACGAACCCTTCTTCGTTGGTAATCAACTCATTGAACAGCTTTTGCTTGCTTCGTTGTAGGTCCAATATTTTCTCTTCTACCGAGTTTTTGGTAATAAATTTATACGTAAAAACTGTGCGCTGCTGGCCAATTCGGTGAGCACGATCAACGGCCTGGGCTTCAATCGCAGGATTCCACCAAGGATCTAAAATAAAGACGTAATCGGCGGCCGTTAGGTTGAGCCCTACCCCACCTGCTTTTAACGAAATCAAAAACACTTTCACCGATTCGTCTTGCTGGAACAACTCCACTTGCGCTTGTCGATTGACAGTACTGCCGTCGAGGTAAGCATACTTTATTTTTTGATGATGTAAGGTTTTTTCCAAAATAGCCAAATGGCGCACAAATTGACTGAAAATCAACACCTTATGCTCCCCGCTGACCAATTCTTCCAGTTTCGCTTCTATCTCTTCTAATTTGCCCGATGCTCCGTCGTACGTTTCGTCCACCATACGGGGGTGATTGGCCAGTTGTCGGAGCTTGGTTAATCCCTGTAAAACAACCATTTGCGACTTGGCCATTCCTTCCTCTTCGATGTGTTCCAAGATAAAATTTCGGTAGTACGACTTGGTTTCTTCGTAACGTTTTTCTTGTTCTTCCGACATTTCACAATAATGAACACTTTCCACTTTTGGTGGCAAGTCGAGCGCTACCTGCGACTTGTGCCGACGAAGCAAAAACGGTTTAATCAGGGCATATAGCTTTTGGGTACGTTGCCCATCGTTTTGTTTTTCTATCGGTACCTGAAAATGAGAACGAAAATATGACTGGCTACCCAAAAGCCCAGGGTTGGCAAAGGTCATCTGAGTCCACAAATCCATCGTTGTGTTTTCCAACGGTGTTCCCGTCAAAATCAGTCGAAAATTCGATTCCAACTGCATCACGGCCTTTGTCACGTGCGACGAAGGGTTTTTAATCGCCTGCGATTCATCAAGTATGATGTAATTGAAACGGTAATATTTAAGAAGCTCAATATCAATGCGAACGATACCGTAAGAAGTCAGAATGAGGTCGTAATCATCAAAACGAGTCGTATCTTTTTCGCGGTAAGTACCTTTATATACCAACACCCGCAGCTGCGGCGTAAACTTCCGCGCCTCCAATTCCCAATTGTACAACAACGACGTTGGCATCACCAGCAACGACGGTCGGTCGGCGCCCATTTCTTTTTGTCGCTGCAACATAGCTAGGGTAGTCACGGTTTTTCCAAGCCCCATGTCGTCGGCCAAACAGCCCCCAAAACGGTACTGACTCAAAAAAATAACCCAATCGTAACCTGCCTTTTGGTATGGCCGCAGCGTTCCTACAAACGCCTCAGGAAGTGGCTGCTCATCTATCTCATCAAAATCACGTAATTTTTCTAATTTACGATTCATCACCACCTTGGCAAGGCTATCTTCGGCATACTCTTGCACCAGCGCTAGGTGGTGTTTTCGGAGCGTAAGCTGATGGCTTTCGGCATCGTATTCGGTAAAAGCAAACAGTTCAGAATACTTCGTCAACCATGTTTCTGGAATGACCGCCACTTCCCCGTTGGGCAAAGTAAACTCACGTTTTCGGGCTAAAATCAGGTTTTTGAGCTTCACAAACGAAATTTCAAATTCCCCAAAACGCACTTTGGCATACACATCAAACCAATCCCGCGATTCTTCAAACGTAATATCAATCGACGAATAACCCAGAAAATAGCGTTTGGCACTTGAGCCCGTTGCTGTTTGCTGCAAAAGAACTCCTGCATCTTTCAACGTCACATTATTCGCCTGTATCCACTCAAATGCCTGATTTTTAGACACAACACTACGACCTTGTCCCATCACCAATCCCCATTCTTTGAGGCGATGAAGGATATTTTTCTCAAACCCAACGTTGCGTCTTACTTTATGAAAAATGTAATCATCACCTTGTTTTTCAAGGCTCACGTTGGCATGATTGGCAAAACTGTCAAACTTAAAATTGAACTGACCGTACTGAAACGACAACTCAAAAACCACTTGGCTCTGGTCATAATCTTCGGTTACTAAAGCAGACTCCGAGTTGTCCTGCGCATTGAACATCGTCAACGACCCCGATTTAACCGACGTCGTTTGTTCAGTAATCGTCAACACAGGCACTACCGACTCTTTTTCATACCTGATTTCAAAGCCTTGCCCTTGGGCGTAAACCTCATAACTGGCAATCAGGGGAGCAACAAATTTTCGATAATATTGCTCTTCCACATTTCGTGGAATAATGATATGGTTCTTTGAGAGAAACGGACGAATTTTTTTTCCGTCCACGCTTTTATCAAAATGATACAACTTGTTGTCAATCAATAGCCAAGCTGGTTCATCACAAATCAACATGGCGTTGCGATGCCTAATTTGGAGCCGCTCTGTATCGTATTTTAGAATAGGGAAATAATGCGTATTTTCTTCGTTTCGTACAAAATGAAAAAACACCTTGGCTTTGTCGGGCATTCGTTCAATGGGCATCCATGCAGGATTATTATCGCTCCCCATCACATATACCCGTTTCCCCGCCAGCTTGTCAAGAATCTCTACTTTTCGCCGCTCAATGTAGTCACCAATGGTCTCTTGCAGCAATTTATCCCCTTTTTGGGGGTCATATACCTTTTGGAAGAAGTCGAACGCCGACAGTTTTTTGGGATTGAATTTCTTGAGAATGTGATCTTGCTGGGTATCTTCAATCAACTTAACCAACTCAAAATCAACAGTATCCAAACCAGCCGCGAATTCATTGACATTTTTGGTAGAGACAATCTGATTCAGCAGCGTCAGTTCATTTTTAGAATTGATTTGGACCATATATGAACCAAACAAATACCCAAGATACTGATGCTGAAACAGCGAGTAAACAATCGCAAATGGCTGACTTGTAGAGACTTTCATACACTCCTAAATGCAGTACAAACACCTTAACCAAGCGTTCATCATCCCCAAAATGGTAAGGGCACTTTTTGAACACTTACAAAGATACAAGTCAAAACCAACATAGCAAATTGAAGATAAAGGCCATAAAAAAAGCGGCCTAAGCCGCTCTCTATATCATCGTAGGTTTTTAGTGAGAAAAGTCAACGTCTATAATCTGAGTGCAAATATCTGTAAATCCTAAACGAAATTATTATTCGTTTTTTGCCTTAATTTGTGCTTAATTATCATTTTGATACAAAGTGAGCGATAACCCGCGACAATCAAGCATGAAAACCGAGTACGAAAATATCACTCCCGACCGAGGCAGTTCGTTCAAAGTACTGCATTGGCGCTCGCACGAAGACCGTTTTTTTTGGCACCAACACCCCGAATACGAGATTGTGTATATCCATAAAGGCTCTGGAAAACGGCACATTGGGCAGCACCTTTCGCATTTTGAAGAGGGAGAATTGATGTTTATTGGCCCCAACGTTCCTCACCTTAACTTTGGATACGGTGCCGACTACGAACATGAAGAGATTGTGGTACAGCTACGCGATACCTTTCTTGGCGAATCTTTTCTTCAAAGTCCTGAATTACAGGACATCAACCGCCTCTTTGAGTTGTCTAAAAAGGGGCTTAACTTTTTTGGTGAAACCCGACAGGAAGTCGCTAATCTTATGCTTACCCTTCCTCAGCTCAGTCACTTTGAACGCCTGATTCAACTGTTGATTATTTTGCAAAAACTTGCCACCTCCAAAGAGTATAATCTACTAAAAATCAACGGCATTAGCTACGAACACAGCCACCGCGAAGAAGCACGTATTCGGCAGATTTATGGGTACGTTGAGCAGCATTATCAACGCGAAATAGATGTTCAAACAGTGGCTGATTTGGCCAACCTAACGGTGCCGTCGTTTTGCAGGTATTTCAAAAAAATCACCCAAATGACCTTTACTGATTTTGTCAACGAATACCGCATCAAACAAGCAAGCAAACTGCTCGTTCAAAACCAGTCTGTAACAGATGTGTGTTACAGCAGCGGTTTCAACAATCTTTCGCATTTTACCAAAACCTTCAAGGCTGTGACGGGCAAAACACCCCGCGAATACAAGAAAGCCAACGATTTGCTCTAAATCGTTGGCTTTCATTTTAATCGGGTTGTGAGCAACCCTCTTCACCGTTTAGCAACCCTCTTCACAGTTATTGTTTTGCGGGGATTTTGGCTTTTGCGTCCTCAAACACCTTTTTCTTCGTTTCTAGATCTGTCTGCGACGTTGCTACATCTTTCTGATTTATTTCTAAATCTTTCTTGAGGTTAGCGAGCTCTTTTTCGGTTTTTTCAATGTCCTTTTTGAGTGATTCGCCTTTGCGAGTTAGTTTAGAAAACGACTTTTCCGACTCTTTCATGGCTTCTTCAGCCACGCGAGCATCATCATACAAAATGGCATCTTCGGCAAATTTCTTCAAAAATGACTCCGCTTCTGCGTAGCCTTTGGTGCCTTGTGTCACGTACGAGCCATTTCCCAAATCCAAATAAATAAACACTTGTGAAAGCCCTTTCTTAGACGAAACTTGGCTCGATAAATTGATAGGCGACGACGAAACACTGCTTATATTGGCCGACGGTGCCCGATACACTCCTCCGCGAGAGCTACTGACTTTGCCGTATTGCTTCAAATACGACTCCCAGTATTGACCCAAGTATTTTTCCTCAATCTTGGTTGTGACGTAAAGCCCCTCAAAAGTGGACTTGTCAATATCTTGTTTACCAGGCAATACCGTCTGTGCTTGTGTTGAGTAACCAGCCAACCAGCCTAAAATAGCTACTATTAGTACTTTTTTCATTGTTTTCGTATGTTTCTGTTGTGACGCAAAGTACAGGCTTTTTGTCACGATTTCATACGATTAAAGTCATTTTCTATTCTGAGTATCGAGCTATTTTTATCGAACGCTAGAAGTTACGGCTGTAAGTATTTACCTTTACTTCAAAATTAAATTCTCTAAACCTCCATTAATGATTGTGAATCCTGCTAAAAAAATTCGTTTCGTTAACAAAGACAAAAACCAATTTTTCTCTACCCTCAAAAAAAGAGTTGACGCGTATTTCAAAGATCAAAATCTTTCCAAGTATTCCAACACGACGCTGATTGTCAAAACAGTAGTACTTACGGCGATTTATGTCGTTCCATTTTGTTTGTTTTTACTCTTCCAGCCTCCGTTTGCGGTAAGTATGATGTTGTGGGCATTGATGGGAATTGGGCTTGCTGGAATTGGCATGAGCATCATGCACGATGCCTGCCACGGTGCTTACTCCAAAAATGAAGTAGTAAATGAGTGGATGGGTTCTATTTATCTGACCATGCTAGGTGGCTCGCCTTTCAATTGGAAGTTGCAACACAACGTGTTGCACCACATGTACACCAATGTTATTCATTTTGATGAAGACATCAAAGACAAACTCGTCCTCAAGTTTTCGCCACACACACCCGTCAAATCTTTCCACAAGTTTCAGTGGCTATACGCTTTTCTTTTTTACGGAATCTTGACCCTCTACTGGGTAACTGCGAAGGACTTTGTTAACTTTTTTACTTATACTGCCAACGGGGTCAATACCAATACCCGTACTCAAAACATCATCATTTTGAGTAAAATTATCTTGGCGAAAATCGGCTATTTCGCCGTTTTTCTTGGGATTCCTTTGTTCGTATTTGAAGTGCCAACCCAAACTTTAATCGCGGGTTTTCTACTCATGCACTTTATTGGCGGGATTATTTTGACGACGATTTTCCAACTAGCCCATTCTGTAGAAGGTACTACGCATCCACAACCTAACTCGAAAGGGGAAATTGAAAATGATTGGGCAATTCACCAAATGAACACAACGGTCAATTTTTCACGCGATAATAAGTTGCTCTCGTGGTACGTAGGTGGGCTTAATTTTCAGGTAGAGCACCATCTTTTCCCAAAGATTTCGCACGTACACTACCCTGCTATCTCGCACATTGTCAAAGAAACCGCCGAAGAGTTTGGTATTCCTTACCTTGAAAATCCTACGTTTGCCGTAGCATTACGCTCTCATATCACAACCTTGCATCAGCTTGGTCACTTACCTGACCTTAACGAAGCATTTGGATAAACACGTTTTGCCACGTCAACCCTGCATTAGAGGTTTGACGTGGCATTCACTACAACAAGTCGTTTTTGAAGGCATAAGCTACCAAGCCTGCCGTGTTTTTAGTCCCCGTTTTTTCGAGAAGCCTTAAGCGGTGGCCCTCCACTGTACGAGGACTTACAAATAATTTTTCGCTAATTTCGAGCGTAGAAAGCCCTTCACAGAGTAGCTGCAACACTTCCATTTCACGGGGCGAAATTTGAATTTTGCTGTTAAACAATGGGGCTGGCGGATTGGCACGGGTAATTACTTTACGGTGCAGCGCTTTCGACACAAAATCACTGTAATAAAAACCATCCGCCATGACGCGCCGTATGGCATTTTCTACTTCCCCTGGCTCCGAGTCCTTCAACAAATACCCATTGACGCCTTTTTCCAACAAATGAATAATAAAGCGATCTTCCTCGTGCATTGACACAATGATTACCCGTAGATTGGGAAAATGTTGTTGAATTTGTTCCGTCGCCTCTACCCCATCCATGATGGGCATTTGTAAATCCAACAACGCAATGTCAGGGGTTACTTTTTCTAAGAGTTCCAACAATTCTTTTCCGTTTGCCGCCTCACCAATCAACTCAAAATCAGGAATTTGATTCAACATTGCAGTCATTCCTTTACGAAAAAGGTTGTGATCATCGGCAATCACGAGTTTTATCTTATTCATCTGTCCGTGCTGTAAATGTATGTTACTTTGCTGTTATTTTTTCGGGAGAAAGCGGCGAGTTCAAGGGCGTAAACTTAGGTAACCTCACCACCACTCGGCATCCTTTATTCAGACCTGTTTCGTAATCAACTTTTCCGTTGATTACGCGCAAACGCCCCTCAATGCTATCAAGTCCTAACCCAGGTGATGGCCGCAAACGCACATCATTGAGGTCAAACCCCAGTCCATCGTCCTCCACAACAATGCAAAATTGCCGCGGAGGGAGCTCAATCTGTATATGCACATTTCGACCATTCGAATGCTTGAGGGCGTTGTTAATCAGTTCTTGTACTACCCTATAAAGCATCAACTCAGTACGAGGTGCCAACCGAAATTCTTCATCGCCCAGACAATCAAACGTCACTTTCAAGGCATGATGGGAGTTGCTTCTGGCCGCAAACTCCTGAATGGCAGCTGCTAACCCAAATCGCTCTAAAGTAGTAGGAACTAACTCGCGGCTAATACGACGAACATGGCTAATGGTTTCGTCGAGGGCTTCGCGTACTTGTTGGGCGAGGCGTTCGGCTTGTTCTTTTGAGCCCAACTGGCTATACAACGCATTGAATGTTAGCTTTGTAACTGACAAAAGTGCCCCAATATCATCGTGTAAATCTTGGGCAATGCGCCTCCGTTCGGCTTCCGTAGAGGCCATGGAGACCTCTAAGAGTTTCCGTTGAAACTCCGCCTCCATATCTTTGACGCGTATTCGCTGCTCAATCTGTTTGCGTTGGTAATACATCACAAACACGACAATGAACATTGCCATGATAAGCATGATACTTGTCCCAATAACAATGGCATAAGACGGCTCCATAGTGAAGGGGCAAAACGACTGGCGTTATATACAGTCAAAAATACGGAGAAAAACGAGGGAAGCTATATTTTTTTAGTAAACGGCATATATTTCTCTTTCCTATAGCCAAAAGCTCTAACTAGGCCGAGGTTTCATATACCAAACTGAAAACGTCAAGAAGATATTTAACACAACTGATAACAAGGCATCTACGACCCAATATTGGTCTCTGGATGCCAAATTATTAAAAGTGTAATTAATAAAAATGTATGAAAATATTGTTCCAGAATAATAAAACAACGCGCCCGAACTAAACCAAAACAAGGGGGAAGAACCCAGTTTGGGCACTGTTAAATATTTTAACAGCTCAAAATAGTAAATAAGAATTAATAATATGGTAAAACCGCCCGAAGCATGATACGAAAAATTATTAAAACTTACAGTCTTAACGTCCAACAATGACGGTAAATCCAAACAAGCTATCAATATTGAAACGAACAAGAGCAACAGAGCAAGCCCTTTAAAGTAGCGGTTTTGAAAGGTTAAATAATACAAAACCGCTACTAAAACGAAACTAATTAAATTGTACCAGTTATAGATATAGATGTTAAAAACGCCTATTTGTGCTAAAATAGACGTTAACCCATTTCTCAATAACGTTAGCAGTACAAACCCCAGAACAATCTTACTGGTCTTATCCAAATGTGAGACTTTTGTTGTCTTCAATAACAACAAAGCAAAAACTACTGGAATTAGTACACTAAAATCTGCTAGATAAGAAATAAATCGATGAATCATCCTTTTTATGGATTACAGAAATTGGGACAAGGAACTCCCCCGCCAGCACCGCCTGGCTCACCTTCTCCATCTTTTTCGCCAGTGGTGTCAATTTTAAATTTCATGTCGCGACCAAGACCATCAACGCCAATCTGTACGGGCACCAAAAACAAGCGCGGCTGTTCGTTGCCTACGACCGAAAAGTCGATATCGCCCTCTTTATTTTCGGGTGCGTGGCCATAATAAATCCGAATCCCGTCGCAGCCTTCTACTTTGAGCAGTGTCTCAAGTATGTCACGGCTAAAGTATTCGGCTTTGCGTAGGTCTTTTTGGCCATTGTGTCTTGCTTCAAAGTTTTTACGACCCAGCGCAATCTCTTTGACAGAGAATATTTTACCAGCATTTTTCATGAAGTTTGTAGGGTATTAGTTGTAGAACAAGGTTGCAAGATATACTGTTGACCAAGGAAGTCCAAACCGTTTAATAAATTTTGACAGGTAGAGTTACGCAACAAAAAAACGCGTATTTCTACGCTAAAATTTATCAGCTCTAGCCGCGACCTTTGTAACGGGTTTGGTTGAATTAGCACTCAATAGTGCCAACTTTTTCTCATAGGTTAGGTTAGAAGGAAAAAGCCGAAAACACTTGTTTTCGGCTTTTTTAGGTCTAAAGCGAAAAAAACAGTCGCTATTATTGGCCTTTGGCGGAGAAAGATGTTTTTTTGTGCAACTTACGGTTCTATCACGCCGTCACGTCTTTTTCCTCGATTCATGAACAAAAAAATTCTACTCTATTCGTCATTAAGCGCATTGCTTTTTGCTTTTTCATCCACCACATTTGCCCAAACCACCGCCCGCCTCGTCTCTTACGTAGATGTAGCAGGTGCGTGGAACACCGCTACCTGGTCTGCCAATGCTCAATATCATCAATACTTAAAAATTGACCGAAAGGGCTTATTTCAAGTCGGTTGGGGCATACGGGGTACTCATTTTCGCGGCAATAACCTCCCTTTTATTACTGCCCCCGCGTCTCAATCTCGTGGAAAAACGGGCTTCAGCGCCTTGAGTGCCCCCTTGCTGCTACGAAACATTGATACATTGCAAGTATCGGCGGGTATCACTTCCTTCAATTTTAACTTAGGAATACAGCTTTCTGTTTTTGATAAGGTAGATATTGGCGTAAATGCCGACATTCTTGGACTGGCTCTCGGAGGCAAAAAATCAGGCTTTTATTCTTCAACAACGGGGTATAACAAAGTAGATTCGCTCAATTTGCACCAGACTTATCAGCAAGCAAAGCCGACTTCGCCCAATGTACAACTCCTTGGCGACAATGCAGTTGGCAATCTTACGACCGAAATTTATGCCCGTTTACACATTACCGAACGGCTGGGGTTAAAAGCTGGCTATGTCTTTAATACCAACGAGTACCGCACGTCCAACAAACAGCTGGTTGCTGATGTTCGCCGTTTTCGGTATCGTTCAGATATGTTTTTGGTAGGAGTTACGTTTAAAGTACTTCGGTAATCTAACTTCCCGAAAGCTTAGAGCTTTCGGGAAGTTGAGCTAATTCCCTAACAACCTTCCGAAAGAGAATAACCTTCCCGAAAGTTTTTAACTTTCGGGAAGGTATGTTAATATGCTTTTAGACTCAAATCCAAGCTCTTGATTTGGTGGGTCAAAGCGCCGCACGAAATATAATCAACGCCCGTCTCGGCTACGGCACGCAGGGTTTCTTCTCTAATTCCCCCCGAAGCTTCGGTAGGGTATTTTCCAGCCACTCGTTGAACCGCCGTGCGAAGGTCATCAAGGCTAAAGTTGTCGAGCATGATACGTTGAACGTGTCCAATCTGCAACACTTGTTCTAACTCCGCAAGATTACGCACTTCAATTTCAATCTGTAGCTGTCGCCCCGTGCGTTGCAAATACGCATTAGCTTGGTTAATAGCGGCCTCTATTCCTCCTGCATAATCGACGTGGTTGTCTTTGATAAGAATCATGTCGTACAACGCGTATCGGTGATTCACAGCTCCCCCAATTTTAACCGCCATTTTTTCAAATACGCGAAAATTAGGCGTCGTTTTGCGCGTATCAAGTAGTTTGGTTGGCAAGCCGTCCAAAAGACGTACCAGCGAATGTGTGTAAGTAGCAATACCGCTCATTCGTTGCATCGTATTGAGTACCAGCCGTTCTGCTTTCAAAATTGACTGAGCATCTCCACTGACATGAAGCACGATGTCACCTTTTTTGATGGCTTGCCCATCGTTGATAAACACTTCTACTTCCAACAGCGGGTCAACTTCTTCAAAAATGATTTTGGCAACCTCAACACCTGCCACAATACCGTCTTCTTTTACGAGCAAGCGCGCCCGTCGCTCCGCATCACGGGGGATGGTCGAGAGCGAAGTATGGTCACCATCGCCTACGTCTTCAGCAAGGGCCAAACGAATGTAATCACGTATATCCATACCGCAAATGTGCGGGTTTTCGGGAGAATAAAAAAGCGAAGGGGTGGTTTTTCAGAACAGCTCTTTTTGCAGCACCACCATGCCTCGAAGCTCTGCACGTAGCCGACAAAACACTTCATCGTCAAGGCGTGTTGTCGCTATTTTCACAAAACCTGCTTTTTCATAACTCTGAATCGTTTTTAGGGACGAATTCATCGCCATTAACCAAACCTTGTTAATACCCCATTGACGCGCTTGTTCATCTACCCAAGCCATCGCTTTTTGCCCCAACCCAAGTCCCGTTGCTTCTTTGAGAAAATAGATTTTTTCGAGGTACAAAAACGATTCTTTCGGCTGATTTTCAAGCGGTGTTTTGTGTTTTACAAGTTTAAGAAAACCCACATTTTTGCCGTTGAGCCTTACGGCAAAATACAATAAATCAGGGTTTTCAAAATCGGCCTTGAGCGCATTGTCTCCGAAGCAGCGTTCCATGTACCATTCAATCCCTTGGGTATCATACCACAAATGGGTATAATGAGGAAAATACGTTCGAGAACCTAAATCTTGGATGGTCTCAAAATCATTAAGTTGCTGAATTTCAAAGCTGTTTTCTATCATTTATTCGGTAATTTTTCGACGCATTGCTTTGGTGTCTGACTGCCGCTGTTTTTCTTTCAGACGTTTTTCTATCACTGCGGCAGAAGGTTTGGTGGCTTTGCGGGGTTTGGCCACTTCAAAGCATTTTTTGATAAGGTCATTAAACTTTTTTACTACTTTATCGCGGTTGGCCAACTGAGAACGTTCGGTTTGGTGCGTCAACACCAACACGCCTTCGGTTGTCAAACGATTGGCAAGTTTCTCTTGCAAAAGCGCGCGTTCGGTTTCGGTCAGTAGCAGCGATTGCGAGACGTCAAAACGCAGCTCCACTTTGGTCTCGACTTTATTGACATTTTGCCCGCCCTTGCCTCCACTGCGAGCAGTTTGAAAGACAAGTTCGGAATGGAGTTTTATTGGGTCAAACATGGTTAATTTCGTTGAAATTTTGCACAAAAATAGCAGTTTGCGGCGCAAAGATTTGATAGAATACGACTTTTCAGTAATTTGTCGCAACCAACACTCTTCCCAGCGTTATTTTGTTTGAACCGATGGCACCTTTTGAGCGATTTTTAAAACTTCGACGGTTTGTGTTAGCCGAGCTTTCGCAGCAGCTCTCACCCAAACTTACCTACCACGGGATTCACCACGTCCGTGATGTGCTATCGGTTTGTCGTCAGTATATTAAACGGCTTTCGCTCAGAGAGCCTGAAGCCGAACTATTACTCACTGGCGCCCTTATTCACGATATAGGCTTTACCGAAACCTATCAGGGACATGAAGAGAAAGGCATTGAAATTGCCAAGCGACTACTTCCCAATTTTGGCTTTACCAGTATTGAAATTGTGCTTATTAATGGGCTTATCATCTCCACCAAAGTCCCTCAACAACCGCTAAATTTAATCGAACAAATCTTGTGCGACGCCGATTTGGACTATTTGGGACGTAGCGATTTTGACCCCATTAGTGAAAGTTTATTTCAAGAACTTCAAAACATGGACATGCTCCATGACCGCAAAAAATGGGACGAAATTCAGATCAAATTTTTGGAATCGCACACGTACCATACTCCCTTTGCCAAAAAATACCGACAACCCAAGAAAGAACAACGGATTAAAGAAATCAAAGAACGACTTCTGGGGTAAAGCGTAGGTTAAACGCATTAAAAATAAAAAGTGACTATTTAGCTCCAGAGGAGCCAAATCTTCGTAGAAAGATATAATTAGCCTCCCCGATGGGGCTTTAGGCAGGGATTTGTTTACTTTGCCTACAAATGTTGCGCCTCTCCGAGGCTGTTTTGAATGACTTAAAATTTTTGATTAAATCTACAAAGGTTGCGCCTCTCCGAGGCTGTTTTGAATGACTTAAAATTTTTGATTAAATCTACAAATGTTACGCCTCTCCGAGGCTGTTTTGAATGACTTAAAATTCTTGATTAAATCTACAAAGGTTTTGCCTCTCCGAGGCTGTTTTGAATGACCTAAAATTTTTGATTAAATCTACAAAGGTTACGCCTCTAC
Source organism: Runella defluvii (assembly GCF_014195535.1). Taxonomy (GTDB): domain Bacteria; phylum Bacteroidota; class Bacteroidia; order Cytophagales; family Spirosomataceae; genus Runella; species Runella defluvii. The sequence continues at coordinate 264,874 of NZ_JACIBY010000004.1, read as the reverse complement.
CGAGGCTGTTTTGAATGACTTAAAATTTTTGATTAAATCTACAAATGTTACGCCTCTCCGAGGCCGTTTTTTTAATGCGTTTAACCTGGATAAAGCGCAAGCATTGTTATGTTAGAGAGCGTTTAATCTTTCTTCAGTTTTTCTCGCAATTGCAACAATTCATCGCGGTAACGGGCAGCTTCCAAGAAATTGAGTTCTTTGGCGGCGGCTTCCATTTTGCGTTGTGTTTCCGCAATTAGCTTTTCCAATTCGGGTTTTGCCATGTACTGCACCACTGGGTCGGCAGCTACCCGAACCTCCTCTGGTTCTACGTAATAACGTTTTGCCGATGGTTTTGAATCGGCCACCGACGTTTGTTCCATGATGGCCTCGCGGCTCTTGAAAACCGTCTTAGGCGTAATTCCGTGCTCCGTATTGTACGCCATCTGAATCTCTCGACGGCGATTGGTTTCTTCAATCGCCTTTTGCATCGAGCCCGTCATTCGGTCGGCATACATGAGCACTTTTCCGTTTTCGTTTCGAGCGGCCCGCCCAATGGTTTGAATAAGCGAACGAATATCCCGCAAAAAGCCTTCTTTGTCGGCATCCATAATTGCCACCAACGACACTTCGGGCAAGTCCAACCCTTCCCGCAAAAGGTTTACTCCTACTAGCACATCAAATGCCCCCAAGCGCAAATCACGCAAGATTTCGACCCGATCAAGGGTTTTTACTTCCGAGTGAATATATCGTCCTTTGATGCCTACCCGTTCCAAATACTTGCTCAACTCTTCTGCCATTCGTTTGGTCAAAGTAGTAACCAAAACGCGTTCATTTCGCTTGACACGTTTGTCGATTTCTTCCAACAAATCATCAATCTGATTGAGGCTCGGACGCACCTGAATTTCGGGATCAAGCAAGCCCGTTGGACGAATAATTTGCTCTACTACCACGCCATCCGTCCGTCGAAGTTCGTAATCGGCAGGAGTTGCACTCACAAAAATCGTTTGTCCTGCCAAGTTTTCAAACTCTTGAAAGGTCAGCGGTCGGTTGTCCATCGCACTTGGTAAACGAAACCCAAAATCGACCAATGACTCTTTACGGGAGCGGTCGCCGCCCCACATTGCACGAATTTGGGGCATCGTCACGTGGCTTTCATCCACCACTAGCAAGAAATCTTCGGGGAAATAATCGAGCAAACAAAACGGCCGTTCGCCTGGTTTTCGATTGTCGAAATACCGTGAATAGTTTTCGATACCCGAACAGTAGCCCAATTCGCGCATCATTTCTAGGTCAAACTCCGTTCGTTCACGAATGCGCTGGGCTTCCAGCAACCGCCCTTCTTTTTCAAAGTAAGTAATTTGCGCCACTAAATCGTCCTGAATATGGCGAATGGCATTTAGTAAAACGTCCCTTCCTGTCACGAATAAGTTGGCAGGAAAAATGGCCACCATCTTTTCGGACGATATTTTTTTGCCATTGGTGGGATTAATACGCTGAATTTCCTCGATTTCGTCACCAAAAAAAATGATACGATAAGCAAAATCAGCATAGCCTGGATAAATATCGACCGTATCACCCTTTACCCGAAAGTTTCCGCGTGCAAATTCGGCTTCCGTCCGACTGTAAAGAATTTCAACCAAACGAAACAAAAACTGATTACGGGTGATTTGCTCTCCAACGCCTACCCGCACGATACTTTTTCGATATTCTTCAGGGTTTCCTGCTCCATATATACACGACACCGACGCCACCACCAATACATCTCTCCGCCCCGACATCAACGATGACACCGTCGAAAGCCGAAGTTTATCAATCTCTTGGTTAATGGCTAAATCTTTCTCGATGTAGGTATTGGTCGTTGCAATGTAAGCCTCGGGTTGGTAATAATCGTAGTAGCTAATGAAGTACTCGACCGCGTTGTTGGGAAAAAACTGTTTAAATTCTCCGTACAACTGCGCGGCGAGGGTTTTGTTATGGCTCAACACCAGCGTAGGGCGGTCGATCTGCGCTACCACATTGGCAACGGTAAATGTTTTTCCCGAACCCGTTACCCCAAGAAGTGTTTGAGAAGGTTCGCCGTTTTGAACACCTTCCACAAGCTGTGCAATGGCTTGGGGCTGGTCTCCAGTAGGTTGATAGGTGGAAATGATTTCAAATGGCATATTAATAGAAGAGGTATAAGCCTAGATAACACCCAAAATAGCCACAAAAGTTCTGTTTTTCAAAGACAACTTACACCCCCTTAAAAAAAACATGGCCCCGTTCCAATGAAACGGGGCTAATGCCAAATTACCCTACTCTATTATATTAATTATTGTTTACACAAGCATCGTGCCAAAGTTATCCCAAAAACTGGACAATTTTTTATTCCGCTACCGCAACGATTCCCCACCGCCGTTAGTTATGTTCCATATACTCTCTTTTTATCACTATGGCGGAAACTGTTTTAATTACTGGCGGAACGGGCATGATTGGCCGTCGTCTTACCACCCTACTCCTTGAAAAAGGCTATCAAGTGGCCTATTTAAGCCGAAAACAACAAAACAACCCAAACGTCAAAATTTACCGTTGGGATATTGAAAAAAATTTCATCGAAGAGGAAGCCCTTCGTAAAGCCGACTACATCATCCATCTCGCTGGGGCTGGAATCGCCGACCAACGGTGGACTGCCAGTCGTAAGCAAGAGATTATTCAAAGCCGAACCAAAAGCATTGAACTGATTGCGCGCAAACTTCAAGAGCGCCCCTATCAAGTTAAAGCTTGCGTGTCGGCTTCGGGGATTGGGTTTTATGGGGCTGATACGGGCGATGTACGCGTATCCGAACAAACCCCTTCTGGAACTGATTTTGTGGCCCACGTGACGCGGCATTGGGAAAACGCCGTCGAGCTGATTGACAATATTGGGATTCGCACGACAAAACTCCGTACGGGCATCGTTCTGAGTACGCAAGGAGGAGCGTTGCCCAAAATTGCGCTGCCCGTTCAGTGGGGCGTAGGTGCGCCACTTGCTTCTGGCAAGCAGTGGACGTCGTGGATACACATAGACGATTTGTGCCGCATGTACATCGAAGCCCTCGAAAACCCTGCTTGGCGGGGAGCCTATAACGCCGTAGCGCCCACGCCTGTGACGAACGCCGTCCTCACCCGTCAAATAGCCGAAGTGTTAGACCGCCCGCTTTGGTTGCCCAACATTCCAAGTTTTGTGCTCAAAGCCGTATTTGGAGAAATGGCCAACTTAGTCATTGGAGGAAATTACGTGCTTAATCACCGAATCAAGGCCGAAACCAACTTCACTTACCAATTTGAAGACCTAAAACAAGCCCTCAGCCACCTGTACGAAAAGTAAATTCTGGGTCAGTAAGTGAGGCTTATTGAAAATGATTTTTTACTTTTGAAAAAGTACGCTTTACCCAATATGATTGAACGTATTCTGACTAAGTATTCAAACCACTTTGTATCCCGTCATCTCATTTTAGCGATTGACGGCGGCGTGGTTATTGGATCCTTTGTCATTGCCTGTATTTTACGATTCAACCTCAATGTTTCCAACATTAATTGGAAATTGTACAAGTACTATTTGGTGGCGTTATTGGTCAATCGCTTGCTTTGTTTTCTTTATTTTCGGTCATACACGGGCATCGTTCGGCACAGTAGCGTTGAGGATGCTTCGCTCATTTTTAAAGCCACGACTGCAAGTAGTATCTTGACCATCATTGGTTCTACTTTTTTAAGCCATAGTACCGACAATGCGGTTTTTTATATCCCGATTTCAATACTCATTATCGAGTATTTTATTTCATTGTCGGTGATGATTTCGAGCCGTTTTTTGGTTAAAAATATCTACAAAACCCTGATTGCCAATGCTCCTGGCGAGAAGGTCAATGTTCTGATTTATGGAGCGGGTACGCTTGGAATTTTGACCAAAAATACCCTCCTCCGCAATCGGCACAAAAAATATACAATTGTCGGATTCATTGATGATAACCCTTCTCTTAGTTTCAAAACCGTTGAAGGGGTACCCGTTTATCCCGAAAGCGAAGCCATAAAACGCTTTGTGGAAGACGAAATCACCAGCGACCTAGAAGTCGTTTTGGCCATTCATCAAATAAAACCTCACCGCAAAAACCAAATCATCGAACGGTTTTTGAAAAAAGACATCATCGTCAAAGTCGTTCCATCCATGTACGAACGACTCAATGGCGACCAGCTTCGTTCGGACGACATTCGTAACATTCGGATTGAAGACTTGCTCGAACGTGACCCTATTTTGCTTGATAATCAAAACATTATCCGCCAACTTTCAGGACAAACTGCCCTTGTAACTGGCGCGGCGGGGTCAATCGGTAGTGAGATAGTTCGGCAACTTATTCGGTTCAAACCAGAAACCTTGATTCTTATCGACCAGTCCGAATCAGGGCTATATGACCTTGAAAACGAACTGAAACAGCATTTCCGCCGCTTCCTCGACGATGCCACGCGGGTGATTGTGCAAGTAGCCGACGTCACTGATGAAGTGCGAATGCGGCATATTTTTCGTCAATATACGCCCCAGTTTGTGTTTCATGCCGCCGCGTATAAACACGTTCCATTGATGGAAGAGCATCCTTACGAAGCCGTAAAGGTCAACGTTTTTGGCACAAAAATCATCGCTGATTTATCCGTTGAAACCAACGTCAGAAAATTTGTAATGATTTCAACCGACAAGGCCGTCAATCCTACCAACGTGATGGGCGCGACCAAGCGGCTGGCGGAAATGTACGTCCAAAGTCTCAACCATCGTTTTCTCAAAGGTACCCGCTTTATCACCACCCGTTTTGGCAACGTACTTGGTTCCAACGGCTCCGTTGTGCCCCTTTTTCAAAAACAAATACGAGCAGGCGGGCCTATTACGGTGACTCACCCCGACGTCATTCGGTATTTTATGACCATTCCCGAAGCCTGTCAATTGGTGCTGGAAGCGGGCAGCATGGGCAACGGTGGAGAGATTTTTGTATTTGACATGGGCGAGCCAGTTCGCATTGCAGACTTGGCCCAAAAGATGATAAAATTGTCAGGATTACGGGTCGATAAAGACATTCAGATTACGTACTCAGGACTGCGTCCAGGCGAAAAACTCTACGAAGAACTCCTCAGCGACAAAGAACATACCCTGCCAACCTACCACCCCAAAATTCAGATTGCCCAAGTCGATGAGCAACCGTTTGGGGAAATTTCGGCGGCGCTACAAGACCTCAAAAAAGCACTTCGGGAGGGCGATAAAGCCCTAATGGTGACGTACCTTAAAACGGTTGTTCCTGAGTTTATCAGTAACAATTCAGAATACGAAGAGCTTGATGGTTTGGAATTGAGCTAAGTCAATCAATGAAACTATTTACTGTTCCCCAAATTCGGGCATGGGATGCTTACACCATTGCTCACGAGCCTATTTCGTCGCTCCAGCTGATGGAGCGCGCCTCTACTGCTTTTGTCAAGTGGTTTTGTGAACGATTTGACGACCGTTGCACCATCAACGTCGTATGTGGAATGGGCAACAATGGCGGCGACGGCCTCGTTATCGGACGGTTATTACTCCAAAAATGCTACAATGTCCACATCTTTGTGGTTAAGCACAGTGCTGGAGGGTCAGCTGATTTTGAAGCGAATCTAGCACGGCTTCACCCAATGACAACCGTTCATTGGATCACAGAAAGCACGGACATTCCCCATTTCGCCCAACAGTCGTTGGTGATTGATGCCCTTTTAGGCTCAGGGTTGTCGCGTCCTACACAAGGATTTTTGGCCGAAGTTATTCAAAAAATCAATGATTCCTCGGCCACCATCATCGCAGTGGACATTGCCAGTGGGCTTTTGGCAGATACCCCCAACGCGCTATCGGACATCATTATCAAACCCGACTATACAGTTTCGTTTCAGTGCCCCAAACTAGCTTTTGTGCAGCCGCAGTCGGCCGAGTACGTAGGAGAATGGCAGGTGGTGGACATTGGGCTGAGTGCTGCGTATGCCGAAGCTACGGCTACTCCTTATTTTTTCAGCACGGCCTCCTTCATTAACGATTTTAAAATCTCAAACCGACGAAAGAAATACGCCCACAAAGGCTCTTTTGGGCACGCACTGCTCATTGGAGGCAGTTACGGAAAGATAGGCGCCATTGTGCTGTCTTCCAAAGCCTGCTTACGCTCAGGAGTAGGTTTATTGACGGTTCAAACTCCGCGTTGTGGTTACGACATTTTACAAACGAGTTTGCCCGAAGCAATGGCCTTGCCCGACTGGCATTGGATGGTCAATACCACTGTACCCAACATAGACGGTTATAGCGCCGTAGGAATCGGGCCTGGGCTAGGCAAAGACCCACTCACCCTTCAGCTCCTCCGCGAACTTTTGCCGAAGCTCACACAACCTACTGTTTTTGACGCCGATGCGCTCAATTTACTCAGTGAACACCGAGAGCTACTCACATTACTCCCTCCTAATTCCATTTTAACACCACATCCAAAGGAATTTCAACGCCTCTTGGGACGTCCTTGGCAAGATGATTTTGACAAACTTTCTTTGTTACAAACATTTGCCCAACAACACCAAGTGATTGTCTGCCTCAAAGGGGCTCATACCGCGGTGGCATTGCCCAACGGCACCCTCTATTTTAATTCAACGGGCAACCCTGGCATGGCAACGGGAGGTAGCGGCGACGTGCTTACAGGTATCATCACGGGGTTATTGACCCAAGGCATTCCTCCCCATCAAGCAGCTATTTTTGGGGTTTATCAGCACGGAGCAGCAGGCGACCGAGCCGCCCAAAAATGCACCCAACCTGGCCTTATTGCTTCCGATATTATAAACGAAATGGGCTGGTAATTACACCAGCCCATTCGCTACGCTCTATTTTTCTACCCTTTTACTTTCTCTTAATTGTCACCGTGTAAGGAATACATTTTGGTGGAGGACAACTACAATCTGGGGCTTTCACCGTCAACTGCGCCTTACAACTATCGCTTGATGTGGCCGTTACCACTGCGTCTTTGTTGATAGGTACTCCTGACACTGTGAATGTGCCATTTTGATTGTTAGTTACCTGTCCTGCATCCACCGTAACCGTTCCGTTCGATGTCACCGTAAAGCTATAAGTCTGGCGATCTGCACTACACTTAGGCTGCTCACTTACAACTACCGTCGGGTTAGGATAGTAAGTCAATGTAAGTGGAATACGCAAGCTAATACAGTTTGAACCGTCATTTTTACGAGCTTCTACCCAATACGTACCAGCGGCAGTAGGTTTGAACTCTAACGTACCATCGGCCAATTTGGTACCCCCTGTTTCGCTGCTATACCAGTCAGCAGTTTCGCCAGTTCCTACCACAACCGTCAATTTTGTAGCGCTATCACCTTCGCAGAATGACTGGCTAGAGCCAATTGGAGGATTCACGGTAGGACAGTTACAATCAGGGGCAGCAATTTCGAGTGTTGTTTTACAATTGCTGTTGGTAGCTGTTGCGGTTACTAACACACTTTGCCCTGCTGGAATACCCGAAATGGTGAACAAACCACCGCCGTTATCTACCACCGCGTAAGGAGGAGTTGTAGTGATAATTCCGTTAGAAATTACCTTCACTGAGTACGTTCCGAGGTTCAATGCGCAACTACGTTCTGACACTTCGAGGAGTGGCTTGGTTGTATCAGCACTTACGGTCGTAATTCCTGTTCCTTTACAGCCGTTTGTTCTGTTGGTTACTTCAACAGAGTAAGTACCTGCTACACTTACGACAAAGCTGGCTACATTACCTGGATTAGCCACCCCTTGTGGCACTTGCCAAGTGTAGGTAGGCGTAGTTCCGCCGTTCTTCACGGTTGCGGTCAGCGTTCCTGTAGGAGTAGCACAAGTTAAGTTCAACGGGTTAAGCGCTACAGTCACACGGTTGGTATCGTTCAACACTGTTTCACTTGCATTGCCACGGCATCCATTGAGGGTATTGATTACTTCTACTGTGTAAAGACCCGCTACTGAAGCAACTGTCGTTGGGTTGTTACCAGGGTTGGTAGCCCCCGCTGGCACGCCCCAAATGTACGTTGGCGATGTACCTGCATTTACGACCGTAGCCGTTAGCGTCTGAGAAGGGGCACTACACGTCAATGTAATTGGGTTCAACGTTACCGATACTTTTGTTGTATCAAGTACCACCGTTGTGCTCGCCGAAGCGCTACATCCGTTGGCACTATTGGTCACACTCACCGAATAAACGCCTCCTTGGCTTACCACCAAGCTATCCACATTGCCAGGATTGGTTACACCACTTGGCACACTCCATACGTAGGTTGGGTTGGTTCCTTCGTTATCAGCAGTTACTTTCAACGTTTTGCGTGGGCTTGCACACGTTAGCGTTACGTCATTTAGCGCTACCGTTACTTTGGTAGTATCTGCTGTTACCCCTGTAATGGCCGTACCTTTACATCCATTGATGGCATTGGTAACTTCAACCGAATAGAATCCTGTTTTAGAAACGACAAAGTTGTTGACGTTGCCAGGGTTTGTTACACCGCTTGGCACTGTCCATGAATACGTAGGATTAGCACCTGCATTAGTAGCAGTTGCGGTCAAGGTTTGGCTTAGATTTGTACACGTCAACTTAATTGTATTGAGTGAAACAATCACTTTGGCGGTGTCAGCAAGCACAGAAGTTGATGCCGTTGATTTACAACCGTTTGTGTTATTTGTTACTTCAACCGAATACGTTCCAGCATTGACAACACTAAAACTTGCCACATTTCCTGGATTTGTAGCTCCACTTGGTACTGTCCAAACATACGTAGGATTTGCACCTGCGTTGGTAGCTGTGGCAGTTAAGGTTTTGCTTGGTGATGCACAAGTTAGTGTCACTGAATTAAGTGAAACTCTTACCGAGGCCGTATCAGCAGCTACGGTTGTTGTGGCCGATGCTTTACAGCCGTTGGCGGCACTTGTTACTTCAACAGCGTATGTTCCTGCACTTGTTATGGCAAAGCTTGCTACATTACCTGGGTTGGTTACGCCATTTGGCACTGTCCATGCGTAAGTTGGATTTGCTCCTGCATTGGTCACAGTTGCTGTCAAGGTCTGACTAGGCGCTGCGCACGTCAAGGTAAGTGGGTTCAAAGCGGCGGTCGGTTTTAACGTATCTTGCGTCACGAGTGTACTTCCATTAACCGAACAGCCATTGACAGGATTTGTAACCAAAACTGAATATGACCCTGCTTTCGTTACGGCAAAGCTCGCTACATTACCTGGACTTGCTACGCCACTTGGCACTGTCCACGTATAAGTTGGATTTGCACCTGCATTGGTCGTAGTGGCTGTCAAGGTTTGGCTTGGTGATGCACAAGTCAATTTAATCGTGTTCAAATCCACCGTTGGTTTGGTAATATCTTCCGTTACAATCGCGGTATCCGAAGCCGTACAACCGTTGATGGTATTTTTTACCGTTACGATATAAGAACCAATGGTATCCACCACAACGCTTGAGGTGGTTAATCCATTCACCGATGGATGTCCACTCCATACGTATGTTACCCCGCTAGACGCCACCGCCGTCAGGGTCAGTTCTGTTTTGATACAAGTGAGCACCCCACCTGCCACCGAAACCGTTGGGTTGGTTTTGTTTTCATCTATCACTACCGCATCCGTGGCCACGCATCCATTAGGCCCTGTTACAGTCAAGGTATAAGTACCTGGCAATGTAACGGTTGGTGTTGGACTTGAAGCATTTGGCGCAAATGTAGCACCCACAGGCCCTGTCCAGCTATAAGTAACGCCTGGCGTTGTGCTGCTGCCGTCCAATTTTACCGAAGTGACTTCGCAGGTCAAGGTTTTGTTTTGACCAGCGTCCACGTTTGGAAGGGTTTTGTTTTCACTCACTACTGCCGTATCTGATGCCGTACAGCCGTTGTCTGGATTTAAGACAGTTACGGTATAAACACCTACTTGTTGAACGGTAATAGAAGCATTCGTCGAGGTAAAGCTGCTAGGCCCCGTCCATGAGTAAGTTACCCCTGGAGGCGCTGCTTCGGCTAAGATTGTCACTGACGATTTAACGCAGTTGATTTCTCCACCATTTGCTACCACAATCGGGCGATTAACGTCTTGCGACACAATAGCGGTGTCACTTGCTGTACATCCACTTCCGATGTGCGTAACAGTTACCTGATAAACTCCTGAGGCAGAAACCGTCACGTCTTTCGTAGTTTGGCCATTTACGCCTAAACCTGTCCAAGCATAGGTCACATTTGATGAAGCATTTGCAGAGAGTGTTAGGTTTAAGGTCGAACACGTCAATTCGCCTCCATTCACCTGTACGGTTGGAACCGTTTTATCTTGGGTTACTGTGGTTGATACGTTTCTAGTACATCCGTTGGCTGAGTTTGTAACTACCACCGAATAAGTACCTGCCACGGTCACGGCAAAGCTTGCTACGTTGCCAGGGTTAGTCACACCCGCTGGAACAGTCCAAACATACGAAGCAGTTCCGCCGTTCAGGCCACTCACGGTGGCAGTCAAGGTCTGGCTTGGTGCTACGCACGTCAATTTGATGGTGTTCAAACTAACAGTAGGTTGAGTTTTATCTTGGGTTACTGTGGTTGAGGCTGATCTCGTACAACCATTTTTTGAGTTTGTTACAACCACCGAATACGTACCAATTACTGTCACGGCAAAACTTGCTACGTTACCAGGATTGGTCACACCTGCAGGTACTGTCCAAGCGTACGAGGCTGTTCCGCCACCCAAATTGCCCACAGTAGCGGTCAATGTTTGACTTGGCGATGCGCAAGTGAGTTTAAAGGTATTCAAAGAAACAGTTGGCAGTGCTTTGTCTTCGGTCACTGTCGTTGAAGCTGTTCTTGTACAACCATTTTTAGAATTTGTTACTACGACAGAATACGTACCTGCTACTGTCACAGCAAAACTAGCTACGTTGCCAGGGTTGGTCACTCCCGCAGGAACTGTCCAAACATACGAGGCTGTTCCTCCATTTAAAGCACCTACCGTTGCTGTCAAGGTTTGACTAGCAGACGCACAAGTAAGCACAACTGTATTCAAACTTACCGTTGGGGGCGTTTTATCCTCAGTGACTGTCGTAGTTGCCGCTCTTGTACAACCGTTTTTAGAATTTGTGACCGTCACTGAATACGTACCTGGAGTTGTCACGTTAAAACTAGCCACATTGCCTGGGTTAGTTACTCCCGATGGTACTGTCCAAGCATAAGAGGCTGTTCCGCCGTTAAGGCCACCCACCGTTGCGGTCAAGGTTTGGCTAGTCGTTACACAAGTTAAAGTAACGGTGTTCAGTGAAACTGTTGGCTGGGTTTTATCTTCTGTTACTGTCTTAGAGGTAGAAGCAGTACATCCATTTCTTGAGTTAGTAACAGTTACGGAGTAGTTTCCAGCAGTGGTTACGTTAAAACTAGCCACGTTGCCTGGGTTAGTTACTCCCGACGGTACTGTCCAAGCGTAAGAGGCTGTTCCACCGCCTAAGTTCCCCGCAGTGGCCGTCAGTGTACCACTTGTTTTTGTACAAGTCAACTCTAAAGTATTAAGACTTACGGTAGGCGTAGAAACGATACTTGTAACAATAGCGGTATCAGTAGCCGTACAAGTTACGCCCGACTTCGTTGCCGAATACGTCACCGTGTAAGTACCTGCCGCCGAAACCGACGGGTTGGCCGAAGCACTTGTAAAAGAGTTAGGACCCGTCCAAGCGTAGGCAGAGGTTACACCGCTTGTTGGGCTACCTACTGCCGTAATTTGCACGGTAGATGGCACACACTTCAACAAGCCACCAGTGGCCGAAACGGTCGGTCTCAACACATCTACTTGGTATTTTACCCAAGGTTGACAGGCAGCTGTTGCTCCTTTCAAACAAGCATACACATAGTATGTTTTTACTTGTCCATTTACAGCAGGGAAATTAGAAGAAGACAACGACGCCGAACCTGAATTGATAGCACCACTGCCTAAAATCGTTTTACCATTTCCTGTAGCCGTGTATGGATTTGTTACTTCTGAATCAAAACGAACCCATTCAATAGTCACAGGACTACGCGCCGTTGTACTGGCAGAAAATGCCACACTCGTACCTGGGCAAATTGTTCTTGCAGCCGATGGGTTCGGGTTAGTAACGGTTGGGCACGTTACTTGCAAACAAGCAAGATCGACCTTAATATAGTCTCCGCTGGCCGTACCCTCTACTTGTACATACGAGGTATTGGCTGGCGCAGTGCCGCTCAAGAAGTACTGCTGTGTCAAAGGAGTTGGCCCAAAGTCCACATCTTTATCAACCTGTACTTCCGTACTACTTAAAAGCGTATTCGCAGAATTGTAAAATTTGAGTTTGATGCGGTGATCTAAGTCTGGACGGTGCGTACCTGCCCAAATAGACAATGATACCGTGCTTCCTGGCGTAATGTTAACATTTTGGAAGAAACGGGCGCTAGAAGACGTTGCTTCCAAATATGCGTTATTGTTGCCACACACTTGGTAACCCGTACCACTGTAAAAATTTCCACCACTGAAACTCCAACCCGATACGCCTCCTTCAAAACTTGGATTGGTAAGTACGTTATTGGGGCAATTACAGTTTACCGTACATGTTAATTGTGCGTTAAGACTGGAGGTTGGCGAAGTTCCTGTTCTGGTATAATTTACGCCTGCATACGTAAATTCGATACGGACAGGTGTACCATTGGCTATAGAAGCCACATTATAACTTCCCAATGAATTGGTAGTTGCTGTACCAAGTAAGGCACCAGTAGAGCTATTGACAACCCGTACGGGGATACTTGTCAATCCCTCACCATCATTATAGGCATTATTACCGCTTTTATCGCAGTAAATACGACCACCGACATCGGTGGCTAGGGCTGCATGAGCAACAACTAGCATCAACACTCCTACCCACCAAGACACGGTCTTGGAGCTTAACAGGGTGGAGAAAATCTGCCTAGGTTTGACTCGAAATTTGCTTGTAAACGAAGTCATGGGGCGTAAAATTTAGATGTATTATAGAGCAGTAGATTTATTACTTTTTGATGGGCACACCGCCTTTTTTGGTTTGTTTAATCGTGAATGGCACGCACAAATCAGCAGGACAGCAGTTGTTGCTGGCTTCAACAATGATGGGACAACACCCATCGGCAGGGCAGGCATTTGACGAGGCCGTAAAGGTATAAGTACCTGGTTCTGTGATAAGAATAGCATTTCCAGTAGCCACGGGCGTTTGTCCACCATCTTTAAACCATTGTACATTTTTGTATTTTTCAGGAATAGATGCTTGAATCGCATCACCTAGACAAACCTCCAATGGCACCGTAAAACACTCACTGTCAATATCATCTTCTTCTGTATTGCCATTGCAGGGTGTTGAATCTTTGTCTTTTTCAGTCATGGTACATATCTCAGCGGTATTAAACCACACGCCTTGTGCCACTACTTTGACAACCAATAAAAGCACCGCCGTATCTCCTGGCGCGATTGAGCCAATTGTCCATGTTTTGCTGTTAAAGTCATAATTTCCAGTAGCAGAGGCATAAGTGACGTACTCAACACCTGCGTTTAGGCTATCTTTGACCGAAACATTGGTAGCCGTTGACTGCCCCTCGTTCCATACCTTTATGGTGTAAGTAAGGTTATCCCCTATTCGTGCCACTTTTTTATCAATAGATTTACTAAGCGCAAGGTCGTATGCCCCTTCGCATGGCTTAAATGATGGCGAAGGCGCTACCGCCGCCGCTGCACATCCATTGGCATCTTGTACAAAAATGATGTTACCACCCGTTGTTTTTAATTGCAAACTGGTCATTTGACCTCCACCCGCAACGCCTGTAAGCGTCTGGGTAATTCCTACTGGAATTGGGCCATTTCCGATGCTTGCTACACCAGTAGCCACTGTGACAGTGTAGGTACCTTGGCTCGGAATCTTGAGCGTAACCGTGTAAGTCGTATCTCCCGTACAAGCAGGAATCGAATCCAGCTCAAACTTGGGCAACGGCAGGATTGTATATACTTTTTCGGCAAACGGCAGGCAATTTGGCACATTCGTTGGCGGTGTACTCAAAATGGCATAGACATAGTATTTGATTGGAGCTGTACCGTTATTGGCGGGCAATTGTAGGCCAGGAAGACCATTTGGCGCACTTACCAACGAACCTTGTGGTTTTACTTCTTGAATAAGTGTTCCGCCCGAATACATGCTTGTACCCGTTTGCTGAGAAGCAAAGTAAACAAAACGCACTACTTTAGAGGTATCTGAAACCTGAACTGTTATACCCTCACCATAATAGCCCGAGCAAAGTGTATCGGTAGCATCAACCGCCGTAATGGTTGGGCAGTTGCCCACGCATGGGGTAGGATTTACCACCACCGAGGTGTCTTTGTAACAACCTTCGTTGCTAAATACCCGCACATAATAGGTAGTTGAGGCAGTTGTATTGGCAATATTTTGGGCAATAGTCGTGGGTAAGCTGCTGATTTCAGTACCTTCCGACGCTGCCGTTGGTAGGGTTCCTGCTCCTGTGGTATTAAAAGCAAAGAACTGACCCACTGTAGCCGACGTAAGTGCCACACTTCCATTATTCAAAGCAGTCCCACCTTGGCAAATAGGGTTTTTCGCTTGCACCGTAAACGTCGGTTTAGGACTAATGGCCAACGTCACTGGAATGCGTACTCCGTTTACTTCATTGTTACAACCTGAGGCTGTGCTTTTGGCCTGCATATAATAAGTACCAACCGCTGTAACACTGAATGTGAGCGTATTAGAAGCTAAAAGCGTTCCTCCAGTGGCTGCACTATACCAATCTACTGTCGTATTTGCACCTACCAATGCGGTAAAAGTCGGGGTAGGAATAGCCACTCCTTCACAAATTCCCACGTTTGCCGCCAATGCCGTCGGAGTCGTTGGAATACAAGCACAGTTAGGAGCAATGATAGTCGTATCTTTTGTACAGCCATTCAACGTAGAAGTCAAGACCAGATTCTGCCCTGCGGTTACGTTTGAAATGGTATAAGTTCCTGTTCCCGTGATGGTAGTTCCTGACGGTGAGCTTACCGTCACAGTACCCGTAGAAGTAATGGTAATTGAGTATATTGAATTACCCGCGGCACAATTGGCAATAACGCCACTGAAAGTAGGGTAAGGTTTCATTGTTACCCCAACCTGTACTCCTGTGCTTTTACAAGTGGACGCTGTTGAACTAACACAAGCAACGTAATAATTGCGGGCCTGTGTCAAAACAGGCGTTGTGAAGCTAACCCCACTGCCAACCTCCGTCGTTAGTGCCGCCGAATCGTACCATTTTGGCACGGTACCCGTCGCACAATTGGACGCTGTTAAAGTAGCTGTTGTGCCTACACAAATTGCTACGCTGGATGCGACAGGGGCTGCTATCGGTGGGCAGTTAGCACTACAAATGGGTTTATTTACCGTGAGACGAGTCCGACATCCGTTTAGGGTTGCCGTGATGGTGTATTGTGTTGTATCGCTTCCAACTGTGACAGTGAAGGTCGTGCCACTTCCGCTGACAAAACCTGCGTTTGACGTAACGACTGCCCCATTGTCAACGGTAACAGTGGTCGTATATTTTGACGTATCGGACGAACAAACCGACGACACCAAAGTAAGTTTTGGCGCAGGAAGCACCGTGACGGTGATTGTATCTTTGCCTGTACATTGGGTCTGCAACGACGTGACAGTGACGTAATAATCGGTTGTCACCAAAGGCTGTACCGTAATGCGCGCAGTGGTTACCCCCGTATTCCAAGCGTAAGAGAAATTTGTACTATCGGTATATCCAAAAGTCAATTGAGTGCCTGGACAAATTGGATTCAGCTGGATTTCGGGCACAACGACCGTCGTTTTTTGAACTCGTATGGTATCTGTACAACCACTGCTGTTGGTCAATACAAACCGATAGAAACCTCTTTTATCCAAACTTGCGATATTACCCTGTGCGTCAATGGTCGCGACGTCGGTGTTTGAACTATTATTAGGGTCGTTGAAAGACAAAAACGACCATGTTTCACCCGTACCTGCCGCCACTACCTTGGCCGTAGTTTCACAAACAGTGATGTCTTGTCCCGCATTTGGTTTGGGCGAAACCGCCACTTGAATCGTATCTCTAAATACACAGCCCGTTGATGAAGATGTAACTGCCACACGGTAATCGGTGGTTTGGGTAGGGCTTACGGTAATCGTGGCTGAGGTTGCGCCCGTGCTCCATAAGTAACTGACATTCGACAGCCCTTGGTAACCAAAAGTCAGGTTTTCTCCTGGGCAAATCGACTTATCGGTAATGGTTGGCAACAAAAAGCTCGATTTGGTCACAACGATGGTATCGCTACAGTTGGCGTCAGATTGTCTTCTAAGGACAAATCTATATTGCCCCGAAACCGTCAAACCAGTAGCCAAGCCCGTGGTAAAAATGGTGGCGGCAGTGTTATTATTTGAAGAAAGAAACGCCCAAACTTCGTCCGAAGCTGGTGTTTTCAACTGAATTGACGTCACACAAATTGTTGTATCTTTTCCTGCGTTGGGCTTTACACAAGTCACAACTCCGCAGTCAACATTTCCCTCAAAGGGGTAATGGTGCATTTCGCCTCCCGAATGCACAAAAGACTGCCCCACCAATTGTCCCTGAATATTTGATTGGTTGGCCGTTTTCACCACAGCGGCATTAGGCGCTAGAATACTCCCTTCAATGGTTGCGTTTCCTTCGATATTGAGCGTTGTTGCGCTAGGGAAGTTCCAAATAATATACTTCATCGCCGCGCCCACATTTTGGTTTTTCACATTCCAAGTAAAGGAAGTACCCGTCGATACATTAATAACGAGGGGTTCACTTGCCGTAGGCGTAAAGCGTAAATTCAGTTCATTGATGGCGTTCAAATCCGCTCCCGATACATTCCAAATACGGGGCTTGCCAGCAATCGGACTTGCAGGCAAATCTAAGTATAGGTTTTGTCCCGAAATACTCGTCAAAACATCCCCATTAGCATTCTCCGTTACGACATTCGTCCCTTGGCATTGCGCAAGCGACGAGGAATTGGCCTTTAGCGTAGTAAACGCAGATGCAAAATTGATAGAAGTAGTTTCACAAACGGGGTTGTTGGTACTGCTTACTTGGTTAGGTTGGGCATATCCAGCCCAGCCGTCCGCTTGCGTATTAATTTGAATCCAGCTACTTGGCGAAGCATACCCTTCCGTATTTTTGGTGATACGTATTGGCGAAAAAGCGTCGTTATTATCTTTATACCAAACCGTTAAACCAGTACAATTCCCTATTTTAACGTATCCTTGGGTATTCATTTGCAACTGCCCAGAAGTCAGCGTCACTCCACCACCTACTACAAGCCCAATTGGTATATTCCCTACCTTCAAGTCACCCACATTGACCGTCGTTATTTGGTAATTACCTCCCACGGTCAAGTTGCCCCCGATAGCGACGGGGCCTTCACTTTCGTTGGTTGTCAATGTAGCATTCCCTTGGGTAAAAATATTAAACTTCCCCACACTGGAAAGTGGATTTTGCGCAGTCGCGAAAAAAGGAAGTGAGCTTATAAGTACGGACAACATCCATCCAATACTCAAATTTCTTGAAGAGCGACGAGCAACAAGGCACGCATGAATGCGAAGCCTTAAATAGGGCTTGTAAAGAAACAACATAATAGAGTAGAGTAAGTACTGTTAAACAAAGCACTCACGATGAAGCTATATAACAGCAACCAAAAGAAAATTTTTCTAAAAAAATGGTTTTCTTTCAGGTGGCATTATACCACTTTAACGTCCCTATTTTTAGGACAAAAACTATACCAAAAAGAGAAAGACAGAGGCAACACCCTCAAATACAAGAAGTTATATATTATACTTTATTTTCACCAAAAGTATAAGTATCAAAATAGAATGTACAGGTACAGTCCACAAATTTTGTGCCATTTATTTAAGGCAGAAGGTCGGGGCGCCGCGCTTGAGTGCGTTCCAACGATTGCTGAAAGCGCCAATCAGAGATTTTGGCTTCGTGGCCCGAAAGTAGAATGTCGGGAACTTTCCAGCCTTCAAAATCGGCAGGGCGCGTATAAACAGGGGGCGCCAATAAATTATCTTGAAAAGAATCGGTAAGGGCGGAGGTTTCGTCGTTTAAAACCCCTGGAATAAGGCGAATAATTGAATCAGCAATGACACAGGCAGCCAACTCGCCACCCGACAGTACATAATCTCCAATGCTAATTTCTTTGGTAATAAAATGCGTTCTCACCCGCTCATCTACCCCTTTGTAGTGCCCACAAAGAATGATTAGATTTTCGGTAAGCGACAGTCGGTTTGATGTTTTTTGGTTGAGGCGCTCGCCATCTGGCGTTACGTAAATCACCTCATCGTAGGTGCGTTCGCTCTGAAGTTTTCGAATACAGCGCGCAATGGGCTCGATGGTGAGCACCATTCCAGCGCCACCTCCAAACGCATAATCATCCACTTGGCGTTGTTTGTTAAGACTATAGTCACGCAGGTCGTGCACAACCACCTCTACATGCCCACCCTCTTGGGCACGTTTCAAAATAGAGTGTTCAAAAAAACTGTCTAACAAACGAGGCAAACAAGTGATGATGTCAATGCGCATAGGTATATTTCTTACAACTTTTAGTAGGCGACTAATCTTCTATTTCACTATCATCGTCATCAGCGACGGCGTTCGTTCCTTCGGTATAAACATCCACCAAACCCTCGGGAAGGCTCACATTCATCACTTTTTCTTGGCGATTTACGCCTTTGATAATGTCATCATTGACGGGAATGAGCACTTCTTGTCCCTGATACTCCATCGCAATCAGGTCTTGGGTAGCCATGGTATAGACAGTTGTCACCAAGCCTAAGGCGCCCAAAGTAGCGTCTATAATTCTAAAACCAACAATTTCGTGGTAGTAAAACTTCGACCCATCCAGCTCATCAAGGGTATCTTCTGGCAAGAATAGTGGGCAATTAATCAGCGGAGTAGCCTGTTCGATGGAATGAATATCTTCAAACTTCACGATGGCTTTATTTCCCCGTTGAATGTTGATTTGTTGGATAAAGTAAGGAATTAACTGTCCTTTTATTTCGACAAAGACAGACTCCATCTGCTCGTAGTCGTCAGGAAAGTCAACGTCTAAGAAGATAACCACCTCCCCCTTCGTCCCATGGGTACGAGTGACGTGCCCTAGTTGAAAACAATCGTTGTGCTGCATGATGTCTAAAAAACAAAAAATGGTATGGGGCTAAACGAATAGACCCATACCATTTGTAAAAAGAGAAAATTATTCAGCTGCTCCTTCGGCTGGGGCTGCCTCTTCGGCTGCTGCCTCAACTTCTGCTACTGCCACTGCGTTTTTCTTTGCAATAGCGGCCGCACGTGCTTCATTCACTTTGCGTTCTGCATCTAGTTTTGCCAATTTCTCGTCTGCTTGTTTTTGAGTCAAGCCGTCAGATTTGGCATCATTACGTGAAGCTTTTTCTTGTTTCCAAGCTTCAAAACGAGCATCAGCAACTTCTTGAGTGATTGCCCCTTTTCTTACCCCTACTTGCAAGTGCTTACGCAACATTACACCTTCGTGGCTCAAAAGCGCGCGAGTTGTATCTGTAGGTTGAGCACCGTTTAAAAGCCATTTTACCGCCTTATCAACGTTCAAAACAACTTTTGCAGGGTTAGCAATTGGGTTGTACGTACCCAATTTTTCAATGAAACGACCATCACGTGGTGCTTTAGCATCTGCTACGACGATGTCGTACATTGCTCCTTTTTTGCGTCCGCGACGCGCTAAACGAATTCTTACCATTGTTTTTGTTCAGTTTACTATATGAAGGAACACGTCCTTCGTGTGTAACGTGGGCGCAAAAGTATGCGATTTTCCTTAAAAAACAAAATGGGCATTGCTTCAAAAGCAATGCCCATCCGTTATTTTTATAAGAATCGTTACCGATTATTTCTTCTTTCTAGGCTCTTTGGCTACTTTACCAGGCTCTTGATCTTTCTTTTTACCCGTACGGAAACCTGCAGGATAAGAAGAACGAATGGAGTTCATTGGCAAAATACGAATCTCTACCCGACGGTTACGGCTCATTCCTTCCACTGACTTATTATCTGACACTGGGCGTAACTCTCCGTAGTATTCTACCAATACGCGGCTTGGGTCTTGCATACCGTTACGAATCAAATAACGTTTAGCAGCTTCCACCCGACGCTTCGACAACTGGAAGTTATAATTATCAGACGCACGGGCATCGGTATGGCCTACAATCACCGCGCGGCAGTTTGGACGCACGTTCAAGAGGTCAATCACTTGCTTCAAGATTTGCTGAGAAGGGTCTTTGATGATGGCTTTATCAGTATCAAACTCAATATTACCAAACATCGCTTCGCACTCTTCTTTAGGCAAATTTTTCGCAATGATGTCTTTCACGTATTTTTCCAAATCCATCGCAACCCCACCTCCAGACACGATGCTGTTGGCTGGTGTATTCGGTTCTTTATCAAACAAGTCAGCGACACCATCACCATCTGTATCGGTAAACAAGCGTGGATCAACTGGCTTAGGCATATTTGCTTTAGCAATCGAGTCCGCGTCGTTCATGGTAGGATTATACGGCGGCGCAATCAAATCCAATGGGTTGGTGTAGCGCAAGTGGTAGCGGCCTTTGGCAGGGTCATGCACCCAGTTTCCTTTGGCATCTTTTTTCGCCATCACAGCATTCTTGCCTATTTTATACGTTAGAGAGAGGCCAACGCTTCCCCACTTGTCTAATTTTGAGTCGCCTTTTCTAAACAACCAAATATCTTGACGAGGATATTGTTCTGAACCACCGCCACCGTAAGTTACGTCTAATTTCTCCGTATTTACGTGATTGAGGGTAAAGTCTAACCCAATGTCGATTCGAGGAGATGCTTCAAAATGAATGGCCGAACCGATTGGGAAAACAATTTCACGGGTATAAGTCGAACCGTCGCGTTCCCACTCACCTGCTGTTTTAGAGCTTCGGTTGGTATTGGTACGAATCAATTCAACGGATTTGCCAGTACCTAAGCGATACACCCGCGAGTTGAACCACATGTAGCCATACCCAGCATACACATCCCACTTCCAGCGTTTCAGCTTATTGTATCCAAACAAAATCGGCTTGAGGTTTGCGTGGGCGTTGATTGTGGTTTGTAAAAACCCTTTGCTTTCAAAATGGGCATTGTAAATACGCTCTTTTGAACCATTCAGGTTGCCAGTCCAAAAATTGAGACTAGCGCCAAAAATAGGCGTTACTTGCTTGTGGAGTGCAAGCCCAAGGCCACCCGTCAAATGTTCTTCGGGGCCGAGTTTAAAATCATACTGACGAAGATCCCCATAAAATTGGGTAAGAGCCGGGGTAATTGTAAGTGCCCATGTATTTAACTTGTTTGGACCTTCGTAGCCCGCGCTTTTAGGGCTAGGCGACTGCGCATTGGTCTTTGCTACAGCCAACGATAACAAAAATAGAGTGGACAGTAAATTAATTTTTTTCATGGGCAATGAGTGTTGTTTACTGCAAAATAGTATTACAAAACTTTTTTTTTAATAGCGTAATCGGGCCTATAAGCCGGATTCTGTTTATCAATTTAACTTGACAATCTTATCATTTATCTGGCTTCAACGTTGCCGTTGAAATCTATCAACCTACCCATGCCGACACCTCCGAAGAGAATTAGAACGAGTAGCTCTAAAATCGACACTTATTTGGTCTTTCAGCCCGTAAGGTTTACCGTGCCCCGTCTGTCGCCAGCCGAGCGGTGGGCTTTTACTCCACCTTTTCACCTTTTCCATTTCTTATTCAGAAACGGTAGTTTATTTTCTGTTGCACTTGCTGTCAAATAGCCGTCGCCAACTATTTGCCTTCCCGTTAGGAAGTACGGTACTCTGCGCTGTCCGGACTTTCCTTCCTGCTTTCAACCTAAGCGAGAGCAGAACGATAAGACGGCCTCGATAACGCTATCGGGTACAAAGCTATAAAGAGTTCGCCTCTTTAAAAATCAAATAAAAAGAAAAAAATCGTAAATACCATGAATAGGGGCGCTTTTTACCCTACAATAAGCCGTCTATTTTGACATCAATCTGTCCTTTTGCCACAATTAATGCCACCAAAGAGGTCGGTGTTAGATAGACTTGATCAGGGTCGAGACGGTCTAATCGCCCTCCAAATGCAACTCCTTTGGCCACTTTCCGATTGGTAAGCTGTTGGCGAATAGCTTTTTGCGCTTCATCCACCTGATCACCTACCGAAAACACAAACTGCTGTTCTATCTGTTTGGCAAATTTTCCTTGTAAGAGCCAGTTGGCCGTTTTCAATAACACATTCTTGGTGTCTAAATCATAATCAACATTTTTTAACGATAACGTTCGTGACGCTGCATCATAATGCGGAATCCCTTTTAAATAAATGACGCCATTGATACTTCCTTTCACCCCCGATTTGATAATCAGCTTATCGTTCTGACCATAAATATCAACACTCGTCACCTCAATTTTGTATTTTCCTTCTTTAAAATCAAACCGTTTTCCTACAAATTGCGTGGCTGCCAGCTTCGACGCTTCCTCGTAAGGAACCACCCCAATTAACCCAATCTGAAAGCCTTTGGGAATATCTTTCACAATCATCAAATTAGGAATTTCGGTCGCAGGTTTGATGGTTGGCTTTTCCCCCGTAAGGGTTTGGGTAAAGCCCCTGATGCCGATACTTGTGCTAATTTTTCCTTTATCAACTTGAAACGGTGTCATTAAAATGTCCGTCGGAGTAACAACCAGCCAAGTACGGTATTCTTCCGACAATTGGCGCGGCTCTCTGATGAGGTTCCATGCCTGCACTACGTATGGTTTTACTTCGATGCTCTCTTGGATGTTTTTATCAATGGCCTTGGAAAATGTCTCAAGGTTTTCGGAAATTTTACGGCTGATGATGCCCGTAATTGGGATTTCGATGTTAGCCACTTTGATACTCGGCTTGGTTACCCAATCAAACCCCGCAGATACCGTCTGAGAACGTACTTTCCAGTCGGGGTCAACGCCAAAACGCGTCATAAATTTGAGATTGATTTGAAATTCGGTCGCTTGTGCACCCGTAATTCCTAAAACTTGGTACGATTTTTCTCCCCAAATTTTCAGCGGAACAGTATAGTACAATAGCGAATCACGGGCTTCCGCTACGATGAGCGCCCGTTTCCACACTTTTATTTTAAACCCTTCTTGGCGGTCGTTATCTTCATAAATCAAACCTTGCACTTGTGTATTGAGGTGGCGCGTCAGTTCGGCAATCGACAATTCGATGGGAACGTGAACCGTCGATCTATGTTTTTCACTCTGAATATCCATGTTCGTGTGTTTATACGATTCAGTAGGTGCTTTGGGCTGCGTGGTGGTGGATGGCTGACACCCCGTTAATACTAAAAAACAAACTACGGGTAAAAAAAGCAACGACTTTGAAAGGCGAAAACAGGTGACAAATGGCTGTTTTTGTAGCATGGCAGTTAGGTGCAAAAGCACGCGTTATTTTGGGTTAAATTAAGGTTGGTCTTCGATGTAACAACAGGGTATTTTCCAGTCAACTCCTTGTACGCGCTGGGCACCCATAATGGCCTGTGGCATGAGTTGCTTCAGGGCGTGGATACCCGCAGCAAATCCTTGCGGCTGCTCGGCTGTAATGACGATACGCTGGGGTGAAATATCCAAAAAGTAGCCTTTATGGCCTAATTTCAGGTCTTTGCCTGGTACAAGATTGATGCCTTCTTTGACGCGAAAATTGCCCGCAAACACGCGCGTATCATGCCCCGACACCAGCCCAATGGTTTGCGCAAACTCTTCTGCGAAGTGGCGCAAGTGCGGGTCGGTGCTAGTGACGGCAATCAGCAAAGTTTTGGGGAAAATAAAATGGCCATTTTTAGGCACTAAATGCGCTGGTTTGGGAACAATCGGGTAGGTTGACTGCGCCAAGGCTGCCCCCCAAC
This sequence comes from Runella defluvii, assembly GCF_014195535.1. GTDB lineage: Bacteria > Bacteroidota > Bacteroidia > Cytophagales > Spirosomataceae > Runella > Runella defluvii. The sequence continues at coordinate 240,889 of NZ_JACIBY010000004.1, read as the reverse complement.
TTGCTACGCTTAACCACAGATACAAGCAAACTTTTTTCACCTTTTTCGTTCTTGAATTAGGCCAAACGGGCTCCATTGGGGACGGGGCGCTCGGGCTGAGACAGCACCACTTCGCCATCGGGCAGCACAAATCCCGTCACGAGTACTTCCGACATAAAATCGGCCACTTGTTTTGGGGGAAAGTTGGTCACACAAATCACTTGGCGACCTAGCAGTTCTTCTTTTGAATAAAGCTTCGTTACCTGCGCCGAACTGCGCTTTGTCCCGATTTCGACTCCTAAATCAACCCAAATTTTGTAGGCTGGTTTCCGCGCTTTTTGAAAGTCTTCCACCTGCACAATTGTTCCTGCGCGAAGTTCCACTTTTTCAAACTCTTGCCACGAAATATCCATTGTCGCTATTTTTTACGTGTTCTTAACGTAGCTACCAAGTAATTTGATATAACTGCGGTGTTTTTTAAACACTTTCTGTACATTCTCGTCCTTGAAATACCCTTCTAATTCAATAAAAAACCAAAAATTAAAATCCTCGCTTCCTTTGTAGGGGCGGCTTTCGATTTTGGTTAAGTTGATATTCGCTCGTTTAAAATCTTGAAGAAAGCCCGCCAACACCCCAGGTTTCTCGGTATCAGGCAAACGTGCAATGATTGTCGTTTTATCATTTTCACTCGGCTGATTGATAAAATCTTTGGCCAAAATAAAAAAGCGAGTGCGGTTGTTACTGTTATCTTCGATGTTATCAAAAAGTACAGGTAAACTAAACAAACGTGCCGCAATCACGGAGCAAATAGCCGCGCTTTCGGGGTCTTCGGAAGCCAATTTAGCCGCTTTCGATGTCGATTCTACCTGAATTTCTTCGGGCTGCGTTTGTTCAAAATACTTGTTTAAAAACCCACGACACTGGCGAAAAGCAATGTCTTTTGAGTAAATACGCTTGATTTTAGAAGGATTTTCGCATTCTGTGGCAAGGGCAAAATGCACAGGAATTTTGAGCTCAGCAGCTATACTAATATTGGTTTCATTGAGCAAATCAACCGTCTCATACACAATCCCTTCTTGGTTATTTTCGATGGGAATTACCCCAAACTTTGCCCGCCCTGTATCCACAGCCTCAAACACCGATTTAATCGTTGGAAGGGTCATGTACTCACTCATTCCACCAAAACGACTTTCGGCCGCTTGGTGGGTAAAGCTTCCTTCGGGTCCCAAATAGGCAATTCGTTCGGGCAATTCAATATTTCTAGCCGTGGCAAAAATCTCCAGATAAATCGCCTCGATTGCCTCGGGCGTCAGCATCCCTTTGTTTTGTTTGTTAAGCCTATCCAAAATTGATTTTTCGCGTTCGGGGCGATAAATCACCGTCTTAGTAGCTCGTTTTAATTCTCCTACCTTATGCACCCACTGCATTCGTTGATTGAGGAGAATAAGTAATTGATCATCAATGGCATCAATTTCTCGACGGATGTCTTCTAAAGTCATTTTTTGGTTGGGTTAAAAAACAAAACAGCGGTTAGTGGTCAGTGAAGAGCGGCCAACACAAATAGTATATTATTCGTTGTCAGGTGTTTCGCCATCAACAGGCGGTGGAATAGTCAGTCCCGCAAAGAGTGAGTCCATCTTGGCAGCATACTCGGCAGTGTCATCCAGGTAATAGTGTAACTCAGGTACAATGCGAAGTTGGTGGCGAATTTTCGTTCCTAACAGCTGACGAATGGATTTGTGGCGTTCTTGGATTTGTTCGAGCAATAATCCTTTGTTTTTGGCAGCCAAAAAACTCAAATACACCCTTGCAACACTCAAATCAGGCGACATACGCACGACGGTCACTGTAATAAAGGCATTGTCAAACCACGAACGGCCTTCTTTTTGAAATATATCGCTCAAATCTTTTTGGATTTGACGCGCCACTTTTTGTTGTCTTTTCGATTCCATACATATAGGTCGATGGAACGTACTTTCCATCTTTTTTGCAAAGGTACAAAATTCTAAAACGCGAAAGTGGTACGGTTTTTGTTCAAGAGCTAAAATAGCAAATCAGATCACTCAGCGACCATGCCTAAATTCTACACATTTGGAATACTTTTTCTGATAATTGGCTCATTTTCCAATATCTTTGGTCAAACATTTACATCTTCCAATCTCCCCATTATTGTTGTTTCGACCGAAGGGCAAACGATTGCCGATAACCCCAAGGTAAACGTCAAAATGGGCATTATTGACAATGGGCCAGGGAATCGAAATTATTACCGAAACCCTGCCAATAATAACCAACCCGACCCTTTCAATAATTTCAACGGAACGGTAGGGATTGAGCACCGTGGCTCATCTTCCCAATTTTTTCCCAAAAAACCCTACGGTTTTGAAACCCGTACCGAAACAGGCGACGACCTCAAGGTCTCTTTGTTGGGAATGCCCAAAGAAAGCGACTGGATTCTGAATGCCAGCTACACCGACAAAACCCTCATGCGCGACGTACTGACGTACCACTTGTCGAACCAAATGGGGATGTATGCTACGCGTACCAAGTTTGTTGAGTTGGTGATTGATGGCGATTATAAAGGCGTTTATATATTGATGGAAAAAATAAAACGGGATGCGAATCGGGTCAACATTGCCTCACTCAAACCCGCTGATAATTCAGGCGATGCCCTTACGGGAGGCTACATCCTGAAAGTAGATAAAAATACGGGCAGTGCCGACGCTTACTGGAAATCGCCTTATCCTGCCAACAACCTGATGGAAATCAACATCATGCTTGAATACCCCAAGAAAGATGATATTACCACCGCGCAATTTGAATACATCAAAAACCACTTTACCAATTTTGAGCATACCCTCAACGGCCCCAATTTTAAAGACCCGACCAATGGATATGCCAAGTACATTGACGTCAATACCTTTGTAGATTATTTTTTGCTTACCGAACTCACCTACAACATTGATGCTTACCGCCTAAGTGTTTTTTTCTACAAAGACCGCGATAGCCGCGATTCTAAAATTAAGATGGGGCCAGCTTGGGATTATGACCACTCATACGGCAACGCTAATTATTGCAAAGGCTGGGAAACCAATCACTGGGCGTATGATTTTGTGCGAGAGTTTTGTCCCCAAGACGATAAGCAAACTCCTACTTGGTGGGCACGTTTGCTTCAAGACCGTGAGTTTTGCCTCAAAGTCCGTGAACGCTGGCAGCAACTTCGACAAAATCAATGGACCAACAGCAACATTAGCAGCTTTGTGAACCAAAACGTGGCGCTCCTTGGCGAGTCTCAAGTGCGTAATTTTCAGCGTTGGCCACTGTTGGGAGAATGGATTTGGCCCAATTACTACTGGGGAAATACCTACCAAGAAGAAATTGATTGGTTTAAAAACTGGACAGAACAACGCCTCAGCTGGCTCGATGCCAACATTCCACGCGTGGGTGCCTTGGCCAACGAACCCGCCGATTGTGCCTCGGTGACAAAACCAACCGTGAGTTCACCTGTCAATTATTGTATTGGGCAAACCGCTTCTGCCCTTTCCGCAGGTGGCGTAAGCCTAAAATGGTACACCCAAGCAACGGGCGGCACTGGCAACACCTCCGCTCCTACCCCAGCAACGAGCAGCGCGGGCACAACGTCGTACTACGTTACCCAAACCATCAATAATTGTGAAAGTACACGGGCGCAAATCGACGTAATAGTGGCGAGCCAAGCCACAGCACCTACGGCTACCACGTCCATCGAATACTGCCAAGGCCAAACGGCATCAGCCCTTACGGCCAATGGCTCAAACCTAAAATGGTACACGGCACCTTTTGGAGGAACAGGCGTAACCAATGCCCCTACCCCTTCAACTTCCGCCGCTACGTTGACCAGCTATTTTGTTTCCCAAACCGTGAATGGCTGCGAAAGCAGTCGTACTCAAATCAACGTAAATGTCAAAAACCGACCAGATATTCCGCACACGGTAGCCAGTCTCAATTACTGCCAAGGCCAGACGGCACTGCAACTTTCGGCGAGCGGAACGGCCTTGTTGTGGTACACTGTAGCCACAGGAGGTACTGGCTCCTCAGGGGCTCCCATTCCATCGACAAGTACTGTTGGAACAAATTCTTATTTTGTCAGCCAAACCCTCAATGGTTGCGAGAGTAATCGCGCCGAAATCAAGGTCAATGTAGGCACCAAAACCACTGCTCCTAGCGCGTCTAACGTTGAGTATTGTCAAGGCCAAACGGCATCACCTCTCACGGCGGTTGGAAATGATTTGTTGTGGTACACTTCTTCAACGGGAGGTGAAAGCAGCACTACGGCTCCTACACCTTCCACTGCAAGTCCCAACATTTTGAGCTATTTTGTTTCACAAACCATCAGCGGATGCGAAAGCAACCGTACGCAAGTGATGGTGACCATTCGCAGTAAACCTAGCCTTCCAGAGGTGGTTAATCCACCAAGCTATTGTCAGGGCGATGCAACCAACCCACTTAGCGCCACTGGCTCAAACCTAAAATGGTACGACATTGCAGTAGGCGGAACGGCCAGTAGTACTGCCCCTAGCCCTTCGTCGGCCACAGCGCGCACGGTTGCGTATTACGTCAGTCAAACCGTTAATTCGTGCGAAAGTAGCCGTGCCATGATACCCGTCACCATCAAAGCCAAACCTGCTCCGCCTACGGTTTCTGGTTCGGTCAGTTATACCCAAGGACAAGCACCCTCATCCCTGAGTGCCACTGGTAGCTCCTTAAAATGGTACAGTTCATCCACTGGTGGAACGGGCAATTTGACGGCTCCCACCCCTTCTACGACCTCCATAGGAAGTACATCTTATTATGTAACCCAAACCGTAAACGGCTGCGAAAGCGACCGCTCGTTGATTACGGTACTGGTAAGCCCGCCGTCTCAAGTAACGGCTTGTATCGAAACCAAAGTATTGTTGGAAGGTGCCATGAATGGAACCACCATGCACACCAAGCTCAACCAACTTGGATTATTGCCAGGGCAAACGCCTAAGGATGCCTTGGCAACCAAAACCGCAGCTGGTCAGCCCTACAAAAATGCACCTTGGAATTATCCTGGCAGCGAAGGCTCTGAAATCTATTCCCCTGATGTCGTTGACTGGGTATTGGTTTCGCTACGGACGTCGCCCGAAGAAGCAAGTTCGACTATCTTTAAGACCTCGGGGCTGCTTTTTAAAGACGGTACTGTACAAACCACGGGGGCTTGTCCCGTCGTTAATCCTACCCAAACATTGTTTGTGGCCATCGAACACCGCAACCACATCGGCGCGGTATCGCACGATGCTGTAGCCGTCGTAAACAATACAATTAGCTATGACTTCACCAAACGCCAATCGTACGTGCCTGCGGGGCTTCCCGCGTCGGGGCAGTTGCAAGTTGGCAGTGTTTTCTGTCTTTTTGCTGCCGATTCCTATAAAACGTCTTTTGCCGAAGTGAATGCCAACGATGCTTCAATTTGGCTCAACGAAAACGGCAAATTTGGGCTCTACAAACTCAGCGACTTCAACTTAGACGGTGAAATCAACGCCAACGACAACTCCATTTGGCGACGAAACAACGGCAAGTTTTCGGGGGTGAAGTTTTAATCATGTTCCAACATCACATATTTCGGCGGTACTGGCCTCCTACTTGGTACAAGGCCGCCGAAATTTGGCCGAGCGTGCATACTTTCACCGTCTCCATTAAGCATTCAAACAAATTACCGCCTTGCAACGCCACTTGTTGTAGCGTCGCCAATGCGGCCTTGGCTTGGGCTTCGTTGCGCTGCTGAAACGCTTTTCTCGACGCAACGGCGTATTGTTTTTCGTCGTCGGTCGAGCGGATGATTTCAGCGGGGAGTGTCGTGGGAGAGCCTTTTTCGTCCAAAAATGTATTAACCCCGATAATCGGCAACGCCCCCGTGTGCTTCTGCATTTCGTAGTACATCGACTCCTCTTGTATTTTGCTGCGTTGGTACATGCGTTCCATCGCCCCCAACACTCCCCCACGTTCGTTGATGCTCAAAAACTCTTGGTAAACGGCTTCCTCTACCAAGTCAGTCAATTCTTCTACAATAAACGCTCCTTGCAGTGGGTTTTCGTTTTTGGTCAACCCAAACTCGCGGTTGATAATCAATTGTATCGCCATCGCCCGACGCACGCTTTCTTCCGTAGGAGTCGTGATGGCCTCGTCGTAGGCGTTGGTGTGCAACGAGTTGCAGTTGTCATAAATCGCCAACAACGCTTGCAAGGTCGTTCGAATGTCGTTGAATGCTATCTCTTGCGCGTGCAAACTCCGCCCCGACGTCTGAATGTGGTACTTGAGTTTTTGACTACGGTCGTTGCCTTTGTACTTGTTTTTCATGGCTTTGGCCCAAATCCGCCGCGCTACGCGCCCCAAAACGGTGTATTCAGGGTCCATTCCGTTGGAGAAGAAAAACGACAAGTTAGGCGCAAAATCGTCGATGTGCATACCACGACTGAGGTAGTATTCCACAAAGGTAAAACCATTGGACAATGTAAACGCCAGCTGCGAAATAGGATTAGCTCCCGCCTCCGCAATGTGGTAACCCGAAATCGACACCGAATAGAAATTTCGAACTTGATTTTCAATAAAATACTGCTGAATGTCGCCCATCAGTTTGAGCGCAAACTCGGTGCTAAAGATGCAAGTGTTCTGCGCTTGGTCTTCTTTCAAAATGTCAGCTTGTACCGTTCCGCGTACTTGACGCAGGGTATCGGCTTTGATTCTTTGATAGACGTCGGTAGGCAGCACTTGGTCGCCCGTCGCGCCGAGGAGCGCCAACCCGAGGCCGTTGTTGCCTTCGGGAACCTCACCTTGGTAGGCAACCTCACCCCTAGCCCCTCTCCTTTCAGGCGAGGGGGATTTTTGTTCCCCTATTACCTCCCTCCCTACAGGGGAGGGACCGAGGGTGGGGTTTTGCAGGTACTTCTCACACTGCTGATCAATGGCCGCATTTAGGAAAAACGCCAAGACAATAGGTGCGGGGCCGTTGATGGTCATCGACACCGAGGTGTTGGGGTCGCAGAGGTCAAAGCCACTGTATAGTTTTTTGGCATCATCGAGGGTGCAGACACTCACGCCTGAGTTCCCTACTTTCCCGTAAATGTCGGGGCGTAGGTCGGGATCCTCGCCGTAGAGCGTCACCGAATCGAAGGCCGTGGACAGGCGTTTGGCGGGCATCCCTTTGGAGACGTAATGGAAACGGCGGTTGGTGCGTTCGGGGCCACCTTCTCCCGCAAACATCCGCGTAGGATCTTCGCCCTCACGTTTGAGCGGAAACACACCCGACGTATAGGGGTATTCGCCAGGGACGTTTTCGGTCAGCAACCACCGTAAAATATCGCCCCAATCGTGGTACTTGGGCAAGGCTATTTTGGGGATTTTGAGGTGCGAAAGGGTTTCGTGCCACAGGTCTTGTTCGATGATACGGTCACGGACTTTGAACTGGTACTTTTCAGCGCGGTATTTTTTGACCGTTTCGGGCCACTGTTCGAGTAAGCGTTTGCAGTCATAATGCAAACGAGCTTCCAAATCGCCATAGATGGCTTTAAAATCTTCCAATTTGTCAAAATTTGGAAGCGTTGACAACGTTTTGAGCGTACCGTCCAACTGGTACAACTGCCGCGCAATGGCGCATTGGTCGTTGACAAACTGCTCATACGCACGGGCATTTTCCACAATTTCGGCCAAATACCGCACGCGGTCGGAGGGAATGATGCCGAATGACGAGGGACGAGTGACGAATGACGAATTTTTGCTTTTTCTATCCCCCTTTACCCATTGCCCTTTACCACTCGCCTCTTGCCCATTTGCACTTTCCACTCTACCCTTTGCCCCTTGCCCTTCGCCCCTTGCTCCTTGCCCCTTGCCCTCCAGCAACTCCAACACCTTGGCATAGAGCGTGTTCATACCTTCGTCGTTGAACTGACTGGCCATGGTGCCAAAGATGGGAAGTTGGTCGTCGGGGACATCCCAGAGGTTATGATTGCGGCGGTATTGTTTGCGCACGTCGCGCAGGGCGTCGAGCGAGCCACGTTTGTCGAATTTATTGATGGCAATGAGGTCGGCGAAATCGAGCATGTCGATTTTTTCCAACTGCGTAGCCGCGCCGTACTCCGCCGTCATCACGTACAGCGAGACGTCGGAATGTTCGGTAATTTCGGTATCGGACTGGCCAATGCCCGAAGTTTCAACGATAATTAGGTCAAAATGAGCCGCTTTGCAAATATCAATGGCATCTTGTACGTGCCGACTCAGCGACAAATTGGATTGGCGCGTAGCTAGCGAACGCATATAGACCCGTCCTTTGGCGATGTCGGGGTGCAGGGAGTTCATCCGAATGCGGTCGCCGAGCAAAGCCCCACCCGTTTTGCGTTTGGAGGGATCTACCGAAATAACAGCCAACGTTTTATCTTCAAAATCGAGCAAAAATCGTCGGATGAGTTCGTCCACCAACGACGATTTTCCTGCCCCTCCCGTACCAGTGATACCCAAAACAGGAGTCAGAAGCGAGGAGTCTGGAGTGAGAAAAAAGGAAGAATGGAGGGAATATTCGGCTTCAGTAATAGCTCTGGCAATCTGTTGGTTTTTAGTTATTTTTATTCCATGGGCTATGGACTGTTGACTATCAACCAAGGGAAAATCGCAGTTCTTTAACAAATCATCAATCATTCCCTGTAACCCCATAGCACGGCCATCGTCGGGCGAATAGAGGCGGGTGATGCCGTAGGCGTGCAGCTCGGCGATTTCGGAGGGTAAAATAGTCCCCCCTCCACCTCCAAAAATCTTGATATGTCCTGCCCCTTGTTCTTGCAGAAGGTCGTACATGTACTTAAAAAACTCCACGTGCCCCCCTTGGTAGCTGGTGATGGCGATGCCGTGCGCGTCTTCTTGGATGGCACACTCCACAATCTCCTGTACCGAACGATTATGTCCCAAGTGAATCACTTCCGCCCCAGAGGCTTGCATGAGGCGGCGCATGATGTTGATGGCGGCATCGTGGCCATCAAAGAGACTCGCCGCCGTGACGATTCTGATGGGTTGAGAAGTAGAACGAACGCTTTGCATACGTGCTCAAAGTTTACTGATAAAATCTGCTGCGAAGGTAGGAGAAAGAAGGTGTTAAATGTACTTGATGCTTCCTATTTTTACTCAAAACATCTTATACAACAACCAGTATGTGAGGTTTAAACAATGCCACTTTATACCCCATGCTACTCACTTGCACGAGGCAGGTACCGATACCAAACTGATTCAAGAACTGTTAGGGCATAACGACCTCAAAACTACATTGCGTTATACGCACGTGAGTAAGCGTACAATCGAAAACATCAAAAGCCCATTTGACGCTTTAAATTTAAAAAAGGAGGAGTAATTTGGCTTTTTGAAAACCATTTTTTACATTTGGTTTAACCTTACAGGTATTCAACAACACACAAAGTACGACAAGAAAAGTTCAATTTAGTCTTTGAAAAAGTCAACAACAATACATAAAGTACTACATCATAAGTACAATGTAATCTTGACAAAAGTCAAATAAATACAAAAACTACTACAAAACTTTCGTATATTTGAGAGTTACAGGCAAGCGTAGGATGACCCTGACAACCTCAACATTCACGGTAAAAAAAGACAGTTTCGCTGTAACCTGACCAATCTTTCCTCCCAAAAAGTTTCAAAACAATCTATTTTATATATCTTCTTTTTGATACTCATAGTCCGTGGACTTATTTACATCTATTTCAGTTATTTGTACCCAAATAACAGGAAATGGCTACAACATATTCTAAAGATGAAAAAGCCTATTTAGAACGAATAGGAAACCAAATACGAGAGCTTCGTACCGAAGCCGACTTATCTCAAGAAAAATTAGCTTTTGAATGCGAGCTTGACAGAACATATATCGGTTCTGTTGAAAGAGGCGAAAGGAATATCTCCGTCATCAATCTACGAAAAATCGCAAAAGCCTTAAAAACAAAAGTCCCCGTTTTATTAAATATTGAAGAATGAATAAAAATTTTAAAATTCCACCAAAGTCAGTTGCAATGCTGACTAAATCAGAAACATTAGCAGAATACTTTTCTGAATTAGTTAGACAACCATTCACATTAACAAGTAAAACGAGAACAGACGGCTCAAATATTCGTAAACTGATCGCTTCGACTTTAGAAAAACATTCATTACCCGAATTAGCCGAACAAGGACAATTTGAAATTGTACCGCCAAAAGCGAAAGGCGTTCCTAAAATTGCTCGTGAATTTATTGACACATATATCGTTACAAGTGGAACATCATACAATCTGCAAGTTTGGAATAGAATTCCAGCAACGGAAACATTATTGGTAAAATACGAATCGGGCGAAAGTCTGAAATGTACTGATGTCCGTTTTGTTTTTGTTAGAATTGATACTGAAAACAACAAAATTGCTTCGGTTATTATTCTTACTCCTCAATACATTGAACAGAAATTTGGCAAGTTTGGTAAGCCTACAATTAAACACCAACTTTTAATTTCAGGTAAAGTAAGAAAAGAAATTTACGAACGAGAAGATAAAATCCTTTCATTCCCAGATTCTAAAAAACTCTCTTATCAAATTCGACACGATTACGAACCACCAAAATCGGGAATGGTAGAAGAACCGAGTATTCAAAATTTGTTTTCTATTAGTTTATTGAAGAAAATGGTTGCTGAAAAACTAATTGGTTTCAAATTAGATGCAGCGGCTACCAAAAATAGAGGACAAGCATTAGAAAAGAAAGTTATTGAATTGTTAGGCTACGAAGTAAATGAAAACGACCTTTTGTATGGAGCTTTTCCTGATATTCGGAATCAACTTTTGGAAGTGAAAGTTCAAGATAGTCCAACCGTTGATTTGGGTAAATTTTCACCAGAAAAAGAGGAAATTGTTATTGAGGATTCAGGCTTGACAACTTTTGATGTCCGTTATTTGATAGCATTGACAAACCCAAAAACGGAAATAATCGAGGGAATTATACTTTCGCCAGGCGAGAAATTAGGGGAATTGTTTTCTTATGTGAGTGCAGAAAGTTACAAATGCCAGCGAGCGATAGCAATGTCGTTTTTTGAAAGTCAAAATGGAAAATCCGTTTTTAATCCAAAGTAAAAACAGGTTCAACTCCAAACGATTTGGCAACAGCAATTTCTAACTGATTTTCCAAATCAGAAATGACTGCTTTATCGTTAGAATGATTTAACTCTTTGACGATAACAATTATTTCTTTTGCAACTTCTGAATTAAAATCGGGTAACGGGTATTTCTCTACATATTGAGTAAAATATCTTCTTCTACCCGAATATAATTTGTTGTTAAACACCAAATCGTGGTATTTTGTCATTAGTTTTGAATTGGCAACTCCTTGAATCAAGAAAAGTTTTTCGACATCAGATTCTTTTGTTGCTACAATCCAATAGCAATTTCCATTCACAATTTTTCCGCCATTATCAAAGTAAAAACGAGGCTTTAAACTTATGTCAGGAAAAACAAGTTTAGGATATTTCCATTGGTCGGGACGATGCGGAACCCACAATTCAAACCATTGCCGACCAGCATCAATCAGATATTTTCTTCCTTTTAATTTTTCTTCGTGTTGTGTGAAATATTTTTTTGCTTTTGGGTATTTTTCAATATCGACCGTTTGCTTTTCGCCATTTACTGAAATGTGAGGATAAAGGACTTTCAATTCAAAATTATCCGTTGCGTTCCACGGTTCAATGTTTTCTTGTGAAATCAACTCTTTCAAAAGTTCATCTTCGGGTTTTGTTCCGTTTAATTCTTCCCATTTATCGCTGATGAATACTTTATCCGCAGTCGATTTTATTCCAACTTTTACCTTAAAAAAATCTTCTACCCTGTTTTTTGTAGCCTTATCAATCTTTGCAATCCACCCCGATTCATTGTTTGATAACATTTCCCAACAAGTTGTTGAGCCAACTTTGTATTTTAATGCTCCTGATGATTTTTTATAACGTTTTCCGCTTGCAGTTACAAAGTAACCCGACTGATTATTTTTTAAAACATCATAAACGGATTCCACAGAAATCAAATTCTCTTTGTAACCGTTAAGTTCTTCGTAAATCTTAATAAAATTTGCAGATGAAGCTGATTTTTGTTTCTTCTTTTTCCCGATAAAGATTGCGGGCAAAACAGCTGCCTCAAACAATTTCGTATCGCCTAAGTCTATCAATTCCAAAATTTCATAATTTTCAGACAAATACTTTCTTACGCTTTCGCCACTTTTAGTTGATAGGTAACGATTGGAAGTTATTACACCAAGTAATCCGCCTTCTTTCAAACTTTCAGTCATTGCCATTAGAAACGGATAGTACAAATCAACTCTACCTTTCAAATTAAATTTTCGGGCAAGACTTTGAGCTTGTTCAGTTCCTAAAATTTGAGTGCGAACATAAGGAGGATTGGCAATTACAATATCAAATGAATTATTAACAGAAGATGTACATTCATCAAATAATGACGGAGTATTTTGTGCACTCGACACATCAACAGATAGTAAAAAATCTTCGTGAACTAAATCAGATTTATCCTTTCCAAAACAAAATAAACGGTCTTTGGCAAAACTCAAATATTGTTCATTAGCGTCATAACCAGTTAGCGAAAAGTCAAATGCTTTTTCATTCAGGACTTCGCCCATTGCAATCAATAATTCCCCTTCTCCACAAGCAGGGTCAAGAACACGGTTATTTTTTAGCTGAGCATACAACGCAATTCTTTCAGCCAAAAAAACTGCAAGTTCTTTCGGTGTAAAGGTCGCTCCAGTATTTTTTATTTGCTCTTTGGTTATCATCTTCGACAAAGATACTTAAAATCATCAAGCCTACAATAAAAAAAGTTAAGATTTTTTACGAATAAATATGAAAACCATATAAAATATACTACTGTAAAAACATAACAAACACGAAAGACAAGAACGCCAGCCTGTAATAACTAAGCTTTCGTGGTGGCCGAAGGCCAAGCCATGAAGTCCCGAATGCGTTCGGGATTGAACGAAGCTCGGGCGGGCGGCTAGCCTGGCGGTGAGAGCTCACCAAACCCTTTTCCTTTTATTATGGAGTTATCATCGAAGGTGCCACTACTTTCAAAGCAGGTTTTTGACCTGCTTTTTGCTTTTACGGCTGTTTAGGCACCATTTTTATAGGTTTTTGTTAGTGTTAGAGCATAAATCCCCCTGCCCATCTCGTTAACTAACAGGACGGATGCTTTGGGGTTGGCTAACGCCCATGTATGAGGCGTGTCGTATTCTAACGAAGCGTTTGGGCAATATATGCTGAGCAAAACGCCTGATAAACTCCGCATGGCTCAAACACATGGACTTTTTAAGACCATTTTGGCGGTAATCTTTGTACGAAAAAGTAACACATTCCTCATCCACCTGCTGGATGCGATGGTTGCTAATGGATACTTTATGGGTGTATCTGCCGCATCGGCGGTCCGACCAGATATTCCACCACTGACTTCGCAGAACCAAATGGTCGCTTGGCATACACAATCCAATTTTTGGCAAACAGCTCCTCTCTAAGGGCTTTGTCAATCTCCAATTTTTTGCGCAGCTCAGCTACATACTTGGCTCTAAACACCTTGCTCATGGCTTTTACTGCAAACAAAAACTTACCATCTGACCGCAAGTTGTGCCAATTACCCTTGGCATCCACACCTCCGCCTGGAATGATACAGTGTAGGTGTGGATGAAGTGATAAGGTGACCCCGTTAAAAAGCAAACAGAAGTATTTTACAGAGTGAAATTTGAGCAAATACCGTGTGACGTTCACCACGCATTGAAAATGTCGCAGTGGACTATGCGTTTGAAATTTTCGAAAGCTGAGTTATTGTTAATGCTATCTAATTCCATTTTGACCCAAAATTATATTTTAATGTTTTTTTGCATTTTAATTGATATATCAATTATATTTGCATCAAATAAATGACTCGACATGGAAAAAATAGACGAAATAATTTTTTACACCTTAGAAAAGTCAATTAAGGTCTATCGAAAATATGCTCAAAACCAAATCTTAAAAAATGGCTATGATATTACGATTGACCAATGGTTAGTGTTAAAAACCTTGCAGGAGAATAAAAATCTTTCACAAAATCAGATTGCAGAGCTGGTATTCAAGGACTTTGCATCTATTACCAGAATAATTGAATTATTATCCCAAAAAAAGTATATACAACGCACAATTAACAACAACGACAGAAGAAAGTTTGTCTTGGATATTACGGAAGAGGGAAATAAAATTATTGAAAAAATTTACCCGATTGTGATTGAAAATAGAGCAAAGGCATTAACAGATTTTAATTTAGAAGAAATAAATAATTTAAAGACTCAACTTGATAAAATAATTAACAACTGTAAAAACTAAAAATGATGGAAAAGTCAAGCCTACCTCCTCAAATACCTATGCCCCAAGGCATTCCACTTCGTTTGGAATTTGATTCTATGGAAGATGCACGTGAACACCGCAAGAAAATGCTTATAGCATCGTTCCGGATTTTTGACAAATTTGGCTTTAATGAAGGAGTTGCAGGACACATAACGGCTCGTGATCCCGAGCATACCGACCATTTTTGGGTAAATCCTTTTGGTATAGAGTTCGGGAGTGTTAAATTGTCGGATTTGATATTGGTTAATCATTCGGGGCAAGTAATAGAAGGTAAATATTCGGTTAATAAAGCAGCATTTGCCATACACTCTAATGTACACAAAGCTCGTCCAGATGTTATTGCGGCCGCACATGCCCACTCTGTTTATGGTAAAGCTTTTTCTTGTTTGGGTAAGACCTTAGATCCCATTACTCAAGACGCCTGTGCATTTTTTGAAGACCATGCCATTTATACTGAGTTTGGAGGTGTTGCAGGTGAATTAGATGAAGGTGCAAGGATTGCACAGGCATTAGGTAAAAATAAAGCAGCCATTCTCCAAAACCATGGACTTATTACAGTTGGGCAAAGCGTAGAAGAAGCTGTCTGGTGGTTTGTAACAATGGAACGCAGTTGTCAAGCTCAAATATTAGCTGAATCAACGAATACACCAACCATAAAAATTGATAGCGAAACAGCTCTTCAAGTGCGTCGAGATACTGGTTATCCGCTTGCTGGAATGTTCAGTTTTCATACACTTCTGCAAAAAATCGAACGACTTATTCCAAATCTGTACGAATAATTATTCATTTAATCCTTATTGACTCAAAATGCTAGGGGTAACACAATTACCTTGAAAGTATATCATTGTTTTCAAATGAAAAATTTATTCAGGCTATTGCTCGTTTGCTCCTTCATTTTGGGACTTATTGCCCTAAGTATATTGATTTTGGGTAATAACAGAGGAGATATTGGTCCTTATATCATTGCCTCTTTGGTTTGTTTTGCCATTGGAGGAATGAATAACTCTAAGCTTAAACAAACCACGTTTATTTCGTGGACATTTGCAGTGGTAGCTTTAGGTATGTTTTATCCACAATATTTTCAAAAAGTTGGAGATTTTAAACTGAACACTTTGGTAGTGCCTTTACTTCAAATTATAATGTTTTCCATGGGAACTGAAATGAGTTTGAAGGATTTTGAAGGGGTAGTAAAAACACCAAAAGCAGTAATAATTGGTTTGGTAAGTCATTTTACAATTATGCCAATGGTAGGTGTAATTATTGCAAAAAGTTTTGGTTTTCCACCCGAAATAGCAGCAGGTTTTATCCTAGTTGGCTGTGTACCTTCGGGGGTTACGTCCAATGTAATGGCTTTTATAGCTAAGGCAAACTTACCATTATCAATTACAATTGCCACAGTTTCTACTTTGATTGCTCCCCTGATGACTCCTCTTTTAATGAAAATATTGGCTGGGCAACTAATAGAAATTGATTTAATGAAAATGGTGCTTCACGTTCTCGAAATTATTATAGTTCCTGTGATATTAGGGCTGGTTGTCAATAAATTAATTCGGAACGGGGTTTCTTGGTTGCAATCAATCATGCCAACTTTATCAATGTTAGGTATGCTGTTGATAGTTCTCTTAATTGTATCATCTGGTCGAGATAATTTACTTAATACAGGCCCTTTACTCTTTTTGGCTTGTATGATTCACCATACTACCGGCTACTTATTTGGTTATTGGAGCGGACGATTGACAGGTCTTGATGAGGCCACATGTCGAACAATTTCATTGGAAGTAGGTACTCAAAACTCGACACTTGCCTCAGTTCTTGCTTTGCAAATGGGTAAAGTTGCTACTGTTGGCTTAGCGGCGGTAATTTCGATTCCTTGGATTACAATTGAAGGAACATCCTTAGCAAATTGGTGGCGAAATAAAGAATAGCCTAATCAGGGACTTTCTCTTTGTAAAATGAGAGAGTCCTATTTTTGCTTTTTTATTTTCCAACGGCTTTGTTGCGTGAATATTTTTAAACAATTGAATATCAGGTATTTATAAAAATTTTATCATTTTACAACTAATTGATATTCAATATATTACTCAATTCATGCAACAACGCCGTTCTATTTTACTGCTGTGCTTAATTCGAGCAAACGTTTTTCAAGTTCCCCCACTTCTTCAATACTCGTCCGTTAGCAGTCATTGCATAAAGACACACAAAAAGAGCCTGCGATTTTCAAAGACAAGGCCATAGTTAAGACGGCAAGCTTGAAAATGATAAAACTTCAAACATCAAGTGAAGACAATTTACCGTGGACGGGTAACGGCAAGAACTCTTATGGAAGAAAATGCATCGACAAAAGTTTTGAAGAAAAATAGTTATGAATTTGTTGGTGTTGTTATTGACCCAGAAGACGGAGAAGTATGGGAGTGGAAATTTAAAAACTAACCGTAAGACCAATGGCAATAAAAACGGTTTGCTGTACAGGCGGGTGTTGTGCATTTTTGGCAATTTGGTTTTTATTTACAGGGAATTGCTTCTGTAGAAGTTTAGTGCTAACTTCCACCACTGTTGCAAGCTGTATCCATTAACGGCAACCCTAAAAGACAGACACTAAAACAAATTACGACTTGACAAAAAATAGAAAATGGATAACACGTAGCCTTTGGGCTTTGACGGCAATTTTCGTTTTGATGAACATTGTTGCGATTTTTCATTCATACAAGTTCACTCACTTTGCTGACAGTAAAATTGAAAAAACCAAAGACCCGAAAAAGCTATCAACAGGACAGAAAATTAACACTTTAATTTTGGGTGTTAGTAATCCAAGACCCGAAAACGTAACCACTCCGACTGGCGACTTTGAAACAATCAGGCTCAAAAGCAACAGAGAGATCGAATGTTGGAGTATCAAGACAAAAAATGCGAAGGGGACAGTGATACTTTTTCACGGTTTTGGTGAAAATAAATCTTCAATGATTGACAAGTCAGACATTTTCCTTGGGCTTGGTTTTAACACTTTTATTGTTGACTTTATGGGTTCAGGTGGTTCAGAAGGCCACCAAACGACCATCGGATTTTTGGAAGCAGAACAAGTTAAAACGTGTTTTGACTACTTGACCGAAAAAGGAGAACAAAACATTTACTTATTTGGAACCTCAATGGGCTCTGTTGCGACAATGAAAGCTGTTAGCAGCTTTGGCATTAAACCAAAAGGAATCATCATTGAATGTCCATTCGGTTCTATGTATAAGACAGTTTGTGCAAGGTTTGAAACGATGAATGCGCCGACATTTCCAATGGCAGGCCTTTTGGTTTTTTGGGGTGGCCTACAAAACGGGTTTTGGGCATTTGGACACAACCCGACAGAATACGCCAAGAAAATAAATTGCCCCACTCTTTTACTTTATGGAGCAAAAGACGAAAAAGTAAGCAGAGAAGAAATTGACCAACTATTCAATAACTTAGGCGGACATAAAACATTAAAAATTTATCAAGAAGCAGGACACGAAAACTACTTGACAAAATATAAAAGCGAATGGACGCAAGACATACAAGCGTTTTTGCCATGATATAGTTTAAGCTTACATTGCTCTTATAATTAACCCCTTTGTCCGATTATAGCTACCGAAGGTTTTGTTCAACATGGGTTTGTCCCTATGGCGGGCAGACGGAATAACAATCGGCAGCTTTACTACTTTCGGCTACTATCGGGCTTGACCGAATTCTATTTGGCATTTAGTTGTTAGCTTCAACTTCAGTAATTCTAATCGGCTTCAGTTGCTGGGCGGACACAGCAACAATCCAGCCCTGTGACATGCCTCGAACGTTGGTGGTAAGACAGGACGCCCCCACAAAACTCACTTTTTGCCAAATGACAAATAGTTCCATTTTCTATTGAGCCAATTTTGCACCATCAATAATGTAAAAAATAAAATAATGGCAAAGACGGTTTTAATAACAGGTGCTTCGGCAGGAATTGGAAAAGCAACAGCAATTTATTTGGCACAAAACGGTTACAACGTTTACGGTGCAGCACGCAGAACAGAGAAAATGCAAGACTTAAAAACACACGGCATAAAACCAATTTCTTTGGACGTTACTAAAGAAGAAAGCCTTGTTGCTTGTGTTGAACAAATTTTGAAAGAAGCAGGAAGTATTAACGTTTTAATCAACAATGCAGGTTCGGGATATTACGGTGCGTTGGAAGATATGCCAATGTCCGACGCAAAATATCAGTTGGAAGTAAACGTTTTTGGTGTCGCACGTTTAATCCAATTGGTATTGCCCACTATGCGAAAAAACAATTACGGAAAAATCGTAAACATTTCGTCGGTTGGCGGTAAAGTAACCTTGCCAATGGGCGTATGGTATCACGCAAGCAAATTTGCTATTGAAGGATTGAGTGATGCACTTCGCAAAGAAGTAAAGTCGTTCGGAATTGACGTAATAGTCATTGAACCTGGCGGCACAAAATCAGAAATGACAGGGCTTGGAACTGAATACATGTCAAGAGTTTCGGGCAATACGGCCTACAGTTCTTTGGCAAAAGGCGTGATCAATATGTATGCGGCAGTAGAAAAAGATGCTGCCGACCCAATTGTCATTGCTGAATTGATCAAACAAGGCATTGAATCAAATCATCCGAAAACAAGGTATGTTGGTGCTTCGGGAGCAAAAATGATGTTATTTTTCAGAAAAATTCTCTCCGATAAACTATTTGACAAACTGATAATGAGCCAAATGAAATAAAACGATGGAAGCATTGATCAATTATTTATTGCAATTCGGAAATTTAAACAAACAGCAAATTGACTTCATTTCAAGTAAGTCAACGGAGTTAGTACTTCGCAAAGAAGATTATTTTTCAGAAGCAGGCAAAATTGCAAAACAAGTTGGGTTCGTTTTAGACGGCATTCTTCGGGTTTGCTATTATAACAACAAAGGCGAAGAAATTACCAAGTATTTTATAGACGAAAACAATTTTGTTGTGGACTTAGACAGTTTTGATAACAAAATTCCCTCTTCAGGATATGTGCAAGCGGTTACGGACTGCAAACTAATTGTGTTTACCAAACAAAATTGGGAAGACATCGCCAATACCATTGTTGGTTGGGAAAGTATTGTAAACAAAATCGTCAAAAAATCATTAATACAAAAGATAGAAAGAAGAAGTCCCTTGGTTTCGGAGGATGCCTCTACTCGCTACTTGGAGTTTATGGAGAAATACCCACAACTTGTAAATCGTATTCCGCTTTCCTATTTAGCATCCTACTTGGGGGTTACCCAATCTTCGTTGAGCAGAATTAGGAAAAATATCCGTTAATTTTTCCTTCACCTCTTTTTATTTTTCAGCAGACAGCGGGTAGGTTTGAGCATTGGGATTACTGTTTAAGTGTGGTGCAAAAAATCGCCGCCTTCGGTAATACCCGAACTGAAAGACCCAAACCCATCCATTATTTCATTTAGGCTACAACATCAGTCGTTTTGACTACATCTGTTTTTTGAAGTCGTTGCAATTTTGCATCAACAAAAAAACAGAAAAACAATGAACAAGAACATCATCATCGTAGGCGCAGGGCCTAATTTAAGTTTGGCTATTGCTGAAAAATTTGCAGAAAATAATTTCTCCATCGGATTGATAAGCAGAAACGAAGAAAAACTAAAAGCTCAAGTTGAAGATTTTAAAGCAAAAGGTGTCATTGCCGAATATGCCGTTGCAGATGCTTATGACACATTGCAGCTAGAAAATGCGCTTATTCAATTGACCGCAAAAATCGGAGGTGTAGAGGTACTGTTGTACAATGCAGCTGCAATGAAATTCAAAAACATCATTGACGAAAATGCCACCGACCTAACCGATGATTTTAACATGTCGGTTGCGAATGCTTTTCATTGTGTGAAAACCTTGCATCCACAATTAAAAGCAGCCAACGGCGCCATTTTGTTTACTGGTGGCGGGCTTTCTCTTCATCCCAACGTTCAGGTAGGTTCATTATCAATAACAAAAGCCGCGTTGCGAAATCTTGCTTTTCAATTGAACGAAGTACTCAAAAAAGACAATATTTATGTGGGTACATTGACAGTAAATAATTCCATTCGGCCCGACAGTCCGACACATTCACCAAAAATATTGGCAGCTAAATTTTGGGAAATGTATGTAAACCGAAGCGATGTTGAAATTCAGTATTGATAGAAATATTTTAAAAATGAAATCTAAAATACCAACCGAAATAGAAAACGTAATTTTGCAATGGAATAAAACAAGTGCAGAAAACGGCGATTTTGTATCGAGAGCGTTTTTTGTTCAAAATAAAGAGTTTGGGCATATACATGATGACGGAACTTTGGATATTGTCTTTGGGGAAACTATAACTTCTCAATTGCTGCAAAGGAACATCGTGCAAAAACACTTGTATATACATAAAGTTGCAGTTACATACATTGTATCGAGCGAAGACAAAATTCCATTTGCCTTATCTCTGTTGCGTTTTTCATATCTACTCAAAGCAAGTAAAAATGGTGCAATTCCTCATAGCTTATTTGAAACTGAATGGGCTAAACTTCCCAAAAGCTTATCATCAATTACGTTGAAACAGGGATGAAAGAAAGCAAAAAAGTAAAATCAATAAGCGAATATCACCGCCTTCGGGTTTTTGGAGAGCCCTTACACCCATTGATAAGTGTGGTGGATTTGGCAAGCGTACCAGCCGAAAATAACGTGACGAGTGTAGTCATTGACTTTTATTCAATTTGCATTAAACGTAGCACCAATATTAGCCTCAAATACGGACAACAGGAGTATGATTTTGACAGAGGTGTTATGTTTTTTATGTCGCCTGGTCAGGTTTTTAGTCTATCAACAAGTGACAAAGAAGCACCTACTCAATCGGGCTGGTTGTTGCTCATTCATCCCGATTTTTTTTGGAACACCCAGCTTGCCAAGTCAATCAAGCAATACGACTTTTTTGATTACTCGGCAAACGAAGCATTGTGGTTATCTGAAAAAGAAGAAAAAACAATCAACGGAATTATTGAAAATATCCAGCAGGAATACCAAAGCAACATCGACAAGTTTAGCAAACAAATCATCATTACGCACATTGAAAATTTGTTGAGATACAGCGAACGATTTTACAATCGCCAGTTTATTACACGAGAGAAATCCAACCATCAGGTTTTAGAACGTTTGGAGAAATTGCTTTCGGATTATTTTCACAGCGAAGATTTGATTTCGAAGGGTCTGCCGACAGTACGCTACGTTGCGGAGCAATTAAATGTCTCGTCAAGTTATTTAGGAAGTTTATTAAGAACGCTCACTGGACAAAGCACGCAGCAACACATTCACGAAAAGCTGATTGAAAAGGCGAAAGAAAAATTATCGACAACCGACCTTTCCATCAGCGAAATTGCGTATGAATTAGGCTTTGAGCACTCACAATCGTTCAATAAACTATTTAAGACAAAGACAAACCTTTCGCCTTTGGAGTTTAGAAAATCATTTAATTGATAGTGTTGACGGGCAATGCACTACGGCTAGCAGGGTTTTGTCGCAATGGGACTGACGTATAAACTTCAACATTTGGGGGGCGATGAAACTTTAAGGCGGCAATGGTAGAGCGACCATACTAACAACAGAAAGACAATTACCCACTAAAAAATACTAGTGTCATTTTGGCTACAACCTAACTCAGTTTGGCAACATACAGGTTTCAACTTCTGCCCACTTTTGCATCATAAATTTTAAAACAAAAAATATGCAAAAGACCATTTTTATTACTGGGGCATCGGCAGGGCTCGGAAAATCAACTGCTAAATTATTTCAATCAAAAGGCTGGAATGTAATCGCTACGATGCGAAAACCTGAGAATGAGACGGAATTGGCAAAACTTGAAAATGTGACCATTTTAAAATTGGACGTTACTGACAATGCACAAATTGAAGACACCGTTCAAAAAGTTATACAACAATATACTGTTGATGTCGTATTGAACAATGCTGGTTACGGCTTAATCGGTGTAATAGAAGCATTGACAGATGAACAAATTACTCGACAAATCGACACAAACCTGTTAGGCGTTATCCGAGTAACTAAGGCATTTATCCCTCACTTCCGTGAAAAGAGAAATGGAACGTTCATCAACGTTACCTCCATGTTCGGACTGATTGGCTATCCAACTTGTTCGGTTTATTCAGCCACCAAATTTGCCATTGACGGCTTTTCTGAAAGTTTGGCTTACGACCTTGCACATTTCGGAGTAAAAGTAAAAACAATTGCACCGGGCGGAATACAAACTGATTTTGCAGGGCGTTCGTTAGACGGTGGCCACCATGAAGCCTATCAAACATTAATGGCAAAAGTAAGTGAAGGTTACAGTGCCGAAAGAATAAGCCAGTTTGCAACAGCGGAACATGTTGCTTCGGTAATTTATGAAGCGGCAAACGACAACAAAGAGCAGTTGCGTTACATAGCAGGTAAAGACGCAATATCACTTTACTCTGAAAGAGAAAAAATTGGAGCAGAAGCCCAATACAGGAAAATTCAGGAAATGTTTATTTATTAAAGACCTCCTAACGTGTTTTGTAACTTTGAAACAATGAAAAAAGACGACAGTACAATACAAAAATTCAATTCAATTTCGGCATTGCACAAGGCTTTAGGCTTTCCCAAACCTTTACATCCGTTGGTGAGTTTGGTAAATTATGCCGATATAAAAACACCTTATGAGGAATTACCCAACGCCTTGTTGTTGGATTTTTATAAAATCTCTTACAAGAAAAGCCTAACGGGAAAGATAAAATACGGACAAAATTATTACGATTTTGATGAAGGAGGCTTGTCTTTTATTTCCCCCAACCAGGTTATTTCAAGTAATGAAGAAGAAAAGGACTATTCAGGTTATACGTTGCTTTTCCACCCTGATTTTATTCGAAATTATCAGCTAGGCACCAAAATCAAAAACTTTGGTTTTTTTTCATATTCAGTAAACGAAGCCTTGTTTTTATCGGACAAGGAAAAGCAAATCATCTTTTCAGTTTTTGAAAACATAAAAGAGGAGCTGAATAGCACGATTGACGATTTTAGTCAGGACGTTATGGTTTCACAAATAGAAGTTTTACTCAATTACAGCAATCGTTTTTACAAACGTCAGTTCATTACCCGAAAAACAGTAAACAACGATTTACTTACAAAAATGGAGGCACTTTTAAACGAGTATTTTGATAAGGAAGAAACAATAAATAACGGATTACCAACCGTTGAATATTTAGCAGAGCAATTAAATGTTTCTCCACGTTATTTAAGTGATTTACTTCGTTCACTTACAGGGCAAAATGCACAACAACATATACATGGTAAGTTGATTGAAAAAGCAAAAGAGTATTTAACAGCTACCAGTTTATCTGTTTCAGAAATAGCCTATCAATTAGGGTTTGAACAGCCACAATCGTTCAACAGATTATTTAAGAAGAAAACTAGTCTCACCCCGATAGCATTTAAACAATCCTTCAATTAAAAAGAAATGGATATCAAACAAGTTATTGAACGCTCAAAGAAAATTAGAGCAACCTATCATCAATTAGAAAAACAACATCACGGTAGCGAATGGACGGTGGAAGAAGATGCGTTGGCATTTTTAACCGATGCTGCTTTGGTTGGTCGCCACACAATGTCGCAACAAAAACGTTGGCCCGCCAATAATACAGACACTGAACTTGAACATAAATTAGGTGAATGTATTTGGTGGCTGACTGTTTTAGCCGATAGAATGGATATTGACATTGAAAAAGCAGTAGAAAACTTTCTAACGAAAACGGAAAAATTATTAAAATAAAATGGACATTAAATTATTTCTAGAGGATTGGCTTGCTGTTAGCAATGCTTACTACACGGAAAAGTATTTGGACAAATGGCACAAAAATGCGGTACTTGACGACCCATCAGTAGGGCAAGTTTTTAAAGGGCATTCAGGCATAAAGAATTATTTTGAGAGCTATTTCATTGGCTACAAGACACAAACCCGACTTGTCAAATTAGAAATCATTAGTGACAACAAAGCGCATATTGAAGTTGAATTTACAGGCGAATTTCCAGAGGGAAAAATCGGTGGAATGTTTGATTTCACTTTCAAAGACGGAAAACTTGCAAAAGCCAAAGCCAACTTGATGTAAAAACCACCGCCGTTCCGTGGTAGCCGAAAGCCAAGCCATGAAGCTCCCGAAAGCGCTCGATATTGAACGAAACTCGGGCGACCAGCCTGTCGTTGAGTACTCACCAAACCTTTTACTTTTGTTACGGAGTTGAGGAGTACCGCCCCAGTCGTCGAGCTGGCAACTACCGCACCAGCGGTCTGGTTTCACAGCAGGCTTGGGCCTGCTTTTTTTCTTTTATAGCTGTTTGTTGGTTGTTTGCATGGGTTTGGGTTGGGGGTAGTGCCCCCCCTGCCCATTCCGTTAACTAACGGGGCGGGAGCTTTGGGGGAGCAAATGACCATGTACGGAACCTGACGAAGGGACTGTATGGAATCATTCAGCCGTATTTTGCCACGCCCCAACAGTATCTTAATTAGTTTACCGTCAAAACTACTTTACCATTCACGCCACCTGCCGCGAGAAAATCTTGGGCTTGTGCTGCTGCTTCCAATGGAAAGGTTTTGGTAACAACGGGTTTAATTTTACCTTCTTTCACAAGCTGCAATCCATTTTCTAGATTTTTAGCCATGAGGTTTGCAGATACAAATCGGGCTTCTACGCCATGTTGCTGGGCTAGTTCTGGTGAGGGCATTCCTGCAATACTCAATAATTTCCCCCCTTTTTTAAGCAACTCAAACAATTGGGCTTGTGATTGTCCTCCAGCACAATCAGCTACCAAATCTACTTCAATATTTTGTGCAATTATATCCGTTGTTTTATAATCAAAAACTTCATCGGCCCCTAATTCTTTCACCATTTCCACACCTTTTCCTGATGCGGTGGCATACACATAAAGGCCCTGGTTTTTTGCTAATTGCACCATCGTAGCACCTACTGCACCAGCCGCTCCCTGTATAAACACTTTTTGGCCTTTTTCCAATTTCCCTTCAGTAAACAATATATTTTCTGCGGTGCCGATGTTTACCGCCAAAGAGGCCGCTTCTTCAAAAGATAGATTACTCGGCTTGTGAGAAACAAATTGCTGATGCACAACGACAAATTCGGCATACGCATTCGCCATAGTTACGGCCATTACTTCGTCGCCTACTTTAAAATTCTGCACCTTATCGCCCACGGCCACCACAATGCCCGCAGCATCCAGTCCAGGGATAAATGGCAATTGAATAGGATATATTTGTTGCATATATCCCATACGAATTTTGAGATCTAAGGGGTTGATACTCGCGGCTTTTACCTGAATTAAAATATCGTCTTGCGTTTTGATTTCTGGTTGAGCAACTTCGCTAAACGCTATCACATCTGATGCCCCAAAAGTTTGGTATTGTATTGCTTTCATTATAAAAACTGTTTAAAGTACTAACGGGGCAAATTTATTACCTTTGCCTAAATAATCTGTATAAACAAAAAATATGTACATAGGCTAAAATAATAGACTAATGAAAAATACGGCCGTTAGAAAGACAAAAGAGTTTACACCAGGGAATTGTCCTGTGGTGTATTGTATGAATATTATTGGTGGGAAATGGAAACCAAGTATTCTTCACATGATAAGAACAGACAGAAACCGCTATAGTATTTTACTTAAAAATATTACTGAAATAAGTAAGCAAACGTTGACGAACCAGCTAAGAGAATTGGAAACCGATGGAATCATTGAAAGGATAATTTTTCCAGAAATTCCACCAAGGGTAGAATATACCATCACTGACTATGGTAAAACGTTGCTCCCCATCATTGACAGTATGTACAACTGGGGGCGAGAAAATATGAAAACAGATAACAAAGGCTACTGTGATAAAAAATAAAACTACCACCCCGAGTAGCATTTAATACTTTGTTTGAAAAGTAATATGATATTTTTTATCCCGCAGATAAACGCAGATTAAAATTCAACGCGGATTGGCGCAGATAAGCTCATTAGCCGAATTAATCACCCAAAATCTGCGGTTATCTGCGGTTTTAGAATCAGCGTAAATCTGCGGGTAAATTATAAAGAAACTTAATAAACAACGTATTTAAGATAACAAAACCTAAAAACAATTTTTTCATGAAAGATAATTACATGACAACAGTGAAGCCTTTTTTGACAGTAAACAATGGAAAAAAAGCTGTCGAATTTTATATTTCTGCTTTTGGGGCCATTGAAAAACAAAGATTTGAAATGCCAGACAAAAAACTGTCATCGGTAATTGAAATTGACAAAGCAGAATTTTATGTTGGCGACGAAGAACCGAACAATGGTAATCTAAGCCCCGACCAGAATTCAAGTAGCCCAGTTAGAATAATACTACAAACTAAAAATGCTGACGAATTATTCAAAAATGCACTAAAGTTCGGTGCAACAGAAATTTGTCCAATGACAACTGAAGATGATTGGAGAATAGGAAAACTGAAAGACCCATTTGGACACATTTGGGAAATTGGTTGCATCTTATAAGAATGGAAACAATTTTGACATTACCGTCAATCAAAAGCAACGCCCCCCAATAACAAAGCCTTCGTAGTCTGTGAAAGCAAAGCCATGAAGCGCCCAAAACTTTGATTAAACATAGCTTTCTACACCGAAAAGGTGCATTTCTTAACTTAAGTGAACGAGGTCAGACATTTCCCCAATCTACCTTTGCAGCATCGTTTAACATGAATGAAAACAGAGATGCAAAAGAAGATTTTATGGATTGGACTTACCTTAATGTTGGCAAGCAGTTTGCCGATGAGTGCACAAGATGCCAAAAAAGACAGCACGTATAAAAAATGGTGGGTTGGCAGCACTTTGTGGTTATTGGGTAATTTTGATAAAACAAATAACCCTGAGTATTTCCAATTGAATGTTGGCTATCGAATAACCCCCAAAGATATTATTTCCTTTCGATTCAAACGCTCCATTTATTCCTGGCCAATAGGTATCCCTTTTAGTTCATCGTCATTTGATGCCCCAGGAGAAAACTACCCTGGCCATGCTCGCATACTGGCACCTACCATAGGCTATCAGCGGTTTTGGTGGAAGGGAGCTTATGTGTCTGTTCAAGCATTGAATGCTTTTGAAAAATACATGGATAAGAATGGGAAAAAAATTGGAAATGGCTACACGTTGTATGTGGACTCTTATTTGGGGTACCAGTTTAAGTTTTTTAAAAACCGTTTCTTTTTTGAACCAGCTATCGGAATTAGCTATTGGCCTATAAGAACCAATGTTCCTGCATCTTTTAAGGCAGTAGAACAAAAATGGAATAACTACTTTATTCAACCTGGGTTTGATTTTGGTTTTAATTTTTAATGTTAAAAAACAAATGAAAGCTGTAATCTGCCCCCAATATGGCCCTCCTGAGGTTTTACAACTTCAGGAGGTTGCCAAACCAATACCTAAAGGCCGCCAAATTCTTGTCAAAATAGTTGCTACTACCGTCAACTCTGGCGATGCTAGGGTAAGAAGCCTTCGTGTAAAGGGATTTATGAAGGTCATCATGCGGCTGGTTTTAGGTATTTCAAAACCTAGACAACCGATTTTGGGAACAACTTTTTCGGGTATTGTTGAAGCGGTTGGAGACAAGGTTTCCAAATTTAAAGTTGGTGATAACGTATTCGGGATGAGGGGGTTTAAATTGGGAACTCATGCCGAATATATAGCCGTTGACCAGCACAGCCATGTACTTAAAATGCCTAAAAATGCTACCTACGAAGAAGCCGCAGCCATCGTTTTTGGTGGACATACAGCCATTTATTTTCTAGAAAAAGCAAAAATTGCCGAAAAGCCAACCAAAAAAATCCTGATTATCGGCGCAACAGGTTCAGTAGGAACGGCAGCCATCCAGATAGCCAAACATTATCAGGCTGATATAACTGCTGTTTGCAGTTCCAGAGGGCAAAAACTTGTTGGCGAACTAGGCGTTACAAACATCATTTTATACGACAAAGAAGATTTTACTAATCGAGCCGAAAAGTTTGATGTAATTTTTGATGCCGTTGGGGCATTCAATCGAAAAAAATGTGCGACACTCTTAAACGAAAACGGAATTTATAAGAGTGTAAATGAATATGCTTCCGACACAATACAACAATTAGAGCTGTTAAAAGAGCTATTTGAAAAAGGAGCTTTTAAGGCGACAATTGACAAGACTTTTCAAATGGCTGAAATAATAGAAGCACATAGGTATGTTGACGAAGGACGAAAAAAGGGGAATGTCGTACTCAAAATAAGTGACTGAATAGCGCTACTCTAAAAGCAGGTTTTGGCCTGCTTTTTTGCTTTTGTAGTTGTTTTGATATAGCTTTCTCACTTCGATGACACAAGCGGCCGCACTTGCGCTATCAGAAAATAACCAACTAAAATCCAGCAAATAATAACATAATAAATAAAATGAACGAAATCGAAACATACATGCAGCAGTTTCCCGACAATGTGCAGGAAATCTTGAGAAACATTAGAACATTGATAAAGGACAATGCCCCCGAAGCAGAGGAATCGTTTGCGTACGGAATGCCTGCTTACAAGACACACAAAAAACCATTGGTTTATTTTGCAGCATTTAAAAACCACATCGGATTTTATGCAACGCCATCGGGGCACGACGAATTTCAAGCCGAGCTTTCAACGTATAAGCAAGGAAAAGGGTCAGTGCAATTTCCGCTTGACCAACCTATGCCCTACCAACTCATGGAAAGGATTGTAAAATTCAGAGTAAGCGAAAACAACGCCCGAAGCACGTCAAAAATGTAGTCCGACACTTACCATGATTTGCCCATGAAACATCAAGATATTCAATCCGTTAAGGAAATCAAGAACAACTACCACCCTATTTATAACGTCAATCTGAAGCATAAAGAAAAGCTTTCTACCCTCGACAAGGCTGCTTTGTGGATTACTGACCATGTCGGGAGTATGGGATTTTTTCTCATAATCTTCTGCTGGACAGCCTTATGGCTTGGCTGGAACACCCTCGCTCCCACCACCTTGCGGTTTGACCCGTACCCAGCTTTTGTTTTGTGGTTGTTTATCTCCAACATGGTTCAGATTTTTCTTATGCCCCTTATTATGGTTGGGCAAAACTTGCAGTCGAAGCATTCTGAACTTAGGGCTGAACAAGATTTTTCCATCAATAAAAAAGCAGAAAGTGAAATTGAGGCGATTCTGAAACATTTGGAAAATCAGAATGACCTTATTCTTCAGATATTAAACAGGCTGGAGGCTTTTGAAACAAAAAAATGAAGAAACACTTGGTTTTAATGTGCCTTCTTCTTTCGGTAGGCTTCATTTGTACGGGTGCTTATCTTTATCCTGGCGGATCCCTGCACGACAAAAACTCCGTGGGATTCGACTGGACTCAAAATTTCATCAGCAATTTATTTCAACCCAAAGCCCTCAATGGCGCCGAAAACCCGTCGAGAGTCTGGGCGACCATTGGCATAGCTTTTAATTCCGTGGGCTTTGGTCTATTTTTTATCAATATGGCCAAAAAGATGTCTAACAAACACGCCTCATTGGTCTTAACGATTGTTGGCTTCAGCGACATCCTCTTCAACTTCCTCATTGCCACCCCGTTGCACGACGTTATGGTAACCCTCTCCAGTACGTCATCTTTGCTTGGGCTGTTTTACATAACAGTTTTTAGCCTAAAAACGAAGCTACATTTCTTTAAATTTGGCTGCATTCTTTGTATGGGTATCTTTTATTACACCTTGTTTCTATACGGCTTTGGCGATTGGGGTTTATTGGCGATTATGCAGAAAGTAACCTTAATCTACTCCATGCTACTCGTGCTCGGATTTGAGTATTTTACTAATAAAGAGGACTTTAGAACAAATTCGGCGATTATTTAGTACGTTGTTTATTAAGTTTCTTTATAATTTACCCGCAGATTTACGCTGATTCTAAAACCGCAGATAACCGCAGATTTTGGGTGATTAATTCGGCTAATGAGCTTATCTGCGCCAATCCGCGTTGAATTTTAATCTGCGTTTATCTGCGGGATAAAAAATATCATATTACTTTTCAAACAAGGTATTAAGCCGTGAAATCTATTGATAATAGTTTACACAAAAAGCATTTTGGAAACCCACTTCCATGACCGAGTTAAAAACATTCTTCCAGCGACTCACTCCTGTATCGCCTGAGAGTTGGGAGCGATTTGCGGCGTTGTTTACCCCCAAAACATTGCAAAAAGGAGCGTATTTCATTGATGATGGGCAGGTGGCCAAAGAAATCGGTTTTTTGGAAAAAGGTATCCTTCGGGCGTTTTACCGAAATGCCGAAGCTGTCGAGTATAACAAACACTTTTTTGTAAATCCTTGCTTCGTGGGTGGCTACGCATCGCTCATCACGGGTCGCCCCAACCAAATTATCCAACAAGCCCTTACCGACTGTACCCTTCAGGTGGCGTCGTTTAGAGACATTCAGCACCTCTACCCTACGTGCCCCGACATCGAACGCGGAGCAAGGATATTGGCCGAGCAATTTTTTGTGCAAAAAGAACAACGGGAAATCGAAATCGTACTGCTGGACGCCGACAAGCGTTACCAACTATTCAAGAAGGAGTTTCCGCAGTTGGAACAACAAATCCCCCAGTACCACATCGCTTCTTACTTGGGAATTACCCCTACGCAGCTCAGTCGAATACGGCGAAAAATGGCGGGCAAGTAGCATTTATCAACCTATGTAAATGAAAAAGGATGAGGTATTCCGCAGCTTTGTGACGTCATCTTACTAATCATTTTACATCCAATGAATACTTCTGGAAACACCATCTTAATCACGGGCGGTTCTTCGGGAATTGGGCTTGCTTTAGCCACCCGTTTTCTGACCCTCAACAACAAAGTCATTATCACTGGCCGCAACCAAGAAAAATTGGAAGAAATACAAGCCACGTACCCCGACATCGACATTTTTGTGGGCGACCTCACCGACAAGCGTTCCTTGGACGATTTGGTATTGTTTATCGAGCAGCAGCACCCCGACCTGAACGTTTTGGTCAACAATGCCGCCGTTCAGTACAATTACCATTTTATAGATGAACCTAATCTTACGTACAAAATCGACTACGAAGTGTCAGCCAACCTCACAGCCCCCCTCCAATTGACTGGTTTATTGCTTCCATTGCTACTCAAAAACCCAAACAGCGCCGTTATCAATGTAAGTAGTGGATTATTCATTTCTCCCAAAAAATCGGCCTCGGTATATTGTGCTACGAAAGCCGCCCTTCACAGTTTTAGCAAAACTCTACGGTATCAGTTGGAAGAAACGAGCATCAAGGTTTTCGAAATCATTCCTGCTTTGATAGACACGCCCATGACCGCAGGGCGCGGAAAATCAAAAATCACGGCCAAGGAATTAACCGATGAATTTTTGCGTAATTTCAAGGCCGGTAAATTTGAGAGTTACATCGGCAAGACCAAATGGCTACGGCGCATCCACCGATTTTTGCCAAAGCTTGCCGATAACATCATGAAAAACGGACTATAAACCACAGCACCAATGAAAAGCCTATTAAAGCCATTGTTATTCTTACTCTTTGCCTGCTCATTTTTCTACGCCAGCGCCCAAAAAAAACCTCGCTTCAAAGCCAAAGTAGTTTATAAATCTTTTACCCAAAAAAACAAGTATGTTGTTCCCCAAAATAGCTTCCGCGATTCGCTAGTTTTAAAAGTGGGCAACGAAACGATTGTCGCCCAATCGTTCGGAGAAGGCCATACCAGAGACACCATTGGTCTCTTCAAAACCGAGATGTTTGGCGAGCAACTTTTTAAGAAAAACTAACATACACAGACCATCCTCTAAAGTTTATTTTTCAGTCATCCATGAAAAGAAGTAAAGACTCCTCCGAACATTATACTTGGGGACAAAACTGCGACGGTTGGCATTTGTTAAAAACCAACTCACTGAGTATCATTCAAGAACGAATGCCACCCCATACGTCTGAAGCCTTGCATTACCATCAAAAAGCGCAGCAATTTTTCTTTATTTTGGAAGGACAAGCCACATTTGAAATCGAAAACGAAGTTTTTGTAGTAAACACCAACGAAGGTTGTCATGTAGAAGCCAACAAAAAGCACAAAATCAAAAACGAAGGCGCTACTGACCTTCACTTCTTAGTCATCTCCGAACCCAAAGCCCACGGCGATAGAATCGATTTAAACCCCCAAAACTAGCAAATGGAATTTTCACCTTTCAACACTATTGTGAAACGCTGCCTTCAAGGAATGGAAATGGAGGCCAAGGGCAATCCCGAAGAAGCCAATCACCTATTTCGACAAGGCTGGGAGGAAGCTACCAATGAGTTTGAAAAGTTTCTTGCTGCCTATTACGTAGCTCGACATCAACCTACCGTCGCTGGCCGCTTACACTGGCTAACCATTGCGTTAGAACATGCTTTAAAGGCTGACAATGAAGCTACTAAAAGCGCACTCCCCACTTTGTATTCCCAAATTTCGGCGTGCTATGACGACTTGGATGATGTGGAAAACGCCAAAAAGAATCACGAACTAAGTACTTTATATGGAGCAGCTCCTTCTGACAAAGGCCCTTTTTACCATGGTACAAAAGCTGATTTGCAACTGGGTGATTTGTTGATAGCAGGTGGTCTTTCCAACTACCAATCTGAACTGGTAATGAATCATATTTATTTCACGGCGCTGGTCAGCGGTGCAGGTCTTGCGGCAGCATTGGCCAAAGGCGATGGCCCCGAACGCGTGTATATCATTGAGCCTACGGGTAGTTTTGAGCATGACCCGAACCTCACTGATAAAAAATTCCCAGGCAATCTAACTCGTTCTTATCGCTCACAAGCACCTTTAAAAATTGTAGGAGAAGTAACCGAATGGGGCAAACAAACGCCACAGGCGATTCAAACATTTCGTGATAAATTGGACAACAACAAAGGTGAAATCATTAATTAATCGGCCTTTCTTTTTTGTACTGGTGCTTGTTTCGTTCGGCAAACTAACGGCCCAATCGCCAGTTACCCCCGAAAAAATCAACTTTGTTCGGCAAGGTGTTCGTCGGTTTATTTTTGATGAAACGCAGCAACTACCGTTGGCCGCCCTGCACCCCCGCGAAATCATCGGCTTATCGGCCATGTATCCCGTCCGCCATGCTTTACCAACGCCTGCGGAAGTGAACGTGCTTTCCCAACAATTATCCATTCAATCAACGTCCGAAACACAAACGTCTATTTGGTTTGGCGGCTTCAATCCGTTTGCTACCTATATCCTTGACCTCGCCCGCTGCCAAGGCCAAGGTGAGATGGGTTTTGAGTTTACGGATGCGTCCCAAAGCGAGCAGTTTGTGGTTAAATTGGTTTTTAAGGACGAACAATTGCTAGACGTACGCCAAAAAATAGTAAAAAACGCACAGGTAGTTACGGAGTCTTCCATTGCCACAAAAAACAGCAAAAACACCCAAATAAAAGGCAAAATCATCCTCCAAATGCTCGGCAGTGGCCTAACGCTTTTCCTGGAAAACGGTGATTTACCACGCCCAATCGGGCAGTTTGATTTTGGTCAAATCCTAGATTTACGCCACAAAAAATACCTTCATTCGTTCCAAGCTCGCTTGTACGTGAGGCTTCAGAGAGGAGAAGTGCTTATTCACAAAGTGGAATCGGTGCTTAGTAGCGGCATGGGGCTGGCCGACATCCGCGCCATCACCTACGAAGATGGCAGTCCGCTCTTGGACAAGGGGCGGCTTTGGTACACCATGACAATCCGAGGACGCGCCTTGCCCCATCACGTTCAGGGGGTATTTAGCCTCGACCCCACCACCTTCGACCTCCGATTGGAAGGCGTGATTGTATTTGACCGAAACGACGGTTTGCTCCGCAATGAGGTGGCGTCTCACTTGTTTTACGACCGAAAAGAAAAGAGTTGGCGAGGACTGACGACGGGATTTAGTGCCTACGCCAAGCCCGAAGAGAAAAAACAATTGTTGGCCATCGAAAGCCAACGCGACCCTCGGTTTGGGTTTTCGGTGATGAAAGCCACGCCGTTTGGCCTCGTGGGCGACATCGAAGACCCGCACGTTGTTTTTGATTCCACAGCCCGTAAGTGGCGGATGCTCACCTGCGAAAACCAAAACGGTTACAAGGCCATTATGCTCGAATCGGATGAGTGGAACAAAGGCTATCGGCGCATTGCAGGCCCCGTTCAGCACAATTCGACGGGAACGTCTATTCAGAAAATTGGAAACGAACGTTATTGTTTTTCGGGAAGTCAGGAACGGCAACTATTTATTTACTCCTATCCTACACTCCAAAAAATAGGTACCCTACAAATGGATTTACCCCCGTGGGACGCTACTTCGGGTACGAGGGTGTGGCCCAACGTCGTTGAACTGCCCGAAGGATACCCTTTTCGGTACGTGGCGTTGATGATGGATCGCTTCAATTTTCCTAGGCTCGAAGGTCCTAATTGGACGTACGGAGCGTTGTATTTGTATCATGGCTACGAGGATGAATAAGGTGTCATCAGTATGCTATTATCGACGATTTTAGCACACTGATGACACTGATTTAACAGATTCACACGGATTAAACCTTCGGACGATAACCCCAAAACCAAAAAATTTACAAAAAGAACTTGCGAAACCAAAAAGCTGCGCCTACATTTGCAACCAATTGGCTTCATAAATAAAAAACAACAATGAGAAGAGACGTGTTTCAGGCCATTGCTGACCCTACCAGACGGGCGATTATTGCGTTGATTGCGTTGCAGTCGATGACCCCCAATTCGATTGCGGAGCATTTTGACACCACACGTCAGGCCGTTTCGAAGCACTTACGCATCCTGACCGAGTGTGAATTGGTGAAACAAGAACACAAAGGACGCGAGATTTACTATACGCTTGAGCTAGAACGAATGAAAGAAATCGACAAATGGCTTGAGCAGTTTAGGGAGATTTGGGAAACGCGTTTCAGCCAGCTTGATACGTTATTACAAACCATACAAAACCAACAAACGTAAGCAGCCTTCTGTTTACAAAATCTCAATATCAAATTTTCGGTAGTTGTCGAGTGCGGGGTCGTTGCTGGGTAAATCAGTGATAAGCGTGTCGATAGCCGAAAGTTCGCATACCTTAAAAAAATCGACGGTTTCGAGCTTTTCTTTGTTGCTCAACACAATCGTCTTGCGGGCCGATGCCATCAGGATTTTCTTTACTTCTCCCTCGTCTTGGATAGAGGCGGTGATTCCGATTCGACTGTCTATCGAACACGCTCCCATAAAATACACATCGGCTTGGTACTTTTGGGCTTCGAGGCACGTTTGAACTCCTACGTTGGTTTGCGTACTTCGGTTATAATTTCCCCCCAATACAATCACTTCGATTCCATGGTGCGCCGACAACAGCGAAAGTAAGGCTATGTTATTGGTTATCAGCCGAAAACTGGCATCAATCGGAATACTTGAAACAAACGCCAGCATGGTCGTACCTCCGTCTATAAACACGGTTTTAGCTCCCAAGAGCTGTTGTTGGGCTTTGAGCGCAATTACTTTTTTAGCGTCGGGAAACATATCCGCGCGGTCTTGAAACGAAAGCGGGCTCGCCGAAGGGCTAATGGCTCCGCCTCTTACTTTCACTAGCAATCCACTCTTTGCAAGTACTTCAATGTCTCGACGGACAGTATCTTCTGAGACGTTCAAACTCAACGCCAACTCTTCAAACGAAGCTTTATTGGTCGCTTTTATGACTTTCAAAATATGGTCAAAACGCTCCTCTTTTAACATTTTTTGAGGTTTTTTATATTTTCAAACGTGAAGCCAAACGTGAAGCGGGTTGCTCACAACCCGCCCCTTTTCCAATATTGGCGTGCGTTAAATCGGGTTGTGAGCAACCCTCAACACGGGCAAAATCGGGTTGTGAGCAACCCTTTGCACGGGCAAAAATCGGGTTGTGAGCAACCCTCAGCACGGCTACTTCCTGCCATACGCTATGGCTACTAACAGCAGCAAAAAGCCCGTGAAACCGAATGCTATCGACAAGGACGTTTGTTGCGCGATGAACCCTAAAATAGCTGGGCCTGCCAATTGACCAGCGTAACCCATGCTCGTAATGGCCGCAAGGGCGACCGAACTTGGTACATTTTTGAGTCGTCCACCTTCGCTGAAAAACACAGGGACGATGTTGGCCGCGCCAATTCCCACCAAAACAAACCCTACAAAAGCGCCAATAAGCCAAGGTGTTCCGACAATGAGGGCAAAACCTGCGACACCCACAAACGCTCCTCCCGACACTACCGTTTTGGTATCTAATTTTGAAACTACTTTATCGCCCACCAAACGCATGACCGCCATGGCAACTGAAAACGCCGCGTAGCCTACTCCCGACAATGCCTCCTCTACCCCTCGGTTGTCGCGGAGAAAAATGGCGCTCCAGTCGAGCATGGCTCCTTCGGCCAAAAACACCGCAAAACACATCGCTCCCAAAAAAAGCACTTGGGCATTCAGCCAAGAAGCACCTCCTGAGCTTTCTTCGCTTTTTTCAGGCGCAAATCGGCGATTGACTTTCACTTCGGTAGCGGCATCCATCAAAAAACGAAACTGGGTAAGTACAATCAACATCATTAATCCTGATACAGAAATGGCCGCCATCAACGGCGTTATACCCAACTTTATCAATAGCCCAATGGCCAGCGGCCCTACCAGTCCCCCTACGCTAAAAAAGCCGTGGATAGACGACATGATGGGTTTTTCCGACAAATTTTGAATCTGAACCCCGTGTGCATTCATGGCGACATCGATGCTACCAAGACCTGCCCCAAACACGAAAAGCATGGCCGCCATGGCCACCGAAGAATCCATAAGCAACAGCAGCGGCAACGCCACCGACATCACGATGGCAGAACCAATCATCGTTTTTAGGGAGCCTATTTTGGAAATCAGCCAACCCGAAATCGGCATCAGGATAATTGCCCCTGCGCCTAAAAACAACAACAAAACCCCCATCCTACCGTCGTCGAGGCCAAGTCGGTCTTTGGTATAAGGAACCATTGGCGCCCAACTCGAAATCCCAATACCGCACACCAGAAAAATGGCTTTGAGGGCAAATCGTGCTTTTTTCAGATCTAATTCGATGGCATCGTC
This sequence comes from Runella defluvii, assembly GCF_014195535.1. Classification (GTDB taxonomy): domain Bacteria; phylum Bacteroidota; class Bacteroidia; order Cytophagales; family Spirosomataceae; genus Runella; species Runella defluvii. The sequence continues at coordinate 203,274 of NZ_JACIBY010000004.1, read as the reverse complement.
GCGGAAATTCATGTTTGTACGAGATTTTTTGGTAGAAAACTTCAATTATTTTGCAATTATAAGCAAATTTGCAAAATATTGCAAAAAAAACAAACTCTATGAAAATCGAACACATTGCCATTTGGGTACAAAACCTCGAACAAATGAGGGCTTTTTACGAAACTTATTTTGGTGCCATTTCTAGCGCCAAATACCACAATCCAACCAAAAATTTTCAATCGTATTTTTTGTCTTTCGAGCAAGGAGCACGCCTCGAATTGATGCACAAGCCTGAAGTAAACAACATATCCCAAACAGTTGAAAATCAACGATTAGGAATTATACATTTGGCTATTTCGGTCGGAAGTAAAGAGCAAGTGGACAAGCTAACTAAAAAGCTACAAGAAAATGAATTTCAGGTAGTTGGAGAACCAAGAATGACTGGAGATGGTTATTATGAAAGTGTGATTTTAGATCCAGAAAACAATCTTATTGAAATTACTGAATAGGGATAAAAAGTAGTTATTCGACATATACCTCTTTAGTACTTTTGTAAGGTTTATCTATCGAAAGGCAATGGAATTTATCGAAATCTACAGCGGAACTTGGATACAATGCCAAATGGCCAAAAAACTTTTGGAAAGCGTAAAAATCAAAGCCATTCTAAAAGACCCAAACATGGGCTCAAGTTCTACTTTTTGTCGCCCGAGAGGCAATATTAAACTGTTGGTACTCGATTCGGACTACGAATCGGCTACCAACATTGTCACTAAATTGTAAAAAGCTACCCCCAGCTTTTTAGCGAATCATCTTCCTCCGATGTTCGACGCCCCAATGCTGCATCGAACTCAATACGTCATTCAGGCTTTCGCTGTAAGGCGTAAGCGAATACTCCACCGTAATCGGTTTTGTGTTTTGGACAGTACGGTTGACCAACTCGTTCATCTCTAGTTCTTGCAACTCCTTCGACAATATTCTCGGCGAAATCCCCGCCTCCCGCGACAGTTCTCTAAACCTCCGCGGCCCCGTCATTAGAATGGTCAGCAAAATAAGTTTCCACTTTCCCCCTACCACATCCAACGTATCTCGAATGGCCAAAATCGACTTTTGACAGGCTTCTTTTGTGTGTATGGTATCCATTTTGTAATCGGTATCCTTTTTGTAACAGGTTACAAATGTATAGCATTTTAAAAGAACTTTGCCCCGAAATCAAAAATTTAAAAACCATGTCATCCAAATCAATTAAAATTACGGGCTGGGCGTTAACCGCTGTTTTAGGGCTATTATTTGCGTTTAGTGCATTCTTAAAAATTAGCCAAAACGAAGCCGCCATCGCCCAAGCAAGCGCCATTGGCATTAATGCCCATACGTACCGTCTCATCGGATTGGTAGAAATTACGTCATTGATATTGTTTCTTGTTCCACGAACGGCCATCATCGGAGCTTTCTTTCTCATCGCCTACATGGGCGGCGCCATCGCAACGCACCTCCAACACCAGCAACCTGTCGGTATGGCCATCGGCGTGCAGGTCGTTCTCTGGATTACAATTGCGGTGCGTTTCCCCGATTTGCTCCAACGCGTATTTTCGCCTAATTTAACAACGCATTAAGTATTTCAATCAACTACAGCTATGAACCAACGTACCATTAAATTTGCTTTTACCCCCAAATTCCACCAAGGTTTTTTAGGAAAAGGGCACGCCGCTGCGGCACTCATTGACGGGCAGCATTTCCCCCAAACCGACCCGTTTTTTTTACTCATGGACGATCAGCTCAACTTACCTGGCGGCCCACCCGTAGGAGGGGCGCATCCTCACGCGGGTTTTGAAACCGTCACTTTTGTTGTTGATGGAAATGATAAAGAATGGCAAAAAGGAAGCCTCGAACTCATGACGGCAGGGAAAGGAATTGTTCACACCGAAGAGATTACGGCGCAAACCACGCTGCGGATTTTGCAATTGTGGTTGGTCTTGCCGCCCGAAAAACGCTGGATAGAACCTTCTTGGCAAAAATTAACCCTCGAAAATGTACCTACGCTCCAAAACGAGCAAGGTACGATTCGGGTATATAGTGGCAGTAGCCACGGCCTCACCTCGCCCTTGCGCAACCACACCCCTTTTACTTTGGTCGATTTCCAGCTCAATGCCACCTCGGAAGTAACCCAACCGATTCCTGCACACTACAACGGATTTGTTTACGTTCTTGAGGGAAGTGTAACCGTTGGCGGTCGCCAGTTAGAAAAAGGCCAAGTCGGATGGCTGGATTCATTGAACGAAACGGAAAGCGAACTCCATGTTCAAAGTACCAAACAGGGCGCTCGTTTTGTCCTATACGCAGGACAGCCTCACCAAGCTCCCATCGTCAGCCACGGGCCATTTATTGGCGATACGCAGGAAGACATTGTACGACTGTACCGCGAATACCGTCAAGGTAAAATGCCTCATTTGAATGAAATTTGACACCATAGACTATTTAAAAACGGGAAACGAGCGACAACAACGCGCCTACGACGTACTGACCAACCACCGAATTTTGACGCAACTCGCGCCATTTTCGCCTGTGTTGGTTGGTACGATTCCTATCAATATTGACATCGAAAGCAGCGACCTTGACATCATTTGTCAGTGGTCAGACAAAAGCGATTTTGCAGCAACGCTCCATTCATTGTTTGGCCATTACCCCAATTTTACTTTTTGGGAAAATCCCGCTCATCAAGCCGTCGTTGCACATTTTATAGTCGATGGGGTTGAAATTGAGGTATTTGGCCAAAACATTCCCCCAAAAACTCAAAACGCCTACCGCCATATGCTGGTTGAAGACAAACTCCTCGCTCAGCACGGCGAAGCTTTTCGGCAGCAGATTGTTTCGTTGAAGCGACAAGGATACAAGACCGAGCCTGCCTTTGCCCTGGCCTTGGGTCTGGAAGGCGACCCCTACTTAGCGCTCCTTACGTTGGAGGTTTAGGCTTACCAAAAAGTACAGACTTGGAAAGTCTTTGGCCTTCTTGTTATCCTTGTAAGATTGTTTTTCGACTATCGTTTGTAAACAAACATTCTTATGACTTTTTGGTACAACGCCATTGCACCCTTTACGCCTCAGTACCACGCTCATGGACATTCATGGGATGACTATGCGGCTTGGTACGGGTTACATCATTTGAAAGAAATGGTTTCTTTGGACGCGTTGCTCAACCCCTCTGTCGTCGAACCAGACTACAAAAGCAGTGAGGACTGGACATATATTGTTTGCGATGGCGTCTGGTTGACTGGCTTTTATAGCTCCATTGACTACGTACTTCAGCGTACCAAATCTATTCACTATCAACTAATTGCAGTCGTAAAAGAACCTACCGAAGCTTGCCATCAAGTACCGCTCGATGGCTTTGAATTTATAGGTTATGACCTACTGGATGACGCCTACTCAATCAGTACTTTAACCAATTGTACGGGAATGGCAAGCACGCTCATGCCAGACGATTTTAATGAACGCGGACTTCTCCGTGATTACAATCGCGCGATTTTGACCCAAAAAGAATTTATTGAATTAAACCCCAATGAACCACACTCGCGGTGTTATGTGATGGCGGTTTGGCGGCAAAAAATTGAGATATCTTCCTAAATAGTAAAATTCCCCTTACCTTTGTTGCATCATTTCGGCGTCAGATACACCAGCCTCTCTGCGTCCAATTTATTACTTCCATGTGAGATTCACTTTCTTTCCGATTCAATAAATAGCCCCGTCGCGATGCGGCGGCACGTGCTTTTTTATTCACTCCTAAAGAAAGAAATCATGCTGATTCTCCAGAATATTTCCTATACACATCCCAACAAATCACGGTTGTTTGATGAGCTTCATTTGACCGTAAATACCCACGAAAAAATCGCATTAATTGGCAACAATGGCTCAGGGAAATCGACGTTGTTGAAAATCATTGCGGGTGAATTATCCCCTTCTACTGGTCAACGGATGGTGCAAGCAACCCCCTATTATATACCACAAGTAGTAGGTCAATTCAACCACCTGACGGTCGCGGAGGCACTTGGAGTAGCCCAGAAACTAACTGCTTTGCAAGAAATATTGGCAGGCAACGTCACGGAAGAAAACCTTCTTGTACTAGATGACGATTGGACGCTAGAAGAACGGATTCAAGAAGCATTTGCCTATTGGCAGCTCACCGAAATTGACCTTACAGAACCGTTAGCAACTTTGAGTGGTGGCCAAAAAACAAAGGTATTTTTAGCAGGAATCGACATTCATAACCCAGACTTTATCTTGCTCGATGAGCCTAGTAATCACCTAGATACGGCGGCGCGGCAGTTGCTCTACGGCTTTATGGAATCCACCTCCAAAACGCTCATCGTCGTCAGCCACGACCGCACCTTACTCAATTTACTTGATACCGTCTGCGAACTTGGAAAGCGAGGGATTACCGTCTATGGAGGCAATTATGATTTTTACGCCGAACAAAAAGAAATCCAGTCGAATGCCCTCCAACACGACGTTCAAAGCCGCGAAAAAGCGCTTCGGAAAGCCAAAGAAAAGGAACGTGAAACGCTGGAACGCCAACAAAAACTGGACGCGCGCGGAAAACAAAAGCAAGAAAAAGCGGGCGTGGCGCGTATTATGATGAATACCCTGAGAAACAATGCCGAAAACAGTACCTCAAAGCTAAAAAGTGTTCATGGTGAAAAAATTGACGGCCTGGCCCAAGAATTACGCGACCTCCGCTCGTCCCTTCCCGACATCGACAAGATGAAGTTTGGGTTTAACAACTCTTTTTTGCACAAAGGAAAAATCTTGTTTGCGGCCGACCAACTCAATTTCAACTATGGTCACAAGTCACTTTGGCTGGAAAGTTTAAACTTCCAAATCACTAGCGGTGAGCGCATTGCGTTGAAAGGATTGAATGGCTCGGGGAAAACCACCTTGATTAAACTCCTGTTGGGATCGCTCCAACCGTCGGCAGGCGCCTTGCATCGAGCGGCGGGGCAAGCGGTATATATCGACCAAGATTATTCGTTGATTGACCCGCGTTTAAGCGTTTTGCAGCAAGCTCAACAGGCCAACAGCGCGGCGCTGCAAGAACACGAAATCAAGATACGCTTGCATCGGTTTTTGTTTGACAAAGAAACCTGGGACAAGCCTTGCGGTGCGTTGAGCGGCGGCGAGCGAATGCGCTTGATGCTGTGTTGCCTCACAATTGGAAGCCAAGCTCCTGACCTGATTGTGCTAGACGAGCCCACCAATAACCTTGATATTCAAAACATTGACATCTTAACTGCTGCCATCAATGAATACCAAGGGACGCTCCTCGTGGTTTCGCACGACGCGCATTTTTTGGAACAAATACGGGTTGAGCGATTTATTTTACTTTAGAAACTACGTCGAAGAATCTTATCAAAAATTGGTTATTTTTGGGTCAACACATTCTTTAACCACTCATGTCACTTACACGTTACACCAAACTCGTTTTTTGTTTATTCATAGCTCACCTAAGCTACGCTCAAAATCGCTTATCGCCAGGAAGCCACTTTGCTACTGTGAATGGAACTACCCTGCACTACTATGTGGCAGGAAAAGGCCCCGTTATGCTCTTCCCAACCCCAGGCTGGGGTGCTTCGATGGAGTACCTCAAAAACTATTTTCATCCGTTTGAGCAGTACTTTACCATGGTTTATTACGACACCCGCCATAGTGGACAATCCAAAGGCCCCGAAGACCCCAAGCAATACACTACCTCGTTTTTTATGGAGGACATGGATGCCCTAAGGCACTACCTCAATCAGCCCAAAGTGTGGCTTTCAGGCCATTCAATGGGTGGGTTTCAGGTGCTTTCGTACGGTATTAGCCACCCCAACAATGTTAATGGCATTGTTGCCATTGGTGCTTTGGCGGGTCGGGACAGCTTGTACGAAGCTGAAATTCAAAAAGCCATATTAAAACGTAAGGAAAAACCCTATTTTGAAGCAGGAGTCAAGGTGCTTATGAACTACGACCCCACTATGACGCTTACCCAAGCTATGAAGTTTATTATTCCATTTTATTTTCACGACGAAAAAAACATAGAGGCTTTTATCAAAAAAGCGGGCAGTTTTAACGACCAAGTGGACAAATATACCCAAACCGCCAATTTTGGAACGGAGTATCTTTTTCCGAAACTTTCCTCTATCAACGCCCCCACTTTCGTCGTTGTAGGAGACGATGATTTTATTTGCGACAAAATTTCTCAATCGGATCGTATTGCCAAACAGATTCCTCAATCGACCGAAGTAATCATTAAAGACGCAGGACATTTCCCGTTTGTAGAACAACCTCAGTCTTTCTTCCTAGAATGCACCAAATGGTTTGAAAAACAAGGTATTAAAAAACAGAAATAGCATTATTTTTATCGAATCACGTTTGATAAACCCTCTTTCTACCATGCAAAACGATTTTATTGAAAGTACTCGCAAGCAATTTGAATACTATAAACTGCTGGGCGATAAAACCATGCAACAACTCAGCGATGAACAGCTGTTTTGGAGCTACAACGAAGAAAGTAACAGCATAGCCACCATTGTAAAACACCTCTGGGGCAACATGCTTTCGCGTTGGACCGATTTTTTGACCACTGATGGGGAAAAGGAAAGCCGTAACCGCGATGCTGAATTTATCAACGATGCCACCACCCGCCAAGAAGTACTTGAGCAATGGGAAGAAGGCTGGACCTGTCTTTTCCAAGCCCTTGATGCTCTGAGTTCTGACGACCTCACTAGAATTATTTACATCCGTAACCAAGGCCATACCGTAACGGAAGCCATTCATCGGCAATTGGCGCATTATCCTTACCACGTGGGCCAACTGGTATTTATCGGTAAAATGCTTGCTACGCAGTGGACTTCCCTTTCGGTACCGCGCGGAAAATCGAGTGATTTTAACCAAGAAAAATTCTCCCAACCAAAACTACGTGCCCATTTTACGGACGAAATTTTGAAAAAAACGTAAAATTGCACTCATATTACCCCTAATTTCTATGCAAGAACGCGAACAAATCATACAAGCGTACGTCGAAGCCTACAACCGATTTGACGTAGAAGGCATGTTGGCTCACCTCGACGAAAATGTACAGTTTGAGAACATTGCCAATGGCGAAGTCAACCTTCATTTAGAAGGCAAAGAGGCCATTCGCCAGCAAGCGGAGCAGTCAAAAGGCTATTTTTCAGAACGTTGCCAAACCATCACGTCGTTCAAACACGAAAACGACCTTTGTGAAATCGAGGTAGATTACGAAGCCGTTTTAGCCATGGATTTGCCAATGGGACTCAAAAAAGACGACCGAATTCAGCTGGAAGGCCGCTCTATTTTCCAATTTAAAAACGACAAAATCATCGCCCTGACGGATATTAGCTAGGATTGGTTTTGATTAATTCCCCCATCTTCACGCTATTTCATTTATTCTTACGTTATTTTTGTAAATCCTAACCCAGTACGGAATGACGCGTTTTGTAGGCATACTTTCAATCGTTTTTTTTGGTTTGTTGGTGAGCGCTTGTGCCGTGTTCAAGTCATCGCCTCCTCCTGCTAGAACTACCACAAAAACGCCCGCTACCAAACGTCCCCTACTGACCAAACCCAAAGGTGCTTACCAAAATTACGTGCGCGACATTGTACGCAGTGCTCGTGCTTATACGGGCACGCCCTACCGCAGTGGCGGTAACGACCGAGGCGGCATCGATTGCTCAGGATTGATTTGCTCGGTTTATACCGAAGTGGGCCTCAAAGTTCCGCGCATTTCGTGGCAGCAAGCTGAATTTGGCACCGAAGTCGAGGAAGTACACGACATCCGTCCTGGCGACTGGATTTTCTACGTACCCGACGCGGGCAAAGCGGGCTACGTTTCGCACGTGGGCATTGTAACCGAAGTGCGCGGCAAAAACGACATTCTATTCATTCACGCTTCGTCGTCCAAAGGTGTCCGCGAAGACAACCTCTTTTCTAAGTACTTCAAAAATCGTTTTGTGAAGGCCATGCGGCCGTTTTGAAAACATACTAGTATTTTAAAACGTGTTAATAGTAGGTTATTTACATTTTAAAATATGATTTTCGGTAAAACAACTTTAAAAAATGCCGAATATGAGCCTATTCTGAAAACTATTTTTCAGAATAGGCTCATATTCGGCATACGCAAGTATTTCAAAATAGGCAACAAGCCAACACATCAAATACATCATTTTCTATCAAACAATTGAGCAAAAAACTTCAGTTGACAACAGAAATGTTCCCATCCTAGTAGCGCAGACAAAACTATTTAAGGCTTCATTAGGATTCTAGTCTGAATTTGGCCTGTTGTACTTGCCTTTAGCAGTAGCATCCCCATCGACAGATTACTAATATCCAATTGTTCGATATATTCCATTGTAGTTACATTAACGTAATACTCCCAAACTATTCGACCTTTCAAATCTATCAGCTGTAAATGAACCAATTGCTTCGCTGCACCACTAATCTTAATCCAAACGCTATTACTGGTAGCAGGATTAGGATAAAGCTCTATCTGAAAGGGAGTATTTCCTGATTGAACAGACAGAATGGGGTCGGCTTTTACAGTTAGAATGAAAGGCTGCGAAATGGCATTACCACAATCCCCACTTACTGTACAAACATAGGTACCGCTTTGACTGGTCGTAACTCCTGTCAGACTAAGCACTCTAGTACTTGCCCCTGGCACGACAACCCCATCTTTAGTCCATTGATAAGTAAGATTACTACCAGTTGCCGAAAGCGAAATACTGACTGAAGCACCGACTGCAACGACTGAACCACTATCGGGCTGCACGGTAATTTTTGTGCGTGGTGTGCTGTTATTTTCAGTAATTACTATACTGGCACTTGCTATACAGCCGTTGGCATCAGTTACTTCGACGGAATATGTACCAGCCTTATCGATAACAGCTTTTCCATCCGTCCCCCCTTGCTTAACAATCCCTGGGCCTGCAAAAAGATAATTCAAACCTCCGCTGGCCGTTAACTCAACTGTTGGCGTTGCACAAGTCAGTGTGTTTGTGCTTGAACTTATCCTAACTGACGGTGTAGGATTAACTGTAACGCTCGCCGTAACCGACTTTCCATCTTTGCTGTAAGTAATGACATGAGAACCAACACCTGCCTTTGTAGGGTCAAAAACATTTCCTGTAATGCCAGCCCCCGTGAATATTCCACCTGAAGGTACCCCAACGAGAGCTTGTGATGTTGCATTGCTACAGTAGCTGTTTTGCAGACCCTGGATGCTCATCTCTGTTAAAAACTGTGACCAACTTACCTGTTTGCCACCCGTTCCAGAAGCGCCGGACATGTCTTTAACATTAGCAGCCTGTGCAGTAAATACATAAAGCCCGTTTCCGGTAGTGATTGCTGTAAGGTCTATGTTAAAAGAAACAGAGTCCATTCTGGTAATGACAACAGACGAATTGATGATATTGAAGCCACCCTGTAAGGAAAGATTTAGGTCCTCAAAGGTAAAGGTTGCTGGATCAATTCTCTTATTAAAGTAAACCTTTAAATTCTTTACCTGTGTTGACGATACCTGAGTTGGAGCGCCTTCGATTCTATCAATTTTGGGGCCATTATCCTTCGGTTTCCAAACAATTGTATAAGTAACAGCGGCAGTTGTAGCAAAGTTATCTACCATATGGAATTTGTTTTCATAAATCGGCGAACGGCTAACGGGTAATGTGACAAAGGTGAGCCATACATTATTCAGAGGAATTACCTGCCCATCACTACGGGTAACGCTAACTAATTCATAAAGCTTGTTCCCAGGATCAGGTAGATTAATGTAATTGAATCCAGCCTCTGATGGAGTTACTGTCAACTTATTGGTGTACGTCGGCCCCGAGATGGGGATATTGAAACTTCCATTAGAAGCCTGGCTAACTTTTGCTGTTTTGTTCCCCTGCGAGAAGTAAATTATATCAGGTCGGTCATTGACGTCGAAAACATCATTGACAAGAAAGTCGGTTATCCCATCTTCAAGTTCCCCATACAATCGGATACTTTTTGTCAATTCATGGAGTTTGACACCTTGCACTAAGCTTAGATTCTGATTGCCAAAACTGCTCTTGTGAAGAACCTTTGCATCGTAACTGACGAATTTTCCAAGTAGTGAACTTGTAAAGTACCACTGGCCGATTTTTGTCTTTAAAGGTTCAATCGTGCCAAAATTGATATTCGTCAGCCCCAATTGCATTGGTTTACCTTGCAGGTTAGAACCGATTAGGTTGAAATCTATAGCTAAACCTTTCTCATTTTCAACAATTTTCGGTTGAGCCGATGATATGGTCATGTCGCGCGCATATCCGTAACCCTGATTTTCAATCATAACTGCCAACTCAGCAGGTACAGAAGGCTCAACCTCCTGAGAAGTAAGAGCATCATCACCCAATATATTTCGCTCCATAAAATAATGAAGCATCAGATTGGGACTGGGGTTAACCGTTATGGGGACTGTAGTTAAAGGCATCGTTACCATTGCTTGTGCATAAGGATCCCAATAATTTACAGAACCGCCAAATTTATACACCTTTGATGTTTGGGGTGCAGCGTTGACCTGCGGGATAAACAGGAATTTGAGAGAACCTTTCTGTTCAGCACCGATATCGGAAAGGCTGGCAGGGTTTTGCGGCTGAATCTCAAAAAGCCCATTAGCAGGTGCACCATTTTCGTCTTTGATTTGAATATCAACAGAAATCTTCTCCATAGCATCCGTCGGATGGCCGTTGAAGATTTCCAGCGTACCTTCAAAAGCCTCCCGTGTCATCGTCAGTTGCTGACTGAATTGAACAGTTACTGAAGCACAAACACCTTTTTGTTCACCATCGATGATTTCGTTCAGAGATTTTATTGATTCTAGGTACATCTCATCAATGGTTTTAAATTGTTTTTTAACCGCATAATTATGTGCCTGAATTAAAGTAGCCACGTAATTTTTAACCTTATTCCAGTTAATAATATTTGGGTAATCAGTATTAGGTGCAAGTATATTTTTTGACTTAGCATCCAGTGAAGTGTTCCATCGGGTGAAAAATGCAGAGAGTTCGGATGAGCTTATATCATATCCAGCCATTAATTCGATGATATCATTTTGAATATTTGTAGGAATATGCTCCTGCTTGGTAAAAAAAGGATTGACAACCAGAGTAAATAAAATAGGCCAACTTTCCCGGTCAATCAGCTCACCATAGCATTCAGCCATCCAGTTTCTGTTTGCTTCATACCCATTTATCACAGCCAATAAATTATCAGCAGCTTCTTTAAGAACAGCATTGGGTAATTCGTTAGCTCTCATTCTTCCATCTCTTTTTCCTTTAATACCAGTACAGCTTACTATAGCCTCATACACTCCTTTTATACAGAAGATCTGATTAATTATCGGCAATTTTTTTACAATTCTTTTTGGTATCTGCTTAATAGCCAGGCCTAAGTTTAATTCCACTGCTGCGTCAATAGCACATTTTTGTAATCCTCTTCCAAAAGCATCCAAATCCTGTGTATTGGATGCCTCAATCAGTTCGCCGCTATAACATATTAGCAAGCCAGTATATTCAGCTACTAATTCGAATGCAAGAACATCTATTGGAATACAGCCTAATACAGCCTGGGCTATATCTGAAATACAGGCCACACAACTTACTTTCTCCTGCTTAAATGAAATCGGAATAATTCCACCAACAGCTTCTCCGCCGCCTAATGGATAACAACCGTAACAAAATCCCCCTCCAGGACATGATCGGCCTGTGTAATTAAAAGTAGCACCAGTATTTTGCCCCAATTCCTTCGAGTCACAGATATAAAAATATAAAGCACCTACAAAATCTGTACAAGGGGCATTAGCAGATGTAGCACTTAAACGTCCGCCCTCTACTCCACTTCGCCTACGCATGATGACTGGAATTTGAATACTATTTTTAGCTGGCAAATCAGCGGGAGTATAATTAGTTATAAATTCGTATTCGCTATCTGTTGTAGGCAAATTCAACGCCACTTCCAGAGCCGTGATAAGTCCATGATTTGTGAGTGTAACCATAAACTGATACGATTGCCCCTCTGAAAGTTGAGGCATTGTTTTAGGCATTTCTATCGTCACTACTGGCATTGGAACGTTGGTTTCAAATTTGGCCTCAAGCACGGTTTCGTATTCATCCTGTACGGTTGTAGGCACTACATTCCAGCTAAAAGTTATAGCCTGATAATTCAGAAATACGGTTGATTCTGTTATCGCTCCAGGGTTGATTTCAATGATAGCTTCGTACGGTAAATGTTTTTCTTTTTCTACGGTAATACGATGTTTTCCTTCTGGTAGATCTGCTTTTGTAAAAACTCCGTCTTCTGAGGTCTTCCCGTTCACATACACTTCACCAGTGAAGTAGTTCGTAATTTTAACAACCGCATCCTTTACTTTTGGCCCATTGCCGTTATTTGTGTTGTATGTATATTGGTTGGTAACCACAATTCTCGCCGTTCCTGTCGCTTGTGAAACTTTCTGAAAAGTGAAGGGAATAGAGAGCGAGTTCCCATTAGCTGCGTTGATTCCAATGGTTCCTTTAATAAGATTATTAACAGGCACTTCAGTCAAGGCCAAAAAGTTAAATACGGCAACAGTTGTATCTCCTGGTACCAATGAAGGCAATGTCTTGGGTGTAACGCTTGTCAGCCATTTTACGTCAGGCAGATTGATTGTAATAGCACCCGTTGCTGCTTGACCTCTGTTAATCAATTTCACTTCGATTCGGCGTTCCCCTACGGACTGCGAAACATTGGCCTGAATGTGCGATATATCGGCTATAATATCAGCATTGGCTGCCCGGCAGTAGTAATAGGTATTTATCTTCTGGATAACACCCTCTTCTGATTTTGCCTGAAAACTAATCTCTTCGCAATTATTTCCGTTTGTCAGCACAGAACCTTTAATCGAGTAACCAATTGTAGCTGATGCGTTACCAGCTAAATTTGGCAGCACCGAGAACTCAACTGTAGCTCCAATTGGCAAGGTGATAGGAGCCAGTGTAAAGTTGGTCAGGCTCTTACCACTCAAATTTTCTACTGGCAGAGAACCACTCAGGGTTTGATTTTGGGTAACTGTAAAAAGAATGTTATTCCCCTTATTAATGCGAACTCCCAGAATATCAAACTTATCCTGTTCGGTTGTCTGATTTAAGCCAGGAAAAGCGGCTCCGACAATATAGTGACCGGATTCTGTTGACAGCGGTACAAACGAGGTCGAAAACTTACCAGACGCATCTGTTGTGTCTAATACAGTTCTTCTAATTCCTTTCGTAATTATGTACACCTCCACAGGAACGTTCGCCACAGCCGAACCATTCGATTTAGTGGCCGAACCTATGACAGGAATATTACTACCTTGCAGAAAATACGTCGGACCTACTGAGGCCGTAGCTGTATAGCTCGGTTCTATCGTGATGCGGACTGGTGCTGATATATTGTTGGTGAACAGGAGCTCGCCCAGCGTTGCGTTAGGATTCACCCAAAACAACAGGTTAAACGACCCCAGTTTGCTAGGAGCTTTCACTGATTTAGTGAGTATTTTTGTCTGATCGGCAGGGAGGGCATCACTAAGTGTGTCTATAGAAAATAGTATATCAGATTCATCAATGACGTTATCTGATGACAGATACCCCCGAAGTAATGTTCCGCTAGGAGCAGTTGTCCCCCCAGTATTTTTAATGGATACCTGATAGTTGACATCATCACCTGCTTGTACTTTGTCAGAAACGAGCTTTACTTGTGAAATCTGTAAATCTGGCTTTTTCAAACTCTCAACTACCACAAAACTTTGTCTAACTGAAGGCGCTGGGTTATACACTTTATCTCCAGTTTGCCGTGCCTCAACAACGACTGTACCTACCGCAGTAAGTGTGAGAGTATTGCCGTTCAATGTGGCAGGTCCAGAGACTACGCTAAAACTAACCGCCAAGCCTGATGTTGCTATTGCCTTCAAACTAAACGGTGCATCTTCTAATGATTTAGCAGAGATAGCATTAAAGGTAATACTCTGATTACGTTTCGAAACTGTAAACGTACGCTGTAATTGTGCCGATTTGAAGAATTGATTACCAGGCTGGCTTGCTGTCACAGTTACTTGACCAACCGTACCAAGAAAAGTAATCGTATTTCCAGAGAGTAATGCTACCCCCGAAACGGGTTGGGTAACAATCGAAAAGCTTACTGGTAGTGCGGATGTAGCGGTTGCCGTCAAGGTCAGCGTGTCATCCACATATTTATTTGGAATTTCTGTAAAAGTGATGGTTTGATCTACTTGGGTTATTTGCTCAATCCATGGTGAAAATAGCACTCTATCTGATACTTTGTTTCCTTTCCCATTAGGGTTAAGCGTTGGGTGCAGAGGTCCCGTGGGTGTTCCCCAGTAGGTGTTTCGGGCATCAATGGTTTCTTTACCATTATTATTAATTCCAAAATTTACATTGCTATAAATTTTATTATCCTGAAGTGTCGGCTTACCGTTATTATTGTAAATCCCCGTTAAGTTTCCAAAGATATTCGAGTCAGTAATCGTCAAAGAACTGGCATTATTATAAATTCCCGTTGCCTCACTGTTACTTATTGTAGATTTCTCAATACGAACCCCCTCTGCATTTATTTCAACAGCCTTACCTGAAGCCCATATGTCTCCCATACTGTCAATCGAAACATACTCCAAAGTCGAAGCTGAACTTCCTGCGTTAAAGAATATTGTCCCTCCATGAGAAGAAACACTATTT
>NZ_JACIBY010000004.1:123729-188425 GCF_014195535.1 Runella defluvii | reverse complement strand
GGGCTTCCGAATATAAATCGAGTCAGAAACTGTCCCTTTGGCCACCAAGGTACCCTCAATAATCAAATCAGTCGTATAGCTGGGAACCTCTATCACTACGCCAGGCTGGACTACCAGAGTCTGACCGGTTGGCACGGTAACATCCCCATTAAGTATGTAAGGGCTTTTATCTTTTGTCCACACGCCTGACAATGAACCACTTACTTGTGTTTGCGCAGCACACTCACTAAACGTGCACAGTAATAAAATGAGCGATAGACCAAATACATATTTAATCATAGCGATTGTTACTTTAAGAGTTTATTGCTGAGTTTTAAATCTTTGGAATTCATAGATTATTTCTCCACAACTTTGTAAGCATACTTACAAAATCAGAAAACATCTTTGCTAGCCAAGTGAGTGATAGTGTATGAAGAAATAGGTCTGGATTTTAATATTTGTCTAAAGTTAAATCTTTTCCCAATTTTATAAAAGATGGTTTGGAAGAATCACTTCGTTTTACCAAAAAAAATGGACACCAGACTCCCATAGCATCCAACGGTATATTGCTCAAAATAAAACGAGCGGAGACTAATTTAGATTATGTTGACTTAATAGCTGGACCAGTACGCCATCGGCAACATTCATCATTTCGACAATGCACTCTTTCAACGTTTTGTAGAAGAAAAAGTACCTGCACTCAAGAAAATGTTTGAAGACACCTTATCAAAAATTATCAATAACTCCGACATAGATATCATCAATTGAAATGAAGTCATTGTTCAAGAAAGTATTGCTGCTTAACCCCCAATGTTCCGCCCCGCAATCACTCCTGTAGTCCAAGCGGCTTGGAAGTTGTAGCCTCCTGTGATGCCATCAATGTCCAGCACTTCGCCCGCAAAAAATAACCCAGGAACGTGACGGCTTTCGAGGGTTTTGGGGTGGAGATTGGCTAAATTAATGCCTCCGCAGGTCACAAATTCGTCTTTGAACGTGGTTTTCCCCTGTACCTCCAACTGAAAATTGGTCAGTTGCTCTACCAAGCGGTGGAGGTTTTTGGCGGGTAAGTCGGCCCAACGCATGGTGTCGGGAATATTGGCGAGTTCAACCAATTGTTTCCAAAGGCGCTGAGGTATTCCAAAGGGCGCTTGGGTCGGCACAAACTTCCCTTTCCACTGTACGTCACGCTGCATGGAAGTCAGCTGCTCTTGCACTTCGTTCGGTTTTTGGTTGGTAAAATTTATCAAGGACATAAATTGGTAATTTTTGGAGGCCAACTCCCGCGCGCCCCAAGCCGATAAACGCAGTACCGCAGGCCCACTTACGCCCCAATGCGTAAACAACATCGGCCCTGCTTCGGTCAATTTACTTCCTGCCAATTTTACGCCTACTTTTCCTACCGATACTCCCATCAGGTCTTTCAGGGGCAATTTGGGCGCATTGAAGGTAAACAAAGAAGGTACGGGCGTTTCAATTTCGAGCCCCAACGTAGCCAACCAATCGTAGCCCGACAACTGCGGGTGGCCTCCCGAAGTCACCAAAACTCTATTTACCATCAGTTCTTCTCCCGACTGAAGCCTTAGCAAAAACTGCTCTCCCTCAGCCACAATGGCGTTGACACCTGCGCTCGTGCGCACCTCCACGCCCGCCCGCTGCGCCGCTTGTTGCAAACAGTCGATAATCGTTTCGGAACTATCGGTCGTGGGAAACATCCGCCCGTCGGGTTCGGTTTTGAGGGCTACACCTCGGCTTTCAAACCACTGAATGGTGTGTTGATTGTTGAAAATTTCAAACAGCGGTCGTAAAAATTTTGCACCGCGCGGGTAGCCTTTCACCAGTTCAGGGAGCGATGGCGCGGCGTTGGTGACGTTGCAGCGTCCGCCGCCCGAAACCTTTACTTTGCTCAGGACGTTGCGGCTTTTTTCAAAAATAGTCACCTTGGCGGTGGGAAAAGTCTCGGCGGCGGTGATGGCACCCATAAATCCAGCGGCCCCGCCGCCAATAACTGCGATGTGTAGTGATTGCACGTTTTGTTGGTCTAATATCAACTCGAAAGTGCGGAAACTTTTGGGAAGTTCAAAAAAAACGTTGCGTTGTTCGACCTTCTCTACCGTTCTTTGCGTTTTATACCAAAAAACAGAGAACAAACATTTCAGCATGTATTATCGAAAAGGCTTGCGTTGGGGAAACACCCTAATGTTGTTATTTACTTTTATCGCCATCGGGCTGGTGCTTCATTACCGTGGCCGTACCAAACCGCTAGTTTCGTTTTGGAACGACGTTAAAAGTGTGTTTATCTACCAAGAGCGTTCCTCGGACAGAAATAACCCCTACAAAAACCCTGAACCTACCAGCACGGCCTCCGACGACCGAACATCCTACAACGATGTAGCCTCCGACGACCGTACGTCTTCCAATAAAGACGACCGAAGCCTGTTGGACAAAGAAGGCATTTCTACCCGCTCCGAAAGCACTACCTCTTCCGACGATGATGAGCCTGAATCTACTTCGTCCAATGCAGGGGACTATTCAAAAACAAAGGATTTTGGTTTACCCGCCATTGGCTCCAACGACCAAATTATCCGCCACCACCGCATCACGCTTCGGTACCGCGAACAATATGAGCAAGCTGATTGGGTCGCCTATAAATTGTTGGGCGACGAAGCCCGTGCGTACCTTTCTCGCGATGGGAATAAATTTGTTCCCGACCCACTCGTCAAAACAGGCTCGGCTACGCACGCTGACTATACCCGCTCGGGCTACGACCGTGGGCACTTAGCGCCTGCGGGAGATTTTAATATTTCGCCCGACGATAAGCAAGAAACGTTTTACATGAGCAACATCAGTCCGCAAGTGGGCGATTTTAACCGTGGGATTTGGAACGATTTGGAGCAAAAATTTCGTCAATGGGCACAGCGCGACGAAGAATTGTACATTGTTACGGGGCCCGTTTTAAAACCTGGTTTACCTACCATTGGTAAAAACAATGAAATTGCCGTTCCCGAAATGTATTATAAAATTGCACTTTGCCTCACCGACCGCCAACCGCGCATGATTGGTTTTTTGTTAAAAAATGAGTTTTCGAGCGAAAACCTCAAAACATTTGTGGTAAGTGTGGATGAAATTGAACGCCTCACGGGCATTGATTTTTTCCCTAAACTTCCTGACGCGCTGGAGAAAAAACTGGAAAGCTCAACGACGACTCAAGGCTGGTTTTCGGCTAGGAATTAATTCTGACATCGACTTCGTGGGTTTTGGTATCGACCACCAAAACCCCTTCTGTTTCATCGTCAAGCTGCTTTAGTAGTCCTTCGGACGACCAAGCCGCACTTTTTCCAATCCCCACAAAATCCTCACACGGCCCCACACAATTGGCAATCAGTACCGTCATTGAATGTTCTTGGGCCAATTTGGAAAGAATTTCTGCCGACTTTTCCATGCCCGCTGCGGTTTTGGCGACGCTGGCTACGTATATTTTCGCCCCACTATTGATGGCGCATTCGGTATGTTCTGCCACCGACAACTCATAACAGATTGCCAACGCCACGGCTTCTTCGTTTATCTTAATCGTGGTAAAATTTTCACCACTGACAAAAAACGGTTCTTCGTCGGCATGAAGGTATTTTTTGGAATAAACCAAGCGTGTTTGATACGGTCGAAACAACACCAAACTGATGTGTACGCCAGCCGCACTTCGGGTAGGCATCCCCACGCCAATCGTCATGCGATGTAGGTTACTCAGTTCTTGAAATTCACCCAACGAAGCATCGTCGCTCTCCACCGCCAAACTTTCGGCCAAAAGCGGTTCGTAATTGGTCAACGACAATTCAGGAAAGACCAAAAAATCTGCTTGTTTCTCCGCCGCAAGCGCCACAAAACGCAGGTGTTTTTCTTTGTTTTGGGCAACATCCCCCCTGACCGACTGTAACTGGGCAATGGCAATTTTCATAAAAACTAAGCTTATTTAATGCGTAAAACCACAATTCCGCTGTGCTTTTTGACCCGTTGAAGGTAATCCGACAAGGTTTCAGTCGCCAAAATCACTTTTTTAGCTTCGAGCGAAGCGTGCAATAAATACGCTCGGCCGTTGCGTTTTACCACAAAACCTTCGTGGTTAAAATCCAACCCCTCAATGCCCGACGTAATGCCAATGATGTCTCCATCTTGCAATTTTGACTCAATGCCTTCTACCTCTTTTTTGGGAAGATAATGCCACGATTTACTCGACAGTTTCGCCTCCACTTCTTGGGTCGTCTGGAAGTCTTTTTCTTCGGCCAAACCCGCATAAGCCGCGCGGTGCGATGTCATAAAATTGATAGAAGGTTGAATTTTTGTCCCTCCTAATTCTTCCGTCACATCGTCAAAAAGTCCCTTAGCTTCGCCCTGAATTTTCCATTCCAAAAAATAATGCAAACGCGAACCGTAGCCATCAATGATGCCGTTTCGGTAACGCATTTGCACCAATTGATTTTGGAACTGCATGTAAGATTTTTGGTGATGACGGGCATGAGTTATTGCCAACACCGACTCCACAAAAGTATAACAGTCAAATTCTCGAAGGTTACACACCAAGTTTTCGGGCGAACGTTCTAGGGTATGCGCTACGTAAGGTGTTCCTACAAAGCTTTTAGCCACTGCCACGGCCGTAGCGGTTTTAGTCGTTCCTTTCTCAACTTGAATTTTTTCCGCAAAAATGGTCTGATTCAAGTCAATAACGACCCACATTCCCAAAAATAAACTCAGTAGCGTCTTCATTTTTTTGTTTTCTGTTTATGCTGTGTTGGGTTTACTGTTCGTGTGGAGGGTTGCTCACAACCCGACCATCGTGCCAAGGGTTGCTCACAACCCGACCACCGTGCTAAGGGTTGCTCACAACCCGGCTACCTTACAATCGTCGGGTTGTGAGCAACCCTCTCCACTCAGAAAGCAACTCTCCACACATACTGTAAGCAATCTTACACACATTTTCCGTATTCTCGTCGGGTTGTGAGCAACCCTCTCCACAGACGTGAGCAACCCTCCACACTCAGAAAGCAACCCTCTACGCTACCTTCCACTCAAAAGTGATGGCTTGCTCAATATCAGGATGTAAGCTTAGCGCTACGGGGCAAGTGTACGCCGCTCTCTCCAATTTGGCTTTTTCAGCCTCGCTTAGCTCCGTGCCCGTGAGCATCGACAGCTTCACTTCTACTTTCGCAATTTTACGCGGAGGCTCCGCCGACATCCCTTTGGTTATTTCCATTTGTGAACCTTTCAAGTCGATTTCATCACGACGGGCTACAATTCCCATGATGGTCATCATGCAGCTTCCCAAAGCAGCCGCCACAAGGTCGGTGGGAGAAAACGCTTCTCCTTTTCCATTATTGTCGGTGGGAGCATCAGTTATAATCGTAGTACCCGACTGTAAATGAACAGCTTCGGTGCGCAATTCTCCGAGGTAGGTGGTTTGTACGGTTGGCATTGTTATCTAGTTATAAGGTGTATTGATGTGCAATTTACGGTTTATGAAAAAATTCTGAACCACTCGTACCCGAAAATAGTTTATCTTCCACACTTATAAACGCAACTTTTTTATACCTTTTCACGTAAATTAACTTGACTATAACAGGTATTTTTGGTAGGTTTAAGTAAAATTTTTGCAAAGTCAGATGAAAGCTGTTTCGACCATAACCCTTGCTTTGCTCTTGCTTGTACAAGCTGCATGGAGCCAACAACGCCGTACTAAAACCAACGCCGAAGACGACGGCGAAGAAGAATACAGTTCCATTACTACCTATGGAGTAACCACCAACACCAACTCAGGCTTGCTGGGTGGTTTTGTGTTTCGTCATTCTTCTCAAATCGACAAAGAGCTTTTTGGTCGCCATCAATACCGCTATTTAGGTCTTGAGCTTGTTAATGTTCGCCACCCGAAAGAATTGTCACAGTCGAGCAATACGGGCGCACGTTTTACGCCTGGCAAACAAAACTATCTTTTTGTCTTACGCCCCCAATACGGTCGTGAAATCATCTTATCGAATCGCAACAACGACGAAGGAATTTCCATCAACGGTATTCTTGCTGCGGGGGTATCGCTCGGCATTTTGAAACCCTATTATATTCAGTACCAAGTCCGTCCTGGCGTAGTTCGTACCGAAGCTTATGACCCCCTCAAACATACCGATTTGGGCAATATCCTTGGTTCTGGCAATATTCTCCAAGGCTTAGGTAATTCTAAAATTATTCCTGGTATCAACGCCAAACTTGGCTTTAGTTTTGAGTTAAGTGCCTTTCGTAGCAACCTCACAGGCGTGGAAATTGGCTTTTTGACCGAGCTTTTTGGCAAGGCTCCCGTCATTATTCCTTTTGCCGAAAACCGTAGCTTATTTACGTCGGGCTACGTGACGTTGTTTTTTGGAAATAAAAAATGAAGTCCCTGTTTCAGAACGCTTTACTCTTTTTATTCTCTTGCATCGTCACTTTAGGGATTGTTGAAATGGGCATGAGGTTCTTTGCCAAAAAGGGCCTCAGTTACCTCCAATCAGATTCGTATTTGGGCTGGATTACCCAACGAAACGTCCGCTATGAGCTTGCCAAAGTGGATGGTTGCGGGCAGCCCTATTCGCTTTTATATACCACCAATCAAGACGGTTTTCGTCGGTTTGGTGATACGACCTCTACCCGTCCCAAAGTCCTTTTTATCGGCGACTCTTTCACCCAAGCCATTGATGCTTCCGACGATAGCACCTATTTTTCTCTTTTAGGAAACCAACTCTCTTTTGAAGTATTTGCCAACGGCACGGGCGGACACAGCACGCTCCAAGAAGCCATGCAACTCGAACAAGTCATTGGCAAAATCAAACCCGACGTGGTGGTTCTTCAGTTTTGCGAAAACGACTTTATCAACAACAGTTTTGACTTAGAAAAAGCGAGTATTTACCATAACAACCAACAACGGCGGCCTTATCTCAACCTTCAAGGGAAGATATATTATGCCAATCCCGTCCAAAATTCCCTTGCCCGTTTTTTGGTCAATCACTCCAAATTGCTTTCGTTTTTACTTCCCAAAATAAAGATTTTACTCCAAGGCTCATCCTCTCAAAAAGCCGCTAATCAGGCTCAACATGAGGAATTTAAGCCCGCAGATTATCATCAAGCAGAAAAAATAACTGACTTAGGCATTCAAAAAATTAAGTTAATTTGTAAAAAAAACAATGCCACACTCGTTAGCTTCCCCGTTGATGCACCGCTACTTCGTCCCACCCAATCAAAAACACAGTACGAAGTATTGATGCAACAAAATGGAATTGAGATACTTGGCAACGTACCAGAAGCGATTGCGAAACTAGAACGCGCTGGGATTTGTTGTCGAGCCAAGGATGAGGCGCATTGGAACCACCTCGGGCACCGAGTATGTGCCCAAACCTTAATGAACCGTTTACAATTCGTGATAAATCACGCAATAAAGCAATGATAGAACTTCCTGTTATCGCATCTGAGCGTAAAAAACGCCCCGATTGGCTAAGAGTTAAACTTCCGACTGGGCCAGAATACCGTAAAGTTCGGACGATTGTGGATACCAATAAGCTCCACACCATTTGTGAAAGTGGAAACTGCCCTAACATGGGTGAATGCTGGGGCGAAGGTACCGCCACGTTTATGATTTTGGGGAATGTCTGTACCCGCAGCTGCTCGTTTTGTGCCGTAGCCACGGGCCGCCCCAACGAATACGATGCCGACGAACCACGCCGTGTGGCCGAAGCCATCAAAACAATGGGGGTAAAACACGCCGTTATTACGTCGGTCAACCGCGACGAATTAAAAGACCGTGGCGCTGAAATTTGGCACCAAACCGTCGTTTTGACCAAAGAATTGAGCCCCGCTACTACCATCGAAACACTTATTCCAGATACCAAAAGCAACTGGGAAGCGCTGGAACGGATGATTTCGGCAGGGCAAGAAGTGGTATCGCACAACGTCGAAACCGTGGCTCGGTTGTACCGTGCCGTACGCCCACAGGCCAAATACGAACGTAGTTTGGAACAAATCAAACGTACCAAAGCCTACGGAAAACGCACCAAATCGGGCATCATGCTTGGCTTGGGCGAAACCCAAGAAGAAATGTTTAAAGCCATGGACGACTTAGTAGCGCACGGTTTGGACGTTCTTACGTTGGGTCAGTATTTGCAACCGACCAAAATGCACCACGAGGTGATTGAGTGGATTCACCCTGATACCTTTGCGATGTACCGCGAGGAAGGGCTCAAACGTGGCTTAAAATACGTAGAATCAGGGCCGTTGGTGCGTTCGAGCTACCACTCTGAACGCCACGTCAACGTACCGATTTAAAACTCGAAGGCCACTATGAATAATAGTACATGCAAAACTACGACTTCATCATCGCAGGCGGTGGATTAGCAGGACTTAGTTTGGCCTATTACATGAACCAAACAGTACTGCGCGATAAATCCATCCTCATTATTGACCAAGACACCAAGTCCCAGAATGATCGGACTTGGTGTTTTTGGGAAAAAGACCGCCAAAGTCCGTTTGATTCGATTGTGCATCGCCAATGGAATCAGGTGTATTTTCATGGAACAAACTTTTCGTCGGCGCTTGAGCTAGGGCCTTATTCCTACAAATGGCTGCGAGGGATTGATTTTTACACCTTTGTCAAAACCGATTTAGCCAAAAATCCCAACATTACCTTCGTTCAAGAGCGCATCGAGCGAGTCAAAGACACACCCAACGGTGGCTTTATCATCACCGAACACAACCAATACCTGGGCGGTTACGTCTTTGATAGTACCTACTCGTTGAAGCTAAATTTACCCGATTGCCATAACCTGCTGCAACATTTTAAAGGGTGGGAAATCGAAACCGACGTACCTATTTTTGACCCCAATTGTCCCATTATGATGGATTATCGGGTTGAACAACGCGGTCTCGGTGTACGGTTTATGTATGTGTTGCCCGAAAGTCCAACGCGGGCGATGGTCGAATACACCATTTTTTCGGACAAACTTCTGCCCACAACCGAATACGACGCCGAACTTCATTCTTATATCAAGGAGTTCCTAAAAATTAGTGACTTTCGGATTGAACACGAAGAGTTTGGCGTTATTCCAATGACCGACGAACCTACGCCTTCGCTGGACGGAGAGCATGTTTTTCGCATTGGTACGGGAGGGGGTTACGTCAAAGCCTCGACGGGTTATGCGTTTCAGCGTACGCAGCGTTTTACGCGTGAATTGGTCAAAAATTTGGTCACCATTGGGAAGCCTCTTCCCCCAAAACGCTCCCTCAAAAAACGCTTTAAAGACCTACTCGACAGCACCTTGCTAAACGTTCTTCTCAAAAGTCGTGCTTCGGGAAAAGAGGTATTTACCGCGCTTTACCAGAAAAACCCAACGCCACGCTTATTTGCCTTTCTGGATGAAGACACCACGCTCATGGACGATTTAAAAATCATGTCAACCGTTCCGCTTGGTGCCTTTACGGCGGGGCTGTTTGATGCCCTTCGCAAAAAAATCTAAGATGGGAATCCCAATAAACCTATCATCTGGTCAATTATGTCAAACATCAATTTAATTATAGAAGAACGGGCAGCCAACATCGGCAACTTTATGGTGGGGCGGCTACTTCCCTTTCGCCAAAAAAGGTCGGTGGGTCCCTTTGTGTTTATTGACCACATGGGCCCCGTAAAAATGAGTGAACGGGAAAATATGGATGTGTTACCTCACCCACATATTGGTCTTTCTACCCTTACTTTCTTATTTGAAGGAGCAATCCTCCATCGCGATAGTATTGGGAGTGAGCTAGAGATACAACCTGGTGCAGTTAATTTGATGACCGCAGGTAGTGGGGTGGTGCATTCTGAGAGAACACCCGAACGGCTACGAGATTCCTCAAAAACGCTCCACGGTTTACAGATTTGGGTCGCCTTACCAAAAGAATTGGAAGAAATAGCACCTTCTTTTACCCACACCCCTGCCGAAGATATACCACATTGGGAAGATGGAAGTTTGTCATTTAAGTTAATTGCTGGCGAGGTATTTGGGAAAACTTCCCCTGTGCCAGTGCATAGTCCACTTTATTTTATCGAGATAAAAAGTAAAGAAGCCGCCCAAGTGAGCATTGGCGGTATGCTTTACGGAGAAAGTGCCTTGTATATCCTTGATGGCACCATTTCGAGCGAGGGCAATGTGTATGAACCAAAACAACTATTGATTGCCAAAGATACAAAACTTTGCCAGTTCAATATGGCCGCAAATTCTACGGTCTATATTTTTGGTGGAGAAGCATTTCCTGAGGAAAGATTTATTGATTGGAACTTTGTGTCATCAAGAAAAGAGCGATTGGCCCAAGCAAAGCAAGATTGGAAAAATCAAACTTTCCCTAAGATTTCGGGCGAAACTGACTTTGTTCCTTATCCAACATTTAAAATTTAAAAAACAACTCAATCATGACTATTGAACAATTTAACAGAGAATCTAAAGGTTTTTTTAAAGCCTCGGAAGATGGTAAAGAAGCTGGTAGAATGACTTATTCTTGGGCGGGGAGTGACAAATTTATTATTGACCACACAGAGGTAAATCCCGATTTCAAAGGCAAAAATGTAGGGCTACAACTGGTGATGGCTGCCGTAGATTTTGCACGAGAAAAAAACTTAAAAATAATCCCTCTGTGCCCGTTTGCCAAAAGTGTTTTTGACAAAAAAGAAGAGATAAGGGATGTTCTTTAGCAACTGTCAAAATGAGCATTTTCATTTTGACAGTTGCAGAAAAATAAGACATAAAATCTAAGCGGGATTAGCCGCTGCATCCACCCATAAGTAGCTATTGGCGTGCAGTTTCAAGGCCGAAGCGGGTAGGTTTTCGCCTACTGGTTCGTTGAGGACGCGCTCAATTATCGCTTTTTTCTTCGCTCCGTTGGCGATGACAATGGCAACTTTTGCCTCTAACACATGGCGCAGTCCCACCGTAATTCCTTGCGTTAATGGAGTGTTTGACTCAAAATACTTTTGCCCCACTGAAGCCGTTACCTCCTCTAAATCAGACACGTGCGCATAGGTTTCAAACGACGTTCCAGGTTCGTTTAAGCCCAAATGCCCGTTCATTCCAATTCCCACCATAATCACATCCAAGCCGCCACGGCTTGCGATAAATTCGTTGACACGGTCGCACTCGGCGGCCAAATCATCGGTGAGGCTGTCAAAAAACGAAACGCGCTCGGCAGGTATGCCAAGAGGTTTAATCAACGGCCCGTCGATGTACGAGCGGCAACTTCCAGGGTTGTCGGGCGAGATGCCGACCCATTCGTCCAAGCCCACAAAGGTCGCTTGGTCAAAATCGCCAGGCTGGGCTTTGGCTACAATTTTTTGGAAGGTCAACAATGGTGTTTCACCCGAGGCTACACAAATCGTCGCCGTTGGTTTTTGGCGAACGTAGTTCAAAATAAACTCAGAGGCGTGTTCTGAAAGGGCTTCGTAATCGTCAAATACGTGGTAATTCATGCGTTCTTTTTTCTAATTCAGTGATGAGTTGTTGGATGTGTTGGGACGAAAATAGCTTTATTTTTCCGTTGTTTTGTTCGCTTCGGGGCAAATCAAAAAGCATAACCACTTCTTGTTCGGACGTTGCGGCATGGCGACTGTATTTTTGTTCTTTAAACTGCCTTGCCCGTTCGGAATTGAGCATGACTGCTACTCGAAACGTTTTATTGAGGTAGGTTAAAGTCAGGTCCACACCGTTGAAATAGTCGTCGCGCAAGGAATATTTTACTTCTTGAAACCGCCCCGATTCTTGGCAAAGTACAAAAAAATGAAAGTCTCGAATCAACGACGGAAAGCTGCGCAACAACCTTGCTTTCACCGCATCGGCATTGTAAACACGCCACGTCCCTTTCCGAAAATAATGAATCCGAGTTTCGTCAAGCACCCCAAAATGGGCGATTAAGTACTGCGTCCAAAGTTCTTGCTCGGTAGGAAGTTGCCCTTTGAAAAACAAAAACTTATAAAACGCTAACGCAAAAGGCGGCAACTTTGCCTTTTCTACCTCTGCATCCCTCAAAAGGTTTTCGCCCGAATAAGCCAACGCCGCCACTTGTTGCTCAATCAACCCCGACGTCCACGTAATTTTCCGCTCATAAAGCACACTTTCTTTTTCTAATCGAATTTCGACTGTGGTACCATCGGCAAAAGTTTCGGGCAACGGGTATTGCATGTGACTGAATGTTTAGCTGACGCAAACTGCGAAACTATTACTTCAATCCAAAGAAGACTCGTAAAATTTTTATTCGCCTGATAATCAACCAATAAAGTCCTATACTAATAAGTAAAGACAAAGTACTTACCAAAAGAAAACCAGGCCAAACACCGATGTTATACTTTAGGATATAAAAACCAATCACGACAATGACGGTTTGGTGCAAGATGTAAAACGGATAGACCGCCTCGTTGAGTTGGCTGAGCGCAGTATGCGGGCGGTTGAGGTATTGATAGCCGTAGGCGACAGTCGCGACGACCGAAAACCACGTCAAACAAAAAGCGTTGATGTCCCAAACGACGTCGTACCAAGTTGCATCATCCCAGGCGGGATACACAAACCGCCGTAAGCTGTACAAAGTATATAAAACAATCGTCGAAAATAGCGTAGCACGGCCATAAATACGACGTTGACGTGCCATTTCCTCCCAGAGTACCCGCCGACTTACCAACAAATACCCACCCCAAAACAGCAACAAATTGAAGGTAAAATACGCCCAATCGTCCAACAGCGCGTGAGTTTCCTCGGGAAAATACGGTTTGAGTGCCACTTGACTCACAATCAACACCAATGCATAAGCCAATACCCCTCCTTTATAAGAACCCCATTTTTCGATTGTTTGACCAAAACGTTCACCTTGGGGAGTTTTTAACCAACCAAATAGCGGGATACTAATAAGTGAGTACAGAAACAAATAGGCAACAAACCATAAGTGATGCCAGCTAAAACTTCCTTTGGGATAGGGAGCAAAGTCAAACACGGTTCGGTAAAAATCGGCGTAAGAAGCAAAGTGAGTTCCGTTAAAAATCCGTTCGTAATAAATTTGAGGTGGTACAATGACGAACATCCCAAAAACGAGCGGGACAAACAAGCGCTTTACGCGCTCAGACGCATATCCCCCCAGCGTACGGGTGCGAAGGGCAAAGTAGGTACCCGCGCCCGAAATGAAAAACAACAGAGGCATTCGCCAATAATGCAACCAAATCATCACCCAGCGCATGACTTCGCTTTTTTCGGTGCTTTTGATGTGCCAGTCCCAAGGTACGTAAATCATTCCGACGTGGTAATAGAGCAAAATAATGATACAAATAACCCGCAGCCAATCGAGGTCGTAGCGGCGGAGCGAAGCAGATGAAGGTGTTTTCATGGATGTTTATTTTTGGCACAAAACAACCTCATTCCGCCCATATCCCCCCTATTTGCCGTTAAAATCGAAGTTCGTTCTTATCGGGAAGCACTAAAACCCACAAATCCTGACCAATATTAGCCCCAAAAACTGACTTTGGTCATATCCTTCCGCTCGGTTGTGTTGCATTTTTGACTCACTACAAAATACCCATTCTATGTCGCAATCCATTTCACCTACCGTAGAAGTTCAATGTTACCACTGCGGTGCCGACTGCGAAGACCACGTCATCGTGCATGACGATAAGCCGTTTTGCTGCGAAGGTTGCAAAACCGTTTATGAACTTCTCCAAGAAAATCAACTCTGCAACTACTACGACCTGACCCAAAACCCAGGCGTATCTCCCGATAAAAATTACTACGCAGGCAAATACGCGTACTTAGACCTACCCGAAGTTCACGATAAAATCCTTGAATTTACCGACGGTCGTCAAACGCACGTCAACTGGTTTTTTCCTCAAATGCACTGCAGTTCGTGCGTATATTTGTTGGAAAACCTCCACCGCTTGCACGAAGGCGTGATTTCGTCGTTGGTCAATTTTCCCGAAAAGAAAGCCCGTGTCGTCATCGACGAACAAAAAATTAGCCTTAGCAAACTTGCCGAATTGCTCACCTACATCGGCTACGAACCTTACATTAGTTTGCAAGACATTGAAGCGCAGAAAGCTCCCAAAACCAACCGTACGCGTTTGTACAAAATCGGGATTGCTGGTTTTGCTTTTGGCAACGTCATGATGATGAGTTTCCCCGATTATTTTGGGTTGGGAGATACCCGCCTCGACCATCATTTGCAGACGATGTTTAGCGTTTTCAGTGTGGTATTGGCCTTGCCCGTATTTTTTTACAGCGCTTCCGATTTCTTCGTTTCTGCTTGGAAATCCATCCGCGAACGCTTCCTCAACATTGATGCGCCCATCGCATTGGCCATTTTGGTCACGTTCGTGCGGAGTTTGTACGAAATCGGCACCCAAACGGGCGTCGGTTACCTCGACTCCATGACGGGTATTGTGTTCTTTATGTTATTGGGAAGGTATTTTCAAGACAAAACATACTCCGCTATTTCGTTCGACCGCGATTATAAGTCCTACTTTCCCGTAGCAGTGACGTTATTGAGCAGAGGGAAAGACTCTGTCATACCGACGAAGGAGGTATCTAACACCAATCCCCAATCCCCAGTCACCAATAACCAACTACTAGTAACCGACTTACAGCCTGGCGACCAGATTTTGATTCGTAACAAAGAATTGATTCCTGCCGATGTACGCCTTGTGAGCGAGCGCGCGATGATTGATTACAGTTTTGTTTCGGGAGAATCTACGCCCATTGAAAAAACGCGTAATGAACTCATTTATGCAGGTGGCCGCCAAATCGGGGGAGCCATTGAAGTCGAAGTGACCAAGCGAGTATCGCAAAGTTATCTGACGCAGCTTTGGAACAACGACTCGGCCACGCAACAGCAGCAAAATGCCCAACAGACAATGGTGGGTAAAATCAATTATTACTTTTCGTGGGCGTTGTTGTTCTTGGGATTTGGGGCTTTGGCGTACTGGGCCGTTTTGGGGGACTTACCACGAGGCATCAACGCCATCACGACGATTTTGATTGTGGCCTGCCCCTGTGCGCTGTTACTTTCCGACACATTTACCAACGGTAATATGTTGGGTATGTTTGGATCGAATAAGCTATACCTCAAAAACGCCCAAATCATTGAAAATCTGTCTAAAATCGACACCGTTGTTTTTGATAAAACAGGAACACTTACGTTGCCTGATGCTGCGCATGTTCAGTTTATTGGCAAACCACTTACGCACATTCAACAACGCATCGTCCGTACCCTTTGCGAGCAATCGTCGCACCCGTTGAGTCGCTTGATTGCCAAGTCGTTGCAGCACGTCCCGCACGAAAAAATGGTGAGCGATTTTCAGGAAGTGGAAGGAAAAGGCGTTGAGGGAAAACTAGGCGAGTATGTTACGGTACGGCTAGGCTCCGCGACGTTTATCTCTAATGATAATCAAGAAGTTACACCCTTTCAAGACAGCAACAGCAGCCACGTTTATTTTTCGTTTGATGGCAAAATATTGGGTTATTTCGACATTCAAAGCCAATACCGCGACAACCTCGTTGATACCCTCAAAAGTTTAAAACAGAAGCATTACAACACCTATTTATTGTCGGGCGATAAGCCTACCGACGTCGAACTATTGAGTGAATTATTTGGCTCGCTCAAGCAGCTAAACTTCAATCAAAAGCCCGACGATAAACTTCGATTTATCGAGAAATTACAACAACAAGGCCACAAAGTCTTGATGGTAGGCGATGGCCTGAACGATGCAGGGGCACTTATCAAAAGCGATGTAGGCATTGCCGTCTCCGACAACATCAACAACTTTTCACCCGCTTGCGATGGGATTTTGGAAGGAAACCAACTTTCAAAACTGCCTCAGTTTGTTCGTCTAGCCCAAGCGGGCCGCAACATCGTGATTCAGAGCTTTATCATTTCGGTTGTGTATAACATCATTGGGTTAAGTTTTGCCCTTACGGGAAATCTTTCGCCCGTCGTTGCCGCGATTTTGATGCCAGCCAGTTCTATTTCAATTGTCTTGTTTACCACGATTTCCAGCCGCATTGCTGCTTTGAGGAGGTTATGAGGGGGGGGCTGGCTACGTCTAAAGGGCGGCGGCAAACTCATGGGATTAGTTTAGTAGAACTTGTGCAGGGATTCCAAGTCGTTCGTGAAATAGTTTCGCAAGTTTTAATGTCAATGGTTTTTTTCGATTCAGCAATGCCGACACGTAGCTTTTGCTCCCAATCCAGTCTGCTAAATCCTTGCTTTTTAAACCTCGTTCTTCCATTTTTAATTTTATAGCATCAATTGGATCAGGGATAGGTATCTGAAAATGAACATCTTCATAGGCTTTCACCAACAATAAAGCCACTTCTAAATAGTCTCCTTCTGAAGTATTGAGAGCGGGCTTGCGTTCAAATTGCTCATCAATCCATTCCATCATACATTCATATTCTACGTCGTTCTTAATCGGTTTAAGTTCCATAATGTCAGGATTTTATTTGGGGTGATATTTTACCGTTTTTACATCTATTTTATCATATTCTGTGTGGGTACCGAACCACTTAATCTGAATCACTTTATAATCAAAAACCATCCTGACCACCAGCCGATAATGATTCCCCATGATATTAAAAACAACACGGTCATCTCCTACTAAACTGGCGTTTCCGTAAACTGCCTTCAAATCCTGAAAGCTTTTGAACTCGCATAGGATCATTTCGTTGTACCATTCTTGCAAAGCATGGGCTGCTTTTGGATACAGAAGGCAGTACGATAGTAGCGTTTTACGTGCTATGATATTAAACATACCTGTTCGTCTTAAAAACAAAAATACAAAAAGTTCTCTAAAAGTAAACTTTCATTGTATAAATAATCTATAATCTACCGAATTTTTACCCCCACACGCGGCTCGAAACTAGGTTAATCACGGCATTGACCACCAGCGCTATCAGAAACGCTACCACGACCGAAAACTCGTGGAGCAAAAACGCCTGCAAAAACAAGAACGTCGTAAAGCCAACGAGGCCAATCATAATGCCTCGTAAGACCGTTATTGCCGCCGTACTGCCTTGTAAATAATGATTAAAAATGGCCAAAATAGAGGTCAGGATAGGAAAAGGCGTCAGGACACCACTCCAGCTAGGCCCCAAAATAGCCGCCAGCCCCGTGATGGTCAACACAAAAAGAGTCGCTACCAACATCCGAAACAATAAATCATACTTCGGGGGCTTCGCTCGGGAAGGAGCCGCTTGTCCTACTAAAGGACGAGGAAAATAATACAAGGCAATCGTAATCACGACCAAAGCCAAGCCGTAAATCCCCCAAATTGTCAGCGGAATTGCATCCAACACAAGAGCAGTGAGGGCAAAAGCCACGTACGAAAGTAGCAACGTTGGTAACCACTTCATCCGTTTGGAAAACAACGCATAGCAGTAACAAAAACTCACCAGGGCAATGATTCCCATCAAAATACCTGGAATAGAGCGTATGCCAAAGTCTTTGCCTTGCTCCAAAATAAAAAACACCAAGATAGGCCCCGCTACCCAAGGCATACTCCCAACCACACCCCCTACCCGATTCCCCCACTTGCGGCTAATCAGCGTAATCAGTCCAATGACCAACGGAATAATGGTCAGTTTAAAAAATAAGATATTCATTAATCCACGAAGATAGTTCGGCAAAGGTACACAGATCTACCAAAACTGACCAAAGTCAGTTTTGAGGACTGACTTCCCTCATCTTAATCCCGCCCCTCCAAACCTACTTTTGGGAGGTCGTCAGTCCTAACAAGCTGGTCTGATTTCAACATTCTCAAACATACACACGTCTATGAGTGCTCTCATCATCCTGCTCTGCATCAGTCTGTTTGTCGCAGGCGGCTTTTTAATCGCCTTTGTATGGTCGGTACGCCAAGGACAATACGACGACGATTACACTCCTTCGATTCGGATTTTATTCGACGACAACGAAAAATAGTTCATCTTTTTTAATCATAAACTCCTCAAATTCAACATGGAACCAATTTCCAAAACAACCTCAACCGTTGACATGGAAGAGTTTCAGTATGATAACACCATCGTACGGAATTTCGCCATTGCTTCTATCGTGTTTGGGATCGTCGGAATGCTGGTGGGCGTACTTATCGCGTTTCAGTTAGCATTTCCTGCCCTCAACCTCGATATTCCCTACACTACGTTTGGTAGGTTACGTCCCCTTCACACCAACGCCGTCATTTTTGCTTTTGTCGGTAACGGTTTCTTTATGGGGCTTTATTATTCGGCACCACGGGTACTCCGCACGCCAATGTACAGTAAGTTGTTGTCCAACATCAACTTCTGGGGCTGGCAACTCATCATCGTCGCCGCAGCGATTACGCTTCCATTAGGACTTACCACAGGGAAAGAATACGCCGAATTAGAATGGCCGATCGACATTGCGATTGCGGTCGTTTGGGTAGCGGCTCTTCTCAACCTCGTCATGACCATGGTCAACCGCCGTGTACAGCACATTTATGCTGCGGTTTGGTTTTACTTGGCTTCGTTTGTCACAGTGGCGATGTTGCACGTGGTCAACAGCGTTGAACTTCCGATTTCTCTTACTAAAAGTTATTCTTGGTACGCTGGGGTGCAAGATGCCTTGGTACAATGGTGGTACGGTCACAATGCGGTGGCATTCTTCCTAACAACTCCTTATTTGGGTTTGATGTACTACTTTTTGCCAAAGGCGGCTAACCGCCCTATCTATTCGTACCGATTGTCAATTGTTCACTTTTGGTCGTTGATTTTCTTATACATCTGGGCAGGCCCTCACCACTTACTTTATACGTCTTTACCTGACTGGGCACAATCGTTGGGTACGGTGTTCTCCGTAATGTTGATTGCTCCTTCGTGGGGTGGTATGATTAATGGTCTGTTTACCCTTCGTGGTGCTTGGGATAAAGTTCGTGAGGATGTGGTTTTGAAATTCATGGTAGTAGGGGTAACCGCCTACGGGATGGCAACTTTTGAAGGCCCTATGCTTTCGTTGAAAAACGTAAACGCCATTGCCCACTATACCGACTGGATTGTAGCACACGTTCACGTAGGAGCGCTTGGCTGGAACGGTTTTATGACCTTTGCCATCATGTACTGGTTGTTCCCACGTTTGTACGGACGTCCGTTGTTCTCTCAAAAATTGGCCAATTTTCACTTCTGGATTGGCACATTAGGTATCATTTTCTACGCCGTACCGATGTACTGGGCAGGTTGGACTCAATCGTCGATGTGGAAAGAATTTACCGAAGAAGGTTTCTTGAAATACCCGAACTTCCTCGAAACCGTTACGCAGCTTGTGCCTTTCTATATTTTACGTGGAATTGGTGGTACATTGTTCTTGGTCGGTTTCTTGGTAGGTACGTACAACTTAGCCATGACTGCCCTTAGTGGAAAACTTATCGCCAACGAGACAGCACGCGCGGCTTCGCTCAAATCTATCTGGAATCCTCCCGCCAACGAATTCTGGCACAGCCGTATTTTTGAACGTAAACCTGTGTTCTTTACCGTTATTTCATTGGTAGCTGTTATCATCGGGGGGGTCATTGAACTTGTGCCTACTTTCATGGTAGAATCCAACGTACCAACCATCGAAAGCGTGAAACCATACACTGCCCTCGAACTTCAAGGTCGCGATATTTACGTCCGTGAAGGTTGCTATACGTGTCACTCTCAGATGGTTCGTCCGTTCCGTTCTGAAACCGAACGTTATGGTGAATACTCAAAAGCAGGTGAGTTTGTCTATGACCACCCATTCCAGTGGGGTTCAAAACGTACAGGACCCGATTTGCACCGAGTGGGGGCAAAATACCCAGACTCATGGCACTACAACCACATGGAAGACCCAACGAGCATGTCGCCCGGCTCTATCATGCCTAAGTACCCTTGGTTGCTTGAGGATGCGCTTGATTTGAGCACCACTCCCGCCAAAATCAGTGCCATGCGTACCCTCGGTGTGCCTTACGAAGACGGGTTTGAAGGCCAAGCCATTGCCGACGCTCAAAAACAAGCCGATGGCATCGTGGCAAGTCTCAAAAAAGACGGTATCAAAGCCAAAGCTGACAAAGAAATCATTGCGCTCATTGCCTACTTGCAACGCTTAGGTACTGACATCAAAAAACAATAAAAATCATGAAATTCAGAAACTATCTCCAGGCGATTGACGGAGTGGCGATTTATCCGCTCATCGGACTACTGATTTTTGCGGCCGTTTTTGTAGGATTGGTATGGTACCTTGTAAAACTTGACAAGAAAACCGTCCAAAAAATAAGCCAATTGCCCCTTGAAGACGGCACAGTTCGCCGTGGGCTTGCAACTCTTGCGTTACTTTTAGTTTCGTCAATGGTGTTTGCCCAAGCCGCCGAAGCCCCCAAAGCAGGCAACAAAGAACTGGTCAACTACCTCATCATCATGTTGCTGGTTGTGGTCATTTTGGCCGTGCTCGTTCTCTTAGTGCAAGTGATGATGCTTCTCCGTAAAATCTCTGCTCCTCAGGGAGATGCAGAAGTAAAAGAAGATTTACGCGGTGAATCTGCGCCGATTTTCAGTGATCGCTGGTGGCAACGTTGGACGGGTTTTGGCGTAAAACTCGCCGACGAACAACGCATCCTTATCAAAGGCCACGACTACGACGGCATCCACGAACTCGACAACCGTATGCCACCTTGGTTGGCGTTCTTGTTCCAAGGTACGATTGTATTTGCCGTGATTTACCTCATTATCTATCACATGGCAGGCTGGGGAGATTTACCGATGGCCGAACTCGAAAAAGAAAGCCAAGTGGTAGAAGCGAAGAAAACCGCGTTCCTTGAAAAAGCAGCGGCCAAAATCAACGAAAATACTGTTACGTTGGCCACTGACGTGAAGGCAATTGAGGAAGGTAAAGCCATTTTTACGGCCAACTGCGCCGCTTGTCACGCTGCCGATGGTGGAGGAACTGTAGGCCCCAACCTTACCGACGAATACTGGCTCCACGGAGGCGGTATCAAGAATGTCTTCAAAACCATCAAATACGGTGTACCCGAAAAAGGAATGATTTCGTGGGAAAAACAATTGAACCCACTCAAAATGCAACAAGTTGCTAGTTACATCATCTCCATCAAAGGCACAAAGCCCGCGAATCCGAAAGCTCCTCAAGGAGAAATTTATACCGAAACTACCGCAGCGGCGGATAGTACTGTAGCTGTTAAGTAAATGTCGAGTGTAGAATGCAGAATATCGAATTAATTTTCACTTGATACTCTGCATTCTACACTCGACACTCCTAATTACATTCTCATCATGCAACCCCTCGATACACACCCCGACTTCGACGAATCGTTCCGCGATAGTTTTGCGGCGGTCGATGACACCACTGGGAAAAGAAATTGGTTTTACCCTCAAAAACCAACTGGAAAATGGCACAACCGCCGCGTTTGGTTCACCATCTTCCAGCTCACTGTGATGTTTGCCTTGCCGTTTATCAAAGTAAATGGCCAACCCCTCTTCTTGTTCAACATACTAGAGCGTAAGTTTATCGTTTTCGGAATTTTCATTGGCCCCCAAGACTATTGGCTTTTTGGGCTAATGATGATTTCTTTCTTTGTCTTTATTGTTCTTTTTACCACCGTTTTTGGGCGGGTTTGGTGCGGATGGGCTTGTCCGCAAACGGTTTTTATGGAAATGGTTTTCCGTAAAATCGAATACATCATCGAGGGAGATTGGAAAGCCCAGCGTGCCCTCGCTAAAGCGCCTTGGAACAGCGAAAAAATCACCAAAAGAGCCCTCAAAGCGGTTATTTTCATGGCATTGTCATTTGCCATTGCCAATCTGCTATTAAGCTACTTTGTAGGGATTGACCGCCTCGAACGCATCATCTTGGAGCCAATCGCGGACCACTTGACTCTGTTTTTGGGCATCTGCGCTTTTACCTTGGTTTTCTTCTGGAATTTTGCCTGGCTACGCGACCAAGCTTGTACCGTTGTCTGTCCTTACGGACGCTTGCAAGGGGTGTTGCTTGACAAAAACTCGGTCGTGATTGCTTATGATTATAAACGTGGCGAGCCACGTGAAAAACTCCGTAAAGGTGCCGAACGTACCGCTGGCGATTGCATCAACTGTTTTCAGTGTGTCAACGTATGCCCAACAGGTATCGACATCCGCAACGGCACCCAAATGGAGTGCGTCAATTGCACGGCCTGTATCGATGCTTGCGACAACATTATGGAAAAAGTGAATCTCCCCAAAGGCTTGATTCGCTTCGATTCTGAAAACAATATTTCTTCGGGCAAAAGCAAACTCATCACTACCCGTACCATTGCCTACGCGGTTGTATTGACGGCGCTTTGGATTGGATTGGGATACGCTATTTTTACCCGAAACGACACCGAAACAACGCTTTTACGCGCTCCAGGTTCTCGATTCATCGAAAACCCCGACGGTACCATTAGCAATCTTTATACGTTCAAATTGTTCAATAAAACCAATCACCCCATCCAGCCTGAGATGAAGTTATTGTTCCCCAAAGGCACCTTAAAATTTGCGGGAATCCCTAATCTCAACCTCGAAGCCGCTGGAATGGTCGAAGGTTCGGTATTTATTACGATTCCAAAATCGGAAATCTCCAAACGCCGCACCGATGTTTCCTTGGGAATTTACGCCAACGGCAAACAATTGGAAGAATTTAAAACAACCTTCATTGCACCAGAAGAATAAACATTACAATTATGAAACTATCTTGGGGAACAGGCATCTGGGCTTTTTATGGCTTATTTGTCTTAATGATACTAGCGATGGTCGGGATGAGCATCGTCCAAAAAATTGACCTCGTCACCGACAATTATTACGAGGAAGAAGTACAATTTCAAGGCAAGATTGATAAAATCAACCGCGCCAAACAACTAACCACTCCCCTTTCGTGGGAAGTAACGGACACGGGCATTCGTATCCATTACCCCACTGAATTAAAGGGCATTAGAGGGAAAATTAACCTCTATTGCCCCGCCGACAATCGAAAAGACAGGTCGGTGCCTATTCAAGTTGGAACCGATGGAACGCAGTTTATTCCGAGTCAAAAGATTCATACGGGTCGCTACCAGCTTCAAATCGACTGGCAAGCCAACGGCATCGGATACTGGAACGAAGGAACGCTTAATATTTGAATGTCGAATGCAAAGTGCAGAATGTCGAATTAAATATCCACCAATTCGACATTCTGCATCGCACGGGCGACTCCGTCTAAACTCGACACTCTTCACTCGACACTCGACATTCAAAACCATGTTTTACTTAGCTTTTTCCCTCGGACTAATGAGCAGCCTACACTGCGTGGGGATGTGTGGGCCGATTGCGTTGGCACTCCCCGTACATCAACGCTCAAAATGGGAAAAATTGGGCGGAATAGTACTGTATAACCTTGGTCGAGCTACTACTTACGCCCTCCTCGGTTTTTTGCTCGGTTTTGTTGGTAATGCGCTCAATCTGGCAGGACTCCAACGTAGTTTGTCGATTGGTACGGGAGTAATTATGCTGGCCGCTGTGGCGTACTCTTCCCATTGGCTCGACCAGCTCGGGACGCCTTCTTTTCTTCAAAAAGGGGTACAATGGATAAAAAAACAACTAGGGACACTCCTGCACCAACGCAGTTTTAGCTCCCTTTTTATGCTCGGTACGCTCAATGGACTTCTGCCCTGCGGGCTGGTTTATATGGCACTCATTAGCTCCGTAGCCACGGGAGGCCCTACCGACGGGGCACTTTTTATGGCAACCTTTGGGCTGGGCACCCTTCCCGCTATGAGTGCCGTGGCATTTGTAAAAAACCTTTTTTCTACCTCTCTCCGCAGCCGTGCTCGCCAATGGATGCCCGCTTTTGTGGCTGTTGTTGCCATCGTGCTCATTCTCCGTGGCTTAGAAGTAACAGGCTGGCCCATTTTGGGCTTAGAAAATCGGGAGATTCCTATTTGTCACGGGGGGAGGTAGGGTTGTTTTCATATCTTTTACTACAAACGTTATGCCTCTCCGAGGCTAATCTTCAATCGTTTCGGTGAAACGATTGAAGGCTTTTTCTTATATTTTAATAAAAACAATCATTGACATTTTTCCAATCAGCCTGACCAATGTCATATTTTACTTTTCCAATAGGGTGCATTTTTGGTAAAACACCTATTTACCATGAACACGCAACTACTTCAGAAATACAACGTGCCTGGGCCTCGCTACACCAGTTACCCGACAGTGCCTTATTGGGATAAAACCCCACTTACCGAAACTCGTTGGAAAGACTTGGTAAAAGATATATTTGAAATCAGCAATACGTCCGAGGGCATTAGCCTCTATATTCATTTGCCGTACTGCGAAAGTTTATGCACCTACTGTGGCTGCAATACCCGCATTACGGTCAATCACAAAGTAGAACAACCGTACATTGCGGCGGTCTTGAAAGAATGGCAACTTTACCTCGATTTTCTACCTAATCGCCCCCAAATCCGTGAGTTACACTTAGGAGGAGGAACGCCCACGTTTTTTAGCCCTGAAAATCTCCGAACGTTGATTACGGGTTTGTTTGAAAAAGCCGACATCCATCCTGAGCACGAATTTGGGTTTGAAGCACACCCAGCTAGTACGACCGATGCGCACCTCCAAACGTTGTTTGAACTAGGTTTTCGTCGAATTAGCATTGGGGTGCAAGATTTCAATCCCGTTATTCTTGACCTCATCAATCGCCCTCAAACGTACCAACAAGTAAAACACGTAACAGAAAAGGCGCGCGAAATTGGATACACGTCGGTTAACTATGATTTGGTGTACGGATTGCCCCAACAACAGGTGGAGGGAATGACCCAAACCATCGGAGACGTGATTCAGCTTCGCCCCGACCGCATTGCGCTTTACAGCTATGCCCACGTGCCTTGGGTAAAACCAGGTCAACGTAAATTTACCGAGGCCGATTTGCCAGATGCCGCCAAAAAATTAGCGATTTATGAAGCCTGTCGTAATGCCTTAGAGTCAGTGGGGTATCACGACATCGGGATGGATCACTTTTCACTCAAAACCGATACGCTTTATCAGGCCCTTGAAGACAAAAAACTCCACCGCAATTTCATGGGCTATACCACCACCCAGACGCGTTTGCTGGTTGGCTTGGGCGTATCGGCCATCGGCGATTGTTGGTGGGGATACGGTCAAAACGAAAAAACGGTCGAGAAATACTACGAACGCCTCAACGCAAACGAGTTACCGATTTTCAGAGGCCACGTTCTGACGCGGGAGGATTTGATTCTACGACGCCATATTTTGCAGTTGATGTGTCATTTTGAAACCACTTGGTTCGATGCCAAAGACCAATGCCAAGCATTGTACGAAGCGCTCGCTCGGCTAGAAGAGCCCGAAAAAGATGGCCTTGTCAGCATCGAGCCCTATCACCTCAAAGTGACGCCCGAAGGCCGCTCTTTTATTCGTAATATTAGTATGGCGTTTGATGCGCGTTTGTGGGGCGATATACCACAAACAGCCATTTTTAGCCAAACATTTTAAAATTCTTTTGGAAAAATCACCGTAACCTCCGTATTTGGTATGTTAGAAATATTCATTCAGCAAACCCAAGCGATGAGAAGACACGTCGAAATGTTAGATGCACTCTTTAAAAGTGCAACGGAGGGAATTATTGTCGTGGATTCGTGGGGAGCTATACAGTTGGTCAACCCCAAAGCCGAAGAGTTATTTGGCTACGACGAAGACGAGTTGATTGGTAAGAAAATAGAAATCCTTATTCCTCAACGATATGCCCGCAATCACGTAGATCACCGCATGAATTACTCCCAGCATCCCAAGGCAAGGAACATGGGGAGAAACTTAGATCTCAATGCCAAGCGTAAAGATAATTCGGAGTTTCCTGTCGAAATCAGTTTAAGTCCGTTTGCCACCAGCGATGGCGAATACATTGTAAGTTTTATTATCGACATTTCGCTGCGCAAAAAACAAGAGGAGGCACTGCTCGAAGCACACCGCCAAATCCAAAGCCTCAACGCCGACTTGGAAGAACGCGTGCAGCAACGCACCCGTGAGCTGGCCCATGCGCTAGAGGAGATTGAGCAGTCGAAACAGGAAGTGATGCGGGCGCTGGAGAAAGAGCGTCAATTGAATGACATGAAGACGAAATTTGTGACGATTGCCTCGCACGAATTCCGTACGCCGTTGGCGACCATCCTGTCATCTGCGTCGTTGATTGGACGTTATACGCACGCCGAAGAAGACGAAAAACGTCAAAAACACGTTCAACGAATCAAATCGACCGTTACGAATCTCACCGAAATTCTGAACGACTTTTTGTCGCTCGGCAAACTCGAAGAAGGACAAATCCGCAACGTGCCGATTGTGTTTCCTGTTACTGATTTTTGCAAAGAATTGGTGGACGAACTCAAATCGGTTTGTAAAGAAAACCAACAGATTATATACACCCACGAAGGTGATTCTGAGGTGTGTATCGACCGTCATTTACTCAAAAATGTACTCATCAATTTGCTTTCAAACGCCTCCAAATATTCGGATGCGGGCAAGCAGATTTTCTTACGTTCATCTAAAAAAGAAAAAACCGTTCGCTTTGAAGTACAAGACCAAGGCATTGGGATTCCCGAACAAGACCAAGCGTATGTGTTTGACCGCTTTTTCCGCGCGCACAACTCTGGGACGATACAAGGAACTGGCCTTGGACTAAACATTGTAAAAAAATACATTCAGTTGATGCAAGGCGAAATTCAACTTACGAGTCAACTGAATCAAGGCACGACGGTCTCTCTCGACCTTCCGAATTGTTAGCCACATGAAGACCATTCTACTGATAGAAGACAATCCCGATATGCGGGAAAACACGACCGAAATTTTGGAGTTAGCACACTACAATGTACTGACGGCTGAAAACGGTAAGAAAGGCATCAAAATCGCTCAAGAACAGCAGCCAGACCTGATTATTTGTGACATCATGATGCCCGAACTCGACGGCTACGGGGTGTTGCATTTGCTCAGTAAAGAAGCTGAAACGGCGAGTATTCCTTTTATTTTCTTAACGGCTAAAGCTGAAAAAGCTGATTACCGCAAAGGAATGACCCTTGGGGCAGACGATTATTTGACCAAACCTTACGACGACGTAGAATTGTTGAGTGCGGTCGAAACGCGCTTACGCAAAAACGATTTGCTCAAAACAGAGTATTCACGAACGGAGGAAGGGCTAACGCAATTTTTGAACGAAGTAAAATCGTTTGAATCGCTCAAAAAACTGTCAGAAAACAAAAAAACGAAGCTCTATAAAAAGCGCGAAACGGTGTATTCGGAAGGAAGTTATCCCAATGCCGTTTATTTCTTAAAAAGTGGAAAAATCAAAAACTCAAAGACCAATGAGTTTGGGAAAGAATACATTGTAGAGCTTCACAAGCCTGGCGATTTTTTTGGCTATTTAGATTTATTGGAAAACACCCCCTACCAAGAATCGGCCGTGTCGCTGCAAGACAGCGAGGTGGTTATCATTCCCAAAGATGAGTTTAATAGCCTTCTCTACAACAACCGCGACGTAGCCACGAAGTTCATCAAAATGCTTTCCAATGAAGTGCGCGAACGAGAAGAACGATTGCTGAAACTTGCCTACAACTCCGTACGAAAACGCGTAGCCGAAGCGCTGATAATGCTGGCCAATCGCTACCAAGAAGATAAAACAAAGCCTTTTGCCATTGCCATCACCCGCGAAGATTTAGCGAGTATCGTGGGTACCGCCACCGAAACGGTCATCCGTACGCTCTCCGATTTTAAGGACGAACATCTCCTCGAAATGAAGGGAAGTCTGATTACGGTACTCGATTATGAGAAACTATCTCGAATGAAGAATTAATAATGCCGTGCTGAGGGTTGTAGTGCCGTGCTGAGGGTTTCTCAAAACCCGACGAAGTGATGAGGGTTTCTCACAACCCGACGAAACGACGAATAGATGCTGAGCCCCTCCAAGTTTTGGAAACTTGGAGGGGCTTTGTTTTAACTACCCCAACTCCTCCATTTCCATCATAGCATTTTCCCAGGCGTCGGTGGTAGCCGCAATTTTTTGCTGGACTTCCGTGTATTTTTTATTCGCTTCGGCCAATTTCGTCGCATCACTGTAAATGGCAGTGTCAGCCAATTGCGCTTCCGCTTCTTTTTTGCGTTTTTCCAACTCGTCGATTTCTTGTTCGAGTTGAGTGATTTTTTTCTGAAGCGTCTTTTGCTGGTGCGACGAACCCGAAGACGTATTCTTCGCTGGAGCAGGCGCCGAGCGTGTCGGCGCTGCCACCATCTCCACAGGGGCTGCTACCGCTTCTTCTTGGCGTTCTTCTTGCCACCACTCGTACTCTTGGTACGTACCAGGATATTCTTTCACTTCTTTTTCTTCGATGTACCAAATTTTCTCCGCAATGGCTTCCACAAAGAAACGGTCGTGAGAAACCACCACAAACGACCCCTCGTACTGACGAAGCGCCTGAATGAGGATATTCACCGACTGCATGTCCAAGTGGTTGGTAGGCTCATCGAGCAACAAGAAATTGGCTTGAGACACCAACACTTTTGCCAACGCAACCCGCGACTTTTCTCCTCCCGATAACACCTTAATTTTCTTAAAAACATCGTCGCCCGTAAACAAGAAGCACCCCAAAATCGTCCGACATTCGGTTTCGGTTTTGGTTGGGTTCGCGTATTTTAATTCTTCTAAAATCGTATGTTCTATGTTAAGCGACTCCAACTGGTGCTGGGCATAAAAAGTAAAAAGCACATTATGACCCAGTCGCCTCTCGCCTTCGACAGGCTCGGTGCCTGCAATGACCCTCAACAACGTGGATTTTCCCTTACCATTGGCCCCGATAAGCGCAATTTTGTCGCCGCGCTCCATCGTAATATTGGTATGTTTCAGAATTTCCTTTTCACCGTACGCCTTCGATACATCCTCCAGCTGAAGCACATGGCGGCCTGGCTGAGTCGTAAATTGGAAACGGAAATGCACTTTGGCATTTTCATCCACTACAGCCTCTACCCGATCCATTCGATCCAGCATTTTAGCGCGGCTTTGGGCTTGCTTTGCTTTGGTTGCTTTGGCCTTAAAACGCTCAATAAAGCGCTCCGTTTGGCGGATTTTAGCCTGTTGGTTTTCGTAAGCCCCTTTTTGAATCTCGTTACGAAGGGCTTTTTCTTCGAGATAAAACGAATAGTTCCCGCCGTAATAGTTTAACTTTTGGTTGCTTACTTCCACCATTGTATCGCAGACATTGTCCAAAAACTCACGGTCGTGCGAGACCACAATCACCGCATTTTCGTAGCTCTGAACGTACTTTTCCACCCACTGAATCGAAGGCAAGTCCAAGTGGTTGGTAGGCTCATCGAGCATGAGCAAAGAAGGTTTTTGTAACAGCAACTTGGCCAACATCACGCGCATTCGCCAACCTCCCGAAAACTGCCGTAGCGGTTTTTGTAGGTCACTTGTCGAAAAACCAAGTCCTTCCAAAATTTCTTCGGCTTTCGACTGAATGGTATAGCCGTCCAATGCCTCAAACTCTTCTTGCAAACGCGCAAGTCGGTCCACCAGCTTATCTTCGT
The DNA here is from genome assembly GCF_014195535.1 of Runella defluvii. Taxonomy (GTDB): domain Bacteria; phylum Bacteroidota; class Bacteroidia; order Cytophagales; family Spirosomataceae; genus Runella; species Runella defluvii. The sequence goes on along the minus strand of NZ_JACIBY010000004.1, from coordinate 158,837 downwards.
AGTTGGTTTCCATCTGATGAAGTACTTCATCAATTTGGCGTTGAAGCACCAATTGACGCTCAAACGCTTGCAAGGCTACCGTCAAAATAGGCTCATCACTTTGATAAGAGAGCAAATCTTGGTTCAAAAACCCAATGGTACAACCACCTGCTTTTGAGATATTTCCTGCATCGGGCTGGTAGTTACCCACAATCAAATGCAGCAGGGTGGACTTCCCTGTTCCGTTCAGACCAATAAGGCCAATTTTATCTTTGGGCTTGATATGAAGCGAGGCGTTTTCGTACAAAGCACGGTCGCCGAGATAATACGAGAGGTTGGTAATCGAAATCATGCTACAAAGTTAGCGGTTTTCAAGTAAGGTATTTATATTTGAGTACTACCAAACCGTTTCTAAATCATGAAAAAGGCAGCGTTATGTCTATTTTTATTTTTTCTCTTCTCATATACTCTAAAATCGCAGAACCAAATACCTCAAATTCAATTAACCGAATATGCAGCTGGATTTAATCAACCAAGTGATATTGAAACTGCGGGCGATAATCGCTTGTTTGTTTCTGAGCTTACGGGGAAGATTAAAATCATTCAGAATGGGATTGTTCATCCAACACCTTTTTTAGATATAAGTATGACTGGAGCTTCGATTTATAGCTTCTGTTTTTCTCCTAATTACTCTTCTAATGGTATTTTTTTTGTTTATTATCGAAAACAAGACGGGCTAGGGCAAATTGTAATGTTCAAGAGAAACCCTTCCAATCCTAATATTACCCTCGCTGGGTCAGAAGCCAAGATTCTTACCTTACCCTATTTAGTTCCTGGTGGACATACAGGTGGAGAAATTGCTTTTGGGCCAGATGGATACTTATACATCACAACAGGAGATGATGGTTTAGGGACGCGTAAAACCATGGGAGATTCTCCAGGCAATGCCCAAAACCTCAAAACTGTACTGGGAAAAGTTCTGCGAATTGATGTCAGTACTGCACCCAATTACAAAATTCCAACTACCAATCCCTATCAAACCCTTGGAGATAGCATTCCTGACGAAATTTGGGCACGCGGTTTACGTAACCCTTGGCGAATGAGTTTTGACAAGCAAACAGGTGATTTGTGGATTGGAGACAACGGCGCTGACCATTGGGATGAAGTCAATTTTTTAGCCCACCCTAATTTAGGCGGGGCTAATTTTGGCTGGCGATGTTATGAAGGTAGTCACCCTTATTCCTCTAATGGGTGCAGTGATACTACTCTTCTTATCTATCCAATTCAAGAATATCAAGGCTGGGTATCTGATACTACAAGTGGTGCTTCGGTTATGGGCGGATATGTCTATCGGGGAAACCTATATCCCGCCCTACGAGGGCATTATTTATATGCAGATTGGGTCATGGGTAAACTTTGGACACTTTTTCGTTCCCCAAATGGTCAGCGCACCAATACATTTCAAGGTATTCTCACTTCCTCTCCTGTCACTTTTGGCCAAGACACCAGCGGAGAATTGTACGTTGCGAGCTTAGATGAAGGGAAAATTTATCAAATTGGGCTTAAATCTACCCTTTCAACTCCTACTATTAATGTTGCAGCAGTACCTGCAAGTTGCGGATTAAAAGGCCAAAGTGTTAATAAGGATGCTAAGCTCACAATCCAAGGTAATACTGTCACTGATAGATATGATTTTACATTTGGCATTAACTATACAGGAACTGCCAGTTATACAGCAGGTTCAAAAACTATTCCTTCAAACGGAGTTTTAGTCGCAGACCTACCTAATCCGATTTCCCCGCAAACCATTACTGTACGTATTTTCAGTACAACAAATTCTCACATAGATATTACTACCACACTTGCATCTACAACTTGCATACCATGCCAATTCCCTGCTCCACAACCGCAATCCATTGACACAATCGCTTGTGTAGGCACTATTCTCAATATCTCAGTAAAAGGTTGTAATGGGCTATACACTTTAAAAGTTTTCAGCGACTCTCTACTCACTCAATCATCAAGCCTTACGGTTAATAACAATTTTATAACTACACCCACACTCACTAACCCATTAAAAGTATATACTGCTTGTGTACATACGACATATCCTGAGTGTAAAAGTAACTACGCTCTATTGTCAGTAAGAACTCATAGTGTCCCCGCTGCCTTAACTGCTCTCAACATTACAAATACATCCTTTGCAATTCGATGGCTAGCTTCTAAAAACGAAAGTTATTTGCTCAAATATCGTGTAAAAAACACTGCTTCCGATTGGATAACTCTTCCTGTACTGACAGCAGATTCTACAGGAATATTTTCCACAATTCTATCTTCGCTTAGCCAAGCAACAATTTATGAATGGACTGTATCTAATGTTCATTGTCATAACTTTACGATTCAAGAAACACGAACTCTATCTTGTCCTCCGACAATAACTCAGCTAGTTGGACCAATTGCCCCCTCAACCTATCAAGCCCATGAAGTCATTCAAAGTAAAGGAACGCTGCTGAGTGGAAGTACTTCATTTTATGCAGGAAAAACCATTATCCTCGCACCTGGGTTTCAAAGCGCCGCTAGTAGTACTTTTAGTGCTCAGATTAAAGGTTGTGATTAAGTTCTTATCTTTGCCCGACAACACACGAACGAATGACGCACCTTCTTCCAAAAAATAAGGTTCAGACCACTATTCAGCGGGCTTTTTCTTCGTTGGTGTTCGGCAATGACCCCGCTGCGCTTACCCATTTTCGGGGTCGTTGGTCGCCTTGGCTCTTCAATACGCCCTTGCACGTGGTTCACCAGCAAGCCGAGCAAGTTTATACTTTTGTGCTCACCGATGCCGAAACGCAGCAAGAACTCTACGGTTTTTTTCATCTTTTTGTTCAAAATCAGCAAGGAGTCAGCCCGCTACGGGCATCGTTTGGGTCGTTTGAAGTAGCCGAAGTTGTCAGTCATGCCGATTTTAGTGTTTGGTTAAACTCCATCGAATCGTTTGCCGTATCGCAAGGCATCAAGTCGTTGTCGATTCGTCATTATCCCAGCTGTTATCATCCTGCCCGTAGTTCATTTATCAAACGCGGGTTGGTACGGCACGGTTTTCAGCTAAGCCAGTCCTCTATCAATCACTACATTTCGGTAACCTCGCAGCCGTTTGAGACAGCCCTTCACGCCTCCGAACGGCGGCGATTACGCAAGTGCCTGCAAGCCGATTTTCGGTTTGAAGAATGGGTATCTCCCAGTGCCGAACAAGTGTATCAATTTATTGCTCATAACCGCCAACGACTCGGCTACTCGCTTTCTTTTCGTGAAGAGCAGCTGCGGCTTTGGTTGACCGTTTTTCCTGAAATTTTTCGGGTATTTTGTGTCAAAAATGGTGAAGAAATTGCCTCATTAGGGCTAACCGTCCGCGTTGGAAAAAATGTACTCTATCACTTCTGCCCCGCCGACAACCTAGCCTATCGACAGTACAGTCCCTCGGTGTTGTTGACCAAAGGTTTGTACGAATTTTCCCAGCAAGAAGGTGTAACTATTTTAGATCTGGGTATCTCAGTTGACGCCGCTGGCCAACCCAAAACCAGTTTGGCGCGTTTCAAACGTAACCTTGGCGCCCAAGAATGCGAAAAATGGCAATTTGAAAGAAAAATCGGCATTTCTACCAAAGTGTAAAAATGCCGATCGAATCACGCGTGGGTCAATCTATATGTAAGTCTGAATCAATGATTAGCTATTTCAAGTCCGAAATAGTTAAAAAGGGTGCTCAAGGTTTTTCGTTCAGCCACAACGCTTTCCCCGCCTACCTCTTGGTAAGACACCCTTGATTTTTTCAATAATGGAGTAGGGTCAAAACCTTTTTTGCCAGGTTTTAATTTATAGTTTTTGGAGAAATAGATTTTATCAATGTTGCGTGCCTCTAGGAAATTGCTCAAGGCATTGGCACTGTATCCATGAAAAAGTTCGACACTAATATTTCCCAAAAGAGACTCGTATCTATTTTTAAGAATGGCAATTGCTTCTTCAAATTCGGTCGTCATCAGGCTATCCACCATTTCGTCTGGCGAATAAAACAAAAAATCCGAGATAGAATCTGTAGGAATTTTGGCATACATCAACACCACGTTTACTTTTCCCGCATTGATGGTATTCAATGCCAATCTGAGGGCATTTAGCGACTCAACTTTAAAATCTATCGGCACTAATATTGTTCTTTCCATGCGCTTAGTCGTTTTTAAAACCAATGCAAAGGTGCTACCCCCAACTAAGAATGATTTAAGAAGCAGATTAGAATTCGATAAGAAATGATTTTTTTACGGAATTTTTGCCAATGGAATCCTAATTTGAACCGTCGTCCCTTCATTTACGACCGAAGAAAGCTGCAATTGGCCGTTATGAATTTTAATAATATTACGGGTCAAAGGCAATCCGATCCCATAGCCTTCAAAGTTTCGGGTGTTGGAAGCCCTAAAAAACGGGTCATAAATAAACGGAAGTTCTGACTCGGGAATCCCAATCCCGTGGTCCGTAAATGCCAAAAAAACTTGGTCATCGCTGGAGGCAATCGTCACCACAACGGGCTTATTGTTGGAGTACTTACAAGCGTTTGTTAATATATTGGTAAAAGCCAGAGAAAGCAGCTGGCGGTTGCCCATCACTTTCAATTTTTTGGGATTCTCGGGCAACAGGCTAAAGTCAACTTGGATATTATTCTTGGGATTGAGCTTATCAATCATCTCCTTGACTTGCCAAATCAGGTCATCGGTTCGTAAAATTTCAAAATTAACCCGCTTGTTGGTATAACCCGTTTGGGCCAAATACAACAGCGTTTGCGTGATTTGGTTCAGGCGCTCGGCTTGCCCCAAAATACTCATCAGCGACTGCTGGTATTCCTCGGGTGAACGCTGTTTCATGAGCATCACTTCGGCTTCTCCCATGATAGACGTGAGTGGCGTACCAAATTCGTGCGAGGCATTGCTAACAAAATTGTTTTGGGTTTCAAACGAAGTCTCAAGCCGATTCAGTAGGTCATTGAACGTAGAAATCAATTGGCTAATTTCGGCATCATTTTTTTTCTCTTCAATGCGCAAATGAATATTATCCTTGCTTATTTGTTTCACCCGATCGGTGATGTGCTTAATTGGATCGAAAATTCGCCTTGAGAAGAAAAAAGATAAATAGGTGGTTATCAATGCAATAAGAAGCACACCAAGTAAAATCACATTGCGCATAAACAACAAGTGATTGGAAGCGTAGTAGTTTTTGGCGGATACCACCACAATGTGCGTTTGATTCTTGCTCTCGTGCCGAATTCCCGTAAAAAAGGTTTCGTCCATCTGACGCGTGGCTTTCCCTTTGTTCAAAATCTCCTTCAAAAACGCCATTGGGAGTTCTGATTTTTGCGCCATTTCAGCTAAATCATTATTATTTTCGACCCTATACAGGTACTCTTTTTCGGCCGACAGCTTTTCAAGGTGTTCTTTACGGATAATTTTAAACGGCTCGGCATTAATTTTATCAGCATCAAAATTGTACTTCGCCGCAATCGTCGCCCGCGTTTCTAGTCGTTTGTAAAAATCAGTGTAGGAATAATTATACAAAAAGTAATAGATACTTCCCCCAAACAGAAGCAGCATCAGGCTGTTGGTAAAAATCAGAAAAAGCGCTATTTTCAGTTGGGTTTTCATGCTTCTCTTAACACATAGCCCATGCCAATCACGGTATGAATGAGCTTGGGTTCATAGGCCGAATCAAGTTTTTTTCTCAAATAATTGATGTAAACATCCACGACATTCGTGGCTAGGTTAAAATTGATGTCCCACGCGCTCTCCAGCAAATCCACCCTCGAAAGCACTTTTCCTTTGTTTTTTAGCAAGGTGACCAGCAGCCGATATTCGGTAGCAGTGAGGGAAATAAGCTCCCCATTTCGTTCTACGGTCTTCGAGTCATCGTCCACTTTCAAATTGGCCACCACATACACATTTTCTTTTGCCTTGGCCTCGCCTCCTCCTTGACTAGCTCGACGTAAAAGTGCTTTGATACGAGCAACCAACTCGATGAACTTGAAGGGTTTGGCCAAATAATCATCTGCCCCCGAATTAAGCCCCAAAGCAATATTATCGGCGGTATTGAGGGCCGTCAAAAACAATATCGGTACCTGAATCTGGTTGTTGCGCAGCTCTTTGCAAACCTCAATACCGTTTTTGTCGGGAAGCATAATGTCAAGAATAATCAAATCATAGTCACTGCTCAAGGCCATCTGAACCCCCGAATTACCGTCTAAAGCCACCGATACTTCAAAGTCCTCCTCGGTCAAGCCTTTTTTTATAAAGCTGACTACATTGACTTCGTCTTCCACTAACAAGATTTTCTTCATAGCTCAGTTGGTGCCTTTTCCAAAACATTCCTTTGCAATTTAACCACAAAAAACGGCACTGCAACTTCTAAAGCTACAATGCCGTTTTTCTATCAAAACTTCAGAAAATTATTTCCCTGCTACTTTTCCCCACGTATCTTTCAGTCCAACTGTGCGGTTGAAGATAAGCTTATCGGGTGTAGCGTCGGTATCTAAACAGAAATAGCCTTTGCGAACAAACTGGATTTTGGTGTCAACCGTCGCTTCTTTGAGCGATGGCTCGGCGTAGCCCGTAATCACCTCCAACGAATTTGGATTGATGTGGTCTTTGAAATCTCCTTCCGCCGACGCTAAATCTTCTACCTTGAAGAGACGGTCGTACTGGCGAATTTCAATCGGCAACGCCTCCGAAACCGACACCCAATGGAGCGTTCCTTTGACGTTGATACCTGAGGTATCATTCCCACTCTTGCTGTTTTCGAGGTATGAACAACGTAACTCGATGATATTACCCGCTTCGTCTTTGATTGCTTCGTCGCAACGAATGATGTACGCACTCTTCAAACGCACCATTTGTCCTACGGCCAAGCGGAAGAATTTTTTCGGCGGATTTTCCATAAAGTCTTCCCGCTCAATATAAACCTCACGGCTAAATGGCACTTCGCGCATTCCGCCGTTGGGGTCTTCGGGGTTGTTTTCGCTCAAGCAAAGTTCAACCGTATCTTCGGGGAAGTTGGTAATGACCACTTTGAGCGGGTCGAGTACTACCATGCGGCGCTGCGCGATTTTGTTAAGATGCTCGCGAACGCAAAACTCCAACAAACTCACGTCAATAAGGTTGTCGCGGCGAGCGATACCGATGCGGTCGCAAAACTCACGGATTGACTCAGGCGTATAGCCACGACGGCGAAGCCCCGAAATGGTTGGCATCCGTGGGTCGTCCCAGCCCGTCACGTGCCCTTCGTTGACAAGTTGTAACAATTTGCGCTTACTCATGACGGTGTAAGTCAAGTTGAGGCGCGCAAACTCGTATTGTTTTGAGGGGAAAATTTCCAGTTTATCGATGCACCAATCGTACAAGTCGCGGTGAGGAATAAACTCCAACGTACAGATTGAATGCGTAATTTGTTCGATAGAATCCGACTGACCGTGGGCAAAATCGTACATCGGATAGATGCACCATTTGTCGCCTGTGCGATGGTGGTGGGCAAATTTAATCCGATAAATGATGGGGTCGCGCATGATCATATTCGGCGCCGCCATGTCGATTTTGGCACGAAGTGTACGAGACCCTTCAGGAAACTCGCCGTTTTTCATTCGCTCAAACAAATCCAAATTTTCTTCCACACTACGATCACGGTACGGGCTATTAGTTCCTGGTTCGGTAGGTGTTCCTTTCAAAGAAGCGATTTGCTCTGAGGTAGATTCATCCACGTATGCCAATCCTTTTTTGATTAAATCAATGGCAAAAGCATACAAATTATCAAAGTAATCAGAGGCATAAAATTCATTTACCCACTGAAAACCAAGCCATTGAACGTCATTTTTGATTGACTCAACGTATTCGGTATCTTCCGTGACGGGATTTGTATCGTCAAAGCGTAAGTTGGTACCTCCTCCGTATTTCTGAGCCACTCCAAAGTTTAAACAGATGGATTTGGCATGCCCAATGTGCAAATAGCCGTTGGGTTCGGGTGGAAAGCGCGTCAGAACGCGGCCTTCGTGTTTACCCGTACGGATGTCTTCTTCAATGATTTGTTCGATGAAGTTCAGCGATTTCTCTTCGGTGGATTCTTTGGCAATTTCACTCATACTACTATTAACGTGTTTTTCGACCCTTCGGTTTTCTTAATACATATCTTTTCTGTATGTATTGAAAACACAAAACTAACATTTATTCGGGTTGAACACCTGAAAATAACTGGCTTTGCTCACTTTTTTCAACCTACGCATCGCATCTTCAACAACATCCATCATTTTCAACAAACTCATTTCCAAAAAGTTACCAAAAAATATATATAATTTTTAGCCGTTATTACTAAAACTTCAAAACTATTTCAAACCTGCAAATGTTAAATAAACTGTTGACAAACGATACTTACCTTCGGGCTAATTGGTACCACGCCCAACGGTCGAGAGGGTGTTGCAGACAAACTTTCTGACGACTCCTCGGCACGTACGTAAAACCAACAATTGAACAGATTTTTATCACTATATGAGCAACCCACGAGTGGCGGTGTTTCGGAAGGCACACTTTAATGCCGCACACCGTCTGAACAATCCGACCTGGTCGGACGAACAGAATGCGCGTGTTTTTGGGAAATGCAATTACCCCAATTACCACGGACATAATTATGAGCTGATTGTGCAAGTGACGGGCGAAGTAAACCCCGAAACTGGCTACGTTGTAGATTTGAAATGGTTGAATGATTTAATCGAGGAAACAGTTTTGATCAAGTTTGACCACAAAAATCTAAATCTGGATACTGAGGAGTTTAAAAACATGAATCCCAGCGCAGAAAACATTTCAATTGTCATCTATAACCTCTTACGTGAGCACTTAGCAGAGTCGCTCGATTTGAAAATACGGCTTTATGAAACAGAACGAAACTTTGTGGAATACCCTGCCTAACCATGCAGATTTGGGTGAACTCAACATCGACGACTGGGGAGATGATCACCTATTTAGTGCTTACAATACGCCTTTGCGCGAGGACGCGTTTGAATTGAGCGACGTAGAAAAAGTGGCCAAAATTGAGGGGCATTTTCGTGCCATCATGGAAACCCTTGGACTTGACCTCACCGACGACAGCCTCAACGGAACTCCGCATCGCGTAGCAAAAATGTACGTAAAAGAGCTATTCTCAGGCTTAAATCCTGCGAATAAGCCCAAGGCAACGCTCTTTGAAAACAAGTATAAATACAACGAAATGTTGGTGGAAAAAGACATCAGTTTTTACTCCAACTGCGAGCACCACTTTGTTCCTATTTTTGGCAAAGCGCACGTAGCTTACATTTCGAGCGGGAAAGTGATTGGGCTTTCTAAACTGAACCGTATTGTGCAATATTTTGCCAAACGCCCGCAAGTACAAGAGCGCCTTACAGTACAAATTGCCAAAGAATTACAACAAATTCTTCAAACCGAAGACGTGGCTATCGTCATGGATGCCAAACACTTATGCGTCGCTTCTCGCGGGGTACAAGACGATTCCAGCTCGACTGTGACGGCGTTTTACGGCGGCAAATTCCAAGAAGACAGCACGAAGAGTGAATTTTTGAAATATTTATCGTAGTAAAACCTCCCGAAAGTTCAAAACTTTCGGGAGGTTGATTAGTTCCAAACTTTCGGGAAGGTAGGAAGCTACTCCACTCCCAAAAGGGTCAAAGCAGCGCGGGCTTTATTGTCCACGCTGTTTTTGTATTCGTGCTTGGGATAATTAAGCGCTTGCTGAAAGTACTGAATGGCTTTGGACTTTTGTCCTTTGGCTTGGTAAATATATCCCAACTGCAAAGCCGACGTTGCGCCAAAATACAAACCCTGCGCCTGACTCAATACAATCGCCCGTTCGTAATTGGGAATAGCCGCCTCGGTATGTTCTTGACGTTGAAAAATACGCCCCAACCGATAACGGTATTCGGCACGGTCTCTCCCGTTCTCAAACGATGCTTCATTGACGTTTCGTAGCGTTGCCGCCGCATCCTCCAAATAACCGCCATCAAACGACAGACGTGCTTTCATCAAGATTTTTTGTTGGCCAGAAATCAATCCTTTGGCATAGCTTTCGGCAAACTTCAACGCTGCTTTGTCCGACTCCACATAGGCAGCCCCGACTTTGCCGATTTTTCCTAAAAATACCTTGGCCTCGGCATCTTCACCAACGAGCCAATGGCTCAAAAACAGCTTCAAATAGGTATCTTTCAGGAAGTTTTGACCTTTGTATTGTCCTAAAAACTCGTTCAACTGGGTTCTGGCAGCGGCGTATTGGCCTTTTTGGAGCAAAATTTCACCTTCCAAATAATCCAAAAATGGAAATGCAAAGTAAGCACTTCCTTTGGGACGTTGTTTGAGCAAACCAAGCGCTTGTTCTCCCCTCCCGTCTTTCATCGACACCGTTGTTCCAAAAAAATGCAGCAACAGATTATCGGGCTGGCTATGCACCAGTTGCAGCAGCTCCGTATTTTGTTTTTCGGTATAGGTCAAAATATACGCGTGCAGCAACGTTTGAATCAACTGCGCTTCCAACGAAAACACGTTGTCTTGCTGAATCACCCGCTGCACTTCGCGCAGTCCTTGGGGGATATTTCCTTTCAAACCCAACAACTTAGCTACCCATTGATAACTCTGCGGTGCCGAGCCAATTAGGACGTGCAACAACCCTAACGATTTATAGGTAGGTACAAAATCGGGATATAGCCGCGCATTTTCGGCCAGTAGCCGATAGGCTTTGATAATATCCCAAGAGGCGCTCATTTCTTTCCCAAACTTGAGTTTAATGAATGCCCAGTGGAGTCGTATTTCGGCTTGCACAAAACGCTGATAAGGGGACGAACTCGGCTGGTCGTCGAGCCACGAAAGGCGTTTATCTTCGTTGGGAGATAGTTGTTCAAACAGGGCCTTGTTATCACTCACCAGCAACGTCACCATGTCGGTGTAATTCTCTACATAGACGGCAAGTGCATTAGGCGATTTTTCTTTGACAAAAAGCGCTTTGGCGGCATTGACTTTAAGTTTAAAAACCTCTCGATACGCTTGCTGAAGATTGGGAGAGAATGAATAAACGGTCGATTGCGCATTTGCGCGACCATTCATAAAGCTTAAAAGTGCCGAAATAAAGAAAAAGAAATAGCAGTTTTTCAGCATCCTAAAAGCGTTCTAGATTCATTAGAAACACTATAGCTGTTTTTCTTTATCAATTCTTTGGTTTGTAACTCAAGCGATTTTAGAATAGTTACATCCGATTCAAAACCAAAAAGTCGGTTCAGGCCAGTCTCCTTCGTTTGAACAACGATTTTCATTTTATAGGCTTTTCCCAACGAAGCCTTTTCTAGCTTCTCTATCGCATCTTCAAGCATTTCATGTTCTCCTTGAATTTTTACAGGGACTGGCATCCCTTCAAAATGCTCTTTTAAAAAGCCATCAATTCCACTATTTCGCTGAACGGGAAACGCATTGATATTTTGTAAAATACCTAATTCTTTTTCCGTTTTCTCATGGTATTCATTTACTCCTTTATTTAGTAGATTTGATTCAGAGATAACCATTTCTCTTAACCGTGAATTCGCCAGTTCAACTGCATCTATTGAAATATCTATACCTATAAATTCTCTTTTTAAATGCTTTGCTGAAACACAAGTCGTGCCACTACCACAGAATGGGTCTAACACTAAATCGCCTTCATCTGTTACAATACTTAGAATCTGATTTAGTAACAAAACGGGTTTTTGAGTCGGGTAACCTGTTCTTTCTTTAGCTTTTGGGTTTAAATAAGGAATTTCCCAAACATCTGAAAGTGGTACTCCTTTCTTCTCTTTACCTAAAACGATATTGCCATTTTTATCCTTTTTATAAACTGATTTACCATTTTCATCACGCTCTCGGTCTTGTAAAATTTGGTCGAGATTGGTCGTAGCAGAATAGTCAGTATAGAGTGTGTTAAATTTAAAATCCTGTGTTTTAGAATAAAAGAAAATCACTTGGTGTGCATTCAAAAGCCCTTTCTTGGCATTAGACCACCTTTTATATGACCAAACGATTTCGCTTTGGAAGTTTTCACGTCCAAAAACTTTATCCATTACAACTCTAATGTTATGCGATGCTGTTTTATCACAATGAAGAAATACGCTACCGGTCGTTTTTAGAATTCGTTTTGATTGATATAATACCTCTTCGATAAGCCCTAAATATTCTTCAATGGAGTTGAATTTATCATCAAATTCGTAGGTTTTAGATTTATCTTTGGTAGTAAGACTGTGTTTACGTTGCGTAAAAAAAGGAGGGTCAAAGTAAATTAAGTCCACTTTATTAGACTCAATTTCTTTGAGTTTTTCAACACAATTTCCGTGATAGATTTGATTAATTTCCATTTTCAGGTACTCTTTCGTTTGCGATTTGTGTCAAAATAAGCTTTAAATCAACGCCTGTGTATGCTTTTAAATACTCCCAAGCTTCATCACCACCATAATATTCTCCTTCAACACCCTTATAGAGCGTTTTCAAAGTCTCTTGAATTCTAATAGCTTGTTCTCGTTGTGGGTAATAAAACATGACTCTAATTGGTTTGTACCCATGTTCTCTGATTACTTGCACTCGCGTGTGTTCTTTGGTAATGTGGTCACCATCGGTAGTTGCATCTTTCCACTTTACTTCTATGGCATCGTTTCCATTCAAAAAATCAATTTCAAAAGTTTTGGGGCGTTGACCAATTGTATTTTCAATTTTGGTTTTTATACCATTTGGAAATTTAAAATTCAAACATAAAGTTGCGGCTTCTTCAAGAAACGCCCCTGCATATTTGTATAAGAACCTTCCCGTATTTTGATATTGATCAATAAGTTGCCCTTCTTGGCGCGAAATCCCTAACACACGATAGATGAGATAATGTGAGTTATCGTCTGCTTTCATTTCTTCTATTCTAATGTCAATTCTGTTTTTCAAGTTTACAGAATAAACTTCGGCTAGTTTTTCTATCTTTTGTATCAATTCTTCCATCAGAAAAACCAATTTTACGTCAACCCTTCAATAATCCCTTTTTTCTGTTGAAACAGAAACGAATCGCCTGCTTGCTTCCCCATCAATGACGCCCCCAAAGGCGACTGAGGCGACATCGCAATCACTTTTTGACCCTCTACCACTACCATTCCTGCACTGACGGAGACAAAAAACACTCCCACGGACGTCGTGACCAACGCCCCCAGCCCCACGCGTTGAAACACAAAATCGGGGTCGATGCGGTCGAGAACGGCGCGTTCTTGACGCAGTTGATCAAAGAGTTGGGCGTGGCGATCGCGCTCAATTTGCGCCATCGCCCGCCCCGTTTCGTACTTATCGCCCGCCGAACTTTTAGTTTCTTCATTGGCCGAATCTTGGGCGTTTTGCATCGCCTCCTGCGCCGCTTGCACGCGGGTATCAAACTGCGTTTTTAGCAGCGTAAGTAATTGTTGTTTCAACGGACTAAAGACGGTGATTTATAATTTGGTCATACATACCCGCAAAAGCGGATTGTTTCATCCCTTCCGACGAAAGAAAATCGTGCGGAAAGCCTAATTCTATTTTGCTTACCTCGTTCAAACGCGTCATAATTTCGTCAGGAATGACAAAATCAAGGCATTTGAGCGAATCTTGGAGCTGTTCTACGCGTTTTGCCCCCACAATTGGCATCACATTTGACACCCGTTGGCGCACCCAGTTAATCGCTACCTGCGTAGGGGTAACGCCCAATTCTTGCGCTACATCCACTACCTCTTGCGCAATGTCGCTGCTGCGTTCGCTGCGGCGAAGGCTATTTTCGGGTACGCGCCCTGTTTCGCCGCGCAAGTATTTTCCCGTCAAAGCTCCTCCTCCAATCACTCCCCAGGGCGTCACGGCCATGTCGAGGGTTTGGGCCATCGGAAGCAAATCGCGTTCGGCACCACGTTGTAAAAGTGAATACTCTACCTGAAGCGCCACAAATTGGCTCCAGCCACGCAACTCCGCCAGCATATTGGAGCGTGAAATGACCCACGCAGGTGTGTCCGAAATCCCGACATAATGCACTTTTCCGCTCCGAACCAAATCATCCAATCCGCGCATTACTTCATCAACGGGCGTGGTAAATTCCCACATGTGTACCCAAAACACGTCGATATAATCGGTATGGAGGCGTTTAAGGCTTTCATTGACCGAACGAATCATGTTTTTGCGGTGATTGCCCGCGTAGTTGGGGTCGCCGTTGCGGTCGTACAAGGTATATTTGGTCGAAACGACAAAATGGTCACGGTCGGCCGAGATAAAATCTCCCAAGAATGTCTCCGATGTTCCTTCGGTATAGCGGTTGGCTGTATCGAGGAAATTACCACCTGCGTTGGCGTAGGCTTCAAAAATCTTTTTGCTCTCGTGTTTGTCGGCTCCCCAGCCCCATTCGGTACCAAAAGTCATTGTACCGAGGCACAATTCTGATACGCGAAGGCCAGATTTTCCCAATAATTTGAATTTCATAGAGTCATAGTTTGTTTAATGAGGGTGGGCAAAGAAAACAAATCTTTGCTCAAAACTACACAGAAAAAACCACTTATACCCTTAACAAGCCATGTGTTTTCGCAATTCATTGACCGCTACCGTTGAAGAAATGGAGAAGCAATTTGAGGTACAAAAACAGGCCAAAACCGTTGAATTTGAGCCTATTTACCACGCTAATGGCTTCGACTATCCCATCTGGCCCATCATCACCGCCCAAGCTCCGCACAGTTTGCAATTTTTTCATTGGGGGTTGGTTCCACGGTGGGCCCGCAGCCCTCAAGAAGCGCTCGAACTCCGCAGCAGTACTTTGAATGCCAAAATCGAAACCCTCGACGAAAAGCCCTCGTTTAAGTACGCCCTCCAACACGCCCAACGCTGCCTTATTCCTTCTACTGGCTTTTTTGAATGGCAAACCGTAGGCAAACAAAAATACCCGTACTTTATCCACCTGCACAACCAGCCCCTTTTTGCCATGGCGGGAATATGGGAAACGTGGCACAATCCTGCCCAAGCCAATGATATTTGGCATACATTTAGCATTATTACGACCGATGCCAATCCGCTCATGGCGCGCATTCACAACACAAAGCAACGAATGCCCGTTATTATACCAAAAGAGTTAGAAGCGGTTTGGCTTACTACCCAATCGGATGCGTTTGACCTTGAATTGTTTAAAAAACCAATTGACGATGCCACGATGGAAGCGTTTACGATTGGCAAGTCGATAAGCGACCCTAAAAGTCAGTCTAACGTACCTGAGGTATTAACACGCGTTTCGTACCCTGAACTATCGCATCAGCAATTGAGTTTGTTTTGAGCCTGTGAAGGAGGTTGCTCACAACCTCCCTATTACGCAAAAGCTGACACATACTAAACAAAACGCGGTTGTGAGCAACCACTACACACACTAAACAAAATGCGGTTGTGAGCAACCGCTACACACTCTAAACAAAACGCGGTTGTGAGCAACCGCTACACACTCTAAACAAAACGCGGTTGTGAGCAACCGCTACACACATTGTGAGCAACCGACGGCACAAATACTTTTAATTATGCTAAATCGTAAACTTCTTTTCTGGCTGGGTTTGGTGCTTCTGACAGGCAGCCTTTCGTCTTGTTTTCGGTCGTGGCGAAAAAACGACCGTGACATTCGCGAACACTACGCCAATCGCCCCGTCAAACCTACTTTTTACACCATTCAAAACGACAGTCTCAAGCTTTTTGCGGCGACTACGGGTGCTGATACCCTTCCTCCACTGTTGCTCATTCACGGAGCACCTGGGGCTTGGTACGGGTACATGAACATGGTCGATGATTCTTTGCTACAAAGTCGTTTTCACATCATTGCCATCGACCGCTTGGGCTACAACCATTCGAGCTTGCGCAAAAAACGCTTTGTAACCTCCATCGAAACCCAAGCCAAAGCCGCGATGTTGGCCCTTTCGCTGAATCATTCAAAGCAAAAAGCGGTTCTTTTGGGTCGTTCGTTTGGCGCACCGATTGCAGCACAAATGGCGATTTTGAACCCCAACGCGTTTAGTCAGTTGGTGATGCTTGCCCCTGCCATCGACCCAACCAAAGAAAAATTCTGGTGGTTTTCCAAACCTGCCAAGTGGTGGATTGTCCGTGCATGGCTGCCTCGTCGGCTCAACGTAGCCACGTTTGAGAAATTTGCCCACGCCAACGAATTGAAAAAACTGCAACCACAATGGTCCAAGCTACAAGTCCCTACGATTGTGGTGCAAGGTGGGAAAGACTGGATTGTGGACCCTAGCAACCTTGATTTTGCGCGTCAACAACTGGCCGATAAGCCCGCCCATTACATCTTTTTACCCGAAGCTGGCCACCTGATTTCCTATTCACATCCCGACTTAGTTCGCAAATTGGTTTCAACGCCTTTTACCACAATAGCAGGAACAGCCGCCGCCTCTGCGACCACCCAAGGAAGCGGCCAAAGCGAACATAAATGAGTAAAGTCGTTATCTTTACCCACTTTTAATCGCGTATTCTTCAAAAACAATCTAACATGAAACACCTTTTCAAGGCGGTTATCGCCTCATTTTTAGCCATTTTTCTAACCGCCTCTTTTGTCGCGCCGCCCGCCAAAACCATTATGACGGGTGCCGACCAAACCAGCACTTACCTTCCTTACTTAAAGGGCAAACGGGTGGGAATGTTGGTCAACCAAACCTCCATCATCGGCAAATCTCACTGCGTTGACAGCCTTGTCAAACTCGGCGTGACCATCACCAAAATCTTTGGTCCCGAACACGGTTTTCGCGGCAATGCAAGCAATGGCGCTAAAGTCAGCGACAGTTCAGACCCCAAAACAGGCATTCCTGTCATTTCGCTTTATGGCAAAAACCGCAAGCCAACCAAGGAACATTTGGCTGACGTTGACGTGATGATTTTTGACGTGCAAGACGTGGGCGCTCGCTTTTATACCTACATCAACACTCTATCACACGTGATGGAATCGTGTGCTGAAAATGGCAAAGAACTCGTCATCCTCGACCGCCCCAACCCACACGGCTTTTGCGTTGACGGCCCTATTTTGGAACCTCACCTTAAATCAGGCATTGGGATGTTTCCAATTCCGATTACCCACGGGATGACCATTGGCGAGTTTGCCCAAATGATTAACGGCGAAGGCTGGCTTCCCAACAAGATGCAGTGTAAATTAAAAATCATCAAGGTTGCCAACTACACCCACGCCATGCCATATGTGTTGCCCGTGCCGCCTTCGCCTAACCTCAACACGCAGCAGTCTATCATGCTTTACCCAAGTATCTGTTTGTTTGAAGGCACAATTTTGAGCCAAGGGCGCGGCACCTACATGCCTTTTACGGTCTTGGGTGCACCTGCGTTGAAGGGAAAATACAGCTTTACGTTCAAGCCCGTAAGCATCCAAGGCATGAGCGAAACTCCGCTTCACCAAGACCAAGAATGTTATGGACTCGACCTTCGTAAGTTTGACGCCAATACGTTTGTAAAATCTAAAAAACTGAACCTCAAGTGGTTGTTTGAAACCTATGCGGCTTATCCGTACAAAGACAAGTTCTTTGACATGAGCCAAAGCAAGCAGATGGGTAATTTCGACAAATTGGCGGGAACGGAGAACCTTAAAAAGCAGATTATCGCAGGCACGAGCGAAGAAGAGATTCGTAAAAGCTGGGAGCCTGGCTTGTCGAACTACAAAAAAATGCGGGAGAAGTATTTGTTGTATCCTTAACAAGGAACTTCCCGAAAGCTCTAAGCTTTCGGGAAGTTGTAAAAAACTATCCTTCCAACACTTCGGCTGAGATACCGACGTTTGAGAAACCTCCGTCGTGGAAAAGATTTTGCATCGTTACCATGCGGGTGTAATCTGAGAACATCATGGTCACAAAATCAGCGCATGAATCGGCCGAGGCATTTCCTAGCGGAGCCATTTTTTCGGCAAAATCATAGAATTTATCAAAACCACCGATACCGTTTCCAGCCGTAGTTTTGGTAGGTGACTGCGAAACGGTGTTTACGCGCACCTTTTTAAGTTTTCCGTAACGGTAACCGTAGCTACGCGCAATCGACTCCAACATCGCTTTGGCTTCGGCCATGTCGGTATAGAAAGGAAACGTACGCTGAGCCGCCATGTACGTAAGGGCTACGACACTTCCCCACTCGTTGATGGCGTCCATTTTTTCGGCTACTTGTAAAAATTTATGAAACGACAACGCCGAAACATCCACACTTTTTAGGAACCACTCGTAGTTCAAATCACCGTAAGCACGTCCTTTACGGATGTTGGGTGACATCCCAATGGAGTGAAGCACAAAATCCACTTTTCCACCCAATACGTCCATTGATTTGCCGTAGAGGTTTTCGATATCTTCGAGTGACGTCGCATCGGCGGGGATAATTTCTGCCTCACATGCCTCCGACAATTTTTTAATTTCGCCCATACGCATCGCGATTGGGGCGTTGGTCAACGTGAAAGAAGCACCTTCTGCCTTAGCTTTCAAGGCTACTTTCCACGCAATTGAGTTTTCGTCGAGGGCACCAGAGATGATGCCGCGTTTCCCTTGTAATATTCCGTTTGCCATTTTTTTGAGTTTGCTATTTTCGGTTTAGAGCTTACCGTTTAGAGTTTGTAAAGTTTATAGCTAGTTGTTTACTGTTCAGGACATTACTTCCACCATAAACCATAAATCTCCCAACCGTAAACCATCATTAACGGGGCAAAGTAACAAATTTTTGGGCAAATAGTCGTTATCTATCCTGGAAGATACCCCCTATCGACCAGCTCCTGACGGGGGTTCGTGAGCAAATACGTACTTCCACTTTGAATCAAGTAATTCTGGTCGGCAATATCTAGCACCTCTCGGTGCAAATGGTCGGTGATTAAAACCCCTTTATTTTGTTTTTGCTCAACAATATGCTGTTTGAGTGCTTCTACATAAATGGGGGCTAAATTGGTAAATGGCTCATCGAGCAACACAAACGGCACGGGCGAAAGCAACACCATCAATGCTTCAATAAAGCGCCTTTCTCCCCCCGACAACTCCCCCATTCGCTGCGAAATAAGCGTCGGAAGTTTGTCGTACTTCGCTTCATGGAGATCCACGCCATACCAAGTCAAGGCATCTTTTACCTTCATCGACGACGGAGTAAGTGGATGCTGCGGCAGGTAGCGCGCCACGTTGCCTTGTCGGTAAAGTGATTCGACGTACTTTCCATTGACCCTAACCGACTTGTTCGTTGCCCTCATTGTTCCAAACACAATTTGCAGCAACGAAGACTTCCCACAACCATTTCGCCCCAAAATAGACGTGATTTGATACCGAGGAATTTTCAAATAAACGCTTTGTAAAATTTTACGTTCGTCAAACGACAGTTCCACGCTGTCTATCTCTAAAATAGTAATAGCATCCATCGAATGGCGGTTAATAAAGTAAAAAATAAAACCATGTCAAGCCCAAAAGCACCCACAAAAAGCGTCGTTGGCGAATAGCCCAAGTTTTGATAAAAGAGGTAGCCTTCGCGAGAAAATGTCTGCATCAAAAGCCAAACTACGCCGTAAGAGGCCAGTTTAAGCCAAAAAAGAGGCGCAAGCATTCCCCACCACTCCTCGCCAATGGGTGCGCCCACGGCCAACCAGCCGCTCCACGCCACAAGGTGCAGAATTATCCAAAAGTTTTTGTAAAAGTGCAACACAACCGATAGCATCTGTGTAAAGTTTTTGGCAAACTATCCAGATTATTTTTTAGGTGCTAAGCTCGTTAAGAAACTTTAAGACTTTTAACATTTTTTGTGCAACCACGATGTCATTCAAAGCCATACACTCATTTTCCCACTTGTACAACCAATCCACCTTTTAACATAAACCCTCCTCCTTCGCAAGTCCAAAACGTATTTTTGTTTGTTAGGTGAATTAAGAATCCTATTTTTGACCATTACATTTTTTCTCTTTTATACTCATGTGGCAGTTTATTAAGTACGTTTTCGCAACCATCGTCGGTCTATTCCTGTTTTCTCTCCTCGGCTTTTTCCTTTTTGTTGGAATCGTAGCCGCCGTAGGTTCTTCTGAAGATAGCACACCGATAGAAACTAATTCTGTGTTAAAGCTCAATCTCAACAACCCTGTTCAAGAAGTAGCCGTTGAGAACCCCTTCGCCGAATTTTCGGGCGGGCAAGGCAATGTCCTTGGCTTACTCGATATTCGCTCGGCACTCGCCAATGCCAAGCAAGACCCTAATATCAAAGGGGTATATCTTGATGTACAATACCCAATGGTGGGCTGGGCTACCGCTGAGGAAATCCGCGATGCGATTCTTGATTTCAAGAAATCGAACAAGTTTGTGTATGCTTACGGCGAAGTAATGACCGAAAAAGCGTATTACTTGGCGTCGGTTGCCGACAAAATTTACCTCAATCCCGCAGGTGGAATGGAGTGGAACGGCCTCAGCGCTGAATATGATTTCTACAAAGGCACGCTCGACAAACTGGAAGTGAAGCCTTTAATTTTTCGGGTTGGAGAATATAAAAGTGCCGTAGAGCCTTTCTTTCGCGAAAACATGAGCGACGCTAGTCGTCTTCAAAATCAGGTGTTGATTAATAACATTTTCGACCACGCGGTGGATAAAATTTCGCAAGCACGAAAAATCACGCCTACTCAGTTGAAAAACTTGGCTGACTCACTCAGCATTGACTCTCCGCAAGATGCCCTCACGCACAAACTTATCACGCACGTGGGCTACTACGACGAGGTGGAAAGCGCACTTCGCAAAGAACTCAAGTTGGGCGAAGATGATAAAATCAAGTTTGTAGGACTCAGCAAGTATTCAAAAGCCGAAAAACACGTCAAAGAAGGCAGCAGCGACAACCGTATCGCGGTCATTATCGGTGAAGGTGCTATCATGTCGGGTAAAAGCAACGATGGCAACATTGGTTCGGAGACAATCGTTGATGAGCTTCGCAAGGCCCGCAAAGATAAAAAAGTGAAAGCTGTCGTGCTTCGTATCAACTCCCCTGGAGGTAGCGCCTTGGCGTCGGATGTGATGTGGCGTGAGGTTCAGTTGACCCGCAAAGAAAAACCTGTGATTGCGTCTATGTCGGACGTAGCGGCATCGGGTGGCTATTACATGGCCATGGGTTGCGACAAAATCGTGGCACATCCAAACACCATCACGGGCTCAATCGGGGTATTTAGCGTGTTGTTTAACTTCCAAAATACCTTCCGCAACAAATTGGGGATTACCTTCGACCGCGTAAATACCAACGCCCACTCTGATTGGCCAAGTGTAACGCGTGAAATGACACCTTTTGAGAACAGCCGTATGCAGCGCAGCACCGAAAACATCTACGCCGTATTTACCAAAAAAGCAGCCGAAGGTCGTAAAATGCCGTTGGAGAAGCTTCAGTCATTGGCGTCGGGACGGGTATGGTCGGGTCGTGAAGCCAAAGGGAACGGTCTTATCGACGAGTTTGGTGGGTTAGACAAAGCGATTGAAATTGCAGCAAAATCGGCCAAATTGAAAGAAGGTGACTACCGCGTTCGCTATCCAAAAGAAAAGAATGTGTTTGAGGAAATGATAACGAAGTTTTCTAATAACGCCGAAGAAGCCATGTTGCAGCAAAAACTAGGCGACTTCGCTCCTTACCTCAAAACCTTGAAGAAACTCCAACAAATGGAAGGAACGCAAGCACGCTTGCCATTTGATATTACTATTAAGTAGGAATGTCGAGGGTAGAGTGCAGAGTGTCGAATAATTGTGCAGAGGGTTGCTCACAACCCGATTTTTGAGTGTCGAGTGCAGAATGTCGAATGGGTTAATTCGACATTCTGCACTTTTTTCTAATCTCTCACCGCGCCTGTTCGCCACGCTTCGACCATTGGATACCAAATAGGTTGATATTCGACGTAACGTTGAAGCTCGTAGTGATCTTCTACAAATTGATTGGGGCGGCGGTTGAATGTGAAGTTTATTTCGGAAAAATTAGCCCGCTGCGAATACACCCACACCTCGCGGTCTTTGCTTCGTTGCACGCGGTCGGGTGAACCCATAATAATGTAAATCATACCTTTGTCCGTTTTCCAACCTTCTTTGTAAGTTGTAAAAAGTCGGTTTGCTTCTTCGACGCGGCTATAAAAGGCGCTAATCGTACGTTTTGCCAAGTCGCTGTTCCCGTTCATTAAATTCAACCAATAACGGTCGAGGGATTTTTTAGGGTCTTTCGGTGCCAGCATTTCGTTGATTTCGTTGGCCTGACTCATGTACATCACAGGACGAACGAGCTCGGCAGGGCGCGTCATTTTAGGAAAGCGCTTATTGGTCACCACGATTCCCACACCGTACGTATCTGTCGTGTCCTCTGTCATGTAATAAAGCCCTTCTTCCTTAAATATGAGCGGTGAGCTTGTCGAAATTTTAAAAGTTGTATCCACCCCCAACGTTCGGGCGGCATTCCGTGGATTGGTATTCATCGGCGACTGGGCAGGTTCAAAATCGTGGCGATAACGCATCACATACAGCTCTTTCACCGACTTGTTGATGTCTTGAAGCTGAACCGTGTCGTTTAGGTTTACGTAGTTTTGAAGCAACGGCACGCGTCCTGTTCGTTCAAACAGGGCAAACCGCTCGCCAAGCTTCGTATCGCGAAACTTAATGGCCAAGTCATTCAGCACTTTTTTGGTGGTTCCTATTTCAGAAATTTCACCCAATAGCACCCCCGAAGCATGGTTGGCAGGTCTTTTTACCTCAAATCGAATCATAAAACGGGTATGACTCAACTGCACCACATTTTGTTCGTTCAGCGGAATATTGCCATACGCTAACCGTTCTCTTGAAGAGAAGTCGGGATACACTACGTAGTTGAGGGTAAATTTTTCGGTAAATTCTCGCCAACGCACAGGAACGTTGTTGGGTTTGGTCAAGTCCACCCGCATAAATACCGTGACATTGGTAGAATCTTTTGCTAAAAATTTGCTTTTGATTCCCAATATTGTCACCTCGTCCACGCTTTTGTTGGCATCAGTGGCGGTGGCTTGCCGTTTTTTATTTTTATTGCCAAACTGAGCTTGCGCCATCAAGCCACTTCCTAGAAGAATCAACAGGAATACAACGCTTCTCATACGCTTCATCATTTCTTTTTAGGATATTTTTAACAAAGCCCTACGACTACAAACTTCAGTCGATAACTTCTTATTGATTAAAACGATTGTAATCACCAAATCGCGTATTAGGCGTTATTTTTTCATCGAACTAATTTTGTCCAAATCAGCGGTTTGATAATACCGATATACCTTTAACAAAATAGCCAATGCCACCGCCGACTCCGCCGCTGCAATCACCATCACAAACAACGTGAGCATTTGTCCAGAAAGACGCACGGGGTCATATTGAGAAAAAGCGACCAAATTCAAATTTACGGCATTGAGAATAAGCTCTATACCAATCAAAACCGCAATGGCGTTTCGTTTGGTAATAATGACTGCTACGCCGATACTAAACAAAGCGGCTGCCACGATAAGATAGTAATGGAGGGGTACGATGACTTGCATGATGCAATGTTAAGAAAAATATTTAAAAAGAGGTGCTACCTTTGCTGCCTCAATTCATCGTACTTATGACAGAAGCCGCTCCCCGCCTCCCCCAATACCAGTTTTTATACGAGACGCTCCGCCAACAGCTGCACAATGGTATATATGAAATTGGTAGCTTATTGCCCTCTGAAAAAGAGCTTCAGCAAGCGTATAAGCTTACTCAGCCAACGATTCGACAGGCGTTGTCGATGCTGGCCGAAGAGGGATATATCAAAAAATACCAAGGGAAAGGGAGTGTGGTGCTGCCACTGCCTGTGGGCTCGGGGATGTTGTCGATTGAGCCACATAGCCACCACGATTTGAAAAATGTGCCTGAAATTCAGACCGAAATTCTAACCCGAGGTATGATGTCTCGTTTTCCGCCCGATTTTTTATTTCAACCTGAGCAAACGGACTCCTCTTTTTACTACATCGAACGCCTCCGCACGGTCAACAAAGAAGTGGTTTTTTACGAACGAATCGCACTTCCTGCCAGCGAACTTCCTAATTTTTACAGAATTACCCTAGAAAACAAGTCATTGTTTGATACTTTACGAAAACGTTACAACGTAATTGTAAAAGGCGGAGAAGAAAAGGTATGGGCCATGACCGCCCCCAATGAGATAGCCCACCTGATGCGTATCCCGACGGGCAAGCCGATTTTGCGTCTCGAAAAGAAAATTGAAACCAACCGTCCGCATCTTACCTTTTTTTCGTCCTTGTTTGCCTGCACCAACAAATACTTATTAAAAGGTCGGTTTTAATCGCTGCATCTTTTTTATATTTGAGATATAAACCACTATCCACTTTCTATCATGGGTGTATTATCTCAAATTAAGCAAAAAGCGCTTACTGTCAAAGAACAGTTATTTCCCCAAACAGAGTTTGATGCTGCCACGCTTCCTTGGATTGACCGCACGGATGCAAACATTGATACTTTTATCAAAGATTATCAGCCTCCATTCGAGGTATCCTACGACTTAGCGGAAAAGCTAAAGTTTTGGCAGAAAAATGGTTATGTCGTTTTAGAGCAAGCCATTCAAGCAGAATTACTGAACGTTTTTTGGTCGGATGTGGAAGAGTTATTAGAAAATCCTACAAAATATAAAATTTGGACGCGGATTGACCTTCCCCAATTCGACCCCGTCCGCGAACGCCAAATTGGAGAATTTCCCAAAGAAGCGCTAAAAGGGAAGTATGTAAAACTCAACGATTTCCATAATCTCTCCGTGGCAGGAAAGAAGTTGATGACTCACCCAGCTATTGTGACGTTTTTGGACGCCATTTTCCAGCAAAAAACCGTGGTGATGCAAAGCCTTACTTTTTTGTACGGAAGCCAGCAGCCTACGCACCAAGATTTCCCATGGGTAACGGCCAAAATGCCGAGCCATTTGGCAGCAGCTTGGATTCCGCTCGAAGACATCAAAATTGATTCTGGCCCACTTTACTACTACATAGGTTCGCACAAAATGCCTAAATTCAATTTTGGAAACGGCATTGTGTATAACCAGCGCTCTACTCGAACGCCGCTTGAATTTGCGGAATATTTGGACAAAACATGTGCCGAACTAAACTACCCCAAAGATACGCTGCTCATTAAGCGAGGTGATGTACTCATCTGGCACGCGGCGTTGGCCCACGGCGGCGATATTATCGGTAATCCTGAACAGACTCGTAAATCGTACGTTTGCCATTATTCAACAGAGGAAGCATTGCCTTTTCACCGCCACCGCCCCGCTCAGAAACCCATCACGGAGCACCACAACGGCGTAGCTATTTATAATAACCCTGATTTTGGAGATCAAGAAAACATCTTGAAGGCAGGCGAAAAGTTGTAATCTCACTCCCAAATCACCTCAATCACCTCATTTTTGAGGTCAACGGTGGTACGTGTTTCACCGTCACGGCGTTTGAGTGTGAGTTGGCCGTCCCGCACCCGTACAATTTCTTGCGAAAGTACGTGTGTGGGACTTTTTTTATGGAACAAAGAAACCATATCGCCCGCTTCGGGAATTTTCAGAATATATGTCAAACCCTCCGCTTTGACTTCTTTGGCATAAGTGGCACTGGCTTCGGCCGAATTTTGAACAAGCCCTAAAGCCCGCGATGCCAAAGGCACGCCATAGCCCACGAAATTGTTGCCGTAAGGGTACAAATGCGCTGATTTTTCGATGATTTGAATCAGTTGTTTGTTGTTCAACGCAGGATTAGCCTGCATCAAGCAAGCCGCAAAACCCGTAATGACAGGTGCCGCCAAGGAGGTGCCGTACAGCGAGAAGCACGAAACGTTGGGTTTGAGGTACGACAAATATTCGGGGCCAATGCTGCTGTATCCGATTCGGTTCCAGAAACGCTGATTGGTCGCACCCACCGAAAGAACGCCCTGCGCATCGGCGGGGGTAGAAATAATGCGCCAACTTGGGTCGTCGCCTTCATTTCCTGCCGATACCACCACCAATATCCCCTTCTTGTCGGCTGCGATTTGGGCTGCGCGGCTAATCACGCTCGTCTGCCCATCCATTTGCGAAATCAAGTAATTTTCTTTGGGATCAGTAAACCCTTGCGCATACCCCAACGAGGTATTAATGAGGCGCACCCCCAAGCTATCCATCCATTCCATCGCCGCCACCCAATTGTCTTCTTCTCCGCGCCATTCGCGCGTTCCGTGGTCGGTGCGGGCGAGGTAAAACTGGGCGTCAATTGCCAAACCACTTTGGGTATTTTCGGTGCGACTTGTACCCGTGATGGCACTCATTACTTCCGTTCCGTGAAAATCAGAAAATGTCTCTTGGGTTTTGTAAAACGCATCCGAGTGGGTCAAAGGTGGGTTTACATAATCGCGTTTGTCCAAAATCGCGTTGTTGTCAAATACATGTTTGAGGTAATGGCTCTCTTTTGCTTCAAAAAAACCAGCATCAATCACCCCAATCGTAATGCCTTTGCCCGTTAGGCCCACTTTTTTAAATTCATCCGCCTGAATTTGGGTCATCACAGGTGCCATCGTAGAGCGGCGACGCGCGTTGGTTTTGGCAATGTAAAAACGCCCGTCCATGGGCTGAATTTTTTCAACAAACGAAAGCTGCTTGACGTCCTCCAATTGCTGCGCAGGAATGGTGGCCGAAACGGCATTGAGCCAACGAGAGGCTATGACGGGCTGACACTGAAGACTTTGGAGTTGTTTTAGGTATTCTTTATTAACGGGCAAATCGGTTTCGTCCGACTCCGTAAGTCCTTGCAGGCGGCGGTTTTCGAGCGTCTTAGCCGACACGGCAGGGGCGTCATGGGGGTTTTTATCTTTAAAAAACACCCAGTACTTGGTTTGAGCAGATGCGGTAACGACTCCCCACATCCAAAGCAACAACAAACAACCGCCCTTTTGGTACATAACGAAGATTTAGTCTATAAGTTAAGAAAAACTGCCAGCTCATACATTGGCAATAATTCAACAAAATAAAGAAATAAGTCTAAATTTTTATACACTACTTCTTAAATTTCACCCAATCTGCGGCAGAAAGCAGATTTTTTAGCGACCACCGCGCCTTCTTTTTCGTTTTCACCCGTACATTAGTAGTGTTTTCTGAACCCTTTCCGCTACGCTCTCATGCGCAAAATCCTTTTTTTAGTTTGGTATATTGGACTCAGTCTGCACCTTTTCGGTCAAACCTATCAAATTGAACGAATAGGCACCGACAAAGGGCTTTCGCAGGGTTCGGTCTATGCCATGCTCAAAGATTCGCGCGGGTTTATGTGGTTTGGAACGCAAGACGGCCTCAACCGCTACGATGGCCATCACTTTAAGGTGTATTATTCGGATACCGACCAGCCCAACGCCCTCCACGGAGGCTTCGTCAACTCGATGATTGAAGCGCCCAACGGCGACCTGTGGCTGGGCACCGATTACGGACTTAACCTCTACCAACGCCAAACCGACGACTTTCGATTTTTTCCAAGCGCGCCCGAACGCAAAACGCCATCGGCTTGCAGCCCGTTTGCGGTACGGCCTCCTTTTGTATGGTATTGGTCGGAGTCGGAAGGCATCGTAAAACTTAATTATGACACACAACAAAAAACCGTCCTCCTCGCCGACGTTTCGTACGACTTAGGGCTTTTGTCGGTGTCAAATGCCACCAAATTTGGGAAAGACGGGCGCTTGTGGGTGAGCCTTTCTGAAGGACTCATGCAGTACGATACAAGTAGTCGGCAGATGCGCTATTTTTTTAGCAAACATCCCAAAAACATCACAGGCAATCCCATCAGTATTTTAAAAATATTGATGGCCAAAGAAGGCTTGATGTACCTCAGCCATTCCAACGGTGTGACGATTTTCAACCCAAAAACCACTGATTTCAAACACATTACCCATCTCAATGGCATAGAATTAAACGAAATTTACGATTTGGATGAATCGCCCGACGGGGATATTTGGCTTGCTACCAGCTCAAGTGGCCTATTTAGGCTATCGAAAGACGGCAAAGCGCAGCAGTTTATTCACCAAAAAAATGACAATAACAGCCTCAGCAACAACACCATTTCTTCGGTTTATATCTCAAAAGATGGGCTCGTTTGGGCAAACCCCGACCCCCTTGGCATTAACTTGCTCATTGGAACGGGCAAAAAATTTCGGAGCATCAAATACGTGGCCGAAGCCCAAAACTCCCTCAGCGACCCCAACGTTCGGACGATGATTGAAATGGATAAAAATCAGGTGTGGGTTGGGACAGAACAAGGCGGCATCAACGTTTGGAACAAACAAACGGGGTTGGTCGAAAAATGCTTTAAATCCGACCCAGCCAACCCTCGTTCAGTGCCAAGTTCTTCGATTTACCATTTTTTTCGTGACACCCAACAACAGCTTTGGATTGCTACCTACAACGGTCTCGCCAAATACCTCGGTGACGGGGCTTTTGAAAGTTATTTTCTGACAACTAAGAAAAACATGGGCGACAATATCTTTCGGTGCTTGGCCGAATGGGATGCCGCGCACTTGCTCGTTGGTACCGAAAATGGGCTTTTCTTGTTTGATAAATCCAAGAAAGTTTTCATTCCCATCAAAGGGTTAGAAAACATCAGCATTCTTTGGATTGACCAGCCTACCCCAGGCGAACTTTGGCTCACTCGCTTCAACGAAGGATGCTGGAAAGGCACCCTTCGGAACCATGAATGGCTCCCACAAGCAACGGTTTTGGTGGGAGGCAATGCCCTTGCACTCCGCAAAGATGCCTATCGTAATTGTTGGTGGATTGCCACAAACAATGGGCTACTGAACTACCAAAACGGGCGCATCGTTCAGAAATTTACGGCCAAAGATGGCCTGGCCAATGCCTACATTTATGGGCTGTTGCTCGACTCTCAGCACAACCTTTGGCTCAGTACCAACCGTGGACTGAGTAGTTTTAATCCCGATACGCATCAGTTTCGCAACTACCACGTCAGCGATGGGCTGCAAGGTTATGAGTTCAACAACCGCTCGTATATGGCCGACAGCGAGGGAGTTTTTTACTTTGGCGGCACCAATGGGTTCACTTATTTCCGTCCCAACGAAATACGCACAAACACCTTTCAACCGCAAATCCAACTCACTCATTTTGAGATAAATTACCAACCTGCCCAGCTTCCACAGTACATTGGCGAAACCAGCGAACTGACACTCAAGGCCGACCAAAACACGTTTTCGTTGGGTTTTATTGCCATTGATTACCTCAGTAGTGGAAAAAACAACTATCAATACCGACTGGTCAACTTAGAGGACAATTGGAACACCACTCCAGACAACCTAGTCAGGTACGTGCAGGTGCCTCCTGGGGAGTATATTTTTGAGGTAAAAGCATCAAACGGCGACGGTTTTTGGAGCGACGAAGTACGCCGTCTGAAAATCACCGTGCTTCCTGCTTTTTGGCAAACGTGGTGGTTCCGATTGCTCAATTTGTTGTTGCTGATTGGCATTGGGATTGGCTTCTATCGCTGGCGCATTCAGCAACTCCAACGCCAACAACGCGAGCGCTTGGAGCTAATCATCAAAACCCAAGAAGCCGAACGAAAACAATTGGCCACCGAACTACACGACGATTTAGGAATGCGCCTTTCGACCTTGCAGATGTATTTGTCCGAAATAGATATTTCCCAAAACAGTCGGGCTTCCAAATTAACTCCCTTGCTCAACGAAGCCATTGCCGACATCCGTAATTTGTTGCGCGATTTGAATCCCAAACTTCTGTTTGAGGAAGGCTTACGCGTGGCCGTGGAGGAAGTAAATTCAAAACTCAACGCGGTAGGTTTGATAAAATTTGAGCTTTTGTGGCTAGATTTCCCCGAAAAGCTCCCCGAAGTCATCGAAATCAACCTTTTTCGCATCATTCAGGAATTAATAAACAATACCCTAAAACACGCCGAAGCTACGCACATTACGCTGCAATTGCTCCAACGCGACGCGCACTGGGTCATCATTTATGAAGACAACGGACGCGGTTTTGAGCGACAACCGTTATCGTCGGGTTTTGGGTTGCAAAATATTGAAAATCGCGTCCAATTGCTCAAAGGGCAACTCCATTTTGATACCGCCCCCCAGCGCGGCGTGCATGTTACGATCGAAATCCCCCACCACTAACTTTACGCATTATGACCCGTAAAACGTTGATTGTTGACGACCACAAATTGTTTTTGGAAGGACTGCGCTACGTGCTTTCGCAGATACCCAACGTCGAAATTGTGGGAGAAGCTTCCAACGGAGACACAGCCGTTGAGGTAGCCCAAAACACCCATGCCGATTGGGTATTGATGGACATCAACATGCCCCACTGCGACGGTGTAAAGGCAACGGCTCAGCTCAAAAAAATCAACCCAACCATCAAGGTAATTGCCGTTACGATGCACGACGATTACAGCAATATCCAACAGATGATTCGGGCAGGTGTGGATGGGTATGTGTTAAAAAACACAGGTTCAAGCGAACTTGCCAATGCGTTTGAGACGATTGAAAAAGGGCAATTTTATTCGTCACCCGCGATTTTGGATACGTTACTACGGCGCAAAACTGCCACAACAGCCCCTGCGCGTTCGGCCTATCATCTCAACCCCATCGAGTTGTTGACATCACGGGAAAAGGAGGTTTTACCTTTGTTGGTAGAAGGGCTTACCAGCGCCGAAATTGCCGAACGGCTATTTGTAAGCGAATCGACGGTCGTGAGCCATCGCAAGAATATTCTTCATAAACTCAACCTCAAAAATACGTCAGCCTTGGTCAAATACGCCCTCGAAAACGGACTGGTTCAGCCCTGAGTGCTTACGATCACTCCCCTGTTTTCTCCCCCCCACGGGGGATTTTTCACTTCTCCCCTTTAGGGATGTTTTTTCGAGCCCTTTCGTATAGCAATTTTGTGCTGTTGATTTACTCAAACAGCATAAAAGAATGAAATGGCAAATCCTGATGCTCACCTTTTTTCTCGTCTTCGATCAAGCTTGGAGCAACCCTCCGCGCAGCTTTCGGGTGACGCTCGAGAAGATTTCATTGGTAGAATCAGGAAGCATCGGCGGCTCCGACAACCTGTACGGGTCGGTGTGGGTGGGGGCATTTTGTAATGCCAACGACAACCAGACGGGCACCTCTTTTGACAGCCGCGAGCGCACCCTAAAACTGTTTGAGCGTACTGGCGACAACTACGTCAAAATCAAAGAAAATACCCCTATTGTTTTGAACCAATCGCTGGTTTTTGACATTCCAACCTGCGACCAAAAGCAAGCCAATTTTGCCGTTACTGTTTCGCTCAGTAGCCAAAGTTCAGGCCGAAAATACAACACCGAGCAGCACCGCATTTATTTATCCGAAATCAACAGTACGGTTCGCCGCACGATTCATTGCTACGACCGTACGTCTCACCTTCAACTGCATTTTATGATTGCACCTCTATAACCCAGTTTTTCTAATCATTTTAACACTTAAACACTATTCACATGAAAAGTTCATTCAAATTCGTCGGGTTATTTTTTGTTTTGGTATGTTTTGTTTCCAGTGTTTTTGCCCAAAAACAAATAGACAATTACTATCAGTTTTCTCCCAAAGAAATGGAAGGAATGATGGCTACATTTTCTAAAGATGCAGGCTGGAAAAACCTCTCTGCCACCATGAGTAGCCGAAGTTTTGAGCGCATCAAACACGAAAAAGCCGCTTGGGGTTTTAAGGGGCAAGCAAAAACATCCGATGGAAAATTGCAAGACGTACTATTTTGTGCGTTCGATTTCTACAATCCAAAAAGCAAAAAAGGCCAAGGCGGCACCATGGTTTGGCGCAAAGTAGGCGACGAAGTTTACAAAGCCTATTTGATTTATCCTGAGGGAGTTGAAGATTTAGACAAGGCCTTAGAACTATCAGAAGAATTTTTTGCGGATGCCTCTGGCAAACTTCAAAAAGCCCAAAGCTGGGGCCGTTGTTTTAGAAAATGTGTACGTGGTACTTCACGAACAGTCGTTGATGCGAAAGGCATCCGTTTTGACGTACCCTCAGACTGCGGAACGGGATGCTTGGCCTCCATTGCCGTATGTGGAGGTGCAACGGCTATCTTGGCAGTAGCTACTGCTGCGCCGACAGGAGGTCTTTCTTTTCCTGTATTAGCGATTACGTTTGGGGTTTGTGCGGGGGTAAGTTGCGGTGTTTGCATTGGTATCTGCGCACTTGGCTGCATATAATCCATTTGTAATCAATCCATTGTAGAGCTTACCAATACACGTAAGCTCTACTTTCTCTTTCGCTTATAGCCCTTATTCACATGAAAATTATCAGCCTCGGTCTCCTCCTAACGACAATGGTCAGCTATCTGGCTCCTCCTGCCGAAAACTATACCATTGAACAAGTT
This sequence comes from Runella defluvii, assembly GCF_014195535.1. Taxonomy (GTDB): domain Bacteria; phylum Bacteroidota; class Bacteroidia; order Cytophagales; family Spirosomataceae; genus Runella; species Runella defluvii. The sequence goes on along the minus strand of NZ_JACIBY010000004.1, from coordinate 126,390 downwards.
ACGATTTGTAAAAATACGAACTCGTGCTTGACTACTTCCCAAAAGAACCGAATCAAAGAAAGTGACCAATACACGGTAGAAGTTGTGTTAAAATCGACCTCTGCCAATTTTTTGGCACAACAGATTCAAGCTGTACAACTCGAAGTGTCTGAAATCTCTTTTGCCTGTGCTCGCTCAGCCACAGACATGGACAATTGCCCCGCAGGAAGTTCGCAGGAGTGGTACACCATGTACCAAAATCCCAATCCGCCTTTGAGCAGTGCCGTGACGGTCATCAATGCTGCCAAACTTACCAAACAGTTATCAACTCAGCATTTAACCCTACGAAACAGCATCAAAAAAATACCCGTAGAGGATGTTTTTGGGCCAAAATTTGACAAACCTACAGCTCCTACCAAGCCCACGTCGTACCAAGTTCGGCTCAAAGCCGAAAATGTTCAATTTCCTGACTGGGTTTGGGGGATTCGCGTCAGTGTTTATGAGCGAGACGGCGGGAGAAATACAAGTGCCGAATTTAAAACGAGGTTTTAGGACTTTTTGGCAAACCAACTTTTTCACATTTGAACTTCTACAATCATGCGTTTTTGGTATTTTTTTATCGTAATTTGGGGATACGCTATTTCTGCATTGGCCCAAAGCGACGAAAACCCAATTCCGAGTCTCAATGCCTCCAAACCATTGGAATTTTCTATTCCAACCTCGGCCGCGTTTGACTTGCTGGGAGTCACACCCGCTCAAGTCATCAAACCTGGCAATATCCGTGATTTTAAGGTGGACTGGTCGTTCCAAAGCTGGCGACTTAAACCTAATATTGCGATTCAGGCGCAGCCAATTTGGGAGATTTTTTACAACCGCCCCAACTTATTGAAATACCAATCGGCCTCGAAACTAGCCAAAATGCTCTCGACCATTGACATTTCGGCAGGAACGGTGGAAGATGATGACCTCAATCGCCGACTGGCAGGAGCCGTAAAAGTGACGTTATTCCGTAGCCACGATCCCCTCGACGTACCCGCCCTCTATCGCGGCCCAACGGAGGAGTTTTACGAACAACAGAGTCAACTGAAGGGACTCGTTACGCAATTGGAAGATAGCCTAAAGCGCCTTCCCACTACCAATGAATACCTCGAAACAAAAATGCTGGTATTGAAGGAGTTAGACCTGCTTCAAACTAAAATTCAAACTTTAGAAAAACTTCAAAAAGACCGAATTACGCAACTGACAACCCTCTACCTGAAAGAACATTGGAACGCGTCGTTTGTCGATGTAGCCGTCGGAAAATCCTACCTGTATGACAACCTAAAACTGGACAGTTTGAATTTGGTACAAGATGGGCTTTCGGCTTGGATCAACGGTTGTGTAGGCATTGGGCGCAAGTGGCTTCTGACGGGGATGGTTCGTTATACGAGTTTTAGCGGAGTAAAAGCAACGATTAAACAGGAGTATTTTCTGGGAGCGAGTTTGCGCTACGGCAGCCCTAAGTTTAACTTTTTTGCCGAGGTCCTCACCCGCGACCCGCACAATCCATTTTCTTTCAAAAGTGTTACCTTGGCCTACGGTGGTGACTGGCGTTTTAGCCGCAATGTCATGTTAAGTTACGGCGTACGAACCCTTTACGGGCAAAATTTCAGTTTCAAATCACTGGTTCCTGTCGCAAGCATTGCTTGTATGATGCGGTAACCAATTTACCCTTTTTTCTCCCATGAAATCTCTTGTTTTGCTTCTTTTATCGGCCATTACTTTTTCAGTATTTGGCCAAAAAACGGTCAACAGCACCCTAAAGCTTGAAAATGTGATTTTTGGCAATTGCTCAATCGCTTCGATACCTTTTAAGTATTCCATTAAAAACCTTGGCCCCGAAACCTTCGTTTTTCACGCCTCACCTTCAACGCCCATCGACGATTTGACGTTCAACGTGTATTTATCCCAAAATGAAACCATTGAGACGGGGATACTCGGCGGAGAAAATGATTTACGGGTGGGCTCGGCCGTTCCAGCCCAATATACCCTGAATAATGGCCAGCTCGCCGTAAATAAAATTGCTGTGCCCGTCAGAAATCCTCCCTACAGCTCGTACCGATTCATGATTGTAGAAGTGGTTTATAGCAGTGGCCCTTCGATGTCGGGCAGTACATTTATCAGTAAAAAATACCGTGTATCGTCGGGGCAGGTTGTTTTTGATAACCCCTAGCGCGGCGGTTTTGAGAAACCGCCGACACGAAACGTGCTAAGCGATGCTTACATCGCGCCACGGGTTTCTCAAAACCCAGTTTCGCAAATTTGTAAAATCCCTTTGCGCGGCGGTTTTGAGAAACCGCCGACACGAAACGTGCCAAGCGATGCTCACATCGCGTCACGGGTTTCTCAAAACCCAGTTTCGCAAATTTGTAAAAAATCCTTTGCGCGGCGGTTTTGAGAAACCGCCGACACGAAACGTGCCAAGCGATGCTTACATCGCGCCACGGGTTTCTCAAAACCCAGTTTCGCAAGTTTGTAAAAATCCCTAGCGCGGCGGTTTTGAGAAACCGCCGACACGAAACGTGCTAAGCGATGCTCACATCGCGTCACGGGTTTCTCAAAACCCAGTTTCGCAAGTTTGTAAAAATCCCTAGCGCGGCGGTTTTGAGAAACCGCCGACACGAAACGTGCTAAGCGATGCTC
>NZ_JACIBY010000004.1:93606-123632 GCF_014195535.1 Runella defluvii | reverse complement strand
TCCACGGGTTTCTCAAAACCCAGTTTCGCAAGTTTGTAAAAATCCCTAGCGCGGCGGTTTTGAGAAACCGCCGACACGAAACGTGCTAAGCGATGCTTACATCGCGTCACGGGTTTCTCAAAACCCAGTTTCGCAAGTTTGTAAAAATCCCTAGCGCGGCGGTTTTGAGAAACCGCCGACACGAATAAGAAACCGCCGACACGAACAAGAAACCGCTAGCAAAATGTGATATATTCGTCATTAAAAGCCCGTAACTCCTACTTCACATGAACTTCCGCCTTTTCACTTTTTTAGTTTCGTTTCACTTTATTTCTTTTGTTGCCATGTCACAAACCGCTGCCGATTTTGTGGGAATTTTTGTTAGTAGCCAAACGGGAATTCAACTTTCCATTAACCAACAAAACGGCTTGTTTAAAGGCGAATTCACCGCCCAAAACCAGCGTTATGGCTGTGAAGCTACCCTCGTAAAAGGAGGGCTTTCGGGCGTATATTTTGATACGGGGCGAAAAATCGGATTTACCCTTGTGAAGAACTCAGGTGAATACATTCTTACTACCGAAGGGGTTAACATCCCGATGAAACGAACCGCTACTTCCTCTCAAGCCACCGCGCAATCTTCCGCGCCAACAGCTTCCGCCCCGTCGTCATCCGCTGCGAAGAGCAATGGGCAACGATTAAGCGACGCATTTTTAGGGTATGCCTTCAATGCTCCGTCGGGTTGGCAAATGCAGCAAAACAACGGCGGGTATGCCTTCGGACGAGGCGATCAGCAAGTAGCCATCACGGTTTCTCCCCATAATTATAACTCGCTGGCAGACCTCAAAAAAGACACCCAAGGAGTTCAAGATGCCAACTCAAACACTTACCTCAATGCTCGGGTTGACCCGTACAGCGATTCGGGAGCTTGGGTGTTTTTTAACGGAACCATCCAAGGGAAACCCTTTACCATTGCCACCATTTCGCTCATTTCGCCGCACGGTGGCGGGATTAATATTTCCTGCGTAGCACCCGCTTCGCTCTACAACGACGCTCTGACCAATACCCTCCGCAGCATTGCCAATACCGTTGTTTTTTCAAAACCCCAAACCTCGGCCTTGGCCGAACAATGGAAAGCCAAGCTCAAGGGCAAAGAGCTACTCTACCTCAATACCGCAAATGGCATGTCTGATAAATTCTCCATTCACTTGTGCAGTACTGGCCAATTCACCAAAAAAGAAGACACCAGTTACTCCTCACAGACGTTCAGCGACAACTTTAACTACGCAGGACGCTCGGGCGACCAAGGTCGATGGGATGTCACCACGCAAGGAGCCACTCCAGTGTTGGTGCTTCGTGCCAACGACGGCAAGGTATTCCAATACCAAATCACACTTCGGCAAGCCAGCAATGAACTTGGACTCAATGGAAGAAGGTATTTTGTGCGAGCAAGCCAAAATTGTCAATAAACACGTTTTTTTGGCTAATATTGCGCGCCAACAAAACCTCCATCCTTTATGTTTTCCAAAGACACCTACGTCGGACGACGCCAAAACTTAAAAAAAGCAGTCAATAGTGGAATTTTGCTCTTTTTGGGCAATGAAGAAGCAGGCATGAATTATGCCGACAACACCTATCATTTTCGCCAAGACAGTACTTTTCTATATTATTTTGGGCTCAACAAAGTCAGCCTAGCCGCCCTCATCGACGTAGAATCAGGGGAGGAATGGATTGTTGGCGACGAAATCACCATCGACGACGTCATTTGGGCAGGACCACAACCTACGCTTCAAGAGCAAGCCGAACGTGTGGGGGTAGCCAAGGTTCTTCCCAAATCCCAACTCGAAAGTGTACTCAAAAGCCACTTAACCGCAGGCCGAACTGTTCATTATTTACCAACCTATCGCCCTGAGCATACCTTCAAACTTCACGAGTGGACGGGGCAATCCCTGCAAGAAATTGCTCATGGAGCTTCTACTGAATTTATCAAAGCCGTTATCAATCAACGCTCTTACAAAACTGCCGAAGAAGTAATTGAGCTTAACAAGGCAGTCAACATTACGGCTCAAATGCACCTCAATGCCATTCGCGCTACGAAATCGGGCAAGTACGAATACGAAATTGCGGGTATCGTCCACGGCACCGCGCTGCAAGGTGGAGGCGACTTGGCTTACCCTATTATTTTGTCGGTAGATGGCCAAACGCTGCACAATCATTACCACGACAATCGTCTTTCGAGCGGCCGCCTTGTGTTAGGCGATTTTGGGGCAGAAACCGCTACGCATTACGCAGGGGATATTACCCGCACCTGGCCCGTTGACAAACAATTTAGCGAGCGTCAAAAAGAGATTTATCAAATCGTCCTCGATGCCAACCTCAACGCCATCGCGGCCCTACAACCAGGCACAAAATACCTCGATTGCCACTTAATTGCCTGGAAAACCATCGCTGAGGGACTCAAAACTCTTGGTTTATTGCAAGGCGACGTTGATGAAATGGTCGCGCTGGGCGTACCAGGTTTGTTTATGCCGCACGGAGTAGGCCACATGATGGGCATGGACGTGCACGACATGGAAAACCTTGGTGAACAACACATTGGCTACCGCGACGGTCTAAGTCGCAGTACGTTGCTAGGACTAAAATCGCTGCGTTTGGCTAAAGAACTTGAAGCAGGTTTTGTTTTGACCGTTGAGCCTGGGCTGTATTTTATTCCTGAATTAATCGACTTATGGGAAAGCCAAGGAAAATTCCGTGATTTTGTTAACTACGACGCCCTTAAAGATTACTATGACTTTGGCGGGGTACGTATTGAGGACAATTACCTTATTACGACCGATGGTGCTCAATTATTGGGTAATCCTATTCCAAAAACAATTTCCGAAATCGAAGCGTTGAGACTTTAGACTTAGGCTTAGACCTTCCAAAATCCTCAGTTTAGACCCTCCAAGTTTTGGAAACTTGGAGGGTCTGTGTCTTGCCCACTAGTCATTTCAAAACCCCAATCCCCAAATGCGCTACACACCCATTGACCCTCAATTATTTATCCAAAATCGGCAACGCTTATACCAACTTCTCAAGCCCAAAAGCTTGGTTATTTTGCAGTCCAACGACGTCATGCCTACCAACGCCGACGGAACAATGGGTTTTAAGCAAAACTCCGATTTGTTTTATTTGTCGGGTATCGACCAAGAAGAAACTACGTTGTTGCTCTTTCCCGACCATCCTGACCCGAAGTTTCGAGAGATTTTATTTGTGCGGGAAACCAACGAAAACATTGCCATTTGGGAAGGCGAAAAATTGACCATTCCTCAAGCATTTGAGCGCTCAGGCGTACCCCGAATTTATTGGACTCACCAATGGGAAAGCGTGCTTCCCCACGTCATTTTTGAAGCCGAAAATGTCTATTTAAACACCAACGAGCACGCCCGCAGCGACTCGCGAGTGCAAACCCGCGACGCTCGCTACATTCAGGAGTTCAAAGAAAAATACCCACTTCATCGCCTTGAACGCTTGGCGCCGTTGATGGCTTTTTTACGCGCCACAAAATTGCCCCAAGAAATCGAATTGCTTCAAAAAGCGATTGACATCACCCGCGATGGCTTTATGAGGGTGTTGAAATTTACCAAACCCGATGTCTGGGAATACGAAATTGAGGCCGAATTTGCCCATGAGTTTCTCCGTCAACGTTCGCGCGGCTTTGCCTATACGCCTATTATTGCTTCGGGCAAAGATTCTTGTGTCTTACATTACGTAGCCAATAACAAACAATGCAAAGACGGCGACGTTTTGCTACTAGACGTCGCTGCCGAGTATGCCAACTACAACGCCGACCTTACCCGAACCATCCCCGTCAATGGTCGCTTTACGGCACGCCAGCGGCAGGTATATGACGCGGTATTGCGGGTGCTAAAAGCCGCCCGTTCGATGCTTGTGGTGGGCAATGTCTTGGATGAATACCAAGCCGAAGTGGCTAAAGTAATGGAAAGTGAGTTGATTGGATTGGGACTACTAACGGCCCAAGACATTGCCAATCAGCATCCCGACTGGCCTGCGTATCGTCGTTATTTTATGCACGGGACTTCGCACGCCCTCGGCCTCGATGTGCATGATGTTGGAAATCGTTATCGGCGTTTTGAGGCTGGTACGGTTTTCACCTGTGAACCTGGCATTTACATCCGAGAAGAGGGCTTGGGCATTCGATTGGAAAATAACATTCTCATTACTGAAAACGGCAACCTCGACCTCATGGCTCACATTCCGATCGAAGCCGATGAGATTGAATTGTTGATGAATTCTTAGTCAAAACAGCAAATCCATGGAGACATTTCTGACAGAAGACGTTCTCAAATTATTTATTGCCGCAGGATTGGGGTCGATCATTGGCGTAGAACGCGAGTATCATAGTAAGTCAGCGGGGTTACGTACCATGATTCTGATTGCCGTGGGTTCTACCTTGTTTACCCTCATTTCGATTCGAGTAGGGGGCGATGCGGGGCGCATCGCGGCCAACATCGTAACGGGCATTGGGTTTATTGGTGGGGGAATTATTTTCCGAGAAAACAATCGTGTGGTCGGGATTACAACCGCAGCAACGGTCTGGGCCACGGCAGCGCTGGGGATGGGCGTGGGCAGTGGTTATTACGAGTTAGCGACTGTTGCCTCTTTGATTGTGTTGGTGGTTTTGTACGGTTTTGTTCCCATCCAAAACCTTATTAAACGGCGAAACCAACTTCGTAACTACCGTATTGTGTGTAAATTCCAACAAAAAACGTTGAAGCATTATGAAGCCCTGTTTCGAGAACTGCAATTGGATGCCAAACGAGGTACTCAAAGTAGGGTTGGAAATACCATCAGTGGTACATGGATTGTTCAAGGCAACGAACATAACCACGAACGGCTCACCAAGCGCCTCCTCAACGACCCCGACGTCATCGAATTTGACTTCTAGCTAAATTACCGTTTAATAAAATCTTTTGGGATATTTTCTTTAGGCAAGCGTTTTTTTTCTTAATTTACCATTGACATACAGACCTAATGTAAAAAAATGCAAAAGGCACTAGCCACTCCCAATAAACATGACATCCGAAAAAAGAACCGCCCTAGTGGTAGGAGGAAGTGGACTAGTAGGGAAAGAAGTTATTTCTGAATTGATTGCTTCTGAAAAATATACTGAAGTAGTCACACTCACTAGAAAACCATTGGATTTCACCCATCCAAAACTATTATCTATTATTTTTAACTTCGACCACCCCGATGCCTCCGTTGTTTGCGGCGACGACATTTTTTGTTGTTTAGGTACAACCATGAAAAAAGCTGGTTCCAAGGAAGCATTTTACCGCGTTGATTATACTTATCCCATCGAAATAGCCCAGCTGGGGCACCAAAACGGAGCCAAACGCTTTGCTATCGTTACTGCCATGGGCGCTGATAGTGGGTCGATGTTTTACTACAATCGGGTCAAAGGAGATGTAGAAGCAACGCTCAAAAAAATAGGTTTTGACGCATTACTCATTTTTAGGCCCTCGTTGCTTGTAGGGAATCGTGGCGAAACGCGCTTAGGTGAGCAAATCGGCGAGGGTTTATCCAAAATTCTCAGGCCGCTTATACCTATCAAATACCGCTCCATCGAAGCCCGTAAAGTGGCCAAAGCCATGGTTACAATTACAGCAAGCAACGTCAAAGGCACACTGGTGTATGAGTCGGATGTAATGCAAGAGTTTTAATAAAACGGTGGCGCAATTTTCCTTACGGAGGAACCGTTTTGCCCGTAAAAATGATTAAGTGAATATGACTAACCTAGGATACATAGAAGTTAAAATACACGATATTCATCCAAGCGATTTTGATATTTCCCATGTAGTGGAATTACTCAAAAACGTTGAGAATTTGTTGTATCCTAATGACAGAAAAAAGCGCCCAATTATATCTTATGAAGTCAAAGAAGGAAGCGTCCGAAATATTTTTAAAACTGACTTATCACAAGTTATTTTGGTAAATACAACCATTAAGAATATTAATGATACTAAATCTATTGACAACATTGATTTAACACAAGCCAAAGCAATAGAAAATATTCAAGAGTGGGCATCAAAAAACAGCTTAGATTTAGAAATTAAATCCTCCATAAAAAACACCAATAAGTTGGAAATAAACAGAAATACAAATTTCCAAAGAAGTGAAAATATATGGATTGATTCAGACCTGTATTTATACGGAAAAATAATAAGTATGGGTGGAAAAACTAACCCTAATCTACATATTTCAACAGAAGAACATGGTACAGTCATTATTCAAACAACAGAAGAAGTCTTAGCCAATCAATCCGACAATAGACTTTATAAATATTCTGGTGTCCATGTACATGCAAAACAAAATATTAAAAATGGTCAACTTGACAAATCCGACATTAAATTATTAGGCTTTATCGAATACGAACAAAGTCTCGATGATGACTATTTAGACAATCTGATTAATGAAGCAAGCAAGTCGTGGACTGATATAAAAGATGCAGACCAATGGCTCGCTGAAATTCGAGGTTTACTATGAAAAAAGCATTTATTGACACAAATTTCCTTATAAAACTACTTAACATTCAAGACCCTGCACACAAAAATGCGGTAGCTTATTTCAAGTATTTTGTAGAAAATCAAATCATAATTATTGTCTCTTCCATAGCGGTAGGGGAATACTGTGTGCAAGGTGAAATCACACACCTTCCTCTCAAAAACCTTCAAACATTAAACTACAATATTTTACATGCCATTAAGGCTGGGAAGTGTGGATTTATAGCTTTTAATGCACGTAAGAACAAAGAAATTACGGTTGAACGTATAGTGATTACGAATGACGTAAAACTCTTTGCGCAAGCAGAGATTGAAAAAGTAACCTTTTATGTAACGGGTGATACAAAAAGTAAATCTATTTTTGATTTACTTCGTAAAGAAGCTGGCCTATCTTACCAGTTTATTGATATAAATAAGCCGCTTCAAGAAAGCTTTGGAATTTTATTTTAACGCAACTTTCTATGCCTTCTATTTTCCTTCGTCGAGCCACGCCCCCCGATGTTACGCTTATTTATTCATTTCTCTGCGAACTGGAAGAAGAGACGTTTGATTTTGAACAATTTAACACCATCTACAATCGTAACCTTCTCAACCCCGACTGCCATTATTTTTTAGCGTTCGACCACGACCGCTGCGTTGGCTACGCAAGTGTTCACGCTCAGTGGCTTCTTCATCATTGCGGCAAGGTAGGCGAAATCCAAGAGATGTTTGTCATCCCCGACTACCGAAGTAAGGGCATTGGACAACTACTCATTCAACAACTTTTTGAAGTAGCTCAGCATGAAAATTTTGAAATTTTGGAAGTGACCGCCAACAAAAAACGCCTTGATACTCACCGTTTCTACGAGCGGCAAGGGCTTGAGCGCACGCACTTTAAGTTTGTCAAAAAAATGAAGTAAGGTTTCTGTGGGGCTGCCTTTGCAGGGTAATTACCACTCATCAACAGATATTACTGCGCATTTCCGAAGGTTTTGAGCGCAATGTAACGGTGGGCTTTCGGTGCGTGCGGGATTAGAAATAATACCTTGCTTGTTAAAAAATGCCAATTGTCATACATTCTTCTAAAAATGGGATTCTTAGAAAATTTTTCTCCAAGTGGGGCATTCGTTTACGATTGGCAATATAAGTTGGGAAATATTCGAGTATATCAAACCCATAATTTTTAAGTTCCAGAACTTGGTCAATCCAATATTGAGCATCATCACTTCGGCACTTATCATTGTATCTTTCATCTATCCCATAGGTTGCTCGCCAAGCATCTACCTCGCTTGGCTGTGTTGAGGCAAATCCTATATCAACAATATTGTTTTTGGGATTGTTAAAATCAAGTGAGGTAATTTTAATAGTAATTTCAAAGATAGGGTTAGTAGTTGAAAACGGATAAAAAGCCCTATTTGTACCTTTATTAATTGGGTCTTTAGCACCTTTATAAGAACTATTACAAGTGTTACAAATTGGAATTAGATTGTGAAAATTTACCGTATTAAATGGATACTTATCCTTTGGGAGAAAATGGTCATACGCATCTCTTTTGGATAATAGGTCTGATTTTAAATCATTTAAACCACAGAAAGGACAGATACCCTTAGAATTTTGCCGCATGAATTCTTTGTAATAGTCTTTTAATTCTCCATTTCTGGAACTGTAAGATGTTAGAATCAAAACATGATTATACAAGTCTTTACCCCATTGTTTTAAAATGCTACTTAATCGCTTGTCAATCTTGTTAATATCATCATACAGAACAGGACTTGTTTCTCCTTTGCATAATTCCTCAATAGCGTTATTAGCAGTAAAAGCATCCCTAAGTTTTTGTAATTGGGATGCATCTAACTTCTTACAAATGTTATAAATAACTTTGATTGGCTTTTTAAGATAATCATTATCATTCTGAGCAACTTCTTCGACAATTGCCTGAAAATTTGGATGGAGTTTGTCCACTGAAAAGCTACCGTTGGGCTTACAGCAAACTTCCAAAATGGTATGTTCAACATAGCTGTGGAGATTTTCGACTGTATGTGCTACATATTTCAGCGGAAACAACATAAAGACATCAATTAGGTTTGGGGAGTTTGTTAATGGAATCAATAGCCAACATTTTTTCAACTGAATCGCCAATTTCAGTAAAAATAGCTATTTGCGCCTCTTCCGGGCTTATTTGACCGTTTTGAACTTGCTCTCTCAGTATTCTTAAACGTTCCATTGCTACTTCTGCGATGGTTTCACGCTTGCCAAAAACCTTTAATGTTATCAAATTAACCGATGCCCCAAACGTATTAAAATCAGGTTGGCGGTAGTTGACTTGGTTATTTTCGTCTCGCTCAAAAATAAATACTCGTTCGGGCTTACAATCTGAAATGATGAAAGGTGAATGGGTGGTGAGGATAAATTCCTGTTGGCGTTTTTCTGTGATGGTTTTGTTCATTAGGCTAACAAACTTGCTTCGCCACTCAGGATTGAAGTGCGTTTCGGGTTCATCAAGCAGAAACAAAGTTCCGGGAGTATCAAAAAGTATCAATGCTCCCAGTACATGTAATAGTTGGTGCTCGCCATCGCTAAGATTTTTGTAATAGACGGGCTCTAAGATGCCCTGTTTTCTAAATGAAAGCTCATTAATGGAAAATACTAAATCTCGGGCTTCGGGTTTAGGAATAAGAGCAGAAAGGTTGACCCCTTGCCCTGCTTCTTTGACTTCCTCTCTCAATTTTTCACGGAAAGCGTGCAGGTTGAGCAATCGTAATAGATAAAGGTATCGAAACAACTCAAAAGCTGTGCGAAAATGCTTTCTAAATGCTTGCTTAGTAGCATCATTGACCCAGTAATCCAATTGAATAACCTCAATTTTGCCTTCTTGGTAGCTTTGGTGGCAAGTAGCGCAGTATTCAAGAAAGACAATGGCTTGGTTTAATTCAGACGGAAACTCTACGGCATCGCCCCCATATTTTCGTTTCCTGATAGTGATGCTAAATGAGTGTAAGTCTTTGATTTTTAATTCTTCGGTTAGTACAGCCAAATGGGTTCTATCCTCCAAATTGGGTAGTAAAAGGTTAGCGATGGTAACCAATTGGTTGCTTTCATAATCCATGTAAAACATCCGACTGACTTCTATCGCATCAAATCGCGTATCTTTTACTCGTGCCTGAAACTCATCAAAGTAATGAAAATCCATTTTAATGAATGGATTGCTCAGTAACTCGTTCATCCCAGAGGAGTAGCCGATGATTCTTTCAGGTAGCGTAACAGCCTCAAATTCCCTCAGTTCAGAGTTGGCATCTTTACCTAAGTCTTGGTAAAATGGTGCTTGATTCGGGTTTTTAGTAATTTTTATCGGGCCTTGAAACGGCAAGACTTTTCCCAAAACTGAGGGATGGAATGTTATTTCAAAACCAAAGGGAGGGTGAACAATTTCTTTGATGTTTTTGGATTCTTCCCAGTATCTTTCGAGATAGTAAAACACCTCCGAACATACTTCAAGCAAATTTGATTTGCCCGAGCCGTTCAAGCCCACTAAACAATAAGGATCAATGGTATCGGATTGATTTTCGGGGAACTCAATCTCAAAACCTGCGGGTAAACTTCTAAACGGTGAAAGGAGTTTGAGGTGTTTTAGTTTCACAATAGTAATTTTAGCTCTGTCCTATATTTTTTTTCATCTTCATTAAAAATAAAAATTTGTTCAAAAATAGGGGCTTCTTCATTTAACTCTCTGAAAACAAAATCCTTAATTTTATTGTAATCTAAGTCTACAAAATCTGTTAAAAGCCAATCATATATTGTTAAAAAAGGAACTGATTGATAGTGCTCAAACCTATGATAAAGCACTCGGTAAATAGCATAATCTTTATCAAATGGAATTCTACCTAATTGCACTTTGTCCAAATCCAGTTTTTTAATTTTTTCAATCAGTTTTTTATCTTTGGATTTTATAGCCGGTAATGTTTCGAACTTCTCTCTGATTTTATCTAAAGCAGGTTTGGCGTCATCAAATGTTACAAAACCACCATCAAAATATTCAAACCCCTTATATACATCCTCTATTTCAACTTTATCTAAATCTAATTCACCCTTAAACGCTCGTTGCATAAGTGACTGATACAACTGCTCTAACTCCCTCAACGATGCCTCTTGCTTGGCTTTGAGAGCTTCAATTTTGGCAACTGTTTCAGCAAATTGGGTCTGAAATAATAGAGGAGGTATTGGCAACTTTAAACCTAAAAATTTCATCATTGAAATATTTAGCATGGATTCATGACCCCCTGAAGCTTTCTCCCGAATTACATTTCTAAAAGATTCGATTTTAAAAAGAGCATTAAGAAAAATCTTATTCGCTCTTTGCTCATTAACAGAAAGAGACCATAGTTTATCAGGTAAAAATAAAAAAGGGTAATCTTTTGGCACAATACAACAAGCAGCAACCAGTTCTTTTGTATTAGCTCGGCTCATCAAAAACATTCCCTTTTGACATTTAATTATTTGCTTTGTAATTAAATCTATGCTTACTGCTTTGAATTCTTTAGGCTTAAATACTCCATCTGTTACAGCGCTGATTTTTAATACTCCCAGCTCATTTTGTTCTAATTCTTTATTTTCAGCACCAGCATAACTTGTACCAGATTTAATACTAGTAATTACTTCAACCATACCTCCTTTCTCCCATCCCTTCGGATTCTTCACAGGATCACCAAACATATCTAAAAATGTATATTTAAGCAGTTCATCCAATCCATTGATTGTGTCTTTACGTTTTTGTATCAGTGCCTCGGCTTTCGAGAGAATATAGGCTATTTTTTGCTGCTCGACGAGATCTGGAAGAGGTATTTTGTGCTTTTCAAAATCTCCTTTAACAATATGCTTCATAGTAGACCCCTGAGCAAATTTTGTCAAAGAATCAATAGTTTGTTTTAATGCAAATCTGAAATAATATTTATCTACTTTCTTATGGTCAAAAACTACTTTGAAAATGTGTTGGTTAAGATACGCTGGCTCATTATGCCATTCAAAAATATCAATCGTTGCAGACCACGAAACCAACATATCACCATCTTTTACTATATACTTTTCAGGTATATCATAAGCAGTAAAATTATAAGGCTTACTTGGGTCTGTTAAATTTTGAATCCTAATTATTTTTTTGCCAGTACTCCCCCAATGCTCTGATTTAAAAGCATATCCATTAATAAATTCAGCAATATCTCCAATTCTTGTTAATTTCATTTCTTGTTTCGTTGGTTATTAAGGGCATTGGTAATGCCTTCAATCCGTTCTACAAATGCCTCGCGGCTTGGAAAAAAGGCCGCCAATTCTTTGGGTAAGGTGTCGGTAAGGGTATAAGTGGCTACGCCAATGGGCTTGTTGAGGTCCTGCAAGGCAAATTCTACTACGGTTCGGCTTTTACTTTTACAAATAATAATACCAACGCTGGGGTTTTCGTGAGGCTTACGGTGGTAAGCATTTAAGGCCGAGAGGTAAAAATTCATCTTACCAGCATATTCGGGTTTAAAATCATCAATTTTGAGCTCAATGGCTACCAAACATTGCAGTCCCCGATGGTACAAAAGCAGGTCTATTTCGTAGTTTTTGTCTTCTACCTTTACTCCAAACTGGTTGCCCACAAAGGTAAAATCACCGCCCATTGTTGCCAAAAAATCTCGGATATTGCTCACGAGGGCTTGCTCTAATTGAACTTCGGTATAGGGTTCGGTTAGGTTCAAAAAATCAAAGGTGTATTCGTCTCTCAGCACCAAGTCGGCGTGTTGGGCCTGTTCGGCAGGCAGTTGGTCTGCAAAATTCTGCTGATTGATGAGTGTTTTTTCATAGGTTTGGGCTTCGATGGCATTGATAAGCATGACTTTAGACCAACCCTGCCGCCGAGTCATTTCTATGTAAAAAAAGCGTTGGTGTTCATCTTTGCATTTTTCTAAAATGATGATGTTGTGGGTCCAGCCAATTTCTGCAACCACTGGTTGCAGAATTAAACTTTGGGCGTATTCTTTGTACAAATTTCTCATGTACCAAAGGTTACGAGCCGAAAAGCCATTCACGCCGACAAACTCTTTTTGAAGCTCAGCCGCCAATACTTCTACCACGCTTTTGCCCCAACCGTATTGCGTTTGACGATGCACAATGGCCTCGCCAATACTCCAATAAAGGGCTATTTGTTCTTTATTAACAGCCTGCAATGCGCGGTATTGGGCAGCCTTAATCCGTTGCTTAATGTCGGCTACAAAATCCTTAAAAGCTTGACTTTCTGCTATTTCTAACATTATTGAAATATACTTTGAAGTTCCGCTAAGTCGTTCTGAATTTCGTCTTCGAGGGTTTTGAGTTTGGCTAAAATGTCTTTAGGGGGAATATAAGTCACCTCTTCGTATATTTGCTGCTTGTATTTATTGAGGCTTAGGTCGTAGTTGTTTTCTACGATTTCGGCCTTAGGTACAAAAAAGCACTTTTGTACACTGCCCGTACGGTCGGTATCGGTTTGAGGATTACGAGTTTTGAAACGGGCAATGATGTCTTGCAGGTCGCTGTTGGCGTGGTCGGGGTTACGTTTGTCGTCGAGGGTATAGCCATCGCTTTTCATTTCGTAAAACCAAACATTTTCAGTGCTGCGCCCTTTTGTAAAAATCAAAATAGCCGTAGCTACGCCTGCATAGGGTTTAAATACTCCGCTCGGCATCGTAACCACCGCTTTAAGCTCAGCCTGCTCAATCATCAACTTACGGGTTTCAACAAAGGCTTTGCCACTACCGAACAATACTCCCTGCGGGATGATAATTCCTGCTGTACCATCTTCGGTAAGCATTTTATGAATTCGTTCAATGAAAAGCAGTTCGGTTTTATTCGTCGCTTTCTTTAAACTTAGATTGTCATTGATGTCTTCCTTATCAATACTGCCAGTAAAGGGAGGGTTCGCAAAAACCGCCTTATATCTTGCCTCTTCGTTATAATTTTTGCTGAGTGTATCCTTATAATCAATGTGAGGTTGAGTGATGCCGTGCATCAGCATATTCATTAGCCCGATACGCACCATCGTAGGGTCAATATCATATCCGAAAAAGGTATCTTCTTCTAATTTTTTATGTCCATTGGCTGGCAGTAAATCACCGGTAGTGCCAATCATGAAATTGTCGTCCGAAGGTTTTATGTATTTATCGCTTGTAAATTGAGTAAGGATATATTTGAACGCCCCTAACAGGAACGTAGTACTGCCACAAGCGGGGTCAGCGATACGGAAGTTTTCGTCTAAGAATACGTTTTTATCAGAAATATCAGCAAATACCAATTCCACCACCAATTGAACAATATGCGTTCGGGTACGGAATTGCCCGTTTTTTCCTGCGTTTTTCAACTCATCCAGCAAGTGCTCATACACATCTCCCTGAATATCATTCAATAAAGCCCTTGAATCCTGCGAACCATCTTTGGTGCCTTCACTTATTTCTCTGTCTATTTCGCTGTAAATTTCATTGATCGTTCTATACGCATCCCGCATCAACGATGGCTTGGGAATGAGAAAAACGGCATTATCCATGTGTTTGGTGAAAAATGAATTTTCTCCACCAAGCTGTTTAATAAATGGAAACACTTTTTGCTGTAAATGATAAAGCATTTCGTCATCTTTCATGCCTTCCATTGCACTCCATCGTAGTGTTTCTTTGGGGATAGGGTCTTTAAAATTGGGCAAATCAATTGTACCATCGAAAATAGAGGTGTAGTTTTGAATATGCCCTTTTTCTTTGTCGCGCATTTTTTGAGTATCCAACTCATCAATGCGTTTCATAAAGAGAAGATAAGTCATTTGTTCAATGGCATTGAGAGGGTTTGA
Source organism: Runella defluvii (assembly GCF_014195535.1). Classification (GTDB taxonomy): domain Bacteria; phylum Bacteroidota; class Bacteroidia; order Cytophagales; family Spirosomataceae; genus Runella; species Runella defluvii. Next base: position 109,268 of record NZ_JACIBY010000004.1, on the reverse strand, counting down.
AATACCCCCACTCCAAAATCTATCCCAAAGCTTATTGATTAGACTTCGTAATGTTGCTTGCAGCATATAGTGTCGGTTACTGTGAGTTCTAAAGCTGCAATATTAGTAAAAGGATATTGCATTAGGTACTTTTTGAAGCATAGATAAATCAATTCGCCCATCACTTATTCCGCTTCATTTCCTCCCTTCGCATGGGCATGGAGTCGATGAGGCCAAAGATTTGTTCGGGTTTGACGGGCTTGGAGCTGATAAGTTTTACTTCCCCGTCTTTGCCAATCAACCAAAAACAAAAATGATTAGGAGTATAGCGAAAACGTTCTTTCAAATGTGCCGCATCTTCAGGAGACAGTTCAGCCTCTACGCAATCCACGACGCATAAATCACGCTCCAAAATACCTGCCCCGACCTCACTCAACCATTTTTTTTGCGCCTTAAAATCCCTATCCGACGATTTTGGGCAATATACCATCACGACTCGGCTTTTCCCCACCATTTTCGACAAACGACTTTCAAGCGGGTCTTGTCCCCACAAAAACATACTTAACGTTAAAATGAACACATTCATACCTCTTTCTTTTTTAGAATTACCTTACAAAGAACGTACCACTATCTCACAATAAAACTTCCTTTTTTTTACTTAGAACTACGCTTACTGTGTCTTTTGAATGTACAAATAAACCAATAAACACAATGTTTAAACAATTTCTAACCACTATGCTTTTATTTGCTGCGGTGCTCACGGCATCGGCACAAGATACGCGCTTGTTTGAAACCCGCATTTATTACACCGAACCTGGCCGTTTGGAGGCACTTTTGACTCGTTTTCGGAACCATACTACTAAAATTTTTGAAAAACACGGCATGACCAACATTGGCTATTGGGTTCCGTTGCACGAAGAAAACAAGCTCATTTATGTCCTCGCCTACCCCGACCGTGCCGCACGCGATGCCTCTTGGAAAGCCTTTGGTGCTGACCCTGAGTGGGTGAAAGCACGGACGGAATCGGAAGTAAGTGGCAAAATTGTGTCGAAAGTGGAAAGCATTTTTATGGACGCGACCGATTTTTCACCCAAAATTAAGTCTTCAAAAAGCAAAAAAGAGCGCGTTTTTGAACTTCGTACGTACACCACCAACCCTGGCAAATTACCTGATTTGTTGGCACGTTTTCGCAATCATACGCTTAAATTATTCAAAAAACACGGTATGACTAACGTCGCTTACTGGACGGTCAATGGCAAAGATGATACGCTTATCTACATCTTGGCGCACCCAAGTGAGGAAGCGGGCAAAAAAGCATTTGATGCCTTCAGAGCCGATCCTGATTGGGTAAAAGCACGCGACGCTTCGGAGGTCAACGGAAAACTTGCGAACAAAGTGGAGTCGGTTTACATGAAAGCGACCGACTTTTCGACGATTAAATAAGACTCATACCCTTTCCAAGTTTCGTTATTCGACAAATTCAAAACTTGGAAAGGATTAAAAGTGCCTTCGGTTTCTCAAAACCGAAGACGAGGTTTCTCAAAACCTCGCGACAAAAATGCGTACATCAACCCTCTCTTCTGCTATGAAAAATTGGCTTTCTTTTGCTTTCATTGCCCTTTCATTTGCGGCTTGCAACAGCTCACAACAATCAGACAACCAAACCAAAAGTGACACCACAAACACCGATACCGCTGCGGTAGCGAAGGTGGATTCAATAGGTATTTTCTTGCCTGATTTAAAAGCAAAATTTCCCACTCCCGAAACCGTTGTTGTGGCCGACGACCCCGTTTTTCACCAAAAGAAAACGTACAAAGCCATTCCGTTACAAACCATTTTGGACACATTTTTACCTGCCTACAAGAACCTCAATCGCAGCGAAACGCAGATTGTGTTTGAGTGCGAAGACGGCTATAATCCTTCGATGGCGTTGGAAAAAGTATTGAGTAAAAAAGCATTTTTGGCCGTGGCTGATGTGGACGCCCCCCAAGGACAAGATTGGATAAACCCGACCAAAGAAGGCCGAGAAATGAAGATTGCGCCTTTTTACATCGTTTATACTGACGTGCCAGGCGCCGATGTTAGCTACAAATGGCCTTATAATTTGGTAAAAATTAGCCTTTCGGCGGCCTCAAAAGAATTAGCCGTATTGTTTCCCAAAGACGACGATACCCAAGTAAAGGGTTTTGAGCTCTTTAAAGTCAATTGCTTAACGTGCCATTCGCTCAATAAAGTTGGTGGCAAAATGGGGCCAGAACTGAATTACCCCAAAAGCGTGACAGAGTATTGGAAAGTCGAGCACATCAAGCAGTTTGTAAAAGCCCCTTCGTCGTACCGCAACGAATGCAAAATGCCAGCCGTCACTCATTTGAACGACAAAGAGTTAGACGCCATTGTGAATTATTTACAATACATGGCAAAACATAAAATATAGGCTATACTCGTTCCCAGTCGTCGGGAAGTAAGTCCTTGGTGTTGAATCGCTCCGTCGCAAACCATTGCTGCGGGGCGATTATTTTTTTGTCTGGAAAAGCAGCCAACCACGCCCCCCACCAACTGAACGTGCTATTCGCAATGATGTGATGTTGACACTGTGAGATGAGCACCAAGTCTTCTGCGGCCGAATTTCCTTCGACAAAATGGGTCGGAACAGGAAAATGTAGGTGAGTTTTGGCCCAAACAGGGTCGTCCGAAAAAACAAAAAAAGTAGGCTGTTGAATTTGAGGTAAAAGCACAGAAGCCGCTTTTTGGTAATAATCCAACCCACAAGGCCGTAAAAAACGATTGGCCATCGAGCGCAGCGTATAATCACCACGACGCACATGTACGCTCACCGCCTCACTGGTTTGAATCAAGTTTTGCCACATTTGAAAACGCGGAAGAACGGGAGTTTGCAGCTTTAATTCCTGTTTTACGAGGGAAGCAATGGGCTTAAAATAGCGTTCAGACTGCCAATATCCATCAAAATATAAATCGCCCCGCAAACGAAGCATAAGCGGGGAAAAATGAAAATGTGGTTCCCGCTGGTAGAAGGGAGAAATAGCTCCCAAACGCCCCAACATTGAAAAAGAAGCCCCTACAAGCTCACTGATTTCGCGGTTAGTGGCCACTGATGCGTTGATTGAAAAAGCGTCTAACGCATACATACGGGATGTCCAAAACCGTGAAGCCTGCAACTGCGATAGGTCTAACTTGAGTTCGGTTTGGTTTAAAAATGCCAAATGCCGTCCCAACGCGTATTGAAACAATTGATTACCCAAACCGCCGCTTAATTTTACGATAATCATAGCCGTACTTATTTTAGGCTTTGACTATATCTATCACATTTCGTCACACTTGATTATGGAGCAAGCTGCATACCAATTGATGATATTTCAGCGCAATTATATCCCAATGATGCGTATTTTTTGTCGCTTCTGTGCCTTCTTTTCCTAAACGTTTTCTCAACACATCGTCGGCTAAAAGTAGTCGTAGCTGGGATTGAAACGTCGTTTTGTCTTGAAAGCACATCCCACCCGCAAGCGACGAAACGACACCCACGCTTCGGCTCAAAAACGGCAGACCCACGGCCATTGCATCGAGTAGCATAAGCGGCTGAACTTCGGTGTGCGTAGCCGTAACAAACACGTCGGCAGCACCGTAGGCGGCCTGGATTTGGGCTTCGGTTTGTTGGTCAAATAAAAAAATGGTTTTGTTCAGCTCCTCTCCCGCAAGCCGTTTGAGACGGCTTGAAAAGTCATTAAAATTACTTCCAATCAGCACCAAAACTGCATCGGGCAGCTGCATTTCTCGAAACCATTTCACCAGTTCCTGCTGCCCTTTGGTGGGTGTATAATTAGAAACGCACAACAGCATTCGCGCCATTGGAAGCCCATTTTCAAGCCGAAAATCTCGCGTGGAAGGCGTTCCAAAAGCAGGTCGAGCACCGTTAGGAATCACCGAATACGAAGAAAATTTATTCTTTTTCACCCAAACCACATCCGACATCCGCTGAGGCTCGGGTACGTCAGACAGAAATACGTAATGATCGAAACTCCGCATTTTTTTATCAAAATGCCAAGCCTGCCTTCGTTGACGAAGCCACCAAACCAACCCTCGAATACCGCCAAGACGAACGTTGAAATTGGTGCCATGACTTACCAGAACAACTTTTGCGGGTAAAGGCAACAGTTCTATCACCCAGTCAGAAGCCCAATTATTCCAGCCGTGAACACAAATCACGCTTGCTTCCGACAGCCTTAAAAGCACTTGGTAATCAACCTTTTGCTCAACATACACAACCTCAAACGGGAAATTCTCCACCTTTTTTCCACGAGTGACCACCGTCACTTGATGCCCCCATTGATACAGTCCTAGGGCATGACGATAGGCCACTTCGGCAACTCCGTGGGTTTCGGGGTAAAAGCCAAAAGCGACAATAAGAACTTTGTAAGGTTGCGCTAGGTGGTTTGCTGGTTTTTCCAATGGTTCATTTCCTCTTGAATGAAATAGTTCACCAAATCGGTGTACATTTTTTCGATGGCATCTGGGTGAATACCCTCTTCTTCCGCCCACGTTCTTCGCTCGACAAGCATGGCCTTGAAACGTTCGGGTGCCTTCACACTCGTCTCGGACGTTTTAAATTTTGAGGCTGCTTTAACGTACCCAAACCGTTGGCCAATCAATCGAATAATTTCACGGTCTAAAGCATCAATTTCGGTACGAATTTCGACCATATTTTCACATTCAGCTGGTAGTTTCATCACAAATAAAAGGTGTTGATTTAAGCCACAAAGAAGCGCAAAAGCATTGAAAAGGCAAACAACTCCTCCCTAAAGCAAGTTATTTTTATGAATCCCATTGAATCACCTCTTTAATCCCAACTACCCTTGAAAATAATCATCTTAGGCGCAGGCATGACGGGCCTCTCGGCCGCCCGAATTTTGACTCAAAATGGCCACGAAGTAACGCTGCTCGACAAAGGACGCGGCGTAGGCGGTCGCATGTCAACCCGTAAAATTGAACTTGCCAAAGCTGACCACGGCGCGCAGTATTTTTCGGTCAAATCGCCCGAATTTCGTCTTTTTATTGATGAACTTATTACCGAAAAAGTCATTTCGGAATGGCAAGTTCCTCAGCGCGAAAATGTGCGTTATATCGGGACAGCAGGAATGAACACCATTCCCAAATACTTGGCGGCTTCACTCAACATCCAATTAAACGAAAAAGCAATACTTATTCATTCTCAGTCGGTTGAAACCGAATCGGGCAACCAATACCCTTTCGATGCGCTTATTTCAACGATGCCAACTCCGCAAGCTACGGAGCTTTTTCAACGCTCACAAACAGTGCTTTCGGAGGCTGACCAACGCGTTTTGGCTTCCATCGAATACGACCCTTGCATTGCCGTTTTGGCTACGTTGAACACGCCTAGCACGCTTGAAGGAGGTGGATTACTTTTGGAAAACCAACCTGTCGCGTGGATAGCCGATAACTTTCAAAAAGGCATTTCTTCGGTTCCTTCGGTTACTTTACACGCCTCTGCTGACTACAGTCAGGCACACTTTGAACACAATTTGCAAGAAGTAGGCAAAGACTTACTGGCCTCCGTACGCGATTGGATTGCCCCTGAATCCATCGAACAAGTTCAAGTACATCGCTGGCGCTACAGCCTCGCCCGTCAACGCCACCCCCATTCTTTTTACAAACTCGAACACGCTCCCGTTTACTTGGCGGGCGACGCGTTTGGGATTGGCAACGTCGAAGGAGCGTTTTTGTCGGGGCTGGAAGTAGGGAAGGCCTTAACCAGTTTGTTCGACTAGGGGGTACGAATAAATACAGGATATGATACTTTTTTTTTGAACCACATAGAAAACAGTAGAATAAACACATAGTAAACATAGACAGTCTTTTGTGCGCTATGTGAAAAATTCTATGTGAACTATGTGGTTACATTTTCCTAGTTACCTGCAAAATTTCGTACAACCTTTTTGATTAATGGCTTACAAACGAAAGCATTTTGTAATTACTTTGTAATAACAAAAACAACTTATGGAACTTTCAGTCATAACTATTGGCAACTCCAGAGGCATTCGTTTGTCAAAAAGTATTCTTGAGAAATATAGTATCAGTGACAAAATTGAGCTGGTTCTTGAGCAAGGCTACATGATTTTAAAGCCCAAACCTGAGCCTAGGAAAGGCTGGGAAGATGCTTTTAAACAAATGCACGAACGGGGAGATGATACGCTTTTAATACGTGATTTATTGGAAGACGAAACCTTTGTTGATTAAACACACCTTATTTACAAGATGATTTCTGACCAGTTATTACAGCAAATTGAGTTCATCAAGGAGATTGACAAGCTCAAATACATCCAACGCAAAACCAAACTCCTCAACAGCGACCGAAACGAAAACGATGCCGAACACAGTTGGCATTTGGCCCTGATGGCCATCGTTTTAGCCGAACACGCCAACGAGCCTGTTGATGTGCTGAAGGTGGTTAAAATGGTGCTAATTCATGACATTGTTGAGATTGACGCGGGCGATACCTTTATCTATGACACCCAGAAAAATCACTCAAATACCGACGAAGAACGGCTCGCCGCTCAGCGGATTTTTGGGCTACTTCCCCAAGCCCAAGCCGACGAACTAATTGCAATTTGGGAAGAATTTGAGGCAGGGGAAACCAAAGAAGCCAAGTTTGCCCGTTCCATGGATCGTTTAGAACCTCTCCTCCAAAATACCTCCAACAACGGAGGAACTTGGGCAGAATTTGACGTTCCTTATGAAAAGGTCTATCAAAAGAAATCGGTCATTAAAGAGGGTTCTACCACCATCTGGAACTATGCCGAAAACGTACTCAATGAAAACGTTGAGAAGGGAATTTTGAAGAAAGCATGACCTACTTCAACGAAAAAGGGCTGCGGAAACGCAGCCCTTTTTCGTTAGTTTTTATTCTTCGTGTCTTACACTAAGTATTTCAAACGCACTACTTCTTTTTCGTTCAAGAAGCGCCATTTGCCACGTGGAAGGTCTTTTTTATTTAGCCCTGCATAGACTGTTCTATCAAGCTTAATCACCTCGTAACCAAGGCTTTCAAACACACGACGAACAATACGGTTGCGGCCACTGTGAATCTCAATCCCTACGACCATTGCATCGGGCGTAACAAGTGCTAAATCGTCGGGTTTGATGAATCCATCTTCTAACTCCAAACCTTCTTTGATTTTTTCAAAATCTTCGGTCGTGATGGGTTTGTCTAACTCAACTTGGTAAATCTTGTTGATTTCGTTCGATGGGTGCATCAGTTTTTCAGCCAATTCACCGTCGTTTGTCAACAACAACAAGCCCGTTGTGTTACGGTCCAAACGCCCCACAGGATATACACGTTCATTACACGCGCCCGAAATCAGCTCCATCACCGTATGACGGCCTTCTGGATCATCGGTCGTCGTAATATAGTCTTTTGGTTTATTCACCAAAATATAGACCATTTTCTCAGGATTCAAGATACGGTTACCGTACTTTACAATATCACCAGGATTTACTTTGTGCCCTAGCTCATTGATTACCTTGCCGTTGACCGTAATTTGCCCTGTTTCAATCAATCCATCCGCTTCACGACGAGAACACAATCCCGCATTTGCGATGTATTTATTAAGGCGAATCAAGTCATCTTTTGGCGCGGGCCCGTCCTTTTTTATGTATTTTTCTTCTGCTTTACGAAGGTCATAACGAGGCGCTTCGGTGTACTCCCCTACCCGACGGCGTAACCCATCTTCGGCACGGCTACGTTTTTCAGGCTTATCACCTTCCTCTGAAGCCCGTCCGCGTTTCTCGAATGGCTTGTCAAAGCTACGTTCGCCGCGTTTTTCAAATGGTTTGTCAAAACTACGTTCGCCGCGTTTCTCAAATGGCTTGTCAAAGCTACGTTCACCGCGTTTCTCAAATGGCTTATCAAAACTGCGTTCGCCACGTTTCTCAAATGGCTTATCAAAACTGCGTTCGCCGCGTTTTTCAAATGGTTTGTCAAAGCTGCGTTCGCCGCGTTTCTCAAATGGCTTATCAAAACTGCGTTCGCCGCGCTTTTCAAATGGCTTGTCAAAACTGCGTTCGCCGCGCTTTTCAAATGGCTTGTCAAAACTGCGTTCGCCACGTTTTTCAAATGGCTTGTCAAAGCTACGTTCGCCACGTTTCTCAAATGGCTTGTCAAAACTACGTTCGCCACGTTTTTCAAATGGCTTGTCCAAGCTACGTTCGCCGCGCTTTTCAAATGGTTTGTCAAAACTGCGTTCGCCGCGTTTTTCAAATGGCTTGTCAAACGGCTTTTTGAAGGCTGGTTTGTCACCACGTTTCTCAAACGGTTTGTCAAAACTACGTTCGCCACGTTTTTCAAATGGCTTATCAAACGGCTTTTTGAAGGCTGGTTTGTCGCCGCGCTTTTCAAACGGTTTGTCAAAGCTGCGTTCGCGACGAGGGGTTTCACTGGACTTTTTGTCGGGAGATTTTTCTAAACGAGGTCTTGCGCGTCTAGGTTCTGAAGAGTTGTCAAAATTATCTGACGATTGATTCGACTTTACGAATTTACTGTAAAACGGCGTTTTCCCAGCGCCTTTATTGTCTTTTTTCATTGGATTTGCAGTATCACTACTGTAAAAAGTGAATTATGTAACTAAAAATTTGGCGGCGATTAACCGCCCTAAATACCCTGATAATCAGGCAAACAAAGGTACAAAAAATAAAGCCACGATGTTTTTTTTAAGAAATATATCTCAAAAAAATGATTTTGGTCGTTTAAACATCTAGCCATCCAACCTATTAACTTTTTGTGCCGTGATACTAGATCGTGTACCACTCAAACCCCTTTGGGCTCCTTCGCGCTCGGTTGTGGAGCAGTCCAACCTGAAAAAATTTCAAAACTGGTTATTTGTTAAGAAAGGACTGTATTTCCGTGATTACCATGATCTTTGGGATTGGTCAGTGACCGACATCGAGGATTTTTGGGAATGTATCTGGTCGTTTTGCGACATCAAAACGCACAGCTTGTACTGGGATGTTGTCGTTACGGACAAAAAAGAACTGGCCAAAACCCAATGGTTTACGGGCGCGACGATCAACTATGCCGAACACATTTTTCGTCATAAAAACAGCAACAAGCCTGCTTTTTTATACCAAAGCGAAGGTGAGCCTCTTCGGGAGTTTTCGTGGCGTGATTTAGAAAAACAAGTAGCCTCGGTTGCGGCATATTTGCGACAGGTCGGTGTTTCTAAAGGCGACCATGTCATGGGAATTTTGCCCAATACTCCTCAGTCGGTAGTGGCATTTTTGGCCACTCATGCTATTGGGGCTATTTGGTCGATTTTTTCCCCAGAAACGGATGCTAAAATCCTCAACGACCGCGCAAGAACGCTTTCGCCTAAGGTCGTTTTTGTGCATTCTTCGGCAACTTTTAAAAGTACTACCAAAACCGTTTGGGTAACGCCCACAGGAGAAGACGACCTCCATGCAGAAACATGGACATCGGTTCTCAAAACACCTTCAACCTTGTTGGAGTTTACCCATGTCCCATTTGGGCACCCGCTTTGGGTATCGTTTCCGTCGTTTACCCCCGTTACCCACAGCACAGGAGGCACGTTGCTTGAACATCTGCGGTTGTTGACCATCCATCAAAATTTCAAGCAAGGCGACCGCGTTTTATGGCACGACTCCTCCCCTTCAACTGCGTGGCAATTTTCACTGAGTACGCTGCTCACGGGTGCCATTCCTGTCTTTTATGACGCCCCCGTTTCTGGCTCAAAAGGGTCACTTTGGGAGAGTATCGACAAAAACAAAATCAATCATTTCGGCTGCACGGCAGCATTTCTAACGACCATAAAATCAACACCTTTACCTAGTTATAAATTTAACGCTTTACAAAGCATCACTACCTTCGACGGGCCACTGTCGGCAGAAGAATTTGAATGGGTATATCAACAGGTGAAAAAAGATGTGTGGTTGGTTGCGTTGGGTACCCATCCTTACCTTGGTAGCAGTTTGGTAGGAGGATGTCCCACTTTGCCCGTATTTGCAGGGGAAGCACAATGTGTGTTACTGGGCTGTAAATCAACAAAATACCCAGAAAAAAGCCAATTGATTCGGCAAGCATGGGACAACGATTTGCTGGCGCAGCCTCTTCCCTCGCTGCCGTATATGACGTAAAAGTACTTCGTGGATTAGGTTCAAAGCGGCCTAATCCACGAAGTGTTTGAGATAAATCGTTAATCTACCCAGTCAGCGATGTACAAATTGGTATCGCGAGAGCCTGGTGCATTGTTGCGGTTCGAACTAAAAATCAGCTTCTTCCCATCGTACGAAAACATCGGAAATGCGTTAAAAATACTGTTGTTGGTCACCCGTTCCAAGCCCGTTCCGTCGAGGTTGATAAGGTACAATTGGAAGTCGTAGCCGCGTTGAGAATGGTGGTTTGACGAGAAAATAATTTTATCACCTTTCGGCGTAAAGTAGGGTGCCCAGTTGGCTTTACCTAGCTTGGTAATTTGGCGTAGGTCCGAACCATCCACGTTGCACGTATAAATTTCCATGTCGGTCGGCGCTACCAATCCCATCGAAAGCAGTTTCTTGTATTCGGCCACCTCTTCATCTGTTTTGGGGCGCGACGAGCGGAAAACGAGTTTTTTTCCGTCGGGTGAGAAAAATGCCCCACCATCGTACCCCAACTGATTTGTGATTTGTTTCACGTTCTTTCCGTCGATGTCCATGATGTACAAATCAAGGTCGCCATTGCGGGTCGAAGTGAAGACAATTTTATCACCTTTGGGCGAAATCGTTGCTTCGGCATCATAGCCTTTTTCGGTAGTCAATTGCTTCACCACTTTCCCTTTCAAATCCGACACAAAAATATCGTAGGTGTCGTACACCGCCCACAAGTATTTGTTGAGGTACGGTTTGATAGGTGGCGGGCACGAATCGTTGGCCAAGTGCGTGCTTCCAAAGAGAATATGTTTGCCATCAGGCATAAAATACGAACAAGTCGTGCGGCCTTTTCCCGTACTAATAAACTGCGGGCGTTCATCCGGGTTTTTCAAGCCTTTGGTGACATCCAAATAAAAAATCTGGTCGCACTGCAAACCCCATTTTGGATTATTCGACTGAAAGCTAACGTATTTACTATCAAAACTAAAATACGCTTCGGCATTATCGCCTCCAAACGTGAGCTGTTTTATGTTGGTTAAATGCTTTTCGTCTCCCGTTTGTGCCAGTGCAACCGTAGCGAAAAGAAGTAGCGGTGTTAGCAAGTAGTTGATTCTCATATTACTTTCTGTTGATTTAGTAACCGCAAAGAACGGCATAGATGCCCTATGTTCGCAATCTTTTTTACGGCTTTTTAGGGGCAGAAAGGCATTTTTTGGTAGAATGGTAAAAATAATCGAAAAAATTTGTTTGTAATTAATCTAAATAAACTAATTTTGCGTACGTATTTGAAACCTTAGAATAGTTACAATGACCATCGTTGAAGTTTCGACTTGCCCACTTTCAAGCACTGAAGAAAAGTTTTTTCAGCCCAACGCCTTCATGGGTTGTGCTTTTGCCTGCGACCTAAAGAAATGCTGTAAAGCGTACAAGAAGAAGGGCAAGCACTGCAAAAAATGCCCCAAACGCGACGATTAGATTCTGTCGATTTTCAACGACATAAAACCTTCACATTCACAGCTTTCTTGCTGACCGCACTTGTATCTCCGAGCCTTCGGCCAACAGGACTGAATCGGGTTTTTGAGAGGATAAAAAGCCAAAGGCTGCGCCATACACAGCTTCAAAGTCAACATCAATTGTATAGTCTTTTACTGGATATACTTGCCAACGCGGGTGCTCAACACCATATTCGGAGGTTACTGTTGGGCTGTAAGCAGTGTATCCCCAATAATGCTCTGTGATAAACTCTTCTTTGCTTCCTACTAGCATTTCTACAGCCACATGATCAGCCACTACTTCAAAACGATTCCAGTCGTTGTGCTTCCATTCATAACTTACGGTTAATTGATTCTCCGAATGTTGCCAATTGTACCGCATTGGCTTGGTGATGTATGGCTCATGATAAACGAGATTGGCAAGCCAACTGACGGCGGGTTTTGGTACAATTTCTTTAATGAAAGTAGTACCCCGTTTCCAATTTCCTTGTTCGTCGCAATAGCGTACGTAAAACCTCAGATTTACCTCTTCAAAAGACCTATGGAATGGAATAGAAATTCCCTTTAATCGTACATTATCAAACAGAAAGCCTACCAAACTTACGTAGCAGACGCCGTTCCACACGTCTAATTCAGTATGTTTGGGAACGTAGGATTTCAATAAATCAGGTGATACGGCATAGTTGGCCATCGCCAATTTCCGCCATTCTGCGGTAAGAAAGGAGGCAAGCATTTTGAGCAAATTTTAATTAATGACTACGATTGTATAAAGTAACTTCAAATCTCTATACTTGGCTATATTTCTAAACCAATTCTTCAACTTTTATGAAAAAGCAATACTTGTTATTTGCAACTTGTCATCCCCCCAAGAACCAATCATTACGAAACCTGACCAACGCATATCGGTCAAAACAATTGACAATTTCATCAATAAAAAGCTTCAAGAACAGGGTATGTTTTTTTGGGAATCAGCTTCCGACAAAATGTGTGGTGTGCCCTCAAACGTTCATACTCAGGCCTTTCGGCAGGTTGTAAGCCCGAAAAAATAGACAACGACCTGAGTAAAACTATTTATCAAATTGACTTGACGCAACAACAACCTCTTGAGGCTGGTCAGCAAGCTGGTGGCTTAATTTTTCCCGCTTAGAAGCCTGAAGTACAAGCCGTAACGGGTGTAAAAGACCTCACCAACGATGTCGCTTGTGATGATTGTCATAAAGGAAGTAAAGTAGATTTTGTGGTGGTGACGGAGCGTAGTACTACCAGCCGTCACGTAGTTACATTGCCCACCGAAAATAGCAATACCCCTGCGACGGTGGGAGGCTCTTCTGCCTCTACTTCTTCGATGGCGGCCTTGGTATGATCTCGCTTCCCGCCGCTTACCCGCGACCAAGTAGTGAGCAAATTGGCCTCATCGGCAAGTTATTATCCTAGTCGTAACAGCAATTTTGGCTGGGGACGAGTGAATGTGGATGCAGCTACGAATAGCGGAATTTAGGTAATTTCTCAACTGAAAGAGCTGCCAGATTCTAAAAAATCGGCAGCTCTTTTTATTTAATATATTCCAAAATATCTCCTGGCTGGCAATCAAGGGCTTTGCAGATAGCTGCCAGCGTATCAAATCGAACACCTTTTGCCTTTCCTGTCTTCAAAATTGACAAGTTGACGTTCGTCACCCCTACCTGTTGGGCCAATTCATTGAGTGACATTTTTCGTTTGGCCATCATAACGTCCAAATTTACTACAATCGTCATTTTAGATAAATGATTCGTTCTCGGATTTAACAACAATGGCTTTTTGGACAAAATCAGTCACCAACAACATACACAATCCCAAGAAAATCGGGATGGGCTCATGTACTAAAAAGTGAGCAAAAAAAGCCCGCACTGCTACTGGCCAAGCTACCGACGAAGGAATTCCTCCTGTATATAAACCTTCGATGGATTGTAGCTGCCTGAAGGCATATTCAAATGAGCCTAGAACAGCGATTCCAATGACCAAATAAGCTACCCAACGTAGGTAAAGAGTGGCTTTTTCGGTAAAAAACTGATGCTGTAAATACAGTTGTCGGAGGCGAAAAATACACCAACCTACGGTAAACGAACAGGCTATTTTTCCCATTTTGAAGAGCCATACCCCTGCTCCATTCCCTCCCGCGTTCATTCCTTTGAGTGCTGGAATAAAATAAGATGCGAAGTCAATCACCACAAACGCCATGATTAACCAAAGAAGAATTTTTTGTGTTTTCATTTTTCTGTATAGTTAAAGTTTAAGCAAATGTAGTGTATATTTAAAATAAAACAATAAATATTTATTGTTTTATTTTAAATTTTTAACACCAACTAACTTCTACACACTGCTTCTTCTCTGAAGACGCACATTTTACTTCTTATTTAAAGCTTCTTCCAGTATTTTTATCAAATCCTTTCCATCGTTTTTGCTGGGTGCTGGAGGCTGAATAGCGTGGAAGGTGTGATCTCTGCCAATAATGAAAGACGACGGAATGGAGCCTGCATCATAGGTATTCGCTACGCTTTCCTCAGCTTTGATGTCATCCCGCAAGTGAGTACCTCCAATTTGGTACTTGGCAATGGCTTTGCGCCAATCACTCTCTTTCTTATCCAACGAAATGTACAGAAACACCAAGTCGGTTTGGTCTTTGAAGTGATTTTTTATCTTCTTTGCTGACGTCATTTCGGCAATGCACGGCCCACACCAACTCGCCCAAAAGTCGAGATAAATGACTTTCCCCTTAAAATCAGCCAGCTGCACCGTACGACCTGCGGTATCTCGAAGTGAAAAGGACAAAGCAGGTTTGCCAATGGCAAAGATTTCTTTGTTTGCGATTGTTTCTTTGATCAGAGGTAAAAAACGACTATCAGGATACTCTTTCTCAAAATTTTTTATCTTTTTGGTAACTTCCTCACTAACGCCTTTGTAGTTGATTTCCTCTTTTAAGTGCTCTGCACTTAGAACTTCAACAAAAGCTGGATGAAACAGCGGTTTGTGGGCTTGAAAGTAATCTCCTATATGTTCAATATCATTTTTTTTGTCAGGATAAGCCAAAGCAGTCATGTACAAAACATTATTCGGGTAGTGTTCAGACTTAACAGTTAATTCATTTTGGGGTGGGTTTATTTCGGTTATTTTTTTTCGATACAAAGCGGGGATAAGCTTACTGTCCAGTGGTACTTTTAATTTTTGAGCCCTTTGATAAATATCTGGAAGCATTTTGCGGTTGATGTCAGATTTAATATCTGCTTGGCAAAGGGTATAAAAAGTCGAACTTGTCTTATCCTTATATTTATCTAAAACCCTCATTTTCACATCTTCTAATTCCATCAATTTTCTAAAAAACAAAGCAGGCGAGCCTAATTTTTTGGAGGAAATATTTTTCCAATCCGACTCAATGAAGGTTTTTTTGAAATCTTCTCTGTAGTACTCAAATTTTGGGGCGGCATTACCCTGAAAACTGACTGTATTCCAGAAGTCTTTTCCCTCAAAATTCATCAAAATGGTGTCATTAGGCTCAAGAATAAAAGTCAAGTTTTCTTCTTTATTTTTATCAAAATCACAATAAAGGTAGGCAATGTCATTAAGCGTAGTCTCTACTTCAAAAGCGCCATTTTCATCCAATAGCAGTTTATTCTGTTGGCTTTTTTCAGCAAATGGATAAATAAAAATACTAATATTTCGCGACACAGGATTCTTGATTTTGCCTCGAATCGAAACGTTTTGTGAAAAAGTTGCGAGGCTAATAGTCAAAAGGGAGCAGAAGAGAAGGGTTCGCATAGCTGTAGTTTAGGAAAGGTTTGTAACTCAACAAATATAAAGAAAAACTATATATGCACAGTATGATGTTAGGCTTCTCCGAAGCCAGATTTTTCATCGAATGGCTCATTTTGCTACAAACGTTATGTCTCTCCGAGACTTTTTATGGAATCATCCATTTTGTTACAATTCTACAAATGTTGCGTCTCTCCGAGACTTTTTATGGAATCATCCATTTTGTTACAA
>NZ_JACIBY010000004.1:0-93508 GCF_014195535.1 Runella defluvii | reverse complement strand
AATTCTACAAACGCTATGCCTCTCCGAGACTTTTTATGGAATCATCCATTTTGTTACAATTCTACAAACGTTATGTCTCTCCGAGACTTTTTATGGAATCATCCATTTTGTTACAATTCTACAAACGCTATGCCTCTCCGAGACTTTTTATGGAATCATCCATTTTGTTACAATTCTACAAACGTTATGTCTCTCCGAGACTTTTTATGGGATGACTCTTCTCGTTACAAATGTTGCGTCTCTCCGAGACTTTTATCCCTTGATTCGTAAGTTGCCTTTATAAATTCCCACAACTTGCCCCAAATTCTGCCTTTTTATGCCCTAAACCCCTCATTTCTTTGAGAAAGTGGGCGTATTCCCTACTTTTGCGTGTTCATAAAACTATTTAGACAGATGTTACAAGCCATTCCTTTTGACCAGACGGCTGCCTACCGCAAACTCAAAACTCACCACAAGAGTATCAGCAAGAAACATTTAAAAGAATTGTTTGCCGAAGACCCTAACCGCTTCAAAAAATTCTCGTTGCGCTTGGGTGACATCGTCGTTGACTACTCTAAAAACCGCATCAATGGCCGTACGTTGGCGTATTTGTGCGACCTAGCCCGCGAATGCCAGCTTTCGGATGCAATTGAAAAAATGTTTACGGGCGACAAAATCAACGCCACCGAAAACCGCGCGGTGTTGCACGTGGCCCTTCGCAACCGTTCCAACACCCCCATCGAGGTGGATGGCAAAGACGTCATGCCTGATGTCAACGAAGTGTTGGAAAAAATGAAAGGCTTTTCGGAAAAAGTACGCGGCGGCGAATGGAAAGGCTTTACGGGTAAGAAAATTACTGACATTGTAAATATTGGTATCGGAGGCTCTGACCTCGGCCCCGTAATGGTGACCGAAGCGCTCAAGTCGTACGGTAAAAAAGGTCTAAGCGTTCATTTTGTGTCGAACGTGGACGGTACGCACATTGCCGAAGCAGTCGCAAAACTCAATCCTGAGACAACGTTGTTTATGATTGCTTCAAAAACGTTTACAACCCAAGAAACAATGGCCAACGCCCACTCGGCGCGTCGTTGGTTTTTGGAAACTGCGAAAGACAGCGCCCACGTAGCTAAGCACTTCGTAGCCATTTCAACCAACCGTACTGAAGTAGAAAAATTTGGCATTGACCCCGAAAATATGTTTGGTTTTTGGGATTGGGTAGGTGGGCGTTACTCGTTGTGGTCGGCCATCGGCTTGTCGATTTCTTGCTACATTGGCTTCCAAAACTTTGAGCAACTCCTTTCAGGGGCGCACGACATGGATAATCACTTCCGTTCGGCGCGTTTTGAGAAAAATATTCCTGTTGTCTTGGCCCTGTTGGGGATTTGGTACAACAACTTTTTCGGCGCAGATACGCACGTTATCTTACCGTACGACCAATACTTACACCGTTTTGCCGCTTATTTCCAACAAGGAGACATGGAGTCGAACGGGAAAAACGTAAGTCGCAACGGCGAGGCAGTTGACTACCAAACAGGCCCTATTATTTGGGGAGAACCTGGCACCAACGGCCAACACGCGTTTTATCAATTGATTCACCAAGGAACCAAGCTCATTCCTGCCGATTTTATCGCGCCTGCGTTGAGCCATAACCCGATTGGCGAACACCACAAAATGTTGTTATCAAACTTCTTTGCCCAAACAGAAGCATTGATGAACGGTAAAACATTGGACGAAGTGGTGGCTGAATTAAGCGGAAAATCGCCAGAAGAAATTGCCAAAATTGCTCCGTTCAAAGTGTTTGAAGGAAACCGCCCGACCAACTCTTTCTTGGTAAAGAAAATTACGCCGCGCGTTTTGGGAAGCTTAATTGCGATGTACGAGCACAAAATCTTCGTTCAAGGAGTTATTTGGAACATTTTCAGTTTCGACCAATGGGGCGTAGAATTGGGCAAGCAATTGGCCAACAAAATTTACCCAGAACTTCAAAACGACTGGCCTATCGAGTCGCACGATAGCAGCACCAATGGCTTGATTAACCAATATAAGCGTTGGAGATAAACTAGCAAGAAGCAAGTGAGGCAAGAGGCAAAAGGGAACTTGTGAAGTACCGTTTTGCCTTTTGCTCCTTGCCGATTTGCCTTTCAAAATACTGCTTTTTCAACAATGCCCCTCCGCATCGACTTTTTTGCGATTGTTATTCTCCTTGGTGTCATACAAAGCATCTTATTGGGTGGGCTTTTTCTGACAGGTCAACGGGCTAAGTCCGTGGCCAATCGCATGATGGGATGGGTGATGTTGGCTTTTTGTGCGGCTATTTTAGAAGTCTTTTTGTGCTATTCCAACTACCAATTTCAAACCCTCTGGGCCGATAATTTTGCCGAACCTACCAATTTTTTATTAGCTCTTTTACCCTTCTTTTTTGTGTATGCTCGGCTTCATGGGCGGCTTCCTCGTCACTACGGCTGGCATCTTTTACCGTTTGCCTTTTGGTGTCTCTACTCCTTTTTTTGGCAACACCAACCGCTTGAGTACAAGTACAATTCGTACCTCGATGCGTGGCATCCTGAGTTGCCTTTTCGAGCCGTTACCTTGTGGCATTCCGAAGACCCGCTGCACATTCGCGAATACGTCAACGACTTTACGTTGGTCAGTATATTGACGTATTTGGGGCTAAGTTTTCGGGAAATTGGGCGGGCCTTTCGCCAACAACAGTTGCCTTTTTTCACCTTAAAAAACGCTGCACCTTTCACCCAACTTCGCAACCTTACGCTGCTGTCGTGCCTTTTTCCAATGTTATTTATTGGGGTTAAACTGACATTTGAAGAAGATTTGGGCGATTATTTGCTGGGAAGCTTGGTCACGTTTTATGTCTATGTAACCAGCTACTTGGTAATGAGTCATTCGGTATTGTTTCAAGTTGAAAACCTCGAAAATGAACCAAAGAAAAAGTACGAAAAATCATCGCTCTCGGAAGACTACGGGGAGTTGATTTTGCAAAAACTACAGCAGCTACTCGAAACCGAAAAACCGTACCTCGACAACGATTTTACGTTACCCAAACTAGCGCAACGTCTGTCGGTTTCGCCGCATCATTTATCCCAAGTACTCAACGATCGACTTCAACAAAGCTTTTTTGATTGGCTTGCCTACCATCGCGTCGAAGAAGCCAAACGTTTACTTTCCAACCCTGCCTTTGCCCACCTCAAAATCGACGAAATCGCCGAGCGCGTGGGCTACAATTCCACCTCTGCTTTTCACACGGCTTTCAAGCGTTTTGCGGGCAAAACTCCCGCTCAGTTTCGGAATCAAGAGAAATTATAACCAGAAAATGAAGGTTTTGATTAGTGCTGAGGGTTGCTCACAACCCGACCTTTTTGAATCACACCGTAAACGACTCCATTTTTTGCAGATACGCCGCATCCACATCGGCGCCGTGACCAGGTGCGTCAGGAATCATCACTTGGTAATGATTTTGGTAAACAATGCCACCCAATACAGGGTCTTGGGCGTGTTCGAAAGGAGAATCTAAATCATAAAAAACGACGTTGTGCAACGCTGACGCAAAATGCGCATTGGCCGAAATCCCCAAACGCGACTCCGACATGCACCCAATCATGCAACGAATACCTGCCCCTTCGGCAATGGCATTGATTTTGACGGCATTACGTAAACCTCCACTTTTAGACAGCTTGATATTAAAATAATCAACCGCCTCTTGCGCCACCAATTTGACCGCATCTTGGGGAGAAAACAACGATTCATCGGCACAAATAGGTACCCTCGCGTGCTGACGAAGACGCGCCATGTGCGCATAATCCCAATGTTTTACGGGCTGTTCGCAGTACTCTACGTTCCAGTCGGCAATGGTATTGAGCACTTTGAGCGCACTCACGTAATCCCAACCTTGATTGGCATCGGTACGGATAGAAATTTCGTCGCCAATCGCCGCACGAATCGCCGCAATGCGTTTAATATCATCGGTTGCGTTTGTTCCCAATTTCACTTTGATGGCATCGGCACCCCGTTCTTTAATTTTCACGGCATCGGCTGCCATGGCCTCGGGCGAAGAGATATAAATCGTTTCATCGGTCGCAATCGGGCGGTTGCTACCTCCCAAAAATTGGTACAGAGGCATATTGGCATACTTCGCTGCAAGATCGTACAGCGCCATGTCGAAGGCACTTTTCGCCGTAGGGTTGGCGGCCAAATAGCGTTCCATAGCCCCGATACATCCTTCTAAATCAAGGGGATTTTTGCCAATCAATAGTTTTGCCAAATCATAAGCCGCCGCGTAAACGGTGGCTTGCGTTTCGCCGACAATCATCCAAAACGGAGCGCCTTCCCCCGTTCCATATACCCCATCCGACGTGTGAATTTTGACCAAAATATTACGAGCTTCCTCAATAGTTCCAATCGCAATCGTAACAGGAGCTTGCAGGGGAATATTAAACTTAAAAACCTCGATGTGGGTAATGATGGGCATGTCTGTAAAGGAAGAAATTAGCTTAGGATTACGCCTTTTTTTGTCAAATAAGCTCCTACGTTAAACGATTGGTCGTGCATCAATTCAATATCACGGTTCCAGTCAAAGGTTTCAATACGTTCGGCCGTTGCGACCATTACCACCTGAGCTTCCGTCAATATCCAAAAGACTTTTTGAACTCCAAAAGTGAGTAGTTTTTGGGTCTTTTTGTAAATATATCCCGTCTCTGTCATGTCCTCAACATCCGCATCAATGTCTATTTCAAAAACAATGGTCGGCGGCACGTTGGCATATTTTCTGGAGATTTTATCTGGTGTCAACACCGATTGTTCAAAAATGGCAATATCGTTGGCTAAATTGTTTTTATGGTCAATGTGCAATCCAGCTTCGCTTGTCAACACTGTGTAGGTATCTTCATCAATAAATTTCCCGATAAAAACCGTCAAATAGAACACAATCAATGCCTGCAAGCTACTCGACCCCATAATTTCAGTAATTTTCTTGTTTCCCGATAACACCTCCCGATACCCTTTATAATACACAGGTTTTCCGTCCATGATTTCGTAAATCAGGGCTTCAGGAACATTCCTTGGGGTTTTTCGCACTTTCCGTGGCGTGTCTAAAGCGGTCATGGTAAACATTTATTTTCTCAAAAGTAACAACAATAAACAGTAAACTCAACACTCAGCACTCCATTAATCCCAGCACTCCATAATCAACAAATCACCCGATTGGGCTGAGATTTTCACAAATCCATCTGCCGCCGACTCGTTGCTATTTCCATTGCGATACCCCAGCACAAGCGATTCATTTTCAAGATTATACTTTAACCCTTCCGTGGCAATCCCCGTCACCGTTCCAACGGGAATGAGCGAAATGGGCGTTTCGGCAGCGTACCATTTTTCAAACGTCCCGACCAACGGAAAAATTTTGGAATAATCGTCCAGCATCACGCATTTGATTTGATTCTTGTACCGAACAATATTCGTCATATTGGTCAAACTATGATCGGCGCGACGACCCGTTGCCCACACGATGTTCACAGCGGGAAAACCGCGTTCTATCAAAAACTCAATGCCTTTTTCGAGGTCTGTTTTGTCTTGGTCGGGCGTATGAATAATTTCAAGCGGATACTGACGGGCGTGTATTTCTTCAAAATCAACGTTTCGGTCAAAGTCGCCCAAAAGCACATCCACTTTTATCCCCAAATCAAGCACTCGATGAATGGCGTGGTCGAGCACCACCACAAACGGCGACCATTCGAGCAGTTGCCCCATCAATTCAAAGCTACACCCTTCGCCATTGGCAATCAGCAACGCGGGTTCTTGTTTTTCTCGGACAACGTGGTGCGAAGACATTTTTAGTAAGCAGCGGGCAAAAGTCCGCTATTTTGGGATTGAATGAATAATTGACAACGCAAAGAAAAGCACAAAATACCATTTGGTGCGTTCAAACAACACTTTTTGTAACGAAACCCATTCCAATATCCCAACTGTAATCAACAACGAAGCAGGTGCCAACCGACGAAAATACAGGCTTTCGATAGAGGCATCCGTTAAATAAATAGCGATTGTAAAAAGTAAATAACCCACGCCTACCCGAAAAAATGAGCTTTTTGTCATGCCGTAGGCATCGATTCCATGCCCCTTCGCCCACCTCCAAAACTCCCTCATAATCAACCCCACCACTATCAATTGACCCAAAGCCACTCCATAAATCAGCCACTTCACTGAGTCGTTCAAAGCGGTATTTTTCAATCCCCAATCCCGTACCGCAAAAAATAAAAGCTCCTCTCCTAGCCCGCGTATGCCTCGCCCTACTCGGCTCAGCCACGGTTCATCGGGCCAAAAACCGTGCCCACCCGTAAAAGTTTTGGTTTGAGAAAAATTAAAAAACAGATACCCCGCCACAAAAAGTAGGTAATACAAGGCAGCCCTCCACCTTCGCTGAATCAATAAAACAAACGCTAAAAAAACGGCAGCGTATCGACTCAAAAACGCGCCAATTGCCCAAAAAGACCCTCCTACTTTTGTTGGCATTGCCTCGGTACTTTGCGCCGCAAAACCAATTACAAAAAACAAAAATAAGGTTTCGGACCACGTATTGGCATATACTTGTACCAGCGACGAGGCAAAAAAAGCCAAAGAGATAAACCACGCTCTCTCCCGAAAACGACTGTATATTAACCCAAAACAGCCTGCGAGGGCCAGTACGTTGATAATTTTTGAGGATATTTCTACCGAAAAACCCGTCAGCCACGCAAGTCCCGCAATCGACGCCGAATAACCCACGGGCCAAATGGCGCAAAAGGTATCTCGACCTTCAAAGACGATGTGGTAGCCTTTTCCATCGAGTAAGCTTTGGGCAGCGTGCAAGTAATGGTACGAATCGGGAGTGAGGAAATAGATAGCATCCGCACGGAGTTTGAGGATTACTACTATAGCAATCAGCAACCATTGACCTACTACTGCTATTTTATTCCCCATTTTGGCGATTTTTAACTTCCTTTCTCGCGGTTGTGAGCAACCGCGCATGTCGGTTTTGAGAAACCGACTGCACATACACGTGTCGGAGGTTGCTCACAACCGACGCACAAGGTTTCTCAAAACCTTGTTAAATGCAAGTAATAAAGTCTCTTTCTCGCGGTTGTGAGCAACCGCACATGTCGGTTTTGAGAAACCGACTGCACATACACGTGTCGGAGGTTACTCACAACCGACGCACAAGGTTTCTCAAAACTTTGTTAAATGCAAGTAATAAAGTCTCTTTCTCGCGGTTGTGAGCAACCGCGCATGTCGGTTTTGAGAAACCGACAGCACACGAGCAACCGACAGCACGCTCCCGTGTCGGAGGTTGCTCACAACCGACGCACAAGGTTTCTCAAAACCTTGTTAAATTGCAAGTAATAAAGTCTAATTCTCAGGGTTTCTCAAAACCCCCGCTACTCGCTCGCGCGCTTCGGGCAAACGCCACCACGGTAAGTAAGGATAGGCGTGATGCTCAAAATGATACCCAAAAAAATAACAACTCAAAAACGCCCATACGTGGTTCAACTTCTGACTACGGGCATTGTGCGGCGGATTTTCGTGTTCGCCACGGTGGGGTAAATACGTGCCAAAATAAAACAACTGGAACGTGCTCAACACCGCTGGAATCATCCAAAAAACCACCAAATTTTCCCACGGGAACCACAGTTTTAACACGTTGTAGGTCACTGCCATGAGGATGATTTGAATCACCGAAATGTATTCTTTGGCAAAGGCCAAAAACCACAAAAAGAAGTTGGGATGACCGTCGTGGTAATCGGGGTCGTCGTGGGTGGCCGCGTGGCGGTGATGCAGGTGATGCTTCGACGAAAGTGTTTTGTAGTTATTAAAAGCAAACAAAGACGCACAAACGAATCCAATCCAATAATTAAGTCGCTTATTTTCAGGCGCAACAACTCCATGAATGGAGTCGTGCGCTGTGATGAACAATCCCGTATAAAGGTGCATTTGAATCAACACAAAAACGAGCACAAGGGGGTCGCTAAGGTACAGCGGATAATGCAGTAAAAACGCAAGGTGAGCAAACCACAACACCAACACCGTCAGGGCTATCCAAAGACCTTTGGTACCGATGGGGCTGGGTTTAATGGCGGGATGTGATGACATACGCTTCTAATGGTATTTTTTGTACAACACCATGCCAAGCGCTTTTGTTTCTACTCAAACTCCTTCGGTGACTTTCCAGTGAATTTCTTGAAGGCACGATTAAAGGTGGATTTTGAATTAAAACCACACTCCAACGCTATTCCCAACAGCGACAAGTGGCTGTTTTCGGGGTTTTTGAGTTGGCGTTTTACCTCTTCCACGCGGTAGTAATTGACAAAATCATTGAAGTTTTTTCCGAAATTCTGATTGATAGCCGCCGACAACACCGACGTATTGGTTTTAAGGCGCTGGGCTACGTCACTTAGCGACAAATCAGGTTGAAGATACAAGCGTTGTTCCCCAACTACTTGCTCAATTTTGGGCTTCCATTCTGAATAATTGGGCGCTGATACATCCGAATTTTTGACAATATCACCTTCTTCTGGCTCAGGAACCACCTCAGCTTTGGTGTACGATAAGCGAGCGGGCTGATGTTGTGAATACCCCATGATGCCTACGTAACAAATAATGGTGACCGTAAACAAATGCCACCACCAATCTTGCTCAAAGGGCAAATCCCCCAAAGCGCGGTCGACAATAGACCAGCCTAATTTGAACACTTCGCCCGCAATGATGAGGTAAATAAAATTGCGAAGCCACACAAAGCTAATCGTATCAGTATCCGAAAACTGTGTTTCAACCCATAGACGGTATTCTTTATAAAGACGTAGCGATTGATAAAAATAATAGATGTAAGAACCCCAAATGGCGATGCTTTCTAGCCAACCCAACCAGTACGACAACTCCGAACTACGGAAGGCGCTCACTACTTTTGGCCCCTGAACAAAGACGATAATATTGACCAAAAAATAAATACCGTAGAGCAAATAATGCCACAAATGGCTCGCTTTGAACCGAAAATCGCGGTTGATTTGGGCTTTGAGGTAGAAATAAATCGTGGGGGCAAACGCAAGGTGAAAGTAGCGCGGAAAGCCGTCGTATTTTTCCCAGAGAATATTAATTCCCGAAAACCCAAAGGTGTAATCCTGAATTTCCATGGCCAAAAAAAACATCACTAAGCCCAGAAACTTATCCGAAAGCCGTTCTTCTTTCCAACCTCGAATCAACAACAAAACGGCAAAAAGCAAGGCCAAAAAATAGCCAAATTGGAGGGGTGTTTGATAAATAGACATCGTTATATCAAAGTGCTTACAACTATTGGCTGTTCCGCGAATGTGACTATACGTTTTAACTATCCACCGTCAATTAAGTTTTAAAACGGCTACATTTTTCTGACTTCGCCGTTGCCCATAATCCCCGACATAGGGTCAATTTTGCCTGGGCCAAACTGCATCACGCTGTTGTTGCCTGAGCCATGTGCCATGAGCGATATTTGGGCATTTACACGTACATTACCGTTGCCGTAGCTCTTTACTTTGGCGGTTTTGGCGATAAGCCCTTGGGCTTTTACTTCTCCGTTACCGTTCTTTTTGACGTCAAGTTCATCAATCGTTCCTTGGAGCGTGGCGTTGCCATTGCCGTAATTTTCTATTCTAAAATACCGTCCTACAATGCCTGTAACCTGCAAACTACTGTTGCCACGGTGCTGAATCACCGACGCTTCAGGCATGGTCACCTTCACTTTGATGCGGGTATCTTCGATGTACATTTTATTGTTGTAGTTGCCTTTGAGGCCAATGCTTAACATGCCCTCTTGGCTTTCTTTTTTGACTTCTAAAAGTGGCTCCAAATTTTCGTCAATTTCGATTTTTACCGAAAAAGATTTGCCAATTTCAACCTCAATGTTCCCGTCCAAATCTTCAAAAGAGAGTTTATCAAAATCGCGAAAATCCAGCGTTTTGGTCATGAGTTTGCCCGTGCCGCGTAGTGGCCCACGTTGGGCTTGGGTGTACAAACAGACCGTCATCAAAAGGGTAAGAATCATTGTTAACTTTTTCATGGCAATTGTTGATTTAAATGCTGATAATGAAGATGTTATTTTTTAAATCTCTGAGCAATAAAATGATCCAACCCAATTCTTCCTGACCCCATCACGATGGCGTACAACGAAATCCAAAGAAAGCCCATCGCGGGTAGCATTTCCCATACTTCGCCACCCCATTTTTGGAAGAAAATAGCCACCAACATGGTACAAGCCACCATAAAACCTGCCAACCGAGTCCCCAAGCCAAGCACCAACAGCGCCCCACCGAAGGTTTCGGCCAATACGGCAGCCCACGCAAAAAATGCAGGGAATAAAGCGAAAATACCACCAAACTTGGATACGTCTTCCACAAACCAATCGGGTGTAGGAAACTTACTACCGCCAAAATTGACCATTAAAAAATAGCAACCCATAATGCGTGGAATGGCCAATACTAAATCTGAGTACCAAGTAGAGGTATAAACGGGCGTGATGATGTTGGAAAGTACTGTTTTCATGGCTGTAAGTGAGTTTTGAGTCAGTGAATGATTAGAAAAATTGGTTAATGCGATGGTTGACAATTGCTTTTTCATGTACGTAAGTGGTAATTAGTTTTTATAGCCCATTGATAATCCCGTGTCGCCTTTGACGTGAAGTTCGACGGCTGCTTGTTCGTCATTTGACTTATTTTGGATGCGTAACGCCGTATTTTTATCTACCTTTACCTTCACCGTTTCATTAGGTTTGACAATGACTTGCGAGTGTCTCCCGCCTGCTACGGGTGCTTCCCAAATTTCTACATTTGAGGTGGAGGCATTTTTAAGTTTGACCGAAAACTGTCCGTGTTCGTTGTTTCCCAAAATAAAGCTGTCTTGTGCTTTGATGTAGGTCGTTGAATGGAGTGATGTACACGAAGTACCGATAACGGCGAAAATGACAAATGAAGCTAAGGCCTTTTTCATGGTTGTAAGAAAGTTTGGACAACCGCTTCGTTGCGATTGATGATGCAAAGGTGCAGTTCACCAACACGGCCCACGCTCCAAAACATGATTTGGCACGTCTCAAATGATGATTTGAACCATAATCCTTGAAAAAACGCCTAAAAAGCTGCTATTTCGGGGCAAAAGAAGAAAATCATGGCAAAAAATAACCGCAACGGCATCGTCTATTCTACCGACCCCAGCTTTCAATTCGACGATTCGGACGAAGAACAGGAGACTCCCACTCCTCAGCAACAAGACCTGAAGGTATGGCTCGAACGCAAAGGAGGCGGAAAAGTAGTGACGGCCATCAAAGGATGGACGGGCAAAACGGGCGATATGGAAGCCTTAGCCAAACAACTCAAAAACCTCTGCGGCACGGGCGGCACCGCCAAAGACCGTGAAATATTGATTCAGGGAGATTTTCGCGACAAAATCGTAACGTGGCTGTTGGCCAAAGGTTATAAGGCTAAAAAGGCGGGTGGGTAGAGAGCAAAAACATTAAGGGGGTTAATACAACAACCCAAAAATCCATAAAGGAATTTTATTCCCAAAACCTATTTCAATATCATCGGCGGCTATGTAGGCATCCGCGACGTTAGCGATTTGGCGCTGGGTTTTGTTTGCTCCTCCTACCTCGATAGTATAGCGTCTATCCAGCCGAAAATCGCCTTGCTCGGTATATTCAACACGGTGTTTAGGCTGCGTCTGACTAAGTAAAAAACTTTCACGTAGCGTGCCTTTGTCAGGACGGGTTTCTGTGAGTGCATATTGTAAATTGGGATGACTCAAATAAACTTTTTCTGGTTTTTGGAGGCGCGTAATCCCAAAACTATCGCGGTGTAATAGAGACAATATCCCTAACTCCTCCAAATAATGTAGGTAGTCAACCACGGAGCTACGGGTAGCTTGGAGCATTTCACCGAGCTTAGAAATATTGGGTTTGAAAGGAACACTCTCGGCCAGTACCACCAACAATTGCTTGAGTTTATCTACGGTAGCATAACTAGTGCCGTAAGCCGCAGGGAGGTCAAGCTCAAGACTAAGGCGGATTGTCTCAGAAAGTTTTTGGCTATATATATCTTCATTTTCAAGGAAATAAGGATAATACCCGTACTCTAAGTACTTAGACCAATATACAAATGGTTTAAAATTCTCAGTCAACTCTACCGCTATTGTAGTGTGGCTTTTTAGTAAGTCTTCTAAGGAAATAGGAGTAAAATTAGCCACTTTTTGAATTTGGAGAAACTCTCGAAAAGATAGCCCAGGCAAGGTGTACATTACTGCTCGGCGGCTGAGGTCTCCCCGACTGCGTTCGAGATGAATGATGGAAGAACCCGTAAAAACAATCCTTAATTCGGCAAAATCGTCGTATAAATTTTTGATTTCCTGCGACCAGTTGGGGTAACGGTGCACTTCATCAAGCATAAGCAATTGCCCACCTTTTCGGACAAAATCAACGCCTAAATCGTATAAGCGGTGATTACTGAAATACAAATCATCCAAACTGACGTACAATGACTTGGTTAAGTCGAGCTTTGCTTCTTTGAGGTATTGTAGTAAGAGGGTGGTTTTTCCCACTCCCCTTGCTCCTTTAATCCCAATAAGACGATTGCGCGCCCAATCAATTTCATGGATGGCATCTCGTACAAAATCAGTACGAGTACGCTGGAGTTTGGGGAGGTATTTCGCAAACAACTGTTCCATTTTTATATTTTCTAAAATACAAAAATAGCAAAAAAGTGTATTTTATAAAATACACTTTTGAGGAATACATAGCTGTTGGCCAAAGGTTATAAGGCTAAAAAGGCGGGTGGGTAGTTATTTTTTCTTGTCGTTAAGTCCCCACAACTGGATGCCGAAATAGGCCAATGAACCACGGGGCTGAACGGCCTTGCTCACTAACCCTCCAAAATTGCTAAATCCGATGTAGGCAGGGCCAAAGCGTACCGAAAAACCAATGGTGGGTTTGCTGTTTCCTTCCCACCAAGTAACAGGAAGGGTAAACTCAACATCTTCCCCTTCAAAACGTGGTGTCAGTGAAAACACCTGCGGCTGGGCTAAATTCGCGGGCAATGCGCCTACGTTGGTTGGTTTTATCCACGTAGCATTCACAAAAAACGACTTGGCCAATTGCACATCAGCATCAATGTTCAGCGTACGTGGCAGGGCTGTCGATGACGCGTAAGTGGCAGGCTTCGCCGTCCCGAGTATTGTTTCTAACCCTTTTACCGAATTATTACCAATATCAATGAGTTGGTTTTGGTTAATGGTCAATTTATTCAGTGTACCGCTGTATTGTTTGCCCGTCGAAGGGTACGAAATCTGTCCTGCATCCGTCAGTGCCACCCCGATTCTGGCAATGTAATTGGCCTGATTTTCGGCGTGCTGGCGAATGCGCCCAATTTCGACCGTCGCTCCAAGGTCGATAGCCGTTCCTGAGCCGTAGTCCGACGAAAACAGGCTTCCCAAACTAAACGACTGAACGGGGTGGGTATAGCCATATTCGTAACTTACATTTCCCAACTCCATCACATATTCGTCGGCATTGAGGGGTTTAACTTGGTAATTGGCATTTTTGATGGTCAAAAAAACATTCCGCGCCCCCGACAGCCGCTTGATTGTTGCCCCTACTTTCACCCGAATCAGTCCATCCAACCGCAAAGGCATCGCCGCCACTGTGAGGCCCGTTTCAAAAAACGAGTGTTGGTTCATGGTAAAATTGGTAAAACTCCCCGTCGAAGCCGTGGTAAGGCCGTCGTCGAGGCGGTATTTATAGGCATCAAAAAGGGCCGAAGGTACACCAGAGCCTTGCACAAACCCACGTAAGCGTGTCTGAAAGCCCACCACTAGCCAATTGTTTTTCCCCACACCCACGTAGCCCGACGGTGTCCGTAACTCGGCCAATACATTTACATTGTCCCCCTGGGTAAGTGTTCCTGTCAGCTTCGACTTTCCGTACATATCCGATTCGGCGTAGGCATTCCGAAAGGGATGAAACAGGGCATCGCTCCGAAAATACTTAAAATAGCGGTTGTTGACGGTGGTATTGAAGGATAATAAATTGATGTGATAACGGTAGCGCGTTCCCGCAATCGCCGACGGATTGAACGTGGCACGATTGATACCCGCATAATTGCTACTGTGCTGACCCAGAAACTCTTGGGCATGGAGCGACGAAGCGCTCATCAACGCAAAAAAGCCTGCCAAAGTCAAAATAGAGCGGAGTTGTTTCATAAGTAGGGAGATTGGACTAACGTAAACTCGTCCCAAAATTCGTCAAAAAAAATGATTAATTTTGGAAAAAATGTCCCCTATGAACAACCGAAATTTAATACGATTCGATTGGGCAATTAAGCGATTGTTGAGAAATAAAGCCGATTTTTCGGTGTTAGAAGGTTTTTTATCCGAGCTGCTTCGCGACGACATTCTGATCCAAACAATTTTAGAAAGTGAAAGCAATCAACGCTATGAATCTGATAAGTTTAACCGGGTTGATATGTTGGTTAAAAACTCCAAAGGAGAACTAGTCATCATTGAAATCCAAAATCAAAACGAATACGATTATTTCCATCGAATGGCCTATGGTACTTCAAAGGTGATTACTGATTACATCTCAGTGGGAGAACCGTATAGAAATATCAAGAAAGTATATGCCATCAACATTGTCTATTTTGACTTAGGGCAAGGCGATGATTATGTTTACCACGGGAAAACCGATTTTTATGGAATTCATACCTCAGGCAAATTAAGTCTTTCTGATAAACAAGTCGAGATTTTAGGCAAATCTGAGCCGTTTCAAATTTTCCCTGAGTATTACGTTTTAAAAGTGAATCAGTTTAACGACGTTGCCAAAGATTCGTTGGACCAATGGATTTATTACTTTAAAAACAACGAAATCAAGGACGAGTTCAACGCCAAAGGAATTGCCAAAGCGAAGGAACTTTGGCGGGTAGATAACTTAAACGAAGAAGAGTTACGAAATTACCATCATCATATTGAAAACCTCAGGTACCAAGCTAGCATGGCTTGGACAATGCAAATTGATGCCGAAGATCGTGCTAAAAAACAAAAGGCAATGGAGATTGCCAAAGGCATGAAACATGAAAATTTAGACCCAAGTTTAATCATAAAATTGACAGGTCTAACCCAAGAAGAAATCAATTTGCTCTGATTACCCAATTCTCCCTCTATGCACTTCCGAACCGAGCTGATTGTCCCCGAAAGTCCTGACAAAATCACCTTGCAAACCCCCGTACTAACGCTAGGCTCGTGCTTTGCAGAAGTGATTGGCACAAAGCTCGTTGAGAATAAAATCCCGACCCTTTCCAATCCGTTTGGAACGCTATTTAACCCGTTGTCTATCGTCAAACTCTTGCATCATGCCTTAGAAGGAACTCCACCCGACGAGCGTTTGTACGTTGAACACCAAGGGGTTTGGTTTCATTACGATTTTCATTCGTCGTTGTGGGCGGCTTCACGCGAAGAACTGCGGGAACGGCTTGTTACTACATTGGCTGCCGTTCAGCAATGGCTTTCTCGCACCGAAGTGCTGATTATCACCTTGGGTACGGCATTTGTGTATCGTCACCTCGAAAGTGGTCAGTGGGTCGCCAATTGCCATAAAACACCGAGTTCGGCCTTCCAACGAAAACTGCTACAAACCGAGCAAATCGTGGCCGCTTTTGACGGATTTTTCACCAAACTTCCCACCTCCCTTAAAGCCATTTTTACGGTCAGCCCCGTACGCCATACCCGCGATACGCTCCCGCTCAACGCCGTCAGTAAGTCGTTGCTGCGCGTGGCTTGTCACGAACTTTCGGAGCGGGGTCATGCCTACTTTCCTGCCTACGAATTATTACTCGACGACCTCCGCGATTATCGCTTCTACAAATCTGACCTTATTCACCCCAACGAACAAGCTGAGGACTATATTTTCGAGCGATTTGCTAACGCTTATTTTACCAAAGAGTTACAAAAATTTATCCAAGAATGGCAAAAGATTCGGCAAGCGCTCGGACATCGTCCGCTGTACCCCAATACCGCTAGTCATCGTCAATTTTTAGAAAATTTACTCCAAAAACTGCAAAAAATCGCCATTGATGTTGATGTAAACCCCGAACTAGCCACGGTATCCGAGCAACTTGCTTCTTTGTAAAAAAGGCATTCTGCTCGACAAATCCACTCCAAACGCCGTTTTTTAACGAACATACTGTGGATAAAATGGGTTTTAGTGGTATATTTGCCATAGAGCATGAAATCAGCAAGTGTCACATACATTCTAAAACAAATCGTTTGTTGGGCTTTACTCCTTCAAATGATTCACCTATGTATTGCCCCTGTGCCACCGATAATTTTAGAAAAAACGGCCACGCTTTACCGCGACAACACCTGTCATCAACGTCCCCAAAACTTTCTCTCCTTGCTTACTGTTTCGTTGGTTAATTCCATCGCAAGCCACACAGATGCCCCTTCCAATGAAAAAGGAAGTGAGAGTTCTTTTCTTGAGGATTTCAGCATTGGCCTTATTTGGCCCCCGTTTGACGTAGAATTTTTATCCATTCAACTCACCGATGAGTTGGACGCCAATTTCGACCATTATTTAGGACTTCTTGAAACGCGAGAAATTGAACCCATTTCTCCGCCTCCAAACTTTAGCTAACTTCCTTTACTAGGGCCTCATTTTGAGCGCTCTGAGGACTTGGTTTTCCGAGTCTTTCGCTCTGCGTTTTCCATTACTGTATATTTCAACACAACCATTATTTCTTATGAGAGTACCATTAATCCTCACTTCGGTGATTGGGCTGTGCATTTCGGCCTGCTCAACTGCTGATTCAAACCAAACCACCACCCAAGAGAAGTACCCTGTTATTCAACCGATTACGATTGACACCGTCTATCATACAGACTATGTTTCGGACATCAACTCCGTTAAAAACGTTGAAATTCGTGCTCGGGTCAAGGGCTATATTGAAAGCATTCACGTGGACGAAGGAAAAACAGTACGCAAAGGCCAAGTACTTTTCCGTATCAGTAATCAAGAATATAAAGGGGATTTATTGCGCGCTACGGCTGTGCTAAAAAGTGCCATTGCTGAGGCCAAAACCGCTGAACTTGACCTACTAAACGTCAAGAAATTGGTGGACAAAAATGTGGTATCCAAAACCGAATACGACATGGCCAAAGCCAAACTCGACGCCCTCAATGCCCGCATCGAAGAGGCCGAATCACAAGAGCAAAGCGCCAAGCTCAAGCTGTCTTTTTCGGAAATCAAAGCGCCTTTCGACGGCATCATCAACCGTATTCCTAACAAAATCGGAAGTTTGATTGACGAAGGAACGTTGTTGACCACCATTTCCGACAACCAAGAAGTATATGCTTATTTTAACGTTTCGGAAAAAGAATATCTCGAATTTGCGACCAACAATAAGCAAACTGACCATCGAACTGAGGTTGAATTGATTCTGGCCAACAGCGAAGGGCATCCGCACAAAGGATACGTCGAAACCATTGAAGGTGAGTTTGATAACGCCACGGGAAGCATTGCGTTTCGGGCGCGTTTTCCTAATCCCGAACGTATCCTCAAACACGGTTCGAGTGGTAAAGTGCGGGTGTTGCGTAAAGTAAAAAACGCCCTCGTAATTCCTCAAAAATCAACCTTTGAAATTCAAGATAAAATCTACGTCTATGTAGTGGACAACCAAAACAAAGTCCAAATGCGAAGTTTTGTGCCTAAACTCCGAATGCCACACTTATATGTATTGGAATCGGGGATTAGTCCGAACGACAAAATCATTTATGAAGGGTTGCAAGACATGCGCGTCGGCATGAGTATCAAACCTGAAATGAAGTCGTTCGCCACAATTCGTTCGCAATTGACGCAGCAATAATGCCTGCTGTAAAACCCATTGTCCCACACAAATACGTATCATCATGTTTACCTTGTTTATCAATAGGCCCGTCCTATCGATTGTTATATCGCTCATCATCACGCTGCTAGGGCTGCTTGCCATGACCCAGCTCCCCGTGACCCAATATCCCGACATCGCTCCTCCTGCCGTAACGGTAACGACCAAATACACAGGGGCTAACGCCGAAGCCTGCTCTAAGGCCGTGGTAACACCGCTCGAACGTGCCATCAACGGCGTACCAGGCATGACCTACATGACTTCCGTGTCGGGCAACGACGGTACCAGTATCATTCAGGTTTACTTCAAAGTAGGTACCGACCCCGATTTGGCTTCCGTAAACGTCCAAACACGGGTAGCCACCGTCCTCGACGAATTGCCCGAAGAGGTTATCAAAGCGGGGGTATCGACCGAAAAAGAAGTAAACAGTATGTTGATGTATATCAACCTCTTGAGTGAAGATACCACCGCCAATGAAGAGTTTTTGTACAACTTTGCCGACATCAACGTTGTGGCAGAATTGAAACGTGTCGATGGCGTTGGTTTTGCCAACATCATGGGGCAACGTGAATATTCAATGCGGGTATGGCTCAAACCCGACCGCATGACGGTTTACAACGTTTCGGCCGATGATGTCATTTCGGCCCTCCGCAACCAAAACGTAGAAGCTGCTCCTGGAAAAATCGGGGAAAGTTCTGGCCGCAAATCGCAGTCATTGCAGTACGTTCTTCGCTACACAGGGAAATTTACTGACCAAGCACAGTACGAAAATATCATCATCAAGGCCAATCCAAGTGGTGATATTTTACGTTTGAAAGACGTGGCCGACATCGAATTTGGCTCGTTGAACTACAACGTTTTATCCAAAGAAAACGGCCGTCCATCGGCCGCGATTTTGCTCAAGCAACGCCCTGGCTCTAACGCAAGTGCGGTGATTGCCAACATCAAAACCAAAATGACGGAGTTGCAGAAATCGTTCCCGCCAGGCATGACCTACACTGTCAGCTACGACGTGTCGCGCTTTTTGGATGCTTCTATCCACGAGGTAATCAAGACCTTGATTGAAGCCTTTATTTTGGTGGCCTTGGTGGTGTTTATCTTCTTGCAAGACTTCCGCTCTACGCTCATTCCTGCTTTGGCCGTACCTGTTTCGCTTATTGGTACATTTTTCTTTATGCAACTATTCGGGTTTTCCATCAACCTCCTCACGTTGTTTGCCTTGGTATTGGCCATCGGGATTGTGGTTGACAACGCCATTGTGGTCGTCGAGGCTGTTCACGCCAAGATGGAAGAAAAAGGGCTAAATGCCAAAGACGCCACCATCGAATCCATGAACGAAATCAGCGGCGCCATTGTGGCGATTACGCTCGTTATGACGGCCGTGTTTGTACCCGTAGCATTTATGGACGGCCCATCAGGGGTATTTTATCGCCAGTTTTCGATTACGATGGCCATTTCGATTGTAATTTCGGGAATCAACGCCCTGACGCTTACACCCGCGCTTTGCGCCATCATGCTCAAAAGCCACCACGGCCAGAAAGCCACGCTGCTCACCCGCTTTTTTGACGGATTCAACAATTGGTACAACGGCGTTTCAGATCGTTATCGCTCACTGATTAACGTCATTGCCAATCGCCGAGTTGTGACGTTTGCCATGTTGGTGTTCTTTATCGCTGCCACCTGGGGAACCAACCTCGTGCTTCCATCGGGCTTTATTCCAACGGAAGACCAAGGTACGATTTATGCCAACATCACGACGCCGTCGGGCGCTACCCTCGAACGTACCGAAGCCGTGGTCGATGAAATTGAAAAAGTAAGCCTAAAACTCGATGCCGTGGAGTCGATTTCGACTTTATCGGGCTTTAGTTTGATGACCGACGGTGCGGGGGCTTCATTTGGTATGGGAATGATGAACCTCAAACCGTGGGAAAGTCGCAAAGAATCGGTCGATGACGTGATTGCTTTGTTGTCCGAAAAAACCAAACACATCAAAGACGCCGACATTCAGTTTTTCCCGCCGCCTGCTGTGCCTGGTTACGGAAACGCCAGCGGATTTGAGTTCCGTCTGCAAGACCGCACGGGAAGTGGCAACCTGCAAGCCATGGAAAAAGTAACGAAGGCGTTTATTGAAGAACTCAACAAACGCCCTGAAGTGGTCAATGCGTTTACGAGCTATGACGCGAGTTTTCCGCAGTATTTGATTCACGTTGACAACGAAAAAGCGGCCCAAAAGGGCGTCTCGATTGACAATGCCATGAACAACCTGCAATCGCTTATTGGTAGTTTTTATGCCACCAACTTTATTCGTTTTGGGCAAATGTACAAAGTGATGGTGCAAGCATCGCCTGAGTACCGAATGCAACCTGAGGATATTCTCAAACTGTACGTTAAAAACACCGAAGGCGAAATGGTGCCGTACTCCGCTTTTGTCAAAACAGAACGGGTGTATGGCCCCGAGCAACTTACGCGCTACAACATGTTTACGGCAGCAATGATCAACGGCGACGCCGCCCCAGGTTTTAGTAGCGGCGATGCCATTCGGGCGATTCAAGAAGTAGCCGCTCAGAAACTACCCAAAGGCTACACCTACGAATGGTCGGGCATGACGCGCGACGAAATCTTGTCGGGCGACCAAGCCATTTACATTTTTATCATCTGTCTTATTTTCGTGTATCTGTTGCTTGCGGCACAGTACGAGAGCTTTTTGCTACCGCTTCCCGTGCTTTTATCGCTGCCAACGGGGATATTTGGTGCCTTTTTCTTCTTGGCGATTTTGGGGTTACAAAACAACATTTACGCCCAAGTGGCGCTGGTGATGTTGATTGGTTTGTTGGGTAAAAACGCCATTCTAATTGTCGAGTTTGCCATTCTCAAACGCAGCGAAGGTTTCACGCCGTTGCAGGCGGCTATCGAAGGAGCAGGCTCCCGTTTACGTCCCATTTTGATGACTTCGTTTGCCTTCATTGCGGGCTTGATTCCGCTTATGATGGCCTCAGGCGCAGGTGCCATCGGAAACCGTACCATCGGAACAGCCGCTGCGGGCGGAATGCTCTTCGGGACAATCTTTGGGGTGATTTTAATACCAGGTTTGTACGTGGTATTTGAAACCCTCTCCGACCGATTGTCGCGCAAAAAGAAAAAAGAAGTTGCCCACCTAACCCACGAAGTCAATGCGTAAACTCACCCATATCCTCCTGTTAGGGCTGTTTGTTGGCGGCCTATTTTTCTCGGGTTGTAAATCACTCAAAGCGCCCGAACAGTTACCTACGTTTGCCCCAACGCCCGATTCTTTCAATGGCGCTGCACACAGCAGCAATGCCGCTGATATTCACTGGAAAAGCTACTTTTCCGACCCTAATTTGGTATCGCTTATTGATACCGCATTAGCCAACAATTTCGATATTCGCATTGCGCTTCAGCGCATCGAAACCAACAAAGCCCAAGCTGAACGCGCCAAAGGGCTTACGCTGCCTTTTGTGACGGGTGCTGGTACTGTTGGACAGCGCCGTTTTGGGAAATACACCATGGATGGCATCGGAAACTACGACACCAATTTCTCCAACAATATCTCTGAAAATCAGCGCATTCCCGAGCACTTACCCGACTTCAACGTTGGACTTCAAAGCTCATGGGAATTGGATATTTGGGGGAAATTGCGGGCCAGAAAAGAAGCGGCTTTGGCTCGGTATTTGGCCTCAGTCGAAGGGCGTAATTTCGTCATAACGAACCTAATTTCTGACATTGCTTCGTTGTATTACGAGCTGATGGCGCTCGACCGCGAACTTGACTTGTTGAAAGAAACAATTACGTTGCAAGAAAACGAATTGAATATTATCAAGATTCAAAAAGACGCAGGCCGCTCCAACGAACTGGCAGTAAAGCAGTTTGAAGCACAGCTTCTCAGCACGCAAGGTCTGGAAGCAGAGATTTTGCAGCGCGTACGTGAAGCCGAAAATCGCATCAATTTTCTGTTAGGCAGGTATCCAAACCCAATCATTCGCTCCCGGAATTTGTTTATGACGGGGCTTCCAAATCAAATCAAAGCGGGCGTACCTGCAGATTTGCTCAAAAACCGCCCCGACGTAAAACAGGCAGAATTGGAACTGGCTGCGGCCAAGGCCGAGGTGTTTATTTCAAAGGCGGCGTTTTATCCTTCACTCAACATCACAGGTGCACTTGGGCTTCAATCTTTCAATCCGCAGTTTTTGATTTCACCCCAATCCATTGCTTACAACCTCATTGGTGGGCTGGCCGTACCGCTTTTCAACAAAACCGCCCTCAAAGCCGAACTAAAAATGGCAAGAGCGGCGCAGGTGGAGGCCGTTTACAACTATCAGCGTAGCATTCTAAACGGCTATTTTGAGGTCTATAACCAGCTTGTGTTAATCAATAACCTCGAAAAAATTTACGATTTCAAACGCGCTGAGGTGGACGTACTCAATACCTCCATCCAAACCGCTTCGGATTTGTTCTCTACGGGTCGCGCTTCGTATTTGGAAGTTATTTTTAACCGTAAAAGTGCCCTGCAATCACGCATCGACTTGATTGACGTGCGGAAGCGTCAGTATTTTGCCGTCATTGGCATTTATCGTTCGTTGGGAGGAGGTTGGAAATAACCCATCCAAGGCGGTTTTATTTGTTTCCAAGGCTTTTTTTTTACATTTGTGGTAATCGAGTATGCGTTTTTATTCGATTACCACTTTTTTAATGCACTTTTTCAGCACTCAAACCAAACCTAACTAAACTGACCTTTTTTATGTCCGAAAAAACACTATTTGGCCATCCCAAGGGCTTATTTGTACTGTTTTTCACCGAAATGTGGGAGCGTTTTTCCTACTACGGTATGCGCGCCATCCTTCTGTTATTTTTGCTCGACAAAACCTCAGGGGGAATGGGCCTCAACGAAGGTGAAGGGGGCGCTATTTACGGATTATATACCTTCTCTGTCTATCTTTTATCGTTGCCTGGCGGCTGGCTTGCCGATAACGTTTTGGGTCAACGCAAAGCCATTTGGTACGGCGGTATCGCCATTATGCTGGGCCACATTGTACTTGCGTTTCCCGCATCGCAGGCCGTATTTTTTACGGGATTAGGGCTTGTAGCTATCGGAACAGGCTTGCTCAAACCCAACATCAGTTCTATTGTCAGTGAGTTATACCCTGAAGGCGGTGCCATTCGTGATGCGGCCTTTTCCATTTTTTACATTGGTATCAACACGGGTTCGTTTTTGGGCATTTTGATTGTAGGTTACCTTGGTCAAAAAGTAGGCTGGCATTACGGCTTCGGAGCAGCGGCGGTAGCCATGTTCTTGGGCTTGCTTGTTTATCGTTTTACGGCCCAAACCTACCTCCAAGACAAAGGTATGTTGCCCAAGGCGTTGGCCTCGGACAAGTCTTCCGAAAAAACCAATCCTATTACGTGGGGATTGCTCGGCGCGTTGGTAGTTTTCATGCTGGTCATGCAGTTCAATGGGATGTTCCAATGGGGCAGCAAGGCAGCCGTAGCTACCTCAATGGGTGTGATTGCGGTAGCCATCGTTATCGTTTATTTCCTCAACCTCATTTTTGCGTCAGGACTTGATACCACCGAAAGAAAACGTATTGTTATTCTCTTTATTCTCTTCTGGGGGGCGGTATTGTTCTGGGCTGGGTTTGAGCAACAAGGTTCGTCGCTGCAAATTTTTGCCGACCGCTATTCGGAACTTCCTTTTGGGATGCCGTCGAGCTGGTTCCAAAACTTCAATCCTTTCTATATCCTCGTTTTTGCGCCTGTTTTGGGTGGTTTGTGGGTATTTTTGGAGAAAAAACAACTTAACCCTCCTTTGTTGGTAAAATTTGCCATTGGTTTATTCTTACTAGCATTAGGCTATTACATCATGGTTGTAGGTGCGCAAATAGCCCTTACTGGCGTAAAAGCCTCTGCTTTGTTCTTGACCTTTACGTATTTGTTCCATACCCTTGGTGAACTGTGCTTGAGCCCCGTTGGACTAAGTGCTTATACCAAACTTGCGCCTAAAAAATACTTGAGTCAATTGATGGGTATTTGGTTTGTAGCTGCGGCCTTGGGCAATCTTTTTGCAGGTTTGTTTGCGGGAGGTTTCGACGAAGAAAACGTTCAGCAAATGCCCCAAATGTTTATGAGCATCGTTTGGTTCTGCTTGGCCGTGGGCGGAGTAATCTTCATTCTTCAACGCCCACTCAAAGATTGGATGGGAGGAATTAAGTAATAAATCATGACAAAAAAAGAGCTACGCCATGTGTTTAAACAACAACGTATGGCTTTGTCTCCTACCGAAACAGCCGCGCAAAGTCAAGCCATTGCGCGGCTGTTTTTTGCTTCTTTTCCTGTCGCTGACTTCCAAGCCATTCACTGTTATTTGCCCATCCGTCGCCAAAACGAGGTAGATACCTTCCCCATTATTGATACCCTTCAACACGAATTTCCCCGTACCAGCATCGTCGTTCCGCGTAGCCTTCCTCAAACGGGTGAAATGGAGCATTATCTGTGGACACCCGACATCGAACTTCTCTCAAATCAGTGGGAAATTTTAGAGCCAAATCCTTCAACTTCCCTCCATTTTCCAGTACCAAAGATAGATTTGGTGATTATTCCACTTTTAGCTTTTGACCACCAAGGTAATCGGGTTGGGTATGGAAAAGGGTTTTATGATCGTTTTTTGGCAAAGTGCCGCTCCAATGTTCTCAAAGTAGGCGTGTCTTTTTTTGACCCAATACCAACTATCACCGATGCCGACGCCTTTGATGTTCGTTTAGATTACTGCATCACTCCTAGCAATGTATGGCGATTTTCATCCACTCCTTCGGTTTCAATAGACAGGCTTTGAATCACTTGCAACTCGGTAGTTGTTTGGTTTTAAGAAACCAAACACACAACAACTTTTTGATTTTGAGAAACCAAGGACGCAATAACTGTTTGGTTTTGAGAAACCAAACACACGGTGCGAGAAACCAAGTCCGTTTTGTTTTTTTGGCGTTGGTTTTTCTTTGGCTGCCTTTTTCCAATATTGCCCAAACCCTCACGGGAAATATCATTGACGACGCAACCAATCAGCCCCTGCCTTTTGTCAACGTTTTTATCAGCAACACCACCAAGGGGACACAAACTGATGTAAAAGGGAATTTTTCGCTGCGGATCCAGACTTCGGGCTACGTCAAAGTGGTGGCGTCGATGGTGGGGTTTAAATCGTTTGAACAAGAAGTTGTTTTACGTCCCGACGAAACCCGTCGTTTTTCGATTCGACTCCAGCCTGACACCCGTTTTTTAGCGGAAGTCAAGGTGGCTGGCAAACGCGACAAACAATGGAAACGGCTGTACAAAGATTTTCAACGTGAGTTTTTGGGGCGTACCAAAAACGCCCGAAACTGCGAAATCAAAGACCCGTATTTCATTGACCTGAGTCGAAAAAAACAGGTGCTTCATGCGACTTCGTCCCGCCCTTTTGAGATACACAACAAATCGCTTGGCTATGATATTGAATACCAATTAGAACAGTTTAATGCCACTACGACAACCTACGAATTTAGCGGCAAGTTGTTATATCGGGAAATGACGGCCAAAAATGACGCCCAGCAAAAAGAGTGGGAATTGGCCCGAAATGACGCGTATCGAGGCTCTATTTACCATTTTTTAAGGGCCGTAGCCCACAAAAAAAGTCAGTCGGAAGGCTTTCGAGTATATCTGGATACGGACACCACGACGCAACGAATTTCCCGAAATCGGTATTTTAGGAACAACCGCCTCCTTGAAATTAATCCCGATACGTTGGCTTATACCGATGTGGCTTTGCAACGCGTGATTTTGCCCAATCGTAAGTACGAAATCCATTATCTCCATCGCCGCGACCCACAAAGTTGGTATTTCGACCTCAACCGTGAAGTCACTTGGCTGACCATCAAAGGGGCAGCTTTTGCCTTTTCGTACGATGGTATTCCTGAAAATTCGTACCAATTTGAGACGGGAGGGAGCATGAGTAAAAAACGCATCGCGGATTTGCTTCCCAACGACTACCAGCCCAACGACAGCCTTTCGTCAACGCTGCTCGAACAAGCTGGATTGATTCCTCATTTTCAAAAACAAGAGAAGTTTCTTCTGCAACTCTCGCAATCGCACTTTGCACTGGGCGACACGCTTCGCTATCAAGTAGAAGTTATTGATGCTACTTCCCACCAATTTATCCCCCAAACCATTGTGTATCTTGCCATTCGCAACGAAAACAACGTAGTTTGGCAACAACCTTTATGGATAGAAAACGGGCGACTTTCGGGACATTGGGTGGTTCCTGATTCATTGCAGGGAGGTACGTACCAGCTGATTGCGTACAACAACTGGGCAAGGCATTTTGATGAGCGTTTTTGGGGACGAACCTCTTTTCAGGTCATCGATGCGTCTGTTTCATCTGCACAAAACGATTCAATCAGCGTGGCATTTTTTCCTGAAAGCGGGCATTTGATTGCAGAACTACCCAATCGAGTTGGGGTTCGTAGTTTTACCAAATCGGGTGCTCCTGTGGCGGTTGATGGTTGGGTACTCAATGCCACCAACGATACCCTGATGACAGTTAAAACCAACGGGCAGGGGTATGGAAACTTCTTTATCATGCCTCCCTCTACCCAGCCCCTTCGAGCGAAATTAAGCAATGGAAACGAAGTCAGTCTCCCTGCTATTCGGCCCAAAGGCTACGTCGTCAACGTTGATGTACTGCGCGATACGGCGACGGTCATCATTAAAATTTACAACAACCTTTCAGCCCAAGAATGGAAACCGATGCGCCTGCTGATTCACTTACGCGGGCAAATTGTCTATGAGGCCATCGCTACTCCCAAAGGGAATCTAACTACCGCCCGCATTGCCAAAGAAGATTTGGAAGGAACAGGCGTTATGCAAGTAACCCTGCTCGACGCTCTCAATAATCCGATTGCCAATCGCGCTTTTTATCATTCGTCCGACGAAGACGACGATGCTTCCTTTCATTCTCAGCTTTTTGAAAGTGAATTAAGTGCGTGTTATTTCGCCACAACCACCAACCTTGCCCGAACATTAGACGCCCTCTTACTCACGCACGAAGTTCGTCCCTACAGTTCGTCGGATGCAACGGTGCTTGAGTACGAATCTGGGCTGACATTACGAGGAATAATAAAACAACCCAACGGACGTCCCGTGGCTAACAGCCCTGTGATTGGCCTTGTACAATCAGATTCCACCGCTCTGCATTTTCAAGCCTCAACTGACGCCGAAGGAAATTTTGCCTCGACTCCCATGTTGTTTTTTGGAGAAACAAACATTACCATTCAAGCGCAAAGTGACAAAATCAAAAACGCATCCATTGCACTTGATACCAGATGGACGCCAATTGTTCCCCAATGGTTTTGGCATCCTGTCCAGCACCTCAGTTCGTCGAAAAGAGATAGTTTAGCCCAAGTTTCGCGGCAACGTCATGCGGTACCTACCACAACACAAGCGCCTAACGTTTCAAAAGACTTCCGACGCCCCTACCTCAAGGCCGATAGTACCTTGGTTATCGACAAATCAGACCATGCCTTTCCCCTTTTACGCTTGTTGGGTGAATTTCATGGCCAAATCAAGCCCAAAACCGATGGGGTCTATTGGATAGAAAAAGGAGAAAAAGTGTCAACTCGAAAAGCTTTTTTGAGCATCGACGGGCTGCCTACCTCTTGGGAATCGTTGCAAGCGCTTTCTGGGCAAGAAATTGAAGCCATCGATATCATCAGGCATTTCCAGGCATCCAACGAGCCCACTACCGAAGGAATGCTAAACGTCATTCTAAAACCCAACA
This sequence comes from Runella defluvii, assembly GCF_014195535.1. Lineage (GTDB taxonomy): Bacteria > Bacteroidota > Bacteroidia > Cytophagales > Spirosomataceae > Runella > Runella defluvii. The sequence continues at coordinate 65,788 of NZ_JACIBY010000004.1, read as the reverse complement.
GTCGGTTTTGGACAGAACAAAATTTGAAACGTTTCAAAGCCAATGGATTAATAAAATGACAAAAAAGTTTGCCAAGTTTTAACTTTTTTACAAAAAATCCATTATTTTCTTGACTTACTTCTGAGAAAGACCTTATTTTGCACCCACATTTTTAATCGTCACTGTGAACACAAAGAAATCTAAATAGACACGCGGAGCCTGATGGGATATTGACCCTATCATGCCAGCGTGTTTGTCCAGATTCTTAACCTTCGCGGTGACGTTTTTTTTATGTACATCCGTTAATTTTTAATAACTCAAACAAGAGCAAACCAATGAAAATCGCAGTAGTAGGCGCTACCGGTTTGGTAGGCAGCGAAATCCTCAAAGTACTCGAAGAGCGTAACTTCCCAATCACTGAGTTGATTCCAGTAGCATCAGAAAGATCAGTAGGTAAACAGGTCACGTTCAAGGGTAAACAGTACACCATTGTTAGCTTTGAAGATGCAATTGCAGCAAAGCCAGCTATCGCTATTTTTTCGGCGGGTGGTGGAACTTCTTTGTCGCTTGCTCCTAAATTTGCGGAGGCAGGTATCACAGTCGTTGACAACTCATCGGCTTGGCGTATGGATCCAACCAAGAAATTGGTAGTACCCGAAATCAACGCTTTTACGTTGACCAAAGAAGATAAAATCATTGCTAATCCCAACTGCTCAACCATCCAAATGGTGGTGGTTTTGAATCCATTGCACAAGCGCTATGGCATCAAACGCGTGGTAGTTTCGACCTACCAATCAGTAACAGGAACGGGTAAAGCAGCCGTTGACCAATTGTTTGCCGAAAGAGCTGGTAATCAAGACGCTCCAAAGGTGTATCCTCACCCTATCGACCTTAACGTATTGCCTCACATCGATGTTTTCTTGGACAACGGCTATACCAAAGAGGAAATGAAAATGACCAACGAAACCAAGAAAATCATGATGGATGATAACATCGCCGTTACTGCTACGACGGTGCGTATCCCGACGATTGGTGGTCACTCGGAAGCCGTAAACATTGAGTTTGAAAATGAGTTTGACCTAAAAGATATTTACGAAATCTTGGGCCAAGCCGAAGGCGTGGTAATCCAAGACGACCCGCAAAATAAAGTTTATCCAATGCCTTTGACAGCACACGGCAAAGATGAGACGTTTGTAGGACGTATTCGCCGCGACGAATCACAACCTAAAACCCTCAATCTCTGGATTGTGGCCGACAACCTTCGCAAAGGAGCCGCCACCAACGCCGTTCAGATTGCAGAGTATTTGGTGAAAAACGAATTAGTATAAGCTTGGACAGCGGTCAGACGATAGTCAGACCGCGACACCCCTAGACTGACTACTGTCTGACCAGCAAAAACCTTGGTCTGACTATCGTCTGACTAGCAAAAGCGCCCGTCGAGTGACATCGATTGGCGCTTTTTTTGTGAATTGTTACGTTGTTTCCAATACCTTTCCGAACTTTGCGTTATTATTGAATCTGTGATAACTCACTGCTTTTTTCTCATTTTCACAAATTACCTTTCTGACTTTCAACGTCCTAAAGACAAAGGATTGAACTAATGGTAAAACGAATCGCATTACTTTTATTTAGTTGTTTTATAGCATTTTGCTCATTTTCGAAGACAAGTACCCCTGCTGACACGCTTCGCAAAGCGCCTGCTTGGGTAGCAAAAAAAGGGCCAATTCGCCCAACCCGCACCCTTAAAAACGACATTCTACACACCCAACTCGACCTTCGTTTCGATTGGCTACGGCAGCACGCGCTGGGGAGCGCCGTCATTACGTTTAAGCCCTATTTTTACCCCCAAAATACCCTCGAATTAGACGCGAAAGGCTTCGACATTAAGGGTATTTTCCAACTAGATACCCTCAAAAAATACGATTCCCTCCAAAAAAAATACATCTACGAATACATCAACGACCCGCTCGAATATACCTACGACAAGCGCCTTTTAAACATCAAATTGCGCCGTAAGTACTCGCGTTTTGATACCCTTCACGTACTTATCGACTACGTAGCAAAACCCAACGAACTGCCTGCGGGAATTGTGGGCACAAAGGGCGACAAAGGGCTCTATTTCATCAATGCCGACGGGCTAGACGAAGGAAAACCACAGCAGATTTGGACGCAGGGCGAGACCGAGTACAATTCGTGCTGGATGCCTACGGTGGACAGCCCGAATGAAAAAATGACCCAAGACATTCGTCTGACGGTTGAGAAACGCTTTAAGACGCTTTCCAACGGAAAACTCGTCGAATCTCGCCTCAACCCCGACAGTACCCGCACCGACCGCTGGGTGCAGAAACTGCCTCACGCTCCTTACTTGGCGGCCTTTGTGGTGGGCGATTTTGCCGTGGCGCACGATACCATTCGCAATGGCCTTGAGCTAAGTTACTACGTAGAACCCGAATATGCCCCGCACGCCAAAGCCATTTTTGGACGTACGCGAGAAATGATTGATTTCTTTGAAAGCAAATTTGGGGTAGAATTTCAGTGGGATAAATACGCCCAAATTGCCGTTCGCGACTTTGTGGCAGGTGCGATGGAAAACACGTCCATGACCGTTCATGCCGAAAATGTCCAAACCGATACCCGCGCTTTGCTGGATGGAAACTCCGACGATGTCATCGCGCACGAACTCATGCACCATTGGTTTGGAAATTTGGTCACGTGTGAATCGTGGGTACATTTACCGCTCAACGAGGCGTTTGCCAATTATTCTGAATACCTCTGGAACGAACACAAACTCGGCGCCGAACAAGCTGATTTTTGGGCACAAGGCTCTTTGCAGCAGTATTTGGGCGAATCTGAACAAAAACAAGAACCCCTCATTCGGTACAATTACACCGACATGGAAGACATGTTCGACAACCATTCGTATGCCAAAGGAGGGCTTGTCTTGCACATGCTTCGCAAATACATTGGCGACGAAGCTTTTTTTGCCGCCACGCGCAATTACCTCATTCGCTACGGGTTCGGAACCGCCGAAGTGAACGATTTACGGGAATCCTTTGAAGAAGTAACGGGCGAAGATTTGAACTGGTTTTTCAATCAGTGGTTCTTGTCACCAGGCCATCCTACGTTGAAAGTAGAAAAATCGTACGACGCCAACAAAGTAACGCTCAAAGTCTCTCAGTTGCAGGACTCGCTCTATACGCCGATTCACCGTTTACCCCTCAAGGTGGATGTCTGGGTAAATGGGCAAAAAGAAACCCATGATATTGTCGTCAACAAAGCAAAACAGACGTTTGAAATTCCAGTAAAACAACGCCCTGATTTGGTGGATTTTGACGCCGAGCGGCAACTACTGGGCGAGATTAATTACGAGAAATCAAAGCCTGAATTAATCTTTCAGTACCAACATTGTGATAAATACCTAGCTCGCTATGAGGCCATTACGGGCTTAGAAAACCAACTCGCCGACTCTACCGTGCGCCAACTCATGATGCAAGCCATGAGCGATAAGTTTTGGAAAATCAGACAATTAGCCGTTTCTAACTTCTCCGAATACGATGGTTTGCAGTTTAATGAAGTAGAACGACTTGTGCAAAGCAAAGCTCGCGTGGATGCCCATGCACGGGTGCGTACTGAGGCCATCATTACGTTAGGCTCGTTTGGGGATAACTCCAACGATCCGCTCTTCCGCGAAGCCCTCAACGACAGCTCGTATCAGGTGGTATCGGCGGCACTCGATGCCTACCTTATCGGAAAGCCCGACGACGCAGTTGACGTAGCCAAACGCTTTGAAAACGCCCCCAATAGCGAAATCGTGACGGCCGTAGCCAATTACTACGCAGGCTTGGCAAAACCCGAGCAGTACGACTGGTTTATGGTGAAAATGAAGCGTTTGAAGTCGGCAGAAATGTATAATTTTTTGCAAGTGTTTGGCAAATACCTCATCAAATCTGATGGTTCGGTACAACGAAAAGCGTTGCCAATGCTCGAAACTATGGCCCGCAATGACCCTGCTTATTTTGTGCGGTTTGGGGCATATCAAGTACTGGGACTTTTGACTGACATTGAAGGGGTAAAAGCCATGCGAAAAGACATCCGCAACACCGAACGTGACCCCAAATTGAAGGATATGTACGGTCAGTTTGGAGAGTTTTAAAGGATTTTAACGCAGAGACGCAAGGCATAATTGGTTGCGTCTCTGCATCACACCTTTCAATTTAAACCTATCACGGAATTACCTTCAGCTCCACTCGGCGATTTTTTATTTTGTTATCTTCTGCGTCATTTGACACTGCAGGCGCAGCTGCTCCCTTCCATTCTACCACCAATTGACTTGCTGAAACGCCCTTTTGTTCCAAATAACTCGCTACTACTTTGGCGCGGTATTCCGACAAAATGAGGTTTTTATCAGACTCTCCCACGTTATCGGTATGACCCGTGATTTGTAATTTGGTCTGTGGTTGAGCAACCAAGGCTTTACTTATCGCATCCAAATTCGTTTTCACCTCTTCACTCAACTCATACGTACTCTGTGAAAAGTACAACACTTGGTCGGTTAATGCCACCGCTGGCGGTGAAAGTGATTCTTCTGGCTGGGGCGTAACTTCCATAAAATTATACCCTTCTTTTACCTCAAATTGCTTGTAATACAGCTTTTTTCCTTCAGGCGTCGTCGATTTATATTCGTATATACCTTTAGATAACTCGGTGGCATGCCATGACAAATGTTTGCCTTTATTATACGTTTTACGATAGTCAAAACTGGTAAAAGCCTTGGAGTTATTTCTCGTAATTAAATGATTGACATCCATTCCATCGGGAAAAAGAAAAGACACATACAATAATTGAGAAGGACTCTCCGAAACTTGGAGCGAGTCTTTTGTTAGCACCATTTCAGGCTGAATGGAAAAAGTCGCTTTGCTCGAAATTTTCCCAATAAACGTGACAGGAATCGTATGGGTACGGTACCCTTCCGAATCAAAGGTTAGAAATTGGGTCGAATCGGGCACTACAATTTCATACACCCCATTGGCATTGGTTTCGTACGTCAGTTGTTTTCCCGACTTGAACACCGCGCGAATCGTGCTTTTTTTGAGAAAATCTTTAGTGGTATTGTCGCGAAAACTGCCGACAATTCGTACTGAGTGATTTTCTACTTGGGCAACTTCCTGAGTGGCTCCGCCACCGTAAAGGCCACAAACCAAACTTAGCAAATAAGAAATCATCATTTTGGGATTTAAGGATTTATTTATATGCAAGAAAGCTATATAATTTTAAATTTCAACTACATAGGTCGTTTTTATTTTTCAAAAAAAGCGCAGAAACTCGTTCTGCGCTTTTTTTGGTGCCGTCAGATTCTCAAATCTGACGCTCAAGGTTTCTCAAAACCTTGGTAAATTCGGTTGTGAGCAACCTCAGGTTGGTTATAAGGAACCAACCACACGACAAGTGACGTCAGATTCTCAAATCTGACGCTCAAGGTTTCTCAAAACCTTGGTAAACTATGCGGGGAGCAACCTCAGGTTGGTTATAAGTAACCAACCACACAACAAGTGCCGTCAGATTCTCAAATCTGACGCTCAAGGTTTCTCAAAAACTTGGCAAATTAGGTTGTGAGCAACCTCAGGTTGGTTATAAGTAACCAACTTCACGGCAAGTGACGTAAGATTCTCAAATCTGACGCTCAAGGTTTTTCAAAACCTTGGTAAATTCGGTTGTAAGCAACCTCAGGTTGGTTATAAGTAACCAACCACACGACAAGTGACGTCAGATTCTTAAATCTGACGCTCAAGGTTTTTCAAAAACTTGGTAAGTTCTGCGGGGAGCAACCTCAGGTTGGCTATAAGTAACCAACCACACGCTAAACTCCAATCTGTTCCGAAACCAGATAATCGGGTTGTTTGACGGTATGTTGCTTCACCATCATTTCGCCTAAAAACCCTGCTAGAAAAAGTTGAAATCCGATGACTATGGCAACCAACGCCAAGTAAAACAGCGGATTTTCGGTCACATTTCGATAAGGTTCGTGGGTATAAATCAAGTACAATTTCTTGATAATCAACCCCGTCGTAATCAAAAAACCAATCAGAAACGAGAGCGTTCCCCACAGGCCAAAGAAGTGCATCGGCGCTTTGCTAAAGCGGTGAACAAACGTAATCGAAAGTAAGTCCAAAAAGCCATTGACAAAACGCTCTAAACCAAACTTCGTGCTTCCGTATTTACGAGCGCGGTGTTGCACCACTTTTTCCCCGATTTTACGGAAACCATTCCACTTAGCCACCACAGGAATGTAGCGGTGCATTTCGCCATAAAGTGTGATATTTTTTACCACTCGCTGTTTATAGGCTTTCAATCCGCAGTTAAAATCGTGAAGATATACCCCTGAAATACTGCGCGTTACGGCATTAAACAACTTCGTAGGAAGCGTCTTACTAAGCGGATCATACCGTTTTTGTTTCCAGCCCGACACCAAATCGTACCCGTCTTCGGTAATCATTCGGTATAGCTCTGGAATTTCGTCGGGACTATCTTGGAGGTCGGCGTCCATCGTAATGACCACTTTGCCTTTTACCACCTGAAAACCCGTTTGCAAAGCAGGCGTTTTGCCATAGTTGCGGTTGAAACGAATTCCTTTGATACTCGGATTATCGACCGCCAATTTTTGAATGATTGACCAAGAATCGTCGGAACTTCCGTCGTCGATAAGCAACACTTCGTAGCTAAATTGGTGCTCATCCATCACGCGTTTTATCCACGCAGTAAGTTCAGGTAGAGATTCTTCTTCGTTGAAAAGTGGTATAACCACCGATATATCGAGGGCTTCGTCAGGCATACTGTCCAAAATCATTTGTGTATCTCGAAGCAAAGCTACAAATTCTTTCGGTGCTTCCATTGTCTTTTACAGTTATTGATGTTGCTCACCTTTGGTGAATAAATTACCTTTTCCCAATAAACGTGCCAAAATAGATTCTCATATAAATAGCCTCATCCTTTGCCCCAAACGTATTACTTCTACCGTTGTTATTAAGAAACACTTCCTTTTCAGATTCCAACCATGACCCTTAGCTTACTCCAAAAACTACAAAACGGCCAAAATGTCTATGGCACTTGCTTTACGTCCACCTCACCTATGTGGCCTGCGGCGCTCAAAAAAGTAGGGCTTGATTTTGTATTTATTGATACCGAACACATTCCGCTAGACCGTGGCGAATTGGCCAAAATGTGCCAAATTTTCCGCGCTTTGGACATAACGCCCATCGTTCGTATTCCTAGCCCCGACCCATTTTTGGCTTGCCAAGTGATTGACGGCGGCGCGTTGGGAGTGGTTGCACCATATTTAGAATCCGTCACCCAAATTCGCGAGCTGGTAGGTGGCGTAAAGTACCGCCCACTGAAAGGCGAAGTGCTGCACCAATACCTCCACGAAGGCGCAGAAATGCCTGCCGAACTCGCGCAGTATATTGCCAACCACAACGCCGCCAACATTTGTATTGCCAACATCGAAAGTGTGCCTGCCCTCGAACGCCTCGACGATTTATTGTCGGTCAAAGGCTTAGATGCCGTGTTCATTGGCCCGCACGATTTGTCGGTGAGTCTGGGCTTACCCGAGCAGTACGACCATCCCGTTTTTGAGGAAGCCGTTCGCACCATCATTCATAAAACCCGCGCCCATGGACTCGCGATTGGCATTCATTTTTCGCTGGAACCCGAGCGCCAAATCAAATGGATCAACGAAGGGGCCAATATTGTGGTGCATAGTTTTGACATTGCCCTCTTTACCCAACGCCTCCGTCATGACCTTTCGGTGATTAAACAAGCCGTTGGAGACACCGTTCAATCCGATGATTCCCCCAATTTAGTCATCTGACGTAACCTCCCATCGGCATGTTAACGTCACTTTTTACATCAACCCCAACCCCTAGTCGGCGACTGTCAACGTTTGTAACGGTAGGACTTTCGTTGGGCATTGGTTGGGGTATCCGCGGAAACTTCGGACATGAATATGGCGCTGCTTTTGCAGGATGTTTGGCGGCCATCACGGGTTGTTTGCTTTCTGGTCGCCCCGACTGGCGCGAAAAAGTACTCTATTTTGCTTTTTTTGGAGCAATTGGTTGGGGATTTGGAGGTTCCATTTCGTACATGCAAGTCATTTCATCCACCGAAAGCGGCCACGCCCCTTCTCAACTCTACGGTTATGTCACCTTGTTCTACATTGGTTTTTTGTGGGCCGCCTTGGGAGGTGCAGGAACGGCACTAGCCGCTGCTGCCGACAAATCGACCCTTATTCGCCTGACAAAACCCATTTGGTGGTTATTTGCGACTTGGCTCGTCTTAGACCTCATCGAAGATCCTGTTGCCAACTGGCTACAGTCGGGCATTGCATTTGACCATACTTGGTCACGGCACAAAAGCCCGCTTTACTGGTTTGATGCCGACTACCTACCTGCCTTTTTTGCACTACTCGCGGCGGGTTTGTACGATACGTGGGAACAACGTTTCAAAAAGAGCTTTTGGTTGCCGCTCTGCTTGCTAGGCGGTGCGCTCGTGGGTTTAGTAGGGCAATGGGTTTTACAAAAAACGGGGGTATTACCATCGCTTGCCGCTGCGCTTACCTATACGCTGGGAGACCCTACCTACATCGACCCCGAAACGAAAAAAGTGGCCTTTGACGCCCATAACTTCCTGAACAACTGGCCTCAATGGTTTGGCGATTACCCCCAGCACGTCGGTTGGTTCATCGGAGCCGTGGTAGGCATTACCTTTTATTTTAATCGTTTCGGCAAATTCCGCGATGGCTCTTCACTCATTGTATATATGGCAGGCGGGTGGCTGGTTTCGTTTCTGATTTTCCCCGTGCTAGGAAGCCTTTTTTTTACGTCCATTGGCGGTTTGCGCATGACACCTCCGCGCAGCGACGACTGGGCAGGGATTACGGGCGTATTTGTAGGAATGATTCTCTGGATGCGACGTAATGGTTACCAATCAGTAGCGTTTGCATCCATTGTTTGCGGCACGATAGGTGGGCTGGGTTTTTCGGGCATTCAGTGGATAAAACAACTCTTGATGGCCTTTGGAAGTCCCCGAATTTTACCTGCTACCGAAACTCAACAACTGGCGCTTTGGAGCAATTGGCAACAACAAAACTGGCATAGTTTCTTGGAACAAAGCTATGGTTTCGTCAATGGCATTGCCATCGCGGCTTTGTTTGCCATCTTAGCGGCACGTCTGCCTTTATCAGCCCCTTCACCGCAAAAAACGTCGGCTGAAAAATGGGCATTGGGCGGAATGACGCTTTTTGTATTACTCGGAATTACGTACGTCAACCTATTTAAAAATGTTAGTGAATGGGGCGAACGACTCAACCAAGAAGTTTGGACTCAGGCTATCACACTTTCCGACGGAAGTACCGAAACCGTCCCTGCGCTTTGGGATGTCCCCTATTTGGGCCGCCTCCCTTACATTGATTTTCTCCATTTTACGCCCGAAGGTTGGTTTCGACTGACGTGGTTGCTGCTGGTAGCCTTGTTTGCCTTCCTCCTCAAACGCCATTTCAAAGAGCCCCTTGCTTTATTCCCCAAAACGTGGTTGGGCAAAGGACAATTACTTTTGCTGGTCTTGCTTTGGGTTATGATTATTGGCAACTTTGAACGCGCGCTCGTTGGCTGGCATCCATCGCGTTTGCTCACCGAATGGGTCATTACCGTCAATGCCATGCTGGTTTCATTCCTGTTACTGACCTTACCACGCGAGCACGAGCCTATTTTTGATAGTAGTGAAACCTTTAGCCATTTTCAACAACAATCTTTTAGCGGTTTGTATAAAAAAGCCTGGATACGCGCACTGAGTACCGTTGCCGTTGTCAGTGTCTTTTTTTTGTCAACCAATCGCTTTATTTATGCGTATCCACCGTACGAAAAATTAGATAAAAAGACGTACTTTACCCGTTTCGGGCCTGAAGCTACATGGCGCTCCAAGCCCAATCTTAAAAACGCCAAGCACAAATAAACAACAACGTATTCATTGAAAACTTTCGCTTTTATGGAACATATCAACTGGGGAATGATTGGTTGTGGCAACGTAACCGAAAAGAAAAGTGGGCCTGCTTTTAGCAAAGTGCCCCATTCATCGCTCGTCGCTGTCATGGGTCGCGATGCCCAAAAAGCCGCCGATTATGCCCAACGTCACGGTGTACCCAAATGGTACAACGATGTCGATGAACTTATCAACGACCCCGACGTCAATGCCATCTACATTGCTACCCCGCCCAACGTTCACCTTGAATATGCCGCTAAGGCCATGAAAGCGGGCAAGGCCGTGTATGTAGAAAAACCGATGGCGCTCAGTGCCGACGAATGCGAACAAATGAACCAAATCAGTCGCGAAACGGGTGTGCCGTTGTTTGTGGCCTACTATCGTCGTCAGTTGCCATATTTTCTCAAACTCAAAGAATTGGTGGACCAAAAAGCGATTGGCGATATACGTTTGGTAAAAGTTCAAATTCATTACAACCCCTACTCCGAGGAAATTGGGGACGGAGCCCAACCGCGTTGGCGCGTTGACCCCGCGATTTCGGGTGGAGGGCATTTCCACGATTTGGCATCGCACCAGTTCGACTTGTTAGAATATATTTTTGGCCCTATTGCGTCGGGCAAAGGCATTAGCAGAAACCAAGCAGGCTTGTACCAAGCCGACGACATTGTAGTTGCCTCCTTTGAATTTGAGTCGGGCGTATTGGGAACGGGCAGCTGGTGCTACACGCTCAACCCCGAACAACGCCTCGACGAATCAGAGTTTATTGGTTCAAAAGGAAAAATCACTTTTTCATTTTTCGAGCGCTTTACTATTCGCGTTGAAACCGCCGAAGGTACCGAAACCTTTGAAATACCGTACCCTGAACACGTTCAACAACCTCTCATTGAAACAATTGTTCAGCAACTCAGAGGTGAAGGCACCTGCCCAAGCACGGGTGAAACTGGCGCCCGCGCCAACCTCCTCATGGATCAAATTGTACAATCATAAGTCAGTGACCTTTACTATGAAAGTTATCCAAAAATCAGGCGTTTTTGGCCTCCTAGTAGGCAGTTTTTTAGCCCTAACGAGCGCGGCACAAACGCACAAACCTTACACACCCACCCCTTATCCCGACCGCGTTATTATGGGTTGGCAGGAAAACAACGCCGCCACGTCGCAGTCGATCAACTGGCGAACGGATTCCACCATTGTTGCGGCCATTGGCGCCATTCACGAAGCCGATGCGTCGCCCGATTTTGTCAAAAAAGCCACCTTGGTACCTGCCACTACCGAAACTGTAGTCGTGGATGGCAAGCGTGTGCTTTATCATACAGTTCATTTTACCAACCTCAAACCCAACACTAAATACAGCTACCGTGTGGGGGCGGGCGAATATTGGAGCGAGTGGTTTCATTTCAAAACCGCCAACGACCAAGCCGTTCCATTCTCATTTTTGTATTTTGGAGATGCCCAAAACGACATTCGTTCGCTCTGGTCGCGTACCATTCGGGGGGCGTATTCAGCCATGCCTTCCGTGAGCTTAATGATTCACGCGGGCGACCTCATCACAACTTCCAACGCCGATTGGCAATGGGGCGAGTGGTTTGAGGCTGGCGGCTGGATCAACGGCATGGTACCAACCCTAGCCAGCCCAGGCAATCACGAATATTTCCGCGACCCCGCTGGCAAATCGTCATTATCTATCCATTGGCGGCCGTCGTTTGTTTTACCAGAAAATGGCCCAGCAAGTCTCAAAGAAACCGCCTATTACTTTGATTATCAAGGCGTACGTTTTGTTTCTTTAAACTCCCAAGCCGCCTTACTTGATGCCAACGTATTGGAAGAACAAGCCAAATGGTTGGTAAGCGTATTGGAGAAAAACCCCAATCGTTGGACAATTGTAACGCACCACCACCCAATTTATTCGACTGCCAACGGGCGTAACAACGATGAATGGCGTTTAAAAATGGAACCTATTTACAAAAAATACAACGTCGATTTGGTTTTACAAGGCCATGACCACACCTACGGGCGTGGGCTTAACATGCCTTTGGGGCAAAGCCGTAAATACCCCGATGGCCCTATCTATGTAGTGTCGGTGAGCGGGCCTAAAATGTACACGATTGGCTTGCAAGACTGGATGGACAGAGCAGGTTCTAACACGCAGTTGTACCAAATCATTTCGGTCGATGGCAACAAGCTTTCGTACAAAGCCTATACGGTGGCGGGAGAGCTTTACGATGTTTTTGACTTAACCAAAAATGCGGGTGGTCGCAATAAGTTAATCGACACCGCTCCTAAATTAGCGCCCGAACTCCTCGCTTTGCCAGAGACCTACCTCAACCGCTTTACCCCCGAGCAAATCAAGGAGTACGAAAACCGATTTAAGGAATACAAAGCGCGTAAAGACAAGAAAAAATAAACCAATATACGCCATCTGAAGGGCGAAATTACCTCTTCCTAAAAGTTTTGAAACTTTTGGGAAGAGATAGTGAAATTATAATGGTATGTTTGTTGTTAGAAAGTTTATCAGCATACCAATACTTCCTGTTTTTGTTCGCTTCCCTTTAGTTGTACAATCACACAAGGCAATTAATCTACGCCGTCAAACCGCATTCTTTAATTCTTTGGTATCTCTGCTACACAATTTAATTCAAAGAAATACCATCATTAAACCAAGTACCAAATGAGCGGATCAAAAACAACATTTACCAAGAAAGAGCGCGAACAAAAAAAAATAAAGAAACGTAAAGGAAAAGAAGAACGAAAAGAAGAACGGTTGGCGTCGTCTAGCAAAGGAAAAGGACTAGAAGACATGATGGCCTATGTGGATGAAAATGGCAACTTATCGAGTGTGCCACCTTCACTTGTAAAAAAACAACCTGAAAAACCCCGCGAGTATTCGCCCGAGATTCAAAACGCCGAGGAAGAGGCTTCGGAGCGCATTGGTAGTGTTCATTTTTTCAACGAGCAAAAAGGGTACGGTTTTATTAAAGATGCGAAGACCAACGAAAGTATTTTTGTGCATATCAACGAATTGAAGGAGCCTGTTAAAGAGAAAGACAAAGTTTCATTCCAAATAAAAATGCGACCCAAAGGCCCCGTGGCAGTTGAAGTCAAGAAAATAGGGTAATTTCATACTGACTCTCCTTCCCGAAAGTTTAAAACTTTCGGGAAGGTCGTAAAATCATTTCTTCATTAGCCAAATTTCGGTGACTTGCGGGCCTTGACCGCCTTCACCACACGTCCAAATAAAGGTTACTTTCCCGTCGGCAGTAGATTTTTGGGGAACATCAAACTCAAAGAGAGGTTCTTCGCCCGTTTGAAAAAAATCATGAATCAGGGCCCCGTCATCCGTCGTTAGTTTCATTCGTGACCGAAAACGCCCCGTGTAAGAAATCCGCATTCGGTAGGTTGCCTTGGGGTCTAGCTCGTTGTAAGCAATCTTTAACGGCTCCTCATACAAGGTTTTTACCTGCTTCATCCACGCTCTTGGCGTTACTTGTCCTTTAAAACCAGTTGCCCTGATTTCGTCCACCCACTCTTCCCCTACAATTCCAACGCCAAAACTTACCCGTGGTGATTGTAAACTACCTGGGTCTTTCTCCCACGAAACATCCGAAACTACCCGATGCCAGCTTTCGGGTGCGCCAAAATGGTCGTAAAAACCTCCCGCGCCCGGGTCGGTGCGGTGGAGCAGTTGGTCTATTTTCTGTTGACGTTCGGCTTCGTTATTTAATTTTTCAATCTTACCAAGTTCGTCCAACAACCAAGGCGAATCGTTGAGCGGTAGGTCGATGTTGTCCACAAAATTTCCACGTCCCGATACCGCCCCGTGACGCTCAACCGTCAGCTGTGCGCCAATACTTTTGAAGAGAGAATCGGCTAAATCAACGCATTTTTGACGGTATTGGGGCAAAATTGGCACTTTCCACGCCCGTTCCAAGGTCGTTTTGGCTTGTTGAATCGCCGCCAACGAATTTCCTTTGACCGCCCCCCGCAGTGCATCTTTTGCCTGTTGCTCCAATTCGGTTTCGTACAACAATCGACGGCGCGTATAAGCATCGTAATACGCCCGAATCAGCCCCATTTGAAAACGGGGATTTTGCAAAACTGCCAACGATGCCTTTTGCTCCATAGATTGCCACTGCATCAGGGTTCTTTCCACCGACTCGTTGGTCAACAACGGCCCTCGGAATGTATTTTCGAGCGAAATAAGCCCCTGTGCTACGGTTTCTTGGTAATCCATTCCGACAAACAAACGCGCATAATCGCGAAGCGTCTCGATGACGGGCGTTTCGGGATTCCAATCTTGGTCGCTCCACACAAATTTATTCACGTCGTCGTTGGTGCCTTCTGAATAGCTGATGCTTCCAACGCCGTATTCATCCAAGGCATTGTGAATCGTTTTTTCGTCGTGCGGGCGAGGGTTAATACTTTCACGACCAAGGGTTTGCGCAAAAACCAAATCCCAATGAGGAACGGGGTATTGAGAACTGTAATTGTGGGTAATATCGGGATAATGCCGAATCGGAATCGACGCTTTGGTGATGCGACGAATTTCTGGCACGGGCATTTTTACCCACGGCCCAAACACCACTCCACCAAACCACGGATACCCTCGATTGACCTGAGCAAAAAACGAATCGAACCACTTTTTACTAGGTTTGAATACCTGCGGCGACACCCATATTTTGGCTTTGGGATGGTATTTTTTCAAAACCACCGACATTTTTTGAAGCCACGCAAACATAATATCGGGTTCTAAATCGCCTGGGTCACCTCCAGGCACAAAGACGTGATCAAGCTTTGGAATGGCCGAAAACACTTTGTGACGCTCGTCAAGTTCAATTTGAATGGAATCGGGATGGGTATAGTTCGAGCCCATGTTGGGATACCACATCCAAACGTCCAGCCCATATTCTTTACAAATCCGCGACTGCTCCCGAATCATATCCATGGCAGGCAGTTTCATGTGCCCACTTTTCACATCATCGTCGGTGCGAGGCGGAACGAGTTCGATGCTATTGGCCCCAAAAAGGGCAAGTTCACGGATGTATTGGTCAAATTGTGCCACCGAAAAAGCGTCGTAGGCATTGGTTTTAGGTCGGTACCCCAGCTGATGTCCTCTCACGGGATAGCGCGGACTCGTGGCTAGTTGTACCCCCTCCTCTATGGTTATTTTTTGGGGGTACATGGCTAATTTTCGGAGTAAACGCCCTACTCCATACAAAACACCGCGCGCATCTTTACCCACTATCAATACGGCCTGCGAGGCGGGAATTGTCACTAATTTAAACCCTTCCGCTGAGATAGTGGACAGTTTTTGTACCTCCTTTTGCCACGCAGTCGGCAAAAGAGCTACGTCTTTTTCCAGCGCAATCACTACCAACGGCGTCGCAGTGGTTGGTAGTTTATCCGTTACTTCCCACGTTACTTGGGTTCGTTTTTTTACTTCTTCTTGAAGCATCTCAATGCTTCGGAGCAGTACTTGTTTGTCCGAAATAGAAGTATAAATGCGCGCTTTGGTGAGGTCAATGGGTTTGGCCAAACTCATAAACGCTGAAAAAAAAGCAATCAATAATAGTGGCAGTTTTGTCATAAAAAGAGGCTTTTACCCGTCAAAACTTTAATACTTTTGGACGAATTTCGGGGACATCGTAGTCTTTATTATCTTGGGGAAAACCCATTTCTTTGGGCGAAGGCCCAACCCACTGCGATTTCTTCCCTGACATAGTAATTTTGCCTTTTTTAGAGATTTCAATCACCGTAAACAGCGGATCACGGTAGGGCGCCGTGTATTTTATCCATTTGAAATTTTTATCAACTTCCTCACTGTAGCGAACCCGACCGTATTCTTCCCCAAGCCATTTGTAAGACATGGAGTTGATACAGACGTACCAGATTCCGTTGATGTTATCGGCGCGGTCGTAGT
This sequence comes from Runella defluvii, assembly GCF_014195535.1. Taxonomy (GTDB): domain Bacteria; phylum Bacteroidota; class Bacteroidia; order Cytophagales; family Spirosomataceae; genus Runella; species Runella defluvii. Next base: position 49,866 of record NZ_JACIBY010000004.1, on the reverse strand, counting down.
GAATGTGACCGTAGAAATTGGCAATCACTTTGTTCTTTTTCGCCTTTGCATTGTGGTTTTCAAGAATTTGTCGAATTTCTTCCGCATTGTCCACCCCATCTTTGCCTAAGCCTTGGTGCGAGAAAATCACAATCGGGCCTTTGGCCTTCATAAGTTCGTCGCGTAGCCACGCTATTTGCGGCGGGTTCAAGTGTTCTTGATAGCCTTTTACGTCAGACGATTTTTTGTCGTTGCCGTCTAGGACGATAAAATTGAATCCTTTTTGCTCAAACGAATAATACGACGAAGTCATTTTTCGATACTCCAACGCCTGTTTCAGCGAAAAACCTCCGTCCATTTCGTGGTTGCCAATGACATGGTATTTTGGGCCAGGGAAGCTATTCCAAATCTCAAAACCGTAGGCATACTTGGGCGCGGGGGTTCCAAAATCGCCCAAATCAACGACAAAATCGGGTTTGGCCGTTTTCATACTGTCCACAAACGCCGTCAAGCGTTCTTTGGCATCGTGCATGGTCGGAACGTGTACGTCCGAAAGCACCCCGAATTTTACTTTTTGCGCCTCCACCGTGGCTTGGATTCCCCACAACGCAAAACAAAGGCAAATGAGTTGTTTTCTCATACTTTCACAGAGGTCAGACGGTAGTCAGACCGTTTATGTTTAAAATTTGTTATTTGGGTCTGACTACCGTCTGACCCCAAATGGGCTTGATGTTACACGCAGGTCAGACGATAGTCAGACCGTTTACTAGTTTGCTATCATCTATTTTGGGTCTGACTACCGTCTGACCCAAAATAGGCTTGGTGTTGTACGCAGGTCAGACAATAGTCAGACCGTTTGCTATCACCTGATTAGGGTCTGACTGTCGTCTGACCCTGTTACAATTTGATAAAAATCTTTTTTCGATACAGCCAATAGACAGGGATGAAGTTGATGGCTACAAAAAACAAGGCATAAAGCCAACTTGCAAGGTTCGGGCTCATTCCCATTCCCACCAAGGTATTGACAGCGTGTTCGTTTGGGGTTTTATCACCGAGTTTGGTTCCGTAAAAAAACAAGGCCAAGATGTCACCAAGCACATATACCGAAATAGCATTGGCTCCAAAGATGATTCCCACTTGCGTTCCTTTCGTTTTTCCCAAAATATCAACCGTAAAATACAATGCCCCCAACAGCAAACTCGCAAAACCAGAAGTTACCAACACAAAAGAACTCGTCCAAAGGTTTTCATTGACAGGAAACCCAAGTCCCCAAAAATACCCCAGCACCGACGAAATCACCCCCGCTGTCATCAGGTAATTGACCTTCAGATTTGGGCTTAAATCGGTGATTAACAAGCGTCCCGCCAACATCCCCGTGATACCCGAAGCGATTGAAGGCAACGTACTCAAAATACTTTCGGGGTCCCACGTGCCTTGCCACATTTTTCCTGGCAAGAACTTTGAGTCAAACCACGCCACAATGTTGACGCCTGGTTCGAGCATTACTTTGCCTACACCTGGGGTAGGAATGAGGGTTAAGGCCAACCAATAACCTACCAAAATACTAGCAGTTATCCACGCCTGCTGTCGCCAATTAGTATTTAAAAACAAAATTGCACATCCCAAAAACACAAACGCAATGCGGTGAAGGGTTCCCGTCCAACGGGCTTCGGCAAGATTAAAATCAGGCATCAGGTTCAAAAACATCCCAACCGCGTAGATTTTCAGCGACCGAACAACGATTTTTTTATACAACTCTTTTTTGTCGCCGTCCTTCTTTTTTGAGTAGGCCAACACAATGGACACCCCAATGACGTACAAAAAAATAGGCGCTACCAAGTCGGTAAACGAAAGGCCATTCCAAACGGTGTGGCGAAGCGTAAAAAAGACGTGGTCGCTACTACCTGGGAAGTTGACCATAATCATGGCGGCCACCGTAAACCCACGAAGCGCGTCGAGCGAAATAAGACGGGAGCTTGAAAGAGACATCTTAGTTGGTGTCGGTTAAAGAAAGAATTAAAAATACTGTACCCAGAATGGTATTTTTAATACGCATCAGCGTACTATTAGGGCTACTTAACCTCGGTATTTATGCGTACTATTTCGTCTATCACTGTTTTATGTATTTTTATTTGGTGGCTCAGTGGCTGCAAATCTGCGTCAGAAGGAGCGTTCGATCAGGCAAGTAACATTGCTATTTCGTGGGAATTGACCAGCAATTTTGCAGGGCCTAATGATGTTTTTGAAGCAAAATTTTACCTCAAAAACAATGGCTCACTTACCCTTGGCGATAGCGCTTGGGCACTGTTTTTTAACATGGCTCCTCGCCCGCTTACGCCCACGCCTACCCCCCAGCTCGCGACACTGGAGCACATCAACGGCGACTGGTACAAGCTTTCTCCTAACAAAGGATTTCGTCTTGCGCCTGGCGATTCGGTTGCCATTAGCTACCGTGGTACCGAGAGCGTTATCAAAGAAACTGATGCGCCACTGGGATTATATTTTGTCTTTTATGATGCCAAAGGCGAAGAATCACAAATTGTTCCCATAGAAAAATGTGCGATTGTGCCGTTTACGCGCAAAGAACAACTTTTGCGCGGCCCCAACGACCAAGACCCCATCATTACGGCTAGCTCACGCTACAACGAAAATCTTCAAGTAAGCCCCGTGGCCGCTAATCAATTACAACGCATTATCCCCTCTCCCATCAGTGTGGTGACGGGGCAAGGTTCTTTTTCATTGACCTCATCCACCCCAATTCACTACGCCGCAGGACTTGAAAACGAAGCCAATTTGTTGGCTCAACGCCTCAAAGAGCTAACAGGTAGCGAGTTTAAAACCAAAAACGCGCCGCCCGCACCCAATACCATTTCGTTGAGTACCGCCGCGTTGAGTGTTAAAGGAATTAGCAAAGAAGCTTACAAACTAGGCGTGAGTCCGCAAGGGGTTTCCATCGTTGGCAGCGACGCAGCGGGCGTGTTTTACGGCACACAGAGCCTTGTTGCGCTCATTCCAACGGCGGCTTTAGCCCAAAAATCAGGCACCATTTCGTTGGAAGCTCTGCAAATCGAAGACGCTCCTCGCTTTTCGTTCCGCAGTATGCACCTTGATGTCGGCCGTAATTTCCAAACCAAAGAGACCATTCTTCGTCAGTTGGATGTGTTGGCATTTTACAAACTCAACCATTTTTTGTTTTACGTAACGGAAGACGAAGGCTGGCGCGTTGAAATCGACGGTTTGCCTGAACTTACGCAAGTAGGCGGTCAGCGTCAGCATGTTAAGTCGTACAAAGATGCCGCCTTACACCCAGGCTACGGCTCTGGCCCCCAAGCCTATGGCAAAGGAAGCCACGGAAGTGGGTTTTATACCAAAGCTGATTTTATTGAAATTTTAAAATACGCCCACGCTCGCCACATCAAAATCATCCCTGAAGTCAACCTACCTGGCCACGCGCGGGCGGCCATCAAAGCGATGGAAGCGCGTTATCAACGTTTGATGAAAGAAGGCAAAGAAAAAGAAGCCAACGAATACCGCTTGGTGGATCCCAAGGACGAATCCGTTTATTTGTCGGCGCAAAGCTACAAAGACAACGTGACAGATGTGACGCAAGAGTCCACCTACCGCTTTTACGAAAAAGTGACCGACGAAATCATCAAAATGTACAAAGAAGCGGGGCTTTCGTTGGATATTTTCCACATTGGGGGCGACGAAGTTGCAGGAGGTGCGTGGACCAAGTCACCTTGGGCACAAGACCTGCTCAAAAAAGACCCGAGCATCGGCGAATTTCATAACCTCCACGCTTATTTCATTCGCCGTTTGTTGCCTCGTTTACAAAAACGCGGCCTCCAAGTACACGGTTGGGAGGAAGTAGGATTAACAAAAACCAAAGACGGTGCGCTCAAGATCAATCCTGAGTTTGCGGGCAAAAACGTGGTCCCTTACGTGTGGAACAACCTCTACGACCCCGATTTAGGTTATCGTTTGGCCAATGCAGGCTACCCCGTAGTGTTGTGCAACGTCACCAATTTTTATTTTGATTTGGCCTACAACAATGAGTCGCAAGAGCCGGGTCTTTACTGGGCTGGCTTTGTCGATACCCGCGACAACTACACGTTTGCCCCGTACGACATGTTTAAAACTACTTATACCAATAATTTCGGCAAGCCTTTGGTATTCAACAACGTAGAGCGTTTACGGCCCGATGCCCGCAAAAATATCGTTGGCGTAGAATGCCAGTTGTGGAGCGAGACCATCAAAGGCCGTGACATGCTCGAATACTATACCTTACCCAAACTGATGGGCTTTGCAGAAAGTGCATGGAGCGCCGAGCGCCCTTGGGAAACCATTGCCGACCGCACCGCGCGCGAAAAAGCGATTCAGGCAAGCTGGAATATTTTTGTAAATACCCTCGCCCAAAAAGACCTACCTCGCCTTAGCTACCTCAACGGTGGCTACAACTACCGCATTCCGCTGCCAGGGGCAGTAGTCGAAAACGGAACATTGAAGGCCAATATCGCTTATCCTGGGCTTCGGGTACGCTACACCACCGACGGCAGCGAGCCCACCGATAAGTCACCCGAATACACCGCCCCTGTCCAAGTAACAGGAAAAATCAAGCTCAAAGCATTTGACGCCGCAGGCAAAGCAAGCCGCACCGTCGAAGTAAAGTAGCCCATTCGTAAGTCGTAATTCATCATTCGTAATTCATAATTACCCACCACGCGTTCGCTCAAGTACATACGCAACGTTAACACTTAAAAAGTAGCACCAATGAAAATAGGAGTAGATTTAGGAGGGACCAAAGTAAAAGCGGGAATAGAGTTTAACGGGGAAATTATCCACCAAAACACAGTTTTCCTCCAAGAGAAGGAGTCCATGTCGGCTACTTTAGAGCAGTTGTTTGACCTGATACGTCCTCTCACCCAACATCCCATTGGAAGCATTGGGATTGGTGTCCCCTCAGTCGTCGATGTCGAAAAAGGCATCGTTTATAACGTAGCCAATATCCCTTCGTGGGAAAAAGTAGCGTTACGTGATATTTTGGAAGAAGAATTTAACATACCCGTCTATGTCAACAACGATGCCAACTGTTTTAGCCTCGGCGAGCATCGTTATGGCGTTGCCCAACACTACAACTCTGTCGTTGGAATGACCATTGGAACTGGCTTAGGGTCAGGCATTATCATCGACAATCAGTTATACAACGGGAGCAACTGCGGCGCGGGCGAAATCGGTCTTTTGCCTTACCGCGAGCACAACCTCGAATACTACGCAGGGAGCAACTTCTTTGAAGCCATTCACGGCACTACGGCCCTGCTTGTGAGCAACGCCGCACTCGACGGCGACAAAAAAGCCCTTCGTTTATGGCAAGAATTTGGTGTACATTTGGGTTTTGCCATCAAAGCGGCCATGTACACCTACGACCCCGAAGCCATTGTATTGGGTGGTTCTATTGCCAAAGCTTACTCGTTTTTTGAAGGAGGAATGCGCGAAGCGCTTGAGGATTTCGCCTATCCCGAAACCCTCAAAAGAATCAAAATCCTTCAGTCTCAAAACGACGACATCGCTCTCTTAGGTGCTGCGGCGTTGGTATTGCAAGATGCCAAAGTACCTGTGAGCAGCTTGAGGTAAGAGGGAGTGTCGAGTAAAATGTGCAGCGGGTTGCTCACAACCCGACCAAATCCAAAACCCAAAACCACATGAAAAGAAACACCTTTATTGTTATTCTCATTTTCGTTATCTTCTTCGTTATATCGTTTTTGAGTAATATTCTTGGCCCCATTATCCCCGACATTGTCGATAGCTTCAACCTCAGCATTGGCTTGGCGGGTTTTTTACCATTTGCCTTTTTTGTGGCCTACGGGGTGGCCTCCATTCCTTCGGGGATATTGGTCGAAAAATACCGTGAGAAAAAGGTGCTTTTCTGGGCTTTTTTGTTGGCATTTGGTGGGGCGTTGTTATTCGCGCTAGTTCCTACGTTTACCGTATCGCTCCTATCACTTTTTATCATCGGCATCGGCATGGCCATGCTTCAAGTGGTAATTAACCCTTTACTTCGCGTGGCAGGAGGTGAAGCAAATTTTGCCTTCAACTCCGTGATGGCGCAGTTATTTTTTGGCGGTGCTTCTTTTTTGAGTCCCATGCTTTACAGCTACTTAGTACTGAATGTTCATTCGGGACAAGAAGTGAATGCTTTTATTTCTACGCTCAACGGCATCGTACCTGCTGAGTTGAAATGGGTTTCGTTGTATTGGGTGTTTGCGGTGGTAGCGCTTTTGATGGTCTTCATCGTAAAAATGGTACATTTTCCCGAAGTAGAACTCAAAGAAGACGAGAAGATTGATACCCAAAACGCCTTCAACGACTTACTCAAAAACCGCTACGTTTACCTGTTTTTTCTAGGGATTTTTGCGTACGTCGGTACGGAACAGGGCATTGCTAACTGGACGTCAAAATTTCTGCAAACCTACCACAACGTTGACCCAGCGACGGAAGGAGCTTCGGTGATTTCGTATTTTTGGGGCTTGCTCACCATTGGCTGTATTTTAGGGCTTGTTTTGTTGAAACTCTTCGATAGCCGTCGGGTACTGCTGCTTTTCACCGTTGGAGCCATTGTTTCGGTGTTAGTAGGCTTGTTTGGGCCGCTCGAAATGGCCCTGTATGCCTTTCCAATGAGCGGTTTTTTTGCTTCGGTGATGTGGTCGATTATCGTCTCGTTGGCCCTCAATTCCGTTCCTTATCACCACGGGACGTTTTCGGGGATTTTGTGTTCGGGCATCGCGGGCGGCGCGGTGGTGCCACTCATCATTGGGGGCTTGGCCGAATTAGTAGGCTTACGTTTGGCGATGTTGTTTTTGATGATTACTTTGGGATATATTTTGAGCATTGGTTTTTGGGCAAAACCCCTTGTGACCAACGCGACCATTAAAAGTTGGAAAGAACTTTTTTCCTAGATGTACAAAATTATCCTTCTCATCGACTTTGCCGAAGAATACAGCAAAGGCTTACTTCAAGGAATTTCGAAGTACTCGAAAGAGCATGGCCCGTGGATTTTTTGTCGAATGCCCCTGTTTCAGCGCGAAACGATTGGTATCGACGGGATTTTGGAATGGGCGCTCGAATGGGAAGCCGACGGCATCATTGGACAGTTGTACAACGACCCCAAGATTTCTAAAATCGTGGAAGCAGGAATTCCCGTCATTGCCCAAGACTTTAAAGAGCGTTTCAAAGAAATTCCCAACATCACAGGCGATCACTACGAAGCAGGACACCTAGGCGCCGAGTATTTTCTCCGAAAAGGCTTCAAACACTTTGCTTTTTACGGTTTCAAAGACATCGTTTGGTCGCGCGAGCGGGCCGAAGGTTTTGAGGCACGCATACGGAAAGCGGGCTACCCTGTGCATTATTTTGAGCACGCCATGTCGCGGTCGAGTGAACTGTGGTACTACAAACCTAGCCCCCTGAGCCAATGGCTCAATTCGCTCCCCAAACCGCTTGCCCTCATGGCTTGCGACGACAACCAAGGGCAGCACATTACGGAAGCCTGTCGTTTGGCCAATATCCGTATCCCCGAAGAAGTGGCCGTGTTGGGCGTCGATAACGACGAAATGATTTGTGAGTTTTCGGACCCACCGCTTTCGAGCATTGCCCAAGACACCGAAAAAGGTGGCTACGATGCGGCCAAGTTGTTGCACCACATGATTGAGCACGGAACGTCGGATTTTTACGACATTTACGTAAAACCAACGCAGGTAATCACGCGCCAGTCCACTGACATTTATGCTACCAACGACAAGTACATTGCTTCGTCTTTGAAATTTATTCACCAAAATATTGACAAAAACCTGCAAGTCGATGACGTAGTCAAACAAGTACCGTTGTCGCGGCGGGCGTTGGAGCAACGTTTTCAGGACATTACGGGCTACCCGATTTACAAGTACATTTTTAATTTACGTATCGAGAAATTTACCCAAAAATTGCTCGAAACTGACATGACGGTTTTTGAAATCGCGCTTGACATGGGCCTCACCGACAGTAAAAACATTGCGCGGCAATTTCGGCAAATCAAAGGCTGTACCCCCATCGAATATCGCAATAAGTATTTAGCAGGAAAATAGGGAATTTTGCCGTCATTCTTAGTTTTAGAGAATAATGAAATAGTTGAACTTTAAAAAGAAAAAAGGCATAAAGCGACATTAAAAATAGTGGGAGAATTAAGAAATCAAGGTATTTTTGCCCAAAATTATCTAACCCAAAAATATGAAATTTCTTACACTACTGACCCTACTAACATTCCTGATAAGTAACGCATTACATGCGCAATCTACCCCACCCAAAGACAGCACTGGCCACAAAGCTCAAGCTGACAAACTCTTTTTAGCAGGCAAGTATCAACAAGCCAAAGAACTGTACGAAAAGGCAAAACAAGTAACTGGCAATGAAAATGATGACTACCTCATCATGCAACTCGAAAACTGCGACAAGTGCTTAGGTTTTTGGCATTCGATTCAGGAGTTATCTAAAGATGCGGACGCCGCCAAAGTAACCATGACTGTGTATGAAAAAATATTAGACATTAATCCCAAAGACAGCACCGTACAAGCCACGCTGATGACCAACTATTGGACCCTTGCCAAACAACGCTACCAACAACTCGACTTCCAACGAGCAGGAGAACTCTTTCGTAAAGTGAGCGGCTACCCCCAATCGCCTTACACTGCCGAAGCGAGGGTATTGGCCGATAGCAGCGACATCTACGCCAAAAGTCTCACCGAAGGTTTTATCGCCCCCGACGTGGAAGTTCCTGCCGCCTACGCTTCTGGGTTAAAAGGCATAAGCAATGTCATTGCCAACAACATGAAATATCCAGAAAAGGCCGCCAAAGAGAAAATCAGCGGCAAGGTATGGCTAGGCTTTATCATCAATGAAAAAGGGAAAGTCATTCCCGAATCGGTACGGGTCATCAAGGGCATCGGTGGCGGTTGCGACGAAGAAGCAATACGTCTCATCAAATTAATGAACAACTGGAGTCCCGCCGTTAAATGGGGCAAACCCGTTCGTTTCCAAAACACGTTTGGCATCACATTTTCACTGGGGAAAGAGTAAATTTCCCCTCCCTTCCATTTCTATTTTCCCACTATGAAAAAACTCCTTTTCCTCGCCCTTTCTTGCTGTTATTTTAATCAAAGTTTCGCCCAATTTCCCTCCGAAATCGTGGACTTCAAAGCCTACCCTCAAAATCCCGTTTTTGAAGGAACAGGCCAAAAAACGTGGGACGAAAAAATTCGCGAACGGGGATATATCCTGCGCGAAGGAAATACCTACCACCTTTGGTACACGGGCTACAAAAACGAACCCAAATCCACCAAATTTCTCGGTTACGCCTCGTCCACGGACGGAATTCACTGGAAGCGCCATCCTCAAAACCCTATTTATAGGCTGGATTGGGTGGAAGATATGTCGGTGGTGAAAGTGAATGGCGTTTATTACATGTTTGCCGAAGGCCGCGACGACGTCGCTCATTTACTTACTTCTACCGACCGTATTCACTGGAAAGAAAAAGGCAATTTGGACATTCGCCAAACCAACGGAACACCCATCAGCAAAGGGGCTTACGGGACGCCTGCGATTTGGTACGAAAACAAAACGTGGTACCTCTTTTACGAGCGGGCCGACTTGGGAATTTGGCTCGCGACCTCCCGCGATTTGAAAATTTGGAAGAACGTTCAAGATGAACCTGTCATTGCTTTAGGCCCTGATGGCTACGACAAATTTGCGGTAGCGATGAACCAAGTCATCAAGTACCAAGGGAAATACTACGGTTATTACCACGCCTCGGCTTTTAAAGATTGGCGCGAATGGAGCACCAATGTGGCCGTTTCTAATGACCTCATTCACTGGACAAAATACGACCGAAACCCTATTCTCGGAAGCGACAAATCGAGCGGGATGCTGGTAAACGATGGCAAACAATTCCGCCTATATACCATGCACCCATCGGTACAATTACACACCCCAAGTCCGTGGGAATGGCTGTTTAACGGCACATCAACCCAAAGCTGGACTTCGGCCAAAAGTGACCAGTTCCCTAAAGAAGGCTGGGCCATCGAAAACAATGAATTGGTGGTCAACAAAGGCCGAGGGGAAAGCAAGGCTGTAGTGCGGGGAGGAGATATTATTACCAAAAAGACCTACTCGCAGTTTGATTTAGAATTTGAATTTAAGCTCGCTCCTGGTGCCAATACAGGTCTTAAATATTTTGTCAAAAAATACCCCAACGGTTCTCTGTTAGGGCCAGAGTATCAACTGATTGACGATTTGGGCAACAAAGACATTGCCAACGATACCAACGACAAGCGACGTACGGCGAGTTTGTATGAATTGATAGAACCCAATTCACGCCAGCAAAAGCCCATCGGAGAATGGAATCGTGGACGGATTCGGGTAGAGGGCAAACGCGTGACGCACTGGCTCAACGGCGTAAAAGTGGTCGAATATACCATTGGCAGCCCTGAGTTTAAGCAGGCGAAGGCGGCGAGTAAGTTTAAGGAGGTGGAGGATTTTGGAATGCCTGGGGGGCATATTCTCCTTCAAGACCACGGCGACGAGGCCACTTTCCGAGCTATTCGGATTCGGGAGTTGTAGTTTTTTGCAGCTAATTTTTGGGACCATATAAGACATATAAGGGCCTATAAGTTTTTCTTATAATCCCTTATATGTCTTATATGGTTGCAACTACTGCTTCAGCAACCAAACATCCGAGATTTTGGATTGCTTTCGCCAGTTTAGGTGTGACTCTTCGGGTTCATCAAACGTAACGTGCAATTTTCCGTCTTGGGTCAACGTCAAGGGCACAATCCATTCTTTAACGCCATTAGGTTCGCGACTATAGGTAATCGGCTCCAAACGTCGCCCATCCACGCGCAACAGCGCTTCTCCTGACCCAACTACCCGAACAATATACCGCGCGTCCATTTGGAGGTTATCGTATTCTAATTCAGGGCATTTCTGAAACAATTGCGCCGACAAACGAGTCCGACTGAAACCGTCTTCCCACCATGCCACGTCGGTAGCATCTTCGGAAATCGTCTTCACCCGCGGCCCTTTCGCTACGCTCGACACGTCGTCGTAAAAACTTCCTATCCCTGGATTTTCCCACGTGGCTATTTCTTTCAAACGTACTTTTTTGGCTTCCTCCGAGGGTAAAGTGGACACTTTTTTAAACTCATCGGCCAACCACCAACGGTTATTGAGCGGATAATCCACAAAATCCAATACACAACCACGCTCATAGCCTTTGGCATTGTGTTTTTTGACGCTTGTTTGCAACCCAATCGATGTGAATAAATCGGCACACAATTGTTCTATTTTTTGACGTAACTCAGGCGCACAATTTTGTTGGTCGGCCCGATTGACCAGCGTCAACGCCTCGTTCATGGCTTTTTCAGTGCCTAGCTCTGAAGCCTGAGAAAGCACTCCATTTGCCTGTTTTTCAAGCGATTGCTCATACACCAATCGGCGGCGGGTGTAGGTATCGTAGTTGGCGCGTAGCAAAAGCATCTGCCAACGCCAATTGTTTTTCAAAGCAGGGTTAGCCGTTTCCAGCCCTTTCCAAAAAGCAAACGTAGCCTCTACCCCACCGTTTTGAACCAGCGAGCCTTTCCAGTTATTTTCGAGGGCGGCAATGCCATCGGCGGCGCTTTCAGTGGCGGTTTTTCCAAAAAAGAAGCGCGTATAATCGGTCATAATCTCACGTACATCCATCGTAGGATTCCATCCTCTCATGCTCCACACTACCTTGTTGACGTCGTCGTGGCAACCGTCCGAATACGACACAAAGCCATCGGTAAAAGGAGCATACGTTTGGTGGATTTCAGAGAATGCGTAAGGTCGCGGATTGGACGCTTCGCGGCCGAGGGTCAGCGCGTAGGCTTGGTCCCAACCGCGCACAGGAAACTCGCAACGAACATTGTGCGTGATGTCGGGGTACTGGCGGTGTTGGTATTTTTTTGGCAAACGAAAACGCGTTTCGGCCATTGGCGGACTTCCTGGCCCCGAAACTACGCCTTGCAGCCAATCGGGGCTATTTTCGGCCAAATAGCGGTAAAAATAATCAGTTTGCTCCACGCTAAAGCCTTGCAACGAAACCCACACTTTCGCTTTGGGGTGGTACTTCGTCAGTAGCTGGTGTAAGTCTTTCAAAAAAGGCAACACCAATTTGGGGTGATTGTCACCAGGGTCGCCGCCTGGTACAAAAATGTGGTCGAGGCGGGGGCATTTTTTGTAAAACTCTTCGTGCAATCGCAATTCGGCCGCACGCTTGTCGGCATCGGTCAGCTCAAACGTCACGGGCGTCCATACCCAGTAATCGAGGTCGTATTGTTGGCAAAGTTCCCCCATTTTCACCCGCATTTCGGAGGCAGGAATTTTAAAATGCGGATTGGGTTTTTCATCCTCGTGAAACGGAATCCCTTCAACGGCATTGGTACCAAAAATCGCTAATTCTCTGAAGTATTGATCAAACTGCCCAACCGTCCACGCATCGTACGAATTGGCGGTATGGCGGTAGCCCAGCTGATGTCCGCGAATCGGGTACGCGGGCGACGTCGCGACGTCGGTCGTAGGTGCGAGCAACGCATTCCCCGCCGACATCTCCAAATGGCGCAGCACCCAGCCCGTCCCAAACAACACCCCACGGGCATCGGCACCGATAATCCAGAGCGTTTGCCCATCGACCACCACCCGAAAACCTTCCGCCCGAGTCTCGGCCGCATCGCCCGCTTTTCGAGCAGGCAACGCTTTCCCGAACAGTTCTCGGTCGCTCGACAGCGCCATTGCCACCGTCACGCCCGTTTTGGGCCAAGCCGTGGCGGGCTTGAGTAGCAACTGCGTCCGTTTGTTGATTTCTTCCGTAAAAACTTTAGGAGCCGTTTCGCGCATAGGTACTGGCACCGACGGCGATACCAAAATGGTAGCATTTTTGAGGGATAACGATTGGGCATAGGTCGTCAGCATACCACCTAACACCGCTATCAAAAGCAAAAAAGTACGTTGTTTAAACATGAGTTGAGAAATGGTTGGTGGATGGTTATGCCTCGCGTTTTACTTTCAGAATCGCTTCGGCAAACGACTCCATGTCTTCCTTCGTTCCTAACATTCCGTGTTGTAAAATCCACACTCCTTCGTCGCTGCAGGCGTACTCGGCAACGGGGCAATGTACTTGGCTGTAATCCACGTAGTCGGGGATGGCATAACACATAAAGTTTTTGTTTTGGAACAACGGTTGCTTGTACAACGGATGGGGGTATCCTCTAAAACAAGGGACGCCCTCGGCCGCCAAACGCTCTACAAACTCCACTTTCGACAACCCATTAAAATGCGTTTTGTCGTACTTGATAATGTACAAATGGTAACAGTGACGGGTTTCGCCAAAACCGCGTTTCAGAGGAGTAATGCCTTCAATATTTTCCAGTAATTGATTCAAATAAAGGCCGTTGGCATCACGCACGAGGGTTTGTTGCTCCAACCGCTTCAATTGCGCCGACAACAGCACGGCCTGCATTTGGGTAATACGGTAGTTGCAACCTGGGTTGTAGTGGTCGTACCACTGCCCGCCCTCAATACGCCCCACGTTACGCAAGGAGTGCATCATGGCGTACAGTTCGTCGTCGTCGGTGACAACGATGCCGCCCTCGCCCGCCGTCAGGTTTTTAGAAGACTGAAAACTGAAGCTCCCTACGTCTCCAATCGCCCCCAGTTTTTTGCCTTTGTACTCGGCACCGTGGGCGTGCGCGGCGTCTTCGATAACGCGCAGGTTGTGGCGTTTTGCAATGTCCATAATCGCGTCCATGTCGCAAGCCTGCCCGCCAAAATGCACGGGAATAATCACTTTGGTACGGGGCGTAATGGCGGCTTCGATGGCCGCGGGGCTGATGTTGTACGTCTCAGGGTCAATATCAACAAAAACAGGCACACAATTGGCCTCAATCACCGTTGATGCCGTTGCAATAAACGTATAAGGAGGAACGATAACCTCATCGCCAGGCTTGACGCCGCAGGCAATCAGGGCCAATCGCAGCGACACCGAGCCATTGACGCAGCTAATGGCGTACTTACTACCGCAATAAGCCGCAAATTCTTTCTCAAACGCCTCGACCAAATCACCACAATCAGGGTTGCCCCATTTGCCACTACGAACCACTTCGGCGACGGCTTCTACTTCGGTTTCGTCAAAAATAGGCCACGCAAAACTCTTTTTGACGGTCTTTTCTGTTATTTCCACGGGTGGGAGGTTTTTAATGTTTATCAGATAATTACAATACTGACTAGCTAGTTTTTTAGACTACTCAAATAGCCTTTTTCAAGGGCAAAAAGGTATATCTAAAAACGATACTAAACCCTGATAAACACCTTTCTTATCCAATGAAAAACAAACAACTTTACTTCCCCATGCTCCTCGTGGCGATGTCGCTCGGAACCGCTTGGGCCATTCGCGGCCAATTCGGACACGAGTACGGTGCGGCTTGGGCGGGGGCAGTGGGCACCCTCAGCATTCTATTTGTCGCGCGCCGCACCGACTGGTACGCCAAGCTCTTTGCCGCTACCCTCGCGGGAGCCATCGGCTGGGGGTTGGGCGGAATCGCCAGCTACGGAATTTTGGTCGGCTACGGGCGCGGCGATGATTTTATCAACGTCTATTACGGGCTGCTCATGCTCTTTGTGATTGGAGGTTTGTACGGCTACATAGGAGGAGCATTGTTTGGGTTGGCGCTGGCCGACAGTCCCCAAAAACCCGTCAAATGGCACGAAGTCACCGTTGAGATGGTTGTAGGTGCGGCCGTTGCGTATTTTTTCCTGATTGAAGAATTTGAATGGTACATGACCCCTCCCCGCTCCGAAATGTGGGCGGCGGTGTTTGGTGCGGCCGCCGCGCTGACGTGGTACCTCGTCCGCAATAACCACACCTCTGCCCTGCGCGTAGCGGCCTTTTCGGGACTTGGGGGCGGCTTTGGGTTTGCGTTTGGTAATTTCCTGCAAGTATTGGGCGGACTGACGGGCATCAAGTTCAATTTCTGGAACGTGATGGAATATTCGTTGGGCTTTTTTGGTGGATTGGGCATGGCCTACGGCACGTTTACCTCGGAATGGGAACGCACTGCCGAAACCCAACCCAAGGCCAAAACTTGGTTTCCGCTGCTAATGTCCATGCTCTTTATTCCTTACGTAGTGTGGGAACAATCGTTTTCGGTCGAGCGCCTGCAAGGTATCTTTAGCAAACTCGATTTTGCCCCCGAAAGCGACATTTACCGTACGGTGCAGTTGGTGGCGTTGGCTTTTGTTTTGTTGATGTCGGCGCTGTGGTGGGTACGTTACTACCTCACCAAAACCAATCCGCTCTCCTACTCCGCCTCCGAAGTATATGCCTTGTTTTTGGGACATTGGGGACTGTATGTAGTGTATAGCTTACTGGTAACGGGGGCATTTTTGAGCAGCTACCGCATTGAACAATACCTCTATGTTGTCAATTGGGTGATTGTGGCGGTACTTATCCGCAACGCCGAGGTCAATTTTACGCCTCGTGCCATCGACCTATCAAAGTGGGGCAAAAACTTTGTACTTGTCATCGCGAGCATTGCCCTCTTGACGCTGATTTTAATTAACTCACACGGCGAACTCAAAAACAGCCACAAGCGTTTTGGCGCTCCCCCACCCGTGGAAGAGAAGAAATAAAAGCAAAAAAGCGCTGGTTGCCCAGCGCTTTTTTTGTGTAGTTTCGTGGGTAGTGCGAGGGTTTCGCTCGTTTTTGCTATTACTAGTTACCCTCAAACAAAGGCTAGCAAAATAATTCAACTATTTTAAAAAGATGATGTGGAAACATAAAAATACATTCGCTATCGGTGGTCTTGAAAATGTGGGGTACGCACCTAACCAAGATTTTTTAATCGTCGTATCCAGCCAAGGGCAAGCAATCTTCAATTGCAAAACGGGGGAAAAAATTGCAAGGAAATATGATGACTTACACTGGTGGGCTCAATTTGACCAAGTCAATCACACAGTAACTGGATTTGATTTTTTATCCAATATAAAAATCAAACTACATGGCCTTCACGGAAATGATAATTTGCCTAAAACTTCCCAAGATAACTGGAGCTTGGTGGTATCTGAACTTGAACCCGACGATAAACCCTTTGAAAAATACTCAATCAAACGATTTTATTTGATTTCACCCAATAAACAAGAGATAAAAGTGATTGGTAAGGATGGAGCTTGCGAGTTAAGAGCATTAGGATTCTCAGATACAGGTGATACTTTTATCGTTGCTCTAAGTTGTGAGTTAATGATTTATAGCAGGGTCTAATCTTTAGATATCCCAATCCTAGTTTTAAAGGTTATTGGTGTACTCCTGTGATAGCGGCCTGTGCCTTCGCCTATGATAGAGGCATAAAACTCAAAAATCTACAAAGTGATTATCTCTGCGATTGGATGATTGAAGGGCGATTTGAGAATTTTGAGTTGTTGGTCAAAGGGAATGAACAAATAAATTAAGCACGTATGAAATGGATTATTGTCACATTGCTAACGGCATTCCTCTCGGGTTGCTTTGTTTTTGGCTACACCCGTCAAATGAAAATCACTCTTACCAATGAAAGTGGATTGGAAATTGAAAAGGTTGTTATCAAGTTTTTCAATTATGAATTCCCTGCTTATCGTGGCGATTCGATTGTTGTAAAAAATTTTCAAAATCAAAAAGTTATGGATGTCTTGTATAATTTGGAACACGTAGAAGGGTTTTCTGATTTGAGTTGTAAAGTGGTTGTAAAATTTAAAGAAACACAGATTCCAGTACTTGAACGCTCTCTCTTTACGGTTGACTTACGGCGAATCAATGCGAAAACTCCCATTATGGTAACTATAAAAAGTGACACACTCCTTAGAAATTATTGATTATGTTAGGAGCAAATAAGCAGATTTCAAGTGGCTGCCGCGTTACACTTTTTTGGTTTCTAGTATTTATTAGAAGCAATTCAGCCTATGGACAGAAGGAAAATTATTTCATAGATTACGGCTCTACTCAGACATATGGGGTGGTCAGAAATTCACGTCATTACAACGATAAAAACACTCATTTTAGAGGCGGGTTCAGCTTAAGCTTGGGCTGGACAAACAAAATGAAACGTCACGAACATTGGCATTGGTTTTGGAATTTTTCCTATAACCAACGCCGTTTTGAACTCAATCGTTTGCAGCCTTACAGTGGCTCCTCAGCGGTTGTTTTACTACAAAGAGACACAAGAGGGATTGAAATTGCATGGGGGGCAATGCGAAAAACCTCCGTCTCGCCCGTGGTTGCTATTCTAACTACAGGTGGCTTAACCCAAGATGTCGTCGGAAAACAGTATCAGCGCTGGAGGGATGATTTTGGAAATACGATTGAAACTCAGACGTTCGGCGTAGGTAGTGCTACCTTTCGAAATCGGGCTTTTTTACGAGCTGGAGTAGAGTTAAAAGTGATTCCAAGGTATTCTTTAGTCATTGAGTCTAGCCTTTCAGCGGAAATTAAGGCGACTTTTGTTAAAACAATAGATAAAGTGAACCCAGTTTCATTTGGAATACATTTTCGGGTCGTCAAGATGAATAGCAATTGACACAATGTGGGCTATCTCCATCGCAAAACGCCCGCATCATCGAGGTTTCACCTAATCACTTCCCATGAGGATATTAGCTAGATGAGATGCCCTCGCAATGGCTCGTCTCTTGGTGAGAGATGATGATTAAAAGTCATCCTGGCGAGAGCGCAGAGGTCGCAAGGTGACGTTTTATTTTTGTAATGCCCTCAATTTTTGCACAACTTCGAGGCTTACCCCTGTCAAAGAGGCTATTTTGGCATCATCAAAATCTGTTTCAGCGAGCAAAGCTTGTGTAAATGCGAGGCTTTATTTTGGATGTGATTCACGCTTTCTACGAAGATGTAGCTCCTCTGGAGCAATAAATAGGGGCTCTCAATTTCAGTACTTGCCCCTTCGCTGACGCTCGTTAGTAGCAAACATATTTCACAATTAAACGCTGTCCCACATCCTGCAAAATGAGACATTGATTTATGTGAGACGACAAGTTGAGGTCGGTCATGTATCTAATTAAAATTCTAATGCCAAATGGCCTTTAACATGCTTCTTCTCTTTATTTCTTAGCGAAGAATTCGTCATGATAGAATATTCCTGTTGTTTCATTGAAAGCCGAAACCAGTTACGAGCAGAAATAAACTGATTAGAATGAAACTCTAATCGAATAAAAATATCTTCAGAAGGTGCTCTACGACCAGAAAGTAATTGACTGAGCTTCGTTTTATGAATATCAAGTTCAGAAGCTACCTCAATCTTCTTTTTATGTTGAAGCTCAATATATAATTGTAAGAAATAGGCAAAGCCTTTTTTGGGATCAAACGTATCCTGCTTGATATAATCCTCGATATGGATTTTCAATTGAAGCAATTGACCATATAGCTTTTCCTGTTCAGATTGCTCAACTAATCTCTTTTGACGGATAACGGCTAATTGCTGGTCGGCTTGGCGTTTCTGCTCAAGAGTCATTTTAGCCGGTAACATAAAGCCATCTACTATTTCTTCGGGAGCTATTGCGTCAAGGTTCATGGTCGATGTAGGTTTGAATGAGAGTATAAAGTGGTCTTCCTTCTAAATACAGTTGCTGGCCACCATCCAGCATACCATACTTATTTTGATAATGTTTTACCAATCGGGTTTTTGGTTTAAGCGATACACAGGCTAGATAGCCGTATTCTTTTACCGCTAGCCGACATGCCCATCCAATTAAACAACCAGCAATTCGGTCATACTGCTTACCAGGCCCAAAATTATCACTTCGGCTAGCAATCAGGTTAATTTCTATGCGATATTCAAGTGGATAGTATGTTAGTGACATTGCCCCTAACATATCTTTACTGTCTGCTATCCGTAATTTCCACAGTTCAGTTTCCGTAAAGTCTTTCCAAGTAAAATGGAAATCCTTTTTGGTCAGTTTCTTCAAATCGCTAACTGCTATAGGCTCAATAATGGCCTCAACAGGCGTAGGTGGATTAGCACCCCTATTGAGCAAGTACATCCGTATTTTATTTGAGTATAAATTTACAAAAAATGTAAACTATTTAAAAATTTGTAAATAAATCTCTTCTAAAATAGAGCATTTTAAGCGATGTGTGGAGGATATTAACTGTATGAGAGTCTTTGGTTAAAAATGACGGGCGAGATGCCCCTGCCACTAGCTATGACTATCGACGTGTTTTACCCCAAAAATAGTGCGGAATGGCGCGCTTGGTTGGAACAAAATCACCAATCTCAACAGGCCGTTTGGGTTGTTTTTTATAAAAAATCGTCGGCTATTCCCTCCATTACTTGGAGCGAGGCTGTGGACGTCGCACTGTGCTTTGGCTGGATAGACAGCAAAAAAGTAACCGTCGATTCTGAAAAATCGCACCAGTTTTTTTGTCCTCGCAAAGCAAAAAGTACGTGGTCGAAAATTAATAAAGTAAAGGTTGACCAGCTTATTGAGGCGGGACTGATGACGGAAGCGGGTTTTGCAAGTATCGAAGTGGCCAAGCGCAATGGCTCTTGGACTATGCTCGACGATGTGGAAGCCTTAGTCATTCCTCCCGATTTGGAACAAGCACTTGTGGGTCAAGAGGGATTGATGACTCAGTTTTTGGGGCTGAGTAAGTCGGCTAAAAAAGAACTATTGGCCCGATTGCTTTTTGCCAAACGCCCCGAAACACGCCAAAAACGCATTGACGAAATGATGGTGCTGCTCAATCAAAAATCTACCAAAGGATAAAACAACTTACCACATGAACCAGTCCTCCCTTTCGCGCAAAGCCTTTCTTCAACACTCCATCGTAGGTTTATCTGGGCTTTCATTGGCACCCAGTGCTTCGCTGCTCTCTCCCGAAAAAGAAATTGCGTGGGGGGCTTCCACGGGCAATGGCAACAAATATACCTTAAAAAACGTACGCCTTGAAACAGGGTTTGACTACGAAGGCGAGGAGGTGATTGGCACAAAAACGGGCTTGTTTTCGGTGGAAATTACGAATGGAAAAATCACCACCATTAGCTCCCAAAAACCACCCGCTGATGCCATCGACGCGAAGGGCCTTTTGATGCTGCCTTCGTTTAAAGACATGCACATCCATTTGGACAAAACGTTCTACGGCGACAAGTGGCAGGCGACCAAAAGACGAACCAACGGCGTAAAAGGCATGATTGCGCTAGAGCAGCAGATTTTGCCCGAAATGCTCAAAAATTCGACCCAAAAAGCCGAAAAACTCATCGAATTGCTCCAATCGCGCGGAACGGGATTTGCCCGTAGTCACGTCAACATTGAGCCAACTTCTAAGCTCCAATCGTTGAAAAACCTGCAAACAGCCCTGCGTAACAAAAAAGACGTTTTTGGCGCTGAATTGGTGGCATTTCCTCAGCATGGCGTGTTTTATACCGACTCAGCCCCGTACATGAAAGAAGCCGCTCAAACGGACATTGATTTCATTGGGGGCGTTGACCCGTTTACCCTAGACGGCGCTATCGAAAAAACCATGGATTTTACCATCCAATTGGCCTTAGATCACCACAAAGGCATTGACATTCACTTGCATGAATCGGGAGAATCTGGGCTCAAAACCATTGAGTACCTGATGGCAAAAGTCAACGAAAATCCTGTGTTAAAAGGCAAAACCTACGTCAGTCACGCTTTTGCGTTGGCCAAACTCGACAAAGGAAAACAAGAAGAAATCGCCGAAAAACTTGCGGCCGCCCGCATCGGAATTTTATCAACCATTCCGTTTGGGAACACCATCATGCCCATTCCTACGCTGTTGAAGTACGGGGTCAACGTCATGACGGGCAACGACAGCATTGTAGATCATTGGAATACGTTCGGAACAGGAAGCGTATTACAAAAAGCCAATTTAGCCGCTCAGCTGTACGGGTATGCTACGGAGTTTGGGCTATCGAGAATCTTAAAATTGGCCACCGCAGGCCCTTTGCCGCTTACCGACAAAGGCGAACAGCAGTGGCCCAAAGCAGGCGACGACGCCAATGTGGTATTGGTAGATGCGAGCTGTTCGGCCGAAGCAGTTTCCCGCATCTCTCCCATTAAGTCGTTGATATACCAAGGGAAGGTTGTTTACTAAGCAATGGAATAGTACGATGACCATACAAGGCAAAATGGACGACGCATCGGCAAGTCAGCCTGATTTACTAGACCCACTACTTGATAAAATATACTTGCTTCCAGCGCCGTCGAGACTTTCGCTCAAAAGGTATATTCGCGAAGTGAGCTATCCCAAAGGGCACATTTTGTTGCGGGCCGACAAGATCGAAACGGATATTTATTTTATCAAAAAGGGGATTGTCCGCGCTTATGCCCAAACCCCCGACAATGAAATCACGTTTTGGTTTGGACAAGAGGGCGACACTGTTATTTCAATGAAAAGCTACGTCGAAAACCAGAAAGGCTATGAAGACGTAGAGTTGCTGGATAACTGTGACCTATATCAACTCAAAATACACGACCTACAACAACTTTTCGGCCAAGACATTCACCTTGCCAATTGGGGTAGAAAATTTGCCGAACAGGAGCTTATCAAAACAGAAGAACGGCTCATCTCTCGGCAGTTCCGAACGGCAAGCCAACGCTACAACGAGCTTTTGCAAAAGAATCCTGCCCTCATTCAGCGCGTTCAGCTAGGATACATTGCTTCTTATTTGGGAATAACCCAAGTGAGTTTGAGCCGAATCAGGGCCGAACTCAAATAGACCTCATTATTTATCATTTGTAAAATACCGTCCCAAGCTAATTTCAGACCTTTGCTCAAAATTAAAAAGGAATGAATTGGATTATCTTGACCATCGCAGGCTTGTTTGAAGTACTATTTGCCTTTTGTTTGGGTAAAGCAAAAACAAGCACGGGCAACGAAATGTATGCATGGTACGCTGGTTTTTTGGTCGCTCTTTGTGCCAGTATGGGGCTTTTGCTGAAAGCAACTCGAACGCTACCTCTTGGCTCTGCTTATGCCGTGTGGACGGGGATTGGTGCGGTCGGTACTGTTTTGATTGGCATCATTGTATTTAAAGAACCCATCACTTTTTGGAGACTCCTATTTCTTGTTACTTTGATTGGCTCTATCATCGGGCTAAAAGCGGTATCACACTAAACTTTTGAAAAAAAATGCTTTTGTCGCCCAATTTCAGATTAAAAAGTCACTACAAAGTGGTTAAAAAGTCCTTAAAATAGCCCAAAAATCATTAAAAATCACCATTTTTCCAGCACTAAACTGGGACCCCACACCCAATAACTCACTGTAAATCAATATACTGGAATAGTCTTCAAAAATAATTTTGATTTCTCTTGTTTTCTTCTATATTGTATATTGCATTATCGCTATTTATTGTATATTTGTCTCGACAATACGGTTTTATATCTAAACAAACAAGGTTTTTGGATATTCAGGAATCTTTATTGAGCGATTAGAAGTTATGTTGTCTCTCTAACAAAAGAAGTGCTTAGCCTACACTTCTTTCCACAGCCCAATTTTGAGAAAAAACGAGTACTATTATCTATCAAACTTTGTATGATTCTTGACAAGATTCTGGAGAAACCCATGAATGAGTATCCTGTTATGGATACGAGGGAGGGTATTGTACTGTTCTACCCTAACATTCCTGCCAAAGCCGCTTCTAACATCACAGAAGTCCTTCATTCACGTTGGATTGGCCAAGGCCCTAAAGTGGACGAATTTGAACGTCGCTTCGAGTTAAAATTTACGTACCCTAACAAATGCTTGGCAGTTGGCTCTGGGACGGATGCTCTTCACTTGGCGTATTTGTTGGCCGATTTGCAACCAGACGATGAAGTCATTGCCCCCGTATTTACTTGTACGGCCACCAACATCCCATTCCTTTACATGGGAGTCAACATTGTGTTTGCCGATGTGGATGACAACCTCAACATCGACGTAAAACACGTGGAGCAACTCATTACGCCCAAAACAAAGGCAATTGTCTGCGTTCATTACGGTGGTCTTCCTTGCGACATGGATGAGCTGTGGGCACTCGGAAAGAAGCACAATCTCTTCATTATCGAAGACGCGGCGCACGCCGTGGGTGCCAAATACAAAGGGCGCTACATCGGTAGCGAAAGCGACTTTACGATGTTTTCGTTCCAAGCCATCAAACACATTACAACGGGCGACGGCGGCATGTTGGTAGTAAAAGACCCAACCTTGGTCGAAAAAGCAAAACGACTACGTTGGTTTGGCATTGACCGCACCAGCAAACAAAAAGGAATTTGGGAAAACGACATTGTAGAAGTAGGTTACAAATACCAAATGACCGACATTGCGGCCAGTTTAGGCTTGGCAGGTTTGGAAGAATTTGACGAACATTTGGCACATCGTCAGCGGCTTTACCGCTTGTACTGCGAGCTGCTCAAAGATATTCCAGGCATTCGGGTGATTGGTAGTGAATACACAGATCGTGAACACGCAGCATGGCTACTCACAGCCGAAGTGGATCACCGCGAAGACCTCATGCGTCACCTCCGCGAACACGGTATCGAGTCGGGGCAAGTGCATTATCGCAACGATAAATATTCGATTTTTGGAGGCCGTACTCCAGGGCAATTCCCCAAAATGGATGCCATCGAAGAGCGCTATCTCGTGCTTCCATTACACGCCCGCGTGACCGAAGACGACATTCGATACATTGCGTACGTTCTTCAAAAAGGTTGGTAAATTTAATTTGACGGAGCTTTTCAAGGAGGCAATCAACGCCCCCTGAGAGGCTCCGTTTTTTCATTCTCAAAGTACTTTCATGGAGTTTACGCACACAAAAGTCTCCCTCCCCTATTCTCCCGTCTTTTCGATTCTCATTCCTTCGTGGAACAACCTCGACTACCTCAGGTGTCTTGTCAATAGCCTCCGAAAAAATAGCCGTTATCAGCACCAAATCGTCGTTCATGTCAACGAAGGAAAAGATGGTACCGAAGAATGGGTAAAAGCGCAGGGAGATATTAGCTATACCAAAAGTAGCCAGAACTCAGGGGTTTGTTACGGCTTCAACGCCGCTTCTCACTTGGCCATGGCCGATTATTTGGTGTTTATCGACGACGACATGTATGTTTGTCCCGATTGGGATTTTTATTTGTTGGAAGAAATAAAACAGCAAAAAAACGATAAGTGGTGCATCAGCGGAACGATGATTGAAGGTTTTGACAATGGCAATGCCTGTGTGATTACCAACAAAAACTACGGCAAACACCCTTCAGAGTTCGACGAAGCAGCCTTTTTGTCGGAATACGCCAGCTTTCCCAAAGACGACTGGAATGGCAGCCAATGGTACCCGATGGTGTTACCAACGTTTGTGTATCGGGCCGTAGGTGGGTTAAGCATTGAGTTTTTTCCTGGCATGTACAGCGACCCCGACTTTATGATAAAACTCTGGCATTATGGGGTTCGGTATTACAAGGGAATTGGCAAAAGTAGGGTGTATCATTTTGCAAGTCGAAGCACCGCGCGGGTCAAGCGCAACGACGGTCGAACGCAATTTATATTAAAATGGGGGCTGAGTAGCAATACTTTTTTCAAAAATTACCTTAAAATTGGGGCAAAATTTTTGGGAGTCCTTCCAGAACCTGAAGAAAATACCACGTTACGGCTCAAAAAACAAATTGATCGCTGGAAGGTAAAACTCAAAAGCCGCCCCGTGGATATATCCTAACACCTTATGTCAACTTTAAAAGAGCAAATCAAGCTGGTTCCGCATTCAAAAGGCAATGCACTGACGTTTATCCACCAATACCTTGCCCAAAATGACGTTCGGCAAAAAACCGTGATTGACGTCTCAGCGGGGTCGGGCTACGTGGCTAATCTTTGGCACAAAGCAGGTGCTACCGTTCGTGCCTTTGACATGCACCCCGACATCCTCCGAAGCGATGCGTTGACTTGTTCTCCCATTGATTTGACTAAGCCTTTGCCTATTGCGTCAAACTCCGCCGACTATGTGCTTTTGATGGAAACGATTGAGCATATTCCTGACCAGACCTCTCTGCTAAAAGAGCTGACTAGAATCCTCAAACCCAACGGCTTACTGATTATCACCAAACCCAACAACAGCAGCATGAGCGGCCGAATGGCCAATGTGTGGGTAGAAGCCGAACGGAGCGACATGTTTTTGTCGAACGAAGCAGAGGTGATCGGCTACGACGACCAACACCTCTACAACGGTCGGGTGTATCTCTGCAACGTTCAGCGCCTGCGAACGATGGCGAGTTTGGCAGGATTGCGGTACCGAGCTGTTTATGCCAACCAACTGAGTGTAAGCTCTTTGGTTTGGTTTGTGTTTTTTGGGGCGTACCTCTACTTACGTTCTTTTCTGACTTTTAAGAAAATGGCAAAACACGCGCACAATGACCGAGAAAAGGAAGTTTTGCGCGAACAACACCAGCTCAATACCCATCCGACGGTGCTCCTTCACAAGCACCTGTGTATTGTTTTTAGCAAACTATGAGGCCACTTGTTCTTTGATTGCGTCGAAGGTCACATCGTAGTGCGAGGCGTCGAAAACACTTTCTCCGTTGCGAATCAGTATGGCTTGGGGTGACTCATGCCATACGTCAAATTCTTCGGCAATTTTATTGGAAATGGGTCGGTACGCTATCAAATCGAGGTAATATGGCTTGAGATTACCGACTTCTTGTTCGTTCCAATCTCTTTCCAACCGACGTAGTGTAGTGGCACTAATTGAACAACGGGTACTGTGTTTGAAAAGTAAAACAGGATGTTGGTGGGATTCTTCCTTGATTTCTTCTAATTGAGCGACGTCAGTGAGTCGATTCCAGTTCATTTAATTTGACACGTAAGAGGTTGATTGAATACTTTTACTGGTCTAACGTAACTTATTCAAAAATTGTTCGCATTTTTCTATACCCTTGGCTTACATCTTTTGGTCTTTCTGGCCAACATCGTCGCACTTTTCCATCCCAAAACGCGCAAATGGGTGGAGGGGCAGAGGGCGAAGAGCAAAAAGCAAGGGGCAAAGGGCAAAGGGCAAGAGGCAAAGGGCAAAGGGCAAAGGGCAAAGAAGGATTTGGCATTCCGAGGTATGATGCCCGTGCGGGAATCTAAAGTTTTCTGGGTTCATGCGGCGTCGCTGGGAGAGTTTGAACAAGGAAGACCTGTCATCGAAGCCATTCGTGCTGAATACCCTCATGCGCGTATTGTGCTGAGTTTTTTCTCGCCGTCGGGCTACGAAATCCGCAAAGATTACGACCAAGTCGATGAAGTTTGTTACTTACCCGTCGATACCCCCCGAAACGTCAAGCGTTTTTTGGATAGCGTCCAACCCGACGTCGCGTTGTTTATCAAATACGAATTTTGGTACAACTACCTCCACGAACTCAAAAAAAGGCAAATTCCAACTTTTTTATTTTCCGCAATTTTCCGTCCCAACCAACTGTTTTTCAAACCCTACGGAGGCTTTTATCGACGAATGTTGTTTTGTTTCAACGAGATTTTAGTACAAAACGAGGCCTCCAAACACTTGCTCAATTCCGTAGGCTATGCGTCCGCGACCGTTGCAGGTGATACCCGCCTCGACCGCGTTGTGCAAATTGCCAAACAAGCCAAAAGTTATCCTGAAATTGAAGCATTTAAAGGCACAGACCCGCTTTTGGTCATTGGCTCGGCGTGGCCCGACGACATGGAGGTACTGATTCCGTTTTTGAACCAGTGGGAAGCTCCGCTCAAGGTCATCATTGCCCCTCACGAAATCAATACTGAACAAATCCAACAATGGCAAAAAGCCCTCAAGAAACCCAGTGAACGGTTTACGGTTTACGGTTTACGGTTTGGAGTTGATGGAACTCCACTCGACATTCTGCATTCTCCCCTCGACATTCTTTTCCTAGATACGATTGGTATGTTGGCTTCGCTATTTCGGTATGCCGATTTTGCTTACGTCGGTGGGGCATTTAAGGATGGATTGCACAATACGATGGAACCTGCGGTGTATGGAATGCCGATTTTCTTTGGGCAGCCCTATTATCAGAAATTCCAAGAAGCGCTGGACTTATTGCAGTTAGGCGGTGCTACCACGATTGCCACTACCCAAGAATTTACGACGGCTTTTACTGAAGTATATCAAAACCTCGAAATCCGCCAGCAAAAGGCGGGTAGTTGCTACGATTATGTACAGAAAAATGCGGGTGCTACGGCCAAAGTCATGGCGTCTATACGCAGCGCGTTTTAACTTCCCACCTTCCCGAAAGTTTAAAACTTTCGGGAAGGTCTAAACTTTCGGGAAGTTAAGTTTTAATTACCAAACTTAAAAGTTGTCCCCACCCGAAATGCCGTGTGATCGTACTTGAAATTATTAAAGACCGCAATCGCTTCTACCCTAAAAAACGGGAACCCTGGAATAAGGCCATCCAACGCATAACCCACTTCGGTATAATGCTTGGCCATAGGAGTTAGCAAATAATGTACCATCAGGTTTTCTTTTAGACCCGCCAAGCGCACAAAAGGTAAGCGAGTAAGCAAAAGGCGGCGGTAAACGTTGGTAACGTGTGCTTCCAAATAACGTTCGGATGTGCTATACTCGTAGTAGGGTAATGACCGAAATCGGGTATAGCTATCGCCGTACAAGATGAACGTGCGATTTCCCATAAAATGCTTATAATCCATCAGATACACCGACCGACGATTAAGAAACGCCCCCGCCGAAACGGCATAATGCAGTTCGCTTTTAATCCCCGTTTCCAGGTCTTGACGAATATCAAACTCCACCCGATCATAATCAACGGCACTGTTTCCAATCGTCGGGATTCCTTTGGCGTACCGCAACGTCAGCGACGGATTGTTGTTTTCGAGGTAGCGTTTTCGGCCGTTGTACAGGCGGTATTTTTGGCCAGGCTTCCACGTCAGGGCCACGTCTAACGTGAGGGCATTGTGCGGTGCAAAGGTGTAGTAAGAATCGGCTTCGAGGGCGTTGAGTCGATGGCTATGTTCACGATTGTAAGGCGCATTGGGCGTAAAAGCGTATTGATTCCAACGAATCCACGGGCGCTGGTTTTCTAGGTTCTCTAAGGCATAACGACGTCCAAATTCAATCCCTCCCGAAACACTCAACACATCGGCCAAGCGCGCATAATTAAATGCCAATCGACCAAATTCCTTTTCGTATATTTTCATGTAATTGTTTTCAAACAACAACGTCGCTGAGGTATTGATGGAAGGAGAAATAGGATTTGCTGGATTAAACTGCGCCACGTACCGCCCGCCCGTCAATGAAATGCCGCGACGGCGCCCCTGCCAACCCGTGCTTAGCGTCCCCAACAACTCCCTCCGACCAATGGCATAACGCCCCAATGGTTTGATGTAAAAGGTGTTTGCTTGCTTGAAGCGTCGAATAAAATTTAAGCTACTTTCTAATACATATCCCTCTACGGTATTGTAGGTAAAATTCTGCGCTCGCAGCGGCCCTTCGTATTCCAATCGCCATTGTTTCGACAACTTAAAGGTGCGCCCCGATAACAATGCCATCAAATCGAAATTGGTTGAATCCTTCTTTGCCTTGGTACTATCAGCCTTTATTTTGGCCACTTTTACTACCCGTACACTATCCGAATGATGGTAGCTTTTGGTTTCGAGTTCGGTGAGCGGAATGGTGCGAATTTCGTTCCAAAAAGCATCATTCCGTTTGTTGGCCATGGAATCAATGACAATCGAGTCGCTACGAACCACATTCACATCTTCCTTTTGGGCTTTGCGCTCGTTGCGGTCTTGTTTTTCGTACTCTTTTAGCATTTTTCTGAGTTGCTTGCCCGACACCTCTTTTTGCTGCGCGGCCAATTCATTCAGTTTTTTGGTACGAAGGTCTTTTTTAGAAATATCACTCGATGGCTTTTCGATTTTTTCGTCCAACACCACCACATTTTCCACAAAAGCAGGGTTAACTTTTAAGTCGTTGTAAGTCAGCGAAATTGCGTGATTAAACTCACCCGTAAACCCTAACAACGACCCCGCAAAACGGATTCGGCTGGTGGTAGGCAACCATACACCCTGCAACGGATTATAGACTTGTTTCATCTGAAAATCAAGCCCTTCGGCCGTTGTTTCAAGGTCAAGGCTGTGAATGGCCCAGGTGTTTTCGATGATGTAAATTTGTCCTCTAAATACTCCTTCTCCGTACGATTTCGGAATCACTTTAATTTTATTTACCTCCAAATCACCCTCCCGAAAAGAGCCTTGGTACTCAAATTTGTAATAAGTTAGCGCTTTTGGCGACAAGGGCGAAACGGCATTTCCCACCGTGGCGTTATAAAAACTCGCCATAATAAACGCATTGGGACTTATGGCGTCTTGGTTGAGGGTATTGCGGGTCGAAATGACGCGTTGGTTGTAAGTATTGGGCTGTTTAAATCGAATTTCACTCACACTTTCGTTCACAATCGGGCGCCCCTCTTCAATACCTTCTTTTTTGAGCGAGCCCACGGCATAAAAGGGTATATTTTTTATTAAACCCGACGATTTGATATACGCCCGCGCATTGTAAGATTGCACCTGCAACGCATGAAAACGCGCTTTGGCAATGGCACGACGCATAATGGTGTAGGCGGGGTCTTCACTTTTGGAACCAATTCTGACTTCATTGATGGTAAGGGCTTGTTCTTCCAAAGCGATGTTGAGCGTGATGGTCTCATTGGTGACTTCGATGGATTTGGTCAGCGCTTTGAAACCCAAATATTGAAACACCACCTCGTATTTGCCAGGCGCAAGCGACAACTCATAGCGCCCTTCGGCGTTGGCGGTGGTGCCTGTGCTGGTTCCTTTGATGGCAATGGTAGCGTAAGGCAAGGGCTCACCTTTGGTGGTTTTTACCGTCCCTTTGATGCCTGAGGCCAAAGCTGTCAGGTTGATTATCACTAAAAAGAGGGAAACTATTATTCGCATAGATTTGGCTGTTATAAAAATAAAAACGGTTGGATTACTCTCCTTGTTGTTGGGCAAAATACTCTTTGATTTTTTGGGCTTTGTCTTTACCAACAAATGCTGCAATTTTCTCCGCATCTGCTTCACGTATGGCTTTCACACTTTTAAACTCTTTGAGCAAATTGGCGGCTGTTTTCTTACCAATACCGTCCACATTTTCAAGTTCACTCACAATGGCATTTCGGCTACGTTTATCGCGGTGATAGGTGATGGCAAAGCGGTGCGCTTCGTCGCGAATCTGCTGAATCAGGCGCAGTGATTCCGATTTTTTGTCGATGTACAACGGTAGCGTATCTTCGGGAAAATAAATTTCTTCCAACCGTTTGGCAATGCCTACAATCGGGACTTTTCCGTACAATCCGACCGCTTTTAAAGCATCGCAAGCGGCGCTCAATTGTCCTTTTCCACCGTCGATTACAATCAAATCGGGCAAAGGTGCATTTTCTTCCAACAGACGCGTGTAACGGCGGGTCACGACCTCATACATACTGGCAAAATCGTTGGGACCCACCACCGTTTTAATCGAAAAATGTCGGTAATCTTTTTTAGAAGCCCGTCCTTCTTTAAAACACACCATGGCAGAAACAGGGTTTGTCCCCTGAATGTTGGAGTTATCGAAGCACTCAATGTGGCGCGGCAATGTTTTGAGCTGAAGGTCAGCTTTGAGTTTAATCAGTACGCGGTCGCGGCGATTGGTGGTCGCACTTGCCTCAATGAGTTGGCGTTCGGCTTTTTCTTTGCGGAAATAATGCACGTTTTTCAACGCCATTTCCAGCAAACTGCGCTTATCTCCAATTTTGGGAATGGTGATTTCGGCTTTAAAATCGGTGGTAATCTCGATGTTCGTGATGATTTCTTTGGCCTCACTTTCGTAGGTCGTGCGCATTTCGAAGAGTACCAAGGCCAAAATTTCCTCGTCCGTTTCCTCCAGTTTTTTCTTTACCTCCAACGTCTGAGCTGCCATGATGTAGCCATTCACGATTTTGAGGTAATTGACATAAGCCGCCTCTTCGTCGGAAGCAATCACAATGACATCGACATTGCCAATTTTAGGATTGACAACCGTCGATTTTGTTTGAAAATTTTGGAGTAATTCCAATTTTATCTTCCAGTCGTGCGCTTTCTCAAACTCCAATTTTTCGGCCGCTTGCACCATATTTTGCTTAAAATACTGCTGCGGAATACTCATTTGCCCTTTGAGAATCTGCTGAATTTGCGCCACTTCCTGCTCATACTCTTCCAGCGGCTGCAAGCCCACGCACGGCCCTTTGCAGCGTTTGAGGTGGTATTCCATGCACACTTTGTACTTATCCGCCTTTATATGCTCGGGCGACAAGTTGAGGTTACAAGTACGCAACGAATACAATTCTCGAAACATATCCAACAGATTATACATGGCCCGTGGATTGGCAAAAGGGCCAAAGTAAGTTCCCGTTTTTTTATCAACGCGGCGGGTGGATTCTACACGTGGAAAGGGCTCATTAAAAATCTTGATAAACGGATACGTTTTGTCGTCGCGCAGGAGGATATTGAAACGAGGCTGATACCGTTTAATAAGCTGATTTTCAAGCAACAGCGCATCAAATTCAGTATGTACAATGGTAAATTCAATCCGACGAATCTGACTTACCAAACGACGCGTCTTACGGTCGGCGTGGTTTTTGACAAAATAACTACTGACCCGATTTTTAAGACTTTTGGCTTTGCCGACGTAAATAATTTCCCCCTCTTCACTAAAATAACGGTACACCCCAGGTTCGGCGGGGATTTTGGCTAACTCAGCTTTATAGTCAAAAACAGACATAGTAATTAAAGGCATTGGATGTTTACCCAACGCAAAGTTCGCCAAAGTTTAGGGCAATCAAAAATGGGGGTGTTTAATTACACCCACCTATTTGCGCTTTAAACACCGTCCCTGCTTCGGCCTGAAAACCTGGCTGGAGCGTTACCGAAGAACCTGACTGGTACGTCACCGCCGTCGTTGTACCTGTCACTCGATTGGCCGCCCTAATGCTGTTATTGGATTGTTTCAGCACACTACCCGTCGCAATGTCATCGGTTGGGCTTGTCAACGTAATCGTCTGGTTACAAGGAGAATTACTATTATTGGTCACGACCAAAGTTGAGGTAGTATTTTTACAGCCTGTTGTCGTATCCGTAAAGGTAAATGTGGCCGTTCCTGCTTCCAAACCCGTCACTAATCCTGCGTTTGTAACACTGGCTTTGACTGAACTATTGCTTATCCAAGTCCCGCCCGTTGCGGGGAACACTGTGGTAGTATTGCCCACGAAGATAGATGCTGTGCCGCTAAAACCGACCGTTGGAAGTGGATTGACGGTGATGGTGGCAGTAGGCGAACTAACTGCATCACAAACCCCGTTTTTGATAATAACACGATAGTACATCGTTTGCGTCAGGTTCTGTGTGGTCACGCTGGTGGCGGCAATGAAAACATCGGTAGCCGAACTAAAATCAGGCGTGAGTGCCCATTGCCACTTTTGCAATGCCCCCGTGTAGCCCGACAACGTCAATACCGAGCTGTTGGTACCCGTACAAACCGCCCCACTTCCTGCCAAATTACCTCCAGCACTCGCAACGTTGACCGTCACGGTGGCAGTAGTGCTGGCCGAGCATCCGTTGGCATTTACGGTATAAGTAATCAGGCTACTTCCTGCACTGCCCCCCGTTATAACCCCCGAAGTTGGATGAATGGCCGCGACCGAAGGCGTTGCGCTGCTCCACGTTCCGCCCGCTACTCCGTTCGTAGTCAGCGTATTAGGAACACCTACACAAAGAGCTAATGCTCCCGAAATGCTACCTGCATTGGGAGGTGTTGGCTCGACCAGTTTTTGGGTTGTTGTGTCAAGTGCAACACAGGAGTTGTACGAAATAGAAAAGTTTTTGTACGTTCCTGCGGAGAGGTTGGCTAACGTAAAAGCATTGTTGACAATCGACACGGTTTTGGGACTTCCTGTACCGACAAACGATAGTTGGTAATTCCCGCTGGGGATATTCGTAGTGGTAAACGCAACGCTACCGTTGGCTCCTCCGCAGGTCGTAGGATTGGTTACTGTACTTGCCAACAGCCCAATCGACGTAGGAGTATTAACCGTTTTTGAGGTTGGGTCAAGTGCCGTGCAACCATTCACGACAATAGTAAAATTGCTATACACTCCTGCTGGTATATTGGCTAGGGTAAACAAATTGTTGGCAATAGCTACTGTTTTGGGACTGCCAGTACCTGTGTAAGAAAGTTGGTAATTTCCGCTTGGAATATTGGTTGTCGTAAAGGCAATAGCGCCATCCGTACCGCCACAAGTAGCCGACGGAGTTACCGTTCCTGCCGCTAAGGTCGGCATTAATGAATGAGCGACCGTTTTGGACGTCGCATCGATACCCGTACAGTTGTTGGCCGTAATCGAAAAATTACTGTACGCTCCCACCGACAAACCCGCCAATACAAACGCGTTATTGCTCACTGTCACGGTCTTGGGACTGCCTGCTCCCGTGTAACTCAATTGATACGTACCACTTGGTACAAAAGACGTTGAAAAAGCAATGCTCCCGTCGGAAGCTCCACAGACGGTGGCGTTGGTTATTGCCCCCGAAGTCAATACTGGACTTGGTGGATTGCTCACCGTTTTGGTCGTTGCATCGCTCGCGGTACAGCCATTCACCGTCATCGAAAAATTACTATACGCCCCTACGGATAAACCCGTTAAAGAAAACGCATTGTTACTTACTGTCACGGTTTTGGGACTGCCTGCTCCCGTGTAACTCAATTGATAACTTCCATTCGATACGTTTGTGGTCGTAAAAGGTATGCTACCATTGGCACCGCCGCAGCTTGTAGCATTTACCGTTACTCCCGCTGCCAAGGTCGGCACTATTGAATAAGCGACCGTTTTGGACGTCGCATCAGTACCCGTACAGTTGTTGGCCGTAATCGAAAAATTACTGTACGTTCCCACCGACAAACCCGCCAATATAAACGCGTTATTGCTCACTGTCACGGTCTTGGGACTTCCCGCTCCCGTGTAACTCAACTGATACGTACCACTTGTTACAAAAGACGTTGAAAAAGCAATGCTCCCGTCGGAAGCTCCACAGACGGTGGCGTTGGTTATTGCCCCCGAAGTCAATACTGGACTTGGTGGATTACTCACCGTTTTGGTCGTCGCATCGCTCGCGGTACAGCCATTCACCGTCATCGAAAAATTACTATAAGTCCCTACGGATAAACCCGTTAAAGAAAACGCATTGTTACTTACTGTCACAGTTTTGGGACTGCCTGCTCCCGTGTAACTTAATTGATAACTTCCATTCGATACGTTCGTGGTCGTAAAAGGTATGCTACCATTGGTTCCTCCGCAGCTTGTAGCGTTTACCGTTACTCCCGCTGCTAAAGTCGGCACTATTGAATAAGCGACCGTTTTGGACGTCGCATCAGTACCCGTACAGTTGTTGGCCGTAATCGAAAAATTACTGTACGTTCCCACCGACAAACCCGCCAATATAAACGCGTTATTGCTCACTGTCACGGTCTTGGGACTTCCCGCTCCCGTGTAACTCAACTGATACGTACCACTTGTTACAAAAGACGTTGAAAAAGCAATGCTCCCGTCGGAAGCTCCACAGACGGTGGCGTTGGTTATTGCCCCTGAAGTCAATACTGGACTTGGTGGATTACTCACCGTTTTGGTCGTCGCATCACTCGCGGTACAGCCATTCACCGTCATCGAAAAATTACTATACGTCCCTACGGATAAACCCGTTAATGAAAACGCATTGTTACTTACTGTCACGGTTTTGGGACTGCCTGCTCCCGTGTAACTCAATTGATAACTTCCATTTGATACGTTTGTGGTCGTAAAAGGTATGATACCATTGGTACCTCCGCAGCTTGTAGCATTTACCGTTACTCCCGCTGCCAAGGTCTGATTAGCCATGACACTTACCGAGACGGAACCCGTCATGGCTGTCGCTGTACAACCCGACGGGGTCGCCCACACAGTGTATGAACCCGCAACAGTTTGATTTCCAAAGACCAACGCATTGCCAGTCCCCGTCATGGCTGTTCCTACGTCGGTATTGTCACGTTTTAATTGATACGATACCCCTGTCTGTGAGCCACTTAACCCCACAGCCACCCCCGCTCCTCCACTACAAAAACTACCTCCACCTGTCACCGTATAAGCGGTAGGTGCTGGACAAACAAGGTTGACGTAATAGTCTTCGGTTTCACCATACGTATAAGTACCACATGGGTTGGTGGGGGTGCTACTAAAATTGACAATAATTCTCATTCGGGTTTGGCCAATACTGCTTCCTGCTGGCACAGTAATGGTTCCTGTGATTGCCTGTGTTCTGGCAGAAGTTGTGGTAAAAAGCCTTTCGTTTGCCTGAAACTGAGCATCTTTATTCAAATCGACCCAAATGGCAATTTGAGCAGGGTTATAATATCCTTCCAATGACACCGTAAAACTATTTGACTGCCCTAATGTCAAGCTTTTAACAGGAGAAGTGATAAAACTATACCCGCCCGAAGCACAGTCTGAATTACTGCTAAGAGTGGTTCCTCCCAGCAGTACACTTGTTATTAAAATACCATACGTGCATCCACTGGTGTGCGTAGGAATGCAGTAGGTACCTGGCGAAGGTGTATTGTTGGTGGTAAAAGTCCCCGTAACAAAATCGGAGCAATTGGCATTGACGCGCCATTCGTAAGCCGTATTAGGAGTTAAAGACGAAATTGTCCGATTTTTGTTTCCCGACGTACCCGCTAAAATCCACGCCCCCGCCCCTACTTGTCGGTATTCGACAGTATAAAGCCCTGCCGTGTGCGTCCATGAAACCAACACTTGGGTATTATACACCTCAAGAACAGCAAGATTAGACGGCGCAACGGCACTTCCCAAACAATCCTGCGCTCGACTCCGAATCAAATTGCCAGGATACATTCCAAATCCGTTGGCAAAATTAATCCCCGTTGATGTCAAGTGGCAATAACTCATAATGGTACCACCATTTGTCGGTGCAGGGCCAGGAGGACAGCCTTCTTCGGTGGCATAACAGTTGTCGAGCGCGCCGCCTGGCCACGAGCAGCTTTGGGTGTGGGGAGAGCCAAAATTATGGCCCAACTCGTGCGTTATCACTTCCACATTCCACGAATAAGTAGGCAAATTAGGGTTGTATGTGCTCAAGTTTGCACTCACCCCATGTCCGTACGATTTGGCACATAGCACATCTATATAAGCAACCCCACCTCCCAGGCTTCGTCCGCTTAAAAAATGTGCCAAACGGCCATTAAACGATGTACCAATCGTACTACGGAATGCACTTAACACATTACCCGTACTCGTATAACCCACGTAAGGGTCGGTGGTATTCCACACTTTTATTTCGGAAATAACAACCGACAGCCCTTCGTTGCTGTACAAAGTCGCCACTTTGCTAAAAACCGAATTGATGTAATTGACCGTATTGGCGATTGAACTCCCTTGCTGGCCAAACAAGGCCGAATCGGCTTCCAAATAAATTTCGACCGATCCACACGCAACGTTGCTCGCGAGGCTACTTGTGGCGGGCGTTTCCTTCACCAAGTTTTGGCCCATTACCCGCACAGGCATTTCATCGGCGGCACAGGTAAAGTTCGATTTTTGTTTTAAATCTTGCTCGTTAAACAGGATATAGTTCCCCGAGTCGCCCTCCAAGCCTAGATTAAAATTGCCTTCTTTTTGGGAAATTATCCCGCTGATTTTTCCATCAATGATACTAACTGAAGCAGTAGATTGGTTATCACCTTTGACAATTCCTTGGTAAAATTTACCCAAATTTTGCGGCTCAACTACTTCGTTTTTGGCATTTAAAACCTTGAAATTCTTACCAAAGATAGTGTAAGGCACCAGTTCTAAATCAATGTTCTTGGTAGCCGAAACTGGCAACGAAATTTCGATAAAGTTGCTGTTGTCCAGCTGTAATTGTCCTACTTCTGGCTGATTCATCAAAAACCGATGAACTGTTGCGCCTTCGACAAATGCGGTATCGGCCGCAATCCTGGCCGAAGAGAAGGGTGTTGAAAAAGGGCGGTATCGCTTAGGCGTTACTTTCCCTTTTATTTGGTTGATTTGATTGGCAATAGTTCGCTGAGAAAAGCCGTTATGACTTACCCACAAACATATTAAAAGCCACACTAACCGAATCGGATGCCTTGATAAAATGTTTTTCATTTGGAATATACCAATAATAGTTGGAAAAGAATACCATTGAAACGTTGTTTATCAGTAGGGCTTTTTACAAAAGTGCATAATGATGCTGTATTCTTCAAATGCTTTTTTTAATATTCTTGGGATAAAGAGTACCTTCCATCTCGGTCAAAAATGCTTAATTGTTGATTTTCACTACATTTGCAGAATTTTTATCGTTTTATATACCAAAAAATAAATTTAATTTAATTGTAAAAGCCATGAAAAAAAGTTTTCTCGTTGCAAGTTTAGTCGCCTGTTCGCTAGGTGCATCGGCACAAAATGAAGATTACAAGCATGTTGTAAGCGTTCAGTCGGGCGTAAGTTTATTTTCTTTTTTTCGGGGGAATATCACAGGTTCTACCCAATCGTCTGACACGACTGTCGCTTTTTCTTCGGGGCGAGCTTCGACTACTCCGCAAATCAACCTTGCCTACGATTACGGCATCAACCACTGGTTTTCGGTAGGTGGCGCCGTCAGTTTTAACAAATCTTTGCTCCAGCTCAACGACGTTGTCTATAAGAAAAACGAAAATCTCGGCGACGTTACCTTGGGGGTGTCGCGCCTTACAATTGGTGCGCGGGCGCTATTTCACTACGGCAATGCCAATCGGCTTGACATGTACTCAGGCGTACGGCTTGGGATTGGAATTTGGGGCGTCAGTGGAAGTTCTAGCGCGGTAGATGGCAAGATGGATGAAATCTTCAAAGAAGCAGGTGGTGGCGGACTTTGGCGCGGAATCATTGGCAACAAAGTAGGGGCAGGTTTTGCCATGCCACAAGTACAGGTTATTGTCTTCGGGCTACGTGGCTACGTCACCGAACGCATTGGACTAAACGGCGAGCTCGGCTTTGGAAGCCCCTATTTTGCCTCTGTAGGTATCAATTACCGAATTGGTGGATTGTAGAAAGCAAAGGGCAAGGAGCAAGTGAAGAGGCAAGGGGCGAGGAGCAAGAGGCAAAGGGCAAGTGTTCTTTTTCTTGGTTTTGTCGAAAAGGGCCACTCATAACACAGCAATTCCCGAGAACAGCAACGTTCTCGGGAGGCTTTGTCAAGTGTGTGAGATGTAATTATAACTGATAGCTGTATGTCTTTCTTTTTTATTCCAACGTAAACACAATGGGCATGTTGAATTTTACCCGTACTGCCCGTCCCGACTGTTTGCCAGGTTTCCATTTGGGCATGAGTTTCATCACACGCACGGCTTCTTCGTCGCAACCAAACCCAACTCCTCGGGTAACATTAATGTTGGACAGCGAACCATCTGGCTCAACCGTAAAACTCAGATAGACTCTTCCTTGCACGTTGCTGCGTTGTGCTTGCGATGGGTACCTTAAATTATTCATCAAAAATGTACGTAAGCCA
The DNA here is from genome assembly GCF_014195535.1 of Runella defluvii. Classification (GTDB taxonomy): domain Bacteria; phylum Bacteroidota; class Bacteroidia; order Cytophagales; family Spirosomataceae; genus Runella; species Runella defluvii. The sequence continues at coordinate 11,228 of NZ_JACIBY010000004.1, read as the reverse complement.
TTGATTCCTCCCGCAAACTCAGGATCAACCTCCACGCGTTCAAATACTTCGGGTTCTTTGGCTTCCACCTCCACCGATTTTGTAATTTCGGGAGCAGGCGCATCTTCCACGGGCGCCACTACCGCCACTTCGTCCGATGTTCCTGCTACCGTTTCTTGTCCTGGATTGGCTTTTTCCAAGTCCTCTACCATAGGAGGAATCTCCTCAATAGGCGGATTTTCAACCACTTCAGGTACCCGATACCGAACCGACGCCACCTTAGGTTCTTCCTTGGGCTTTTCGAGTTCGGGTAGCGGCTTTTCTTCTTTTTTCTCCATTTGCACTTTCTCAAGCGTGTATTCTTTCATGTTTATTTGCGCCTGCTCATTCGTTTTTAGTTTTCCATAGATGGTCGGAACGAGCAACATAAGCAAAAACACCGTAACTCCAATAATAAGCGCTTTTTGGAGCACTTTAGGGTACGACTTCCGTAGTTCATACGCCCCATAGGCTTGATTCCTTTGGGCAAAAACGATGTCATCCAGCGTATCATACGCTGCTAAAACTGTTGTCTTCATGGTTGTATTTAGGCTATTTTATTGAAACGGATAGTTAAGAGTCAAATGAACTCGAACCCGCACGGCTTTTCCGCTTTGCCGCCCAGGTTCCCAAGGAGGAAATAATTTTACAACCCGCAGAGACTCTTCGTCGCAGCCATGACCAGCACTCCAAGCTAGTTCAATATCGGACAACTGCCCTGTGGGTTCTACAATAAACTTGACCATCACTTTACAATTCACGTTGGCACTTTTGGCCGCTTCGGGATTGACAAAGTGTTTTCTCAAAAAAAGAGATAGAGAATCCTTTCCACCCTTAAACGATGGGGGTTGCTCCACAAATGAAAAGACGGGCTCGCGTGAAGTATTGTTTTGTGCCACTACCGACAATGAAACAAAAAAACACAAAGCAATACCGCACCACTTCCATTGAAGCAGTTTCATGGCTGTAAATCAATTAGTTATTAATTAACCAATTTTCAAATTAAGTGGTTGTCAACTGCTTGAGTTGTCGGCTTTTCAGGAACCAAGAGCCTATTGAATAGGCTACCCCTGATACGCCAAGCACCCACATTAAACCTGAAGGAGAATAGAAGTCCCAAGAGCCTTTGACGATTCCCGACAAAAACGCCATCATCATCAAAAACAACCCAATTCCCAAAATTAAGGCACTACGCAAGGCAAATGGGTAGGCTTGGCGCAGGTCGTAAGCACCATAGTCTTTGTTGCGAAACTCAAAGATAATATCGTCCAAACTCGCATTTTGAAGTTGTTCTTCGGTCATGGCAACCTCGTGCTGGTAGGTATCTCGGAGGTACTTTACAGCCATAGAGTTGGCTTCTTGCGTAATTTTTGCCAACGCCAAATCAAAGTTATAACCTTTCCAGAGGTACTCTTCAGCTTCGCAAGCCAAGTGATCGAGCAATTCGGAAACTAAGCGATCATTGGTGTTTTGCCGAATAAGATGGTCGTGCAGTGTGCTAAGTTGTTGCGGAGTTAATTTTTTCATGTCGGTAGTGGTTATGAATTCAATTCCAAAATCAGAGTTTAGCGAGAGATATTTCCCCATTTTGGGGTCTTAACAAGCTTTGCATAGCTTCAACAAAGCGCTCAAAATCAGACACTTTCTGAACGGCTGTCGCATTTCCACTCGGAGTAAGCGAGTAGTACTTGCGAAGCCGTCCATCCACTTCTTCTGACTCTGTCATCAGGAATCCGTCTTGTTCAAGCTTGTGCAACACAGGATATAACGCGCCAAAGGTTAGCGTTATTTCACCGCTCGTACGCTCTTTGACCGACTGCGTAATTTCATATCCGTACATACGTCCTTGTTCGGCCAAAAGCTTTAATACTATCGTTTTGAGCGTGCCTCGTAAAAATTCATTACTTGATGCTTCCATAAAATCGGTGGTTAGCTCGTTTTCTTACTATTTTCTTAAATTGTGTGAACAAATATATATATAAGTTTTTTATATATCAAACAACCTGCGAAATTTTTTTTCCATTTTATGGCAACTTCCTCAAATTCAAGCCCAATTCCAGTTTGCCCTCGCTGTGGGCAAGCATTTCGTTGTCAGCTTACAACACAGGGTTTATGTGTTTGTTCAGAAATCACGCTATCCGAACAAACACTTTCTGATTTGCGTACGCAGTATGAAGGTTGTTTGTGCATAAAATGTTTGCAGGAACTAGCACGTACTTCTGTGTTGCTGGCTACGTAGCGTATGTGCTTCTGGATACTCCTAACCAATGTCACAATACACGTGCTTCTGGATACTCATATCCAGAAGAATTAGGTTTCTCAAAACCTTCATAAGAAAAATCAGCACGAGGTTTTGAGAAACCTCTGCATTGGTTAGGAGTAACCAATGTCACGATACACGTGCTTCTGGATACTCATATCCAGAAGATTCAGGTTTCTCAAAACCTTCATAAGAAAAATCAGCACGAGGTTTTGAGAAACCTCTGCATTGATTAGGAGTAACCAATGTCACAATACACGTGCTTCTGGATACGCATATCCAGAAGAATTAGGTTTCTCAAAACCTCTATAAGAAAAATCAGCACGAGGTTTTGAGAAACCTCTGCATTGGTTAGGAGTAATCAATGCCACAATACACGTGCTTCTGGATACTCATATCCAGAAGAATCAGGTTTCTCAAAACCTTCATAAAAAATCAGCCACGAGGTTTTGAGAAACCTCTGCATTGGTTAGGAGTAACCAATGCCACGAAGTAATCAATGCCACGGCGGATGTACTTTGAAAATTTAATCCTCACATCAATAACCTGAACATCAACAATTTACTTTTATTCGTTATCTTCACACGATTTTAAGATTTTTTAGCATGAAAACCCGTTTCCTTACTTTACTACTTCTCTTTTCGGCCCTATTTATCGTTCTGATTTCGTGCCATACCGAATCGGAAACAGTGCTAGAAGAAGGCTCTTTCAAATTGGTTCAGACCCAAATTTTCGATAAATCGTGTGCCACGTCGGGCTGCCATTCGTCCGAACAAGACGCTTCTTACAAACAACACGGCCTTGTACTTACCAGCAAAGTCTCTTACGACAATCTAGTTAATAAATTCCCAAAAAACACCGTCGCTAAAGACGATGGTATGCGCTTGATTACGCCAGGGGATGTTGCGAAAAGCTTTTTGTTTACCAAAATCAATTGCAGTGGGGCCTCATTATTGGCAGGGCGTCAGTACGGCAACCCCATGCCTTTGGGCGCCAATAGCCTTTCGGTGGGCGAAATTGAGTTTGTTCGCAAATGGATTGAAGCAGGTGCGCCACGGTCGGGCGGGTCGGTCGATGCGGCACTTATCACTAATTCCGTCCCGCTTTGCGGCTCAGGATTTGGCAGTAATTTTACTGCCCTCGAAGCGCCTAATCCAAATGACGGCTTTCAACTTCACCTTGAACCCTTTGAGGTTTCAAACACGTTTGAGCGGGAGATTTTTGTCAGAAAACCCGTCGGTAATACCACCGAATTGTACATCAATCGGATTCAATCTCGGATGCGGCCTGGAAGCCACCACTTTATTTTGTATGATTTCAAAAACCAAGCAAATCTTCCGTCTTTAGGGCAAGTACGTGATTTACGCAATGCCGATGGCACCAGCAATTTGCTTACTTTTTTGAGTATGCAAAACCACGTATTCTGGGCAGGAACACAAACCCAAGAACATGATTATAGCTTCCCCGATGGCATTGCGCTTCGGGTTCCTGCCAATTATTCGTTTGATTTCAACTCGCATTATGTCAACAAAACTTCGGGTAAAATCCCTGGAGAAGTGTATGTCAACTTGTATAAAATAGACAAGTCGAAGGTAAAAATTGTGGCCAATTCGCTTGACCTCAACAACCAAGACCTAAACTTACCCGCAGGCAAACGGACGGTAGTGACGAAGAACTTTCTGTTTTCAAAACCCACGAAAGTACTCATGCTCACGTCGCACAATCATAAACTCGGCGAAAAATTTGTCATTAAAATTGTGGGGGGCGCTCGCGACGGTGAAGTGGTTTACGAAAGTACCGATTGGGAACACCCTGTGATTAAAAATTTCCCCGTGGCGTTGGAATTTAAAAAAGGCGAAGGGTTGATGTCGGAGATTACCTACAACAATACTACGACCAAAGCAGTACGATTTGGTCTGACGAGTGAAGACGAAATGGGGATTATTTTTGGGTATTATTACGAGCCTTAAAGTTCCACGATTTTCAGACGAACAGCCTCCATCACCATCGTGACGCGGGTTTTGACCCCCATTTTTTGAAAAACACTCTCTCGGTACCCATCGACGGTACGCGGACTGACGCACATTTTGTCAGCAATTTCCACATAGGTGAGGTCACTGCACGCCAAACGGACAAAATCCATCTCTCGGTCATTGAGGTGCAAAGCGGCCACAGGATCCAGCAACGTTTCAGGATTCAAGCTTTTAATGAGCTGACTCGTGACAAAATCGGTGTAATAACGCCCTCTTTCTACCAGAGAATCAAGCGCTTGTTTTAATTCAAAGGGTTTGCAGCCTTTCAACAGGTATCCGTGCGCGCCGTTGCGAAGCATTCCGATGATGGACGCTTCGTTGTCATTCATGGATAAAGCCAAAATCTTGATTTCGGGGTGGTTATTTTTGAGCCACATCGCCGTTTCGTAGCCATCCATCACGGGCATGTTGATGTCGAGCAGCACGATTTGGGGAATCATGCCAAGTTTGATGTGCTTAATCAGTTCTTCACCGTTAGTTGCTTCATACAACACCTCGTAGGCTTCGTATTTTTGAACCAAACCCGACAGCGCTCTAGCCATCAACTCATGATCATCGACAATTGCAATCGTAGTTTTCATACAGCCCCTTAATTCCCCACTGGAAAATGTTCAATTTTAATACAAACGGTAGTCCCTTCGTTTATTTTACTTTCCACTACGCACTTTCCACCAATAAGCTCGGCGCGGCGTTGGATATTTCGCAGTCCCGCCCCCGACTTGCTCAACTCGTTTCTCATAATACCCTCGTAATCAAACCCTTTACCATTATCTTTAATAGTAATTCCAAAATTTGTAGGCTCATACCCTACGGATACGTGCAAGGTAGTGGCGGCGGCGTGTTTGAGAGCATTGTTGATTACTTCTTGCGCTATCCGAAACAAGACAATTTCGTGCTGATACCCGAGCGAGTAAGGGGTGCCCGAAGTAGTAATCTCGGTTTGGTAGCGGCGGGTTTTGCGAATCCGCTGTAATTCATGCGAAAGGCTATCGATAAACCCAAAATCTTTGACAAAATCGCCATCGAGGCTTTTGGTAAGCGCCCGCACATCGGCGATGGTCTGCTCGACAATCTGATTACTCTCCGCAATCTGCCCTCTCGTCCCTTCGTCTTCCACTGTTTCTTCTAATACGTTGAGATTGAGCCTCAGCACCGACAGCAACTGCCCAATGTTATCGTGCAACTCCCGCCCTAGCTGCTGCATGGTGAGGTTTTGCACCTCTAACTGTGTTTGCAGGATTTCTTGTTGGAAGGCGGCTTGCATGGCAGCCGTTTTTTTTTGATTAGCTTGATATTTTCTTTTTTGTAACAATAAAAAAATAACTATAAAAGAGGTTAACAGTAAAAATAGGAATGCTCCAATACTAATTGCGAGTACCAAATGTTCTATTGACGGTGCCATAACATACCTATACTGTACATAATATACATAACATAATTGGGAACAGTATTAAGCCAAAAGTGTAGAGTTCTTTCTAGTTCTTTATCTAAACTTGAAAGTTCCACTCGAATAGACATAAAAACAGCTACTAAAGAAAAGAAGAACATTGTACCAACACTAATCCAAAACATAGGTAAAATGATCACTGATTCTTGCGAGTCATCATTATATAATTCATACAAGTAATACAATGGTAAAATGACTTTCAACGGATCGCCAATAATATGATTATGAGCATCTTTTTTGCCATCAAGTATTCCATACACAAATAATGACCCAAGAATAGCGAAAATCAGGTAAATTGGAATTGACCACAAAAGCGTTTTCTTTGCTTTTGTGCTAATATAAAAGTCTAAGTATAAGAAAGCATACAATATATATTCTATAGGATTATAAAAATGATAGATAAATCCTACATTTTTATTGCTTGTTTCTTGCATGTAAAACTGAATAACTTCTGTAAAAACGCCAAAACCAAGTAAAAAAAACAAAACCTTATAAGTGTAAGCCTGTCCATATTTTACATATTGGGACAGGCTTATAAAAAAGCACAAGATTAATAAAGATAGATATATATACTGTGAAAATGCCATACTAAAACTCAAGCAATCTTAAATCAGTGTCTATACCATTAAATTTTTGGCCGCTTAAAATCATTTTTAAAGCAGAATCACTCACCTCAGTATTAACTACAGGGGGGCAGCGCTCACAGTTTCCTCCACACTCACAAGTCACAAGAAATTTTTTACCACTATCAAACTCTAATACATTGTCCTTCCCATTTTCGTCAATGCCGACTAAAACAAAACTTAAATGGAGTGGTACTTCTTCACATTCGTCAGTAGCTTTATTATACTTTCTATCAGAAAGAGCTAAATAAACTCGAATTCCTCTTACTCCTTTTGTTCTTAAAATTCTCAGAATTTGAGCTTCATCAAAAGTTGCTTCCACAATGCTGCCATTGAGAATTAAACCTTTTCCTCCCTGATTCAACTTGTTTTCATTAATATACAAGCTCCTTACCATTTCGCTAGCCTTTTCAGGAGAAAACCCAATACCTCCTTGGCTTGGTTTTCCGTCTATTTCTTGGTAAAGCTTCGATTTACTTCTCAATTTTGCCATAGCTATAAAAAGGATTTATGTGTTTTAAAATTATTTCACAAAGCTATAAGTAAAAGTCAAGTACATTTACGAGCAAAACCCCTTTTTTCTTGGGGAAAAATACAGTGTTAAATATGGGAATTTTCCCGTAACATATAAAAAAAACGAATTGAAATTTTGCAATTAAATTCATACTTTTAATTTTTGCATACCTTAAAACTTAAAATTTATGAAAAATATACCTTACTTGTTGACAATATGGATATTTTTGATTTTACCCACTCACATTCATTCTCAAGGAAAAAAATCAAAAACCACAAATAAACCAAGCCCCTGTGTTGATGATTGTAAAATAATAATGAAATGCGAGTGCGATATATTCAATCAGAACTACCTTGGCAATAGAGAACACTTCATTCGTTTTAACCAAAAAGGCCAACTCGTTGGCGATATGCCCTCCATTTTTAGAAAAGGCGACAAACTTTTTTTTGCCATCGAAGGCCCAGATTTCACCAACTCACCTTTGCAAAAGAAAATCAAAGAATACAAAGATAAGTTAGGTAAAATCAAATATAAAAACTTGAGTATAGAGAGCCAGTTGCTTTTTCCAGATAGTACGGCTTTTGAAGAATACAAAAAAAGCATAAGCAGTTATCTTCCCCAAATTGATAAAATTGATATCAATTCTATTTATACGCTCTCAGTGCAATGGCAAGAAAAAAAAAATTGCCCCAAAACAGATACTCTAACGTTTGATATCACCAAAGCACCTTGCGACTCGGTTGCTATTTCTAAGGTGTTTGAGGTGCCTTGCGATTTGGATGAAGCTCAAGTTGGCTTCACACTTACTCGCCAAAATATTGATAACATACTGATGGCCAGCTATCTCAAAGAAAATAAAGATTGCTACGGACAGTGGGGACAATATGCCCCTAACTTTAACAAAGTAAAAAACGATTTTATCAAAAAAGCCAAAGTTATTGATGACTCGCTACACGCTTTTGATTACAGTGTACTCATGGGCACTGTGAAAGACTCACTGCCAAGCGAAAACCTTCAAAAACTGCTGAAAGATAACAACAACTTAACAACGGTAAATACCTACTTGGAGAAAGCGCTGCTGAACGTACCCGAAAATAAAGAATGGATGAAAAAATGGCTGTGGCTCACGGGGCTTAATACCCCCGCCATGAATCCATTTGACAAAATAAAGATAGACAACAATAGTATTTTAAATGTTGATAAAGAACTTGCTGCCACGCAAAGACGGATTGATGCCATAGGACTGGTAATAAAAAACAGCCAACTAAGCGACAACAACGACAAAATCATCAAAAAATACCTCAACGAGTTGGACACACTCCAACAAAAAGTAGTAGAACTGACCGATAAGAAAAAAGACCTAACCAACCGAAAAGAAGCTTACGAGAAATGGTTGATTGAACGCGAGATAAGTTCTAATTTGCTCTACGCAGGTACGCTGTTTGTATCTGAGGCGGAGCAGATAAACTGGATGCCCCATTATAATGCTCTCAACAACTATCGTTTATCCAACGCCCCCAATAGCATTCCGAGCGTAGTAGCCGACATTGACGCAGTGCGCCCGCTGGTGTTTAACCTAAGACGAGGCACGAAAGCATTTGCCGAAGAAACCGTTACCCCTTTCACCCTCACTACTCCAATTACTGATGCTTTCAATGCTTGGGGAAAGTTGTTTGATGGTATTCTTGCTCAGGCCAATAATGTAGGTTCTTCAGTAGCAGCTACAAATGTTATTTTAGCCAATTTAAGCAATAAAGAAAAAATAGTAAATGATGAATTAGAGGCCAAAAGAAAATCTCTTGATAATGTAAAAATTTCTTTTGAAACTACAAAAACGTTAGCAACGTTCACTGATAATTCTGGAACAACAGTACCACAACAAACTTTTCGAATGAGTGAAATTGAGAGCCCAAATTCCCAACAAAAAAAACCAAACAAAAAAATTACAGAAGATGCTGAGAAAATCAAAAAAGCGAGTATTAATAACAGTAAAGAACAGATAAATGCTATTAGAACACTTGGAGAAATAACAAAAACCTCCCTTATTGAATCAATAGAAAGTTATCAACTACTTAAGCAAGATACTATTAAATTATATAAAGAGAGAGCCGAAATAAAGCAAAAAAAGAAATTGTTAGAAGTTTTTTTACAATCGCGCCAACGTTTTAGCTTCGCTACTGCTCAGCTAAAATGGCTTAATGCTCAAACCAACCCACCTTTACAAATCAATGTAAAGCCCAATACCGATACTCTCTATCACACCGACTGGGCCGAGGCCAGAGAGATTAAAGAGAAGAAAGGAGCGGTAATAATAGGCTACGACTTATCGGTAAGCGATGGCAAAACAGCTACCAAAGTTGTCAAAAATGCTTCTTATAAGCAGTATGATTTACCAAGGTTCTGGTATGGTGTGGGGCTGGCTTACATACCAAAGCCACGCTATACCTCAGTCTATGACGAAACCAAAGGCCTATTTGTCAATAACGCCGAGCCACAGCAGTTAGATATTGTAGTAGGCGCAAAAATCTATCTTTTTAAACCCATGAACCAAATGCGAACTTGTAAGTTGGCCAAATATACGCATTACGGCAAGTGCTATGATTACTTGCGCGGTAACGGCCATATCAATCGGCTGTCGATGTTTGTGGGTCTTGGGGTGCGCTACAAGTTTCTCCGCAACTATTTTGTCGGTCTTGGCTATGACATTATTCCAGGCATCAATATAAACGCGGGCTATAACTTTTATTTCAAGCGATCTTACGAAATAGAAAATGGCAAACTCCTCAATAGCTACGAACGCCTTGCGAGTGGGGGTGTCTATTATTCTATTACCACCGATGTAGAGGTTTTCAAGCGTCTCGTTCAACTCATCAACCCTTTCTAAAATCATGAAAAAGATATTTTTATTCTTAGCTATCAGCATCATATTAGTAAATTGTAAAAGAGGCGATGAGTTTGTGCCGAGTAAAGCCCAGGGAACAGTATATTATCAAGACACCATAATCAAAAACTCTAAAAATCTCGCTGCCGAGGCTGACATTTTTATATCTCCCAATACCGAAGCTGACCCATTTATCACCAAATTCAAAGCCGACAAAGAAGCTAAATTCACCATTGATTTTGAGCCAAAGCGTGAGAATTTATGTTTGGTAGGCGAATGGAAAGACAGCCGAGGCATCTTGTTTAAAGGAAATATAAAGTTACTGTCCAATGGTACAGAATTAATGTTATCGCCCCGCTACCCACGAGGCAAAATCAAGGTAATTGTTACGGATAGCAATAAACAGCCCGTCAATGGTGTAGAGGTATATTTGTTTGTCAATAAGACATTAGCAGGATCAGTCGCAGCAGGTGAGGCCAAAGGGCATATCAAGAAAGAAACTACCAATGAAAACGGTATCGCATTTTTCTATGACTTAGCCCCCAACACCTACTACGTAGCAGGAACGCGCGAAAAACAGGTATTTGATGTTGTCACTACCACAACAACAGTTGATTTTAACGACTATACGACTATCAATCATCATCCAGTTACGCTGGTTACCCCTGCTCTGGCAAGTATCAAACTTAGCATTACGGTAAAAGATGCCGCTATGAAGCCTATGATTGGGTCAGAAGTGCTTGTATTTGCCAATGCTACCCAGGCAGAAACCGCCCGTAGTGCCAAAAAACCCACGGGGGTCTTAGAATCACAATTAACCGATGCAACAGGTAACGTGTTTTTTAGAACTTTGGCCGACAATACTGATTATTTTGTAATAGCCCGAGACTCGCTCTACGATGTCTCAACCCAGAAACTACGCGCAGCGTTCAGCATAATCACGCCACTTAAAACTACATCCACAGCTACGATTACGATTCCGTAAAGGAAATAACAACCATGCAAAATAGATGAGCAGTTCCCTTCCCTATGAACCTCACTTCCCACTTTACCGTCGAAGGATTTACGGTACAACAACTTTTTGACTTAGTGCGAACTTCTGCGCTCCCTTACGACCAACTGATTCAAGAGTTCGACGCTTGGGTACACGTTTCGTTTGGACCGCGCAATCGGCGACAAGCGTTGATTTTTACCAAAAATGCTCAAAACAAAACTGTTTCACGAGCAGCATAACCTAACGATTTTGTAAAGTTGACTATTTATGCACAATTAGTAAAATGCACTTCTAATTGTGCATAAACAGTCAATGACAAAAAGAGCTGCCGCTGTCTTGTAAAACGCCCCAACTTTTACTACCTTGTTGTGCGACATAAATTTGAGTACAAGTTATAACATTTAGTTAAGTACATTTTTCGTTCTTTGAAAATACGGTCATGCTAAGGATTCTCTCAT
>NZ_JACIBY010000003.1:376439-658346 GCF_014195535.1 Runella defluvii | reverse complement strand
CATGATTCATGGTTTAGTTAGATTCAAAGCTATCGTTGAGGGGTTCGCCCTCAAAAATACCACCCCAAATCAACAAGTTATGGGGTTACCATAGGGTTAAGCAACCAACAGCACTAGAACCGCTGAGTATAGGAAATTAGTTTTTCTTCCCAACAAAAGAGATGGGGCCTAAATCAGCATCAACCGCCGAAATAGTGAGCAATCCACCAGTATAAGTAGCTACTTTTATAGTACCGCTGTAGGCTTCAATTTCGCCCGTAGCTGCTTTTTTGAGGGTTACTTCACCCAAATTAGATACATCGTCAGTAACTTTACCCGTCTTATCTTTATCGGTAAGGGTAAGTATAGCCGTTGCTTTGTCGTCAGCTACTTTTGTTGCCACAATCTTTCCAGAAAGCGTAACTCCCGTGGTAGGATTGGTAAACGGCATATCGGCAGTAAACCCACTAACCGTAACTTTGGTGAGGGTATATGTGCCAGCGACTTGGTCGCCCATCGAAGGTTCTGGTTCGTCTTTTTTGCTACATGAGGTAATGACAAAAGCCATTAAAAGTACCAAAAGTGCAGATGTTAAACGAAGCTGTTTCATAAATGAGTAGAGATGTTAGATGATTAGTAATGGTTAAACGGATATAAATCTAGTCACAAATATAGAAAATCATATACCGTTTATCGCATAGTTTGCCAAAGCATTTATTTAACGGGCATTCTACTGAGGTATTTTCTATTGTTTTTTAACCCGATTTCAGTAGCCTTTTTAATCAGTTTTTTGTAGTATTGTAAGCCGCATTACATTTCAAAAACTCACAATCGAATGTTTAACCGTCGTCAATTTTTGGGCTCGCTTGGTGCTACCGCAGGTGCGCTCAGTCTTCCTCCTTTTCTTACATCTGCCGAAGCGAACAACTTTGAAACCCTCAATCGCCAAATCGGGCATTTGTCGCCCGTAGAAGCCGCTCAGAATGAAGACTTTTGGGCTTGGGTCAAAACCGAATATACCGTTTCGCCTAATTTGCTTAACCTCAACAACGGCGGCGTTTGTCCGCAGCCTCGTTCGGTTCAGGATGCCCACATTCGGTTTTACCAATACTGCAACGAAGCCCCAAGCTACTACATGTGGCGAATTTTAGACCAAGGCCGTGAAGCGCTCCGCAGCAAACTTGCCGATTTGGCGGGTTGCGACGCCGAAGAAATTGCCATCAACCGCAATGCCACCGAAGGTTTAAACACGGTCATTTTTGGACTTGATTTAAAACCTGGCGACGAAGTTGTGTTGACCAAACAAGACTATCCCAATATGATTAATGCTTGGAAACAGCGCGAAAAGCGTGACGGCATTAAGTTGGTCTGGATTAACCTCGATTTGCCCCAAGAAAACGACGCCTATTTTGTCGATAAATTTGTCAGTGCGTTTACGTCCAAAACCAAGGTGGTACACATTACGCACATGATTAACTGGGTAGGCCAAATTCAGCCCGTTCGTAAAATTGCCGATGAAGCCCACAAACGTGGCATCGAGGTCATTGCCGATGGGGCACATACGTTTGCTTTGTTAGATTTTAAAATTCCTGATTTGGGCTGCGATTATTACGCGACCAGCCTTCACAAATGGCTGTGTGCGCCTTTTGGTAGCGGAATGATGTACGTCAAAAAAGATAAAATTTCTAAGGTCTGGGCCTTGCTTTCCAACAACGAGCCTGATGGCCCCGATATTCGCAAATTTGAAAGTTTAGGCACGCGGTCGTTTGCCTCCGAAATGGCAATTGGTTCAGCTGCTGACTTTCAACTTTCTATCGGGACGGCCAGAAAGCAAGCCCGTGCGCACTATTTACAGCGGTATTGGACGGATAAAGCGCGTCAAATCCCTGGCGTAAAAATACACACTTCGCCCAATCCAAAATACGCCTGCGCTATCGCCTTGGTGTCGGTTGATGGGCTTAAAACGTCGGAATTAGACGGGCAACTTTATAACAAATTCAAGATTCATACGACGGGTATTGAGTGGGAAAACATCAAAGGGGTTCGGGTAACACCGCACGTGTATCACACCCCCAAAGACCTCGATCGACTGGTTCATGCCCTTGACGATATAGCGTCGGCAGCACGTAAAAAAACGGGATAGAAGATTTCTGTTTCTGAGTACTAGACCTTCCAAGTTTCTAAAACTTGGAAGGTCTTTGTTTTATGTGACAAATGTCGCTGACTAGCTTTGTTTTTGCGTTCATCTTTGTGCCACCATTAGGATTAAAACACCAAAATTATGGCACAAGAACATTTTTATGACGTAACGGTTCGTTGGGAAAACGACCGCAAAGGTATCATGAGTTCAAGCGTTTTGAACGAGCAAATTGAAGTAGCGACTCCTCCCGAATTTCCCAAAGGCATGGCAGGGATTTGGTCGCCCGAACACCTGTTAGTAGCTGCTGTGAACAGTTGTTTGATGACAACTTTTTTGGCCATTGCCGAAAATTCAAAGCTTTCTTATGCTTCCTTTTCTTCCAAAGCCGTTGGGAAATTGGAAGTAGTTGATGGGAAATACATGATTAGCGAGATTACCCTTATGCCTTCGTTGGGTATTTTTTCAGAAGATCAACGCGAGCGCGCTCTCAAAGTGCTTCAAAAATCAGAAGCAGCTTGTTTGATTAGCAATTCTGTTAAATCTCGTATTATCTTTCAACCCGAAATCGAACTAATGACCGAAGAGGTTGTTGCATAATTTTCAAAAAGTAATGAATAAATACACACTCATTCTCGCAATTTTTCTAACAGGTATTCTTAGTGCCTGTGGAACACAATCCAACGAACAGGCGTCAACCAATTCGACGTCAACAGCCAATGAAAATGGGGCAATTTCTGCCGCAGAAGTCCACAAAAAAATCAAAGACAACCCTAAATTGACAATAGTGGATGTCCGAACGCCCGACGAATACGCCCAAGGGCACCTCGAAAACGCTCATAACATTGACTGGAATTCCAATAGTTTTGAAAATAAAATTGATGGTTTTGAGCGCGATAAACCCATTTTGGTGTATTGTTTGAGTGGTGCTCGCAGTGCTGCTGCCGCCGAAAAAATGCGCAGTTTTGGCTTTAAAAACGTCCTCGAAATGGAAAATGGAATGATGGCCTGGCGTGCGGCACAACTACCCGAAACCACGGCCAACGTAAGTGTAGCCAAGCCTGCGGGCATGAACCGCGACCAATTTGATGCAGCACTTAATTCGCCAAAGTTAGTTTTGATTGATTTTTATGCCGATTGGTGTGCACCTTGCAAAAAAATGGCCCCTTATTTAGAGGAAATTAAAACCGAAATGGGTGATAAAGTAGAAGTAGTGCGCATCAATGCCGACGACAGTGCCGAATTATCCTCTCAGCTTAGCATCGAGGAACTTCCTACCGTGCTTGTTTTTAAAAACAAAACAATGGTTTGGAAAAATGTGGGTTACATTGGAAAAGAAGAGTTGGTGAAACATCTTCAATAGCGCCTTTATTTCTTTTCTTGTCGCCGCGCCTTGGTCTTATCTGCAATCCACTGAAAAACAGTCGCAAAGCTCGCGATGGCGGTTGGCTTTATGAGGGCATTAAGCCAGTCTGTGGTATTGACAATATTTTCAAAAAGCGGCAGAGACGGTATTTTTGAATCAAAAAAGCTTTCAAAAACGGGGTAAAACTCCCCAAAAAGGGTGCTGTATATAAAAACCCCTATTCCAAAACCGAAAAAAATGGATAAATAAAAACGAGTTGGTTTCATAGTGGCTGCAATTAGAGCTTTAAAACTACACATTGTCGGGATGAAAATGCAAGGATTTGGGAACAAACTACTATCAAATGTCTTAATGTCAGTATAAAATTTAAAAGGCACTGGTACTTTTACATACCAGTGCCCTAAAGTTATTGTGCTGATTTTTTTACAATTTAAAAGCAAAAGAGAATTTTATTGAAAATTTCTGAGCCTCTGGCTTTTCTCGGTACGTAAGTCGGTGAATGGCGTCGATTCTCAAGAATTTGAAAATATTATCAAAGCCATAGCCCGCCTCAATATAGGGTACCTTATCGTCCAAACGATTGATTGGTAGTATTAACGTTCCGTCGGGGGCAGTTCTCGGAATTAGTCTTTCATTGGCATTTTGGGTATCCCCCCAAAGTACTTTACCAAATACATGTGAGCGCCATTTCAATCGTCTAAATACTGGAATTCGGTTCGTTAAAAATCCTTCAAAATCATGAAAGGCACCTACTGATATAAATCGATCGCTCGTAAATTCAAAAAAATTCATGCTATTATAAGCATTGCTAATAAAAATGGGGGACGGGTTTCCTTGGTGGTTAAATAATAGTGGATACGGTATTGTTGACGGCGAAAAGCCTACCTGAGTTTCCGTATTCATTCTTCCCAACACTCCCAAACGGAACGATTTATCCATCTGTAAATTAAAACGGTGGTAATTAAACTGCCGTGTAGGAGAACCTCCAACCCCTCCCACATATCGAAATGTGATCACAGGCCATTCTCGCGCCTTCCGAAGCTTCAATGGACGACGGTTGTTGTTTCTGATTAAGACTTCTCCTTTTGCAAACCTAATTTCGTACCGAAACTCATCGACTTCATAATCCCTGCTTTGGGGCGAATTTTCGCCTAAGGTTGGTTGAGTACGGTATCGAAAGGCAAACAATGGTGTAAAAGTACGGTGACTATATCCAATTGAATGTGTCAACCCTGGGATAATTTCATGAGCTAGATTCACCGACTGATCATTCTGTAAAAAACCTCGGTGATAGCTACCAAAACGAGCTAACGCAGCAAACACTTGGTTGCTTAATACACTTGTTCCTAATTGGGATGGATTAATACCTAACCGTTCTACATCATAACCAGAATGAACCCCCGCTTGAATCCAGGGCTTTCGAGAAATAGTATATTGAAGGTCTAGCCCATATTTCCAGCGCTCATCAAGGGTCCCATCGGCCACATATCCTTTTATAAAAAAGCGCTTACTCAATGTTTCCCTCGTCCGAAACCCTGCCTGCATTCGTACCCCTTCAATGCTATTAATGGCAATACTATTAGGAAAAGGTCCAAATTCAATATGTCTTGTCACTGGAATATAAGCACTCATTACCATCCTCGATAGTGCGGTATAAGTCTTTACGATAGGGACATTTTTAATACTATCAATAAGTTCAAATGCCCTTATTTCATTTGTTTTAAGTGGTTCAGGACGTTTTGTTTGCCAAAATGCTTCGTTGGGGTTGGTGACTCGTTCTTGCTGGTCAAATGTTTTCTCATAAAATTCATTCTCATGGACTTTATTAATTACAAAATTTTGATTGCGAGTGTAAATCTTGGCCAATAATCCACTTGTATTACGGGTCAATTCGCTGATGTCAACCAACAAACGAGTAGCAGAGGGCAACCATGCTGTCGTGCTATCAACCAGTTCAAATTCTTGGTTTATTTTTATTTTATCAATGTAGTTTAAGTTTGCTTCTTTACCCACAAACACATCAATTTGGGCAATCGCAAAAGAAACCGTATCAATCCACATTTTGCCAGTAAACGCCAAGTCTAATTTATTTTTGGGCTCAAACTCAATCCCATAACAGGTAGCCAACCCCACCAGCGATGTATCTGCTAAGAAATATTCATAAGTATTTTTCCAACCATCGGCGATGGGGGAATGGAAATCTTTTCCAACCAAGCGCACCCAATTTTGATAGAAATTAAAGTCTTGGAAGGATACGCCAAGCAATTCGTTTAGCACGCTTTCGTCGGCAATTCCAACCCCTTTCACCCGAGAGTTTATAACAGTTTCTTTGGTTTTTCGTGGATTATCTTTGAAATAAAATTTCGAAATTGTTTCAGAGACAAACACGGGAAGGATTGGTTTTCCATCGTCTCCTGTTGTTTTTTGCAACTCACTCACTGCCTCGCGAAGCTGCCTCATCAGTTTTCGTTGTTGCATCTTTTCAGAAATTTTATCCATGCTTAACTCTATACGATTGTAACTCTCGTATTCGTAAGCAGAGAGCTTCTTACGGTCATTCTTCTCCTTATTGACTACTATTTTTCGAATAATAGGCCAAGCTGGGTTTTCACCTGCCCGTACGATTATTTCAGCCAATAAATTAGCTGTGGGTTCAATTTGAAAATCAATTGTTTGAATTGCTTGTGTTTTGTTTACGGCTTTCCATTTAGTCTTGTAACCCAAATAAGATACGCCCAAGCTATCAGTAAGCATTTTAAGATTAAGCGAGAAGTTTCCTTCAAAATCAGTGACAGCTCCTTGAGTCGTTCCTTTCAAACTCACGGTCGCAAAAGGAACAGGGTCATTGGTAGAAACATCCGTTACTTTTCCCTTAATTAGGTACTGACAAAAACCTTTGGGTATGCCCAAAAGCCCCAAAACGAGTATGGGTAGCAATAAAAATCGCATGTGTTAAAGAAGAGTAGATAGTTCGTTTTTAGTTAGGCTATTGCAGTTATTCTTGAAGAAAACTGTGCGATAAAACTAGAAATTAGTCACCTATTATGCTAAAGATTTTGATTAAAATATAAATATTTGTATTTTAATTAGCCTTAAAGCCTATTTAATACCCTAATGAGTATCTCACTCTCAACCCTCCGAACTGTCAACGTAACGCGTTATGTTACGCCCTTGCGTGAAGGCGGTTCGCTTCCTGCCCTTGTCGAAGCTGACGACGGTTTTTTGTACGTTATGAAATTTCGTGGAGCTGGGCAAGGGCCCAAAGCACTCATCGCGGAGCTTATCGCGGGTGAACTTGCGCGAACATTGGGGTTTAAAATTCCAGAACTTGTCTTTACCGAACTCGACATTGCTTTCAGTCGTGCTGAGCCCGACGAAGAAATTCAGGACTTATTGAAAGCCAGCGTGGGACTAAATTTGGCCTTGCATTTTTTGTCGGCTGCCATTACGTACGATGCGTTGGTAACCACCATTGAGCCAAAATTAGCCTCGCAAGTGGTGTGGTTCGATTGCCTTATCACCAACGTTGACCGTACGTCGCGAAACACCAATATGTTGATGTGGCACAAAGAACTGTGGCTCATCGACCACGGTGCGGCTTTGTATTTTCATCATTCATGGGACAATTGGGAACAACAGGCAACGCGCCCTTTTGCTCCCATCAAAGACCATGTTTTGCTGCCGCAAGCGTCCGAATTAAAGGCTGTAGATGAAGAGTTTAAGGCTAAACTTACCCCTGAACGTATTCGGGAGATTGTTGGCTTTGTTCCTGATGAATGGCTTATGGATGCCTCCAATTCGATGACTGCTGAGGAGCGTCGTCAAGTATATATTCAATTTTTAGAAACGCGCCTAGCTGCGTCAGAAATTTTTGTCAACGAAGCCCAAAATGCCAGAAAATTACTTGTTTGAGTATGCCGTCATCCGCTTTGTTCCGCGGGTAGAGCGTGAGGAATTTCTCAACGTTGGGGTTATCTTATATTGCCCTTCGCAAGGGTTTTTACAAACCAAATTTCTCCTCAACGAAGACCGACTCAAGGTATTTGGGTCAACCGTTTGTTGCAATGAATTAAGGGAGCGGCTACGTACTTTTGAGCGTATTTGTGCAGGTCGAAAAGAAGGTGGACGAATTGGACAACTTTCGATAGCTGAGCGGTTTCGGTGGCTTACTTCAACCCGAAGTACCATTATTCAGTCTTCTCCTGTGCATCCTGGCTTGTGCCAAAATCCAGAAGATACGCTTCAACAACTTTTTGCCCAGCTTGTTGAGTGATTTTTTCTTACAGAATCACACGGGTAAAAAATGAATGCGTTAAAAGACTACCTTTCCAGTAGTCCCCTCTAGCCAAGTATTTCGCACGGCGCAGGGGCCGTTGAAGCGGTACTGAACGCCGACGATGTCGGTGGGAGGGTTCTCGACTTTGGCGGTATAAGCCAGTTTGTTGTTGACAAAAATTTTCATTTTGCCCCGTTTACATTCAATCTTGAGCGTGGTCCATTCGTTGGGCGTGCAGCCAAAACCACTCAAATCGGCCTTATTACTTGCTACATAATACCCAAAAGCCGCCAATGAAATATCGCCAACACAGCCAACGCTCGTGAGGGGCACCATCATAATATCGTTTCTGGCTTGCAACATCACGGTCACGTTCTGGCAAGCATTGCTACCTTCGGGGAGGCCACTTTTTACTTCAGTTTCAAAGATGAAATTGTCCGTCATTATGCCCTTGAGGTCTTTCTGATTAAACAACCGAATCTTGGGCGGGGTTGGGTTTAATGGAACGTTGTACTTGTCGAACACGGGTTTATCTATCTCAACAATGGGGGTTTTTACGATGTCAGATGGCTTAAAATACAAAGGTTCAATACCCCAATCGGCTTCAACAACGCCAAGCCAGCCGTCGGTTTTGATTTGAATGTCGTGCTCTTTAATGATTTCCTTCCCAATCATCAATTTTGCTCGGAAATACCCAGGGTAAAAGTAGATGGATGAATGATGTTTGTCGTTTTTATTGACCAATACCTTACGCCGTACGTCCCACGATTGCGAAATGAATACCGAATCTTGAGGGTTGGCGCTGGTTGCGTCAAAGTCAAATACCACTGAGTTGGGCAATCCTTCGGTGAGCATTGTTTTTGACGAAAAGCTAAAATCGTTGGGATTGTATTTGGGTTTGCTCGAAAGAAAATAAAAACTAAAAATGCTTAACGAAACAACGACCAGTGCCACCAAAGCCCAGCGCTGACGATTCCAAAAACTAGTTTTGGGGATAGGTAAAGGTGGAAGCGAAACGGGCGGTGTTGTGATAATTGTTGGGGGAGGGGCTTCGGTTTTTTCTGGATTTTTAACCAAAAAATCACGCCAATCTTCGTAGTCCAAAAACTGCGCAAGGGCGTTGAGGGTGGTCATGGAAGGCTCGCTTTTGTAGCTGACTTTCCCAAATATCCGCTTTAAAGTTGATACGCTCAACGACACACTTGTTTTTTCAGTAATCTGTTCGCTGAGTTTTTCAAAATCGTAATTATTCCAAACGCTGCTTTCGCCCCATTGAAGGTGCGCTTCCATCTGGGATTTGAGCTTGGAAATCGGTAGATGAATGGCTGTTGTGTTCATAGGGGGCAAAAATAAGGCAAAACGGTATTGAAATGATCTTGAACCTAACTTGAAACAAGTTTGAACCAGCTAGAACGGACGGATTCGCCGACTTTTGATGAAATTTTAAAAACTATACAGCTATTCGTCCATGAAAAAATTGCTTTCGTTTATGTTGATGCTCGTGTCTCTCCAAGGGATTGCACAAAAAAACAAGACCGTTTCTTCCCCAAAATTAACAGATAATTCAAATCTACTCGTACCCGAACGCTGGGATTTTCAGGCGGGGAAAGTGACATTTTTGGATTATAAAGGTAAAAAAGCCATGAAAATTGGTTCATTGTCGGGGCAAGTGGTGTTGAAAGACTTCGTGTTTAAAGATGGCACGATTGAATTTGACATAGAACCCCATCCTGCTGAGTTTGCGTCGTCGGTCTATTTTCACCGAAAAGATGCCAAAGAACAAGAAATTGTTTACCTGCGTGTACCTCGAATCGGGAGTAAACTGGCCAATCAAGGCATACAGTACGCGCCCTATTTTGATGGGGTCAATATGTGGGACATTTATCCGCAGTACCAAGCCCCTGCCATGGCCAAAACGGGGGAGTGGAATCACATGAAGTTGGTCATTTCGGGTAAACAAATGAAGGTGTATGTGAACGATATGGTCAATACGGTATTGGAAGTTCCGAAACTGGAAGGAACAATGGCCGAAGGCAGCATCGCTTTTGAGGGAGAAGGGTACATCACAAATCTCCAAATTAAGCCCAACGAAACCGAAGGACTCGCCAGCTATGAAGGAACTGATATGACCAAACATGATGGGCAGTACCTCCGTAAATGGGCAATTTCGACGCCTGTTTTGTTTCCTAAAGGCAACGAAACGTTTGCCGAGAATTTACCAGATGCGGAAGATTTTTTGGAAAGCATCGACGCTGAAACGGCGGGCTTGCTTAACCTAACCCGACGCTTTGGTGCTACGCCACAGCGTAAACTCGTTTGGCTTAAAACGACAATAACGGCTTCAGAACCCACCTTTACAAATTTGCAGATAGGCTTTAACGACGAAATCTGGGTGTATCTCAACAATGAAATGGTGTTGGTTGACAAAAACCTGTTTCCCCAAGTAGGAATGCGGAAAATCCCAGGTGGCCGACTTGCGATTACCAATACGGTGGCCAAGCTCAATTTGAAAAAAGGCGAAAATGAGCTTCTCGTCGCTGTGGCCAACGATTTTTATGGCTGGGGACTCATGGCACGACTCGAAAATGTAGATAAAGTTGAGCGAATTGACGAGGTGGCTACGATCCTTAATTTGGCGGAAGAAATTAGAAAAATGCCACTTGAGCCCTACGTGGGAGTGTACATCCAACCTGGAAGTGATTATAAACTGACATTCGCTCAAAAAGACAAAAAACTTGTAGCAAGGGTGATTAATTCAGACGTTGAGTTTAAGATGAAATACATTGGAAATCATACTTTTAACATTCCTAAAGCCTTTGCAACGGTGCAGTTTAAGCCAACCGAAAACAAACTGAGTTTTAAACAGGGCGTGGACGTGAAGGAGTTTGTGAAAGAGTAAAAAAAACTGGAGCCTTTCCAAGTTTCGGGTTCTTGTGAGTGTTAAACTTGGAAAGGTGTTTATGTGAGTAAGCCTTTCCAAGTTTCAGGTTCTTGTGAGGGTTAAACTTGGAAAGGTGTTTGTGTGAGTAAGCCTTTCCAAGTTTCGGGTTCTTGCGAGGGATTAAACTTGGAAAGGTTGTTTGTGCGGGGATAAGCCTTTCCAAGTTTCAGGTTCTTGCGACGGAGTAAACTTGGAAAGGTTGTTTGTGCGGGGATAAGCCTTTCCAAGTTCAGATTCTTGCGACGGAATAAACTTGGAAAGGGGAGTTAGCCTGGAAATGCAAATTCTTGATCTGTCAAATCAAGGTTGGTTTCTACTTGGGTGACAGAGATGGAAAGGGTGGTCTTCCCATTGATTTTTTGAGTAATTTCAAACGGAAAAACCATGTCGTTAACCGTTTGAAATTTACTTAAATACGTGTCCATATATCCGCCTTTGCCTGTTCCTTTTTTTATCGCATTTCGTACTAAAACAGGTAAATAGGTTTTGGTATCGAAAAAGTAGAAACTCGACAATTCTGCTACGGTAGCGTTGGTCATTGGCGGTGGTTTTTTGAGCAAGCGCACACGGTAACAATCTTTGCCCTCAACCAGCATTTTTCCTTCCAAAGTTACGCTGTATCCACGTTCGGCATAATTTACAAATGGGTCAAGCATTTGAATGTCAGCTTTTAAGGTTTCACTCTCTTCGGCCGTTAACTTTTCTAATTGTAACGTTTTCGGATTGGTATGCCAGCCTGTTGTTCCATCAAAGCAGTTTTGATAGATACTCTTTTCTTGAAACAAAGCGACCGAGCGTTGTAAATTGGGCGCTTTTTGTTGCTGAATATAAGGGATTTCCATTCCTTGCATTTTTAGAAAACCCGTTGTTCGAAGTGTTTTTAGGGAAAGTAACTTCTCTTTACCCCCAACGGCTTTCAAGTAATTTTCAATCACTTCATCGACGGTTTGGGCGCGGGAAATGATTGAGAACGAAAGGGTAAACAAGAGAAGCAATGCGTTTTTTTTCATTTTATAAAATTGGTTTTACCGAATATCCTTTCTTTTTAAGTAAACTCAAAACACCTTTTTCGCCACCAAGATGTCCTGCACCTACGGCAAAAAACGATGATTTCGACTGCATGGCCTTTTCAATTATTGGAATCCAATTGGCATTCCGATTGGCGAGCAAAATGTCCTCGTATCCGTTGAAATCCCAGTCGCTATCGTCCATCAGCTTGACGAGCGCTTCTAGGTCTTGGGCTTTGTACAAGGCCACCATTTTTTCAAACTCTTTGGAAGACTCTTCTTTTTTACGAACCATGTCCACGAGCAAGGCTGCTTGTTTTTCGTACGGAATTTGGTCAAAAACGCCCATCTGAAATTCAACGGTTTCTAACCCTAATAACTCTTTTTTTGCGTTTGTGGCCATTTGGGTAAACATCAATTCGTAGGATTGAGGCTGGCAGTCGAGGAAAGTCATGTAAATCATGGACATAACCGTGAAAGGCTTCAGGCCGTTGTACATGGCAAGACTCATTTTGAGACGTTCTTTAAAATAAGTGTCCAAAACAGCATAGTCATCTTCCGACAGATAGTCTTTGAGTTTTTTACCGTTGGTCAGCATGGAGGTTTGCATCATCTTGGTCATTATCGTTGGGTCGTCCATGTCCAATTCAAGATAAACCTGCTCGGCGCGCCCAAAGGTCGATTTGGTTGAGTCGGTCATCAGGTAATCTTTTGGACAAATCATGTGAATGGTTCCATAAACATAAGATGGTTTGGCGAGCCCATTTCCTGATACTTCCCAGAGCAACGATTTTTCTTGAGAGAAGGCCGAAAAGCCACAGAGGACAAGTAAAAAACCAAAGAAGCGGTTCAAATGGAGCAGTGTTACTCGGATAGTAGCGGTTTTTGTCATGGCGTTTTGTTTAATTGAGGGAGGTTTAAGTGCTAAAGCACAAGTTAATCGTTATCTGTTAATTGTTATCCGTTTAAAATCAACGAATTACATTAAAGCAAATACTCTGAAATTTTTGCTCTGTCACTTAATTCCAATGTTTAACGTAAAAATAGGGCAACAAGGTACTAAAAAGCCTAAATAAAAAAAGCCATGCCTTAATCAAAGCATGGCTTTCCGACGTTTTCTTAACCTAAACTAAAATATCGTTGAAAGGGCGGGTTCGTTTTCCGACCCTTGTTTTTTGCTAGTTCTGACCCGAGTTGGCGCGGTTGCGGATGTCGTCGGTACTTGTGCTACGTTGGCGAGCTGCTTTCACGTTTTGATTTCCGAAACGATAGGTAAATGATACCCGTACTTGGCGGCTTTCCCAGCGAGAATATACTTTGAAATTCAAATCTTGGTATTTCACCGTTCCTGCAAAGCGGTTCAGGAAGAAAATATCGTTCACGTTTACGCGCAGAGAGGCTTTGCGGTTCCATAACGACTTGGCAAAACCAGCACTGATTTGTCCTTGTGCCTTGGCTTGTAAGAGGTTATATTGGGTTGGCGAGTTCCAAAAACCGCTCAATTCGGCCGTGTATCCTTTCGGTAAAGTGAAGTTGTTGGTCATAAATACCGTTGCTCCAAATTGCCCCAAGTCGAGGTCGGCACCGTAGTAGAACGAGCGGTAGCGGTTGTAAAACGCGCTGATGTTATTCTGCATTGTCCACCATTTTTTAACCGTCACAGGAATACTAAAGGTCAGGTTATAACTGTCTTGGTGGTCTAAGTTTTCGGTGGTTACGTAGGTCTTGTTTTCTGACGCAATTTGTTTCGGAATTTGGTCCGCAATCACGTCATTGATGCGACTGTATCCCAAGGAGGTTGAAAATGCCCCTTTGAAGACGTGGGTAATTTGGAACGAATTGGTAAACTGTGGACGCAAGTTCGGATTTCCTTGTTGGAACGTATAAGGGTCAAGGAAAAACTGGAACGGGTTCAAGTTGCGGTAATTGGGACGGTCGATACGGCGGCTGTACGAGACATTCAAGACGTTGTTGGTATCAAGCGAACGAGATACAAACACACTTGGGAACAAGTTGACGTAGTTGCGATCCACGACGTTGTTGAGCGTCACTGAGTTACCCTGCGAATGAGTATGCTCGGCGCGGAAGCCCAATTGTACCTGCGTTTTTTTGTTCAATGACGTGCTATAATTAAGATAAGCAGCATTGATGTTTTCTTTGTAAATGAACTGGTTAGAGCGAGTTGGATCAAGCGTCCAAACGTTATCTACTTGGGTTTCAAAACGCATGTCGTTGTCGGTATTCACAAAGCTACTTTTGGCACCTGTTTCTATTTTCCCTTTTTTTAGAGGGTGGATATAGTCAATTTTTGCACCCGCGATTTGAATGTTTGAAGGCATGATGTTTCGGAATACATCCTTGCTGGTGATTTCATCGCTAGGGGAGAAGTAGGTCGTACGTAAATCATTGCCAGAGTTGCCATTAAAAATTGAGTAATCAGCATCGGCAGTCAGCTCACGTCCTTTTCCTAAATCATGTTTAAGGTTGACGTTGGCCGTATAATTATCCAAACGGTTGTGGTTGTAAGTATCTGTTTCAAAACGGCTTGTTAGTGTTTGGTTTTTATCGCGGAAATCCGTTCTTGAAACACCATTCATTTTAAACTGGTTGAGAAAACCAGTTGCTAATACCCCGATGGTCGTTTTTTTGGTGACAAAAAAGTCAACCCCGCCCCGAAAACTCACATTTTGCGGATTTCCTACGCGTGGACTGTTTTGGTCCATGTACGTAACTTGGTCTTGAAATGCAATCGTACGGTCGATGTCTTGGGTATTTTGAAAGCGCCCGTGAAAGACACTTACGTTTCCAAACGCATTGTATTTGGCATTGCGGTAGTTGAGCCCCAGCGAGCCGTTTAGTTTCTCATAGCGGCCGTAGCCAGCACCCAACGTATAGTTTCCGTTCGTTCCAAAATTTTTGTTTTTCTTCAGCACAATGTTGATAAGACCCGTATTTCCAGCGGCATCGTACTTTGCAGGAGGGTTGGAGATAAGTTCAATTTTCTCAACGTTATCACTCGGCATCGACTGCAACATGTTCATCAAATCTTGCATCGAAATTTGTTGCAACTTCCCATCAATCATCACCATCACTCCTTGGCGACCTTTAAACTGGAGGCGGTCGTTTTGGCGGTCGATGGTCACACCTGGGGCTTTTTCAAGCACTTCGAGGGCGGTTCCACCCGCCGAACCAATGTTGTTTTCCACGTTGACAACCATGCGATCGACTTGTTGCTCTACAAATGGTTTTTTGGAAACTACCTTCACCTCTTGAAGCGTTTGGGTGTTTTCAGCAACGATAAGCGAGGGGACTTTCAGGCTAAGTTGGCCTTCTTTTAGTTCAAAAGGTGCAGAGAATGATTTCTGGAAACCTACCATGGTGGCCGAAATCAAATACCGACCAAGCGAAATGTTTTCAAATTCGTAAGTGCCAGATTCGCTCGAAATAGCCCCTTTGGCGAGGGTAGAGTCCTTGGCGTTAAGCAACAAAACCGTGGCGAAAGGAAGTGGTTTTGTTGCTGATTCTTTTACATCTCCCGTGATTTTTCCCTTTGAAGGAGACTGTGCAATCACATTGGAACAAAGCAAAACGAATGCTGCGATGAAGCTGCTAGAAGTTTTCATGGCTACTGTTTAAAATGGCTGTTATTAATTACCGCTTCAAAGGTATAGTACTGTGCATTGCAAGCTACCTTTTTTTACATAAGCGGTAGATTTTTTTAGATAAGCGGTTTTGGCTGTAAAAACTGCTTTTTTTGCTACAAAAGGCAGCAGTTAGGCAAAATCAATGCTCCTAACTACTGCCTTTTGTTTTACTTATTTCATGGATTGCTTTGCTTTCAACTTGCTGTTATGTCTATAAGATGCAATCTCAAGCAAGAAGGTTGCATCAACCGCAAAAAAAAATGAAAAAAATATTTAGAACGACTCCTCAATAAGTTCTCGATTTAAAACCGCCGCTGCCATCGAACCCTTAGCGACGGCATTGGCCACCGAACGAAAAGGGGAGGTGTTGTCACCAGCGGCCAGTATGCCAGGTTGGCTGGTTTGCAGCATTTCATTGACTTGAATATACCCTTGTGGCGTCAGTTCGCAGCCAAGTTGGGCAGGGAGATCAGTGTGTTGAACAAACGAGGGACGATAATAGACCGCCTGAACGGGTAGTTTTTCTTGATTTTTGAGTAAAAGGTGCTCAATCTGTCCATTTTGGTGTACAAACTCGTCGATTTCGCCTTCAATCATTTGAATGCCATTTTTAGCCAATTTCAAACGTTGTTCTGGACTCAAGGTTGACGGGCCGTTTGTACAGAGTGTCAACTCTTTGGTCCAATTAGAAATCATTTTTACGTATTCAAAACCTTCGTCGCCGTTGCCAATGACGGCCGTTGGGGTATTTTTTACCTCAAAACCGTGGCAATAGGGGCAGTGAATGACCGAAATACCCCAACACGCTGAAAGTCCTTTGAATGTCTCCAAGTTATCTTTGATACCCGTGGCAAACAAGAGTTTTTTAGCTCCGTAGGTTTCGCCACTTTGAAGAACGATTTCGAATCCGTTTTCACTTTTATGGGCTTGAACGGCAGTGCCTATTTTCCAGTCGATGGTGGAATAGGCAAGTACCTGTTGGCGTGCTTTCGCTAAAATAAGGAGGGGGGGCTCTCCATCTTGCGTCAGAAAGTTGTGAGAATGAGGTGTTTGGCGATTGCAAGGCAATTGATTATCAATGATAAGCACGTTTCGTAGCGCGCGGCCAAGGCCCATCGCCGCCGAAAGACCCGCAAAGCTACCGCCGATGATGATGACGTCGTGTGTTTGAAATGACATACTATGTGGAATAAGCAGGGAAGATTATATTTGCAACAATGATGCAAATATAGTGCTTTTTGTGAAGAAACCCCTATTCCCAGAATCCATAATACCGCCCCATCCAATACGCAAAAAGAAAGTAGGAACCACTGTCTTCGGTTTTGCCACCATCGCCCGAATCAAATTCTTTTGGGTTGGTGTTCCAGCGTGAGACACCGCTTTCGGGGGTAGGGATGGGCTCGGTGGATTGAAGACGGCGGAAACGGCTTATCAACGGGTCTTTGGGTAAATCCCAACGATGACTGTTTTCCATTCGCCAATTAATCAAGTCGAGCGGAAACTGCTGGATTTCTTCCAAAGCGATGGCTACATCACAATCTTTGCGCAGCATCACACTTGCCATTACGTTCCAGATAGGCATGTGGTCAGACTTAACGGCTTTCCAGCTTCGTTCGAGGCTTTTGAGGTAGAGTTCGCGATTGGGGTCTGCTTTTGTGTAATTGAGCAAACCATAATAAGGAAAAAAGTTCAGAATATCGTCAGAATGGCTGGTTTCAAACGGCCCAAAAACCTTGGCTTGCAGGGCATTTTTGGCATAACCGTGTTGATTTACCAAATAGTGATAGTGTTTTTCGTACTTTTCATCACCTGTAAAGTGGTAAGCGGTTTTGAGAAAAGACAAAATTTGTAACGAATTGAGTCCCCGTTCGTACATCCAATTGGGCGAATGATTGAGCGAATCGGGATGCCAAACTCCCCAACGGGTTGGCTTGCCGTCGAAGTCAATCAAGTGATAATTGTGGTCAATGATATGGTCAACGGTGCGTTTGATGAGCTGTTTCGTTCTTACTTTTTGTTCATCGTTGGCCACCAAATCATAAAATATAGGTAAGGCAAAAATATGACCTGTGATTTCGTCCGAACTGGTGTCGTCCAACCATTGCCACTGTCCGTCGGGCGAAGGGTGCCAGAGTTTTGGGTGTGGCGACCGCGACTGCGTAATGGGGTCAGTGGCTAAGGCATACGAACGGGCAGGATAACCCGAAATGCCCGAAACTTTTTCGAGTCGTTCTAGGGCTTCAAAGGTGCGAATGGCTCGGTTTTTTGCTGAAGAGTCGCCCGTAGAGGCATAATGAAAACATTCGGCGACCAAATAACAGGCCGTCCACAAGCCGTCGTTGTCTTCGTTGTTGAGGTAACTTGTCGAAATATCCCCCGCCACTTTTAGATGAGAATGGTTGACCAACCCACGGCGATTATGCCGTAGCGCAATCGTCTGTTCGATTCGTTTGGCTTTTTCTTCCAAGGTCATCGCTTGTTGCTGAATTTGGGCAATTCCTTGCGGCGTCGCTACCCAAACTGTCAGTGAGTCAACGACTAAAATGTCATTCACTTGGTTGTCGGGAAGCCAGCGTTTGCCGTGGTAGTATTGCCAGCGACTATCTTTTTTTATCAATCCTTTTTGAGTCCCGATCCAAAGCCCGTTTGCGAAAGGCGTAAGTACCGTAACAGGCCCGTAAGGAAGCCCGTCGGTGGCTCTAAGCACCCAATGATTCCCGTCGTTGGCAATACATCCCACCGACCAAGGACTACTATAAACCATGTCTTGCTCGTTGTTGTAATTGGTCAGGGCAAAATACATTTCTTTGTTGCCCACGGCCATGAGGCTTTCGTCGAGGTTAAACCATCGCCCATTGGTACGTCGCCAAAGCCCACGGTTGGTGGCGACGAAAAGTTGTCCTTGGGTGTCTTTGGCAATGCTATTTACACGGCTTCCTTTGTGTTGGGGCAAAGCCATCCATTGCCCATTCCAGCCCATTAGGCCGTTGTTGGTGCCCACCCAAAGTTGCTTAGGGGTTTCCCAAAAAAGAGTCAAGATGGTATCTGTTGCTGAAAGCGGCGGTTGGGTGATTTGTTTCTCTTTTTTTTCGGAATAAATGCCCCGAGCAGTCGCCATCCACACATTTCCATCGCTATCTAAGGAAGCGTTGGTCAATTCGATGGGTTGCCTTTGTCCCGTCCATTTCCCTGATTTGAACCGAAAAATACCCGTCGAAGTAACGCAGATTCGTTGGTCTTTCGACTGGAAAAGCTTTAACGTATTTTTTCCAGCCTCAGTAGGAAGCGCAATGTCGGTTTTTATGTCTTGGTAGTAGATAGCTGAGGGTTGGGCCGCGACGTAAAAAGCGGGGGTAAAAGCGATAAGAAAAGCTAGTAGAATAGGGGGCATTGTCCGAAGGTTAATGAAGTTTGTAGCTGATTATTATACGAACCTTGGGACGGTTTGGGCTACTAAGAGGGGGGCGTAAAGGGCGGATTTGGGATAAAAGAAGGGAGTATCCGCTTGGATACTCCCTTCGGCAATATGGCTAACTTATAACGGGTGGATAACAATGCTTATTTTTTGAAGAAAAACTTGCTAGGCGCAATTTCGGCCCTTACTGAATCAATGAGGGTACCGTTGGCTTTGTAGCGGAAAACGTAACCTGCTTGTTTGTAAGAGGGAACTAAACCTGCGTACAAATCGCCCGTTTGTGGGTCAACGGCCAAGCCACCACTAAATAGGCGATTGATAAAAGGTGTTTTGGCTTCAATGGCCGTACTTGTCGTGCTGAAACTGTAGGTTTCACCTTTTTGAACGTAGTTGTCTGCGGCATCATAAAACGAGAACGTATAGTAAATCGTGGCTTTGTCGGCACTCAACACAAACGAACTGGGCGATTTTGACGCGTTAGAAGCGGTGATTTTAAGCTTATTTTCTACCGTTTTTGAGCTGGTATTTATCTTTTGAAGCTCACCTCCTGCATATACCCAAAGTTTGCTGCTTGCGTCCACGCCAATGATGCTTGGATTGCGACCTACTTCAATTGTTTGTTTTACGGCATCCGTTGTGACGTCAATCACAGTTAAGACGGTTTTTCCCGAACCTGTGTTTCCGACATACACTTCATTTCCTACCAATGCCAGCGATTCGGCGCCGTTTTGGACGGCGATTTTTTTCGCAATCTTGTTCGATGTCAAATCCAACACCGCGATGTAGCCTGGGTTTTTGTAAAAATTAGAGAAATCGCCCGTTGCATCCCACGCACTGACGTACGCTTTTGTTTCGGAAACCTTGATGACAGTGCGCGGATTTTCAATTTCGGCAGAAGGAATCGTTGCTACGGTTTTAAAGGTGCGGGCGTTTACGATTTCGATGGCATCCTTGCCCGCCGTCGAATTATCGACCAGAATAATGCCTTTGTCATTTACTTCGGCGTAGCCACTCAAGCCTCCCGAAATAGAACGCATGTTTTCTTTTTGGAAAATATCAGTAACTGTGGTTTGACCAGTGCGTTGAATCAAGCTAAGTGTGCCGTTATTGTCTGAGAAATTTCCACTGTTGACAACAATCACGCCCGTGTCGTAGGGTTGTAAAGGTTCGGTTTCGTTTTTTTCACAAGAAGCAAAAATACTTACAGTAAAGAGTGCAACTAAAATGGAGTTGATTTTCATGAATTTATTTTTTTTGATTGAAAATGAAAATGACATTGAACGATACCGAGCGCATTGGCATCGCATTTTTCTTGAGATTGGGATATAGTGTGTTGGTCAAATTATTGCCTTGCAACTGAAAATGAAGCCGATGTTGCTTGAGTTTGTACTGGTAAGTTGCCCAAGCGTTCATCAGGTAATAACCAGGAAAGGGCCGTCCTGAATGGTCAAAGGTGATATAACGTGCTGAGTTATAGAGTTGCTGAACAGTAAATGACCAAGCTCCCGATGTGACGCCCAACGTGCCGCTGAGACTGTGCCGAGGGACGTAAATCAACTGTTTGCCCAAAATGTCTTGGGTATAAGGGCCGTAGGCTTTTTGTTGGGAAGTATGCGTCAAGGCGTATTGAAACTGTGCCGTTGCTTCCCAAGCAGCGGTGATGACCCGATGGCTGGTTTCGATTTCAATACCTTTGGCGAGTACCTGTTGTAAATTTTCGACTTTATAATTTTTGTCAGGATTCCAATACGTCCAGTTGTCAATCAAATTGTGAAACGCATTGATGCTGTATTGCTGATGGAAGTGTTCGGAAGTGCGCCGTTTCCAAACGGCGCCAATTTCTTTATTAAATCCAACTTCGGGTTGGAGGGCTGGGTTTCCGAGGTTGACCCAATAACGTTCGTTGAGGGTCGGAACGCGATAGCTGTAGGCGATATTGGTGGTAAGGTTGAGGCGGTCGGTGGGGGAGCTAAAAATGCGGTAATCAAGGCCAAACGAAGGGGTAAAAGGTGGATTGTAGCCGCTCACCAGCGCCTGACGAAGGTTGAGCGAACTAGAAAACCGCAGACTGTGCTGGTACCTAAGCAATAAATAAAAGTCGGCGCGGTTTTCGGTTTTTAGTTCTTTGCCGTAGCCATCCACTTGGGCTGCATAGTGAGTAACTTCCGAACCAACTTTGAGGTTTGTGCCTCTTTCACAGCTTTTAATCCACGAAAAATCATGCTCGACCCGAAATAAATAACGGTCAATGTCAGTATGACTAGGGTTTGTATTATCAGCCCTTCCATAGTCCAACACATCGTTGATATAAGCGGCCCTCAGGAGGGTTTTTCCAACGTTGTACGACAACACATACCGCTGCGCTTTGGTTTGAGTAATCTCTCTCAGGTTCAGACTGTTTGGTTGAATAGTGAGATTGTTTTCGGTAACCCAGGCGTTTAAACTGAACAGATTTCCGTTGGAATGAAGGGCGTAAATATCCTGAACAAACCCTTTTTGGAGCGTTTGCATGGGTTCAACGGGGTACTGAGCTCCTTTTCTATTTTGAATCGGCTCATTGCCAAAGTCGTTGCGAATGTCTGCTCCGTAGAAGAGTGTTTTTCCTGATAATTTCCAATTTTTAGCCACTGGATAATAAAACCTCAGCCCCGCTTGTCCTGCATAATTTTTGGAGCTTTCGGCGCTTACCCCCGCGATGGCTTGAAGCCCTGTTTGGTTAAACTTAGGAACTGAGCGAAGTAAAATACTACCACCAACGGCGTCAGTACCTACGCAACTTGCCGCCGAACCGTATTGAATCGTCATTTCATCGAAACCGCTCATCGGAAGGGTTGAAAAGTCTGACTGACCCAAAGAGGGGAAGTTGATATTTACGCCATTCCACAAGACAGCCGTGTGGCTGGATGAGGTACCTCGAAACGAAATCGTGGCAAGCTGACCTGCTCCGTAGCTTTTGAAAGCAATGGGTGACTGAAATTGCAAGAAATTGGCGAGGGTTGTAAAGCGATTTTGGGCAAGCTGCGTGGAGTCAATGTCTTTGACTTTTTGCCCAATCATAAATCGCTCGGGTTTAACCGCCGTGACGGTTACTTCACAGAGTGTTTGCTCTTTTTGGGAATAACAGTTGGGACTGAATCCTGCCAAAGCAATACCAAGCACAGAGACGAGTACAGTAGAAGTACGTCTGACCATTTTTTAAAAATAAGTATGAAAAAAAAGCACTCAACTGTTCTCATCCTCCGTAAGAACACAATCAAGGATAATCAATGGCAGGTCTCCTGGCTTGTTTCTTGTTTTCAGACCTTCCCGCCCCAAAAGGGCAGTGGCAAAGCAGAGTGAAAACAAACGAACGAAACTTACAGTTGCGGGGACAGCGTCGGTATTGCACCGACTTCCCTATTAAGCTTGGGTCAAAAAGGGTATTTTTGACTAGCACCATAAACTGGGGGCAAAAGTAGTAAAAAAAAGGGATTACTAAAATCCCTTTTTACATCAGCTGTGAAGAAGCATCTCGCAAGAGACCCCTTCTTGTTTCAAGGCTTGGATAATTTCATCGGGTTGTAAATCGTCGGTTTTAATAGTAAGAATGTGGTTCTGTTCCACTAAATCGACACTAAAATGACAATACTTTCCCCGAAGGCACTCCAAACCACAAGTCGCTTTCAAGAGCCGAAAGGGACAGTCGATGTTGGTGCGGAAGTGCAGCGTTTTCATAGCAGCGTTAGTTGTTGGGAAGTGACGCAATCATTTTTTCCAGTTGGAGTTTGGCACAGGCAAAGTCCAATAATTCACCTAAATAATAAAGGTCATTGAGCGAGACGGTGACGCAGCTATGTTCGCTTAATTGTAGAAAAGGAATGCTACGTAATTTGGGGTCAATGCCCATTGCTAAATGATGAGCATAACAACTGTGGGTATCTTGTACCAGTTTATAAAATTCGGTGACAGTACGGCTGAAGACCAAAATCCCAAATCCAATGGTGATTTGTTTGCAGTGGATACACTGAAGCACGTAGCCCAGTTTATCGTCTAGGTGAAGGGTTTTAAATTCGCACATGCCTGTAAATGAGTTATTTTTAAAAATAAATTTAGACTAATTATAAATAAATAGGCAAAAAAAATAGCTTCAATTATTGTTCTGATAGCCCGAATGCGCTAAGATTTCGTTGGCATCTGATAAAAGCAGTGCTTCGTTATAAAAATTGCTCATGGGGGTTTGAACAATGATTTCTTTGCCGTGTGAACTAGGTCAGACGATAGTCAGACCGTAAAAATGGGTCTAATAATATGGTAAAAAATCTGATGTGTGTGTTGTGGTCTGACAATCGTCTGACGACAATTCATGGTTGTTTTAGGAGAATGGGCTGGTTGTGAGCAACCAGCCACACAATTGTTTAAATAACTTCTACTTTCGCCGATTTTACAGCTGTTCTTTCTTTCTTTTTTCTTCGCCCCCACCAAACCATAAAGCCTGTAATGGGCAAACTGGTGGCTACGACAGAAAGTAAAAAAGCCAGTACTTTTCCCGCAAAACCTAAAATGCCCCCCGTATGAATATCGTAGGTCATTCGGATTAATTTATCGGCAACATTTGCGTCTTTTAGTCTTCCATAGACGTGATCAACCGAGATTTCTTTTAAGGTGTATTGGTCAAAATAACGGTAGTCGATGCTCCAATAAACCCCATCTTTTTTATTTACGTTGGCCCCAATGGTGGAAGAATCAGATTCGATGGCGTGAACTTCGAGCGAAACTGCATCAGGGTGTTCGGCTTTCATTTTTTCCCAAATCAAATCGGTGACGGGTTTTTTAAAGTTGGTTTGAATGGGTTTTTGTGAGACTGGTTCGGTAAACAACAAGTTTTTTTCCCCTCCCGTGGCGTTATAAATGAGATAAGTAAACCATTGGATACCAAAAAATATACCCGTAACCGCGATAATGAGTAACAAAGCAGAGCTATAAAACCCTAAAATGTTGTGTAAATCATAGTTTTTGCGTTTCCATTGCGTCGCATCCTTCCAGCGAAACCAGAAGCGTTGTTTCGCCGCTGCTTTGTTTTTAGGCCACCAAAGGACGATACCTGTAATGAGCAAAATCACAAAAATAAGGGTAGCATAAGAGGTAATGGGTTGTCCAATTTCGGGAGGAAGCCACAGGTAATAGTGGCCATCTAATACCCAATGGAAAAAAGTCTCTTCCATGTTTTGGACGTGTAGCACCTCGGCAGTATAAGGGTTGTGATAAACAATGTAATAGTGTTCGTTGGGGGCAAAATCAAAAAAAATAGCTTCGACACTGCGCCCTTTTGCGGGGTAATTGATGGCGTGCAAATGGGCTTTGGGTAAGGTTTTACGGGCAACTGCCTCAAAGGCCGAGGGGGGAAGTATGGCTTTGTTTTCCACTTTTGAAAAGCGAAAGTCTTGGAGTGCATCCTGAATTTCTTGCTGAAAGGCGTACAGGCAGCCCGTAAGGCTTACTACAAACACGACAAACCCCGACAAAAGCCCGAGCCAGAGGTGAATGAAGCCAATGATTTTTTTGAAGTTCATTTTTTGATAATTTATATCATACCTAACTGTGTTCCACTTCCCTGAGTAGGAGAGGTGGAACACAGAAAAAAACTAAAACTTATAGTTAATGCTCAAGCGGGCATTTCTTAGGGCTTCCACTTGTGAGTAATAGCTTGAGCTCCAAGGATAATAGGCACCTCCCGTGATGAGGTACTTATTGAAAATGTTGTTTACGTTTAAGGCAATCCCAAACTTGTGTAGTTGGTACGAAATAGCTCCGTCAAAGCGCGTGTAGTTGGGCATAGATGGGTCAACGTCAGGATTGTAAATTCCGTACCAGTTGGTTCTTCCGCTGGTATTCTGAACTCCTAATGAAAGTCCTAATCCTGACACTTTCCCAGATTGTACGCGGTAGCTCAGCCAAGCGTTGGCAATGTGCTTGTCGGTGCCAGGCACTTGCTTATTGACTTGTTTGTTGTCGGTATCTTTGGTGATTTTAGCGTCGGTAAGGGCATAATTCATCGTAATGTCTAAGCCCGATACAATTTGTCCGCGGAGGTCGAGTTCTATTCCCTGCGTTTGGGTTTGTCCCAACTGAATTGAGAAAAACTGGTGGTTAGGGTCTGCGGTTAAAACGTTATTTTTGGTGATTCGATACACACTCGCTGAGGCATTCCAGCGGCCATCAAGCCACTCTTTTTTGATTCCAACTTCTTTGTTGTTGCCAACGATAGGGTCAAATTTTTTCCCTTCAAACGTACCTCCCGCTTGCGGAATAAACGACTCATCATAGACCGCATACACGCTTGTGCTTTTGTTGATGGAATAACTAAGGCCAAAGCGCGGCGTAAACTTGCCCGATTTTACGGTGCCAGAGTAAGGGTCAATGTCGTTGGTGGAGGTATAGCGGCCTGCCAACGTGACGCGAAGTTTATCGTTGGCCAAACGAATTTCATCTTGGGCGTACAGCGCGGTATAAACATTATTGTAATGAACGCCACGCTCGCGGATACCCAAACTACGGTCGTAAACGGCGTAATTTTTGGCAGGAATTTGTCCGTAAACAGGCTTATAGACATTCAAGTCTCCCACAATCCCTCCTTGACTCCAATCGTGGTAAAAATCCTTGTTGCCCATGTCGATGCCCGTCAAAATGCGGTGCTTGATTCCTCCCGTTTGTACATCACCGTTGACAAAAAACTGTCCTACTTTGGTTTGCCCCAAAATATCCCAAATGCTTGACGTTCTTTTTAGCGTGTCGCCGCTGAACCCTGATGCCCAGAGGCTTTCGCCTACTTGGTCGAAGTGTAAATACGCTACCTGACCCGTAAATTTCCAGTTGGCATTGATGCTGTGCGAAAGGGTGATAAATAGCGACTGGTCTTTGATGTTAGTGGTTCTCATGTTGGGTTCCAACATCGTAAAATCGTGTGGCAAGTCGCTAATTCCTTTAGGAGAAAAGGCGTAGGCCGAACCAATCGGAGACATACCGACTCCTTGAAGGGTATATTCGGCCGTTAGAGAGGTGGTAGGGTTGATTTGAAACTTAATGACGGGAGCGATTGACACACGGTTGTTGAACTCGTAATTGCGGTGCGTACCTTTCATTTGTCCCATCAAATTGAGACGATAAAGAACCTTGCCATCTTTACTTAATTTTCCATCAAAATCCATTGAACTACGGTACGTTCCAAAACTTCCGACCGTCATCGTAGCTTCTGCTTTGGTCATACCCGTTGGCTTTTTGGTAACTACATTGTAAAAACCGCTCGGTTCGCCGCTGGCCAACATAAACCCTGCGGGGCCTTTGACAATCTCGATTCGCTCTACCATGCTCATGTCTTCGGTAAGTGGCCCCCAAACTTCGGTGACGTTCATTCCGTTTCGGAAAGCAGCAATGCGTGAGCCGCGCATCGAAATACGCGCATACGTTTCCCAGTGTTCAGAGCGGGCAGCTCCGCTGACATTACGCGTTACGCCCTCCGACATGTCAAAAATTTGTTGGTCTTTCAACGTTTGGGCCGTTACCACCTGAATATTTTGGGGAAGTTCCAACAAAGGCGTTTTGAGTCGCAGTGAGATGGATGGATAATCAGAAACGTATTTGCTCGGATTGGCCGTAACCAGCACTTCTTGAAGCTGTTGGCTATTGGCGGCGAGTTCTACGTTTTCTTCCAGTACTTGTCCTGCGGTAAGGGAGATTTTTTTAGACAGGGGAGTTAAACCAACAAAACTTGCTTGCAAAGTGTAATTGCCTGGTTTGATGTTGGTCAACTCATAGTTACCTTCCGCATCAGCGACTACCCCTTTGTTTGTTCCTTTCAAAATGACGTTAACAAACTCGGCTGCCTTGCCGTCGGTGGTAGTAACGCGGCCTTTGAGGGTGGCGTTTTGTGACCAAGCAAAGGTACTTATCAATACAAAAACAAGAACTAATCTTGAGGTGAGTTGTAATGTGTGGGGAAGAGAAATTTTCATTTTATGTGGTTAATTAATTAAAATTCTACAAAGAAGTCAGACGATAGTTAGGTATTGTGATACAGTCAGACGGAAGCCAAACGATAGCCAGATTTCGGGTCTAATTATCGTCTGACCCGAACGCTTATTTTTTCTTGACAAGGGCATATTCAAAGACAGGTTTGCCACGTTCTCCGCCGTCGCTGGCCAAGCCCATGCTAATGAAGCGTACTTTGTAATAGTTGCCTGCAGGGTCTTTGACGACGTAAAAACGGTCTTTGCGAATACCCGCCGTAGTGCCCGGGGCGGTATTGCGCCATTTGCTGCCGATGGCGTCGCGGGTTTTGAGGAAGATCAAACCTGTTAGATTACTTTCGCCAAAAGCCTCGTAAGTAGTGGCAGAAGTGAGAATTTCGGCTGCTTCGGCACCTGCGGCGTAGTTGAGCGAAATGAAATCTTGGAACCAATACGGCGTAGCAGGAACGGTGCCTGCGTTGGAGGTGCTGTAGCCCCACTGAATGTCCCAACTCGCTTTTCGAGGTTCGGCGCTTACCAATTTGGCCGTTTCGAGCGATAAGAAAGAGAAGTTGTAATCGGCGTTTTTAGGTATATCAATGGTCTGAATCGTCGTTTCGCCAATGCGCGCGAACTGTACTTTATAGCCTTCTCCGTTGCGGTTTACTTTTACTTTGTACCACTGATTTTTGGCTTTACTTCCTTCAAAACTAACCAAATACACTTTGTTTTGGGATTCAGTAGCCGATACTTCAGCAAAGGATGTTTTGGTTAAATCACCATCCCAATAGTCACACAACGCCAATGAACCTTCGGCCCCAGGTGCAAAGTTTAAGTCTAAGACAGAAGCCGTGTCGGCCAAGGTGACGGTAGTAATGTCCGTTTTGGCCGTGGCAGCAGCGGAGGTTTGGTAGCTGTGATTGAGAATGACACGGAACTGTCCACCTTGGTAAAACCCTAAATTCCAACTTTTACGGGCTGAAAGGGTCGTAGCATTGGCGCTGAGGTCGATATAGACGTTGTTGGCATAATTCGATTCGGCCGTTTTTCCCTCGGCAGTTAGTTGGCTTCCCGTGGAGGTAATGGCGGCAAAGCTTAGTTTCAGTTCGGTGTTTAAGCCCATCAAAAGGGGTGTTCCTACCGATGTGATTTTGAGCGCCAAGCTTTCATCACCATTCAAAAACACATTGGCTTTCTTTTTTACTTTGATCGTAACCCCTGACTGCCCCGCTGGGATGGTGGCCGAAATGACATTATTACTTGCCGCAGGTTCGGTCGTAAATTCTTTGTCGTACGTCAACAACGTGGGCGTTAGCTGAATACTTACGGGCACTGCCGCGTCGGCAGCGCGACTGAGCGCAATTTGAATACTTGCTTCGTCTCCTTCGAGTCCTTGAGCGGTGGTGGTAAACGAGGCGAGGTTATCGGGTAATTCTACCTTTTGTTCACAGGCAGTAAAAGCCCAAATGCTGGTGGTAACGAATAAGGTGCAGAGTATTTTTTTCATTTTGATA
Organism: Runella defluvii; assembly: GCF_014195535.1. GTDB lineage: Bacteria > Bacteroidota > Bacteroidia > Cytophagales > Spirosomataceae > Runella > Runella defluvii. The sequence continues at coordinate 630,085 of NZ_JACIBY010000003.1, read as the reverse complement.
AAAGTTTATTTATTGTTTTTAGTTGGAGTCAGACGATAGTCAGACTTCAGATTGGTGGACGATTGCGTGAGTGTAAAGTGGGTCTGACTATCGTCTGACCCGCACTCGTATCGTCAGACCCGAACTCATTTAGACAATTGGGCGGTCAGTCCCACAAAAAATGACCTGCCATACGCCATGGGAACTGAGACCCCTGAACTATGCCCTGCGCCTGTATTGACGGCAGAATTGGCCAAGCGAGTGACGTTGAAGAGGTTTTTTACCCCTCCCACAAGCGTATAGTTTTTGAAAAAGACTTTGTTTAACGTAACATCGGCCATGTGAAAAGCGGCCGTTTCGGCAAGGCTGGCGATGGTGCCATTCTCGGTACTGACTGCCTGATAGGTGGGTAGTTTTCCCGTGTATTTGTAATAAAAACTTAGGCTGGTTGCTATTTGGGGAATCGTATAGCGGAGGTTGGTATTGACCTCGTTGGACCAAACAAAAGCTGGAGATGAAACCGATTCTGAAACGCTGTTGTAACGGCCAATGTGTGAGAAGCCAAGACTACCTTGCAAGTTTTTCCAGAAAAGCGTGTTGTTGAACGTGAATCCTGTGGTTTTGAAGGTATCAATGTTCAGGTAAGTCGAAATCGCTGGGTTGGTTGGGTCAGTGCCAATCGAAATGAGGTTGTTGAAGTGATTGTAAAAACCACCCAACGTGCTGTTGAGCCGCAAGGCAGGTTTCTCAATCACTTGGTAAGACAAGAAGGCATTGAAACTATCAGAGTCTTCCGCTTTTAAATTGGTATTGCCTCTAATGGAATGACTTGCGTCAAAAAAAGTAAAGTACAATTCGCGCAAGGCAGGCGAACGAAACCCTCGGGCGTAGGCCAACCGCAGGTCAAGACCATCGGTTAAAATAAACTTGGTATTGATGGACGGAATGACGGGCGGGGCATCGTACACGGAGTTTTTGAGAAACCGAAGCCCTGGACGAACGTTGATTTTTTTGCCAATTTTAAACTCAGACGAAACAAAATAAGCAAACTCGTTGATGTGTGGCGTGCCTTGGATACGCTCCCCTGCGCTGGAATTGAGGTTCATTTCAAACCCATGCTGGAGCGAAATGTGGCTCGAAAACCGATGCTGTGCCGTCAGTCGGGCAAAGGTAGTTTTGAACGTTGACTTATCCTGTGACCCACTCAGGTTGAGGGTGCGTCGCTCGCGAACAAGGTCATAGTCCGTGGTTTCGGTTTGGCGGCTGTAATCCGTAAACGATACAGCAGCAGTAAGGCCTGTTTTGTCATTGACTTGGTACTCACCTTGCGCCTGATGAAACCAACGGTAGGTGACATAAAACTGGTCAGTAGCCGATAGGTTTTTGGTTTGGGTATTGATGTAAGTATCACCCAGGCTTTTGAGGGTTTCGGACGTACCATTGAAACGATACCAAACGTTTACTTTTTGAGTTCGGTAGGCGATTCCCGCCGTTGAAAGGTACTGCTCTTTGGGTAACCATTCTTTTTTACGGCCTGTGTTGGCTCCTTGCCATCCGCCGAAGAAGTTGCGTGAAAAATTGCCTGATACCTGCCAGCTTTTTTTTTGCCAAGCCACGCCCAGAAATTCATTGTGCGTACCCTCGCCCGCAAAGGGTTGGTAATCGCGCCCCGTCGTTTCTTCTTGCACACGAGTGGTTAGGGTCAGGTTGGCTTTTTCATCTCCTTTTTTGGTAATGATATTGATGACGCCCGCCAGCGCATCTGAGCCATACGAAACAGACATGGGACCTTCGACAATCTCAATTCGGTCGATGATGTTGATGTCGATTTGCCCCAAACTCTCACGGGTAGAACCACGGTCAATCATCGGTACACCGTCTAATAAAATTTTGACATTTTGCCCCGACATTCCCATCAGCTGAACATCGGTCGTTCCTAAAGTCAGGTCGTTAGAAAAACGCATTCCGAGTTCGGTATTCAGGACGCTTTGGATGTTGGTTGCTCCACGTAGGCGAATTTGTTCGTTAGAAATAGTACGGATTTGATACACTGAATTGCGTACCGACTGTGGGCCAAATTGCCCTGTCACAACCACCGCATCCAGTTGATTGGTCGAAGGAGTTAGCAAAATTTCCCCCAAAGCGATTGAAACGTTTTCTACGTTTACTTCTTTTTGAACCGTGGCCAAACCCACAAAGCGAATACTAATCGTATGTTTTCCTTGGGGGAGCGCAAGTTCAAATTGGCCTTTGGCATCCGTCACCGTTCCCCAAAAAGTAGAAGGTACAGCAACGGTAGCACCAGCGATAGGCCCAGAGGCATCTTTGACCGTACCAAACACTTTTCCTTGGGGTGTTTGACAAAATGCTGACGCATTGACCCACCAAAAAAGTCCAACCAATAGGTATTTCATGGAGCTCATCATTTGAATGAAAGTAACACGACGAAAAGAAGGATAGGAGCAAAACCAGCGGCAATGAGCCATTTTCCACGCCCACTGAGTCCATGTTTGCCTTTCAGGATAAAAAGACCCGTCAACGTTATCAAAATGAGCAAAACGGCAAAGACATCGGAAGCCCATTTCCAGCCGTGGAGGCTATTGCGGTGAATGGCGTTGACTTCGTAAAAAAGTGGGCGCTTGGAAATGTGCTCGTACAATCCTTTTCGGCTCGTGAAATTGAGGTGAAAAGAGGCGTCTTTGTAATAAATTTTGAGCTGATCTTTGGTGGGAGAGTCCACGTATTTGTGGCGACTTTCTCCAACCATTTTGGCAAACTCAGCAATTTCTTTTTTACCAATTTTGCCCATCTGGTAGTTGGTAGGAATGACCAACTCACGTTTTGTCAAAATAAAATCAGGATTCCAATCATCGACGTGATTCAGCGCAATGCCCGACAAACAATAGACAATAATCAAAGCCGAAAAAAAATAGCCTAAATCACGGTGCGTGGCGATGTTGAGCCGCCGAAGCGCCTTTTTTGACCAGTCCATTGTCACTTAGCTTTTTTTGATTTTACCTACAAACTCATTGGCGACGGTAATAACCCAATGCTGAATGTCAGGGTCGGGGAGGATGGCATCAGGCTTGTAAGAAACCTTTTTTTCACTGTTAGCCACTTTATCGATGCCACCTCCGATGATTTTAAGCTGAAAGTCTTCGTCGTGCGCAACCAACACAGGAATGACGACGGCCTTCTCTTTTTTCTTTAAGACTTCATTTACTGCCTTGGTGGTTTCGGCAGGATTGTAGTGAGCAATGTGCCCGCACCAGCCGTGGCTATGTTCGCTGATGCCAATTTCTTGTTTTACGTGCGTGGCAACTTGGTTAAACAACTCCGTCCATTCTTTGTCGTAGGTTTCGTCGCCGTAGCCAATCAACACAAGTCCTTCGTGGGGAGCATCTTTTGAAAGTTCTTTTGCCCTGCGCAATACGTTTCTTTTTAATACGTCGGTAAAGTCTAAGTTGGGGGTAATGTGGATGGCTGCTTTGGGAATATAACGCTCAATTTTCTCCAGTTTCAGGGCTTCCATGGAGGCTTTATCTTCTTTTTGTCCCATGATGGTCGGCAGGTCTTCAAAAGTATGCGGGCTCACAGTCAAGAAAATTGGAACCACAACCACATCGGTAAAGCCCTCTTTATCAAATTCTTTGAGACGCGTGGCAATCGACGGCTCGGTGTATTCCATGAAGGCCGTTTTAATGCCTTTCACATCGCCAGATGCCAATACAGAATCAGTTACATTTTTTTCTAAACGCACCAATTCATTGCGCCAAGTCTCCGAACGAGAGCCGTGATTGACCAACAATACCCCGATTTTCTTTTCAGAAGTAGTGGTTTCGTTTGATGCCTTCTCGCTGCTTGAACAGGCTTGAAGAAAAAGTACCAGTGCCGCAATGACACCCAATGTCCATGTAAGAGGAAATGATTTCATTTTAATTTAAACTAATTATAAATAGTGGTGCAAAAAAATTAATTCACATTCTTGGTAATTCGGTTTTTGCAAAGCTCCTCCGTACAGTGGCCGTAAAGCACCAAAGAGTGATAAGCAATGTCGGTAGAAAACCAATCGCTGACGGTTTTTTCGATGGTATGGATTCGTGGGTCGCAAAATTCTTTGACAAACCCACAATCCAAACAAAGAATATGGTCGTGCTGGCCGCTCCCAACGGTTCGTTCATAGTGAGAAGCCGCTTGTCCGCCAAACTGATGTTTTTTGATGAGCCCAGCTTCCACAAATAATTCTAAGGTATTATAAACGGTTGCCATGCTCAGATGAAAACCCTTTTGAATGAGGGTTTCGCGTAACTCACTGGCATCGAAGTGATGGTGGTCGTTTTTTGCATAGATTTCCTCTAAAATGGTGTAACGCTCTTGGGTACGGCGATACCCTTTTACTTCTAAAAATTGATTAAGACGGAGCGTAACGGCTTCAATGTGAGGATTCTTATTCATCTTGTGCAAGGCTTGCTTTGAGCTTACTACAACAGTAATTTTATTTAGAATAATTCTAATTTTTTGCAAACATACGTATTTGTTTAGAATAAATCCAAATTAAAGTTAAAGAATTGACTACTGATTTTTGTCAGTATGTTTGAAAATTAACGAAGGCCATCCAGAAAGGCTTGGTATTCGTCGGGCGTATCGAGGTCGATGCTGCCAGCTTCAAACTGAAGGATATGCGCTTCGTCAAGGTGGTTCATAAGCACAGGCTTGGCACCTTTGTCGCCTTTGAGATTTAAAAGTTCTTCAAAAAGCGTCCGATCAAATAAAGCAGGCACGCCCAGTTGCTCGCCATATTTACAAGCAATGAGCCGTGGTTTTTTGGTGGTATAAATTTCAATCATCCGTTCTAACAACGAAACCGAAAGGTAAGGCTGGTCGCAGACAAGAATGATAACGGCTTCAATTTCTTTGTAAGTCATATAGACGCCCGCAAGTCCCATTTTTACCGACGACGACATGCCTTCGTGCCACATGGGGTTGTCGATGATGGTGAGGGGTAAATCAACAATTTCGGGGGCAATTTGCGGTTTATTGGCACCAATGACCATCACCACGGGGTAACAGTCGGTAGCGAGGGCGATTTCAGCGGTGCGATGGATTAGACTCTTGCCCTCAATTTGGAGCAATTGTTTTGGAGAACCCATTCGTTTTGATTCTCCCGCGGCGAGGATAATAATACCTATTTTATTCAAGGGAAGTATAAGTTAGTTCAAAAGTTCGTTCCATTCGTAGCCCACTTCGGTCAAAAAAAGCCCGCAAGCAGGTGCCTGAGCAGCGGCATTTTTACGGTTTTTGGAAATAATAATTTGTTCAAATTGCTCAATACTCATTCGGCCACGCCCTACTTCAAGCAGCGTTCCTACGATGGCACGCACCATGCCACGCAAAAAGCGATTGGCTTTGATGTGAAAAGTGATGCCCAAGGCGGTCGGTTCCCAGTAGGCAAAGGCAATCTGGCAAATGAATGTCTTTACGTCGGTGTGGATTTTACTAAAGCACTCAAAATCTTCGTATTGTAGAAGAAGCTTTGCCGCTTCGTTCATTTTTTGTACATCCAAAATGGGCCGATACGTGTGTGCCAAATCCACCAAAAATGGATTACGCTGATACACGATTCGGTACTGATAACAACGGTGCGTCGCCGCAAACCTCGAATGAACATCGTCTTTGACCAAGGTCAGGTTTTTAACCGCAATGGAGTTGGGCAAGACACTGTTGATGCCGTGGATAAGTCGATCGGGGGCGGGGAGGGGCTCGGGCACGTCAAAGTGGGCAAATTGTTGTTCGGCATGAACGCCCGCATCGGTGCGGCTGCTGCCAATAATTTCGAGTGGCTGCCGCAAAATAACCCCAAACGCCCGTTCGAGTTCTTCCTGAATGGTGGGAGCATTGGGTTGCTTTTGCCACCCGTGAAAGTCCGTCCCTCGGTAATTAAGTTCCAAAAAATAACGCATGGCGCAAAGATAAAGCGATTTCGGTTATAGAAAGGAGCTATTGACAAAACGAATGTTTGTTTAAACTTTCGGAAAGTTGGCGTAACTTTGCAAACTTCACAATAAATGAAGCTTGATTAGTGTTTAATTAATGAACCAAAAGAAGTTCAAATGAAGTATAGCTATTTCGTCGTCGCTGCGTTGATTCTTGGTATTACAGCCTGTACTACATCGAAACCTACCCCTCCACCGCCACCACCGTCCGAACCTACGATTCTGACCATTGGCGGGAAAAAAATCACAACCGATGAGTTTTTTCAGTCATTTACCAAAAACCAGTTTTCGGACGATACCACCAAGCCCACGGGCATTAGCGAATACCTACAACTTTATACAAACCTTAAATTAAAAGTATTGGGCGCTCAAAGCGCAGGGCTTGATACCGCGGCTAGTTTTCGTGAAGAAATGGCGTCTTATCGCCAGCAACTTGCGCAGCCGTACTTGATGGACAAGGCGTTGGTGGATAATTTGGTGGCGGAGGCGTATGAACGAATGAAGCAAGAAGTTCGTATCGCGCACATTATGCTCCCTGTTTCGCCTGATGCTTTACCTGCGGACACGCTGTCTGTGTTTCGTGCCATCAGCGAACTTCGTGGGCGCATCATTCAGAAAGAAATTGATTTTGAAAGTGCCGCTAAACAATATTCCAAAGACCCTATTTCAAGTCCAAAGGGGGGAGATTTGGAAAGTTATTTTCCTGTTTTTAAAACAATTTACCCGTTTGAGACAGCTGCTTTTACGTTGCCTATAGGGCAAATATCTAATCCTGTGCGTTCGCGGGCGGGGTATCACCTGATTAAAGTACTTGAACGCCGTCCTGCGCGTGGAAAAGTACAGGTGGCGCATATTTTGGTGAGCGTTAGTTCGAGCGCAACGGAAGCGGGGAAAATCGCAGCGAAAGCCAAGGCAGAAAAAGCGGCGGCCTTACTTCAACAAGAAGCGTGGGAAATTGTGTGTCGTGATTATTCGGACGATGCCACCACCAAAAACGAAGGGGGCGTTCTGCGGGAATTTGGGCCAAGCGAAATGGTGCCTGAGTTTGAGAATACGGCATTTTCTTTGAAAAATGTGGGTGATATTTCGGCGCCGTTTCAATCAAATTATGGTTGGCATATTGTCAAATTGCTTTCCAAAAAGCCCATTGAATCATTTGCCGAGGCGGCTCCTCAAATTCGCCAAAAAGTAACCACCGATTCAAGAAGTGAAGTAATCCAACAAGCACTTATCAAAAAGCTAAGAGCTTCATATAAAATAGTGGAAGCAGAACCTATTCGTGAAGCAGCTCTTGCCAAATTTGATTCGTCTATCTTAAACGGTCAGTGGAAGTTTATCGAACCTCTCAGCGCAACGCTTGACAAAAAAGAGCTGTTTCGTATTGATAATGAGTCGTTTTTGGTAAATCAGTTTTTAGAATACGTACGCGATTTTCAGCGACCTGCTGCGCCAAACTCGTCGCCGTTGGTTGTTGGGCAACGTTACTATCGTACGTATTTGGAGAAAAAGCTGATTGAAGTCGAAGAGAAAAATTTAGACAAAAAATACCCTGAATTTAAAGCACTTGTGACGGAAATGAACGATGGTTTGTTGTTTTCTCAAACCATGGAAGCCAACGTTTGGCAGCCGTCGTTGTCGGATACCCTCGGGCAGCGGAAACTTTGGGAACAAAACAAACAGAAATACCAGTACCCAGAGCGCGCATTGGCGACAATTTTGGTGTCGGATAGCGATTCACTCCTGAAACGTGCGCAAGAATCGCTGAAGTCTGCGCCTTATCAACTTCGTCGCAAGGGGACAGACCTCATTTTTGATTCAAAATCGACGATATTGACCGAAAAACACCGCGAAGCGTTGGTGGATGTGGCAATGACATTGATGAACAACGAAAATTATGTGGTAGAGGTATCGTCGTTTGCAGGAGCAGAAGAAGCTGACTCTGTGTCGGCGGCTCGCTTGAAAAATGCCATCAAGGCTTTGTCAGGAGATGGCGTATCGTTGACGCGAATTATTGAGAAAGACAATGGGAAATACAAACCCGTAGCAACCGATACGCGCAACCGCCGAATTAGTTTTCAGTATTTTAGCAGTTCAAAAAAAGACCTTGAAAAAGCGCTGAATGCCCAGAAGACAGGAGTAATTAGCATCACCGATGGTGCTTTTGCGAAAGGAACAAATGCGTACTTAAATGCGGGCCGTTGGGAAGCTGGAATGCAACAAGTAAACGTAAATGGGAAAAAAGCCGTTATTAACATTGAGAAAATTGAACCTGCTCGTATCAAAACTTTTAATGAAGCGCGGGGAGCAGTGATAAATGATTTCCAAAAACAACTCGAAACAAATTGGCTTAATCAATTGCGCCAAAAATTTGGCGTACAAGTAAACGAAGAAGAATTGCGTAAACTGTCAAAATAAGCAGTCCATTTAGTATTATATGAAAAATACCCTCATTCAACGATTCAGTAGCCTTACCCTCGTATTGGTGTTTATTAGTTGCCTTTCGGGCTGGTCACAAGGCAAAAGTGTCAGTGTCAACAAAGTAATCGGAAAAGTAGATAACTACTACATCCTTCGCTCTGACCTTGAAAACCTTATTTTACAATACCAACAACAAAACCAACCTGCGCCCAACCAATGCCAAGCATTGGAAAGTTTGATTATCCGTAAAATGCTCCTTGCCAAAGCTGAAATTGACTCGGTGGAGGTGGAAGACAAACAAATTGATAATCAAATTTCGGCTCGTATGGAATACATGGCCAAACGCTTTGGTTCAGAAAAGAACATTGTGGAGGCTTATGGCAAAAGCATTGAGACGCTAAAAGCAGAGCTTCGCAGTGAAATCAAGGAAGAAATGCTTTCGGACAAAATGCAAAACAAAATTACGGAAGCAATCAAAGTAACGCCGAGTGAGATTCGCAAGTTTTTTAATGCGATTCCAAAAGACAGTTTGCCGTTTATTCCTGCGGAGGTAGAAATTGGACAAATTGTGCGTTTTGCAAAAGTGACCAAGGCGCAAAAAGATGAACTTCGTAACAAGTTGTTGGATTTTAAGCAACGCGTTGAAAAAGGAGAAGATTTTTCTGGCTTGGCGTCGGCTTATTCAGAAGACATTGGTTCGGCACAACAAGGCGGAGATTTAGGGTTTGCCAAGCGCGGGATGATGGTGCCAGAGTTTGAAGGAGCAGCGTTGAAACTCAAACCGAACGAAATCTCAGAACCGATAGAGTCAGAATTTGGCTTGCACTTGATTCAATTGCTCGAAATCCGTGGGGCAGAATACCACGCGCGTCACATTTTGTTGCGCCCTGATTACAACCGCATGGATTTGAGTGAACCACAGCGTATTTTGGATAGCTTAAACCGAGTGATTAAAACAGACACAACGGCTAAATTTGAAAGATTGGCCAAAGATTGGTCGGAAGACAAAAATACTGCCGACGCGGGAGGGCTCATCAAAGATGCACAATCGGGCGCGTCGCGCTTGCCATTGGATGCTTCTATGGATTATAACTTGTATATGATGTTGGATACCATGAAAGTTGGCACGATAAGTGCGCCATTGAATTACCGTACGGACGATGGTAAAACGGCCATGCGCATCGTCTATTATAAGAGTAAGTCAGACCCGCACACGGCGAGTTTGAAGTTAGACTTTGAAAAACTTAACAACATTGTTTTGGCAAACAAAAAAACAAAGGCGGTGGATGAGTGGTTTAAAAAAGCAGTAGCTGACGTATTTATCAAAGTTGAACCTGAATACCAAGGATGTCGAATATTCGGCATTTCCCCCGATGACAATTGAAAAAATTAAATCCCCCATCTATTAACTCATAAACCCTTTAGATGAAATGAAGTTTAGTTCTGACGTTGCAGCTGCCGAAGCTTTGAAAGAATCCTATGAAAAACTCCGCACCGAGATTGGAAAAGTGATTGTAGGTCAAGATGAAACAGTACGTTTACTTTTGACGGCCATTTTTTGCCAAGGACATTGTCTGCTTGTGGGGGTACCAGGGTTAGCAAAAACCCTGTTGATTCAGACAATCTCGAACGCACTTGATTTAAGTTTTAACCGTATTCAGTTTACGCCCGACTTGATGCCTTCGGATATTTTGGGGTCGGAAACGTTAGACAACGAGCGTAATTTTCGTTTTGTGCGCGGGCCTGTGTTTGCCAATATCATTTTGGCGGACGAAATTAACCGTACACCGCCCAAAACGCAATCGGCGCTTTTGGAAGCGATGCAAGAATATGCCGTGACCGTGGCAGGTCAAAAGCATGCGTTGAGCCGTCCGTTTTTTGTGTTAGCTACGCAAAACCCCATCGAGCAAGAAGGAACGTATCCACTTCCTGAAGCGCAATTGGACCGTTTTATGTTTATGGTCACCTTGGATTATCCTTCGTTCCAAGAAGAATTAAACATCGTAAAAGCAACAACTGCCGACAGCAGACCCACGGTAAACAAAGTAATTTCGGGGGCTGAGATTGAAGCATTCCAACACTTAGTGCGACGCGTACCTGTGGCAGATAATGTGGTGGAATATGCCGTAAAATTGGTTCACAAAACCCGCCCTAACGGGGAGTTTGCAAGTGCAGATACCAAGAGTTATTTGGAATGGGGAGCGGGCCCACGTGCGTCGCAAAACCTCATTTTGGCGGCCAAATGTAATGCCCTTATCAATGGCAAATATTCACCTGACATTGAAGATGTGAAAGCAGTGGCGGCACCTATTTTGCGCCACCGTATCGTGCGTAACTTTAGAGCCGAAGCCGAAGGCATTTCATCCAATGAAATCATCAAACGATTGGTCTAAATTTTGTTCATAAATAGTCGTCATTTTGGCCGTCTATTCCCCATTTAGAGGAGAATAGACGGCTTTTTGTTTGTATGACTTTGTACCGTTTAGAAACTTATCGGGTAGGTTTATGACAAAAACTCAATTAATTAGTACGACAAATGATTTTCGTTCGTACCTTGCAGCCCCAAAATCAACCTCCAATTAACCGTTATGCCTCCAAAAATTCGCAAAGAGGACGCGCTTTACTACCACTCGAAGGGCCGCCCTGGCAAAATTCAAGTTGTGCCAACCAAAGAGACCAACAACCAACTCGACTTGTCTTTGGCATATTCTCCTGGCGTTGCCGAACCCTGTATGGAGATTCACCGCAACGTAGAGGATGTCTATAAGTACACCGCCAAAGGTAACTTGGTAGCAGTTATTAGTAACGGAACCGCCGTTTTAGGCTTGGGTAATATTGGCCCAGAAGCAGGCAAACCCGTGATGGAAGGGAAGGGCCTTCTGTTTAAAATATATGCCGACATCGACGTGTTTGACATCGAGCTTAACACCGAAAACGTGGACGAGTTTGTGCGGACTGTCAAAATTATGGAGCCAACCTTCGGGGGCGTAAACCTTGAGGACATTAAGGCACCAGAGTGTTTTGAGATTGAACGTCGTCTCAAAGCCGAACTGAATATTCCTGTTATGCACGACGACCAACACGGTACGGCCATCATTAGTGCGGCTGCCTTGTTGAATGGCCTCGAAATCGTGGGCAAAAAAGTCGAAGATATTCGCATCGTTGTTTCAGGTGCGGGTGCCTCGGCTAGTTCGTGTACCAAGCTGTATATGGCATTGGGCGTTCGCCGCGAGAATGTCGATATGTTTGATAGCAAAGGGCATATCAATACCGCCCGTACGGATCTGGATGACCTTAAAAAAGAATTTGCTTCAGAGCGCCGTTTTGCTTCCCTTGCAGAGGCAATGGTAGGAGCCGATTTGTTTTTAGGTTTGTCAAAGGCCAATGTAGTATCGCAAGACATGGTACGTTCGATGGCCAAAGATCCAATGGTATTTGCGATGGCCAACCCTGATCCTGAAATTCCGTATCCTGATGCGGTAGAAGCCCGCGAGGACGTGATTATGGCTACAGGTCGCTCGGATTATCCCAACCAAGTAAATAACGTACTCGGATTTCCGTACATTTTCCGTGGCGCATTGGACGTACGTGCCAGTGAAATTAATGAAGAAATGAAGTTGGCAGCCGTGCGCGCATTGGCCGAATTGACCAAAAAGCCCGTCCCAGATATTGTCAACTTAGCTTATAATACGACCAACTTGACGTTTGGGCGGGAGTACATCATCCCTAAACCCGTTGACCCGCGCTTGCTTACGACCGTAGCACCTGCCGTTGCCAAAGCAGCGATGGACAGCGGGGTTGCCAAAAGCCCAATTGCCGACTGGGATGCGTACATTCAGCAGTTGGAAAAGCGTCTAGGCCAAGACAATCAGATTTCAAGGGTGATTATCAGTAAAGCCCGTAAAGCGCCAAAACGCGTTGTATTTGCGGATGCTGAAAATGTACAAGTACTCAAAGCAGCCCAACAAGTGCGCGATGAAGGAATTGCATTCCCTATATTGCTTGGGAAAGAGGAGCGTATTCGTGCCATCATTGAAGCCAATAAGCTTGACATGGCCGATGTGCCTGTGATTGATCCATACAGCTCCGAACAAGCAGAAAACATTGACCGCTATGCCGAAGCGTATTTCAAAAAACGCCAACGCAAAGGGGTCAATCTCATTGAAGCGCGTAAAATGATGTACTATCGTAGTTCGTTTGGGGCAATGATGGTGGAAATGGGCGAAGCCGATGCACTCATTTCTGGTTTGACCCGCAACTATCCCGACACAATTCGCCCTTCGCTCCAAATCATTGGAAAAGAACCTGGCGTGACAAAAGTAGCAGGGATGTACATCCTTCTGACGCGTCGTGGGCCGTTGTTTTTGGCTGATACGACGGTGAATTTCAATCCGACGGTAGATGATGTCGTCGAAATTACGGAACTCACGGCACGGGCAGTAGAGCGTTTTAATATCAAACCACGCATTGCATTGCTCACATATTCTAACTTTGGAAGCGCCAAAGGAGAAGATGCTGAAAAAATGAGCGCAGCCGTGGCAAAACTCCACGCGAAGCATCCAGACATGATTGTGGACGGTGAAATGCAAGCGCACTTGCCCTTTGATACAGAACTGTTACGCGCCAACCACCCTTTCTCAAAATTGGTGGACGACGGAGCAAATACACTTATCTTCCCTAATCTTTCGGCGAGTAACATTGCCTATAACCTCCTCAAGGAAGTAGGTGAATACGAGGCGATTGGGCCGTTGTTGTTGGGCATGGGCAAACCCGTTTATGTCTTGCAGCTGGGTAGCTCGGTTCGTGAGATTGTCAACATGGTGGCCATCGCAGTAGTGGAGGCGCAGATGAAGCAATAGGTTTATAGGTTTCCTGTTTGAAGTTTGGGGTTTCCTGTTTGGACCCAAAGTGGCGGCGGTTACTAATAACCGCCGCCAAGGTTTCTCAAAACCTTAAATCCCAAACACGAAACCCAAAACTGTAAACCCCAAACCTTTTCCTGATTTTTATCATAGTTTGAATACGCAGCAGTGGGTAGATTTGGCTTCAACCCAAATGAACTAGTATGGCTGCACTACATGATTTTATTGATACCGACAAAACCTACCAATTGGTTGTTGAAAGGTTCGGTGATTCTTCCCTGCAAGACAAAGAGCAAAAAGCAGGAAGCAAAGTAATCGACATGAATCCTGAGCTAATCGAGCTCATTTTAGATTTATACAATAACGAAGAAGACTTTCCTTTTGAAAAAATGCAGAAGTTCTCGATTGGAGAAATTCTGGCCTATTTACAAGCGACTCACCGTTATTATCTTACCAAAAAACTTCCCGAAATTGAGCAGTCGTTGGTGCATATTTTTAGCAAATATGGACAAAGCCATCAGCTATTGGCGAGTTTGGCCTATTTCTTCAATGACTACAAGACCCATTTGATTGAGCACATTCGGATGGAAGAGAAAGAGCTGTTTCCTTATATTCAGAAACTCATTGAGGTTTCAAAACAGCCCGCCGAACTTCGGACTTCAGCCGAAAAATCGAACTTTAGTATCCAACAATTTATTGATTCCCACTCGCCCATCGAAGACGAGCTGCAAGAAGTAAGTCAGATGATTCGGCGTTATTCTGGCGAAGAATCCGTGCCTTTGCCGTATAAAATTTTCTTGAACCAAGTGGAGCTGTTTGAATTGGAACTTCGTAAACACGCCATCATCGAAGACCACGTTTTGGTACCAATGGCGCTTGAACTGGAGCAGCAATTGAATTGAGCCAACTTTTTGGAATACTTCCTCTTTACCTAAAAGACAAAGCCAATGGGGGTGTGTGAATGCAAGACCTTCTAAAACACATAGAGCACATTAGAATAAACACATAGTGAACAAAGAAGGCAGCTGCATTGCCCCCGTTGTGCTTGAGTACTTAACTAACAATCAACTTCTTTCTCAATCGCCATAAAATGCGTCAAAAGACCGTCAGTGTTGTGGATGGGGAGAATGGTTACTTGGCACCAATAGGCTTCCCCATTTTTACGGTAGTTGAGAAGTTTGGTCGCTACTTGCTCGACATTCGACAACTTTTCGCGTATCAAGTGCAGCGATTTTGTGCTTGTTTTTTCACCCTGCAAGAACGTAGGTTTCCGTCCGATGACCTCGTTTTTGGGATAATGGGTCATTGTTTCAAATTGCTTACTTACCCATACTATTTCTTGGGATAAGTCGGTGATTACTAGGATATAATTGTTTCGTAAGAGTTGTTTTGTTTCTAATTCTAAATCCCATTGAAATCTTTCAGAAAGGGTCGAGATGGATTTATAATCTTCCCCTACTTCTATTTGCTTTTGTAACAACGGATGGGCAAAATCCCAGCTTAATAAAGGAGCGATTGAAGAATTTTTATGAAAAGGTTTGGAAGATGGAAAGTGAAACATAACTTTTGTCGTTTTTTGGAATTACCCTACGTTCAGGTAAAATGTTTAAACCAAACGTAGGGTAATTTGTTTAAACTTCTTCGTTGATGGTTTCTCTCACGTGTTGTGCTGCTTGTACCATGTTTTTGAGCGCCCTCTCAGTTTCTGGCCAACGGCGCGTTTTTAAACCACAGTCGGGATTGACCCAAAGATGATCAGCGGGGAGTACGGCCAATGCTTTTTCTAACAATTGCACCATTTCCTCGACGCTGGGCACGCGGGGGCTGTGGATGTCATACACGCCTGGGCCAATTTCGTTGGGATAGTTGAAGGTATAAAAAGCCTCCAATAGCTCCATTTGTGAGCGGGACGTTTCAATCGTTATAACGTCCGCATCCATCTCCGCAATGGATTCTATGATGTCATTAAACTCCGAATAACACATGTGGGTATGGATTTGGGTCTGGTCAGCCACTGCGGAAGATGCCACCCGAAAGGCTTTGACGGAATGATCCAGATAGGCTTGTCGGTCGCTTTTGCGTAGCGGAAGTCCTTCACGCAGCGCAGCTTCGTCGATTTGGATGATTCGAATACCTGCTTTTTCCAAATCCAATACTTCATCACGAATCGCCAAGGCAAGCTGAAACATTGTTTCACTTCGAGCTTGGTCGTCCCGAACAAACGACCATTGCAAAATCGTAATTGGCCCCGTCAACATGCCTTTCACTGGTTTTGAGGTCAGCGATTGGGCGTAAGTAGCCCATCGTACGGTCATGGGGTGTGGGCGTTCAATATCGCCATAGATAATTGGTGGTTTCACACAACGTGAACCATAGCTTTGTACCCAACCATTTTGCGTAAAAGCATACCCTTCCAACAGTTCGCCGAAATACTCCACCATGTCATTACGCTCAAATTCGCCGTGTACCAACACATCCAAACCTATTTCTTCCTGCCATTTTATCGCTTCTTTTGTGTGGTTTTCGATGATTTCCTCGTAGTGTTGGGGGGAAATCTCGCCGCTTTTGTAGCGAGCGCGAAGCTGACGAATGGCGTCTGTTTGGGGGAATGACCCAATGGTCGTTGTGGGGAACGTGGGCAACTGCAAGAACGCTTTTTGAAGATGTTGACGGGTTGAGAACGGACTTTTACGCTGGGTATCGGCCTCGCTGAGCGCATCAATGCGTTGTTTTACGTGCGGCTTGTGAATCAATGGCGACCTACGCCGACTTTCGATGTCTGCTTTATTTTGTGCCCATTTAGCGTCGTTTCCTTGGGTAGCGATGAGGTATAAATCGTTGATTTCTTGAAGCTTTTGTTTGGCAAAAGCCATCCATTGCTTTATCTCAGAGGGAAGTCTGGTTTCGTCTTTCTCCAATTCCAAATCGCAGGGCGTATGCAGCAAGGAGCAAGAGGGCGCAATCATTACCCTTGCTTCTCCTAACTTATCAATGGCTTTTTGGATGAAAGTGAGAGAACGGGTGTAGTCGTTTTTCCAAATGTTGCGTCCGTCAACTACACCAAGCGACAACGACATAGGTTCGTGAATGGCTGTTAATAGGTTCTCAAATTGACTGGGGAAACGTACCAAATCGACATGTAGCGTACAAACTGGCAAAAGAGAAGCTACCAGCAGGTTGTCGCGTAAGCCATCAAAGTAAGTAGCCAGCATAATTTTCAGTTGGGGGAAACGGGTACGAATCGTGCCGTAGGCCGTTCGGAGGGCGTCTTTTTCTTTGTAGCTTAAATCAAGTGCAAGGCAGGGTTCATCGAATTGAATCCACACGGCTCCTTGTTGGGTCAGTCGCTCAATGATGTCGTAATAGACGGAAAGCAAGCGAGGTAATAATTCTAAGCGGTGAAAATCGGCTTCTTTTTCTTTGCCCAAAAGCAAGTACGAAACAGGCCCTAAAAGCACGGGTTTCGTCAAAATTCCTGCCGATTTGGCTTCATCAAACTCATTGAAAATTTTGTCTGAAGAAAGGCTAAACGTCTGATTTTTGGTGAACTCAGGCACTAAGTAATGGTAATTGGTATCATACCATTTGGTCATTTCTAACGCTTTGATGTCAAGCCCCTCTTTTTGGTAGCCCCGAGCCATAGCAAAATAGACATCGAGGGAATTGTTTTGAGGATTGGCATTTAAGATTTCTTGGTAGCGAGCAGGAATAGCACCCACGGTTAGGCTGAGGTCGAGCACATGGTCGTACAAAGAAAAATCGTTGGACGGAATGAGGTCAATGCCTGCTTGTTGTTGCAGCTGCCAGTTGTGAAGGCGGATTTGGCGGCCTGTTTCTAACAGTTCGGTTTGTGAGATTTTGCCCGCCCAGTAGGCTTCACAGGCTTTTTTGAGCTCGCGGCGGCTGCCAATGCGAGGATACCCAAGGTTGTTTTTGAGCATAAGAGTAAAAGGAGTTGAATGAAACAAAAAAGTTGAAAAACTTATTTGCTCTTTCCTTACCCACTGCCTGACGTCGGCTTCGACTCGTGAAAGCCTCCGTCAATTCGTTTTTGGCAAGTGTCTCGACTTATCGCTTTGGGCGATTTACGGTTGCACGTCAGTTCGTGAGTTACACACGATTCCTTTTTAATTCAGCAAAAACAAATTCCGCTGAAACCAAAAACGGCAATTGATTGAAAGAACTTCTGCAAAGGTAGAGAGAGAATAAAATGGAAACATATAAAGTTTATTCTTGAATAGAAATTAACAAAAAATAATCAAATATATTAAATATAAAAGATTATATAATTGTATAAATAAAAAATAATAGATAAATAATCTTAAAACAATTCTCCAATTTATTACCCAAAAATTACTGTGCCACAACAGCCCATTTTGAAGAAATGATGGTATGTAAGAATGAATGATGTACTTTTACAGTTAAAACCATTTCCTTTCATTACTACCTATGTCAACATCCCCCAAACCAGTGCGCGTCCTTGTCGTTGGATGCGGTAACATGGGCGCCTCTCACGCCACAGCCTATCATAATTTTGAAGGTTTCGAAATTTGTGGTATTGTCTCAACGGGAAAAAGTAAAGAAGTTCTAAACGAAAAATTAGGGGGCGGTTACGCATTGTATTCCGATTATGCAGAAGCCCTTCAAGCGACTCAACCCGACGCGGTTTGTATCTCCACCTACCCCGACACGCACGAAGCGTTTGCCGTCATGGCCTTTGAGCACGGCTGTCACGTATTTATCGAAAAGCCCGTTGCTGATACCGTCGAAGGAGCGAAGCGCGTGGTAGAAGCAGCCGTGAAAGCCAATAAAAAATTGGTGGTAGGGTATATTTTGCGCCATCATCCGTCGTGGGAAAAGTTTGTGGAATTGGCACAAACGCTTGGTAAGCCGTTGGTAATGAGGATGAATCTCAACCAGCAAAGCCACGGCTATATGTGGGACGTACACCGCAATTTGATGAAAAGCCTTAGCCCAATCGTGGACTGCGGCGTGCATTACATCGACGTTATGTGCCAAATGACCCGTTCAAAACCAGTGTGGGTATCGGCCATTGGCGCTCGCTTGACCGACGATATTCCTGCGGGAAATTACAATTACGGACAACTCCAAATTCGTTTTGAGGATGGTTCCGTAGGTTGGTACGAAGCAGGCTGGGGCCCGATGATGAGCGAAACGGCATTTTTTGTGAAAGACGTGGTAGGCCCTAAAGGCTGCGTGTCGATTGTAGCAAAAGATGCAGGTGGGGCGGGTAAATCGGACAACGTGGACGCACACACCAAAACGGAGTCGTTGCGCTATCACCATGCTGATATTGACGAAAACAACGCATTTACAAAACCTGATGAGTGGATTAACCTGACCGACGAGCCAGACCACCAAGAGCTTTGTAACCGCGAACAAGCTTATTTCTTAAAGGCAATCGTAGAAGATGTTGACCTAACCGACCACATGGCGGACGCCGTAAACAGCCTTCAAATCGCGTTTGCGTGCGACGAATCAGTGCGTACGGGCGAAGTCGTTCGTTTATAATATTATTGGCTAAAGTAAAGGGCAGAAGGAACTCATTCGCCCTTTACTTTAGTTTTTCTTGCCCCTTGCCCCTTGCCCCTTGCCCCTTGCCCCTTGCCCCTTGCCCCTTGCCCCTTGCCCCTTGCCGTGCGACGGTCCGACTCTTGCCTCTTGCTTACTTAGGTAACCCGAGCAGATACCCTGCCAAATCCGACAAATCTTTTTCTTTTAGCCCCAACGATGACGGTTCAGGCATCAAGCTATTTTTAAGTTGTTGACGAGAAGCAATTTGTGACGCTTTAATGGCCGATGTTTTGCCCGCAACATCCCTGAGGAGCACATTCGCCCCGTCGCCCACCACAAAACCGTAGTACGTATTTTTGTCTTTGGTTTGAATAATCCACGGTTCGTAGCCAAAGGCCAAACTGGCGCTTGGATTGATGATGGCGTCTAACAATCCCTCTTTATCAAACTTTTTCCCAATCAAAGTCAAATCAGGGCCAATTTCTTTCCCGTCTTGCTGAAAGCGGTGACACGACGTGCAGTGTGTTTGAAAAATCTGTTTGCCTTTACCAAGGTCGGCGGGAAAGCTTGCGGCTAAGCTTACCGACAGTCCTTTTCCGCTTGGACGTGGAAAATAATCGCCCGCCATCATCCGAATACTGCGATCGGGATTGTTAAAAATGGTTTGAGCAATGAGCGGCCGTAGCTCTTTCGGAATTTTGTTCTCACTGGCGGCAGCGAGTAGCAATTGTCCCCCAAATACATCCCCAGCAAGCGTTTTTGCCGCCTCTTCGCGTTTTGCGATGGGGGCATTGGCATCGGTCATGATGTCTTTCCAAGTCAACATCTGTTTTTGAGCGGGACTGAGTTGCGTGGCCGCCGCTTCCTGCCAATCAAGCAACGACTGCCAATCGTTGGTTTTGCGGAAATTGACCCAATAAAACGCCTGTTCGGCTACGTCTTTCAAGGTACTTTTGGTTAAATCAAGCATGGCAAGCGCGGCCGATTTGTCTTTTATAAACGCAATGGCGGTGATGGCTCGTTTGCGCTCTTCAGAAGAGAGAGTTGGAGAGGACGCTCGCGTTTTTAAATCGACCAAGGCTGCTTTTGGATGAAGTCGCCACGCCATCCACGCTTGTTGGGGCGTCCATTTGGCGGCATTTTGAGGCCATTGAGGACGAACTTTCTGGAAATAACTTTCTTCTTTTCCGTCCAAAGCCGTTCCTAAGGCTTCTAAATAATAACGGTCTTTTCCATCAAAAGCAGCTTCGAGCGGCGAAATCAGACTTGCCATAGCAGCGTAAGGAACATCCCGCAACGAAATGGCAATTTCGCGGTAAAGTGGGAGGGAAGCCACTTTGAGCGCTTTTTGGCACAAATCCACTTGTTGGGCTATTTCTTGGGGCGAACTTGAAGGCGTAATGTCGTGCTTCAACGCCCGAAATGCCGCAGTTTGGAGCCGAGCGTCAGTACTTTGAAGCAGAAGTTGTTCTACTTCGGTTTTTCCAGCTGCCCCCAATTGAGCCAACAACCACACCGCGCGCGCTTGCACAAACGGATTGGCGTCTCCCAGCAAGGCTTTGACGGCGGGAATTACTTTTTCGCCTTGGGCTTGTAACGCCACAAAACCTAGGTTTCTGACGTTGATGGCGGGGTTTTTAAGGGCTTCGATTTGTCCCTTGACCGAGCCGAGATCTAAGGTGGGTGTACTTAACTTTTTGCCTTTGGGCGTGATTCGGTAAATCCGTCCGTAGCCTTTTTTATCGTGCATTTGGTGGCCACCTACCACGGGGTCGTACCAATCGGCGACGTAAATAGCGCCGTCTGGGCCCGTAGCGGCATCGCTGGGGCGGAACCACTTACGTTTGTCTTTGCCCGTTTCGTGCCAAATGTAGTGTTCTTCGACTTTGGGAAAGCTACTGATAAAATCGACCCGTTGAGAAAAGTCAAAACCAGCCCCTTTGGCTTTAGGCCAATACGCCCATACCACATTTCGACCTGCTTCGCAGCTGAGAACGGTACCTCGGTATTTTTCACCCAAGGCGTCGCCTTCATACACGAGCATACCCGTGGGAGAGCCTGCGCCCGTGTTGTCACCCGCGAGCAAAACGCCAGGGTCTTCTTGGTGCCAGTGGGTCGTAAACATGTCTTGGCTAGGTCGTCGGTCGGCCTGCCAAGTACGCGTACCGTCGGCACTAAAATAGCCTGCGTTAGAGCCTTCCATGACCCAACTCGTGCGGCACGTGACTACTTGGTCGTCGTTATCATTTTGCCAATAATCGCCGTAGCTGTCGATGGCTATTTCGTAACTATTCCTAAAATTGTGCGCCATTACTTTGAGACCCGTTCCGTCGGCATTCATCCGCAACGACAGGCCACCTACCCAAATTCGGCCATCGTCGCTTTTTTGATTGCCTTGGTTTTCTTTGTTGTAGGGTGTTCCTCCTGTATAAATACTCCCCGAGCGCAGTGTCCAACCACTTTTATCGTTGACATTGTGCGGTCCCGCATTTCCTGTGTTAAAATGCCACCTTCCGTCGGGGCCAGCCGTGAGCGAATGCAGCGAATGGTCGTGGTCGAGGCCGCCAAAACCCGTTAAAAAAATCTCTTTTTTGTCGGGAATGTCGTCGCCGTTTTCGTCGGTATAAATGATAATATTGGGAGCGCAGCTTACCACCACTTTATTGCCAATGACCCCAATGCCCAGCGGTGCTACCAAGTCTTTGTCTTGGACAAACACCTTCGATTTGTCAGCCTTCCCATCACCGTCGGTATCTTCCAGAATCATGACTCGGTCGCCTTCGTTGAAGGTGAGCTTTTGGTCAGGTTTATTGTTAAAATTGCGGTAGTTGACGGCCTCCGTAATCCAAACCCTCCCTTTGGCGTCAATGTCCATGTTGGTAGGATTGTAAAACAACGGTGCTTCGGCCCAGAGGGTAGCTTCAAGGTCGTCGGGAACATAGACACGGTTGGAATCGGCAGCACCTTCCGCTCGGTATTCGTTTTGGAGGGTATCCGTTCCTGTGAAAGAAAAAACCGAAACAAAACCCAGTAATAGTATGAGTTTTATTGCTGTATTTTGCATTGCTGGTTGGGGTTTTAGGGGCGAATGAATGCTTATGAAATAAAGTCTCAAAAAGGTCTAAGATACTCGCTACTTATTATAAAGAGTTTGTGAGTGGCGTCAGATTCTCAAATCTGACGCAAGAGGTTTCTCAAAACCTCGTTTGTAAGGGTTTTGAGAAAGCTGAGTCGGTTGGTTTTGAGAGACCTGAGTTGGTTGGTTTTGAGAAACCAACGGCACATCACGAGAAACCAACGGCACCTCACGAGTGGCGTCAGATTCTCAAATCTGACGTTGGAGGTTTCTCAAAACCTCGTTTTCAAGGGTTTTAAGAGACCCGAGTTGGTTGGTTTTGAGAAACCAACGGCACATCACGAGAAACCAACCGCACCTCACGAGTGACGTCAGATTCTCAAATCTGACACTAGAGGTTTCTCAAAACCTCGTTTGTAAGGGTTTTGAGAAAGCTGAGTTGGTTGGTTTTGAGAAACCAACCACACATAAGATTTTGATTTACAACGGTGCTTAGACACGAAGAAAAAGATGAAAACATTAGCCGATTTACTTTTACTGGGCGACCCGCGATTGTACGAGGTATGTGCCCCTGTTTTACCCGAAGAGTACGACGAGTTGTTGGGCTGGGTGGCCGACCTCCACAATGTAATGCAAGAAGTACGCACAAAATATGGCTTTGGACGAGCCATTGCTGCACCGCAGCTAGGAATTATGAAACGGTTGATTTACATGAACATAGACCGCCCCGTAGTTTTTATTAATCCAGAACTGGTGAATTTGAGCGAAGAAACGTTTGAGCTGTGGGACGACTGCATGAGCTTTCCCAATTTGTTGGTTAAAGTAAAGCGCCATAAGTCGTTGACCATAAAATATTTCGATGAACACTGGCAGCCGCAAGAATGGCCGATGGAAGATGCGTTGTCAGAACTTTTGCAACATGAATACGACCATCTTGATGGCATTCTGTGTACCATGCGCGCGATTGATACACAGTCGTTTCGTTGGAGACCTACGCCCTCGAAGTAGTAGGCTTCGTAAATTCGTAGGTAAGAACTTATAATTAAAACATTTTTCACAGGGTTGTTATGTAAAATAGTCATTATTTTTACGCCAAATGCCATGTACGATGTTTGAGGTAAATAATTGGGGCGAACTTGAAATCATTTCTGTGCCAATAGGAAAAGATGTCGAGGAATATTCTCTTCAACTTGCGGTGTTATGTAAATGTGGGGAGGATGTTTTTGGAGAATTGCCGCAGTTTATTGGGTGGATGAATCACCCAAACCATATTTTAAGTGGTAAAAAAAACATAGAATTGCTTGAAACGCCTTATGGTTTTGAGTGGATTCATGACGAACTAACCCGTATTGCACACGGTATATTGGCCTTGACTAAACTTGTTGAAGATGCAAACTCTAAACTATTCACTCATCACATTCCTCTAATGAAAAAAATACTATTAGTAGCTTGCTTGGCAGCGGGTTCATTGTACGCCCAGAAATCAGACATTTCTGCCAAAAACGTCCAAAAACATATTTCTTACTTGGCATCCGACGAACTGAAAGGCCGTGGGACGGGGACGAAGGAAGAAAAAATGTCGGCGGATTATATTGCGAAGTATTTCAAAGAAATTGGGCTTCAACCCAAAGGCACCAATGGCTACGAACAGCCTTTTAAGGCGAATCTTGATACCGTACACGTGTTGGACGCCCGCAATGTGGTTGGTTTTTTGGATAACGGGGCCGACCGTACCATTGTCATCGGAGCGCACTATGACCACCTCGGCGAAGGGTATCAGCGTGGCTCGTTGATTCCTGACAGTAAAGGTAAAATTCATAATGGTGCCGACGACAACGCGTCGGGTGTGGCAGGTGTGTTGGAATTAGCGCGGCATTTTGCCAAAAACAAAGTCAAAGAAAAACATAACTTCCTCTTCATTTGCTTTTCGGCTGAGGAACTTGGATTGTTAGGCTCAAAATACTACGCCAACAACCCTACGATCGACTTATCAACGGTGAATTTAATGCTCAATTTTGACATGATTGGCCGTTTTGACCCTAATAAAGCAATTACTGTAGGTGGGTGGGGAACAAGTCCTAGCTGGGGGCAAGTGATTCCTCCCGTGTTGGAACGCGATAAAATGGCATTTAAAATTGACTCCGCAGGCGCAGGCGCTTCCGACCACACGTCGTTTTATGTAAAGAAAATCCCTGTTTTGTTCTTCTTTACGGGGGTTCACGGCGATTACCACAAGCCAAGCGACGACATTGAACTAATTAACTTTGAAGGAGAAGCTAAAATTCTCAATTCAGTGGTTGGGATTGTGAACGCCGTTGATAAACTTCCTAATCGTTTAGAATACCGCGAAACTGCCATGCCAATGGCCCGCAATATGAGTTTCAAAGTGACGATGGGGCTTTTGCTCGATTATTCTTTCAATGGGCCAGGTATCAAGGTGGATGGGGTCTCTAAAAATCGTCCTGGCGAAGCGGCGGGTATCAAAGGTGGTGATTTGATTTTACGTTTGGATAAATATACCCTCAATACCATTTACGATTATATGGGTGCGTTGGGAAAATTTGAAAAAGGCCAAACCGTAGAAGCAGAAGTGCAGCGAGGGGCTGATAAATTGACGTTGCCTGTTACTTTTAAATAATAAACGAGCTTGTAAATGCGAAATGCCTCGATGAAAATCGGGGCATTTTTATTTTCTATTGACCTTCATGATGGACAATAAACTTTACTTTTTTAGGCTGAATCACGGGAAGGCTGAGTATCTTTGCGACTTTCGTAAAACAAAGCACCATTGCGTATGTGGAATAATATTGCTCAAAATATCATCAAATATCGGTTTATTTGGCTGGCAGTCATACTGGTTTCAACGGTTTTTATGGGGTACGAAGGAAGTAAAATTGAGCTTTCGTACAAGTTTGCACGTATCCTGCCGTCTGACGACCCTACCGAAAAAGAATACCAATATTTTCGACAACTTTTTGGGGAAGATGGCGCGATAATGGTCATTGGTTGGCAGGATGAAAACTTATTTGAAGTCAATAAATTTCGCGATTGGGAGGCCCTTGCTCAAAAAATCAAATCGACTGAGGGGATAAAAAATGTGCTTTCGCTGGGAAGTGTTTATAAGGTGGTACGAAACGACAGTGCCAGCCGCTTCGATATTCTTCCCGCCATGAAACAGCTTCCAACGACCCAAGCGGAGGCGGATACTCTGAAAAAACAAATTCAAAATTTGCCGTTTTATGATGGGTTGGTGTGGAATTCAAAAACCAATTCGACCCTTATCTTAGTAACCTTCAACGAAGCTTCGCTAAACTCAAAGCGCCGATTGTCGATTGTAGAGGATGTTGCGAAGTTTTCAAACGAATTTGCCGTTAAGCACAATACTGAGCTTCATTTTTCGGGTATGCCCTTCATCCGAACAACGATGATGAAGAAGATTTCGAGCGAAATGACGTTGTTTATGATTTTGGCAGTGGTCGTGACGGCCTTTATTTTGTGGGTTTTCTTTCGCTCTTTCCGCCTTACCCTTCTTTCTATCGTCGTCGTGCTCATTGGGGTTGTGTTTTCGATTGGTACTTTGCAGCTCTTTGAGTATAAAATTACGGCCCTCACGGGGTTGATTCCGCCGTTGTTGATTGTGATTGGTGTGCCGAACTGTATTTTCTTAATCAATAAATACCAACAAGAACTCAAAACGCACGGCAATAAAGACGAGGCCATTGCCGAAATGGTGAAACAAATCGGGCTGTCGATTTTGCTGGCCAATGTCACCACGGCCATTGGTTTTGGGGTGTTTTATTTTACCAATAGTGCTTTGTTGGTGGAGTTTGGCGTGGTTGCGGCTATCTGTGTGATGGTCACGTATGTGCTTTGTTTGGTGTTGTTGCCCATCACGTTACACTACATGGATATTCCAAAAGCGCGTCATTTACGTCATTTGGACGGAAAATGGGCGGTGGGAATCCTGACAAAAGTAGATTATTTGGTACACAACAAACGCCGCGCTATTTACCTGGTGATGGTGGCTATGATTTTGATTTCTGCGTATGGAATAACCAAAATCAAGGCCATTGGGTATGTGGTGGATGACTTGCCCAAAAATGATAAAATCTACGTGGATTTGCGCTTTTTTGAGAAAAACTTCAATGGAGTTCTACCGTTTGAAGTAATGATTGATACCAAACAACCCAACGGTGTATTTGGAAATCAAGCTCGAACATTGTACAAAATTAAAGCACTCCAAAATGCACTTGCCGATTACCCAGAGTTTTCAAAACCTGTTTCGGCGGTGGAAGCATCGCGCTTTTTATACCAAGCCTATCGCGGGGGCGATGCCAAGTATTACGTACTTCCTGGGGCAATGGAGTTGTCGAAATTGTCAGATTTTGTGCAAGGGCAAGGCCAAAATGGAGCAGGAGCGAAGCAGTTGAATACGTTTTTGAACAAAGACCGCAGCATTACGCGGGTGAGTTTTCAAATGGCCGATGTGGGTTCAGAACGCATTAAAGAGTTGTTGAAAGAAATTCGTCCGAAAGTTGATTCTATTTTTAGTCCCAAAGACTACAATGTAAGCCTAACGGGACATAGTTTGGTGTTTCTGAAAAGCAACGATTACTTGTTGGGCAACTTATACGAAAGCTTGCTTATTGCCATTGTCCTGATTGCTTTGGTCGGGATGATTCTCTTCCGTTCGGTGCCCATTATTTTGTTGTCAAAACTTCCCTGTTTGATTCCTCTGGCGCTGACGGCGGGTATAATGGGCTTTTTTGATATTTACTTTAAGCCTACCACGATTCTGATTTTTAGCATCACGTTTGGGATTGCTTCCGACGGTACGGTGTATTTCTTGACGCGTTATCGTCAGGAAATTTACAAAAATGGCCATCCCCCAACGGTCGCGATTAGCAAAGCGATTTTTGGAACGGGCTTGAGCATGATTTACACGGCGGCGATTTTGTTCTGTGGATTTGCCATTTTTGCCGCGTCAAGTTTTGGCGGAACGGCGGCGATGGGGGTCATGGTTTCTATCACGCTTTTGGTAGCGATGTGTACCAACTTGATTCTGTTGCCTGCTTTGTTGTTGTCGATTACTAATCGGATGAAGAAAGGGGAAAAACCCTCCTAATTGCCAAAAATCAAAGAGGCTGCCATTGTTGGCAGCCTCTTTGATTTTATTTGACATTGGCCACTTTTCGTGGAATGGTAAACATTTCCTTTTGCCGACCGTCCAAATAACGGAAGCCGTTGGCGTCGTAGTAGCCGTCTTCTTCCAACATAATCCGAATCGTTTTCTTCCATTCAGGAATTTCAACGGCCGCATTTAGCTCAATGGAATAGGCGGTGTTTTGGAACAATGGATAATCGCCCGTGCCAGGTACTCCCTGTTGCTGATCCCACATCCCAATCGTAGGCCCCGCAGCGTGGCCGTGTACGCCAATTGGGTGAGAATAAATACTTCCCGTAATACCCTCTTTCTTGGCTTGTTCGAGCGATTCCAATAACATCTTGTTGCCCGTAGTTCCCACTTTAAAGCGGCTTGTAAGAATATCTTGCAAGCGATTTCCCTGCATAAATGCCTTTTTCAAGTACTCAGGAATGTCGGTTTCGCCTGACCGAAGGACATAAGCGTGTTGTTGCTGGTCGGTATTTAGGCGTAAATACGTAATCCCAAAATCGCAGTGTAGCAGGTCGCCTGGCATGATGACTTGCTTGGAGGGGCGCTTTGAAAACGTACGTAAATGGTCAAAACTTTCGGGGTCGAGGCGTTGAATGTCCACCGTCGGATGAAACCACGTTTCTAATCCCAAATCCGTCACTTTTTGGCGCATCCACCAAACTACATCGTCGGTGGTGGTGATGCCTGGATGAATAACTTTTTCCGAAAAAGCTTCTTCAATAATCTGGTGAGAAATACGGCAAATAATTGGATAAATGGCCGCTTCTTTTTCGCTACGCGTTTCGAGCCAAGCCACGGCAAGGCGGTCGGCTGAGACAATTTTTGCTTTTTGTTTTTCCGACAAAGCCGTCATAAACTCTTTGTGTTCGGTAAAAGTCAGTCCATCAGAATGGCCATACTCTTTGGAGAAATTTAAGGCAATTTTCTTCGGATTTCGGTCGTCAATCACCTTCGACAGGGCCAGCCATTGGTTTGGTTGTACATTGATGTCCCACTCGCCTTTGAGCAAATTCCCGACGTCGTAGCGGGCAATGGCTAATTTTTCGAGGGGCTTGTCACCACCCGCATCATAAAAAACCATGATGGTACGACGCCGCGCCGAAAGCCACGTACTGGGTAACATCGTTTTCATGACGGGGTCTTCGTTGTACTCGCGCGAAATAATAATCCACATGTCAATTCCCTCTCGCCGCATCAACTGTGGCAATAGGTTGTTGAAGCGGTCTTCTAAAATTTCATCCACAACGCGGGCTCGTTCGCGCTCGGGCAGAATGGGGGTTTGGGAAAAAGATAAAAAAGTAACTAAGCAGAAAGCAATGGACAAAAAGTGCCGAAGTAAAGGTTGTTTTAGCATACGTGTTTAGGTTGGATGAATGTGTTTGTGACAAAGATACGGCGAATGTTTGGGTTGCTGAAAGCCTGTTGTTACTTTTACAGCCATTCTACTTTTTAACCCGTTAGCGACATGTCGGTGATTTTTACTTCTGCCCAAAACGACGAAGATTTACGTAAGGTGTTGGAGCTTCAACGCCAAAATTTATACAAAAATACCCCGTCGGAGTACCAACAAGACCAAGGTTTTACGACGGTCGAACATTCGTTTGAGTCCATCAAAAAAATGAACGATGCCCTGCCCCAAATCATCGCCAAAGACGGCGACTTGTTGGTGGGCTATGCCTTGGTGATGCCACGTACTTTCGGGCAACTCATTCCCGAATTAGTGCCCATGTTCGACATTATTTCAGGCTTGGAGTATGAGGACAAACCGTTGAGCGAGCAGCGTTATTACGTCATGGGGCAAATCTGCGTGGCGCAGTCGCACCGTGGACAAGGGATTTTTGATGGGCTATATGCCGAACATAAACGCCAGTTGTCGGGCGAATTTGACTTGTGTGTGACCGAAATCGCCGTACGAAATACGCGCTCCATGCGGGCGCACGAGCGCGTAGGTTTTCGGACGATACACACCCACGAAGACCACATCGACTTGTGGAACATTGTGGCGTGGGATTGGCGCTAACCTTTCATGGCCTCGCGCAACATCGCAATGCTCTTGCGTACCCCCGATTCGGCGGGTTCTTTGCCTTCAAACTCAAGGGCTACGTAGCCTTTGTAGTTGGCTTGGCGGAGGATATTAAAAATACGTTTATAATCTAAGTCGAGCGAGTACCACTCGCCGCCTCCGTAGTAGGTTTTGGCTTGTACAAAATTGGCTACGGGGGCTACTTTCTCTAGTTTGGTATAAGGGTCTTCCAAAAAATTACCTGTGTCCATCAACACTCCCAACCAAGGCGAGTCAATCGCTTTCCGAATGCGCAACAATCCCTCTGGCGTAGAGGTAAGTCCCCAGTGGTTTTCGAGTGCCAACATCACCCCACATTCGGCGGCTTTGGCGAGACATTTTTCGATGCTATCAATGCACCATTTGAATCCGTCGTCTTCGGTGTAGCCTGGCAAGATGGGTTCTACGCCCCGCTTGGCCATGAGTTCATCAAACGATTTGATGGTATTCCAACGCCCCGAATTAAGACGAATCGACGGAATGCCCATTTTGTACGCAAGCTCAATGCAATGCAAAGTATGGTCGATGTTTTTTTGGCGCTCGGCGGCGTCGGGCGAAACAAAACTTTGGTGAATCGACAAACAAATCAGGTCCACGCCGTTGACGAAAGCATGGCGTTTGAGTTTTTGGAGGTAAGCGTTGTCCTCGCTGTCCATTTGGCGATGCAAAATATCCACTCCTTCGATTTCGAGGCGAGCGGCTTCGTCAATCACCGTTTCGATGGGTACTTTGGGCGTTTTGAAGTGCCAGTAAGAATAAGAGGCAAGCCCTAGTTTGTAAGGGGCAACGGCCGCTGGGGCTGGCGTAGGTGTGGGGAGCGACAAGGCAGCGCCGCCCAAGGCTGTTTGTTGGAAAAAGTCGCGACGATTCATGAGGGGAAAAGGTTGTTTTAAGATTTAGGTTACAAGTAAAGCCAATATTTCTTAAAGCCCAAAAACGTCAAAATCTTTATCGGTAAATCCCCCCCTTATCGTCGGTGTTCTTGGGCGTTTCATCGCTTTTACCGCTTCTGCGACTAAACTTTCTGCTATTTCAACTATCCAATTGTGAAATAACATACACCATGACAAAAATACGTTACATTTTTGCCCTTCTTTTTCTATGTTCAGCTGGTTTGGCGGTAGCCCAAACGATTGAAGTAAAAGGCCGCCTGATTGATGCCAACGACAAATCTGCGCTGATTGGCGCCAATGTACTCTTGATCAATACGGCCGATTCAACCTCACGGTTTGGAGTCGTTGCCGATACGTCTGGGCGGTTCTTATTCAAAAACATTCCCTCGGCAAGCTATCGGATGGTGGCTTCATATATTGGTTATATCTCGTACGACCAACGCCTTAATTTTCGTCGGACTAGTCCCGATTTGGGCGAAATTGCCCTTAAACCTGATGCGCAGTTGTTGAAAGACGTCATTGTAAAAGGGGTAGCGGAGCGTGTTGAGCAAAAAGGCGATACCACTGTTTATAATGCCAGTGCTTTTAAAGTCAACAAAGACGCTAATGCGCAAGATTTGTTGGAAAAAATGCCCAACATCACCATTGAAAACGGTCAGGTAAAAGCCCAAGGAGAAAACGTACAAAAGGTAACTGTCGATGGCCGTGAGTTTTTCGGAGATGATGCAACATTGGCCTTAAAAAACCTTCCAGCCGAAGTAATTGACAAAATTCAAGTGTTTGACCGCCTCAGTGACCAAGCACAGTTTACGGGGTTTGACGATGGCCAAACCACCAAAACCATCAATATTGTTACGCGTTCAGACCGCAATAATGGTCAGTTTGGGAAAGCTTATGCAGGCTATGGCACCGACAACCGCTACATGATAGGGGGAAGTACCAATTATTTTAAGAAAGATACCCGCATTTCGCTCATCGGGATGTCTAATAATATCAACCAACAAAACTTTGGCACCGAAGACTTGCTTGGGGTATTAGGTGGCTCAGGAGGGGGAGGCCAAGGCGGCGGCGGAAACCGTGGCGGTGGCGGCGGTGGTGGAAATCGCGGCGGCGGCGGTGGTGGAAATTTTGGCGGTGGAAATGCCTCTGATAATTTTTTGGCAGGACAGCAAAGTGGTATTACAACGACCAACGCAATTGGGTTGAACTACTCTGACAACTGGGGGAAAAAGTGGAAAGTGACGGGTAGTTACTTTTTTAATAATGCTAAAAATACCAACACAACGGATTTGGCACGTACGTTTTTTACAACCCAAGGTGCTGGGCAACTGTATGATGAAAATTATTATTCGTCAAACAATAACTTTAACCACCGCGTAAATGCCCGTTTGGAATATACCATCAATACCAAAAACTCGGTCATCATTACGCCTAGATTTAGCCTGCAAGATAATACCTCGTTCAGTAGTTTATTAGGAGCGAATAGTTTGAGTGGAAGAGCGCTAAACCAAACGCAGACCAATCGCCAAAATCAAAATGATGGGAATAACTGGGGAAATACGATTCTGTGGCGTCACCGTTTTGGAAAAATTGGCCGCACAATTTCAGTAGGATTGACCACTTCATCGAATGCCCGTGTGGGAGAGTCTTCCTTGAAATCAACCAACCAATATTTTGGACGTATGACGGCCGACTCTTTGCAAATTACCGATCAACAGACCGAAAGCAGAGGAAATGGCTACACGGTTTCGAGTACTATTTCTTTGACCGAAAATGTAGGTCGGGGTGGACAATTACAACTCAATTACGTGCCATCGTACACCAAAAATTACTCGGAAAGAAATACCTACAACTATAACCAAGCAACGAGCGAATACAGCTCGCCTGATTTGCGCCTTTCCAATGAGTTTGATAATACCTACATGACCAACCGCTTCGGTGGAAGTTATCGTTTGCGCATCAAAAAAACGATGGTGACGGCCGAATTGAACTACCAAAATGCCCAACTCGTTGGAAAACAGACGTATCCAACAGAATTTGAAGTAAACCGTTCGTTCAATAACTTCTTGCCATCGGCGATGTTGATGTACCGTGGAAGCGATGGCCAAAGTTTGCGAATCAATTACCGCACTTCCACCAATGCACCTTCTATTAGCCAATTGCAAAATGTGGTGGACAACTCTAACCCATTGTTGCTCAGAACGGGTAATCCTGATTTGAAGCAAGAGTATAACCATAATATGTCGCTTCGGTACGGAATCACAAAGGCAAAAACCGCTCGTAGTTTCTTTATCAATTTTAATGGGTCGTTTACCCAAAACAATATTAGCAATACTACCTTTATTGCTACCAGAGATACCGTGGTTGCAGGCTTTACTTTGCGGACTGGCTCCCAATTTACCCAGCCCGTCAACGTCAACGGAAACTGGAATGTTCGCTCATTTATTACATACGGAATGCCGCTTACGTCGCTGAAAAGTAATTTGAATTTCAACATTGGAACAGGTTATACCCGTACCATAGGCTTGATTAACTTGGTAGAAAATATTGCAAATACCCAATCGATCACGGGTGGGTTGGTCTTGAGTAGTAATATCAGCGAGCAGCTTGATTTTACATTTTCGGTGAACGGTAACTATAATACCGTGAAAAACTCGCTCCAGCCTGCGCTTGACGGAACGTATTATTATCAAAATAGTAATTTCAAAATCAACTGGGCGACTAAAAGCGGTTTCTTCGTCAATACGAATATCAACAATACTTTTTATACGGGACTTGGGCAGGATTTTAACCTGAACTTCACTCTTTGGAACGCCGCAGTGGGTTACAAATTCTTGAAGAACAAGGCAGGAGAGTTGAAAGTAAGTTCGTTTGACGTTTTACGCCAAAACAATAGTGTGAGCCGTAACATTACCTCTACTTATATTGAGGATGTTAGGACGCGGGTTTTGCAGCGTTATTACATGATGACATTCACCTACACCTTGAGAAATTTCAGGTAATTAACCTTTGTTTTTTAACCTTATTTTAATGCCAAACCACAAACTTAATGTTTGTGGTTTGGCATGAGGTACTATCTTTGCGCGTATGAAAACAATTCTTGTGACAGGTTCTAACGGTTTGTTGGGACAAAAATTAGTAGAACTTCTTACTCAACAGTCTGATAAAAAGGTTATTGCTACAGCACGCGGCGAAAACCGTCTTCCTTTTAAAGAAGGGTATGACTATTTTTCAATGGACATTACGAAGCCTGAAGAAGTCGCATCTGTCATCCAAAAAACGATGCCGGATGTAATTATCCACGGAGCGGCGATGACCAACGTGGATCAGTGTGAATTTGAAAAAGAAACGTGTTGGGCGCAAAACGTAAAAGCCGTTGAATACATGGTGGAAGCGTGCCGTAAGCACGATATATTTCTTTGCCATGTATCGACAGACTTCATTTTTGACGGTGCCGCAGGTCCATATACCGAAGAAGGAGACGCCAATCCGTTGAGTTTTTACGGATGGAGCAAATACGCTGCTGAAAAGGTAGTTCAACATTCGGGCATTCGGTGGGCAATAGCTCGGACGGTATTGGTCTATGGTATTGCGTTTGATATGTCTCGTTCCAATATCATTCTTTGGGTCAAAAAATCGTTGGAAGAAGGTAAAAACATCAAAGTAGTAACCGACCAATGGCGTACGCCTACCTTGGCCGAAGATTTGGCGATGGGTTGTTTTTTAATTGCCGATAAAGAAGCCGAAGGTGTGTTTAATATTTCAGGGAAGGATTTGCTAACTCCCTACGAAATGGCGATGATGACGGCCGATTATTTTGGGTTAGACAAAGGCTTGATTGCCGAAGCCGATTCTTCTAATTTTACCCAACCAGCGAAGCGACCAGCGCGTACGGGCTTTGTTTTGGATAAATCAAATGAAATTTTGGGATATAATCCACATACTTTTAAAGAGGGTATTGCAATTTTAGCATCTCAGTTGTAAATTGCCTTCGCTAACGTAGTTTCTTTGTTTCTTGGAGTTTATATATCCAGCCTGTGGGTTTCGACCCACAGGTTTTTTTGTGCCAACTGTGCCAGCGGTGTGCCTTCGGTTTCTCAAAACCGAAGTTTTGTGAGTCAGGTTTCTCAAAACCTGAGGATAGCGAGCAAGTTAGGTTGTAACTGTGCCTTCGGTTTCTCAAAACCGAAGTTTTGTAGTTCAGGTTGTTCATAGCCTGATTTACATGCTATGGTCAGGTTGTGAGCAACCTGACTCACGGTAGTTTCCTAAAACTGAAAATAGATAAACTGATTGGAGTCGAAAACGCCAAAGAAGTAGGTTAAGACGGATACCGTAACAAAGACCGTCCAGAAAACAACATTTTTGCGGGTCGGAATGTGTAAAATGTAGTGCTCTTTAATGAGCAAAAGAAGAATAAGCCCTACCGAAAACCACATTTCAACGTTGTTGAGCGCTGCTTGAAGGGGTTCATGGAAGGAAAGCTGCGTCATTTTTTTCAGAATAATAAAAGAATGGCGAACTTCTTCTCCAACGGTAAGTTTGGGATTATCGCCGACGGCAAAAAATACCCACGTCAGCATCACAAGTAAAAAAGTAATAGCGGTTTGGAGGTAAAGATACCAAGTAGCTTTGGGCAGTGTGATGTTCCACCGTTTTAAGTATTTGTCGCGAATAGAGGCGGCTACCAAATAGCTTCCGTGTAATCCTCCCCAAATGATAAAATTCCAACTAGCTCCGTGCCAGAGTCCACTTGCAAGAAAAACAATGAATCGGTTGAGGTAAGCCCTTCCTTCTCCTACGCGATTTCCGCCGAGTGGTATGTATAAATAGTCTCGAAACCAAGTCGATAGCGAAATATGCCAGCGTCCCCAAAATTCAGCGATGGACTTTGAGAAATAAGGAGTGCGGAAGTTTTCCATGAGGTTGAATCCCATGACTTGAGCCGCTCCCAAAGCAATGTCAGAGTAACCCGAAAAATCGCAATAGATTCGGAAAGTGTAAAAGAAGGTCGCAACCAACAACGTAAGTCCATTGTGATGCTGAGGGTCTAGGTAAGCTGGGCCAGCCATCAGGGCCAGGCGGTCGGCAATAACGGCCTTTTTGAACAAACCAAAAGCCATTCGCGTCAGGCCTGCTTTGATGTTTTCCCAATCGTACGCATGATTTTCGTGAAATTGATGCAGCACGTTTTGCGGGCGCTCGATGGGACCCGCAACCAGTTGCGGGTAAAACATCACATACAGCGCATAAATCCCAAAATGCCGTTCTGCTTGCTGATTTCCACGATATACTTCGATGGTATAGCTCATGGCCTGAAACGTATGAAACGACAAGCCAATGGGTAAAACGAGGTCGGGATTTAGGTGTTTTAGGATAGGCAAACTCCATTCTAAGCCCACTTTCCACGAGACGGCGTTGAAACTTTCGGCAAAAAAATCGAAGTACTTAAAAACGGCTAAAATTCCGACGTTGGTAAAAATACTAATGACCAAAAGCCATTTTCGTTTAGTCCCTTCGGCAGACGCAATCCAAATTCCTGCAAAGTAGTCGATAACAATGGTAGCAAACAGAATTAAGATGTAAATCGGTTTGAAAACCAAATAAAAATAACAACTTGCAAGTAGCAACAACAACCAACGCAGGTTGCCGCGCAGGCTGTAATAGGCAAGCGTAACAACAATAAAAAAAAGCAGAAATTGGACCGAATTGAAAAGCATGGCTTGATTAAAACCGAAAATGTTGGACCGAAATAGTTAAAATGCTAAACTGATAAGTGGGGTATAACATTACCTTGCCTCATCAGTTGATTTGTTGTTCGGTTCGTTTAATTTTCCATCAACAATCGTTTCTTTCACAATAAACAGCGGGCGGCCTTTGGATTGGAAAAAAATACGCAGTACGTATTCGCCAATGATTCCCAAAGCCATAAGCTGAACGCCACTGAACAAAATGATGACGAATAAAAGAGCAGTGAAACCTTCAATGACATCAGCAAAGAAGAGTTTTTTAGCAAGCACAACGATAAAATAGACCAATGCTATACCAATAGAAACACCCCCTGCCCGTGTCATAAACGAAATAGGGAATTCGCTAAAGTTGAAAATACCATTATACGCCAAACGGAAAAGTTGTTTGAAGGTATATTTCGATTCGCCTGCTACTCGTTCGCTTCGCTCGTATTCGTATCCAGTTTGTTTAAAACCAATCCAAGACCGCATTCCGCGTAAGAAACGACTTTCTTCTGGCATTTGGTTTAACACATCTGCTACGCGCCGACTTATCATGGCAAAATCGCCACTATCGAGGGGAATATCGACGTACGAGATTGATTTCAACAAACGGTAAAACAGAAAATAACCTGTTCGCTTAATGATATTTTCTTTACGCTTACGACGAACAGCATAGACCACATCGTACCCTTCTTGCATTTTTTGGTAAAAATCGGGTAAAAGCTCAGGCGGGTCTTGCAAGTCACCATCAATAATAAATAGCGCTTCTGTCCCCCTTGCTGCTGCCAAACCCGCTGTAAGGGCAAGCTGGTGGCCGTGGTTGCGAGATAAAAATACACAATGAAAACGACCGTCGGTTAACGCTAGTTGGCGCATTTGAAGGGCCGTATTGTCGCGACTGCCATCATCGACCAACACCACCTCAATCCGAAGCGTGAGGCTGTCCATGAGTTTGGTGAGGCGCTCTACCAAGTGAGGAAATGATTCCGACTCGTTGTAGAGCGGAGCTACGATGGATATTTGGGGTGTATTCATGCCTTTTTTTTCCATTCAAGGGGTTGATTGTGAGTTGATTGTGGCTTGCCGTTTCTGACAAGGACAAACTGCATTTGGTACGTTCCAGGTTCAACAGTCGCATAAGGAATGAGCAGTGTAGTGCCTGTTGCGTAGCGTTTGAGCCAATTACGCCCTGTATAAAGTGTAGGTTCAAGTTTAAATAAATACTGCCGACGGTTAGATTGCAACGAAACGTACAACGCTCCATTCATTTCGGTAGTAAAGGAGTGGGTTTCTTCTCGAATCAACAAGCCATCTGCTTGATATTCAAGCTGTGGTTGAATCGGCAAACTCGTCGGTGTTTGGAGTGATTGGATAACAGGGGCAAGGGTAGTAGGGTAGTGGTAAATTCCCTGTTGAACGTTGAATTTCATCAATGAATCAATGTACTGAGCAGCAGGTGTATTAGGCGTGAATCCTAAGCCAAAACCGTTGTGTTCTTGGTTAAATGCCCCAGCTAGTAGCGTTTTACGGCGTTCGTTGATGGTAGGCCAGTAATGCAGCAAACTCAACCCCCAAATGCCAATTCCTACCGCTAAAGCCACCTTAAAGTGGGTTTTCTTGGTTTGTTGACGGTTCAACACGAGGTAAAATCCGTAAATAACCATTAAAAACAACGCAGGATAGATTTTGTAATTGCTGACAATCATGACAAAATACCCAAATCGAGGCCGAAGAAAAGCAATAATACTGGCATTGGCCAACAAATAGGTACTGACACCCAATAAAAACAGCAACGCCTCTTGATGGGCTAAAGTACGTTCTCGGAACAATTTCCACACTTTTACTAAGGCAACTACGAGTACTGCTATCATGCCCATCCCGCCTATCGTTGGCAAGATAGACCGTTGGAGTGTACTGCGGTCGGGGAAGAAATCGAATAAACCCCCGATAAACGTAAAAAAGCCAAAAAATGTCTGGTGAGGGTGCTGTAGAAAATAGCCGAAACTTGACTCGTTGTTCAAGGTTTGCATTCCTCTAAAATACAAAAAAACAGCAGCCACGCCCGCTACTAACCACGTTAGGAGCAGTTTATAGCGACCCTGAACAAACAAAATAACCATACCCGCTGGCCACACAAAAATGCCGTTGCTCATGGCAAAATTGGCACAAAACCCAGTCAAGACTGCCCATCCAAACTGTTGTTTACTCAAAAGATAACAGGTAAGACTCACAAAGAAAATGACGGGCAAATGTTGGAGTGCCGTGATAGCCCACAGGCTAGTCATGTGGTATTGCAACTGAAACAAAAAGAAAAGTAACGGAATAAGGTATTCCCACTCAATTTTTTGTTGCCGAAAAACGACAATAAAAATAGCCAATGTTCCTAGCGTGAAACCAAACCCTAGCCAGTGCAGAAAGGTAAAGTTTAGTTCACCGAAAAGCCAATAATAAACCAAAGCTCCCAGCTTACCAAAAATCATTCGGTGCTCATTGTTGGGTTGAAAAATGAGCTGTAGTTGAGTCGATAGGCCGTTGCTATTTACCCATTTACGCAAAAAGTCAGGAAATGGGTCGAAGTCGTCGAACCAAGGCACATTGACGGAAAACTGGGCCAGTGTAACCACAAATAATCCAACTGGTAAAGCAGCAAGAAGACCAAAAAGAACTTTACGCATCAGGGAGTGGCTTTAAGTACAACTGCTTTTTTACCGAAATATCCCCCCATGCACTTGCTCCACCAGTGTTTGGGGTCGGGGTTTGCGTCGTCCAAATAAATTGATTGGGGTTTTGATTGCAGCGGGGAAACATAAACAGTATCACCTGGCGTGCTTTCAATATAAGCGTAGCGTGCTTTTAATTCTTGGTCGTAAGCAGCAGCCCGTCCCCGTAGCCAGTCGCCATATACCATTCGTAAGTTGCTGCTAAAGAGGGTGCTTACTAAAATAAGTAGTGCCAAAACGGCTTTGATGGAAGGCGGCAAATACCAATGTTGCGCGCCTAAAATTTGGTTGTTGTAGAGCCAATACAAGACGACGGAGAGCGTGTAAAACCAGCCCAACAAAAAGTAAAAATAAACAGAGTTGATGACGCGTGGGGCAGGTTCAATTCCAATACCGTAATAAGAAGGAAAAATTTGCACAAACAAAATGCCGAAATAAGTGAGTATGACAATCCAAATAGGCACCCTGAAATAGGGAATAGCGGTGGTATATTTGTCAAAAAGGCGAGGTAAAACGGCAATCCAAAGAATCGAAAATACCAAAAGCGGAGTTCTGAAAATCCAGTCGATGCTAAGTTGAGCCAGTTTTTTGAGTGACTGTAGCGTCGAAAGGGTAAAATTTCGTCCTTCAGGATTGCCATTCATGCGGAGGACGTTGCCAGGGGAGGTAAAGAAAATGTAGCATGAAAACACGGCGACGATGACCATAAAAAACGCCAAATTGTCCCACGTACGACGAATAACAAGCTGGTAACCAAACCAACCTGCCACTAGCAGCACCATAATCGTAAGGTTGGTTTCGCTACAACCAATGACTGCGAACACCAAGAATCCAGCAAAAAGGGCAGTGAGTTTTTGGCGCATTCCGTTGGGCTGTTGGTACATACGTATCATCACCGTAAGCCAATACAAAGTAAGGATGTTAGGAACGGTATAAGTGACAAAAGCCGCCATCCAGTAAAAAGCCTCCACAATGCTCATGATTTTGAGGATAAAGAGTAGCATAATCCCACCCGTAACACCCAAAATAGCCCAACGGCTCCATTTCGTGAACAACTCTTTACATAGCGCGTATAAACTACCCGTAAGTCCCAAAACGAGCAAAAAAGAAAGTAACTTAAAACCTCCCGCCCATTTGACCACCAACGGGTTAGAGTGATTGAGAAGGATGCCAAAGTATCTGCCCGTCCAACCTGTGTAATAAAAGTTCATGGCTTCAAAATAACCATACTTAAAGACCGTATCTATGTAGCAATAATCATCGACAGGAGAGGGGTGATTATAAAAAGACAACGCCAATAAAGGGACGATTGCCACCGCAAGTAGCCCAACATTGAAGAGGTCTTGAAAAAGAGGTTGTTGTAGTTTTTTTAGCATTGAATGCTGCTGTTTTATGACGATATCGAACGATTTTACTGAGCCGCGTCAGTTGTTACTTTCTCAATGATGTATCTAGGTCTGCCTTTTACTTCTTCGTAAATTTTTCCAACGTATTCCCCAATTAAGCCGAGGGCAATCATATTAGCCCCGCTAAAAAAGGTCATGGGAAGCACAATCGATGTCCAACCCGCTACCGTACTTCCAAAAAGGTACGAGACGCCAATATACACCCCAATGCCCATGGCAATTAAGAAATTGAATACGCCAAAATAGAGTACCAATCGCATTGGGAAAGTGCTGAAAGAGGTGACACCATTCCACGCAAAAAGGAGCATTTTTTTGAGCGGGTACTTGGTTTCACCTGCTTCTCGCTCAAAACGTTTGTAAAAAACCTTCTCGGAACGGAAGCCGATGAGTGGAATAATACCCCTCAAAAACAAATTAACTTCCTTAAAATGGGAAAATTCTTCTAAAATACGGCGATCCATGAGGCGAAAATCGGCGTGGTTGAATACCACAGGCACGCCCATCCAACGCATCACTTTATAGAACCCCTCGGCGGTGGTACGCTTAAACCATGTATCAGAACTGCGGTCGTCGCGCACGCCATAAACCACCATAGCCCCGTCGTGGTGTTGGTCGAGCATTTGACCAATGGCCTCTACGTCGTCTTGCAGGTCAGCATCAATCGTGACAAAGCAATCGAAATCCTGAATATGGTGCATTAGACCAGCTAAAATAGCACTTTGATGGCCAAAATTTCGCGAAAGTTTAATCCCAATGGCGTGGGTATCCGTGTTGCAAATGTCGTCGATAAGTTGCCAAGTACGGTCACGACTTCCATCGTTGACGTAACAAATCTTACTTTCAGGGGCAATTTTACCTTCTTGAACCAACCGAGTACGGTACTGCTGAAGCGTACGATGTGTTTTAGTAAGAATTTCTTCTTCGTTATAGCAGGGTACTACGAGTAATAATTTGGTTTGAGGCATTTGCGATAAATCAACAGTCATTGGAATTTGGCAAAAATACGGCACTTTCCATAACCGAGCGTCATTTAGGGCAGAGATTTTATTTTTCGGGGGAAAAAAGTTGATGGAAGGTGGGTTGAATGGCTGGTTATAGGAAGACGTTGAACCCCAGTTTTGCGGAATTATTACGTAGCCATCGAACTTTTCTGTGGTTTTTGGGTTGAATGTATTGGTCTAAGTTTATTTAAAAGTAAGTAAGTATTGAATCTCCAAAAGAAAATTGTTAGGATTTATTGACGACTTTCTTGTAAGATTTTAATATTTTGTACCACGTTTTCTACGAAATGTTTAACTTTCGGCCATAAATAGTTAGGTATAAACCAACCCTTGTATGTTTCTTCACCAAGTGGCTCACTACTTGCCAGAACAAGTAGTTGATAACGAACATTTTACTAAACTCAATGGGCTGTCTGATGAGTGGATAGTGCAGCGTACGGGCATTCAGCTCCGACGCAAGGCAGCCTCGGCCGAAAACTCCCACAGCATGGGGGTCGAAGCCGTAAAGTCATTATTGGATAAAATTCAAATTGATATATCAGAAATTGATTTAATCGTAGGGGCTACATATACTGCTTATGATACCATTGTTACGCTTGGTCATGCGGTGCAACATTTTATCGAAGTAGCGGATATTCCTGTGGTGACGATTTCCTCGGCTTGTTCTTCATTGTTGAATGCCGTAGAAGTAGTGGAGGGATATTTTGCGATGAACAAGGCGTCAAAAGCGTTGGTGATTACCTCAGAGCATAACACTGGCTACTACAACGAAACCGATACCGTATCAGGGCATTTGTGGGGCGACGGGGCAGCGGCTTTACTCTTTACAAA
Organism: Runella defluvii; assembly: GCF_014195535.1. Lineage (GTDB taxonomy): Bacteria > Bacteroidota > Bacteroidia > Cytophagales > Spirosomataceae > Runella > Runella defluvii. The sequence continues at coordinate 588,401 of NZ_JACIBY010000003.1, read as the reverse complement.
AGAGCGTGTAAGTGATGGGGATATGGAAATGAGATCCTTGGTGACAGGTGGTGCTGCTACCAGCGGGAAAGCTACGGAAGCCGTGGTATTGCGCCCTAACGAGCGTGGAGTGATTATGCCCTTTGGACGAGATGTGTTTATTAATGCTTGTACCTACATGCCCAAGGCTAGTTTAACGGTACTTGAAAAATGTGGCCTAACGGTGGAAGATGTGTCTTATGTTTTGCCACACCAAGCTAATTTGCGCATTAGTATGAATGTAATGAATACGCTTGGCTTGCCCGAAGAAAAACTAATCTCAAACATTCAATACCTCGGAAATACGGGCTGTGCGGGTTGCGCCATTGGGTTGTCTGAACATTGGAGCCGTTTTCAACCAGGAGACCATATTGTTATTACTGTTTTTGGAGGTGGTTATTCGTACGGAGCTATGTTGCTGCGGAAATAAACCCACCCGTGCAGAGGGTTTCTGACTCGTGCTGAGGGTTTCTCAAAACCCGAGTTTTTGTGGTAGGGGTTGTGAGAAACCCCTACCACGAAGGTTATTTTTTCTTCTTCCCATATTGGCAAGTCGAATTGTCTTCTTTGACGTAGTACGACTTGAAATTAAGGGCTTTAGGGTCCATGCAACCTTTTAAGTTCAACAATTCTACTTTTCTAAATTCAACGGGGTGGCTTTCACTTTGAAGCGAGATAGAGCCGTGGTCGAGAAGTTTTCCGTTAACAAACAGATTGGGGTCATGTCCGCTCACGTTGCCGCCTCCCCACTGAGGTTTGTTGTATTCCAACACTTTTTCACCGTTGGCAAAATGCTGAATGAGCGAGTCGCCCAAAACTAACACTTCTGCCCGCACCCATTGGTCGCCGTTGTAGGTTTGTGACGTAGAATTGATGCAGTGTTGGGTGATTAATTTGCCATCCATCACAACGTTTGTTCCAGGAGTACACAAGTTACAAGTAGTGCGTTTTTTTCCGTCACCGCCAAGCAATTGAACTTCGATAGACGCAGGAAAATCTTGGTCTTTACCCATCGAAGCGGCCGTTTGGCCGTGTACCATGATGCCGCTATTGCGCCACGCCCAGCCTTCGCCTTTGGGAGCTTGCTCACCTACAAAACGATACTCAACCGCAATGCGGTAGTAAGAAAAGTCGCCTTTGTAGAAAATATGGCCGTATTTGCGTTTAAAATCATCGTATTGGTCATAGCGAACGACCATTTTCCCATCTTCAACCCGAAACGTTTGGCCAAAGTTGTCGTTGAGGTCGTTCCCACGGATTTTAATATCCCAACCATCAAGGTTTTTACCGTTGAAAAGTTGCTGCCATTCTTGTTTGTCGGCCTTTTTTTGTCCAAAAACAGACGTAACACAAAGGCTTAAAAAGACAATTACTGCGTATTTCATATCAAAAATAGTTTGAAAGGTAGGTTACTTTTGTTGCGACAAAAAGGTTAACAATGAGGCAAATTCCTCGTAAGAGAGGGCATTGACCAAACCCGAAGGCATCATTGATGTTTCCATTTCTTTGCGACTAACGATGTCGGCAGTTTTAATGGTATAAACTTGTCCAGCAATGTCTCTCAAAACAACGCGAGCCGACGATTCTTCGGTGATAAAACCTGAGTAAATTTTGTTGCGTTTAGCTGTGATAGTCACCGATGCAAAACCCTGTGAAATCGACGCATTTGGCTTCAAGATTGACTCTGCAATTTGCTCACGGTTCATAATCGAACCAATTTGTCCCATAAATGGCCCTTTCATGGGTTCGCTTTTTGATAAACTGTGGCAAGCGATACAACCTTGCTGCGTAAATAGCGTTTTACCTAAAGCTGCATCACCTTGGATTTTGGCCATGGCAAGCATTACATCTTCAATCGAAGCTTCACCTACTTGTCCTTTTTTATTACGGATTTTGTCCAAATCAATCTTTACCTCTTCCTTCACTGCGGCGACTTCTTCTACCCCAAACTCAGGTATTTCCATGCGATGACGGCTGTTGAGATCCACAAAGAAGGGTTTGTCGTTTAATTTTTTCGATTCTTCAATCAAGAAATCTTTGATATTCGTCGAAGCTTCCCACGTAATGCCTTTATAATAAGGGCCGTGCGTGTCGGGGCGAGTACTCCACCACCACGAACCGTCGTAATCGGCTTCTTTTTTGTACAAACGGGAAAGCGTAACAATGATTTGCTTTTTAAGGGTAGCGTCGTTTGATTTTTGGTAGGCATTGATCAATCCCGCAACTGCTTTCGGGTCGTGCATGTAGCGAAGTGCCCAAAGCGCAAGGGTGGAGTTTTCAGTGCCAATGGCCTTCACACAAGCATCGACGGCGTTGATAGCAATCAATGAACGCACTGCCACGTGAGGTAGAATAATCGCCGAATTAGGGGTTGCATGTGGCCCTTCGGTTCCCATTGCTGGTGGAGCAAAACTCGCTGGTACAGGTGTTTTAAGAAGTGCTTGTGCCGCATCAGCGTTTCCAAGACGACCAAGTCCGACAGTAGCTGCCAGACGCACGCGAGGAGAACCATCACTTAATGCTTGGATAAATGTACCACTTGAAACGTTAGAATTGTAAATTTTACGGTCGGCCAAAGCCCGAAGCGCATACTCACGCATGGCTGCATCTGTAGTCAATTTGGCTAAATTGTCATTGGCATTCACACCAGCGGTTTGAGCATACGTGTACATTGCTGCGATTCGTACGACCAATGGAAGTTTAGCATTGGTTACCAACGCCCAAACAGGTTTTACAGTTTTGTCGGAGGGGCGGGTGAGAAGCTCTTGCTGGGCAGCTAGACGAGCCACGCCGCTTCCTGATTTTAGGAGGTCAACCAATTTTGAAATAGAAAGTTCCTGAGGGTTTTTGAACGATTTATACGTCCATTGTTTAGGAGTAGCTCTTACGACAAATCCTTTTTTGGGATTTCCTGAATAACCTGCCCCGTCCCAAGCTGAAAGGTAAGCACGGCCCGAAGCGTCCACGTCAACGTCGGTGATTTGGGCTAATTTTACAAAACTTTCTTCTTTTTGGGTAAAACTTGGGCCATCGGCTGTCACGCGGTGAATGTACAATTGATTGCGTCCCCAATCGGCCATCATAGGTACTTGGTTGTATTGAGCAGGCCAAGTGTCGTCGTCCATAAACAAAGCACCCGTTCCAGAGCCTCCGCCAACATCGATAAGTGCAGGGATGATTTCGTCGGTAAAGTGTTTGAATAACACAGGGTAGCCATATTCGCCAGATTGGATTTGGTTGCTGAACCGAACGTTCCATCCGCCGCCATCGTTGGTATTTCCACGGGCAAAAATATTCATGTAAGGGTCAATCGCCACGTCGTAAATGTTACGAAGTCCGTGGGTATAAACTTCCATTTCGGTGCCGTCAGGACGAACGCGCACAACGCCACCACCAAGCATGGTCATTTTTTTGCCACTTCGGTCGGTGGCGTTGTGGAAACCAAAATCGCCCACGGCAATGTATATCCATCCATCAATCCCCATCCGAATCCCGTTGGTGGCGTGGTCAGTACCGCGACTTTGTAAAAATTTAGGCGAGCTAATGTGTTGAATTAACGGACTGGAAGGGCCATCAGCCACGCCATCGTGGTTTTTATCTTCAAAAACCACCAAGTCCATGCCCGAGGCGATACCTGTTTCTTTGGAAAAAACGGTATGTAAAACATAAACTTTATCGCCCATCGAAATAATACCACGGGGGTTGTCAACAACGGCATAAACCGTGTGGGAATCCACTTTGCCGTCGTTGTTGGAGTCAACCAATCGAACGATGCGGCCGTTGCCTGGTTTTTTTCCTAATGAACCAATCATATCGACACCAACATAGACTTCGCCCGTAGGTGCCACTGCCAAACAAGCTGGGCTAGGGGTGAGGTCGGCTCCTGCAAAGTGACTAATGGCCAGTTCGGCAGGCCAACTACTGGCATTGGGAAGCGAATCGGCCTTGGTGACGGTAACGTTTGTTAAGCTGTTGGAGTTTGTGTTCCAAAAAGAGGTGATGTTGAAAAGAAAAAGTAGAAAGACGGATAACGTCGCGAAGTAAATCTTGGACATTGTGGGTGTAAATTGAGTGTATTGGAAATGGATAAAATACAAAAAGGCGCAATTTACGCCTTTTTTACTTTAACTGTGCGGGAGGTTTCTCAAAACCACCCCGTCGTGAAATATTGGGTGTTGAATTTGTTTTCTGAGGTTTTGAGAAACCTCGCAGCTCCGTGTTCTTTGTAGTACTTCACGATTTCTCATGAAAAATAAATCGAAAACAGGAACTTTAAACAGCCTCATCCGTAAAACTTTTAAAACACAACCCTAAATATTAAACCAAAACGAAAATTTGACCGCAAATGGCGTGACATTAGGGTTTTGGCGATAGGTGAGGCGATGAATCGCGTCAACTCTGAGTACCTTAAAAATGTTGTCAATGGCGTATCCAACCTCTACATAAGGTGTGTTTCCTAAGCTGTTAAATCCAAGGACTGTTTGACCCTGTGCGTTGGTGGGGGCAAGCAGATTCATGTTGGAAGGGTGAATACTTCCATACAAAACTTTTGCATTGGCTAAGAATCGCCATTTAAGCCTTTTGATGGCGGGTAAGCGGTTAAAAAGCAGCCCTTCAAAATTGTGCTCGTACCGTAACTGAAGGTAACGGTCGCTCACAAATTCAAAGTAATTCATCAGGTTAAAGGCATTGTCAACGTAGAAAACTGACTCGTTTCCAAGTGGGGTATAGAGTAAGGGATAGGGGAGGGTGGATGGAATATATCCCATCGTTATGTTGTAATTGGAACGTCCCCAAATACCCACCCTAAAGCTTTGTTTAACGTTGAGCGACAAGCGATGATAGCTAAAATCACTGTTGAGAAACCTGCGCATGCCAAGTTGATAACGAAGAACTACCAAAGGCCACTTTTGTGTACCCAAAGTTAACCGTTCATTTTCGTTGTAAATGAAAATTTCATCTTTTCCCCAACGTGTTTCAAAAAATAATTCAGCCGTTTCGTAATTACTCTGAATAGGTGACCGATCGCCAAGGGATGGGGCTGTTTTGAACGCAAAAGGGTAAATGGGCTGAAAAGTTCGGTGACGTAGTCCAACCGTTTGGGTCAATCCTCTTATGAGTTCTCGCTTGAGGTAAGCAGAGGTGATTCCCTCAAAATACCCCCGCCGCACATTTCCCCACTTGGTTAGCGCCCCAAACAAAACGTTATTGCCAATCGCTTCGGAGGACAAACCTACGCGTTCGAGGTCATAACTATGGCTGATCCCCCCAATGGTCCAAGGTTTGCGACTGAAAATATAATCAACACTAAAATTATATTTCCACTCTTTGTCGAGGGTACCATAGGCCGCCGAACCGCTCAATACCCATTTTCGACTGAAATCGGGGTTGGTTTTAGCACCAATGCGAAAACGGTGTCCTTCAACAACATTGTTTGAGTATAGATACAGAAACGGTCCAACGTCTATGTTTACCTTCGGAATACGTTTATAGCCATTGACAAACATGTTAAATACTTCGATGTACGTACGCATAATTGGCACTTGCTTCACGGAGTCAATGAGCCTATACGCTGTTTGTTCGCCAGCTGTTAGGGGTTCGTGGCGTACCTTGTCCCAGTAATCAGCGGGGTATTCTTTGTAGCTTTCTGATAATTCTATGGGATAATCATAAAACTTGGGAGGGTGTGGTTTATTGGGAATAATGTTCCGATTTGAAGTATAAAATTTAACCAACATGCCTGCGGTGGAGTCGGTTAGTTCGGCTACATCAATAAGTACCCGCGATTTCACGGGCATCCACGTACTATCACCAATTTGCTCGTATTCTTGTTGTAGTTTTATTTTTTCTACAAAATTAATGTTCGCGCTTTTTCCCACCGACGCATCTATTTGCACCAACGCGTGGCTTAGGGTATCCACCCAAAATGAGCCACTAAAAGCCAAGTCTTGGGGTCTTTTTGGTTCATAATCAATGTGATAACACCAATATCCCGCCACAAAGGTGGTATCGATTAAGTAATAGTCGTAGGTGTTTTTCCAGCCGTCGGCAATGGGAGAATGGAAATCTTTATCAAGAACACTGAGCCAATTTTGGTAAAAATTATACTGTTGAAAAGACGAACCAATCATCTGCGAAATCAAGCTGCCGTCTGTCACAGCAATGCCAGATATCTTGGTTTTGAGAATATGTTCTTTCTTTTTTCGAGGGTCTTCGCGGAAATAATAGTTGGAAATGGATTCTGACAAATAGATAGGAATAACAGGCCGCCCATCTTCACCCGCGATTTTATCAAATTGCTCAACAGCTCCTGTGATTTGCTTCATCGCTCTCCGTTTCTTAAAACGTTCTGAGAGATTGTCAACATCCACTTCTATTTTACTGTAACTTTCGTATTCGTACGCTTGGAGTCGATTGGGGTTGTGCAATGGTTTTTGCTTTACGACTCTCCTTAGAATATTATAGGCAGGGTTTTCGCCTGCGTAAACTTTTACTTCTTGCAGTTTAAATTCCGAGCCTTCAAGTTGGAAATCAATGGTTTGCGTGAGTTGATTAGGTACAATAGCTTTCATCCGTTTTCGATACGACATCGACGAAACTACCAATGAATCACCAATTTGGGTTGTTTTGAGGGTATAAAAACCCTCAAAATTGGTCGTCACTCCTACGGTTTTTCCTTTGATAGCAACCGCAGCAAAAGGCACTGCTTCGCCCGTTTGGGCGTCGGTGATTCTGCCCGAAATGGTGTAGGTGGTTTGACCAAAAGCTTCATTCCAACATAACAAAATGGAGATGAGTAAGGGAATAGCTTTGTTGATGAATAGATGTTTGATCACTGGTGGGTATGGTTGTTCACGGTCTGGTTTTCTTACAAGGACTCGTTAAAAATAAAAAAGTTTTAACGAATTGGCAATTTTTTGATAGCTCTACCTCTTTTTACGACAAATTGAGGGGGAAGCGTTGCAATTTTCAAAGTTGAATAACGAAAAATCCCTTCGCCGTATTGAGAAGCGAAGGGATTTTCATAGTCTAAGTAACGTTAGATGAAAGCTTAATCTTGGCTTTCGTTGTATTCTACGTGCCATGTATGGTCGGCGAGCATGGTTACTTTGGCAATAAAACGGCTAAATTTGTAGGCACGTCCCCATTCATGTGGTGCAACCATCGACAAAACATCTTTTCCATCTTCCTTTTCATACACATAGTACGTTTCGTTCAAGACGGGTTCAAAATTCATTTGGGCACCGTAGATTCTTTCTGATACATCAACACGTTGACGAAGTTCTTTGGCTTGTTGTGCCAATGTCGCCATTTGTTGATAAATTTGGTTAAGCTGACGCTCGGTTTGTTGACGCATGGCCAACACGGCTTTCCCTTTTGCTTTGCCCATGTCAACAGGCTTAATGACTGCTCCACCAACAGAGTGAGCATAGGCCATGAGCCCGGGGTTTTCGGCTACTTTATCAGGATTTATTGGATTTTGCTCCATTGGAAAAGAAATTATATTGACTTGTTCTTTAACGTAACAAAATTACATATTGTTTAAAATTGCTAGAGAATTAATGGCCTTTGGTTCGAAAAATAAATAATAAAAGTCTTATAAATAAACCTATATAAGATATTTTATGTATATATTCTTTTTCATAAAGATAAAATGTGTTATTTGTGAATACATAAATGATGAGTACATTGTTTGACTAATTTCTGTTATTTAAAACCATATTGGCATCACGATTGCATACTTTTAGTCCGTAGAAAACGTTACATTTACGGTTGAAAATCTAACAGTTTAAGAGCAAGCTCTTGAAAGTGAGTTATTTGATGAAAATTAGAAATCGCCTCTTTCCTTCTCAGTATTACCTTCCCCTTGTTATTTTTGGGGTTTCTGCACTATTTTTTGGCTGTTCTCAGTACAGCACAAGCGGTTTGAGTGTAGGGTATCACAACCTTACGGCCAAATACAATGCCTATGTCATCGCCCGTGATAAGATGAAAGAGGCGGACATTGCCCTGAAAAAAAATAGAAAAGAAAATTATAACCAGCTCCTTCCTATTTTGTACCCGTTGGACTCGATGGAGGCAAAAAGTGTGGATGCTCTTTTGCAAGATGTCATTAAAAAGGGGTCGTTGATTCCCGACCGTCACCAAAATAGCCGTTGGGTGGACAATGCCCTTGTTTTGATTGGCCGCGCGCGGTTATACAAAGGGCAATTTACCGATGGGATTGAGACCTTGCGTTATGTCAATGCCAAAGGGAAAGATGATGATGATAAACATGAAGGCTTGATTTGGCTCATGCGTGCGTACGTCGAAACCAAAGACTACAACAGCGCCCTAAGCGTAGCCGAACACCTCAGAAGTTTGCCATTGAACGAAAGTAATACCCGTGATTTTTATTTAGTAAAAGCTTATTTGCACCAACAAAAGCAGGAGATTCCGTTGGCACTTGGGATTTTGGAGGAAACGTTTCCGTTGCTTTCTAAAAACGAAGAAACGGCCCGTATTCATTATGCAGCGGCCCAAATGTACGACCTTATTGAGAAGCCTTTGGCTGCCAATATTCATTACAAAGCTGTTTCCAAAAACAGACCTTCGTACGATTTGGAGTTTTTTGCCAAAATGAACTCTCTCCAGAACGAAGCCCTGACCAACTCCTCGATTTCTACCGAAGATGGCTTCAAGAAACTCCTGAACGACCGCAAAAACAACGACTTGATTGACCGCCTGTATTACTCGATGGGGGTGATTGAGACCCGCAAAAAAAATTATAAAAAAGGACTTGAATTCTTTGGAAAGTCGGTTCGTGAAACCACTACCAATACCACGCAAGTTCCTTTTACCTATTTGGAAATGGCAAAAGTGTATTACGATAAGCTTCAAAACTATGAGTTAGCGAAAGCGTATTTTGATAGTGCGCTTGTCTTGTTGCCAGTTGCGTCGCCGCAGCGCCAAAAAGTAGCCGAACGTAAGGAAGTTTTGGACGAGTTTGTAAAGCAAATTACCACGATTCGGACCGAAGATAGCCTACAACGGCTCTCACAAATGAACCCAGCAACGTTGGATAAATACTTAGATAAGGTAATTGAGGACGAGATTGCGGAATACAAACGAAAAGTGAAAGAGGCCGAAATGCTGGTTTCGCAAGCGCAGAGTTTGAGTGCCAATGCGTCCAATTTTGATGGAAATCCTGCCGAACGTTTTCCGTTGTATGATTTGACGTTGGTCAATACGGGAAAAGTGGAGTTTAGGCAGCGTTGGGGAAATCGAACGTTGGAAGATGATTGGCGCCGAAGTGCCAAAATAGCTACCCTAATGACTCCTGCCGATAACAACATTACGGCAATACCAACAACCCCAGGCCAAGGAGCTACTATTCAGATTGCGGGAGATGATTTGGTGAAATTGACCAAAGACTCGCCCGAATGGAAAGCTAAAAAAGATGCGCTCTACCGTAATATTCCCTTGAAAAAGCAGGAGTTAGATGCCTCCAATCAGCGATTAGAAGATGCGCATTATAAATTAGGGAAGATTTATAAGTTTAACCTAGAAGAACCAGACAATGCAGTTAAAACATTTGAGACTACTTTGTCCCGTTTTCCAAACACAAATTATAAACCCGAAATTTATTACCTGCTTTTCCTCACATCGGCCAAAAATAGCCAATCATGGAAAGATAAGTTGCTAGCAGAATTTCCAAATTCTTCCTTTACTCGCCTGCTGACCAAAAATGGCGGCGCTGTCGCAGCTTCAGGAAATATTGAGTTGGAAGCAATGAAGGACTACGAAAAAATCTTAACCCTGTATCAGTCTAATAATTTCTCAGAAGCCTATGCCCAGCTCGAAATGGCAATGGTCACCTATTCGGGTAGTAAAATTGAGGACAAGTACGCGTTGCTTCGGATTTATTTACTAGGAAAATTACAAGGAAAAGAGGCGTATTTGAAGGCTCTTAACAGTTTTGTGAAAGATTATCCTTCAAGCGCGCTCCTACCACGCGTTCGGGAAGTGCTTGAGTCGCAGCAATCAACATCAAGTAAGAAAAATGGTTGATTTTTAAAACAAAATCGTCTATCTTTGCAGGCGTTTTTGTTTTTTATATTTTTCACGTTTAAACAATCTGAGGTTACAATCATGTATTTAACATCGGAAGTAAAAAAAGACTTGTTCAAAAAATTTGGCAAGTCTGAAAGCGACACTGGTTCATCAGAATCACAAATCGCACTTTTCACTCACCGTATCAATTATTTAACGGAGCACTTGAAGCAGCACAAGCATGACAATGCTACTCGCCTTGGCCTTTTAAAGTTGGTAGGTAAGCGCAGACGCTTGTTGAACTATCTTCTCAAGAATGACATCAGCCGTTATCGTGCTATCATCGCTGAACTGAATATCAGAAAGTAATGCGATACTTCAAACAGGGAATGTCAGGCAACTGGCTTCCCTGTTTGTTATTTATCTTCACCTAAGTAAGTAAATAATAACTTTTTGCGGTTTTATAAATAATAACCTATCATGTTCGCTGAAGGATAGGTTTTCAAGCGGTTTTTTTAATTCTTCTTTCATGTTTAACATCATCACAAAGACTATCAACCTGCCCGATGGTCGTATCATTACAATTGAGACAGGGAAGCTTGCTCGTCAGGCCCACGGTTCAGTCGTGGTTCGTATGGGGAATGCCATGCTCCTAGCTACAGTTGTATCTAATCCCGAGGTAAGACCTGGTACAGACTTTTTACCACTATCGGTTGATTACCAAGAAAAATTTGCTTCGGCTGGTCGTATTCCTGGAAGTTTCCAGAAGCGCGAAGGCCGTTTGTCAGATCACGAAGTTTTAGTGAGTCGTTTGGTGGATCGCGCTTTGCGTCCTATGTTTCCAGATGACTTTTATGCAGATACGCAAGTCAACGTTTTCTTAATTTCAGCAGATTCAGAGGTATTGCCTGATGCCCTTGCTGCGTTGGCTGCTTCTTCAGCATTGATGATTACAGACGTACCTTTTAATGGACCAATTTCTGAGGTACGTGTAGCCAAAATCAATGGTGAATACATCATTAACCCGCCTACGTCACAACTGAAAAATGCTACTTTAGACCTAATCGTAGCGGCTTCGGAGAAAGACATCTGTATGGTGGAAGGTGAAATGAACGAAGCCTCAGAAGAGGAAGTGGTGGAAGCCTTGAAAGCGGCTCACGCAGTGATTAAAATCCAATGCGCAGTTCAAAAAGAATTTGAAGCAGAGGCAGGGAAAACAGAAAAACGCTCTTTTGAGTACGTAGTACACGACGAAGAGCTCCGTGCCAAAGTACGTGAGGCTTGCTACGATAAAATTTATGCGGTAGCCCGCCAAGGCAGCGCCAATAAGCAGGTGCGTAAAGATGGTTTCAAAGCCGTTATTACTGAGTTTTTGGCCAACTTCAAAGAAGAGAATCCAGAAACGTACGACGAAAAAGTAGGTCTTATCAAACGGTATTACCACGATTTGGAGTGGGAAGCGTCACGCCGTTTGGTGTTGGATGAGCGTACTCGTCTCGACGGCCGTGCCTTGGATCAAATCCGCCCAATTATGAGCGAAGTTGATTTCTTGCCTACGCCGCATGGTTCAGCCTTGTTCACCCGTGGCGAAACACAATCGTTGACTACGGTGACATTGGGTACAAAACTTGATGAACAAATCATTGACACGGCGATGTTTTATGGATATGGCCGTTTCTTGTTGCACTATAACTTCCCAGGCTTCTCAACGGGTGAGGTAAAACCAAACCGTGGCCCTGGTCGCCGCGAGGTTGGCCACGGAAACTTGGCACACCGTTCGTTGAAAAAAGTATTGCCTCCAGATGAAGAAAATCCATATACGATTCGTATCGTTTCGGATATCTTAGAATCAAACGGCTCGTCGTCAATGGCTACTGTGTGCGCAGGTACGCTTGCCTTGATGGACGCTGGGATAAAAATCAAAGCACCAGTTGCAGGTATTGCCATGGGCTTGATTACTGACGAACAAGGAAAATACGCCGTACTCTCGGACATTTTGGGCGATGAAGATCACCTTGGTGACATGGACTTCAAAGTGACGGGTACTGAAAAGGGTATTACTGCTTGTCAGATGGACTTGAAAGTAAACGGACTTTCGTACGAAGTGTTGGTAGAGGCACTTGACCAAGCTCGTCGTGGACGTTTGCACATCTTGGGCGAAATGAAGAAAGCGATTACTGAAGTTCGTCCAGAACTCAAACCACAAACACCTCGCGCGGTTGTTATCCAAATTGCACAAGACCAAATCGGTGGCGTCATTGGGCCAGGTGGTAAAGTGGTTCAAGAAATTCAACGTGTCTCTGGTGCAACTGTTACCATCGAAGAGCGTGACAGCATGGGTTACGTAAGCATTTTTGCGAACAATGCCGATAGCATGGACATTGCCGTAAAACGCATCAAAGGCATTGTAGCAATTCCAGAAGTAGGGGAAGTTTATACAGGAACAGTGAAGACGCTTCAACCTTTCGGGGCCTTTGTTGAATTTATGCCAGGTAAGGATGGATTATTGCACATTTCCGAGATTACGTGGGAGCGCCTAGAAACCATGGATGGCGTTCTTCAGGTAGGAGATGAGGTACAAGTGAAACTTGTGGAGCACGATAAGAAAACGGGTAAATTCCGCTTATCACGCAAGGTTTTACTACCAAAACCCGAAGGATTCGTTGAAAGACCACCCCGCGAAGACCGTGGTGATCGCAACGATAGAGGCGGAGATCGTCGTCGTGATGACAACCGTCGTCGCGATAAGTAGATTTTTGTTTTTTTAACTTAAATTAGAAAGTAAAAAATCAACTTTTGATTCGCTTTTTACGTTACACTCTTGTAATAGTACAAAGCACCAAAGTAAAGATAGATGAGACAGCTTAAAATTAGTAAGCAGATAACCAACCGCGAAAGCCAGTCGCTTGATAAGTATTTACAAGAGATTGGTAAGGTGGATTTGCTAACTCCTGATGAGGAGGTGACTTTGGCGCAGCGAATTCGAGAGGGAGACCAACAAGCTTTGGAACGACTTACCAAAGCTAACCTTCGATTTGTGGTATCTGTCGCAAAACAATACCAAAATCAAGGTCTTTCGCTTGGTGACCTTATCAATGAAGGAAACCTAGGTTTGATTAAAGCCGCTCAACGCTTTGACGAAACCCGTGGTTTTAAATTCATCTCGTATGCTGTATGGTGGATTCGTCAGTCCATTTTGCAAGCGTTGGCCGAACAATCTCGTATCGTTCGCCTTCCACTCAACCGTGTTGGGTCATTAAATAAAATATCGAAGACATTCTCAGATCTTGAACAAAAATTTGAGCGTGAACCATCACCCGAAGAATTGGCCGAAGTATTGGATATTTCAGCTAATGAGGTTGTGGACACACTCAAAATTTCTGGCCGCCACGTTTCGATGGATGCGCCGTTTGTGCAAGGGGAAGAAAATAGCCTCCTCGACGTTCTTGAAAACGACATGGAAGAGAAGCCTGACCAAGGGCTTATCAATGATTCTCTCCGTAAAGAAGTTGCTCGCGCACTATCAACGCTCACCCAACGTGAGTCTGATGTGATTGCGCTTTACTTCGGATTGAACGGAGAACATCCTATGACGTTGGAAGAAATCGGTGAGAAATTTAATTTGACCCGCGAACGTGTTCGCCAAATCAAAGAAAAAGCAATTCGCCGCCTACGCCATACTTCACGCAGCAAAGCGTTGAAGACGTACCTCGGTTAAAAGACGTACATACATTTCAAAAAAAGCCACTGTACAGTGGCTTTTTTTTTATACCTTGTTCCAACCTTTTACGGTAGAAAAAAGTCATACTAAAAAAATATGGCTATGAAAAAGACAATGATTGCATTAATGGTTGGCTGTTTGGTCGCAGTGCTGGGAGCTTGCGAAAGCCAAAACGTAGATCAACAAGCCCAAAAGTTAGAAAACAATGAACTTGCGGGGACTTGGGTATTGAAAAGTATCCTACTAGGTGATATGATTGATTTGCCGTGCGGCATCCCCAATGAAGGAAAGTTTGAACCAATCACGCTGGAATTGACCACTACCAGAGACGAAACGGGTGCGGTTTTGTTGTTGAATGGTCGCTCGTCCGTGAACCAGTATTCGGGTAGTTATGCGTTAGAATCGTACGACGAAACGACCAAAACTGGCAAACTTAAAATGTCTCCAATTGGAAGTACAAAAATGGGTGGTTCGCCAGAATTGATGCAATGCGAATCGCGCTATTTTTTGTTGTTAGGTCAAGCCGTTGATTATCAGTTGAGTACCATCAATGGAAAACAACAACTTGAGTTGGGGGTTTTGAGTACGCAGAAATCAGTGGCACCCATCGGAGGAAAAGGAAATTTTTTGATTTTTGAAAAACAATCCAAATAGGTGAACCAGGAAGCCTGACTTTGTTTTTTGCTAGGTCAGGCTTCTTTATGAACTTAAACATACCATTCGAGTACTTTGGAGTGCAGTTCGTGGGTTACCCATTTTGAAATATAGGGGAGAAAGTAGTTTTGTAAGGTAATTAATTTAAACGCCTTATGAAACGAATTACAACTCTCTTAGTTGCTTCTTTGCTGACCCTGTTCGTTGCTTCTTGCGAACAAAAGACCATTCTTGAGCCTGTTTCTAGTACCGCTGACCAAGCGCACGCAAGTACGCGCACTGATATTCTTACCAAAAAACAGTTGGAAGAACGAATGGCGGCCATCGCCTTCAAAAACAATGACGAATTTGATTGGCGTTTGGCAGATGATGCCATGATTTATTCTGGACTTAAACACGCCAAAGATGGAAATATCTTGATGATTGGCTACAAATTACCCACAATTAAAGGCGATTATGGCTGGGATTTGAACCAAAGTGCGACCAAAGATTGGTTGATGGTTCGAGAAAAATTACTCAACATTGCTTTTGAAGAAGAACAAAAATTCAATCCTAAGTTGAAGAGCCCCAGTGAAATTCTAGTGGCTGCCAGTAAAGAAATGCCGAATTTTGATTTGCGCATAACGGAGTTAAGCACCATTCAAAAATTACGCGAAACGGGGCTTATCCGCTATATGGAACCTACTTTTGTTCCTGATAATTATATCGGTTCAGAAAAAGGACAGGCCAAGAGTGGAGGCGGATTTGGTTGTGGAGAGAATACGGGAGTTCATGGGCTTCAGAAAGATGAAGATTATTTTCTATCTGTCCAAGGGACACCACGCAAGGTCTCGTGGCAACTACGCGATCATAATACCGAGTTTGCTTGGTTTTTGGGAGCAAATGGGCATTCTCCAACGGCCAATAAGCGCTTTACCATTGCTTACGTGGACACGGGACTTTCTTCGATTCAACCCATTATGAATCAGAACTTTGATGATGGGGATTCACAAGGTCGATTTGTGGTAAGTTTCAGTACAGTACCCAATGAACGCGGAGGGGTAATTTCCCCTGAAGATGTATGCGGGCATGGTACTGCTTCGGCTTCGATTGGTACTTCGCCTTCGTATGACAATAAAGTAATTGGCGTTGCGCACAAAGCAAACTTGGTTTCGGTAAAGGCCGCTCACGACGTGCTATTGTCTGAATGGTCAGAATACCGAGGGGTAGCGGATGCTTTTTCGGGATTGGCGCGCACTACCGTAGATGTGATTAGTATGTCGATGGGAACAGTGTTAATTGGATATTCGTTGGCCAATAACCAAGTTTATCGTATGGCGATTAATTCCATTCGAGATGGGGTAATGCTGGCGAAGTATAACAATAAGTTGATGTTTTGTGCCGCAGGGACGATTCCTCCCGCTGTGGGATTGGCGATGGAGCAATTACCTAGTTATTTGCAAAATCTTGACATTCGTCACCGAATTATTTTCCCTGCTTCCATGAACAACGAAGTATATGCCGTGACTGGAGTGCAGCGGCAAGTGAATAACAATAATGCTGCTTTTGGCCTCAAACAATATACCAACATTACGACTTGTACTTCGTGCTGTTATCACAATGATGTTGATTTTGGCGTAGTTATGCAAAAAAGAACGGGAGCTTCCAAAGTGATTTTATCCCTTCAAAATGACCCAAGCGATATTCCTTCCAACTTTGGTGGCTCTTCGTCCGCTACGGCTACGATGTCGGCGATGGTGACGGCAGTTTGGTCGAAGTACCCAACCTTAAATAGTACCGAAATTATGAACCATGTCAAGTTCCACAGTAGCCGATATGGCGCGTTACACCCAAAAATCGGCTATGGTATGCTGGATATGTTCGAAGCCACTCGTTACGCGCAGCCTGCGCGCTAAGTGAGCGATCTAAAAGATTTTCTGAAACTTCTATCTGTAGAAAGGTAGAAGTTTTTACTTTTAAGGAAAATCAACACAAATGGCTTGGATTATCGCTACTCGTCTGAATACGAATGTCTTACAAATATTGATTTGGGCAACAGTTTGGATGCAATATGGATGTACGCGGCCCTCGCCTCCTGTGTATGCAGGTGTTAAAATGAAAGGTGTTAATCTGGTTGCGCCGCCAGAACCGATTGATTCGGCGGCTTTTGTGCCTCTAAGTACACTAAAAGCGGAATGGGTGGCGGTGGTTCCCTACGGTTTCTGTCGCGAGAATGAGCCACATTTTTATTTTAATTCCAACAAAATGTGGTGGGGAGAATCCGTCGAAGGAATTGTAAAAACGATTGAGTTAGCCCATAAAAATCGCCTAAAAGTAATGCTCAAACCCCACGCTTGGGTGGGTAGGGGTATGTACACGGGCGATTTTGATTTAAAAACAGAGGCTGATTGGCAAATCTTTGAAAAAGACTTTGGTAATTACATTTTGACCAACGCGCGAATTGCGGATTCTTTAAAAGTGGAACTCTTCTGCATCGGTACCGAAATGGATAATTTTACCCAAAAACGGCCTGCTTTTTGGAAAAATCTAATCAAGGAGGTTCGCATCATGTACCGTGGCCAACTCACGTACGCCGACAATTGGAACCATTACCCCAAAAACCCGTTTTGGAATGAGCTGGATTTTATCGGAATAGACGCTTATTTTCCTTTATCTGCTGAAAAACACCCGAGCATCGCAACTTTGCAAAAAGGTTGGAAGTCACATTTGAATGAACTAGAAAGCTTTGCAGGAAAACACCAGAAACCTATTTTATTTACCGAAATAGGCTACCGAAGTGTTGATTTCGCCACCGAGAAACCCTGGGAATCGCACGACGAAAAACCCGAAAACTTGGCATTGCAAGCCGATGCTTACCAAGCCTTTTTTAATGAAGTGTGGCCCAGAAAATGGCTCGCGGGAGCTTTTGCTTGGAAGTGGTTTTTACAACAACCCAAGCGGCAGTTTCACCGTGATACGTTTTCTCCCCAATTTAAACCTGCCGAAACGGTACTCCAAAACGCCTTTGGAAAGCAGTAATTTAGGAAGGTACTTTTCGGTCTTTTACCACTAAATATTGCTCATTTTCGAGGGGTAAATAGCCATATTCATACACAAAAACGTATGTAGCGCCTTTTTGGGTGGTGCGGGTATTGGTAAAATACGTAAAGTCAAAACCTTCTCTCAGCAGCGCACTTTTAGAGATTTTTCCCTTGTCATCTTCTTTGCAGGCTTCCTCCAAGATTCGGCGATTTTTACGAAGTGCGTTATTTATGTTCCGAACAAAATTGTTGGAGTCCGAATTGAGTTTGTTGTTATAGGCATTTCGGCACGCATCCGAACAAAACTTTTTGTCGGAACGCCCCATTATTTTTTCTCCACATTCTAGGCAGGCTTTCATTGCTTTTGTCGTTGTTTCTTTTGCAATATACACATACTTATCCGTTTGTAAACGGTTACAAACGTTTTTATCCAACTAGAAACGCGTACGAACCGAATCGAGTAGTGGCGAGGCTGCACCTTTGTATCGTCGATTGAGAGACAGTTGACAAAACAAAATCAAATCACTCAAATACAAACTTTTAGGAACATGAACAAGGTAACATTAACAGGCAACGTAGGTAAAGATTTGAACGTACGTACATTTGAAAACGGAAAGTTGGCGTCTTTTACGATGGTGACCAAGGAAACCTACAAGAATCGTAAAAACGAAGAAGTGGAAAGCAAAACGTGGCACAACCTCGTGGCGTTTGGTAAAGTGGCGGAGGTATGCGAACGCTTGATTACGAAAGGGAAAAAAGTGTCAGTAGAAGGTAAACTGAATTACCGTTCGTACAAAAACAAAGAAGATAAAACCGTCTATGTGACCGAAATTCAGGTCTATAAAGTGCAGGAAATAGAATAAATGGGAATGACAAAGTGTCGAGTGCAGAATGCAGAGTGTCGAATTGTTACTTTTTATTCGACATTCTGCACTCTACACTCGACATTCGTTAATGGGCTTTTTCCACGGCGTGGCCGCCGAATTCGTTGCGAAGGGCCGCAACGACCTTGCCCGTAAAGGTGTCGTCTTGTTGTGAGCGATAACGCATCAACAATGAAAGTGCAATTACGGGCGTCGGAATACCCATGTCGAGGGCCGTTTCCAGCGTCCATTTTCCTTCGCCTGAAGAGTGCATGACCCCTTTGATGGCGTCCAATTTCGGGTCTTTAGAAAAAGCTTTTTCGGTAAGTTCCATCAACCAACTGCGAACAACGGAGCCGTGGTTGAAAACGCGCGCAACTTGCTCTAAGTCAAGGTTATACTTTGATTGCTCCATCACCTCAAAACCTTCTGCAATGGCTTGCATCATGCCATACTCGATGCCATTGTGAACCATTTTGACAAAGTGGCCACTTCCTGGGCCACCTGCATGAAGCCAACCGTTGGGAAGTGAAATATCGTTAAAAACAGAAGCGCAATAGCTAAAAACTTCATCTTCACCGCCAATCATGGTACAAGCACCATTCAAAGCACCGTCCACACCGCCGCTAGTGCCGCAGTCCAAATAATCAATTCCTTTGGCTTTAAGGTACTTATATCGACGTATTGAGTCGTTGAAGTTGGAATTGCCGCCGTCAATAATGATATCACTGGCAGATAAAAATGGAATCAACGTCTCAATGCAATCATCGACGGGCTTTCCCGCAGGAACCATCAGCCATATTACCTTTCTGCCATTGAGCTGTTGACAAAGTTCCTCCAGACTAAAGGCGGGAGCTATGCCTTCAAGAAGAATATTTTTGACGTTTTCGGTTGCTACATCGTACGCAACTACTTCATAACCGTGACGATGCAGGTTAAGGGCCAAGTTGTAGCCCATTTTGCCAAGACCAACAAATCCAATTTGCATTAAAGATGACGTTTTATAAGTGGATAGATGAGTGGGAAAGGCAAAAATAGGAGTATAGTTACTCAATCCCCACTCATCGGTAGTTAAAATTATTTATCCCACCAAACTTTTGTGTCCAAATCGTCAGCTCCTTGGCGAGCAATGGCCTCTTTTACGTGAACGGTATTGGCCGAAATCTCCGAGTTAGGATAGGTCAAGCGTTTGATAAATTCTCCCTTAATGCTTTTTCCTGGAAATGGGTTAGGGGCAAGTTTAGGAAAACCGCTCCGACGGAAGTTAGCAAATGCTTCTGGGCCGTTCAAGAACGAAGCTACCCAATATTGAGTATTGATTTGTTCTAAAGCAGTGGCTGCCACATACGGAGTTGCTTTCAAATAGGTGTCAATATCTGCCGCTGCTACCGCTGAGTTTGCGTCATAGAGTGCCATTTGTTCCATGTGTAGGCGCACACCACGGTTGTAGTACGTTTCAGCGCTGGTACCCGTTACCCAGTTTCTTTGCGCTGCTTCGGCCAACAAAAGCTGTGTTTGTGCTGCTGTTACCAAAAACGATGGTGCGGTCATTTTGACCATACGGGTACGGTCAACTTGCGTAAAATCGTAGAAACTAGCCAATTTGTTTTTCGTTACTTCGGCCGAAATAGTGTTGTTGTCAAATCCTAATGGCATTCCAATTTGGACGGCTGGGTCGGTTGAAGCGCGCGAAGCTACTTGTTCTGGCCCAGATTTAGCCCCCACATAGCGTACAGCAATGGACTTGAGGCGTGGGTCGTTGGTTTTTTTGAGGTAATCCACAAACGGTGCCGCAAGGTAAATGTTGGCTGCTTCTGTGGCATTCAACATGTTGCCAATCCCATTTACGTAGTTAGCGTCATGCTTAATGATCGCATTATCAGCGTTTGATTCCATCACCCCGCCTTGCAATGCTTTGGCAACCACTTGCTGGGCTTGGGCTGCGTCCACTTTACTTAAACGCATACCTGCACGAAGTAGGAGGGAATTGCCATACTTTTTCCAAAGGGCAATATTTCCCGCATAAAGTACATCCGCAGCTTCAATGGCCTTAGTAGCATCTAGGGCAGCGGTAGCTTCTGTCAATTCCTTGATAATACCTGCATAAACAGCTTGCTGAGTGTCATATTTTGGTAAAAATATTTGATTTGTATAACCCTTCTCTGCATCGGTGTAAGGAATATCACCGTATGAATCGGTTAAAATCATGTACGCATTGGCTTGGATGATGCGAGCCATGTTGTACAAATTACTGCGTGACGCCACCGCTTGCGTTTGATTGATAACATCTTGTGAGTTACGAATCACGTTGCGGTAGTATTTCTGCCAATTTTGAACAGTATTGTCGCGGCTATCTTGGTTGAAGTTAGCCCCCGTTAATACCCCTGAGTTGGGTGAAATCATTTGCTGGACAATGCCCGTTTCATAGATAACTGAACCCGTCGTAAAGGCTGAGTTGACGGTCGCATTGTTCAAAATAAACACTGGGTTGACTGAAAGCGCGGCGGTTTTGTTGATATTCAGTTCATCAAAACCTTGGTCGCAACTTACCATTCCGACAACAGTTGCTGCCCAAAGTGGGAGTAAAAGGGCCGATTTTTTTAATATACGTTTCATTGTTTGTTTCTTTTTTGAGTGTCCCCGAAAGCTTGGTGATAAGCCCCCTTCGGGGGTTTGGGGGTTAAAACTTCGCATTAAGGTTAAAACCAATACTACGCGTTGTTGGCAAACCAGTTGATTCCATTCCGACGAGGTTGTCTGACGAATAACCAAATGAGTCTGGATCAATGTTGTCAACCCACTTTTTAATCAGGAATACGTTGTTGGCAACTGCACTAAGCTTTAGGTTTTTAACTGGGAAGTTTCTCGGCAAAAAGCGGGTAAAGTCGTAACCAGCAGTGATTTGGCGAACTTTCCAGAAGCCACCATCGTAGATAACTGGTTCGATAAGTGCCAGCGAGCGTACGACTGACCAATAATCTTGAACAGGGGCTTTTACTGTATTTGTCTCCCCTTTGGCGTTTACACCCACTCCCAATACACCACCTTCGCGGCCTACAAGGGTCATTTTGTGCAATCCGTGGCGTACTGCGTTGAAGTTGGTACCTGAAAGCATCATGTTCCCAAGTTTGAAATCAACCAAGAATGATAGGTTAATGCCCTTGTAATTGAAGGAGTTGTTGATACCCCCATTCCATTTTGGTAAAGCAGAGCCGTACGAAATAAGGTCGTCGGTGCGAAGCGGGATACCGTTGCCACCAAACATCATTTGTCCGCTGGCATCGCGCTTAAACCCGAAACCATAAATCTGACCCATTTCTTGACCAACCACTTGACGAAGCTCGCCGTTGAACACGTGGGTACCTACGGTGATACGTTCGCCTGGCGTGTCGGTCAAAAGGCTTAATACTTTGGTTTTGTTATACGAACCATTTAGGGTCAAATCCCATTGGAAATTAGGCGTTTTGACAGGAACAAGATTCAACAACATTTCAAAACCACGGTTTTGACTTTTTCCGCTGTTGATAAGGGTCGTAATAAAGCCCGAGGCATCCGAAATTTGTGCCGACACAATTTGATCATTGGTGATTTTGTTATAGATCGCCGCATCTAACGTAACGCGGCTATCAAACAATTTGAGCTCTAACCCAAGTTCGGTTTCTGCCGTACGCATAGGACGGAGGTTGGCGTTGGGAAGGGTCGTTGTTCCTGAAGAACCGCCCACAGGCTGCCCGCCGAAGAGGTTGGCATTGATACCGTAAAACAAGTTGTTTGAGTAAGGGGATACGTCGGTATCGCTTCCCACTTCAGCATAGGCAGCGCGGAGTTTTCCAAAGGTGAGCCAAGTAGGAACACTGTTGAATGCTTGTGAAAATACAAAACTTCCTGAAACTGACGGGTATAAAATGCTGCGGTTGGCGGGAGAAAGGGTTGAAAACCAGTCGTTACGCGCAGTAGCGTTGACAAACAAAACATTTTTGTATGAAAATTCTGCTGAACCATACACCGAGTTAACTGCCCGCTCCGAAAGCCCATAAATAGGGTCTTTTACCCGTCCGTTCATCACGGTATATAAACCTCTTACAACAAAGTCCTGAACAAGTACGCTGTTTAAATCCGAACGGCGGTACATCTTGTTTCCACCCACGTTGAAATCAAACCCAAAATCACCAAACTTTTGGGTACCAGAAATCAAGATGTCGGTATTAATTTCTCTAAACCGTCTTGACTCTTGGGTATATGTACCATTCACAAAACCAGCTGGTGCGGCAGCAATAGAAGCTTGGCCTGTTGGGAAGTTGTTGTAATCCTGATCGCGTGACCAATAATCTTGTCCTACACGACCTTGGACAAACAACCATGGAAGCAGGTTGTATTTTACCGAAATGTTGCCAAAAATACGGTCGCGGACAATGTTCTGAAATTGTTCAGAAAGGGTAAAGTAAGGGTTGGTACGGTTTTGGAAACGTGAATAAATGTATTCATTTCCTGCTGCGTTGAATTTCTTCGCTTCCAACAAATCCAAAGGCATGGAGTTGGCTAAGTTGTAGATGGCAGTTGGGATAGAGTTATCTTGGTTCGCAATGTTCGGTGGGTTTTTGTTGTACTCGTGCGAATAGTTGATGTTTCCTGAAAAACTCAATTTTTTCGATAACTCGTAAGAATACCCGAGGTTGATAGTTTTGCGGTTGAAACTATTATTGGGTACAATTCCTTTGCTGTCCATGTTGGCAAACGAAAGGTTAAAACCACCTTTGTCACTGGCCGATGAAAGGCTGACGGTGTTGGTGAAGTTTGAACCGTTGCGGAAAAACTTACGAATGCGGTTATAAACAGGCTCGTACGGAACGGTTACGTTGTCAAACAATACCTGTGTCATACCAGGTTGAAATTTTTCCCCAAACGACCACTGACCCGAGGTTGGGTTGGGAGTCGTTGGGCGAACGCCGTTTTCACCTTGGCCGTATTCGTACTGATAATCTGTAAAATCAAGCGGCGTTTCGTTGGTATAGTTACTGTTAAAACTCACGCCGATACCTTTGCCATTTCCTTTTGTTTTGGTTGTAATCATAAGTACCCCGTCTTTTGCCCGTGAACCGTACAAAGCAGCCGCAGTAGCACCTTTGAGGACAGTCATACTTTCGATGTCATCGGGGTTAATGGATGATAAACCATCGCCACCATCTGAGGTATTTCCCCCGCCTCTTACGCCAATCGAGTTGTCGGCGGCAGCATTTCCTGGGTTTGTACCAAAGTTGGTGTTATCGATTGGGATACCATTGACGACAATGAGCGGGTTGTTTTGCCCAGAAATAGAAGATTGACCACGGATACGAATCTTTGAAGTTCCCGCGGGGCCTGTACCTAGTCCCGAAATATTTACCCCCGCAATTTTCCCTTGCAAAGAATTTATAAAATTGGGCGTACGGTTTTCAGTGAGCGCGTCAGCGTTGATAGTTGCTGTTGCATAACCAAGTTTTTTTGCTTCTTTTTTGATACCCAAGGCCGTCACTACGACTTCGTTGAGGGCCTCGGCACTTTCTGATAGCGAAATGTCAATGCGAGTTTGGTTTCCTACCGAAATTTCCTTTGAGCCATAACCAATAAAGCTAAATACAAGGGTTACATTATTGGGAACAGAAAGGTTGTAATTTCCGCTGCCGTCGGTAGATGTTCCTGTGGTACTTCCTTTTACTACAACTGAAACTCCTGCGAGGGGAGATTTGTCAGCGGAATTAGTCACCGTTCCGCTAATTCGATTTTGGGCCCAAAGTGTGGTTGTGAGTGCCAGAAAAGTCATCATTACTAAAATGACTTTGGGCAAGAGTAGAAATTTTCTCATCTTCATGTTAAATTGTTGGTAAGTTAAAAGGGTATGTTGAACAGTACTGATAGGATAAAGAACTGAGTGCAAAAAAATAGCAGAGTAGTACAAAAAACTTCTACGAATGGACGATGTAGGATTTTGTAATATTTTGATGATTTATTTAAAAAATTTAATAAATAGGTTTTCTGTCAATGAATAAAACCACACTGACCCACCTTCCTTCTTCCGAGTTTTCCCACATCAGGGAATTGGTTCGTGTTAAAAATCAGACAGTTAAGCTGAATGATTGGCCCGTGCAAGTAAGAGGTGGAATCTATATTTTGTGTGTCTTAGAAGGAAAATATGAGTGGATAATTGAACACCAGCGTTACGTTTTATACCCCAATGACGTGGTCGTTTTATGCCCTTGGCAGCAGCTTGGGAGTCCCACAAATACCTTAGAAATTGGAAGTTTTGTTTGGCTAAAACTAGAGCCAACCATTTTTGAGCCTACAAAAGAGCTACAATTAGGCAGTTGGTCGGCGATTCACGAGAACGAACAAAGGCTAATGGGGCGGCTCATGGGTACGCACGCCCCGATGGTGCTGAACCAGCTAAAACAGGTCAATGAGCTGATTACAAAAATTGAGCAGGAGCTAAAACAGCTAGAGTTTGCCTACCAAACCCGCGTCAATCAACTGCTGGATGAGCTATTAGTAACGATTGTACGGCAGCAAAGCCAACAACAAAACCAACGGCGCGATTTTTCGCAGGCATTTGAACAGCTCGAAAAAATGCTTCGACAAAGCTTGGATCACCCTTGGACGGTGGAAGAAATGGCGACAGTGGTTGGGCTGGGAAGCACGGCTTTTACCGAAAAAGTAAAGGCGTATTCGGGCTTTTCTCCGCTCAACTATTTGATAAATATTCGTATTGCAGAGGCAATGCGCCAACTCCGCCAAACCGATAAAAGCCTGACCGATATTGCCCTTGATACTGGCTTTTATTCATCCCAACACTTTTCTACGACTTTTAAGAAACTAACAGGCTATACCCCTGGGCATTATCGAAAGCGCCAAACGGGGGACAACTAATTTTATTTATTTATATCATAAATCTATATGGAGTGTGTCATAACCATTGATATTGGTACTACAAAAGTCAAAGCATCGGCATTTGATTTTTCAAATAATTTGATTGGGGCGCGGCAAGGGTCGTACCCAACGTTTCATCCGCAGCCTGATTATAGCGAGCAAGATCCCGAACAAATATTTTTGACTGTTTTGTACGCGTTAAAAGGACTAATTAACGACGAACTTTCTAAAAAATATCGTCCAGTTGCCTTGGTTTTTAGTGCTTCGATGCACAGTGTGTTACCCATCGACAAACACGGCGTACCACTTCGTAATGCAGTTATTTGGGCTGATAACCGCGGTCGTGATGAAGCAACCACCCTAAAAAATTCTGAGCTAGGGGCGAAATTATACGAACAAACAGGCACACCGATTCACCCCATGTCGCCTTTGGTCAAAATTCGATGGTTTGGGACAAACTCCCCAACGGCTTGGTTTGAAAAAGTCTTTAAGTTTATTTCTATCAAAGAGTACATTGTTTATCAACTGACGGGGCAACTGGTTGTTGATCATAGCTTGGCGTCTTCCACAGGCTTATTTAATATTCATCATTTGTCTTGGGAAACATCGGCGCTTGATTATTTAGGAATAAAAACTCAGCAGCTGTCAGAACCGGTAGCCATTGATTTTGATGAACTTAAACTTAAAAAAGAATACCTGCGGCTATTCCGCTTACCCAATACCCTCAAAGTAATTGCGGGAGCGAGCGATGGCTGTTTGGCAACGCTGGGGGCAGGTGTAGTAACGGAAGGAGACGCTACCATAACCATTGGGTCGAGTGGTGCTGTGCGGGTAGCGGCTAAACAGGTGTTGGTAGACGAAAAACAGCGTTTTTTTAACTATATCCTCACCGAAGGAACCTACATTTCGGGCGGGCCGACTAACAACGGCGGCGTGGTTTTTGAATGGTTTGTTCAGCAATTTGGGGCATCTGGACTCCATTTTGACATGGACTATGCTGTGCAGCAATTGTTGATGGAAGCCGAACGCGTTCCAGCAGGAGCGGGGGGGCTTTTATTTTTGCCCTATTTGTTAGGCGAACGTGCTCCGTTGTGGAATGCCAATGCCCGAGGCGCTTACATGGGAGTGAATATTACGCACGAACGTCGGCATTTTATTCGGGCAACCGTCGAAGGTATTGTGTATGAGGTATATAGCATTGGTAAGTTGCTGCAACAATACCGCTCGATTGAAAATCTGTACATCAACGGGGCTTATGCTACGCTGCCGTTGTTTGCCCAAATTCTGTCGGATGTATTTGGGAAAACGGTCTATATCAACGACAAACACGATAGCGCAAGTGCAGGTGCAGCGCTGCTGGCTTTGACAAAACTTGGGAAATATGAAAACTTAGTGGCTGCTGCTCAAACCATCAAATCGGTAGAGACGTATTCGGCAAATGATAAAAACCACCATCGTTATGGGCAATTTTCTGAAATTTTTGACCGATTGAGCCATAAATTAGCCGATGATTTTGACGCATTGGTGGCTTTGCAAGGGTAAGTGTGAGTTGGCATGATTTATGATAGATACTGTTGAGTGTTTATAACTAATCATGTCAACCTCAACGACCCATGAAAAAATTAATCATCTCTTTTTTGATTGTAATCGCGACCATTATTGCCGTTTGGGGGCAAGATTCGGCCTCGGTTTTGCCAAAAGCAGAGTGGCGCGTGTCAACCAATGGTAAAATTGAACGCCTGGTCAATGAAAACTGGGAAGCGGCTTCGGTTCCTACTTCGCAAACATTTTCCTCTTTGTACCTGCTTTCGGTGGATTTTGGCTGGGCTGTGGGCAAAAACTCCACGATATTGCGCTGGGATGGCGAACAGTGGAGCGAAGTATTGGTTTTTGCCAACGAAGATTTGAACTCGGTATTTTTGTTGAGTCGTGAAGAAGGCTGGGCTGTCGGCAACAAAGGCACCATACTTCGCTGGAACGGTATAAGTTGGGAAGAAGAAGTGTCGCCAATTACCGAAAATTTAGTCCGAGTAGAGGCAATTCCGACGGGAGGAGTCCAGATTTTTGCCGAAAATGGAGTAGTCCTCCATCGTTTTGGGAAAAATTGGCAAGTACAACCCGCCGCCCCTCTGAGTTCAGTGAAATTGTCGGCTTCAGCCAAGCACGATGAATAAGGCGTTATTTTAAGAAATTCTTAGCTTCTTTGAGCGTGCCTTTGTATTCTGCCAAATCACTTACGATTTTGTAGTACTCGGTAGCTTTTCTTTTATCTCCTGCCCGAATGGCAATTCGTGCCAAACCTGCATAGGCAAAGGCTTGGTACTCTTTGGTATATTCTTCGTCGCGTGGCTGACGAATAGCCGTCAAGTACAAGCGTTGAGCAGCTTGGTCGTTGCGTGATTGTTTTTCGAGGTACATTCCCTCTAATGTGTGAGAAACGAGTGAAAAGAAAGGCTCGTTTCGTTTTTTTAGTTTTTCAATAAAAGGTTCAGCCTCTTCGTATTTTCCCAAAAGCAACAGCGCTTCGGTGTGTTTCATTAAAAAAATAGGGTTATTGGGGTATTTTTCTACGAGATTCCCCAAGTAGCTACTGGCTTTGTCGTAACGTTGCTCATGTTTAAGGTAAATACGGGCCAAATAGAAGGAAGATTCGGTGCGTGTAAACATCCCTTTTTTGGACGCAATGTCCATTTGTCGGAGTCCTTCCTCGCGGTTTCCGTCTTTGAAAAACAACACAACGGGTTTTACGATTGGATGGTCTTCGGGGTAGCGGATAATATAGTAATTATAAAGGCCAGAGGAAAAGTAAAACTCAGGATTGTGATTCATGTAT
Source organism: Runella defluvii (assembly GCF_014195535.1). Lineage (GTDB taxonomy): Bacteria > Bacteroidota > Bacteroidia > Cytophagales > Spirosomataceae > Runella > Runella defluvii. Next base: position 560,360 of record NZ_JACIBY010000003.1, on the reverse strand, counting down.
TTGAATCCTGCCATGACATAATCGTAGGCTTTTTTTGCTTCACTGGCAGCCTTCATTTTCTCGTCATTGTAGTTGTGAATCAACGCAACGTAGCCATGGCCAGCCATTGAGAAAAACGCAGCTTCAGGACGTGTTTTTTCATTTTTTTCTAACACTTTTGCTTTGGCAATACACTCCTCAAGGAGTTTTGCGTACTGCCCACTCATGGCTTTGTTGTCTTTTACGGGTAAGTATTGCCACTGCATTTGCATGGCTTTGAGCATGGCATTCACGGGGTGGTTAGGGTATTTGGCCCGTATTTGACGAGCAACGGGTTCTACCGCCGCAAATTCATAATTGTAAATATGGTCGATGGCTTCCAGTACCAATTCTTGCGTAGGCGTATCGTATAAAATTTGTGCGCGGGCAGGAAGTGGAGGAAAAGATAATGCGATGAATAAAAAAACAATCAATTGAGTCACTACTAAGAACATTCGTTTCATGGAGCTGTACCTGCGAAATAGATAGAAAATGCTATTTTTGGGCGTTGGGTTAGAAACCTTTCGCTTTGGTTCTAACGTTAGACAACCAACAAAGAGTTTATTAACTTCTGTTTTTTTGATAGATAATTATTTTCAATGATTCACTACGACCATTTTACCCTTGACAACGGGCTCAAAGTATTTGTCCACGAAGACCACACAACTGCTTTGGCTGCTGTAAATATTCTCTACAATGTGGGTTCTCGCGATGAAGAGGAAAAACGTACTGGTTTTGCCCACTTGTTTGAACATTTAATGTTTGGGGGGTCGAAAAATATTCCATCCTACGACGAACCTCTTCAAACGGTAGGCGGCGAAAACAACGCGTTTACCTCTGCCGATATTACCAATTACTACATCACCCTGCCCGCTGTCAATCTCGAAACCGCTTTCTGGTTGGAATCTGACCGAATGATGAGTTTATCTTTTGACCCAAAAGTACTCGAAATTCAACAAAAAGTGGTGGTAGAAGAATTTAAACAGCGCTACTTGAACCAACCTTACGGGGATGTATGGCTAAAGCTTCGGCCGTTGGCGTATCAAGTGCATCCGTATCGTTGGGCCACGATTGGCAAAGAAATTAGCCACATCGAAGAGGCGACGATGGACGATGTCAAAGCGTTTTTTTACAAATATTATTTGCCAAACAATGCCATCATGGTCGTAGCAGGGGATGTCACGGTTCCACAAGTGAAAGCATTGACCGAAAAATGGTTTGGGTCTATTCCTGCGGGTGAGCAATACGTACGCAATTTGCCTTTGGAACCTGTTCAAACGGCTCCTAGATTTTTGGAAACTGAAGCAAAAGTGCCCCTAAATGCGCTGTATAAAACGTACCACATTCCTGGGCGTTTCGAGGACGACTTTTACACGGCAGATTTATTAAGTGATATTTTAGGAAGAGGAAAATCGGCGCGTTTGTACCAAAAACTCCTGAAAGAAAGACAGTTATTTTCAAATATCAACGCCTACAATACTTCTTCCATTGACCCAGGTTTATTAGTAATTCAAGGAAATCTCAATGCGGGAGTAACCTTGGACGAGGCCAATGCCGCCGTGGAGGAAGTTTTGCAGGAGTTGGTGGAGGTTGCGTTGGATGAAAAAGAATTGGCAAAAGTGAAAAACCAAGCGGAGTCAACGTTGGCGTTTTCGGAAGTTGAATTACTCAACCGTGCCATGAATTTGGCCTATGCTGCCAACGCTGGGAATCCTGATTTGGTCAATCAAGAAGCGGCTAAAATTCAGGCAGTAACGGCCAAAGACATTCAAGAAATGGCTCAGAAAGTGCTGTCTAAAAACAATTGTTCAACGATGTATTACCGCGCAGTAAACTAAAAAAACGTATGAAATATAGAATTGGACAAGGCTACGACGTGCATCAATTGGAAGAAGGACGTGATTTTTGGTTGGGTGGTATTAAAATTCCCCACACCCACGGAGCCAAAGGGCACTCCGATGCCGACGTCGTTTGTCATGTGCTTTGCGATGCCCTGCTTGGAGCTGCCAATATGCGCAACATTGGGTACCATTTCTCGGATAAAGATCCCCAATGGAAAGGCGTTGATAGCAAGTTGTTGTTGGCGAAAGTCATGGAAATGATTCGTGAAAAAGGCTACGAAGTTGGCAATGTTGACGTGACTGTTGTACTTCAAGAACCCAAACTTAATCCGCACATTCCGACGATGAAAGAATGCCTTTCGAAGGTCATGGCCATTGATATTGAGGATATTTCCATCAAAGCCACTACTTCTGAGCATTTGGGTTTTGTTGGGAAAAAAGAAGGCATCGCCGCCCATTGTGTTGCGTTGATTTATAGTTAGAAATTTTTGATAAATATGAAAATGTAAACACATAGTCCACTTAGAATTTTCACATAGCACACAAAAGACTGTCTATGTGTACTATATGTTTATCCTACTATTTTCTATGTGTTTTAAAAAGAACGTTACCATATCGTGCATTTAACCATACACCCGTGTAGCACATGCTATGTTTGAAGAAGCAAAAGTTTTTGTAACGCAAATTGAAAGTTATCTAAATTCCTTGACACAAAAATAATGATGAAAAAACACTTCACCTTTCTGTATTTATTGGGCTCACTTACTGCTGTGGCTCAGACCAACGGAGGACAAATTGAGCAGCCTCTGGGCTTTGAAGAATACGACCCCGTCTCGACGCTGAAAGTATCGGAACATAAGCTTACCCGTTCTAAATACCCTTTTATCGATATTCACAACCACCAATACAGCATGTCAAACCAAGATTTGTCAAAATTGGTGGCTGAGATGGATGCGTTGAATATGGGTGTGATGGTGAATTTGAGCGGGCGTGGATGGTCGCAGCAGTGGGAAGAAGGGACAACGACCATCAAGGGGATGCTTGATAACGTAAAAAAGAACTATCCCAAGCGTTTTATGGTGTTCACCAACCCCGAGCTGAAAGGTGTAGGCTCGCCTGGCTACGGTGAGAGGGCCGCTAAACAAGTGGAGGAAGATGTGAAAGCGGGAGCGGTAGGGATGAAAGTATATAAAAGTTTGGGTTTCAGTGGAATAAAAGATACCGATGGAAAACGCGTTGCCGTAAGTGACCCACGTTTAGACCCTATTTGGGCAAAGTGCGGTGAACTTGGTATCCCCGTCATTATTCACACGGCCGATCCCAAATCGTTTTGGGATCCCCTCGACCGTTACAACGAACGTTGGTTAGAGCTTAAAACACACGCAGGACGCAAGCGTGGTAATAACGACCCCGTTCCGTTTGATTCATTGATGAAGGAACAACACGCGGTTTTTGCGCGTCACCCCAAAACAAAGTTCATCAACGCTCACATGGGTTGGTATCCTAATGATTTGCGAAAATTAGATAGTTTGATGACCCGTTTTCCCAATATGTACGTAGAGATTGGCGCTGTTATCGCCGAATTGGGACGTCAACCCCGCGCGGCCAAGCAGTTTTTTGTGAAATGGCAAGATAAAATCCTTTTTGGAAAAGACAGCTGGGTGCCATCTGAGTACGCTACGTATTTCCGAGTGTTAGAAACGGAAGATGAATATTTTCCCTACCACAAAAAATACCATGCCTTCTGGCGCATGTACGGGATGGGTTTGCCTGACGAAGTGCTGAAAAAGGTGTATTACAAAAATGCTATCAAACTCATTCCTGCCATTGACAAATCGCAGTTCCCTGAGTAGAAAAAAAAGGTCAGACCAACGGTCAGACCTTGTGTAAAGAATAACAAGAAATCAGGCCTGACCGATGGTCTGGCCTGATGAACGTATCGGGTTGTGAGCAACCCTCTGCACTTCAATTCGACACTCTGCACTCAAAAATTCGACACTCAAACATGTCTCAAACCCTTGCCTCCGTCCAGACGTTACTCCAAACTCGGGGATATATTGCGGATGAATACGTCGCAATGTCGGTCTATTTGGCCATGAAACTCCGTAAACCGTTACTCATTGAAGGGCCAGCGGGGGTCGGCAAAACGGAGATTGCCAAAGTGATGGCGCAGGCACTGGAAACGGAACTGATTCGTTTGCAGTGCTATGAAGGATTAGATGCAAATCATGCCATTTATGAGTGGAATTACCAACATCAATTGTTGTATTTGAAAGTAGCGCCCTTGCCTCCAACGGAGGAATATACCAACGAAAACCCTTTTGGAGAGATAGAAAATACGTTGTTCAGTGAAAAATTTCTGCTGAAACGGCCTTTATTGAAAGCGCTGACGCAACCGAAAGCTCCTGTGCTTTTGATTGATGAAGTAGATCGGGCAGACGAAGAATTTGAAAGTTTTTTGCTTGAAATGTTGTCGGATTGGCAAATTACCATTCCAGAAATTGGTACAATCAAGGCGACGCATATTCCCCACGTGATTTTGACAGGAAACCGTACCCGTGAACTTTCGGAGGCACTTCGGCGTCGGTGTTTGTATCTGTGGATTGATTATCCGCCGTTTGAAAAAGAACTGGCCATTGTCAAATCGAAAGTGGAGCAAATTGACGCAACGCTCGCACGTCAGATTACGGCATTTATGCAAGAGCTTCGACAGCAGCGACTTAACAAAGTGCCAGGCATTGCCGAAACCCTTGATTGGGCCGAAGCATTGGCAGGGATGCACATCCAACACCTCGAAAAATCGTTGGTGGAGTCCACCCTAGGCGTCGTGTTAAAAGATTGGCAAGATATTCGTCAGACGCAGTTAAGCTTATCGGAGCTTTTCGAGAAAGTAGGAATCAAGTCGAAGTGGGAGGACGCTTAGGTGTTGTTTAACCCGATAAAATCGCCCATTTTTGTGCGTAAAATTTGCAAGCATTATGCAACTTTCAGCCCAAAATATCCAGCAAATTCAGCAGTACTTTAAAACACAGCCTGTGTTGAAAGCGTACTTGTTTGGCTCTTACGTGAGGGGAGAGGCCAATGAAGAAAGCGATGTCGATTTATTGGTTGAACTAGACTATTCCCAACGGATTGGACTTCATTTTGTCCAAATGATTTTTGATTTGGAAGACTTGCTGAAGAAGAAAGTGGATTTGATACCAGCTGACAGTGTTTCAAAATACATTAAACCTTACATTGAAGCAGAAAAGGAAATGATATATGAAAGATAAACTGGGCGACCAAGCACGTGTTCAACATATCTATGATGCCATTTTGGAAATAGAATTATATACTCGGGATATCGAAGTAGATGAATTCTTAAACAATTCAATGATGCGTTTTGCCTGCATCAAGCAAATTGAAATCATAGGAGAAGCAAGTAATCACATTTCGGAAGAACTGCAAGAACGTTTTGGGGATATTGAGTGGCGAAAAATTGTTGGACTTCGTAATATTTTGGTAAATGAATATTTTGGGGTAATTAGTCGTGTTGTTTGGGGAATTATTAAGAGCGACATTCCCGACTTGAAAACTAAAATTGAAAACATACTGAATCAATTATAAAAAATGCAAAAGAAAATCGTTCGCGTAGGCGATATTGAGTGCGGAACCGACGAGTTGTTCTTGATTTCGGGGCCATGTGTCATTGAAGACGAGAAAATTATGATGACCGTGGCCGAACGTTTGAAAGAAATTTCGGAACGTTTGGGAATCAAAATCATTTACAAGTCTTCGTTTATGAAAGACAACCGCAGTAGCCTAGACTACTACATGGGACCAGGATTGGAAGAAGGAATGCGTATTTTGGCAAAAGTGAAGGAGCAATTTGGTTTCACGCTTTTGACCGACGTACACTACCCCGAACAATGTGCTCCCGTGGCCGAAGTGGTTGATGTACTTCAAATCCCCGCGTATTTGTGTATGCAAACTACCCTCGTGGTGGCCGCTGCCAAAACGGGTAAAGTGGTGAATTTGAAGCATGGTCAGTTCTTGGCGCCTGAGAACATGAAGCACCCAGTGAAAAAAATTGAAGACAGTGGCAATGACCAAATTATCTTGACGGAACGTGGCTATACGTTTGGTTACAACGATTTGATTGTGGACCCACGTAGTTTTTACCACATGAACAAAACGGGTTATCCTGTAGTGTTTGACGTGACCCACGCCATTCGTAAATATGGTATTCCGTCGAAAGACAGCAAAGGAGGAGCGCGAGAGTATTTGCCCGTATTGGCACGTGCTGGCGTGGCCGCAGGGGTAGATGGTCTTTTTGTAGAAGCGCATACTTGCCCGTCGGAGGCCCTTTGCGATGCAGCTAGTCAGCTGGATATTAACTACTTAGAGGAATTTTTGAAGCCGTTGATTGAATTGCACAACGTAGAAGTAAAATACCGTGCTTCGGCCCAAGAATTAGGCTAATAAAACCAAACCCCACAGGTTTAAAAATCTGTGGGGTTTCGCTTTTATCGTAAAGCAAGTTGCCTTTTTAGAAAAGACTCACTCGTTCTGAGGCTCTTTCGGAGGCCAAACGAAGCTGAAATTGCTTGGGTGTTTCGCCCACTTCTTTCTTAAACAACCGAACGAAATAAGAGTAATCTTCATAGCCTAGATAATCGGCAACGGCATTCACTGAAGTGTCGCTGTGGACCAGCATTCGTTTGGCTTCGATGATGATACGGGTCAAAATCAACTTCCCCGTACTTTGATTGAGGCTTTGCTGACAAATCCTAGTTAGGTGGCGGGTGGTCATGTTCATGGCGTCCGCGTATTCCTTGGGAAGTTTTAAAGTTCTGAAATTTTCTTCAATCAATTTTTCCAATTTTTTGATTTGAACGTAATTGTGAGAGTAATAATCGCTTACAGGGTGATTGTCTGTATAAACCCGCGCCAATTCGATATAAAGCACGTCTATCAGTGAAATAAGTTTTTGGGATTTGAACGGACGTTCGTGCTGCGATTCTTCATAAATCCATTCAAAAATAGGAGTGAGGAGGGGCTGTTCTACCGATGAAAGATAGACAACAGGATAGTTGGTTTGCAGGTAAAAAAAAGGAAAATCGCTTATTTTTCGGGTTAAAAAAGCATTGTTATAAAACTCTTCGGTATGAAAAACGACAAACCCGTCGGCATCATTTGACAAATTCCAACAATGCACTTGACCAGGAGTTAGTAAAAACAAACTGCCAGGTTGTACGGGATAGGTTTGGAAATCAATTTCGTGCGTGCCTTCGCCAGAAGTAAAAAAAACAGTTATGTACGTGCTATGTTTATGAGGATGGTTGACAAATTGGTGGGTAGCTAGGTGTTTTTTTAGGTTATTGACATACAACACCTTTGAGAGGTCTGCTTCGGTAAACTCTGTGATGCCATAAATAGGAATATCTTTCATGTTTATTTCAATGATGTCTGTATTGTCCTATTTTTTGCTACAAAAGTAAACCAAATCTTTCTGCCATTGACCGTATTTTTGTATTTCAAAAAACAAATACAACCATGTCACTCATTCACGTCGTTCAAAATAAGTGCCCAAAATGCCACCAAGGTCAGGTTTTTTCAACCAATAACTTACTTACATTTCGCCCTGCAACGATGAAAGAAAGTTGTGCACATTGCGGGCATAACTTCAGCAAAGAACCTGGGTTTTATTGGGGTGCTATGTACGTTAGTTATGCCCTTGCTACTTTCGAAATGGCCATCGTTTATGCCATTTGCATCCTGATATTTAAGTTTGACGCCTTGGCCATTTCCAACCTAATCGCGAGTATCGTTGTCGTTTTGGGATTGTTTCCGTTCAATTTCAGAATGGCGCGGTTACTCTGGCTTTATTTGTTTTCGGGTGTTGTGGAATAAAAGGGCTATTGATTGGCGTATTTATCCCATTTTTCCAGCACTGTCGTAAAATCCTCTGGCAGTTCGGACTCAAACTGTAACCATTGTTTAGTACGAGGATGCACAAAGCCCAGCGATTTGGCGTGAAGTGCCTGCCGAGGCATAATTTGCAGACAATTGTCCACAAAAGCTCGGTAGCTTCCGCTCGTTGTTCCGCGCAAGATTTTATCGCCACCATAGACAGGATCACCGAAAAGCGGATGGCCCAAAAATTGAAAATGTGCCCTAATTTGGTGCGTTCGCCCCGTTTCTAGTTTACATTTGATGAGTGTTACATATTTATAGGTAGCAAGTACTTCGTAGTGGGTAACGGCGTGCTTGCCCTGGCTTCCATCGGTATAAACGGCCATTACTTTTCGGTCGCGGGCACTTCGGCCAATGTGCCCTACAATTGTCCCTTTTTCTTCTTTAGGAATCCCCCAAATGATGGCATAATACGTACGCTCAGTAGTGTGTTCAAAAAACTGTCGGGCCACGTGGGCCATCGCATATTCAGTTTTGGCAATGACCAACAGCCCCGACGTGTCTTTGTCGATTCGGTGAATCAGGCCAGGACGCGCCTCTCCGTTTCGCCCCGTAGGCAAATTTTCAAAATGATATAGAAGTGCATTGACCACGGTGCCGTTCCAATTGCCATACGCAGGGTGTACAACCATCCCTGCGGGTTTGTTGAGCACCAGTACTTCGGAATCTTCGTAGGTGATTGAGAGCGGAATATTCTCAGCCAAAATCTCCGTAACCCTCGGCGGATGTGGCATCGCAACCGTTATAATATCAAACGGTTTTACTTTATAGCTTGACTTTACAGGTTTATCATTAACTTTGACCGATTCAGTCTCAATCGCATTTTGAAGCTTAGTCCGTGTGACTCCCGAAAGATGATGTTTGAGGTAGTGGTCGATTCGCATCAAGGTCTGACCTTTGTCGGCCAGAATGCGGTGATGTTCGTAATATTCTTCTTCCTCGTCTTCGTTGGGGGGGAGCTGATTTTCTGACATTGAATTTTTTGTTATTTTTCGCAATAAATTCCCAAGGCTCACGTTTCTTGGGCGGTAACTACTCTAACTAATTAACAAACATTATGGACTACAATCAAGGACAAAAGAATGACCGCAAAAGCCTGCTCCTTGCTGCACTAGCGATTTTAGCGCTACTCAACGTGGTGTTAATTTATTTTTTCTACAAAGAACGGGAAAAGAATAAAGAACAAGAAACGGTGATTGCGGCAAAAACGGAAGAAGTCGTGGCTACCAAAATGAAACTTGACTCAATTTCGGCTCAACTAGACCTGAAAATCGCTGAAATACAGCAGTTAGGCGGACAAGTGGATTCATTGATTACGTTGAAACAACAACTTGACCGCGATCGGGCTGCGTTGAAAAATTCAGCAACAGCGGCCTCGGTGGATGTGTCAAAATACAAACAAAAAATTGCCAACTACGAAGCAATTTTGGCCCAAAAAGACCAAGATATTGCAAAGTTGAAAGAAGAATTGGGTATTGTAACCGCTCAGAATCAAGAACTTTCAAGCAAAGTTTCGGGACTTGAGGGAGAAAAAGCAAACTTACAGCGTACGTTTGAAGATTCGGTGGGTAATTTGAGTACCAAAAACAAAGAACTTTCTGACAAAGTAACGATTGCGTCTGCGTTGAAAGCCGAAAAAATTGAAGTAAATGCAGTTTCTTCAAAAGGCAAAGAGCGCGACGGTGGAAGCTACCGTGCCAAACGCATCGACAAATTGAAAGTGGATTTTGATTTGGCGGGTAATCCAATTGCGAAAAACGGAAACCGTGACGTTTATTTAAGAATCCTTGATCCTGAAGGAGCAGTAATGGCAGACATGGCGACGGGTTCGGGTACGTTTTTGTACAGTGGCCGCGAGACTGTATATACCGCAAAACAATCCCTTAACTACAGCAATGACGGTTCACAAGGGTCGATCATTTACTCAAGAGCAGGTGTTCCGTTGAAAAAAGGCGAACACACGATTGAGTTGTATTGTGAAGGTTTTCGCATCGGTACTACGACTTTCAAAGTCAAATAAGCTGGAAGTTTCGCAAGAAATTTTAACTTTGCACTAAATTTTAAACTTTTTTCACCAAATTTTTGTAGAAAATTCAACTATTCGTTAGTTTTCGCATCAAACACAAGATTACCATAATTTAATTATTGAATGGCTCAACAACAACGCAGACCTTTTCGCCCAGTAAGACAAGAAGAACCGTACCGTATTAATGAACGTATCCGTGTACCACAAGTGCGGATGGTTGGAGAAAATGTTCCACAAGGAATTTTTGACATCCAACAAGCACTTAAAATGGCGGAGGAACAGAACTTAGACTTGGTGGAAATTTCGCCTAATGCTGTTCCACCTGTTTGTAAGGTCATTGATTACTCAAAGTTCAAGTACGAGCAAAAGAAAAAGCAAAAGGAAATCAAAGCCAATGCTCAGAAAGTAGTGATTAAAGAAATTCGCTTTAGTCCAACGACTGATGATCATGATTACGATTTTAAATTGAAACATGCCCTTAACTTCCTCAAAGAAGGAGCAAAAGTAAAAGCGTATGTGCAATTCTCTGGTCGTGAGATTGTATTCAAAGACCAAGGATATAAACTCCTTGAGCGCTTTGCCAAGGCATTGGAAGAGGTGGGGAAAGTAGAACTTGAACCAAAATTGGAAGGTAAACGCATGAGTATGATTTTGACGCCCAAGGCGTTGAAAAAGTAGTTGTGTATCATCTATAACTTTAAAAAGCGTGAGCCCATTTCGGTCTCACGCTTTTTTTATAACGAATAAAAAATGGCTTCGTACAGCACACTTCATCAATGGGCTCGTAAGGCTTACTGGTTATGTCTTGCCTTGACTGCTCTGGGTACCGCAATGGCCCAACCCAATGCTCAAAAACTCGCTACCCTAGACTCCTCTTTAACCTTACTCTATCAACGTGGCATGTTGAATGGGACATTTTTGGTGGCTAAAGAAGGGAAAACGGTGTATAAAAAAGCGTTTGGAACGGTAGCAGCCAATGCTACTCAATCCTTAACAACTGCCTCCGCTTTCAATCTAGCTTCGGTGTCAAAGCAGTTTACGAGCATGATGATTATGATGCTCAAAGAAGAAGGAAAGCTCCAATACGATGATAAGCTCAAACAACACCTGCCCGATTTTCCTTACGATACCATCACGATTCGGCATTTGTTGAATCACACCCACGGGTTGCCCGAGTACTTCGATTTGGCAACGCAGTACAACACTACCCTTGATACCTTAACAAATGAAGGGGTTTTAAAATTGCTCAAAAACCACCGCCCACCGTTGCAGTTTCAACCCAATTCTCAATTTTCGTACTGCAATACAGGATATATTTTGTTGGCCTGTTTAATTGAAAAATTGACAGCTGAGCCTATTCAGCGCTATTTTGAACGGAAAATTGTGCAGCCGTTGGGATTAAAAAATACCTACATCTACACCCTTACCATGCCCAAATCGCCCGCAAATAGGGTCTATGGCTCCAAACGAGTAAATGGGAAATATGTGCCCAATGATTTGATACGTTTAGACGGAGTTTGGGGCGATGGAAATGTGTATTCTTCTGTCGAAGATTTGTTGATTTGGGAACAGGCATTGTTGACCGAAAAACTGATTAAAAAAGCGACGCTGCAAGATGCTTTTAAGCCTGCCAAACTCAACGATGGCTCGTTTTCGTGGTATGGCTTTGGGTGGGGATTAGATAAAGATGGGTTGAAAGTTTCGCATACGGGAGGTTGGGTTGGCTTTCAAACGATTATTGAACGGCACCTAGCGCAGAAATGGACGTTTATTGCCCTCACGAGCTCAGAAGACGGAACGGCGATTCGGGTAGCGCAACAGATTTTAGAGGGAAAAATAGCCAAACTCCCTACGACTGAACTCATTACCAACGCTAAAATAGTGGACGGAACGGGTATTGCCTCTTATGCGGGCGCCGTTCGTATCAAAAATAACCGTATTTGGGAAGTTGGTGATTTGCAGCCCTATGGGGGAGAGAAAGAGACCAATGCCAACGGATGGGTGTTAGCCCCTGGGTTTATTGATGCCCACAGCCATCATTTTGGCGGACTAGAAAACCGCCCTGATGCCGAAGCCCTAGTAAGTCAGGGAATTACGACCATAGTGATTGGGCAAGATGGAAGTAGCTATCCAATAGACACCCTCCAAAAGCGAATGAAGCAACAGCCCGTGGCAGTCAATGTGGCGACCTACACAGGGCACTCGACCCTACGTGCCAAAGCGATGGGGGCAAAAAGCTTGTTCCGAACCGCTAAAACGGACGAAATTGAGAAAATGAAGCGCGAACTCAACGCCGAGATGGAAAAAGGTTCGTTGGGGTTGGCAACGGGTTTGGAATATGAATCTGCCTTTTTTTCCAACCGTGATGAGGTGCTGCAATTGGCCAAAGTAGCAGCCAAAGCGGGCGGAAGATACATGAGCCATATTCGCAGCGAAGACATTGGGTTTGACGAAGCCTTGGACGAAATCATTGAGATTGGGCGGCAAACCAACATGCCTGTGCAGATTTCTCACATCAAAATCGCCAAACGCGATCAGTGGGGGCGTTCGCGAGAAGTGTTGGGGACCTTGCAAAAAGCGCGAGCGCAAGGAATCAACATTACTGCCGATTGTTATCCCTACGATTTTTGGAATTCAACTTTGCGGGTGTTGTTTCCAAAACGGGATTATACCAACGCTGAAAGTGCCGAATTTGCCGTTAACCAATTATTTGACCCCTCGGGTTCGGTATTGGTGAGGTATGCCCCCAACGCTGCGTACGTGGGGAAAACCATCTCAGAAATTGCTGCTATCCGAAAAGAAACAACGTCCAAAACGCTCATGGGGCTGATTGCCGAAGCGGCCGATTTTGACGAAAAAAATCCTGATTTTAAGGGAAGTACCGAAACCATCATGGGAAAATCCATGAGTGAAGAAGACGTCGCCAATTTTTTGGCGTGGCCTTTTACGACTATTTGTTCGGATGGAGGTTGGGGCGGCCATCCGCGCGGGTACGGGGCGTTTACTCGGGTGTTGGGAAATTATGTACGCGAAAAACAACTCATGCCCCTAGAAACGGCGATTCAGAAAATGACTTCCTTGACGGCAGAAAACCTAGGCATTCGGCAAAGAGGACTCATTCAGCCCGCTTTTTATGCCGACTTGGTATTGTTTGACCCCAATGTGGTCAACGGCAATGCGTCCATTCAAAACCCAACGGCCTTGTCTTCGGGCATCGAACGGGTTTGGGTCAATGGCGAAGAAGTATATCACGCCCAAAAATCGACAGGGAAGCGGTCGGGGGTGTTTATTGGGAGGTGAAAATAGAATTAGCCCTAGTTGCTAACCAAGTAGGGCTAATGGAATTATCTACCAAACCTTCTTAAGCTGAGCAATCGTCTCAACGGGGTCTTGGGCGTTGAACACGAAGCTGCCAGCTACCAAGGCCCGAGCACCTGCGTGGTAGAGGAGTGGGGCATTGACTTGGTTCACTCCACCGTCGATTTCAATAACTGCCTGACTTCCTTGCTTCTCAATCAGGGCAGCAGCTTGGCGAACGCGTTCGTACGTGCGCTCGATGAACTTTTGCCCACCAAAACCTGGATTGACGGACATAATTAGTACCAAATCCAAATCGGCAATGATGTCTTCGAGAACGCTTACGGGCGTATGAGGGTTAAGGGCAACCCCTGCTTTGGCTCCTAAGTCCTTGATTTGTTGAATAGTACGGTGGAGGTGCGGGCAAGCTTCGTAATGAACCGTCAACACCTCGGCGCCTGCGTCACGAAAGGCGGCAAGGTAGCGCTCAGGTTGCACAATCATTAAATGAACATCCAGCGGTTTTTGAGCGTGTTTATTAATGGCAGCAGTGACGGGAAGCCCAAATGAAATGTTTGGTACAAACACACCGTCCATGATGTCAACGTGAATCCAATCGGCTTCACTTGCATTAAGCATTTCAACATCGCGTTGGAGATTAGCAAAGTCGGCGGCCAAAACCGAAGGAGCAATAAGGGGAGAAGTCATGAAAAAAGAAATCTTGATTTTGGCCGCAAAGTTCGCCTTTTTTTTACGAAATCTGGCTCATTTCCCAGCCCAAAATTGCCTTTTTTCGGGTAATACCCCAGCGATAGCCCCCAATCCCACCGACTTTTTGTAAAACCCGATGGCAAGGAATCAGATAAGCAATGCGGTTACTTCCAATGGCAGTTCCTACGGCTCTGTGGGCAGAAGGTTGGCCGATTCGTTGGGCAATTTGCTCATAACTAGCTAGTTGTCCTTTCGGAATAGATAACAAGGCTTCCCAAACTTTGATTTGAAAATTGGTGCCGCGCAATAAAACCGTAATGGGCTGTGCCGCGTCATGGGAAACATCAAAAATCTGATTGACCGTAGATTGCGTGATTTCGGGCGCGTGAATCCAGGTAGCATTTATCCAATCCTGCTGGAGCGAATGGGTGAGCGGTTCGGCTTCATCTTCCTCCAAAAATCGCAATTCCATCACCCCCCGAGCCGTAACTGCAATAAAACAAGCCCCGAAAGGCGTTTCATGGATGCCGAAGTGGATGGTAAGTCCTTGCCCTTGGTGCTTAAACTCAGCGGGAGTCATGGCTTCGTAGGTCACAAACAAATCGTGCAAGCGACTGGTGCTCGATAAGCCTGCTTCAAGGGTGGTATCAAGTAAGTTGGCCGACTGGGCGAGGCGTTCTTTGGCAAATTCTTTGGTTAAAAAACGCAAAAATCGCTGTGGACTCGTTCCTGCCCAACGGCTAAAAAGTCGGTTGAAGTGAAACTCCGACAACGCAACGTGCTCGGCAATTTCTGCCAACGACGGCTGTTGTTGAAAATTAGCTTCAATAAAACGAATCGCTTTTTCAATTCGTTGGTAATCAATGTGTTGTTGTTCGCTGATTGTGTCCATTTCTGGGGAGATTTCTTTCAGCAAAAATAGGCAGAAATCAGCAGTACATTCAATCCGAATCTTGCTCAATTGGCCTCATTGGTCGGTCGAGTCACTCAGTTCGTAGCGCACGTAAGGCGCGGAGGTATCGGCAACCATTTGGCTTTTTTTCTGAAACTTGTTTTTACTTCGGAGGGTAGGTTGTTTGTAATTAGTGGGCTGACTTTTAACGGATTTGACCGCAAAAGTAATCCCGCCTACCTGTTTTTTACTCATTTGAATCTGTTTCTGCTCTTTGTACGACAAGTGCGGCGAAAAAACAAAAGGTGCTTTGTCCACCCTAATGGTGGTTTTAGGGTTGTTTTGGGGCGAAGGATAATTATTGCGGTCTTCTTTGTTGTGTTGTGCGTTACTGAGATGGGAATTTAGAACCCACAACAAACACATAACCGCCATGCTTCGACATGGAGTTAAGGTACGCTTCATGATGGTACTTGTTCTGATTGGAATACATTACTTAAAGTACCAAAGATAAGCGGAATTACCTGTTTTACTCAAAAAAAATACTTAATTTTTGTTTGCGTGCCATGCGCATAATAGATTCAGAATTGTTGTAGTGCGCTACCTCTTCCAGCGGAACCCAGACCAAATTTTTGGATTCATTGTTGATTTTCAAGGGTATAGATTTATTGGCACGCAGTATGA
The DNA here is from genome assembly GCF_014195535.1 of Runella defluvii. Taxonomy (GTDB): domain Bacteria; phylum Bacteroidota; class Bacteroidia; order Cytophagales; family Spirosomataceae; genus Runella; species Runella defluvii. The sequence continues at coordinate 544,936 of NZ_JACIBY010000003.1, read as the reverse complement.
AACGTATGTCGTAGTGAAAATGGGCAGGCTCTTTGGCATTCGCAGGGATTAGGTGAACATCCACATCATAGATTGAATGAGACACGACTTCAACCGACCCTAAGCCCGTTTCTTCTTGTGCTTCCTTAATTGCTACTTGTAAAATATCCCATTCGCCGTCGGCATGGCCACCAGGTTGAAACCAGCGGTCGAGTTTTCGATGGTGCATCAGCAGGACAAACTGTCCTGTTTCGTCCACCACCCAAGCAGAACCAGTGATGTGACCAATCTGGAGTGAGCGCTCAAAACACGCAGGATTTTGTTTCACAAATTCAATGGTTTCGAGCCACATGCGTTGTTCTTCGGTGTCGGCGGGTTGGTACGCTTGGAGGAGTTGAAGAAGTGGAGTACGGTTCATACGTTTGTTAAAATTGCACAATATTCAGGGACGAAGGTATGGAATCTATCACATTCTTTTCCGTATCTTCGCCTCGAAAATTTCCCAAATTTATTTAATAAAATACCTAAAAAGATGAAAAAATCGTTGGTAATCACTGCTTTAACTTTTGTTAGCGGTATGGCTATGTCCCAAATCCGTACCCCACAACCTAGTCCAGCAGCGACAGTGATGCAAACTGTAGGAGTCACTGACATTACGGTAAAATATTCTCGCCCAGCCGTAAAAGGCCGTGAGGTGTTTGGTAAACTTGTTCCTTATGGACAGTTTTGGCGCACGGGTGCCAACCAAGCAACTGCCATTGAGTTTTCGACGGATATTATGTTGGATGGTAAAACGGTTCCAGCGGGTAAGTACTTCCTTTACAGCATTCCAAATGCGGATGCGTGGACGGTAATTATCAATAAATCAGCAGCTACTGCGCCCGAACAATACAAACAAGCAGACGACGTGGCCCGTATATCGGTGAAGCCTGAGCAAGCTGCCATGACGGAATCGTTTGAAATAGGTTTCTCAAACATTACGGATTCTACGGCTAATCTGGACATCAAATGGGACAAAGTGAAAGTAAGCCCATTGTTGGCAATACCTACGACTAAAATTGTGGAAACAGCCATTGATAAAGCAGCGGAAGCAAGTGCTAACAACATGAATGCGGGTGCAACGTATTTGTTGGGCAAAGGAAGTAACCTCCAAAAAGCCCTTTCGATGGTCAACCAAGCGGTAGCTTACAAAGAGACTTTCCGTAACGTTTGGACGAAAGCCCAGATTTTGGCTAAGTTAGGTAACTTTGCTGAAGCAGCACCGTTGGCGAAAAAAGCGTTGGATTTGGGTCAGTCGAGCAACGATACTTCTTTCCCATTCTTTAAAGATGCCATCGAAAAAGGCGCCGCTGAGTTTGCCTCAAAAATTCCAGTGCCTGTGTTGCCTACTAAGAAGAAAAAGTAAAAATTTTCTCTGTTCCTCGCGTCTGACTATCGTCTGACGCGAGGAACACGTCAGACGATAGTCAGACGGGAAGCCTAATTTGCCATTCACCAAAAAAGCCCCGTGAAGACGGGGCTTTTTTGGTGAGCTATAATTTTTAAAACAGGCGAGTTTAATTCCGACGGGCTATTTCGTCACGAATTTTAGCGGCTTTTTCGTATTCTTCGTTGTTGAGAGATTGTTCTAACACTTTGTGGAGCTCTTCCAAACTCATGTTTTTGATTTGGTCAGTCCACGAACGTGGCTTTGACGACTGAACAATTTCTTCTATGGGTTCGTCGGCATCAGTTTGTGAGCCAGAGGTAATACCTGCTTCCGACAAAATGGTTTCGTACGTATAAATTGGTACATTGAAACGAAGTGCAATGGCTATGGCATCAGAAGGGCGCGCATCAATAACCGTATCACGGATGCCATCAGTGCATTGCAAACGTGCGAAGAAGATACCTTCTTTTAAATCCGAAATGATTATCTCACTGACTGAATAATTAAATGCCTTTGCAAACGACTTGAACAAGTCGTGGGTCATGGGACGATTGGGCTGGATTTTTTCTATTTCTATCGCAATGGCTTGCGCTTCAAACATCCCTATAATAATCGGTAAACGACGGTTCCCGTATTCTTCTCCCAACACCAAAGCAAACGAACCAGTTTGGGATTGGCTTGGGGAAAGCCCCAAAATTTCAAGTTTTATTTTTTCCACTATGATAAATGCTAAAGCACGGCTTTTTTTAGGACACAAAAATAATAAACCTGCGGGGATTTGAAAAGGCTTTCTTTTCTCCCGCAGGTTTGTAACAGTGGAACTTTCAACGAAGTTTCAAATTAGTAAAAGACAAGAGGCAAATTAGCAAAGAGCAAGGGGCAAACTTGAAAGGGCAAGAAGCAAACTTGCAAAGGGCAAGAAGCAAATTAGCAAAAGGCAAAAAGGCAAATTAGCAAAGGGCAAGCTTGCTTTTTGCCTCTTGCCTACTTGCCCTTTGCCTCTTATTTACTCTCTTTCACCGCTTTGGTCAAGCGAGGTAAAATGTCAAATACATCACCTACGATACCATAGTCGGCGGCTTTGAAAAATGGCGCTTCGGGGTCTTTGTTGATAGCCACAATCACTTTGGACGAGTTGACGCCCGCAAGGTGTTGAATGGCTCCCGAAATCCCGCAAGCAATGTACAAATTAGGTGCTACTTTGATACCCGTTTGGCCAATGTGCTCGTGGTGAGGACGCCAGTCAAGGTCAGAAACTGGTTTTGAACAACCCGTAGCTGCACCAAGTGACTGTGCCAAGTCGAGAAGCGGTTGCCAATGCTCAGGGCCTTTCATTCCACGTCCACCCGACACCACAATGTCGGCTTCGGTCAACGACAACTCGCCGCTGGCTTTTTCTTGGCTTATTACTTTTGCCACAAAATCGCCACCACCAAGGGCAGGAGAGAAGCCAACAACCTCGGCACTTCCGCTGCCAGCAATGGCCTCAATGGCGTTTTTCTTAATACCCAAAATTTTGATTGCTCCTTTTACCGCGACTGTCGCAAAGGCTTTTCCTGTATAAATACTGCGTTTTACTTTAAAACCGTCGGTCAAATCGGGCAGCTCAGTGACACCTGATACAATGCTTGCGCCTAATTTAGCGGCGGCACGTGCCCCCATCGAATCACACAAACCTGATTTTGGTAAAATAACAACCTCAGCTCCTTCTTGCTGCACTGCGGCGGCCAATACCGAGGCGTAAGCCATGGCATTTTCAGTGGCTAATTCTGACGCGTTGGCGTGCAAAACTTTGCTGGCTCCGTACGCACCTGCGGAGGCTAATTCCGACGCTTCGGCATTGCCAATGGCCAATACAGTGGCGGTTGTTCCTTTTACTTTGGCAATTTCTGCCCCGTAAGCAACGGCTTCCAAAGATGTTTTTTTGATACTACCGTTGTCGAGTTCTACAAATATTAAAATTGACATGATTTCTAAGTTTTTTGCGTTTGAAAATTGACAGTTTTTACAACACCTTCGCTTCTGTTTTGAGCAATGAAATGAGGGTTTCCGCTTGGTCGGCAGGAATCATCTTACAAGCACCTTTAGGGGCTGGCAAGGTATATTTGTCCAAGGTCGCAAGCTCGTCAACGGCCACTGGTTCAACCACTTTTAAGGGCTTCGTACGAGCAGTCATAATTCCACGCATGTTAGGGATTTTCCATTCAGCGATAGGTTCTTGGCAACCGAGTACCAACGGAAGTGGCGCTTCCAAGTTTTCCTTACCTCCTTCAATTTCGCGGGCAAACTTGGCGGTAGAACCTTCAATATCAAGTTTCATTACAGGAGAAAACGACGGAATTCCAAGCATTTCGCCCACCAAACTGTGAACAACTCCACTGTTAAAATCAATGGATTCGCGTCCCATCAAAATCAAGTCATAGCTTCCATCTTTGGCAATGGCTGCAATTTGGGCAGCGGTAAAGTACGAGTCTTGCGGGTCGCAATTGACACGAATGGCATCGTCGGCACCAATGGCCAATGCTTTACGGATTTGAGGGTCACTTTCGGCTTCGCCTACGTTCAAAACAGTGATGGTTCCTCCAAGCTTTTCTTTCAATTCAACGGCTCTGGCAAGGGCGTAGTCATCGTATGGGCCGATGATGTACTGCACGCCTGCTTTGTTAAATTTAGTGTCATTGTCGGTAAAACTGATTTTGGCCGTTGTATCAGGTACGTTGGTAATGCAAACTAAAATTTTCATGTGCTTCGTCGGGATTATTTGAAATATAACTTTAAGGAGATTTATTTTGTTGGTGCAAATATATAAAGCACAAGGTTTAAAAATAGTATGCTTGCATAATAATTTTTTATGGACAATAACCGACTCGAATTACTGCTTCAATTTTACGAAGAAGATTCTCAAGACCCTTTTAATGCATATGCGTTGGCAATGGAGTATCTAAACAAAGACACGGCGAAGGCCAAAGTCTATTTTGATACTTTGTTGGAAGAGCATCCTTCGTATTTACCAACGTATTACCATGCTGCGGCGTTGTATGCGGCCCTCGAAAACCTCGAACGGGCCGAGGCATTGTACCAAAAAGGGATGCAATTGGCTCTCCAACAACAAAATACCAAAACACTCCAAGAGCTACAACGCGCACACCGCCAATTTTTGGATGAACAGGAAGATTGGTAAAGCCCAGCAACCTGGGGAGTGAACCCCTTAAAGTTTGTTAAACTCTGCCACTTTGTCAGTTTTGTCGTCTATAATTTGTACCTTTGTGGTTCAATTTTTTTTTAACGAATTATTGGAATGATTACCTCAACATTAAAAATATTGTCGGAAAGCGATAAAGAGGCGTGCGAAGTCGTGAAAGTGAGTGAAGAAGAATTGGCGGCAGGAAAAAAACGGCTGTTTATCGAAAGCTATGGCTGTCAGATGAATTTTTCGGACAGCGAAATCGTCGCCGCAGTTATGCGTAATGCCGATTTTGCCACTACTTCTTCGGAAGACATGGCCGATGTCGTTTTCTTAAATACTTGTTCAATCCGTGATAACGCCGAGCAGAAAGTTAGAAACCGATTGAAACACCTCAACACGTTGAAGAAAAAACGCCCAGGTATGATTGTGGGTGTGTTGGGATGTATGGCAGAACGCCTAAAAACCAAGCTCTTAGAAGAAGAGAAAATTGTTGACATCGTGGCAGGCCCCGATTCTTACCGCGATTTACCACGGTTGGTAGAAGAGGCAGAAACGGGCCAAAAAGCAGTAAACGTATTTCTTTCCCGCGAAGAAACGTATGCCGATATATCACCTATTCGCCTCAATTCCAACGGAATCACGGCTTATATCAGTATCATGCGTGGCTGCGATAACATGTGTAGCTTCTGCGTAGTACCTTATACCCGTGGACGTGAGCGTAGCCGCGATCCCTTTAGCGTAGTTCGTGAAGCACAACAACTCTTTGATGAAGGCTACCGTGAAGTAACGCTTTTGGGTCAAAATGTGGATTCATATAAGTGGAAAGGGACAGAAGCAACTGCCGAAAACAATGATTTACCTACGATGGTGAATTTTGCACAGTTGTTGGAAATGGTTGCGACCATTAGCCCAGATTTGCGCGTACGTTTTAGTACTTCACACCCTAAAGACATTACCGATGACGTACTTTGGACGATGAAAAAGTACGAAAACATCTGTAAATATATCCACTTGCCTGCCCAAAGCGGAAACAGCCGCGTGTTGAAAATCATGAACCGTACGTACGACCGTGACTGGTACATCCAAAAAATTGACCGTATTCGTGAGATTTTAGGGGTGGATTGTGGTATTTCGACGGACATGATTACGGGCTTTTGTTCGGAAACGGAAGAAGAACACCAAGATACGTTGACGCTGATGGAGTACGTAAAATACGATTATGCGTACATGTTTGCTTACTCAGAACGCCCAGGAACACCAGCTGCCAAAAAACTCAAAGATGACATTGCGGAGGACGTAAAAAAACGCCGTTTGCAAGAAGTGATTGCGGTACAATTGCAGCACTCAAGCGAGCGCAATCAATTGGCCGTAGGTAAGATCCACAAAGTGTTGGTAGAAGGGCCATCAAAGCGCTCGGATGATTTCTTGTGTGGCCGCAACGACCAAAATAAAGTGGTAGTATTCCCGAAAGAAAATTTCAAAAAAGGAGACTACGTACAAGTGCTAGTAACAGAATGCTCGTCGGCTACTTTGATTGGCCATGTGGTAGAAACAGTTTAGGAACCAATGACAAACCCTGAAATTCAATCCATTAAAAACCGTTTTGGCATTATCGGGAATGCACCTGCCCTCAACTACGCCCTTAACGTAGCGATGCAGGTAGCCGCCACCGATTTGACAGTGCTCATAACGGGAGAAAGTGGAAGTGGGAAAGAGTCGTTTTCTAAGATAATTCACAATCTTAGTTCACGTAAACATGGCCCATTTATTGCCATCAACTGCGGCGCAATTCCCGAGGGAACCATTGACTCTGAGTTGTTTGGCCACGTGAAAGGTTCGTTTACGGGAGCTATCGAAGACCGTAAAGGATATTTTGAGATTACCAACGGTGGTACAATTTTCTTGGATGAAATTGCCGAAATGCCCGTAGGGACCCAAGCACGTTTATTGCGGGTATTGGAAAACAAGGAATTTATCCGTGTGGGGTCATCGGCAGTACAAAAAACCGATGTTCGTGTGGTTGCGGCAACAAACGTAAATTTGATTGACGCAGTGCAACGTGGTAAGTTTCGGGAAGATTTGTATTATCGACTCAATACAGTACCTATTGCCGTGCCACCCCTTCGTGAACGGGGAAGCGACATAGATTTATTGTTTCGAAAATTTACTTCAGATTTTGCAGAAAGGTACCGAATCGCACCTGTGACGCTTACGAATGAAGGGAAAGAAATGCTGATTAGCTATAATTTCCCAGGGAATATTCGTCAGTTAAAAAACATTGCCGAGCAAATCCAAATCTTAGAGGCGGAAAATAAAGTACCAATTACACCGCAAGTTTTGGTAAAATACTTACCTAATTACGCATCAACGACGCGCTCGATGACGTTTTTAGGAGCAGGAGGTAACAATGCCGCAGGGGGAGAGTCATTTAATGAGCGAGAATTGTTGTACAAAATTTTGTTTGACATGCGGCGCGATATGAATGACCTCAAGAAGCTGGTATTGAAGTTGTTGAGCGGCGATGCCCACCACGGAGAGATTTTGCGCGAACATGGTAGTCTATTTAGTAGTATAGAAGCCGACACGCAGCCTTTATCAGAAACTACGAAACTGTTGCCAAGCGGAACAGCCCTCAACGCATCCGCAACGCAGCATTCATCTGGGGCAATGTCGAATAATACCCCCAGTATTATTCAGATTTCCCCTTACGATAGCATTGAGAATGAGGTAGTGGATATTTCTCACGAAACAGCAGAGGATGAGTCGCTCTCCTTGGAACACAAAGAGAAAGAGATGATTGTGAAGGCTTTACAACGCAGCGCTGGCAAACGAAAATACGCAGCTCAAGCCCTCGGGATTTCAGAACGAACATTGTATCGTAAGATAAAACAGTATGATATTGAAGAAGATTAGTTTTCGGTTTCCTGTTTCGGGTTTCTTGTTTCGGGTTTTGAGTTTGGGGTTTCCTGTTTTTGGATTTCGGGCTTTAACTCTAAACCCTAAACCTCAAACTGTAAACCAGCAACCCCCAACTTCAAACCGTAAATTACAAACCGTAAACCTGATATTCCTAACGACTCTTTGTATATCGTTGTCAGGCTGTTATTCTTTTAGAGGAACGACGCTTTCGCCCGATTTTAAAAGTGTGACGATTACAAACTTTACGATGGGTACTGCGGGGGGGCCAGCCAACATGGCGTTGCAGTTCAATGAAAAAATGAAGGAGTATTATCAGCGTAATACCAGTTTGGCGCTATTGCCGCTAAACGGCGATTTGCAGTTGGAGGGTTCTATTACTGCCTATGAAGTTACTCCTGCGGCACCCACTGCCAATGACCAAGCGGCTCTAAACCGACTTTCTATTACGATTCAGGTAAAGTTTACCAATAACAAAGATGAAGAAAAGAACTTCGATCAAAGTTTTTCATTCTTCAAAGATTTTCCTCAAAGTCAGACACTAAGCCAAGTAGAAAGCCGACTTGTACCCCAAATTTTGGATCAAATTGTCCAAGATATTTTTAATAAGTCGGCAGGAGATTGGTAGGTTTTGTATAAAACGACCCCATATATGAGTAATCGTTACGTAAAAGAATCATTTTCGTACTGGACGTCGCATCCAGACGATATTACGGAGGCTGACATTCCTCACCTCAAGGAGGCGTCCGATTTGTACCCTTATTGTCAAACTTTACGGGTATTGATTGCCAAAGCAACTGCACTTCATCAGCCAGAAGTGGCGGAAGTTCCCATTCAGAAAGCCGCAGCGTATTCAATAAGTCGAAATACGTTGCGAAAATTAATCCAAAACGAATTTCAATGGTCGCCCAATCTCAAGAGTAAAAAATTTGAAAATGTATTGTGGCCAGCTGATTATCAGAAAAAGGAAGTGGAATCATTGGCAAAACCCCGATGGAATTTGCCTGAATTACCAAAAATTAGCCTTTTTGACGAACCATTAGATTCATTACAGCAGAAAACATTGATGCCAGAATTGCCACCTATTGACGACACGACATTGCGCGAGAACGTATTGCAGAATGATTTAGAACAGATTGAGAGTTCAACAGCCGAAGAAAATGTAAAGTTACATCGAGAACTTGAACGCCAAATTCAGATGGACATCATTGATAGCTTCATCGAAAATGAAGCTCGAATTGGTCCCATCCGCGCTAATCTGAACGACGTAGTTAATGTTGAACCTGAAGACCTTGCCAAAAAGCGAAACTCTACCGTCAGAAGAGAGGTAGTAAGCGAAGGGATGGCGCGAATCATGGTTCGGCAAGGAAAAATTGAACGGGCCATTGAAATATACGAGCAACTGATGTTGAAAAAACCAGAAAAAAAGGCGTACTTTGCCGAAAAGATAAAAGACTTAACCACGGAGTAGCAAGTGAAAGGTCAATCTTGAACTAGAAAACTCATAACTGAAAACAAAAAAATGTTTACCGTATTTATCGTTGTAATTGCTATTATCGCTGTATTGTTGGTTTTAATCGTATTGGTTCAAAACTCAAAAGGAGGCGGTTTAGCAGGAGAATTTGGAGGAAGTGGTGCGAGCCAAATGTTTGGTGTAAAACGTACGACTGACCTTTTGGAACAAATCACTTGGGGATTGGCAGGTGCGATGGCGATTTTAGCGTTGGTTTCGCATTTGTTCATCGGTGAGCCTCAAGCGGCAGGTGGAATCAACAGCGTAAACGTAGAGAAAGCGAACCAACGTTCGTTGCCTTCGGCTCCCGCGCCTACAACGCCTGCTCCAGCAACTACACCAGCTCCTGCACAACAACCAGCGCAGAAATAAGTCAGTGCTGTTGCTTCCAACGGAAGCCCAAAAGCCACGAAGAAATCAATTCTTCGTGGCTTTTTTGTGTGTTATAATGGAGTGTGTTGGAATTTTTAGGTTGGGAAGCAGTCCATGATTGTCAGTAAATTAGCGGGTTAGGTTTTCAGTTCCCAATTGGCTTCCGCCACCCATTGCCCAGCGACCCTTGGCTTTATTTCCGATAATCAGGTATTCGACGGTCCCAAAAGCTTGACCAAATCCGTAGCCAATTACGAGCATATCGCCACTCATAAATCCGACCCCGTTGTACGTTTGGCCCGCTATCGTCCACTGGGCTTGAAAAGTATCGCCCGTTTTTTGCATCATCAGTTTGCCTCGATAGGGACTGCCGTCGGCATTTTTTCCCTCTACATCGTATTGCCCGTTTTTTCCAACGATGATTTCTGTGCCCGTTTTTCCGTTGAGTTTTGAGGTAGTCCATACTCCTTGGAGCCGTTGTTGGGCTGGGCTTGTTTGGTAAACGACAATTCCGTAGGCGGAATTTATCCCATACCCAACAAACAATTTTCCGTTGACAAGTAAGCCAATTCCGCTGTAATTTCCTGCGGAAGTTTTCCAGTCAACGTCGTATGTGTTTCCTATTTTTGAAATGGACAACGCCCCTTCGTAGGGCTTACCGTTGGGTAGTTGAGCTTTTTCGATTTTCCAAGCCCCTTCTTGGGCTGAAGCTGTGTAAGAAGTCGTCATGAGCAGGAGGAGAGAAAGTAGTAGATTTTTCATGAAAAGGGTGTCCGCCAGAGGGGTTTGTTGGTTTTAGTATCAAATGAGATGGTGTAATATGCGTAGCTTGTGCCTAGTTCGAGGTGCATGCCTTTTTGAGCGCCCATTTCCACGTAGGCAGTGCCGTCTTTGTAAATCAAGGCACTAATGACGTGTTTGTCTAACTTCTCAAAGCGTTTGTTAAATAATACTTTTCCCGTATCTAGTTCAAGGACAATGGTTTGCCACGTTTGTGAATCAATCCGCTTTAGGAAAGAAACGGTTCCGTTGGCAATGGTCGAAAGAGTGACAGTTGTTGGGAAACTCCATAAACAGGCTCCTGTTTGGGGCGAATATCGACTTAGCGTTTGGTGGCGCGTGTCTTGGATAAACCAGTAGTCACCCACAATGATAAAATCATACGCATTGCGAGCGTCGGGCATTTTCTCTTTCCGAATGATTTTTCCAGTACTTGCCTCCATAATGATGTACTCCCATCGGTCTTTGGGGTTTTTGTCTAAGTCCGTTGTGCCTCTGTGTTGGGGTGGAACTACGTGCAAATACGCGCAAAAAAGACGGTCGTTTTCTAAAATAAGTGTACTTGAAGTAACGTAGGAGTGTTGAGCAGAATCGTAGGCTGACACTGTTTTTTCAACGGGGAAATCGGTATGCCAAACAACTTTTTGGGTAGCCTGGTCAATCAAGGCGATTCCTTGCTTTGACAAAAGTTGGCGATGTTTGTGTTCGTCGCGGGGTAGGTATAACCGATTTTTCAATAGAATGCTGTCGTGCCAAGAGCGGGTGGTGAGGTAGTTTTTCCAAACTGCTTTTGTACTATCAACTGGAAGTTCAAAACCATAACGCTCATTTTCTTTGGGGGAACTTAGCCCACAGGCTGATATAAGCCAAGATAAAATCCCCATGAGTAGAAGCGAATTTGAATAAAAGTAAAAAGTACGATTCATGTCTATAAGGAGGTTATTGCCATGTCCATATTTTAAGGTTTTTGATGATTCCCACTACATTATCGTTCCAATCAGTACTATTGGAAACAGTAGCGATAATTCCAATTTTTCCCATGGGAGAACGGTAATTAGCAGTAGGTTTGTTAATGATTATTCGTTCATTGACACTGATGGTCAGGTGATTACCTTTTTTGCGAATTTTCAACCTTTGTTTCTGAATAGATTTAAACGTCAATTCTTCTTTGATGGACACGAGTTTTTCATAGTCTGATTTACCGTTGAGATAAGTACGGAGTATTTGCCCGCTAGTCGTAATTTGGTCACCTGACCATGATTCAAGCTCCCCAATCATGGTTTTTTTGGTTTGGGATTGGTAATTGAAGACGATTCCGAGGTCAATTTTGCTTCCCCCCAACTCGATGTCCATTTCCGCCACAAAGTTGTCAAATACTTGTTTTGTTAATCCCAAAACATAGCTACTCGATGACTTTTTGTAGGCAATAGTGCTAAAAACAAGTTGATTTTTTTCAATCTTCGTAGTGGAAGCTTTGGAGTCAATAAGGTTGTTAAATTGATGGTTTTCAAATGTTTCATTGATGGATAAATGTAAATCATTGTCAGTTTTTTGTTGATTAAAAGCATCTTTACGAATAGTTTGTTGGAGTTCTTGTTGATTTTCCTTTTTGTTTTTGATGGCTTGAAGACTGTCCAAATGGGCTTTCCTTTGAGCCTCAATCCGAGCTTTTAAAAGGGCTTCAACGTTTTTAGGTTGGTTGGCCCACTGAATAAAAAAGTAGCCAGCAATAATCAAAACCAAAAGGATGGAGAGTAAAATTTTGAGCATGGGATTTACGAATAAGCACTGGTGTAGCTTTGGAGTGTTCCGAGGTATTTTTGGGGGAGGCAAATCTGGATACCGTCGATGGTACAACAAATAAAGGTTTGTAGAAAAAAACGCTTACTTTCCCAATGACGAATTTTTGTCCAAGGAAAAAGAAGTGGCGGATGCCCGAGCTGGAAAAATGGCATAATGTGCAGGTACATACCTTCTTGGGTAAAGGCGAGTCGAAGCAAGCCGTTATAATTGGAGAGACCAACCCGCCCCGTCACGTTGGCATAAAAACCCTCTTTTAAGGGTTGGGTAGCGAATTTTTTAGCTAGGTTTTGCCAACCACTGACGTGAGAAAAACCATAAACAACTGCCGACCACAGGATAGAAAATACGACCACAAAAGCAAGGGCGATGCCTGCAATAAATAATGCCATTTCCATGAGTTTAGCTGGCTATTCGGTGGGCGCGTTGAAAAAAAAGATATACTTGTTGAAACACTTTGCGTTTACGGCGCGCAATAGGTAAGCACAACCCATTTTGAAGATGTACTTCGTATTCAGGAAAATCACAGGAAGTAATCGAATCAAGATTGACCAAAAACGATTTATGAATGCGGGCGAAAGGGTAGGTTTTTAGTTCTTGGTTGTATTCTTTTAACGTTTTTGCCACCAGAAAACGCTGCCCGTCTTTTAGGTAGATGTTACTGTAGTTGACATCACTTTGGATATAAAGTATCTGATTGATTGGGATACTGACAAAGCGATTCATGTAGGGTAACGTGAGTTTGGGAATGGAAACTTTCCGCTGAGGAGGGGTTTTTACAAGCAGAGGCAAAGGCGGATGAGTGAGCGCGTTCATAACTTCAAGGGGTTTTGTTATTTTGATGATTCAAAAATAAATTGGACAAAATCCCCGAAAAACTACCGATGAATAACTGGCGGTATCTGTAAAAAGGTGGCGGGCTTGGATGTATTTTTGGTAATTTGCTACTTTGGGGATTGTTCAAAAGATTGATTGAAAAAACATGCGGTTTAAAGGCGGGCTTTTGTTGTACTTGCTAGGGTGGAGTATCCCGTCGCTGTTTGCGCAGGTGTTTCAAAATGCTTGGGTGGAAAATTTTGATAATCGAAACGGCCTTTCTCAAAATACAGTTTGGAGCATCAACCAAGATAGTCGGGGTTTTCTTTGGGTAGGTACTGACGATGGGTTGCTACGGTACGACGGGTATCAGTTCAAACCCTATCGGGCGCAGATTGGCAAATCTGCGGGGGGGCTTCCTAGTAATAGTATTCGGCAGTTATTCCACAATGGCGACGAGCACCTTTGGGTAGGAACTCGGAATGGCATTGCCCAACTCAATATATTGACGGATTCTATACGTACGTTTTTGCCAAACATTAGAATACGAAAAATCCTGCCAGGTGCCCAAGGGAAGCTTTGGGTGTGTAGCAACAAAGGACTCTATTTCCTAGATACTAAAAGCAAACGTACCTACTGCAAAATCCCCAAGCTTAATATACTAAATGCCGCACAGCTTGATACCAACAGGCTATTGATTTCTACCAGTGAAAACTATTGGTTGTTGGACGTCAAAAAAAACAAGTACAAGGTTGTGTCTTTTGGGCTGGCTCCCGACAATGACATTCGTCCGATGCAAGTATATAACAACTTGATTTGGATAGGGGTCGAAAATGAAGGCGTTTGGACGTTTGATAGTCATTCCCTGAAATTGGTAAAAAAGTATTCTTTACGAGCCCTTTTTCCTGAGCTTATTACATTTCCAATTCGATCGATGACAATTGGCAAAAACGGGCGATGTTGGTTGAGCCTACAGTCGGGGTTGGTTTGTTTGGATACCAAAACCGAAAAAATGGATTTTTTGCCGTCTGATTTGACGTACCAGCGCCTCAACAGCCTCAAAGGATCGCCGCTCAATGACATTTTTGAAGATAATTCGGGCTTAGTGTGGGTGGGGAGTAATAATAGTGGGCTGAACAAAATAAATCTTCGATTGGGTAAATTTCGGACCATAAATCAAGATTATGGGCTGAATTATAACTTCATTTTGTCTTTTGCTGAATCGGGCGACCATCTGTTGGTGGGAACAGATGGAGAAGGAATCAACGTTTGGAATAAGAAGACAGGAAAAGTGCGGGTGAGTAAACCAGAAACTGAAGGGCGAAGCCAGGTCTTTGCAATGATTGAGGTCGAACCAAGCCTTTTTTGGGGGGCAACGAGCAATGGCTTGGTGCAGTTTGATGCTAAAAAAGGAACGTTTACCGAACCTTCGCTTGCGTGCAAGGCAGCCTTCGATACGCTCCAATCAACCGCAATTCGGACGATTTACATGGATAGCCGAAAGCGGGTTTGGATGGGGACGGCCAAAGGGTTATTTACGTTTGATTATCCGACAAAAGCGTATCGTTTTTGGGCCAATGCAAGCGGGTACGACGATTTGATAAACTCATTTAAAGAAGATTCAAAAGGGACAATTTGGATTGGGAGAGGAGCAGGGTTGCAAAAGTATTCGCCTATCAATGAGACGATTGAGCCTGTGCCACTGGTGATACCGTCCACCCATATTGAGGTGGGGGATGTAAGCAGTGTCAACCTAAGCAGTGATTCCGTTCTTTGGATTAGTAGTTATCGGGTAGGTTTTGGGAAATACAATCCGCTGTCTAAGCGATTTAAGCTATATACCACCGACGACGGCCTGCCCAACAGCATCGTGTATGGTTCGTTGGTGGATGACAATGGGCAAGTATGGATGAGTACCAATATGGGCTTAGCACGGTTTAATCCTAAAAATGAGACTTTTACGGCTTTTGATGTACACGACGGTATTCAAAATAATGAGTTTAATGGAGGGGCTTACCTTAAGTTAGCTTCTGGTGAGATGGCGTTTGGGGGTGTCAATGGCTTTACTATTTTTCAACCTACAGGGCTACAACGCCGCGGTAGCCCTTCGCCTGTGGCCATTACAGAGGTAAAAGTGATGAACCATTCGGTGAATGTTTTTGGAAAAGGGATGATTGAAACGAGCTATACAGAAAACTTTTTGTCGTTTGAATTTGCTGCGCTAGATTTTACTTCACCCCAAAAGAATCAGTACGCGTATCAATTGGAGGGGGTTGATAAAAATTGGATATACAGCGGAAGCCGTCATTTTGTGAGCTATTCGCAAATTCCTCCAGGAGACTATGTTTTTAAAATAAAAGCGAGTAATTCGGACGGTGTTTGGAACGAAACTCCACTGACGTTGAAAGTAAGAGTGACCGCTCCTTTTTGGACAAAAGATTGGTTTCGTTTTTTGGCGATGATGGCGGGTGTTGGGGCGTTGGTAGTGTTTTTTACGGGAAGAATACGCCGTATTCAGGAGAGAGAAAAAGAAAAAGCGATGCTCAATCGCCAGATTGCAGCGTTGGAAATGAAGGCATTACGTGCCCAAATGAACCCGCATTTTATTTTTAATTGCCTCAATTCCATCAATAATTTTATTTTACACGACCAAAACCACCAAGCATCGAAGTACCTCACCAAGTTTTCTAAATTGATTCGGCAAATTTTGGACAATACCGATACGCCACTTCAGACCATCGAACGTATTGTAACCTTTATGAACCTTTATGTTGAGTTAGAACAAATGCGTTTTGGGAAAAATAAGTTTGATTTTGAAATTAAAGTAGATTCCCGCTTGGAGGCTCACGAAACCGTTTTTCCTACCATGATGATACAACCGCACGTCGAAAATGCCATTTGGCACGGACTGATGCACCGTACGGAACAAGGCAAAATTATACTCTCGTTTCAAAGAGAAACGTCAACGCTGGTGTCGTGTACCATTGAAGACAACGGAGTCGGGCGGGTAAAGTCAAAAGAGATAAGTAAACAATTGTCGCCCAGCCGAAAATCGAAAGGGACTCAAAACGTCCTCGAAAGCATCGAAACCTTTAACCGTCAGTACAATACCGAAGGGGCCAAAATCATCATCGACGATTTGTACGACCAAACGGGTGAGCCTTCAGGAACAAAAGTAAAAATAGTTTTGCCAGACATTGCCCAATTCAAATTATGTTAAAAGCGCTCATCGTTGACGACGAACTCATGGGGTGCCAAGCCCTTAAAAAACTCCTCGAACTGTATGCCCAAGACATTTACATTATGCAGTTTTGCCATTCGGCCGACGAAGGTGCCCGCGCGATTCAGGTGCTGAACCCTGATTTGGTTTTTTTGGACATTCAGATGCCTGGCAAAAGCGGATTTGACATGCTCGATGGCCTCGAACGGATTGATTTTGAGGTGATTTTTACCACAGGATTCGACCACTATGCCGTAAAAGCCTTTAAAATTGGGGCGGTCGATTATTTATTAAAACCGATTGATGGCGACGAACTTGAGGCCGCTATTCAACGCGCTTCTGAGCGTATAAAAACCAAAAAATCATCGGCTCAAAATGTAGAAGTACTGTTGCAAAACCTTCGAGGAGGACAGTCGGAGAGTATGCAAATGGCGCTTCCGACGCAAGAAGGGATTTTTTATGTACCGATTCGAGAAATTGTTCGCTGTGAATCAGATGCGAATTATACCATTTTTCATTTCATAGGTCGAAAAAAAATAATGGTGTCCAAAAACTTAAAAGAATACGAAGAATTGTTAAGCCCTTATGGCTTTGTACGGGTTCATAATCAGTACCTTATCAATTTACGTCAAGTGAAAAAATACATCAAAGGCGAGGGGGGAACGGTGGTAATGAACGACGATGCTCAGATTGAAGTAGCCCGTCGTCGAAAAGAGGTATTTTTGGCCGAGTTGTCGAAATTGACCATTCGATAACCCGCTTTTTGTTGTGAAAACGCCAAATACGTCGTTGTTTTGTAGCCGAATCAACTAGCTAAAGACATGGACCAAGTTTCGTATTGGCTTCATTACACCATTTTAGAAAACAAACTCAGCGATTTACTTTGGTTTGTGGGCATATTGGGCTTAGGAATCATCCTTCGGCGCGGACTTTCGTTTACTGTGAGTCGTACGATTTACCGTTTTATCAAAAGTGAGGCTGGCAATATTCCCGTGGCCGAATTTGTGCGCCTTACTCGCCGTCCTTTTGAGGCTCTTATCACTCTTGTTATTTTATTTTTGGCCTTTCATCACCTCAAAGTTCCTTCCGAATGGAATTGGGCTTCGCCTGAAAAATTTGGCTGGTTGATGCTGTTGGAGCGGGTCTTTCAAACGATGTTGTCGGTGGCTGTTGGCTGGTTAGGAATTCGACTAATAAAATTTATTTCCTTGATATTCAAGCAGCAAGCTGCCGAAACGCCCTCTGCCTTAGATGATCAACTCGTCCCTTTCTTCAAAGACATTGCCATCGTTTTTTGGACCCTGACGTGTTTTTTTGTCATGCTTCACAAAGTGTATGAGGTAAACGTTTGGGCACTAATTACCAGTTTGGGAATTGGGGGAGTGGTGATTGCGTTGGCGGCCCGCGAAACGCTCGAAAACCTCATCGCCTCAATAACCATCATGCTCGAACGCCCTTTTTTGGTGGGGCAGTCGGTGGTACTGGATAAGATTTCGGGAGAGGTAGAACAAATTGGGTTTAGAAGCACGCGCGTTCGTTCGGACGATGGCAGTTTGATAACCGTGCCCAACCGTTTGATGGTGACGCAAGCCCTCGAAAATGTCTCACAACGAACCCACCGCCGCGCCAAGTATTACGTTCGATTGGCGTACGATACACCTTCGGAAACCATTGAAAAAATCATCGAAGAAATTCGTGAGTACTTACTTTCGCAGTACATTACGGGGTCGAAAGAGCCCACAGTGCGGTTAGAGCTTTTGAGTGAAAGTTCGTTGGACGTAGTAGTAATTTACCACGTGGGCACGTCCGTTTGGAAGGAATTTATGCGCGTGCGGGAAGAAGTAAATTTCAAAATACTAGAAATCGTCCGAACCCAAGGTGCCACTTTTGCCTTGCCAAGTAGAGCGCTTTTTGTGCGTGGGGTGGAGAGTTTAACGCAAGCGAGTGAGGAGGAAGGTGTTAGTAAATCTCCGCTTTCTGAAGCCAAGCCGCTAAGTCCATCAGCCAAGCTACTCCCACATGAACAATAATGCCGCCCCAGATACTTCTCGTTTGTAGGGCCAACACACCAAGAATATAGCCTCCGAAAATTGAGCCGATGGTTTCTCCCAATGGTTTTCCAAAATGAAGAGAGGCATAACAGACGACCATTGGAATGATGACACCTCGACCTAAAAATCGAGCCATTCCAATGGTTAAAAATCCTCGAAAAAGCCACTCCGTAATGCAGAAATCAAAACCATAACACACCTCATAAAACAGGGTTGTTACCCAAGGAGCTACCCCAAAAAACTCGTCGGCATTAGAGCCTTTGTAGGAAGGGTATGAGCGCAAAAAATCAGGTTGAAACGATGCCCAACTGATAAGGGGCACCATCAAAACAACCAAAAGCAAGTAGGGCTTTACAACAAACCATTGGGGACGCAGTCCGTAAAAGTAAGAAGGCTGCTGTTCAATGAGATTATAAAAGAGCAAAAAGGGAAGAACGACGGTTAAAACCGAAAAAAGGTTAGACAAACAATGGAACGCAAAGATGTAAATTTGTCCATCAAAAAGCGTCTTACTCCATTGGTTGTACGCATAAAAGCCGCCGTCTAATCCCAACACTCCCAAGATAAATAGACTATACAGCCAGAAAGTAGGCGTACGCAGTGCGGAGGTTTCTTTTTTACAAAGGGTATAAATAAAAACGCCTCCGTAATAAGCGAAGGCGTATAGTAAAAAATACCAGAAAATGCGAATCGAGTTGCCACGATAACTATCAATGATTCCCCGTTCTAAATTTATACGGTAATTGATGGCAATGATTACCACCAAAAAAACAGCTGTAAAGCCATACGTTTTAGCATCAAA
This sequence comes from Runella defluvii, assembly GCF_014195535.1. GTDB lineage: Bacteria > Bacteroidota > Bacteroidia > Cytophagales > Spirosomataceae > Runella > Runella defluvii. Next base: position 526,071 of record NZ_JACIBY010000003.1, on the reverse strand, counting down.
ATCTGCTTTTACGTGCTCTTTAAGGCTGTTCCAGATTTTTTTCATGACAAGTTGCGGCCAGCTTCAACAGCATTGCGAACGCTTCCGTGGGCATCCAAGAGCGCTTGCGCTTCTTCGGGGGTTATGTGCGGCAATTCCTCTCGTACCATTCGGATGGCGCGTTGAACGAGTTTAAAATTGGTCATTTGCATATCCACCATTTTGTTGCCCTGGACGCGTCCAAGTTGAATCATGACCGAAGTGGAAATCATATTGAGGGCTAATTTTTGGGCCGTTCCTGATTTCATGCGCGTACTACCAGTGACAAACTCGGGACCTACGACGATTTCGACGGGATATTCGGCCGCAGCGGCTACTTTTGACCCTACGTTGCATACAATACACCCCGTCAGAATGCCTGCACTGCGGGCTTGATTGAGTCCACCAATCACATACGGTGTACGACCCGACGCCGCAATTCCAATCAATGAATCTAGTTCGTCAATGTCATAGGCTTGGAGGTCAATCCAGGCCTGATTGGGGTCATCTTCGGCATTTTCGACGGCTTTACGGATGGCACTGTCGCCGCCCGCCATGATACCAATGACCAAATCAAAAGGTACGCCGTACGTTGGGGGGCATTCTGAGGCATCTACCACACCTAAGCGACCACTTGTTCCTGCACCAATGTAAAAAAGGCGACCACCTTGTTTCATTCTAACGACGATTTGCTCAACCAATGCCTCTATTTGAGGAATGGCTTTTTCGACGGCGTAAGGAACTGTTTTGTCTTCGTTGTTGATGTTAGTGAGCAACTCCCGAACACTCATTTGGTCGAGGTTGTCATAATGTGAAGTAGATTCTGTCGTAGATAGCATGATTTTTAATGTCGAATGTCAAGTGCAAAGCGTCGAATAACACTTATTTTAAATGTGCTAACACTGTGATTCCACCTGTTGTTTTTTCTTCAAGATTTACTTTAATATCAGCATCCAGTGGTAAGTAAATATCGACGCGTGAGCCAAACTTTATAAATCCCATTTCGGATCCTTGGCTTACCTGTTGACCTTCTTTTACGTACCAAACAATGCGTTTAGCTAAGGCACCCGCAATCTGACGAAAAAGCACTTCAACTCCGTTGGGTGCTTTTATGACCGTAGTTGTGCGTTCGTTTTCTGTACTAGATTTGGGATGCCACGCCACCAAGTATTTGCCTGGGTGGTATTTGAAATAGTTAACCACACCAGCAATGGGGTTCCAGTTGATATGGACATTGATGGGGGACATGAAAATAGAAACTTGCCGACGTGGGCCTTTAAAGTATTCTGTTTCAACCACTTCTTCAATGACGACCACTTTGCCATCGCAAGGGGCAATTACGTGATTGGGGTGAATGGGCGTAATCCGCGTTGGTTTACGGAAAAATTGAACAATAATAAAAAAGAAGACGAGTGATACCACAAGCCAAGTGGTTGTTAGCCATTCGATTTCGCCTATAAAGTAGCGCAAGAGCCAATTGGTAATTAATACAAATGCGCCTGCTAAACCAATACTAGCGAAACCTTCTTTATGAATTGTCATACGTACGGGGTTTTTAGATAAACGTTGCAAAAGTAGGTAAACCGCTTCAATTTTTCTATCTTTACTTTATCATCAAAGCGACAATTGTATGACTGCCTCGGTTGATATGCCTCAAAAACGGAAGCGAAAAGTGCCCGATTATTTGATTTACGAAACCCTCAACGGAAAACCTCTTTATTACAAAGGTTACAAGGATGTGATTCGTAAAAAGAAAAAACCAGAAGAAATTATGGGAAGTAGTTCGTTGCAAGCAGCTATTGTTTCACTAATTCATGTGTATCTGTCGGTTCATCTTTCGGACGACTACTTGGTCGTTACCAACGAGGCTGGTTTGCATATTGATGTAGGAGATAACCTTGCAAACGACATTGCTGTCTATTGGCAAGATGATATAGGTACGCTGAATGACAATTATTTTTCAACTTCCCCTCATGTGGTTATTGAAGTAGATATCAAAGCTGACATGGCCGACTATGCCACTGATGAGGAGTATATTATTGAAAAAACGCAAAAAATGTTGGATTTTGGAACTCAAAAAATTGTTTGGGTATTGACCAAAAATCAAAAAATTGTGGTGGCCGAAAAGTTAAATCCAACTTGGTTAATAACAAATTGGCAGCAAGACATCGTCATTGATGAAAACTGTATCCTGAACTTGAACGAATTGGTTAAGAAAAAGCGATTGACTGCATTTTTGAGCAAATAGATAATGAAAAGGGCAAGTTACAGTTAGCAACTTGCCCTTTTCATTATCTAATAACCACCACGGTACTTATAGGTACTTGCTACTTTGTCGATAGCAACAATATAAGCCGCAAGTCGCATGTTTACTTGGTATTTTTGCGAAGTAGCATACACGTTTTCAAAGGCATCTTTCATGATGCGATCCGAACGGCGGTTGATGCGTTCGAGGTTCCATTTGTAACCAATACGGTTTTGAACCCACTCAAAGTAAGAAACCGTCACACCGCCTGCATTGGCCAAGATGTCGGGAACGACCATGATCCCCTTTTCATTGATGATGTCATCGGCACTCGCAGAAGTAGGCCCATTGGCACCCTCCACAATCATTTTAGCTTGGATATACGCGGCATTGTCGTGGGTAATAACATCTTCTTTGGCCGCTGGTACCAACACATCTACTTGAAGTGAAAGGAGTTCTTCGTTCGTTATTTTGTCGGCCTCCTTATAACCCTCCATAATGCCACCATTGGCAGCGCGGTACTTCATGGCATCCTCAATGTCGATACCTCGGGCATTGAAATACCCACCCGAAATATCACTGATGGCTTGGACTGTGACGCCGCGTTCGTGCATGAGCGAGGCGGCAAACATCCCTACGTTTCCAAACCCTTGAACGGCGGCCGTTGCCCGGTACGGATTGATGCGCATTTTTTCCATAGCAGCAAGCGCCGAAACCGTTACGCCACGGCCTGTTGCTTCGGTACGGCCAAGTGAACCACCCAATACGAGCGGTTTGCCCGTTACCACGCCGTGAACGGTCATACCCATGGCTTTGGAGTATTCATCCATTAACCACGCCATTTCGCGGGGACCTGTCCCCATGTCGGGGGCGGGAATGTCTTTGTCGGGGCCAAAAACATCGAGCATCGACAAGGTGTAAGCGCGCATGAGGCGTTCGATTTCACCTGCTGACATCGTACGAGGGTTGCAAGCAATCCCTCCTTTTGCTCCGCCGTACGGAATATCTACTACGGCACATTTCCAGGTCATCCATGCGGCAAGGGCACGCACTTCGTCAATGTTGACGGCCATATCAAATCGAATCCCTCCTTTGGCGGGGCCAAGGATGGTAGAGTGAATGACGCGATAACCTTCAAAGACTTTGATTTGCCCATTGTCCATCGTAACGGGAAGACCGACTACGACCTGTTTGCGGGGGACTTTGAGGATGTGGTACATTTCATCGCTAATACCAAGGAGTTCGGCCGCTTTGTCAAAACGCGACATCATCGACTCCAATGGATTCTCCTTATCTTTGATAGGAGCAGGCTCAATGTAAGTCATAACTTTAAAGAAATCTGATTATTTGGAATGTTCGTTTGATGATAAAATCTCTGGACACAAAAAGCGTCTGAGCTTCTTGGCGCAAACTTACTATTATTATAACCAAAAATACAAAAGGATAGTTTTTTCTTGATATAATACAATAAATGACTTTAAAAGGAAATGCAAGTCTTTGCCAAAAGGTTGAAATAGTCTATAGGTTCTTGGGGTTTTATCCAAATATTACTTGGTATTTGTTGGAAAACATAAAATCGACAAATAATAAGTTTTTATTAAACGGTCGTAAAAATGGTTTGACAGAACCGAATAAAACGTATTTTTGCGGTTTAATTGACTTCCGCCATTAAGTTGTACCCCAAACCAAGGAGTTTTATTATGTCAGCACAGGAAGAAAAAAAACGTTACTCTGAAGAGGAGTTGAAGGAGTTCGAAGAAATCATCAACACAAAACTTGAAGTTGCGCGTAAAGAATTGGCGTACATTAAGGACACATTAAGTCGCAAAAATGACAGTGGTACCGACAATACTGGTGCAGCGACCAAATTGATGGAAGATGTGGACACAAGCGAGCGGGAGCAAATGAGCCAATCGGCTGGGCGTTTGCAAAAATTTATTACGCAGCTTGAAAACGCGCTTATTCGCATCAAAAACGGTACGTACGGCATTTGTATTGATACTGGAAAGTTGATTCCAAAGGAGCGACTACGCGCAGTGCCACATACGCAACAAACGATTGAAGCAAAACTTCGTCGCGTATAATCGACGCACGAAACGTGGGAATACGCTGAGGCGACAAAGCCATTTTTCTTGCCAAAAAGCAAGAACGTGGTTTTGTCGCCCCTTTTTTTACTTATACACTGCGGGGCGCTTCTGCATTTTCGCCTGAAACGCCTCCATTAAATCATCAGAAAGTAACATAGCAGCATTCCAGGTTGCCATGTAATCGAGTCCGTCGGCTACTGAATGGTCGCGGCTGTGGTTGAGGATGGCTTTGGTCCCTCTGATTGATAAGGGTGACTTGCTCGCGATTTGTTGAGCTACTTTCATTACCTCCGTGTACATTTCTTCAGCACTTGCAAAAGTACGATTGACTAACCCGATGCGCTCTGCTTCCAAACCCGTTACATTTCGACCCGTGTAAGCCATTTCACGGGCAATACCAGGGGGAATAATTTTAGGGAGCCGTTGGAGTGTTCCCAAATCTGCCACCATTCCCATGTCAATTTCTTTGATGGTAAAGTAGGCGTCGTCGGTGCAGTAGCGCATATCGCAAGCACTTATAATATCCACTCCACCACCAATGCAGCCTCCTTTGATGGCCGCAATGACGGGCTTACTGCACTGCTCAATGGCGTTGATGGGAGCTTGTAGGGCCAGAATTTTTTTGCGAAGTTGTTCTCTTTTTCTCCCTTCGCAAGGTTGCGAAAATTGGGCTACGTTCATCAATAGCTCCAGGTCGATTCCTGCGCAAAAATGCTTGCCGTGCCCACTTAATATAATTACCCGAACGTCGTTGTTATCATCCAATTCTTCAAAAAGAACCTTCATCTCATCCCACGCCTTTTGATTTAGGGCGTTGGCACGTTCTGGGCGATTAAAATACACCCAGGCAATTGAATCCTCAATACGAAGGTCGAATGTTTCTAAGGTTGTCATGAGTCCGAAAGGGTTTATTAAAATAAAATCAATGGTATGCTTGCATACTATATTGCAAACCTACGCAACTAATTTTTGATTCAAAAAGATTTAGAGTAAAATTGTGGAGTTAAAACCCACTTACTACTTCTGATGAATTTTGAAACCTTAGTCATTAATAGTACGCAGTACCACGACGCCAATGCCAGTGCGGTGGTTCCGCCTATTTATTTGTCAACGACCTTTGAGCGTGAGCCCGATAGCAGTATTCCTCACGGACATATCTATACCCGAGCCAGCAACCCCAACCGAAATTCACTGGAAAAAGCCTACGCGGTATTGGAAGGTGGGGAAGTCGGGATGGCTTTTGCGTCGGGTCAGGCGGCTACGGCTACCATTTTTCAGTGTCTTTCTCCCAACGACCACGTCATTGTTCCTGACGATGCTTACTACGGAACCCCCGCTTTGTTGCAAGAAATAATGTCCGTTTGGGGTTTAAAATACACAAAGGTGGATATGAGCGATTTAGCAGCGATTGAGGCGGCTTTTTTGCCAAATACCAAATTAGTATGGATAGAAAGCCCGTCGAACCCCCAACTCAAAATTACTGACATTGCGGAGGTGGCTACTTTGGCTCGCCAAAAAGGCGCCTATACAGTTTGTGACAATACGTGGGCAACCCCTGTTTTACAACGCCCACTTGATTTGGGGTGTGATGTGTCGATGCACTCTGCCACCAAGTACTTTGGGGGGCACAGCGATTTATTGAGCGGGGCGTTAATATTTAAAGAAAATGGTCCGTTGGCTGAAAAAGCACGAATGATACAAGCATTGGGAGGGGCTGTGCCTTCGCCATTTGATTGTTGGTTGGTTTTGCGGGGGCTTAAAACGTTGCCTTTGCGGGTTCGTCAACAAACTTCGAATGCCGCACAGTTGGCAGAATTTCTGAGTACGCATCCTGCATTAGAAGCCGTTCATTATCCTTTTTTACCGAGCCATAGTGGGGTAGAGGTAGCCAAAAAACAAATGAGTGCGGGGGGGGCGATGATGTCGATTCAAGTGAAAGGGGGAGAGGCGGCGGCTTTGGCCTTGAAAAGCAAAGTAAAAGTGTTTATTAGAGCCACGAGTTTGGGAGGAGTAGAAAGTTTGATTGAACACCGCGCGACGGCGGAGGGAGTTCATTCGGTGAGTCCTAAAAACCTGCTTAGAATTTCGGTAGGGCTAGAGCATATTGATGATTTAATTGCGGATTTAAAGCAGGCATTAGAATGATTTTAACAAATTGATAATCAGCAAAAAGGGCGTTTTTAAGCGCTGTTGCGCTTTTTTTTTAGATTTTTTCTTAGAAAAAGCTTGACAAAGCTGTGTAATAGTTCTACTTTTGCAATCCCAAACGACGAGTGAGGGAAAACAAAGAGAGATGGCAGAGTGGTCGAATGCGGCGGTCTTGAAAACCGTTGACTGTAACAGGTCCGGGGGTTCGAATCCCTCTCTCTCTGCTGAAAGGTTGCAAATCAATGATTTGCAACCTTTTTTGTTTTTATTAAAAACAGTGAAAAATATCAAATGTCTAAGGAAGTAATCTTCCAATGTTGAAAGCATTAAAATCATTGGTGGGGGCTTACAGGCTCCCAAATCGCTAGGTATACTGCTGTTTATTATTGAATGTTCTATTCAATGCAGGCAGAATGTTTTTTGCTTTTTTTTTGCGCACTGCTATTCTTTTTTCGCTCCTTTAAAAACGCACTGAAAGCGGTATCGTCAGCTTTAGCTACTGCGCTATTAATCATTACGTCAGATTGATTGAGTTTTTGAAAATTAGGACTGCTTTTCATTGGGAAAATATCGTTTAAAGAGTTGATATGATTGAGGAGTATCAATGAACATTTGGCTGCCTCGACCAAACTGTTTCGCTCCTAAAGTTTCTTGGTAGTGTTCAATCAATTGGGTTTTAGAAACAAAAGATACAATACCGTCATAGTTGTATTCAAATGCTACTTTACAAGCATAGGCGACCAAATTTCCCGCTACTCCTTCATAGACTTTATTTTTTCCTTTGTTGAACTTTGCACTTTCTAGCAAGTGCATAAAGATATGGTCGTTTTTGTCTTCTATGCTCAACAGCCCATGAATAACTTTCGGGTTTTCGTGAGTTACCAACTTGAAAACGCTTCGGCTATTGTATTTAGTTTCTGCTTTCCAGTTAAAAACCCAATCAGATGCCTTAATCTCTGATGAAAACACAGGCAACACGTCAGTCAAAAAGCGTTCTCCCGTAATCGCATTTTCGATAGAGCTCGTTAGCTTATCAATCTGTTCACTAATTTTTGTCATGTGAGGGATGATATTCTTTGGCGAGCGGTGGAGTCCATGGCCAGCTCATTGTATTTTTATGAACAAATAAGTAAGCGTGAACGCCACTTATTCCCCCGTGTTTTAAAAAATGGGCTATTAATCTATGATTACCGTCGATAGCAACTAAGGGACTTGTTTCAAGATTAGGGCTTATAAATACAGGAGCATATTGGGCGTTAGCACTAAGGTCTATATTCTCATCTAATAAATTATTAATAGTTGTTTGACAGAGAGTTTGATCGTTTTTTGGGAAATTTTGCCTGGTAACTGATTTAAATATATCTCTTTATGAAGAATAATTTGGTAACAGAGCGCTTCATTTTCAGGGCAATGGGTGATTAATTCATCGTTGTTGATTCCAATCTTACCCCTGACTCCCTCGATTGTCGTTTCAAATTTCCTAATTACTTGATAATCAATATCAATAACTTTCATTTTTATATTTATTTAAATTTGATTTTGTCAAATTTAAATAAATCAGGTGAGGACTGCAATGATTTTATTATATCTTAAGTAATGTTTTTTAACCTTGATTGGAGTAAAATAGCGGCTATTGTTTCTGTTAAATATGCGAGAAGAAGAGTGTTTTTTGATTTTAAAGAATAAACAATTTGGTAGTCAAAGTTGATGTATTTTTGATGCGTAAGCTTCTATGTTGCCGATTTACAGGCTTATTTGTTTAAGAAACTCTATTCTCTTAAAAATTCTTAAACAAAAGCTTGACAAAGCTGAATAATAGTTTTACTTTTGCAATCCCAAACGACGAGTAAGGGAAAACAAAGAGAGATGGCAGAGTGGTCGAATGCGGCGGTCTTGAAAACCGTTGACTGTAACAGGTCCGGGGGTTCGAATCCCTCTCTCTCTGCTGAAAGGCTGCAAATCAGTGATTTGCAGCCTTTTTTGCTTCTATGCTCCTAAATTTACTCCACATTTCAATTACTGCAACCCGTATTTTTAGTCTCTATTTTGGTCGTAGAGGGCAAAATAGCCCCATTTTGGAAAAGGACAGACTTCTTGGCGTTGAAAACCACTTTTACCGCTGGGTCCACGGATTTGTTGACGATTATTCTACCGTTTGTTTCAAAAAGATATGTTTTGTAAGTCAGTGGAATATCGATGACAATGTCATTGGTAGGGCATTGGTATTCATAGGCACCTGCGTCGGGACGAAAATTTTTAACCCGTGTTTTTCCCGCCAAATCTTTGCTGCCTGCGGAGTCAGTGGCAACGGAAGAATGGTCGCTGAAGTCGTACGCTGGGGATGATTCTGAACTAAGTCGGAAGTTAGCACTAGCCACGTCCTGAAAAAGGGGATTGGACGAACGAGAGTTTTGGTCTTTGGATTCGTTGGTTTTAAAATTTTGGAGTCCATAACTATCGCGTTTTTCAATCATAAAGTGGGGATTATTGGTAAAAGTAGAGTGCCAAATGTTGTAGTCAGCGCTCAGCCCAATGACAAATTGAGCGGCGGGTTGCCAGCTATTCAAGAGTTTAGAACGGCCGCTGATGGAGGAGTAAAAAATATTGTTTCGGATGGTGCAGTTTTCTGAGTAGTCCAAATTAAGTTCGCCGTAATCTTGGGGCGATGTTTCAGAAGGCTCTAGTACTGAACTGTTATAATTGTTGACGCAGGTATTATTGATGATCCAACAATCTTTGATGCGTCCATTTTTACACCACGAAGTTTCTTTACAACCGCCTAAGCCAATTCCTCCTCGGGAGTTGTTGTAAGCCAGGTTGTTGCGAATGATTACCTTTTCGGCGGCAGCGTTGACGACACTAAATTGATTTTCGCAATTGATTTGAAATCCCCGTTGACTGTTTCGGCAGGTATTTTGTTCAACCACAATGTTCTTTCCGCCATCGACATAAATGCCTGCGGCCAAGGCGATTGGGCTTTTGCAGTTTTCTACCAGATTGCCCCGAATGATTCCGTTGCGCGCTTGGGAGTTGGAGGCGGAATTGTTACACCAGTTGTAATACCCTGCGGCTACAATTCCAATATTTCCAGTGTTATTGATATGGTTATTACTGGCAAGAAAACCATCGACATTACCGACAAAAGTTAATGCTTCGCTTACTCCCGTACGGCAATCGAAAATCGAACAACTATCGACGACAATGGCATTGATTGAGGTGGTTGAGTGGCTTCCACAAACTACGAAGGGGTTGAAGCCTGCGTTGGGGGAGGCGTAGAATTGGCTGAATTTACACTTCTTTAGTTCAAGGTGGTGGGACGTTCCTTCTATTTTGATTCCCCAGGCACTCCCCGTTAGATTTTTAAAATGAAATCCCTTGATTCTGACGTAGTTTTTGCTACTAATAAGCACAAAATAAGCTGCCGCGGCATTGCCATCAAAAATCGGTTCTTCGTTGGCATAGTTAAGAAATTCGATGTACTGATTAGCGTTGCCTGAATTAGGGAAGTTGATGTAGGTTTCGTTATAAGTACCTCCTCTAAAATAAACTTTGTCGCCAGCAGTGGCAGTACTACACGCTTTTGCAAATGTTCGCCAAGGTGTATTGATATTGGAGGGGTTAGCGGAGGCATCGTTCCCGCTTGGGGAAACGTAAAAAATACGCTGCGCTTGAAGGCGGCTTACCGATATAAGTGCTACAAAAATGAAAAGGAAGCGTTTCATTGGCTATTCGATTTAATGCGAAAAGACGAAGAGTAGATTTTAGTTGTAAATTGAAAATTATAGTAGTTGAAGTCAACATTGGAGGAATGTTTTTGCTTAACAATTTATCAAGCGTCAATTTTTGGTGAAGAGGTATCTGGTTTTAGGTTGAATCCTGTATCTTGCTTTTTTTTCAAACCAACCTATTACTTTACCTCCTTTTCATGAAAGAATCACTGGCGGCGCTGGATTACATTCGCCTCAATTTTTCTGCCGAAAGTTCGGCGGTGGTTAATATTGCCCTTGGCCTCATGATGTTTGGGGTGGCGCTTGACATCAAGCCGCATCATTTCCAAACACTGCTTCAGCATCCACGTCAGTTACTGGCTGGAGTTCTTAGTCAGGCCGTGGTGATGCCTGCCGCAACATTTTTGTTGGTCATGGCGTTGGGCGATAACATTACGGTAGGAGTTGCTTTGGGGATGATATTGGTGGCGGCTTGCCCAGGGGGAAATATTTCTAATTTTATTACTTCGCTTGCCAAGGGAAATGTAGCGTTGGCAGTGAGCCTGACGGCCATAAGTACGATGTTGGCGGTCGTTATGACGCCATTCAATTTTACTTTTTGGGGAAACTTGTACGCTCAAAGTAGCTCGTTGGTACGGCCGTTGTCGCTCGATTGGCGAGAGTTGCTCAAGTCGGTATCTATGATTCTTGGCTTACCAATGATTTTAGGAATGCTATGTTCTTATTATTTACCCAAAGTTGCTTTGTTTTTGCTCAAACCATTTCAGGTGTTGTCTTTGTTATTTTTTGTGGCGTTAGTAGTCATTGCCTTTACCCAAAACCTAGCTATTTTCTTAAACCACATTGGTTTCGTGTTTGTGGTGGTTTTGCTACAAAATACGCTCGCCATGGCTACGGGCTACGGAATGGGCGCCGTCTTTGGACTTTCAAAACAAAACCGCAGAACGCTCAGCATCGAAACGGGTATTCATAATTCGGGGCTTGGACTGGCCTTATTGTTCAATCCCGCCGTATTTCCTGTGGATTTACCTTTGGGCGGAATGGCCATTATCGCAGGTTGGTGGAGTATTTGGCATATCTTGGCAGGAACGTCGATTGCATTTTATTGGAGTAAAAACAACGCATAATAAAACCTAACCATGACCACATCAGCTATTTCAGTAGGGGTAGTTGGACTAGGGCTTATGGGGTGCAGCATTACTACTTGTTTGCTAATGGCAGGACATAAAGTAGTAGCAGTAGCTCCCTTGCCTTTGGATGTCCCAACTGCCCAACCGCGTATTCATGAACACCTTCAAAAATCGCAAGCGGAAGGATTGACTACTTTTGCACCCGAGCACTTTTTTGCTCAATTAACGATTACGGAAGACTACCACTTGCTGGCCGATTGTGCGTTGGTCATTGAATGTACGCTCGAAAGTTTGCCCATAAAAAAATCGGTCTATGAGAAAATTGAGGCTGTTGTCTCAAAAGAAGCGATTATTACTAGTAATACGTCGGCGATTCCCATCAGTATTTTGCAAAAAGAAGTGGCTCATCCTGAGCGCTTTTTGGGACTTCACTGGGCGGAACCTTCGCACACAACCCGTTTTTTGGAAGTAATTTGTGGGGAATTGAGTGATGTGTCAAAAGGAGAGTGGTTGTACGAAGTTTCCCAAAATTGGGGAAAAGAGCCTACCTTGGTTCGAAAGGATATTCGTGGGTTTATTACCAACCGCTTGATGTATGCGCTTTACCGTGAAGCGTTTCATTTGGTGGAAAATGGCTACGCGACCGTAGAAGATGTGGACCGTGCCTGTCGAAATAATGCAGGGTATTGGATGACGTTGGTAGGGCCGTTTCGGTGGATGGATTTGACGGGCGTTCCCGCCTACCATACCGTGATGAAAGATTTATTTCCAACCCTCAGTACAACCGCCGAGGTACCGAAGTTAATCGATGATATTGTGAAAGATGGAGGGAAAGGGGTGGCCAATGCACACGGTTTTTATCCTTATTCCGAAGAGGAAGCGCTTTTGTGGAAAAAAACCTTTGAGGAGTTTAGCTACGAAATTCGAGCGTTAGCTTTGCGTTATCCAGCCGACGTTGTCAAAAAGAAAATGGAACAAAATGGATAAAAAAATACCCCGATTCATACTTGAGTCGGGGTATTTTTATTTTTTAGATATTTCCTTTTTTGCGTTCCTTCACGGCGAAGTCAACGGCGCGGGCCGTCAGTGCCATATAAGTAAGTGATGGGTTGACGCACGAAGCTGACACCATACAAGCACCGTCGGTTACAAATACGTTTTTGCAAGCGTGTACTTGGTTGTTGCCATTCAAGACCGATGTTTTAGGGTCGCGGCCCATACGAGCAGTACCCATTTCGTGAATCGCCATTCCTAACCACGAACCACGGTCGTACGACTTCACGTTTTTCACACCCGCTTTTTCAAGCATTTCGGCAGCGTCATTGGCCATATCGACGCGCATCTTTTTCTCGTTTTCTTTGAGTTCGGCGTCAAATACCACCAATGGCATTCCCCACTTGTCTTTTTCTTTGGGGTCGAGGTACATGCGGTTTTCGTGGTAAGGCAAGGTTTCTCCGAAACCACCTAAGCCCATGCTCCAAGGTCCTGGTTTCGTCAATTCCTCTTTGAAGTCAGCGCCAAAACTCAATTCGGCTACGTTGCGTTGCCAACTCGCACGGCTTCCGCCTCCTTGGTAGCCAAATCCGCGTAGGTAATCACGTTTGTCGTTGCCAATGTTACGGTAACGTGGCACGTAGATACCGTTGGCGCGGCGACCGAAATAATATTTATCGGCATCACCTTCCCACGTTCCACTCGCTCCCGTACGGAAGTGGTGATCCATCAAGTTGTGTCCTAGTTCGCCGCTGTCGTTTCCAAAACCTGTAGGGAAACGATTTGACGTTGAATTTAGCAATACGGCCGTTGTGCCAAGTGCCGAACCACAAACAAAAATCAAGTTGGCGTTGAAGATACGTTCCTCAAGCGTTACGGCGTCAACCACGCGTACGCCCGTCGCTTTTTTCTTGTTTTCGTCGTAAATCAAGTTGGTGACAACTGAGTCGGGGCGAAGGGTTAATTTACCCGTTTTCGCGGCCAAAGGCAACGTACACGATTGGGTACTGAAATACGCGCCAAACGGACAACCCAAGGCGCATTTGTTACGGTATTGACAAGCAGCACGTCCGTTGTCAACCATAAACTGAGAAGGTTTGGTTAAGTTCGCAACGCGACCGATGGTCATCGTACGGCCAGGGAAATCTTTTTCAATGCGTTTACGAACTTCTTTTTCAACGCAATACATTTCCATTGGGGGTAAAAACTCGCTGTCAGGAAGCTGAGGCAGACCTAGTTTTTCTCCCGAAATCCCCGCGATTTTTTCTACGTAACTATACCAAGGCGCAACGTCTTTGTAGCGAATCGGCCAGTCAACGGCAATGCCATCTTTGAGGTTGGCTTCAAAGTCGATGTCACTCAAACGGTACGATTGACGCCCCCACATGATGGATTTTCCCCCTACAATGTTAGGACGGTACCAGTCAAAGCGCTTCACTTCTTTGTACAATGAATCAGAGTCGTTCATCCAATACTTTTCCGACATCTCGTTGTACGGATAATCGCGGCTCAATTTTGGGTGCGTTTCTTTTTGCTCTACCGTGAGGCGACCGTTGTATTTGGTTTGCCAAGGGTCTTTCATGGCATTTTCGTAGCCCGTTACGTGGTCTAATTTATGCCCTTTTTCGAGCATCAAAACGCGTAATCCTTTTTCGGTGAGTTCTTTGGCAGCCCAGCCACCGCTCACTCCCGAGCCCACAACGATTGCGTCGTAGGTCATTTCTTTTTGTGCATCTATGTTTAAATACATTGGAATCTAAATTTGAAACTACTGGATAGATAAATGAACGTATCAGTTCGGCATTGCTCGAATTAAAGTGCCCAGGCTTTTTGTCCTGGTTTCAGCGGAACACATCCTTCAAAACGTCCAGGAATTGGTAAATACTCAAGTGCTTTTGTAGCCCCAATCTCTGATGTGAAATACCCTGTCACAGTCAACTCTTTCATGCGCAAGAAAAACGCTTTGTCGCTGGTGGTGAGTGATTTAATAGCCTGAATTTTTTGAGCACCGTCGAGTTCAACAAAACTTTTTCCAAATGAAGAACGGCTGTCGGTGTTCAATTTGGTAAGCCCTGCATAGAACTTCTCTTGGTCTTCTTTGGGGAAACAATCGCGCATGACACGCACGATAAATTTCTCTACACCAGCGGCTTTGGCACCTGGGGTAGAAGTAGTTGGGATAATGACATCGGCTAATTCAGAAAGAAAAGCTTCTTGCTCTGCACTTACAGGAACGCTTTCGCCGAAATTCGTTTTTTCTCCGAGCACTCCAGCCATTGCGGGTGCGGAGATCATGCCCCCTAAAAGGAGAGCAACCTGCTGTATAGCATCTCTACGGTTCATGTTTGTATCGGGTGGTTTTGTATTTATAAAGTATAAGGTAGGAATATCTTACTATTGGTCTGTGCGAAAACAATCAGCAAGGGTTATTTTTTTGTGAAATAATCCCACGTAGCCTTTCCAATATCGGCAATGATTTTTTCATTGGTAGCTTCGCTTTCGGTGGAATTGGTGACAAATACACTGATGAAGACAGGACTGCCCGAGGGAAGGAAAAGTACCCCAATGTCATTGACAGCGGCGGTTAGTCCTTCGGCGTTGGTGCCCGACGAACCTGTTTTGTGAGCGAGCACCGTTTCGGCGGGAAGCTGACTTCTTAGCCGATTTTTGCCCGTTTTTGTTCCTTTCATCACCGCCCACAAAAATTCGTGGCTTTTGGATGAAAGTAATTTTCGTGAATTAAAATAATAGGCTGCCAATAGGTCATTGGCTGCTTTGGGGGTTGTCCAGTTTTGGTATTGTAACTCCCAGTTTTTTTGCATCACTTGTTCGTTGATTTTGATGGATACGTTCTTAAAACCACGACCCATCAGGTATTGTTCGACGGCCTGTGGACCACCGAGTAATTTGAGGAGCAATTCACAGCCGACATTGTCGCTTTCAGCTACGGTGTATTCAATGATTTTGGAAAGCTCGATGTCGCCGCCGTTGGGATACGCATCGCGGAGGGGACTGTACAAATCAGGGATAAGGTCAGCTTTTTCGACCTTGATGGGTTGGTTTAACTTAAACTTACCCTTGTCCACTTCCGACAACATCGCCAGTCCAATGTGTAATTTAAAAACGCTTTGCATCGGAAAACGGCCATTTCCGTAAAAGGACAACGTATCAGTGGGAGTAGGCCCCAAGATGGCGACGCCGACTTTTACTTTTTTGCCCGCGACGATTTGGCTGATTTTTTTCTTCAAATCGGGAAGCTGGGCCGAGGTAGTGAGTGAAAAAGTGGCAAAAAGGAGAAATAAGAGGCGTAAAAGGGAGGTCTGCATAGTTTGTGAGTGGGTCAATTTAAACAACGCCACGAAACTAGGCAGGAAAAATGAGATTCAAAATTAAAGGAAATTTAGTAATATGACGAGCGAGCTACCTATCGCTACTAAGTTTTTGTTTGATATTTTTTACGAATTCGACTGAGACACCTGTGATGTCAGCAATTTGTTCAACAGTAAGGCTCAATTTTTCAAGCAAGTTTGTAACAAACTTTGTTTGTTCCTGTTCTCGTGCTTTATCTTGCCCAATCAAATAGGCAACATCTCTTTTTTCATCTATATATTTCGCAATCCTATCCATGACAATATCTTTTAATTTTGATTCCAGTTTACGAAGTTGTGCTAACACTCGCAATTGATTGAAGGCTGTTTACTGGCCTGCATAACACTCGTAAAAATGGTGGAAGGGAGTAATAAATACCCTTTTTGGGCAGCTCGTAGAGCTTCAAAGGTCTCAAAACAACTTAAACAGGATATAGGTTTTAGTAAGGAGTGGCTTTTTTGTGTGATTAATTTATGTAGAAATAGTACAATACTGCATAAAATAAGCTAATTGAGTGTGTAAAATCCTCTTTTTAATCAATGTCTTACTATTCATGCAACAAAATTTTTATGCGCTGACACTGTTTATTATTGAGTCAAACTCAACAAAAACAGTATTATCTAATGTCTTATTCTTTTTATAAATGTTATCAATTGCTCTTTTTATTACTTCCATTACTCTATCAATTAATGCAGGGTCAGAAAAAACAGATTTGAATTTTTCTAAACTACTTTCATTTTCTTGGTAATGAGTTGTTAATTTATAAAATACATCATCAATAACAGCTTCTCCCTCCATATTTTCTGGTGGTATTATCTCTTTCTCTTGAATTCTATGAATTTCATTGTCTCTGATTTCAGCAAGTCGGTTCGCATACTCTAAACTAACTTCATTATTGGTAAAAATGAATGCAATTGAGTCAATTAAAGCATGCGTTCCTTGGACAATATCATCAGTAAGAAATGCTATCATTTCAGAGGATATTGTATCAGAATCAATTTTAAATTGAAGCAATGAATACTGGTCAATAAATCTACTTGGGGTCATTAAAAACCACCTTTGATATGTTGGGTTTTTTGTGAAAAATATTTTTTGAACATTGAAGAAAGTCTTATCCCATGAAAGTAGAATTGGTTGTAGTTTATGTATTTCAATATCATCGTCAGATAAATACTCCATGACAATAGCATCATTATTTAAACTAAATTTGGTTTTAAATTTATGGTTTAACATTAAATCATATTGAATAATTCTTGATGTATCTTCTATTTCATAAAGTTTTGTAGGGCTTGTAATCTGGAATCCCATTTTTTTTAGGTGACTTTCTATTATTAAATTATGTTTTTTATAGTTATCGCTGCTTTTAAATCCAAACTGGTCTAAAAAAAAATCGAAGCTTATATGTTCTTTTTCGGTTATGTAATTTAAATAGTAGTTATAAAATACGTTTCGTGATTTGCCCAATTTTGTGAAATTTGGTAATTGTGTAAAAGGTAAAAGATTGAATGCTTCTTCTAAGTGGGTTTGAACTTCCCATAAATATCGGTCAGGTAGATTGAGTTTTATTCTATTTTCAATACAAAAGTTAATTAAAAGTCTTGTAGTATTGAAATAATAGTTGTTGTAAACAGATTTAGGGTTGTGATAAAAGCATAGTCCATATATTGCTAATTGTGTATCAACAAAAATCTTTTTTTGAGTGTTAACATATTTTTCAATTCTTGAGAGATTTGAGGTCTCACTAAATACTTTGCCAGCACAAAATTTCTGTAAAAAGAAGTCTTCTTGACAAAAGGAAAATAACTCTTTAGCTAGAGATTTTATTTGCTCACTGGAACCTTTATAATGTACTTTTATGAAGTTAATAAAATCCTTGAATGTCCCAGCTAAATTATTTGTATGTAAATTGTCAATTAGTTCAATAATGTTTGTGTTAAAGTTGTTTATATAAATATTTTTCAATTCCATAATATATTCTTCCAAATGCTCTTCTTGACTATATGAATTTAAAGTGGATCGAATTCCTCGTATGAAATTACGTTCATTTGCATCATAAATATCTTTTAATTTAATTAATCTTTCTTTTTCTTCATTGGTAAGCTCATATTGACTAGAATTGTTCTTTTTGATTTTTTTGTTTGATTGAAGTTTATTTACGAGTTTATTGTAAAAAATATTATTTTCATTTTTGCCGAACTTATTTGAACATGACTTAAGAATTTCATTGAGATTTAAAGAGTCGTTTACAAGAATTTCTTGTAAAATGAAGGATTCTATAATTTGAAGTTTAAAATCTGAAGATTTTCCAAAACCAATCAAATCGAATACCAAATTTTTATCAGATTCAGGAAAAATAGAGTCGTTGAAAACAACTTTTTCAATTTCATTAGTATCTATAATGGCTTTTTGCAATTGTAAGTATTCTTCAGCTTCTTCTACGATTCGATTAGCTTCAATCAAAGTTAAGTTGATACTAAACTCAGATAAGGCTCTTTTTTGATACTCTCTAATTGATTTGTTAGTTAAAGGGCGAGAGTAAAAAAAGAATAATGAATTGCTGTAACCATATTTGGCATTATTCAGCCTAGCTTTTGCTACATCTTCAAATAATTTTATTTCAAATTTTGTTTTTTCTCTCTGAGTTTCTGATTTTTGAACTGTTAGTTGAAATTGGACTTTTTCAATTCCGCTATCGAATACCTTCATGTCAATACCTGTGTCATCTTTTCCATCAGTAAGAATAATTTTTTGATAATTATATACTTCTTTCAAATATATTTTTATAATTTTATCAAATTCGTATTTTTCACAGGCGACTAATGAATTTAATAGAAGTTTTTTTTGAGACATAGCAATATAGTTTTGAAAACTTTTAACTTGTTACTAATCGAAATCGTACTTCACTTTAAATATATAATTATTTGAGGTATATAGTGAAGTTAAGCGTGTTCGTATTTTTTTATCAACAACTACAATAATACTTGATGACAAAGATTTTTCCAAAAAAAGTTATCAAACGGTAAAACCCCTCGCACAACCTAACAAAAAAACAGCCCCACCTCGCGGCAGGGCTGTTGTGCATTTATAATCTTTGATAGTTGTGGACGGTCTGACTATCGTCTGACCGTGGACCATTGTCCGTGGACTATCGACTAAAAAAATTACTTCACTTCTTCAAAGTTGACAAACTCACCTTCTTGGCCGTTGCCAGCGTTGGCTTGTTGGCCAGCGCCTGCCGATGGGTCTTGTGGCGCACCTGCGTCAGCACCTGCGGCGTAGATTTCTTGCGAAGCGGCGTTCCAAGCTTCGGTGATTTTGGTCATGGCGGCGTCGATAGCGGCAGCATTGCGGCTGCTGTGTGCGGTACGGAGTTCTTCCAAAGCCCCTTCGATGGCCGATTTGTTTCCTGCCGAAAGTTTGTCACCGTATTCTTTCAACTGCTTCTCCGTGCTGAAAATCATTGAGTCAGCTTGGTTCACTTTCTCGATTTCTTCGCGGGCAGCTTTATCAGCGGCTTCGTTGGCTTTGGCTTCTTCGCGCATCCGTTGGATTTCAGCATCTGAAAGACCGCTTGATGCCTCGATGCGGATTTTTTGCTCTTTACCCGTTCCTTTATCTTTTGCCGTTACGTTCAAGATACCGTTGGCATCCACGTCAAACGTTACTTCGACTTGTGGCACACCGCGTGGGGCTGGTGGAATACCGTCGAGGTGGAAACGGCCGAGGGTACGGTTTTGAGAGGCCATTGGGCGCTCACCCTGCAACACGTGCAACTCTACCGAAGGCTGGTTGTCAGAAGCCGTCGAGAACGTTTCTGATTTTTTGCTTGGAATGGTTGTGTTCGCTTCAATCAATTTGGTGAAAACACCACCCAAGGTTTCGATACCCAATGACAACGGAATTACGTCAAGCAAGAGTACGTCTTTTACCTCACCTGTCAAAACACCTCCTTGTACGGCAGCACCGATGGCTACTGCTTCGTCAGGGTTTACGTTTTTAGAAGGTTTTTTTCCAAAGAACTTCTCTACTTCTTCCTGAACGCGTGGAATACGAGTTGAACCACCCACAAGAATCACTTCGTCGATGTCCGAAATACGAAGACCCGAGTTATTCATGGCGCGCTTGCAAGGTTCCATCATGCGTTGGAACAAGCTGTCGGCCAACTGCTCAAACTTCGCTTTTGTCAACGAACGTACCAAGTGTTTTGGAATGCCGTTTACTGGGAATATATAAGGTAGGTTGATTTCTGACTGCGTTGAGCTTGACAACTCAATTTTTGCTTTTTCAGCCGCTTCTTTCAAACGTTGAAGCGCCATCGCATCTTGACGGAGGTCGATGCCCTCGTCTTTCTTAAATTCGTCGGCCAACCAGTCGATAATCACTTGGTCAAAGTCATCACCTCCAAGGTGTGTATCACCGTCGGTTGATTTTACCTCAAATACGCCATCGCCTAATTCAAGGATAGATACGTCGAACGTACCACCACCTAAGTCAAAAACGGCGATTTTGATGTCTTTTCCTTGTTTGTCCAATCCGTAGGCCAAAGCTGCTGCGGTAGGCTCGTTGATGATACGTTTTACGTCCAAGCCAGCGATGATACCCGCCTCTTTGGTTGCTTGGCGTTCGGCATCGTTGAAGTAAGCAGGCACCGTAATCACGGCTTCGGTTACTGTTTGTCCGAGGTAATCTTCGGCGGTTTGCTTCATTTTTGTCAAAATGTGCGCCGAAATTTGTTGAGGTGTAAACAGATGCTCACCGATACGCACGCGAGGTGTGTTGTTAGCTCCTTGTTCGACAGTATATGCAACGGTCTTGAGTTCGCTTCCTACTTCTGTGAAGCGCTTACCCATGAAACGCTTGATAGAAGAGATGGTATTGTGAGGATTGGTAATGGCTTGACGTTTTGCAGGAGCACCTACTTTGCGTTCGCCGTTTCCGTTGTCCATAAACGCTACCACCGAAGGGGTGGTGCGAGCACCTTCGCTGTTGGCAATTACGACGGGTTCGTTCCCTTCCATTACGGCCACACACGAGTTAGTAGTGCCTAAGTCAATTCCAATTATTTTTCCCATTAGTAGTAAATTTTAAGTGAGCTTTTTAAGCTCGTTTAACAGATTTAAAGAGGGAGGGCTTTTGGCTGTTGCACCCCTCTTACGGGGCTAATATGTACAACGAGTGTGCCAGTGAAAATTTTAAAAGCTAAAAATGACAATTTGGCAGAAAATGCGCCGCTTTGCGTCAAATCGCGGAAAAAGGCATAACGTAAGGATTAGGCTACCCGTCACATCGTCTTGTTTTGTCAAGCGGCGTTGGGAAAAATAGGCAGTTTTGACAGCCGTTATTCGGGCAAGGATGGTGGATTTACCCAAAACTTTCTCGAAATTTGTGGCACAATTATCCGAACCGAAGATTTTGAAAGGGATTCTGTCATTTTTTTGCTTGTGTGTAGCTTTTTTGAGCGTAGTTGGGTGTTCTAGTGATACCCGTCAAAGTACCCGTATCCCACCACTGCCGACCGATGATGCCACGCACCGCATTAAAGTCGGAATTGAGTACTTAACCACCGTCATCCGAAGAAGCCCCCGTTCGGCCGCTAATTATCACAAACGCGCCGAGCTTTACGTGGCGCTGCGTGAGTATGACCGTGCACTCGAAGACATTGAAGAAGCCCTTGACATCAGCCCCAGCAATGGACTATTTCTGTTGACCCGAGCTAGGGTATTGCGCCAATTAAAAAAATATGACGAGGCTTTGGCCTCTGCCCGACGGGCGGAAGTATTGCAACAAGATACGCCTGAATTGTACGTATTGTTGGGGGATTTGACCCAACAAAAACGCCAGTTTCGACAAGCAAAATTGTATTTAGCAAAGGCACTCCAAATGGCTCCCTACGACGGAGAGGCGTATTTTTACACGGGACTGCTCGATGCCCGTCAGGGTGACACGCTTTCGGGGGTTGCGTTGATGCAGCGGGCTTTGGACTTAAAGCCGCGCTTTTTGCCCGCTTACGTGGAGCTTACGACCATTCATACCCGCTTGAGAGAATACGATCAGGCGAGGGAAATCAACAGAATTGGCTTAAAGTACTTCCCCAAGGAATCACAGTTGCATTATGCCCGAGGTGAGATGTATTTCACCCAAAAACGGCTGGACAGTGCTTTGATTAGTTATCGAAAAGCCATTGTATTTGATTCTACTAATTACATAGCTGATTTTTACGCGGGTATTATTTATTTAAAATGGAACAGTATTCCGCAAGCCATCAAGAGTTTTCAAAAAGTGCAGCGTTTCAATCCCAAATACCCGCAAATACATTTCTTATTAGGTACCGCCTATGACCGCGTTGGAAATTTGGACGGTTCTATCGAACAATACAGCCTTGCCGCCGAGCAAGACCCAACCGATTGGCGCTCCAAGGGGCGGTTGTACCGCGCCCAACAACGTAAAATGTACTTAGAAACCTACGGGACGTTGCCGCCTGCGGCGCCCGAAGCCGTGGCGGAGGCCGAGGATGAAACAACGGCTCCCGAAAAGGCATTGGATCCGTCGCGGGTGCAAATCGAGGTGCTAACCCCGAACCTTCAATTGAAAACAAAGGCAGATACCAGTCGAAACTTCAAAATCAAACCGTAGAGAGGTTGGCAAAATTCAGAAAAAAGCCCAATTTTGCGCCCAAGCAATCCGTGTAGTACAAGTAGTAGATGGTTGTCGTTTAATCGTTCGCCACTGAGGACGTGGATTGTATCTCCAAACAATTTAACAAAATGTCTGAACAAATTAACATTACCTTGCCTGACGGTAGCATTCGTAAGTATGCCGCAGGTGTGTCCAGCATGGACATCGCGCTGAGTATCAGCGAAGGGCTCGCACGTAATGTGCTGGCTGCCAAAGTCAATGGACAAGTTTGGGACGCAACGCGCCCCATTACGTCGGATGCCAACGTCCAATTGTTGACCTGGAACGATACCGAAGGGAAAGCTACTTTCTGGCACTCGTCGGCGCACTTGTTGGCCGAAGCCATCGAAGCGTTGTATCCAGGAACCAAATTCGGAATTGGTCCAGCCATTGAAACAGGTTTCTACTATGACATCGACTTGGGAGGAAAAACGTTTTCGCAAGATGATTTCAAAAAAGTGGAAGACAAAATGCTGGAGTTGGCGCGTCAAAAAAATGACTACAAGCGCAGCGAAGTCAGCAAGGCCGACGCCATTACGTATTTCACCGAAAAGAACGACGAATATAAGTTGGAATTGATTGACGGATTGGAGGATGGCCAAATCACGTTTTACGAACAAGGTAGCTTTACCGACTTGTGTCGTGGACCGCACATCCCTAATACTGGTTTTATCAAAGCCGCCAAAATCATGAACGTGGCAGGCGCCTACTGGCGCGGCGATGAAAAACGTCCGATGCTGACGCGGGTGTATGCCGTGACGTTCCCGAAACAAAAAGAACTAGACGAATACATCCACTTATTGGAAGAAGCCAAAAAACGCGACCACCGTAAGTTGGGGAAAGAACTAGAACTCTTTACGTTCTCCGAAAAAGTAGGACAAGGGTTGCCGTTGTGGTTGCCGAAGGGGGCGTTGTTGCGCGAGCGTCTGGAAAGCTTCTTGCGTCGGGCGCAAGTACGGGCGGGTTATTCGCCCGTTGTTACGCCGCACATTGGGGGTAAACAATTGTACATTACGTCAGGACACTGGGAAAAATACGGAAAGGATTCGTTCCAGCCGATTCATACGCCCGAAGAAGGCGAGGAGTTCATGCTGAAACCAATGAACTGCCCGCACCACTGCGAAATTTATAAATCTCGTCCGCGCTCGTACCGCGAATTGCCATTGCGTTTGGCGGAATTTGGAACAGTTTATCGTTACGAACAAAGCGGTGAGTTGCACGGACTAACGCGCGTACGGGGCTTTACCCAAGATGACGCCCACATTTTCTGTCGAGCCGACCAAGTGAAGGACGAATTTAAGCGGGTGATTGATTTGGTTCAATACGTTTTTCGTTCGTTAGGTTTTGAAAATTACAGTGCCCAAATTTCGTTGCGTGATCCCGAAAAACCAGAAAAGTATTTTGGTAGCGACGACGATTGGAACAAAGCGGAAAGTGCCATCATCGAAGCCGCAGCCGAGAAAGGGTTGAATACCGTGACTGAATTGGGCGAGGCAGCCTTCTACGGCCCTAAGCTCGACTTCATGGTGAAAGACGCGTTGGGACGCAAATGGCAGTTGGGGACTATCCAAGTCGATTATCAGTTGCCACAACGTTTTGATCTCGAATACATGGGGTCAGACGGAGGCAAGCACCGCCCCGTGATGATTCACCGCGCGCCGTTTGGTTCGTTGGAGCGTTTTATCGCCATTTTGATTGAAAACACGGCGGGCAACTTCCCACTTTGGTTGTCGCCTGATCAAATTGCGGTATTGCCAATTTCGGAGAAATACCAAGATTTTGCCAACGATGTGTTCTTGCAGTTGCAAGAAGCCGACATTCGTGGGTACGTGGATCACCGCGATGAAAAAATTGGTCGCAAAATCCGCGACGCGGAAGTGAACAAATTGCCGTACATGTTGATTGTTGGGGAAAAAGAGCAAGAAGAACGCAAAGTGTCGGTACGTCGCAAAGGCCAAGGCGATTTGGGTCAAATGCCTTTGGAAGAATTTATCGCTCACTTTAAGTCAGAAGTGCAAGGAACAATCGCCACGTTTGGTTCTTAAAATAGTCGTTGGTAAAAGTACCACAAAAAAAGAGCTTCTTGCCCTTCTGGGTTTAGAGGCTCTTTTTTTGTGCTAAGGTTGAGTCTCGCGAAAAACTAATTAAATTCTAATGACATTTGTTTCGTAAGATGAGTACTTTAGTACTGAAATGAAGGATTCTTGCGTTACATTATAAAATGTTCTAAATCGTTCCTCACTACTGAAATAGCCATGCGAAAAACAATCTACCTAATTTTACTTTTTATCGCTAGTATGGGATGTGCCTATGCCCAACCGCAACAAACGCTTGATGCGAATGAGTTGTTTCTCAAACAAAATCCCCAATACCGTTCTACCTTTACCAAAGATGGTGGAAGGTACTTAGTGCTGGATGTGTATCGAATGGGCAAAATTCGTCGGCACCGTTTTTTTGTGGGGGATGAACTGATATTTTCAACCAAAAATAAACGGAAAAGAAGCAAGCAAACCATCGTGGCGGTTTCGGATAGCTCTTTTACGTATTCTACGTACAACGACATCTTGGGAGAGTATGAACATACGGAAGTCCTGATTGCTGATGTTCATAAAATCAGGCTTAGTCGAAACATTCCTTTTGTTACCCAAGGCGCGGTCATGTTGCCTCTGGCAGGGGGCGTTTTGTTATTGACAGATACTTTTATTACAAAGGGCGGGGTCGATTTTTTGGTTCAATTTGACCCCAAAACTGCCTTAATCGCGGGAGGAATCGCTTCGTTGGGAATTTTATGTGCCAGGGCTAGTTTTCCTAAGTATCGGGTAGGAGGGAAGCATCAGTTGAAGGTACTGAAAGTATATTAAAAGTCGTGCCTTCTTCGGCTATGTGTGAATTGAGGAAAACGGCTTGTGCTTCGGTTAAAAACGAATCCACTTCTTTGTAGCGCGACGAAAAATGCCCAATCAGTAATTTGCCCACATTGGCTTTTTTTGCAATGGTCGCGGCTTCACTGGCGGTCGCGTGAAAACGTGCCGAGGCTTGGTGTGCCAAATCATTTTGAAAAGTAGCTTCGTGGTACAAAAGCGAAGCCCCACGAATGATGGGAATAATTGCCTCGTCGTAGCGGGTGTCCGAACAATAGGCATAGCTGCGGGGTGGCGGAGCTGGCAAGGTATATTCGGCTACACTGTAGAGGAGGTTGCCACCTTCGTCGTAAATGTCTTCCCCGTTTTTGAGTTGACGTAAATAATCAAACGGAATCCCGTCCGTAATTTTCTCTTTAATGAGTTTGCGTTTGTGGGGTTTTTCTTGAAACAAAAATCCAGCACAAGGAATGCGGTGACTCAATGGAATGGTAAAGACGGTGAAACACGGATGTTCGTAAAGAAGTGTAGAGGTAGTTGTGTTGGTCTGCGTAAAAATAATCCGAAACTGCAACGGTGTCTGAGAGTACTTAAACTGGAGCGTGAGTACTTCGTCCAGCCCTTGGGGGCCAAACAACAATAAATCGTCGGTACGCCCACCGAGGTTGAGACTCGACAACAAACCAATCAGCCCGAAGTAATGATCTCCGTGCAAATGACTAATAAAAACTCCCTTGAGTCGGCCAGGACGTACTTTGTAGTCGAGCAGGCGAAACTGCGTACCTTCTCCGCAGTCAATCAGAAAGTGGTCACTTTCGTAGGTGAGTAACTGCGAAGAAGGGTGGCGGTTGAGGGTGGGGGTAGCTGAGCCAGCCCCCAAAATAAGAACAGAGAATGGCATTACGGTTTTTCGCTCTGGGTATAACCGTCCTCGTCCATGTCGTCGTCGTTGAAATCATCACTTTCGGCGCTGAACTCATTTTCCAAGTCATTCATAAATACGGCGTCGATGCCTTCTTCTACACTTGGGAGAATGGTGACGTCGCGTATTTTGCCGTCGATGAGCAAATCCACAAAGTCGTCGTTGTCAGAAACCAAAACCATCAACCCAAGTTCACGTGAACAAAGCATGTTGATTTTTTTGAGAATGCTGATTCCCGCTGAGGTAATACTCGTTGCTGTGGCAAAATTGAGAATCAAGTTATGGAACCCTTCACGAAACAGTCCACGAGCGACGGTTTCTAACTCAGTCGCCATGGCATCGTCAAAGGCAGACTCGTGAATATTAACTAGGGCGTATTGTTCGTGTTTTTGAATGGTATGTGTCATAAGTCTATAACGAATAAAAACTAAAAATAGGTAAGCTCGTTGAGTGAACGATTAAGACAAAGTTAGCGAACGCGTAACATTTTCTTCAATCCGACTCAAAATATCTTGCGATTCTGACTTAATAAAGGGTTTTCCCGTTACTTTTTCGTAAAGTTCAATGTACCGCGCCGAAATTTGAAGAATCCATTCGTCTGACATTTCGGGAACTACTTGGCCTTCTTTTCCCTGAAAACCGTTGGCAATCAGCCATTCGCGAACAAACTCTTTGGAAAGTTGCTTTTGTTGAATCCCTTTTTGTTGGTTTTCTGCATAAACATCCGCGTAGAAATAACGAGATGAATCGGGCGTGTGTACCTCGTCGATGAGGTAAATGGTGCCGTTGTTAGACCCAAACTCGTATTTGGTATCCACCAGAATCAACCCTTGCTGGGCGGCCATTTCGGTACCACGAGCAAACAGCGCTAAGGCGTATTTTTCGAGCTGCGTATATTCTGCTTCCGACACAATGCCTTTGGCAAGAATATCTTCGCGCGAAATATCTTCGTCGTGGCCTTCGTGGGCTTTGGTAGTGGGTGTAATGATGGGCGTTGGAAGTTTGTCGTTTTCTTTCAAACCTTCAGGAAGCGTTACTCCGCACAACGTACGTTTGCCCGCTTTGTACTCCCGCGCGGCATGACCCGCCAAATAACCGCGAACGACCATTTCTACGGGATAGGTTTCGCATTTTTTGCCAAGGCTGGCGTTGGGGTCGGGAACCTCAAGAAGCCAATTCGGGACGATGTCGGCCGTTGCCCGCAGAAAATGCTCCGCAATTTGGTTCAACACTTGCCCTTTGAACGGAATAGCGCGGGGTAAAATGACGTCAAAAGCCGAAATTCGGTCGCTGGCAATCATGACCACGCAGTGTTCAAAACTATATACATCACGGACTTTGCCGCGGTAAAATCCCGTTTGGTTGGGAAACTGAAAATTGGTTTGAGTGAGAGTTTGCACGCTATGCGTAGTTTTTGGTGGATTTTTCTACCTTATATATTATATATACTACCACTTTCCTTTGGCGTCGTCGTTGGCGGTCGTTCGGTGGCGTTGTTGTTGTAAGTACTGAATTTCGGATGCTTTCAAAGATTCCAGAATAATCATGGCTTGTTCTTCGCTCATTTTTAAATTTTTGAGCTGGTTCAATAGATTTTTCTTCTCCTCCGTTTGTTTGGCCACTTGCTCCGTTTGGGGCTGGGGCGCATTTTTTTTCGGAGCTAGGTCGGGAGGCGTCTGCGGAGGTGCTTTGGCTTCTTTTTCTTTGCCATGATAGCGTTTTTTCAGTAGTTCATAGTTGTACTGCGCTTTATCATTATCGGGATTAAGCCGTAAACTTTGCCGAAAATAAAACAAGGCCTGCGCCGTATCCTTCTGCATGGTTTCGATAACCCCCAGTTGGTTCAAGGCCCTTGATGCCAAAAATGGATTAGACACCAAGGAGAGCTTGGCGTAGTATTTTTGGGCGTTGCGAAGCTGTTTCAACTGAAAATACGTATGCGCTAAATTGAGCCGAGATTCTGGTTCGGCAAAAAGCGAAGCCGTCGAAACATTCTGATAGGCTTCCAGCGCATGTTGATAGTCTTTCTCATTGTAGGCTTGTTGTCCCTCAATTTTTGCGCGGTTACTCCGTGAAATCGTGTCAAACGAACGATTGTCCCAAATCCAAAGCAGTAATGAAAAAAGCAACGACTCAATCATCGGTGGTTGGTCTAGTAAGGCGGTGCAAAGATAACGTTTTTTAATTTTTGGCACAGTTTTGGAGATATTGGACATATCGCCTTACATTTGATTCGTTTTCCAATTTGAGCGGTTATGTCAAAATCTAAAAAAGGAGTACCTCAACCCATAAAAACACCTCAGAAACAGCAAGTTGAATCAGATTCTTCTTCCGTTTTATCGACAGAAAGCTTCACTGGAGTAGAAGCAAAAACGCCCGTAAATCCCCCAATTAAGGACGAACTTTTTCGTAAAATTTTTTGGGGATTGGCCTTAGTTTTACTCATTGGTATGCCAATTCTTAGTACGCAGTACGGAATAACGGCCGATGAATGGGGAAACAAAGCCTATGGCGAACTGTGTTTGGATTATTTTACCAGTTTTGGTGATAAAAAAGAAGCACTTACTTATGCGCCTCGCGGAGGAGAGGTCATGTATTGTTATGGCCCTACGCTTGATTTAATTTCGGCGGCTATTTACCGTACGACTGGCGCCGATCCGTACCTGATTCGTCACATGTTACTCTCGCTCATGGGTGTCCTTATTTTTGTGGCAACGGGCTTGACGGGGCGGTTACTCGGTGGAAATTGGCGCACGGGTCTATTGGCCTTGATTTTTGCGCTTTTCTCTCCGCGTTTGTTTGGCGATTCGATGAACAACCCGAAGGACATCACTTTTGCGGCTGGCTATATTCTGACCATTTGTGCATTGATTAAGTTTATTCAAGAACTTCCCCAACCTTCGTGGAAAACAACCCTGTTGGCCATTGCAGGTATTGGTATCGGTTTGGGAAGTCGCGCACCAGGGTTGGCATTGGTAGCCTACGTTCCATTTTTTGTTGGGGTCGAAGTCCTTTTTCGTAAGCAAGTGCGTCAAGCTGTGTTTGGAGACAGTGCAGTGTTAAAAAATGTGGCCCTCAAAACGGGTGTAGCGACGTTGGGTGGCTATTTGCTCGGTATTTTGTTCTGGCCGTTTGCTTTGTCCAATCCGTTGAAAAACCCCTTGACGGCTTTAGAAACCTTGACTAATTTTCCTATCAGTATAAAAACCTTATTTGAAGGGACAAAAATATACTCAACGTCGCTTCCTTGGTACTACGTCCCTAAATACATGATGGTATCTACACCTTTGTATTTCTTACTGGGAGTGTTGGTGTTTTTGGTTGCTTTTCCGTTGGCGCGGCGGTATTTCAACCAGCGGTATTTGTTTTTGGTGTTGTTTGTTGCCCTTTTTCCGTGGTTGTATGGGGTATCAAAACATTCGGCCTTTTACAACGGCTGGCGCCATACCACCTTTATTTACCCACCTTTGTTGGCGCTAACGGCGGTAGGTTTTGAATATTTCTTCCGTCGATTGGGAGGTGTAGGTCAAAAAGCGCTCGCGGGCGTATTGGCCGTGTTGGTGGCGTTGCCTTTGTGGTTTATGATTAAAAACCATCCTTACCAATATACTTATTACAACGAATTGACGGGGGGTACCAAAGGAGCTTTTGCCAATTACGAAACGGATTATTTTGGGGTAAGTACCCGAGAAATCGCCGATTGGATGAAGACCAATATTCCAAACATCCAAAAAGATACGGTGGTCATTGCCAGCGATTATTTTGTGCCTTTGAAAGATTATTTTACCGATTATCCCAAGTTGAAAATGGCTTATCGCCGTTATTATCAGCGTTCTGAGTTTGATTGGGATTATGGTGTGTTTTTAACGGGACACCTCAACCCAAGTCACTTCCGAAATGCTGGGGTATTTCCACCTGCGGGAACTATACATAAGATTGAGGTCAACGGTGCTACGATTGGGTTGGTAATAAAACGCATCAGCAAAGACGATTTTATGGGTATTCAGTTGATTAAGCGAGGAAAAATTGCGGAGTCTATTCCGTATTTGGAAAAAGCCCGTCAACTTGACCCCAACAACGAGGTGGTTCGCTTGTACTTGGCCAATGCGTATGTGAACGTGGGTAAGTTTAATGAATCGTTGCAGGAATGTCAAAAAGCCTTGGAAATTTTCCCTGAATATTTGGGTGCGATGACTACCATGGCCATTGCGTATATTAATCTTAATCAAAATGACAATGCGGTATTTATGTTGAACGAGGTACTAAGTCAAGATCCTACCAACCGCGATGCGGCGCAGTACTTGGCCATCGCTTACGAACGACAAGGCAATACCGCCGCCGCCAACCAAATCAGGGCGCAGTTGCAACAACAACAATGATAGAATCACCGTTATTTTAGAAAATAGAAGAATCCCCGCCCTTGAATGAGCGGGGATTTTTAATTAGAAATTAAGTATTGAAAATAGGCTTTGTTGCCTCGAAAGGAGTAACTATGTAGGGTCAATTTTAATCACTATACACCAATAATTAGCAAACAGCCTAATTGTCAGTTATTTATGAATCGTAAACTTTTTTGTTCTTTCTTTTTTTGTATGCCTTTTTGCGGCCTAGTTGCCCAAAACCTCCAAATCCGCTTACAAGATGGTTCAAAGGCCGCGGTCATCGGAGCAACGCTTCGCTTGGCCGATCGTGCCGACTCTACCAAAAAAATGTACGCGGTGGCAGACACGGCGGGTGCAGCTCAATTTAAGGTGACGTTTGGGAAACAGTATTTGTTGGAAGCAACTTCCATTGGTTTTAAGCCCTTTCGGAAACTACTTTCTCCTACGGAGAACCAATCTTCTTTTACATTTTTGATGGAGGCCGACAAAACTACCCTCAATGAAGTGGTGGTCACGGCGCCTAAACCGTTGATTCAACAAGAGGATGATAAAACAATCGTTGATCCCGAGCCTTTGGCCAACAGCAGCACCAGTGCAATGGAAGTCATGGAAAAAATTCCTGGCGTTTTTATGGATCCCGACGGAAACATTTATTTGAGCAGTACGACGCCCGCCACGGTCTATATCAATGGCCGTGAGCAAAAACTAAGTACGGCCGACATTGCCTCCTTGCTGAAAAATCTCCCGCCAAACAGCATTGCCAAAATCGAAATTTTGCGAACTCCCTCGGCAAGGTTTGACGCCAGTGGCAGCGGAGGGGTGGTCAACGTGATTTTGAAAAAAGGGGTAAAAATTGGGGTGACGGGTAGCGTGAACGCAGGTATGAACCAAGGCCGCTTTGGAAATCAGTTACTGGGTGTGACGGTGAATAATAACGACGGTAAAAAAACATCGTACGTCGTGGTGAACTACAACCGCCGTAATTCCTACGACCAAGTTGAGACCGACCGTCCGTTTACCTTAGATTCGCTCTTGCGTCAGCGTTCCTATACCACCACCCCGAGTCAGACCTTTTATACAGGTTTTGGAATGGGCTTTACCCCTTCCAAAAAATGGGAGTTTAACTTTGACGACCGCATCTCGTGGAACCAATACCGTTCGTCGGCCGAAAACCACAATGAAATTACGCGACTAAGTGTCGATAAATTGGTGGTAGAAAACGTCAATCAGTTAGCAAGTAAAACCAAAGCGTTTCTATTTAACCAAGATGTATCGGCCAAGTACAAAATAGATACGCTCGGGTCGGAAGTGACGGCGGAGGCATCGTATAGTTTTTCAACGAATCAAAGTACTCAACTTTTTTCAACTGATTATTTGTTGCCCGCGCGTTTTGGTACGAGTGGTGATGGAGACATTGGCAACAATCGCCACGCTTTTAGTGCCCGCACAGACTTTAAATACCTTTTCCCGCAAAAATTGGTGGTGGAAGCAGGGTTGAAAACAGCTTTTCAGTGGTTTGAGAATGATACCAAGTATTTTAACGTTATTTCGGACATTCGTCGTGCCGATGTGGTTCGTACCCGTCAGTTCGATTATCACGAAAACATCAACGCAGCGTATGTCCAAGGTTCAAAAACGTTTAGTGCTTTTACGTTAAAAGCAGGCGTACGGTTGGAAACCACTTCCATGGACGGACGTCAACGGATTCCTACCGATACTTCTTTTCGATTGAAACGGGCAGATGTGTTTCCTTATGTGTATTTAAGTCGTCGATTGGCCAAAATTGCGGGGTATGAAATGCGTGGTTACCTGGTTTATCGGCGCTCGATTACGCGCCCCGTTTATGAATACCTCAATCCTTCGCAGCGGTATTTGGATCAGTATTTGTTTGAAACGGGCAATCCGACCCTGCGCCCGCAGTTTACCCAAAACATCGAAGCCAACATTAGTGTCGAAGAGCGGCCTATTTTTGCCATTGGGAAAAATTATACGAGCGATATTTTTACCAACGTGGTTTACCAAGACCCCAAAAACCCAAGCGTTGCGTTTCGTACTTACGATAATCTAGGCAAGAACGAAGAAACCTATTTTCGGTTGATGGGGGCCATTCCACCAGGGGGTAAGTACTTTTTTGTCGTAGGAACCCAGTACAATCACAACAAATATGAAGGTTTGTACGAAGGGAAACCCTTGACTTTTCAGCGCGGTTCGTGGTCCATTTTTACCTTTCACCAGCTCAAACTAGACAATCGCTCAACCCTAAGTCTCAACGGCTTTGTTCGACTTAATGGGCAGTTGCAGTTTTATGAGTTGAGCAATTTTGGCGGGTTGAATATGAACATCAACCGACGGTTTTTTAACCGAAAAATGACCGTAACGATGTCGATGAATGATATTTTTTACACCTTACGAAATGAATTTACGTTGAAGCAGGGAAGTGTAACGGCTTCGGGAATGCGTCAGGGAGATACGCGCCGTTTTGGGCTCAACTTGGTGTATAATTTTGGGATTCGTAAAAAAGAAGAGCGAACGAATATGATGAACTTCGAATCTTTGGAAAAAAGCGTGAATTAGTTTTAAATGCGTTAGCCGTTATTGGTTATCTGTTATCTGTTAACCGTTATCCGTTACCTGTTATCGGTTAACCGTTATCTATTAACCAGTAACCAATAACGAGTAACCGTTAACCAATAACAGCTAACACTTACTTCAGCAATTCTTTAATAATCAATGTCATAAGCGGCTCTGCTTGGTAAGCGGCCGCTAAAATTTTGCTCAATTCGGCCTTTTCAAGAGTTTCGGGAATGCACATGTCAGTAATGACCGAAATGCCAAAAACGGGGAGATTCATGTGGCGGGCCACAATCACTTCGGGAACGGTACTCATGCCCACGGCATCGGCACCAAGTTGGCGAAGCAGTCGGTACTCCGAACGGGTTTCGAGTTGTGGGCCTGTCACACTCACGTAAACACCTTTATGCGCACGAATTTGGTGTAATTCGGCAATTTGGGCCGCTTTTTCGAGCATAGAGGCATCATAAACTTCGCTCATGTCGGGAAAACGGTCGCCTAATTCGTGGAGGTTGGTACCACGGAGCGGGTTTTCGGGCAAAAACAAACTGATGTGGTCTTGAATCAGCATCAAATCGCTGGTTTGGTAGGCAGGGTTCAGACCTCCTGCGGCATTGGAAACAATCAGTTGCTCAATTCCCAACAGTTTCATCACCCGAACAGGAAACGACACTTGTTGCATCGAGTATCCTTCGTAATAATGAAAACGACCTTGCATACACACGACTTTTTTGCCCGAAAGGGTTCCAAACAATAGTTTTCCCTTGTGAGACTCAACGGTAGATACGGGGAAGTGAGGGATAGTCTCGTACGAAATACTTGCTTGAATTGTAATGTCATCGACGAGGCTACCAAGGCCAGTTCCTAAAATAATACCCACTTGAGGTTGAAAATCCTGCGTTTGGTTTTTAAGAAAGTCAACAGCCTCTTGAATGTGTGAAAATTCCATGCGTAAAATGAAAAATAAATGATGGGTGAAGGTCGATAAAATTTCTGTGATTACAAAAAAAGCCGATACCTACTCAGGCATCGGCTTTTTTTGTCAAATGATTATTGTTAAGGAATCAATTTCACGGTATGGCAACCTTTAGGGGCGCTAATTTTTGCCATTTGTTTGGTTAACGAGGGCGTACCACCTTTGTTGACTTTAAAAAATTCGACGCCACCGTCACGGCGACCGTAGTCGAAGTATTCAAAGACCGATACCGCCACGTTGTCGCCTGATTTGTCGAAGATAATGCTTTCAGGAGCAATGCCTTCAATTTCATAATCGGCCACTTTGGTTGCTTTGCCATCTTTTGCCAAAGACAAAAGTGAGACACCCGCTTTGCCTACGCTACCTTCCCAAGGTTGGGCGGAATTGGCTTTGTTAGCCGTTACGATCAACGCACCGTCTGGGCTAATGGCAAAACTTTCAACGCCAGCCGCTACGGGGGTTTGAGCCACTACTTTATGTTCGGCTGTTTTAGGATCAGCGGCGGTGGTATTAAACTGGATAGCTACGAGTTCACCCGCTGCACCGTCTTTTAAGTCAGAAACGATAAACAAACTACCATCAGGGGTAAACGAACCAGGGCCAGGTTTGCCCGTCAATTTTGCGGGAGTTCCGAAAGCTTCAAACGTAGCGATTTTTCCTTGTGGGTTGCGTTTTGCTTTGTAGAGCCAAATTTCTTTGGTTTCTTCCACCGTAATGGCGATAAATTCGCCTTCTGGATGCCAAGTGACGTCAGTAGCACGGGCATTTTGAAGATTGAGGGCGATAGGTACGTTACGCGTTGGCAATCCGCCAGCACCAATCTCGAACATGCGCAACTCTTTGGCGGCTTCTTCCGAGGTAATGAGCATATTGCTTCCCAACATATCGACGGCCAAAGGATTTTTACCCACGGTAACTTTACGCGTCGAAGGCTTGGCCATGTTTGAAATGTCAACAATGTACATGGTACTTCCCGCAGGGAAATCAGTGGCTACATTTTTAACCGTTTTCACACTGTCGGTAGTTTGACCACGCGTTTCAATGACGTAAGCGTAACGTCCGTCAGACATCACAGCGGCACTGCGCGACCAGCCAATGGCAGAGTTCGGAAGGGGGGCACTTCCAATTTCTTGTCCCAATTTCAAAGGAAGCGGATAGACGCTCAAAGCATCCTTTACCCCAACTTCTTTCATCAATTTTCCGTCAACTACCGCCGAAGCCGCCATGTCGCCGTCTGAAAGGGCCAAGATTCCGCGGGCATTAAATTCAATGGTGGGTTTTTGGGCAATGGCTGCGCTCGCACTTAACAACGCCATTCCCAATGTCAAACGCATTCTTTTCATGAGTTTTTTGTAATGGTTAACAGGTTATACAATCTATTACTACTAAGTATGAAAGCGCATAATACGAAAAAAACCTTTAAAGCACGGAGCTTTAAAGGTTTTTCTTTGCAAAAAAGTAAAATTTATGCAGTCGCTACCGCAAGACGATTAACGTGTTTCGCCAATTTAGACTTGAGGTTACTAGCTTTGTTTTTGTGAATGACATTCTTTTTTGCCAATCTGTCAAGCATAGAAGATACAGTTTTGTACAATTCTGATGCAACAATTTGGTCTTTGGTGTCACGCAACTTACGTACCATTGTACGCGTAGTTTTGTGTTGGTAGCGATTTCTAAGGCGTTTTGTTTCGTTGGCCCGGATTCTTTTTAATGCTGACTTATGATTTGCCATTGGTTTTATAAAAAAATAATGTATTTCTGTTCTATAAAAGGAGTGCAAAAATAGTCCTTATTTACTAGAGATGCAATTTTTTTGAAGGAAAATTATAGCAAATATTTGACAACGTTAGAAACGACCCTAATTCGTGTTTTGTAAGAAGGAAGAACAATTTATGGGCAATGAACCAAGGAATTTATACGTTTTAAAGTTTGTTTTTCGTTCTTTCGCAAAAATAAATCTTGTACGGAAATTTTATCGTACTTTTCGATTTTTACATCCTTATTTACCACATGTTTCTCAAACGCAGCCTTCTATCCCTGTCCCTTTGTGCCCTTTCGTGGGAGGCGATTCACGCCCAAAACACCCTCGGTTATACTGAGGCCGATGTTCACTACCGAAATGGGGTCGAACTTTTTGAAAAATCGAACTATTCGGCGGCCAAACAGGAGTTTCGTTATTATTTGGAAAAACGCCCAGCGTTGCTCAATACCAACGATTACACCGCCGTAAATGCCGAGTACTACACCACCCTGTGTGCGTTGTATGCCGATGCGCCCGAAGCAGAGTTGGCCGTCGATCGGTTTGTTCGCAATCACCCCGAACACCCCAAAGCAGCGCTTATCTACAGCGATTTGGGAAAGTATTATTTTGATCGGGGAGATTATGCCAACGCCATTACGTACCTTACCAAAGCATTGGACCGCAGTTCAAACTACTACGCTGCCACCGAAACCCGCTACAAATTAGGGTTGTCGTATTACAGCACGAAGCAGTTTGCGCCCGCACTCCGTTATTTTGCGGAAGTACAACAAGACGCCACCAGCGATTATTTTGCGCCAGCGGCATATTATGCGGGGGTCATCAGTTATCAAAACGGCAAATACGACGATGCTTACCGTAATTTCAAAAACATCGAAGCGCATCCACAGTATAAAATGGACGCCCCCAACTGGATTGTGTCTTCTTTGTACCAAGCCGAGCGCTACGACGATTTGATTGCCTACGCCGAGCCGTTGTTGCGCCGTTCGCAAGGAGGAGGAGTTAAACTGAATGACGTTGCCTTGTACGCTGCCGAAGTATTTTATAATCGGGGTAACTACGCCGATGCGGCCAAATATTATGCCCAGTATGTTCAATTGAAGGGACGTGAAACCCCCATGCCAGCGCCCATTCAGTTTCGTTATGGACATTCCTTGTTCAAAACGGGCAATTATCCAGGAGCGGTCGATCAATTAAAAGGTGTGGCAACCCGCAAGGACACGACGGGGCAGTTTGGGTCGTATATTTTGGCCATCAGCCACCTTCAAACCAAGAACCCCCAAGCGGCCTTGACGGGCTTTGACAATGCGGCCAAGTTGAAATTTAACAAAGTGATTCAGGAAGAAGCGTCTTTTAATCACGCCAAAGTGCAGTTAGAGCTCAACAACCAATCGGCGGCTTTTACGGAATTTCAGGAGTTTATCAAAAACTTCCCGAACAGTGAATACGAAGAGGAAGCCACCAAGCTGTCAATCCTAGCGTTGACCAAATCCAACAACAGTGCAGCTGCCGTGGCCTACATCGAAAAATTGAAGAAAATTGACGAGGCAACCAAAGCGGCGTATCAGCGCCAAACGATGAATTTGGGAATTGCTGATTTTAACGCCGAACGCTACGCCCAAGCAATTGTAAATTTTGACAAGTCGCTCAAATATACCCCCGATTCTGAAATTGCGTTGGCGGCTACCTACCAAAAAGGAGAAGCGTTCTCGGCCTTAAACCGCTACGGAGAAGCCATCCCGATGTATCAGCAGTTGATTCGGAGCAACCCCACGTCACCTTACGGCATTCGTAGTTTGTATGCATTAGGCTACGCCTATTACAATACCAAAGACTACAAAGCGGCGGTGACGAATTTCCAACAGTATATCACAAAAGGAAAAGGGGTGGGAGAGCCGCAAACGATTGAGGATGCTACTATCCGCATCGCAGATTGTTATTTGACCGATAAAAACTACGCGCAGGCCACCGCCATGTACGACAAAGCCATCAATGATGGCCGTTTGGATCGTGACTATGCCTTGTATCAAAAAGGGTTGATTTTAACATACCAAGAAAAAGACACGGAGGCAAAAGCGCAGTTTGATAAGGTAATTGCACAATTCCCTACTTCACGCTATGCCGATGACGCCTTGTTCCAGTCGGCCAACATTGATTTAGAAAAAGGGAATTACCAAGCATCCATTCGTGCTTATACGCGTTTGGTCAAAGACAAACCACGCAGTTATTTGATTCCGCCTGCGTTGTTGAAGCGCGCCTTGGCTTATAACAACATTCAGGTATATGAAGAAGCCATTCGCGACTATAAACAGATTTTGTCGGAGTATTCGGATGCTCCAGCGGCCAAAGAAGCCCTGCTAGGGTTACAAGCGACGTTGGAAAACGCAGGCCGTACCGAAGAAATGTCGAACGTATTGGCTGATTATAAGAAGAAAAATCCACAAAGTACCGAAACCGAAAAATTGGAATTTGAAACGGCCAAAGGGTTGTACGGCGACGGCAAGTACCCACAAGCCATCAAGGCACTCCAAAGCTTTATCCGCGATTATCCCAACAGTAAGCTAGCGACGGAAGCACGTTATTTGGGGGGAGAAAGCTATTACCGCAACAACGATAACGCCAATGCGCTCAAACTCTTTAGCTTGGTTATTTCGGAAGGTGATCAGCGGTTTTCACCCAAAGCAGCCTTGCGGGCGGGAGACATTGAAGTGCAAAACCAAAACTACCCGCAAGCGGTTCGCAACTTTAACTTGCTCTATGCCCAATCAGATAGCAAAACCGACCGCGTGACGGGCTTGATGCGTTTGATGGATACGTATTTTTCGATGAAAAAATACGATTCAACCGCTTACTACGCGCGGGAAGTGATGAATGCAGGAGACGTTATCCCTGGTTCGACCAAAAAAGCACAGATGCAAATTGCCAAGGTGTATATCGAAAAAGCAGATTACAAAACGGCGGATGCAGAATTGAAAAAAATAGTGGCTGCCAACAAAGACGAATTTGGGGCTGAGGCAAAATACTGGGCGTCAGAGTCGTTGTTTCGTCAGGGCAAATTGAAAGAAGCACAGGCGTCGGTGATGGAACTCAACAAACAATACGCCGATTATGAGCGTTGGCGGGTTCGTGCCTTTATTTTATTGGCCGATGTGTATGTAGGGCTAAAAGACCCCGACCAAGCCAAAGCCACTTTACAATCGGTCATTGAAAACGCCGAGGACAAAGACGCCATTGAGTTGGCCAAATCAAAACTAGCCGCTTTACAATAACCTTAGCACTTAAAAAGAATGAAGAAAGTCCCATCGATAAAACCTCTCCGCTTGCTGGTGGTAGCAAGTTGTTTTTCGCTGCCTGCGTTGGCACAAAAACAATCGGGAGAAATTGACAGCCAAACCTTTGAGATTGAGAAAAAGAAAAAAATTGAGCTGCCCCCCGCCAACCGTCTTTACAACAAACTGCAACCTTTTACCAGTGAAGAAGACAACCGAAAGCTGAATTATGAGTTTCGTACGCCCAAATTAACGCTCGGAACGCCCAAAATCACGCCTACGGTATTGCCTGTCAACGGGGAAAATAAGGAAGACGAAGGCGGCAACCTCAATAATTACGTCAAAGTAGGGGGAGGTAATTACGGTAAAATTTACGGAGAAACATTTATTGGAAACAATACCGAAGATTTAGCCTACGACATTCATTTCAAACATTTGTCTAACCAAACAGGACCCGTTGACGGTCAAAACTCGGCCAACAGCGAAAACCGCCTAAAACTCAACGGACAGTACATTGGTAATTCGTTTAAATTGGGTGGAACGGCCTTTTACGACCGCGACAACTACTATTTTTACGCCAATCGCTCGGCACCCAACGCCGAAATTTTGAAAGGAAATATCCGCCAAACAATCAACACCTTTGGCCTTCAAGTGGGGCTGGATAACATTGATAACAACAAGTTTATCGATTATTCCATTAAGACCTCATTGTACCGACTCAGCGACCGTTACAGTGCATCAGAGACCGATTGGGGAACCAATTTCTCGGGTTCAGTTCCCATTACTGAAAACATTTTTGCGTTGTTGAATGCCGATGCTTACGTTTCCCAACGCACCGATGCCGAAACGTTCAAACGGAACTTGTTTAGTGTTAAACCTGCTTTTAAATTTTCGTACGATGCCTTTACGGTAACGGCAGCTTTCAAAGCCGTCAACGAAACCGACGATCGCCTCAAAATCAACCGTACGGTTGGCTTCCCACAAGTAGAAGTGGATGCCGTTCCATTGGCGGGAGTACACGTATTTGCAGGCTACGGTGGCGACCTCAACCGTAATACATTGCGCTCCTTATTGGGCGAAAATCGTTGGCTAGGCCCTAATGTTACCATCGCCAATACCGAGCGTAGCCGTGATATTTACGGAGGTTTTAAGGGCGAATTAGGGCCTAGTTTTCAGTTTGAAGGAAAAGTGTCGTACGCAACGTTCAAAAACTTCTACGGCTTCAACAACGATTGGTTGGATAGCACCAAATTTGCGGTTGTGTATGATGCCGACTACATCAAAGTCTTGACCGTGTCGGCCCAAGTGGGGTACCAATATCAAAACATTGTTCGCTCAACACTTCGGGGAGATTTTTATGATTACAACGTCAAACGCCTAGAAGCACCTTGGGGCCGTCCCCGTTCGACCGTGACTTGGAATAACTCTTTTGTCTTTAGTAAAAAAATGTTTGCAACCATCGATGCCTATTACATTGGTGGGTTAAAAAACAAAAACTTTCAAACAGGCACAACGCACAACCTCAAGTCCATCGTCGATTTAAACCTAAAAATAGATTATTTGTTGACGCGTAATTTTTCAGCATTCGCTTCCATCAATAACCTATTAGGTAAGAACTACGAACGTTACTTGTATTATCCGCAACAGGGCCTCAACTTCTTAGCGGGATTGTCGTTTCAGTTTTAGATTATTTTTTTGGACGCCATACCGTTCTAATCTAAGCAATTAAGGCACTTTATTCGACCTAATTCAAAGCAATAGCCCACGCGGCTATTGCTTTTTTTTTATCTTCTCTGTACCTTAGTACCCAAATCCCCATAAACAGGTTACATAACAAACATGATTTCTGTCCTAGATTACACCCGTAAACTATTGTATGAACATGACTGCGTCGTGCTCCCCGATTTGGGTGGTTTTTTGGCGTATTTTAGTCATGCGTTTTACAGCGAGCAAAACGCCCTTTACCATGCACCGCAGAAGCGAGTAGCGTTCAATGAGGCGTTGAAACTAGACGACGGATTGCTGACTCACTACATGACCATCAACGAACAAATTACGCGGGAGGAAGCCCAAACGCGCATTCGTCAGTTTGTGGAGGAGATCAAAAATACCATCAAAGAAAAAGGAAACTATACGTTGGAGGGTATCGGTATCCTTGATACCAACGACGAAGGTAAACTTCAATTTGAACCAACAGTTGATACTAATTTCTACGCCGAAGGCTTTGGCTTAAAGTCAGTATCACTGGCCCCTGCTGCTTCCATTGACGTCGCTGGAAAAGCCAATGAGGATTGGACTTCTGACGACCGTCCTGCGGAAGAACTAGAACTAGAAATCCCGCGCCGTCGCCGTACCCGAATTGTGATGTACATTGGTGGAGTGCTATTGATTGGTACGGTGCTTTTTGCCAGCATCACCCAGTTTCCATCCGAAAGTTTAAAGTCAAGCCTCAATCCTTTTGAATTGGTGACGACGGTAAAGGGCTGGTTAGCAACTGATAAAAAAACTAACACTGTTAAAAAAGAAGAGGTTGTAGCGACTGAAAATGTGGTTGCACCGAAGGAAGAGGTTGTTAGTGAGGTAGTTGCTCAAGATGAGCCCGTGGTAGCGGTTCAAAAAGAGGAGCAGCCAGCAGCCGTTACAAAAGAAACGGCGAAAGTGGAGGCAAAACAAGTTATCCCCGTTTCAAACGAAGCAACGGTGGTAGCCCCCGCGCCAAGTTCGGATGTAAATGGCGAGTTTTTGGTGATTGCAGGTGGATTTTCTAAAATTGAAAACGCCCGTAACCTGACCGCCAAACTCCAGAGCCATGGCTATAACGATGCCACGATTTTGAATCCAGAGCCAAACGATGGTAAGCTTATCATTGTATCGGCCATCGCCTGTGAATCATCGGCCAAAGCCAAATCACAAGTTGCGCAAATCAGTCGCTTGGCAGGCGCAAAAGCGTACGTGATTCATAAATAACTTAGGTAGTAAATAATTAAAAAAGGGGCAAAAGCCCCTTTTTTTTGTGCTCGTATATATTTTACCCTTATTTTGCGTTAATTCAAAAATTACACACATTCACCCATGTCGATACTTGTCAATACGAAAGAAGACAGAGAGCACCAAATGATAGGATTAGCGGGTGCGACTATCATTACCTCTGCGCTTATTACGATTACACTTTTTGTGAAAATTTATCATGCGCTTCCCAAAACAGAAGCTATTGAGTACGTGGAAGTGAATTTCGGAACGGATGATGCGGGTTACGGAAAAATCCAGACCTATAACAAAGCGAGTGATTCACCTCGGGCTGAAAACGTAAAAAAATCGGATGATACGCCCAAGGTTAAAGCTACGCCCACCCCCAAAGTAACGCCGCCACCCACGCCCAAAGTTGAAACGCCTAAACCAGTAAAAACGGCGCCCGTAAAACCGCCAATTACGAGTAAATTGGAAAG
This sequence comes from Runella defluvii, assembly GCF_014195535.1. Taxonomy (GTDB): domain Bacteria; phylum Bacteroidota; class Bacteroidia; order Cytophagales; family Spirosomataceae; genus Runella; species Runella defluvii. The sequence continues at coordinate 483,492 of NZ_JACIBY010000003.1, read as the reverse complement.
TCCCGTCGAGACAAAGGCAGAAACCAAACCTACCAAAACGGAGTCAAAAGCAACGACCCCCGCGCCACCTGCTCCTACAAAACCTGCCCCTGAGCCCAAAAAAGTGGATGAAGATGCTTTGTTTAAAAAATCATCGGGTAGCTCAAAAGGAAGCAATGGAACCAACGGAACAGCCTCGGGAACGGGCGGTAATAACAATGGAGACAAACCTGGAACGGTAGGAGACCAAGGAAACCCCAAAGGAAGTATCGACGCTGGAAGTCTCTATGGTAAGCCAGGAGGGGCTAAAACAGGCCTGGCCCTCAACGTATCTGGGTGGGGAATGGGAGCTCGTCCGCAAGTGAATGACGACTCTGACGAATCGGGGCGGATTGTTTTTGAAATTACGGTGGACGATACGGGTGACATCATCGGCGTACGGGTGAAAGAATCAACCGTTAGCCAGTCGGTGGTAGAAGTCTATAAACGTGCAGTTAGCCGAATGAAATTGGTGCCAAAGTCAGAAAATGTGCCGTCCACGTCCAAAGGAACCATTACTTTTAACATCAAGAGTAGATAATTCTTTCCATAAAAAAATCCCTGAAAAGGGAATAAGGGGGCTAAATTGCCCCTTTATTTTTGTTATCCCATGAACTACGAACAAACCATCTCCTATTTGTACAGCCGCTTGCCCGCTTTTCATCGCGTAGGAGCAGCGGCGATGAAAGCAGGATTGACCAACATTACGGCCTTGTGTGAAGCTTTGGGAAACCCACATACTCAGTTTAAAAGCATTCACGTGGCAGGCACAAATGGCAAGGGGAGTACTTCACATTTGCTTTCGGCGGTGTTACAATCTGCGGGCTATACTGTCGGATTACACACCTCACCGCATTTAAAGTCGTTTACCGAACGCTTCAAAATCAATGGACAGCCGTGCCCGACGCAAACGATTGTGGACTTTGTCGCCAACCACCAAGGCCTTATTGAGCGCATACAACCTTCATTTTTTGAAATAAGTGTGGCGTTGGCGTTTGATTACTTTGCCCACCAACGGGTGGACATTGCCATCATAGAAGTGGGTTTGGGCGGACGGCTGGACTCTACAAACATCATTACGCCCCTTTTGTCGGTCATCACCAACATCAGTTTCGACCATACTGATTTATTGGGAGATACCTTAGAAAAAATTGCGGGAGAGAAGGCGGGAATTATTAAACCCCATGTGCCCGTTGTGATTTCAGAAACTCAGCCTGAGACGGAACCCGTTTTTCGGGCCAAAGCTCAGGAATGTCATGCGTCCATTGTCTTTGCTGATCAACGCTTCCAAATCATGGATACTTCGCTATCTGCTGGGTATCGAGAAATTACTATTAAGTCTATTACTTCGGTAATTAAAACCTACAAACTAGACTTACTTGGTAGTTATCAGGCTAAAAATGTCTTGGGTGTTTTGCAGGCGGTAGAAGAATTAAGAATGCAAGGGTGGGAGATAAGCGAGGCACAGCTAGAAGCAGGTTTATCCCAGGCTACGCAACTCAGCCAATTGAAAGGTCGTTGGCAAGTTTTACAACAAATACCAATGGTGGTGGCTGATGTCGCTCACAATGAGGGAGGACTCAAAGAAACCCTGAACCAACTCCATTACTACGATTACACGGGATTACGTTTTGTACTTGGTTTTGTCAAAGACAAAGACGTAGCTGGCGTTCTGGGGTTATTTCCAAAAGAGGCCACTTACTATTTTTGCGCGGCTGATTTACCAAGGTCTTTGCCTGCAATCGAACTACAAACCGTTGCGGCCACTTTAGGTTTATTGGGGGAGACGTATCCCTCGGTAACGGAAGCTTTCAACGCAGCTCTTAGTGAAACCTTACCTACCGATATTATTTATATTGGTGGTAGTACATTCGTAGTTGCTGAGGTGTAATAGTAGTCTATAAAACCTATTCATATTACTATATATGTCATATAAATAGGTTTAAATGTTTTTATTCAAAATGTGGTTTTTTGTACTTTTACAATTCGTTGAGAATTGATTATACAGTACCAGATTACAGTTAACTTTTAAATATTAAAATCTTGAGCCGTCAGAAACTTATACGTTTTGCTGCAAATGCGCTGGCTACCAATGTATTAGAGGTAGGGAAGCCCTTGTTTGAAACCATTAAAGGAAAATGGAACGAAACCTACTTTTTGAACAATAATCCCATTGTGCTTGAATTGGCGTGTGGAAAAGGTGAATATACGGTCGGATTGGCCCAAGTTTTTCTAGATAAGAATTTTATTGGCATTGATGTCAAAGGAGACCGCTTGGCGATAGGCAGTCAGCAGGCTATGGAACTTGGTTTAAAAAACGTGGCCTTTTTAAGAACGAATGTTGAGTTTCTCCAAAACTTTTTTGAAGCAGGGGAGGTTGCCGAAATTTGGATAACTTTTCCTGACCCGTTCAATATTAAAAAGAGCCTGAGGCGTCGATTAACGCATCCTCACTTCCTGGAGAAATACGTGGCTGTTATTAAAAAAGATGGGCTTTTGCATTTAAAAACAGATAATAGAGAGCTTTTTGACTTTACATTAGAGGAGCTTGGGCAGTTTGGGTTTTATGATTTGGTCGCCACTTTTGACCTTTATCAGTCAGAATTACACGCCGAGCACTTCGGAATTAAGACCCGTTTTGAGAAAATTTTTACAGAAAAAGGCTTTCCTGTTCACTATTTGAGGGGACGTTTTTTGAGAAATTAAATGGATCTAAAGGTGCTTCTTCATTGAATGCACCTTTTTTCTTTCTCCATAAATGAATAAATATTCAAATATGAATAAATTTTCATTATAAAAATAAGTATCTTATTATCAACTAGTTAACTGAATGTGTTTTGAGGAAAGGAATAGGAGAGGGCCATAAAAAAAGGGCTTTCTCAATCATGAGAAAGCCCTTTTAAATGAGGGAACCCTTATTACAATAGAAATCAAAAGCTGATTTTTCTCAATGTAATGAGAGGATTTTTCGAATTATTGAGAAATCAATTGTGCAAAAAACTTAACTGTACGAACAAGCTGGCTTACGTAGCTCATTTCGTTATCGTACCAGCTTACTGTTTTCACCAATTGTTTGTCACCAACTGTAACAACTTTTGTTTGCGTTGCATCAAACAAGCTACCGAATGAAGTACCGATGATGTCGCTGCTTACGATTTCGTCCTCGTTGTATCCGAAACTTTCGTTGCTAGCGGCTTTCATTGCAGCATTTACTTCTTCAAGCGTTACTTTCTTATTCAAAATAACAGTCAATTCTGTTAAGCTACCAGTGATTGTTGGTACACGTTGCGCACCGCCGTCCAATTTTCCTTTTAGTTCAGGCAATACTAAGCCTATTGCTTTAGCGGCACCTGTGCTATTAGGAACAATGTTAGAGGCAGCAGCTCTAGCACGTCTCAAATCGCCTTTAGGGTGAGGAGCATCAAGGGTATTTTGGTCGTTTGTATAAGCGTGAACAGTGGTCATGCTACCAATTTCGATGCCAAAGTTGTCGTTTAATGCTTTTGCCATCGGAGCAAGGCAGTTGGTTGTACAGCTTGCGCAGCTAATAATTGTTTCAGAACCATCCAAGATAGAGTGGTTAACGTTGAAAACAATCGTTTTAAGGTCACCAGTAGCAGGGGCGCTGATAACAACGCGTTTTGCACCAGCAGTAATGTGTGCTTCTGCTTTGGCTTTATCAGTAAAGAAACCAGTACATTCTAATACTACATCCACGTCGTGTGCTCCCCAAGGAATTTCTGCGGGGTTTCTTTGAGCATAGATAGTAACTTCTTCACCATTAACGATAATACTATTATCTGTAGATGTAACAGTTTCGTTGAATTTACCTTGAGCTGTGTCGTATTTTAGCAAATGGGCTAGTACAGAAGGGCTAGTAAGGTCATTAATAGCTACTACGTCAATGCCTGGCATGTTGTAAATCTGACGGTATGCTAATCTTCCAATACGTCCAAAGCCGTTGATTGCTACTTTTACTTTTGTCATTTTGCTTTTTGGTGGTTTAATGGGACATCTTTATTTACTTTCATGGGCAAAGATACTTATTTCTTTTTTATTTGTTAAAGGATTATTTTTTAGCAATATGATGATAAAACAGCTTACCTCACTTTAGTAGATATTAGTATTTTTTACTAACAAATAGACGTATTTTTAGTATTTATGCAGTATTATTGCTAAATACTTAGCATAACGCTTAGTATACTGCTAATAATCCTACTAATTAGTCGATAATGGTGCTAAATTAAATACTAAACCTACAATTTGGCTAAAAAGGATTATAACAAGCATTAGTAAATATAAACCAAAACGAATGGATACAAATAGACAATAGAGTAGGAGAGTAAAACAGACGTAAAGTTGGAAAAGAGTGTATTTATTAGTAAATTACAGTATAAACCCAAAAGAAGGTAAAAGCATTGAAACATACGTATCACAGAAACTACAGTGCAAGAAACGCTGAACAAGGACATAAAAGCCACAAGACACATTTACAAGCAACGAAATAATATAATCCTATAGAAAAGTACATTTTTGCATATTAAAGAAATTAAGAGTGTTATAACCTTAAATAAACCTATATCAGAAGGTTAGATTAATTTAATTGAAGTACAACTTTAATCAAGAATGAAAGAAAAAGTACAAATTGAAGCTGCTTGGGAGAACAGAGAACTCACCAAAGACCCAGAAATCATCAAGGCAGTAGAAACAGTTATCACCGCCTTAAACGATGGAAACATCAGAGTTGCAGAACCAACAGCAGAAGGATGGCAAGTAAACGACTGGATTAAGAAAGCAATCCTCCTTTATTTCCCCATCCGTCAAATGGAGCTAAAGGAAGTTGGTATATTCGAATACCACGACAAGATGAAACTAAAAACTGGCTACGACGCTTTAGCCGTACGGGTCGTACCACCAGCTGTAGCACGCTTTGGAGCGTATTTAGCAAAGGGGGTTATTCTCATGCCTTCTTATGTTAATATCGGCGCCTACGTTGACGAAGGCACGATGGTCGATACTTGGGCAACTGTTGGTAGTTGTGCCCAAATTGGAAAGCACGTGCACCTTAGTGGAGGCGTAGGAATAGGTGGCGTATTGGAACCACCACAAGCAGCGCCTGTCATTATAGAAGATGGTGCTTTTATTGGATCACGCTGTATCGTAGTAGAAGGTGCTCACATTGGAAAGCGTGCAGTTCTAGGAGCGGGAGTAACCATTACTGGTAGCTCAAAAATTTTGGATGTGACTGGTGATACCGTCATCGAATACAAAGGATACGTTCCTGACGATTGCGTGGTTATTCCAGGAAGTTATCCAAAAACCTTTCCAGCGGGCACTTATCACGTGCCATGTGCTTTAATTATAGGCAAAAGAAAGGCCAGTACCGACTTAAAAACATCGCTTAATGATGCTCTCAGAGAAAATAACGTTGCTGTTTAAGCAGGCGAGGAGAGAGGGACTATTATGCATTATAAAAAAAGAGACACTATAAGTGTCTCTTTTTTTGTGCTATTACCCCATAAAAATTACTGTCGTGTCAGCAAACTCTTCCAATAGTGAGAATTACCTCTGCTATCTTCAGCAATTGTTGATGCAAACATAAATCCAAATTACAATGTTTACAAGTAAATTATGGTAAATTTTTTTCAATTGCTCGAAAAGGCCATTTTACGGCAATTACACAAGGTATTGCCGTAAACAAAAATCAACTGCCTATAAATGAGATAGTTGCATTCATTTACAAGTGTTTACAAAAATGCGCAAAATCAAATATGTAAACATCCTGTAACCACAAATCAATTAACTTTAGTAAACATTATATTACTCATGTAAACATATATTTGTTTATTGTTTACATATTATTACATTTGTGTAAATAATAACTATTTACAATTCTATGGCAATCTATTCCGATTTTACCGACACTCGCTTTCTAAAAAATAATAAAATACGGGTAATCCTTGATGAAAACCATTTGAACGCTTCCCAGTTTGCGGACGCTATCGATGTGCAACGTTCTACCATTTCTCACATCTTAGCCTACCGAAATCGCCCAAGTCAGGACATTTTGGAGAAAATAGTGGCTTGGAACCCAAAATACAGCTTCGATTGGTTTAAAACCCAGACCCCTGAAGAGGACAAAATAATAGCTAAACTCATTGAAAATCAGGGCTATGGAGGTGCAAAACTTCAAGCACAAACGGCGTCAGAATTGCGTGAAAAAGAGAAGTCGAACAAGATTACAGCTACAGTGGATTCTCGTTCTTCACAAATCAAGCAAGAACCTGTCGCAACTTCGTTTTCCAGTGAAGTTTCAAAACCTCGCAAGGCGGTGCTTATAACCATTGTTTATGACGATGGAAGTTCCCAAGTAATTCCCGTCGATCCTAACTCTAAGATAAATCAATTACTTGGTCAGTAGTTTCCGCTTCAATTTACCCTGTTTATCACGCAAGCGCTTTTGATTTTAACTTTAAAAGTATCTACCAAAAGCGCTTGCGAATCTTGATTTGGAATCAGTTTTATTTAACTTTTTAAGCCCATAAAACGGTTAAAAATATCAAGATATAAAAATGGATTCCTTTTATGATTAAATCGCTTAGGTGGCTCTTTATTGATTATTTGAAAGTTATCAAACCGCATTGCTTTGCTAAAAAATGTGTTTGCTTTTATCCTCAATGGGGGAGCATTCTATCATCAAATTATTAAAAAATATTAATATGCAGACTAAATAGACTTTATGTTCATGAAACAGTACAAATACTTCATAATACACTAGCTATCAGACTATTACAAATAATAGTTTCACACATGTTTCACAAATGTTCCACGTGAATACATAACTATCTCATTATCAATAGCTTATTTTTTTCACTTCAAAAGGGTAGAAGAGTGGGGTTTAGGGCCAGGTAACACGCCCTTGAGAACGCAACTGCCGCGCTTGTAAAATTTTTAAGAGATGCGGGTATTTAAAGTTCAATTTATAAAAACCTTGCGAATCAAGTTTGATGTGCTCGGGTAACAATCCAAAAGTATCGGCAGGCAGCAAAACCTCCATTCGAGCAATAGGAACATTATGCCCATCAATGGTCGAACAAATGGTATAAAGGCACTCAATGTCATCGTAGCTAAACCGACCTACGTAGGCCAGTAGCTGGGCGCAGAAAGATTCCGCGTCATTAATCGATACCAAATTGATGGAGAGCGTCGCATTCATAAAATACGTTCCCGTTCCTTTATAAATCCCGTTCAACGACCGTACAATCACTTTACCGTCGGAGCCTATACTTACCAAATCCTTGATAATTAATTTTCGCTCTTCATCTAAGTAATACCGTTCGTACTTTCCATGAAGATGTCGAATGCTCTGGTTTTGCTCAACGGGAAAATGTTCTTGGGCTTTTTCATAAGCGCTCGCTGAGTCGCTATTAAAAAAATAATCCTGAATATCCGTTGGCATCGGCATTTGCTGACGACGCTTCTTGACATTCTTGGTCGTTTTTTTCAAATAAGTTTTTACACCATTATCTCTATTCTATTGTACCTATATATTGTTATTTTATCCTATAGTTACCTGTAAAGAGAAAGAAATAAATGTATTATAATTTACATTATGTTAAATAAAACATTTACTATTCTAACCTCTGCCTTAAATGCACTGTATTTACAACCTTTTTATACAAAAACACGTCTTTCTCTTACTTTGTATAAACTAATTTTGAACCATTACATATTCCCATGAAAACCATCATAATCACCTTATTTTTAGGCATTTTGATAACGGCTTGTCAGTCTGATGTAAATCCTAACCATGTTTTGACAAAAGCAAAACTTGTCAATGCACTCGCAGTTGATGGCTGTGGCTGGCACTTTGAAGTAAATTTGACCGATGAAATTGGCTCCTATGTTGCCAACGATGCTTCTAATGAGAAAGTAAACGCCTTAATCTCGCAAGCAAAAGATCAATATGGTATTTACGTTCTGGAAGTCGAAATGAGCTTTGAACTCACTGGGAAGAAGAAAAAAGTCACGTGTGGCTGGGGTAAAACTCCCGAATTTGACGAGATTAATATCCAAGAAATCAAGGTTTTACATTAGCCCCCTCCCCTCCCACGCACAAAAAAAGCAGCATCGTTCAGATGCTGCTTTTTAATTTTAATGAAGTTAATTTTGGTTATTTTGCTTCTTCACAAACAACTTTTTTCTCTTCAAATTGCTTCAAAATAGTATCCAATTGCTTCATAATCTCTACCACTTGCTCTTCTTCTTTGATGGCTTTTGCCTTCACGAAGTAAGGTTGTGCTTGCTTAAATTTACCACACACTTTGGCTTCTACTTCTTTACCTTTCGTGTTGTAGTCTTTCATGTCCATCGCATCAACCACAGCTTTCATTTCAACTGCTTCGTTGAAATAAAATACGCCTAAATTGAAAAGTGCGTCATAATTGTTGCCATCAATGCTCAATGCTTTGTCGTAGGCTTCTTTAGCTGCCGCACGTGATACATTTTGCTTGGCTGTCAAATCCGCTAATTTTGCACTTACATCCCCCAAAGCAGCCGCTTCTTCTTTTGCTTTTGCTAACTCTGCTTTAGCGGCTTCCCACTCTACTTTGTTTTCCTTCTGCTTGGTTTCAGCTTCAGTTTTTTGGCGCTTTAAATCCGCATTTTTAGGTTGTTTTGCAATTAAACCAGCAATACGCTTAATTTCATCCGCAAAAACCTTATCAGTCTCTTCTGCATCTTTGATTTTACGTTCTACACTAGTCGTCTTTTTTGCGCCATCTTTCAATTTACGAATTTCAGCGGCAATGACTGCGCCTTCGTTGTCATTGATGATACCCAAGTTCAACGGATATTGGGCATTTTTAGGATCAAGCTCAATCAATTCTTTCAAACCAGCCTTAGCTTCTGTCATTTTATTCATATCCAAGTACACATTTACTTGCTCTGACTTAAAAGCAGCCTTACTTGCTGGAAGCGCTGTCATTCCTCTTTCAAGGATTTTGAGCGCCTTATCGTTTTGCTTTTCTACCCGGTATAACTGAGCCAATAACGAATAGTTGCTGGCATCTTTACCTCCTTTGTCGATATAGCTTTCCATCATTGTAGCCGCCACATCATTTTTTTGGCTTTGCATGGCGCTATAAGCTCCGTATAATGGTGCTAAGGTATCTTTTGGATTAACTTCTTGGGCTACCGTAAAAAATTTAATAGCACCTGCATAATTCTTCACTTGAAACTTCTCAGCTCCTTGTTTAACAAGCGCTTGCCCCAAGTTCACACCAGAGTCATCTGTACCACCTGTTAAAAACTTTTGGGCTTCTTTGGTTACTTTTCCTGGCTTTGTCGCATCCACCTCTACTGCTTTTTTGAAAGAATCATAGGCCACCATTGCAGCACTTGAGTCCATTTCTGTGTATAAGCGAGCGATTTCATCATAGAGCTTACCGCGATCTAACCAGGTTGAAGATTTTGCAGCCGCTTTTGGATCTGCAATTGCTTTATCACTTTTCTCTTTGTCTTTTTTCTTTTGCTCTAACAAAAGTTTGTCCACCTGAGCCGAGGCAGAAACGGTAAACAATCCGAAAGCAGACATTAAAAACAGCTTCTTCATTTTTGGATTCGTTGTGTTAAGTGTTAAGTTGAAAATTTGTGCAAAAAACGGATACTCGTTAGGTTTATTGTTATTCAGTCGTTTCGGTTGATTCAGGTGCTTCAGTGGTGTTGTCCGCTATCAACCCTTCTTCTTCCTCCAATTCATCTTTTTCAATCCGAGTAACCGACGAAATTTCGTCACTGTCGCTGAGTTTGATAAGGCGAACCCCTTGGGTATTGCGACCTGCCACCCGAATTTCTTGAACCGACATCCGAATGGCAATGCCAGAACGGTTGATAATCATCAAATCATCGGTTTCGCTCACTTCTTTGATGGCAACAAGGTTTCCAACTTTATCAGTGATGTTGAGGGTAGTTACCCCTTTTGCTCCACGGTTGGTAACCCGATAATCTTCGATTGGCGAACGTTTTCCGTACCCATTTTCTGAAACTACCAAAAGTTGCTTATCAGTACCACTCACGCAAAGCATACCAATCGCTTTGTTGTTTCCTTCTTCACCCAATTCTATCCCTTTTACTCCAGCTGCGGTACGACCCATCGGACGAACGCGGCTTTCGTGGAATCGAACGGCTTTACCTTCTTTTGAGGCAATGACAATTTCGTTATCACCATTGGTTAGGGCTACATCCAACAAGCGATCTCCCTCATTGATTGAGATGGCGATGATTCCATTAACCCGTGGACGTGAATAGGCCTCTAGGAGGGTTTTCTTGATGGTACCCGATTCGGTACACATAATCAAGTAATTGTTATTGATGTAATCTGCATCACTTAACGTACGCACGTTGATTACGGCACGTACTTTATCACCCGATTCAATGTTGATAAGATTTTGAATAGGTCGGCCTTTTGATACTTTTGAACCTTCGGGGATTTCATACACTTTTAGCCAATATAAACGACCAAACTCAGTAAAAATCAAAAGGTAGTTCAACATAGTTGCCGAAAACAAATGTTCGGTAAAGTCATCGTCTTTGGTAGTAACTCCACGAGACCCCACTCCTCCCCTGCCCTGGGTACGGTACTCACTCAAAGGGGTACGCTTAACGTAACCTTGGTGCGAAATGGTAATCAACATTTCTTCGTCCGCAATCATGTCCTCATCGGCAAACTCTTCGGCAGCGTACTCAATTTTTGAGCGTCTTTCGTCGCCGTATCGTGCCCGAAGCTCGGCAAGCTCGTCCTTGATAACTTGGAATTTACGAGGTTCATTTGCCAAAATATCCAGTAAATCAGCAATTAACTTCATCAACTCATCGTACTCAAGAATGATTTTATCACGCTCCATACCCGTCAAACGTTGAAGACGCATATCGAGAATGGCTCTAGCTTGGGCTTCGCTTAAACTGAATTGCTCAATCAAACCATTACGGGCGGTTTCTGGGTCACGGGCACTACGGATAAGGCTGATGACCGCATCTAAATTGTCTAAGGCAATCAACAAACCTTGTAAAATGTGTGCCCGTTTCTCTGCCTCTTTGAGTTCAAATTGCGTACGACGCGTCACAACCTCTAAACGGTGTTCAACGTAGTATTTGATTAGGTCTTTGAGATTGAGCAGTGCAGGACGTCCTTTTACAAGCGCAACGTTATTGATGCTAAACGAAGACTGCAATGGGGTGTATTTGTACAAGTGGTTTAAAACAATATTTGGGATACTGTCTTTTTTCAACTCAAATACGATACGAACACCTTCGCGGTCAGATTCATCGCGAATGGCTGAAATTCCCTCTAATTTTTTCTCATTGACCAAATCAGCGATACGTTTAATCATATCTGCTTTATTGACCATGTACGGAATTTCAGTCACTACGATTTGCTCGCGTCCCGTTTTGGTTTGTTCAAAAGTTGCCACTGCACGCATCACTACGCGCCCACGCCCTGTTTCGTAAGCAGAACGAACCCCCTGGTATCCGTAAATAATCGCACCTGTTGGGAAATCTGGCGCTTTGACGTACTGGATTAATTCAGAAACGGTAATATCGTTGTTATCAATGTAGGCGATGGTACCATCAAGAACCTCGGTGAGGTTGTGAGGTGCCATGTTAGTCGCCATACCTACCGCAATCCCTGATGAACCATTGAGGAGCAAGTTGGGAAGTTTGGCAGGAAGAACACTTGGCTCTTCGTCCGAATCGTCGTAGTTTGGTTGAAAATTGACGGTATCTTTGTTGATATCCACCAGCATTTCTTCTGCAATGCGCTTGAGACGTGACTCGGTATAACGCATCGCTGCGGGCGAATCTCCATCTAACGAACCAAAGTTTCCTTGACCATCAATCAATGGATAGCGTAACGACCAAGGTTGCGCCATACGAACCATGGTATCGTAAATGGACGAATCCCCGTGTGGGTGATACTTCGCCATTACGTCCCCGACCGTACGTGCCGATTTTTTGTAGGGGCGATTGTGCAGGAAGCCCGATTCAAACATAGCATAAAGCACCCGTCGGTGGACGGGCTTGAGTCCGTCGCGGGCATCGGGAAGGGCACGCGAGATAATTACCGACATTGAATAGTCAATGTAGGCCGTCCGCATCTCCTCCTCGATGTTAATTGGGATAATGTTGCTGGTGTTTTCTGACATAAATTAAATTTAAATGCTTATATGTACAAAAATACACCAAATACTTTAGATAGGCAAAATTAGCGACGTTTACCCCGTTTTTCGGAGGCTTGGCTGCGCTTTTCAGCTTTTGTTCTTGGCATTCCAAACAGGTAAGGTTTGGGTAATGTGCCTCTACCGCGCACCACCCGCTTTCCATGACTGTGATTGTATTTCACTTTGCATCCTTTGATAGGGCACTGACGGTACCAACACCCTTCAAATGTGAGTGCTACAGCAAACATTAAGATAACTAAAGCGACACGTTTCATGGAATCTTTTTCATCAAGAAGACCAAGATAGTGAGGAGATGTACAAAAAACAAAAAGTTCAGTTGCTCTAACAGTTGAGCTATAGAGGCGTTTATTTCATCAAATCAATTTTAAAACAAAAAAGGCTACGAATTTTGTAGCCTTTGCGAGCCCCCAGCCGGGATCAAATCGCAGGGGCGACCCCGCAGCGACCTACTGATTACAAGCGGCAGGCGTTCCTGACAGTTGCTCTATCAGTTGAGCTTGGAGGCATTTATTTCTTCAAATCAATTTTAAAACAAAAAAGGCTACGAAGTTCGTAGCCTTTGCGAGCCCCCAGCCAGGATCAAATCGCAGGGGCGACTCCGCAGCGACCTACTGATTACAAGCGGCAGGCGTTCCTGGCAGTTACTCTATCAGTTGAGCTTGGAGGCGTTTATTTCATCAAATCAATTTTAAAACAAAAAAGGCTACGAAGTTCGTAGCCTTTGCGAGCCCCCAGCCAGGATCAAATCGCAGGGGCGGCTCCGCAGCGACCTACTGATTACAAGCGGCAGGCGTTCCTGGCAGTTGCTCTATCAGCTGAGCTGTGGAGGCGTTTATTTCATCAAATCAATTTTAAAACAAAAAAGGCTACGAAATTCGTAGCCTTTACGAGCCCCCAGCCGGGATCAAATCGCAGGGGCGACCCCGCAGCGACCTACTGATTACAAGCGGCAGGCGTTCCTGGCAGTTGCTCTATCAGTTGAGCTATGAGGCGTTTATTTCATCGAATCAATTTTAAAAAGAAAAAGGCTACGAAATTCGTAGCCTTTGCGAGCCCCCAGCCGGGATCAAACCAGCGACCTACTGATTACAAGTCAGTTGCTCTATCAGCTGAGCTATGGAGGCATTACCTTAAAAATTGAAAAAAGATAGTCTCGTCGAAAATCTTTAAAGAGCCCCCAGCCGGGATCAAACCAGCGACCTACTGATTACAAGTCAGTTGCTCTATCAGCTGAGCTATGGAGGCATTGTATTAAAAATTTGGTATTACCCAAGAGAGATTATCTCGTTGATATTCTCTTTAGAGCCCCCAGCCGGGATCAAACCAGCGACCTACTGATTACAAGTCAGTTGCTCTATCAGCTGAGCTATGGAGGCGTTCCATTTTTTTCGTGGTGCAAAAGTAGCGTTTTTAATAATACAACGCTACTTTTTTCTAAAATATTTTAGAGTGCTTCACGAACAATTTTTAGTTGTTGCTTTAAATCAGCGAGTTGCTTTTGGGCAACAATGATTTTTTTCTCAAATTCTGCACGAACTTTTTCACCGTTTTTAGAGCGGCCGAAGAATTCGATGTTATTTTGCCAGATGGTCAAATCGTTTTCAATTTGGGTCATGCGGCGACGAATATCTGATTCTTTGCGCTGAAGGCTACGCGAGTCTCCTTCGTTCGAGTTTGAAGAATCATTATCAATCATCACTTGGTCGCGCTCTTTTGGTGAAAGTTTACCAATAGCGCTTACATACGAATTAACCGCGTCGATGTAACGTTTGTTAATGGCTTGCATGTCTTTCTTAGGCACAAATCCGATGCTTGACCATTCTGACTTGAATGCGTTCAATTCTTTCAAGTTAGCGCCTTCGATTTTGGCACCCGCCTCTATCTTTTCGCACAACGCCTGCTTCGAGCTCAAGTTTTCGGTAAACTCACGCTCAATCTCAGAGTTTTTGGCACGCTTACGGTCAAAATACGCATCACATGCTTTTTTGAAGCGTTCAAAGATTGAATCTTTGAATTTCTCAGGAACTTGCCCAATTTGCTTCCATTGTTTTTGTAACGCAATTACCTTATCCGTATTTGCCGACGAATCTTCTGAAGTTTCTAAGATAGCCTCAACTGCTTCGCACAACTCGGTTTTTAATTTTAAGTTTTGCTCCCGCTTAGCTTCTAACTGACGGAAAAACTCGCCTTTATTGTGGAAAAAAGTTTTGAGCGTTGCCCAGAATTTTTTACTCAACTCACGTCCTTCTTCACGAAGCATTTGCCCTTTAGTGTTCACCCACTGTTCTTGCAAAGCCACCACTTCTTTGGTCTTTTCATTCCATTCGTTGATGCTGCTTGATGTGAATGAAGTATAAGGAACGAGCGTTTCGTATATTTTCGATTTTACTTCATAATTCTGAGCCAATACGTGTTTCTGAGCATCCGCTTGGGCACGACGAGCATCATGAATAGCATCCAAGGCCAACTTTAAACGTTGCCATAACACCTCTTGCTCCGCCTTAGGGCCAGGGCCAATGTGCTTGTATTCGTCAAAGTGCGCATTTGCCTCTTCTAATACGGCTTTAGACAAGGTCGCATTTTCGAGCGACTTCGCCAAAGACTCTACTTTTTCTACCAGTTCGGTTTTTTGCTGTAAGTTTTTCTTACGGTCAAGCTCCTTCAACTCGTAGTAAATATTACGATTACTGTAGTATCGGTCAATTAACGCGTGGAAGGTTGCCCAAAGCGTGCTGTTGTGTGGCGACGCAATGTTTCCAGCAGCTTTCCATTCGTCCTGAATTTTTTTAAACTCTTGCCAGCTTGACCCAGGATTCGTAGTATTGCTCTCATCGTTTTCTACCAATTCGCGCAAGCGTTGGAGCAACTGAGTTTTTGAGGCAAAGTTTTTATCCTTTGATTTTTCGAGGTCCTGAAAGTAATGATTTTTTACGTCCTTAATTTGGCGATACAGCGCATCAAATTGCAACGTCAGTTCGTCAGGTTTGAATTCGAAGCCATCTTCAGACTCGTTTTCAGCCAAATATTTTTTTAAGGCTTCCTCACGCTCTGTTTTTTTACTTTGGTCAAAATGGACCTTCGCTTCTTTCAATACCTCATCGGTACGTTTAAAGTCAGCAGGTTTTGCATTTTCGCCTTTGGCCAATGCAAGCTGACTTTCCAACAAACTAACAAAGTCTTTTCTGCTTAGTTGACCATAGTCAACTACCTGTTCATCAGCCACTTCTAACGCTTCCATGGCCTCTACACTCGCTTGAGTGAGTTGTTCGCTTTCGCTAAGTTCTGCTCCGTCGTTAATCATCGTAAATTTGGTCGTAATCGCTTAGATTTGCAAAAATAATAATTATAGCCGTTTTTCGGTGTTTTAAAGCCTGTTTTTCATTTATAGTTATTTTTCTTCCAAATGGATAGTTCAACAATTGCTCATCTTCGCAAAGATTATACGCTAAACGGATTGCGTAAAGAAGATGTTTTAGAAAACCCAATTGATCAATTTAAGCGTTGGTTTGCCGAAGCTCTAGCTTCTCAAGTCCTTGAGCCAAACGGAATGGTGTTAAGTACCATTGGTCGGGATGGGTATCCCCACGGTCGTGTTGTCTTATTAAAAGATGTGGACGCACGCGGTTTTAGTTTTTATACCAATTATCTTAGCCACAAAGGCGATGATTTGGCCCAGCACCCTGTCGCTTCTCTTACTTTTTGGTGGCCCGAACTAGAACGACAAGTTCGGATTATTGGAAAGGTTGAAAAAGTAGAAACGGCGGAGTCTGATGCTTATTTTGCCGTTCGGCCACGTGGGAGTCAAATCGGTGCTTGGGTATCGGAACAAAGCCAAACAATCGCCGACCGTAAGGTGTTAGAAGAAAAATGGGCGGAGTTAGAAGCTCAATTTGCAAACCAAGCCGTTGTTCGTCCACCACATTGGGGTGGGTATCGTGTGCTTCCTCATCAAATTGAATTTTGGCAAGGACGCCCTAGTCGTCTTCACGACCG
Source organism: Runella defluvii (assembly GCF_014195535.1). Classification (GTDB taxonomy): domain Bacteria; phylum Bacteroidota; class Bacteroidia; order Cytophagales; family Spirosomataceae; genus Runella; species Runella defluvii. Next base: position 467,242 of record NZ_JACIBY010000003.1, on the reverse strand, counting down.
TTTATGCTATACTTATGAATCAAACGAATGGAAACTAGAAAGACTTTCTCCTTAGCAAAAAAATGTATCAATTATACCTATTTAATCACTAAAAAGTATGCCTTACAAAACTCCTAAAGACCTCACTAGAATCGGAGTCTTTTATGACGGAAATTATTTTTTACACGTAAGTAATTATTATAACTACACGCACGAACGCCGCAGTCGTATTAGTATTAATGGCTTACACGATTTTATTCGACAAAAAGTAGCGGATTTAGAAGGAAGTACTCCAAGACTCTGCCAGATTGTTGATGCTCACTATTTTAGAGGTCGTCTGACGGCAGGAGAAGCCAGCCAACGTGGTGATTTGCTGTACTATGAGCGGGTTTTTGACGATATTCTTATGTCTGAAGGGGTTACGACCCATTACTTGCCCGTCAGAAGTGTACTTGGCAAAAAATACGAAAAAGGCATTGATGTTTGGTTGGCTCTCGAAGCGTTCGAGATGGCTTTTTACAAACGTTTTGACATTTTGGTGCTTATTGCTGCTGATGGCGATTACGTTCCTTTGGTCCGTAAACTAAATACGCTTGGTACGCGCGTTTTGGTATTGGGTTGGGATTTTGAATATACCGATGAAGAAGGCAATCGCTTTTTTACGCGTACCTCCCAAGACCTCCTCTCGGAAGTTACCTACCCTATTGCGATGCACGACATCATCAATGGCCGCAACGAAGCCCTCACCAATCAGCTGTTTGTACCTCGAAACAAAATCAAGTTTTTCCCGAAACAAGAAGAAAACTCCACCGTAGATGGCGAGCAGGGGAATGAACACGATGGTGCTTCCGATGAAGGAATCAGAGAAACTTCCGAAGCACTAGAATTTGACCCTGAGCAACGCCAAGAAAGCACCATCTTATCATTAAAAGATGGTTTTGGGTTTATCAAATACCCTCCTAACAATGTATTTTTTCATTATACAAGTCTTCGTGAATTTGATTTTAATGACCTCACTGTCGGCGACCGCGTACAGTTTACCCTTGAAGAAAAAGAAGGTGGACGTGCGGTGGGTTATGACGTTTTTGTCTTAGAGGCATTCAAACATCTTCATCCATTGGGTAGCTAATTTTTTTACTTACCAAACGCCCGAGACTTTTCTAGTTTCGGGCGCTTATTTTAGGCTATTTTTCGCTCAACCTTCTTACCATTTCATAACAAGCCCGACTGTTATGATAGGGACATTTCCAGAAGTTTATTTTATCTCCTTTGATTGATGTCAATTCGGGCGTCACCGACCCATACCATTCTCCTCGCTGACTATCAATGAAGTACTTTTTAATAAACGTCCAGCTTTTTTCAGCTTTCTCTTTATAATGAGTTTCTTTTGTTAACTGATACGCATTATAAAAACCCACCATTTGTTCTGCCAATACCCACCAACTACGCTCTTGATTGAGGTGATTGGTTGCAGGGTCAAATTCGTAATGCAAAGCCCCATCCGCTCCCAGTCCTGTACAGGCTGCCGTGGCTACTTTGATACACTTTTGTTTTACCAATTCCGTGCGAGATGGGTCATGCAATACTTCAGCAGTTTCCCACAGCAACCATGACGCTTCAATGTTGTGGCCGTATGAAATCGTTTGCGCTTGGGGTGACCACCGTTGGTCAAAAAAAAGCCGTAGTCGGTGGGTGTCAGAATCAATGAGCTTTTCGAGAAACATATCGAGCAAGTGTCCGACACGTTGTTTTAATACTACATCGGGCCAAACCCGATACAAGTTGGTAAAGGCTTCGATGAGGTGCAAATGCGTGTTTTGAGATTTATTCCAAGGCATCTTACTGAGAATCAAGTCATCAACAGCTTCCCATTTTGTGCCAAATGATTCAAAATACCCGCCAAATTCTTCATCGTACCCGTGCTTGTCAACCACCTGAAAAAGCTCTTTGGCAAAATCTAGCGCAGGCTGAAATTTTGAAGCAGCGTAATACTCACTGATTCCATAAATGGCAAACGCTTGGGCATAAAGTTGTTTGCGGGTATCAAGGGGAGCGCCCGTTGCAGTAACTGACCAATAAACACCGCCGTTTTGCACATCCCGAAAATGATTGTACAGGTAATGGTATGCCCTGTCAGCCAATACCAAATACTTGCGACGGTGAAAATAACGGTACGCCGACGAGAAAGTCCACAAAATACGGCTAGTAAGAATGACTGAGCGAGCGGCATCCACCACAGGTTTGTTGTCATAATTGACCCTGCCATGAAACCCACCACGTTCGTAATCGGGAGCGTATTTTTCCCAATAGGCAAGAATTCGTTTCCATTCGGTCAATGCTTCACGGGCCAGTGGTTCCATTTGTATCAAGTAATAATAAATGAGCGTTTAGGTACAAAGAAGATTCCTAGCCAAATCTCATTTACCTTTGCCACCGTCATTCTAATCATTTGCTGTATGCAACAAGCCTTTGAACAATTTATTCAGGACAAAGCACTTTTTACCCACGAAAATCGGCTGTTGTTGACGGTGAGCGGTGGCATAGACTCCGTCGTACTTGCCCAGCTTTGTCACGATGTTGGTTATTCATTCGCCATTGCTCATTGCAATTTTCAGTTGCGCGGCGAAGAATCCGAACAAGACGAGCATTTTGTCAAAACCCTTGCCCAAACCTATCAAGTACCTTTTTATACTACACGCTTTCAAACCAAAAAATACGCCGATGACAACGGAATTTCGACCCAAATGGCCGCCCGTGATTTGCGGTATGATTGGTTTGAAAAAATAAGAGCTCAACACCAATATGACTTTATTCTGACCGCGCACCACCAAGACGATGTGCTAGAAACAATTTTACTCAACCTTACCCGTGGGACAGGTTTGGCGGGTCTTCATGGTATTCTTCCCAAAAATGGCGTCATCGTCCGACCTTTATTGTTTGCCACTAGAAAAGAAATCAACGCTTTTCTAACTAACAAACAACTTACGTGGCGGGAAGACAGCTCCAATACGTCGGTCGATTATGTGCGCAATCGGCTACGGCATGATGTGATACCAGTTCTTCGTGACCTTAATCCACAAGTAGCGGCGGCGGCTTTTCAAATGGCCGAAAGAATCCAAGATGTAGAAAAAATAGTGGCCCAAAGTATCGACGCTACCAGTCGCCTCTTTGTTTCAACAAAAAACGACGCCGTGTGGCTGAACAAAGCGGTTCTTGAAAATGTAAGTAGCCCGACGGAGCACTTGAATTATCATTTAACAGAATATGGCTTTTCTTACACCCAGGCTGTCCTCATTTGGCAACAAAGAAATCAGTCGGTTGGAAAACAATTTTTATCTGCTTCGCATCAATTGGTCAATGACCGCCTCCATTGGCTCCTTACCCCACGACCTTCTGCGGCCCCCTCTCCTATTTTGCTTCCCGCTGATTCGGGTGAAGTGGCGTTTCAGGAAGGAAAACTACAATGGCATAAATTGAACTCGCTTGCAACAATTTCTCTTGGTTCTGCACAAAGCGCCTACCTTGATTTTGACAAACTAACCTTCCCTTTGCGGCTCAGACCGTGGGGAAACGGCGATTGGTTTTGTCCGTCGGGGATGCAGGGAAAACGAAAGAAAGTGAGTGATTTTTTGATAGATTCTAAAATTCCCCGCAGCCTAAAATCAAAGGTATGGGTACTGGAATCGGCCAATGACATTGTGTGGCTGGTGGGTCATCGCGTTGATGAGCGGTACAAAGCAACGGAAAACAGTTTAACAATTTGCGCATTTCAGTTTGACACAACCACCTAACAAACAACTATTTACAAGTGCTATCTAAAAATATTTTTTTATTTTTTTGTAACTTAGCCCCTACGCTCACTTCTTTTGGCACAGTATTTGGAGTACCCTTTGCGAAATCCTGTTTTCCTGCTACTGTAACACTAATAACACACAATGAAAACCGTAGTTAAAATGGCGTTGGGATTTGCTCTAACCCTGCTAACGCTCAATTTATTCGCCCAAAGTGCCCGACTACGCTCGGCCAACAGAGCATTCGACGACTACAGTTATGCCGACGCGGTGCGTGGGTATGAAGAGTTTATTCGAAACGACAAAAAAGCTGACCCCGTCGAGCGAAAAGAAGCGCTCGAAAAATTAGCTTACAGCTATCGACGTCTTCAAGACACCCGAAATGCTGAACGTATTTATGCGGAATTGGTCGAAAAATTCCCTGACGCCGACAGCCGCAATTATCTCTACTACGCACAAGCCCTCGCCAGCAACAGCAAATACCGCGAGTCGCAGCGTATGTACAGCAAATACGCGGAGGCACAATCGGCCGACTTACGAGGACGCAAGTTTACGGTCACGTACATGGACATGAATCGTTTTTACAAAGATTCGGCCATGTATCGGGTAGAATACCTCCCCGTGAACTCACGTCAGGCTGATTTTAGCCCCATGTATTACAAAGGTGGTTTGGTGTTTGTTTCTGCCCGTGCCGAATCAGGCGTGATCAAACGCGTTTTCAACTGGAACCAAACACCTTTCTTGGATTTGTATTTTGCACCCGATACTTCAGCCCTCAAGGGCGTTCGCGAAGTATATCGCAATTCAACGGCCTCGTTGAGTGGTGCTGCCAAAGATGGCAATTCTGGTACGCTCTCGGAAGCGGCCTCGACAAGTGAGGATTTACCTTTGCCCACAACAAAAGCAGAGAAATTTAGCCGTACGCTCAACACGAAATACCACGAAGGCCCCGCCTCTTTTTTCAAAGATTATACAAAAGTGGTATTTACCCGCAACAACTATAACAGCGGTAAAGCAAAGAAAAGTAGCGATGGCGTAAATAAATTGAAACTTTACATCGCTGACCAAAAGAACAAAGATTGGGGAAATGTAAAAGAATTGCCTTTCAACAACAACGACTTCTCATGCGGCCACCCTGCGCTTTCTCCCGACGACACTAAGTTGTATTTTGTTTCTGACATGCCAGGTGGCTACGGCGGTACCGATATTTACGTGGTAGAATACAACGGAGGTCAGTGGAGTACGCCTGTCAACCTTGGAAAAGAAGTGAATACCGAAGGTAACGAAATGTTCCCGTTCATTGATAGTGGTGGTAATCTTTATTTTGCTTCTGATGGCCACGAAGGCTTGGGTGGACTTGATATTTTCTACGCCGAATTGAAGGACGGAATTGCCTACAAAGGTGTTCAAAACCTAGGTGCTCCCATCAATTCTGAGAAAGACGACTTTGGTCTTATTACCGACAAAGACCGTGGCACAGGCTACTTTAGTTCAAACCGTGCCAAAGGTGTTTCGGATGACAACCTTTACAGTTTCCGTCGTACTTGCCGCCCACTCGACATCCTAGTGTATGATGCCAAAACGGGTGCTCCCATTGAAGGTGCTGACGTACGAATTGTAAAAAATGGCTCGAACCAAGACATTCAACAAACGGGGATTGATGGCTCAACTAAAATCTGCTTAGAAGCCCAAACAGATTATGACTTCAAAGCCATTAAGGAAGGATACGCCACCAACAATGTGTTGTTTTCAACCATGACGCAGTCGTCAAAACCACAGATGAGCGTTTCGATTTATCTTAACAAAAGTGAGAATACAATCCTTCGTGGTACGGTAAAACGCGAGGTAAATCAGTCACCGCAAGAAGGGGTAAAAGTGACACTCCGTGATGAGAAAACAGGCAAAGAAAAAACAGTCGTAACGGGGCCAGATGGGGGTTACGAATTTGAGGTTGACCCTAACCGTAACTACGCCCTTCGCGCCGAAGGTGATGAGTTGGCAACCAACGAACAACCGATTAATAAAAACAAGAAAAACAAACGCAAAGTAGTAGAAAGCGATTTGAGTATGTATGGAACGGGCGACGTTTTTACGCTTGATAACATCTACTATGATCTCGACAAATTCTTCATCCGACCAGAAGCTGCCCGCGAACTTGACAAGGTAGTTGCGCTGATGAAAAAGTACCCAACAATGATGATTGAATTACGTTCGTTTACCGATAGCCGCGCAAGTGACACCTACAATTTGCGCTTGTCGGAACGCCGTGCCAGAGCTGCTTTTGATTACTTGGTTCGCAAAGGAATTACTCCTTCACGCTTGGAAGCACGCGGCTACGGAGAGTCAGAACTTGTCAATGATTGCAGCAACGGAGTTGATTGTGCTGAGTCTGACCACCGCCTCAACCGCCGTACCGAATTTAAGATTCTGTCAGTAAAAGGAACAGGCGAAGAAGCCATTGGTAAATAAGCGCTCAATAGCGACACAAAGATAAAAAAGTGTTAGTTAAGTACAGGAAGCAAGCGGCGGGGCAACATTTTGCCTCGCCGTTTTGTTTATATATAGGCGCTAAACATCATTTGTTTTATTATCAGCTTATTACCCTATTTTATTTTACAAGTATTCTATTTTCTAACACTGTTAGTTTTTGTATTTTACTGAGTTTTACCAAACGATTTTAAACTTACTTTCGATGCGAATTTCACTCATTGCTGCCATGTCCGAAAACCGTGCTATCGGATTAAAAGGCCGACTTCCTTGGCCTCATTTACCCAATGACTGGGCTAATTTTTTTAAGGTTACGGAAGGTTGTCGAATGATTATGGGCCGAAAAAGTTATGATACACCCGACCGACTTTGGTCCAAAGCAGGGAATTTTGTCATTACTCGCCAAGCAGATTTCCCCCTTGATGAAGGCTTTGAAAGGGCTAGTAGTTTGGAAGAAGCACTGGAACTTTGCAAGGAAGATAAGGAAGTTTTTGTCATTGGTGGTGAAGAAATATTCCGTCAAGCTCTCCCGCTCGCCGACTGCATCCACCTCACTTTGGTACACGGCGTTTTTGAAGGAGATGCGTTTTTCCCTGCGTTCAATGAAACCGATTTCCATATAAAAAGTCGGCAAGAATTTCCTGCCGACTCGTCACATTTATATTCGTATGAATTTTTAGTTTACGAACGAAAGCATTAAGATTTTATCCGAATCAAATACCTCGGGCGAGTCTCGGTAGAGCGCATCGCTGGATTTAAAAAAGGTAAAGTTAAGCCCGTCACGTGAAAATTTTGGTACTGGTTTACTACCTCAAAAACGCTACCAGAAGCCTTGATCGACGTGTATCCTTGCTCATCTGTATAGACCAGTTTCGGCTGTTTTGAGGTCTCCGTTTTAAGGGCAGATGCCGTACGAATCACGGGAGTAATTCGGCTCGTGTAGTAGTCCAGCGCGCTGTGAAAAATGTTATATTCTCCCTCGGGTGCTAAGTCATAAATGACAAAATTTGGGAGTTCGGCTTTGTGTATTTTTGCCACTTCTTGCCCAACGACTGAGCCTGTTTGATAACGTAAAAGAGATGGATAAAAATGTCCATTCATCACCAAGTTGGCGGCGATGGCAGTGAGTAGTGGCGCAAAAACGAGCTGCGAAAATGCGGGGCGTTTTTTATTATACAGCTGAACAATCAGTACTGCCAACAGCCCAAAAACGATTATCAAAAAAATATTTTCGAGCGGGAAAGCCCAGGTTGACAAAATCAAAATGGCCAATCCCATAACGCAAGTTGTTACAATCAACCCAATTTTCACCCAACGAAATGCGCCAATGGAAGGGTGTTCGATAAGCTTGCTCAAGTACCGCGCCGTGATGACGGCACCCAACGGAAATACTACAAATGTATAATGCGGCAGTTGATATTGGGCAGTAGAAAGCGCCATAAAAGGCAACACAAAACCACCCAAAGAAATGGCTTCTTGTGAGGCGTCTAGGCGGAATTTATTGCGGATTATTTCTCGAATAAAATCAACCAGCCCTGGAATAAAAGCCAACACCCAAGGCAAAAAGCTCCAAAGGAAATTGTGCGATTGGAAAAATAAACCTGGGCTATTGTTCCATTCGTTCTCGCCCGTAATCCGCCCAAAGCTTTGTTCCCAAAAGAAAAAGTACAAGCCGTGTGAGCCATATTGACGTTGCAATCCAATGCAATACGGCACCAAAACGATGCCGACAATGAAGATTCCGATGAGCCAGCGAGGGTCAAAAATATTTTTCCATTGACGTTTTAGCGCAAAATCAACAAAAAAACCAGCCCCAACAACAATGACGCTGATGGGCCCTTTGGCCAACATTCCCAGTCCGACAAATACAAACGCACCGATAAAATGAGACCATTTTCGGTGTTTCAGGTATTCTGCCAATTGCCAAATCGCAACTGTCACGCAGTTGGTCAACAAAGTATCGCAACGAACGTCGTGGTTCATCAAAAAAAACGCCTGACAACTCCCCATGACCAAGGCGGCAATGTAGGCCGTTTGTTCTGAGTAATATATTTTGGTAAAACGGTAAATGGCATAAATTCCCAACAAGGTGGACAGAATAGGAACCAAACGATACGCAAAATTGGTCGCCCCAAAGATTTTGAGAATCATCGCTGTCACCCAAAAAAGCAACGGGGGTTTATCGAGGTAATAGTCTTTTTCTCGAAATTGTACTTCTAAAAATTCGTTATTATCGGCCATTTCGCGACCAATGGAGGCATATTGGGCGGCATCAATATCCATAATATCAACACCAAATGCTCCTACTAAATACACCACCAGCAACGCCGCAAATGGCAATAAACGATTGTAATTCATAATTTAGATTTGTGGGTTATTTTTGAACCATATAAGACATATAAGAGCATAGAAGGTTTTCTTATAATCCCTTATATGTCTTATGTGGTTTTTAAAATCATCACTTAAACGCCTGTATTCCAGTTATTTCATTTCCTAGAATCAACAAATGAATGTCATGCGTACCTTCGTAGGTAATGACCGACTCTAAGTTCATCATGTGGCGCATCATCGGAAAATCGCCCGTAATACCCATTCCGCCAAGCATTTGCCGAGACTCCCGTGCAATGTTTAAAGCCATTTCTACATTGTTACGTTTGGCCATCGAAATTTGGGCCGTTGTTGCTTTGCCTTGATTTTTCAATGTTCCCAATCGCCACGCCAATAATTGCGCTTTGGTGATTTCGGTAAGCATTTCGGCCAATTTTTTCTGCTGTAATTGAAACCCGCCAATGGGCTTTCCAAACTGAACCCGCTCAAGCGCGTAGAGACGCGCCGTTTCGTAACAATCCATGGCTGCCCCAATCGCTCCCCACGCAATTCCATAACGGGCATTATCCAAACAACCCAACGGCCCGCGCAGCCCATCGACGTTTGGCAAAATATTTTCTTTCGGAACTTTTACGTTATCAAACACCAACTCTCCCGTTGCACTCGCTCTCAACGACCATTTATTATGAATTTCGGGCGTAGTAAAACCTTCCATACCGCGTTCTACAATCAACCCTTGAATACGTCCTTGTTCATTTTTGGCCCATACCACCGCAATATCCGCTACGGGAGAATTGGTAATCCACATTTTTGACCCGTTGAGAATCACGTGATCGCCCGCCTCCGTAATACGGGTCAGCATTCCGCCAGGATTAGAACCATGGTTGGGTTCGGTCAAACCAAAACAGCCAATCATTTCACCCGATGCTAATTTGGGCAAATATTTTGTTCGCTGTTCTTCTGAGCCATAGGCATAAATCGGCCACATCACCAACGAGCTTTGAACTGAAACCGTCGAACGCATACCCGAATCGCAACGTTCAATTTCTTGGGTAATCAATCCATACGAAATATAGTCTAACCCTCCACCACCGTATTCAACAGGAATGGTTGGACCAAACGCACCAATTTCCGCAAAATTCTTAATCAAATGGGCGGGAAAAGTCCCTTTCTGCGCATACTCTTCGATGATAGGTTGCACGTCGCGCGCCATCATTTGGCGAACCGCATCACGGACAAGAATATGTTCTTCGGTCAATAAATCATCAATTTGATAAAAATCTGTGTAGCTTGTCGTTGTTGAGGAAGTAGTACTCATGATTTTTGGACAGGTGTTTAGCGTGACAAAATTAAGTTGCTTTGTTAATGAAGAATTGGCATCAAAAATACCACAAAATCAACCCAAAACCACAATGCGTCAAGGATAATCAAGCAACAAACGTCATTTATAGGTAGTGGGTTTGTAAGTTTTGGCGGAATTTTTCTACATTCCTTAAACCCAAATTCTAAAATACGCGTTAATAAATTGTAAATTTGATACACACTTGACACCTTGATTGCGTATGGAAACCTTACTGCTTATCTTACTTTTTATCCCGTATTTGGTGTTGCGGTACCATCTCACCGATCACGACACCCCCAGCGAAAAAGACAAAAAGCGGTTTTCAGAAGGTATCGAACTCTTTCAACGTCAAGAGTATAGCAAGGCATTTGATTTTTTTAACGAAGCGTTAAAGACCCACCGAAAATCGGCAGTAGCTTATGCCTACCGTGGCAAGTGCAATTTGAAAGAAGACAATTTGTATTCGGCCTTGTATGATTTTTCGGAGGCCATTAGTTTTGACAATACCCTCCCTGATGTTCACCTTGATCGAGGAATAACGCAGTTTAGACTGGGAGAATTCGATAATGCGTTTTTGTCTTTTGACAAAGCCGTATGGTTTTCAAGGGGAGAAGAGCCAGAGTCTCTGCGGTGGAGAGCCTTAGCTCGACTCAAATTACACCAACATTCACAAGCGGAGAAAGACCTCCAAAAAGCCGTCAAGCTTGGCGACGAAGATGCTGCATTTGTGCTCAGTAAACCACCCTTTCGACGAAGTATTAAAATATAACAACTTTTTATAAATCGACCTATGCTCGAAATTACCTCCGATAACAAATTAAAACGCCTCATCGTCGTAGGCGACCGCGTATTGATTCGTCCTAAAAATCCAGTCGATCAGACCCCGACAGGTTTGTATTTACCCCCAACCGTTACCGAAAAAGAACAAGTTCAAAGTGGCTATGTAATCAAAGTAGGCCCTGGCTATCCTATCCCAACGCCAACCGATGATGAGCCTTGGAAAGAAACTGAAGAAAAAGTAAAGTATATGCCGCTTCAAGCCCAAGAGGGTGATGTTGCCATTTACCTTCAGAGAAATGCGATTGATGTCGTTTTTAACAATGAGAAATACGTCATTGTCCCACAGGCATCTATTTTGATGCTCGAACGCATCGAAGATTTATTCACATAAAACATTGCGAGCTGCCTGCTTTTCACTCATTTTGAGAAGTAGGCAGCTATCCTTCCCCTTCTCCCTGCATCCATTTCATTTTATCGTAGGGAATTTCTTGCTCAATTTCCTTTCGAATTCGCTCAACCATTTCCTCTACCGACATTGATTGATCAAACTCAATGGGTGCTTTGAAACGAACGGTCAAAGTCGTATTACGTTTTTTAAAACGCAATCCTTTTTTATCAAAGGCACGTCGAAAACCATTGATAACCACTGGAATAACAATCGGGTTGTTTTCTAAAATCAAATGCGCCGTTCCTTTTCGGATGGGTGCATACGGGCTGGTTGTACCCTGAGGAAAACTCACTACCCAACCGTGCCCCAATGCTTGATACACTTTATCACCCGCTTTTGAGTCACGTTCTCTTTTTACGTTTTTCCCCTCTGCCCTCCACGAGCGCTCCACTGTCAGCGCTCCACCTAAACCAAACAGTTTGGGAACTATGCCCGCTTTCATGGTTTCACTCGCAGCCACATAATAACTTCTAGCCCGAGGTGCCAACAAATACAAAGGGGGAACAATGGTACTTTTAAAACCCCACTTTACGCTCGAAAAAATATGGTAAAACGAAATAACATCCGCAAAATACGTCTGGTGGTTCGACAGAAAAAGGACATTATTATCGGGAAGGTTTTCAAGGTGCTCAATGCCTTCAATCACCGTTTTGTTGACTACCGTAAATCGCCAATAGGTAAACCAGCCAATTCCTGAAATCAGTAATCGTTTAATAAACAACGAATTGCCAAAAGGGTCTTTTTCGAGAAACCCCAAAAAATCGAGCCACGAAAGCCATTTAGGCAAAAAACTATACCGAGAAATAGGTCGTTCGGAAGCCATATCGAATAAAAGTAAAAGGTCGCCAACAGCTATTACCCCATTGACGACTTTGTATTGTGCTAAGTTAGAAAAAATTAGGCTAACTCAGCCACGGGATTTTCCACTAAGAATTGATCCAGCAATTCGTTAAAACGTTCTGGATGTTCCATCATAGGGGCATGGCAACATTTATCGATGAAGTATAATTCCGATTTTGAAATGAGTCGATTAAACTCGTGTGCTACGTGCGGCGGCGTGATGGTATCATTCAGTCCCCATACGAGCAAGGTCGGCACCTGAATTTTGTGTAAATCTTTGGCCACATTGTTACGCTGTGCTGATTTGGCAATTCCGACAATGCTCATGCACTTAGGAATGCTGGATGTCGTTTCAAACACTTCATCAATCAATTCTTTCGTCGCTACCTTGGGGTCATAGAAAGTATAAGCCACGCGCTCCGAAATGTATTCGTAACTTCCCCGCTTAGGATACGAACCTCCCATCCCATTCTCAAACAGCCCCGAACTACCTGTCAACACCAAACGCTTTACTTGGTCTTGGTGGGTAAGCGTATATAAAATAGCAATATGACCACCGAGTGAATTTCCAATCAGGGTCATGTCTGTCAATTTTTGAGAAGCCACAAATCCTTCCGTAAAAGTTACCAGTGCTTCCAAACCTGCTTCGCGCGGGCTCATTTCATAAATGGGGAGCATCGGGATAATAATACGGTAGTTTTTGCTAAAATGAGTGATTACCCCATCCCAGTTACTCAATGCACCAAAAAGACCGTGCAACAGCAATAGCACATCTCCTTGGCCTTCATCAATGTAGCGATAACCGTCGGATTCTTTAATCAAGTAGCTCATAATCAAAGGATAAGATTCGTTTTTATGGGATAAATCAAAGGAAAAATAAAAATAATTGGCTGACTTTTGGACGTCTATAACGCAAATATAGAATAATTCTTTTCAATGTTTTTATACTATTTTCAGAAACAAGGAATAGTACCACACTTTCTATCCGAAAGTCAAAATAGTCAACTGTTTGTAAATAAAGCCTTTACTACAATTTATCTTACGGTATGCAAACATAACAAAATTGCACTTTTTTGATTCACCTTTTGCATTTTAATTTTTCATTTTTTAAAACAAAAAAAGTGACTGAGGAAATTCAGTCACTTTTTTTGTTCGATGTCAACGACCTTTATTTCGTTTCTGTCAACAAATTCTTTTGTTTCAAAATACGCTCAAATAATTTTAAGTCGTGTTCAGAATTAAAGGCTGACGTTGGGAAATGCAAAAACTGCCCGCGAGACATGACCAAGATATAGGCTTCTTTGTCTTTGTACGCGCTCTGAATTTGGTCCCATTGCATCACACCACCTTCTTTGGTGTTAATTTTCACCAAAATTTGGCGACTATCAATTTCATAGAAATACTTTTCAAACAATTGTTTATATTGTTCTAACTGAGTAACCCCTGTAAATTGAACCCACCAAAAACCGACGTAAAGTGCTGCCCCAAGAACAATAACGATGTACGCCCAAATGTTGGGATACACACCCGTGATTCCCAAAATGGCATTCACTAACAAAAGACCCAATGGAAGGAGTACCCACATCTTTTGTTGTTCCCACGTTTGGCGCAATGCGATACGTACGTACTCTTTTTTGTCCAGTGCAAACTTTTTCGTCTTCACCGACAATGGTGAAGTAGGCATTTGATACATTGGCTGGTGCTTATTAACCGGAACTTTTGCCATATTTGAAGAATAATTCGATTGATATTTTAAAGACTCGCAAAATTAGAAAATAAAATGAAACGGCTAACTTTTTTGCTCTGCCTAAATGTACTGTTTGCGTCGGCGCAAACCACAAAAGATTCATTAGCACTTGCCAATGCTCCTTGGAAAACAGAAACCCTCGCCAAAGGTGTGATTTGGAAATACGCTCATTTTCAGCAAAAAGAGTTGTTTGAAGCCAACCAAAGTGTCAATATAGTCGAAGTTTCTCGAAAGGCTCGGAAGTTTGTTTGGGAGATTATTACTGCGGATTCGTTGAACAAACGAGATAAAAAAAGAGGACAATTGCGAAAAACAAGTCAACTTGCCCAAGAAAATGACGCTTTTCTGGCCATCAACGGAGGTTTTTTTGACGTTAAAAACGGTGGTTCGGTCGATTTTATCAAAATAAATGGCCAAACTCCCGATACAACCCGTGCTTTAAAAGGGTCAAAAGCTGCTTTTCATGGTCAGGCAGGAATTGCCGTTGACAAAAAAAATTTTCAAATTTTACGGGGGGAACCTTTGGTGGGTTGGGAATATCTTCTACCTTATAATAATATAATGCTGTCGGGGCCCTTATTGCGGTGGGAAAACAAAGACGAAGTTTTACCAAAAAATGCTTTCAACGACAACCGCCACCCTCGTTCGTGTGTGTGTACAACCAAATCGGGCAAAACACTCCTGATTACCGTCGATGGTCGATCAGCCGAATCCTATGGCATGAATTTATCAGAACTTACTTTTTTGACTCGCCAGCTTGGCTGCTCATCCGCCCTCAACCTCGACGGCGGTGGCTCAACCACTTTATGGCTCAAAGAAAAAGGGGTAGTAAACTACCCCAGCGATAACAAAAAATTTGACCATGAAGGTGAGCGTTCCGTAAGCAACGCCCTTATTTTGAAATTATTGACGCGCAAAAACAAATAAGTCAGCAAAAACCCATTTGCCACCTTCTTGTTTTCCCCGCTGAATGACCAGTTGATTAGGGGTTCTAAGTTCATAAATAATCCGAACGGCTCCATCCGACTTTTCAAACAAAGCTTGGTACTTTTTAGCCTCGATAAAACGGTAGCGATCCGAAATCTCTTTTTCTTCCATTGCGACTAAACCTGGTTTAAAATGTTTTACCAAAACGATAGGCCCTTGTTCCGTTTGCTCAAAAACCAACATTTCGTACATCGTTACTTTGTTGTCTTTCATCATCCGCATGAAGCCCGTTAGGTTGTCGCCCGCAGGTGCGGCCCAAAATGCTTCAATTGGGCCTCCGTTAAACGTACCCAACCAATGACCTTTCATAAAGGCAACATCCGACAAAGCGCCAGATTGGGCCTGGGTACCAAAACTTAAAAGTCCCAAAAATAAAACGTACAAAACGGCTCGCAAAGAAGTAAAAAATCGCATAAAATGTTATTTAGAATGTATGTGTATTGCCCTTATAAGGCAGCAGGTTTAAAAAAATACTTTCAGAACATCGGTTGAAAATGAAAACATACTTTTTTCTATTTCTTACCTTATTGGCACAGGGGCTTTGGGCACAAACGCAGAAAGCAACGGAAGTGACTCGTTTTCAGGTCAAAGAAGCCAAGCAAGGAGTCGCCGTTGATGCGACCTTTTTTTACGTCATCAACAATACCTCCATTTCAAAACACACTAAAACCGACGGGAAAACAGTAAAAACGTGGAGTGACTCCACGGGAATTCTCAAACACCTCAACAGTGGGTTGATTATTGGTAATCGGCTGTATTGTGCCCACTCCAATTACCCCAACAAACCCATGAGTAGTTCTATTGAGGTATTTGACAAAAATACGCTGGCGCATATCGACTCTCACAGTTTTGGCTTTTTTCCTGGCTCGGCTACTTGGATTGATTTTCACGAAGGGCATTGGTGGGTGGCTTTTGCCAACTATTCTGATAAAAATTCTGACGGGGGCCGCGACAATCGCTGGACGACTCTCGTTAAGTTTACTCCCCAGTGGCAGCAAGTTGCGTCGTGGGGTTTTCCCGAATTTCTCTTACAGTCATTTGCTCCCAAAAGTACATCGGGAGGAACGTGGGGGCCTGATGGGAAATTGTATTGCACTGGCCACGATAAACCAGAGCTTTATGTACTCCAACTTCCCGAAAGAGGTTCTACGCTTGTGTATCTTCAAACGATTTCGACACCCAGTGAAGGACAGGGCTTCGCCATTGACCGAACCTACAAAAAAGAAGTTGTCGTTTGGGGAATTACCCGAAACGACAACTTTGTCATTCAATCACGTATCAAGTAGCTTCTTACCTCTGGTTTTGAGAAACCAGAGGCACTTTCAGATTTTTTTAGAGTTGCGTTTGCTCAGGTTTTGAGAAACCTGAGTCACGGCAATAGCAATGAAGAATCGCCATAGCTTAAAAAGCGATAGTCGTTCGCAAGAGCTTCGTCGTAAATTGTTCGCCAGTTCGGCCCGACAAAAGCGGCAACAAGCAACATTAACGTTGACTTGGGCTGATGGTAGTTCGTAATCAACCCTTTGCATAGTTTGAAGGTATAACTTGGGAAAATCATAATTTCGGTTTCTCCAATTACCTCATTCAATTCATGGTGCTCCATGTACGCCAAAATTGTCTGCAAAGATTCTTCCGCCGAAGGCAATGAAGTATAGACCTGATAAGGCGTCAATTTTTCAATAAAAAATCCATTCTGAACTTTGGTCTTGTTTTGCCAAAGTTTTACCCCAAACCAATACAGACTTTCAAGGGAACGCATCGAGGTAGTCCCAACGGCAACGATTCCTTCTAAGTGGACGAGAAGATTTTCAATAAACGCTCGTCGATAAACCACTTGTTCGGCGTGCATAGTGTGCTCTATGGCATTGGCTACTTTTACGGGTTGAAAAGTTCCCGCCCCTACGTGTAGCGTCACAAAATCATGCGTTATTCCTGCATTGGCTAAATTTTCAAAAACCTGCTCGGTAAAATGCAGTCCAGCCGTGGGTGCTGCTACTGCTCCTTCAATTTTTGAATAAACCGTTTGATACGTTTCGAGGTCTTGCGCTTCCGTTTTTCGGTTCAAATACGGTGGCAAAGGAATTTCCCCCAAAGCACGAATTATTTCAACAAACGTAAGTTCGATTGGTTCGGGCTGTGAATCGGCAACTTGCCAGCGAAAATTCACCCAGTTTTTATCCATGTCTGCCCAATCGGCAAAAACGGTAACGGTAAGCTGATTAATCAACAAATTACACTGAAGCGTCTCATGGGCTTTCCATCTTTTTTTATTTCCCACCATGCAACTCCAAACCGCGTGGGTGGTTTGCTGCATGGCCTCATTGATGACCCTAGTGGGGGCTTCGGGGTGTAATAAGAATACTTCAATCAGCGCTCCTGTCGGTTTGGTAAAAAACACCCGTGCAGGAATGACCTTTGTATTGTTAAAGACCAAAAAGCTTTGCGATGGCAAATAGTTGACTACATCCGTAAATTGTCGGTGTAAGATTTCACCTTTTCGATACACCATTAGTTTGGACGAATCTCGTGGCTCAACGGGATACCGCGCAATTTTTTCATCGGGCAAATCGTACTCGTAGTCGGCTAGAAGAATTTCGGGCAACGTCATTAATCATTCGAGCTTGGTTTCATCATAAGGCGAATCGGCAACGCCACTACAATCGCCAGAAGGAATCCAACGATTAGGTATAACAATCCATTAAAATCGGCGATTTTAAATTTGAATTCATTGTTTACGGTCGCCAACGCAAAAATTGTCAGTGCAATCGACGTATTTATCATGGCCACCAAACTATATATCCAATTCTGAATATGCTCGTTCAACTCTTCGCGGTGTTCGGCCCAAAGTGGTTGATTTGGAATCGGCAGCACGTTTGAAGGCAATTTTAGCAATGCCCGACCAACCGACAGAAGCAAAACGTTGTTGGTTAAAATCAAACCTACCAAAATATAAAATATATCAGATTTGAGCATGAACTCGTCTGCTTGGCCAAGGGCATTAAAATGCACTCCCACTTCTTGCCCAAACAAACTATAACTATACATTGAAGCAACAAATACAGTTATCATTGAAAATACCCGCCAAACGCGAATAGCAAAAGTTGTAATTTTCATATTTCACTCAGTGAGACACCATTTAAACTATCAAGGGTCAAAAGTTATTAGTTTCGGTTAATTTCCTACACTAATAACTCTTAACCCTTTAAACATGTTTTTAAAAGAATCAAGTGGTGGCGATTTCAATTTCCTCGCCATCTTTATCATAAAACTTAAACTCAGTAATCGGCAGCGAGCTATCTTTTAAGAGTTTAACCCATGATTTATATTTAAAGAACCATTTGAGTCGGGGCGACGGGAATCCCGCCGTAAAGTACGCGTGCAAGTACGGGTGAAGGGCTACCGACACCTTTCTTTCGTTTTGTTTGGTCAACAAATATTCGAGGTTGTTTTCGATAATATCCGAAATCAAAATACTAGGTTGAATGGTTCCTGCGCCATTACAAGTTGGACAAACTTCCCGCGTGACGATGTTCAATTCTGGGCGAACCCGTTGACGCGTAATTTGCATTAATCCAAATTTCGTAAGTGGCAAGAGCGTGAACTTAGAACGGTCAGCCTTCATTTCGGCTTTCATCACGTCGTACAGTTCTTTTTTATGCTCTGGCTTACGCATATCAATAAAATCCACCACAATAATACCGCCCATATCGCGAAGGCGAAGCTGACGGGCTATTTCTTTGGCGGCTTCAGTATTGGTATGAAGCGCAGTATCTTCCTGACTTTCCTCGTTGTTGGACTTGTTACCGCTGTTGACATCAATTACATGGAGCGCTTCTGTGTGTTCTACAATGAGATAACCTCCACCAGGAAGGCTCACTGAGCGTCCAAACAATGACTTAATCTGCTTTTCAAGACCTACTTGTTCAAATAATTTGCTTTTGCCCGAATAAAGTTTTACAATTTTTTCTTTATCGGGAGCAATCGTATGAATAAAGTCCCTGATGTCGTCGTACATCTCTTTGGTATCAACCGTGATGCTATCAAACGTATCGTTGAGCATGTCACGCATGATAGAAGACGCACGGTTCATTTCGCCAATGATACGGTCGCGTGGTTTGGCCTCACTCAAGGCTTTCATTCCTTGCTCCCACTTTCTAATGGAGTTTTGAATGTCTTTATCCAACTCCTCAACGTCTTTATTGGCAGCCACAGTACGGACAATAATGCCGAAATTGGCTGGTTTGACCGAAGTCATTAACTTATGCAGACGTGTTCGTTCGGTCTTATCCGTAATTTTTTTGGAAATATTGACCGAATTAGAAAAGGGAACTAGCACTGCGTACCGTCCTGCGATAGAAATATCGCACGAAAGTCGGGGTCCTTTGGTAGAAATAGGCTCTTTGACAACCTGCACCAAAATGGGCTGGTTTTTTCCGAGTACTTTATCGATTTTGCCGAGCTTATCAATCTCTGGCTCCATCTTAAAGTTATTCAACTTTCCCGATGTGAGGCGTTTAGCAATCACATCTTTGGTCAGTTTATTTAATGATTGGACGTTAGGGCCTAAGTCGTGGTAATGCAGAAAGGCATCTTTTTCGTATCCAATGTCAACAAAAGCAGCGTTCAAGCCAGTCACGAGTTTTCGGACGGTACCTAAATAAATATCACCAACCGTAAAACTACTTTCCGACTCCTCTACTTGGTACTCAACGAGTCGCTTCTCCTGCAAGAGAGCGATGCGGGTACCTTTTTGTGAGGCACTAATGACTAATTCGCTACTCAATGTTATGTAAGGATAGAGGGTGAAAACCAATCCGCGTGAAATCGCGAATGGTTAAAAACTAACTACAAAGTCCGACACATAATCGAAGATGTATATAAAACCCCAAAACCAAGGTAAAAAAGTACCTTGGTTTTGGAGTCAGAAATTATTTCTTCTTGTGACGATTCTTTCTTAGGCGCTTTTTGCGTTTGTGCGTAGCGATCTTATGTCTTTTTCTTTTTTTTCCGCAAGGCATAATCGTAAATGTTTTAAATGTTATTGAAAAATTGAATGATTCTGTTGTAAGGCTTTTATCGTAAATAGCTAACAACCACTACTTTAGCTCTTTTTCTAGTTCAGCAATTGCTGCCTGAATGGTCGGGTCTTTTTCTTTTTCCTTTACGATTAAAAGTTCTTCTAACGCTTCTTTGTTTTTGCCTGTCTGTGCCAACGACACTCCCATGTAGAAACGTGCCTTCATATTTTCAGGACGCACTTTCAACAGTTGGCGAAAACGCTCTACTGCTTTTTCATACTGGTTTGAACGCATTGACAACAATCCCAAATTAAACAACGCAACTTCGTTGGTCGGGTCGGCAGCCAAAACTTCTCTGAGCATCATGATTCCTTGCATCGGTGTTTCGGTCGATACATAGGTCATAGCCAAGTTCGCTTTGACATTTAGCAAATTTGGATTTTTATCGAGGGCTTTTTGGTACCACTCGCGGGCTTTCGCCCCCAATTTTGCCAATTTTTGGTTGTCAACAGCAAACCCAAACGCATCGTAATAACGGTCACCTGCTCGCAACAAATTGGCTTCGGTGGGCACTAAAAGAGCCACATTTTCGGCGTATTTGGCTGCACTATCAAACTTTCTAATCTGAGAATAAAAGTCTGATAATTGAAGTGCCGCAGTCGATTTTGCTTTTGAATCTGCTGTTGAGGTATATTGTTGAAGTAACTTATTGACAGTGCTTTGTTGCTCAGATGTCAAAGGTGCACTATGTTCTGTCGGACTCGAAGCACGCTCTTTAGGCGCTTCAGTCTCGTTTGTTTTAGTGCTTTCTTTCCCCTCAACCAACTTACGCTCCTTGGTATTTACCACAACTTTTGGAAGACTATAGAGCCCGCCAGTGAGCACAGTAGCAAACACAATTACTAATAAGATGGAGCGATTCATTGCACGTTACCTTTAAATCTTTCAACAATACTTTACTTCTTAGATTACAAATCAGAGCCTTTTACTTGCTCTACAAATACTTTAGCTGGCTTGAAGCTTGGTACATAATGCTCATCAATAACAATAGCCGTATTTTTAGAAATGTTACGAGCTACTTTCTTTGCACGTTTTTTGTTTACAAAGCTACCAAACCCACGGACATAAATATTTTCGCCTTTTGCTAATGAATCTTTTACTACTGAGAAAAACGCTTCAACTGTTTCAGAAACGTTTGCTTTTTCGATGCCGGTTTGGTCGGCAACTGCTGCGATTAAATCTGCTTTCGTCACTTTTATTAAACTTTAAGGTTATAAAATTGTTATTCTTTGGAAATTAGTTTCAAAAATTCTACCATGCCGATGTGTTGATAAGCGTACGGCCTAATTTGAGCGCACAAAAGTAGTACATTTTCGACTAATTTTGAAAATGTTTTCTGTCTTAATTTGAAAAAAAAACTCCCGAATTCATTGAATAACAAGTTTTTTGCTGAAACCCTCATCCGTTGGTACACCCACCAACACCGTGATTTGCCCTGGCGACAAACACGAAATCCGTATTATATATGGTTATCCGAAATCATTCTACAGCAGACGCGCGTCGCTCAAGGATTACCCTATTATGAACGATTTGTTAGCACATACCCGACAATCACTGACCTTGCCAACGCCCCCGAACAAGAGGTAATACGGCTGTGGCAGGGCTTAGGGTATTACTCCCGGGCAAGGAACCTCCACCAAACGGCCAAACACATTGCATATCAACTCAATGGAGTATTTCCAAGCACCTACAATGAGCTGTTAAAACTCAAAGGAATTGGTCCATACACTGCCGCTGCCATTGCTTCCTTTGCCTTCGACGAAGCCGTCGCTGTCGTGGATGGAAATGTGTATCGGGTGCTTGCGCGGGTATTTGGCGTTGACCTTGACATTGCCAGTTCTCAAGGGCAAAAAAAGTTTGCCCAACTTGCCGCCGAACTCATCTCTATTGAACAACCAGCCTTGTACAATCAGGCCATTATGGAATTTGGGGCTGTGCACTGTACGCCTACCTCTCCCGATTGTCTGTTGTGTCCGTTTCAGGGCGTTTGCGCAGCTAATCTCACGGGTAGAGTTGCCCATTTGCCCGTTAAAATCAAGAAAACGAAGGTACGGGTGCGGCATTTTCATTATTTTATTTTGATGAAAGATGGACAATTGGCCATGAACTTGCGTACAGAACGTGACATTTGGCAGCAACTCTATGATTTTTATTTGGTTGAAACCGAGCATTCCGACGCAACTCTTGATTCGCTTCCTCTGCCTTCATTTTTACAACAAGCACTTTCTCAGTCTGTTGTCTCCCAACCCAGCGAAACAATTACCCATATACTCTCCCATCAGCGCATACAAGCGAGGTTTTGGCAAGTAGCACTTCCGCCAGGTTTTGATTTGGAACTTCCTTCCTCTCTTCGTTTTTTTACCCAAGAAGAAATTGACGAACTCCCCAAGCCCGTCTTGGTTTCGACGTATTGGAAAGCGCGGTTTTTTGAGTAAATTTGTCATCCGCATGGCTTCAAACCTTGCAGTTTTGACTCGTAACTTACAATTCTTTTTATAACAATGGCTGGAGTAAACAAAGTAATTTTATTGGGCAATTTGGGAAGTGACCCAGAGGTTCGTCACCTCGAAAATGGCTCAGCAGTAGCACGTTTTAACATCGCAACCTCAGAAAGTTACACCAATCGCAGCGGCGAACGTGTAGAACAAACAGAGTGGCATCGGATTGAACTTTGGGACAATTTGGCAAAAATTGCCGAACAGTATTTACGCAAAGGAAACACTGTTTATATTGAAGGAAAACTTCGTACAGAAACGTGGGTGGACAAAGAAGGAAAACAACGCGAAGGAAAAACGGTACGGGGAACTACGTTGACGCTCGTTGGAGGTCGTAATTCAAACAATAACGACGATAATTCGTCGGGTTACAATGGGCCACAACAATCAGCGCCTGCTCCTCGTCCTGCTCCTCAGCCTAAACCTGCGACGCCCATCGCCTCAGACTTAGGTGGCGGAGATGATGACTTGCCGTTCTAAGATTTCATCACCTTCCCGAAAGTTTTTCACCTTCCCGAAAGTTTTGAACTTTCGGGAAGGTAGGTACGAAGCTGAAGAAATGAATTACTTTTTCAGCACTTGCATTTGAAGCTGATATTGCTCATTTGGCACTTTTTCAGTCCTAGACTCTGGGCTGACCTGCTTTAAAATAAGCAAATATTTCTGCTGATTGACCGTCACCTCTAATGAATCCTGCGTCACAGACGTCTTGCGACCTACCACCTGACAGTCACCCAAGCACATCTTTACGTTTTGTTGGGCATTTAGTGCCAAATCAACAACCACTTCCCCCGCTCGAACACACTGTACATTTTTCGGGCAACGACTATCTTCAACGCCAGTCAGTGCCAATTGGACATCCCCTACCTGAACTGGTTGTTTTGTCGTCAGAGGAAAATCACTTCCTAGCGTCAACGAATCTACGCTTTCCGACTTACAACCTGCCATCAGGCCCAAGCACAAAATCAGTGCATTTTTCATAACTTTATTCGATTTTTGTCAACGCAAGCACCTTACTTGCTACTGTGATAAAGACGAGAAACGACCAAAAAACGTTGGAATAGACCTCCATGAATTTACGCATCAAAGAAATCAACCACGTAGCTTTGTACGTTGCAGACGTAGCGCAAAGCTGCTATTTTTATTCAATTACCCTACAAATGACCCAATTAGCCCGTCCCAACTTCGATTTCCCTGGGGCTTGGTTTCAAATTGGTTCTCACCAAGAATTACACCTAATCGGAATTCGCACGGAGCACGTTGTCTCGGGCTCTCGTAGCAATCACTTTGCGCTCGAAGTAGAAGACCTCTCCGCTTGGGAACAGCATTTAAAGGCGCAACAAGCGACCTACCGCCCCCCAAAACCTCGACCAGATGGACTTCTTCAACTTTTTGTCAAAGACCCCGATGGGTATTGGATTGAGTTATTTTCGAGGCCCTAACGTTATTTTTTTTCAAACGCCAGCGCTGCGCCGTTCATGCAGTAGCGTAAACCAGTTGGACGAGGGCCATCGTCGAAAACGTGTCCAAGGTGCGCATCACAGACGGCACAAATCACCTCATCACGTTCCATGCCGAAACTCTTGTCCTTTTCGTCTTTCAAAGCTTTTTTATTGATTGGCGCGTAGAAACTAGGCCAACCCGTACCCGAGTCAAATTTGGTATCGGAGGCAAACAACGGAGTTCCGCAACAAACGCATTTATAGACTCCTTTTTCTTTGTTGTTCCAATAAGGCCCCGTAAAGGCACGTTCCGTTCCTTTTTGACGGGTTACGTAAAACTGAATAGGCGTCAGGATTTTTTTCCACTCTGCATCAGTTTTGACCAACCGTTTGAGGTCTTGGGATTGTTGTTGCGAAAATGCTAGTGGACTCACTAACGACGTACCAATAAGTGTGTGAATGAATGAGCGACGGTTCATAGGTGATAGGCGATTTGGTTGTTTTTTTATATGTATATTAACGTACCAATTTAATCGAAAGTTTTACATAAATCAAAAATGCTTAACGACTGGCAATTAGGTGGAAAACGCGCCCTCGTAACGGGCGGAACCAAGGGTATCGGACGCGCCACGGTCCAACTTCTTCTAAAAATGGGTGCGGAGGTCTTGCTCGTGGCCCGAAACACAGAGGAAGTAGCCCAACAAGTGGGTGATTATCAAGAGCAAGGTTTTCCCGTGACGGGCTTGGCGCTGGATTTAGGAAACACGGAGGCCATCGAATCACTTGGCCAATTTGTTCAAACCCATTGGAAAAAACTTGATATTCTAATCAACAACGTAGGCACAAACATTCGTAAGCCCACCGACTCATACTCTTACGACGAATACGACCATATCCTCAACACCAATCTCCGTTCGGCCTTTCTGCTTACCCAAGCCTTGTATCCTGCTTTGCAATTGGCCAAAGGCTGTGTGGTTAACGTTACTTCCGTTGCGGGATTAACCTCCTTGCGTAGCGGTTCAATTTACGGAATGACCAAAGGTGCGTTGAACCAACTTACTAGAAATTTGGCTTGTGAATGGGCCAAAGACCATATTCGGGTCAACGCCGTTGCACCTTGGTACATTGCAACGCCACTGACGGAGTCGGTTCTATCTAATCCTGAGGCATTAAGCGACATTTTACGCCGAACGCCCATGCAGCGGGTGGGCCAGCCCGAAGAAGTAGCCAATGCCATCGTTTTTTTATGTCTTCCTGCCGCTAGTTATATTAGTGGACAGATAATAGCCGTTGACGGTGGTTTTACAGTATATGGTTTTTAGCAGCATTCTAGTTTTACCATTTTTTAAAATAATTTAAAAATAACTTAACATAAATTTTTAATCCCGCGTTTTTTTTCATTTTTTCGGGACTGAATTTACCTTCTAAACCTCCTATTTCTCATGTCAAAACAAAATCAAAGCTACGTAGGGCCGTTGATTATCATTGGTTTATTGTTTTTTGTGTTCGGGTTTGTTACTTGGGTAAACGGTACACTCATCACCTTCTTCAAGAAAGCCTTTAGCTTAGACAACACCAGCTCTTACCTTGTTACCTTCGCCTTTTTCATTTCTTATACGTTGATGGCGATTCCTTCGTCGGAAGTGTTGAAACGTACAGGTTTCAAAAATGGAATGTCGTTGGGATTGGCCATCATGGCCGTTGGTACCGCTATTTTTATTCCTGCGGCACAAATCGCCTCTTACCCTTTATTTTTGGTCGGTTTATTTACCATTGGTATCGGTTTGACGTTGCTCCAAACGGCTTCAAACCCTTATGCGACAATTCTCGGCCCGCGTGAAAGTGCCGCCCAGCGCATCAGTTTCTTGGGAATTGCCAACAAACTGGCAGGTATCATCAGCCAATGGACCTTTGGCGGGTTGCTTCTAGCAGGTGGCGCCGCAGCCGCACCAACCGATGAACTCCAAAAAGTAGAAGTACCGTACATGATTCTTACGGCCGTGCTTGTGGTATTGGCGGTTGTTATCAAAATGTCCAAAGGTCTTCCAGAAGTAAGTGAAGAACAAGAGGACGAAGGAGGAAATTCGGCGACCGCCAAGCACAACAGTGTTTTTGCGTTTCCTAACCTCGTTTTAGGGGTGATTGCCTTGTTTTGCTACGTAGGTGCCGAAGTAATTGCGGGTGATACCATCATTAGTTACGGCGTTTCGCTCGGTTTTCCCGAAAGCGAGGCAAGTACCTTTGGAACTTACACCCTCTGGCTCATGCTTGCGGCCTACGGTCTCGGCATTGTCTTGATTCCAAAATACGTTTCTCAAGGTATGTGTTTGAAAGTATCGGCTATTTTGGGACTCATTGTGACGGTTTTGGCCATCATGACCACAGGATTTACGTCTGTCATTTGCATCGCCATTTTAGGTTTTGCCAACGCCCTTGTTTGGCCTGCCATGTGGCCACTTGCGCTAGATGGCCTTGGCAAATTCACAAAAATCGGTTCAGCCTTGTTGATTATGGGTATCTCAGGAGGTGCAATCCTACCGCTCGTTTACGGAAAACTAGCCGATTCAATCCACAGCACACAGCAAGCTTACTGGCTGCTTTTACCGCTCTACGCTTTCCTTTTGTATTATTCATTGATTGGTTACAAAAAACGTAGCTGGTAATTCTCAATTAAACATTTACGATTTTGAAAATATCAACACCAGGCCGAATTTGCTTATTTGGGGAACACCAAGATTACCTTGGGTTGCCCGTTGTGGCAGCGGCGATTTCAAGGCGAATAAGCATTGAGGGAGGCAAAAGTAGCGACGATATGGTTCGCTTACACCTCCCCGATTTGAATGAAGAAGAGGCTTTTTTATTGAAAGAGCCTCTTCCTTACGTAAAAGAACGTGATTATTTTAGAAGTACCATCAACGTACTTCGTCGCCGTGGTTTTGTCTTTGGACAAGGTTTTGACGTGACTATTCACGGCAATATTCCCATCAATTCGGGTACGTCAAGTTCGTCGGCTTTGATTGTGACATGGGCCAACTTTTTGACCCGATTGGCCGATAATCCCAAAGAATTAAGCTCAAAAGAACTGGGAGAAATTGCCAACGAAGCCGAAGTACTCGAATTTGGCGAGCCTGGTGGCATGATGGATCATTATTCGACCGCAATCGGAAATGTGATTTATTTAGAATCTGTTCCAAAAATCCACGTTGAAGGTCTTCAGCCCAAATTAGGTGCTTTTGTTCTTGGCGATTCGTTGCAGCCCAAAGATACCCTCGGCATCCTTGCCCGCTGTCGGTATGGAATGGAAGCCATTATTGCCAAAGTAAAGCAAGTTGACCCGACGTTTTCCATCTTCACCACTCCCCTTGCCCAAGCCGATGACTATAAAGCACATTTGAGTTTGGATGAATTGGGGTTGTTGAAGGCAAACCTCGAAGACCGTGATATTTTGATTGAGGGAAAACAATTGATGTTGGCATCCCAAAACGGTACAGCCCCCCACTTCGACCAACAATTTGGACAATTATTGTACCGCCACTTTGCCAATTTGCGCGACCACAAGCGCACTTCCACCGATAAAATAAACCGCATGGTAGAAGCTTCCATGAAAGCGGGGGCATTGGGTGGCAAAATCAACGGTTCTGGCGGAGGAGGCTGCATGTTTATGTACGCCCCCGAAAATCCTGAAGCGGTTGCCGAAGCCATTAAAAGCGAGGGTGGTATCCCTTACATTATCTACATCGACGAAGGCACAAGAATAGAAAAGCAATAAATGAGTAATTTTTAGGGAACAGTTGTTTTTTATATTATTTTTAGAAAAGATAAAATAAAACCTAACTGTTTCCTTTCCTCATGTACGCCTCACGCCTCTTGATATTTATTTACTGCGCATTCTTTTGCCTCTCTCTCCCCAGTTTTTCTCAAGATTCCGAAAAAATCGACCGTGAATTTACCCTCGAAGCGACCATGCTTGGGTACTTTGCGCCCGATGGTGCTAAAAACCCAACGCTTCGTGCCAAAAAAGGCGAACGGATTCGCCTCAAAATTGTCAATGGGGAGTTAATGACCCACGACATTGCCCTTGAGAAATTGGCACTTAAAAGTAAAACCATTCTCGAAAAAGGAGCCAGTGCTACGCTGGTTTTCGTTGCCCAAGAAAACGATATTTACTACTGTTCCGTGCCTGGTCACCGCGCGGCTGGCATGGTGGGGCAATTGGAAGTATCGGAAAATGACGTTACTGCCAAGGTTATTACGGGACAAATCCCCCAGAAAAACGGCCAATCCCTTAACCTAAACTTCGAAACGGGCACCCTCCAAGACTGGACTGCCACGGGCGATGCTTTCGCAAACGGCCTCATCTCAGCCGACCCTTCTCCCCTGCACGAAAAAGAAATGCGCATTGGGTTCGATGGCATGTTTTTCGTTTCTAGTGGTGGGATTACCAATGCCAAGCAAATCGGCACCCTTACTTCCGTTCCATTTACAGTTACTCAGCCTTTTGCTTCCTTTAAAGTTTCGGGTGGTGCGTTGCAGGATACCCGCGTCGAGATTCGTCAAACGGGCAGCGATGTGGTTATTTTCTCCATCACAGGACAGGGGCGGGCTACGTTGCAACCCGTGGTAGTGGATTTGCAGGCGTACCTCAACAAAGAAATTTATATCAAACTCATTGATAACGAGACGGGTATTTCACAGATTCCGTACATACCCCACGACAAATGGGCTCACCTCAATTTTGACGATTTTTTATTCCACAGCACCCGCCCCGAGTTTCCCAATGAATTGAAACAAAGCGACATTGTGATTTTACCGCCACTCGACCCCGTTATCAACGCGGGTTTGTCGGGGGCAAAAGCCGCCGCTGCCATGACGCCACCCAAAGGTTTTAAAGTTTCGTTGGCCGCTGCCGAGCCCGACGTGGTTCGTCCGATTTGTTTTACAATTGATTACCGTGGCCGTTTGTGGGTCGTGGAAGGCCATACCTATCCCGTTCCTGCTCCCGAAGGACAAGGTCGCGACCGAATCCTTATTTTAGAAGACACCAACGGCGACGGCACACTCGATAGCCGCAAAGTGTTTATGGATGGGCTCAACCTCGTCAGCGGTATTGAGGTAGGCATGGGGGGAGTTTGGTTGGGTGCAGCCCCTTATTTGCTATTTGTTCCCGCCGATTTTAAAAACGACAAACCTGCAGGCCCTATTCAAAAATTATTAGACGGCTGGGGTACTCAAGATACCCACGAAACCCTCAACAGCCTCCGCTGGGGGCCTGATGGCTGGCTCTACGGAACGCACGGTGTTTTTACGCATTCAAACGTAGGAAAACCAGGCGCTCCCGACTCAGAACGTACCAAAATCAACGCGGGCGTGTGGCGGTATCACCCCACAGCGCACACGTTTGAGGTGTTTGCCGAAGGCACAAGCAACCCGTGGGGTATCGACTTCAACGATTATGGCCACGCCTTTATCACAGCTTGCGTGATTCCGCACATGTACCACATCATTCACAATGCCCGCTATCAGCGCCAAGCGGGAAAACATTTTAACCCATATACCTACGACGACATTAAAACGGCGGGCGACCACGTACACTGGATTGGCGAACGCGGCCCGCACGCGGGTAACTTTCGGTCGGGACCAAAGGGAGGCGGACACGCCCACGCGGGAGCCATGGTGTATTTGGGACACACCTGGCCTAGCGAGTACCGCAACGATATTTTTATGAACAACATCAACGGTGCGCGCTTCAACCGTGACCATCCCGAACGCGCTGGCTCAGGCTACGTAGTGCGCCACCGCGACGATTTTATGGCCATGAACGATACCTGGTCGCAGTGGTTGAACTTCAAATACGACGCCAGCGGTTCAGTCTTTGCCATTGACTGGTACGACAAAAACCAATGCCACAGTTCTAACCCCGACGTGCACGATAAAACAATGGGGCGAATTTTCAAAATCACCCACGAAAACGACAAATGGGTGCAAGTTGACTTATCGAAAGCCTCGGATAAAGAACTGGTCAATTACCAATTACACCCCAACGAATGGTACGTACGTCAGGCAAGAACATTGTTACAAGAGCGCGGGCCAAACAAAAAAGTCCACAAAGCATTGAAAGAAATTCTTACTAACAACCCTGACGTCACCCGCAAACTTCGGGCGTTGTGGGCATTGCACGTAACCAAGGGATTGACCCAAGCAGAAATGAATGCCTTACTCAACCACGAAAGTGAGTACGTACGCAGCTGGGCTTTACAATTGATGACGGAAGGCAAAACCATTTCGGACGAAACCCTCAAACAGTTTGTAAGCATAGCCCAAAACGATAATTCTCCACTGGTTCGGTTGTACTTGACCTCTGCTTTGTTACGAATTTCTCCCGCTCAGCGCTGGGAAGCAGTGGATGCCCTTGTTCAAAAAACCAGCGACAAAGGCGACCATAATATGCCCCTTATGTTGTGGTATGCGGTCGAGCCGTTGGCCGCTCTTGACGCCAAACGCGCCCTAGCACTTGCCGAAAAATCGGTGATGGACAAGCACTTAGAGTTTATGGTACGGAGAGTTTCGGCCTTAAATACCGATGAAAGTCGCTCGCTACTAACCAACTTGAAGAGCCGCCTCGAAAAAGAGCACAACCACCAATCCCACGAAGTCATTATGGCGATTGATGAAAGTATGAAGAGCATGAAAAAATAGGTTCTCTTTTTCCTGATTTTCCTTTAGAGGAAGTAAAACGTAGTTGTTAAAATTGATTTTAACAACTACGTTTTTTTTGTTTCCCACAATTTATTCGGCTGAATTTCGTGATTTGAATGATGACAGAGAAACCGAATAATAAAATTTTTCCGATAGATTATCTATTTTTATTTCACATAAACCTATTTTTTCGTTAATTGCATCTCCTAAAAAATCAGGTTTTCTATGAATTTTCTAAACGAGGACCAGGTAAACCAGCTTGCGCCCGATGCTTCATCGCTTAAAGCGGGAAAAGACTTAGCCAATGAACGCAAATGGTTGAATTACCAATCCAACGAGCGGGTACTGTGGGGAGAAGTGCAAGGAAGCGGAAAAGACCCCTACCGAACCCAAATCGACCTCCAAAATACCGCCTTTAAATGCTCTTGCCCTAGCCGAAAATTTCCGTGCAAACACGGTTTAGGACTGTTGTTTTTGGTTGCACGCCGCAACGGTGAAATTCCTCAACTCACGACCGAGCCTAGTTGGGTCAGCGAATGGATCAACAAACGTTCCGAAAAAGCCGAAGCCAAAATACAGCCGCCAATAAGTGAGGAACAGGATTCCGAAAAAACAGACAAACAAGCCAAAGACAAGGAAAAGCGCCAAAACGACCGTTTGCTGAAAGTTGAAGCAGGCATTGCCGAGCTTGACCTTTGGCTTCGAGACATGGTGAGGGGTGGGTTGTTGGCACTTCCCGAAAAAGGTAGCGCTTACTTTGAAAAAATGGCCGCCCGCATGGTGGATGCCCAAGCGACGGGTTTTGCCTCGTTGGTCAAAGAATTTACCAAAATCAACTATTACAAAGGCGATTCGTGGCAACCCCAAGCCCTCGAAATTGCGGCAAAAATACACTTACAAATTGAGGCATTTAGAAACCTCGACCAGCTCCCACCGCTTGTACAAGAGGAAGTGAAAAGTCGGGTGGGATGGAATGTGCAGCAAAAAGAACTAATCGAAAACAAAGAAGCCGAAACCATTGACGATGAATGGGTTGTGATTGGCAGACGTAGCACCCAAGAAGAGGACATTGTCCTCCAACGAAATTGGCTGTACGGGTGTAACTCCAAGCGTTTCGCGTTGGTGCTCAATTTTGCTTACAAAACCGCTGCCATTGAAACCCCGCTTGTGCCTGGCAATACCTCCAAAGCTCGTTTGGTGTTTTATCCAAGCCACAGTCCCTTTCGTGCATT
This sequence comes from Runella defluvii, assembly GCF_014195535.1. Lineage (GTDB taxonomy): Bacteria > Bacteroidota > Bacteroidia > Cytophagales > Spirosomataceae > Runella > Runella defluvii. Next base: position 435,570 of record NZ_JACIBY010000003.1, on the reverse strand, counting down.
GGTAAAGCATCACTTAGAAAGTAAATCATTTCTTCCTACCTCGCTGGAAGGACTTGAAAGCTGGCACCATTCGCAACTAGAATACACCCGTGCCATTGCCCAAAACCCCTGGGCTGATGACATCCCTCAATTGGTCGAACATCTTCAAATCACCAAATACCAAACTCATTGGTACCTTCAAGACACCACAGGAGCAGTGATGCGTATCCATGACTCGTTTGAAGAAGCCATCATTTGGAAATTATTGGCTTTTACCGCTGGACAACCTACTCCTCTTTTTCTGTTGCGGCAATCCACGTCGGTTTGGCCTTTGGGCATCGTTCAAAATTTTTCGTATCAGCTATTATAAACATTAACAGCCTTTTCCATTCATTATCAGATGTTTCATTGGGAATTATTAAAAAAAACCGCCCTGTTGGGTACCGAAAGGCACCCCTTACCGACCGAAGCACTCCCCGCCTCCATTCAAGAAATCTTAGCAAAAAGCAATAAAAATGATACTGAAGGTTATTTCCTAAAAGCGGCGGCAGTTCTATATAATTACAGTCGTGCTGGGCAAAATCCGACCAAAATTACCCTCCCCAATTTGGCTTTGGAGGACACTGAGACCTCGAATTTCTGTCCGCCAAAAACGGTTGCCCTTTGGAAAAAAGTGTTGGATTTATCGCCAGCGAACCCCTATTTACTGGAATTGCTACTTCAAAAATGCCACCAAAAACAGTGGGTTTTGACCGATGACTTGCTTGTGAACGCATTGAGCAATACCCCCAAGCAACTCCTTCCTCAGCTCCACCTTCTCCTTGGTGTGCGTGGAAAATGGCTGGCAAAGTTCAATGAATCTTGGCAAATCGCGGACGCTTCGCTGAGCATTACGCAGTGGGAAGAAGGAAAATCTACCGAACGAAAGGCATTTTTGAGCGAACTTCGACGCCAAAATCCAGCCGAGGCGTTGTCACTTTTGGCTCAGGCTTGGCCCAACGAATCGGCCAAAGACCGAAAAAATCTATTGTCCACGTTAAAAATTGGTTTGTCGGCCGACGATGAGCCCTTTTTAGAACAAATTCATGAGGAACTGACCAAAAATCTGACTTCGCCCAAACCCGTTACCCTTGAGACTATTCACCACATCAACGAATTACGGCTTTCCATTCAAGGGAGTCGATTCGGCAAAGTGGTAGCCGAGCAAATTACCAAGTGTATCACAAAAAAGAAGGGTTTATTTTCCGCAATTGGCTTTTCATCAGCCAATTATCAGCTTCAACTTCCTGAGTCAGAGGTGGATTTTTGGAACGGGGACGAAATGAACCAATGCTTTGGATTCGACAAATTAAGCTCTCAAAAAGGCGTTTCGGACGCCGAATACTGGCTACAATCGTTGCTTCGATGGCTACATCCAAGTCATTTAATCACTTTTTTTGAAGGAAACCTGTCACGATTGGTCGAGTTTTTTATCAACACTCAAAGCAAAAATACAGCGGCGTATTTATACGCCTTCAGTGAAGCAATGGCGTTTGCGTCGCCCGATGAAATCAATGCTTTTTTGAAAGTAACTGCCCACTTAGAAGTACAAAAAACAGACCTACTTCAACGTTTGCCTTGGCCCGACCAAGAAGAACTGTTGTTACATCATTCCCAACTTTCGTTTGCGTTGGTAAAAGCCATCACAACGGAAGGTCCGCCGCAAAATTGGTCATCTCAATTTTCAAAAAAGGCGTTGTCCGCGTTGGTAAAAGAGCTTGATGGTTCAAACTATTACTACGTTTTTTCCGACCGAAATTTTTTAAATCAGTTGGGGCGGAAATTGCACGTCAGTTCCAAAGACCTGCTTTACTCACTTCAAAATGAATTATCCCAAGATTGGCAACGAAACTATTGGAACACCCACGTTGCCGACATTCTCTTTAAACACCTAGAAATAAAAGAAGAAATAGAACAAATAACAGCACTATGAACGTACTAAGACAACATGCCGAACAACAGTTTGCGCTTGAATTGGAAGAAATTGGCAAACAAGATGCCCACAAACGCCCTACCAACTGGAAATTGTCGCCCCAAGCCGTGGTGCAATACTTAATGGGCGGAAAATTGAAAAACGGGTTTGAAATTTCCCCCAAGTATATCGGAAGCCGACGATTGATGGAAATTGCCGTGGCTACCCTTACGACCGACCGCGCGTTGTTGCTTTATGGGCTTCCTGGCACGGCCAAGTCGTGGGTGGCAGAACACTTAGCGGCGGCCGTTTCAGGAAATTCGACCTTACTTATTCAAGGGACGGCAGGAACGAGCGAAGAAGCCATAAGATACGGTTGGAACTATGCTCGCCTATTGGCCGAAGGCCCCACCGAAAACGCCCTCGTAACCACTCCCATGATGTATGCGATGCGGACGGGGCAAATTGCCCGCATCGAGGAGTTGACGCGTATCACCGCCGACGTCCAAGACACGCTCATCACGATTTTGTCCGAGAAAACCTTACCCATTCCTGAACTCAACATGGAAGTGCAGGCTGTTTCGGGTTTCAACGTCATTGCGACGGCCAACAACCGCGACAAAGGAGTAAATGAGCTTTCGGGGGCGTTGAAACGACGTTTTAATACCGTCATTCTTCCCGTACCTGATTCAATGGAAGAAGAAATTTCGATCGTACAGCACCGTGTTTCTAGTTTACAAAAAGCCCTTGAACTTCCCGCAGAAGCACCTTCTTTGAAAGAAATTCAACGCATTGTGACCATTTTCCGCGAATTACGCGCGGGAGTGACAGCCGACGGGAAAACCAAAATCAAAGTACCCACCAGTACCATGAGCACCGCCGAAGCCATATCAGTCGTCAACAATGGACTTGCCCTGGCTGCTCATTTTGGCGACGGTCGCCTAAATGCCCAAGACGTTGCCGCAGGTTTGGTAGGTGCGGTTGTCAAAGACCCTGTTCAGGACAAAGTAGTCTGGAACGAATACCTCGAAACCGTCGTCAAACCTCGCGCCGAATGGAAAGACGTGTATCGGGCTTGTAAGGAAATCACTTTGTAACTACCGACAATCAACTAGTGTTTTGTTAGTCATAGAAATTAACAAAACACTAATATTAAAACACAAAAACCTTAATAAAGACATGGATTCAAGAACAAATATTTTAATTAATGCTGCTCAAGGGCGAATTGAAAATGTAGAAAAACGTGAACCAAATTACGCCCTTAGGTATAGCCAACAAATCAGCTTAGTCCTAGATTTTTTATTACAAAAAAATGACATTTCTATTCTTGAATCGGTCGAATATAGAGGTGTAGATTTTTTAGACTGGGCCATTATTAAAAAAAATGAGCTTTGGACAATAGAGGATATTGTGATTCATCAACTCATCAGACCTGTCTCTGACAATTCTATTTATAAGAGGATTATATGGAATTTTATAAGGTCTAAATTGACAAGTTACAGTGAACTAATTGAAGAAGAGTTCAACAAATATCTCAACTTTTTTAAGAAACAAGGATTTAAAGATACTGATATATGTCAAATTTTATTCTCTAACGGTAATCACTCAGTTTTATTTTATTTTCAAGATAGAATAAAACAACTTTCTTTATACGGAAAATACCTTCTCGAACAATTAAAAACGACAAAAACAGAAGAATCACAACAACTTTTAGAGATTGTCTTTCAAAATGCTTTTGGAGGTTACCGTAATTTAAAATCTCATATTTTAGATTTTTTGTTCACCTATCATCAAGAAGCACTTGAAAATCAATACGTTAAATTTATGTATAGAATGGATAGTGTTTATGACAATTCAATTTCTGCATATCTACCTTGTAAAAAATTAGATATAGAAAATATCTTGTATCTCATTGATAAAAATGCAGTTAATTTTGAGCAAGATGTAGTAGAGGTTATGAAAGATATACACACGGAGCCATATAACCGATTTAGTGTGTATATTAAAATGGACGAATATATACCTAATAAATACAATGATAAAATTGAGCAGTTTATAAATGAATATTATACTCAACAATGCATTGCAGAAGGGCAAGTTTATTCCAGTTATTTAATTGAATCCTATGCAAATGGACAACCTTCCAGTGTGGCTATCGCGAAATGGCTGTTAAAAAAAGACGAAAATACAGCTAAAGAACGGATACGAAATTACCTCGAAGTCAGTGACTTTTTTTACCCAGAATTCCCTCGATTTTTAAGTGAACATTTTGGAAGTGATTCGCTTGAATTTCTTGTTATTGCTTTAACCAAAAATCCAAAATACCTCAAAAAAAACTTCCACGACGTCGTTTTTTCATTAATTGATCAATATAATTTTTCGTCGATTGCCCCTAAAATTTGGGAGTATGCAATTCATAATGCAACCAAAAACACCCGAAACTTAGCGGCGAGTACCCTTGCAAAATTGGGTGACGAATCGTTTGAAACAGCCAAAAACTTTTTACAAGCTAAAACCGCCGATACAAGAATTGTAGCAGCGCTTGTACTGTCAAAATTAAAGACAGAAGATGCTGAGCGAGTTTTAAATGCGGTATTAGAAGTTGAGAAAAATGATGATACTCGTGATGTTATCCTTGAGGCACTAGAAGAAACTCTTTTCGCGAATCCACTTTCTCTAACTCAAGCAAAAACCATTATTCAAAATGCTTCAAAACGGGGCAAACTTTCCAAATTTTCCGAAAAATGGATCGATGAGTCTCAGCTCCCGCCTATTTATTGGAAAAACAATCAGGGGACATTTTCCAAAGAAGAGGTAAGGTTTTTATTCTATCGAATGCCCCGAGGTAAGGGTTTAAATTCTGACATCGAACTTAGACAATTATTACCTTTAATTGACCGAAATCAATCAGGAGGGTTTGCCAAAGCGCTACTCAAAGCGTTTGCTGACTCTGGTTCCAATTCAAAATTCAAGTACTACTTAACAACTGGAGGAATGTTGGGCGGTGATGAAGCCTTGACAACCTTAAAAGGTATTTTCAAATATAACATGGATGAAAAAAGGTATAAAATGGCCGAATACGCCATTGATGCCATGATGCAAGTCGGAACCAACAAGGCTCTTCGGAGTATTGAGGTAATTTCAAGAAAATATGTAAGTAAAAGACCCACAGTTAGTGACCGCGCCATTAAAGCCTTGGACGCTGCTGCTCTTGAATTAAACATAACAACCGACGAACTAGCGGACCGAATCATTCCAAATTTTGAATTTGAAGGGCTCTTTAAATCGTTTGAGGTTGATGGAGATGAATACAGAGCATTTGTCAATTCAGACTTTACACTTTGCTATTTTGATGAAGACAATAAAATGCGAAAATCTCTTCCAAAATCAGCTTCGTCAGACCTCAAAAAGGAATTTAAAGAAATTGAAAAAGAAATTAGAGACGTCATAAAAACCCAAAGTGGCCGTCTTGAAAAATACATGATTGAAGAACGTCAATGGTCTATTGGTCAATGGCAAGCTGCTTTTTTGGAAAGCCCTATCATGTTTGTTTATGCGATGAAGCTACTTTGGGGCATTTTTAACAAAGAGAAAGAATTTAAAGAGGTGTTTTACTGCCAAGAAGACACTTCATTATTGAACCTTGATGACGACGAAATAGAATTTGAAGAGGGTGATTATATTTCTATTTTACACCCTATCTATCTAACTCAAGAACAAATCAAAGCTTGGCAGAGCAAAGTTTACGAGCTCAGTATTCTACCAGTTTTTAGTCAATTAGAAAGAAAAACTTTTACTCCATCTACGGACGAACTCGAACTGAGCTATACGCGTATTTTCCAGAATCAGGATATTCCCAAAGGAGCTGATTATGCAAGCAGTACCATTGAAAAATATGGATGGATTAAAAGTACGGGTGATGGTGGACATCTTGAACTCATTAAAAAACATCAAACCGCTTCAATTCAGGCAAATGCCGAAATAGAAGGTGTCTATGCTTGGTATCAAGGTGGGAATGCCAAAGCCACTGTGAATAATATTTCATTTAGAGGAAAATCGTGGAATGATACGTTATCATTGAAAGATATACCCCCAGTTTTCTTTTCAGAAGTGTTATTTGATATTTACCGATTAATAAATGCCGTTTAGAAATTACCTTTTAACTACTCAAAACGGGAAATTAATAAACTTACGAAATGCCGCTTCATATTTTAGGAATACGTCATCACGGGGTGGGTTCGGCCAAGAATGTCGTTGAGCGATTGGCGCAGATACAGCCTGATATTATTTTGGTGGAAGGCCCGCCCGAACTCGACTCCATCGTTCAGTGGGTGGGAAAAAGTGGTTTAAAACCGCCCGTGGCCGTGCTGGGGTATAATCTCGACGACCTTCAGCAAGCTACGTTTTATCCTTTTGCCGAATTTTCTCCCGAATGGCAAGCTATTTCGTACGCCCATGCCCAACAGCTTCCCGTTCGCATGGCAGACTTGCCTATGGCCATCTCTTTTCAAGAACAAATCAACCTACGAGAGGTCAAAAAAGAGCAACCAGTTGAGGAGCAAGCTGAAGAACAGGAGTTTCTGCTTCCCTTCAAAGACCCCATTTCTTACTTTGCCGACGTGGCAGGTTACGAAAATTCGGAACTTTGGTGGGAACATCACTTTGAGCAAAAATACATCCCTAACAACGCGCAAGAACATTTTGAAGCGGTGTTGTTGATGATGAGCGAACTTCGTGCCGCCCAGGTAAAATCTGCATTAGACCAAGAAAACGTGGCCCGCGAAGCGTACATGCGAGAACTAATTCGTAAAGCACAAAACGAACTCTATACCAACATTGTCGTGGTGTGTGGTGCTTGGCACGCCCCTGCCCTCCTCGATGTCGAAACCACGGCGAAGCAGGACGCCAAACTGTTGAAAGCCTTGCCCAAAACAAAAATTAAAGTGGGCTGTACGTGGATTCCTTGGACCAACGACCGCCTTTCGATGTTTTCGGGCTACGGTGCGGGAATTACCTCGCCAGGCTGGTACGAACACCTTTGGAAATACGGCCAAAACGACGATGGCTCGCGCTGGCTCACCAAAGTAGCTCGGCTGTTTAGGCAGAAAAAAATGGACATTTCTACCGCACACGTCATCGAAGCCTTTCGGTTGGCGGAGACGCTGGCGAGTCTGCGGGCGCTGTCGCGGGTGGGACTTCACGAACTCAACGAAGCCACCCAAACTGTCATGTGCATGGGCGACGGAATCTTACTCGAATTGGTCAAAAAAGAGTTGATTGTTGCCCAACGAATTGGAAAAGTCCCCGACGAACTACCCAAATTACCCCTGCAAGAAAATTTTGAAAAGTTAGCCAAAAGCTACCGATTGCCCATCACGGCTGAAAAGAAAGACTATGAACTTGACCTGCGCAAAGAAACTGACTTAAATCGGAGTAAGCTCATCTACCGACTTGCCATTTTGGACATCAAATGGGGCACGCAGTTGGCCGCTCGCACCAAAGGAACATTCAAGGAGGCTTGGACGCTTCGTTGGCAGCCCGAAATGTTTATCCACCTAATCGAAAAAGGAATATGGGGAAATACGGTGGAAGACGCCTGTACCAAGTTTTTGGTGGACAAAAGTCAAAAGACCAACGATATCAAAGACCTTGCCGACCTGATTCAGCAGGCCATTCCCGCCGAATTGTTTGGAGCCATAGAGCAACTATTGCGTAAAATCAGCGAGGTTGCCACGGTTTCATCCGACATTATTGAACTGATGACGGCGCTTCCTCCTTTGGTCGAAGTGAGTCGCTACGGGAACGTTCGGAAAACGGATTTGTCGGCTATCAATCAATTGGTAGAAGGTCTTCTCACCCGAATTTGTATCGGATTGCCCAATGCTTGCTACGGCCTCGACGACGAAAATTCAAGAAAGGTTTTTGATTACATCAAAAGCGTCAATGAAGCCACACGTCTCATTGAAAATGAAACACTTACCCAACAATGGCGGAGTACATTACACCTTTTACTCGACAAAGAGGGTGTCAATTCGCTCATTTTGGGTTGTACCTGCCGACTCTTGTTTGATGCCAGCGAATTGAACGAAGCACAAACTGCCCAACGGTTTGAACTGGCCTTGTCCAAGGGAAATGACCCTATTTACTCCGCAGGATGGGTTGAAGGTTTTCTCAAAGGAAGTGGCATGATTCTGCTGTACGATAACGTGCTTTGGAACCTGCTCTACCGTTGGGTTTTTGAACTTTCAGAAGACTATTTTATTGAATTACTTCCAATCCTCCGCCGAACCTTTTCCAAATTTGAACACTCGGAGCGCAAACAACTGGGTGAAAAAGCCAAAAAAGGAGCTAATGTAGAACAAACAATAGTTCTTGAACCCACCGATACAGCCGATTTCGATCACCAACGCGCCGAGGAAGTTTTGCCCATGTTGCAGTTATTATTGGGATTAAATTAAAACAAACAGCTATGAATCAAGACGTTCAGCTTCAAAACTACATCAACTCTGTCAAAGAAGGCTATTCCTATAGCTATAACCAAGCGACCTTTGACCAGGTTTTTGCCTACCTAAACGGCGAAACCGACCGAAAACCCCACTTAGGCAGTACCAGTTATTGGTATTTTTCTGAGTTACTTACCCTTCTTCCTTCCAAACTAACCGATTGGAACGAGTTACATGACCGCGTGATGGATATTGCGACCCATCCAACCATCTGGGAGGCTCCAAAATCTATTAAAGACTACCATTATGGTTGTTACTATTATTTTGTACGCTGGATGGTTCGTCAACTTGAAGGCGATAATCAATTATATTTAGTAAAACAACTCGAAACCCACGCCCAAAAATACCAAATCACCTTGCCTTTCTTCATCAATGGACTCGTGTTTGGGTACGCTAAGCTATTAGATACTTCGGCCAAGCCCACTGGTTTAGGTCAATTTATTTTAGAAAATTTAACGGAGAAAAAACAAGTTTACTTTCAAGCTTTTCAACCTGACTTTCTGCCGTTTCTAACATTACTTTTAGCGACCCAACCCGACTTTGTCCACGGGCACGTTAGTACATTTCTACAATTCGAGAACCAAATTCCTGTTTTTGAAAAATTACTTGCATTCAATGCTGAACTCTACGAACCTTTCATCGAAAAACGGGTAGAAACGGTCAAAAAGTCGGAAAATTTAATCGCCATTAATAACCTACTGCTGGCTCATTTTCCCGAAAAATACCAACCTCGCACAACTGAATTGATGTTCAACGTATTGTCTAAAGAGCATCATATCATGCAATCGGCAGGCCTCCATTACAATCCAAGCAGCACCTACCATCAATCACTTGGACGACATGTCACTTTTCTTGAAACGAGCATTGACTACCTTCTCAAAAACAACATTGAGGGTGCCGAAGCGATTATTCACAACGTTCTCAAAAAATGTTATCGGATACCCATTGAAGTCACCAAGGTAATTGCCTTGCATTTAGGCCAAAACGGCCTAGACCTCATCATGGAAGGGTTAAGAATGAATATTCAAAACCTAAATTGGGAAAACACGCATTCTTTTAAAGAATATTTTAAGCTTCTAGGCACCCTCGATTTTAGCAAATACGAAGAGGAAGTATGGGCACTTAGCGCGCATAAAACCAAGAAAATACGCGAATTGGCCGCAGTAACCCTCAGCAAACTAGGTAACAGCTCCATTTCCAAAGCGACGGTTTTACTTCAACACAAAAAAGCCGATGTTCGACAAGTGGGGGCTTTGATTTTATCACTTATTAAAACCGATGAAGCTATCGCCATTCTCAATAATGCGCTCGAAACCGAAAAAAATGACGATGCCCGCGACCTAATGCTCGAAGGCTTAAAAGGGTTATTATCGGCCCCTCCCACTAAAAAGCAGATTCAGGAAAAAATCCAAAAAGCCAAGGAGAGAGGTAAAATCGACAGCCCCTTGGAAACGTGGCTTGATGATGCCCAACTTCCTGCCCTAAGCTACCTCGATGGCACGTTGCTGGAGCAAGACGCGAAGCGGTTTTTGCTTTATCGCATGAGTCGAGCCAAAGAAATTCGTATCGACCTCGAAGCCAAGGCACTTTTGGACTTCCTTGATAAAACCCAAGCCCAGCCTTTTGCCAAAGCAATTCTTCATAACTATTTCTCCCTTGGGGGTGCCGACTCCAAACAAAAGTTTTGCCTAACCATCGGCAGTATCTTAGGCGGCGATCATGAAATAGACCTCCTCAAACGAAAAGTAAACGAATGGGCCGAAGCAGGTCGGGGAAAAATGGCCGAATATGCCGTCAAAGCCCTTGCCCTCAACGGTAGTACCAAAGCCCTCCGAGGCGTGGAGTTTTTCTCCCGAAAGTACAAAAACAAGAACAAAAACATCGGAGCGGCGGCCAACGAATCCTTTGGTCTGGTGGCCGAAGAACTTGGCGTATCGCCTTATGACCTTGCCGATGCCATCATCCCTGATTTTGGCTTTGACGGACTTTTCAAAACGTTTGACGTACAGGGAGATACTTTTCGGGCTTTCATCGGCAACGATTTCAAACTTGCTTTTTTAAACGAAGACAACAAAGTTTTCAAATCACTCCCCAAAGGCACCACTAAAGAAGTGCAAGACGAATTCAAAGAAATTGGGAAAGAGATTCGGGACATTGTCAAATCCCAATCGAGCCGTCTTGAACAGTATTTGGTTATTCAACGAAAATGGGCTTCTGAAAAATGGCAGGCGTTTTTTATGACCAACCCCGTCATGTTTGTCTATGCGATTCGGTTGATTTGGGGAGCGTACGACGAAAACCAGCAATTGCTTTTTACCTTCAAAGTCGATGAAGACCAAACCCTTATCAACGAAGAAGGCGACGAAATTGACCTAGCCGAAGACCTTTTTATTGGCATGGTTCATCCCCTTCAGTTGCGCCCAGACCAACTAGCGTACTGGACGGAAGCCCTCTATGACGCTGACTTATCACCGATTTTCCCTCAACTTCAACGAGCTATCATCCCATTTGACGAAAAAGATATGGGGATTACCCTCTCGCTACAATTTCAGGGCATCCAAATGGGAGGCTACGCTTTTGTAGCAAGACTCGAAAAATCGGGTTGGTTTAGAGGATCCGTTGTGGACGGCGGCGGCATTTCAAGTTATTACAAAGACTTTTCAGAACTTGGAATTACGGCCATTCTGATGCAGGAAGGAAGTATTGGGGTCGGTTATTTAGACGACAATGCCGAAATTGGTGGACTTATGTTTGTGAGCAAAAAAAGCGTACAGTTTGGTAGCTACGTTTACGATGAGCCTTCCAACAAAAACGATACACGACTTATCTCGTTTGAAAAAGTTCCCCCTATCGTTTATTCAGAAGTAATGTCTGATATGCAATTTTTTAAAGAAAATGACGCACGCCAATCCAACGAAAAAGCCAATGTCAAACACTGATTCTCAAAACTTACGCCGTTGGCGGCTTATTTTAGGCGGTGACGAGGCCGACGGAACCGACTGTCAACTCAGCGGGATGGATGCACAAATTGATGCTTCCCTTTCGGCACTCTATGAATTTGAACGAAAGCAACGGTTTGAATACATTGAAAAGGATAATTCAAAAGTAGGGCGTGGACAATCGCAACCCGATATTGCTCGTTGGCTGGGCGACATCCGCAATTATTTCCCGCAGTCGGTGGTCCAAGTAATGCAAGGAGATGCCCTCAAGCAGCCCGTTCTACAACAAAAACTGATGCTCGAACCCGAAATTTTAGAACAAGCTACTCCAAACGTGGCGCTCGTGGCGAGTTTAATGGAATTGGGCAAACTTATTCCCTCAAAAACCAAAGATACCGCCCGTCGGGTAGTTCAGAAAGTCGTAGAGGAGCTTATTCAAAAGTTGGAACAAAAAACGGTTCAGGCCATCACGGGGGCGTTGAATCGCAGCAGCCGTAACAAAAGGCCACGTTATAACGAAATCGACTGGAACACGACCATTCGTAAAAATTTAAAACATTATCTACCCGAGTACCGAACGATTATCCCCGAAACCCGCATTGGGTATGGGCGCAAAAGCAAACGCTCACTCAAAGACGTGGTTCTTTGCCTCGACCAAAGTGGTTCGATGGGAACTTCTGTTGTTTATACAGGGATTTTTGGCGCGGTAATGGCTTCTTTGCCCCAGATAAAAACCCAATTAGTAGCCTACGACACGCAAGTGGTTGATTTAACCGAGGATTTGAAAGATCCCATAGACTTACTTTTTGGAGTCCAATTGGGAGGCGGTAATGACACAAATAAAGCATTAACCTATTGCAAAAAAATAATTACCAAACCCGACGAAACCATCCTCGTTTTGATAAGTGATTTGTACGAAGGGGGTGGAGAGCCCGAAAAGCAAATGCGAATGCGGATGACAGAATTGGTGGCCGATGGCGTTCAGTTAATCGTTTTGCTTGCTTTAGACGACAATGGAACACCTTCCTATGAAAAAGGAAACGCCAAATTTTTAGCTTCGCTGGGTGTTCCCGTATTTGCCTGTACCCCCGACCTTTTTCCAGACATGATGGCCGCCGCCATCAGTAAACAAGACATGGCTCAGTGGGCGGGCGACCACGAAATTGTACTTAAAGGCCATAAAACCTAGGGGCACGCGGAGACAATAAAGTAAAAGCAGGCTGGGGTTCACTTTTAGAATCAACCTTTTATTTACAAACCCTTACCCTCTCTAAAAACATGATTTTCAGGGCTTTTATACTGTTTCTTTTCATCGTCAGTTTTGGTAGTTGGGCACAACAACCCGTCACCACCATGCTGCCTTCGGGTTTTAAGAAGACCACCCTCACCCGCGAATTTATTTCGGAGGGGGCGACCGTCGCCGACTTAAACCGCGACGGTAAAATGGACATTGTGGCGGGGTATTATTGGTTTGAAGCTCCCACTTGGAAAGTCCACCAAATGCACCCCGCCGACGCGAAACAAACTGAGTCGCCCGCCGTGGGCTTCGGGATGTTTTCCAATGTGTTTAACCCCCGAAAAGAATACAGCAATTCGTTTCTGAATTTAGGAATGGACGTTAATCTGGACGGCTGGGATGATGTGGTCATCATTGACTTTCCAGGAAAACCCGCTTTTTGGTTTGAAAACCCTAAGAACAAGGCTGTAAAAGCTTGGACGAAACACATCATCGCCGATTCGATGGGTGTATCCAACGAATCGCCCGCGTTTGTGGACATCGATAAAGACGGACGGCTTGATATTTTGTGCGGCGACCCCGCCAAAAAACAAATTGTTTGGCTTAAAGCCCCCACCAAAAAAGGCGAAACCAAATGGCAACGATTTCCTCTAACGGGCGAAAAAGTAGCTGGAACCGAAAATTTTTCGCACGGAATTGGCTACGGCGACCTCAACAAAGACGGCTTGAACGACATTGTGGTACGGGAAGGATGGTTTGAAGGAACCAAAGACCTTGGTTCGAGCAACTGGAAATTTCACCCTGCCAACCTCGGCGACCCTTGCTCGCACATGCAGATTTTGGACGTGGATGGCGACGGTAAAAATGACGTGGTAAGCGCCTCCGCCCACGCATTGGGGGTATGGTGGCACCAACAAATCACGGATGCCCAAGGCAACCTCAACTTTAAAACCCACCTCATCAGTACTACCACCGCCCAAACGCACTCTTCCATCATGGCCGACATAAACGGCGACGGCAAAAAAGAATACATCACGGGCAAACGCTTTTTGGCCCACCACGGCCGCGACCCAGGCGACGCCGACGCTTCTATTTTATTTTGGCTAGCGTTTACCCCAGGGAAAGCCCCCTACTGGAAAGAACACCTGATTGACAACGATTCGGGGTCGGGACTGAACGTTACGGTAAAGGACATGAACAATGACAAAACCTTAGACATCGTCATTGCCAATAAAAACGGAGTGTATTTGTTTGAGAATTACCTTACGAAAGGCAAAAAATAAAATTTTACAGCTTCGGAGAAGCAGAACCTTTGTTGAATCACAAAACAAAAAAGCGAGCCTAGGCTCGCTTTTTTTATGGAAAATGTTTGTCTTGGCTGCTAAAAGCTAGAAAAATAGCCCTTTGCTAATCATTGGGTACAAGTAGTGAAATACGATGTAACCAAAAATCAAGAGAGTTAAGCCAGCTAGCCAAATCGTTTGGTCCAACACCAACGGGGTTCGTTTCTCTTCCATGATGCGGTAGCTTTTTACTGGTTTCATAATGTGGCAAAGTTTAAGAGTTTTCAGGCTACAAAATAGCGGACTTTTCTTGAAATGATTTAGCGTAAAAATACCTGTTTTATCAAAAAACTTATTTTACGGTCTTCCCTCAAAATATGCCTCGGTAGAATAGTCTTTTCAATACTTTGAAAGTAGTACATTCAAAGTATTGAATCATTATGAATCCTACTACCTCCTACTCACCTACCTTGGTCAAAAGTGGCTTGTTGACTGCTTTATTTTTAGGGCTTTGCCTCACTTTCAACCGTCAACTCTCAGCCACAGAACTTGCCCTAGACAGTCCCTTTTTTGTTGTACTTTTCTTTCTACTTTTTACCGTTGGGCATCCTGCGGTGGTGGCACGCTGGCAACCTCGGCTTACCGCTTCGGGACAACGGGCGCTGCTTTTTCCTGCTTTGCTGATTGGTATTTTGTATGCTTATCTCATCGTCCACGGTCACAGTCCTTTTCAAGGTTCGGCGGGGTTGTTTATCTTTTTTTTGGTATTCCCAACGCTTGGCTTTATTGCCTTACAACGCGTTGATGCCCCCGTAGCTTGGTCGGATGTCATTTTTTTGCTGCTGATTGTGATTCCCGCCACCAGTATTTCGTTTGGCGTCGGGACGTCGTTGCCCTTCAAAGGATCAGGTTTTAGCAACGCCATGCGGTTGGTGATTATGATTTCGGCCGTATATGGCTTTTCGTACGTTCGTCGCTTGCCCAACGTCGGCTTTTACCTCACTTTTCGGTGGAACTACCTCTTCATTGCCCTCGGTGCTTGGTTATCGTTTTTGCTATTGGTGGCCGTGCTTGGCTATTTTGGCAAATTCTTAAACCTAACGGGGCACGATATTCTTTCTTCCACTTTCATGTACGAATACCTCAAGGATTTTGTGCGAATCTTTTGCGGAACGGCGCTTTTTGAAGAATTATTTTTACGGGGAATTTTGCAAAACTTAATCACCCGCAAAGTCACCGACAGCCCCCGCTGGAATGCCTATTTGAAATGGGGTTTTATCTTCTTTTTTGTGCTATCGTTTGTCACAGGCTATTTGGTCGAGCCCAAACTTACTTGGTTTCCCATGCTCACCACCGCCTTGCTGTTTGGCGCGGCGTATTTGATAGAAAGACAGAAGTTTGAAAAATTAGGCACCTATACTGCCCTT
Source organism: Runella defluvii (assembly GCF_014195535.1). Taxonomy (GTDB): domain Bacteria; phylum Bacteroidota; class Bacteroidia; order Cytophagales; family Spirosomataceae; genus Runella; species Runella defluvii. The sequence continues at coordinate 420,251 of NZ_JACIBY010000003.1, read as the reverse complement.
GCTATCACCAGTGTGTTTTTCGGACTTGTGCATTTTCACGCGGGTTCTATGCTTTTTGTGGGGCTTGCCAGTGTGGCGGGTTGGGCGTATGGCTATACCTACCTCAAAACCCAAAACGTATTTTACGCAGCCCTTGTCCATACGCTTGTCAATTCGTCGGAGTTTTTGTTTCACATTTAGAAGATGGTTTTTGTCAAAAAATTGCTCAAAATCGTAGGATACAGTACCGTTGTGCTGCTTATTCTTGCCTATTTTTTGTTCGTGCTTCCTTTTTGGGGAATCCCTTTTAATGCCCAACGTCACGGCAACCCTCCCCTTACGCCCGCTTGGGCGTTGGAATGTTGGCTTTGGGAAGACGATAAAAACACTGCCGCCTACGAAGATTCGTTGCTGGCAGGCTACGCGCAGCACGACATTCCCGTACGGACGCTGTTGATTGACAGTCCGTGGAGTTTGAGATACAATGATTTTGAGGTCGATACGCTGCGTTATCCCAAACCCGCCCAATGGTTCAAGGGCTTAGAGGAGAAAGGTTACCGTGTGGTACTTTGGATGACTTCGATGGTGGACAGTTATAGCAAAGACACCCGCCTCTCGACATCGCAAGATTTTTACCAAAACGCAAAACAACGCGGTTATTTGGTCGGAAACGGCAACGAAATCAAATGGTGGAAGGGCAAAGGAGGTTTTATCGACTACGCTAACCCCGACGCTCGGAACTGGTGGCAAGGGTTGCAAAAAAACGTGCTTCAGTACGGAATAGACGGCTGGAAATTGGACGGAACAGCTACTTTGTTTCGGCAACAAATAGGTTTTTTGCCTTTTTTGTACCAAAAAACGCACTCAGGTTGGATGAGTACACGCCAATACATGGACTGGTACTATCGGGAGGAATATGCCAATGGCCTCCGCCACAACCCTGAATTTGTGACGTTGGGCCGCGCCATGGATCGTTGGTTTCACCCCGAAGGCTTCGCCCCCATCGACGCCTCCCCCGTCAACTGGGTAGGCGACCAAAAACACCATTGGAGAAGTCCAGAAGCACTTTCAAGTAACGGCAAAGAAAAAGACATCGCTTTGGACGGAGTACAAGGATTTGAGTCGGCGATTCAAAGCATTTTACGAAGTGCCAAAAGGGGCTATAACGTCATTGGCTCTGACATCGCGGGCTTTTCGGGCGACTCTATCCCTCCGCGACTGTACATTCGATGGGCTCAATTTTCGACTTTTTGCGGCTTGTTTCTCAACGGTGGCCACGGCGAACGAGCCCTTTGGAAACGAAGTGCCCAAGAATTAGAAATCATTCGGCGTTTTTCGTGGCTGCATACCGAATTGGTTCCCTACATGTACAGCTATGTCGTATCGGCCCACCGAGGAGGTACGCGCTTACAACAACCTACAGAAGGCAAGTATCATTATATGTTTGGCGACCATTTGTTGGTAGCGCCCATTTACCAAGACCAACTCGACAACGAAGTAACCTTGCCCGCTGGTAAATGGCGGTATTGGTTTAACGACCATGAACTGTTGGAAGGCAATACAAAGTTTGCCAAACGGTTTCCCCTAGAGGAGTTTCCCGTTTACATCAAAGAAGGCAGCATTATTCCGTTACGAATCGAACGCGCATATACGGGGATTGGTGATTCTACCTCCCGCAATTACCTCACGTGGTTGGTTTATCCCGCAGGAAGTAATGAGTTTAGTATCTATGACCCTCAAAATCAAACCCCTACAACACTTCGAGTAGCACAACATGCCACTTGTCTCACCCTTTCGTTGACAGGAAAACACGTGCCTCACATCCTTGCCATTCATGCTGCCAAAGCCCCAAAAACGGTAACCCTCGACGGAAAAATCATCACTTTTCGCTTTGAGGCACATAAACAAAAGCTTTATCTCAAAACGGATACTTACTCAGTCGGGAACTATCAAATTGACTATTAAGACCGCTTTTAACATCATTACAAAGTTTCTTGTAACTTGCCATCTTGTGTTCCATTTAACCTATTGATGATGAAAATAGCACCCTATCTATTGAAATAAGGATAAAGATAGTCCTTCCAAGTTTTTGAAACTTGGAAGGACTTGCAACAACCTTACTGCTGCGCCAATCCGTTTCCAGTAGAATATAAATCGAGAGTTAAGATATTGATTATTTGAACTTTATAGAATTTTATGTAAATTTACAATCGTATTTTAAATTTACATAAATGATTCCAAGAGCACTGACTGATAAAGCACAATTGCTGCTGACTAAGTTTCCGATGGTATCTATCTCTGGGCCGAGACAATCGGGAAAAACCACGTTTTCTAAATTGTTTGCTTCCGATTATCAGTATGTCAACCTGGAGCTGCTTGACAATAGAGCCTTGGCTCAAAATGACCCGCGTAGTTTCTTGGAGCGGTACCAAAACCGCGTTATCTTGGATGAAGTACAGAATGTCCCCGATTTATTCTCGTACTTACAAGTGTTCACTGATGAGCGTAACCGAACAGGAGAGTATGTTTTGACGGGCTCACAGAACTTTTTGCTCATGCAAAAAATCACGCAGTCGTTGGCGGGAAGAGTTGCCTTATTAACCCTTTTGCCATTTTCATATTTTGAGCTACTTGAAAAACCATCCATTGACGAGTTTATCTTTAAAGGAGGTTATCCAAGGCTCATTCAAAAAGAAATATCTCCTGACGACTTTTTTCCAACCTACATTCAAACGTACATTGAGCGAGATGTACGGCAATTGATTCAGGTTCAAAACCTTTCCCTTTTTCAAAATTTCCTGTATTTGATGGCTGGGCGAGCAGGACAAGTATTTAACGCCTCAAGTATTGCCAATGATTTGGGCGTAAACAGTCAGACCGTAGAAGCATGGACATCGGTTTTGGAAGCATCGTACATTTTATTTCGGTTGCCGCCTTACTACAAGAATTTCAACAAACGCATCACCAAAGCGCCTAAAGTCTATTTTTACGACACAGGGTTACTATGTTATCTGTTGGGAATACGTACCGAAGCCGAAATCCAGTTACATTTTGCCAAAGGCGCTATTTTTGAGAATTTGGTGATTCTGGAGGTGATGAAAATGCACTACAACCAAGGCCGTCGTCCACAATTGTATTACTGGCGCGACAGCAATCAAAACGAAGTAGATTTGCTGATGCAAGATGGGCTAAAACTTCACGCAATTGAAATTAAAGCGGGCAAAACAATTAACGGCGAGTTTTTTAAAGGATTAACCTACTTCAAAAAGATAGCACCCGATGCCCAACTACATTTGGTGTATGGTGGTGACGACTATCAAAAGCGTAGTGAAGCCACAGTACTGGGCGTAAACCATCTGGAGCAATTGTTCATAGGAACATCATCTTAATAACAGACTGGTTAAAGTTTCTTGTAACTTGCAATCTTGTGTTCCATTTAACCTATTGATGATGAAAATAGCACCTTATCTATTACTTGCGCTGTTGGCCGTCCAATGCAAAACAGCCTCAACTCCTCCCCAAAATTTGCAAGAAACCCTGGCCGATGTTGAAAAAATCAAAGGCCGTACCGAATACATTGAGTCACCCTACGTAACAGCGGGCGACCGCGTCTATATGGTGGGTCACCAAGACGGTTCTTTTCCCGATTTGGGGTGGCACATTACGGGCGAAATGGGAGGAATTTGGGACCATCCGATTAAATTGATGGATGGATTTTCGGCCCAATTAACCCTCAACAATTCTACCCTTTGCCTTACCAAAGCCGACACGTTTTACAATTATCCCTTTGCCAATCAACACGTTTACCTTCTCCCCAAAGAAGGAATGCGGGTAGAACGTTTGCAGTTTGTGCCTGATGGGAAAGAAGCCATTGTGGTTCAGTATGCGTTTCATAACTCCGACGCCAAAGAGAAAAAAATCACGTTTCAGTTCAACGGAAAATCGGATTTACGGCCTACTTGGCTTTCGGAACGCACCAACACCCAAGACGGAAACGACCAAGCAACGTTTGATGCGGGCTCTAACGCTTGGGTCGTAAAAGATAGCCTCAATGAATGGTTCGTTACGTTTGGGTCAACGCTTGCGCCCGTCAAACACGCAACGGAAGCCAACGATTGTACCTTAAAATCAGTAGGCAAAGGCACCAATACTTCGCTGATCTATGAGCTCACGCTTCCTGCCAACGGTTCGCTTGTGCTACCGTTCACCGTGGCGGGGTCGTACGAGTCGAAAGCCCAGGCACAGGCTACGTTGGAAGAAGTTCAGGGAAAAACGGCGGAATTGTTCCGTGCCAAAAAGAAACGATATGCCGAATTAGCGTCACAAACGCAGATTTCGATTCCCGACAAAGACGTCCAACAAGCCTTTAACTGGCTCAAATACAGCACCGATTGGCTCGTACGCGACGTACCTGCGGTGGGTCGTGGGCTTGCCGCAGGTCTGCCCGATTATCCCTGGTGGTTTGGGGTGGACAATGAGTATTCATTGCAAGGTGCTTTGCTCATCGGCCGCTTTGATATTGTCTATAAAACCATTGAGTTGCTCGTTAAAGAGTCGAATCGGGTCAATAAAAACAGCGGGCGGATTCTCCACGAAATGTCCACCAACGGGCAGGTTTTTAACGAAGGCAACATCAACGAAACGCCCCAATTTGCGACGCTTATTTGGACCGTTTATCAATGGACAGGCGATAAGGAGTTTTTGGCCAAGTACTACCCTGTGGTGGTGAAAGGCTTGGATTGGTTGATGAAAGAAAACGACAAAGACGGCAATCTCCTCCCCGACGGCTTTGGCATGATGGAAATTCACGGGCTGAACAGCGAAATGATTGACGTGGCGGCCTACAGCCAAAAAGCATTTGCAGACGCGGCACAAATGGCCAAAGAAATGGGGGATGTAACGCTGGTAGCTAAGTACCAAAACATTGCTCAAAAAATCAAAGACAAAATCAATACGGAGTTTTGGGTACCTGAAAGTCAGTCGTATGCCGATTTTATTGGTACAAAAGAGCAAACCCTCCACCTAATTGACGACGCCATCGTAAGGGCCGATACGCTCAAAAAACCTTGGGCCGTCGCCGAAATAAAAGCTTTGAAGGCAAAGGTCAAATCTTTGCCCGCAGGAACGAAAAAAGGCTTTGTCCTCCACCACAATTGGGTCGTAAATACGCCGATGGAAATGGGCATCGCCGATTCGGACAAAGCCTTAAAAGCCCTTGAAACGGGGCACAAGTTTGTCAATCCTTTTGGGATGTTTGTCACGGGCATCGACCGCGACGAATCGGCGGGCAAAGACGTGAGTTCGGCAGCGAAGGGCAAGAAAACATTTACCTATACGGGTGCCGTGATGACCCTCCCAACGGGTGTTCAGGCCATTTCTGAAAACAACTACGGTCGTCCCGACCAAGCCCTCGATTACCTCAAGCGCATGACGCGGGCGTTTAGCTTTGCGCTCCCTGGGTCGATGTACGAGGTTTCTCCCGATTTTGGCATGTTTGCCCAAGCATGGACACTTTATAGTTTTGGCGTACCGATTATTCGCCAATTCTTTGGTGTTCAACCCAATGCCGCCCACAAAATCATTCGGATTCAACCTCAATTTCCTTCCTCGTGGGACAAAGCAAGCCTAGAAAAATTAACCATTGGCGACAATCAGCTCACGGTTCATTTTGAAAAAAGTGACAACAAACAGACCATTCGCCTCACTCAAACCAAACCTGATTGGAAAATTGTTTTTGCCTTGCCAAAAGGAAAGTATAAATCGTGGGAGGTAAACGGCAAAAAAGTAACGGCGACGCAGGAAGGGGCGCTAGATGTGTCGGGAAGCAATGGGGAGAAAGTGGTGCTCGAAGCCTTTTAATGGCATATAACTCCCTTGCACCTTCCCGAAAGTTCAAGACTTTCGGGAAGGCAAAAAAGATACACCAACCCCATGAATATAAAGATTTTAACTCGCCTTTTTTCTATTATCTTCTCATTGGGGCTGTTGGGTTTCTTGTCCAATTCCCAACAAACTTTGAACCTAGAAAATGCCTTCCCTCAGCTCACGTTTGAGCGTCCTGTTGAGTTTACCCACGCGGGCGACGGCAGCAATCGTTTGTATGTGATTGAGCAAGAAGGACGGATACGGGTGTTTGAAAATAGCCCTTCGACAAAGTCAGCCGACGTTTTTTTAGACCTTAAAAACAAAGTTTCCTCGGAAGGTGAAATGGGATTACTGGGGCTTGCTTTTCACCCCAATTTTAAGCAAAACGGCTATTTTTACGTCTATTATACCAAACGTAAACCGTTGGAATCCATCATTGCTCGCTACCAAGTGGTTTCCAACAAAGTGGATGTTTCGACGGAAACTATTTTACTGCGGTTTGACCAGCCATACGACAACCACAACGGCGGCAAAATTGCCTTTGGCCCCGACGGATACCTCTACATTGGAACGGGAGACGGTGGTGCGTGGGGCGACCAGCATAATTATGCCCAAAATCGAAGTTCGTTACTGGGAAAAATCTTACGAATTGACGTCAACCAAACAACCCGAGGCGCTTACGGCATTCCAGCCGACAATCCCTACGTGGGCTCGAAGGAAAGTTTTCGGGAAGAAATTTATGCGTATGGACTGCGAAACCCGTGGAGATTCAGCTTCGATACCGCTACTAAACAACTTTGGGTGGGCGATGTGGGTCAAAATGAATTTGAAGAAATAAATATCGTGACCAAAGGAGGGAATTACGGCTGGCGACTCAAAGAAGCCGTGCGTTGTTACAACCCTCGAAAAGATTGTGACCCTGCCCAACAACTCATCGACCCCATTCACCATTACCCTCGTTCCGACGGCGTTTCGGTAACGGGAGGGTTTGTGTATCGAGGTTCGCGTGCGCCTTCCCTGCGGGGAAAATACCTTTTTGCTGATTATAGCAACGGCAAGGTATGGGCACTTCGTTTTCAAGGAAATCAAAAAATGGAGGTTCAACTTCTTACCAAGGAGGTGGGGCGGTTTCTGCCTTTGGCGAAGATGCCCAAGGAGAGCTTTATCTTTTGGATCATTCTAGCGGCAAAATCAACCGATTTTCTCCATCAAACTAACCCAAAAACACCCAACGTATGACAACTCCCACCGTTCTTTTAAATCATTTTTACCTGACCCTCGACCGCGAAACATTTCAGGCAATAGCCCAATGTGAGTTTTTACGCCATCAGTTTGCCCCAAACGAAATCAGAACCACCCATCGTACCGACCGAAGTTATACTGGGCTCTATTTTTACGGGGAAAGAACGTATTTTGAATTTTTTGACGTCACGACAGAAACACACCGACACATCGGTGATTCGGCCATTGCGTTTGCCCTTGAAAACGAAGGAGATACCACTCTTTTAGAAAGTCATTGGCCTGATTCGCACCGACTCAGCATTACTCGCCCTACGGATACCGAACAAATACCTTGGTTTGAGATGCTTATTCCAAAAGGATTCACGCTTGAACACCCTCTGACCTTCTGGACGATGGAATACCACCCTACTTTTCTTACAAGTTGGTTTCCAACGGTCACTGCGGCCCCTACATTGGCGCGCCAAGAGGTTTTAGAACGTTACAAATCCCGAATTGGTGAAGTTGCTCACCCCTATTTCAAAAATATAAGTGGCCTGACCATTGGATTACCCGCAGAGGTCTATCAGGCCGTTGATCATTTTACCCACCAATTTGGGTATGCCAAAAAAGCCACGTCTAGCGGTTTTTTCTTTACCGATGTTGAAGATGTAACATACCACATTCAGCTCTCAGAGAATGAGCACTATGGAATTTCGGAAGTAGTTTTTGAGGTGATGGGCCAACCGAGTCAGGCAGATTGGAAATTGGGCAACTCTGAACTTCGATTTTTCAACGACCAAAATGCCGTTTGGAAGTTTTGGTAAAACATCTTCCCGAAAGTTCAAAACTTTCGGGAAGATAAAAACTTTCGGGAAGATAAGGTTCCTAAACGCCTTTCGCGATTTTATCCAAACGAACAATCGACTGCACCATCGAGCGAACGTCGTGGTAATTGATTTTCCAAGAGTGACTCATGTGTTTCCAAATTGGCACCCCTTGGCGCGTCATCAGCGGCCACCACTCTCCTAGTTCGTGATTAATCATTTTGTCAAACACAAAACGGTGGATGTTTTCGTACGCCTCCAAATACTTTTCGTCTTTGAGGTAACGATACGCATCCAACATCCCAATCAACATTTCGGCTTGTTGCCAGAACTCTTTCTCGCGGTCGTACACCTCGCCCGCGTGCGAACCTTCAACAAATACACCGCCAAATTCCCAGTCAACGCCGTATTGTAATGAATGGCTGTACGATTTTTTGATTTGCTCGCCGTACGTATCATAAGGTAAACCTAGCACGTCGAGGGCGTGCATCAACAACCACGCAAACTCCGAATTGTGTCCGTAGCTGGTATTGTCTTCTGCGGCTGCTTTCATTCCGTCTTCGGAGAAGCGATCCCAACCCCATACAATATCAAATTTGATTTGTGGTGCTACCGACCAATCTGCCCAAAACTGCGGGATACCCGTGCCGTATTCTGGGTGCATGATTTTAGTCACCAACAACTCAATGATTTCTAACAACTTACGGCGATGCACCTCCAATCCTGTACATTCGTACAAGGTCGTGAAGGCTTCCATTAAGTGCATGTGCGCATCAAGCGTTTTACGATCACCACCTGCTGCACCTGGCCCTTTGAGGGTCCAATCGCGGTGGAACATCTCGAAATACCCCCCAAAATGCGTATCTGCGCCGTATTTTTGGAGGAGGTCAAAACATTTCTCAGCGTACTCCCGACCGCGCGAATCTCCCGTGGCGAGGGTATATTCACTCAATGAATAAATACAAAAACTGAGGCCGTAGATGATTTTTTGGTCGTTGGTAACTTCCCCTTTGCGGTTGGTCATCCAGTAAAATCCACCAAATTCCTCGTCCCACATGTTGTTGATGAGGTAATCAACCCCGTGGCGAGCCATTTCGGCAAATTCACCGTTACCATATCCCGCACGGTGCACCGACGAATAGGTAAATACCGACCGAGATTGAGCAATCAGCGATTTTTCATCTTCGCCCGAATCATTTCCAAACTGGTCAAAATGCGTTAAAAAGCCGCCATTTTCTTTATCGACAGTACGCTTTACCCAAAAAGGCAATAGTCCATTGTTAAGATACGTCTCAATTTCCTGACGCAAGGATGCAATTTTTTCAGAAGTCATAGTGAAGCGTTTTTTTTCATAAAAACACAAACGTGTGTAATAACTACTTAAAGTGTGCCGATTTGGGCTATTTCATGGTATCAGCAACTCTAAAGTACCACAGTCGCTGGTTTTCCCTTTGGAACCGTGAGCGTTTTCGAGTTCTTGCCGTATTTAACAAGGACCGTTCCCCCCATTTTAGAAAATACTTGCGCGTGGGTCAACTTCCCGTCTTTCCATTTCATATCTACGACATAACCGCCTCTGGCACAAAGCCCCTTGACTTCACCTTCTTTCCAAGCCGAGGGGAGCGCTGGTAAAAGTTCGATGCTTCCGTCGTGGCTTTGAAGAAGCATTTCGGCCAAACCTGCCGTTGCGCCAAAATTCCCATCAATTTGAAAAGGTGGGTGAAGATTAAAGAAATTAGGCGCCGATTTTTGTTTCAAAATAATGTTGAAGTTTTTCAGCCCTTCATCACCATTTCTTAGCCTTGCCCAGAAGTTGGTCACCCACGCTGCGCTCCAGCCCGTTTGGCTCGCTCCGCCTCCGTTGGCTAAGCGATATTCCAGCGATTTTTTGGCCGCTTCCACCAACTGCGGGGTTTGGCTGTAGTTAAACGCATTGCCAGGGTAAAGCGCGTACAAATGCGACATGTGGCGGTGCCCTGGCTCCACTTCTTTGTATTCTTTGGCCCACTCCATCACACGCCCGTCCGAACCAATTTTTACGGGTTGTAGCTTTTTGCGGGCTGTTTTTAACTCTTCGATAAAAGCGTCTTTGTCGTTCAAAATCTCGGCGGCACTGATGACATTGCCAAAAAGCTCGTCGATAATTTCTTGGTCGTGCGCAGGCCCCATGCTTATCGAACCTCGGCTGCCATCGGGTGCGACAAAGGCGTTTTCGGGTGAGGACGCAGGCCCCGACACCAGCAGCCCCGATTCGCGGTCAACGACCAACCAAGCTTTGTAAAAACGGGCGGCATTTTTCAACGTGCCATACACCGACTGCAAATAGTTTTTATCTTTTGTAAAAGCATAATGCTCCCACAAATGTTGGCAAATCCAACCACTCGCCCCCGACGTCAAGCCCCACGAAGGGTGTTCACCTGGCGAAGTAAAACCCCACACGTTCACAATCGGATTAACACTCCATCCTGGCAGCCCAAACTGTACGGAAGCCGATTTGGTAGCTGGTTTTTCGATGTCCTTGATAAACTGCGTCATCGACAAGTGCAACTCGCTAAGGTTGGTAACCTCAGCAGGCCAATAATTCATCTGAATATTGATATTGGTATGGTAATCGCCGTTCCAAGGCGTCTGAATTTTGTTTGCCCAAATGCCTTGTAAGTTGGCAGGAAGGGTGTTTTCGCGGGTTGAAGAAATCAACAAATAGCGCCCAAATTGAAAGTACAGCTGCGATAAATGGTTGTCGTTTTCACCCGTTTTAATCGCCGCCAAACGTTCGTCAGTAGGGGTATTATCGGCTGTTTCGCTCAACGTCAACGCCACTCGATTAAAATATTTTTGGTAATCGGCAAAATGTTCTTTTTTGGTTTGGGTAAAAGGCTGCGCAAACGCTTTTTTCAAATTGGCCGCCGTAATCCCTTTGTAATCACGGCCTTTGTAAATGGGATAATTGGGCAAATAATCGGTTGAAGCCGTGAGGTATAAAATCACTTCATTGGCATTTTTAACCACCAATTTATTGTCCAAAAACGACTGCGTTCCTCCGCTCAATTTGGCTTTGAGTCGCGTCATGTACTGCATACCGTCGCTGCCCTGGCCATTGTGAAGCGCGCCAAACATGCGCAATTCGCCCTCAGCGGCTTCGGTCGTAAAACGTTCTGGACGATTGAGCGTGGCCGTAAAGCTGATTGCACCTGCTTTGTTGGCCGTTAGACGCACGACCAACGCGTTCAAAGGCCCACTGACAAAATACTCACGTTTGTAGGTCACGCCGTCTTGGGTATAGCTGACATTGGCAATGGCTTCGTTCAAGTTCAAATCTCGATAATACGACTGATAATCAACCTGTTTACCAAAATCTAACCACAAATCACCCAACGTTTGAAAGCAGCCAAAAGGCACATTGGCTCCATTTCCCTGCCCCGAACCTTTGCCGTTACAAATCTGCGTTTTGTTGGTCAAAGCCGTTGCTTCTTTAAATTTCCCTGCAAAAAGTAAGTTACGTATTTCGTCCAAATACTTGGGTGCATCGGGATTGTCATTATCAAACGGACTACCGCTCCAGAGTGTTTTTTCGTTAAGCTGAATGCGTTCTTTATTGACATCCCCAAACACCATCGCTCCGATGTTTCCGTTCCCAATTGGCAACGCTTTGAGCCATTCTTGGTCGTCTTTCCAACCTTCTTTACTGTCGGGCGTGGTGGCCGAAGCAGGTTGTTTGTACCAAAGTTTCAACGGCTGCTTTTGACCAAAAACAGTTCCAACAATGACGAGGCAAAAGCCGATTTTTACAAGTATTTTATTCATAGAAAGGGGTGTTTAGGGTTCTATTTTTACCGATATTTTGTATTGGGGAATTACCTCTAAGGCGTTAAAGGATGGGCCAGTAGCCTTCATACGTTCTACCACCTCCGACGAAATTCCAGTAATGTTGTCATTCCAAGCCGCCAAACGTACCCTGATTTGCCCGTACGGGAGGTAATTTTTCACCCCCAACAACCAAGGCACCCCATTAAAAAGGTGATCGTTTTTCAGTTTTTCGCCTTGCCATAGTTCTGCTTGTCCGCCGCGATAATCCACCTTCACAAACACATCGTTAATATAAGCAGGAATCGCCTCTGCGCTACCGATTTCTACTTCATTTGTTGCCAGTTTTTTATGCGCAATGCGGGCTTCTTTTGGGAAACATTCACCGTATAATTGTCCCAAATCGACGAAAGTGACTTTTTATGGGGCACTGCCAAAGTGAGTGCATTGGCTGGATACACCTTCAAATCAAACGTATTCTTATTCAATTGACGCATCTCTAACTGACTGTTTTTTAGGAAAATATCAGCCTCTGAAAGCACCAACACCTGCTTCTCGTTTAGATTTACACGCCACGCATTCTCGGCTTCGGTACGTGTCAAAAACACCAACGTCACCCGCTTTCCTTGTTCATTTTTAAGTTCAATGGCAGTTGATTTGGAAGAAGAAACAACATCCAAACCACCTTCGCTACGAAGTGCCCAACCAGCAGATTTCATCTCTTGTATGGTTGTTTTATCAAGTGCCACTTGCGGCTCAACGCCATTGAGTTTTTGAAAAAACACCATCAGATTCCCCTCATTTTCAACCTTAGCAAATGGTTGAGCGAGGGCATATTTAACCAAAATTCCGTTTAAATTCAGATTAAAAGGCAAAATCGGCGAGGTTTCTCCTTTCAGGGTAAACGTCGGAAAGTTAATCGTTTCATTGGGGAGTTTTATTTGCAAAGACACCTGTTTATCAGGCATCGGCACCCGTACTTGGGCATTACACAAAAACACAAATCCGTGGTTGTCTTTGACCCGACCTATGTACCTGAGTTTCTCCGTATTCAACTCATCGCGGAGTGGATTGTGGGCTTCTACAACACGCATTTGTACTAGCTCTTTTCCGAAATCATTGGCAAAATGATGTAAAATTTTGAGGTATTTGTACGAAGGTCGCAAGTAGCCAAATTCACTGATAGGCGCCTGAAAATCATAATTTTCGGGACAGCCAGGCTCTTTGAGTCCAGGTGATTGGGTACCACCGTGAAACATATAATACCCCATCATGTTCATCCCTCGCCCCATTTGATTTTGAAGGTGTGCTTCTACGATGTGAGGTTCCACCACAAAACGGTTGGCGTAGGTCACCTGACTCCCACAGCCCTGTTCGCACATGCCTTTTGGAAAACGATTGGTATCATAAAATACCTTACCAAGAGCATCGGTCATAATCCATTGGTCGTTGCCGTAGAGGAAATCTTTGGTAGCCTTCCCTCCGTCTTTTTCCCAACCACGGTATGGATACCCACCTTGGAGCGGAATCACTTCTTCCTTGGTATCGTCAAAGACTGTATTGGCCGTCACCGACCAAAAAACAGGTTCAATTTTGCTGGAAAGCGCCATTTTTTTAAGCGTTGAGATATGTTCCGCTTGCCCTGACGCATATTCGTTTTCTAACTGCACCCCAATGATTGGCCCGCCATTTTTGAAGTACAAGCCACTTGTTTGTGTACCAATCTGTTGGAAAAACCGAGAAGATTCCGCCAAATATGCCGAATCATTGGAGCGCTTGCCCTTCATTGAATTTATCCAATCGGGGTGTCCGCCGTACAATTGCTCCCCGTGAGACCACGGTCCAATTCGTAGCCAAACGTAAAGTCCATGTTTTCCGCACAGTTCGACAAACCGCCGTAGGTTCCGTCCATTTTCCCAATCCCATGTCCCTTTTGGCGCTTCATGTTCGTTCCAAAATACGTAAGTGGCCACAATACCCAAACCACCACTTTTCATTTTCAGAAGTGCTTCTTCCCAATCTTGGGGATGTACCCGATTGTAATGAATTTCGCCCATCAGGGGGTACCACGGTTCACCATTTTTGATAAAATACTGGTTATTAGCCGCCAACCTATTACCCGATGGATTGCTCCCTTGCATTGGCAACCGCGTTGGAGTTGCATTTTGCACTTTTGTCATATCCAAAACGGCTCGTTCTTGGGCATACGTCGAGGAAAACCCTGCCATAAAGGTCAAGGTCAAACCTATTTTTTTTAGGACGTTCATAAAATGCAGTTTTTCTTTTTAGTCAACAATCAATAAAAACCCCTTCGTTGGGGCGATTTCCAAAGCACCCTCTTTGGAAAAAGGCTGGCCTTGTTGGAAGTTTTTGACGGCAGGAATGGTAAATTTTGCCTTAGAAGGGTCGATACCGATGGCTTTCCAGTCGATATTCAGTTTCACTTTTACGGTTTCGGACGCCCACGATGCCACCGAAATAAGGGCTTTTCCTTGGTGAACATAAGCCGTTGCCAGCACTTTTTCGTTATCTGTTTTGACGGGACAGTTTTCCTCCCAATAACCGCTCATTTTAGCATGGGCAATGTCGAACTCATCCCAAATTTTCCAAATATCACGCGGGTCGCAACTCACCCCTTCCGTAAACCACGGATAGCGAACCGTCATGCCATAAACCATTCCTCGCCACGGATTGCCGCCGCTGTGTAGCATATCGCCCATGTGCCCAAACGGAATACCTGACACTTCGACCATCCAGTTTTCGGGCGGCATTTTGTCGTAGTTAAAACTCTCGCCAAACCACAGTTTATTGAGATACGGAAAATACTCGGTGTATTGGTTGGCGGGGCCTTTGGAAAAGCCTGTGTTGGAATGTAAATCAAGCAAGCAGCCTGGTTTGACGGCGTTCATCACTTTCCGCATTCGTTTCAGCATGGTACGGTCAAAGGCCACGTCGTCGAGGTAAAGCCCGTCGATGTCAACGTTTTTGACCAGCCATTGGAGGCCATTGATGTAATAATTGTACCAACGGGATTTGCCACCCGTCCGAATCGCCGCGTCGCATTCTTCGTAACCGTTGATTTTGTTGAACCATTGCACATCGTAATGCTCCACCAAATGTTCACGTAACCACGGAAAGCCGCCGCCTTTCCCAACGGCAAAAATCTCATCGCCCAAGCTCCGCAACGCCCACAGCTCAGGAACCTGATTTGTCAGTTCGCGAATTGTGTAATAAATTTTGACTTTCAAGCCTTTACTGTGCCAATAGTCCACAAAATTTTTCATGCTATCGACCGCGATAAAGGGGTAATTGATGTATGGATTAATTGGATTTGCGTGGTGTACGTTGGTAATTTTAATGCCCGATGCCAAATCTTTCAGCGACGGAGCAGGCTTATTTCCGTCGTGGTAATAGCGGTTGGTAAACTGGTCGTAGGTATCTTGTTTCTTGACGGGTGTGAGTAATAAACGGAACGAAAAATCAAGGCTTTCCCCTGCGTTCATCGTCCGTTCTCCTGAGTACGTTGTAGCGAGCGTTTGCGCGTCATTGCTCAAAATCCTAAACCCTCCTTTGTTAGTATTGTACCAAGACGACGGTGGAGCAGGATGATAGAGGTTCAATAAGGGTCCTGTGTAATCGGCACCCAGCATCTCGCATTGTAAACCTGCCTTCACAGAGCCAATCCAGTACGAGTCCTGCGGGCCTTTCCATTTCCATTGGTATTCCGTGGGACAAAATCCCCCAGGCAACCCCATGCCCATACAATAGGTTGCATTGGCTTTCTCCACGGGAATCTCCAACCGAGCATCTTTTATGTTCAGGGGTTTTTCCGTTTTTAAGCGAATTTTGTACATCAATGTCCCGTCAAACTCCATGCTTCCGTCGCAACGAAGGCTAAATCCACGGCCTTTTCCCTCGGCTACCCACGCAATTACGCCCGCGCTGTTTTTGGTAAATCGAAGGGAGGAAGGAGTGATTTTTTCCACTCCCGCCTCCGTTTCGACCACAAACACAACGGGGTTACGTAGCAAATTTTGTTGATTGACCTTCATCGACGCTGGAAAGCCCGACTCGTTGAGCGACACTTCTCCCATGAGGTACGAAATCTGTTTCCCATTTCTTTTCAAAGCCGTGTAAGGCGCAACGGGTTGGTCGTCCATGCCCAAGGTCGAGTTTAGCCAACGCAATCGGGAATGTCGCCACGGCTCGCTATCACCTCGGTCGGGAAGCAACTCGTTGAGTACGTCGAGGGTTACTTTTACCGTTTGTGGTGTCTCGTTTTCGGCGGAAATGGTTACGTCAAACGAATTTTTTCCTGGTTTTTCATTGGGAGCAATGTCCACCCCAAACCAAAGCGTTTGTACCTTTCCTTGGGCTACGTCCACTTTTTTTTCAAACGGGCGACCGTCGGCGTCGATGCCTCCTGTGTTAAAGCAGGTTACTTTTTTGTTTCCCAAAAACGTCACTTTGAGGTTTTTTAGCTCCTTTTTGGCCGCAAAAACCGCAATTTGAAACGCATAATATTCATTGCGCAATGCTTTCCCAAGAAACACGTTAGCAGGTTTTTGCTCAATCCATCGATAAGGAATATTTTCCGTCATTCGCACAGGGAACGTTCTATCTTCTGGAAAAAGCAGGAAATTTTTGTTTGTACTTTCGATTAATGTCTTTCTTTCCGCCTGCGTCGCGCCTACTTCCATCGGATAAAAACTATCAAAAGCCGTCCGCGATTCTATTTTCAGCACGGAGGCTTGCGGAAGTAATTTTGCCTCAAAATCGTTGGCCACAAGTCGATGCTTTTCGAGCCAAGCTTGATGGGGTTTGTTTTCAGGAGTCAAGTACTTTCCTTCCCACCAACCGATGTTCTTTTTCCCCGCAAAAGGCATGTAATACACGTAAAAAACGCCTGCGTGCTTCGGTTCAAACACAAACTCTCCAACTTCATTATCAATGTTAATACGATGAATATTTGCCACTTCTACCCCCTTCTCATCGGTAATTAAAAGCCGTTTTTCGTGGGGATTTACGTCACGACGACGCCAATGGATTTTTGTATAAACCGCCTCGGCTGGTTGCGCCACGGTGATGACCGCACGATGATTGCCCTGTTCTTCCACCCAAGGCGTGGTGGCTACGGCATAGGGGGGTATTTGGGCGTGCAGTGTTCCGATAGCGAAACACAAAAAAGCGAAAAAAGGTATGATTGATTTCATGAAGGTGCGGGGTTAACGTATCGGCTAGGGAAGACCTTCCAAATTTTAGAAACTTGGAAGGTCTATGAAAGGTTTAGAACCTTTTCGGCTGCGCATCCCTTCCAAGGTTTAGAACCTTGGAAGGGGTATCACCAATCCATTTTCACTTCCGACTTTTCCATGTGGGACGTAGTCAGCATAGGCTTGTTGTCGGCGGGAAAAGAATTATCGGTGAGGGTTACATTTTTACAGGCTTCGATGTGGAACGTGGTCTTATCGGCTGTAACATTTACGGTTTTTGACGAAATGATTTTGTTTTGGCGAAACACCAGCCCATCCACACTTTTTGCCGTCAGCAAGGGTGCTACCGAGGTTTTGAAGGTATTATTTTCAATGAGAATGTTTCTGTGAACGTAAAAACCATTGACTAAATCGTGGTTTTCGGGCGCAATTGCAATCACATAACTGCCTGGTGTTGAATTATATCCACACTCTTCAAACACATTGTTACGAATCACTACATCTTGCACAGGTCCTGATTCAAACCAACTGGCGGCATCGTCGGCAATGAGAATGGCGTGCATTCCTGTTTTGTAAAAGTGGTTGTTTTCAATCACCACTTTACGGCGCGTTGTCATCAAAATCCCGCGCGTATTTGTCCGTTCAAAGCGACAGTTACGGATGGTCACTTCGGGCGTCCAAGTCAGATTTTCGATACACTGCCCCACGGCTACATTGGCAGCAAAAGGCTTGTCGGTTTCTATTTCCATCTCACGTTTGTTTTTCAAGACGGCATTTTTAAGTTTGGCATAAGCAATGGGTTGCAACGTTTTTGGATTAACAAAAGCAATGCTATCGCCTTTAAAAAATGCCTCGAAACCGTACGTTTGGTGGTGCATAAACCGCACCGTGAGTTTGGTGGAGCCCGTTTTAGCTACGATTTGTAGATGCGTTCCGTGCACATTGATGGGGTCATCGTGCGCACCTGAAGTAGTACAACTGTCAACCAATACTTTGCCCTTACATCCCGAAAAATGAAAACAATCGGCGAAGGCACTGATAATGCGACCTGATTCGGGACGAGGAGCTACGTTGACTTTTCGGATGGTGATATTCTCAGAAAACTGCGAGACTACCCCCAATCCGTGCATAAAGTGCAAATGGAGATTTTGGAGTAACACATTCTGACTCAAGCTAATAAATCCGCCGCAATTGTCGCGGTACGGGTCACGAATCGACAGCTTCTCCCCTGCTTTCAGTTTCGTTTTGGAAAAATCTCCCGTAAATACGACCTCTCCTTTTTGTTTTTCTTCGGCTTTGCTTTCCAAAAACACCTTAAACGAGCTGTATTTTAGGGTTTCGTCGATTTCATTGAAAACAATGGTGTGGTGATTGCTGCTTTTCCAACCTTCTCCGTAAAAACCCAATTTGCCATTTTTGATAAAATAACGCGTGTCGGGATGCAGCTTGGCTTCGACTTTGGTGGGCGATACCGACGTCAACATCAATTCACTCATCGTGGGTCGTTCGTAGTCAAATGAGAGGTTACGAATCGTGATGTTTGAGGACTTAAAAAGGGCAAACGCCACCATTTTACCGTGTAAAAATACCTGCGTTCCGTTGCCTTCAATAGTTAGGTTTTTAAACTCTTTCAACAAAAAAGCGACGTTTTTAACCTTTGGCAAGGTGTCATTTTCGGTACTGTTTGAAATGTAGATTTCTTGTTTATAGGCGCCATCGGGCCACAAATCCAAGCGCCCACCTGGCAATACAAGCGTGGCGTTGGGGAATTTTCGACACTGTTCAATGGCCCTGACGAGTGCGGGGCTTGCGTTTTCGTAACTGTCGGGCTTGGCTCCAAAATTGCTCAAAAGTATGCGTTGTTGGGCAATGGCCATTTTGCAAAAGCACAGCATTAAAAGCAAGCAGCAGCCTATTATTTTATTTTTATTCATGGATTTCAGGAAGGATTTTCGTTTTTCCAATATAGTTTTGAAACATCTTCAAATGTTCAGATGCTTTGGTGACAATGGGCTTTTTACAGCCCCAAAAAACATTGTTTTGAATCGTAACACCCGAGGCACCCGCCACCGAAATACCGCATTCTGCATTTTCACCTTCTATTAGGTTGCCTTCAATGAGGATGTTTTTGTGAATGCCCGCAACCGAAATATCAGGAGCTTTGACGTTGATAGCAATGGCCGATGCCCCGTCGTTGGTTCCGTCGCCGCGCCCGCAACGTAGGATTCGGTTGTTGCGCACAATCACATTTTCGGACCCCGCGCCTTCTCGCCAATCTCCCTCGGCACCAATATGAATGGCCGTACCTGTGCTTTCTTTGAAGGTGCAATTTTCAATCAACACCTGACGGGTTTTGACTAATACCGCCCGCGCCAAATGACTGCCCACGTACGAATTGACAAACTCCAAACGCGGCAGCCGAGTGACGTCGATGAGGTAATAATTTTCTAAGTCGTCGGGCAAAGGTTTGTGAAGCGTAATAGTTGTGTTCCACTCCTTGGGCTTGGGTTCTGATTGGGTAACGGTGTATTTTCCGACCACGGCCAACGTCTTCCGCGAAACAAGTTCGAGCACGTCGCCTTTATCGGGATAATCGAGCACCATGGCGTGCGTACCCCACGCTTTTTCCATTTCGATGACGTACTTTTGCGAAGCTAACTTCTTTTTAATCAACTGATAATAACCATGTACGTTGGTGGCATCGTCACCTTGGCCTTCAAACGTACAGCCATCAAAACGAATCGTACCTTTGCAAGATGTAAAGTGGGTAGCGTCCGTGTTGGTCGATTGGTACAAACCTGGACGCGGGACAATGCGCAGGCCATTCATCAAAATATTTTCGGAACGATGCCCTACAATTCCCATACCAGGCTGGGAATGAATCGTGACTTGATTCAAAACCGTGTTAATGGATTCATTGATAAGAATCGCAGGCCGAAAATGAAACATGTGGTTTATCAACGCTACATGTCCAAGGAGTTTTTGGGAATACGAAGCCCAAATTCGAACCGTTTCGGCATCAATCAGTTCGTTCTTTTTTGGAAAATAAATGCTTTTACCTAAAAGTCGGTTTTTACTCAAATCCCAAAACATCAACCGCAGCATCAGCAGGTTGTTTCTAATCGGAAATTCCTTGGAAAATCGTACGTCAAAATAGCCATCCCCTTCGTTTACCACCACTCCTTCGCTATGAGGCATGGTTTCGTAATCAATGGTCAACCCTTTAATGGTGAGGTTTTTACAATTTTCGATTGATACTGGTTCCATCCACCCGCTGACGGCCAAACTCGCACCGTTGGCATCCACTTCGAGGGAGTTAATTCCCTCAAAATGAATGCCTCGGCTGTACGGGTAATACGGAGTAAATACCACGTCTTGCGGATTGCGCCCCATTTTGCCATCCATCACATCATTCATTAGCTGAATGGCCTTGGGCTCGCTGATTAAGTACTTCCCAGCGGGAAATACCAGTTTTTTCACCCGATTTACCTTACAATAATCCACGGCCTTTTGAATGGCTTCGCGGTCGTTGAGGGTATCGTCGGGTAAGGCTCCAAATTTCGTCACTGAAACTTGGCTAAATGAAAGAAATGTGTGAATAAAGAAAACTGTAATTAGTATAACGCTTCGTCGGAAAGCCATAAGAAATAAAGTTGAACGCATGAAAATAACACCAATCAGGTCTGAAACTGCCCATAAGTACTCAGTCAATCAAAACTGCTTCTCCAGCGCCAAGGGACAACGTAACCGAATTGGCTTCTATCTTTACCATTTGGGATAGTCTTAGCCCTTCCGTCGTTAGAATAGACACCGAAAGTTGATTTTTTCCCCGAAAAGAAGGGGGAAGTTTCCACGCGCGGTTTTGGTAGCCATTTTTACTGTAAGCAATCACTGAAGGCTTTTTTAGCCACAACGCAGGCACAAAAACATCCTCATTTTCGGCCAAAACAACCTCTCCTGCTACCAGCGAATAGGCGTTTTGTTTGAGCGTTGCGGTGGTATTTTGAGAAAAATGAACCGATTTTTGGGAAACATTATTGATGACATACCTTCTTTCGAGGCGGTTCAAATAATACCAAATCAAGGTTTTTGTGCAAAATTGTGGTAAGAATCCCGCCAATTGACGCGAATCTTTTGCCACCACATCTTCCCCGTGCATACTTGTTCCAAACAATTTCCCCCACTCGGAATTATCTTGTCCACCACAGTAATAATTTGCAGGCCACTTGAGGTATTTATCCAAGCCCGTAAACCACCAAGCCATTGGCTGATACCCCTCAAACGACGACTCTCGTAAAAAATCGACGCCCTCGCAGGTAACATCAATGCCTTTGGAAGCCCAGTAAAGAAAAATCTTGCGCTGGGCGGCCGTTTCATCTTGCACCGTATTGCCTAAAAACGGACTAATTGGCCCCTTTTCGAGCGTTATTTTGTATTTTCCATCGACCAGCTGAGGCACTGGCGGCCACGTATGAAAGGCGTCAATGTGAATGGTTTTGGCATTTTGAAGTGGCAACATTTGACACAGTTGATCAATGCGTTTTTGGGCAAAACCCGTTTCCCATTCACGCGCTAAACTAATCGGATACCCCCATTCGCAGGCCCGCAGCGTTCCGTCGGCGTTACGGGCAATAATGTTATTTTTTACGTACGTCTCCCACAAAGGACTGTCTTCGTACGCATCAAACATATTGATGTGGAGGCTCACCACGGTATGGTGCTTAGAAGCCTCCTTCATCAACCATTTTAAACTTTCCAAGGCTGTTTTGTCTTCGGGACGTTTTAGTCGCTCATTGACCTCAAACCATGCGGGGTATTTTGAATCATGACCGTTGTATTGCCAACCCACGAGATAGACAATTTTAGGTATCCCGAGGGTCAACTTATCCATTTTTTTGATAACCTCCAGTGCCTGAGCAAAAGTCAGTGCCACCTCGGAGGCTCCGTTATCTTTCCGTTTAAATTTACCGTCATACAAGGCTTGCGACAAAAACAATTTCATTGTCAAGGTTTGGTCGTAACGATGTTTTGATTGAATTACGGCTTTCAAATTCGTCGGATAGCTGATGTGAATCGTATCCTTTTGCTGGCCATAACCCGCCACAACAGCCAATTGGAGCCCCAAAATGACGGCCAAAACTTTAAAATGAGTAAAAGAGAACGTTGTAATCATTGAAAACCTAAACAAGGGTTAGAAATAAGGGAGAAGGAAATATTCCCCCTTCTCCCACTCAGTGAAATCAAAGTTACTGAATCTATGGAACCTTAATTTGTAAAATTACCAATCTTCACTACCCAAATGCGGCTATCGCCATTGGCTGCCGTGATTTTGTACTTACGGGGTTGTGAAAAATCGCCTGGCAAACCTGGCTGCGGCGCTCCTTCCAACGCCTCCATGGTGGCAGCGGGCGAGATATTGGTCATCAATACCAAGCGATTTTTAGACACTTTGGCTTTTTCTTCGGCCGTAAATGCCCCCGACGCCGCGGGTACCGTAACGTTGAAAATCAACGAATCAAGCGAAGCTCCAGCCGTATTTTCTTTTCGCTTAAATTGCTTCTGGGTAAGCGTCAGCGTAACGTTTCGCACCAAAGGGCTTCCGCCCGAGGTTGCTTTAGAATCCTCGAAGCGGTATTCCATAAAAACCTCCGTGATAAGGGCATCCTTAAATTTTGGCAAATTTTCTTCCAGTCCATATTTGAGGCAGGAAGACAAGCTCAATGCCATTCCAAGAATTAGCAAATACTTCATTTTATGTATTGTTTGCATTGTCTTTCTCATTTATTTGTAAACGTTTACCAGTTAGGATTTTGCGTCATCGCTCCGTGACGTACAATTTGCGAATTTTGAATCGGCAACAAGTAACGTCGCGTTTCGTCAAACAAACGCTGATCATTGAGTTGGAAATTAATCACTTCGATGCGGTAGCCTTTGCGCGTTGCGTTGATTTCCATGTACGTTGGTTTTTCCAAAAATTCGGCGATTTTAGCCCCGGGAGCCGCGCCGCCGTTGGCACTTCCACCGTATTTGCCCCAGCGCAATAGGCTCCAGTAATAGTCTTTTTCCTTGAAAAGCTCCACCCTACGCTCCCGCTTGTAGTCTTTCCAAGCATCTTCGGCGGTTGTAGCTGTCGATGGAGGCAGACCTCCGTGGCCTTGGCGAGTGATGTTAAGCGTGGTGACAGCCTCCGTAATTTTGTTTTGCATCAACAACGCCTCCGCTTTGTTCAAATACACGCGTCCCATTCGGAAAATCACCCAGTGATAATCCACAGGCGTATTGTAGAATGGCCGTGGGGAGACGTTGTAAATCCCCTTGCGGAAGTAGGCATTGGTAATTTGGGTACAACAGCCCGAGTTCAGGCTACCTTTAATCATTCGATTCAGGTTGCCGTTACGGTTGGTTGTCACCAATTCGCCGTACCAAGCCGTTGAATCATACACAATCGACGCCGCCAAACGCTTATCGCGGTTGTTGTAAATAATCGCATTGATGCTTCCCGAACCCGTCACTACGGCACTATCGAGGAATGGCGATTGTTTTTTGGTTACATTTTTCAAAAACTGAGACGACTGATCCCATTTTACCGCCTTAGACGGAGCGGCTTCATCAATGACAAGGTACTCGTCGATGATGTTTTGGGTAGGAGAATATTTTCCCCAATCCTCAAACACTTTGTCCAATTTGAACAATGGCGTAGCATTCCGCAATTTCAAATCGTCGTTGTTCACATTGGGGATAGCTTCTTGCATGTCAGCAATGTTTGACACGACAGTATTTGACTTGTCGCGGTAAGTAGCGAGCAAGATTTCGGGCGAAAATCTCGCTTTTTCGTTAAACATTCCTTCATAATCAGCTTCCAACGGCTTGCCCGTTGCAATGACGGCGTTGGCTGCGTCAATGGCTTTTTGGTAATAGGTGTTATCACCCGTGTAGGCTGCTGCTTGCAAAGCTGCTTCGGATTTTAAGGCATAAGCCGAAGCCTTAGACGCAAGCCCCGCTGGCGACGAAGCAGGCAGGCCAGCAATCGCGTCGTCTATATCTTTCATAATCAAGTTATAGGTTTCGGCGATGTTGGCCGTTTGAGGCAACGCGTAATTCGTTTCGTTTTCGGTCAATACTTTTTCCACCCATATTACCCTTCCAAAACGACGCGCAAGCCAATAGTAGGTCATAGCCCGCAAAAATTTGCCATGCGCTACCAGTTCTGCCTTATCTCCGTCGCCCAAGGCAGTTGAAGCCGCTGCTTTTTCAATGATGAGATTACAACTACGAATTCTGCTAAATTGGTTGAAACCGTAATCGTCGTCTCGCGTAATTGACTCTCTTGTAAAAGCGTTTCCATCGCTTTGAATAATATTGCTAGTTCGTACTTCTTCCTCAACGGTATTGGTATATAAACCTAACACTGATGAATATACGCCGTTGACGAAAAGCATGGCGTTGCCCTTCGAGCTCCACACCGCTGTCTCATCAAATTTGTCGAACGGTCGGGTGTCGTCCAATTGCTTACAAGAGTAAATACCAACACAAAGGACTGTTAGTATCAAAACTATTTTTGTGATATATCGTTTCATTGCTTTCAGTTGCTTTGAGTTAAAAACCTAGATTTACCGATAAGGCATACACGCGTTGAGAGGGATAGTCGTAGTTGTTGTTACTTCCCGTTTCGGGGTCAAGGCCGTATTGCTTTATCTTCGAAAACGTGAGTAAGTTGGTAGCACTCAGCGTCACCCGCAGGTCTGAAATGAATTTTAAGTCTTTAGAAAGATAATTTTTGAAATTGTAACCTACCTGCAAGGCTTTCAAGCGCAAGTAGCCCGCGTTTATCACCCAAAAATCGGAAGTGACGGCATTGTGGCCACCGTTGACCGCAGCCCCCGAAATCAACCGAGGGAATTGCGAATTACCCGCCCCTGGCTCCCAGTGGTTTTTGGTCTGAAACTCATAGCGAATATTGGTTGAATAATTACTCTGGATGACGTCGCCCAAATAAATACTTCGCTTACCGCTGCCTTGCCAAAGCATGTTCATAAACCAACCTCCGTACGTTAAATCGGCCGTAAAACCGTACGTTACCCGTGGAAATGCTGACTTTCCTACCCTTCTAAAGTCATCGCCGTCGATTTTTCCATCCCCATTTACGTCACGGTAAATAATATCACCAGGAGCAACGATTGACGCCATTCGGCGGGGGCTATTCATGATGTCGGTAGCGTTTTGGTACAAGCCCGCCGACAAATAAGCCGTTTGTAAGAAACCAATTTGGTGATACGATGTCGTATTGGGGTTTTTAAGCGTTGTGCTGTCCTCGTTGGGGTTTACTTCCCAGAGTTGGTCAAATTTCACAAAGTTTGAGCCTAACGTATATTTCAACTTCCCGATTTTATCGCTGTATTTGACCGTAAAGTCAAAACCTGCTCTTCTAAATGCCCCGTTTGATTTGCGGGTTGGCAAAGCCGTTCCAAGTGGGTCGGTGTAGCCAACTCCCGAAGGTGATGCCAAGTAGCCCGTGGTACGCAAGTAAAAATAATCTAGGCTTCCGCTGAGTTTATTTCCCAACGTTCCAAAATCAAAACCAGTGTTGAATGATTGTTGGTCGTACCAACTGATGTCGGGGCTTGGAATGCTCGGGGCATTGAGGCTTGGTTGAAGCACACCACCTACCACGTACCCGCCGCCTGTGGAGTACCCTGGTACATAGGCAAAGCTACTCACGCCTGAGTTTTGTCCAACGGAGCCGTACGATATTCTGGCTTTCAAGAGGTTAATGATGTTTTTTTCCATCAAACTTCCCATAAAGTTTTCGTGGGAAATGAGCCAACCCAAGGCAGCACCAGGAAAAAATCCTTTTCTTTTTCCAGCGGGAAACAAGTCGCTTCCGTCGTATCGAAAACTTCCTTCAAACAAATATTTCTCTTTGAAATCGTAACGAACGCGTCCTAACCAACCATTTCTAACGTTTTCAAAACTAGAACCGTTGTTGGTAGCCGTTGACTGTGGCCCCGCAAAAATCTGATCAATCCCAAACACGTATGAGTTACGCCCCGTGCTGAAATTTTCGTTGTAGCCGTAAGCTTCTTCGTAGCCGAACATAGCCGAAACGTTATGGCTGCCAAACTTTCGTTCGTAGTTTCCAAACCCTTGCAATACATAATTATAGCCCGTTGTTGTCGAAACTGCTAAGTTAGGCTGGTTCGAGCTGGCGGGTGTTGAGCTACCAATGGCAAATTGGGGCGCTGTGATGTTCCACGATTTGCCAAAAGCCTGCACCTGACTCAAGTTTCCGTTGGCACGAAACGACAAGCCTTCTACGCCTGGCACTTTCCAGTCAAGGTTCAGCAAGGCATTAAGATTGCGGTCTTGGTTACGAACGTAGCCACTGCGGGGATCTATTTCGACAATGGGGTGATCTCCTTTATTGGCGTATTTTGTACGTTCCAAATCCGCATACGCTTTGTCGGTAGGCGGAGCATTTTGGATGTGGCTCCACACCGCAAAATAGCCACTTCCATAGCCGCTTGCATTGTCGCGGCGGGTTTCGTCCACCCCGTAAATGGTCATGCTGGTTTTCAAGCCAATTTTGGCAAAATCGCCCGTTAAGCTCAGACGATAATTGTATCTTTTCAGCCAGTTGGTGTTAAATTGATACAACGTTCCTTGGTTCAAATAGCCCAATGAAGCATAGTATTTGATTTGTTCATTGCCTCCGTTGAGCGACAAATTGTGGTGTTGCTGCGGGGCAAACTCTTTCAACACGAGCTTTTGCCAATCGTTGTTTGGGAAATTGAGCGGGTCGGTTTGGTCGCGGTACTTTTGAACGTCGCTCTCAGCATAACGCCCCTGATTGCCTTCTTTTACATCCACTTGATTTACCAACGACACCAATTCGTACGAGCTGATTTTACGAGGCAAATACGTAGGTTGCGACAAATCTTGTCCAAAGTTGTAGTTGATGGAAAGTTTTTTGTTGTTTCCTCTTTTGGTCGTCACCAATACCAAGCCATTTCCCGCAGCCACCCCATAAATCGCCGTAGCGGGGCCGTCTTTAAGGAAAGATATGTTTTCAATGTCGTTGACCGCCAGGGTCTGAAACTGAAATTCGGTAGAAATAATGTCGTCGATGACATAAACGGGCGTGCCACCTCCCCTGAGCGAAATTGAAGGTTTCTTCCCTGGCCCACCTCCGCTGTTGGTAACAATAATACCTGGAATGCGCCCTCCCAAGGTTTCTCCTACCGAAGAAGCCCCAAGGTTGGTGATTTTTTCGGCTTCTAGGGTCGAAACAGACGTAATATTTTTTTCCTTTTTAATGGTGCCATACCCCACCACTATCACTTCCTCAAGGGCCTTGGTGTCAGTTGCTAGTGTAACCTTGATAGTTGTACGATTATCAATCAAGACTTCTTGGGGTTTGTAACCGATGTATGAAAACACCAACACGCCTTTGCCATCGGCAACGCTTATTTCGTAATCGCCGTTGGCGTTGGTGGTTGTCCCACGGGTAGTACCTTTGATTGTAATGCTTACTCCTGGCAATTTTTCGCCTTTTTCGTCGGTGACGGTTCCTTTTACGCTCCAATCCACATTCGCAAGAACTTGCGGTTTGGACGACTCTTCATTTTCGTATAAAAAACCCGTTTTCGGGCCGATTTCTTTGCGCAGCACAATTTTCTTGCTCACTACTACATACTTAATACTCAGTGGTTTGAGCATCTTAGTGAGTATTGTAGAAAGCGATTCGTTTTTTTCGATCACACTTACTTTCTGATTGAGATTTAGCGTGCGCGAATTGTACGAAAACTTGACGTGGGCTGCTTTTTCAATTTCAGACAACGCACTTTCGAGGCTCACGTTGTTGAGAACAAGCGTCACTTTTGAGTCAAGCATTTCTTGCCCTTTCGCGGGCGTGGCCATTGCGATTCCCACAAAAACAACAGCAAGTATCATTTGAAACACCGATATTTTCACGATCTGAAAAAGGAGCCGTTGGTGAATAAAACTTTTTTCCATACTTTTGATTGTTAATTTTAATACTATTAGACTGGTATTGACATGACGTTCCTGCCCTTTGCAGAGGGTTAAGGAAAACTAGAAGCGTTGGAATGTTGCAGCATTTCGACGCTTTTTTTTGCTACTTTTTTTAGTGCATAGACAAGGGTTTAGGGGTGGTTAGTTACATCCAGATGAAATAATTGTTACCTGATTTCCATTCATTTCGTAGCGTGTATCACTTCCTAAGCTTTCACAAATAATTTTTAGCTTTTCGGGAAGGGGTTCATCACTGAGGGAGGTCGTCATGTAGCAATCTTTCAATTTCTCTTTTGGGTATTCTATCTTCACCAAATAGGCCTGCTCAATGGTCGTAAATATCTGGTGTACAGGTATATCACGAAACTCAAAGCTCAATTGTTCAATGGTGTTGGTTGAGGCAATAAGCGGTTTGTCTTGGGTAATGTCCAAGATTTTTTCAAACGAAAGGTTGTTTCGTACAAATCTTGCCGCTTGGTTGGGCAAAAGCATGATTCCTTCTTTGGTATCCGTTTGTATTTCTTCGTTGGGCATCACTTTTACTTTTCCCGTACGCACGACCACTTCTACGTTGGGCTGGGAAGGATAAGCTATTACCCGAAAACTCGTCCCATAAACTTTCGTCACGACTTCGTTGGCATATACATAAAAAGGCTTATTGGGGTTCTTGCTGATTTCAAAAAAGCCCTCTCCCGAAAGGTAAACTTTCCGTTCGTTGCCACTAAATTCTTTGGGATAGCTAAGTTTACTTTTGGGCTGTAATAAGACCGAACTGGCGTCGGCAAGGGTAATAAGTTGCGGCTTATTGGAATTATTGGTTTGTTCTATCAACCCTTCGGTATCTTTCTCCACCAAGTCTTTATAGGTAATGACAACCTGTGTTGGATTTTTTTGTACCAAAAAATAAGTCATTGCCGCTGTCCCAACAAGCAACACCGCCGCAGCTACTCGAAACCAACCCATTCTCCAAATTGGCTTCTGAACTTGTTGCGTCTGTATTGCGTCCCAAGTATCCTGCAAGCTTCGCTGGATTTCTTGGGCCGAAAGCTCCGTTTCTTCTATTTTCATTGACAAAACCCATACCCTAGCTTCGGCAACTAATTTGGCCCTTTCAGGACTTTCCAAGGTCCATTCTTCCCAATGTGTATGGTTTTCCTTGAACCTGACCCATCGCTGGAAAGATTCGTCGGAAAGAAAGTCTTCAACTTTGGTGTATAAATCGCGTGGTTGCATCTGAAAATTAATTTCAAATGCAGAGAGGACAGAAGGTTTAAAGAGTACTCACTTGTTTAGATTTTTTTTTGAAAAAATTTCACAAAGCAAGGTAACCACCGATTAGGAGCAGAGAAATCGAGCCTTTCCACTCCTTACGAAGATGTAAAATAGCGCGATGAAGCAGGTTTTTGACTGATTGATGATTGATTTCTAATACCTCCGCAATTTGCTCCAGCGATAAACCTTGGTGGTATCGAAGGTATAAAGTTTCTTTTTGGCGAGGTGGCAACGTATTGAGAAGTTGATTGAGCTGGCGAACTTCCAAATCCAACGTTTCATCGTTAATCATGGAATGTTCAATCGAAAACTTGAGCGAAAATTCAAGGTCTTCCAATGGGGTCGTTTGCCGAAAAATGCGGTCTCGTTCGTACAACCGCGCGATGCGTTTGCGCACACTCGAAAATAAATAGGCTTTTACCACCACCTCATCACTGAGTGAATGCCGATACAGCCAAATATCCACAAACACATCCTGAACACAATCTTTGACTTTCTCGTGCGAAGGCATTAAAGTCTTTCCATAATTTACCAAAGGGTTCAAATACTTCTCAAACAGCGCAGAAAAGGCAGCTTTGTCGTCAGCAATCAACTGATTCCAAAGCTTCAAATCGCTTATGATTTCGGTATTTTTTTGAGGAAGAGGCACCTGCAATTATCCTTTTGGTACTTTTATCAGCAAATGTAGCATCTTTTCAATATCAAAAAACAATCTAGCACGATTTTATTTAATATATTTTATTAAACAAAGGCTATATATTATTATATTTTAATTTCTAGTCAGGTTAAACGCATTAAAATTTGGAGTGGCTATTGATTGCTCCAGCGAGGCTACTTTTTTAATGCGTTTAATCTGATAGTTCCCGTTTCAACCTTGGAATGGTTATTTAGGTCTAAACACCTTTATCACGGCTTCGTTGGCTTCCAAAAATGGCCCGCCAATTAAATCAATGCAATACGGAATAGCAGGAAAAACAGCATCCAAACATTGACGAATCGCCGAAGGTTTTCCTGGCAAATTGACAATCAGCGTTTTACCACGAATCCCTGCCGTTTGGCGGGATAAAATGGCCGTGGGCACGTACTGCAAGCTCACCTGCCGCATCAATTCCCCAAAGCCAGGCATCATTTTATGGCAAACGGCTTCGGTAGCTTCGGGAGTCACATCGCGGGGCGCGGGGCCCGTTCCGCCGCACGTAACAACCAAACAGCAACCTTCTTTGTCGGCCATTTCGACAAGGGCTTGGCTAATCAAATGTTGCTCGTCGGGAATGACCCGATACACGGGTTCCCAAGAACTGGTTAGGTATTCGTTGAGCGTTGACACAATCGCCTTCCCTGGAATGTCTTCATATACACCCGCACTGGCGCGGTCGGAGACGTTAATAATGCCTATTTTAATCATCATGGAACAGTTTGTTTATAGCAACCGTTTAAAAAGAAAGCCCGTTCAGTTCGGTAAATCCGAAGCTAACTTGATAAATTTGGGCAAAAATAACAAGGTCATGAATACTTTCGCCAAAGATACCCTGCGATTACACGAATTACGCCATACAAGCTGCCGTGAAGATATTTTAGAAATTTTACAAAACCGCGCTTCTGCGCTTTCGCACGGAGATTTGGAAAATGGCTTAAAAGACCGCTACGACCGCGTTACCATTTACCGTACCCTAAAAACGTTCGTTGATAAAGGCATTATTCATAAAGTGTTGGACGAAGACGGCCTTCGCTACGCTTTGTGCAAAGATGCTTGCCAAGAGCACAATCATCACCACGACCACGTTCATTTTAAATGCCAAATGTGCGGTAAAACCACTTGTTTGGAAGACATTCACGTACCGTCTCTGGCCTTACCCGCAGGTTTCAAATCAAAAGAAGTAAATTTATTGATTCAAGGTACTTGTTCGATTTGTAATAAGTAACTTTTTACCGTTAACTAAAACAAGTTGATTTTCTGAGCATTAGCAGCAATTTTTGTCGTAAAGAATACCCTCACTTCAAATTTCTATACGACAATGAAACAGTTATCCATGCTAACCGCAGCACTTCTTTTTTTGAATGTGCTTTCTCTGAATGCTCAGTCCATTACCCTGACGCCCAATACAAATGGCAATCCCCAAGAAGGCCGATTGTATTATGATAATTCGGCTAAAGAACTTCGGTTCTGGAACGGGTCGGTGTATGTACCAATTGGTAACTCAGGTAGCCCAACGCCAGGCTGGGTCAATTCGGGAACAAACCTCTTCAATGCCAATACGGGCAACTTGGGCGTAGGCACCGAATCGCCTACCTCAAAGCTTACGATACGTCATAATTTCTCCAATATCCTATCCCTTCAACACCTCAACGCGTTAAGCACGGGTTTAACCAATTCTATTGTATTTGGAGGCAGTAACTACACTACTGGAATTATCTCTACCATCGGCACGTCAAATTCGGCAGCCCGCATGGCTTTTTCAACGGGCTATTCGTTTTCAGGGGGCGTTTTCAACATGCAAGAACGGCTAAGCATTGCCAATGATGGAAAAGTAGGAGTCAATCAGCCCTCGCCCCAAGCAACATTGGATGTGGGTGGAAGCATTCGTTTTTCGGGGAGCAACCCTGCGGCGTTTGTAGTAACAGCAACCTCAGGAGTCAATACCTATTCCGCACTCCCATTTTCGGGTTCACCTTCCTTGATTACGGCCGCTGGGGGTAAATGTTACGCCATCAGAATCGACCACCCGATGTGCAACAATAACGCCAATGCCATCTTGATGGTAACGGCTCAAGTCTCAACCTTCGGTGGGGTTCAATACAATAACGGCTATTGGTACCTGATACCAAGCAGCAACGAACGCTACACGGTAGGTAGGTTCAGCGCCCGACTCGACTGTACCAACACGGCGGCTTGTGTGGATGCCCTTTTTATTGGCGACCGTGAGTCGGAATATTTTTTCAATGGCAATAAATTCAACGTGCTTATTATTCAAAATTAAGTGCTGTCCGTGCTTTCGGTTTCTTAAAACCGAAAGTGAGGTTTCTCAAAACCTCGTTTCAATCGGTCTTTGCTGTTGTGCTGTCGGTTTCTCAAAACCGACAAAGAGGTTTCTCAAAACCTCGTTTCAATCAGTTTTGAGAAACCTCTCGCGACAGATTTGGCCCAATCAAGTCGGTTTTGAGAAACCGACTTCACGTGTTAAAAACCGACTTCACCTGTTAGTGTCGGCCTCCTCGACCGCCGCCACTAAACCCACCTCGGAATCCTCCACCTCCATAGCCATAACTTCTTGGCGCCGAAAACGACTGGTACGACTGACGAGTTTGGGGTCGTGCTTGATACGTCCGCGCTGATTCGTTGCGGTAGTTTTGGCGCCCTATATTTCCAGCCGACATACGAGGACTAGCAGGACGTGGCATGTTCAAAATTCGGTTTTCGGGAGAAAAACCAGAACGATGAGCGTAATAACCAGCAGGGTAACGACGCACGTAAAAAGAGTTGTTTAACCAAGGACGTCGAATGCCTTGATTAAGCATGACGATATAGGCCGAATTAAGGTTTATCCCAGCATACATACTTGGCAAAAAGGCCGATGAAGCCCAAATACCCGCATTGTTGTACCAAAATAGTTGAGACGACAAGTCGTAATACATGCCATAATCGGGCAAATAATAGTACTGAACACCCGCGACCGCAGCGCCTTGAGGAGCCCAAGTGGGAGGTACGTAGCTTTGGTAAGTAGTACCCGAAGCGATTGTATAGGTATTAGGCGAACAAGAATCGAGGGTAAAAAGGGTAACGAAAGCGACTACCCCTATGCCGATAAATCGACGTACCCCTTGAAATGGAGCGTGCTTTAGCGTTTTCATGACACAGTTTGTTTTAATGGATAATACTTGGTAAACATTTTACGGACACTCGAATTGATTTGGTTTTGGATGCGGTTGATTTTACCGCTCAACGTGCCCTGAGCCACCCCTTCCCAAAGTACTTCTTTGGTTTTGGCATCCAGAATGTCAATGACAAGCGTTCCTTCGGTGTATTGGGTTTGGTAAGGATAACCTCCTCCCCCCCAGCCCATCATGCCGTAAGGGTAAAAACCGCCCCAACGCCCCCATCCACCGAAGTAGGGATAAAAACCACCTGAGTAATTGGTGCGGCGTTGTTGCTGGGTGTAAGTATGAAACTGAATGAGTGCATCAGGTGCCTCTTCGTCTTCCTTCATTCCACGGGTGAGCAACTCCGTCCCCACTGACTGCTTGACGGTGGCCGAAAGCAAATCGCTATTATACATCGGATTAGGCCCCGCTTTGACGTCAGGACGTAACCAAGCAAAGGTTTTGTACTTACCCAAATCAGCAGCGGGGTTGATTCCTGCACTTACTTGGGCGAAAGCAGCTGAAACAGTCAGGGCTATCATCCCGAAAACCACTGACCCCATTTTTACGAACTTTTTCATTGTTTTCTAGCTATTAATTGGGTTATTTTCATGACCAAAACAATACCACAATTCTGTAGAAAATCTGTAGAAAACTGCATTTCACCGTATTTTTTTAAGTTTTAATCACTTTTTTATCTCAGTTCATTATTAATTACCCGCAGATGCCGCTGAATAATACAAACGCAGATTTACGCTAAAAAAAGACTTTGTCAACCCATTCTTCTGCGGCATTCTGCGGCTCTACATCTGCGCTTATCTGCGGGTAAAACTTTAAACACGGGCTTACACAACACTTCGTCCTCAAAATGCGTAAATGTGTTTGTAAGAAAATTTGGTAGAGATTATGAAAATCTTAATCATTGAAGACGAAGAATCTTTAGAAAATCTGTAGAAAACTGCATTTCACCGTATTTTTTTAAGTTTTAATCACTTTTTTATCTCAGTTCATTATTAATTACTCGCAGATGCCGCTGAATAGTACAAACGCAGATTTTCGCAGAAAAAAGACTTTTTCAACCCATTCTTCTGCGGTATTCTGCGGCTCTACATCTGCGCTTATCTGCGGGTAAAACTTTAAACACGGGCTTACACAACACTTCCTCCTCAAAATGCGTAAATGTGTTTGTAAGAAAATTTGGTAGAGATTATGAAAATCTTAATCATTGAAGACGAAGAATCATTGGCACATCCATTGCGCGAATACCTAGCCAGCGAAGGCCACGTGTGTGAGTGGGTTTCTACTTATCAGGCTGCCGAAGAAAAAATTGGCGTGTATGACTACGACTGCGTGTTGGTTGACATCATGCTTCCTGGCGGCTCAGGGCTCGATTTGGTCGATTTGCTCAAAAAAACGCAGTCACAGGCGGGAATTATCATCATTTCAGCCAAAAATGCGCTCGACGATAAAATATTGGGGCTCGAACTCGGCGCCGACGATTATTTAACCAAACCTTTTCATTTGTCCGAACTGAACGCCCGAATCAAGTCCATTCAACGGCGGCGGCAGTTTGCAGGCAACCGTGAAATCAAATTTGGCGATATTCGCATGGTGCCTGATTCCAAAGAAGTGTGGGTCAACGATTCGGAAATTGTCCTCACCCGCAAAGAATACGATTTATTAATGTATCTGGTGGCCAATGCCAACCGCGTGCTGAGCAAAGGAGCCATTTCTGAACACCTTTACGGCGATGAAATTGACCAAGCCAATAGCTTTGATTTCTTATATTCGCACATGAAAAATCTCCGAAAAAAACTATCCGAACATGGCTGCCCCGACTACATTCAAACGGTGTATGGGGTAGGTTATAAATTGGCCGCATGACGCTCATCTCCAAAGCCACTCGCTCTTTTTTACTTGCCTGTCTTGTCGCCTTGGCCGTGGGGGGCGTGAGTTGCTTTTGGTTTTTGCACAAAATCATGGACAACGAAGCCTCCGAGCAGTTGCTCCACGAAAAAGAACAAGTGGAAGAGTATGTCAATGAAATTGGGGTTTTGCCCAAACGCTGGTTCTCCATTTCCGACAGCCTTTGGGCCGTTCGCACGCATCCTCCCCTGCCGATGGTGATGGGTGACACCGTTTTGTTTAGTACCGTCCAAAAAGAATACTTAGCGTATCGTCAACTTAGTTTTGGGATTGCGACACTCAACGGCTATTACCAAGTCAACATCCGAAAAGCATTGTACGAAACCCAAGGTCTCAAACAAGCTCTTTTGTTGGCATTTTCTGGGTTGAGTCTCGTCTTGGTGGGGTTGTTGTTTTTTATCAATTACCGTCTTTCAAGAAGCCTGTGGAAACCGTTTTACCGCACCCTTGATACCCTCAAAACGTTCCAATTGGCACAAAAAGAGCCTTTAAAGTTTCGGAGAACGAGCATCACTGAATTTCAAACGCTCCAGTCTAATCTGACGAAATTGACCAATCAACTTCGACAAGATTATCAAAGCCTTAAAACGTTTACCGAAAACGCCTCTCACGAACTCCAAACGCCGTTGGCCGTCATTGCGTCCAATTTAGACTTACTCATTCAAGCCCCCAACCTGACCGAAGAACAACTCGAACGCATCGGCAATCTGATTGAAACGGTGGGAAATTTATCCAAAATGAACCACAGTTTGTTGTTGTTAACCAAAATAGAAAACGGTCAATTTACCGACTCCGTGGAGCTTGATTTGAGTTCGTTGCTTTCCGAAAAAATCGACCTCTGGGAACCGCTCATTCATGACAAAGGCTTGGCCCTTCACCAGCAGATTGCGCCCAATGTTCGCCTCAACATCCATAAATTGTTGGTGGATGTGTTGTTGAACAACCTACTTGGGAATGCCCTCAAACACAACCAGCCCAACGGTAGCATTCGGGTTGAACTTACCCAAAACACCCTTATTTTATCCAATACAGGCCCCCAACCTACCCTTCCCGTTGACCAACTTTGGGAAAGATTCAGCAAAGGTTCTTCCCGAACCGATTCCGTTGGGTTAGGGTTGGCGCTTGTCAAACAGATTGCTGATACCTACCATTTCCCTATTTCTTACCACTTCCAAGACGGTTGGCACCGCGTCCAACTCTCATTTAACATTTCTTAACACTCGGCCCCTCGTTTCTACAGAATCTCTACAAAATCGCGCCGTAATCTTGTTGCATCAATCAGCCACAAAGGCGTTGACAAACGATTCTTACAACCTATAAACAACGAAAAAGCCATGAGTCAACATTGGAAACAGCTCGCCTTGGTAGGGTTAATCTCAGGGGGAGTTTCAGTGGGAGCCTTAGAATTGCTCCACCAAACAAATCAAAATGTCATATTGAAAGAAGCACCGTTAGCTTCGTTGGCCAAGCTCACTTCCGCAGGAAGCCCCGCTGGCGTGCCAGGTGATTTTACCTACGCCGCCGACGTTTCGATGCCTGCCGTCGTACACATTACCTCGACCATCAAAACGAGGGGAGAAAGTGCCCAACAACTTCAGATTCCCGAAGCTTTCCGCGAGTTTTTTGGCGACCGCGCTCCCAATAGCCAGCAAGGCCCTCAAAAGCAGCAGGCGTCTGGTTCGGGCGTCATTATTAGTCCTGACGGCTACATTGTCACCAACAACCACGTGGTTGAAGGCGCCGAGGAACTGGAAGTTGTGTTGAACAACAAACACACGTACAAGGCCAAGGTGATTGGCACCGACCCTTCGACCGACTTGGCGGTGATTCAGATTCCTGCCAAAAACTTGCAGGCATTGACCTTTGGAAACTCCGATGCGGCCAAAATTGGTGAATGGGTCGTGGCCGTTGGGAATCCATTTAACTTGGAATCGACCGTTACGACGGGGATTATTAGCGCCAAAGGTCGTGGATTAGGAATCATTGGTCAAAAGCAACAAAACGAATTTAGCGGCCCTGCGCGTAAGGGCGATTCTCCCCTTGAGTCCTTCATCCAAACGGATGCCGTCGTAAACCCTGGTAATTCGGGAGGGGCGTTGGTCAACCTCAAAGGTGAATTGGTAGGTATCAACACCGCAATTGCCAGTCCAACAGGAAGTTATGCAGGCTATTCATTTGCCGTCCCTTCTAATTTGGTCAAAAAAGTAGCGGGCGACTTGATTAAGTACGGCAACGTACAACGTGGTTATTTGGGCATTATGCTCGACGAATTGGACAGCAAAAAAGCCGACGAATACGGCGTAAAAGAAACCGAAGGGGTGTACGTAAAATCGTTTTCGCCCAACAGTGCCGCCAAAGACGCGGGTCTAAAACCTGGGGATGTGATTGTGAAAGTTGATGGTAACAACGTAAATACTGTACCTCAATTGCAAGAATTGATTGGTCGTAAACAACCTGGGGAATCGGCAAAACTCACCATTAGCCGCGACGGCAGTGTCAAAGACGTAGCCGTAACGCTTCGTAACCGCGACGGTGGTAATCAATTGTTGAAACCCGATGCCGCCGAAGTTGTCTTAAATGACCTTGGGGTTCAGCTCAACGACTTGTCGCCTCGTGAAAAAACAGTTTTAAAAGAAAATGGCATTGAAGGAGGTGCCAAAGTAGGCAACATCGAAGCAGGAAAGCTTTCAAGAGCAGGCGTACAAGAGGGATTCATCATCACGAAGTTGAACGGCAAAGCGATTCACTCGGTGCAAGAATTCAAAAATGCCATTGAAGGTAAAAAAGGAACAAGGGTTCAAATCGAAGGGATTTATTCCGACGAGCCTACCGACAGTTTTACGTTTGGATTTAACGTTTAAACGTAAATTCATGGCTGTGTTAAGAGAAGTAAACGCACTCGGCAGTTTGTCGAGTGCGTTTCTTTTATGACTATCGAGGGCCTTTTTTACCCTCATTGCGTTTGGCATACCAAGGACGTTGTCCACTCTTTGCTTTGGCAGCACTTCCTTGTTCGGGAGCATTGCCCGACGGCTTGGGTCTCGATCTTTGGAAATTGTTTGATTTTTGAGTTGCGGCCTGTGGCTTAGGCTTAGCAACCTCATTTCCAGGCTTCTGACTCTGAGGATACGGATGTTCTTCGACGACAGGAATAACCTTATCAATCAATTTTTGAATATCTTTCAACGACTTACGTTCTTCCGTTTCGCAAAATGAATAAGCCGTTCCCGAAGCTCCCGCGCGTCCTGTCCGACCGATACGGTGGACGTAGGTTTCGGGAATATTCGGTATTTCGTAATTGAATACGTGCGCCAATTCGTCCACGTCGATACCACGCGCGGCAATATCCGTCGCTACCAAGACACGGGTAGTTTTTGCTTTAAAGTTACTCAACGCATTTTGGCGCGCATTTTGGGATTTATTACCGTGGATTGACTCCGCTTTAATGTTATGACGCATCAGCACTTTCATCACCTTATCGGCCCCAAATTTAGTCCGCGTAAAAACCAGTGCGTTCTCAATTTTTGGGTCTTCCAACAAATGAATCAACAAATTTGCTTTGTTTTCTTTGTCCACAAAATACACCCATTGCTGAATCAAATCCACCGTTGACGAAACGGGCGTCACCTCTACTTTTTCGGGTTCGTGCAAAATGGTATCGGCCAATTTGACAATCTCAGGGGGCATCGTGGCCGAGAAAAACAACGATTGACGGCGCGGAGGCAGTACCGCAATCACTTTCCGAACATCGTGGACAAAACCCATGTCTAGCATTCGGTCGGCTTCGTCCAACACAAAAATTTCGAGGTGTTTCAGACTCACAAAGCGTTGGGCCATCAAGTCCAG
The DNA here is from genome assembly GCF_014195535.1 of Runella defluvii. Taxonomy (GTDB): domain Bacteria; phylum Bacteroidota; class Bacteroidia; order Cytophagales; family Spirosomataceae; genus Runella; species Runella defluvii. The sequence goes on along the minus strand of NZ_JACIBY010000003.1, from coordinate 381,412 downwards.
CAAACGCCCAGGCGTAGCCACTAGAATGTCCACACCATTATGAAGAGCATCCGTCTGACGTGCTTGTTTTACCCCGCCAAAAATAACAGTATGTTTCAAACCCGTATAACGGCCATAAGAGGCCAAACTTTCCCCAATTTGAATCGCTAACTCACGGGTTGGCGTCAGAATGAGGGCTTTAATGGCGCGTTGTTTCGCATTTCGGTGCAATTGCCGCTCCGACAAAAGTTGAAGTATAGGAATGGCAAAGGCGGCGGTTTTTCCCGTTCCCGTTTGGGCGCATCCGAGCAAATCTTTTCCGCTCAAAACAATCGGAATGGCTTCGGCCTGAATCGGGGTTGGAGTTTCGTATCCCTCGGCCGTTAGTGCGCGGCGAATAGGGTCAATTAATTGAAGTGAGTCAAATGTCATGTAATCTTGTATAAATAAAAAGCGTGGAAAGTAGCTACTTCCCACGCGCATCGGGTAACTATACCGCAAAGATAGGTAAATAATTACAACGACTTAATTTTTAAATTCTTCCAGTTCACTTTGATGCCTCCACCGTCGTGAATTTGAAGAGCAATTGACCCGTTTCCAGCGCCAATTTTCTCGTCGTTGATGTCCACCATTTCGTGTCCGTTCAACCACGTACGAACGCGCGGCCCTTCTGCTCTGATTTTAAGGGTATTCCATTCGCCAAATTTCAAAAAGCCTTCTTTCTCATCGGGAATCTGAATCAACCAACCACGGCCGTACGATTCGTAAATTCCGCCCGTATCGTGGTTTGGAGGGGCTACTTCTACCTGCCAGCCGCTAATCTTAGTGCTACCATCAGGAATATTTGAACGAATAAACACGCCACTGTTGCCGTTGGCACCTTGTTTGAAATCGACCGAAAGTTCAAAGTTCTTGTAGGTTTTGGTGGTTGCTAAGTACCCATAACCTTTGTCAGGACCACTTTCACAGATCAATTCGCCGTCTTGAACGTACCATTTTTCGGTACCATATACCTTCCAGCCTGTGAGGTCTTTACCGTTAAATAAATTTTCTTTTTTTTGAGCCATGGCCCCCGTTGTCAACGCCAACGAGCAGGCAGCAATTAGAAATGGATTGCGTAGTTTTGAGAGAAACATTGCTTTAAAGGATAAACGGTTCGTGTAAATAATTGTCATTGCAAAACAAGTCTTTTTTAACGTGAAAACCTCATTTTTTCTTACCTCCGCCCTCATTATTGGTAGCTTTTTTTCAATAAAAGCGCAAGATAATGCCCCCATTAGCCTTCAAGAACTTTGGAAATCGGACACGCTCCTTCGCACGCCCGAGTCGGTTTTGTACGACCCCAAAGGGAAACAATTGTTTGTGGCCAACATCAACAAAATGAACGTTGATAACCCCGACGGTGACGGCTTTATCTCGATTTTGAGCACCGATGGGAAAATTAAAAACCTCAAATTTACGACAGGGCTTAATGACCCCAAGGGCATGGGTATTATAAAAAAATCGTTGTTTGTGGCTGATTTAAAAGACCTTGTCGAAATCGACTTAACCTCAGGAGCTATTCTGAAACGTCATGCGGCCGTTGGTTCGGTGATGCTCAATGACGTTAGCGTAAGTCCCAAAGGAGAAATTTTTGTGAGTGATTCGCGGGGTCATAAACTGTACCGATACGCCGATGGAAAATTAGAATTGTTTCTGGATGACCCTAATTTGCAAGGCCCTAACGGCGTTTTTGCCGAAAAAGAGCACCTGATTGTCGCTTCCGCAGGAACAGGCAATTTGTGGAAATTGGATTATGACACCAAAAAATTCAGTTCATGGGCCATGACCAACAAAACCGCCGATGGGATTCTTCGTCATGGTGATAACTACTTGATTTCGTGTTGGCACGGTGAAGTTTATTGCGTCAAACCAGATGGTAAAGTATGGAAACTCATCGACAGCAAAAATCCGCAAGTGAATACGGCTGATTTTGGGTTTATTCCGAATAAAAAAACGGTTTTAGTCCCTAACTTTTATAAAAATACGGTGACTGCTTACGTGATAAAATAGTATTTTTGAACCATATAAGACATATAAGAGCATAGAAGGTTTTCTTATAATCCCTTATATGTCTTATATGGTTCAACACATCCAAAAATGGAAATTTTCCTCAGTCTCTGCTTGGGCGTCGGCTTAGCGGCTTGTTCAGGTTTTCGGGTGTTTGTGCCCCTGCTCATCAGCAGCTTGGGCATTCATTTTGGCCTCGTCAATGTCGATACAGGCTTTGAATGGATGGGAACGTGGGCGGCCATCGCAGTACTAGCCAGTGCAACCGTGCTCGAAATTGGCGGCTATTACATTCCTTGGGTGGACAACTTGCTAGACACCATCGCGACACCCGCCGCCGTAGCCGCAGGCACGTTATTGACCACTTCTTTCATCGAAATTGACAACCCATTGTTACAGTGGGGCTTAGGAATCATCATGGGCGGAGGAACGGCAGGTTTCATCCAAGCAGGAACGAGCCTGGTCCGACTGGCTTCCACCAAATTCAGCGGGGGGCTGGCCAATCCCGTCGTCTCTACCGTCGAAAATGTCACCGCCATCGGCTTTTCACTTTTTACCTTTTGGTTGCCCGTGGTCGCTTTTGTATTGGTCGTTTTATTTATCGTTTGGTTATTACAAAAGTTACTAGCTCGAAAAAGTAAAACCACTTAAATCTAGGCTTTTAGCCTTATACGCGTCTCTGCCTGCAAAAAAAGAAACATGAAAACCAACCGTCGCGACTTCGTCAAACAACTTGGAATTGTATCGGCTTCTACGGCCGCTGTTCCTCACTTCAATATCATTAAAAGCCTCAACGACAACAAAATCCGAATTGCTACCATCGGAATGGGGATTCAGGGTTTTCAGGACACCAAAGCCGCCTTACGCACCGATATGTGTGAGCTAGTTGCGGCGGCTGACTTGTACGATGGACGGCTCGCCCACGTAAAAGAAACATTTGGTAATCACGTATTTACCACCCGCGACTACCGCGAAGTACTTGAACGAAAAGACGTGGATGCGGTTCTCATCGTGACGCCCGACCACTGGCACGACCGCATTTCGATGGCCGCCCTCAAAAAAGGCAAACACGTTTATTGCGAAAAACCGATGGTGCAAAACATCGAAGAAGGAGCGGCCGTCATTGCCGCCGCAAAAGCCGCAGGAAAGGTCATGCAAGTTGGTAGTCAACGCATTAGCGGGGCCGCTTTTCAAGAAGCAAAACGCTTGGTGGAAGCGGGCGATATTGGAAACATTAACTTTATCGAATCCACCAACGACCGTTTCAACGCCATTGGCGCGTGGCAATATTCCATTCCAACCGATGCCTCTCCCAAAACCATCGACTGGGAAACCTTTCTAGGTGACGCCCCCAAACGTGCATTCGACCCCGTTCGCTTTTTTCGCTGGCGCAACTACCGCGACTACGGCACGGGTGTAGCAGGCGATTTGTTTGTCCACCTCATTACAGGTGTTCACTTCGTGACAGGTTCGCTGGGGCCTAGTCGAATTTATTCCTCAGGACAACTTTCGTACTGGAAAGACGGCCGCGACGTACCCGATGTGATGGTCGCAAGCATGGAATACCCCGCCCAAGGCAAATTTGATGCCTTCCAAATGGTACTAAGGGTTAATTTTGCCAACGCAGGTTCCATCAAAAACGTTACCCGCATCGTTGGTAACGAAGGTGAAATTACGTTTGGCGGTGATTCGCTCACGCTTACAAAACGTAAATTGCCAGCTGCACCAGGCTATGGCAATGGCGAAAGCTTCGGTACGTTTTCGGACGCCCAACAAAAAGAATATTTAGCGGCCTACGACGCCAAATACCCCGCCGATTCGCGCACACCTGAGCCCGTCAAAGAAGTAAAATTTGACGCTCCCCAAGGCGATGACGCCCATAAAAACCACTTTGCTAACTTTTTTGAAGGCATCAAAGACAACAAACCCGTGATCGAAGGGCCGTTGTTTGGTTTCCGAGCGGCGGCACCCGTGTTGGCCTGTAACAAAAGCTATTTTGAGAAAAAAGTGGTAAAATGGGATGCCAAAAATCTCAAACTTTTACCGTAGCGAATGCTCTTACTCATTCTAACTACAACGACTTTGGCGATTGGGATTAGGATTTTGGTAAACCCTTTATCCAACGTTTTCCAAAAATACCTAACCCAGCGCCAAGCCAATCCTTTGTTTATTGTCACTTGTACCTACGGGGTTCTCAGTTTGGGTTGTCTCGGTTACTTATTGGCAGCTCCCCCCTCCAACCTACCCAACTCTTTTTGGAAAAACTCCCTTATTTTTAACATGTTAGCAGTAGGAGGCAATTATTTTTTGGTCAAATCCCTCCAACACGGCGATTTATCAGTTTTGGGCCCAGTCAATGCCTACAAGTCGTTGGTCAGCCTAATTTTTGGATTGTTTTTATTGGGAGAAATTCCCAATCGTTGGGGTGTTGTAGGAATGTTATTGATTGTCGCGGGGAGCTATTTTGTCTTGAGTCAATCGGGTTCTACACATGCACTGAGCTGGAAATTATTCCAACAACCCGAAGTACGTTACCGTTTTTTCGCCCTGTTTCTTTCCGCCACGGATGCCTTATTTTTGAAGAAAATCATCATCGCTACCAACCCCACGTTGGCGTATGTTTCATGGTGTATTGGGGGCTTTTTTTTCTCGTTAATTGGATTGCTTTTTCTACAAAAAAACGAACCACTTTTACCTCAATTTCAAGCGTTTAAAGCTTATAAATGGCATTTCTTAGCCTTAGCTATTTCAACGGGGTTGATGCAACTTTCGACCAACTTTGCTTTTGAAGGCATTCAAGTAAGTTACGCCTTAGCTTTGTTTCAAATTTCAGCCTTGGTAAGTGTGTTTTTTGGCGTTCATTTTTTTCAAGAAACCCAGTTGTGGAAAAAACTAGCAGGGGCGTCGGTCATGGTGCTAGGTGCTGTATTGATTATTTTGTTCAA
>NZ_JACIBY010000003.1:0-376345 GCF_014195535.1 Runella defluvii | reverse complement strand
TAGCTAATAGGTCAGACGGTAGTCAGACCGAACCTAGCTAATAGGTCAGACGGTAGTCAGACCGAACCTAGCTAATAGGTCAGACGGTAGTCAGACCGAACCTAGCTAATAGGTCAGACGGTAGTCAGACCGAACAAGCAAGTCAATTTATTCGGTCTGACTATCGTCTGACCTATGATACCGATGATAATCCTAAGCCCGCTTTGTCTGTTAGACTTAATAAGCCATTCTCCAGCACAAAACCACCCGAAACCACGTCTTCGGCGAGGTCAAAACTTCCGTCTAAATCCAAATAACGGGTAGTGGGGCAGGCAAAAGCAGCGTGCAAAGCCGCCGTAATGCTAACGATGCTTTCGTCGTTACAGCCCCAAAAGAGATCAATAGCTGCGTTTTTGGCAATGGTAGCAATCTCAAAAGCATTGAGGATTCCGCCGCACTTCATGAGTTTAATATTAAAAACGCCAAACGGCTGAGGGTGTTGCGCCAGTGTTAACGCCGCCTTGGCATTTTTGAGCGATTCGTCCGCGACGAGGTTCTTTCTTAGTTCGGCATCAAGCGATAAAAGCGAAGCCTCCTCTCCTACCACTAGCGGTTGTTCGATGACCTCAATCCCCACTTTTTCGGTGGCTTTGCTAAACCGTTTCAATTCTTCCAAACTGTAGCCTTGGTTGGCATCCACCCGAATTTTAAATGAAGAACCGTAGTTTTCGTGCAGTCGTAAGACCCGTTCAACGTCTTCTTCCACCACCTCTCCTGTCTTGATTTTCAACACTTTAAAACCTAACCTTCGGTATTCTTCGGCTTCTTTCAGCGTTTCCTCTACCGACATAATCCCGATGGTAACGGAGGTAGGAAGTGAGGTTATTTTTTGACCGTATAACGCCACAATGGGGATTCCAAGGTACTGCCCAAACGCATCGTGAAGCGCAATATCAACCACGGCTTGCGTACCAGGAAGCATTGGAAAAACTTGACAAGTTTCAAATATCAATTGCCTAAAATGACGAATATCCCGCCCGACAAACCCTTGAAAAAAATCCGATTGCAATTGGGCAAACGTCTGCGTTCCTGTTTCTCCGACCACTTCTTCCGCTGGGCTGGCGGCTCCAAGCCCGACGATGCCGTTTTCAAGTTCGATTTCCAAGAAAACATTTTCCGCGTCCGTAAACGTATAGCCCGCAATGGCATACGGTTTACTCAATGCCAATTTTTTGAGAAAAGGTCGAACGCGGGCAATTTTCATAAAGTGTTGATTTTATACCAAAAGTAGTTGAAGCTGCTCCACAATTTCCTGAACCCCTTGTTCCAAAGGCAACACCACAGGAATTGCCAACCGTGAACGGTATTCTTGCTGAAAATCAAGGGCTTCTTGATGGGTACAACCTTCGGTATTGAGGGCTAGCGCAATTACTTTTGACCCGAATTTTTCAATGATTTCAATTTCAGACTCCACCGACGGGATTTTACCCCAATGCGCCTCATTGTCAAAATAAACACGTTTTGGGGCGTGTACCAACACCACGTACTTCGCTTGACCCGAAATCAAAAACTCCAGTCCACAGGGGCCGCTGGGGTTTCGGAGCGACGATTGGCCTTCTACCAAAATCAGGTCGGCATTGGTTTCTTTCCAACACGAAACAATGGCGTGTTCGACCTCGCCCGACACAAAATCATTGAGCGTTGAATCAAAAATAAAACCGTATTTTCCGCCCTGCAACCAACCCGTTTGACCCGTATAAATCATTTGGGCGTTGATGTTTTGTGCCCCACAAGCTTGACGAATCAGCCTTGCCGTAGTGCGTTTGCCTAGAGCGCAATCCATCCCAATCACCGCTACAATCGGACAACTTACGTCGTAAATTTCTCCCGTCCAAAAATGCAAATCCTTGCGGGCTTTGGGTTTACGAACGTCGATAAGTTGAACATTATGTTGGGCAGCAAGCGCCGCAATTTCAGGTTTTTCCGACAAATATTCGTGCAAACCATTCACAATGGAAAGCCCCTTTTTGATGGCCTCCTCTACAATCGTGAGCATATCGGGTGGCAACACCCCTCCCACCGTCGCTACCCCAATGATTAGATAATCAACTGACGGTAACTGCTTTAAACTCTCCAACAAGCTACTAAAAATGGGGATATTGCGACTTTTGCCATCCAATACCTCACCTGCATCTTGTCCAGCGGTGGGTGCATCAATCACTCCCACGATGGTGTATCGCTCCGTGCCACGAATCAGACCGTGAGCCGTTTTGGCGTCATTGGTACTTAGAAGGCCATTAGTTAAAATGAGCGCATTGTTACTTTTCATTTTATTGCGCTGATTTGATAAATGATTGAAGTTGAGCCGTGTATTCGTCGATTTGCTGCTGTTTTTGTTCCGCCGTCCAGCCCAATTCTTGCGCCATCAAATCGGCCACAACGGGCAGGGCTTCCATAACAGCCTCCCAATCCAGAATTTCCAAACGCGTACGTCGCGCAAATACATCCCGCAAGGTCAAGGCCATTTCTTCCCGAACTTGGTAAATAACCTCCGCTTGAATGAATGGGTATTTGTCCACCAATCGCTGCGCCCAAAGGATATTTTCTTGCGTCAGACGCGCGACTTTGTGCGCCCGACTTCCGTACTTACGAATGAGATTTTTGGCTATATCTTTGGCCAAACGATATACCGTTTGAATAATTTTCCAATCTTCAAACGCATAATCTTCACCACCAACTAAGAGATGTTGAGCCGTTGTACATTCACGGTCAACGCTCAGCAATTCACAGGCTTTGTCGATGGTATCTTTGGCCATATAACGGTAAGTTGTCCATTTTCCTCCCAATAAACTTACCAAATTCGACGTAGGGTCGTGTTCAACTTCGTGGTCACGAACCAGCTTTTTGGTAGAGGCCGACTCACTCGCCGCCAGCAAAGGTCGCAGTCCACCAAAACCTGCCTTTACCTGAGACTTATCGGGGCGTTTGGCCAAATAACGAGTAAGCGTATCCAACAGAAAATCAACCTCTTTGTCATCTAAAATAGGTTCTTTGTCCAAATCTTTATAATCCGTATCAGTTGTTCCTAACAACAACTGCCCCTCAAACGGAATCGCAAAAACGACACGCCCATCGCTAGTTTTTGGAATCAGCATGGCATCATCACTTTTCAGCACTTCGTATGGCAACACCACGTGCACCCCTTTACTCGGACGAATACGTTTTGATAATTTAGGATTGGCCATCAATCGAACGTGATCCGCCAATGCCCCCGTACAATTGATAAATAATTTTGCTTTTATCCCAAACGTAGCCTCCCCTTCGGTGGGTCTTACTTGCGCTTCGGTCAGCTTGCCATTGGTATCTTTTTTTACCCCCACTAACTCCGTATAATTGGCAACAGCAACCCCTGCTTCTTCGGCTGCGTGGGCCAAGGCAAGGCAGTAACGCGCGTCGTCGAGCTGTCCGTCAAAATACAAAACTGCGCTGTGCAATTTTTTAGCATCCAACGAAGGCATTCGCAAGAGGGTTTCTTTTTTGCTCAACCAACGGCTTTTGGGCAACGCATCCCCTTTGGCAAAAAAGTCGTACATCCGCAACCCAATCGTAAAGTATAACCCTTCAAACCAGCTAAAAACGGGCGTCAGAAGGGGCAACGGTCGGGCCAAATGCGGGGCATTTTGGAGCACAATTTGGCGTTCTTCTAAGCCGTGACGTACCTGTTTTAACTGAGCAAAATCTAAGTTTTTAAACGCTTGTTCAAGGTAACGTACTCCCCCATGAATCAGCTTGGTCGATTTCGACGAAGTTTCGGAGGCAAAATCTTTTTTTTCAATCAATGCCACCTTAAAGCCGCGCAGTGCCGCGTCGAGCGCACAACCTGCCCCGCTGGCACCGCCTCCAATGATACAAATATCAAACGTTTCATTTTGAAGGCGTTGCAAATTTTTTGAACGATTCATGGGAATGAGTTTTTAGTGTAACGTTATAGCTTTTCTAGTCGGGCAACGCCTTCCGTGATACCCACGACGTGGCAGACCAGTTTTTTGTTAAACTGCGCGCGGTAGGCCACCGTCATCTTTTCGATAAAAGAATCCACTTGCGCCGTTTCGACGATATTAATGGTACAGCCGCCAAAGCCACCGCCCATCAAACGAGCCCCTAAGACTTCGGTCAGCGCAACCGTTTGTTCTACCAAAAAATCAAGTTCTACGCAACTCACTTCATAATCCTCACTCAATCCCGTATGCGTTTCGTACATTTTTTTTCCAAAAGCCACTAAATCACCCCGTTGCAAATCTTCACACGCACTTACGACTCGCTCAATTTCGCCCGTCACGTACCGACAACGGCGATAAACATTTTCAGAAAAATCGGCTTTATGCGCTTCCACTTGGGCCAACTTTACATCCCGTAAGCTGGTAATAGTCGGGTAAAATTGCTGTAAAATGGCCACACCTTGCTCACATTCTTGGCGGCGGGTGTTGTAAGCTGAATCGGCCAACGTATGTTTTACTCCCGAGTTGCAGAGCACTAACTGATAATTTTCAAAATCGAAGGGAAAATATTCAAACGTCAAATCGCGGCAATCAAGGCGAATGACGGAATTAGCTTTGCCGTGGATAGACGCAAACATGTCCATAATCCCACACTGAAGTCCAGCGAAGTGATGTTCAGCCCGTTGCGCAACGAGAGCGAGTTGTAAACGCGGGATTGCCAATCCAAATAACTCACTTAACGCCCATCCCATTCCACTTTCCACTGCTGCCGACGACGAAAGACCCGCTCCGTTTGGTACATCACCACCGAAAGCAACCTCAAAACCCGTCGGAATGACATACCCGTCCGTTATCAGTTCGCTCGTCACGCCAATGAGGTAATTGGCCCAACTTTTGGGGCATTTATTGAGCGAATCAAGGCTAAACTCAAACGTATCGTTCAAATCTGCGGCATATACCTTACAAAGTCGGTCGGTGCGGGGGGCGATGGCGAAGTAAATCGCTTTGTCGATAGCCGCGGGCAGCACAAACCCATTGTTATAATCGGTATGTTCGCCAATAAGATTGATGCGACCAGGAGCACGCACGACGAAAGAAGGAGTTTTTCCAAAAATTTGTTGAAAGTCCTCGACAATTTTTTCTGAATACAAATACACGCTAAATAGTTGGTTTGTGGGTCTTTAGTAAGTCACAAAAATAGGCAGATTCGGGAGGGATACACAATTTTTGGGGAGAATGTTGTTAAAAGTCGCAAAAACATTTATTTTTGCACCCGCGTTCGACAAGAACAGGTCCCGTAGCTCAGCTGGATAGAGCAACAGATTTCTAATCTGTCGGTCTTAGGTTCGAATCCTAACGGGGTCACTCAAACAACAGTTCCCATCGCAAAAGTGCCTTAAATTTATTTTAGGGCACTTTTTGTTTTTCTAACCAGCCTCCTCTTCTCAAATCAAACTGCTCTTCAATTCCAAAATGGTACGATTTAAAGTAGCGGCTAGTGCCTTGGGGTCGCTGTCGGCAAGCTGCGTTTCAATTCCAAAATGGTACGATTTAAAGTAAAGTATGGCTTTGGAAGACAATAGCTTATTTTAGTTTCAATTCCAAAATGGTACGATTTAAAGACGCGTAGTTACGTAGCTCAAAATCCGCTCTTTTCTGGTTTCAATTCCAAAATGGTACGATTTAAAGTTTTGAGTCGTCGCTAGGCAGATCAGCGAGCTTTGTTTCAATTCCAAAATGGTACGATTTAAAGAAGAGGGAGGAGTTGTTGAGTCTCGTAATATAACCTAGTTTCAATTCCAAAATGGTACGATTTAAAGAGCGATAAATGGCACTGGAGGAGTACATTTATTTAGTTTCAATTCCAAAATGGTACGATTTAAAGTTTGGGCTGCGCATAACGAGTCGCTTTATTGCCATCTGTTTCAATTCCAAAATGGTACGATTTAAAGGCTCACTAGCTCTACGCTGGTGATGCTGGCGGAGGTGGGTTTCAATTCCAAAATGGTACGATTTAAAGCTACACATTTGGCGTGTATATGGCTCCCCCTATCGTGTTTCAATTCCAAAATGGTACGATTTAAAGTTATCTTCTACGAAGCCCGTAGCGTCGCCAAAAACAGTTTCAATTCCAAAATGGTACGATTTAAAGAAACTTATGCTGGGTGCGCTCCAAAGTCATATTCAAGTTTCAATTCCAAAATGGTACGATTTAAAGAAGTTGGTAGCACAGCAAAATCAGTTGGCGTTTGAGCGGTTTCAATTCCAAAATGGTACGATTTAAAGATCAAGACTGGAAAGAAAGAAGCCAGGGCGTTGAGTTTCAATTCCAAAATGGTACGATTTAAAGGACTCCGTAATCGGTTCGATGAGCTAGTTGTACTTATGTTTCAATTCCAAAATGGTACGATTTAAAGCGGCGAGTGCGCAGGCGATTGCACTAGGCAATGCAACGTTTCAATTCCAAAATGGTACGATTTAAAGAAGCAACGCCACGAAAGTAGATTTCAAGCTGCAAAGTTTCAATTCCAAAATGGTACGATTTAAAGTCGGCCTTGGTAGCGCCGCCGCGACGGTATTCGTGTTTCAATTCCAAAATGGTACGATTTAAAGATGGCACTGCTGTACAGGTTCTTTGTTTCCTTTTTTTGTTTCAATTCCAAAATGGTACGATTTAAAGTTCCAACCAAAATTATCCCATCTGATAAAACTTTGGCGTTTCAATTCCAAAATGGTACGATTTAAAGAACTACGCTGCAGATTTCATGCAAATAATTGTCTAGTTTCAATTCCAAAATGGTACGATTTAAAGGGTCAACCGTGCCACCCGCCGAAATGAAGTTCGCAAGTTTCAATTCCAAAATGGTACGATTTAAAGTTCCAGGCTGGGCGATGCCCAAATTTTCCCGCGTTGTTTCAATTCCAAAATGGTACGATTTAAAGAAGGGCAAAAAATATCCATCCTCTTTGTCTTGTTCGTTTCAATTCCAAAATGGTACGATTTAAAGTCCCAAAAGTTTGGTAGAAAAGCGGTGCCCATTTCGTTTCAATTCCAAAATGGTACGATTTAAAGTCTTGAGTTCTGAAAAACTAAATCCACTACCCTATCGTTTCAATTCCAAAATGGTACGATTTAAAGCTTTGCCGTATCCATCTTTCTTAGGGCTTGACTTGTTTCAATTCCAAAATGGTACGATTTAAAGGCTCGTATTTGGGATCGGTAAATTCTTCGTTTTTAACGTTTCAATTCCAAAATGGTACGATTTAAAGGCTATAGGTGTAACGAAAGAAGAACTTACCGCCACACGTTTCAATTCCAAAATGGTACGATTTAAAGTTATAATGCAGCGTGAACCAGCGACTTGATTGCGTTGTTTCAATTCCAAAATGGTACGATTTAAAGTTTTTATCTTTAATATCTGTAAAAATATATGCTCCGTTTCAATTCCAAAATGGTACGATTTAAAGTCTATAGGAATAAAGTATGATGATAAATTAGATGATGTTTCAATTCCAAAATGGTACGATTTAAAGATGCTGGAAAGGCTGACAGTACAATCTTATCACGAAGTTTCAATTCCAAAATGGTACGATTTAAAGAAAATATTTTGATGCTCAGCGGTGAAAACTTCGTGCGTTTCAATTCCAAAATGGTACGATTTAAAGTTCAAAAATGCACAGCAGGAACAAGAGTACAACCAAAGTTTCAATTCCAAAATGGTACGATTTAAAGAACTGTAAAACTCACACTTTAAACCACTCCCAACAAGTTTCAATTCCAAAATGGTACGATTTAAAGTTGTACTTTCGCACAAATTCCCCATTGCGATTGCACGTTTCAATTCCAAAATGGTACGATTTAAAGACGCTCACAAACGAAGACTTAAACATCGTAAGCGGGTTTCAATTCCAAAATGGTACGATTTAAAGTTTGTTACAAATAATTCATCGCTTGAAGGCGTATAATGTTTCAATTCCAAAATGGTACGATTTAAAGCTCAGTACCGAGAAGTCAGAACACCTTTAACGGAATTGTTTCAATTCCAAAATGGTACGATTTAAAGAACCGTGTATATGTCATTGAAATCGCCTCCAGCAAGTTTCAATTCCAAAATGGTACGATTTAAAGAGGGACTCAAAATGTCAATAACAGCGTCAATGTGTAGTTTCAATTCCAAAATGGTACGATTTAAAGGGTTGGGGCAACCATACGGGTTTGTATGCTCCTCTGTTTCAATTCCAAAATGGTACGATTTAAAGTGTCAGTTTGATTAATCATTTGTGGAGTCCACGTATGTTTCAATTCCAAAATGGTACGATTTAAAGCCTTAGGCGGAAGCATGGTGATGATTACCGCCAAAGTTTCAATTCCAAAATGGTACGATTTAAAGGTTGTAAAAATTGAGGTTGAAAGATTGTTTAAAAGGTTTCAATTCCAAAATGGTACGATTTAAAGGAAAAAGCAAGATAACACCTATTTATTCATCCTTTGTTTCAATTCCAAAATGGTACGATTTAAAGATGATGGTAGCTTGTTATCATCGTCTCTTCTGATGTTTCAATTCCAAAATGGTACGATTTAAAGGTGACTCCCAACTACAAGCACTAACCGCCCCTTAATAGTTTCAATTCCAAAATGGTACGATTTAAAGTGTACTTTTCTGCCGCCTTACCTAGATTCACTTTGTGTTTCAATTCCAAAATGGTACGATTTAAAGTAAAAAAATCTTTTTGAGTTAATGACATGATTTTGAGTTTCAATTCCAAAATGGTACGATTTAAAGCTGTTGTAGCAGACGTGGCGGCGTTCGTTGCGCTTGGTTTCAATTCCAAAATGGTACGATTTAAAGGCCACGTTCCGAGGCCATACCTTCCGATTGAATCTGTTTCAATTCCAAAATGGTACGATTTAAAGGTTAATGTTCATTTTGGTAATGGTTATTTACGTAATGTTTCAATTCCAAAATGGTACGATTTAAAGCAGCAAATGCCCGTATTTCTCAACCATTTTCGAAAGTTTCAATTCCAAAATGGTACGATTTAAAGTAAGCAGTTGTGTGCCGATGCCAACGACGATGCTATGGTTTCAATTCCAAAATGGTACGATTTAAAGTCGATCCATCCCGCGAAAAAGCGGAAAAAGTACTGTTTCAATTCCAAAATGGTACGATTTAAAGAAAGTACGGATTAAATGCACAACAAGTCAATCAAAAGTTTCAATTCCAAAATGGTACGATTTAAAGATTATCAAAGTGCCGCTCGTAGGTAAGCAAGATGCGTTTCAATTCCAAAATGGTACGATTTAAAGCCCTCCATCTCTGCCACGTCCTTAAACATTCGATACAGTTTCAATTCCAAAATGGTACGATTTAAAGAACTGATTGGTACGGAGATAACCACAACAGAATTTTGTTTCAATTCCAAAATGGTACGATTTAAAGAGTACAACGTTTTTTGGTTTTATCCTTGGGAAAATGTTTCAATTCCAAAATGGTACGATTTAAAGCTTTTCATTTGCCGCCTCCAAAGATTTCAAAACCTGTGTTTCAATTCCAAAATGGTACGATTTAAAGTAATTTGTTTTGATACAGACTCTACCAAGTTTACTGGTTTCAATTCCAAAATGGTACGATTTAAAGTCCAAATCAAAACACTGCACCTCCCCACCGTCAAATGTTTCAATTCCAAAATGGTACGATTTAAAGCTACGTGAAGCGTCAATGAAGTTAGGGTGCGTGTTCAGTTTCAATTCCAAAATGGTACGATTTAAAGTTCGCAGACGATGAAGGCCGAGAGTACGCCAGGTTTAGTTTCAATTCCAAAATGGTACGATTTAAAGCACCTTTGGTAGAAAAGACACTGGAACGGATTTACGCGTTTCAATTCCAAAATGGTACGATTTAAAGTGTCCAAGTTCGTCCTTCGTAGTAATGAACTTCGTGTTTCAATTCCAAAATGGTACGATTTAAAGAAACGCCCCATTCCATCCCATGTCTTTGTTTTTTCAGTTTCAATTCCAAAATGGTACGATTTAAAGTGGCGCTGGTGGTATTACCTTCGAGGGGTCTATAACATGTTTCAATTCCAAAATGGTACGATTTAAAGTAGCATAGAGTTTAAATTTTATACGCCTGACATTGTTTCAATTCCAAAATGGTACGATTTAAAGAATCAAACGAGATTGGAAAGATACCACCGCAGGACGGTTTCAATTCCAAAATGGTACGATTTAAAGATGCGTATCTGGAATGATAGGCTAGTTTGGTCAAGGTTTCAATTCCAAAATGGTACGATTTAAAGAGGCGTTAAAATAGAGCGCTTAACAATCGAAAAATGGTTTCAATTCCAAAATGGTACGATTTAAAGCCAAACCTATTTTGATACAGCCTCTAAACGCTTTAGTTTCAATTCCAAAATGGTACGATTTAAAGCAGGCACTTTAATTGTGCAATAAAATTTAAGAAAAGTTTCAATTCCAAAATGGTACGATTTAAAGGTATTTGTACAAGCAATGGCATTACGGTTGTGCTGTTGTTTCAATTCCAAAATGGTACGATTTAAAGTTTTCTTTATCGGACGTTAAACCCATTTTTCGCAAGTTTCAATTCCAAAATGGTACGATTTAAAGAAGCAGGGCTTTTTTCTTGATACCGATGTTTCCAAAAGTTTCAATTCCAAAATGGTACGATTTAAAGCTATTTCAAGAAAAACAAAAGTGGTACGCTCACCTTGGTTTCAATTCCAAAATGGTACGATTTAAAGGCGTTTACGGTGGAACGTGCAAAGGCCGAAAATGAGTTTCAATTCCAAAATGGTACGATTTAAAGTACTATTACAGATATTGCGGGCGGGGGGATGCAGAGTTTCAATTCCAAAATGGTACGATTTAAAGGTACCTATTTTAGTAAGTAAGGTAAGTTTATTTTTTGGTTTCAATTCCAAAATGGTACGATTTAAAGTGTCCCGATGACGGGTCAGTGTAAGGATACGAATACGTTTCAATTCCAAAATGGTACGATTTAAAGATTTGATTTATCTAGCAATAACTTACACCCATAGAGTTTCAATTCCAAAATGGTACGATTTAAAGCCGTTGGAAAAACGGCTATTTTGGCTCAATTTTAAGGTTTTTTGCGGTATTTTTCAACTGAAAAATCGTCGATGGCCAATGACTCGATTTTACTAGACCATCGACGACTGCTCATTATCAAACACTTACGTCAACTTCAAGGGTTTTTATAGTCAATATGTCAACGAACTTTTGAGCCGTTTTCCGACTTCGACGACTTTGCCCTCAAAGAAAGTTATCAATGGAACTTCGTTCTACCCCAATAATTTCTTTGTCGAGCCACCGCTCGTTCCGACTCTTAAATAGGATGACGCTGTCTTGGTCCTCATTCATAATCGCCCGCGCACCCATCAACATTTCTTTCAACTTCGCCTCCGTGATTTCTCCTTCAAACACCGAATTTTGAATCCAGTTCAGGTACTTGCGGCAGTGTTTCAACATCTTTGCCACTCGTTTTTCTCCAATATCATACACCAATATTACATACATAGCGCTTTCCCCTCCCTACTGGGGAGAGACAGGGTGGGGTTACCACATCATTTTAAAAGGTTTATACACTTCCATACCCAGCAGGTGCTTTTGCAGTTTGTAACACTCTAGTTTTACTAAATGCTTATAACTCACGCTTCTACCCAACGAACGATGTTTAAATGTCTCTTTCAGCCGCTCTTCAAACGCTTGTACAAATACCTTTTTTGCCCCTTCTTTCAACACACAGCGGTTTATATCCTGCCGAAAATCGCTGGCTTGTAGCTGTTTTTTGTTCAATACGCTGAAAATCGTGCGATCGACCAACATCGGTTTGAATATCTCCGACAAATCCAATGCCAACGAATACCGCCTCGCCCCAGGTTCGTGCAAAAAACTAATGGTAGGGTTGAGTTGGGTGTGGTAAATTTGGTCTAAACATACCGTGTAGCACATCATGTTCCCAAACGAAATCAACGCATTCACCTCGTTTTGAGGCGGTTGCTTGCTGCGGGTTCCCATGTCAAAATCGTTGATTATCTCTCCAAATGCCCCGTAATAGGCTTGTCGGATATTGCCTTCGATGCCCATCAACTCCGCAATGTTTCCCGCATTGGAAATCAAAGGCGTATAACTTTCGATTTGTCCCAGCTGCTTGGCTACGTCTTTACCACGCCCTTGGTAGTACTTCAGGTTTTTGGACATGTTAAAAGCCGCCCCTTCAACCAAGGTCTTGGCTACGACCATCCGTTTTTTGTCGGAGAGATAATGACGCGTTTGTTCTACTTGCATTTTGCCCGCCAACAAATACTCTTTGGCCATAAACGACCCCGTATAATGTTCGTAATAGTCGAAAAAATGAACCGATACGTGGTTTTTACCCAAAAAATTGTACATCGCGCTGTTGGCGTCCAAACTCCCAAAACAATACAGGTTATCGACTCCTTCAATGGGAATGTAGCGCGGCTGTCCTTCGTTACCGTCCTCGTCAACGGGCAAAAAACAGAGCGTGTTGTCTTTACGGCTCAAGCGGCCAGGGTTAAAGAGATAATAGCTTTTTTTCATTTTTTGTCTTCCAATGGTTGTTATTCGTCTCCCACCCAGCAAAATTCAAAATAGCTACACGCTTTGCATTTTGAAATCGGCAACTTTGGCGGACATTGTTCTTGTTCGAGCACTTCCCTGATTTTTTCGATGTTGGCTTCAATTCGTAGCACGTCCTCTTCGCCAAGTGTCACCCGTTCGGTTTGGCGTAATTTGGGGTATTCGATAACACCGTGGCTGACTTCTACGCCATTTTTTTGCAACAAGTACAGATAAAACTGCACCTGCGCGACGTGCGCCCATTCTTTGGCTGCCGATTTCTTGGTTTCGTGGACAATCCCACGTTTGGCGTCAAAAAAATCTATTTTGGCCGTTAGGACAACCTCCTCACCCCAGCCATCTCCTTTCTGGAGAGGGAGTGATATTTCCACCTCTTCGTTTTTATCGGCCC
This sequence comes from Runella defluvii, assembly GCF_014195535.1. Lineage (GTDB taxonomy): Bacteria > Bacteroidota > Bacteroidia > Cytophagales > Spirosomataceae > Runella > Runella defluvii. Next base: position 363,336 of record NZ_JACIBY010000003.1, on the reverse strand, counting down.
GAAAAGGATAGCTCTCCTCCCTTATCAGCTTGCCTTCATACACCACCTCCGAGGTGTGTTCCATTCGGATGGCATGGTAGTGCAGCCACATTTTGCGGTGGCACAGCTGGTAATAGTTTAGCAATGTCGCAGTGATGTTCATTGGTCAAAAAATTTGTCCTTGTTCCAGTTGGCAGGATTGGTGACGATGTAGTTACGAATCCTATCCCACGATGCTTCGTTCCGAATGATATTGTCCCAAAAACGTTCTTGCCAACCAAAATTCTGCTGTGGAAAGGTTTCACGGATGTGTTTGGTACAGGCCGATTTAAACGAACGAATTACGGTTGGTATCGACCCTGCATCGGGCGAAATCGCCTGATAAAATGCGGGGGCATTCGTGGGGGGTAGAGACGTTGCATGCAACGTCTCTACGTCGTCGTCGTCACCGTTGTCCCCCCGATTTTGTTCCCGCAACGATTTATCCAATACCAAAATCCCGTGAATATGATTAGGCATCGTCACGAAGGCGCCCAACGCAATGTGTGGAAAATGCGCGGGGATGTCGTACCAACACCCCTGCACAATTGCCCCCATGGTCGATAATTTCATTTTTCCATTGACACATTCGCCAAAGAAATGTGCTCGGTCTTTGGTACAAATGGTAATAAAATAGGCCCCTTCCGACCCATAATCCCATCCTTTTAACCGTGCCGATTCGATACGGTATTTGTTCTCAAACAATTCCCCCATAGCCGTCTAAGTTTTTTAGGCATTAGACGGGGGTTGGGGGGAATGGTAATGGGATTACAAAAAATGCTAAAGGGTAGGTACGTTGAAGACAACATCTCTACAGAAAGTTGATATTTCCCTGTGTATCAAAATGTCGAGGAAACGTCATTAATTTATTTGAATAATGTAAAGCTTTTTGATGCACCTACTATTTGTAATGGCAACACTAATATCTGCTTCGACCTTTTTACTGTCGAATTGGAGTAACTATTTACACTATCAAAAGTCGCTTTTTCATCAAAATCGTCATACGACTGTAAGACTCCCATAACTCCTTTTTTAGCATCAAATGGCTTAACATTGGCTTCTGGAGGGTTATCATTAAATTCCAAAAACTGAAAAAAACAACCTCTTTTCCCAAAATAATTGATTTTATACAAATATTTCGAGAGATATTGTTTTGCTTCAATTGCCGAAACTTCAAAAATGATTTCAATCTTGTCTGAGATGAAAACATATTCTCTGAAAGAAATGGTTGGCTTAAATCCACTTCCCTCTCTTACTGGTTCTTGAATTTTAACAAATGAATTGTTTACACAAAAACTATTTGAATCAGGTATATAAAAACTTATTTTTGAGTCACGAATAAACCCAAATTCTTGACTTTTTTTCTCCTCTAATTTTGACAAATCACCACCAATCGTAATGGCTTGATTAAGAATTGCCATTTTTATAGAATAAGGCGAAGGCAAAAAAAGGGATTTTGCTCCTTTATTCGTTGAATTACTTTCTTTTAGCGAAAATAATGTCGTTGGTTGAAAAATTGCCGAAAACCTCATCATCAGGAAATTTTGTAGGGTTCATACGTCATTAAATCTGCAATAATTTCGGCAAGATTACCTAAGCCATCAAATTTTTTCAGTTCAATCATATCTGACTCTATCTTGTTCAAGCTGTTAGCAATTTTCGTGATTTCAGCTTGGTAACCATCATTTATAGCACTGATAGTTGGAGCAGGAGTTAGTTTACTTGAAATTGCAACAACTCCTTTAAAATCAGTAATATGTGGCTTTTGGGTGCTCGTCATAGCCCCTTTTGGATTAATAAATGAACTCAATAAACTTTGCAATAGTGCTTTATAGCGCGCGGCTCTATCAACTCCATCTGGATATTTTCTTGAAATATCATTAAATCCAATACGGTAAACGTCTATACTACAGACGAAAGCATACACTCCATGGTTGGCGGGACGATGGAAAATATTTTGTCCTTCATTACTTCCCGTTGTTTCTGTACTTCCAGCATTCGTAACAAGTTTTGTATGCAAGTAACTTTCAGTATTAGTTTTATTGGGGATTCCCACTGTCCAACCAAATTCAACTGTTGATTTTCTTGGCGTGTTTGAACTGTTTTTATTCTCTCCAATTTTGTCAGTAATCAAAATTCCATGCGTATCGCAAACTGTACAAATATCAATCATCGCATCTATAACATCAGCAGCAGTACCGTTCGCTTTAGCAATACTATTTTTAGAATAACTCCCTAATTCTTCCCCAGAAATTCTGTTCGGATTTAAAGCTTCTGCATATTTGCTCAAAGGCAATTGTTGTTCTTTAGCAATTTGAGCCAAATGAACGGCATGTATATGTTTAAACATATCGCCAGAGATAGCATTGACGGTATGTATTTCCCCTTCTTTATCAACAATTGTTACTTGACGAGTGATAATTTGATTTCCTTCACCTCCTTCATTATTTAAAGAATGAAGATTTAGCGTAATTTCTCCACTGATTGAGATTGAGGCAATTATTTTTTTAGCTTCAGCCATTTTGGTAGTGTTTATTGGTTAGTATCTTCTTGATTATCTTGCGTTTGCTCAGTTTCGTCTGGCTCTTGTACTTTTTCTTTTGATGAAAGAGCAAAGCCATAAGACGCTAATAATGCACCTACTAAACGAGGAGGATTACTGTCTAAAATATCATAAAACCTCATCAATTCTCCTTCTTTTACATTGGCTCTAAGAGCTTTACCTCCATTCTTTTCAGCATTTCTTCCTGTTTCAGCATTATAAGTACTGATAAACTCACCAATGAAAGTTGCTAAATCCTCCTTTGATTTAGATTTGTTTTGAAGCTGCTGAGCTAGACCATATCGAATATCAAATTTTCGTTGGTCTTTAGGTGTGTACTGAAGACTTACAGTACTTCTTCTAATAGCACCCGCGACGGCCTTAAAACCTTCATTGTTGATAATTTCACTTAATTTTGGTTCCATATTGTGATAAAATTTGTTTAAATGTTCAATTTTAAATGCCCTTACAAATTTGTTCCCTTTGGTCAATTGTTGCATTAAATAACCAGAGTACCAGTAATTGAATTTTGAAAAATGACCCAACGCTGAGTTAGATACACTTCCAAGAAAATCCCTATAGGCTTGCAATCCTTGCATTGAATCACCTAATTCTTCAATGTTCGATATTAAAGATTTTTGCTGGCTTAGAATTTCAATCCATTCTAAACTCTCATCCTTATTTTTATACTCAACAAAATCTGGAGTTTGAATAAAGGCAATATTTGCCACCGCCTTATTTTGACCCAAATCCTTTTGATAAACAGAATGAAAGCCTTTTATTGTGTTTTTTACCTTTCCTTTATTGTATTCGGGTGTTTCTTTTATAAACTTTTCAGTAAAATCAAGAATGTTTATAATATCCAATTTTATTGGTGAAGTACTTTTCAGGTGCTTTTTAAAATGACACACAACATCTTTTGCTTTGTGCAATAGAATATCATTAAACTCGGGGACAAATACCTTTAAGTCATACGAAGAACCAACTTTTACATACTGGCAAACCATCATGTCTAACGCACCCGAAATTTTCATCGTTTCGGAAATCCAATTTGAGTCTAGATTACCCATTGAAGGATTGTTAGCTTTTCCTCGGTTCAGCCCTTTCCCTTGATTCGGGTTGTATAACTGCTGAGATGTTGGCTTTTCATCTGCTAATTTAAACGACCTTTTAGCAATAGGTTGATCGGTATAGAAATTCAAAATCTCTTTAACCAATAATCTAAAGTTGTCCCTATTCTGGTAAAAGTTATCGAAGAGTTTACTAAATGATGCGTATGGGTTCTTGATTATTTCCCTGTACACATCAAACTCAGCATCTAGCTTTTTGCCAAATTCTGACAGTTTTTCTTCTGCTAGTTTCTTACGTTCAACTTTCTTCTGCTCTACATTCAAGAGCTTATTGCTTTCAATTTCGGTAAATCGCTTCTTATAATTATCTAACTCAACCTTTTGGTCAGGATAATTGAAATAGTCATTCACCAGAAGACCTTCTGGAACCTCTTGACTTGCATCTTTTTTGATAAATTTTAATATCAAGAAATATGACAAGTTATCTAAAAGCTCGTTTGTTAAAGGTTTATTGCTACTTACACAATAAAAACTCCCCTTATCTTCAATTTTTATTTGTACACCTTGAATACTAAGGTTTGAGAAAATATTTGATATAAGTTTTGCAACCCCAAAAGCTTCTAATGTCTCAGAGTAAGTGCCAGATTCTTTTTTAATTGAAAAGTTTTGATACATGTTAGTTTTCGTTAAAATATTTTTTAAAATTATCTGTCGCTTTCTGGTCACAAAGTCTAAGAATCCTTACAAAAAACAAATAAATGACATACTGCTTAAAATCACTATCATCTAATATAAACCCATCCAATCTTCCCTCTGTATCATTTTTTTCCAAGTCAAAGTCTAACTCGAACTGTGCCAACAGTTTTCGCATAACGTTATAATTAAATTCTGAAATCTTAAAAGTTGGATACTCTGCTTTTGATAAGTCTGGGCTATGATGTTTTGCTATTGCCATGGAGATACCACTTTTTAAATAGGCATTATCATAATATTCATCTAGTACTTCTTGGATAGCATAAGCTCCAACGCCTGCGTGTGGAGGTCTTTGGTTAAGTCCTGCCTGTTTTGCTAAGGCTAAGTCCTTTTCATCCTTTGAGTCATAATCTGTATGTCCCAATACTTCAAGTTCCCAGTTGGTGTCTTTCAATGCTTGGTATTTTTGCATGGGCACTTGCCATTTTTCATTGAGCTTTCCGTAGTCGTGTAAAACAATCATCCACTTTATCAGTTCAATAAAATTATCCTTTTCTAGCTCTGACATATCAATGTAGTCAGCCAATTGCTTAAATACAAAGTCCAATTTATTTCTTTTATCTCCCAAAAATTCTTGTTCAAAAGCTCCAATTAAGCCCATATTGTGCTGATAGAACGTATCTTTTTCAAGTGGTTTGAAATCATCTTTCTTTTCTTTATACACGCTTCTTGGCGACGAATTATCAAATGTAGATTCATATTGCCAGTTTAACCCTATACCTTCATCATAGCCTAAATAATAGGCATTTACGAATAAACGGTTTGGGATTTTATCAAGAGTAGTGAGCTTTTGAAGCGTAAATTTAACATCTTCATCATTTTCAAAATTCATTTCGCCTAAGAAGGTATTTTCTTCCAAAGTCCATGCAAGTGTATTCGATTCAATATCATAGTTTCTTACACCTTCTCCTTTCATAATTTTGTTTAGCCATGAAACTAAGCTCCATTTATACATACCAATTGATTGGAAGCGAAATGGATATTTGGCAACTTCATTTTTTTGGTTCTCATTGATTAAAATAACTTCTACACTCTGAATATCTCTAATTGTATGTCGGTAGTTATTCTTTTTACAATCCTTCCAGCTTTGTTTAATCTTTTCTTGATTAAATCCGCCAGCTTGTCCAGAAGACATATTTTTAATTAAATCTTTTTCTGTTTCGCCTAATACTGCTTCAATTAGTTTTTTTAGAATATTTCCATCAAGTGTTTGATATTTTTTAAGTTCAGTGAATGTTTTTTCACATAAATCTTTATCATAAGGCAAATATTTATTATTCAATTTCGCTATCTCAGTCTTATCTTCTTTGTTTTCTGGTTCTAACTTTATTCGTTCTTTCTCTTCAACCTCCAAAAGTGAATAAATAAATACTTTCCCAATTTCATCTGCAAAGCGAGCATTACGACCAACCCTTTGTAAAAAAGAGCTTATTGGTGATATTTCTGTGTGCATGACTGAACATGAAATATCCATTCCTGCCTCAATTACTTGCGTTGCTATTAATATCACATTGGTATCGGTAGCATTTTTCCCGAATAAGTTCTTCAACTTATTCTCTTTTGCTTTCCTGTCACTATCAAAAAAGCGAGAATGTAAACAGATAATTTCGGCATTTTTGAACTTCAAATTATCGGTTATCTCCTTTTTCTCAATCAGTTCATAGTAGATTTTTTGTGCATTTTCAACCCGATTACAAATGATTATTGTTTTATCCTTATGGTTTTCAATGACATTTTCTGCATTTAGTGTTGTATCTAAAACGCAAACGGTTTTCTTATTTTCGGTAGGAAGTAAAGACCTTATTCTACTTTTATCAACCTCAAAATCATCTAATGTGATAATTTCGTAATTATCCAACGTACTTTTGAGAGAGCACATAAAATCTTCACTAAGTGTCGCAGTCATTATACAACATCTACAAAGATTCCCGAGCATTTTCAATGTACCAATAGTGGTTGCCATTGAAAGCTCACTATCTAACAAATGAAATTCGTCAAATACTAAATAACTTCCAATCAATGCCCCTGCATTAATATTGGCTTGTCGTGGTGATAACGGCAATGGAAAGCAGAGGAAATTACTTAACGTTTGATCAATAGTTGAAAAAATAATATTCTTCTCAAAGTAGGGGTCATCAGAATATTCTCCTGTTTGTCTTTTTATTTCTCCTTCATCATACCCATTTTTTTTAAGAACTTCAAAAACATCTTCATAAATAGAGTTTGTCAAAGTCCTCAAAGGAAGACTATAAATCATTTTTTCAGGAAATGAGTCAAGCCCTAATTCTCGCGCATACAAAAAAGGCATTATAGATGCCCACGTTTTTCCTGCTCCTGTTGGGACTTGTAATATTACATTTTTACCTTCCAATAGTTTTTTAGCTACGGCAAGCTGATAACTGTATGGAACAATGCCATCAGAAAATGTTTTTTTGTAGTATTCTTCTATGTTCATATTTTCGTAAATCAATTTTCTGTTTCAAATATTCACCCCTCCCCCCCTCATTATTCGCCCTACCCCTCAAATTTTCTAAAAATTTATTTTTGCAATGTGCCTTCGGATATGCGCAATGAGCGATTCAGGTTCTACGATTTCAACGATATGCTCGTGATAGCCCAGAATAAAGTTGGTCAGCCCAAAGAACTTTTCATTTACATTACATTCAAAATCATATACACCAGGTTCGCCAGCCGAGGGTTGTAAATAGGCTTGCGTAAGCGGGAAGCGTTCTATCAATTCGTTATAGCCACCCACACGCAGGCGAATATGCACCCGTATTTTTTGGTCATTTACAATCCTAAAAGGGTCTGTGGCAGTTACATAATGTTGCGTTTCGTATAGCCAAGGTAGTTCCTGCAATTCTACTCGCTCAATTCTTGAAATCCTGTAATGCCGAATGTCCTTGCGTTCGATGGCAAAAGCATGAAGTATGTCTTCTTTTACATTTACCGAAAACGGCTCTACCAACCTATCTGACACTTCGCTACTATTCGTTGAACGGTAATTGATCAGTTTCACCACTTTTTTATGTTGCTTGGCTTGCTCCAGCAAATTCGCTTTCGAGAGAAAAGTCCTTGAAAACAAGCTACTTCCCAATTTTGATACATCATAAATGGCATTCAATTTTTCCTGCATTCGCTTTGTTCTTTTTTCAGAAGCTTTGGCATTGTTGGCAAGAGCATCCATCAAAATTTCTTTCTCGGTTTCTGTAAAAAACAGCATATCCTCTAAGTGTTGCATCGACTTGTTAGGAACGATAGCATATCGGTATTGATGGTCGTGTTCCACATTAAAATCGGCATCACGAAGCTCTTCAAAATCCTTTTTGATAGTATCGGGGACAACGTTGTACATGGTCGCCAATGTCCTTCTCGTATATTGGTACGGGCTCTCAATGAGGAGCTTGAGAATTGCCAACAAGCGGTATTTTGGACTATTATCGTTGAATTTATTCATAACTCAAATTCATTAACCTAGCGCATTTTCTTTTTCTAAAAATTAACTTCCAAAACCCTTCATCCCACCACCTCTACACACCCACATCCCATCGAACAATACTTCCCAAATCCTCCCAAATAGCCTACCTCGATGAGTTCGGGCGGGGCGGTCAGGGAAAACGTAAAATTGTGATAACCAATTACTTTTGTTTGCTCCTTCTCTTTGCCTTCTTTGGCCAGAAAACCTCGCTTTTTTATCCGTTCAGGGTCGCTTAGCAACTCAAACTTGACCAGTCGCTCGGCAATCGCCGCGTCCATCTCCATGGAAGGTTGCACCGAACGCAGTTTATCGACCAAATTCACCGCAAAAAATCGCCCAAAATCAGCGTCCGTTGGGGTTAAATATTGATCCAAATCATCTACTTTTTGGGCCACAACCATCGGCGACAGCGTACGAAATGTCATCGAACTTTCCATCGCGGGCAAGGGCGCTGTCTCCACGCGTTCTACCACAAAATCGGCCCTACATTCTCGATTATAAATGCTCAGTTGCTGCTGTTGAAACAGCCCAACGATAAAATTTTCGGCCGCTTTGTCCACATAAAATGAAATATACAACGTCAAAACACCCGAACGCAGCACCATATACGTATCACCTTTCTTAATGGGTTCGATGCTGGGTATTTGCAAAGCTGAAAAAGTAAAGTGCTTAAACGCCTTTCGACTCTCGGGTACTTGGTAGCCCCGTTCATGCAGAAAACCAGCATACTCAGCGTCGGCATTGGCCAAGCGACCATAAATCCACGCTTGCAGGGGATATTGGTAGTTGAACACTAAACGCTGACGGTCTCTAACGGGGGCTAACGTGAGTTTGAATCGCATGAATTATGTCATTTAGAACGCTAATTTATGCCATAAGTTAGTTTAACGAGAACTTTACTTATGTTTTACTAAAAAAATAAAAAAACAACGCCGAGACGAGTGCCTCGGCGTTGTCAGTTCAATCATTGATTATTCAAACCCACCAATAATCTTTAAGTCAATAGTCCACGGTCGATGGTCAATAGTCCATGGTAGTCGAGTCATCCATAGTCCACTGTCGATAGATTAGACCATTGACTATGGACTGTAAACTATCGACTGACAACTGTGGACTGTCAACTATTGACTAATTCGCTTGGAGACGCGCTAGTTTTGTAAACGCTTGCTCCTTGTATTTTCCAGTCAGTGTTAGTGATACAGTATTTCCAGATTTAGGGGCTGCTAGTCCAAATTCAGCCCACGTTTTTGTAATCGTTGCACGGCCTTTGGAGTCGGTTGTCACGTCGGCAATTTTTGTTCCCGTGCGCGTCGTCAAGGCCAAACTCAACCCCGTAAGAGGAATAGAGTCAATGCCTTTCTTGTAATCCAAAATATTGGTTTTGTCCAATTCAAAAATCCGAACGCTGACCGTCGCTTGCGTACTTGTCGCTTTTGACGTGACGGTAGGCTCAGTTGTAAAACCTCCGCCATCGCCCACGGCATTGTCAAACACTAGCAATACAGGCGAAACAACTCTGTCCACAAAGGGGTCTTCTACTTTGCAAGATGCTGCTGCCAAGGCCGTAGCCACAAATAAGAATATTTTCAAAGTTTTCATTGGTTCATCAGTTTTGTTGAAACATTCATTGTAACAAGTGTTCGTCGTTTTTTATGCTTTCGACAAACGAACGGTTTTACGTCCCAAAAAAGTTGGAACAAAACCCACTAACATCAAAACAATTCCCGAGATGGCAATGGTACTGGTATGGGCAAAAAACGTTCCCGTTGACAAAATCCCTAAAATAAGTAACGTAGAAAAAGGCAACGAAAAGGCCATGACCAACACCGCTAACTCGGCATTAAACGTACGGCGTTCTTTTGGAATCTCCAGGGCTTCTTCGCGTGAGTTAAAAGCTGAGATGTGTGCAAATGGCCAAAAACTCGCCGAACTCAACGGAATGACGGTGGCCAACAAAATCATGGTTGGGTCATGAATGCCCAGCAGTGTAATAACAGCGGCGCTAAAAAGCATCGTTAGTCCTGCACGAAATACCAACAACGAAGCAATAAGTCTTTTTTTACGTTGTTTTAGTTGAACAGCTACCCCGATAAAAATCAACACCAACGGCGTCATCATCGCGCTTGTTTTGTCAAATACTTCCTGCACAATCATCGGAAGTGCTTTAAAATTTAAGCCTAAGCTCAACAAAACCGCCGCCGAAATAATGATGATGTTAATGGGTTCTTGAACGAGGTTCATCAAAAGACTTTTGATTTTTTCGCCCATTTTGGTTTCCTCCGATTTGGTATTTTTGAGGAACATGTTCATAGCGATAACGTACAAGAAAATCAATACAAAAAACTTGTTTCCTACGTCGCCAAGCGCAGCCATGGCTACACTTTTTTCACCCAAAAATTCGGCAATAAACGGGAAGCACGATAAGCCTGGTGCCAACGACGGCAACAACATCACCAACGTACGCCCCATCGAACTGTCTTTTTCGATGCCAAAAAAAGGAAAGGCCAACGGCGCTGTGAAATACATAAAAAAGTTAAACAACAACGTTAACGCAGGAACTACAATCAGCTTGGCGTCCACGTCGATTTTCATCAACGCAATAAAAATCGTGGCAGGAAGTGCCACCGAAAGCACCATTTCCTTGATTCCGTTGGTTTGTTCTTTGTTCTTAAACTTAGAACGTAATATAAGACCTAACCCAATCAACGCCAGAAGGGTTATGGCTTTTTGTAAAGCTTCACTCATAAGTAAATGTGGAAAAGTAACAATTCGTTGGGCGTAGGTAGGTTTGCTACCTACGCCGCTGTCCTTATTTCAAAATTAGCTTATCGCCTCAAGCGTACTTACAAACTGCTTGATTTCGTCCATCGTCCCCATACTTACGCGGCACCAAGGCTTGCCCTGAATTTCGTATCCGCGTACCATGATGCCTTTCGCCATCATTTTTTGGAGCAATTCTTTGGTCGGAATGTTGATCGGGAAAATCACGAAGTTGGTGTATGAAGGCACGTATTTGTAACCCAAACGATCCAAGTTTTTGCAAAGATACATCTTCACTTCGTGGTTCAGTTTACGTGTTGTGTCTTGGAACTCTGCATCGTCCATACTTGCCACCGCTGCGGCAATCGACGTTTGGGTGATTCCCATTCCACCACGGGTGATTTTCTGAATTTTATCCAACGTTGCAGGGAGCGCCGCTACGTATCCTACGCGCAAACCTGCCATACCCATAATTTTTGAGAAAGTACGGGCGATGATAACGTTTTTCTTTTGTGCCAACAACGACACCATACTCTGAGTATCAGCACCTACGGCCAATTCAAGGTACGCTTCGTCCACAAAAATGGGTACTTTTTCCGAAACACGTGAACAGAAATCCAATAGCTCTTTGCCCGACGTGATGCTACCCATTGGGTTGTTAGGGTTACAGATATAAACAAGTTTTGTGTCCTTGTCGATGGCCGCTTCCATTGCTTTCAAGTCGTGCGACCAGTCACCTTTGCACGGCACCGCCTTCCAAGTAGCTCCCGTCGCTTCGGCTACTTTTACCAATGACATATAAGTTGGGTCAGCCGAAACTACATTTCCACCTTTTTGGAAAAGTACGATGGCCACTTTCTCTAACAAATCCGACGAACCAGGGCCCATCATGATGTGGTCAGGAGTAACGCCTTCTTTTTTAGCGATTTTTCCAACAAGGTTTTCTAACTCTTTCCACGAATAACGGCTACCGCCCGCAACGGCATCTGCCACTGCCTTCCGAGCGCTCATTGGAGGGCCGTAAGGGTTTTCGTTGGCATTGATACGCACGATGGTTGGGGGCGTTTTTGGCGGGTTTTCCAACACCGTTTCTCTGAGTAAAGGGCTATGAAATAAGTTACCGTTGGTGTCTATACGTGAAGGTACATTTGCGAAGGCACCTACTGCTGGGGCAGCGGCCATTCCTCCTAAGGTCATCAAACCTGATTTAAGTAAACTGCGGCGGTTGATAATCTGTGTCATGTGTTTGTGAGTGTGTTTTGAATTGGTGGTTTAGCTTATGGCTTTTGTTGGTACTTTGTTATGGTGACTCTAAGTTAACTATTTTATTCACAACTACATAGCAAAATTCAAATTATGTATTTCTGTGAATAAAAATTTAACAAATGACTTATTTTTCAACCCACCAAAGCTTGGTTTTCATGTTATCGGCACCGCCATTGAGGGCAATACCTTTTTCCAAACTAGCTTTGTTGAGTGAATATTCGGTACTTGGATACGGCAAACGGGTTGGCAACACACCATCATTTTCAAAAACGGCGCGTGGATCTTTGGCAGGTAATACAGGGAAACCTGTTCTGCGGTATTCGGTCCAAGCCTCTACCCCTACTCCGTAGAGTGCTATCCATTTTTGATCAAGTACTTTTTCGCGCGTTACGGCACCTACTTTGGTAAAATAATCGGCAGGCACTTTCAACCCATATTGTTCAAAAGAAGCCGTAATCCCGTTTTCAAAATACGTTTTGGCATCGCCTGTAATGTCTCCATCAATGGCTGCTTCGGCCAAAATCAGGTTCAATTCTGAAAGCGTCATAATCACACTTGGTGTTTCGGGGCGGGTGAAGTAGTTTCCAATCGTTGAGCTCGACGACAAGTAAGTCGTGGCAATGGCATCGGGCAAACCGTTGGGGTGTCCTACGTATTTTCCAGCTACTGGATTCGCATAAATCGTGATGCGGGTATCGCCCAAAGCGTTGAGCTTATCGGCCAAGGTGCTGCTGATGTTCCAGTCAGTACGGCTACCGCGTACCATCACTTCGTGCCATTCGTTGTTGCTTGGGAGCGTTGCCGTATTTTTAATCAAGGCATTGTCATCGTTGCTCGTAAAAATGGGGTATTTTGTGGCATCGCCCAAAATTTCTCTCATAATCGCCCGCGACTCAGCCGACTTCTTCGCAGCCTGGCGATTGGCCAAACGCAAACGCAATGAATTGGCAAACTTCTTCCATTTCAGGATGTTACCTCCGTAAATAATATCCCCTTGAACGCCTGGCCCACCGACTATGAGTTTTTCGTTGGCAATTTTCAGGTCGTTCAACAATCCTTCATAGATTTTATCTTGTGAATCATACGCAGGGGTGTAGCTAGGCGACTCGGCTGTCCCTTTTAAGGCTTCCGAATACGGAATGGCACCCCAAAGATCCGTCGTCACCGAAAACAACCACGAACGCATTACCAATGCCACGCCTTCGTAATTAGTGTTTGGCGCTTTGCCCGTTGGCGAACTATCAACAATGATTCGTTGGAAGTTCAACAAGCCATCGTTAAAGAAAGACGCCCAGTTGTTGTTGTAAAATGCGGGTGAAAGTCCGTAGTTATCTCCTTCGTTTGAGTAAATATTACGGGTAAAATACTGCATCCAAAGCATCATTCCGTCGATGTTCAAACGCTCAAAACGCGTGCTTCCCCCCCAAAATCTGTCCACCGATTTTTCCATGGCGTAGGGCAGCAAATACTGCGGACCAATGGCCGTTGGGTTATTGGGGTCGATGTTCATTTTGTCAAACTCTTTGGTACAAGAAGAACCCAAAAGAGCCGCCAACGTCAGCGAAAGTAATGTGTATTTTTTCATAGAGATAAGTCGTTTAGAATCCGAGAGATACGTTAAAACCAACACTACGAGAGTTAGGCAACTCGCCGTACGCAAACCCTTGACGGTTTCCACCGAAGCGGTCCACTTCTGGGTCGATGTGTGGTGTATTCTTGAACAAAATCGCAAGGTTACGTCCAACGATTGACACTTTGGCCGAGCGAATAAAAGAGCGTTTCAAGATGGCCTCAGGAACTGAATAACCGAAAGACATCTCGCGAAGTTTGACGTAACTTCCGTCATAAATAACGGCTTCATGATAACGACGTGGATTGTTGTACCCGTATAATTGATTGGCTGCCACAATGATGTCGTTTGGTGCATATACCGACGAGCCATCTGCATTGGTGCTTACCACTTTTACCCCTTTACCGATGATACCTTCTTCACGTCCAATCGCCGTTTCTTCGTACTGACCTGTCCAACGCGCCGTTCCCGTACCTTCGTCGAAGAAATCGCCTCCTACGCGTACATCAATCAAAGCAGCTAAAGAGAAGCTCTTGTACGTGAAGGTGTTAGAGAAACCACCCGTCCAGTCAGGCTGGATATTTCCGAGCAAACGTGGTGTGGTTGAAACCACTGGCAAACCGTCTTTGTAGATAATTTGACCGTCAGGAGCTTTTTCAAAACCAATGCCGTACAAAGCACCATAAGGTTGGCCAACGCGAGCTTCCGAAGTCAATCCACGCTGAGTGTGTAGCGTATAAGTAGTTAATCCTTCCGCAAGTGCGATTACTTTGTTGCGGTTGCGGGCAAAGTTAAAGCTCACATCCCACGTAAATCCGTTTACGGTTTTCAAAGGTGTCCCTGACAATACCACTTCAAGTCCTTTGTTGACAATTTCTCCCGCGTTTAAGATGCGACTATTGTAACCAGATGCTTTTGAGATTTCTACGCCAAGAATCTGGTTTTTAGACGATTGATTATAATACGTCACGTCCAATCCTAACTTACCACGAAGGAAACGCAAGTCTAAACCTAACTCAATTCCTGTTGTGATTTCGGGTTTAAGGCTAGAATTAGAGATGGTAGTGTTTTCATAATACTCGGGTGTGCTACCATTCCAAGCACTGGCTGAGCGGAATGTTTGGGCCAATTGATACGGCGAAGCATCGTTTCCAACTTGTGCCCAGCTAGCGCGCACTTTACCAAAAGTCAAAATAGAGCTTTGAAGATCCAACAAATCTGTCACTACTGCGCTTGCCGAAACCGATGGATAGAAGTACGAGCGAGCATTAGAAGGCAACGTGCTAGACCAGTCGTTACGCGCTGTAAAATCCAAGAACAAGGCGTTTTTCCAACCTACCTGTGCCGTTCCAAACACACTTTGCATTTCTGTTTTTTCGATGCGGCTCGACACGGTGTTCAAACTGGTTACGGAGTTTGATAAGTTATAAAGGCCATCTACCACCAACTCCCCAACTTGCGTGAAGTTACGTTTGAAATAATTGGTACGTTTGATGGCTCCCGCTTGAGCACTTACCGAAATGTTGTTGGTTACGCTTCTGTTGAACGACAAAATGATGTCGCTGTTGGTTTCTTGGGCACGTTGTACATCTTCCGAATATTGTCCAGGTGTACGGTTTCCGTTACGAACACGGTCGAAGTTGATGACGTTGATGCGCGTATCTGACCAATAGTCCGTTCCCGAACGAGCTAACACACTAAACGAAGGCGAAATTTTGTAGTTCAAGGCAATGTTACCTACCAAACGGTCTTTTTCATTGGATGATGGCAGGTAGTCTTGCGTGTAGAATGGATTGGTAAAAAACGTATGTTGCCAGTTAGGCGGGTCATTGTCTGGAAGGCGACCAGCCACTTTACGTTGAATATGCACCGTTGTATAATCGGCATATTTTTTCAACATCGACCAATCGGTGTGGCGGTGTGCCCAAATAAACTGCTGACCTTCTTGGAACGAACGGTTATCTGAGCCACTTTTTACGTATTCAGCTGATACTGTTGCACTTAACTTTGAAGTGAAGTTGTAATTAGTATTCAATTTAAAGTTATTCCGCCAAAAGTCATTGTTGTACATAATCCCTTTTTGGTCCATCCGACCCATCGACAAGCGGAAGCTTCCTTTATCGTTTCCTGCCGAAAGGGCTACGTTGTTGGTTGTAGTAGCACCCGTTTCCCAGTATCCTTCCCAGTTGTTGGGTTGAGGAGTAAGCGGCGCTACATCAGCTCCCGTGTACCAATGACGTACCAGACGGCCATCCAAAGGAGCACCCCAGCTTTCGTCCGTCCCTTCTGTTCCAGTCAAAGGTGCGTTAGGGCCATAGGCAGCGCGGTATTGTTGGATTTCGGTAGGATCAGTAATTGTACCCGACCAACCGTCATTATACCAAGTACGGTATCCGTTTCCTCCACCGTACATGTTTTGAAACTTTGGTTTGACCAATGGGCGCTCAAAAGTTGTATTGTGGTTAAACTCAATACCAATTCCTTTGGTACCCGCGCCATTTTTGGTGGTAATCAAAATAACCCCGTTGGCCGCGCGCGAACCATACAATGCTGCCGCGTTAGGGCCTTTTAGGATACTAATATCTTTGATGTTGTCGGGACTAATTTCCGACAAACCACCGCCGAATTGCTTTTCACCGCTAGTCATACGACTAGAGGTTGATTGGTCGATGGGGACACCGTCGATAACAACGAGCGGTTGGTTGTTCCCAGAAACCGACGAACTTCCTCGAATCTGCACCGTTGAGCCACTTCCAGGCCCTCCGTTGCTCGCCACGCGCACCCCTGCCACGCGCCCAGAGAGGCTATTGACAACATTGTTGGAGCGAGATTCAGAAATTTGATTTCCTTTGATTTCTTGTACGGTGTAACCAAGGGCCTTTTTCTCTTTCTCGATACCAAAAGCCGTTACTACTACCTCCTGAAGCGCTTTAATATCGGGTTGAAGCTCAATGTTAATGCTTGAACGCCCGCCTACGGGAATTTCCTGAATTGAATAACCAATAAAACTATAGACCAAAACCGCGTTATCGTCAGGAACGCTAATTTTGTAATTTCCTTCTGCATCCGTCACAACTCCAGCTCTCGTACTTTTTACGATTACGTTCACGCCAGGCAAAGCGCCTTCGTCTTTTGAAGTAACCGTACCTTTGACAAACCTTTGGGCATATCCAACCCACGCGATTGTCATTAATGCTGATAAAAGTAGATATTTTTTCATCTGGTAACAGTTTAGTTTTAGGTATTCGTGTGACTCCTTTCACGCATTGCACCGACTGAACAGTTGTTAATCTATACTGGCCGCATTAGCATAAACTAACCATCCGAACAGTCGGGCAAGCGTGGCCAAGCAAGAGGATTTTTCCTCCTTTATCTTTCGATTGAAAACAGCGAATGGAAAGAAGCTAAACTTCCCGTTCGGATTTCAATCTGATGCCATTTTGGAATTTCAAGTAACTGCGATACTCAGCGAGCAAACGTTCATAACCTCGTTTGCTTCCTTGCAAGAAATATGGTGGTCTGCACAGAGACCTTTCAATTTTTAGTGTTGAAACAACCCCTACAAGTGCGGCTCTGGAGCTATTCAACTAGAAGAAAATTGTACTATTCCTTAGTTTGTTGAATCGAAAGTATAGCATCATCTCCAAATTGCCAAATATATTTTAATAAATTTTGCAAAATATTTACATTTTACTGTTTTAATGCAATTATTTGTTGTTTTTACATTATTTTATTCTATATTTTCAATCATTACCAAACAATTATTAACAACAAAATAACAAAAATAGCTTGTTTATCAAAAACGTCATTTTGGTTATATTTTTGATTTTTTACCATTTTTTAGTTTAATTTTTGATGTATATACGCCAAAATTTTGATTTTTGTTAAATTTTTGATTGCACATTTTTGAAATATGTATTGACATTAAATTATATTTTTCTAATTTTGCATCATCAAAGACGCAGTCACTTATTCACACCATTAGTATATATAGTAAGAATAAGTACTTCCGTTTTATCGCCGCCAAGCGAGAGTCCAGTTTTTCTTTTGGGAAACAAAACGAAAACCTTTTTACCGCTATCACTATGTCTTTTATTGTAAATCGTCGGGATTGGTTAAAGTCTGGGCTACTGGCCTCATCAGGACTTGCTTTGGGTTCAGCAACTACAGCTCAAGCGTCAACGGCTTATTCATCACTAGGAATTTTTGATGTATATGCTGAGCGCGAACGAGAAATTGTTCAAGAGGCTCTGTTGGCAGCAGCACCCCAAGTACGGGCACGTTTGTCGTCCAATGAAAACCCTTGGGGCCCTGCGCCAACGGCGATTAAGGCCATTGCCGACAACGCACCAAAAGCCTTTTTGTACGCTGGCCCCGTAACGGCCGAACTCAAAAAGACGATTGCAGGCATGCACGGCGTCACACCCGACCAAGTGATGCTGGGGGCAGGTTCTTCGGAATTGTTGATGGCAAGCCTTCTATTGGCCGCCACCAAAGGAAAAGTGATGATGGCCGAAACTTGCTACATCTCTGGACGCGATGCCCGCGAAGACGGCGCAACAATGAAAACGGAAAAAGTGCCTTTGACCAAGGACTATCAATACGATTTGGAAGCGATGGCAACGCGCGTAAACAGCGAAACTAGCATGATTTACGTGTGCAACCCCAACAACCCAACGGGTGTGATGTTGCCTTCGGCCAAGTTAAAGTCGTTTTGTGATTCGGTTTCTCCCAAAGCAACGGTTTTAGTGGACGAAGCCTACATCGACTACGCTCCCAATCCCGCCACGGATAGCATGGTAGAATGTATCCGTAAAGGACAAAATGTGCTCATCTTGCGTACGCTCTCTAAGCTCCACGGTTTTGCGGGCTTGCGAATTGGCTACGCCTTGGGGCAACCAGCTTTGTTGAAAGATTTGCGCAAATTCTGCTCGGGCGGCTTTACCGTTTCTACCACTTCGGCAGCGGCGGCAGTTGCGTCTTTCAAAGACAAAGCATTTCAGGACATGGTTTTAAAAAACACCATCGAATCTAAGAAATTCCTCTGCGACAGTCTTACTTCAATGGGATACAGTTATTTACCTTCATCAGCAAACTTCGTTTTATTTCCCATCAAAATGAAAGGGCCTATGCTCCTTCAAAAAATGATGGCTGAGGGCGTCAGTGTTAAAAGTTGGTTTTTTGACCAACAACACTGGTGCCGCGTAAGCATCGGAACCATGGACGAAATGAAAGCCTTTAAAGATGCTTTTGCAAAATCGGTCAGCTAAAAAGTCATGAGATTTATTCCCTTTGTTTTAGTCGCTGTCAGTTGGGCAACGTTTGCTCAGGAAAGGCAGCCAGGAATGACGTTGGCCGAATTTGACAAAGCAAAAGCCGTAGAGATTCGTAGTGGCTCCCCAAAACAACATTTTCGGAGCCACGGCCTCTCCTATCGTCAGTACGAAACCCCGCTGTCGTTTCAGTTTAACGATGGTGTGGAACACAAGGTATCGTTTTATGATATTTCGGAACGTACTGGCCAAAGCGCACTTGGACAACTGGTCGTGTATTCGTCGCAAAACCGCCTCGTAACGCTCGTTTTACCCAATGAAACTTCGTCCAAAGCTGTTAAGGATAATTTCGTAGCTGACTTAAAAGCCAAAAGCCTTACCAACGACGGACTGGGCATTTGCGTCGCGTTTGCATTAAGCCAAGCTCAACCGCACTCAAAGATTGTTTTAGCACATCCTCAGGAATTTTGCTTTCCTGCCGAAACTTTTGTCAACCTCGTGGATGGTACCGAAAAGAAAATTTCGGGCATCAAAGCTGGTGATGAAATTACGGGCATACGAGCTAATCGAGTTGAGAGAGTGGTTGTCAATGAAGGCGTTTTTTCGCTTACGCGCCTGCTTGTTCGTCCCAACGGGCAAGCGTGGGTAAGTACGCGCAACGAAAGTGGTTTACTTTCGTTGGAGGTGACGCCCTACCATCCTGTTTTGACACTTTTGGGTAAAAAACGCGTGGAAGACCTCCGCGCAGGCGATTGGCTTTTTGTGCGGGACGCCGTTACGGGCAGGTACCTTACTGCCGAATTGACCAACATTGCCTCAGCTTTCCGAACCGTTGACAAGGTGTATCATTTACAAACTGAAGGCGGCACGTATGAAGCCGAAAACATTGTCGTATTGAATAAGCACTAGCATTCCGAACCCTTCTATATACAAGAACTGTCTTAAAAAGAAAGGGCGCTCTCCAGCGCCCCCTTTTTAGACAGTTTCTTTTTTTATTACTTCCCCTGCATAGCTTCTTTGATGCTTACTAGCTTGATACCGCGCTCCGCAATGATTTTTTTTACTTCGGCACTCGTAAAAGCGCGCGTCACCCCTTCGCGGTCATAAGCTACATTTTCGTAGCCCACGTGTCCTACACCTTTCATGTCTCCCGAATCGTAACCTGGGTGTTCGACCAAAAAGTGCGTTCCTGCGGGAAGATTTTTGAGGATTTCGACCAAATCTTTTTCCTTTTGTTCGGGCGATTTATCGGCTCCACCAAACCCACGAACGTACTGAACGTCTTTGGGCATTTGAATGGGTAAGTTATATTCTTTCGACAAGCGCTCTACCATCGTTTTTACCTCGGCAGTAGCGTTGGTGCAACCCATGTGCGCCGATAAGTGACTTGCCCACGGCAAGTGCTTTTTGACGAGTTCAATTTGTGCCCGAAACTCGCGCTCTACTTCGGCGACGTTGATGGTTTTTTGAAGCAGATACGGGCTGTCTTTTAATTTTTTGTTTTCCCAAACAAACTGTGGAAAATACCCGTCGGCGTCCGTCAACGAAGGAGCTGACGTTAAGGGACGCCATTTTAGGTTTTCCCACTCGCTCGTGAGGCATAAATGCACGCCGACGTCGTAATTGGGCTGGGTTTTAAGCATTTTCACGGCTTCCATAAACCACGGTGCGGTGGCGAGGATTTCTACCGAACGGCTGATTCCATAGGTATAGACTTTCATGCAGGCGGCGTTGGCCGTGTGACAAAAACCAATATCGTCCGAGCGAATAATCAGACGGATTTCGTTGGAGGTTTGGGCCAATAGGCTTTGGGCTAGGAATAAAAATGCTATTAGTATCTTTTTCATGGGTTTATTTTTTTCTCGCAGATGGGCGCAGATTAAATCCACGCAGATGCACGCTGATTATTCGGTAATGACGCCATCATTGGCAAACCAGTACGTCCACGTTTGGCCTTTGGGGAGTTTCCAAGTGTTTAGGTCAAAGCGCCCGTCTCCGTTGAGGGTCGCGGGGATTTTATACACTTTTACGGCTTTTCCGCCACGGTTCCACGTCAGTTTTTGTCCTGATTCGCAGCGCTCTGGTTTCTTTTTGTTGACCATAATAAAATAAGCTGCTTGACTCCCAAAGACACGGGCGATGCCTTTTTCATCAATGCATACCGAAGTTTTTTCATCGACCCCAATTCCTTTGGCTTTCATATCCCAATCTTGTTTCATTCTAGCCAAAAAAGCCAAGTGTCGTCCGTGCCGACTGCGGTTGCTGTAGTGGGTGTCGGTAATGGTATTTTTTAAGATGGGTATATCAATAAAACCACCGTTTAAAAGGGTCATTTTGGGATGAAAAGGATTTGTTAGGGCTTCTTCTGAATTGATACCGTCGTTGAGGGCAGCAAAACCAACTTCCCCCAAAATAGCACAACCCGCACTCGTTCCTCCGATAGGTGCTTTTTTGACGTGAATCAAATAATTGATGGCTTCTTCAACGGGGGTATCTTGCCAAAACTTCACATAATTCCCTTGGTCACCACCCGCAATAAAAAGAAGTTCGGCTTGCCTAATTCGCTGTCCAACAGCAGGATTCATGGCCAATTCTCGATTATTGATAAGCAAGGTTTCTACCGAATTAACCCCTCCTAAACCATAGATAAAATCATTGTAGCCCGTAGCGCCACTGGCCCGAATAATGACCACATCGCCGCCTTTAGCACGTTCAATCATCCACTGCAAGGCTTCTTTGACGTCGGTACTCCCGCCACCTAACACAAAGCCCGTTTGGGTCGGAACGGTTACATCGGCGGTGTCGCCCACTATCCCAATAGAAGCGGGCGTCATTCCCTTCGTTTGGGCAAATAGGGGGGTAATTTTTAAAAACAGAAGTAAAAAAATCAAGCGCATTGGGATAGTAAGTTTAGATGAAGTGTACAAATAAAAGAGTTATTCATTCGTTTTTTGTGTGCCGTGAAAAAAATAACACCTTTGGAGCCAAATGTGAGAAACAGCCTGTTAATCGTCAACCGTTACTCGTCAATTGTAAAACACAGATTATCAACCCACTAAGTATTTTTTAGAATATGCTAGGACAAGACACTCAGTTAACGATTAACAGATAACTATTAACTTTGCCTCTGTACTTATTGTAAAATTTATTTGTATGAATCTTTTCCGTTCGTTGGCTGTCCTAGCGCTGGTAGCTGTTGTCGTCTCAAGTTGTGCTCCAGGTTACACGCCTGCAACTACTAATCAAAGCCCACATTTAGCCCTTGGAAATCCAAGTAATGCTCAAACCAATCCTTCGTCGTACGACAATTATTTATTGAACAAACCCCAATTTGCGCTTTCGTACAACCGTTCCAAAGGCCATGCCAACTGGGTAGCGTGGGAGTTGTCGCCAAAATGGTTGGGAACGATTGACCGCCAAAATGATTTTCGTCCCGACGAAGCTTTGCCACAAGATTGGCCTAAAATAAAACCTAGCGACTATTCAAGTTCAGGATTTGACCGTGGGCATTTGTGCCCGTCGGCCGACCGAACCAATTCGATACCTAGCAATTCAAGCACTTTTTTGATGACCAACATGATTCCGCAAGCGCCCGACCTCAACCGAGAAGCGTGGGAGCACTTGGAACAATTTAGTCGGGAATTGGTCGAGAAAGGCTACAAACTGTACATAACGGCAGGTGCCTATGGCACAGGTGGCGAAGGAAGCAAAGGCACCGCTACCAAACTCGACGACGTGGTCAATGTCCCCGCGCGGGTGTATAAAATCATTGTGGTATTGCCTGGAAATGCCTCGGTGAATGAAATCAACAGCACTACGCCCGTGATTGCCGTCGATTTCCCGAACAAAAACAGTACGGTCAAGAACACAAGTTGGATTCGCTATATCACAACCGTGAGCGAATTGGAGCGAAAAACGGGCATGGATTTTTTCAGCAACCTCCCCTCTTCTACCCAATCAGCCCTCCAAAACGCGCGATTTGACTACCGCAGCACGTCCATTAATGTTGACACCAAATGCAGCGTTTATAACGGGAATGCCCTGTACATTGGCAAAAGTGGGGGCTGTTATTACCTCACGGCCAGTGGCAAAAAAACGTACGTTGACCGCGACTTATGCGACTGTAAGTAAACAATTTACTCTCCCCACGCTGTTATCATAACTGTGCGAGCACCTCCATCGTTGCGGTGTTCGCACAAATAAATTCCCTGCCAAGTTCCTAACGCTAAACGCCCATTTCTTACGGGCATGAGCACCGAAGCGCCTAACATTGAGGCTTTTAAATGCGCAGGCATATCGTCAGAACCTTCGTAATCGTGGCGATAATCGGGGTCGTTTTCTGGGACGGCCTTGTTAAAAAACATTTCAAAATCTTGACGAACCGTAGGGTCTGCGTTTTCATTGATGGTCAACGATGCTGACGTGTGTTGGATAAATACTTGGCACATGCCAACGGAGATTTCGCGCAGTTGGGGAAAAGCCTGCAAGACTTCGGAAGTTACGAGGTGAAAGCCTCGTTTGCGAGGTTTTAATTGGAGTTGTTGTTGAAAGAATTTCACTTGATTTTTAGCATCTTACTATCGAAAAGTCATGGCTAAAGCTTACGTATTATTGTTCCTGCTTGCATTCCCCAGCCTAAAGGCATGGGGTTAGAAGAGTCACACCTTATGCATCCCTCCCTCTACGCCCGAAACGCCGTAGGCGTCATTCCTGCGTGTTTTTTGAAGAAATGGTTAAAGTGGGCAGGTTCTTCAAACCCCAGTGAGTAACTGATTTCTGACACGTTCCGATGCGTATGGCGCAACATCGCTTTGGCCTCTCCCATCAGTCGTTCGGCGATGTGCTCGGTGGTTGTTTTTCCCGTACTTAGTTTAATCGCCCGATTGAGGTGGTTGACGTGGACATTCAACTTTTCGGCGAAGTCTTTCGCAGAGCGCAATTGAAATTTTTGGGTAGTAGGTTCAACGGGAAACTGCCGTTCGAGCAATTCCATAAAAACGGTAGTAATGCGCGCATTGGCATCAATGTTCCGATACAGTTTTTCGGAGGGTTGGATTTTAAGCGCATTATGAATGATTTCCATAATGTAGTTCCGAATGAGGTCGTTTTTGAAACGATAATCGGACTGAATTTCTTCCAACATTTTTTCAAAAATCACCCCAAAACTGCGAAATTGAGCCTCATCTAGCCTATAAGCAGGCTTTCCTCCAGGGGCATACATGGGCAATTCTCGCAAACTATTTCGGAGGTGGTCGCTAAAATATTCTCCTCTAAAAATGCAGAAAAAACCCGTACGCTCCTCCCCCAAGTGCTCCATGGTGTAGGGAACTTCGGGGTTAAAAAACAACAATGTCGCTCCGTTCACCTCCAAGCTTTTATCGGCATAGTGATAGACAAAATGCCCTTTTATCAGCGAAATTTTGTAAAACTCCCGACGCGCATACTTTAGCGGCGCTTTTTTAGTTGGCGCGTGGTCTTCTACCCGAAATACGTTAAAATGCCCAGGATCGTTGGGGTCTATTTCAGGAAGCGTCGCATATTTTTGCCGATAAAATTCTTCTAAGGTTTCGACGATTGACATTGTTGTTTTCTTTAATTACTCAAATACAAGGACTTATCGGCGGTCAGCGCCTTGGCGTTCAATCATCCACGCGGGGTATTCGGCGGGCAATTTGCTGATTAAATCCAAACGTGCCAATTCTTCGGCGGTTAGACTCACCTCGGTCGATTTGATGTTATCGGCCAACTGCTCTGGTTTTTTTGCGCCAATGATTACCGTCGAAACCGCAGGCTGATGCAGCAACCAAGCTAGCGCAATTTGAGCTACGGTTACTCCTTTTTCGGTAGCTATTTCGCGCATCACTTCGATGATGTCATAGGCTTTGTCTTTGTTGATAGGTGGGAAGTCGAAATTAGCGCGTCGAGCATCTTCGGGTGTTTCGTGGCGACCGTATTTCCCGCTTAATAAACCACCCGCCAACGGACTCCAAACCATCAAGCCCACTTTTTGATCCTGGAGCATCGGAACAATTTCGCGTTCCAAATCACGGCCTGCAATCGTATAATACGCTTGCAACGAAATGAATTTCGACCAGTGGTTACGCTCCGAAATTCCCAGGGCTTTCATGATGTGCCAAGCTGCTAAATTGCTGCAACCAATGTACCGAACTTTGCCACTTTGAACCAACGAATCTAACGCCGACAGGGTTTCTTCCAAGGGCGTAACGGGGTCAAACCCATGAATTTGGTACAAGTCGATGTAGTCTATTTGGAGGCGTTTGAGGCTTTCGTCGGCTTGTTGCAAAATGTGTTTGCGGGTCAAACCCGTTTGGTTTGGCCCCGCGCCCATGCGCCCTCGTACTTTGGTCGCAATTACCAATTCATCGCGATTCAAGCCCAATTCACGAATAGCCTTCCCCGTCATTTCTTCGCTAAGGCCCTCGCTGTAAACGTTGGCCGTATCAATAAAATTAATCCCCGCCTCTACCGAGGCTTTCACCAAGGCATTTACTTCGTCTTGTGGCAACGTACCAATAGCAGTCCACATTCCTTTGCCTCCAAAGGTCATGGTACCTAAACACAATTCCGATACTTTCAGTCCTGTGTTTCCTAACAAGTTGTACTTCATAGCTCGTTTGTTTTTAACTTTTGATTGATATTTAACAATGCAAAAGTAAAAGTTGGAGCCAAACCAAGGGTTGTTTGAATCAAACGGATGCTTGTAAAATTCAAACAATTGTCTTTTTATTCTACTACCCGAACACCGACATACGAGGAGGCATTTCCCGAACAAAATATTTTGTGAGTTGCCTTTTGAAAATCGCTCGCGTCGGCTTTATATATATTCAAAAACTTCTGCGGATTGCGGTCAACCAACGGAAACCAGCTACTTTGAACCTGAACCATGATTTTATGGCCTTTTTTGAAACGGTGCGCCGCATCTTGCATATCGAACTTTACGTGTTCAATTTTGCCAGGTTTCATCGGTTCTGGAGTGGTAAAGCTATTTCTAAACTTAGCACGCATCACCTCACCACGCACCAACAATTGAAAACCACCCATCGCTTTTCGGGGATTCTCGGGGCTGTCGTTGGGTGCGTCGCCAGGATAAACGTCGATTAATTTTACAATAAAATCGGCATCCGTTCCCGTCGTTGACACAAAAAGGTCAGCAAAAACATTTCCCGAAATGGTCACATCATCGGTTAACACGTCTGACTCATACACCAATACATCGGGGCGTTGTGAGGCAAAACGCTGGTCCTCGTACATAAAATCACTTCCTCTTATGACACGAATCTCAGACGTATAAGGGACAGGACGTGCAGGGTCGCTGGTGTATTCGTTGAACGCAGGTTCTTTTCCCTTTTGGACACTTTCTGGGGTTGGGTTAAATGAAAGTTTACCGTCGGGGTGGAAATACAATTTCTTTTCTACCGAATTTTTGGGCGGCCACTGGTCGTAGGTACGCCATTGGTTAGCACCCGTTTCAAAGATGTACGCCTCGGGCAATTTAGGATCAGGCGCGTCTTTCAGATGGTGATTGAAGAAAGGCAATTCAATGTTTTTTTGGTAAAACTCACTCGTCGCCGAGCCGAAGCGAATGTGTCCTAACGACTCGCCTTTTCCACGCGCCCAGCCTCCGTGAATCCACGGCCCCATCACCAAACGATTCGACGACGAGGGGCTATTTTTTTCGATACCTTCGTAGGCTTTCAATGGCCCGTACAAATCCTCTTGGTCAAACCAGCCCCCAACAACCATCACGGCAGGTTTTACATTTTTGAAATGCGGAACAGGCGTACGTGACTGCCAAAACTCGTTGTAGGTTTCGTTTTCCATCAACTGATTCCAAATGCGGTTTTCGCCTTTAAAAATCCGCTCATTGACGTTTTTGAGAGGACCCAATTTCATGTAAAACTCATAGCCATCGGGCGTACCATAGGCCGAAAACCCTGGACGTGCTTTGGCCGCAGGTACGGGACGCGGCGCGCCAAAACCTGAGATAAAGGCAAACGTTCCCATCAAAAAGAAAGCGCCGTTGTGGTGGCGGTCATCCCCCATAAACCAGTCGGTCACAGGGGCTTGAGGCGAGGCCGCTTTGAGGGCAGGATGGGACTCAATGGTCGTCATGGTAGAATAATAACCAGGCGACGAGATTCCCCACGTGCCCACTTTTCCGTTGTTGCCTTCGATATTTTTCACCAACCATTCAATCGCATCGTAGGCATCGGAGCTTTCATCGTTGTCGGTCGCGTTTTTCTTATTTGGAATAAACGGACGGTACGCCTCAAAACTGCCTTCCGACATGTATTTTCCGCGGACATCTTGGTAAACAAAAATATAACCATCGCGCGCAAATAGCATCGACGGCCCCAAGGAAGTTTTGTAGAGTGTATCTCCATAGGGAGCAACGCTGTAAGGAGTCCGATTGAGCATAATCGGGTACTTTTTCCCGCTTGCTATGTCCTTGGGGACATAAATCGACGTAAAAAGTTTGACACCGTCACGCATCGGAACCATGCGTTCCATTTTGGTATAGTGCTGACGAATATAGACAGAATCTTCGTTGATTTTAGGGGTTTGCGCCATCGAAAGCTGCACCAAACCAACCAGTAAGAGGGTAAACAAAAACTTCATTTGGGTCATGGATTATAGTGAAGTGTAAAATAGAAAAATTGTTACTTTCCAATACAGAACTTACTGAAAATATTAGCTAATAAATCATCGGTAGCGATTTGCCCCGTGATTTCTCCTAAGTGGTGCAATGCCAAACGAATATCTTGCGCCAAAAAGTCTCCCGTAATTCCTATCGCAAGGCCATTCAGAACGTCCGATAGGGCTTGTTGCGTTTTTACCAAGTGTTCATAATGACGCAAGTTGGTCACCACAGTATCGTCGGCGGCTTTGGCAGCCACTGCCACTGCGACCAATGCTTTTTTAAGGTCTTCGATACCTGTACCTGTTTTGGCGGAAATGGGGATTTCAACCTCACCCCCTGCCCCTCCGTTGGGTGAGGTCAAATCCGCTTTATTCCTTACCCACAACACCTTTTTCCCCTCCTCTAGCCCTTCCGCCAACTGCTCCACATCGGCGTAGGTTTCTGGACTATCAAACAACAGCACCACCACGTCGGCTTGGTTCATGGCTTTTTTGGAACGCTCAATCCCAATTGACTCCACCACGTCAACCGTCTCACGAATACCTGCCGTATCAATGATTCGGAATTTGATGCCATCTAGGTAAAGGAGATCTTCGATAACGTCGCGGGTGGTTCCTGCAATCGACGTCACAATGGCTTTTTCTTCGTTCAAAAGCGCATTGAGCAACGTCGATTTGCCCACGTTGGGTGCCCCAATGATGGCCACGGGTATTCCCTCTTTGAGGGCATTTCCAAAATCGAAGGAATCAATGAGCGGCGCGATGGTCGTTTGAAGGTTATTTATCAACGCCCGTAAATCGTCCCGATTGGCAAATTCAACGTCTTCCTCGCCAAAATCCAATTCCAACTCTACCATGCTGGCAAAATGAATCAGGTCTTCGCGCAGAAATGCCAATTTTTTTGAAAATCCACCCCGAAGTTGGTTCAAGGCCGTGCGATGACTAGCGGCCGAATCGGCGGCAATCAAATCGGCCACTGCTTCGGCCTGTACTAAGTCAAACTGACCATTGAGAAAGGCGCGTTGCGTAAACTCCCCTGGACGCGCCAACCGTGCGCCATTTTGAACGAGGAGCTTCAAAATTTGGCGAATGATGTAGTCTGAGCCGTGGCAAGAAATTTCGACCGTATCTTCTTTGGTAAACGAAGTTGGTGTTTTAAAAACAGCGATTAAAACTTCATCAATGATGTCGTTGCCCGAACGAATGGTTCCAAAATGAACCGTATGGGAATCGACTTTCGTCAGGTCTTTGCCCCGAAAAAGTTTATTGACGACCGCAAATGTCCCTTCTCCTGACACTCGAATCACCCCAATGGCTCCTACCCCTGACGGGGTCGCCAAGGCACAAATAGGTTCTTGCTGAAAAACCATTAGAAAGTTTTTGCCCGTTTAAAAATGAAAACAATTTTAGAAGTCATCCCTTCGTAGGCGTTCATATCCAATGAGTTCACCAACTCCCATCCTTCACTTGCCATGCTATTGAGCTTATCTTCAATATCTTGTGGGTCAAGTTTGGTTCCCCAGAAACCCCCAGGTTTAACCTCAATTACCTTGTATTCGTAGGTTTGCATTTTTATCCTATTTTGTCTGTTAGCAGTATCTCTTTTTTTGCTAACGCAAAGGTAATGCTTTCGGGTTTCGTTGTCCTAGAAGAAATCCTAAACTAAATCCGCCCGTAATAGACGGAATGGTTTCGTACCTGCCTGGCTGAAGGGTACGCAAATTAAAAATATTTACATTTCGCCACCAGTTGTTTATGCTTCCCTCCTCGGCATCGTTAGTGACCAAGAGATTTCGAAATCCGCCCCCAAGGTACAAATCAATCACCAATCGCCTTGGCACAACCACCTGATAACCAGCTTTTACATGGCTAGCCGAAACCCGACGACGGGTTTTCAAAAATCCTTCTTCAAAATAAGCACATCCTCCTGTGGTGAGGTTGCAGCCTCTGCCCAATGCCCGATATTCTTTAATAAAAACCTCTTTTCGGTAATATTCAACGGCTAAATACCAACTCCCTCGTTGTGAATAAGGATCAGAAAAATAATAACGGCCCTGGGTTCGGAATCGGAAATTATTTTTGCTGGCAAACTCTTTCCCATCTTCCCAAGGACTCAAAGCCGCATTACCCCAACCAGCCTCTTGATAGATGCTCCAACGCGTTGCAATCGGTATCTCTGCCCCAAGCGTCAGCGTATTATCGGGGTCTATGAGGGTTGTGGGGACTGTTTTTAAGATTACTTTGGGACGAAGTGTATCTTGCGCCCAAAGCATTTTGCCCATTAAACTGAACAAAAAGAGCCAATACCATCTGTATTTTTTCATTCCGCAAGTGTTAAGGTTCAATGGCTAATTTGCTCAACACCTCCAGCTTCCCGCCCTCTTGCAGACCGTATTGAATCAAGCCGCCGTCGCCCGTCACTAGTAAACTTTTGCTCGTAGGGATCACATCGTAGGCTTTAATGTCTCCTATGACGTGTTTCAATTTAGGCTGTTTGGGGTCGGCTAGGTCAAAAATTTTCATCCCCCGATCTCCTTCGCAAACAAACAGTTGGTCGCCACTTACGCCCAACCCGTAGGGTGATTCCATCGTTTGGGAATTGATTAACCTTGGGCTTTTCAAATCAGTCACGTCAACCACGTCCAACGTACTAGCGGTTGCCATTCGTCGGCAGCCCGAGCCTCCACGGAGCGTAACGTAAGCATAGTTTCCTTGAACAACGACTGGGTCGCAGCTTTGAACGTGAAAATAGCTCGACAACAACACAGGAGAGTCAGGCTGCTGGTTATCAAAAATGTACATCCCAGCATTGGCACCGATGAAAAGGGCATTCTTGTAGGGAAAAATCGTTTCCAAACCTACCGTCAAAGGGATAGTTTTTGCCGACACAGGATTGGTTGGGTTAGCGATAGAATAAACCTGAAGCTTATCAGGCAAGACGCAATAAAGCACATCACCCACAATGGCAAATCGGGCCATCGAACCGCCCGTACCCGTTTGGCTATTAGGATTTACGTCAGCACTTTTGTCGGTTGCACAGCCAAGAGCAAATGCAAAACAGAGCGCACAAAGGGTAGCTAAGTTAAAATTTTTCATAACGATTGCTTAACGAAAACATTTAGGACGATTCATTTTCACTTTTTCCCAACCCACCACAACACCTTTCGATGCCTCAACGCACTCAAAATAAATCTGATTGTAAGGAGGGTACGAAGGCGACGGAAACGCATTGGTGATTCGTTTTTCTACCTTCACTTGCGTAGGATCTGCAATGTTGAGCACCACAAAATCGGGGCCATTGTCGGCATACAAAAAGTTGCCTTTCACCGCCATGTCAACATTCCCCAAAATCTTGATGAACGACATTTTTTTGGGGTTTCGTGGGTCAGCGTTGTCTATCAAATGAATCCCTTTGCCCTGTTCATTGATAAATAAATAATTGCCTCTAACGTAGATTTTGCCAGGTTTTTTCAGCGGCTGCGGCGCTTCGGTTGTCACTTGGTTCACCTCATTTTCAGAAGCATAAATCGGGCGATAGCCTTCCCCGCTGAACGCAGGTGCTCCCGCAGGTGGTTCGTTGACATCCACGCCAGATTGGCACCCCACTACCAGCCCTATGCCGATGAAAACGAGGTAGCTTAATTTTTTCATACGTTTTACAGTTTTTAAGTGATTGGCAAAAACTCTAGTTTACCTTCCTCAACCCGAACTAACTCCCTGTAAACCAGCGCATCGTTAATATCACGATACTCAATGGAAAGATGTTGTTGGTCGAAAGTTAGCCAGGCAAATCCGTTGAAACCAACATCAATGCGCCGTAATGTAGTACGTTTTCGCTGATCATAAAAGGCAATCGCCTCTTTGTTATTTTTCGGTAAATCAATTTCCGCAGGCATTCCTCCGTGGCCAATGCACCGACCATTAATAGTTAAGTTGGTGAGTTGTTTAGGATGATATACGACCATTCGGTGTTCGTGTCCCCATATCCATATAACAGGACGCACGGCATCGCCTAAAAGTTGGGAGAGCTGCTTGGCAGGCTCAGGAAACGACTTACGAAACGAAGAAAAAGGGGGATGATGACTCAAGAACACGATACCACGCTGATCGGCGGGGTTTCCTAATTGTACCTGTTCGCGCAGCCACGAGACTTGTTCTTTTCGTAAATGACAATCGGGGGGAGAGAGCACTTCTAGAAACGGACGTTCGACCGAGGTATAGCCCGTATCCAGTCCAATAACGCGCCAGTGATCATTTTCCAAACAAAAAAAACCTGCTTTTTGAATCCGCACCGAATCCCCTTCTCGAACCCCCATCGTGGGGAGTAAATACTTGAAAAAAGCGTCCCCATTGGAATACATTTCGTGGTTTCCCGACAAGGCCAAACTGCCCCATTTCCCGCGCGGCCACGATGCCTTGGGGCTGGTAAAATTGGCGGCTACTTCGCTGGGCGTTCCGACAAAATAAATATCTCCCAAGTGAATTGAATAATCGGGGGAATGCGATGCCACAACTGCTCCCACTGCGTCGGATTCGGGGGTATCGGAAGCCCAATCTGAAAGCAACGCAAGTTGAGTTACGCCATTTTTTCCTTCCATTTGGAAAATCCCGTTATCGTCTCCTTGGGGATAGCTTTGGTAGGGATGGCGTTTCCCAAAACGGCTTTTGAGGTAATGATAAGCAAACCCAAAGACGTTGAACCACAAAAACTCCGTCAAAGTACGGGTAGTATCGGAAGAAATGGAGGGTTGTTGGGCCTGCGACTGCTGGGTTCGGAAGTGGTTTTCGGCTTCGGTATGGCCAATGGCGACATACTCTTTTAATTCACGTTTGGGTGGCTGAGACATGCAGGGCAAATTCAGACCTTGAGAATCGTAAATTCTACTCGGCGGTTTCTCTTACGGGTTTCTTCTATTTCGTTACTGGCAACGGGCTTGGTAGAGCCCCAACCTTTAATTTGAATGCGCGGTTCGGCAATTCCTTTCCCCATTAAGTACTTCTTTACCTCTTTCACTCGATTATCCGACAGTTCCATGTTGAGGTTAAAATCGCCTTGGTTGTCGGTATGACCTTCCACCAAAATTTCCATGTTGGTATATTTATTCATCATTTCGGCGATTCGGTCTAAATCGGGCAGTGACTGGGGTACAAGCTCAAATTTACTTTGCTCAAACACCACCGTATTGAGCGTAATCTTCTTTCCTTCTTTGATGGGAACCAATAAAATATTCCGTTTGATGTCGCGGTAGCGTTTGTCTTTGGAAAGATCAACGATTTCGTCCAACGGAAAAAAACCATCTTTCACCGCGCTCAGTCGATATGATTCTTGCACAGGAAGCAAAATTTTATACTCTCCCGTTTCGGGGTCGTACTCAACTTTCGACACGTTCGAGTTGTCCTTCATCAAGTTGGTCACCACTTCCGTTGTCACGGGTTTTTTTGTATCAGCATCCAACACACTCCCCGAAATCATGGCTACGGGTTCGGGGCGAATAGCAGAATATACCTTGAAACGAAAAATATCTTCGCCCCCCATGGAATTTTGCATCGAGCTGACGTAGGCATAATCACCCGACGCAGGAATACTCAAAAAGCCGTCCCATTGAGGTGTATTGATGGCTGGGCCCAAGTTTTCGGGTTGCGACCATTTCGTCCAGCTTTCGTCTAATCGGCGCGTGATAAAAATGTCACCTCCGCCGTAGCCCGCGTGGCCGTAGGACGTAAAGTAGAGGGTTTTGTTGTCGGTAGCAATAAAAGGCGCACTTTCTACGTCGGCAGTGTTAATGACGCTTCCCATGTTGAGGGGCTTGCTCCACGTGCCGTCGCTCTTTAAAAATGACACGTACAAATCACGGTCGCCGTTGGTATCTTGCCGCTTGACCGACATAACCAATACATTTCCTTTGGGGGAAAGCGCAAACTCGGTGTTATTTCGTTTATCAAGGTTGTAAATATCTTCAATTTTACACTCCACAGGCGCATTCCATCCTGATTTAGAACGAGTTGACTTTGACAAACCAAACGTCATCGTTCCATCGGGGCGATAAACGTTCATCAGGTACAACGTCTTTCCATCGGGCGAAATACTCACGATGGCATTGTTGTCGGCATTGTTAATTGGACTTCCCATATTCTGGGCTTCCCCCCACAGTTCGCCTTGGCGGGTGGAGAACCAAACATCCTGATTTTCGGCACCACCAATATTTTTCTCAAATTTCCCTCTAGTAAAAAATATCGTTTTCCCATCGGGCGAAATCACAGGCGCTACTTCTTGCGCCTTAGAATTGACCCCCACGCCCAAATTTTCCTTGATAATTTCTTTGGGAGCATCTTTATACACATTGATTTTAAGCTCAAAAGGTTTAGAAGAGGTGTTTAGGCCGATGGCGTCAATCTGATTGTACCCTTTTACCCGAATCGGATTCAAAACTACTTTAATGGAACTAACCACAAACGTAGTATCGGGCATGTTGAGCGATAACACGCGGCCTACATCCGACAAAACGGGCATCCCATTGTCGAGCACCGACACCTCTTTTCCAGCCGCATCGTAAGCAAAAACTTTGGTGATGCAACCTTGGTTAAAATTTTCAACAATGACGATTTGGCGCGCTTTTTGTGGTGAATCAAAACCGACCTTAATCCATTCTTCAACGTTAGAATCGGCATTGTAAGGCGACCAAGCACAGGCGGTTTCGCCAAAAGGAGGTATCGAATTGGGATACCCCAACACTTGCACAGCTCTGTATTCTTTGCCCGTTGACTCTTTGATATATTCAGAAGAAAAACCCTGTAACTTACTGGCCCACTGCACCTCTTGTGCGCGGCAAAGACCCACAAAACCCAAAAAACAGTACAACCAACACGTTATCTTGGTCATTACAGCGATGAAGTAAGTTCTATTTTATGTGTTTATTATTCGGTAAAAATAAGCAAAAATCGTTCCAAAAACACCTTCTGGTACAGATTTGGCAGATTTACTTTCGGCCTACATTGCCTAGCAACAGCAACCAATCTTCATCCAAGGTAGGTGGCGTAAGTTCCCTGATTCCCTGCGGTTTAAAATAGCCACCAATGAACCGTTTGTTGGTCTGGGGATTAATCCATAAAGCGCGAATATTTGTACCATTTATTTTACCAACATTCACTTTTAATGTCCTACTTGTGGGTATATAAATGGCTGCCATGCGGTTGTTGGGCAACACCGACACAATCCCGTAATCATCATTTCCGTACGTACCTCGCCCTTCTACCAAAACCTCATCGGTGGTATCGGGTCGAAACAAGTACCACGGCAATCCGCTAAAAATTTTGAAATACAGCTCCATATCCTGTGCGCCTCGAAGTTGGATTTTTTGCCGCCAATCGTCCCCAAAATCAGCGACTGAACTTCCGTAACAATGCCCACTTCCACCACTTAATAGCGACCAATACGCCTGCCGACGAATCACTTGGGCATTTCCATCTTTTTCATCCTCATACTGTGATTCACCTAAAATAAATACCTTTCGGGGATTTTTGTTATGTTCGCTCAATGAGGCTTCATAGACCTGGGGCATTTCCATGGTCCAAGTACCCGTCTTTCCTCGAAAATACGTGTATATCATACTAAAATCCAGCCAAGCTTCCTTTCCTGCCACATCCGTGCTGGAATGCGAGCTTGCCGCGTGGTAGGTCATCAGGTGATGCGGCGCTTCGGCTTTGATGCCCTCGGCCATCGCCCGCTGCACGATTTCCTCTTGTTGGGGATCACGGTCGCCGCCCATTACCCAGAGTATATTTGAAAATTTATTAAATCGTCTTCCCAAATAAGCACCATACGTGCGGCATTTGTCGGTGCCATTCTTTCGCTGCACCTCATCCCAATTCGTTTTACAACACCCTAGCCAAGCGGGTGCAAGCGCCACCACAATTTGCAAATGAGACGCATAACGAACTACCTCTTCCACGTATTGGAAATACTTTTCGTTAGGATTGGAAAAGTCGCCTTTTGACGCAAACGGAAACTGACCATACGCGTTTGCATCGTCGGGTTCGGTTGGAAGCAACTGGACAAAAACCGTATTGAATTGCTGTGCATTACGAGCCGACAAATACACTTTTGCCTCTTCTAGTTTAAGTTTAGCAAGAAGATTCCAGCCCGCATCTGCATTTAGCAAAAAGGGGCGGTTGTGTTTGTCGGTAAGATAACGGCCATTTTTACTGACTTTCAACGGAAAAATGCCTTGGCTAACTACGGTCACTGGCGCCTTCTTTTTTCGAGAAGACGATCTTCGTTTTTTCTTTTGGGCAAAGAGCGTAGTTGTCGCAAGAAGCAACAGTAAAATCACACGTAACGTTTGGGGCATAACAAAAGAGTCAAGAAGGTTAGGAAAGGGGCAAAACTAATAAAAAACGAAGAACTACCCACCTACTTCACCGTCAGTTCTTCCAAGACCTTGCGTAGCTCAGGCAAGCTCCTAACGTCGGAGCAAGTAAGAAGCAATTTGTTTTTAAGGTCTTTGAGCGCAAAACGCTTGGGATTGCGTTGGATATGACTGAGGATATGCCCAAATTTTGGAGACTGGAAAAACGAATCGTTGCCAGTTGAAATAATGTAGCCTTTGAGCGTATTATTTTTGAGGGTCAACTTATCCATAAAAAGCGCTTCGGCCATCCACCTGATTCTCACCATCTCAATCAACCACGTTACTTCCTCAGGTAAAGGACCGAAGCGGTCTGCAACCTCATCACCAAAAGCGCTCAATTCTTCTTCACTCTTGAGGTTGTCCAGACGAGTATATAACGACAAACGTTCCGAAATATTTTTTACGTAATAATCTGGAATCAAAATCGACAAGTCGGTTTCAATCTGGCAATCGACCTGAATGGCCTGTACCGCCTCGCCCAAATCAAACAAATCCTTGAACGTCGTTTGTTTTAATTCTTGCACGGCTTCGTCCAAAATCTTGTGGTACATTTCGTACCCAAGGTCATTGACAAAACCACTCTGCTCGGCGCCCAATAAATTTCCTGCCCCCCGAATATCAAGGTCACGCATTGACACTTTGAAGCCATCGCCTAGCTCCGAAAACTCTTCCAACGTTTGAAGTCGTTTGCGGGCATCGGTGGTCAAGTGGGAAATGGGCGGCGTCAACAAATAACAAAATGCTTTTCGGTTGGAACGTCCTACCCTACCCCGCATTTGGTGAAGGTCTGACATCCCAAAATAATGGGCTGAATTGATGATGATGGTATTGGCATTTGGTATATCAATCCCTGACTCAATGATGTTGGTACTTACCAAAATATCGTATTCGCCCTCGATGAAGCGCATCATCACCTTTTCCAGTTTATCGCCTTCCATTTGGCCGTGCGCAACCCCAATACGGGCCTCTGGAACCAAGCGCAAAATCAAGTTGGCAATAGACTCAATGTCGTTGACACGATTATGGACAAAGAAAACCTGCCCACCGCGGTTAAGCTCATAACTTACCGCATCACGAATAAATATTTCACTAAAGACCTGCACCTCAGTCGTTACTGGCTGGCGGTTTGGTGGAGGCGTCGCAATCACCGATAAGTCACGGGCGCCCATGAGAGAAAAGTGGAGCGTTCGCGGAATCGGGGTTGCCGTCAGGGTCAGCACGTCGATATTAACGCGCATTTCTTTTAATCGGTCTTTGACCTTTACCCCAAACTTTTGTTCTTCATCAATAATCAACAAGCCCAAATCTTTGAACTTGATGTCTTTATTGACAATTCGGTGTGTACCTATCAAAATATCCACCCTTCCCGCTTCTACCTCTTTCAAAATCTCCTTGATTTGTTTTTCAGATTTGAAGCGGTTGATGTACTCAACCCGCGCAGGGAAATCGGCCAAACGCTCGCTGAACGTTTTGTAATGTTGCATGGCCAAAATCGTCGTCGGCACCAACACAGCCACTTGTTTGCTATCGGTTACGGCCTTAAACGCCGCCCGAACGGCCACTTCTGTTTTCCCAAAACCGACGTCACCACAGACCAAACGATCCATCGGATGCGGTTTCTCCATGTCCTCTTTCACATCCGCCGTTGACTTGGCTTGGTCAGGCGTATCTTCGTACAAAAACGACGATTCGAGTTCGGCTTGTAGGTAGGTATCTTTGGTAAAAGCAAAACCTTGGGCATTTCGGCGTTTGGCATAAAGTCCAATCAACTCCTGCGCAATGTCCTTGAGTTGTCGTTTTACTTTTGATTTTTTGTTTTCCCACTCTGGCGAGCCCAATTTACTCATGGTCACTACGCCGCCTTCTTTGCCTGTGTATTTCGCGATTTTGTGCAAACTGTGGATGCTGACAAACAAAATGTCATTGTCGCGGTAAATCAGGCGAATCGCTTCCTGGTCTCGCCCCCCTACATCTACCTTTTCCAAGCCCGCAAAACGCCCAATTCCATAATCCACGTGGGTCACAAAATCGCCCGTTTTCAACGACTTCAACTCCTTCAATGTCAAGGCTTTTGACTTACTAAATTTCTCCTTGACGTGGTATTTGTGGAAGCGTGAAAATATTTGGTGGTCGGTATAACAAATCACCTTGAGCTGGTCGTCGATGTACCCCTCTCGAAGCGAAATATTCATGGGGCGAAACTTGACATACGGGTCAAGCTCATTCACTATTTTCTCCAAACGTTCCAATTGTTTGGCCGATTCCGCCACAATCACGTTGGTATAACCTTGGTGCTGGCGTTCGGACAAATCATCAATCAATCGTTTGAAATCTTTGTTAAAAGAAGGCTGCGGTTTTGCCCCCCATGTTTCTCGAAAAGAAGCATTGTTTGTATCGCTTTTTGGGCTAAATGGGCCATAAAAACGCCTTCCAAACTCAATCGTTTTGAAGGTTTTTATTTGGTTCAAAAACCCACGACGCGTTTCAAAAATCTCGTTCGGGTCAGATACCAATTGAATATCGCCACTTTTAACACCAGTCAGGGCATTTTCGGCCTTTTCAAAACATTCTTCAATCACCTCAAGGGTCAACTCTACGTCTTTAAACCACAAAAGGGCATTGGTTGGAAGAAAACTCAAAAACGACTCACGGGTTTCGAGCGTCAATTTGTTTTGAATATCAGGAATAATGTTGACGTGCTTAACCGCCTCTACCGACAACTGCGAATCGGGATTAAACGAACGAATACTTTCTACTTCATCCCCGAACAATTCGATGCGATAGGGGTATTCACTGGCATAAGAAAACACGTCAATAATCCCCCCTCGCACCGAAAACTGACCCGCTTCAAACACAAAATCAGTTATTTCGAAGTCGTATCCCAACAAAAATTCACGCAAAAACTGCGCATCTAACCGCTCGCCTACTCTTACGGTGAAGGTATTGGTAAGCAACGACCGTTTGTTGATTACTTTTTCAAAAAGTGCCTCTGGGTAAGTCACCACCAAAAAATTATCAGGTACGGCCACGTTGAGTTTATTCAAAATCTCAGCGCGCATGAGTACGTTGGCATTCTCAATTTCCTCGTAGTGGTAGGGGCGTTTGTACGACGTTGGGTAATACAAAACTTCTTTGCCAAGTAAATTTTGCAAGTCGTTTTGTAGGTAAGCGGCCTCTTCGCGGTCGCTGGCTACGAACAAGCCCAATCGAGGCAAGCTTTGATGTACCGCCGCCCCAATGACAGCATCCAAGCTCCCAGCAAGCCCCTTGAGCTGGACGTGCTGCTGGGCGCTTGAAATCTGATTTACAATGACTTGAACGAGGCTGTCGTTGGCGTATAACTGAAGAAAATCGTGGGTTGAAAGCATTATCTTAATTCTAAAAAGCCACAAACGTAGGTTGTTTTTTCAACCAATTTTGGCATTATTTATACAACAAAGTTAGGAAGAAATTGATTTAATTTACCTCACAAACCGATGCACTTCAATTAAGTCTTAGCTCTTTCACAAAATCTTCAACCGCCTTTGAAGCGTCAGTTTGTTGTAGTTTTCGGATAAACGCCGAGCCAACAATCGCTCCTTGGCCGTAACGATGCGCAAATTCTACCTCTTCACGGGTTGATATATTAAACCCTATTGCCTTGGGATTTCGCAATGGAAGTGCCTGAATACGTTCCAAATACGCCTTACTATCTGACAACGTTTTGTTGGCAGCACCCGTTGTTGAACTCGACGACATGACGTACAAAAAGCCACTTCCTTCGGCGTCAATTTCCAGCAAACGCGCCTCACTTGTACGAGGTGTAACCATAAAAATGGGGGCAAGGTGGTATTTTTGGTACAATGTCTTAAAATTCTTCTGGTACTCCGACAAAGTCAAGTCTGGAATCAAAACCCCATCAATGCCAACTTGGTGACAACGTTCGCAAAAACGTTCTACCCCAAACTGAACAATTGGATTGAGGGCGCCCATCAACACCAGTGGATACGAAATTTCGGAACGAACCGAATCAAGTTGTTCCATTAAAACCTCCAGCGTCATTCCATTTTCAAGGGCAACTTGGTGGCTATGCTGAATCGTGGGGCCGTCCATCAAAGAATCTGAAAACGGGAGTCCAACTTCCACAAAATCAATATTTGCTTTTTGAAGTTCTTTCAACAGCACTGCCGTGTCGGGCAATTTCGGGAACCCTGCCGTTATGTAAAGACTTAACAAAGAAGGCTTTGACTGAAATGTAGTTACAAGTCTATTGCTGGTTTTCATGAATTATAAAGTGTTTTGGGTAGAACGATAATTGATGTAAGTCTCTAGGTCTTTGTCACCCCTGCCTGATAAGCAAACCACCACCACTTGAGCAGGTGCCAACGAAAGTTGTCGCAAGGCCGCTATGGCATGAGCCGATTCTAGTGCGGGTATGATGCCTTCTATTTTTGAAAGTAACAGGGCCGCATCTAGGGCATCCTTATCGGTTACTGCCACAAACTGTGCACGTTTTTGGTGGTGTAAATACGCCAATTGTGGCCCAATGCCAGGATAGTCCAATCCAGCCGAAACCGAATGCGCCTCCTTTACTTGTCCGTCGGGCGTTTGCATAAAAAGAGTCTGTGTACCGTGCAAAATTCCTTGTTTTCCCAAGAACGTAGCCGCCGCCGAATAATCCGTTTCGATGCCTTTTCCTGCTGCTTCGGCCGCAATGAGCTGCACCGAAGGTTCGTCTAAAAAATGGTAAAAACTACCGATGGCATTGCTCCCACCTCCCACGCAGGCAACGACATAATCGGGCAGTTGCTGCCCCGTAATGGCGGGAACTTGCTCACGCAATTCTTTGCTTATAACGGACTGCAAACTGGCGACCATGTCGGGATAAGGATGGGGGCCAAACACCGAGCCAATAACGTAAAAAGTATCTTCTGGTTCATTTATCCAAGCTCTAAATGCCTCATTGACGGCATCTTTCAGGGTTTTACTTCCCGACGTGGCTGGAATCACCGTGGCTCCTAACAAGCGCATTCGTTCTACGTTTGGGTATTGGCGTTGCATATCAACTTCCCCCATATAAACACAACATTCCAAGTTCAACAACGCACACACCGTCGCCGTCGCGACTCCGTGTGAACCCGCCCCTGTTTCGGCAATGATTTTCCTTTTGCCCAGTTGTTTTGCCAATAGCACTTGTCCAAGTGTATTGTTCAATTTGTGTGAGCCCGTATGACAGACATCTTCTCGTTTCAGAAATATTCTTGCACCGATTTCTTCCGATAACCGACGGGCTTCATACAAAGGCGTGGGCCTTGCAACAAACTGAGAAAGCAGCGTTTCGTATTCTTTTTGAAAACGTTCTGAGCGTAATATATGCTGGTAATGCTGTTGAAGTTCTTCGATATTGGGGTACAGAACTTCGGGTACGTAGGCACCTCCGTAAGGGCCATAAAATCCGTGTTGGTTTACTTGATATGACATTTTTGTAAAAATTGGTTTGGCAGAAGAGAAAAAACGAATGGGGAGGGCCGAAAACAAAAAAAGCCACCTGTAAACAGGTGGCTTCATGTATTTTTATACAATACCCTCTTAAAGGACACGCCATGACTGTTCACACTTTCTCCGTTGGAAAGTGCGCCACCAGCAAGTCGTATAAAGGGCTGAATTATTCATGCCGTAAATGTAGGAAAACTTTTTTATTTATGCTCTAATCGTATTTTTTTGACAACATCCAGCGTCACGTCGGCCAAACCTGCGATTTGAGCATCATCAAAATCGGTAGATTTTATCATTTTAAGCACAAAAGCCAACTTTTGAGCCTCTTTTCCTTTTTTTTCACCTCTTTGCTCACTGAGACGCCGTTCTCTATCTAATACAAACTCAACAATTCCCATTGTCTCTTTTGGTTTATTTAATAATTGGGTAAAAGTTTTAGAGTAATTCAAAGTAGCCTCGGTAGAGGCGCAACATTTGTAGTAGCAACAGGTAATTTTTTAATTTTTGCTTCGGACAGAGCCGCCTGTGCGGAAGCATAACTTGTTGGTTTTTGTTATGCTTCTCCGAAGCAAAAGGATTCTAACTTTATGGACGACAATTTCTAGCCTACAAAGGTTACGCTTCGCCGAAGCGAAATAAACTACTAATACACTAAAACTTTTGCCCAACTACTTAATAAGTACCCTAAAATGCAAATCGTAAACCTCCAGTTACATTGACGACTCCTACATTTTGCTGAATATCTACCGATTGTGTAACGGAAGGAAAACCCGTCGTTGTTACTTTGTTATTTACACCCTTAAAGGTTGTGCTTATCAAACTTGCATCGGCATTTACCACAAGCGCTACTCCGCTAAAAAGCCCAATATGAAACGTAGCCCCTGCACCGTATGCTAAATCTGACGCCATTTGGCTCGAAGTTTCTACGTTGATGTTATAATTTTGAAAAGCACCCGTTGTTACAAACATCGGACTGTTCACTTTGGCATAACCCACCAATAGACGCCCTTCTAATCCAAGACGACTACCGCCTAAGCGCAAGGTAGGTCCAATCATCGCACTCAACACATCCCATTCTTTTGCTTCTACCACCACTGGATTAAGGATGCCATATTGATTTAACGCAATCTTCTGAATTCCTTCTTCCCTAGTTTCGTTTTTATTGTAGGAAACCCTGGCCGCTAACCCAAGACGTTTGGTTGGATAATAGCTGGCCACAAATTGCGCACCAATACCGTCTCCCGCAATTTCACCACGCGTTTCTCCAAAAACTTTGGTAGCAAGTTCCCGAACAGACAAACTTTTGCCAGCCGCAATGTTCAAGGTGAAACGGTCATAATCTTGTGCAAAACCAGTTGATATACAAATAGCAACTAAAAAAAATCCCAAAAAGCCAGAACGTATCATGGGTAGTTAATAAGGTTAATAAATAAAGACGGGAACAAGACGCTAATTACGGTCGAAAGTCTTAAAAAACGAAATTATAAGCGATTAGATTATTTTTCGGCGGTATTTTTCGTCGTTTTTTGGCTTTTGCATAACAAAGAAAATGGTTATAACATGGCCCTGATTCAAGCGTTTCAAAAAGACGAAGCACTCCTTGCTGATATTAGAAAAAGCCAATCAAATCCTTCAGGTTTTCGGACATGGTGGCTGGGGCAAAGTGGTTTTTTGATT
Source organism: Runella defluvii (assembly GCF_014195535.1). GTDB lineage: Bacteria > Bacteroidota > Bacteroidia > Cytophagales > Spirosomataceae > Runella > Runella defluvii. The sequence continues at coordinate 320,385 of NZ_JACIBY010000003.1, read as the reverse complement.
CAATGGCAAGGGAAGCATTTATTGTTTGACCCCTATCTGTCGGATTCGTTAAGCATCAAGTACGCCCAAACCGACAAACCCCACGTTCGTATGAGTGAACGGGTGATTGCGCCCGAACTGCTTGAAGGTATCGACATCGTCACGTCGTCGCATAACCACACCGACCACCTCGACGCCGAAACGCTTTTACCGCTTTTTAGCCGAAATCCATCCATCCAACTGGTCATTCCTGAAGCAAATCGGGCATTTGTGTGCCAACGATTAGGCTGTTCTACTGCTTGGCCAAAAGGAATAAACGACGGAGAAAGCCTTGAAATAAAGAACTTTACACTTCATGGCATCCCCGCCGCCCACAACACGGTTGAGCGAGACGACCAAGGCCGCTGTAAATTCATGGGCTTTGTCGTTGAATTTGGCCCCTATCGGGTATATCATTCGGGTGACACCCTTTGGTTCGATGGTTTGCCCGAACTTCTCTCACCTTACCAAGTTGACGTGGCGTATTTACCCATCAATGGCAACAAGCCTGAGCGGCGGGTAGCAGGCAACCTCAATGCTGAAGAAGCAGCCCGACTTGGGAAGCAGATTGGTGCCAAATTGGTTGTTCCTCATCATTACCATCTATTTGAATTTAATACAGCCGAACCAAGTGAATTTGAACACTTTGCTCGGCTGTATCACACTCCTTATAAAGTTTTACAATTGGGAGAAGGCATTGACATTGAATAACCATTTTGATTGGTTATGCACTCACTAATTCCATTAAAGTAATTTCGGGTAAAATACCGACTCGACCTGGATAACCAATATACCCAAAACCGCGATTGACGTATAAATGTTGGTCGCCTTGGGTATATAAACCACCCCACTGTTTGTATCGATACTGCACGGGGCTCCATTGAAAACCGCCTACTTCTACCCCAAATTGCATTCCGTGGGTGTGCCCCGCAAAGGCAACGTCGATGTCCTTAAACTGCGAAGTTACTTGGGCGTTCCAATGGCTTGGGTCGTGCGATAAAAGCAATTTTACGGAAAAATCGTCGGTACGTTGGTGGGCTTTTTCCAAACTTCCGTATTTGGCAAAACCACCCATTCCCCAGTTTTGAATCCCCAACAAGCCAATTTGCTCGTTACCCACTTTAATGGCGCGGTGTTCGTCTAGGAGTAAATCCCAGCCCAATAAACGGTGCGCATCTTTCAAATCATTGAGATTTTTTATTTTAGCTTCTACCGAAGGCCACTGGTAATAATCGCCGTAATCGTGGTTTCCCAACACCGAAAATTGCCCCAATGGTGCTTTTACTTTTTTGAAAATATCAATGTAATTTTTTACTTCATCGGCGGTATTATTGACCAAATCTCCCGTAAAGAAAAACAAATCGGGTTTTTCGGCCATCAACATATCGACACCGCCTTGAACGGCTGTTTTGTTAAAAAAACTCCCCGAGTGAATGTCCGACAACTGGGCAATTTTTATTCCTTCAAACGCTTTTGGCAGGTTTTTAACAGGAACCCGAACGCGGCGAATGCGGTAATCGTGCGCTCCCGAAATGATACCATAGGTAAATCCCGCGACCGTCGTACCTGCCACGGCCAAAGCAGATTTCATCAAAAACTCCGAACGAGGAATCGTAGGAGCGTCCACGACGGGAGCAGTTGTTGGTGGCTGTGATTGAAAGAGACTGACCACCCATTTTCCAAAACGTACGACATCGTCGATAAGGAGTAAAAACATGCCAAAAAATTTGGCAAAATAGGGAATCAACAACGCACTCCAGATGAGTTGACGCGTGGTTCTTGAAAGGGAATCGGGCGGAATGATGAACTGAGTGACAATCCAAACCACTAAACTTGCCACGGGAATAGCCCAATAAATGGTTGAAATGAGTCGGCGGGTTTCTAGTGAACTAGCGCGAGAAAGGGTTTTTACGGCCTGAAAAACGTACAAATCCAACAGAAAAAAAAAGCCTATTGTGAGGAGAATGGCTGGTAATCGGTTCATAAAGCTAGAAGGGGAAATTACAATTTTGACAATGGATGAGTAACAAAAGACGCTTTAAAAAAGTGTTTTTCTTGGTCAGAATTGTGGGAAACGGCAAATAGTTGGGATGAACTGACTATTTTTGAGGCCGAGTAATTTTGTTAAGCTTTTCACCCAATGATAGATATTCAACTCACCGACGCGCCACTTTCACTTGATGCCTGTTATCAATACGTTCTTTCTGACGATGCGGGTGGACTTGTCACTTTTGTCGGCACGGTTCGTAATCAAACCAAAGGGAAGCAGGTATTACGGCTAGAATTTGAGGCTTATGCCCCCATGGCCATCAAAGAAATGCAGAAAATCGCCGAAGAAGCGGTGCGTCGCTGGCCAGTGTTAAAGATTTCGATACATCATCGCGTGGGCGTGCTTGCCATCGGCGAGGTTCCAGTCATTATTGCCGTTGCCTGCGCCCACCGAAAGGCTGCCTTTGAAGCGTGTCAATTTGCGATTGATACCTTAAAAGAAACGGTACCGATTTGGAAAAAAGAATTTTTTGAAGACGGCGAAATTTGGGTCGCCGCCCACCCATAATTTTATGATTCAGTAAAATGTGCTAAAGTTGCTAACTTCGGGGCGAGCTCATTCGACATTCTACCCTCGACAATCGACATTCACCTTTACATTCCCTTCAACACTTTCCACATTTCGTCCGCTACGAGCTGATTTCCAGCGTCGTTGAGGTGAACGCGATCGGTTGTGAGGATATTTTTTTCGTCGTTGGTGGCGTTATTTTTTAGGTTATAGTCTAAAAACGATTTACGAAGGTCAATCAAAGGCAAGCCTTGTTTTTTGGCCAAATCGCGAATCAATTGTGAATAACGGTTCAAATCTCCATCTTGTTGGTTGGAGAAATCGGTGCGCTCACCAATGACGGCGGGTGTACACATAGCCACCCGAATGTTGGCGGCTTTGAACTTCTTCAACAATGCTTCGTAAAAGCGAACAAACTTATCAGGGTCAGTACCTGTTCCCGATGAGGCTTTGTGCCAAACATCGTTTACCCCTACGTAAATCACCACAATATTGGGTTGTTTTGCTAACACATCGTCTTCCAAGCGCAAGTAAAGGTCATATACTTTATTCCCTCCAATTCCCGCTCCAATTAGCTCATATTTATCCTTTAGTCCTTGTTTTTCAAGCATTTCACCCATTTTAACGATGTAGCCACCAGGTTTAACGGCAGCTTGGGTAATCGAATCGCCAAAGAAAACAATTCGGAGCGGTTTGTCTTGCTGAAATGCCAACAAGGGAATGGCCACAAGGGCTAATTTGAGGTAGTGAAAAAAGGATTTCATTGAAAAGAGTGTAAAATTGATTCGTTTAGAAAAGCAGTTTCTTCCTTCATTCTAACCCTAACAACCTCAAAATGCCGAAGGTTTACTTTCTCAGGGTTGTGAGCAACCCACTTCCATTTGTTCTTTCTATGAGGCTGGTTAAGAGTAACCAGCTGCACATTTTAAGTTAGGAGTAACCAGCTGCACGGCAGGTTTTAACTAAACAACTGCAAAATATCGTCTTTATCCAGCTTTTTCAAGAACCCTGCATCGGTCGAAATCAAATCATCGGCCAAGGCGCGTTTTCGTTCTTGGAGTTGCATGATTTTTTCCTCGATGGTGTCTTTGCAAATCATCCGATAAGCAAAAACCCGTTTGGTTTGGCCAATGCGGTGAACGCGGTCAATCGCCTGTTGTTCCACGGCGGGGTTCCACCACGGATCTACGATATACACATAATCGGCTTCCGTCAAATTCAGCCCAATGCCCCCTGCTTTTAGACTCATCAAAAACACCCGACAGGCTTCATCTCCCTGAAAACGATTTACCCGTTCGGCACGGTCGTTGGTCTGGCCGTCTAAGTATTCGTAAGGAATTCGGTCGCGTTCGAGTTTTACTTTGATGAGGTCAAGCATTTTCAAGAACTGACTGAAAATGACAATTTTATGATCAGAAGCATTTTCTTCAATTTCTCGGACAATTTCGTCCAGCTTCACCGAATCGTTGCCATAATCTTCATCATCGGAAAGCAAGGCGGGCGAATCACAAATTTGACGTAGTTTTAATAATCCTTCCAAAATCAAGAACGACGCCTGTTCGCGGCCCACTTCGTCCATTTTTCCCGCAATTAAATCACGGTATTTGTCCTTAAAGGCATTGTAAACTTTGCGTTGACGTTTGTCCATTTCGCAAAACAGCACCGTTTCTGTCTTTTCTGGCAAGTCTTTGGCCACCTCTTCTTTGGTACGTTTTAGCATGAATGGATATACCATTCGGCGTAGCTCCGCAGCACGTGTTTTGTCTTGGTATTTATCAATTAATACTGCGTATTCGGCTCGGAAGAAATCTTCTGCCCCCAAAAAACCAGGATTTAGAAAATCAAATTGGGAGTATAAATCAAAGGTGTTGTTTTCGACGGGCGTCCCTGTCATCGTCAAGCGGTTTTTGGCATTAATCAATTTCACCGCCTTCGCAATCATCGAGTCAGGATTTTTAATGGCCTGTGCTTCATCCAAAATCACGTAATGAAACCGAAAATCCTGCAACAACTCTATGTCCGAACGCACGGAGCCGTAGGTGGACAAAATGATGTCGTATTTGTTAAAAACGCGCGTATTTTTGGTTCTTTGTGGCCCCGTATGGACGTACAAACGCAATTCAGGGCAAAATTTAGCGGCTTCGGCTTGCCAGTTAAAAATCAAGGTTTTGGGCACTACCACCAAATGCACCCCTTTCGGGAAACGATTTTTTTGTTCTTGCAAAAACGTCAGCATCTGCAACGTTTTCCCCAATCCCATGTCATCGGCCAAGCAACCTCCCCAGCCAAATTCATCCAAGAAATTGAGCCATTTGTAGCCTTCTTCTTGATAAGGGCGCAACTGAGCTTGCACATTTTTAGGTAATGCAATGTCTTTTATAGCCCTAAAATCAAGCAACTTCTCCCGTTTATCGTCTAGTTCACGTAGCAATTTCGGATTTTCGATATACTCTTTGTAACGTTCCAAAATTGTAAAATGCTGTTTCGACAAGCGGAGGGTGTCTTTTTTGTCATCCACTTTGCCAAAACGAAACAACTGGGCGTACTGCGCAACCCACTCATCGGGCAATAAGCCAAACGAACCGTCTTTTAACTCAACGTAATTTTGTTTCTTTAAAATAGCTTTTCGTACTTGGGCCAAGGAGACAACCTGTTCGCCAAACGAAATTTCTATCTGCAAATCAAACCAGTCGATACCCGACGAATTCTTGATTTTGAAGGTCGCCTTGTTGGGATTGTATCGGAATTTTTTGAGGTTATTGAAGCCAAAAAGTTTGGCGCCATGTTGGTTCAAGGCTTCATAAAACTGAAACAACCAGCCATTTTCCAACACCGAATCGGCAGGCAAATAAAAATATTCGTCCGTTTGATGGGCAAAATCAGGATGTTGGCTTTGCAAAAATTGCACAAACTGTTCTTCCGCATCTCGGTCACGCCGCTGAATTTGCACAGTATTTTTATAAGCATTTACGCGTGCTTGCCGAAAATCTCGCGGCAATTCTATCGACGCTTCATCGTCGCTGGAATAAATAAAAGCGGGGATTATCAGCAAATTATCTTCGACTTCCTTCAAATACACCCGACCTTCTTGCCATTCTAAATCGGCCTGGGTAATGGATTGACCTTTGTCAAACTCTAACGAAAACTGGTCGGCCAGTGGAATCACAAACCCATTAAAAAAGTCATCGTCTCGTACACTTCGTAGGCGAATAGCTCCGCCCAATTCCAAGAAATGGCGTGCTACTTTGGCCGCCGCCGTTGACCGAAAACGGCATAGTAGGTTATCAGGCAGCACGACCAGCCAGTACGTTCCGACATCTTGTAATTGTTGGAAAGAAATTTGTTCTCCCGTTGGTAGCACCACAAACGCCTCCAACAAAGTCTCCTGCCCCGTCCGAGAGAGTTTAAAATGCAAATCAAGCGGTGTTTCTGTCACCTTTACCGCATGGCCTGTATTTCCGTAACTGTCATTTTTTTTGTTGACCCGAACCACTTTTTCCACCAACATCGGAAACAACTTCTCCAACACCTTGCCCGTAATTTCCAAGGCTTCGTCGATGGCTTCGCTGGTGTAGTTCAAGTTCCAAGAATTGGCGGAGATTTTATGTCCACGTTGGCGAAGGGTTTCGTGCAAAAACTCTTGTTCCAACAAACGACTGGTTTTGATAATTTCTAAATCTTCCGTTTGGGTAGTTGGTCGTTCCTTGTCGCCCCACGTACTTCGGGTGACGTTCGTTACTTTGCCTGATTTAGCATTGAGGTTTCCTTTGGCAATTTCCAGGCGCATAAAGGGCAAGGTTTTTACCGAAAATTGCTCAAAAATATACACGTAAACCAACCGCTCTTTGCCCGCATTTACGGGGACAAAAGGGCTATTGGGCTTCACAGGCAGGGTATTTTTTAGAATATTGTTCCATTCCACCCCCTCAATGGGCTGAATGCTTTTGTCCAACAAAATAATTTCTAACTCCCCTTTTGGATTGAATTTAAAATCAAACTTTCCCTCCAAATCATCTTCCAAGGTGTATCCATAACGCACCAATAAAGCGTTCTTTTCGGGGCCCCAATCCCGCAACGATTCGAGGTAATGAGCACCGTATTGCATTTTTAACCAAACCAATGCCCCCATCATGTGTTCGCACAAAGGCGTGCGAAGCTTTTGCTCACAACTGCACGACAGATGGACACGCCCTTTTTCCAAACGCTTCACCGTCACGGCATATCGTCCGTCTTTTTTCACATACACATCCAGCGTCTCAGAGTCGTTTTCTTTCAAAACAGAAAACACATTCAAATAATGACGCCGCCCCGTCCAGTGTTGTGGAGAACAATGCCGTTGAATATAATGCTCCTCCAGCGACGGCATTTCGAGGGTAATATCCGCCATAGAGTGTATCCCTTTCTCCTGAAATTCAATCACTTTTGGCGCTTGTGGGCGTTTACCATTGGTCAGGTCAATGATCACCTTTTGCAGGTCTTGCACCGACGCTTTCGGTTTTTTATTGTCACGCTCAAGGTACTCATCTAACGCCAACGACGCCGCCACGGCGTGCTTGCAAGGATAATGCTCTGAGGGACAATCGCAATAACTTTGAACGCCCTCGGCATCGTCGAGGTTGACCAGTTCTAATTCATATTTTTCAAAACTAGACTGGCTTTCAACTTCAAATTTAGCCCCATAATAATCCCCGTTGAAGGACGTCATTTTCACCCCTCCATTTCGGTAAATATCATTCCCTCGCTGCCGCACTGCCGTCGATGCTTCTCTTCGTAACGCTGCTAAACTCTCAAAAATAAGTCCTTTATAAAAAGCCATGAATCTTGTAATCTCGTCTAAACTGTACTATTTTTCTACCCACATTCTTCTAAACACACTTCGGGCAAGTCATAAAGTTGATTTTCAACTTCTTTCATTTTAGGAAAATTGGTTGTATCGGGCAATACCCCGTAACGAAATGTGAGTTCTGCCAATTCAAATTCAACGTTTGCTTTGGTTGCCCAGAGCAACGGAAACGCCACCCGAACTTGATACACTGTCCCTTCAATCACCTCATAGGGCGGTTTTTTGTAGAGGGTTGCAATATGAACCCGTACTTTATCTCCTACTTTGAACGGAGACACTATTTCTGTTTGTGGAAATATCACTTTCATAATTGCGCGAATAACGATAAAACAACCCACCTTTGCAACGAAGTTCCGCACGGAATCGTAATATTGTACAACATCCATCAACGAACCAAATGCTGCGAACTCTATTCTTTGTTTTGTTTTGGGCAACCCTCCTTCCTGCTTCTTACGCACAAATCGAAGACTATTACACTCCCCGAAGAAAGAGTAGTCCGATTATCTTTAACCACCCAGATCTGATAAAAGTTGACAACCATTGGTATATGGGTCTCGAAGGGGGCGGAAAATGGATGGGGACTAATCTCAGTAGTTCGTTGACAGGGCTTATTGGGTTTCAAAAATCGGTCATTGATGGATACGCGGCAGCACAATTTGGCTACTTACACCACCTCCAATGGGGTATCGAAACGGGTTATATTCGCAATCCTTCGCGCATGGTATTGGCCATCAATAGCGCGCGTCCTTTTGTTTATCGAATAGAAGATTTACAACATAGCATTCCTCTCCGCTTCAAGTGGCGGGTTTTTCGACTTGGCAGAATCCAAAAAAAATCGGGCATGTACGTTGGGACTGGATTCGTCTGGACACCCACCCGAAATCGTACCCAAATCAATCAGTTTGATTTGGCAGGGCTGGCGCGGGTGAGTGGTTCGCGAACCCAATTTGATACGCTAATCGTTGAAAATTATTCTTACACGACGGGCAAAGCCAAACTCGAATGGGAAGGAAATTTGGAGTTTGTCGGACGAATTTCTCAGCATTTTGAGATTGTTGCCTACGGTCGAGCTACCCTTGCTCCTTCCTCAAGTATTGAGTCACGCACCGAACTTTTTGTCAATCGTATTGCTCAAAGTACATCTGTTGCCGCATTAAAACCAATGACGTACCAATTTGGCATTACTTTTCGGTATTTGTACGGCTTTATGAATACCTACCGAAGCGAGTACGAAGAATAAAATGCTACTTATTCCTTTTGCGCGTCCACATAAATATACCCAACGCAACGGCAAGCATCCCCAGAAACAGCGAGCTTAGGTACAGGTTGTAATACACAATGGCGACTAAACAAAGCACCGCAAGCCCCAACGCCAACAGAGGTACCCACGGATAAAAAGGTGTTCGGTAGGGTCTTTCCAATTGCGGCTCAGTTTGTCTCAGACGAAACAAACTCAGTAAACTCGTCAGGTACATCACCATTGCCCCAAGTACTGAAAAAATGATAATTTCGTCCGTTTTACCCACAAAAAGCGCCACCAAGCCCACAACTCCACCCGCTAACAATGCCCAGTGAGGGGTTCGGAAACGTTGATTTAAAGTGGCTAATTTCTGAGGCAAATAGCGCTCACGCGCCAACGCATAAATTTGCCGTGAATAGCTAATCGTATTGCAGTGAAAGGAAGCGAGGAGTCCAAATAGCCCTAAACTTGCAAAAAGCTTAGTCCACGCGTTATTTCTCCCCAACGTAATGGAAAGCGTCTCTGGCAATGGATAATCCATGTCAATCAACGTCCGCCAATCGGTAGCCCCGCCACTCAACACCATCGTCCCCAAGGCCAGAATAACGAGCGTCAGAATACTCAAAATATACCCTTTGGCAATGGTTCGTTTGGGGTCTTTTACTTCTTCTGCGACCATGGCAACGCCCTCGATGGCAACGTAAAACCAGATAGCAAAAGGCAAGGCTTCAAAAACCCCTCCAGCAGTAATTGGAGGATTGTGCGCCAAAAAATTTTCGGTTTTGTAAAACGGCCAAACTAACCCCATAAATACAAGCAGTTCCACTACTGACAACGCCGTGATAATCAAAGAGAAATTGGCCGAATCGCGCATTCCGAAGAGGTTGATTGCGATGAATACAACGTAAGTGCCAACAGCCACGCCCATCACCGACAAATCGGGGTGTAAAAAATGGGCGTAACCACCCAATGCAAACGCGATAGCAGGAGGCCCCATGACAAAATCGACCAACGTTGCAAACCCCGCCACAAAGCCCATGACAGGGCCAAATGCTCGAAAGGCATAACTAAATGCCCCACCTGCTTCGGGAATGGCGGCGGTGAGTTCGGTATAGCTAAAAATAAACGTTAGGTAAAAAACGGTGACGATGAGCGTTGCCACCAAAAAGCCCAACGTACCTGCGACGGCCCAGCCGTAATTCCAACCAAAATAAACACCCGATACGACCAGCCCAACGGCAATGGCCCAGAGTTGGGGCGTTGTGATGACTTTGTGAAGCGTAGGGGTTGGTTGGGACGTTGGCTCGGGAATGGGCATAATAAAAAAATGGTTCTGTGGGTAATCCACAGAACCAAAGTAACCCTAAAAGTTAGGTTTGAGCAAGTATTTAGCGTAGAAATCGTCAATGACTTTCACTGCTTCTTCGGCGGTATCCACCACGCTAAACAGTTTTAAGTCTTCAGGATTAATATTACGTTCGGTTTCCAGCATGGTGTCTTTTATCCAATCAATCAGTCCCGACCAATAACTTCTTCCCACCAACACAATCGGGAAACGCCCAATTTTCTTGGTTTGAATCAAGGTCAAGGCTTCAAAAAGTTCGTCTAACGTTCCGAACCCTCCAGGCATTACCACAAAGCCCTGAGCGTACTTGACAAACATCACTTTCCGAACAAAAAAGAAATCAAAGTTGATATTTTTGTCGGCGTCGATGTACAAATTTGAATGCTGTTCAAACGGCAGTACAATGTTCAATCCTACCGACTTTCCACCTTGTTCAAACGCCCCTTTGTTACCCGCTTCCATGATACCTGGGCCACCGCCTGTTATCACACCGTATCCGTGGCGCACCAATTTGGCCGCGATTTCTTCCGTCATTTTATAATAAGGATGATCTGGCTTGGTTCTGGCCGAACCAAAGATTGACACACATGGACCAATTTTTGCCAACTTATCAAAACCTTCTACAAACTCGGCAAGTACCTTAAATATTACCCAAGAATCGGCTGTTTTTATTTCGTTCCAATTGCGATCTTCAAATGCTACACGAATCCGATCTTCTTCATTCAATGCTTCAAATTCTGACATACTCATTTTGGTTTTTTAGGGTTGTTCTTAATGAAGACATCCGTACCTTTGCGGTAGGGATTACAATAACGAAAACTTTTCTAAAAATAGTTCTATAAATGGCTAAAAAAATTGCAATTGGAGGCGACCACGCAGGTTTCCCCCTAAAACAACCGTTGGTAGATTGGCTTATTCAACAAGGATATGAAGTAAAAGATTTTGGTACATATAGTGCCGACTCCGCCGACTATGCCGACTTTGCGCACCCTGTCGCACTCGCTGTAGAAAGTGGTGAATTTGAGGAAGGTGTACTTGTCTGTGGCAGCGGGCAAGGCGTGGCTATTACGGCCAACAAGCACCAAGGAATTCGTGCGGCATTGGTGTGGGACATGCCTTTGGCAGAACTTGCACGTCAGCACAACGATGCCAACATCATTTGCCTTCCTGCGCGTTTTATCAGCCAGGAAGTCGCTTTTGAGTGCGTTAATCTCTTTTTAAATACTGCGTTTGAAGGTGGTCGCCACGCAATTCGCGTAGGGAAAATTTCTTGTTAAGAGTGCAGTATATGTGCGTCGGGGTGCTCACAACCTGACTTTTTTTATGATGGTATCAACCCATGTTAAAAAGACTCGTCGGGGTGTGAGCACCCCGACGCACGCAATATGTGTGTCAGGTTGCTCACAACCTGACTTTCACGTCATTTACTCATAGAAGAACAAATAGCCAAGTAATATCCCCGCAATGACCCCTACAAAATCAGCGATAAGCCCCGCGACAATCGCATAGCGGGTGTTCTTGATTCCTACGGATCCAAAATAGAGGGCAACGATGTAAAAAGTAGTATCGGTCGAACCTTGGAAAATGCACACCAATCGACCAATGAACGAATCAGGGCCAAATTGCTTCATGCTATCAATCATCAACGCCCGCGCTCCACTTCCACTGAGTGGCCGCATTAGTGCCACGGGAAGTGCTTCCGTAAAATCGGTATTGACGCCCATCAACCCCACTACCCATTTGAAGCCGTCTATCAAATAGCTCATGGCACCCGCATTGCGAAAGGCGCTAATGGCGACCAACATGCCAATAAGATAAGGCATAATTTTAACGGAAGTTTCAAAGCCTACCTTTGCCCCTTCAATAAAGGTATCAAAAATATTGACTTTCCGCACCAGCCCTCCCACGAGAAACGAAACGATAATTGACATCAAAATCAGGCTTCCCGTTATTTTTGAAAAGGTTTCAAGCCCTTCTTTCGACAGACCTGATAAATACCAAAGAAGCAGGGCAATCGCAAACGTAATTCCCCCTAACCAACCGATGACCGTTCGATTCCATAGGTTGATTCGTTGGTAAGAGCCTACAATCAGGATACTCACCAGCGTCGTCACGTACGTACCAATCAAGCACGGGATAAAAATATCTGAAGGGTCTTTCGCCCCCAAAATCGCCCGCTGCGCCATAATCGACAACGGAATGATGGTCAAACCAGAGGTATGCAGAACCAAAAACATGATTTGGGCATTGGAAGCCGTGTCTTTGGACGGATTCAGCTCCTGCAAACTTTGCATGGCTTTGAGACCAAAAGGCGTAGCGGCGTTGTCTAGCCCCAGCATATTGGCCGAAAAGTTCATAATCATCTGCCCATTTGCGGGGTGATTTTTAGGAACTTCGGGAAACAGCTTATTAAAAAACGGCCCAATGATTCGTGCCATGAAGTTGATGGCTCCCGCTTTTTCACCGATGTTTAAAATCCCCAAAAAGAAGGTCATCACCCCCGCCAATGGCAGCGCAATGTCCATCACGGCCACTTTGGCCGAGTCGAACATCCCCTCCACCATGAGTTTGAAAATTTCGGTGTCGCCCAAAAAGATTAACTTTAGCAACGCCACCACGAACGCCACGACAAAAAATGCCGCCCAAATGTAATTCAATGCCATAGGTATAGGGTTTAGGAGAAAACAAAGTCTATTATTATGACTTTCCGATTAGTTTTTTGGCAAAGCCATAGGTATGTATCAATCCGAGCCACGACTTGCGTTTGAACAAATCATAATAGTACGAAATCGTCACTGCCGAACTGAATTGTATCTGTCCAAACTTCTCATTAATGTATTTTTCGGCATTTCGTTCAGCATTCCAGTACGTTTCTGAACTAGAATTGGCTTTTGTTCCGCTCCCTGTGGTATCAAACGCCGCGTGACGTGTGTAATCTTCGAGGGTTAAATGACGAAACGTATATCCACGCTTAAACATATCGTGCGACCATACCGTAGCCGTATCAACCCCGTTCCAACCTCCTCCATAACACCCAATATCACCATTGGGAAGTGTTTCTTTGCGGTATTTTTCAAGGTCAATCATGGCACAATATTCGTTCAAACGACACTCGGGCAGAATGTGTGTGCGGCCATTGCGAATCACTTTCAGTTGAATATCGCGGCGAGGCGTAGCGTGAGCTTCGGCCAAGGCAATAGCCTCTTCGGTCGTTGGCACATATTGCTCAAACATCTTTGAGTTACACTTATTGCCCCAATCAGGTCCAGCAGGACAGCTCCAACACTGACCAATAGAGCCTACGCCCGTCAAGTTTTTTGGTCCCTTCTCAAATTCTTTGAGCATATCGCCAATCATATCCCCGTAAAAAAGCATGTCGTTGTGCATCACCACCAAGTACTTTTTATCGGACACCTCAAGTGGATATTGGTACATGATACTCTGGCGAAAACGGGTATCCACTTTGGCCCGCTCGTGGTCGCGTACACCCAATCCTAAAAAATAATGCGGGTATTGCACCACTAATTTGACCGATGGGTCGTTACGGAAATAATCAATGATTTTAAAAATTCCCACGTAGTCGTCGTGGGGTTGGAGTCGCTCGCGGGAAAGGTAAATTTTATCAATGTGCTGACCACTGTACTGCATCAAGGTTTTAATAGTGACAATGGCTTGGTAAGGCTTGCCGTAAAAGGCTATGCTTACATCTACTTTTTGACTCATTCGGGAGGAGTTAGAGGCGGTTTTCGACCGTTGATGGTTAAAAAATCAAAAATCTAAGTTCCAAAATTACGACGACGGCGTGATTTTGCCAAAGTAACTTGATTTTTCATAACTTTGTATGTGATTTATAAACTTCAATACCCTTGAAAGAATACGGTAGTAACGTCCAAAAATTAGCCGATTATCTCGTTTCCATTCCTGAACGTGATAAACGAACCCTCCAAGCGCACGTCTTGGTGGAATTAATGCGTCAAATCCACCCCAATATGCGTGATGGCCAAGATTATTCTCAAAAACTTTGGGATGATTTGTACATCATGACCAACTTTAAATTGGACATTGACAGTCCTTTTCCTCCTCCATCGCCCGATGCCGTTGGGAAAAAACCGCTCCGAGTTCCTTACACCCAAGAGCATATTCGTTACAAACAATACGGCAAAAACCTGCTTTTGCTCGTTGAAAAAGCAATCGCTTGCACCGACCGCGAAGAGAAGTTTGCATTTATTTCGTATTTGATTCGTCAAATGCGCACTTTTTACAATACTTGGAACAAAGACAATCCTGAAGACAACGTTGTATTTACACAGCTCGATGAAATTTCGCAGGGGCGTCTAAAAGAAGAATTGGCTTACCTTCGTCAAAACGGATTGGTGGACTCGACACCTCGTGATAAAGGAACGCACGTTGAACGCTATCAACGTAACTTGCAAAACAATCGCGGAAGTTATCAAAGCCACAATCGCGACCGTAGCAATAACAACAATAACCGTAACAACAACGGCAATAGCAATAATAACAACAATAATAGTAACAACAACGGAGGAGGTAGAAGTAATAACAATAACAACAATAAGTTTCGGAACAACAAGAACAACCGAAGACGCTGATTTAGATCGTTCGAGACGGTACAAACGCCGTTTCACAATTCATTACTGACATGCAAATTCAAAAAAGCAAACGCCTTGAACATCTACGGTACGATATTCGAGGCCCCGTTTACGAAAAAGCGCTAGAGCTTGAAAGCCAAGGGTACAAAATTGTTAATTTGAACATTGGAAACCCCGCCCCTTTTGGTTTTGACGCCCCTGATGAAATCATTCACGATATCATCCTCAACATTCGTAACGCCCAAGGGTACGTTGACTCTCGGGGATTGTTTGCCGCCCGCAAGGCAGTAATGCACTACACCCAAACCCAAGGAATCAAAGGAGTCGAAATCAATGACGTTTATATCGGCAACGGCGTAAGCGAGCTTATTGTGATGGCCATGCAGGCGTTGTTAAACGAAGGTGACGAAATCCTCGTTCCATCCCCCGATTATCCTCTTTGGACGACTTCAGTTGCCCTTAGTGGCGGAAAACCTGTTCACTATATTTGCGACGAACAGAGCGATTGGAATCCCGATTTGGAAGATTTGGAGAGCAAAATCACACCACGTACAAAGGGGATTGTGATGATTAATCCCAACAACCCGACGGGTGCCGTCTATGAAAAAGAGGTCATTCAGAAAATCGCCGAAATCGCCGAGCGTCATCAGCTGATTTTGTTTTCTGACGAAATCTACGACAAAATCCTATACGATGGGGCTAAACATTACCCCGTGGCCACGATGGTTCACGATACGCTTTGTGTCACCTTCGGAGGACTTTCCAAAAACTACCGTGCGGCTGGTTTCCGTGGTGGTTGGTTGATTTTGAGTGGGGCAAAACACCGTGCCAAATCGTACATTGAAGGCTTGACATTTTTGGCGAGTATGCGTTTATGTGCCAACGTTCCAACGCAATATGCCATTCAAACCGCTTTGGGAGGATACCAAAGTATCCAAGACTTAGTGCTTCCGATGGGGCGTCTTCACAAACAAATGAACTTGGTCTATGACCGACTAACCGCTATTCCTGGCGTAAGTTGTGTAAAGCCTAAAGGTTCTTTGTACGTTTTCCCTAAAATCGACCTGCGTAAGTTTGATTTTCAAAACGATGGGGACTTTGTCTTTCAGTTACTTTCTGAGCAGAAAGTACTAGTTGTGGCAGGTACAGGGTTCAATTATATTCACAATGACCACTTCCGAATTGTATTTTTACCATCAACCGACGAGCTAACAATTGCCATGAATCGGATAGAGCTGATGCTCGATGAACACCGTATTCATGCCACTAAGTCGGTGGAAGAGTATTTGGTTTGACAAAAAAGCATAAAAAAAGCTTCCCTTGGAAATTACGTTTTCAAAAAATCCACTCCAAGTTGAGTGGATTTTTTGCTTAAAAATTACCAAATTTTAAAAACAATACCATTTATGACCAAACTCAACGGGTTTATTCTCTTCCCCCCCTAATTGAAGGCCTACTATATGGTTTATAAATACCAATAATTCTATCCCTTATTTCAGCTTTTGGATTATCATCGTGATGCTTTTGTTGTTGATGTAGTTTCAAAAATTTGAGATTCTTTTGTGCACCATTCTGATGCCTTGTCACAGAAACAAAATACACAAAAACCCCGAAAATTGCCGAATTTGGCTTTTTTCGGGGTTTATTTATCTATAAAAAACTGTATATCAGTAGGTTAAACCTTAAAAGGAAAGCCTAAGTGCTTGCGCACACGAGGCCCAGAGCGGTTAACAATTAACAATTAACAGTACCTACCTAAGCGTGCGAGAAGACAGGATTAAACATGCCCACTTCTTTGGCTTCCAGCATCGACTCGCCCATCAAGAACTCATCTACTTTGCGGGCTGCTTCGCGGCCTTCTGAAATCGCCCAAACAACCAACGATTGTCCACGACGACAGTCACCTGCCGCAAAAACTTTGTCAATCGAAGTAGCATAATTCCCTTCCGAAGCTTTGATGTTTTTACGCATGTCCGTTTCGATACCGAATTGTTCGATTAAATACTGTTGAGGATGCACAAAACCCGCAGCAATGAGTGCCAAATCGCAGTTAACTACGCGTTCGTTTTCAGTAATTGGTGCTTTGCGGCCATCTTCCAACGTGCGCTCACCCGTGATGTCAGCAATACGCAAACCTGTCAATTTTTCGCCATCACCCACAAACTCTTGCACGGCAATCGCCCAAAAACGGTCACAACCTTCTTCGTGCGAAGTTGACGTCCGTTTGGTCAAAGGCCACTGAGGCCACGGCGTTTTTTCATCACGAACTTTATAAAAAGGTTGAAGTTTATCGTCGTATTTTGGCGCAGGCATTACTTCCACTTGCGTAATAGTCGCCGCTTTGTGGCGGTTTGATGTTCCAACGCAGTCAGAACCCGTATCGCCACCACCAATCACGACTACGTGTTTGTCAGTGGCCAAAATTTCGCCATTCACGTACTTATCACCACGGTGGTCAACCACCCGCGCGATGTCAGACACCCGTTTATTTTGCTGGCTCAAAAACTCCATTGCAGGATGAATACCTTTTCCGATGTATTTGTCCCAGCCAGGAATACGAATATCACGAGGCTCCGTTGAACCAATAGCGAGTACCACCGCGTCGAACTCACGCAAAATTTCTTCCGCCTGAATATCCACGCCAATATTTACCCCCGTCTTGAACTCAACTCCTTCTTCAGCCATTACAGCTGCGCGACGTGCCACGATCGTTTTTTCCAATTTAAAATCAGGAATACCATAGCGAAGCAACCCTCCTACCTCGTCGGCGCGCTCAAAAAGCGTGACCAAGTGTCCTGCATAGTTAAGCTGAGCAGCTGCCGCCAAACCTGCGGGGCCAGAGCCAATCACTGCTACTTTCTTACCTGTGCGTTTGGCAGGAATGCGTGGTTTTACGTAACCCTTCGCAAAGGCCGTTTCGATGATGGATTTCTCCACGTACTCAATCGCAACAGGTGGTTTATTGATACCCAACACGCATGAAGCTTCGCAGGGGGCAGGGCAAATGCGACCCGTAAACTCTGGAAAGTTGTTGGTACTGGTCAATAATTGGTAAGCATATTCCCAGTTTTCTTCGTAAACAGCGTCGTTAAATTCTGGGATAATATTTCCTAGTGGACAGCCATTATGGCAAAAGGGAATACCGCAATCCATGCAGCGAGCTGCTTGTTTTTTGGCATCATCCGTTGTCCCTAGCAATTCAATTTCTTTATAATCTAAGCGGCGTTCTTCTACACTACGCTTACTTGGCAACTCACGGCCAAATTCAATGAATCCAGTGGGTTTTCCCATTTTAGTACTGAATAAAAGATTAAATGAGCGATTGAGAAATGAATCCAGATGTGCTTTTCTTAGCTTATTTGCTTTATTTTTCAAAACCCTACAGGCAGGAAAACCTGCCTGCAAGGCCGAATATTAAGGGATGGGCTAATTATTGGGCTACATCAACAACGATGTCTTGATAGACGACGTTTTTATCAGCAATCTGTTGCGAAAGGCTGATTCCACGGCTTGCCAAGGCTTTCTTGAAGTCGTTTGGCAATACCTTCA
The DNA here is from genome assembly GCF_014195535.1 of Runella defluvii. GTDB lineage: Bacteria > Bacteroidota > Bacteroidia > Cytophagales > Spirosomataceae > Runella > Runella defluvii. The sequence goes on along the minus strand of NZ_JACIBY010000003.1, from coordinate 302,223 downwards.
CAAACTGACTCAAGTACGTATCCCAGTCTTGGGTCATCATAAATGCCACATTACTGGTGGTATATTGGAAATGTTTCTCTACAAAACCTTTCACAATTGTTTTATCTTCGTCGGTCAAGGCATCTACGCTTACCATTTCAGGGTTTACTTTTGGCGCAAAGTCGGCGTTTTTATCCCAAACATAGGCAACTCCACCCGACATACCCGCTGCGAAGTTTCGTCCAACTTCTCCGAGAATAATCGCAACGCCACCTGTCATGTACTCAAGACCGTGATCTCCTACTCCTTCTACGACTACTTTTGCGCCAGAGTTACGCACACAGAAACGCTCTCCAGCCGTTCCGCGAATATACGCTTCTCCCGAAGTTGCTCCGTAAAAGGCTACGTTACCGATAATGATATTTTCTTCTGGCACAAACGAGGCTTCACGGTCTGGATAAACCACGAGTTCAGCCCCACAAAGTCCTTTTCCGAAATAATCGTTGGCATCGCCTTCTAGCTCAAGACGTACGCCTGAGGTATTAAAGGCTCCAAAACTTTGTCCTGCTGTTCCTCTGAATTTAAAGTGAATGGTTCCGTTTGGTAACCCAACGCCGCCATATACCTTCGATATTTCGTTGGAAAGCATATTTCCTACCGAGCGATTGAGGTTATTGATAGGATATTCTCCGTACACCTCTTCTCCTTTTTCGAGTGCTGGTTTGGCGGCTTCTATCAATTGCCAGTCAATGACTTCTGCAATTCCGTGGTCTTGCTCCTCTTGTTTAAATTGCGCAACATCAAGGCTTACTGGCTCTTTGAACAACATCGCATTGAAATTCAATGCTTTGTATTTCCAGTGTTTAATATCATCACGCATTTCGAGGTATTGTGCTTGTCCCACCATTTCGTTGATGGTACGGAAGCCCAACTGCGCCATAATTTCGCGCAACTCCTGTGCCATGTACGTAAACATGTTCACGACGTGCTCTGGTTTTCCTGTGAAAAGTGCGCGCAACTCTTTGCGTTGTGTTGCAACTCCCACTGGACAAGTATTCAAATGACACTTACGCATCATGATACAGCCCGTAGCAACGAGTGCGGCTGTAGCTACGCCAAATTCTTCGGCACCTAGTAACGCCGCAATCGCTAAGTCACGACCTGTACGCATTTGACCATCGGCCTGCACAGTCACTCGTCCACGAAGTTTATTTTTCACCAACGTTTGGTGTGTTTCGGCCAACCCAAGCTCCCAAGGAAGACCTGCGTGGCGAATGGAACTCAACGGAGACGCCCCCGTTCCTCCATCGTGACCCGCAATAAGGATATGGTCAGCGTGCGCTTTAGCAACCCCTGTGGCAACCGTTCCTACGCCTGCTTCAGATACCAATTTCACGCTGATGCGTGCGGCACGGTTGGCGTTTTTAAGGTCATAAATCAATTGAGCTAAGTCTTCAATTGAGTAAATATCGTGGTGAGGTGGCGGCGAAATCAAGCCTACACCTGGCGTCGAGTGACGCGTACGTCCAATCCAATCATCGACTTTATGCCCTGGTAACTGCCCTCCTTCTCCAGGTTTTGCCCCTTGGGCCATCTTAATCTGAAGTTCTTGGGCATTTGATAAGTAATGGCTCGTTACCCCAAAACGTCCCGATGCCACCTGCTTAATGGCTGACGACATAAAGTCACCGTTTGGAAGCGGTTGATAACGAATCTCATCTTCGCCTCCTTCACCTGAGTTTGATTTGCCCCCGATGCGGTTCATAGCAATGGCAAGCGTTGTATGTGCTTCCCACGAAATTGAACCAAAGGACATCGCACCTGTAGCAAAACGCTTGAAGATACTTTCAACAGGCTCTACTTCGTCGATTGAAATTGCTTTCCCTTTCTTGAAACGCATCAAACCGCGAAGCGTAAGGGCTTTTTGGGTCTGATCATCAATCAATTTCGAGAATTTCTTAAAAATTTGATACCCTTCTTCTCCACCTTTGCGGGTCGATTGTTGCAAAAGGTGAATTGTTTGCGGGTTAAAAATGTGTGCTTCTCCGCGTTGTTTCCATTGATAGAAACCACCCACTTCTAGGTGCGGATTTACCATCGGCGTTTCTGGATAGGCTACTTTATGGCGAACCAATACTTCACGGGCGATTTCTTCGATACCCATACCGCCAATACGCGAGATGGTTCCTGTGAAATACTTGTCTATCACGTCTTTATTGATACCCAAACACTCAAAAATCTGCGCTCCTTGGTACGACTGAAGCGTCGAAATACCCATTTTAGAGAAAATTTTGAGCAATTCTTTATCAATCGCCTTGATGTAATTAGCGTAGAGTTTTGTATTTTCAAACTCTCCATTAATCATCTTTTGGCGGTTCATGTAAGCGATGGTTTGGAAGGCCATATACGGACATACCCCCGCAGCGCCATAACCAATGAGTGTAGCAACATGGTGCGTTTCAAAAACATCTCCTGCCTCTACAAGGATACCTACTTTACCACGTAACCCTTTACGAATCAAGTGATGGTGAACCGTGGACATGGCCAACAACGACGGAATCGGTGCGTGGTCAGAGTCAATGGCACGGTCAGACAAAATAATGATTTCAAAACCGTCTTCAATCGCGTCTTCGGCGTAGGTACAAATACGTTCCAACGCACGCGCCAGCCCTTTTCCACCTTGGTCGGCACGGAAATAGGTATTGATTGTTTTGGCCTGGAAATGGTCTTTGTCAACCCAACGAAGTTTATCAAATTCTTCGATGGTCAAAACAGGTTGTTCTAATTCAATCTGACGACAATGCAGCGGCGATTCGGTCAATAGGTTTTCGGTTGAACCTACAAACGAAATCAAAGACATAATCGAGCGCTCCCGAATAGAGTCAATCGGCGGGTTGGTTACTTGTGCAAAAAGTTGCTTAAAGTAATTAGAAAGGTGCTGACTTTGATCCGATAATACCGCTAATGGTACATCGACTCCCATCGAACCAATCGCCTCATAGCCTGTTTCAGCCATCGGCCCAATCACCATCCGTAGGTCTTCGGAAGTAAAGCCAAACGCGATTTGACGCTTTAGTAAAAGTTTATCGTCATACGGAGCAAACGGACGTTGTGAAGGTTCGAGGTCAGAAATTTTGATTTTATTTTCATCCAACCATTTTTGATACGGCTGACGTGAACAAATATCGGCTTTGAGCTCTTCGTCGGGGATGATACGGCCTTGTTCCATATCCACCACAAACATTTTACCCGACTGCAAACGACCTTTGGTCACTACGCGCGCAGGGTCGATGTCGAGTACCCCTGCTTCCGAGGCCATAATAATGGTATCGTCGTCCAACACCCAATAACGCGAAGGACGCAAACCGTTACGGTCGAGGGTAGCACCGATGATTTTACCATCCGTAAATGAAATCGACGCTGGACCATCCCAAGGTTCTTGAATAGCCGCGTGGTATTCGTAGAAAGCCTTACGTTCTGGATCCATGGCCTCGTTGCCATCCCAAGCTTCAGGTACGACCATCATCATTACGTGTGGCAATGAGCGACCCGACAAATACAAAAGCTCGATGGCGTTGTCCAAGTTGGCCGTATCTGAATTAGTTAAATCACAGATTGGCAACAACATGTCCATTTCTTCTTTGGTGAAGTGCTCTGTCCAGAACGACTTCTCGCCAGCACGAATCCAGTTGACGTTACCACGAACGGTGTTAATTTCACCATTGTGAGCCACGTAGCGGAAAGGCTGTGCAAGTTTCCAAGAAGGAAACGTATTGGTAGAAAAGCGCGAGTGAATAATGGCAAAAGCCGAAACGACTGATTCACTGTGCAAGTCTGGGAAGTAATAGTTCAATTGACCTGTTGTCAGCTGACCTTTATAAGAAATAGTACGGCACGAAAGCGACGAGAAATAAAAATGCGCTTTGGCACCCACTACAGTATCGTTAATAATACGAGTGGCGTATTGACGAAGTACAAACAACTTACGCTCAAAACCCAACTCATCCGTAACTGAATCAGGGCGTTTGATGAATAGTTGTTCAACTTGTGGTTCTACCGACAAGGAGCCTTCCCCCAAAACATCGTTGAGTGTTGGAACGCGGCGGTAGCCTAGCAATTCCATGCCCAACTTTTTGATTTTTCGGTTAAGGATATCGCGGCATTCACTGCGAAGCTTTTCATCTTTAGGGAAGAAAATCATACCAACACCGTACTCGCCCGCAGCTGGGAGGGTAATGGCCAATTTGGTACATTCTTCCACAAAAAACTCATGAGGGATTTGAATAAGAATTCCAGCACCGTCACCCGTGTTAGGATCGCAACCGCAAGCACCGCGGTGATCCATACGTTCGAGCATCGTAATCGCATCAGCGACCATCTGGTGAGACTTGCGACCCTTCATATTGGCGCGGAAACCAATACCGCATGCGTCATGTTCAAACTCGGGGCGATATAACCCCTGTTGGGCAGATTCTAACATGGTTTTGTTGTATATTGGGGGTTGGTTGACTTCCGATTCGTCACTTTGTTGCCTAAGTACTTCTACGGAACTTTAATCTCACGCAAGTTACACAAAAATTTATTTGGTACAACAACCTTTTTACCAAATATTGTATCTGTATTTTTAAAATATTGAGAATATATCAAATTATCTTGGAATTTTACAATTTCATAACACCAAAGATTAATATTTCATATTTTCGCAATAATATCTAGTTTCATAAGATATTTTTCAAAAAAACCTCATTTTCATTAACAATTCATCAATTAGAGTTGCCTATCTGGACTCTGTTTTTGCATTTTTGCAATCAAGCCCTGTTTTTCGACTTTTTCGACCAGTTTACATGAGTATTCTTTGTAAAAAGAAGTGAGTATTTCCTGAAAAAAGACGCTCAAATAGGCACGCAAGGAAGAAAATATAAAATAATGTTAGAAAATAGGTGCCGTCAAAGTTAACTTTGCGCCTTTAGTACAAATCACCAATCCCCCAACTCCTCCGCTCGTGGAACACGTAGAACAACTACCAACCGTCGAAACCGCCAAAAAACTAGGTATTCTTCCCGAAGAATTTGAACAAATCAAACAAATACTAGGCCGCACGCCCAACTTCACTGAGTTGAGCATATTCTCGGTGATGTGGTCGGAGCACTGCTCGTACAAAAACTCAATCGTTTGGCTTAAAACCCTCCCCCGCGACTCTGACCGTATGCTTGCTAAAGCTGGCGAAGAAAACGCTGGTCTGGTTGACATTGGTGACGGCCTTGCGTGTAGCTTTAAAATTGAATCTCACAATCACCCTTCAGCCCTTGAACCCTATCAAGGTGCGGCAACGGGTGTCGGCGGTATCAACCGTGATATTTTTACGATGGGTGCGCGTCCCATCGCTCAATTAAACTCTCTCCGCTTCGGAAACCCCGAATTGGCCAAAACAAAATGGCTCGTAAAAGGGGTAGTAAAGGGCATCGGCGACTATGGCAATGCGTTCGGTATCCCAACAGTAGGTGGCGAAGTTTTCTTTGATGATTGTTATAACACCAACCCACTCGTCAATGCGTTTTCGGCAGGAATCGTAAAGGCGGGTGAAGTAGCTCGCGCCATTAGCTATGGTGTAGGCAATCCCGTATTTATTGTAGGTTCGGCAACGGGCAAAGACGGTATCGGAGGAGCTAGTTTTGCTTCGGAAGATATTTCTGAAAAGTCAACCGAGAAATTGCCAGCCGTTCAGGTGGGTGACCCTTTTATGGAGAAACTTTTACTCGAAGCTTCACTTGAAATCATCCGTACAGGTTATGTAGTGGGTATTCAGGACATGGGAGCTGCGGGTATCATCTGCTCAACCTCTGAAATGAGTGCCAAAGGCGAACACGGGATGATTATCGACCTCGATAAAGTACCAACGCGCCAAGCCAACATGAAAGGCTGGGAAATTTTGCTTTCTGAATCACAAGAACGTATGTTGGTGGTGGTTGAAAAAGGCAAAGAAGATGTCATCAAAGGTATTTTTGATAAATGGGATTTGCATTGCGCCCAAATCGGTGAAGTCGTTGAAGGCGGACGTTTGCATTTCTTCCAACACGGCGAATTGATTGCCGATGTTCCTGCTCACGATCTAGTACTAGGTGGTGGTGCGCCTCAAAATCACCGCGAATACCGCGAACCTGCTTATTTCCAAGAATTTAAGAAATTTGATATAAATTCGGTGGCTGACGTCAACTCAGCAGCTGAAATTGCAGCTGTAACGCGTCACCTTCTGTCGCATCCAAACATCGCTTCTAAGAAGTGGGTGTATGAGCAATACGACTCGATGGTAGGCACAGCCAACCGCTCTACCAACCGCCCTTCGGACTCGGCAGTGGTTCGTATTCGCGACGTAGAACGCCCTAACTACCAAAAAGGCATTGCCATGACGGTTGACTGTAACGCTCGTTACGTCAATGCTGATCCATTTATTGGTGCACAAATTGCGGTTTCGGAAGCAGCTCGTAACCTCGTTTGTACAGGAGCTGAACCGTTGGCAATTACCAACAACCTTAACTTTGGAAACCCGTACGTTCCTGAAGTATATTGGCAATTTGTTCATGCCGTTAAAGGAATGGGCGAAGCTTGCCGTAAATTCAGTACACCTGTGACGGGTGGTAACGTGAGTTTCTACAACCAATCATCGGACGACGGCCCTGTGTTCCCAACTCCAACGATTGGTATGATTGGTTTGATGGAAAAACCTGAAAGCCAAATGACGCTCGACTTCAAAAACGAAGGTGACTTGATTTTCTTGGTTGGTCAGCCGAAAAACGACATTGCTTCGTCGGAATACTTGTATTCATACCGTGGTGTAAAAGCCTCTCCTGCTCCCGCGTTCGACCTCGACGAGGAGTTTGAATTGCAACAAGCCGTAGCACAATTGATTTCTAATCAGTTGGTTGAGTCAGTTCACGACGTTTCTGACGGTGGTCTGATGGTCGCTTTGGCCGAGTCTGCCTTGCCTCGCGGATTTGGTTTTGAAGTTGCAACCCAAAGCCCGTACCGCGCCGATGCGTTCTTGTTTGGCGAAGCACAAAGCCGCGTGTTGGTCAGTGTAAGCCCTGACAAGCAAGCTGAATTCCAAAAAGTACTTGGTGCTGACCTTAAAATCACGCACGCCTTGCTTGGTAAAGTAACGAAAGAAGGCTTTGTGGTTGATAAACAAACGGTTATTTCAGGAGCAGAAGCTAAAGATTTATATGACAACTCATTGGGTAAAATCATGAGTTAGTCTAGTTGAGTTTATACCAATAAAAAACGCCGTCAGTGAAAATTGACGGCGTTTTTTTTGGTCGTTTTAGCTACATTGTCCTAAAACATACCAAAGGACTAAAAATATAACGACTGTGCTTACACAGCCTCCTCCTAATTTTTTTGCGCCGTAGCCTGCTAATAATCCCCGTATTAAGTCATTCATGTCTATAAAGTTTAGAGTCGTTTGTTGCAATTTATCAAAAATTTGAACCAAACGTATATTTTACAAAACGGGAAAACTTTTCCTCAAATTGGGGCGAAAAAAAATGGCGTTTCATTCTTGGACAAGGTTTTGAGAAACCTTTTGCTCATTCTGCGTCTGCGCTGGTTTTGAGAAACCAGCAGCACCTGTTCGAGAAACTCTTTGCTCATTCTGCGTTTACGCTGGTTTTGAGAAACCAGCAGCACCTGTTCGAGAAACTCTTTGCTCATTCTGCGTTTACGCTGGTTTTGAGAAACCAGCAGCACCTGTTCGAGAAGCCTTTACAGATTCTTCGTCTGCGCTGGTTTTGAGAAACCAGCAACACCTGTTCGAGAAACCTTTTGCTCATTCTGCGTTTGCGCTGGTTTTGAGAAACCAGCAGTACCTGTGTGTGCCTCTGGTTTCTCAAAACCAGAGGTAGAAGAAACTCTTTATTTTATCAGGCGAATGACTAAGATTTCTAAAAGCAAGAACGCCAATGCCGCCCACAAGAAATAGTTCCAAAGGCTAACACCAATGTTTTGTTTTTGAAACTCTTTCACAAAATCACCGTCCGCCACGTGGTCAAACACTTGTACGTTGGGCTGATTAGCGAATAGTTTCCGAAGTTCATCGGGTGTATAATAATCTAATTGCGATTCTTGATTGTCATGATTCAGGGCCAACAATTGAACGGTTTGTCCGTCTTTTTGCAACTCATAATAACCCGACTCCATGTCTTGTTCGGTAGTCAATTGATTGCTCTTCGGTAACTCGAGGGTCAATTGGTTTCCATTCAAACGTTGAACTGGAATCAACTCTATTTTACCTTTTTTAAGTTTAAAAATCGTGTTTTGTGGTAAATCTGGAACAGTCAGTGCGATGTTGTTTTCATCAAACGAATAGGCCGCGCGCTGTTCACGTACGCTCTGCGCGGCGATTTTGTACATCACAGGCACAAAAAGTGCATTTTGTGCAAAGCTTCCAAAAGCTTCCGTAAGCGGATTTGCCAAGACGTAAACCTTGCCCCGCTGAACAGCCGACTGACTCAAGAAAACGTCTCCACTACGCAAACTCAACAACTTAGCCCCACCTGCTTGCCATTGCCAAACGGGCTTTGAGACTGGTAATTCAAGGTTCTCTTGGCGAATGGATTGCTCAAAAACATCACTAAAAAACGGACTTTTCCGCTCAGGATTGGTCAATGGAATGGGCTCGTTGGACGTTCGTTCACTCAATGAATTTACACCAAGGGCGCTTAAAAAACCTCCGTAAGAAGCTATATCGGGGTTCGATGGGGGAACAACCAAAATACTTCCTCCTTTACGGACGAAGTTTTCTAATTCGGTGCGCATCGCTCCTTCTACCCGCTCCACACTTTCTATAACGACCAAATCGGTCTGCTTCAATAAGCCAATGTCGGCATTATTGGCGTTGAGGCTACGCATGGCAAACAGGCTGTCGTTGGCAAAAACATTTTCAATCGAACGGTTGGGGTTGGCTTGTCCATACAAATGCAAGACGCGAATGACGGGTGAAGCGTTTAACACAAAAAAGTATTCGTTGTCAAACGTAATGGGCAAATCATCAAACACAATTCGTCCGCGCTTAAAACCTTTCCCGCGAACATTAAAATTGAAAGAAGCCGTCGCCGAGCCTTTTGGGGCAAGGTTGACGGGTGCAGTCGAAACTTGAACATCGTCCAAAAACAATTTGACAACCAAGTTCTGAACGTCATCATTGCCCGAATTACTCACCCGAACGTACAAAATATTGTTCTGAAACTCCCTCACAAAAGGCGTATTCAACCATACCGAATCGACATACACATTTTGGTTCGCAACGGCTTGCACAGGCACAATAAACAACCGATTGGAAGAATCAACTTTAAGACTTGCTACGTCGCCAACGGTGCTTTTTTGAAAGTCAGAAAACCAAAAAAATTGATTTTTTCCACTCCCCGCGTACCTCGACATCAAATTCACCTGACGTTTGTAAATACTTGGCAGCGACCGTGGTGTGTGCGAAAGCTTGAGGGTAGTCAAGCGATCTTTGATGCGGTCGGTCGTTGTGAGTTGTTGTTCTTGGGCATCAAAGTCATTGGTAATCAACTGCAAACGAGTGGCATTTCTAAACAGCGTCAATAATTGATCGAGCTTTCCTGTGGCTATGTCAAAAAAACGTTGGTTATTATCTTCGTTTTGCATCGAGAACGAATTGTCCAAATAAACACTCGTCACGCTTTGGGCATTGGTTCCAGATTTATTTTCGCTTGGAAGATAGGGCTGAGCAAATGCCAACGCCAAGGCCGCAATGGCAAGAACCCGGGTTGCCAATATCAAGTACTGTTTCAAACGTCGAAACGAACTTGTTTCCATCTCAACGTTTTTCAACAACGAGACATTAGAAAAGTAAATACGGCGGGTGCGGCGAAAATTGAACAAGTGAATGGCAATTGGAATCCCCACTGCCAGTAAACTCCACAAAAAGGTCGGAAAAAGAAATTGCATTCAGGTTTGGTGTTATCGGTAGTCGTTAGAACTCTAAACGCAAATATCGTGCAAAGCGTTTAGATTCTGTACGAAAATCAAATCCCCGCGATTACTTTATTAATTTTTGCCAAGCCCATTTTGGCAACTTCAAGGGCATCTTGGGCATAATAGGTCTTATTAAATACTTCCAACGAAAGCACGATGGGCCGCTCTGGGTTTTTGATGGTCTTTAAAATTTGGCCAATGGGCGCAATCCCATCACCTGGATAAACGCGGTCGGCATCTACAATGGTTTCTTTCGGGAAGTTTGCGGGATAATCATTGATGTGGAATATTTCCACTCCAGGTTTACCCACCAACTTGAGGGTATCCAAGCTCGAACCGCCTTTGAACAAATGATATACATCCAACAACAACCGCGCCGACGGGTGGCCACTCTCCACCGCCACATACATCACTTCACTGAGTTTGTTGAGGTTTTTTGAAAAGCCCCACAGTTCCAGTTGCGGAATTACCTTGGTCTGGTCGCTTATTTCAAGGATGGTACGGTAACGTTCGGCCGCTTTTTGAAGGTCGATGCGGGGAGCTTGAGGGGCTTGGGCGCCAACGGGCGGGGTTGCTACGCGCATACAGCCCACTTCTGCCAACAGCTCCATTTCACGTTTAAGTTGGTCCACTCCTTTGGCTCTTGCGGTTTCATCGTCAACAATCCAAGCCGCAAAACCGATGGCATTTTCGAGCTTTATGCCAAAATCCGACGCGACTTTTCGGGCTTGTGCGGGAGTATTCCCGTTTTTTATAAATTCTTGGAGGGTATCCATCCAAATTTCTACCGAACGAAACCCTGCTTTGGAAGCCGTTTCTAGTTCTTTGACGTATCCTAATTTTTGTCCTCGAATGGTGCTCATGTTCAGGCAAGGCACAAAAGAGGCTGATTTGGCAGGCTCAACGGCTTGCGAAGTTTCTGGCAACATACTCATTCCTGTGGTAGCGGTGAGTAAAGACAAAGTCTGACGACGGGTAATTTGCATAAAAACATGGGTTTATCTGCTTAAAAGCCAAAAACGACCCAAATTTATTGTTGTCTTGAAAACTTTCTTTTGATGTAACAGCACTCAATGATGGTTTAGGACACAATTCATGGCTGTAACACATACGTTTTGTCAAGCCATTTCGCAATTCCCTCCCAGCTTTCAACGGGGATTTTGGCGTGAGTGGCATTTTTCATAACGTAAAATTCTTTCTTGTTGCCTGGCACGAGATTATAAAACTCTTTGACCTTATCAATGGCAAATAATTCATCTTTGTCCCCTACTCCCACCAAAACGGGTACATTCAACTTCGCAGGAAGCCGAAGCTGTTTTACATCCAGCATTGTCACAAATCTTGGGGTATAATGAAAAGTAAACAAGGTATCAGGCGTAACAGTCATCCCTTCCCGATAATACTCCACCGACTGGAACGAAGGGCGAAATACCGCGCTTGCGATGATTTTGGCTTTTACAAACGGATTCATCGGCTTGTTAAGCCCAGGCCGACTCTCGTATGCACCCGAAAGAAGTACCAACCCTGCCACTTCGTTGGGAATAGCATTGGCCGCGCAAATCGTTGCAGCCACCCCTAAGCTATGTCCCATTACTACGACTTTTGCGAATCCCAATTTCTTGAGGTAAACGATTGCTTCTGCCAAGTCGGCAATCCATCTCTCTTTGTTTGGGCTATCGCCACGGTTTCCGCCCGAGAGCCCGTGGCCTCGGTAATCAAGGCCAAATGTGGTATAACCGCCCTTCGAAAATGGAATGGCCGCCATGCTATAAGGACCACTATAAGCCGTAAAACCGTGAAAAATGAGTACGGCAATATCCTTTCTAGCAGGAGTTAGCGAATCGGGATTCCATCGACGTAGAAAGAGGGTTTCGCCATCCGAAGTTTTCATCAAATGATGTGGTCCTTCGTAGTTTTGGCGTAAAGAAGTTGCTTGTTCTGGGGTAATACCTTTATTATCAATACGCCATTTGTTGGGCCAATACGCCAAGGATAATCCCGCCAAGCACACAACAAATACTAAAAAAAGTACGGCATACAGAAATCGTTTCATCGGTTGAGAGGTTAAGGAAGTTTCAATTTCTAGCAATACTACAAAAAAAAAGCCCAACCAAATGGCTGGGCTTCTAAATGTATAATTAGCGTTATTAAAATTTCACTGGTACCGAGAAACCTGCAGTGTCCCATCCCAATACAATTGCATTGTCTTTGGCTTCGATGGTAAGTTTTTCAACTGGCTCTTTTGAGCTTGTAGCAGGTACAGTCACGCGAAGTACGTCTTTGTCTTGCTTATAGTTGTAGGCACCCCACTGTTTTACTTCACTGTTCAAAATAATTACCCATTCTTTCTCACCAGGAATTGTGAAGAACGCATAATCGCCTGCTTTCACGTCTTTACCACCTAGCTTTCCGTCTTTCTTGAACGTAATTACGGTTGCTTCGTTGGCGCCTGTACGCCATACTTTACCGTACTTTTCCAAGCTTTGGCTTCCTTCAGCTCCAAAAATCACGCGACCTTTTTTAGAAGGTTGTCCATAAACGATTTTAATGTTACCATTTTCAGCGGTTACGCGAGGGCTCGCAGGAGGATTTTGGCTGTAGGCAAATGTGAATGCAACAAGCATACAAAACAGAGTTGCGAATAAATTTTTCATTTGTTGTTTGTAAGAATAAATGATTAGGTTGAACTACTAAGAAACGGAACTTCTTTGAAAAAGTTGTCAAAGTGGGTTGAAATTTTTAACGATTTCAATCATACCCTTTTCGGTCGTTGGCGTAAGCTGGCGTTCTTTAGCAAACATTTCCATTTCTTTTGCCTGATTTCCAAACAGTTTAAAAAACCGTTTACCAGTTGGAATGCCCGAAAGTTTACCATCTTCGTACCAGTAATATTTCGTCGTTTTGATAAATTCTCCCTCATATTCACTCTCACTCCCCGATGCTTCGTAACCAGTAGTTTGGGCACTACTCTTGGAATGTAGCAAACATTGGTGTTCTTTCAAAATCATCGTTTTCCCCTCGTAAATAGGTTCATAGTATTGATTTTTGAGTAGTACAAAACGGTGGTTTTGAAGAACAAACTCGGTTGGCTTCATCATAACTGCCTCCAAAAGTGGATTAGCCATGACGTGAAGCACGCCTTTTTGTTGGTTATAAGCCATCAAATACTCGGCCTCGTGCCCATTTTTTTCAACCGTTTTCCCCTTGAACCACCCGTTTTTAAAAAAAGGCGTTCCTTTATAGACTTTTGTAAAGGTATTATTGGTCTTATTAACTCCCTCTAATGCTCGATAGAAAGCCACCAAAACGGTATCCCCTTTTTGGTTCACTTCGATGCGTGCATCTTGGTCGGTCATTTTGGTCTCAGGCAAAAAGTAGCTGTACGCATTTTTATCTTGGGCTAAACCGTGTAAACAATACCCAATGAAAAGCAGGCTGATAAATATCTTTTTCATCGTCTTATGGCTAAATTGTTTGCTAATGAACCTAAAAATAACACAATTCATTCAAAGAATGTCTTTATTTTTTTACCCAGAAAATAATGGAAGGAATTAGCTATATTTCAACTGACCTCGTAATATTGTGCTACCACTTCCTTTTTGTATATGCCAGTACCCGTCGATGAGCCTTTGTTAGCCGAATTGTGGAGCCGCTTTAAAACAGGGGATGAAAATGCTTTTGACCAGCTCGTTGAATTACGTTATCGGGTGTTGTTTAATTACGGTACCCGGTTCACCAAAGACCGCGATTACATCAAGGATTGCATCCAAGATTTGTTTTTGGAACTTTGGGAACGACGCGAACGACTCGTTGACACGCCGTACGTGACTATTTACCTCATCAAAGCCCTTCGAAACAACTTTGTTCGTCAGCTCAAGCATGACAAACCTTGGCTAAATTCTCAAGGTGTTGAGGAAGATACCTTGGTTGAAAGCGCTAACATTGAAATTGATTTAATCAACGCTGAACTGCTATCGGAACAAGAGCAGGCCCTTCGTCGAGCCATTGAACAACTGCCTCCACGTCAACAAGAAGTTATTTTTTTGAAATTTTACGAAGGGCTTTCTAACGAAGAAATTGCCCAAATCATGGATGTAGAGCGACAAACCGTTGCTAATTTTTTGTACCGTGCGCTTTCCCAAATGAAAAACTTACTACCCGCACTGATTGTGTTTTTACCCTTTTTGCTTCGACTCTTCAAAAAACTTGCCTAAACGTTTAAGCAACCTCTTCGGTGATAGGCTTGACCTAACAATCCAAAGTTATGAGCTTTAACACACTACAAATCAATCGTTTGTAGTGTGTTAACTTTTTTTTTCAAAAAAAATCGAAAATTTTTCTCCAAAAAAGGGTATTCCTTCTTTGGTAAGTACTATTTCCTTACAACACACCTACAGATGTGAAAATAAAATCTATGAAAGATTACAAAGAATATACCGTTACTGAATTTGTCCTGGATGATTCTTTTAGGAGGTGGGTACTTAAAAACCTACCAACTGATAGTTCCTTTTGGGAAAAATGGGTACTGGAAAATCCATCGAAAAACGAAAGCGTTACCCAAGCCCGCGCGTTTATTCTCAAAATGAACCAAACACACGAGTTACTTTCGGAAAATGAGCTAAAACAAGCCATTTCTAGTCTCTCTGAGGCACGAAACCGCGAGGAAGTTTTTGTTAGACCTTTGCTTAATCGAATAAGCTGGTGGAAACAAGCCGCTGCTGCGGTCGTTGTGTTGGGAGTTTTAGGTGCATTTTATACCGTTTATCAATCAAAAATCAACCCAACGGTTGTTTATGAAGTACGCAAAAGTCAACTGGGTACTCAACTCGTTGAGGTAATCAATGACGATAAGGTCGAAAAATTGGTTTCTCTTCCCGACGGCAGCCAAGTTCGGCTCTCGCCGCTTAGTCGATTAAGTTACCCCAAAACCTTTGCTTCTACGGTTCGCGAGGTTTATTTGAGCGGAGAGGGCTTTTTTAACGTGACCAAAAATCCACAAAAGCCCTTTTTGGTTTATGCCAACGAACTAGTCACCAAAGTACTGGGAACCAGCTTTTTGATTCGCGCCTTCGACAAAGCCGATAAAGTAGAAGTGATCGTAAAAACGGGAAAAGTAGCAGTTTATTCTGTCAAAGAAGAAGTGAGTAAAACACCTACTACTGAGCTTACTGGGACGATTCTAACCCCAAACCAACAAATCGTTTTTGACCGAAAGGTAGAAAACATGGAAAAAAAGTTGGTCAGCATTCCTACACCAGTTCTTGCCATTGCCGAACAGACCAAGGTGGGTTTGTCGTTTTCAAATACCCCCGTCGAACAAGCTTTGGACGCACTTAGCCAAAAATACGGTATCCCAATTGTGTTTGACAAAAATATACTGAAAGCTTGTGAAATCAGTGCCGAATTTGCCGATGAAAGTTTTTATGAACAACTGGATTTAATCTGTAAAGCGATTGGGGCAACGTACCAAGTGGTGGACGCTCAAATCGTGATTCAAGGCAAAGGGTGTAGTACAAATTGATGATTCAAAACCCAGACAATAAACCCTAATTTTTTTACATGACATAAAAACCTACTAACTCCTCCCTTAAAAAACGAAATCGGAAACGCGCCAACGTTCCCGATTTCAGGTCAGTCCCCGCAAAGTTTCTCAGGCTTGCTGCTCTCCGACAGGACGTCGGACAAAGGGACTTTTTGTCTCAAAAATTAACATTGAAAACGTTTCAAATGTATGAAAAATGGTTCTAAAACGCTAACGGTTTGCCTAAAAATCATGCGTCTTTCTTTCTATCAATTTTTATTATCAGTCTGGACCTGTACTTGGGTATTGGCCACCAATGGCAACGCCCAAGAGCTGCTCAACCGACGTTTGTCGGTTTCGATTGAAAATCAGAACGTTGAATCTGCCATCCGTACGATTGGCAAGGTGGCCTCGGTACGGTTTGTGTATAGCCCACAGCACATTCGGGCTGAACGTAAAGTCACCTTAAACGCTCAAAATCAATCACTTTCCTACGTGCTTGAAGAGCTATTTAAACCCCTCGACATTGCGTATGAAGTAAAGGGTTCACAAATTTTACTTCGGCACATCACCCCTTCTGAAACAGCGGTTGCAGCGCCTCAAGTCGTGGATATTTCTGTCAGCGGAACGGTAAAAGATGAAAAAAATGAGCCGATGCCTGGGGTCAACGTGACGATAAAAAACACCACGCGCGGCACAACCACCGACCCCAACGGTCGTTTTATTTTGTCCGTCCCAGACGAATCAGTGGTGCTCATATTTTCATTTTTAGGGTATGAAAAACAAGAATTGGCCCTTGGGAACCGCAAAATTATCACTATTCAGCTCCGACCCGACCCCAAAAGCTTGCAAGAAGTAGTGGTGGTAGGCTATGGCGAACAGCGTAAAGAAACCCTCACAGGCTCCGTAGTGAGTGTCAGCGACCAAGTGTTTAAAAACCGTGGCCCCGTTGCCAACCCGCTACAAGCATTGCAAGGTCAGGTTCCTGGCGTAGTAGTCACGCGGAACTCAGCCCAACCAGGCCGCGAACAGTGGAATTTCCAGATGCGAGGAGCATCTTCTGTCAACAACAGTGAGCCTTTGGTAATCATTGATGGCGTGCCTGTGCCAAGCACCAACGCCCTTAACTCACTCAATCCTAATGACATAGACAACATTTCATTTCTGAAAGATGCAGCGGCGGCTATTTATGGCTCACGCGCGGCGGGGGGAGTTGTGTTAATCACGACCAAAAGAGCAAAAAATGGCAAACCAACCGTTGAATACAGCGCCGCTTTTTCTCAGAAAAAAATAGGATTACAACCCAATTTAGTTCGCGTCAACGACTGGTGGCCGCTCATTCGGGAGGCCAGAGGCAACGACGGATTTGCCCCAACCGACATTTGGTACAATTTGACCACTGTCATGGAAAAAGCCCTTGGCCAAGGAAAACAATGGCTTACGCCCGCCGAATACCAAGCCTTGAGTGTGCCAGGTGCGGGGCTTTTTGGGGATGTGAAAGACTTCCCTTTCTTTGACCAAACCATGCAAGATGTATTGTGGGGATCGGCCCAATCTCAGGAGCACCAATTGAGCGTTTCTTCACGCAGCGATAAATCAGGCTATCGGGTTTCACTTGGGTACCTCAATGACGGTAGCTTGTTGCAGTGGGGAAACAATTCCAACAAACGTTACAACCTTCGTCTGACCCACGACTATAGTTTCTCCGAAAAACTCAAGTTGGCCACCAATATCTCTCTCGAACGTCAGCAAATTATTCAGCCGACGCGCTTGGGCGATATTATGAACAACGGTATTCAGCAAGGGCTTCCGTTTTTCAACCAAAAAGGACAAGCCTACGTGTGGGGTTCGGGTATTGCCAATGCTTCTCAAGTGTCAATCGCGGCATTTGGTGGCGACAATAAAGAAACGAACACCCGAGTTAATACCAACTTATCGCTTACCTACAACCTACTTCCAAACCTCAAGTTGGTCGGAACGGCGGGGTATTATTTGCTGAACACCGATTATCGAACTTTCGAGAACAACATTCCTTTTTATGATTATACGGGCGCGAATTTGATTGCTTACTTACCAACGCGCAGTTCGTATCAGCGAGGCAACAAACAAGAGGCGTTTTACAGCGCCAATGCGTTTGCCGAGTACACCAAAAGTTTACGGGAAATCCACCAGTTTAAACTGACGGCAGGAGTTCAGTACGAGCGTCAAGAATACAACCGATTCATTGCCAAAACCTTAGATGCGATTCCTGATGTTCCTAACTCGTTGTCATTGAGTACGGGTGACCCCACGACCAAGACAGTCGCCGAAGCCCAAAATCATTACGCCATCGGCGGATATTTCAGCCGTCTCAATTATTCTTTCAAAGACAAATATTTGCTCGAAGCCAATGCACGTTACGATGGCTCGTCAAAATTTGATGCTTCTAACCGATGGAAAGGCTTCTGGGGCGTATCACTAGGATGGCGCATCACCGAAGAAAGTTTCATGAAACAATTGTCGTTCGTCAATGACCTGAAGCTTCGAGCATCATACGGGCGGGTCGGAAACCAGAACGGAATCGGTTTGTACGACTATATCCAATTCATGAATATCAATTACTCTACAGGGGCAACCGCCGCAGGTTTCCCGATTCTTGGTACCAGTCCAGCAGTAAGGGTATCGCCAAGTGGAACGTTGGTTGCCCTCGACCGTACTTGGGAGGAAATAATCAACCAGAATATCGGACTTGACTTTGCTTTTTTACAAAATCGCTTGTACGGGACCGTTGAGTATTTCAAGAAGAAAAACAACAATATGCTCATCGCCCGTACTTATCCCAACGTGTTAGGGGCGGCAGCTCCTGACGGGAATAATGGCCAACTCGAAACCAAAGGCTGGGAATTTTCACTTGGCTGGCGGGATAAAATTGGACAATTGAGCTACCACATCGCAGGAAATATCTCCGATAATACCAACTTATTGACTAACTACGGCGGACAAAAAATTATTAATTCTGCCAATCGCGGCCTCAATGGTGCCGTGGAAGGCTATCCGCTCAACACCTATTTTGGGCTGGTCTATGACGGGCGCATTCAGACCAATGAGCAATTGGAAGCTTACCGTAAATTTATTGCGGGCAACAACATCGGAATCCCCGCTGGCGTAGCAACTGCCCAAGCCAACTCTCGCTTGAGTTTGGGCGATAATATGTTTAAGGACGTAAACGGCGATGGCAAAATTACTTGGCCCGAAGATGCAGTAGCGCTAGGGCGCGATGACCCACGCTTTGTGTATTCATTCAACGGTGGTTTAGAATGGAAAGGGTTTGATTTTAACGCCATTTTTCAGGGAGTGGCCAAACGTACCATCATCCGAGACGGCAACTGGCGGATTCCTGCGGCAGTGATTTTCCAAGCTCAAAACGAAGCATTTTTGGGTAAAACTTGGTCTCCCACCAACACCGAAGCTTTCTATCCTCGACTCTCCACGACGGGAACTATCAACAACTACAACTACTACCAATCTGACTGGATTGCCGAAAATGGCGCGTATATCCGTCTTAAAAACTTGGTGGTAGGCTATACCTTACCCACTAATTTGACTCAAAAGGCCAAAATCCAACGGCTTCGTGTCTATTTCTCGGGAAGCGACTTGTGGGAAAAGTCAAAAATACGTGACGGATGGGATCCCGAATCAACGCGTTCGGTTTCTAACTCGGGCGATTCAGAAAACAACAACGTAAGCACCTTTAGCCAGCGTTTTCCTTTTTATCGGTACATGACGCTCGGATTGAATTTGACGTTTTAAGCCCCCATTACCCTTCAAACATTCAAATAAAATGAAAGCACAAAAAATATATACCATTTTGGCCTTCACAGGAACATTGTTTCTGAGTGTTGGCTGTAACAAACTCGTGGACATGAAACCGCTGAACGAGATTTCGGACGCGAGTTATTGGAAAAATGCCGACCAGTTCAAATTGGCAGCCAATGAATTTTACACCTATTTACGCAGCTTCGGGGATATTTTGGACAACAACCCCCACTCAGACCGACGCAGCGACATTATTTTTACGCGCGACGGAGCCAATACTTTTAGCAATGGCACCAATACTGTCCCCAATACCGACGGCAGTTGGAGCGGTGCTTACGCCCGCATCAGGGCTATAAACTACTTACTCACCAAATCAGAAGGTTTTTCTTCGCCTTCCGAAATTGAAAAATATGTAGGCGAAGCCAAGTTTTTCAGGGCTTATTTGTACTTCGATTTGTTGCAGTTATTTGGAGGTGTTCCAATTGTTAAAACCCTTCTCTCAACCGAATCTCCCGAATTGCAAGCAGCCCGCAACAGCCGCGACGAAGTGATAGACTTTATTATTGCCGACCTCGAAAGTGCCATTGCGGTATTGCCCCTCGAAAGCGCCATTGCCGCTGCCGACAAAGGACGGATAAGCAAAGGCAGTGCCCAAGCATTTTTGAGTCGAGTGGCATTGTACGAGGGCACTTGGCAAAAATTCAGAAACAACACTGCCCGCGCCAATGTACTGTTGGACAAAGCAGCCACAAACGCCGATGCAGTCATTTCGAGTAAACAGTATGAACTTTTTGCCCCTGCCGCTTTGGGTGACTCTTCCCAGAAATACCTTTTTATCTTGGAAAATCAGCAGTCGAACCCCGCCAACATTACAAAATCGGCCAACAAAGAATACATTTTAGCGAATCGTTACGACTTTGCATCTCGTCAAATTCGGATAAACATTACCCACCAATTGCAGGGAAATATCCATTGGGGTGCTAAAAAATTAATGGATATGTACCTCTGTCAAGACGGCCTACCGATTGAAAAATCAACACTTTTCAACGGCTACAAAACAACGCTTTCAGAGTACGACAATCGTGACAATCGCATGATTTATACGTGGGGACAAGACGGAAAGTATTATTGGAACAACGAAAACCCAGGTGCACGAACTACGTGGAAAGGCGATGCTGCCGACATCGCTAGTTCGGGTGGTAGATACAGCCCAGCGGGTGGAAGTGGCTACGCGCCCCAAAAATTTGCTACCGAACGCCGTCTGCAAGATGCCGAGGAAGGCTACGATTATCCCGTTATTCGCTATGCCGAAGTACTTTTGAACTACGCCGAGGCAGTTTTCGAGAAAAATGGAACGATTAGCGACGCGGACTTGGACAAATCCTTGAATTTGGTTCGGAATCGTATCAACAAAAAAATGCCCAAGTTGAGCAATAACTTGGTACAAACCAATGGATTAGAGATGCGTACCGAAATCCGTCGTGAGCGTACGTTGGAGTTGTTTTTAGAAGGATTCCGCCGCGATGATTTGATTCGCTGGAAAACCGCCGAAGTCGAAATGCCCAAGCCCGTTGAAGGCATTGTGTGGACGGGGACTGCTTACGAAACCCGTTGGCCTGGCATTAAAAATCAGGTAGTGAATGGCAATTATCGTTTGGAGGGCAATCGCCAATGGAGCGAAAAACATTACCTATTGCCAATTCCTTCGCAACAAATTCAACTGAATCCCAATCTGGTTCAGAACCCAGGCTGGTAAAATTAGATAGGTTAAAGTGAATCAATCGTAGTGGCAGCACCTGTTGCCACTACCTTTCCAGCGCATCCAATCTTATGAAAAATACTTTTTATATCCTGATTTTTAACCTGCTCTGCCTCACATCAAACGCCCAACCGTTTGTTAACAATAGTCTGGACTACTCGGTAAAGCAAGTCGAAAAAACCCTCGCACTCATTCCTGACAAGACCAAAGATATTCCCCGAAATATCAATCATGACTCGACCAAGTGGCGGTTTGTGAATTTCCGCGATTGGACAAGCGGTTTTTGGCCAGGGACGTTGTGGTATTTGTACGAATATAACCATGACCCAAAACTCAAAACCGAAGCTGACCATTTTTCACGTTTATTGACGCCCCTTTCCAGCAAACCAGCCTTTGACCACGATTTGGGCTTTCAAATTTTTTGCAGCTTCGGAAATGGCTACCGAAACACGAAAAATCCCGAATACAAAAAAGTGATTTTAAAAACGGCTGATGTGCTGGCGACCTTGTATAACCCCAAAGCAGGGACGATTTTGTCGTGGCCGCGCGAAGTAAAAAAGTTTGGCGGGCACAATACCATCATTGACAATATGCTTAATTTGGAATTGCTCTTTTGGGCGTCCAAAA
This sequence comes from Runella defluvii, assembly GCF_014195535.1. GTDB lineage: Bacteria > Bacteroidota > Bacteroidia > Cytophagales > Spirosomataceae > Runella > Runella defluvii. The sequence goes on along the minus strand of NZ_JACIBY010000003.1, from coordinate 280,549 downwards.
ATGGGGGAAGTAAAAAGTTGTACGACATCGCCGTCAAACACGCCGAAACTACCATGCACAACCACTTTCGTCCCGATTTTACTTCCTACCACGTAGTGGTTTATGATACCATCACGGGCAAACGTACTAAAGCCGTCACCCACCAAGGCTATGCCGACAACAGTATGTGGGCGCGTGGCCAATCGTGGGCAATTTACGGTTTTACGATGTGTTTCAAAGAAACCAAAAAGCCTGAATTTCTGGATTTTGCACAGAAAGTAACCGACGTCTATTTAAAAAACTTACCCGCCGATTTGATACCTTATTGGGATTTTAATGACCCTAAAATTCCGAATGCTCCACGGGATGCTTCCGCAGCGGCAGTGACGGCTTCCGCTTTGATTGACTTGTCTAACTACATCAAAGACCCTGCGAAGAAAAAGCTGTATTTCGACAAAGCCAAAGCCATGTTGGAAGAGCTTTCAAGTCCACGTTACCAAAGTGGCGACAAAAACAGCGCGATTCTCTTGCATTCAACAGGGCATCACCCCAACGGCACTGAGGTAGATGCCTCTATCAATTATGCTGATTATTACTATGTGGAAGCATTGATGAAGTTGAGGAAAAAGACAAAATGAAAAAGCTCTCTATCAAAGCCATTGCCGAAACCCTGCAAATCTCTACCGCCACCGTTTCGTACATTCTCAACGGCAAGTCCAAAGAGAAGCGAATCAGTGACGAATTGACCCAGAAAGTGCTGGCTTTTGTGGAGAAAACAAACTTTAAGCCAAATCACTTGGCCAAAAGTTTACGCACGGGGAAAACCAATGTCATCGGTCTGATGGTAGAGGACATTGCCGATACGTTTTTTTCGAGTATTGCGGGAAGCATTGAAAACATCGCCTACGAAAACGGCTATAAAATCATTTACAGCAGTACCAAAAATAGCCCTCAAAAAGCCAAAGAGTTGATAACAACTTTTCGGGAACGAAACGTTGATGGCTATATTATCACGCCCACCGAAAGCATCGAAGACGACATCCGCGACTTAATGCAAAGCAACTTACCCGTTGTTCTTTTTGACCGCCAGTGCAAAGACGTAGAGGCCAGCTACGTCGGGATGAATAATTTTGAAAGCGCCTACAAAGCCGTTGATTATCTTTTTGCCCAAGGTTACCGTCATATTGGCTTAGTGACCTTGGACTCGGCCCAAGCCCAAATGATTGACCGATTGCTTGGCTATCAACGCGCTGTTTTTGAACACCGTAGAGATACCCTCATGATTAAGTTTGATTATCTGACGGCCAAAACGACGGATATTACCAATGAAATTGAGCAGTTTTTACGAAAACATCCTCAGCTCGATGCGTTGTTTTTTGCTACCAATTATTTGGCTATCAGTGGCATTGAAGTATTAAGTCGTTTAAAAACAAGCATCGGTAGCGAGTTTGGCATTGTCGTGTTTGATGACAACGATTTGTTCCGCATTCACCAACCCACTATTTCGGCCATTGCCCAACCTGTTCATGAAATGGCCCAACAGCTCATTTTGACACTACTGGACCACATGAATCGTCGAGCGGAAGATTATTTACCCCAAAAACACGTCTTGCCCGCAACACTCATCAAGCGATTATCCTCTCAAAAACAGTCCCCTTCCAAGGTTTAAAACCTTGGAAGTGTTAAACCAAAAACTTTAAAAAACATGGCTCAAAAATCAACTCTCCTACTTTTCTTAACCCTTCTGCTCCACCAGATGGCGTGGGGTCAAACGGGAGTGTTAGAAAACACCCGAACCACCATTCAGTCGCCCGATAAAAATCTAAGCTGCCACGTATATCAAAAACAAGCAAGCGACGGACGGCGAAGTATTTTTTACACGGTGACGTACAAAAACCGTTCGGTTATTTCCGAATCGGCGTTGGACATCCAGCTCGACAACCACCTTTCTGAATTGGCGATGGCCTTGAAGGTGGACAAAACCCAAAATTGGTGCGAAGACCTTACCTTTATCAAAACAGAAACCTCCAAACAAGATACCACTTGGAAACCACTTTACGGCGAACGCTCTGTGATTAGGGATCATTTTGAAGCGGCGACCCTGTCGTTTCAAAAGGCCAGTAATGCCGATTACAAAATGCAAATTCAAATAAGAGCCTACAATGAAGGGATTGCATTGCGGTATTTTTTTCCTGAAAATCCCAAAGGGAGCTATTACCAAATCAAAGCCGAGAATACGGAGTTTGCACTTCCTTCTGGCAGTATCGCCTACTATACTCAATGGGCACAAGGAAAATACAGCTCACTTCCGTTGAAAGATTGGGTGGATGATTGTGAACGCCCTTTGACCCTAAAACTCTCCGAGGGTCTGTATGTTAGTCTGGCCGAAGCTGCCATGACCGACTACTCACGCGGGAAATTCAAATTGCACCCTTCCAAACCCAATTCTATTTTAGTTTCCCTAGACGATAAGGTCGATGCCATTACCTATTTTGGCACGCCATGGCGAGTGATAATGGTGGCCGAAACGCCAGGAAAATTGATTGAAAACAACGACATTTTACTGAATCTTAATCCCCCCGCTTCCAATGATAAAAGTAAAGGCTGGGGAGATTGGTCATGGGTAAAACCTGGTAAAATTATTCGAGAAATGACCCTGACCACTGAAGGAGCCAAAACAGCCATTGATTTTGCTCAACAACGTGGTTTACAATACATTTTGTTTGATTGGAAATGGTACGGCCCCGCCCTGACGTGGGATTCGGATGCCACCCAAGTAAAAGCCCCGATTGACATGCCTGCCGTGGTGCAGTACGGAAAAGAACGAGGGGTTGGGATATGGTTGTATGTGAACAAACAAGCGCTGGTCAAACAGTCAGACGAAATTTTCCCGCTGTTTCAGAAGTGGGGCATCAAAGGCGTAAAATTTGGTTTTGTCCAAGTGGGAAGCCATCGTTGGACGGTATGGGTGGAAGAAATGATTAAAAAATGTGCCGAAAATCAACTCATGGTCAATGTCCACGACGATTGGCGACCAACGGGTGAGATGCGGATGTTTCCCAATCTAATGACTGCCGAAGGCATTCGCGGAAACGAAGAGATGCCCGATGCTACCCACAACGTCACGCTACCATTTACGCGCTATATCGGTGGAGCGGCCGATTACACCATTTGCTACTTTGACAAACGCATCAAAACCACCCATGCGCATCAGTTGGCCATGGCAGCCGTTTATTACAGCCCGTTGCAAACGTTGTATTGGTACGATAAACCTGCCTTATACGAAGGCGAACCTGAGCTAGAGTTTTGGAAGCAAATCCCTACGTCTTGGGATGAAACCCGCGTACTGCAAGGCGAAATTGGTCAATACATTACCACTGCTCGCCGAAGTGGCAACGACTGGTTTATTGGCACGATGACCAACAATGACGCCCGTATTTTGGAGATAAAATTTGATTTCTTGCCAAAAGGAAAAAAATACCAAGCCAAAATTTACTCAGATGATGACACTGTAACCACCAAAACCAAAGTAGGCATTCAAACACAGGAAATAGATGCTAAAAGTGTGTTGAAAGTGAATCTTAAAGCCTCGGGAGGGCAGGCCATTTGGTTGAAAGAAATGTAAAATAGCCACGGAGTAACACAAAGTTTTTCACAGAGTAGCACTGCTTAGTGAAACTCCGTGTCGAACTCTGAGTAACTCTGTGTCTTCAAATCAAATTCAAATGAAAACGTACATAGGCGTAGATATTGGTGGGTCTCACATTACAGCGGCCGTCGTTAATCTTGTCTCAGGGACAATCAATGAGGCATCTCTACGACGTATGCCCGTTGATTCGTATGCTTCCGCTGACGAAATATTGACTACATGGACAACGACGGTTCGGCAAACTATTCAATCCGATAACCTTACCAACTGCCAAATTGGTATTGCCATGCCAGGACCGTTTGATTACGAAAACGGTATCTGTTGGATGAAAAACGTCAACAAATACGACCACCTCTACGGCCTTGACATTCGTCAAGTATTGGCAAAACGCCTCCACATTTCGCCTGCTCAAATCTGTTTCAGAAATGATGCAGAAGCGTTTTTGGCGGGCGAAATGACGTTTGGGGCGGGAAAAGGATTTACTAAAGGACTGGGCATTACGCTCGGAACGGGCTTAGGTACGTCGTTATTTGAGAAAGGGAAAGCCTACGATTTAGCGCTTGGCATCAACCACCCACTGCACGAAGGCGTAGCCGAAGACTACATTTCAACTCGGTGGTTTATAAAACGTTACTCTCAGCTCACGCAGCATCCCATTGCAGGAGTGAAAGAGTTGGTCGATACCTACGAGACCAATCCCGCCGCCCGGCAAACATTTGATGAGTTTGCGCAGAATCTAAGTGTGGTTATGGAAGAATTTGTAGCGCTTTATCAACCCGACGTCATTGTTTTTGGGGGAAATATCGCCCAGTCCTCTGCATTATTTTTCCCTGTTATTAATGCGCGTCTCATGGCCCAAGTAATGCTACGTCAATCGGCACTAAACGAATACGCTGCTTTAATGGGGGCAGTCAGCCATTGGCTCTTACCAAAGAATTACTTCCAACACATTTAGATTCCTTAAAGCTGGCAATGTTCGGCAAAGAAATCAAGAAATAACCATTTCATTTCCATGAAAAAACAGTTCTTTTTTTGGCTTTTCAACTTACTATTTTTTGCCGCGCTGGGCCAATCAAAAAAGGCACATCCCTATCTTTTTTATACCCCTGAACGCATTAAAATCACCAAAGAACGCCTCCAAATCGACACTTCGCTGGCTAAAGCTTGGCAAAATATGCTGCAACGCACCGAAAAATCCCTTGAAGCGAAAGGGGGAAATTTGGAAAACTTGACCTTAGCCTATTGTATGACAGGCGACACCAAATATGCAGAACGTGCCAAGCTTTTGCTGCTCGAATGGGTAAACCGTACTCAATGGGACGGGATGGACGACCGTACTCCACGGTGGAACTCAGGCCTTGGAACGGCCCGTGGCTGTTTTCAAACCGCCATTGCTTTCGACGGAATTTACAATTACCTCACTCCTTCCGAACGAAAAGAAATCGCTAATAAAATTATCAGGCTGGGCATTGAGCCCGCCATCAACGATTGGGTATCGGAAGATCGCCGCATTCATACCCTCAATTCAATGGGACACAATTGGTGGTCGGCGGTGGTGTACCAAGCAGGGATTGCCTCCATGGCAGTGCTTAACGAAGAACCCCAAGCCAAAGCTTGGGCCGAGGAAGTAATGCGAGCTTCCAAAGAATGGTTTGCGTTTCAGGGAAGTGTGTTGGAAAATAAGCCGTCCAATTTTGACGCTAACGGAGGTTTCTACGAAAGTGTGAGTTATGCCAACTTTGGTGTTTCAGAATACCTTACCTTTCGATTGGCGTGGACCAACCTTTTCGGAAAAATCACAATGCCCTACGATGCAACACTCCAAAAAACAGTCGATTGGTTTATCCATGCCTCCTACCCTACGTCCAAACACCGAATGATGTCACTCAACTTTGGTGACTCCAACGACCATGCCAACGGAGAACGTCCCGCTAAGTTAATGATGGCGTTGGGAATGGGCAATCCTCATTATTATTGGTATTTACAACAAATTGGCAACAGTGAAGGGCGAGAAGACATGAATCTTGCTACACCGTTAGGGCTGCTGTACCACCCTGCGGAATTACGAGTTAGGAATGACGAATTACGAAAAGGGACTACAAATTCGACACTCGGTCTTCTGAACTCGACACTCCCTAACCCTCTTCCTACAGCTGCCATTTACAAAGATATGGGCTGGGGAATGTTGCGCTCGTCGTGGGACAAGGATGCAACCCTTTTGGGAGTAAAATCGGGTTATACTTGGAATCATGCGCACGCTGATGCAGGTTCGTTTGTGTTGTACCACAATGGCCAGTACTTACTCATCGACGGCGGGGATGTGGGCTATGGTTTGCCTGAGTACAGCGGCTATTTCGTTCGAAGTGAAGCCCATAACGTTATGTTGTTTAATGGAAAGGCGCAAGACCCGCAAGACCAATATCATGCCGTAAAGACGTCGGGCAGTTTGCATCACCTTATCAATGGTCCATCGCTAAAATACCTCATGGCAGATGCCACTGGCCCCACTTCTCGTTACTTTTTACGGAATTACCGCCATTTTTTGTGGCTTGACAAAGTAATTTTGGTAGTAGATGACGTAAAAACGTACGAAGCTGGCAAATTTGAGTTTTTGTTACACTACCAAAACGAAGCTAAAAAGAAAGGCCCCGACCTCGAAATTGGCCAAGGAGAAGCATCTATTCTGTTTCGTCCGCTCTACCCAGAAACATTGCCTTTAGGGTATCCGCACGATTTTCCCGAAAAAATGAAGTTGGAAGAACGATGGGGCATCAAAGACCGTGACGTCAAAACGAAAATCCCTTATTATGCCATTTCTCCCGCCGAAAACTCACGACAAACAAAGTTTTGGAACGCCATTATCTTATTAGACAATAACAACAAAGCCGTCGAAACCTTCGTGGGCTCGTCGGGCGCAAACGGAGCCGCAGGGCGTACCAATTTGCCCGTAATCGAAAAAATAAGCGGTGATAATTGGCAGGGAGTACGGATTACCCAAAACGGAACGATAACGGAAGTGTATCTCAATCTGCTCGCCGATGGCCGCCTCATGCACCGCAACGCCAATGCGGTTATCAATGGCTGGGAAACCGACGCCTATTTAACCGCCATTTCTTTCCCCGAAAAAGCCGACCGTACTAATCCCGATAACCTTACCTCCTTTTTTGTGAGCAACGGAAGTTATTTGCGCAAAGACGGCAAAACCTTTTTGCATTCGATTTCCAAGGTTTTTATGAATGCTGATTATTCTAACAAGCAATTGAAAATACAAGTAGATGGCCAGCCGTTGATGCGTATTTCCTTGCGGGCTACCGAAAAACCAAACGCAATGAATATCAACGACAAAACGATAGCACCTGCATGGAAAGATGGTAAGGTAACAATTGACTTGGAAAACAAATGATGCGTGATACGTTACAAATAGGTAGCCCCTACGGGACAAGGACAAACGAAACATCTATCAAAAATGCTACAAACAGGTAGCCCCTACGGGGCAATGATAAACGAAACATCTATCAAAAATGCTACAAACAGGTAACCCCTACGGGGCAAGACAAACGAAACGTTTGTTAAAAACGCCGTAAAAACTGCCCCATCGGGGCTACCTATTTGTAGATAAAAAAATGATTCGTGACAAATTGGGAATGTGCCCCATCGGGACTAACCATTCAAATTGCTGGACGAGAAGTATCCTTTTTCTTTAAATCGTGTCTTAAACAATGGAAAATGAATCAACTTATCCTTATTGTTTTAAGCCATGGCCAACACATATTCCCAACTTTACATCCATTGCGTTTTCGCCGTAAAATACCGAGCAGCCGTTATTCACCCCGACTGGGAAGATATATTACACAAGTACATTACAGGTATTGTACAACACAACGGTCATAAGCTATTAGCAATCAATTCTGCGTACGACCACATACATCTTTTCATTGGCCTCAATCCCAAACAATCTATTTCTGAACTAATGCAATTGGTGAAAGGTGATAGTTCTGAACTCATCAATAAAAAAGGCTTGACTAGCCAAAAATTTCAGTGGCAAGAAGGGTACGGAGTTTTTAGCAACAGTCGCTCCCAAATTGATTCGGTTGTCAAGTACATTCTTAACCAAAAAGAACACCATAAGAAAAAAACATTTCGAGACGAATACCTCAAAATGTTGAAAGATTTTCAGGTCAATTTCGACGAAAAATACATCTTTCAAGACCCCATTAATTAATATGCCCCTACAGATAGGGCAACCCACTTCTCGATCAGAATCAAAATGAAATACAAACCCCTACTTCTGTTACTCTTCTTTTCTTCACCCCTTTACGCTCAAGTTTGGCAATGGTCGGTGAAAGTCAAAGGGTACAAACACCCTGAAATCAACGATAATCCCACGGCTTTTCTCTGGATTCCTGAAAATTGTAAAGAAGTCAAGGGCGTGGTAGTTGGAATGCACAATATGATTGAAGAAGGAATTTTAGAAAATACTAAATTCCGTCAATCCATGCGTGATATTGGGTTTGCAACCGTCTGGGTAACGCCAGGCTTAGACATGGTTTTTGATTTCAATAAAGGGGCAGGCGGCACTTTCGAAACCATGATGAAGCAATTGGCCGACGTATCTGGTTATACAGAGTTGACCACGGCGCCCACCGTTCCTATCGGTCATTCTGCCCATGCTTCCTTTCCTTGGAATTTTGGCGCATGGAATCCCGCCCGAACCTTGGCGATTATATCTATTAAAGGCGATTCTCCCCTCACCCACCTCACAGGAAGCGGCAAACCAAACCCTGATTGGGGCACTCGGACGGTAGAAGGTATTCCCAGTTTGTTCATTATGAGCGAAGTAGAATGGTGGGAAGAACGCGTTCAACCTGGTTTTAATTACGTCAAAAAACACCCCAAAACTCCCATTACTTTTTTTGCAGACGCAGGGCACGGCCACTTTGACTATAATCAACGTATGGTTGATTATATCGCATTTTTTATCAAAAAAGCGGCTAACTATCGCCTTTCCAAAAACGGACTTCGTTTCATTGACCCGCAGCAAGGGTGGCTTATCGACCGCTGGCGACCCAATGCCCCTCCAACTGTTTCACCTGCCCCGTATTCTCAATTCACGGGCGATAAAAGCGTGGCTTCGTGGTGTTTTGATAGAGAAATGGCGCAAGTCACCGAAGCCTATTATGCTCTTCCACGAGGAAAGAAAAATCAATACTTAGGGTTTATCCAAAACGGTGATACCTTAAAACCCTCCAAATCACATGGTCAATTCAGCCTCACGTTTAAACCCGCAAACGATGGCATTACCTTTTACTTAAAACCTTTTTTTACCGATACTTCTAAACTAATACCCGCTTCACAACATGCAACATCTTCCTTAACCATTGACCGTATTTGTGGACCAGTCCAAAAAATAAACGATACAACTTTTCGACTAAGTTTCTACCGAATGGGGTTTTTGAATCCTAAACGAAGCAATGCCATTTGGCTCTTGGCGCACAATGAAGGTGACGAACGCTTCAAATCGGTGATTCAGCAGATTGAACTCAAATTTCCAATAAAAAACACCCAAGGCACCGCTCAAAAAATTGATTTTGAAACCATCCCCAACCCATCCAAAACACAAAAATCAATTCCATTACACGCCAAAAGTTCAGCCAGTTTACCTATTTACTTTTACGTAAAAGAAGGCCCTGCTTTCATATCTGGAAATCAGCTGGTATTCACAAAAATACCTCCCAAAACAAAATACCCCGTCAAAATCACTGTCGTAGCGTGGCAATACGGCCAAAGGGGGCAAATTCAATCCGCCGAACCTGTTGAACAATCATTCCTTCTCCATCAACACTAATTCTTATTTTCAAGGGTTATTAATTATTTTTACCAACAATTGATATATCAACTATTGATTTTAATTATATTTGTCACAACAATTTAAAATCAATGGAAAAATTAACGACCTCCTTTTTCTACAATTTAGAAAAAACCGTCAAAATCTATCGTCAGTTTTTTCAAAACCAATTCAAAATCAATGGGTTTGATATTACTCTTGACCAATGGTTGATTTTAAATACAGTCGCCGAATACCCCGATTGTACCCAAAATGACATCGCCGAAAAGGTGTTCAAAGACAAAGCTTCGGTGACACGGATTATTGAATTGTTGGTTCAAAATGGCTTTTTGTTGCGTGACATTCATCCTACCAATCGGCGGATGTTCCAACTCACCATTACCGAAAAAGGACTTGAAACCATCGAAAAATTGACGGAATTAGTACCCCAAATTCGCCAAAAAGCACTCGAAGGAATTGAGCCAGCATCGGTTTCGGCCGCCCAAGAAATGCTGGCAATGATTGTTCAGAACTGTATTCCAACTTCATCATAACATGCCTATTTACCACAAACTTGGAAAAATTCCTCCCAAACGGCATACCCAGTTTCGTAAGCCTGACGGCGGGTTGTATTACGAGCAATTGTTTGGCACCATCGGTTTTGACGGGATGTCGGCGCTGATGTACCACGTGCATCGCCCCACGATGATTCGTGAGGTTTTGTCCGAAACCGATGTAAATCCCAAAATTGCGGTTTCAAAAAGTATCAAGCCTCGTTTATTAAAAGGCTTCGAACTCACGCCCGAAGATGATTTTTTGGCAAGTCGAAAGGTGTTATTGGCCAACGCCGATATTCACATTGGTTTGGCAGCACCACGTCAATCGCTCCGCTCCTATTTTTACAAAAATGCCGATGCCGACGAGTTACTTTTCATCCACCAAGGCACGGGAACCTTACGGACGCAACTGGGAAATATTCCCTTTGAGTATGGCGATTATTTGGTCATTCCGAGGGGCATGATTTACCAGATTGATTTTGATGGCATTGACAATCGGCTTTTGTTTGCCGAATCGTTTCACCCCATTTATACCCCCAAACGATACCGAAATTGGTTTGGTCAATTGCTTGAACATTCGCCTTTTTGCGAGCGGGATTATAAACTCCCACAAGACCTCGAAACCCACGATGAAAAGGGGGATTTTATCCTAAAAATCAAAAAACAGGGCGTTTTGTACGAACTCCTCTACCCTACGCATCAGTTTGACGTAGTCGGTTGGGATGGGTATAATTTCCCCTATGGCTTTTCGATTCACAATTTTGAGCCTATTACGGGACGTATCCATCAACCGCCGCCAGTGCATCAAACGTTTGAGACGAAAGCATTTGTGGTTTGTTCGTTTTGCCCGCGGTTGTACGACTATCATCCGCAGGCCATTCCTGCTCCGTACAACCATTCAAATATTGATTCGGACGAAATGCTCTATTACGTTGACGGCGATTTTATGAGTCGGAATAACATTGAAAAAGGGCACATTACGCTCCACCCTGGGGGTATTCCGCACGGGCCAGCACCTGGGGCGTACGAACGCAGCATTGGCAAAACTTCCACGGAAGAATTAGCAGTGATGATTGATACGTTTCGTCCCCTTTCGATTACGGAAGAGGCATTGAGATTGGATGATGGGAAGTACTATCAAAGTTGGATTGAGTAATTTTTGGGCTACGTGACCCTATGTGTAAATCCTATGTATCTATGTGTTTAAATTTTTTTTACCACATAGGAAACATAGAAGTTTTCACAGTAGAATACATAGAAAACGCTATGTAAAACTATGTGTAAATCCTATGTACCTATGTGTTTAAATTTTTTTTACCACATAGTAAACATAGAAGTTTGCACAGTAGAATACATAGAAAACGCTATGTAAAACTATGTATAAATCCTATGTACCTATGTGTTTAAATGGTTTTCACTATGAATCAGGCAGTTCTCGAAAATATTCATTCACAAACGTTTTTTGTCCATTGTTGAAAATGTTCAAAACGTGAAAGTTGATTAGGATGCCTTTAGGAATTTTCAAATGTTTCATATAGGTTAATAAGGTTGCTTCAAAAATAGGGTGCATATCTAAAACCGCTTTATTTTCTACTATCACTAAGTCTTCGACAAGGATGTCGTACCTAAGTTCACAATCAAGCAAAATTTCCTTGTAAGGTACCTGTATTGTTTGTTGACTTTTTGTGTGTAACCCACGAAGCGAAAGCTCATGAATTAATGCCTTTTCGTAATTGCTTTCTAAAAGGCCAGGACCAAGGACTTTATGAACTTCAATGGCAGCTCCAATGATTTGGTAAGTCAGGTCATTGATTATCTTTTTTGTGATTATTTGACTCATGTCTCTATATGCTTGTTCTTTCTATAAAGACTAATTTTTTTGCTTTTAGATACAGAAGAGGCGCTACCTATGTGTTTAACCTTTTCTTTTACCACATAGGAAATGCTATGTGAAACTATGTGTAAATCCTATGTAACTATGTGTTTAACCTTTTTTTACCACATAGTAAACATAGAAGTTTTCACAGTAGAATACATAGAAAACGCTATGTGTAAATCCTATGTACCTATGTGTTTAAATAACATCTAAAATGAACTTTTCCCTCGATACCATCCCTTTTGGCATTTTCTCGGTTAAAAATCGCCGTAAAAAAGTAGCAACCATTATTGGAAATCAGGTCGTTGATTTGGCAGAATTAGCCCATTTAGGGTACTTCGATGGCCTTAAAATTCCAAAAAGAGTCTTCACGAACGACTACCTAAATGATTTCATTTCACTAGGTAAAGCAAAAACCAACGCGGTTCGAGCTGAACTTCAAAAACTCTTAGCTCAACCTAATCAGCTACCAGAATCGGTCTTTCATGAAGTAACAAATGTGCAGCTTCATTTACCCGTTAAAATTGGAGACTATACCGATTTTTATTCCTCCGAACAGCACGCCACCAACGTAGGCATGATGTTTCGCGACCCCGACAAAGCACTTCTACCCAACTGGAAGCACCTGCCAGTGGCCTATCACGGGCGAGCCAGTTCAATTTTTGTTTCTGGCACCAATTTTCATCGCCCCAAAGGCCAACTGTGCCCCGACGAAAGTCAACCTCCTTTTTTCTCCCCGACTAAACGCCTTGACATAGAACTTGAAATGGCCACGGTCATCGGCAAAGCCAATTCGATTGGACAGGCCATTGATGTGGACCAAGCCGAAGAATATATCTTTGGTTTTCAATTATTTAATGATTGGTCTGCCCGCGATATTCAAAAATGGGAGTACGTTCCTCTTGGTCCTTTTTTGGCCAAAAACTTTTTTTCATCCGTATCGCCTTGGGTTATTCCTATTGAAGCCTTAGCACCCTTCCAAGTAACGGGTGAAAAACAAACCCCAGAAGTATTGCCCTACCTTCAAGAAAAAAATAGGCACTTTTTCGACGTAGAATTGGAAGTAATTTTACAAACGGCTTCGGGAAATGAAGTGAAACTTTGTCATTCCAATTTTAAAAATTTGTACTGGACAGTCGCCCAACAAATTGCCCATCATACGGTGAACGGTTGTAATTTAAACGTAGGAGATTTACTTGCATCGGGCACCATTTCGGGGAAAGAACCCACGAGTTTTGGTTCTTTGTTAGAACTAACTTGGGGAGGCAAAAAACCGATTTTGTTGCCCGACGGCGCAGAACGACGCTTCTTAGAAGATTTCGACACCATCATTATTCGAGGTTATGCCGAAAAAGAAGGAGTTCGAGTTGATTTTGGAGAAGTTAGAAATACGGTGCTGCCTGCTGTTTAATATTTTAGACCTTCCAAGTTTTAGAAACGGGGACGCCCAGTCTTGGAAGGTCTTCACTCATTTATTTGACTTTCAAAATCACTCGCTGATACCTCGTTAATGCTGGCGTGCCATTGTCTTCGGCTTCGACGATGATGTGAATGGTATCGCCGCTTTTAGCAGAAGTCGGTACGGTAATTTCAGCACGATTTCCATTTTGAGAAATCAATGCTTCTTCTTTACAAGTACCTACTTCCTTGTATTGCCAAAATTTCAACGAAACTTTATTCCCATCGGGATCAGAAGTAGTTGGTTTTAACATAATTTTCTGCCCACGAGTAACTGATAACTGTTTACTGGCAACTGACACCTTCGGAGCATGATTCGCTCCTTTAAAATCTTTGATGCACCAATCGGCGCGAGCAGCAAAGTCGTTTTGGATGGCTGGAATCCAGCGAGTTTGAGCAAAAGCATCATCCATTTTTTTTGTATAAGGATTAAAGTCTGCGGCTGCTTTACCATCTTCCCAGCGACTCGGTGTAACCGTAGATTGCACCAAACGCCCGCCCCAACCACCATCTTGTGGGTTTTCGAGGTTATTCAAACCCACGTCTATCAAGTGTAAAAACGCTGGAGAATCCCCCTCCGAAATAAAATCATACTGGCCAAAACTTCCCCATTGGTTCTTTTTGGCTTTTTCCATGCTGCTGTAAATGTCTTCAATCTCACCTTTTGGCGGATTACCATCGCCGTAGCTGTAGTACATTTTCAGGAGCGGCCCGTGGTTATTGATGATTTCACCCATAAATTTCCCCTCCAAGTAAGAGTGAAGTTGCTCAGGTACAGACCTTTTCCAAAAGTAGGCAAAACTCCAAAATTGGCTTGCATTGTAATACACCTTGATGTCTTTCCAATTGGGTTCGATGTATTTTTTGTACGTAGCATCTTGGTCAAGAATCGCGTAAAGAATGGCTTTTTGGCAAACTTTACTATAAATTTTATCCCATTGTGACGTATTTTTATAGGTATCTTCAATGCTTTTCAACGCCCGAGCGATGGTGTTTGTCCCGCCCCACACTTGCAAGTAAAGCGGAGTCATATCATCATCCAGTAGTTTAGCTTTGATAAAATCCGAACCTGGGGTGTCTTTGGCCATTTCTCCTTCAAAATCAATATTCCCAATGTGGATTCTATCTCTCAAATACTTGTGGGTAGGAAAGTCCTTTGAATGTTTGATAAGGTTCGGATACACTTTTCCGTAGGCGTCCACCAAATCGTAAATCCACTGCTCGCCTGGCCAACGAAGTTCGGTACGTTCGCCGTAGAGTTTTTGGGTCATCTCCATTTCGGACGTAAACTTCGTTCCTTTGCCATCGCCTTTGTAATGCCACTGTGAACTGCTGACAATCAAACCTTCCACCTTGTATTCATTAGAATAAAGCAACATTCGTATAAACGAATCCACATCATCCAGTTCTCCGTCGGTGGTAACGATGGTGCGCGGTTTGGAACTTTGGGCAAAACCTATGCTAGACACCCAACTACAAATAATACACAAGAGCAAAATGTTTATTTTCATCGACTTTGGTTTTTAAATCATTAAGCTAAAAAAACTACTTCCCTCTTACTTCGATGATCACTCGTTGATAGTTGGTTAGTGCAGGAGTTCCAGTATCAGTTGCTTCTAAAACAACATGAATCGTTTGACCTGCCGTGGCATCTTTTGGAATCATAACCTCGGCTTGCAATGATTCAGCATTATTGATTTCAACTTTATTTGGGTAGCTCCCTGCGGGCATTTGTATCCATTTTACCGATACTTTATTTCCATCTGGGTCCGAAACAATGCCATTTATTTTTACTTTTTGACCCGTATTTACCATAATTTTAAGTGGCCCTTGGATACTCACGCTCGGCTCATGGTTAGCATCCGAAAACTTAGAAGTCACCGCCCATTTCATTCGAGCTGCGAAACTATTTTGTGCCTTGGCGAAAAAGTCAGGAAACGGAATCACATCGGTCGAACTGGTTTTGCCTGCATTACCTATTTGTTCTGCCAATTGGTCGGCACTACCTTCCCCCGAAAAAGAAAACATTGGACCTGTATCGGCTTTTGACCTTCCACCCCAACCACCATAACTCCCTCTTTCATACGCGCGTAGGCCATTACCTAACATATTCATAAACGTATGATTATCGCCTTCACCAAGCCACGAGCCTTTTTCTTGGGGCGGCATCCAAACAAAATACCCCATTTTTTTCAATTCTTCACTGGTATATCCAGAGAGTCCAAAATAATCTACCATATCCCCCTTCACCATCTGTTTACCATCGCCCCATACTCTGTAAAGGCTACCTAATGCCCCTTTTGAAGTTACGTTTTCGGTCATCCAAACAGGCGTAAGCAACGGTTTATTGGTTTCGTTGGCTCTTATTTGTGCTCCGTAACCATAGTTGGGGCTATTGCTAAACTGACGGTATTCTATCTCTGGCCAATTGGGTTTTATATAAGTGGCATACGTATCGTCTTGATCGCCTGAAGGAAGCAATACTACTTTTCTAGCAATTTTGGCTTTGATATTTGTCCACTCCGTGGTAAACTGGTATTGGTCTTGAATAGATTTCAAGGTTCTTGCTATGGTACTAGCCCCCCCCCAATTGGTAATGTAAAGCTGCCCAGGTTTGTCATCTAAAATAGCTGCTTTTATCAATTCAGACCCTGGAGTGTCTTTGGAAAAATCACCGTCAAATTCAATGTTTCCGTAACGAATCTTTGACTTTAAATAATCAGGGGCTGGATAGCCTTTGTGATGCACCTTAAGATTGGGGTACGACTTGGTGTAAGCATCAACAATATCATGAATAAATCGCTCGTCTTTGGCCCATCTCCACGACTCGCACGGACAGACATTCATGCCAAAGCGCTCGTATTCTCTTCCTGGCACGTACCATTTTGTTCCTTTGCCATCGCCTTTCCAGTGAAACATACTGCTCGCATATACCAAGCCCTCGATTTGAACATCAGTGCTATATAAAATAAATCGAATTAATGAATTATTATCATCCAACTCGGGGTCGGCTGTGATGATGATTCGGGGTTTGGGCTCAACTTGGGACCAAACTGGAGTAACTAATCCAACAGAGAAGGCTACTAAAACCCCTGCAAAGAAGCGTTTTGTTAATAAAGGACTGTAGAACGACATGATTTGAACTTGGTTAAGGAAAAAGACACACTTTCGAATACTTACTATTTCTTTTATTTTTCTTCACTTCATAGCGTTTTTTTGTGCACTTACTTTAACCATGCCCAGCGTTTTGCCCAATCCGATAGATACGCTTCACGGTATTGGGAAATGGTTCGTGCCCCTTGTTGTTCTCCCAAAAACAAGGCAGGGTTTGGTAAATCACTGTACCAATTTTTACCAAGTGGATAGTCGTCTTTAGTGGGTTTGCCAGGCCAAGGCACGGTGCTGACATACGCTCCCTTTTGTCCATCTAACTCCTTGATTGTGCTGTGGAGAACGTAATTTCCAACTTCAGGTTTTTTCGACGAATAACGTACTGCATACACACCATTCCCTAAATAATACCCAGGCCATTGTTGATTCTGCACCTCCAACGTAAAACAAGTTGAGTCTTTGGAAATAGGCAACACAGGCCCTTTGAAGCGCCATTCTAAGATTCCGTAGGCTGGAATGGAGTCAGCGGTGGTGGTATTTCGTTCAAAAATAGTTCTTGAACTTCGGCGAATGGGAACAAATCTACCTCCCCAACTTTCCCCCTCAGGGTTTAGTGGGTTTCCAACCATTAAGTAGGCCAAAGAAGGCGTGTCTCCCATTTTAACGTGGCCTTTATAATGATTCACAAAATCAGCCCCCATCGCCCCATGCCCTTTCACAAAGTTCTCATAATAAGCACCTCCACTCATATTTTTAGGCGCATTTTCGTCTTCCATAAACCAACCACGATAAGTAGCGTTGGCCTCAATCATCCACAGATTCGGGTGGTGTTCTACGATGTAAGAGTACGCATTTACACTCCATTTTTTATTAGGGCCACCAATCCAATACACCTTTATTTTCTGCTCAATTTCGGGCGCGTCGTGCAGCGCTTGCGCAAGGTCTTCTAAACCACCCCATACCAGCACCCAAAGCGGTTGTTTGCTTTTCTTTTTGGCGCATTTCACCATCCACTCCGAGCCTTCCGTTGGCTTCGAATAGCCTTTGTATGGCGCTTCTGGAATGGTTCCTTGCTTGCAAACTTGGCGCAGTTGGTCTGGCGTTGCTAAGTTTTTGTTGTGAGCAATCAATTGGGGAAAATCCTTTTCGTAAAGGTCAATCATACCCAACAAATCTTTCTTTCTTCCTTTTCCAAACGGCGATGAAATCAGTCCTTCAATTTGAAACAAATCGGAATACATCATCAAGTGTATCATCGACTGATTGTCGTCAGGGTCGGTTCCACCAATGTCGGTGCTAACAATAATGCGAGGCTTTTCTTTCGGCTGTGCCCATGCAAGTTCAAAAAGGCTTGTTCCTAAAAGAAACAAAAACAGAATAAAAGTGCGCATCAAATTATCTTTTAACAGTATTTTTTTGAAATAATACGCAATGATACATACAAAAAAGAAAACTATCGAAAATATTAATAAATTTTCGATAGTTTTCCCAACTCATTGTACCCTTCCTTTTTCATCGTCGGCGGCATTGTCGTTGTGTCGTCGCTTGCGGGCAAAAGTATCCTTTCCAAAGCGATACGAAAAAGCAATTCCTATTCGCTGGGTGTCTGATTCATTGGTCTGAAAAAACTGAGCTTGCTTGATTCCTACCGAGCGGTTGTGGCGTACCCAAGAGTGAAATACATCGTCGATTGTAAGGCGAATGCTGGCTTTATCTTTCCAAATTTTCTTTTGAACTGCTACCCATACTCGGTACATTCCATCGGTATAGGCTTGCCCATTTAGGTCTGAACTAGCATAGTATCCCGACAAATCGGCGCTCCATCCTTTGGCGAATCGAAATTGGTTGTAAACCTCAAACCGCGCGATGTAAACCGTTAGATTCAATTTTTCGGTATAACTCATACCATTAAGGCCCAGTTTCGATAATCGCAACGTATAAATCAAATTCCACCATTTGGCTGGCGAAGCAGACACCGTGGTGTTCAGCAACAGCATAGAACCCTTGGCAACGTTGTTGGGACGAGTAATAAAAATCGTGTCCACCGCCTCTGTCGTTTGAAAAATAAGGTTGGTAAAATGATTGTAACTCAACCCCATTTGTAGCCAATGTTTGTGTTGAAATTTCAACTCAAAGCGGTTTTGGTACTGAGGCAACAGCAACGGATTACCAGCGGTATAAGAATATTGATCTCTAAAAAACACAAACGGATTAAACGACTGGTAGTCAGGGCGATTTATCCGACGCGAAAAGCTCAAATTCAACGAATTTTTGTTCAAACTATCCAATTTATAGTTGATAAAAACCGCAGGAAACAGCTTTGTATAATTTTTGGTAAACGTACTTCCTTTCACCGCATCATTGCCTAGTTGATTGCCCCACGCTTGGGTCGTTTCGGCGCGTAGCCCAAGCTGCACTCCTACCCGTTTCCACTCTTTTCGGGTATTCATGTAGGCTGCGTGGATGTTTTCGCGGTACTTAAAATGATTCGATTTCGTGTTGTCGATGCGTTGGGTTAGGGCAATGACGTCAAAATAATCCGAACGATTGTCGTTATCAATCACACTCGATTTGACGCCAGCCTCCCAACTGCCTTTATTCTTCAGGGGGTGAATATAGTCCACTTTGGCAGTATAGATTTTGATGTTACTGGGTACGAGGTACAGAAATTCTTCACTATCGTTCAACGTACCTTCGGGCCAGTAACTAAAATCCCGAACCCGTTGGTTGCCATTAGAAAGGTACGTAAGGTAGTTCAAGTCCGCCATCAATTCGCGGCCTTTGGTGTTGAATTTATGCTGAAAGTTAAGATTACCACCCACATTTTTTCTTTTGTCGTTAATTCCAGTTACCCCATCCCCTACTGCATCAAGCAAGCGAGCGGCATTGTAGTTATTGCTTTGATAATCAGTCACTGAACTGCGATTTCCACCATTTACGTTCAACAAAAATCCGTAGGTGTTTTTTGAACTTGCGGCATAATCCACTCCCAAAATAGCATTCAAACTTTTGGTATTTGTAACCGCATTGTTAAGCAATTCAACATTAGACAGTTGTTGCCCCTCCGCCGAGTAGAAGCGTCGATCAAATACATCCAAGTTGTAGTTTTTCTCACGGTTGGCTCCCAAGTTGGCAAACACATTCAACTTTTTATGATTGTAGTTCAGGTTCATTGCGCCGTTGTTTCTGCCATAAACTCCTTGGCTAGAAGCCATTGAAACGCTTCCCATAAAGCCGCCTACTCGGTTCTTTTTCAAACGGATATTAATGATGGCATTGCCCGCTGCATCATATTTTGACGACGGATTGTCCATCAATTCAATTTTATCCAACAAGCCCCCTGGCAGTGATTTCAGGTACGCCGCCAAATCTTGCCCCGACATGTACGTAGCCCGACCGTCAATCAGCACCCAAATGCCGCTTTTCCCGTTGAGGCTAATCTCGCCATTCATTCCTACCGTCACCCCAGGTGTTTTTTCCAGTACTTCCAACGTGTTACTTGTAGCGCTGCTAATCATGGATTCGACGTTGACGACGGTCTTATCAATATCTTGTTCAATCAACGGGCGTTTGGCCTTGACAACCACTTCTTTCAATTCAATGTTTTTGGCAGGTAAAAGCACGATGATAGGCAATACTAGGGTAGTTCGACTATCATCCAGCGTCAATAACGTACTCATAAAAGGCTTTTGCCCCATGGCCGTAATGGCCAATAAGTAGGCACCATTGGGTAGTTTATTGAACTGAAACTTGCCATCCGAATTGGTAATTTCTCCCAAAATCATGGTCGAATCCGAGGCTTTTAAAAGTTTAACTGTAGCTCCAGGAATGGTTTCATTTTGGGTGTCTTTTACCGTTCCACGGATGTTTCTGGAGGCCGTTTGGGCGAAGAGCGTAAAGGACAAAAAGGTCAAGAACAAAATGGCTGCTGATTTCATGTAGGTGTCTTTTTAAGCGTTGGTCAATTTTGACGAAGCAAATTTGCACTGGCAGTTTTGCGTGCTAAAAAAAAACCTGTTGTATCTTGCCAAAAGTCTGACAGAATACTGATTTTGGGTGTCGAACCGGTTGGTGGTCTTCCAACAGGTTTCCGTCAGCGTTTTGGAAGTGTTCGTCCTGAAAATAGCCTTGCATTTCCCAAAATAGTCAACTTTGCTGCCAGTTCAATCAACACAGGTAAACAGTACGCCCATGAATACTCCACAAAGTCACTGGCTCACTTCTTTTTTCGGGAAACAGCTCTATATTTACCTATCGCTTCTGTTCAGCGTTCCTTTATTTTTGATGATTGAAGTCTATGTCAGAAACGTAGGAATCCACGAAGATGAAGCCACGGCCTCGGCCATTACGTTTTTATTTGTAATAGGTGTATTTACGGGGAGGTATCTTTCTCAACTCTGGATTTCTCACCAAAAACCCATTGATAATGAATACGTTATTGCAATGATTCTGTTAATTATTGGGTGTATTATCGCGGTATTTGTTCTTCCGTTTCAGGGAAATAGACTCATCAAATTTTTATTTTGGATTCCCCTCGTATTTATCCCGTTGCTTTTGGGTGGTTTGATTAAAGTAGTGAGGCACAATGTTCAATTTCAATTGCGCGAAGCCCAAACGTCGGCCGCCCACAGTAAAAGTGAATTGCAGCTGCTACAGTCCCAGTTAAGTCCCCATTTTTTGTTCAACACGCTCAATAATTTGTACGGATTGTCGATTACGCAGCACGAAAAAATCCCACCGCTTTTATTAAAACTGGCCGATTTACTGCGGTATTCGGTCTATGATACCAAAGAAGTATTTGTTCCGTTGAAGGACGAACTGACCTACATCAACAATTACATTGATTTTGAGAAAATACGCATTGGAGAACGGCTAATGCTTACCGGCGCGTTCGAGTCACTTCCTCGACCCGACATCAAAATCGCCCCCATGTTGCTGATTGTATTCATCGAAAATGCCTTTAAACATTCCAAAAACACCGCTGAAGAGCATATTTTTGTAGAAATCACCCTCAAAACCTGGGCAGATTCAATTCTGTTCTCAGTCAAAAATTCATTTAGTCTGCCGCAAGAAGGCGAAAATGTGATTGACAAACACAGTGGTTTTGGTCTAGCAAGTATTAGAAAACGACTAGAATTGCTTTATCCTAATGAACATGAGTTGAAGATTGAAGAGACCGAGGGTTTTTATCAGGTCATGTTGCAGCTGAAGATGAAGTGAGAGATAAACGATGAGTTAGGAGATATGAGTAATTTTCGATTTCTTACTTCCTAATTCTTACTTCCTAATTCAATTATGCCCCAACTCCATTGCCTGATTGTTGACGATGAACCCATTGCGCGGGAAATCATCAAAGCGTATTGCAGTCATTTACCGATGCTTCACATCGTAGCTTCGGTGGGCAATGCGCTGGAGGCTAAAACGATTTTGCAAACTCAACAAATCGACCTTCTTTTTTTGGACATCAATATGCCCGTTTTGAACGGTATTTCTTTTCTAAAAACCCTCAAACATCCACCACAAGTCATTTTCACGACGGCCTACAAAGAATACGCCGTCGATGCGTTCGATTTGGCAGCTTGTGACTATTTGCTAAAACCCTTTTCTTTAGAACGCTTTATTGTGGCAGTGGACAAAGCATTGGAGAAAAGCCCCCTAACCCGCGCAGCGGATCGTCCCAATGGAGGTACTATTTACTCTGAGAAAACGGAGGATTATTTATTTCTGAAGGCAGATGGCAAAATTTTCAAAATCATTCACGACGACTTGCTGTTTGCAGAAGCACAGGGAAATTATACGAAGGTTGTCACCACGCAACATACGCTGCTGCCAAGTATGACTTTTTCAAGTTTTGAGGAATTACTTCCGTCAACGCATTTTTTACGGGTACATCGTTCGTTTTTGGTGAATAAAGCTAGAATCACCCACATCGAAGGAAATCGCGTTTTTATCCAGTCCTATGAGGTACCCATTGGTAGTAGTTACCGCGAAGGATTTCTAAAAACGCTGGGCCTTTGAATGATTGGCCTCCAATCGCTTATTACTCCTCAAAGGAAAAGTATAATTTTTCAGGTCTGGGCTTATTTTATCCAACATTTTTTGCTTTTTTTACATAGAACGTCTTTCGACGGTTTCTTGTCAACCCACTGTTAACTTCTTAACTTTTCGTTGCTGGCTATGTCAATAAAAGTTGCTATTTCCCACAAAACCAAGTACATCTTCGACCGTAGCGTAAGCCTTTCTCCTCACGTATTTCGGTTACGGCCAGCGCCCCACTCACGGACGCCCATCGAAGGGTATTCTTTCAAAATTTCGCCAAAGAATCACTTTATCAATTGGCAACAAGACCCTTTTGGCAACTACCAAGCGCGGGTTGTTTTTCCCGAAAAAACCACTGAGTTAAGCGTTGAAGTAGAGGTCATCGCCCGAATGCAGGTCATCAACCCATTCGATTTTTTTGTGGAAGAGTATGCCACAAAATTCCCATTTAAGTACGACGACCTTTTAAGCAAAGAACTACTCCCCTATTTAGAAGCGCGCGAGTCAGGGGCATTGCTGGTCGATTGGATTGAGCAAAACAAAATCACGACCGATATAAACACCGTTGACTATTTGGTACACCTCAATCAACGGATTTTTAGCGACTTGTTTTACAATGTACGCATGGAGCCTGGGGTACAAACTTGCGAAGAAACCCTTACCAAACGCAGCGGTTCTTGCCGCGATTCGGCTTGGTTGTTCGTGCAAGTGCTTCGTCATTTGGGCATTGCAGCGCGGTTTGTATCTGGTTATTTGGTGCAGCTGACCTCCGATGTCAAATCGCTGGATGGGCCTTCGGGACCTGAAAAAGATTTTACCGATTTGCACGCTTGGGTAGAAGCCTATATTCCTGGGGCAGGCTGGATTGGGTTAGACCCTACTTCAGGGCTGTTTGCCAGTGAAGGACACATTCCGCTTTGCTGTACGCCAGACTTTGCAAGCGCCGCTCCAGTAACAGGGGCCACTGACGTTTGCGAGGTTTCGTTTGAATTTGACAACCAAGTGTTTCGGATTCACGAAGACCCACGGGTTACTAAACCCTACAGCGAGGCGCAATGGGAAGCCATTATGCAAGTTGGAAATGTTGTCGAAAAAGACTTACAAGATGGCGATGTACGGCTCACAATGGGTGGCGAACCTACCTTCGTTTCAATTGACGATTATGAGTCGCCCGAATGGAATTCCGCTGCTGATGGCCCACTCAAGCGCAAATTGGCGTACGACTTAGCCTTGCGCTTAAAAAATCGCTTTGCCCACGGTGGTTTGTTACATTTCGGACAAGGGAAGTGGTACCCAGGCGAATTATTTCCGCGCTGGCAATATGCACTTTACTGGCGGAAAGACGGCTTGCCAATCTGGAAAAATGATGCGCTGGTAGCCAAAGAAAATGAAACAAATTATACGTTTGAAGATGCCCATATTTTTGCCCAAGAGCTAACAAAATACCTGGGAATCAATCCTCAAAATCTAAAGCCAACTTACGAAGACCCAATTTATTGGGCGTTAGAGGAAGGCAAACTGCCCGTCAATCTTGACCCGCTTGAGGTGAATCTCAAAGATTCGATTCAGCGGCAAACAATGGCTAAAATTTTTGAAAAAGGCTTAAACAACCCAACTGGCTACGTATTGCCCCTCAAATGGCAGTATGAAACCAACGCTTGGACAAGCTGTTTGTGGGAATTTAGAAGGAAGCATGTCTTTTTAATCCCTGGAAATTCTCCCGCTGGTTTGCGTTTGCCTTTAGAATCTTTGCCTAAGGTTGCCAAAGACAAAAAAGAGCCCATCGTAGAACGGAGCCCTTTTGAAGAATTGGATGACCTAGGAACCCACCATGCCACTGCCGAAAAAAGATTCGGAACCATTGCACCTGATTATCAACTACCTACCTCCTCCAAAAACGAGTCGAAAGAGGAAGAAGACAAATCCATTCTTTTTGAATTGAATACTTTCACCACTGCCTTGTCGGTGGAAGAAAGAGATGGAATTATTTACGTTTTTTTACCCCCAACCGATTATTTGGAGCACTACCTCGATTTGGTAGCTACGGTTGAGGTAACGGCCGAGAAATTACAAATGCCTGTGCGAATTGAAGGCTATACACCGCCTTCGGACTACCGTATCCAAAAATTGATGGTTACGCCTGACCCTGGGGTAATTGAAGTGAATATTCACCCCGCTAAAACTTGGCAAGAACTTGTTGACAACACAACGGCCCTCTACGAAGAAGCCTTTCTAGCGCGCCTTGGCACCGACAAGTTTATGGTGGACGGCCGTCATACAGGCACGGGCGGCGGCAACCACGTGACCATTGGTGGCGCCAAACCTGCCGATAGCCCTGTGCTTCGTCGGCCAGATTTGCTGCGTAGTTTGCTTACCTACTGGCAGCATCACCCCGCGTTGAGTTATTTGTTTGCAGGGCCATTTATTGGCCCTACCAGCCAAGCGCCACGTTTCGACGAAGGCCGCGATGAGCGATTGTACGAAGTTGAAATTGCCTTCGACCAAATCCCTGAAAACGAAGACGTTCCGTTTTGGATGGTGGACAGGATATTTAGAAACCTGTTGGTGGACATCACAGGCAATACCCACCGTACCGAATTTTGCATTGATAAACTGTACTCGCCCGACTCTTCTACGGGACGCTTGGGGATTCTCGAATTTAGGGCATTTGATATGCCTCCACACAAGCACATGAACTTGGTGCAAAACCTCTTGGTGCGGGCGTTGATTGCCAAATTTTGGAAACAACCTTACAAGAAAAAACTCATTCGCTGGGGTACGGAGCTACACGACCGCTTCTTGCTGCCTCACTTTGCATACCTCGACATGGTGGATGTCGTCAATGACTTAAAAGACGCAGGCTATCACTTCGACATTTCGTGGTTTGATGCCTTCTTTGAGTTCCGATTCCCGCATTATGGCAACATCGCCGTGGGTAACATTCAGCTAGATTTGCGACTTGGCATTGAGCCTTGGCACGTCTTGGGTGAAGAACTTTCCAGCGCTGGCACGGCTCGTTTTGTCGATTCCTCGCTCGAACGCCTTCAAGTCAAAGTAAGTGGTTTTGTGGAAGAACGTCACATCCTGATTTGTAATGGCTGCCGTGTGCCGTTGCGCAGCACAGGTGTGAAAGGAGAATACGTCTCGGGTATTCGCTACAAAGCCTGGAACCCACCGTCGGCGTTGCACCCTACAGTTGGTGTGGATGCGCCCTTGGTATTCGACATTGTGGATACTTGGAATAACCGCGTGCTGGGAGGTTGTACGTATTTTGTCACTCACCCAGGCGGCCGCAGCTTCGACACCTACCCTGTCAATAGTTATGAGGCCGAATCGCGGCGAATTAGTCGTTTCTGGGATTTCGGGCATACGCCTTCGGCCAAGCAAGACGCCATCGAAGTAATTACAAACCAAGGCAGTTCGGTTTCGCGTTTTATGGCCGAAAACAAAAAAGACCTCAAAATTGACACTCCTATTGAACTTATCAACCCTGAATACCCAACGACGCTCGACTTACGCCGTTTTTGGCGAGCGCGTTAGTAAAAACGTTTTTCTAAATACCCTATTTGATGCTGACTGATACCCAAACTAGCCTCCTCCAATCGTATCGACGCGAAATAAGTACGTATGATGAAGTCATTGGGGCCGATGGGCTGGTGAAGCCCCATTGGAACAAACTTTTTGCATCTTTAGAAAAAATAGGGTTAAAAGAACTTGACTATCGTAACCAAGAAATAATCAACAGGTTACGAGAAAATGGCGTTACGTACAATGTCTATGAAAGTGCCGATGGGCTCAATCACCCTTGGCAACTAGATCCCATCCCCTTTTTAATTGAACAAAAAGAATGGGAACAAATTACGCTCGGTTTAAAACAACGGGCGCAGGTCTTGGACTTGGTGCTGCGGGACATTTATGGCCCGCAACGCCTTGTCCATGAAGGCATACTTCCGCCCGAGCTTATTTTTGACAACACAGGATTTTTCCGCCCTTGTTTTGACGTAAAACTTCCTTCCGAAAACCAGCTGTTACTTTACGCAGCTGACGTCGCACGGGGACCCGACCGTCGAATGTGGCTGGTTGACAACCGTACCCAAGCGCCTTCTGGAGCTGGATATGCCCTCGAAAACCGCCGAATTATGAGCAAACTCCTTCCCGAACTCACGGAAGGGATGTACGTTGGGCGCTTGTTTCCTTTTTTTAATACCATTCACCAAACAATTCTCAGCCTCGCTCCTCACACCAAAGAGAACCCCAATGTGGTGTATCTTACCCCTGGGCCAAACAATGAAACGTACTTTGAACATGCCTATTTGGCCTCTTACCTTGGCTATACTTTAGCCCAAGGCGATGACTTGGTGGTGCGGGATGGCTATGTATGGTTAAAATCTTTGGAAGGGCTGGAGAAAGTGGATGTTATCATTCGGCGGGTTGACGATGATTGGTCTGACCCCCTCGAACTCCGCGAAGATTCTCGACTTGGTGTACCTGGGTTGCTGCATTCGATTCGTTCGGGGAAAGTAGCTGTTATCAACCCTCCTGGGGTCAGTGCGCTTGAAAACAGCGCTTTGTTGTCCTTTATGCAATCTTGTTCTAAGTTTTTCTTGCAACAAGACCTTCTCATGCCCTCTATTGCCACTTGGTGGTGTGGACAACAGAAGGAATTAGGGTATGTGTTAGACAATTTGCACCGACTTATCATCAAAAAAGCCAATCGAAAACAAAAATTTCGGTCGGTTTATGGCAAAACATTGTCCAAAGAAGCCTTAGCACAGCTTCGACTCGAAATCCTGAAAACGCCCCACGAATACGTGGCGCAGGAGGAGGTAAGCTTGTCCACGACGCCGTCGTTGGTCAATGGAAAAATAGAACCCCGTTTGGCCTCTTTGCGGGCTTATATGGTATCCAACGGCTCCGATTATTGCATGTTGCAAGGTGGCCTGACGCGGAGTTCGGCCGAAAAAGACCGCTACGTTATTTCTAATCAGTACGGCGGAATTTCAAAAGATACGTGGATTGTTTCGGATACAGTGGCCGAGACGCCAAGTCGGATGACCAACACGGTCAAAAATACGGCTACGCCACACAGTACTTTGCCCAGCCGAAGTGCCGAAAATTTATTTTGGGCAGGGCGTTATGCCGAGCGAACCATGTCGCTCACGAAGTTTCTTCGGATTGTAATCAGTGCTATCAACGAGAACGTGGACTTTCGCGGGTCGTTTAAGTTGGAATACATCGACATTTTGCTCAAATCGACCACGCACCTTACCCTCTCCTATCCAGGGTTTACGGACGAAAAAAATGAGCAGATTCGCGAAAACCCTTACAAAGAACTGGGTGAGTTGGTAAAAAACAGTCAAAAATCAGGAACTGTCGCCTCCAACGTCCAGTCATTTTTAAATAGTGCATTGGCCGTAAGTGACCGCTGGAATCATGATACCCGTAGGGTCATAACGTTGTTAGAAAACAGCTTGAAGAAAACCAAGAGCTTGGACATTCACAACCACAATTCCGTCCAAAATTTGTTGGATAAGCTCCACGGCAGGGTATTTACCTTTTACGGAACCCTCTCTGAATCAATGCCTCGCGACCATGCCTATCACCTCTTTGAAGCAGGCAAGTTGGTAGAGCGGCTTCTGGCCAAAATAAGTGTATTACGTTCATGTTTTAGTTTCAAAAATGACGTTAATACCGAAAACGAACTGATTGAAGCCGTATTGACCAATCATTACTTATTGGTACATTACCGTCAGCTGTACAAAAGTAGTTTTAACCTCGAAACCATGCTCGATATGGTATTGATGGACGACAAAATCCCGTATTCGATTGCCTACCAGCTTGATTTGTTGGCAAAATGTCTGGCCCAACTACCCAACGTTTCGCCAACTATCCGTTTAAACAAAGCGGAGAAAGCCGTACTAGAAGCAGCAACCCAAATGAAATTAGCAGATGTTTCGCGGCTTGTTTTGGGGTCTCCTAACAAGCCTTTCCGAAAAGATTTCGACCAGCTTTTGTCGCGCGTGGCCAACCTCATTTCCTCTGTCACGGTGAGTCTCACCGACACCTATTTTACCCATACCTTTATTCAGTCTGTCTTGGTAGAAAAATCTGTAAACGACGCTACTAATGAGGTATAAACTTACCCACCGAACCAAGTACAACTATTTTGGGTCTGTCTCTACCTATCATAGTTTGGTATGCCTGCAACCACGCCAACTTGAGGCGCAGATTTGTCGCCACTTTGAATTACGGATTTCGCCTGCTCCAGCCGAAATAGTCACCCGAACCGACTATTTTGGCAATACGCTCCATTATTTTTCAATTGACGTTGCTCACAAAGAATTGATTGTGGTTGCCGAAAGCGATGTTGAAAGTTTTGCCAAAGAACCCGTCAACGAGCCCCTTTCGATGACCTGCCAAGCAGCCAAAGAACATATCTGGGGTACGCGCGCCTTGAAGGTGGACTTGCTCCAATACCTACTTCCTAGTCATTTCATTGCTTGGGACGACGAAATTACCGCCTTTGCCCAACGCTTTTTTTTGCCCGACAAATTGCTTTACACCTGCGTCAAAGACCTTTGTCACGCCATTTTTACCGAATTTAAGTTTGATTCTAATTTTACGACCGTTCAAACGCCCCTGCAAACGGTGCTCAAAGAAAAACGAGGTGTTTGTCAGGATTTTTCACATTTGGCCATTGCCAGTTTACGAAGCATGGGTTTTCCAGCGCGTTATGTAAGCGGTTATCTGGAAACCCTACCGCCTCCTGGCAAAAAGAAACTCCAAGGCTCGGACGCTTCCCATGCTTGGGTATCGGTCTATATTCCGCCTTTTGGTTGGTGCGAATTTGACCCTACCAACGACATGATTCCGCAAGAACGCCACATTGTGACAGCCTATGGGCGCGATTACAGCGACATTGCTCCCCTAAAAGGTATTATTTTTAGTTCGGGACGGCATACATTATCGGTAGCCGTTGACGTCATTCCCAAAGGTCGATAAATAATTGGGTCAAACATCATTTTTTGATTTATCCCAATAACCCTATCTTTGACCCCAAAACTCATTCAGAATATCAGATATGCAGGATTTTTTGGAGAAAATAGGAGCACTTTGGCAGAAAATCACCACGCCTTTTCGAAAATTCGGGAAATGGCTCGGAGCTTTACTGTACCAGATGCTCGCCAAAATCGTGGGACCCGATCGTCTCAACGAATGGACCAACCAATACCAACAGCTTACAAAACGACTCTGGGATTACTACTACGCACGCGTTGATGTAAATTCACCCTACTACAAACCCGTCGTAACCGCCTGGAAAACATTTCTTTACGGATTTGGTGCTTTTGTTTTTTACATTTTTTGTGTCGAAACAAACTTCTTATGGCTCTGCGGAAGTATGCCGAGCGTCGAAGAACTACAAAACCCAAAAGTAGCGCAGGCTTCGGAGATTTATTCGGCAGATGGCAAACTTATCGGAAAATTATATACCGAAAATCGTACTCCCGTTGATTTCGATAGTTTGTCGCCTTACCTTGTTAAAGCCCTCATTGCGACAGAAGATGCTCGTTTTTATGAGCACTCGGGTATTGACTCCCGCGCACTTTTTGGAGTTGCCGTCGGAATTTTAAAAGGTGGCGAACGTGGAGGGGGTAGTACCATTACCCAACAGTTGGCCAAAAAGCTTTTTCGCACACGCCGTAAGTCGGCACGGGGGTTGCTTGGCAATATTCCTTTGATTAGAACGGTATTGTACAAAACCAAAGAGTGGTTGACGGCCATTCGGCTCGAACGAAATTTCTCCAAAGAGGAAATTTTGACGATGTATTTTAACACCGTTGACTACGGAAACAATACGTACGGAATCAAAACAGCCGCTCGTTTTTATTTCGATAAAGGACCCTACAACCTGACTATTCAAGAAGCCGCTGTGTTGGTAGGGCTTCAAAAAGGAACAACCCTTTACAACCCCGTTAAAAACTATGACCGTTCGCTTATTCGTCGGAATACAGTGATGAATCAGATGGTGAAATACGGGTATTTAAAACAGACGACCGTCGATTCGCTATCTAAATCGCCGATTGACCTCAAACTTACTCCCGAACGCTTTAACGACGAAAATAACGAATACGCAATTTATCAGTATTTCAACGGAAGTGTGGAAGATTTTATGGAAAAATGGGGGGAAGAAAACGATTACGACCCTTATAAAGATGGCCTAAAAATCTACACGACGATTGACTCACGGATGCAGAAATACGCCGTAGAGGCTACGTTTGAACGGATGAAAACACTCCAACAAACGTTTGAAAATCACTGGTTAAATCAAAATCCTTGGCGCGACGAAAAAGGGGTAGAAATTCCTAACTTTCTTACGGATGTAGCCAAACGTACCGACCGCTACAAAGCGCTTTCCAAACGTTTTTCCAAATTAGACTCGACCATCCGTCAGGATTCCATTTGGTATTATATGAATAAAAAAGATACCATGACCATTTATGATTGGAAAACGGGACGGGATAAAAAGGTCGTGATGAGCTCGATAGATTCGCTTAATTATTACAAACGCATTTTACGGGCGGGCATGATGGCCATGGATCCTTACACGGGTCAAGTAAAGGCTTGGGTGGGAGGTTTAAATTACAAGTTTTTCAAGTACGATGCGGTTCAGCAAGGAAAACGCCAACCAGGATCCACCTTTAAACCGTTTGTTTACTGCGCTGCCATCGACAGTTCGGCTTTTAATCTTTCTCCTTGTGATAAAATGAAAGACGAACCTTTTGAGATTGAAGTTCGGGAGAAAGTCAAAGGCAAAGACACAACCCGCATCTGGCGGCCCAAAAACTCTACGGGTGGTTTTACGTACCAAGAACTGACGCTTCGTAGGGCATTGGCTCGCTCCATTAACTCCGTTACGGCGCATTTGACCAATCGGATTGGGGCGCAGGCCGTTGTTAAATACGCTCAAAAACTAGGAATAACCACCGCACTAAAGCCCGTAGCTTCTATCGGACTTGGTCCTTTTGACGTCTCACTTTTCGACATGGTAACTGCCTACAGCGTTTTCCCTAATCACGGCAAACACACAGACCCTATCGTGGTGGCTCGTATTTTAGATTCTAATGGCAGTGAAATTGCAAGTTTTGCCCCAAAAAGTAAGCAGGTTATCAGCGAAGAATCAGCATTTTTGATGGTTCACATGCTCAAAGGCGGTATTGAAGAACCAGGTGGAACTTCGCAAAATATGTGGACTTTCGGTAGTTTATTCAAAAAAGGGTTTGAAATCGGTGGTAAAACAGGTACTACTTCCAACAACTCTGATGGCTGGTTTATGGGTGTCACCAAAGACCTTGTGGTAGGTGCATGGGTAGGCGGCGACGACCGAAGCATCCACTTCCGCAGTACGAACCTGGGCGAAGGAGCCAAAACAGCCCTTCCATTGGTGGGACGGTTCTTGGAAAAAGTCTATGATGACCCTAATATCGGCTACGTTCGTGGACCATTCCCTAAACCAACCATTGCCATCCTGAAAAGTTACCGTGATTGTGCGCCATCTTCACCGATTGAAAACTTAGCTGACTCGACTAGCACAGTCAATGATACGTTGGATATGTTACCAACATTTGATGAAAGTGACCACGACCCTCAAGTCCCCGTGGACACGACAAATTCTCGTTGATAATCGGTCGCAAATAACATCCAATAATGCAAAAACCCCGTTTAACTTTAAGGTTAAACGGGGTTTTATTATAGCAGAGCGACCAATGTTACTTACTCATTTTTAGCACTTTCAAGGTTGTTTGCTTAGAGCCCGCATTGATCCGTAGGAAATACATTCCGTTGACCATTTGACTCACATCAAACTCCTCTTGGTGTTGGTTAGATTCAGGAACAAACGAGCGTCCAAGCACTTTTCGACCAGAAATATCCATTAAATCTAGGTTTACCGAAACACCTTTTACATTTTTTACCTTCAAGTAAAGGGTCTGAGAAACAGGGTTGGGCGCGATTTCGGCGAGTTCATTTTGTTCTACTGTCGCCAAGCTTTCAGCCGCTTCTCTTGCAGCTCCTACGCCAATTCCATCTTTCGATTGGATTCTAAACCAGAATTCTTGATAGGCAAGCACATTTCCTTGCGCCTGACGAGTAGAAGGGTAAATACTTCCCCATCCTTTCATATCCCAGTAGCGAATACCAAGTTTATAAGAACCTTTGGGCAAGCCTACATCATAGATATTCCCGCCGCTACCATTGTCAAGATAGAACCCATAAGCAGGGTGGTTTTGTGCATAAAGTTCACGGAAACCATCACGGTTTGCATACATAAAATAGGGAGCGTTGTTTTCGTGGGTATTGTATGAACGCACCACGCCCGTTTCGGGAGCCGCCGACATATTATAGGTTATTGAACCATCAGTGCCTAAATTACAGGTTTCTACTTCAATCGTCCAGTACCGAGGAGCAATTTTGTTTACATTTTCTACAAAGTAAACCGTTGGGTTGTTTTGGGTGCTTTTTTCAAGGCTTGGCCCCGCATCTGGTGTGATAAAATTGGCACTCCAATCCGATTTCGTAACCACAGCTCCCGACTTCACACCCGATTGTGAACCACCTACATTATAGACCGTTAGGCTAAATGCCCGCCAGTTTATTACTTTAGAAGCACTCATTGGTGTCTCACAACCGCCCGTCAAAACACATTTGGCACTGTATGACGCCGTTGACATAGAAGCAGAACTTACTTCTAAAGTCGCTCCGTTTACGTTTGTATTCCAAACCACTGTTGAGCCAGCAGGGCAATTGGTTGTCAAACGAGCCGTTTGGCCTGCACACAAGTTATCATCGCCAATAACCGACACTATTGGAGCTACGCCTGCTTGATAAACAGTGAAAGTAACCACATCACTGGCTTCGCTCATACACCCACCCGCACTTTGGCATTTAACGTAGTACGAAGAGGTCGTTGTTGGCGTTTGACTTGGTAAGGTTACAGGTTGGTTCGTTGCTGCATTATACCAAATTGTCACCGTATTTCCACAACTAGCATTCGATAAAAATGGCACAGATGCGCTTGAACTACAAATACTTAAAGGCAAAATTGTTGCAGTTGGCTTTGGAAGAGCTGGGTAAATTCGCAGTGACATAGCACCAGATTCTGGCCCTAAACACGCTTCAATACCTGTCCCTGCTTGGCAACGTACCCGATAATTGTGATTGTTCCCATCCACCATTTGGGTTGGAATTGTTGCCGAATATTCAGCACCATCGACAGAAATCAATAGCTGTTGGCCGCTTGGGCAAGCGCTAGAAAACGTAATATCTGCGCCTACCAAATCACAAAAACTAGCCGATTGTCCAACCGTAACCATTTGTCCGTCGGCCGTTAAACTAACGTTTGTTGGTATACTTCCCACTGGTAAAGCTGTAAAAGTAATTTTTGCGCGTTCAGCACTTTCACAACCCGTCAAGACGTCTTTGCACGCTACGTAGTAATCTTTTGTCACCAAAGGTGTCTGATTTGGCACCAACACCGTACTGCCACCCGTTGGAGCATCGTACCACATCGCTGTTTTATCAGTCCCACAGCTTACCGTTGAGTACATAGAGACAGGCTCCAACACAGGACAGCGGCTACTAGGTACCAGCCCTCCTGTTACTGTCAGCGTAGGCAATGCTTTTACTTGAACTGAAGCTGTCGTAGAAGTTGAACAACCGTTATTGCTCACCAAATAAGTAACTTGAACAAAACCCGCACTTACGGCTGTTAGTTGACCCGTAGTAGAGTTAACTGTTGCTACTGCGTTATTATTTCCGCTCCAACTACCACCACCTAAACCATTGGAAGTAAGCGTCATGGTATTACCAGCACAAACTGACAATGGAGAAATCGTTCCTGCGTTTGGCAAGGCTTTGCCCGTAATGGTTTGATTAACTGTAAACGAACAGCTAGGATTAAGCGCATAAATTGCGGTAACCGTAATAGCTCCCGCTCCCGTAACCGTTAATAAATTTCCAGAGACCGTAGCTGGGCCAGTTGCAGAGAATGTTACTGCACCACTTGCCGAAGTAGTGAGGGTACGGGTTTCGCCTACGCACATTGCTGCATTGCTACTCGTCATCGCAAACACAAACGTTGTATTGGTGCCCGCGACATTAAACGCATCGGAGTCTTGGTTGGTAATTGTTCCCGTGTTATTAGAAATAGCACTCGCCGCCGTAAAACCATCTTCTTGTTTGGTAATAGCCCCCTCATTGTTAAACGTACCAGAAGTGTTAACAATAGCGGGTCTTGATTCTATCGTAGCACAGGTTTGATTGGTGAACGTTCCTTGGTTATCAATCCCTTTCGCCGTACTACTTGCGGCCCTCAGCGCCATCGTAATAAAGATTTGCGAATTGGGCGCATTGGTAAACGTTCCTGTATTTAAAATTCCTTTTTGTCCAGCCTTGCCAATCCGAATCAATTTATTGTTGATAAAAGTAGCCGCGTTGTTAATCCCATTGAAGGCTAAGCTATCGGTTTGGGCAATGAGAATTTCTCCATTATTGGTAAAAGTTCCAGTTGAGATACCTATCCCATCGGTAGTTATCATATCAAGGAGAATTTTTCCCGTAGCGGTGTTGGTAAACGTTGGGCTTGTTCCAAATTGGTCTATTCCCTTTGATCCCACAGTATCGATTTCTATAACGCCAGCATTGACGATAGTACCACCATTATTGTTAATGCCAATTTGATGACGCCCACCTTCCACTCGGCCGTTGTTATTAAACGTTCCTGTATTGTTTAACAATGGGCTACCAAAATTAGAAAAAACCAAAGACGCATCATTCTGAATCGTACCTGAATTAATGATTGGTGACCCAATATAGACAGCATTAATGCTGAATGTACTAGGCAAAATTAATTTACCAGAATTTTCAATTACATTGTTTATACTGTGAATTTTATGCTCCCCATCAATTGTCATGTAACCAGAATTTTTTATAAAAAAATTGGTATTAAACCATGCCCTAGCAAGAGCTGAACCCACGATAAGCGTATCGCTATTATCGAAAGCTCCACTGGCAGTAGTCCCAGAACTTCCAAAAGTTACTGGGACATTGATACTCATGTACTTCTCGTTTTTGATAAATGAGGTAAACGCTTCCGCTGAAATAGAACCATTTAAATGAGTAAAGCGCCCCTTATTAAGCATGAGCGGTCCTCCTAAGTATTTAAACGAGGTACTACAATTATTTACAAAAAGTGCATTGGGTTCATTCAGAATGGAAGAAGAAGCCGAGGAAATTTTTAAGGTACAACCTGTGGAGGTCATAAAGGTGTTTAGGTTCTTTATGGCCGAGCCACCAGTTGCTGAAATATCAAAGGTTGCTGAACCACCCAGCGAAATAGTTCCTCGGTTGACTATCGCAAATTGACTCGCCTGCACTGTCCATATTCCATTATTAGTGATACTCCCTGTGGCATTGTTTACGACAGCGCTATCGGCGTTATAACTTGTCTCAAACAAATTGTTATTTTCAATGACTCCCTCATTTCTTAGATTGGTTGTTGTGGTACTAGTAATCCAAAAGCTCCCTGTAGCCGTATTTAGCAACTTCGCACCATTTCGGTTATAAACCCCTCCCTTATTTCCTCCACTCTTCACCCTAAATGTGCCTTCATTGAGCAGGTATTTTTTATTGTCAAACAAAATCCCATCTTGATGCTCTTTTACTTCAAACGTTGCCCCTACCCTATTTATCACTGAATCGGCATTGATAAACTGCGGGCCCGTATCTCCAGACTTCACAATCAACGTACCTGCATTGTCAATTTTTCCTTCATTAGAAACCCCGCCGTTTTTGGCACTTTCGACGTTAAAAACGGCCGCTGAGGTTGTGTTCAACAACTTAGCCCCCGAATAATTATAGAAGCCTAACGACAACCCTCCATAGACATTGAAAGTACCTGAGTTAGTAATCGTACTCGAATTTTTAAGACGACTTCCTGTACCCTTGGCGACCGAAAAAGTAGCAGTGTTTACTAACGACGCTCCCGCTTGGTTAATAAATCCGTCACGAAAAGCAGAATCCAGCTCGGTTGTGCCGTTGTTGGTAAATGTTCCTCCGTTGGTGACACCATCGACGTCACTCCCCGTAACCCGTAGTTTTCCTCCACTGGCCACAGTGACACTCGCGCCCGCGGCAATCGTAAGAGAACGTGCGCCCGCGTTGGCTGTCACTACTGGATATCGTCCATTTCCAACCACTGGAATTTGAACATGGTTACCTATCAAAAAACCAAAATTTGGTGTACCCGTAGCCACGGCACTATTCACCAGCCAGTTGCCTGCCGTATGCCAATCGGTGCTAATAGCACCCGACCACACATAAACATCCAAAACTGGTGGATTCGTCATTTTTTTGACCGAAATGACTCCGAAAGTTTCGGGTACAATCGTACCGCCCGCAGTGGGAGCAATCAAAGCCCAAGGCTCATTATTAGAAACTTTGACTTCGTTTCCTTTGAGCGTATAGGTACCGTTTTGTTCCTTTAATGAAACCTTTCGGCGCGATTTGTTGGGAGCAGACCACGCTTGACCAGCTGCCCAACAGAGCAAGACAAGCAAATACAGAAGGCGTTGTTTAGAAATAGACATTTGACATGTGGGGATTTATTAATTAACAATAGAGTAAAATTCAATACGTTGTAAAGATTTCCTTTTCTGAGCGTATCGGGCTGGATTTTTCATCTTCAAGGTGTTCGGTTTTGTGCCAATACAAGGGAGAAATGAAGTACTCAGCATACGCCTTCACCCCCGATGCTATATGAAGAATTAAGTACAAAAACCAATCCTTTAAAATACGCAGCGGCGAAACTTCAATGCCCATGCGTCGGTAGGTCAGGTAATTTATGGCACAGGTGAAAACTAGATTGAGCGAAAACAATCCCCAAAGCGCCACGCTCATGATATAGACATTCCAAAGGGAAAGATTGCCCCACGTCATATAAACGGGAATATATAGATTAAAGAAAGGCACCAGTGCCGCCGAAATCATGGGCAACCAAAAACTTATCCATGCTTCTCCCCGCCAGCTATCACTCATAAACGTACGCCCCAAATGCACCAATTGCGTAATAAACAGCCCTTTGTTCCAACGCGTACGCTGGTTTATCCAACCTTTGGGCGTATCTGGACAGGTTTCGGTCGTGACAGAATCGAGGATTTGGAGTTTAACTCCATTCTCTGATAGCCGCACACTCAGGTCGGCATCTTCAGTCACGTTGAAAGGATCCCATGCACCTGCCTCTTCAAGGGCTTTTTTGGAGACAAAAAACGAATTTCCCCCGAGTCCAAAGGGTAAACCTTGCGCCGATAACTCACTCAAATGCCGTTCGTACCACTCGAAATATTCACCCGCAAAGTTTCGGGTGAGCCAGTTTGTCCCTGCGTTTGAAATACGAATTTTCGACTGAAAACATGTTTCTTTCTTAGCCTGTAAAAGAGCAGTGGCAGCTACTTTCAATTGACTAGGCTCTGGCCTACTTTCGGCATCATACACCGTGATATACGTACCCGTAGCCTCGCTAAGTGCGTACAACAATGCCCGCCCTTTGGTAAAAGGAGGAAGCTCAGGTATGTGAATAATCCGAAAAGAAAATGGCAAATCAATTTGAGCCAGGCTGCGTTGGGTAACCACATCGGTATCTTCCACAACAATCAACACCTCTTTTTGGTCGCTGGGATAATCTAAATTTTCAATGGCTTGCAGAGTCGCGTGGATTACTTCGTCTTCGTTTTTTAGGGGTACTAGAATCGAAAACTTCGGCCATTCTTCCACTAACATCGAAGCTGTTATGCTTTTTTTTGTTCGACGAAAAAAGTTGTTACTTACCCTAAAACTCAACAGCAAGATGTAGTTAAGAAAACCTAAGCCAAATAAAAACAATCCCAGTGTTTGCGAGAAGAATACGCCCGTTATGATGACAACAACAACCAATGACAATAGAAGAATGCGCGTACGTTTGCCTATTTTTAGGAGAGCAGTTTTATCGCCAAGTAACGACAACTGAAATTGCGCACGTGAGTCCATCAAAAGGCTAGAGTTAAAATAGAGTTTTTGTAACATGAGTAAGAGTCTGAAATTATGGATTTTACTGTTCTCCGCCAACTTTTTTGAGTTATATTTCTAGCAAACACTGTTTTTCTATGCCTTATTGTCAATTTTTGCAAACTTGTTCACAATTCACTCACTCTAAGCCTCATTATTTTACCTGTACAAACCTTCAACTACGCAATGATACAACTTAAAAATACCCACCTCCAAGTTCAGATTCATCCCAAAGGGGCAGAACTTCAACAACTATTTCATGTACCCTCGCAATCAGACTATCTCTGGAATGCACAAGCTGTTTGGGGCAAACATTCACCTGTTTTATTCCCCATTGTTGGAAGCTTAAAGGGCAATACCTATCGTTACCAGAAAATTGACTATCAACTACCTAGACATGGATTTGCTAGGGATAAAGTCTTTTTAGTCGAAGAACAAACCGAAAATAAAGCCACTTTTTTACTTACCCAAGATGAAAGCACTTTGGCCAATTATCCGTTTGAATTTGAATTGAGGCTTATCTACGAAATTGTGCAAAATCAATTAAACGTTACGTATCAGGTTCATAATCCTGCCGCAAATCAATTGTGGTTTTCTGTGGGAGGCCACCCTGCTTTTCATGTACCTTTTGATAAGAAAAGAACGTACGATGACTATACGTTAAATTTTAATACAGAAGAAGAATTATGGCGTTGGCCTTTGTCGCCTGACGGACTTATTGAAACTCAACCTACGTTGGTTTCAACAACAAATAGCTTGGCTTTAACCAAGTCACTTTTTTACGAAGATGCACTGGTATTTAAACACCTCAACTCTACTGCCGTTACGTTAAGCTCAGTAAAAGGTAGCAATTCATTTACGTTTGGCTTTCGTGGTTTTCCTTACGTGGGCATTTGGGCGGCCAAAGATGCCGACTTTGTGTGCATTGAGCCTTGGTGTGGAATTGCTGACAGTGTCGATTCTACGCAAGAATTGACGCAAAAAGAAGGAATTATTTGCCTAGAAAGTAACCAGACGTTTGAACGTACTTGGTCGGTTTCCATTGCTGAGTGAGACTAAAAAAGGCAAGCCTCCGAGTTAAACCAATTCGGAGGCTTGCCTTTTTTGTAATGCTATTTAGGTTCGTAAAACCCTTGCAGTCGCTCAATCATTTCTTTGGGAGCGCGCGTTGGGCGGTTGGTCGTTCGGCTTAAAAACAAAAGTGTCGTTTTTCCTGTGTTCAACAATGTGCCTTCCTGGTTCCGTATTTCGTACTCAAAGACAATCCGTGCCATTGGTAACTCTGGAATCGTCACTTTGATGCTAAGTTCATCATCATAACGAGCGGGTTGGAGATAACGCGAATAATTGTCATACACGGGCATCATTATGCCACTGTCCTCCATCTCGCGGTATGACATACCCAAACTACGCAAGGCTTCTACCCGACCAATTTCATAAAAACGGCCATAATTACCGTAATACACGTATCCCATTTGGTCGGTATCGGCGTAACGAACACGGACGCCTTTGTACTCATAGACAAACATGGGCAGTGATTATTTGATGTTTAATTTATTAAGCGCCTCTTGGTATATTTTTGCGTTTTTGAGGTGATCTTCGTACGTAACTGCAAAGTCGTGGTAGCCCAATAATTTACCATCAGGGTCGATTTTTACGCAGAAATACAAGTAATCATGCTGTTCGGCGTTCAAAACGGCGTTGATGGCATCCGTGCTTGGGATGTTGATTGGCCCTGGAGGCAATCCCAAAACGCGGTACGTATTGTAAGGAGAATTGAGGGCCGAATACTTACTCGTTACCCGCTTAATGCTAAAATCACGCCACGCAAAAATCACCGTTGGGTCAGCCTGTAAAGGCATACTTTGTTTGATACGGTTGAGATACACACCCGCAATGCGCGGCATTTCGTCGGTTCGGTTGGTTTCGGCGTCCACAATCGAGGCCATTACCGACACTTCTGCTTTGGAATAACCCA
Source organism: Runella defluvii (assembly GCF_014195535.1). Lineage (GTDB taxonomy): Bacteria > Bacteroidota > Bacteroidia > Cytophagales > Spirosomataceae > Runella > Runella defluvii. The sequence continues at coordinate 239,983 of NZ_JACIBY010000003.1, read as the reverse complement.
AAGCCTTGGCTTTAGCGATTCGTTCGGGCGTCCAAAACTTGTTATACTCATCGTGCATACGTCCCAAAAACTTATCCACTTTGGTTGTCCAAAATATCTCATACGTATTTGGCAAAAACATGCTTACGATGTTTGTGGTATCAAACCCGTACTTTTGGCATACCAGAGGGTCGTTCAACAATCGGCCTAAAGTATCTGCTCCAAACGCAAATTTTGCCCCAATTCGCTTCACCAAATCCTCTTTAAGTCGAATATTATTGAAGGTCAAGCGAACAGCATCTTGACTGCCATTGCGAAGTTTTTGGATGGCCTCTAAGTTTCCCATTTTACGGGTTAGAACATACCGTCCAGGTTTTACTTTTTCGGGTAAATCGAGCAATTTAGCCAAAAAACGAAACGACATCTGGTCATTTACTACGTCGTTTTTTTTGAGCGAGTCGAGCACCGTTTCGTAGGTAGCCCCCGCAGGAATCAACAGGGCAAAGTCTTTGTCTTTCCCTTGTTGAAAGTTGGGTGTTTTGGCCAATTGCCAAAAATAAAAGGAGAATGATGTGATGATTACCGTAACGGTAACAAACAAGCCAATTTGAAAATTACGAGACATGATAATGAGTCAATTTGAACAAATGAACGAGGCTGCCAATAGAATCTACGGTGCAAAAGTACACGTTCACTTTGGTTTTTCTACGAAAACAGTCGCAAGTTTACCGAACAAAACAAGAATTGAGTACCTTTGGAGTTTAACAAAGATTGTCTTATAACATCACAATGGACGCAAAAGAAGAGTTATTACGCATTATTGACCAATTTAATCTAATCTACGAAAGTGAAGGAGCATGGCATGGGCCATCGGTGGTAGAAGTATTGAGCGATGTATCGTGGGAAATGGCTGCCGAAAAAATCATGCCGAATACCCATTGTATCGCCGAACTTCTTTATCACATGACCACCTGGCGCATCTTTGTCATCAAACGATTACAAGGTGACGGTGAGTATGAAGTAACAAAATCACGCGACTGGAAGACGTTCCCGATGTTTGATGAGTTTGAATGGGAAGCACTCCAAATGGAACTTAGTTTGAGCCAAGAAGAGCTTATTGCGGAGCTTGAAAAGCGGGAAGATGACGAATTTTTAGAGGAAATCGTACCAGGACGCGAGTACGATTATTATACCATGCTTCACGGAATTTTACAGCATGATTTGTACCACGCGGGTCAAATCTCCATTCTCAAAAAAGCACTTACTTACAAAGGTTTGGGCAAACAAAGCCGTAACGACGAAGACGACTATTACCGCTCAGGTGGTATTACAGACTTCAATGACATGTACTAAGTCGATATGCCTTAGCCAATTATGTATCCAACCCATCATTCACGACATTCTTTGTTGGCTTTGCTGTGTTGGCTGCTGTGTAGCAGCGTAGTTGCCCTTGCCCAATCTAAAACCGTCTCGGGTAGATTGGCAGTCAATGACACTCGGCTGTATTACGAAGCGGCGGGAAAAGGCGAAACAGTGGTCTTGATCCATGGATTTGCCCTCGACAACCGACAGTGGGATAGCCAATGGTCAAAATTAAATAAACGATACCGAGTTATTCGATACGACGTGCGTGGGTTTGGACAATCAGCCCGCGCACGCGACCCCCACGACCCCACCGACGACCTCAAGGCATTATTAGATTCATTGGGTATCACACAAACGCACCTTGTTGGGGCGGGAATGGGTGCTAACATTGCACTTCATTTTGCGGCTCGTTATCCTCAACGTGCCCTTAAAATCGTTGCTGCTAACACCGAGCTTGATGGTTTTGAGGAATATACCCCCGAATTATCGGCGTCGCTTCACAAAGCCGTTGGCATTATTTCTCAGCAAGGGTGGCACGACGAGCAGCAAGAATTTTGGCTTCGTTCGCCTTTCACGCGTTTGTACGCGGCCGAAGATCGTGCAGTGATTCGACTAAGTGAAATGACCGCCGACTACCACGGCGACCACCTCATCAATCCCCGCATCAACCCGTACTTTGGCCCCCCTCATACCCTTGAGTTGCTTCCAATTATCCAAGCTCAAACCCTTATTTTGACAGGAAGTAAAGAAGAGGAAACGTTTCATCGGATGGCGAAAGTGATGGCCGAGCGAATTCCCAATTCTTCTACCTTTGTCATTAAAAATTCAGGGCATTTGTCCAACCTTGAGAAATCAACCATTTTTACTTCAACACTTCTTCACTTCTTAAAAAATGGAATTAGACAAACGCCGTAGATGGTCTAAAATCGCAGCCATTGGCATGGGCTTTGCCACCCTGGTCAGCATTTTTGCAGGCTTTTATGTAGAATGGAACTTCCCGCGTATCTTGATGGTGATTTGCTTTGGCGCAAGTGCCGTTTTATATACGTACCAATACCGACAATTACAGAAAGAGGAAGAATAACATCCGCTCTTATGCAGTACAGAAAACTTTATTTCGCCGCCCTTCTTAGCACAATGGGCACGTATTCGTTTGCCCAAGACCAATTTGGGGGACACATCACAGGCCAGCAGTGGCAAGTCATTTCTTCGCCATCGGCCAACATTATTTTTCCAAAAGGCATCGAACCGCAAGCTCAGCGAGTGGCTAACGTGGTGAATTTTATAGACCTTAACAACCGTCGTTCCATCGGTGACAAAAAAGGACGCATTAACATTGTTTTGCAGACCCAAACCGTTAACCCCAACGGATACGTAGCCCTAGCACCCTTTCGGTCTGAGTTTTTTTGTACACCTCCCGCATCCAATCTCCTTTTGGGAAGCCAAAATTGGCTGGATGTGTTGTCTGTCCACGAATACCGTCACGTACTTCAAACCCTCAATGCTCGGCGAGGTATTACCAAACTTGGTTCAATTTTGCAGGGACAAGGATTATGGGCTGTGATGAGTGCTTTGAGTATTCCTAACTGGTACAGCGAAGGAGATGCCGTTATTTCTGAAACCGCCCTTAGTAAAAACGGGCGTGGAAGAACCAGCTTTTTTACCCTTGAGCAACGTTCGTTGGCCAACGTCGGGGTAAATTATTCCTACCAAAAAAATCGGAATGGTTCTTATCGCAGTCTCGTGCCAGACCATTATCGACTTGGCTACTTGATGCTGACCCAAGCTCGTCAATTGAAAGGAAACGACATTACGGCCAAAATCCACGCCGAAGCTGCTCGCTACAAAGGAATTGTGTATCCATTTTCGAGAGCACTCAAACGTAACCTTGGCTATAATTCTACCAATTTGTACAAGCTTGCCTGGAAAGAAAATAAACAAGCGTGGCAAGAACGCCTCGATGCTACGGCGTTGATTCCAACGCAAGCCGTCACCCAAAAAAACAAGCGAACGGTGACTGACTACCGTTATCCACGGGCTTGGAAAAATGACATTCTCGTTGCTCGAAAAAGCAGTTACAAACAAACCGACCAGCTTGTCCAGCTCGAAAACGGCAAAGAAAAAGTACTGACAACCATCGGCTATAACAACGACGATTTCTTTAGCCTGAACGGAAACACTGTCGCATGGGCCGAACTATCGCGCAACCCGCGTCGCGGTTATCAGGATTTTACCAACATCTATCTATTTGATTTACAAACCCAACAAAAAAGACAACTTACCCACAAAACCCGCTATTTTTCTCCTATCGCCTCGCCCGATGGCCGTAAAATTGCGGCGATCTATGTATCTCCGATGCTGAAAAACGAAATTCACGTGCTAGATGCCATTTCAGGAAAACTATTAGAAACCATCACTAGCCCTGACAATTATTTCTTTTCTCGGCTGGCATGGACCGAAAACGGGGACGCACTGGTTAGCATTGCCAAACACCAAAGCCAACTGGCACTTGCCAAAATTAACGTCAATGAAAAAGGAATTACACTTTTAACTCCTTGGACGTACCATACGATTGAATCGCCAGTCATTTCCAACGATAAAGTCTATTTCAATGCCTCCTTTTCAACCATCGATAATATTTATTGTACTGATTTAGCGGGGAGCAAAAAAATCTCAAAAGTCACCTCCGTTCCCGTAGCTGCTTTTGAGCCCGAAATAAGCAAAGACGGCAAAACGCTTTATTTTTCGGAGTTTACCAACATGGGCTATGTCATTTCAAAACAATCACTTGAGGCCAATAACTCGTCCGAATTTGTGGTGAAAGAACCCTTTGAATTGCCCATTTTTAAAGCCTCTAATTTTCCTGAAGAAGGAGGTTCAATTTTTGAAAAACTACCGACTCAAGAATATGGCGTAAAATCTTACCGAGGGTTGTTCAAAGGCTTAAAGTTGCACAGTTGGAACATTATTCCATCGCCAAGCAATCCGTCTTTAAGCGTCCAATTCGATAATTTCCTGAACGATGTTTCACTGAGTTTTGGGGGAAGTGCCAACTTTAACGAAGCGGGGAGTAATTCGTTTAATGCCTTGCTAAAAATTGCCCGTTTTTACCCTGATTTTACCTTCATGACGGAATATGGACAACGTAGTACCGCCGTTTTGCGCAACAACCAAGTGGTTAATCAGCAGTTCAACGAGCTTGACCTTTCAGCCCAGGTAGCGATTCCTCTTCGCTGGCTCAAAGGCAATTTCTCTACGTCGCTTATGCCTTATGTCACACTCACGCAGCGAAATTTGACCAATTTTACCATTGATAACGTAGCTAGTAAGCCCGACAACTCGTTTTTGAGTAGTAATGTGGGGCTTACCTTTAGCACAGTTCGTCGTAGGGCCTACCAAAACGTTGGGCCAAGACTTGGTTTTGCTCTCCAATTGGCCAGCATTTCTACCCTAAATAGGGACGACAATTCCAAAACCGTTGCTTCTAGTGCGGTGTATCTTCCAGGCATTGGTAAAAATCACGCCATTCAAGTCAGAGGAGCTTTCCAGAAAGAACTCTTGAGTAATTCTTACCAATTCTCCGATACCTTTGTCTATCCACGCGGCTACAACGCCCCTGCCAACGACCAAGTGACAAGCCTAGCGGTCAATTATGACTTACCACTTTTTTACCCCGACGCGGGTTTGTTCGGAATTACGTATTTTAAGCGAGTAAGGGCCAATCTTTTTTACGATTACGCCATGACCGAACGACTTATAGCGAAAACCAAAACTACCTACCGTTCGGCAGGAGCTGAACTTATTTTTGACAATACTTTTTTGAATATCTTACCCCTCAGCATTGGGCTTCGGAATTCGTTTTTACTAGACAAAGACCCCATTAACCCAAGCCAATCTTTCCATTTTGGTATATTCGTTTCGACGGGTTTGTGATTTAGATTTGAAAAACAATCAAAAACAGATGCAGAAACAACACATTGTTCATAGTGGAATAGATAGATTCATATTATCTACAAACTCAATTGAATAATGGATATGAAAATTACCATAGATTAACCATTTTCAAGCGAGTCTGCCAGAAATACGCTTAATCGGCACTATTCACACGTTAATGCAGACAATATAAAATACAAAAAACTAATTACACAATGTACTTAGTAAATGCTTCCGTAAAATAAAATGTTACTTTCAGAGGATGCAAAGCGTCGTAAGAATAGCTATTTTTACGGCCAATAATCCATAAATATTCCTCTAAGAACCTGAACATATTCTGTTCATCAAAAAAACTATGAAGTTGTTTTATGGCTAGTCGTAATTAATTCCTTTCTGAATTGTGCTGATTATGAACCGTTTGAAGATGTACTGGAAGCTTACACTAGTTTTATTTTTTACGTATTTTATTCATTTGCACTGTTTTTCCCAGTGTAAGCAAGACTATTCTTGGGCAACTTGGACTAACTTTAAAGGAAGGGAAGCAACTGGCACTATCCAAGTGAATGGCCGCCCTGTTAACGTCACCATGAGCGCCAATTATGAGTTTGGTTCTACTGACAAAATATATGGGTTTGAGAATTTTAGCGGGTACAGTGGCGTAACTGTAATCCCAAACGCTACTGTTCCAAGAACAGAGTGGACTGCTGGTGCAGACGGAACAACAACCATGTGTTTCTCTGAACCAGTAACAAATCCACTTTTACTAATTGCATCGCTTGGTCGAGATTTCCCCAATACACCTGGCGAACAAATCACTCCTGTTAGTCTTCGTTTAGATCAACCATATGTAGTTGTATACAATGGTATTGGAATGAATTATACTAGTTCATATACTATTCGTGGTTTGGAGGGCTATTCCATATTACTATTTCCTGGCACTTTTACTTGTTTAACCATTTTCTCAGATACACCCGAGGATTACACAAATATCACTTGGGGGCTTCAACCTCCTATCTTTCCTGTTAAAATTACCGAAGACTCAAAATCATGTGGAAGTACTGTTTTAACTGCAAGTGGCGGCACTTCTTATAGGTGGTCTGGCGGAAAAACACCCACAAATGCAACCAACACCTTTGAAGAAAGTGGAGTTTACTCCGTAACCGCGACAGACGCTAATCGATGTACTTCAATCGCCCTAAAAGTTGTTAATGTCCCCCCCAAAGTACAAGACGCTACGATTAACAAAACCATTTGTCAAGGTGAAATCTATGATGGGTATTCCTCCAGCGGAACTTATAAAGATAACTTTAAAACAGCCCTAGGCTGCGATAGTAGCCGAACCTTGAATTTGAGTGTAATCGGTTTGCCTCAAGTCGCTTTTAACGCGACCAACGAATTCTGTGAGGGAAATATCGTAGAGTTATCACCAACTATTACTCCAAACAACCTCCCAGTTTCTTACAAATGGACGACAGGAGAGACTACTTCAAAAATCAACGTGGCAAAAACAGGAACCTATGCCATAACTGTTTCTAATGGTGCTTGTTCTAAATCATTTTCTACTACCGTTGTCGTTGGTAAACCACCTGAATTAAAACCAAATGAAACCCTTTGTTTTGCATCTCCTTCGATGGTATTAGAAGCAGGAGCACTAGGCACCAATACCTATTCGTATTTTTGGGCCTCTTCCAATACAACCAACCCTCAGTTAACTATTTTCCAACCTGGAACATACGCCGTAAAGGTGAGTACATTAGGTGGCGGATGTGTTACAAGCAGAACCATTACTGTATTGCCAACCCCACAAATTGATTTAGGGCTTGACAAACTTACTTGTGAAGGCGAGGCTGTTACCTTACGTCCAAACGTCAACGCTTCTGGGGGAAACATTAACTACAGTTGGTCAAACGGCAGCACAGGTATCGAAACAAAGGTGTCTCAAAGTGGTCAATATATTTTAACAGCGACGCAAGGACCTTGTTCTGGCCGCGACACTATCATTGTTCGAAACCACCCATTACCTAATATCGCTAAAGAAGCTACTACTTGCAATGAAAAACCGCTTTTTGCCGCTGAAAACGACGATAGTGATTTGACCTATTTATGGGATTCAGGAGAGACAACGCGGTCGATACAACCACAACCCGACGGTATTTATCGCGTGAAAGTAACCAACCAACTTGGCTGTTCTCTATTCCGAACCATTACCGTTTCAGGGCCATGTAATCCCCGATTTTATGTTCCAGACATTTTTACTCCCAACAGCGACGGAGTCAACGACACGTTCAAAGCCATCATGGTAGGGGGTGAAATCGTTAGCCTTACAGTTTATAACCGCTGGGGGCATCCTGTCTATTTTGAACAAAGTAAAGATCCCCAATGGAACGGGACATTTAAAGATGCCGCCGCCCCCAATGGATCCTATGTTTACCTTTTACAATACAAAATTCAGAATAGTGAATCAATTTCCGAGTTCAGAGGGGCAATTTTGCTCGAACGCTAGTTTATTCTGCTATCCATTGCATCATCAGTCCAGTCAAATACCCTCCGTACGTTCCCAATGCGTACCCCAATATTGCCAATAATACACCTACCGATGCCAGCGAAGGATGGAAAGCCGCGGCAACAACCGGTGCTGAAGCAGCACCTCCTACATTGGCTTGTGAACCTACTGCTGTAAAAAAGAAAGGCGCTCTTAACCATTTGGCAACCAACAAGGTAATCATTACGTGTATGGTCATCCATAGAATCCCTACTACAAATAACCCAGGGTTTTCGGCCACGGCAAAAATATCCATTTTCATACCAATGGTTGCCACAAGTACGTAGAGGAACAAACTACCAATTTTTGAGGCTCCCGCAAATTCGAGTTGGCGCAATCGGGTAAAAGAAAGCAAAATACCCAAAAATGTAACGACCGAAACAACCCAAAAAAATGATGAAGTTAGGCTAAATTTCTCAAGAGAGGGATAATTAAGTTTGAGCCATGGAGCAACCAAATCTGCCACAAAATGAGCAAGGGCCGTAGCACCAAAACCAACCGCGGCAATCATCATTAAATCATTGAGTGTTGGTATTCGCTTAGATGTTTTCTGTTCTAGTTCAAGCTTTGTTTTTAATTCATCAATGGCAGTAGCATCTGCTTTAAAATAATAATCAATTTTAGCTGCTTTTCCCGCGCCGTAAATTAGTACGGCCATCCAAATTTCCGCCACAATGACATCTACTGCAATCACTTGCGAAAAAAGACGATCACTTGGTTGAAAAACTTCTTTTAACGCCGTTTGATTTGCCCCTCCCCCAATCCAACTTCCCGCAATGGTAGATAGCCCCCTCCAAACAGCATCAGAGCCCGAGCCGCCAACCACTTCAGGAGCAAAGGTTTTAACAATCGCTACTGCTATTGGACCACCAAGCATTACTCCCAGAGTGCCTGCCAAAAACACAAGAAGTGCTTTAGGGCCTAAACGTACTACCGCTTTAAAGTCCATTCCAAGGGTAAAATAAACCAGACACGCTGGTAAAAAATATTGGGAAACCACTGAATAGAGTTTAGACTCCTCTCCTGAAATGATTTTAAAAGAATTTAAAACTCCTGGGATGAAATAACAAAGAAGTAAAGGAGGAAAAATTGCGTAAAACTTTATCCAAAGTGGGTGTTTTAAGGAAGCTGTATAAAAAACACCCGCCAAAATGATAAAAAGTAAGCCAAGAACGACGGCGTCTGAAGTAAAAACAGTGAGAAGTAACATATGTCAAGTTAAAAATCGAAAAGTTGGCAAATAAACCATTCTTTTGAGAATAACTAGGTATAGGCACAAAAAAAACACACAGGCCTCAAAGCTGAGCCTGCGTGTCGCAATTACACTTCATCAACAAACTAAAAACCAAATAGTTTTTCTTTTAAGTAAGTGTCAATTGGACACTTCATTTTATATTTTAAAAGGATAACTTGTTGAAATGAATCATTTAAACAAGCTATCCTTAGGGTCGTGAGGGGTAATTGTTTTACCATTCACATGAATGCTGTAGGAGGGGGATTCGAACCGCCCACGGTGCAGTTAGCCGCGATACAAAGTTTGGTGGTCTACCCCAGTCGACTAGAGTGCCGGCATTATATCGTGTTTGTCCTGAACTCACCACCCCCGAGACAGGAGGGCATGGCTGCCAAGTTTCATCATCCTACAGTATAAAGAACTAAAGTCAACTAATTTACTTGTTGCCAAGTGCTTTTTTCTTTAATTGACAATGCAAAACTAATAGATATTATTTTTTGTTGCAAATTTTCCATAAATATTTTTAAAAATTTTGATTTCATTCAACAAAACAGCACTTTTGTTAAATGAAATCTAATTTTACCACTTCATCATGGAACGAAATTTAGAAATTGATAAAATTGACGCAACTGACTTAAAAATTTTAGCGCTTCTTTTAGAAGATGCACACCTAGCTTACACCGAAATTGGCAAACGGGTTCATGTTTCAGGAGGTACAGTTCATGTGCGAATGAAAAAACTTGAGCAGCTTGGAATTGTTAAAGGGGCACAATTATTGGTTGATCAAACTAAATTAGGCTGGGATATTAGCGCTTTTTTAGGTATATACTTAGACAAAAGTTCGCTCTATGAAGAAGTCGCTATTGAGCTCGAACGCATTCCCGAAGTAGTTAATATTCATTACACTACGGGTATTTACAGCATTTTTGCTAAAATCGTTTGTCGTGATACAGAACATCTGCGGCAAGTTCTTCACGATAAAATTCAAAAAGTAGGTGGTATTCAACGAACCGAAACATTTATCTCCTTAGAGGAACGAATCGCCCGTCCTATTCCGTTAGCAGAATAATGTTTTTTTAAGCTGTTTTTGATACTTTTGCAGAAACCCTTCTTCAATCGCTTATTCGCATTATTGTGTTTAAACCTTTGAAGGAAACGTAACGAACTCTCCTCTTGTTCCGCATTGAGTACATAAGAGGAATAACTGACTTCATATGAAATTAACTTTTTGGGGGGCTTCACAACAGGTTACTGGTAGCATGTACCTCCTAGAATTGGAAGACGATTATCGTATTTTGATTGACTGTGGTTCTGACTTTGAAAGCGGCGACCGAAGACGCGCGCTCAACGATACCCCACCCCCATTTCCAAACGCACTTTTCCCTTTTGAAGCTCCGTCAATTAACGTAGTTTTATTGACTCACGCCCATATTGATCACTCTGGAAATATCCCAAACTTGTATCGAGATGGATACGAAGGACAAGTACTGTGTACCGATTCTACTTTTGCTCTAACCAGTATATTACTTAAAGATGCAGCAATGCTGAATCAGAAGCGAATCAATGAATTGAACAGTTCGGATTCGCAACGTAAACGAAAAAAAGGCAGAAAAAAAGAACTTCCTAAAGATTTATACCTCGAAAAACAAGTACGTCAAGCACTCGAAAACTTTGTTCCACTTGCCTTTAATCGCCGTTTTAGGGTATCCGACAACGTCATTATTACTTTTATCCCCGCAGGGCATTTATTGGGTGCAGCACATATCGTAGTTGAAGTTTGGGAAAACGGGCAGAAAAAAACCATTGGATTTTCGGGTGATGTGGGCCGTAAAGGCTACCCACTTCTTATTGATCCAGCTACTTTGCCCCAAGTTGATTTCTTAGTATGTGAAACAACCTACGGCAATCGTTTGCATGAAAAAGGCGTTTCGCCCGATTTGGCTTTGGCAGATGTTATCAAACGTACCTGTGTTGACATTCCAGGGCGGCTTATTATTCCGTCTTTTAGTGTGGGACGAACTCAGGCTTTATTATATACCTTAAATAAATTATATAATAATCATCAGCTTCCTCCCATCAAAGTTTTTGCCGACAGTCCGCTTGCTTTTGAAAGCTCGCGGGTCTATCAGCGGAACGTTCGAATGCTAAACCGCGAGGCCCGTGAGTTTAACGAAGAGAATGAATCGTTGTTTGACTTTGAAAATTTAATCTACCTCGAAAGTACAGACGCCAGCCGCGCTATTTCAAACCATGTAGAGCCTTGTATCATCATTTCTTCCTCTGGAATGGTGCAAGGTGGACGCGTCGAATACCATGTGGCTCAGAACATTAGCAATCCTTACTGCACCATATTGCTCATCGGTTATTGTGCCGAAGGAACGCTCGGATGGAGGCTTCTGAATGGCCAAACAACACTACGCATTCGAGGGAAAGACGAGCAAGTATTGGCCAATATCGAAAAAATTGACGTATTTAGCGGCCACGGAGACAAAGAAGACCTTCTGACGTTTGTTCAGCAACAGGCACCTGCCGAGTTAAAAAAAATCTTCCTTGTCCACGGGGAAAAGCCAAGTATGGACCACTTTAAAAACACTTTACAATCAGTCGGTTACGAAAATATCGAGATCCCCACAAAGGGACAAACTTTTGAATTGTAAGCAACCAACTTTATGCCAACTTATTTAGATTTTGAAAAACCTGTGGCAGAGCTCGAATCCAAGCTTGCCGAGTTAAAAAAACTCGCCGATACAACACAAGTTGACGTTTCGGAAGCTGTTATTAGACTCGAAGACAGCATTATACAATTACGGAAAGATACGGCTCAAAACCTCACTAGATGGCAACGGGTGCAGCTTTCTCGCCACCCTGATCGCCCTTATACCCTCGATTATATCGAACTAATGTGTGAGGAGTTTATCGAACTTCACGGTGACCGTACCGTGCGCGACGACCCTGCCATGGTCGGTGGATTTTGTAACATTGATGGTCAAAGTATGCTCATCATTGGTCAGCAAAAAGGCCGTAATACCAAGCAACGCCAACACCGCAACTTTGGGATGGCTAACCCTGAAGGCTATCGCAAAGCCCTTCGGTTGATGAAATTAGCCGAAAAGTTCAACAAGCCTATCGTTGCACTTATTGATACCCCAGGCGCCTTTCCTGGCCTAGAAGCCGAAGAACGTGGTCAAGGTGAAGCCATTGCGCGCAACTTGAAAGAAATGTTTATGCTTAAAGTGCCCGTCATCTGTATTATTATCGGCGAAGGTGCTTCAGGGGGAGCGTTGGGAATTGCCATTGGCGACCGTGTTCTCATGCTCGAAAACACTTGGTACTCAGTAATTTCGCCCGAATCTTGTTCATCTATTCTTTGGCGTAGCTGGAATTTTAAAGAACAAGCAGCCGAAGCTCTCCGCTTAACGGCTTCGGATATGACAATGGCAAAATTGATTGATGGAATTGTAGAAGAACCACTTGGTGGTGCTCACTTAGACCACCAAGCCATGGCTAACATCCTGAAAAATGTCATTTTAGGCAGTATTAATGAACTCCAAAAGCTAACGCCCGAAGAACGAATCAATCAGCGGATTGACAAGTTTTGTTCGATGGGGGTCTTTACGGAATGAAAGCAATAAAAAACATCATTTTTGACCTCGGAGACGTCATTATCAACATTGACGTTCCACGGGCGGCACAATCTTTTGCGGAGCTGGGTCAACTTCCACTGGAAGATGTGCAACGGCTTATTCAGCACAATGAGGTTTTTAAGAAGTTTGAGACGGGGCAGTTATCTGCCCCTGATTTTAGAAACTACATTCGTGAGCTCCTCGCCCATCCGGAATGGACAGACGCCCAAATCGACGAAGCTTGGAATTCACTCCTACTCGATATTCCTCCCCAACGGGTTGAAACAATCGTCGCTTTAGCCAAAAAAGGCTATCGACTTTTTCTATTGAGCAATACTAGCTCAATTCACGTTGAGGAAGTAAATCGCATTCTTCACCGTACGACTGGCATTCCAAAACTGGATGCGTTGTTTGAAAAGCTTTTTCTTTCGTACGAAATGGGCGTGATGAAACCCCACCATGATATTTACCACGGTGTATTAACAGACGCTGGAATTTTACCGCAGGAGTCTTTGTTTTTGGACGACAATGCCGATAACATCAGAGCCGCAGGCGAAGTTGGTATTCAGACCATTCACGTTCAAAAACCAACCTCGATTGTCGAATACCTAAAAGATTTTTAAGTGAACTCTACCCGCACCTTACTCCTCCAGCTCCTACTGTTTGTACTCACCATCATAAGTACGTCCTTAGCAGGCGCCGAATGGATGTTTGGGCGACCTTTTGACCTTCCATTTTACCAGATTGAAAATCCATTAGGCTGGGAACATTTTTGGCAAGGTTTCCGATTTTCGATTCCTTTTTTGGGGATTTTGACCGTTCACGAGTTCGGGCATTATTTTGCAGCCAAATACCACAAAGTCAAAGTTACCCTCCCCTACTACATTCCGCTCTGGCTTGGAATTGGACAAACCATCGGTACACTTGGGGCATTTATTCGTATCAAAGAGTTTATTCGCTCACGCGAAAAATACTTTGATATTGGGATAGCAGGACCACTTGCGGGGTTTGTGGTTGCCGTTGGCGTTCTTTGGTATGGTTTTGCCACCCTTCCTACCCTTGATTACATCTTCAAAATTCATCCCGAATACCAAAAATATGGGATGGGCTTTGCACGCGTTGTCTATGCCAAAAATCAAGCTGGAAATATTTTATTGGGCGATAATCTGCTTTTTACTTTTTTTAAAACCTACGTCGCCGATCCAACTCGCCTACCTCCTCCTCAAGAAATCATGCACTATCCGCTACTTTTGGCGGGTTATTTGGCGCTATTTTTCACGTCGCTCAACCTTATTCCCATTGGACAACTTGACGGTGGACATGTGTTGTACGGGCTTATTGGCAACAAAAACTACCGGATAGTTTCTCCCATTTTGTTTTTTGTCTTTATTACTTACGCAGGGCTTGGCATGTACCGTGCCGACGAGTTTGCCATTGCCAATGCAAACTTATTTTGGGAACAATTCGCCTCTCTGGGGATTTACATTATTTTCCTTCAACTATGTTATAGTCGAATCGACGAAAATAATGCGCTCACCAAGTGGATGTTAGCTCTTTTAACGGTCACGATTCAACTCGGGCTTTCTCTCCTATTTCCAACCGTAGAAGGCTACTCTGGATTTTTAGCGTTCGGGTTCTTGATTGGTCGTGTTTTAGGCGTTTATCATCCCTCAACAGACGACATTGCCCCGTTAAGTAACTCCAGAAAAGTCGTGGGTTGGTTAGCTTTGATTATCTTTGTACTCTGTTTTAGTCCAAAACCTTTCGTTGTATTGTAAAATAAACGACGTTGTAGAAACATTTCGACGCAACGTTGCACCCATCCATGGTTATTTCTCTTGCAAAACGCGCCACTCAAGCGCAGGAATACTACTTCTCGGTGAAGCTCGCCGAAGTTCGAAAGCTACTTGCCGCAGGACATGATGTCATCAATATGGGGATTGGAAACCCTGACCAAGCTCCCTCAGAAGCAACCATTGAAGCATTAAAGAATACGGCTTCACTTACTGATACCCACGGGTATCAATCGTATAAAGGCATTCCTGCCCTTCGTCAAGGTATATCAAAATGGTATGAGCGTGTGTATGGCGTACAGCTCGACCCCGAACACGAAATCTTGCCCTTAATTGGTTCCAAAGAAGGCATAACGCACATCAGTTTGACTTTTTTAGACGAAGGGGACGAAGTGCTTGTTCCCGAACTTGGCTATCCTGCCTATCGTGCTGTAAGCGAAATGGTGGGGGCAACGGTCATTGAATATCCCCTTCAAGAAAATAACCAATGGCAGCCCGACTGGGAAGCTATGAAAGGTATAGTAAGTGCCAAAACAAAAATTTTGTGGCTCAACTATCCACACATGCCTACGGGCGCACCCGCCACGCGCGAGCTTTTTGAAAATGCCGTTCGTTTTGCCAAAGAGCATGGCATTTTATTATGCCACGACAACCCTTATAGCCTGATACTCAACCAAAAGCCTCCCATTAGCTTGCTTTCAATTGAAGGGGCGAAAGAGGTGGCCATTGAGCTAAACTCCATGTCCAAGTCGCACAACATGGCGGGCTGGCGAATAGGCTGGTTATCAGGGGCTAAAGAATACGTGGACGCTGTACTTACCATAAAAAGTAACGTGGACTCTGGGATGTTTTTAGGCATTCAACAGGCCGCTGTAGCCGCCCTTCAAAATTCAGAAGAATGGCACGCCGCCCAAAATGCCGTGTATCACAGTCGATTGGATGCCGCCAAAACATTTTTAACAACCCTAAACTGCACTTTCGATTTGGCCCAAGAAGGTATGTTTCTGTGGGCAAAACTCCCTGATGAGGTTGCCTCGGCAGAACAACTTGTGGACGATTTATTATACCAAAAACATATTTTCATTGCTCCTGGATTTATTTTTGGTCCTAAAGGCCAACGCTACATTCGGGTTTCACTTTGTATGCCTGCCGAACGAATTTGGCAAGCTATTGAGCGTCTGAAAAGTTAGAAAAAAATGGGCAACTTCTAATTTAAGTTGCCCATCAAAATAAAAGACGCACCAACAGATAAACTGCCTTCGTATTCCTTTGGATTATGATCCGCTTCCAACACATTATAGTATATAAGTACCTTGAGCCAACTCGCAATGCCATTGTCTAGGTCGTTGTAATAACGGTATTCTTCCAATTCTTTTTCCCATCTTTTGGTTGATGTCGAAAACCTTCTCCGTAAGAAGTGCTCTAGGGTCATCAATTGCTCCCCATCTTGAACATAATACTGATAGCGCCCATGTTCGTGGGCTGTTTCAGGAGCATCATCGGTGGTGATTGAAGTAAAAGTAAGAAGCCGTTTTCGCGAATAAGGCTTGAGGAAACGTTGAATTTTCAAAGCCCCATCAGCCACATTTTCAAAAAGCACTTCACGCCCACTGTGCGGCAAATGGCTTTTAACAAAATGACGAGTCTGTTGTTTTTTGGCATCCCAAAATGAAAACGACACCAGCTGTCGGCTTCCATAGGCGCGGTGGCGGCCATCGTCAAGTTTTATTGATACGACCTCAACTTCGGGAGCATACAGCAGCTCTCCTTTCATTCGTTCGCCCGTAGCGAGCTTAATTTCCCCTCTTGACCAATTATCCTTTGGTCGGGCTTCCACGGAAAGCAATACCATCCATGCCAAGCCAAGGCTCAGTAAAATTTTCTTCATGTAACTAATAATGTGCGTGTGTGTTGTGTGTAATCGACCAACTATTATACCAAATATAATAACTTTGACAATACAATCAATACCTATATTCTACTTTTTTAGAATTTTATTTGCTTAAAACAAGAAGCTCTTGGCAAAATACAATTGGTATGTTAAATCATTGGGTATGAATCTACTTTCGCCAATAAAATCACTCACAAAATTCATTTATAGTACTGATTCTTTTTCCCTCACGCTTTTTTTGCGTTACTTTGTATGCTAAACTATTTAACAGGCAACGTTTTATTATTAACAAAACCTACCTAACAAAGATGAGTACAATCCAATCGGTACACGCCCGTCAAATCCTTGACTCTCGCGGTAATCCAACAGTAGAAGTAGATGTTCGCACCGAAAACGGCTTCCTTGGCCGTGCAGCCGTGCCATCTGGTGCCTCTACAGGTATTCACGAAGCAGTCGAACTACGTGATGATGACAAGAGCGTATATCTCGGAAAAGGTGTATTGAAAGCCGTTCAGAACGTAAACGAAATCATCTATCCTGAACTTTTGGGACTTTCTGTATATGATCAAAATCTGATTGACAAAATCATGATTGAGCTCGACAGCACTGCCAACAAAGGCAAGTTGGGCGCAAATGCTATTTTGGGCGTTTCGTTGGCCATTGCTAAAGCCGCAGCGCAAGAAGCAGGTCTTTCATTGTTCCGTTACGTAGGTGGAGTAAATGCAAATACGCTACCTGTGCCAATGATGAACATCATGAACGGTGGTGCACACGCCGACAACGCCATTGATTTCCAAGAGTTTATGGTTATGCCTACCAACGCTACTTCGTTCTCTCAAGCACTTCGCATGGGTACGGAAGTTTTCCACGCGTTGAAGGGTGTTTTAAAATCAAAAGGTTATTCAACAAACGTAGGTGATGAAGGTGGTTTTGCCCCTAACATCCAATCAAACGTTGAAGCCCTCGAAACGATTCTTATTGCCATCGAAAAAGCAGGATACCGCCCAGGTGAAGATATTTCAATCGCCATGGATGCTGCGGTTTCTGAACTTTGGAACGAAGAAAAACAACGCTATATCTTCAAGAAATCAAGCAAAGAAGAGTTGACTTCTGCTCAAATGGCTGATTTCTGGACAGAATGGGTTAACAAATACCCTATCATTTCAATCGAAGACGGTATGGCCGAAGACGATTGGGCTGGTTGGAAATTGCACACAGACGCGATTGGTTCTAAATGCCAGCTCGTAGGTGATGACCTTTTCGTAACCAACGTGAAACGCCTTGAAATGGGTATCGAGCAAGGAGTTGGTAATGCCGTTTTGATTAAAGTGAACCAAATCGGTTCATTGACCGAAACTATCGACACTGTTAGTTTGGCAAAACGCAATAGCTACAAAAACATCATGAGCCACCGCTCAGGTGAAACGGAAGATTCGACCATCGCTGACTTGGCAGTGGCGTTGAACACTGGCCAAATCAAAACTGGTTCAGCTTCTCGTTCAGACCGTATGGCTAAATACAACCAATTGCTCCGTATTGAGGAAGAATTGGGCGAAACAGCTTACTTCCCTGGAAAGAAATTTTAATTAGTGTCGAGTGTCAAATGCAGAATGTCGAATGAAAATAATTAATCGACATTCTGCATCGTACGGGTAACTCCGTCGGCACTCGACATTCTCTTTCTGCATCAAACAGGTGTCACCTTTTTATCTTCTACACTTATGCAGTTCCTCCAACGTTTCCGTTTTCTCAAAGATTTCTACAAAGCAAGTGCGCTAGGTTTGCTTATCTGGTTGATGTTTTTTGAACTGAATAGTATTCCTGACCAACTTGGAAACTGGTGGGAACTTCGAGAATTAAAGGCCCAGAAAGAATACTACGAGGAACAAATCGTCCTGCTCAAAAAAGAACAAGCATCCACCCTTGGCACCGACAAACTTCTTGAGAAATATGCCCGTGAAAAGTATTTCATGAAAAAAGACAGTGAGGAAGTGTTTGTGTTGGTCGATAAAAATGGGGAACCATTTGAAAAATAATTCGTTCATTTGGTCAGTTGAAAATGACGAGGTGTGCTAATTTTCATTTTCAAATTGGCCCATTTTCAACTTTCGTGAAACTTCAAGTACTCTTCGTCTGCCTCGGCAATATCTGCCGCTCTCCCCTTGCAGAAGGCGCTTTTCGTGAGCTCGTTGCTCAAAAAGGGCTATCAGATAGCATTTCTTGCGACTCTGCTGGTACGCATGGTTATCATATTGGTGCCCTCCCCGACCGTCGCTCTCGCCGTGTTGCGGCCGATTACGGCATTACCCTCACCCATCACGCCCGAAAACTTTCTAGCGACGATTTTGCCAACTTTGACTACATCATTGCCATGGATGAATCCAACCTTGAAAACATCCAAACCCAAAGCTATCGCTCCACGGGTTTTTATCCCGAAGAAGGGCGCGTGCTTCTTTACCGTGATTTTGACGACCAAGCTGATTCTCCCAATGTACCTGACCCTTACTACGATGACATGTCAGCCTTTGAAGATGTCTTTCAAATCGTAAGTCGGTGCGGAGAACATTTCTTGGAATACTTAATAAAGGAACATAATTTAGTGTAAAAATAAAACCCACAATGAGTCAAAAAGTAATTCTTATCATCATGGATGGTTGGGGTATCGCTAAAAATGGCGAAGAAAACCGCTCGGCCATCATCGCCGCCAACACGCCTTTTTACGACCGAATCCTTCAACAATACCCACACAGCAAACTCGAAGCAAGCGGATTAGCCGTTGGGCTTCCTGACGGACAAATGGGAAATTCGGAGGTGGGCCATACCAACCTTGGCGCAGGTCGTATCGTGTATCAAGACCTGGTTAAAATCAACTTAGCGGTCGAATCAGGCTCTATTGCCCAAGAACCAACGCTGGTTGAAGCTTTTGAATACGCAAAAGACAATCAAAAGAAAGTTCACTTTATCGGTTTGGTCTCAGATGGTGGGGTTCACTCTCACATCAACCACGTCAAAGGGCTTTGCAAAGCCGCACAAGAAGCAGGACTTAATGACGTATATGTTCATGCTTTTACCGACGGCCGCGACTG
The DNA here is from genome assembly GCF_014195535.1 of Runella defluvii. Taxonomy (GTDB): domain Bacteria; phylum Bacteroidota; class Bacteroidia; order Cytophagales; family Spirosomataceae; genus Runella; species Runella defluvii. Next base: position 220,537 of record NZ_JACIBY010000003.1, on the reverse strand, counting down.
TGACCCTAAAAGTGGCGCAGGCTTTTTGACCGATTTGCAGGCTTCATTGGCAACCACAACGGGCAAAATTGCCAGCGTAACGGGGCGTTTTTATGCCATGGATCGCGACAAACGTTGGGAACGCGTGGCCAAAGCCTATAACGTGATGGTCAACGGCGTGGGTCAATCGGTTGTCGATAGTCAAATTGTATCGGCAATTGAGGCTTCTTACGCAGCAGGTGTGACCGACGAATTTATTGAACCCATCGTGGTTGTGGACGAAGCAGGTGCTCCCGTAGCGACCATTGCCGAAGGCGATGTTGTGTTGTGTTTCAACTTCCGTACCGACCGTGGGCGCGAAATCACCGAAATGCTTACTCAGCAAGATTTCCCAGAACAAGGCACAACTAAATTGAATTTGTATTACCTCACCATGACCAACTACGACGATGCGTTTGTTGGAGTGAAAGTGATTTATGACAAAGACAATCTCAAAAACACCCTTGGTGAAGTCATTGAAGGAGCAGGGAAAACCCAAATCCGCATTGCGGAAACTGAAAAATACCCGCACGTAACTTTCTTCTTCTCAGGAGGCCGTGAAGTGCCATTTGAAGGCGAAAAACGACTTTTGTGCCCTTCGCCCAAGGATGTAAAAACCTATGACTTGAAACCAGAAATGGCCGCTTTCGACATTCGCAATGCCATTCTTCCCGAAATCGAAGCAGAAACCGCTGATTTTATTTGTCTCAACTTTGCCAACCCTGACATGGTAGGCCACACGGGGGTTTTTGAGGCCGTTATAAAGGCTTGTGAAACCGTTGACCAATGCACCGAAGCCGTTGCCACTGCGGGTCTGGCACACGGTTATACTTCCATCATTATTGCTGACCACGGCAACTCTGATTACATGAGAAACGACGATGGAACACCAAACACCGCCCACAGTACCAACCTAGTTCCTTGCATTTTTGTAGGCAACGAATACACTGGGCAACCGAAAGATGGAAAATTGGCTGATATCGCACCAACCATTTTAGCACTTTTGGGCGTTGCTCAACCAGCCGAAATGACGGGGGTAAGCTTGTTGTAATACCGAACTTTTTGCAGGCGGTGAGGGTTATTGAGCCATGAAACCACTTTTTTGTATTTTCGTCGCGCTCGTTTTCCTCGCTGCCTGCCAGCCCCAAACCGAAACCAACCAAGTTAAGTCGTATTTTGATTTAAAAGGCTTCATTGAATCACAGCTTCGTGAATTAGAGAAACGCAAACCGACGGTTGACAAAAAAATGTCACTTGATGGTGAAAGCGAGTCAAAGCAAACAAATGAAATTAATTGGGCCAAAGAATTAGACCTGTTTATCCAAGCAGATATTAACAAACAGGCGTATCAATCTAGCTACGAAACCACGCAACCGACGCCCAAAACTAACCTTTATACCCTCAAAAAAGGCGAAAATCAGCCCGTTCAATCTTTGAAGGTGACCTTCGATGATAAAACCCAGATGCCTTCACTCATTGAAGTTTCGTTGAAGGAAGAAAATAAACTGTACGATTCTGAGAAACAGCTTCGCCTCACGTGTGGAATGCGACCAGAAGGGGTTTGGCTAATAAAAACATACGAAATTTCTGGTTTTCAGCACCTGTCTTTAACCGATAAAAAATCGTTTTCCATTGTAGGAACTATCTATTAGTTAGCTTGCCAGAAAACGTTGCATAAAAAAAGGACGCCGTCGGGCGTCCTTTTTTTGTGTATCTCAGCCACTAGCGACCATTGGACTGGCCACCGCCGCCTCGTGGATCATAACCCGAAGCAAACAGCGGATATTGGTCAAAAATTGTACGTACTACGTTTCGATAATAATTATTGGCAGCATTGGGATTCTTAAAAATACCCGCCGCATATCCGCGCCAAACAACCTGATCCGTATCTGCATCAATCAGCGATACAATGATTGTACCTTTGTCGAGCGAATAGCGAATAGGTTCATATTTAAACGAATCATCTTCTGTATCCACCCAGTTTTTAATCACGGGCTGCATGTACCCTTGGTAGCGCAAGTTATCGTAGAAAATACCGTAATTGACCAACAACGAAGGTTTGTTGGTGGTAAGTCGGTATCCACGCGCCTGCATTTGTCGGTGGATGGCATTATAGACTTCTGTACACACATTACCCGTATCACGTTCACATTCCAAGAAAGCGTACGTGCTGTAGGCTTTGAAATTAGTTTCGTAACTGTAATCGTGTTCAACAAAAATTTTCTGACTCGTGTTGCAACTTGCTGCCACAATAACAACAACACATCCAAGCAGTAAAAGTTTGACAAGCTTCATAGATAGTTCGTGGTTTGGGGTGTTTGAGAGAATATTTGATTAAAAATACGAAATTTTCTACAAAAGCAAATTTTTTACTGCAAAACTTACTATCACCCAAATTAACCTACGTAATAAGCGATAGCTTGTTGGATTTCAGCTGGTGTCACTTTCACATCATACGCACACGTTCCGATACCATCTAGCACTGAAAAACGCAACTCTCCTCCTCGGTTCTTTTTGTCTTGCTGCGCCAGTGCAATCACCGTTGGCGCATCCGAAAGCTGGACATCGGCTTTGCCAAACACTGAAAATATAAACTCCTCAACCTGCTCAAGTGTTTGCAAATCCACCATTTTTTTGCGGTAGGCCAAATAGGTTTCCATAATCATTCCCGCCGCAATCGCTTCCCCGTGCAACAACCGCTCTTTGGGTGGTTTGCTTAAAAAATAGGTTTCTACCGCATGACCTATGGTATGTCCAAAATTCAAGATTTTGCGAAGCCCTTTTTCCGTTGGGTCAGTAGCCACAACTTTTTTCTTGATTTCAACCGAGTGCGCAATCAGATCTGTCCAATTTTGTTGTTCAAAGTCTTTTTTACGAATTTCTTCCCACTTGGCCGCATCTGCAATCAAACAATGCTTCACAATTTCGGCAAATCCAGAGCGCAATTCTATATACGGAAGGGTTGACAAAAAGGATGCGTCAATCAAAACATTTTTTGGTTGGGTAAAAACCCCCAAATGATTTTTAAAACCTTGGAAGTCGATTCCTAATTTTCCACCCACGCTGGCATCCACTTGAGAAAGCAGCGTCGTCGGGATTTGAACAAAATCAATCCCTCTTTTGTACGTAGCGGCACAAAACCCGCCCATGTCTCCAATCACTCCTCCACCCAAGTTAAAAACAACCGCGTGACGGTCGAGTTGTGCTTTGGTCATTTCGCCCCAAATCTTTTCACAGGTTGCCAGGGTCTTGTGCTGCTCTCCCGCTGGAACAACGATAAGGTCATGTTTGGGCAAAAGAGGCTTTACCTTTGCGTAGCAGTGTTTTTTGGTATTTGTATCGGCAATAACGACAACTTTGGAGTACTGATGCGCTGAAAGGTACGCAGGGAGACTCTCCTGAATCGGGGCAATGGTTACAGACATAGTGAGTTCGGAATTTTAAAAACCAAAAAGGATATACATTTACCGCGAATTTACACCCGTACTTTCATCCGTGCAAAAATCCGCACAAATCCGCATCATTTACGCCTTTAAACCGCATACTCATGCAATTTTATTCGGAAAAACATTGCAAATCCGAACGTTTTTGATTTTTTTTGAAGTAAATCCGAACTTAGTTCACCTCAACTTATCATTTCTAACAACCAAATTCACTAACTATGAAAAAACTTCTTCATCGAAGTATGGCTTTTCTAGTTGTTTTTGGCATATGTCTTACGACATGGGCACAAGACCGACTCATTTCAGGAAAAGTCACCAGTTCATCCGACAACAGCGTGCTTCCAGGTGTAAGCATCGTTGTCAAAGGAACCTCCAAAGGTACCACCACGGATGCCAACGGAGAATTTAAGGTAAATGCTCCTACCAATGCCACCCTTATTTTTAGCTACATCGGCTACATTCGCCAAGAAGTTAAAGTTGGGAGCAACAACACCATCAATGTTTCGCTAGAAAACGACGAAAACATCTTAAATGAAGTCGTGGTAACTGCCCTTGGGGTAAAACAAGAGAAACGCGCGCTGGGTTATGCCGTGCAGGAAGTAAAAGGTCAAGATTTGTTGGACTCTCAGCGAGACAACTTCATGATGGGACTTCAAGGACGGGTAGCAGGTCTTCAAATGACCCCAACCAGCGGTACTGCGGGTGGATCGGCCGTTATTCAGTTGCGCGGTGCGGGTTCGATCGGGAATAGCAACCAACCGCTTTATGTCGTTGATGGTTTGCCTATTTCAAACAACACCTTTGCCCAAGGAGCGTTGGTTTCTGACCGCCCCAACCGCGACATGGACTACCAAAACCGTGCAGCGGATATTAACCCCAACGACATTGAGACAGTCACCATCCTAAAAGGACCAGAAGCCGCTGCTTTGTACGGTATCGAAGCTGCCAACGGTGCGATTGTTATCACCACCAAAAAAGGCGGCACAGGTCGCGGAAAAATCACCTACAATGGTTCGTTGAGTATTCGTGATGTGTATCGTTTCCCTGAAGGCCAAACCACCTACGGACGTGGTTTCAACGGCGTCTTTAACCCAAACAACTTTTCTTATTTTGGGGGTGAAGTGTCCCAAATCGGCGAAGGTGGCGGTAAAGTATATGACAACGTTGGCAATTTTTTCCAACAAGGACTTCGTCAGTCGCACAACGTAACAGTAGAAGGTGGAAGTGAAAAAGCGACCTATCGCTTATCGACTTCGTATATTTCGGACAAAGGAGTGGTACCTACCAACCAAATGGACCAGATTAACATCCGTTTGACTGGGGTAGGACAAATTACCAAGAATTTGCGGGCAACCACCTCCTTCAATTACATCGGAACCAACAACCTCCAACCACTTCGTAGTGCCCAAGGTTTTCTCATTGGCATGTTGGCTTTCCCGTTTTATTTAGATGCACGGCAATACCTCACGGCAGACGGCCGCCGTTTCCGTACTTTTGGAGAAGATGCCAACGACTTGGACAACCCGTTCTTCAACGTGTATAAGAACATCAACAGCAACCGAATCAACCGTACTGTTGGTAACATTCAGTTGGATTATAACGTAACGCCTTGGCTTACTTTAGCGGGAATCTTAGGGGCCGACATTTTTTCAACGCGTTACAACCGCTTCCAACATCCAGAATCCAATGCGGGTATTACGGCCAAAGGATTTGTGGAAAATGCCACAGAAAACAGTCAATTGCTCAACGGTAACTTCCGTGCTACCGCTAAAAAAGACTTTGGCAAGCTAAAAACATCACTCATGGTGGGTACAACCGTAGATGACCGCCGCTACGAAACAACGGCTATTTACGGGGAGCAACTTTATTTGCCCGACTTCAACAGTATCAACAACACGTTGAACAGCACCCAACGTAACAAGTCAACCCTTCTTCAACGTCGTTTGGTGAGTGTGTTGGGCTCGCTCAATTTGAGCTATGCCGACATGTTGTACTTAACCGTTACGGGGCGTAATGACTGGTCATCGACCTTGCCTGTTCAGAACAACTCCTTCTTCTATCCATCGGTTAGTTTAGGGTTTGTTTTCACCGAACTTCCTGCGTTTGAGCAGCAACAAGTTTTGAGCTATGGAAAAGTTCGCTTTGCCTATGCTGAAGTTGGTAACGACGCTACCCCTTACCGTACGCGCCCTCGCCTCGTGCCACAAACAACAACGGGTGGTGGCTTTTTGTATGACTTCTACGGCGGCAACGAAAACTTACGCCCAGAGCGTGGTCGGAGTTTTGAAACTGGCTTAGAGCTACGTTTCTTCAAAAATCGTGTAGGATTGGATGTAACTTACTTCAACAAGAGCAATTTTGACCAAATCACGACCCAGCGTTTGAGCTACGGTACTGGATTTATTTTTGGTTTGTTGAACGGTGGTGAAATTCGCAACAGTGGACTTGAAGCCCAATTGAACATTACGCCCATCAAAGCCAAGAATGTTCAGTGGGACATGAACCTCAATTTTACGCGTCTTCTGAATGAAGTAGTGAGCCTTCCTGGCGAAGTGGCGGAGTATTACAACTCGGACACATGGTTGTACGGAAACGTTCGGGCAAGTGCCATGGCACCCAACCAAAGCTCTTTCTACCCTAATTTATCGTACGTAAACACCCGTGGTGAGGGAAAAACTACCGCATTGGCAGGATACAGCTACTTGCGCAACAAACGCGGCGATATTCTTGTCAGCCCAAGCACAGGTCTGCCAATTTCAAACCCTGTTTTCTTGCCCATCGGTGATCGTAACCCTAAATTTATGGTAGGATTTCAAAATTCAGTTCGTTACAAAGACTGGTCACTTTCGGTGTTGTTAGACATTCGTAGAGGCGGTGACGTTTTCAACGGGAACGAAATGTACATGTTCCGCAATGGTCTTTCTACGCGCGTTCTCGACCGAGAAAATCCTTATGTTTTCAAAGGCGTACTGCGCGATGGCCGCGAAGACAGCGACGCACCAACGCCAAATACCATCCAAGTTACGCCTCAATTCCGTTCTGATTTTTACGGGGCGTTCACAGAAGAAAGTTTTGTTGAAAAAGACATTAACTGGGTTCGTTTGCGCGACGTAACGCTCCGTTATAGTTTCCCGCAGTCTATCTTAGACAAGCAGAAAATATTCCGCTCAGGAAGCATCTTTGTTTCTGGCAATGAACTATTCCTCTTGACCAATTATACAGGCGCAGACCCCGATGTAAACGGTACAAGTGCTGGAACGTTAGGTATCGGAGCACGTGGTTTTGACTATGGAACGTTGGCCTTGCCACGCACCATTACCGCAGGTTTGAATTTTTCTTTCTAAGCGATGCTTGCGCACAGTTAATTGAGATTTTAAACAGACTTTAAAATGAAAAAGATAAAACTTATATCGCTTGTTACCCTGCTAGGGGTGGGACTGACAAGTTGTGAAAAATACTTAGATGTAAATTTTGACCCTAGTTTTCCTCAAGTATCCCAAGGTTTTGCGTTGCTGCCTCCCATGCTGGGGCAAATGGCCCGTGCCGAAGCTTTCGACGGCCGTTTTACGGGACAATATTGCCAGTATTGGCTAGCAACTGCCGCAGGAAATGCCTGGGATCGCCATGGCTACGTCGCAGGAAGCGATAACGGCGGCGAAATGTGGCGTTCACACTATTGGTCAATTGGTAAAAACGTGGATTTGGTCATCGAAGATGCAGTAGCCAAACAACAATGGGATTACGTGGGTGTGGCCAAAGCCCTCCGTACTTGGGGCTGGCAAAGTACCACCGACGCCAACGGCGAGATGATTTTGAAGCAAGCTTGGGAGCCAAACCGTTACGTATTTGAGTACGATTCGCAAGAAGACGTTTACAAAGAGGTAGTTCGACTTGGAACGGAAGCCATTGCTGACCTTTCTCGTACCGACGGTGGTGTATCTGTTGCTTCCCTTAGCCGTGGCGACTTGGTTTATAAAGGAGACCGTACCAAATGGATTAAGTTTGTAAATGCGATTTTGGCGCGTAATGCCAACCACATCAGCAACAAAAAAACCTATAATCCTGATGCCGTAATTAAGTTTGTTGATGCTTCATTTAGTAGCAATGCGGATAATTTTTACATCCCACAGGCAGGAACCAATACCGCCGATGCTAACTTCTGGGGACCTCTTCGTAACAACATGAACTCGTTTCGCCAAAGTAGCTATTTGGTTAGCTTATTCAATGGTACGTTATTTCCGAATGCCATTGATCCACGCATGGCGGCTATGCTTACCGCAAGCGACGACAAAGTATATAGAGGGGTAAACGTGAACCTTGGTGATGCCAACAACGTAGCGGGACGTACCAATCGGGTGGCCAACTTCTGGGGGCAATCACAGCCTACCGCCACCACACCTGCCACTGGAAAATCTATTTTCGATAATGGCACCGCCCACCCGCTTATTACTTACTGGGAAATGCAGTTTGTGAAAGCCGAAGCAGCTTTTATCAAAGGCGATAAAGCCATGGCCTTCGATGCTTACAACAAAGGCATCAATGCTCACTTGGACTGGGTGTTTTCACTAATGTCCTCAACCGACGCAGCGGGGCGTGCAGCTTTTACTACAGAGCGTGCAGCCTACCTCAAAAGTAGTGCCGTTGCTCAAACATCCGCAGCATTGACACTCAGCGACATTATGACCCAAAAATACATTTCAATGTTTGTGCATGGCCACATGGAAAGCTGGGTTGATATGCGTCGTTACAAGTACAGTCCTGATATTTTCAAAGGATTTACAGCGCCAACAGGCTCTACTTTATTCCCAGACAACGGTGGCAAATTGGCGTATCGTTTGCGTCCACGCTACAACTCCGAATACGTTTGGAACCGCGCAGCATTGGACAAAATTGGCGCATTAAACGCGGATTATCACACCAAAGAAATTTGGTTTATGCAACCTTAATCGTAGGTTTTTCAACCAATTACGAATCCAAAAGAAACAAACAATGAAGAAATTTCAATCCATAACAAAAAGCATTTTGCTCGCAGGTGCGCTTTCCGCTGGACTTTTTGCGTGTATAGGTGAATCAAGTGACCAATTAACGATTGTTACCCCTGCCACTGGAGCACGCGTAAAATTCCACCACATGGTTTCGGACGGCCCAGGTGTGAGTATTTTGGTAAACGACCGTCAGTTTTCAGGGGTGCTTACCGTCGCCCCTGCCTCACCAGGCGTTATTACCTACGGGAATATTTACCCAGCTGTTGACTATGCAACGATTGATGCGGGCAGTGCCAAAGTTGAGGTAGTAGTTCCTGCCAGTGGAACTAGCCAACAAGTATCACTTCTGACAGGGACTGTTCCGCTAGAAGCCAACAAATATTACTCGGTTTTTGCGGTGGGTTCTGCAGCTACTGCCACGCTTGAGCCATTGGTCGTAGAAGACAAACTTACGCCAGCGGATACCTCGAAAGCCTATTTTCGGGTTGTCAATACCATTGTTAATGCAACGACGGGCTACGACGTAGGTTACAATGGCACTTATGCGCCAGCCATGACCAACATTGGTTACAAAAAAGCCTCTGATTTTGTGGCCATCACGCCTGTTCCAACGGGTGGAGCCGCTTTGCCCGTTCAAGTTCGGGTGAATGGTACCACCACCAATCTTGCTCCTGCCACGTTTACCCTTTCTCCCATCAAAGGGCGTTTTTACACCATCATTTTGCGTGGTAGAGTTGGCGGTACAGGTACGCAAGTATTGACCATAGGGGCAGTAACAAACCGATAGTTTTGCAGCAAAAGTCGCATATCACTTCAACAACTTTAGTTAGTACCCAATAAAAAACTCCTTCTTGCTCTTTGAGGTACTACCTCATCGAAACAAGAAGGAGTCTATTTTTTACTTAAAACGATCCCTGTTCACCTAGAAAAGAACGGGCTTTTGAAACAAAAAATCATCTCTTTATCTGAGAACAAAGTTCAAAAAACCATTGGGTTACCCGCTCTGTATGTTCATCTAAAGATACCAATCAATAGTTTGACAAATAGCCCCTAAATCAGTACAATTCATAAAAATGTACAATTTAGAGGAGTTTGCAGAATTATGGTCGAAGGGTGTATCTTGCATTTGTATTTCAGTTTTGTCGCAAAAACCAAATACACAAAAACCCCGAAAATGGCCAATTTTGGCTCTTTTTCGGGGTTCATTTATTTATAAAAACTGTATACCAACAGGTTAAACCTAAAAAGGAAAGCCTTTCGTTGCGCATGCAAGCATTGTTTTATTCGCCAATTGCTTTCATAAACTCCTCAACATATTGCTCTCCCACTGGAATGACGGCTTCGCCGATGTGGATTTTTAGGTTACGTACCGATTGGATTTTGTCAAGAGACACAATGTATGACTTGTGTATCCGCATAAACTCATGGGAAGGAAGTTTTTGTTCGATTCCTTTGAGGGTCATTCTGGTAATCACTGGATGGCGTGCGGAGGAAAGGTAAATCTTCACGTAGTCTTTCAACCCTTCGATGTACAAAATTTCGTCGTAGCGGATTTTTACCAAGGCGTAGTTGGCATTTACAAAAAAATGCGTCGTGGTTTGCTCAGTAGGTGTTTGTTGGTGCAGTTTAAACAAATCGTAGGCTTTGTTGACCGATTTCAAAAACCGCTCAAAGGCCACTGGTTTCAACAAATAATCTACAACGTCCAACTCAAATCCTTCTAACGCATACTGTTCATAAGCCGTTATAAAAATCACCATCGGGGTTGTGTTTTGCCCCTGAATAGATTTCAAAAACTGAACGCCCGTAATGCCAGGCATTTGAATATCCAAAAAAATCAAGTCGGCTCCTTGTTCGTGCAAAATATCCATGGCCTCAAACGCATTATGACAACTTGCTACTAGCTCCAAAAAAGGCACTTGGCGAATGTTGTCTTCTAAAAGTTCGAGGGCTAGGGGTTCGTCATCAACCGCTATGCAACGTAGCTTAGGCATGTTCATTGTTTGTTTTTACTTCAAAACTATTTCTAAATCTGTCACAAACATAGCCTTATCTTTTGAAATTTGTAATGTATGGGTTTCAGGATAGAGTAATTCGAGGCGGCGTTTTACGTTGGCTAGTCCAATTCCCGAACTATTGTCCTTGGCTTCCACAAAGTCGGAATTGTAGCGATTTTGTACTTTGAACCGTATTTTATTGTCACCCGATACCAACATAATCTGAATAAAAGGTTCACGAATAAGCCCCGTACCGTGTTTAAACGCATTTTCTACGAACGGAATCAGCAGCATAGGCTCAAGCGCTAAGTTATTGTAGGACGTATCAAAAACCATGTCCACCTTCACTTTATTTCCAAAACGCAATTGTTGCAGCTCCACATAACTTTTCAAATAATTTATTTCTTTGTCCAAAGGGATTTTTGAATCGTCTGAATCGTACAACATGTAGCGCAGCAAATCCGACATTTTGACAATCATTGGCTCTAGCAAATCTGATTTTTTTCGGGCCAATGCTGCCAAGCTATTCATCAAATTAAACATAAAATGTGGGCTAATCTGAGAACGCAAAAACGACAATTCCGACTGTAGCCGCACCTTCTCTTGTTCGTTTTGCAAGCGATGTTCGCGTTGATAATCGCCCAATAATCGAAAACACGTACTAATGCCAAACGCCGAAATCAACGAATAGAAAGTAGTGTAGCTAAACCAAGTCTGGGGAGGCATTCCCCACATCCAGTACCGAAAAAAATACGTAATCGTAAGGACTAAAATCAGGGCAAGCACAATCACCAAAATATACACCCCAAGCCCTCGCTTTTTGAATAACCTTGGTAGTAAAATTTCGGAGTTGGTGTAAAATAACAATACGGAGAAGAACTGACTAAAATAAAAAATTGTCTGCCAAATTCGGTCTTTTTCTTCTTGTGATAATTTAAGTTGAGAACTCGCTAAGGCGTTGGCTTGCTGCTGCGATTGTATCAACAAAAAGGGCAAAAAGATGAAGCAAGCCCAGAAAAATATATGGGTGACCACCACCAAAACTTGCCTCCAGCGGATTTGCTTGGTGCCTGGTGGTACTGGTAATGAAAGAGTCGTAGTAGATGTCATGGTAAGTCAGTAAGAGATTTTAAGCTTATGAGGTTAAGAGAGATATTCTTCAAAAATTATGTAATGGTCGTTTTATCTTTTTGAAAATTAGCAAATAAAAGCCACGATTTCAATAGGAAGCGACGTTTCGGGAAAATGATTAGACAAAGTAGGGCATCATGCCACCCATTCAGGTATTTTGGCATTAAAAATATGCCTAATCTTCAAAAAGGGCGCTTATTCCCATCATTTTGATAGGTAATTTCATGCCAAGTAGCTAAAATAGTACTACTCTGTGCCAATTAGGACACCACAAAAAAGGGAAAAGATAGCTAGGTTTGTAAAAACTTAAACCCACTCCAACCATGCAAACTTTAATTAGGCGCGTTTACCAAGGCTTGGTTATGCTTCCCCTTTTAACTGGGCTGTTGTCCCCTATTTCAGCCTTCAGTCAAGGAACGGCAGAAGACTACCAACGCTCGGAGTTGCTTAAAAACAAGCTAAAAGACAAAGTCTATAACGCCCCCGCTCAGGTATTTTGGTCAAAATCAGGCAAAATCGTTTGGTACGCCATTCAAACCCCTCGCGGTAAAGAGTTTATTTCGGTAAACCCGCAAACCAAAACGCGCCAGTCGGCCTTTGACCATGAGCAATTGGCTCAACAGTTGGCCACGTTATCAAAAACCGAAGCCAAACCTTTCAGCTTACCTTTCAATTCCATTGCTTACGTCAAAGACGACCAAGAAATTGAGTTTAGCGCAGAAGGATTTGTGTGGACGTACGGGCTCACTACCAAATCGTTACGCAAAAAAGAACCCATTCGTAACGACCCACAACGGTATTGGGCAGCCGCTACCAGCGACCAACCCGAAAAACCCGTTTTCTCTCCCGATAGTTTGTGGACGTCGTACATCAAAAATCATAACTTGTACGTTCGTTCGGAGAAAACTAAAACAGAATCACAACTTACCTTCGATGGCTCCGAAGGCGAATACTATTCAGGCTATGTCCAGTGGTCGCCCGATTCTAAAAAACTGGTAGCCAACAAAATACGCCCCAACCAAAAGCATCTTATCTATTTTGTGCGTTCGTCGCCCGAAGACCAGCTACAACCCAAACTCGAAAGCCGCGAGTACCTCAAACCTGGCGATGCGTTGCCGATTCGTCGCCCACATCTTTTTTTGGTTGAAGAAAAAAAACACATTCCCATCGACGAAGCGCTGTTTAATCATCAGTACAACATTTCGAGGATTGATTGGCGCAAAGACAGTCGCGCTTTTAGTTTTGAATACAACCAACGGGGGCACCAAGTGTATCGGGTGTTGGAAGTCAATGCTGCCAATGGGGCAATTCGTGCGCTCATCGACGAGCAAAGTCCCACCTTCATTGATTACAGCGGGAAAAAGTATCGCTACGATGTGGCCGACGGCAAAGAAATCATTTGGGCTTCTGAACGTGACGGCTGGAACCACCTTTATTTGTACGATGGTGTGACGGGTAAAGTAAAAAAACAGCTAACCAAAGGTGAATGGGTAGTGCGTAACGTGGTGAATGTCAACGAAGAAAAACGCACCATTACTTTTGCCGCCAGCGGAATGAATCCAAAACAAGACCCGTATTTCACGCATTACTACCGAATCAATTTTGACGGTACAGGACTGACGCCGCTAACTTCCGAAAACGCCAACCACACGGGCGTATTTTCATCTGACAATCAACTGTTTGTTGACACTTATTCGCGGGTAGATATGCCTCCTGTTACCGTACTTCGCTCGGCAGCCGACGGTTCGGTGGTGATGGAACTGGAGAAAGCGGATATTTCGGAATGGTTGAATGCAGGTTGGAAAACACCTGAGGTGTTTACCGCCAAAGGGCGTGACGGAAAAACGGACATTTGGGGAATCATTATCCGCCCGACCAATTTTGATCCCAACAAAAAATACCCCATTATCGAAAACATCTACGCGGGGCCGCACAGCTCGTTTACACCCAAAACGTTTATGACCTACAACCGAAGCATGTTTGAATTGGCCGAACTTGGGTTTATTGTGGTTCAACTAGATGGCATGGGTACCTCCAATCGTTCCAAAGCTTTTCACGATGTATGCTGGAAAAACCTCAAAGATGCGGGCTTCCCCGACCGAATTTTGTGGATGCAGGAAGCCGCACGCAAATACCCTTCGATGGACGTAAGTCGGGTGGGGATTTATGGAACGTCGGCGGGAGGACAAAGTTCAACGGGAGGGTTGTTGTTTTATCCCGATTTTTACAAAGTAGCCGTTTCTTCTTGTGGCTGCCACGACAACCGTATGGACAAAATTTGGTGGAACGAACAATGGATGGGCTACCCCATTGGCCCACACTACGAAGAATGCTCTAACGTGGTGAATGCCAATAAACTACAAGGAAAACTGATGCTTATTTTGGGAGAAGTCGATGACAACGTTGACCCAGCATCGACGATGCAGCTCGTCAATGCCCTCATCAAAGCCAACAAAGATTTTGATTTTCTGATGGTTCCCAACATGGGACACTCCACAGGCGGCGAATACGGTGAGCGCAAACGCCGAGACTTTTTTGTCCGCCATTTGTATAAAACCGAACCTCCAGCTTGGAAAGAATAACAGTTAGTATCGAATGTATAATGTCGAGTGCAGAATGTAGAGTGTCGAATAAGGGTATTAAATTCGACATTCTACATCGCACGGGCGCCCCCGTCTACACTCGACATTAAAAAACAGTTTTTATTCTCCGAACTACTTCTTCTAACGTGGCTCGTGGACAGGCAAAATTGAGACGAATGAACCCTGCGCCGTCAAATTGTACCCCGTCTGATACACCAATGCCGACGGCTTCCAATTTTTGGGCAAAATCAACGATACCCGACTCCCGCGTATCAATCCATGCCAAATAGGTTGCTTCCAACGGCACCATTTTCATGCCCTTCAACTGGTTGATTTCGTTCAGTAAAAACTGGTGATTTTGGCGAAGATAGTCCAACAGTTCTTCGTGCCAAGCAGCGCCGTCGCGGTAAGCTGCCAAGGCCGCTTCGTAGGCATAGGCCGAAAGCATAGGCATAAGGCCCGCTTTGGTTTTGATAAATTTAGCCCGAAGTTCATCATTCGGAATGATAGCCATTGAACAACCCAAACCTGCAATATTGAACGTCTTGCTCGGCGCTAACAGCGTAATTGTATGCTGTGCTGCCTCGGGGCTAAGGGTAGCAATCGACAGGTGGTTTTTGGTTTTGTCGAGTAATAAATCACAGTGAATTTCGTCCGAACAAATGACAATGTCGTTTTTAAGACAAATTTCTAGCAATTTTTCTTGTTCTTCTTTGGTAAAAACCGTTCCTGCGGGATTATGGGGATTGCAGAGTAAAAACAATTTTGTTTGGGGTGTAACCGATGCTTCTAACGCCTCGAAATCAATGACCCAACGGTTGTTTTTTAGTTGTAAAGGTACTTTTTGTAACGTGCGACCCGCCGCATGGGTTTCCAACATAAAAGGATGATAAACGGGTGTCGCAGTCATCACTGCGTCCGCTTCGGTTGTGACCGTTCGGATAGACAAGCCGATACCTGGCACCAAGCCTGGCAACCACACAATCCAATCTTTTTTTACATCCCAGCCATGGCGGTTTTTCAAACGTTCAATAACGACGTCATAAAGTTCATCGGGGCATTTCGAATACCCAAAAATGCCGTGCTCGGTCACTTTTTGTAGCGCCTCCAAAATCGGCGGGGCGGCTTGAAAATCCATGTCTGCTACCCAAACAGGAATCACATTTGGGTCAGCGTATTTGTCCCACTTGTAACTATTGGTATTTTTTCTGTCAATAACTTGGTCAAAAATGCTCATTATTAATGCGTTGGTTTATCTTGGGCGGGTGCCGAGGCGTGATAATCGTGGCGAATCATCTCGGCATATTTATCCATCAATTCCATGACACGGCTCCGACTTGGCGATTGCACAATCAGTCCGACATGGTATTCTTCTTTCATTTGCCACACAATTTCGGGGTCATTAAACGGCGACATGTCGGGCCATTGTTGGCGCGCCAAAGAGATAATGATGCCCGAGTATAAATTCTGAACTTCAGGCAACACATAGTCTGCATTGATTGCCTTGGCATGTTCGATGTGCGCCCATTCTTTCCACAAATTAATCCCCGACGAATAATCGACCATTTCGGCCAAGTGCGCTCCACCTACCCGCGAGGCCGTTTCAAGGAAATAAAACTCCCCATCTTCGTAACATTTAATCACCTCCGTGTGTGAAGCACTGTAGTTCATCTGGAATGCTTTCAGCACTTGTTCATTTACTTTTTTGAGCGCTTTGGCATCTTTGGTACCAAACTCCACCGTTACCGAACGAAAAATACCACCCCCGTGTGCTACTTCAAATGGGGTATTGAGGTATTGGCTACTTCGTTCAAAAATCACTTTTTTATCCAACGTCAGCGCATCTACGTGATAGACATCGCCAGGCTTAAATTGCTCAATCAGAAACATGTGCCGTTCTTCCCCGAGGCTGTGAATGGTATTCCAAGCTTCGTCAAAACTATGGACTTTTTTGATGCCTGCCGCCGAGGCTTCGGCACGTGGCTTGATTACCCACGGCGCTTGGGTAGCGCGCAGGTACTCCGTAATCTCCACGTCGTTGAACAATCCAGTAAAAGCGGGCACTTTAATTCCAGCATCACGGGCTTGTACGCGCATCGCCAATTTGTCCCTAAAAAAACGGGCGGTGGTTTGCCCCATGCCTGGGATTCGGAAATGTTCGCGCAAGATGGCTGCTTTTTCCACATCAAAATCATCCAAAGCTACCACGCGGTCTATTTTTCGCGTGCGCATGAGGTACGCCATTCCTTTGATGATGTTTTCAAAGTTTGACAGTGTATTCGAGTCATCCTCTAGGTAAAAAAACTCATCAATCGACTCGTAAGGCCATTCTTTCCCTTCCGTTCGTCTGGCGGTCAACAAATAAACTGTGTTGCCAGCCTCTTTACAGGCCCGCAAAAAATCACCGCCTTTAAAATAACACGTAATACACAAAAACGTTAAACTCATGGGTAGTTAAGGTTTAATCAGAAAACGTTAGTATTGTAGGAACTTTTCAAACTTACAAACTATCAAACATTCAAACAAACACCACTTGTGAATTTCCCCTTTTTCGTAGCTCGTCGTATTAGAGAGCCTCAGCAAACCACTTTTTCTGCGACGGTGTCTCGCGTCGGAATCGTTACCATTGCCTTGGGTGTAGCAGTCGGAATTGTTGCATTATCGGTCTTATTTGGCTTTAAAGATACTATTTACCAAAAAGTCTTCCTTTTTGGCTCGCACCTTCAAGTAAACAAACTTTCGCTCAATCAATCTTTTGAAAGTGCACCCCTCCCCCTTCATACCAAGCCTTACGACCAATGGCAACAAATCAAAGGGATTCGACATCGGCAGGCGGTGGCGCACAAAGCTGGCATCCTAAAAACGCCCGACGAACTCCAAGGTGCGGTTATCAAGGGCGTGGGGCGCGATTACGATTGGAAATTACTCGCTGAAAATTTGGTGGAAGGTCGGGTGATTCAGTATTCTGACACCGCCTATGCCAACGAAATCATCGTCAGTCGCATCATTTCTCAAAAACTCAATTTAAAACTCAATGATGAGGTCTTGATGTACTTTGTACAAAATCCACCCCGCGTTCGCAAACTGAAGATAGTCGGCGTGTATGAAACAAACCTCGAAGAATTTGATAATCAACTGGTTTTGGGTGATATTGGGCTGGTTCAACGCCTCAATGGCTGGGGCCCAGACTCGGTAGGTTCGTACGAATATTTTGTCAAAGACTTCGCCCAACTTGAGCCTACCGCCAAGGAACTTTACGCCCAATTGCCTAGCTACATGCGCCTCGAACGGGTCACCGACAAATACCGCCCGCTGTTTGAATGGCTGCAATTGCTCGACCAAAATACCATGGTCTTGCTAGCTTTGGTATTTTTTGTGACTTGTTTCAACATCGCTTCCGTATTGTTGGTAATGATGATGGAACGCACTCCCATGCTGGGGCTACTCAAAACCCTCGGCAGTCCCGACAGCCAAATCCGTCGCATTTTCTTTTACGTAGGGCTGCAATTGACCCTGAAAGGCTTAATTATTGGAAATGTCGTCGGTTTGGGGCTTTGTTGGCTTCAAAGTAAGTTCCAAATCATCCCGCTCGATCCCGTCAATTATTTCATGAGCACCGTTCCAATCGTTTTTGATTGGCCCTCTTACTTGTTTCTCAATATCGGAATTTTGAGCGTCATTACGTTAATTTTACTCATTCCAACCCTCATTATCAGCCGCATTCGTCCAGCTCAATCCTTAGTTTTCAAAAAATAGAAACATCGGGTGTACGAACAAATCTAGGATATGGTAACATTCTTTTAAAACACATAGAAAATAGTAGAATAAACACATATGTAAACATAGCTAGTCTTTTGTGTGCTATGTGAAAATTCTATATGGACTATGTGTTTACATTTTCCTAGTCGCCTGCAATGTTTCGCACCCAAAAATCAAGATACATGGGTAAATTTGTCCTTAAATCTACTTGCTCAAATACCTTTTCTTAAACGACAAGGGGTTCTCGCCTGTCACTTTTTTAAAGGTTCGGTTAAAATAAGACAAGCTATCAAAACCACATTCAAAACAGGTTTCCGTCACGTTTTTGTCCATCAAAAGCAGTTTTTGGGCTTGATTGACGCGGTAATGGTTTAAAAATTCGGTAAAGGTCAAACGGGTCATTTTTTTAAAATACCGACAAAACGCAGGAATACTCAGGTGGCATAAACTCGCCACCTCTTCCATCTCTATTTTATGGTGAAAATGCTCGTCGATAAATCCGTAAAGTCGTTTTAGACGCTCTTGATCTTTTTTAGTATATTGATTTTCAACGGGTTGGTCGTGTAACAAAGTAATATCCGAGGCATTGGCCAGTCTTTGCAGTATTTTCAATATTTCCAGAAACTGCTCAAAAGGTGGCAACCCCGTCAAGTGTCGCATTTGTTCTCCAATCAGTTGCTTGGTATCAGCGCCAAACGCCAAACCATGCTGTGCTTTTTGAAAAAGATGGGCAATGCTCGACAATTCGGGTGTAGTCTCGAAAGCAGCCCCCAAAAAATCACTTTTAATGTGTAAAACGACTTTTTCGTAGTCAGATTTGATACCATAATCGAAGTTAAGGTGCGGGATATTTGACCCAATCAGCACCAAATCGCTGCCAATAAAACGCGAAATGTGTTCTCCAACGTGCCGCATTCCACTTTCTGCTTCAATATACACCAGTTCCAACTCAGGATGAAAGTGCCAATAAAACACATCACTAAGGCGCGGGTTTAGAAGTAACCGAAATGAGCTATTTGAATCGGGAACGAAAGCCTCAAAAACAACTTTCATACGAAGCAGTTTGTCTGTTTTTAACTTTTATATTGCTTAAAATTACTATTTATATCAATACAATTCAAATTTATGCAACTATTGGCGAAGATTTTAGCTGCTTCATTGCGCTACCTTTGTATAATTATTTTCATTCAAAATAGTACATATCATGGAAGCACATACAATGACCCCAACCATGGCCCCAGTTAAAATGGCCAATACCAACCACGAGGACATTCCTGGCAACCCATCAACTGCGACAAGTAGTCATTTGACCCTCAACGACCGTTCCAATGGAGAACCTTTGCAGGTGTTGAGCGAAGAAGATTGGCAGTTTTGGATGCACAACGGCTACATTGTCATCAAAAACGCCGTTCCCCGCGAGCAAGCACTCAAAACCGCCGAGTTTTTGTGGGAGTTTGAGGAAAAAAATCCTAACGACCCCGAAACATGGTACGCCCCCCCTCGTGCAGAAATGAAAATGAAGGAATTGACGGGAACGGGAATGGTGGAAGTATATAACAACCAACACCTTTGGGACAATCGCCAAATGCAACGGGTCTATGATGCTTTTGTTGACATTTGGGGAACAGAGAAACTGTGGGTGACCATTGACCGTGCCAACTTAAACTTTCCCATTCGTCCAGGTTTTGAATACAAAGGCTTTATTCACTGGGACTATGACCCCGAAACAAAGCCTCAAAACGTACAAGGTGTACTGGCTTTGGCCGACCAAACCGACGAAAACATGGGAGGCTTTCAGTGCATTCCTGAGCTGTATCGCACCTACGATACGTGGAAATTGACACAACCCGCCGACCGTAATCGTTTCCAACCCGACACCACAGGCTTAGAAGAGCACATCGTCAAAGTAAAAATGGAAGCGGGCGATTTATTGATTTTCAACAGCACGCAGCCCCACGGCATCCGCCCCAATTTATCAGGAAATAAAGTTCGGATAGCGCAATACATCTCCATGATGCCCGCCGAGGAAGAAAACGAGGCCCTACGCAATTGGCGCGTCAATTCATGGAAAAATCGCATTTCGCCCGAAGGGTATGCCTTCCCAGGCGACCCCCGTCACTGGGAACAAACCAAGTACGATGTAGCCGAATTGAACGACCTTGGCAAAAAACTGCTAGGACTTGAAAAATGGTAAGTAGGTGTTAACGCAGAGTTAATAGTTAGCCTAAAGCCCGAGCAAAACGCTCACGCTTTAGGCTTTTTTGTCATTTCAACGACAGGAGAAATCTACAACAACCTCAGTTAGCCTCCGATAGTGCGAGTGTCACACTCGTGCTATTTATTTTTAGGCTTCTAGCCTTTTCGACATTATCTAATCTAATAGGCTGGATGCCTTTGAATAGTGAGCACGAGCAGGGACGCTCGCGCTATCAAATTGTTTTTTTGTATCCATTTTTAAAAACTTCAAAATCAAAAACATACAAGTAGCTTATTTTCAACACATTATAACGATTACTTGAAAATTAGTGAGAACTTCTCTATATTGCAGAATCATACACAACAGTTATTTAAGAATTAGGCGATATTTTAACCAAACTCCACGAAAACTATGACAGAATGGATTATTTCGGCAAATGCTAAAATGTACGACCACAGTTCTTCATTTGAACATTTTGAATTTATAGATTGGCGACAAGGAAATACAAAGTATGAAGTAAATGATATAGTTTATATTTATGCTACAAGGCCAATTTCATCTATTCGCTACAAATGCTTGGTTGAGAAAATTAATCTTAAACATTCAGAAATAAGAGATGATAAAGAATACTGGAAAAATCTTGACGAATACGAGAAATCTCTTCAAGGAAATTTTATTAGACTAAGGTTAATTGAACAAGTTTCGAATAGAAAACTAAACTTGGAAAACCTTAAGGAAAATGGACTTTCTGCCGCTCCACAAGGACCCGTAAAAATAAGAAAAGAACTATCTGAATACCTAAAAATACATTTCACGGACAATAATCAGACTGACTATTTTCCAGATACAATAGGTGATAAAATAATATACGAAGGAATAAAGAAGGTTATAACCGTAAATAAATACGAACGAAGTTCAATTGCGAGAGATAAATGTATTGAGTTTAATGGACTAAATTGCTTTGTTTGCGGAATGAATTTCTTTGATGTCTATGGAGAAATCGGGGAAGGCTTTATTCACGTACACCATTTAACACCAATTCATCAAATTGGAAAAGAATATAAAGTTAATTATAAGGAAGATTTAGCTCCTGTATGTCCTAACTGTCACGCTATGTTACACAGAAAAATTAATGGAAATGAGCCGACAATTAACGAACTTAAAGAAATAATGAACAAAAAATACATCGCTTAATAACTAAGAATTCGTGGTAGCCGAAGGTCAAACCATGAAGGCGATGGGGGACGGCCAGTCTTGAACGGAACTCGGGCGGGCGGCCAGCCTGGCGGTGAGTATAAGGAAATTGACTAGTTTCGGCTGACAAAGAAATCTTACGACCAATTTACAACAAACGTAACGATTAGATACTTGACAAAGAACAAATTGACAAACAGTTTATATAGAAAAACGCCCTTTAGGTTTTGAGTAAGGCGTACTGACATACATACTTAAAGCTTTGTTCTTCTAATAAACATTAGTAATAAATTTGGAACTTTGTACTTCGAAACCCGCTCGAACGCAAAGCTAAAAACCGACAGCAGCAAGCAGACAACAACAAAACTATCAAATGACACGACCTGAAGAGTTTATAGATAAGATCACAAACATTATTAAAATTTTACCAGTTTACACGGAAGTTTCAATTTCTGTGACGGAAAATAATACGACAACTTATTACGGATTAAAAAATGAAGGTGAAGAAATTTCTTACCCAAACAATAAAACATCAGCATTTGAAATAGGCTCTGTTACTAAATCTTTTACAGGGAATGTACTAGCACAATTAGCAGTTGAAGGTAAAGTTCGTCTTGACGACCCAATTTCAGATTTTCTTCACTTTGAACTGAAAGATAATACAGCTATAACGTTGAAACAATTAGGTATGCATACCTCTGGACTTCCGAGAATGCCAATTTGGTATGACGATAGAAGAAATTTTATTAAAGAAAACCCTTTTAGTAATTACTATGAAGAAGATTTAATAGGCTATTTAAAAAATGACCTTAAAATTGAATCTCAGCCTGGAGAAAGAGTAATGTATTCAAATTTAGGCTTTGGTTTGCTTAGTTATATTATGTCGAGGATTCAAGGACAATCTTTTGCAGAAATAGTTGAAGCAAAAATTTTCAAGCCATTGAAAATGCAGCATTCGGCATTTAACATTAATAAGATTTCCACAAAATTGATTAAAGGCTTAGATAAAGAAGGAAATTTTACACCATATTGGGATGGCGGAATTCTTGATGGTTGCATTGGTATTATTTCCACATCCGAAGATTTGGCAAAATTTGCAATAGCAACTTTAGATGTGAGGAATAAAATGATGGATTTACAAGTTTCTAATGCTGTTTTGGCTAAACCAGAGGTTTATTCGGCAATTGGTTGGGTGTTGGTAAAATCTCCTGAAACGGAGCCTGTTTTAAAAATAAATGGCGGAACAGCAGGTTTTTCCTCTTCCATTTTTCTCAATCGCCAAACCCAAAAAGCATTAACCTTTTGCTCTAATATTCACCCCGACACCTATATGAAATTAATAGAACCATTGTGTTCCGAGGTTGTGAAATAACTTTTGGATAGTTTATCGACTACCACCAGACGCTGGTAACTAAGCTTTAGTAATGGCTGAAAGCCACGCCATAAAACTCCCGATAGCGCGAGTGTCACACTCGTGCTATTTATTTTAAGGCTTCTAGCCTTTTCAACATTATATACCTTGAAAAGTCAGCACAATAAAGCGACACAGCGACAACAAACAGTTGACAATTTAGGATAACCCATCGACAGAAAAATAAACAGAATGAAATAAATTATGACTATTAGAGAAGCTACCATTGACGACATAAAACAAATTCAGATCGTAAGAAATTCTGTAACTGAAAATACATTGTCAAATCCTAACTTGGTGACAGACGAAGATTGCGAAGAGTTTATTACAAAAAGAGGAAAAGGATGGGTTTGCGAAATTGACAAACAAATTGTGGGTTTTGCTATTGCTGACTTGAAGGAAAATAACATTTGGGCGTTATTTTTAGACCCTAAATTTGAGAAAAAAGGTATTGGAAAACTATTGCACGACACAATGTTAGAGTGGTATTTTACACAGACAAAGGAAAAAGTCTGGTTAGGAACTGCTTTTAATACAAGAGCAGAAAAGTTTTACAGAAAAGCAGGATGGACAGAAGTTGGAACACACGGAACCAAGGAAATTAAATTTGAAATGACGTATGATGACTGGGCAACAAGCCCGAACCGCTAACAGTAGTTTGGCAATATGATGGAGACCTTACTTGAAAGTTCGAGGAGCTTAGACGAAGCCCCAACTCGTTCTAGGACAACTGCCACTGTTAATTAAGCTTTCGTAGTAGCTGAAAGCCAATCCATAAAAATCCGACCTCAGTTAGCGAAAGTGTCACGCTCGCGACATCAAACTGCCCAAATCAATAGCAGACAAACATCTTATTTTCAGCACAATACAACAATTACTTGAAAATTAGTGAGAACTTTCCTATTTTGGCAGTACCAACACAAAAGTTGCGTATATTTGGGAGTTATTTGCCACCTTACAGGCCCACTTACTAGTTGACAAATGGACGAAAAATCTGACAAACTTTTAATCCTTGACTTAGACGAAACACTAATTCACGCCACTGAAAAAGAATTGGGTTTTTCGGCAGACTTTAAGTTTGACAAATATTTTGTTCATAAACGACCTCACCTTGACCAGTTTCTTGTGGACATCTCAAAACATTTTAAAATTGGAATTTGGAGTTCGGCGGACGACGCCTATGTAACCGAAATCGCAAATAACATAAAACCAGACAATGTAGAACTTGAAATTATTTGGGGACGTAGCAGATGTTCTCTAAAAAGAGATTATACTTTTGACAATTACTATTTTGAAAAACGTCTTAACAAACTAAAGAAGAAAGGGTTTAGACTTGAGAAAATCATTATAGTTGACGACACCCCTCAAAAATCAAGAAACAATTACGGAAACGCAATTTATATCAACGAATTTTCGGGTAATGCAACAGATGAAGAACTCAAACATTTGCAGGACTATTTGCTGACTTTAAAAAATGTTGACAATGTTCGGACAATTGAAAAACGTGGTTGGAGGACAAACAAAGGCGGCACATAATAACTAAGCTGGTGGCTGAAGGCCAAGTCATGAAGGCGCTGTTGAACGAAACCTTCGGTGGCGGCAAGTACCCACCAAACCCTTTTTTGTTTTGGAGTTATCGTTGAAAGTGCAACTACCCCAATCGCACACGTCTCCCGCTCACACCCTCACCCCCATTCACGCAAAAGCCGCCCTCGATGAATTGTCGGGGCGGCTTTTTTGCTTTTCAGCTACCTAGTTAACTTTAAACGTACTTTCTTTCACACCCATTGCCCCCGTAGAATTCATGCCTTCTACCCGAACTTTTACGTCGGTTTGGGCGTCAGAGGCAAAAAAAGAAACCTTGGCTTTTCCTTCCTTATCGGTCTGTATCATCGGCGACCAATACAACGTAGCCCGAAAGTCAGGCTGAACGTGTTCGGGAATTGCTTTGTCGTATTTGGGTGCGTAAAATTCCCGCACGGGGCTGTAGCCCAGTATTTTCTCCGTAATCACCCCTTCGGCTTTGTCTTTGGTCCAGTCGTAAGATGAGCCACCCCGCTTGGTTAAAATCGCTACCACTCCCCCGCCACCTTGGCTACCATAAATAGCGGCGTTGGCGCCCTTCAAAATGTCAACCGCCTCCACATCGCTTGGTGGAATTGAAACAATGGCATCTTTGCTCACAGCCATACCATCCAGCAAAAACAAGGGCTCAACCGCTCCACTAAAGTTGGCTGCTCCTCTGATTTGGATGGAGCGATTCATGCCACTTCCCGTGATTTGAACCCCAGGTACTCGCCCCTGAATAACGTCAAAAATCGACATCGCTCCCGCCGTATTCATGTTGTCAAATTTTACGGTATTGCTAGGCTCCCCATACATGGCACGGCGCGAATCGTCTTTGATTGGGTCGGGGCGTTTGGCTTTTACTACTACTTCATTTAACAATTGCTCCCGACTTGCCCGAATTTGGCGCTCAATTCGCAAGTACTCTTCCGTACGCTTGAGGTATTCAGCAAGTTCGTTGGGGTCAAATTCGATGGGATTGAAGGGTATTTTTGTAAAAGATACTTTGGCAGGTTGAAATGGGTTAAGCATGATGGATAAGTTTCGGTTTCCGCGCTCTGTAACTGCCTGCACCAGCACAGTAGTTGTGTCGCGCACATCGAGGTCATAGACCAAAAACTCACCCGTTTCGGCCGTTTCGCCCATCAAGACCGACCGCGTGCTATCCTTCTGAACCAGCAGATAGGTCAATTTCACCTTTCCAGGCTGTTTTTTGTTCATACGCGCTACTTTTCCCGAAAATGAAATGCCTTGTTCTACGTAAAAAGGAGCAGGCGCTAACGAATCTTTCAGTACTTCACCCCAGTTAAAGCGACGCCACCCTTGCGTCATCAGCAAAATGTCCAGTTGCGCCGCCGCATTTGGGTTTGTTTTGTCGAAATAATAACTTGGTTGTTCAATGCTTCCTTTGACATCTGACGCAAGCAGAAAATACGAGCGAATCGACAACGCATTGGGCTCTTTATCAAGCACTTGTTTTGCGTCTGTAGCAGCCAATGAAAAGTTACCCATTACAGGATTACCCTCGGAGTCTTTTGCTGTAATCTCCAATTCCACTTTTTCCCGTGGTTTGTACGCATTTTTATCACTTGCAATTTGTAACTCAATCTCCCGATTGCGCTGAATATACACCAGTCGCTCTGCCGTCGGAAGGTTATTTTCGTCAAAAACCGTGATGTGCGTAATTCCGTCGTTCAAATTAGCACGTGGGATATTGAATAAAACCGTTTTTTTGGCCAAAGTTGCCTTGGCAGCGTAGCCCACGGCCCCACGGGTATGAACAAAAATCGACATTTCTGCCGACGGATTCAGCGGTTTGTTATGGCGCACAATCACCCTCACGTTGTCTTTGTTGGACAAATTATCGACCGTCACCGTAAACCCTTCTTTTTTAACCTTAGGAATAGGGTATTTCACGTACTGTCCGTTAGGTTTTCGTACTTCGATACGGTACTCTTGACCAGCTTCGGGCATAAAACTGAAAAATCCCATCCCGAGGTGCGAGGTCGAAAACCCTGCCAAGGTATCATTGGTTTGACTGACTACCGCCCCTGTGATTCCAACGCCTTTCCCTAGCGCGTTGACGGCTTTGAAAGCCACCCGACCTTCTAATCCTTGCACCAAATCTCCGCCTTCGGGCATAAATTGCACGTCAATGTCATCCGCATTGTGGGGCAACGAAGTAACTGGTTTGTTGGACTTTAGTACGCGAACGTCGCGGTGGAAGTAAAAATCTTCCGAAAAATTGCGCATCCACTGGGTGTAAGCACGAAGTTGGTACTCTCCCTCCTGCAACGAATCTGCCAGGGCCATTTCGCCGTGACCTATTCCCCCGTTTAAGGATACTTTTTTGAGCAACACCACTTTTGATGTTGTTTTGTCCACCAAATCAACGTACAAAACGCGGCTGACCGAATCGGCGGCATGGCTGATTCCGTACACTAAATAGGCTTTAAACCAAATCGTTTCCCCCGTTGAATAATAGGGACGGTCAAGGTGCAAATACGCCTTTTCGGCAGGATAGGTTTGTTGGTATTTTTCAAACTTGGCGACCAATTTGTCTAACCACTTGTCTTCCCACGGAAGAACTTTGGCCCCCAGCAACACCGAGCTAAGGGCAATCAGAATAAAACTACGATACATGGCTGTACACTATTTTAGTTTGGGTTTTAGAAATAACGCAAGTATAACTAACAATTGTGTACTTCGCAACAAAAAAAACTAACCGAATAGTAAACTGGCAAAAACGTACCGCAAACAGACCAAACTATGTCACTTAATAAGTACTCGTTCGGATAGTCGCCGCCCATTCACTTCTACGTGAAGTAGGTAAGTACCCGTTGGTAATTTTGAAGCATTGATTTCACGTTCGTTGATGCCCTCTTTAAGCATCGCTTCTTCTTTTGAATGCACTTTTCCTACGAGGTCGGTCAGAAAAATGGAGGCCGCTGCACTCGACACGCTTTCCACCCGATAGTAAATTTTTTCGTGGGCGGGATTAGGCGTCACTTTTATGTCTTTTAATCCATGCGTTTCCTCCACCGATGTAATGGTATTCAAATCAAAAGAACATAAAAACACTTCGCGGCCTTTGAGGGTGATTGTTTTTTGCCAATTTTGAAAACTTACATTGATTGTTGTTTCTTGGGTATCCGACGAAACATAGGGGTTTTGGGCCGCAATAAGAATGTTTGAGCCTTTAACAACGCCACGCCAAATGGCTGATTTTGCCTTCGATGATTCCAGGGCAGGCGTGGGAATGACCAACTGATTGGCCCCCTCAAAAAACTCCTTAAACTGCGATAAACGGTACAAACCACCAATAAAATATTCATAACTCGCGTAGTTATCTTGGCGAGTATCGTCAACGGGTGCCTCCCAAAGCCAAAGCCCTTTCGCACCCGAAAAGAAAGGAAAAATGGCCGTAGCCTCTGCCACAAACGAAGGAACAAAAGGCACTGTTGGGTTAAACGCATCGTGGTAACGCATCCAGATGTAAGGAATCACGGGCTTGTCGGACCACACCCGATTGGCCTCAATAACAAACAGCAAATAGGCCAAATAATCTTTGCCCAAAGGAGAGGTATTGTAGTCGTAATAGTAATAACAAGAAGGTGTGAGCAGGTTGAGTTGGTTGTAAAAAGGCCCTCCAGGTTGGCCCGACGTCGAGTCTTTCATCACGTGCAGTAACAAATTGGAGTTGGTCGTCCAATCTTTCCAAGTTGTCAAGTCCATGGCCAGCCAATTGGTAAAACTTCCCCGAACCAAAGCATCGCTGTAGCTCCCAATTTTGGTAGTCTCCACTGATTTTTTACGCAAAAAATCAACGGGTGCGGCATATTGTCGCTGCATATCGCGCTTGTATCGTTCCACAAACTGCGCGTCGCTCAAGGAACGGTATGCCTCAGGAATCCTTGGTTGGGTTTTTATGGCTGCTATTTCGCGGTCAGTATCAAAAATCCGTTCGATGTCGAGTCCAACAATACTATAGGCCAACGGCTTTCCGCCCTGTGAATCTTGAAAGGCATCGGCGTGACCACGAAGTTGGTTCTCCCAAATCGAATTGTACACGTTTTGATCATTTCCCCAAGGACTTCTTATCGCCCTGTCGGCCCAAGGTTGGCTACCCGCTTCAGTGGCTACGTGGTACCAAGTCACTGCTCGCTGCTCGAAGGGCAAGGTCGCACTTTCATTTCCCGAAAAAGTAGCTAAATGGCTAAACCCGCGACTAAGTGGGAGCGATTTTGTGTCGCCAAAGCGTGGCCCTTCATAGATAATTGTAAACGGCAGCGAAAAGGCAGGAAATTTTTCCCATTCGATAACGTTATTCGTTTTGACGGGTGTCCATTGAAACGACGAAGTACATTCTTGTGCTTTTAGCTCCATTCCTCCAAACCCTGCCAGCACACAAGCAATTTTAACAACTAAATGGGTAACTCGAAACGGTATATTATTCTTGTTTTTCAATCGTATAAAGTTTAAAATGATTCCCCAACGTCCGTCAACCAATATCCTATCTCAGCGGATTGTCTTAGAAAAACGCTAAATTTGAGCACAAATTTAACCCGTAATCAAAAGCTATGAAAAAGTGGTCGGTTCTTTGTTTCGTATTCGTGTCAATTTTTCTTGCAAATTGTAAGAAAGTAGAGGTAACTGACACCCCAACTACGCCCGATGCAACGATTAGTGTATTAACAACCAATCCTTGGAAAGTTAACAAAATCACCGACTTAAACGGCAATACCATTGACAAAAACTTGTTGCCTACCGAAGTCAAAAGCTTTTTTGAAGTATATATTTATTTTAAGGAAGACAAAACGGTACGCGCACTCGACCCCGTCGCCCTGACGGTGCAGCAAGGTGGTGCTTGGGATTTGTTGGACAATTCTAAAACGTTGTACATCGACTTAGGCAAAACATTTAAGGGCAACTACCCCATCAATAAACTTGACCGCGCTCGGATGAGTTTACGTCATACTGCTGTTTATAGTGGCCTCAATTTTGACGTGTTTTTGGAACTTGTCCCCGCAATTTAATGCCATCTCACCCGATTCGGTTTGAAACAGAACCTCATTTTTTTCTGTCGGCAGAAGGTTGGGGAAACCCAGCCCATCCACCCTTAATTTTACTTCATGGTGGCGGGCAAACGCGTCATTCGTGGGGAGATACCGCCCAAAAATTAGCAGACCAAGGTTGGTATGCCATCACTTACGACGCCCGTGGGCACGGAGAAAGCGATTGGTCAGTCACGGGCAACTACTTGGTGGATGGTCTAGTCGCTGATTTAAAAGCAATTATTCGTCAACTTGGCACCAAACCCGCCCTTGTTGGCGCTTCCATGGGCGGGCTCACCGCCATGGTGTTAGACGGCGAATCGGACGAATCGCTCGCCTCAGCCATTGTCTTAGTGGACATTGCACCTAAAGCCGAACAAAAGGGAATTGAGCGTATTTTTGCCTTTATGAGCTCACACCTCGAAAGTGGTTTTGGCAGCTTGGAAGAAGCCGCTGCTGCCGTATCGGCCTACTTGCCACAGCGCTCAAAAAATTATGACCCCAGTCGGTTAGAAAAAAACCTCCGTTTTCGTGAAGGACGGTATTATTGGCATTGGGATCCACAAATGCTCCACGTGTGGAAAAATGCTACCCCCGACCAACAAATTGCGTACGAAGAACGTCTTTATCAAGCCGCCCAGCGGCTAAAAGCGCCCACGCTTATCGTTCGTGGTGGCATGAGCGACGTGGTGAGCGAGCGGGTGATGGCGGAGTTTTTGGATGCAGTGCCGCACGTTCGGAGCACCACCGTTTCGGGCGCAGGTCACATGGTAGCAGGCGATTCTAACCATGCTTTTACCAATGCCGTTATTGCTTTTTTGGAGGAAATATATCCCCCTCATCGCTCTTAAAACAAAACGCCACCGCGTTGTGCGATGGCGTTTGACAACTATTAATCTTTTACTTTGCCCCAACCCAGGGTCGCTACCATCCAGTCGGGTAAGTGTGTTTGTTTCTTTCTTTTTTTCAAGTTGAGATAAATTCCCAATTTCTTCACGATAGGCACTTTGTGCGTTTCGACAAACTCAATAAGTGTTCCGTCGGGGTCTTCTACGTACGAGAATCGTCCTGCGGCTTCGCCCATGTCAAACGAATCGGCGCTATCGACCGTAAACGGAAAACCATTGGCTTGGCACTGATTCTTGAGGGCATCCATGTCAAGGGCATCAAAACAAAGGTGAATAAAACCTGCATCGCCCCAATCGCGGTCTTCAAAAATTTTGCGCGGAGTCCGATCCAACGCCTGTACCAGCTCGATTTCGATACCGCCGAGTAGCTTGCCAAATGCGCCTACTTTGCCCAACGTTTTGCGCAACAACACCCGACGAAAACGTTGCTTCTCGACGCCCAAAAACGCAAAATCCTCGAAAGTGCCCGTTTTATCATAAACGATTTGGTCGATTTGAAGCGTTCCTGCGTAAAAAGTAATGGCTTTGTCCATGTCACTTACCCCGATAACTGCTCCGCACACACCCCCTGTTAGGTGGCCATTGGGACGAAACCACGAGTCGTTGGGCACAATTTGAAGAATGTTATTACGGAAATCGCGCAGCCAAAATTGCTTGCGGTTTTCGGGAGAAGCACCTAAAGCCGATTTTTTCTCCTTGCTGCTGAGTTGTGTATAAAACGTAGGAACGTCAAGGCATTTAATTTTGATAGAAAAAATCCCTAAATCACCCAACACAGGCTCAAAGGTGGGTTCGACTGGAATGCGATTTTTGTACTGCCAAATTTCGACACCTCCGCCGCCCGCCATGTTTAAGGCCATGATGGCATGACGACGACGAACTTCCCCTGAAGTATAACACGTCATCAATTTCGCATCTGCTTCATCATTAAAAATGGGAACATTCAGACCAAGTGTTTTTCGGTACCACGTAAAGGCATCATTGGCGTTTGGAACACCAATACCCACTTGTTGAATTCCGCTAATTAGTGCATTCATAAAAGTAGAGAAAGAGGGGGTTGGGTTATTTGATGATGGCTAATATAAGAAGTTTTTTTTAATATGAAGACAACTTATCGACCTCTTTCCCCCATTTGAGGTTTGGAGTTTCGCTCATTTCTAATTCTAATACGCCACCATTTTGAAGTTGTTCGTGGGTCAAAAACGCTGTTTTTAAAGGTTTTCCATTCAGCACAGCCGACCGAATATATCTATTTTTAGGGCTTTGCTTTTTGGCAATAAGTTGAAAAGATTTCCCATTGGCCAACCGCAACGTTGCCTCTTCTACACTCGGGCTTCCCAGCACGTAGTAGGGCTTTCCTGGACAAACTGGGTAAAATCCAACCATGCTAAAAACCAACCAAGCCGACATTTGCCCGCCGTCTTCGTTGCCGCTCAAACCGCCCGCGTCTGTCGAGTACTCCTCTTCTACCAGCTGCCGCACCCATTTTTGGGTTTTCCAAGGTTCGCCGCCGTAGGCATACAAATACACCGTGTGGTTGCCAGGTTCGTTGCCGTGCCAATATTTCCCTTGTTCAAACATGGTATCCAACTTTGCGATAAAACGCTCACGTCCACCCACTTGTGCAATTAACCCTTGGACATCGTGCGGAACAAACCAAGTGTATTGTGCAGGAGAGCCTTCCGTAATAAATGGTACCCTCGTGGCATAAGGGTCAAAATTTCTGCTCCATTGTCCGTTGGCATAACGTCCTCTTGCCCAGCCCGTTGCGGGATCAATAACGTTTTTATAATTCAATGCTCGGCGGCGAAGTGCCTCATAATCTGCCGTTTTGCCCAACGCCTTTGCCAATGTGCTCAGACAAAAATCGTCGTAAGCATACTCCAGCGTGCGCGAAGTTTGTTCTCGCTTATGAAACGCTTGCCACACGGAGTCTTCGAGCGGAATGTAGTTGTATTTCAAATAACTCACCAACGCCCTGCGCCCCTTGCCTGCTTCGTAGCTTTTGGGGTCGGCATTGGGCGTAAAGGCATTTTGGTGTAAATAGTGGTACCCTTTTTGAACATCAAAACCTCGAATCCCTTTGGCATAAGCATCGGCCATGGCCGACGCCACGTGGTCGCCAATCATGGCAGCCGTAAAATGATTCCAACACGGAAATATCGGCATCCATCCACCTTGTTCGGCTTTGGTTACCAGCGACTGCATAAAATGCGACGAACGCTGTGGTTCTAACAACGTATGGAGCGGCATTCCAGCCCGAAATGTGTCCCAAAGACTGAAATCACAATAGTAGTCAAATCCCTTGGTTGTATGGATTTCGCTGTCATCGGCAAAGCCTGGATAGCGCCCGTCCACGTCCGAAAAAAGCCGAGGTGTATGCTTGGTATGGTACAAGGCCGTATAAAACAACGTTTTGGTCTGCTCGCTGCCTTTGATGGCAATGCGCCCCAGTTCTTTGTTCCATGCTTCGGCGGCTTGTGCTTTGACTTTGTGCAAGTCCCAATGTGCCAGTTCGCTGGTGAGGTTGGTTCGCGCTCCAGCGGCATCCGTAAAGGAAGAGCCCACCCGAACGTTGACCACGGGATTGGTCGTTATATCTATTTCAACATAAGCCCCAACCGACACCCGATTTCCTGCCCCTTTTACTTTTTGGCTACGGGGCTGAATTTCGTTGCCTTCCCACGTTCCGAAATTTTTAAACGGTTTTTCAAACTGAATGACGTAATACCCGCTAAAGCCAGCCGATTGTCCGCTGCCTTGGTAAATACGATGCACAGGATTATAAACAACCAGTTCGTTGCGGTCGGGCACAATTTCGACGTAACCTTCGCCTTCATCGCTGTTGGGTTCAATTAATAGGTACGCAGGTGCTTTGTCCTGAAACGTAAATTTCAACAAGCCCGAACGCTTCGTTGCCGATACTTCTGCTTTGATGTGCGCGTCGGTTAGTTCAACCGAATAGTACGACGGCGAAACTACTTCTTGGGCGTGCGAATACGAAGCGGCACGGTCAGCAGCGGCAATGCGAAGTTTGCCCGAAATCGGCATCAACGTCAGGCTACCATAATCTTGTACGCAGCTTCCATTAAGCCAGTGTGTCGCACGAAAACCGTTGATTTTTGGGTCGTTATAATAATAGGGAGCTATACATTTGGTTTCGGTGGCGCGGGTTTGTGGCGTCCAGGTCGTCATGCCGTGCGGATGGCCAATGGCAGGTGCAATTTGCCCGCGCAACTCGCTTGCTCCTTCACTGTGTCGGCGGGCACTTTCGGTGGTAGAAGGTGCCGAGCCAATCAAGGGATTGACGTAATCCACGGGTGTTTTTTGAGCAAAACAAACAAGGGGCAAAAGCCCCACCAGTAGTAAAAGACGTTTCATTCTAACTAGCAAATGGTTCAACTATACCAGTATCTAAATAAGAAAATCTTCACAACTACTCACCAAATCAGGAAAAAACGAGCGAAAATAGCTTTCGTACTGCGATTCTTTCTCCGCTAACTCCGCTCCTGCGTGTTCGATGCCTTTTAAAAAAGCAAACCGACGCGACATACCCTGAAACGAACGATTCATTCCTTCAATAAACTGGTAATGATATAGCCAATCGTATTTTATCATCGAATCGACCAGTAGCAAGGCGTCGGCGGGTAAAATGGCTCTATTGGCTTCCAATGTTTGATATACTTCTGCTACAAAGTCAGGCAGGGGTTGGGCGTGGTAGTCGTTAAAATGTTTGGCCAAAAAATAATCAAAGTACATGTCCATCACAACGCCCCGATACTTACCAAAACTGGAAGGCAATGCTTGGCGGCAAGCCAACCCCACGGGATGCGCATCCGTAAAAGAATCTATGTGTCGGTGCAGCAAAATACCCTGTCGGATGGGTGTTGTGTAATGTGCATTCCGAGGGTGGTCGAGGCGACCTCGCACAAAATCGCCCAGTAAATTGCCCACAACCAGCGGTTTTTGACCAAACGACAAATAAAAATGTGCGAGATAGTTCATTTTATTGTGCGATAACCGCCGAGTGGTGGCGTTCTACTTGTACCCCAAATTTGCGCAAAAACTCCACGCCTTCGTCGATACCAATGCCTTTGTAAGCCGCATACGAGTCCAAAAAAATGACCCGTTTTATTTTCATGGTATAAATCACCCGCGCGCACGCAATGCAGGGCGAAAGCGTTACGTAAAGCGTTGTTCCTTCGAGGTTTGCGCCGTTTTTGACAGCATACAAAATCGCATTTTGCTCGGCATGTAACGCCAACGAGCAACTTCCCTTCGAATCGCGCGGGCAGCCCGTTTCAGGAAACTCTTCGTCACAGTTGTGCGTTCCTGACGGTGGGCCGTTGTATCCAATTGAAATAATCCGTGTATCTTTGGTAAGGACAGCCCCCACTTGCGCTTTAATACAATGCGAGCGCCGTGCTAAATTTTGAGCCAATTCCATAAAAATATCGTCGAATGCGGGACGTTCCTGTGAAGCCATAAAGTTTGAATAGAATACCGTGATTGAACCAGCGAGAATCTGCAAAGTAACAAAAAGAAGAGGTATGAAGCATGTTTTAAAGGCAATTATGCACTGCCTTTTCTTGGGATGGTTGTTTCCAAACGTGATTTTGGCACAGGTTCAAACCTTGACACTTCAACCTGAACGCTTGAGTATCAGGCCCAATGGCTACTATATTGCGCAAGTAGTGGACGAGCGCGCCGTCACCCCCAACATTGGCAAAATTTGGAGTCGGCCCCAACCCATTACAGCCGTGCTACAAGGAGGAGCGGCCAAGGCCATTGAGACTTTTTTGAACCGTACCTTCAATCCTACCAAAACCGACACCTTGGTTCCTATCATCGTCGTTATCAAAGAATTACGCATCAGCGAAACCCTCACGCCCGCCAACCGCGTCAACGGTGAAATCAAATTAGGACTCAACTTCGAGACGTATCGAGAAGGTAAGCGAACAGCCCTGACGGGTGCCAGTGCCGCAAGTACCTACACGCGCTCGGGCGTAACACCCGAGGATGTCATCGAATCCATGTTACGAAAACTCATTGAAAACCAGCTCAAAGGCTTTAATAGCTGGTTCTCAAAAGGCATAAAAACGTCCGACGTCTTTGTACGGGAGCTTAAACTTATTTTTGAAGATAATTTACCCATTTCCGACGGAGACACGCTGTACTATCATTCTGAACGCCCCTTGGTATGGAAAGACTTTATGGGCGCACCCAGCGTATTAAGCCGCTGGGCCGCCCAAATATTCACCAGTTTTGGTTTTGAAGCACGGTCTTCGGTCAACAATCGGGTGCTGGAACTCAGGGTTAAGACCAAAGTTTGGATGGACAAAACAATTTCGTGGGTACGCCAAGATTCTAAAAATGACTATGTCCTTGACCACGAACAATTGCACTTTGACATCACCCGCTTGGTTTCGGAGCGCTTTCGGCGGCACTTAAAAACAATGGCCATTTCGCCCGAAGATTTCAGCAGCGAAATCCAGTATCAGTACATCGAATTTTACCGCAAGCACACTGAACTTCAGCAACAATACGACGAAGAGACGGCCCACGGCATCAACAAACCCCAACAAGCCGAATGGGTCAAAAAAGTGCGGGACGAGCTTCGCAGTTACGGCATCAAACCCGCCCATCCCTGAGCATTACGCCACTTTTTTTATCCAGTTAAGCACATAGGCAGCCACTTCTTCCCAGCCTTTTTCTCCCGCTATGAAGTGACTCCGCCCCTCAAACTCTTTGAAGTCAACGAGGCTGTTTTTGTCTTTGTACGAACTTGCGATACGTTTTGTAAACGAGGAAGCAAAAATCGCATCCTTCGCTCCTCCAATAAACAACAAAGGTTGGTGTGGTTTTTTGAAGTCAATCGCCGAAAATGAACTCAACAGCGTATCACGGGCAATTTTTCTACTTTCAGGAACTGCAATTTGGTCGTACAAACGGTCGCTTTCTTCTTTGGAATAGTTGTTAAAAAAGGCTTTGTGATACCATTCTTTTGTGCCAAGATAAGGCTGGTTGCCTTTAAAGAAATTCACTACTGGCAACACAATTTTAACCGTTGCCCAAGGTGCCAAAACATTTTTTGGAGGCGCTCCGTCGATGCTAACACCCGCCACGGCTTTGTCCAGTTCAATTAATTTTTGGACAACAAGCCCCGCCAAAGAATGCCCAACGACGATGGGTTTTTCTGGTAACGTATCAATGAGCTTTACGATGTTCATTACCACATCCTCAAAACCCGTTTTGGTCAGGTCGGGGTGAACCGTCGTGCGCAGTTCCGAAGGCACGCCTTCGTGGCCTGGGTTGGCAGGGGTATAAACCTTGTAGCCTTGCGCTTCAAAATAAGTTTTCCATTGCGCCCAGCTTGTGTTGTTTACAAAAAGTCCGTGAATAAGTACGATTGTTTTGGTCGATTTCATTTTCGTAAGTGTTTGATTTTGATGACACAAAGGTCTCACTCAAGGTTGGCAATAATTTTAACCTGAGTTAAAATCGAATCACTTACGCGCTAATCTTTTTCGGATACGGCTCAAAGACGGCCCTTGAATTCCTAAGTAAGAAGAAATATGATAGAGCGGCACATTATTGAAGATGTCGGGGTGGTGTTCTATTAATTCAAGGTAGCGTTGTTCGGGCGATTTAAACAAAAAACCTTCCAGTCGCCCCATGCTGACATTGAACGCTTCCTGGGCCAGCAGCCTCCCAAACTTTTCCCATGCGTGAGACTGCTTATACAAGCTTAAAAGGTCAAGAATATTGATAAAAATAACCGTCGCATCGGTCAGTGCTTGGGTATGGTAGTCGCAGGGGGCTTGGTTGATAAAACTTTTGAAGGACACCACAAAGCCGTTGGCCGAATACAAAAAAACGTTTTTCTCCTCCCCCGTTGCCTCATCCACCGTAAACGACCGAAACACCCCAGTCGTAACAAAACCTAAATCTTTGCAGATGGTACGGTGGCGGTTGTAGTATTCGCCTTTTTTATAGGTTTTTTGTTTCCAATACCCCGCCGAAAGTCCAAAATCGTCGGCGGTGAGCCCTGCAAAATGTTGGAGTGCCATTTGTAATTTTTCACTATCTGTCATTTCATTGGGTGATTTAGGAACGATGGCTTTTTGATTAAAAATAAGCGTTGATGGCCATAAAAACAACAACCCGCACGAGAATCGCGCGGGTTGTTGTTACTATTGGAAACCTTACAATTTTATTGAAGAATCCACATCGGTTTGTTGTAGTCGTCGTTTCCAGCGTACTGCGACTGAATCGCGCTGTTTACGTTCGCTGTGTTGTAATCCAATTCTTTTTGTGGATAAATCCAACGAACTGGAAACTTGTCAGCAGGTACGTTCAAGTTTGACTTAGGATTCAATGGGAACACAGGGAAACCTGTACGACGGTTTTCAAAAAACGCATCAAACGGCGCATGGAGCATAAATGTGCTCAAATAACGCTGCGTAATGATTTGCTCCAACTGCACGGCTTCACTAGCCGTCGTTTTCAACTTCACTTTGTCTGAAGCTGCGTACGAATCAATGTAAGCATCCGTCATTTTACGTTTGTGGTGGAACATCTCGTTGTCAGGGGTAAAACCAGCCGTAAACTTCATACTCGCTTTGATACCATCCGTATAATGTGTGCTTGCCGAGCTAGTAATCCAGCCACGAAGCGCACCTTCTGCCAACATAAATTTAGCCATGGCGTAGCTGAGAATATATACAGGCTCTGCGTTGGCAAGTTCGAGGTAGCGACTATTTACGTTTGAGTAATCCTTGCCCCCAAAAATGGTTGTCAAATCTCCGTAAACCATCGAAGGATCATAACCCAAGTAAGAATCCCAGCTATCAATCGCTGCCCCTTTGGCGATTTTCACTGGCGAAGGATCGGCATAGTAGAACAAACGGTAGTCTTCCAAATCTTTGAGTCTATCCACAACCACGTTTGTCATCATGGTGTATAAGCGCGTCGTGTTTCCTAGTTTGTAGAACGGATAACGTTGACCCGCCAAGTCCGAATAGGTCACTTGGAAGTTGTCAGCGTTGCTTTCAAAGATAGGCTTGGTGGTAACGATGGTGTTAAAACGCTCTTTTACTTTCAAATCTGCCTCGCCCGTTTTGCGGTACAAGTGCAACAATACTTGAAGCTCAAAGGTATTCACCAATTTTCTCCACTTTGTGATGTCTCCACCGTAGATAGGGTCACCGTCGAATTTGATACCGCTGGCAAACAATTTGTCGGCTTCTTCTAGTTCGTTCAATACCCCCGCCATTACTTCTTTTTGGGTCGAATATTTAGGGTTCAATGTCCCTTTTTCACCCAACAAAGCCTCGGCATAAGGAATATCTCCCAACTGCATCGACAACCAGAAAAACTTATTCGCTCTTACAAATTTTCCGAGAGCGGTAAATGAGTTTTTGTACGCGCCATCGGGTGATAGTTCAATCATCTTTTCGACGTTGTTCAACACCGCCAAGCCGTCAAAATTCGCTCTTCCGAGGTAATTGTATTGCGCATTTTCGGGGAACTCCATACGGATGATGGATTTTCCGTTCATCATCGACGAGATGCTTCCGAGTGAGTTTCTCGATACATCAAGGATAAGCGTAGTTGCCAGCATGGGCGCAGACGCTTTGGTCGCCGCGTTGGGGTTGGTATTGATCTGATCAAAGTTTGAGCAACTGCTCATTGAAAGACCCGCCACCGCGATTAAAAAGTATTTTTTCAATGTAAATTTCATACCTAATTCTTTTTAATGTGATGCAATTGATTCTTAGAACGTCAACGTGATGTTACCTCCCATGTAACGAACTGAAGGCGATGTCAACTGCGTATCGTCTGCTTTGTCTGGGTCAGCAAAACGGAAAGCTTTTGTCCACATCCATACGTTTTGGCCTGTCAAAGAAATAGAACCAGAACGTGCTCCGAGCAACTTGGCGATGTTTGAAGGAAGGTTGTAGCCTAAAGACACCTCTCTAAGTTTGAAGAACGTCGCATCGGTGATACCGCGAGTTCCGTCGCCGTACGAGCGAGCGTAATCTTGGTACGATACTTTGGCTTCGTTTGGAGCGAATACGCGCGTGTCGTTGGTAATGTTACCAAAGCTATCAAACGTTACGGCGCCTGACTTCACAATCACTCCTTGTCCTACGAACGATTTGTTTTTGTTCACCACTTCGTCGTATCTCCATTGGTTGTCTGAATCTGGGTGCGCACCCGTATCCCACATTTTGTACGAAGTATAGTTGTTCAATACTCCACCTACGCGGCCGTCGAAGTTGACCATCAAATTGAATTGCTTGTATTTGATGGTATTGGCAAAGCCCCACAAGAATTTAGGATCTGTGTAACCACGTAAGTAGCTATAATCGCTCAACAATGGCAAACCATTGGTACGGTGAATCATGCTTCCAGAAGCTGGGTCGGTCATCCACACACGGTCTGTGTAAACATCCATACGTCCACCTGCGACAGTCCAAGCATTTTTAGCTGAATTTGGCGCAATTTCTTTGAAATAACGGTGGTTGTACGAGTAATTGGCGGTGGCATCCCATTGCCAATCTTTGTTTTTAAGTATGGTTGCATCAAGGCTCACTTCCAAACCTCTTCTTACAATCGTCTCATCCCAGTTGATAAGTGTACTGTTAAATCCTGAAGCGGTAGAAACGTTGGCAAATGTTTGACGGTTGTAGGTGTATTTGTTGAAGTACGCTACGTCCAATTTTAAGCGTTTTTTCAAGAAATACGCCGCCGTTCCCACTTCCCACGTACGGTTAGTTTCTGGAAGGATGTTTTCAGCGTTACGGATGGTCGTCGGGTAAGCTGCTGAGTTAAATGTATTCCACGCACCAATCGTCGTTCCGTACGTTTGGTTGGTAGCATAAATACCCAAATCAGACTTAGAAAGCGTCCAAGAACCGCGCAATTTCCAGAAATCAAGCCAAGAAGGCATTGTACCCAATACTTCACTGATCACGAAGCTACCACCCACCGATGGATAGAAGTACGAACGTGAGTTTTTAGGCATGGTTGAGCTCCAGTCATTACGACCTGTTGCATCCAAGAAGAGCATGTTTTTGTACGAAAGTGTTAACTTCGCGTAAGCACTATTTACTTGCTTAGCGCGGGTTCCTTTACTAACGTCAGTAAATCCAAGTGGATCTGCTCCCACAGATACGTTAGGACGTTCAACCGAGTTATTCAACGAATAATAACCTGGAATCAAAATACCACTCCGTGTTGAGCTATACAAGCTGTTGTTATCCATTTTATAAATAGCCGCTCCTAGCAATCCATCAATGTTGAACTCGCCAAAGTTTTTATTGTAGGTCAACAAGGCGTCTCCATTGAAACTATAACCCGTACTTTTGTTAATCGAATACAAACCTGGGGTATCCCATCCACGGTTTGAGAGAATGTTTGGCGGATTACGTTTTGTTTCGTCGTTGCTATACAAATCAAAACCAGGACGAATCACCAAGTTAGCTCCTTCAAACAATTTATACGTAGCGGTAAGATTCGCATTCAAACGGTTTTCGTAAACACCCCATACTTTTTCGTGCGCCATCAAATACGGGTTGTCGTACCAAGCCTTGTAATGCCAGTTTTGCTGAACGTCAGGAATCAACCAATAGTTGTCCTTGTAATCGGCCAAACGGTACTCAGGTCCCATCCAAATTAAGATATTGTACATGTAGCCTTGGTCGCTATACCCTGCTCCCATGATTTGGGGGGCGTTACGCTTGTTATAGCCCATTTGGCTCGACAACTTGAAACGATCGCCCACTTTCATCTCACCACTTAGGGTAAAGTTGTAGTTGTTTGAGGTCAAGTTTGGATATTGGCCTTTATTGTAAACGTGGGTCAACGAGGCACGGAAACTACCATTTTCGCCCGTTTGTGCCACACTTACGCTATTGTTGGTAATCAACCCTGGAACCAAGAAATCATTGAAGTTGTCTTTTCCGCTTGATACTAGCTCACGCATTTCCATTTGTTTGGTAAATGGATTCCATTGGTTTGCCATTTTACCCGCGTCCAATTTTTGTCCCCACACGTAGTCAGTTGGGTCATACACCCCACCAATCCCTGCGCTGTATGAACTTTGTACTTTGGGAAGCATCAAGAAACCTGCATTGAACATGTTGTTGGAGTTGACCGTAACGGTAAGCCCTTTGCCTGACGCCCCTTTCTTGGTCGTGACAATGATGGCACCGCTACCTCCGCGAGAACCGTACAAAGCCGAAGCCGTTGGTCCTTTCAACACGTCAACGCTCTCGATGTCATCTTGCGCGATGTTGTTGAGAGAGATGTTATTATAAGGTACCCCATCAATCACAATAAGCGGCGATTCACCCCGCAAGCTGATGGCTGGCATTTGGTTAAACTCCGTACTGTTGCGTACCCACAAACCCGATACGCGGCCCGTCAATGACGTACCAACGCTTACTCCCTTTACCGTTTGGAGCGAAGGGCCTGATACTTTTTGTACGGCATACCCTAGTGATTTTTCTTCGCGTTTCACCCCCAAAGCCGTTACCACTACCTCGTTCAAGATTTTGGTATCGGTTGTCATTTTAATGGAAAGTGAAGTTTGGGTACCTACCACAATTTCTTGAGAAGCATATCCAATGAAAGAGATGGAAAGGACGGATTTGTCGCTTTTCACCGAAAGTTTGAACTTACCAGCGGCATCCGTAAGCGTACCATTGGTTGTTCCTTTTTCAACAACGTTCACTCCTGGAAGCGCCTCACCATTTTCATCGGTAATTGTTCCAGTAATGTCTTGTGCTGCTTTCTGAGTCCCTACTTTGTGTGAGGGTGGGGTGGCAGCATACGCCCCCGTGATAGTTGAACTGGTTAGTACAGAAAGCGAAAGCATAGAACCCGCTACAAATAACAATGGGCTCCTGTCTTTCAGCAAAATGTGGGAAAGTAACGTTTTTCTCATTTGCTTTTTATTGAGAGTTGGGAAATAAAAAAACAAAAAAATACAATTTCCACGCGTAAAACGGTGGCAAAGAAGGGCAGAAACAGTGTTTGATCAGTTAGTTAATTAAGTTAGTTTGTGAATGATTTATTTAAAATGATGAGGTTGCTAATATACTATTTCTTTTACATTCGTGAGCAAAAGTGGTGCAAAAATAGTTTAGGCATTCTACACACAAAAGCCAACGTTGTTATCAAAACATTAACTCTATTGTCAAAAGTCCCTATTTTTTTCAAAAAAACATGAGCCATAGTATAGGTAAATTAAACTATAAGCCTCCCTTTTTTATCCGACGTTTTCTATTTTTTATTAAAACAAAAAACTATATTTAGGTACATTTTCACTCCAACAAGGCGTAATTGAAATTATCCAAGAAAATGCTTTGTTTGGTGGTCGTTGCTTAAATTTTTGCCAGCAATCCCCAAACTACATACAGCTGAATAGTAAAAAAAGACTACTTGTAGTATGTTATTTTATTGTTAAATTTCATTTTCAAACGTAACCTCTCCCAACCTAATCTACCCTCGTGAAACGCTTCAAACTGCTCTCGTTTTGCCTTACTTTGGGGCTAGTTTGCTCCCTTTCTGCCCAAGAACTGTCCGTCAAAGGGTTTAAACAACCCGTCGAAGTCATTCGTGACCGCTGGGGAATTTCGCACATTTATGCCCAAAATGAGCATGATTTATTTATGGCACAAGGCTACGTAGCGGCCTCCGACCGTCTATTTCAGCTTGAAATTTGGCGACGACAAGCTACGGGTACGGTGGCCGAACTGCTAGGAGAAAAAGAGCTAAAACGAGACATTGGCACGCGTTTGTTTAAGTTTCGCGGTAATCTAACAACCGAGCTAAACCACTATCACCCCCGTAGTGCGCAGATTATCAAGGCATTTGTGGAAGGAATTAATGCCTATGTGGGCGAAATGCGACAGCATCCCGAAAAACTTTCCTTTGAATTTAAAGTATTGAATACGCTTCCTGATTTTTGGACGCCCGAAGTTGTAATCAGTCGGCACCAAGGCTTACTGAGTAACGTCAAAGACGAATTGAACAACGCCCGAATTGTGCATTTGGCAGGCGCCGAAAAGCTCCGAGAATTGCAGTGGTTTCATCCCGTCCGAAACGCGCAGGAGCCCGATTTGAGTCTTGATAAAGTCATCAAAGGGGAAGAATTGTTTCAACCTATTTTGGATATATATGAGGCATTTCGGTCGCCCTTAAAATTTACGAAAGAAGACAAACGCACGGGGCAAGCCTTCGATTTTGACGCTTGGTACGAAGAAGAAAAGCTCCAAGTAGGTTCTAACAACTGGATAATTGACGGAAAACACGCTCAAAGTGGCTACCCCATGCTCGCCAACGACCCGCACCGCGCGCAATCGGTGCCAGGACTTCGGTACTGGATTCACCTCAACGCTCCAGGTTGGAACGTGATTGGCGCGGGTGAACCTTCGCTTCCAGGGGTTTCCATTGGCCACAACGACCACGCCGCTTGGGGGCTCACCATTTTTGAAACCGACAACGAGGATTTGTACGTCTATGAAACCAATCCGCAAACCCCCAATCAATACAAATACCAAGGGAAGTGGGAAGCCTTGAAGGTAATTCAAGATACCATTAAAGTAGCCAACCAGTCGCCCGTGGTAGTTGCGTTGAAATACACCCGCCACGGCCCCGTGACGTTTGAAGATACCAAAAACCACAAATTATATGCCGTAAGGGCAGGTTGGCGCGAAGAAGGTTGTGCGCCTTATTTGGCC
The DNA here is from genome assembly GCF_014195535.1 of Runella defluvii. Classification (GTDB taxonomy): domain Bacteria; phylum Bacteroidota; class Bacteroidia; order Cytophagales; family Spirosomataceae; genus Runella; species Runella defluvii. The sequence goes on along the minus strand of NZ_JACIBY010000003.1, from coordinate 176,541 downwards.
AGTTTGCGCATGAACCAAGCCAAAACGTGGGAAGAGTTTCGTACGGCCTGTACTTTCAGTCGGATTCCTGGGGAAAACATGATTTATGCCGACCAAAAAGGCAACATTGGTTGGCAAGCCGTTGGGATTTCTCCCATTCGCAAAAATTGGACAGGCTTAGTGCCCGTTGCTGGGGATGGCCGCTACGAATGGGCGGGTTATTTGCCGATTGTGCAACTTCCACATAAAATCAACCCTTCGGAGGGGTACGTCGTTACGGCCAACAACAACTTAACGCCCGTTGATTTTCCGTACCGAAATGCCGTTGGTTGGACGTGGGCAAACCCCGTCCGTGCGCACCGCATTGAAGAAGTGCTCAATGCGGGCAAGCGGATGAACCTTCAGGATTTTGCCACCTTACAAACCGATTATCTTTCTGTTTCGGCCCGTACACTCGTGCCGCTTCTCCTCAAAAATCCAACCTATGGTTCGAAAGAAGCCGAACAAGCCAAACAACGGCTGACGCAATGGGATTATCAACTTACCTCCACCTCCATCGCCGCCGCTATTTATGCCGAATGGGAAACGCAGCTAAAACTAGCCATGCACACGTTGATGGTGCCCGAAAACATTCGAACGTATTACAAAACCTTGCCCATGAAACGAATCGTGGATTGGTTGGTGACGCCAACGTCGGCATTTGGTCAAAACCCCGTGGCAGGCAGGGATGAGTTTTTAAGTAAATCGTTCCAAAAAGCGATTGAAACGCTCCAAAAAAGACTTGGTAATGATCAAAATCAGTGGCAATATGGCCAACCCAAAAACAAACACATCGCCCTCAAACACGCGCTGAGTGAGTTGGTCAGTGAAGAACAACGGGCAAAAATCAACCTTGGCCCACTCCCACGCGGCGGCTATGGCGAAACGGTGGGCAATACAGGAGGCCAATTAAATCAGGAACATGGCGCTTCTTTTCGGATATTGGTGGATACCGAAGACTGGGATAAAACCTTGGGAATAAACAACCCAGGCCAATCGGGCAACCCCGACGACCCGCATTACCGCGATTTGTTTGAGCTTTGGGCCAAAGACGGTTTTTTCCCCGTTTATTTTACCAAAGATAAAATCAAAACCATTGCTGACCGAACGTGGACGTTTAAGGCTCAGTAGAAATACGTACTTTTACCCCAAAGTCAGACCGAATCTTACTGTAGAATGAAAATAGTGAATATCGTGGGGGCACGCCCCAATTTTATGAAGGTGGCACCATTGCACCGAGCCTTTCAAAAACGAAGCGAAATTGAGTCTAAAATTGTCCATACTGGTCAGCATTACGACGCTAAAATGTCGGATGTATTTTTTAATCAACTCGAACTTCCTCAACCTCATTATTTTTTGGGTATTGGCGGCGGAACACACGCCCAACAAACCGCCAAAATTATGTTGGAGTTTGAAAAAGTAATGGAAGCAGAGCAGCCCGATTTGGTGCTCGTGGTTGGGGACGTTACTTCTACCATTGCTTGTGCGCTCGTTGCCAGTAAAATGCACGTGCCGATTGCGCACGTTGAAGCGGGTTTGCGTAGTGGCGACCGCCGAATGCCCGAAGAAATCAATCGGATTTTGACGGATAGCATTTCAGACTTACTTTTTGTGACCGAACAAGCAGGCATCGACAACCTAAAACGCGAGGGAGTTCCCGACGAAAAAGTATTTATGGTGGGAAATTGCATGATTGACTCGTTGGTGCATTACCGCCAAAAAGCCCAACAACTTAGGGTTTTGGCTGATTTTGGGGTTACGAAGGGCGAATACGTGCTAATGACCATGCACCGCCCCGCCAACGTCGATACGGCCGAAGGACTTTCGAGTATTCTGCAAATTGTAGCCGATACCGTTAAATACAAAAAAGTCATTTTCCCGATTCACCCAAGAACCCGTTCTAACATCGAAAAATTTGGGTTGAGTGACCAACTTGCCAGCATCGAAGGCATGTTGCTTACCGAGCCGCAGGGCTATTTGGAATTTCTTCACTTGATGGAGAACTCGGCATTGGTCGTTACCGATTCGGGCGGAATTCAGGAAGAAACAACGTATTTACAAGTGCCATGCCTGACGTTTCGGGACAGTACCGAACGCCCCGTTACGGTTGAACTAGGTACCAATCAGTTGCTCGCCGACTTAAATCCCCAGACGGTTCACGAAAAAGTAGTTGAAATTTTGGAAGGGCGAACCAAACAAGGAATCATTCCTCCCCTTTGGGACGGTAACGCCGCCGAACGGATAGCGGATATTCTGAGTCCGTTATCTGTTATTCGTTAGCCGTTATCTGTTAACCGTTATCTGTAAAACACTGCTTTAACCATCCGTGTGCTAAAATCGTCGATAATAGCACACGGACACATATTTAACTGGCCTAATTTCGTACCTTAGTTTATTTTCCGATACACTTGGCCACTGCTCGCAGTGATGGTTGAGGCTTCCGTTGGAGGCTCGGTGGCAAAGACCAATTCATATCCTTCAAGCGGCAACTCATCCAAGGCTACTTTTTGTACCGCATCCAAATTTGCGACAAAAACGTAAGAATCATCTTCCGCCAATGTCCAAGCAATTAGCTTGTTTGTGGCCGTCGCATCGGGGGTGAGTAACCATTTTACAGTTTTTGCATCAATCTGCGGCCATATTGTTTCCGCAAAAAGACGCAACTCCAGCATTTTGGTAAACTGCTCCATATTTTCACCCCACTCAAACGGCCCGTGGGTTACTTTGTCGGTCTCGGCATCGTCGTGGATTTGAAAGACGTAGAGCTTGGTATATTCTTCGTTTTTACCGCGTTGTTGGTGCAAGTTTCTTACTTCAAAGCCCAAACTATAATAACTCGGCATATCTGTCAAAAACAGCCCTGTAAAGTACCGAACGATGTTGCCCGCACGGTAAAATTCATCAAAACGAGGATCGTCTTTGTCGGCCGTAATCATGGTAAAACTAGGGGCAAAAGCCCGCGAACGAAGCAATTGATCATACAGGCTAAAACGCTCCATAAACGTAGCCTTCCCTACTACCGACGACTGTAAATCGCCCAAAGTTGCATCGGCACGAATCGCCTCCAAGTGGTCAAATTCGTCGCCATAGCCCATTGTATCAGGCGGTGCGATAAACGTTTCGGCATAAAAAGCAAAATGTTGGGCGCCGTGTTTTTGCACATATTCTTTTACCGCCCGCAACGGGTCATAAAAATGATCGGGCTGGGCAGGAACGCCCTCCGCCCGCATTTGGACGTGCGCCATGTCCCCCCGCATAAAATCAAAATTATACTCCTGCTGACATTCGTGGTATTTGCGCGTAAAATACGCCCACGCCGCCATGTGTGGATTCTGAAAATCAAGTTCCCATTGCTGATTGTCGTTTTTAGAATGATAAAAACGGTAGCGCGTCAACGGCCCAAATACCCGCGACATGTCCTGTGGATGGTCAAACTCGTATTGGTACCAAGGTGTACCGCGTTCGTCGAGCACAAACTCCTCAGGGTTAATGTGTAACCCACGGTAAGGCGGCGCCATCGTCATGGGTAAAGTTTCAAACCCACGACCGACCAAGTCTTGCATCAAGACAAGGCGGCGGTGTAGGCGTTGTTGTTGGTCAAAACCAAACAGTATTTCTTGTCTTTTTTTGTCGTGTAAAAAAGGGATGGTTGGGTCAAAAAGTACTTCTTTCCCAAAGTTTAACCACGAACCATCGGCGGTTCCGTGGTGATGCAAATGTTGCCAAATAACCTCTTCTACTTGCTCCCACACGTTTTCTGAATGGTTGACAAGCCGACCGCCATCTCGCTGCACCCACTCAAACAGGCGAGGATGCGTCAAGACAATTTCCGAAAAACGGTCGGTGTGCGGTATCACATCCAACCCAACCGTTTTGCCCATGGCGTGTAGCAAATTTACCACCACTTTGAGTTGTTTCTCGACCGTATCCAACCACGGCACGGCACGTTGAAGCTGCCAGCTAAAAAACTCCGCGTTGATATTCCAGCTTACTTTTCCGTACAGGCTTCCTACCACCCCAGGTTCCCAAATAGGAAGCAAGTGAATAGAATCGTGGAAAGACGGCAGGGTAAGCGCATATCCTACCACGTTCCAGAAGCTTTCAATCGTTCGAACGTTTACGCCCACCATGTTGGACGTTTTTAGCCATTGGCTATCTGGCTCATTGGCCCGTGGCGAAACGATAGTTTCCGTGGGTTGCAGTGCGCGGCTAAGCAGCTCAGTGCCTAGGCGTTTCTGCAAAATATCGAGCAGTTGAAACGCATCAAATTTCGTAGGCAAATCGGGCAACAAGCCTGACACAAACGAGGATTTTTTTCGTTCGTAGCTTGTTAATGAACGGTGATAAGTAGTACGCCAATCTTGCACGTACGCATCACGCGTCAGCGAAGTAGTAGAAGTCAAACTGTTCATCATAGGTCTTTGTAGGTCAGCAAGGTACTATTTTTTAAGAAAAGGTCATATCTTGTGTTGGAAAAATTAAACAATCGTATGCCTGATTTATCCCCTGGCCTTGCCACCCTCAAAACCGTTATTGATGCGACATCCCCGTTGACAAATGATAGCTGGGAAGCTTTCAGTGGCATTTGGCGGCCTTTTTCTGCCAAACGAAAAGAAATCTTGACCGTGGCAAATGAGCGGGAACGTTATTTATATTTTGTGTTGGAAGGCGTACAGCGGGTCTATTACTTTGACGACCAAAGCCGCGAAGCAACCTTGGTTTTTACCTATGCGCCTTCGTTTGGTGGTGTTTTGGACGCCCTGATGCTCGCCTCGTCTTCTAGGTATTATTACGAAACCCTCACTCCTTCCGTTTTTTTGCGGGCTTCCATCACCGATTTACAACCATTGATTGACACCCGACCTGATGTGGCTACCTTGATTCGTTTAGGCGTAACAAGTGCTCTCTCAGGAGTGCTTGAGCGGCTCGTCGAGCTTCAAACGTTCAGCGCCGAAGACCGTTTTAAGCAACTATTGCGGCGCAGTCCGCACATTTTACAGCTTGTTCCTCACAAGTATTTGGCCAATTATTTGGGAATAGACGCGACCAATTTTAGCAAATTTATCAATCGAATGAAAATCTAGAAAATCTTGGTATTTGCCAAGATTTATTTGGCGGTATCCCCCGACTTTTGCGGACATACAACCAACAACAACGATGGCTACGATTCAGCATTACGAACTTATTGAGCAACTCGAAAACCGCATTGAACGACACTTGGAAGAAGCAATTCATTCACTGCAAAATTTACCCGAAAAAGTACTTCTACAACCTGCTTCTAACGGTGGCTGGAGCATTGCGCAGTGCCTCGAACACCTCAATACCTACGGTGATTATTATTTACCACAAATAAAATCAGGACTAGAAAAAGCCCAAAAATCGTCACCTTCCACGCATTTTCAAAGTTCGTGGTTGGGGGCTTATTTTATCAAAATGATGGAACCTGAAACGGGGAAGAAAAAATATAAAGCATCCAAAGGGCACATTCCTGCGCCCAATTTGGACGCCTACGCTACTGTCGCGCGGTTTATTCAACAGCAAGAAGAGTTGTTGTCGTACGTAAAACAAGCCAAGTCGGTCAACCTCAACAACATTCAAATTCCGATTTCCATCACTCGGCTGATTCGACTCAAACTAGGCGATGTTTTTCAGTTTATGATTGCTCACGATGAGCGCCATTTGCAACAGGCGTTTCGCAATCTGCCTCAAGGGGCATTACCAACGCCCTCAGTCTCTAAACAACGTTAACCTTTTAGGCGCATAAATAGAGAGAAGGAACTGCTATGTTCCCAACAGGTCACTTAAATATTCTTTTATCAAAAGGGAATTTTTCAACCTTTGTAATCTCTATTTTATAAAAATCTTTGTGGTTGGGATTAATCAAAATATTGTAATCACCTTGTGTCACTACTGATGGAACACGCAAAAGGCAATAGTTATTTTCCACCACAAAGTTATCTCCAAATTTTTGTGTAGAAATAGGATGAGGAAATTCTTGCCAGTCAGAAGGCAGCTCTTCTTCAGCTATTTCTTTCATCAAAAACTCATCAGGAATCTTGATAGTTAACATCACATAATCATCAGGCAGCGTCGCTAAAGTAAAATGCACCGCCACTTCCGCCATAGCCAATGATCTATTTTGCGCCGTATAAATCAATTCAACCCCAATTGAATTCCATCGTGCTCCCTTGAGAGCAGCACCTTTACCAGAAAGTGGAGTCGCAAACTTTTCCCTTGAAAGACGAAACACTTCCATTTTATACAAGTATTCCGTAGTTAATACGAGTTAGTTCGCTAATAACCAGTTCTTTCCCATACGAATCTTTCAGTAGTTCAATAGGTTTTAAACTACCTAGTGCATAGTTGGGCGTAGTTAGCCAAAGTCGCAGTTTCTCCATACTTCCAAACACATCTAATCCTACTTTGGTCACCTCTGCCATCTCAATGATTTTTTCAGAATGAATAGGTTTGAAATGGTGTTCAGCCGTTGTTTTATACCGTTGTAATGATTTTGTAGAAATGTCAAGAAAATTAGCCCAGTCATTTTCCGTAAACGGAGTATAAGCTTGAATTAACCCAAAAAGTGAATAAGGAATCCCCGTTCTAATCGCAACGATTATAAGCATTTTATTCGACAAAAAGTCTTCGTACGTCACGGCCTTATTTAACTCGATGTGGTAGTCTTCCAAACGAGATTGCTTCAAAAAAGACGATATTTCTCTATCCAGTCTTCCTTCAATGGTTGAATTGATTGTTGTTGCCATATCTGTATATTGAGACATTTGTCTTCAAAATTAAGACATTTTTCCTTAAAATAACGCAAACATTTCAAGAAATGTGCCTGTAGGCACTACCTATTTGTAGCGATGATGTTTATTTGGTCATTTCGGCGTGCCGTAGGTACGCAACTGACTACAAAAGTTTGCTTACTATTACACATCACACAAAGACAGCAAGGCGCAGAGGTATTAAATCAATACTTCGCGCCTTGCTGTCTTTGTGTGAGCAATTTTCAATCTTACAACTTCATCGTCAACGCAATTCGCTTGCGTGACAAATCGACCTCCGTCACTTTTACCGTCACGTGCTGTTGGAGTTTTACTACTTCGTTCGGGTCTTTGATAAAACGATTGGCCATTTGTGAAACGTGCACTAAGCCGTCTTGCTTTACCCCAATATCGACAAATGCACCAAATGCGGTGATGTTGGTCACGATGCCTGGCAACACCATTCCTTCGTGCAAATCTTCAGGTTTGCGAACGCGGCTGTCAAACTCAAAAGCCACAATGGTTTCCCGAGGGTCACGCGAGGGTTTTTCGAGTTCTTTCACAATGTCTTGCAATGTCAACAAGCCAGTAGAGGCACTTACGTATTTTTGAGGGTTAATTTGGCGACGCAACTCAGGTTTTCGCATCAATTCCGCCACATTCGTTCCCAAATCTTTCGCCATTTTCTCTACCACAGGGTAACTTTCGGGGTGAACAGCGCTGTTATCGAGCGGGTTGTCTGCATTTTCAATCCGTAGAAAACCTGCGGCTTGCTCAAATGCCTTGCCTCCCAAGCGGGGAACTTTCAGCAACTGTTGGCGCGACTTAAAATCCCCATTTTGGGCACGGTAAGCCACAATGTTTTTGGCCAAAGCGGGTCCCAATCCCGACACATACTGAAGAAGGTGTTTGCTGGCGGTATTGAGGTTGACCCCCACGGAGTTTACGCAACTTTCAACCACGGCATCCAACGCACCTTTCAGCATATTTTGTTCGACATCGTGTTGGTATTGCCCTACCCCAATGGATTTAGGGTCAATCTTCACCAATTCTGCCAACGGGTCCATCAAACGACGCCCAATCGACACCGCACCGCGGACCGTCACGTCCTTGTCGGGAAACTCATCGCGGGCCACTTCCGAGGCCGAATAAATCGACGCACCTTGCTCCGAAACCATGTAAATAGCCACACCGCTGATGCCACTATTCGGGCCGAGTGGGCCACTTTTTATAAAATCTTCCGTTTCGCGCCCAGCGGTTCCGTTTCCGATGGCAACCGCCTGAATCTGGTGTTTTTTGACCAAATTTAGAATCGTTGCTTCGGCTTCCAAACGTTTATCAAACGGATAAATAACCGTATCGGCCAGCAAATTCCCCTGAGAATCTAAGCAAACTACTTTACAGCCCGTGCGGAAACCTGGGTCAATGGCCAATACCCGTTTTTGTCCCAAAGGCGACGCCAAGAGCAACTGGCGCAGGTTTTCGGTAAAAATTTGGATGGCATATTTGTCGGCTTTTTCTTTTGACAAATTAGAAAATTCCGTTTCGATACTTGGTTTCAACAAACGCTTGTACGCATCCGATACGGTTTGTTCTTGTTGGTCCTTGCACGCAGGTAAGCCTTTGACAAACAAGCGGTCGAGGTATTCGATGGCTTGTTCTTCATCGGGAGAAATGTCAATGTTTAAGAAACCTTCTTCCTCGCCCCGTCGAATGGCCAACAAACGGTGCGAAGGAATTTTGTTGAGTGGTTCGCTGAAATCAAAATAATCGCGGTACTTGGCTCCTTCTTCCTGTTTTCCTTTTTTGACTTTAGAGGTAATGATGGCGGTACGCTCAAAGGCAAAACGCATTTTGTTACGGGCTTCGGTCGTTTCCGAAATCCACTCCGCCATAATGTCACGCGCCCCTTGAAGCGCATCATTGACCGATGCTACTTGGTCGTTGAGGTATTTCTCGGCCAATCGCTCAGGATTACCTTCTTTGCCCGAAAAAATCACCTGTGCAAGCGGCTCCAAGCCTTTCTCAATGGCCATCGTCGCCCGCGTTTTGCGCTTGGGTTTGTAAGGCAAATAAATATCTTCCAACGATTGTAGGTGATACGTATTTTCGAGCAATTTACGGAGTTCAGGAGTCAATTTACCCTGTTCTTCAATACTTTTCAGGATAGCCTCACGGCGTTTTTCTACTTCCTGAAACTTTTGGTATTGTTCTTTAATGGCAAGGATTTGAACCTCATCAAGTTGCCCTGTCATTTCTTTCCGATAACGAGCAATGAAAGGCACCGTAGCTCCTTCGTCGAGGAGTTGAATGGTATTTTGGGTTTGGCGTTCGCTAGTGCCCACGATGGGCGCAATGAATTGAGATGCGGTCATTTACGTTATTTATACTTTTAAAAATCTTTATCGCTTCGTCGCTCTTTCCAAAATTATAATTTAGAAAAAAAGGTCCAGCGTTTCCGTTGCAGTGCTGTCGCTGCACCGAACCAGCCCGCAAATAAGCAAACAGAAGCGGATTGGTGCAAACTATTTTTTCTATCTAAACCTAAAACGCTGGCACAATTGTTTTAGTCGTACCTTCGAAAATTCAAATCACAACTTTATGCACCTCGACATCACGAAAGCACAAGCATTGCAAGAATACCTACAGGCAAAAGGATGGCTCAAAGAGAACGAACCTATTTTTAGCCTTGAAATCCCTGGCGAAGGTAACATGAATTATACGCTTCGGGTTCGGACGCACGACCGTACGCTTATTATCAAACAAGCGCGGCCTTACGTTGAGAAATACCCCCAAATTTCGGCTCCTTGCGAGCGTGCGGTGATTGAGGCTCATTTTTACGAGAAAATCCAAGAATTTGCTTCCATCCAAACCTTCATGCCTGCCCTGATTGGGGTAGATGAAAGTGCCTGTATTCTTACGTTGGAGGACTTAGGGACGTCGAGCGATTATACGTTTTTGTACCAACCTCAGCAAAAGCTGTCGATGGTTGAAGCCGAAGCATTGGCGCATTTTTTGGCCATGTTGCACCAACTAACCTGGAAAGAAACCCTCGACGGGACGTTTGCCAACCGTGCCATGCGGGTACTTAACCATGAACATATTTTTAAGTTTCCCTTCGTGGAAAACAACGGGTTTGACCTCGATTCGCTCCATGACGGATTTCAGATGATTTCGATGGCCTATAAAGTTGACCCGTATTTGAAAAAGAAAGTGGAAGAACTGGGTCAGGTGTATTTGTCGGACGGGCACAGCTTGCTGCACGGCGATTTTTACCCAGGCAGTTGGCTAAAAACCGATTCTGGTCTGAAAGTGATTGACCCCGAGTTTTGTTTTTATGGCTGTCCTGAATTTGATTTGGGTGTACTCACGGCCCATCTGATGTTGGCCAAACAAGACGAAGACACCATTCGTAAAGTGTATCAAGCCTACGGTGCGGTAAAAAATCCACAGTTGGTTGATCAATTTACGGGCGTCGAAATCATGCGGCGTTTGCTCGGTTTGGCCCAATTACCCCTCTCATTGAGTCTGCTCGACAAAGAAGAACTGCTCGAAACGGCCTATGAAATGATTATGAAATAGGCACCCGAAACGGGGACGTTAGAGCGTCCCCGCAGCTTTTTTATAGCGCACATGGGCAATCAAAAATTGATACACACTGTTCAAATAATTGGTTTCGGCGTTCTGAAGGCTGTATTCGGTATTTTTCAAATCGGCCAACAACAACGTTCCTTTTTCGTAGCGAAAGCGGTCGGTTTCTAAAATTTGTTGCGCTAACGCTACGTTTTTCTTCGTGTCCAGCACATTGGCCTTTTCTTGGGTCAGAACTGTCGTTGTGTTGGTAATTTCGTATTCAAAATCTCCTTTTATTTTATCAATTGTATTGCGATTTACTTGCGTTTTCAACGCATATTCGTTGCGCAAAAGGGCCGTTTGTTTACCGTCATACAGGGGAATGTTTAGCTTCAAACCTACGTAATTGAACGGAAACCACGTTCCCGACGAAAACGGATTAAATTTGTCATTAAGCTGGAGTGCGGTGTAGTTTCCGTAAGCACTTACCAACGGTGCCAGCCGTGATTTTTGCTTTTGCTGAAGTAATTCATTCACCCGCAACGCCGATTGCTCTTGCTTTAGCTCAGGGCGAGTATCAAGCGCCGTTTCTGGGGTTGTATTTTCCGAAGTGGCCAACACTTTTTCCAAGGTTTCGGTTAGCTCTACCGAGGTTTGTTTTAAACCAATTTGGTACAACAGGTACGCCTGATTCACTTTTAAATCTTGTTTTGCCTTCGTCAGCGCCGTTTGAGCGTTGTTAACATCCAATTGCAGGCGCTCAAAATCGTTTTTCAGAATCGTCCCTTTTTCCCACTTCGTTTTCCCCGACTCCCAATACGCTTGCGCCCGAACAACCGCTTTTTCGGCCAGCGCAATTCTTTCTTGATTGAACAAAACGGCGTAATAAGCTTCCATAACGGCCTGTTTTATGTCTATTTTTTGTTTTTCAAGCGTAATTTTTTGGCCTTCCACCGTTTCAGAGTTTATCAATCGGTCATACTTGCTAGCCGCATCATAGACTTTTTGCTCGGCCGAAAGTCCCACATTATTGTTAAACGGAACACCTAACACCAATTTGACGTCTTGGCCGTTGGCAAAAGGGGCATTTTTAAAAACCGAGGTTTGAAGTTGGGTATTCCAACGCATATCTGCCGAGGCGTTGACTTGCGGAAGCCATTTTGCCCGAAGTTTAGCCTCTTCTCCTTCCACAATTCGCAGTTGAAGTTGTTGGTTTTTCAGTTCGAGGCGATTATCAATGGCCATTTTTAAGGCGTCATCAAGCGACAGTTTTTGAGCATTTACAGCCATAGGCAACAGCCCAATTCCTAATAAAAAAAACGCGATTTTCTTCATAACAATTAGGTTCTAAATACTTGGGCGGGTTCCATTTTCGTGATTTTACGCATGGCAAACAAACTCCCCAACACGGCGATGAACAGGGTTACGCCAATGAGAAAAAGGATGAGATACGGCGTAATTTTGATGTTAAGGCTGGTTTTGGTGACATTGACAAAGCCCCGCAGCAAGACGTAGGCTATGACAAAACCGACTGTCGAATAAATAACGGCTTGCCATAAAATCAGTTGGCGGATGATTCCGTTGGTTCCTCCAATGGCTTTGAGCGTGCCGTAATCTTTCAATCGGTCGTTGACGGCCGAAAACATCGTTAGACCCACAATGGCAAAGCCTGTGATGATGGCAAAAACGACCAACAAACCGAAGGAAGCGACAATGCCACTATTGAGCGCAAAGTATTTGAGACTTTCTTGGGTAAACGCTTCGCCGTCGCGGGCTTTCACCCCCAAAATCTCTTTGTTGATGTTGTTGACGACTTGTTGGTGCGTAAAACCTGCCTCGGCTTCCACCAAAAACGCCGATGCTTGGTTGGTAGATATTCGGCACAACTTACGGGCACGTTCAACCGTTGTAAAGCCATAGGCCACGCCTAACCCTTTAGCACTTCGGGTGTTTCCACTCAAAAAAACGCGGGAACCGTTGAACTCAAAATGGTCGCCAATTTTGATTTTTTTGGAAGAAATGGGGTCGTATTCGTCCGTAATGAGAGCACCTTCTTGCTGTAAATCTTCCAAATTTCCTTTGACAAAATTCCACGGCCCACCCGCGTGGCGCGGCGATTGAGTACCAATGAGCGTAATGGGCGTTTTGGTACCATCCTTAAACTTGGCGCTGCCTGCGGCCACCACCATCGTATTGACGCGCTTCACGCCCGCCACACTCATTAGCTCCCGCGAGACACGCATATCCAACAGCGGCAAATCACTGACTTGCTGACTTTTATCGCTCACAACCCAAATGTATTGCTTGTTGTTTTCGGCCAAAGAAATAGTGCCGCCCAACAAGGCAAAACAAATACCCAGTTGTTGTCCAATCAGAAACACCGAGAGAATGATACCAAACAAAATCCCAAACATTTTGGCTTTGTCGTACCACATGAACTTAAACGCCTCTTTGAGCATGGTAGGTCAGGTTTATTGGAGAAGAATGAGACAATCAACTCGGCTGCCAATCAACGGCATTTTTCCCGCCTCCAATCGAATGGACACGTCCCGAACGCGGCGGTCTTCTTGTTCGGTCGCTTGATCTTTAAACAGCGATTTTTGTTTCAGATACGCAGCGGCGTAGCTCACCTTTCCCTGCGCCAAGGTGTCGCCCGTGGTTTGGGATAAAATGTAGGCTTTCTGCCCTACTTGAACCCGTTCGGCGTAGAGTTCATCCACTTCGGTTTTGGCATACAACGGCCCTGACGGCGCAAAATCGGCGATTTGGGAGTCGTTATTGACGTATTCACCAACTTTGACCAACACTTTCAGGATTTTTCCAGAAAGCAGCGCCAACACTTTTTTCTTTTCTAAAACCGTTTGGTAATAGTTTAAATCAGCCTTCGATTCCCCAATGCGACTTTGGGCTTGCCGAACGTTGGCCTCGGCCGTCTCACTATCTTTCAGTAACTTATCTACCGTCGCTTTGCTATCATCCACGGCTTGTTTGGTTTGGGCGTTGCCTTTGAACAAATCCACGTTACGGGTGTAGTTTTCTTGGGCATTGGCCAAACTGACCCGCAATCCCTCAAGGGTGGCTTGGTTGGCAGCCAAGGTGGCTTGGAGCGTTGCAATCTTGCTTTGTGACTGGCGAAGTTGGGCGTTTTCCACGGCTACTTCCACGCGCAACAGAGGTTGTCCTTTTGTGACCGAATCGTTTTCGTCGATAAGCACCTCCAGAACGCGGCCTGTTGTACCTGCCGTTAGACTCATAAGTCCATCTTCTGGCTCAATTCTCGCCACCCCCAAAATCTGGTCTTTGGTCGAAGGAAGTGCCACCGAATCGACCTTGGCTACTTTTTCTTCCGAGTCCGATTTTTTACCACATCCCCACCAAAGTGGGAGGCAAAAAAGCAACAACCATTCTTTTTTGACTTTCTTTATTTCCACGTGTGTAAGTTGTTAAGATTAAAGCGGATTCAAAATAGCAGTAAGTAACTGTTAATCATACTAATTAAGTAATAAAACAAAAGTTTTAGAGTAATTCAAAGTAGCCTCGGTAGAGGCGCAACATTTGTAATAACAACAGGTGTTTTTTTAATTTTTGCCAACTACTTAACGGTTAACAAATAACGATTAACTGTTTATCAGCCCTTAACGTTCGTTAATTCAATGGGAATCACTTGTCCATTTTTCACCTCAACAGCACGATCGGCGTACTGTTGCAAGCGCGGGTCGTGGGTGACAACAGCAACCGACTTCCCTTGACGAGCCAGCGTCTGTAATTCTTTCATCACTACCCCCAACGAATCTTTGTCGAGCGATGCCGTAGGTTCATCACACAAAATCATTTTAGGGTTTGTTACCAAAGCCCGAGCAATGGCAATGCGCTGTTGTTGGCCACCAGATAACGCTTTGGGTAAATTTTTACGGCGTTCTATCATTCCTACCGTTTCAAGGGCTTTTTGAACTCGTTTTTTTCGTTCGCTGCTGTCCAAACCGAGTAATTTTAGCGGTAGCTCAACGTTTTCTTCGGCTGTAAGTGGTGCTAAAAGATTGAAGCTTTGGAAGACAAAACCAATGGTTTCCAACCGAAGACGGGCTAATTTGGTGGCGTTCAAGGAATTAATATGCTGCCCATCCACCCACAAATCGCCGTAGCTTGGATAAATGACACACCCCAACAGAGAAAGCAAGGTGGTTTTACCCGAACCAGAAGGGCCAATAATCAAGGTAAGCTCTCCTTCATGCAGCTGAAAATCACTCGCTTGAAGGGCTACAATTGTTTGATCACCCGTTTTGTATTCTTTTCCCGCACCTTTGAGTTCGGCGATGAGCTTTTTCTGATTCATGTTTTCTAAAAAAGTACGATATTGTAATTTATATAAAATACTACAACAACATCGTATTTTTCATACAACTGAGAAGGTTTGAATTTTGTTAGAAAAAAATTAAAATTTAATCTTCAAAAAACGGTGAAGGCAATCGTGAATTAGGTCAAATAAAAAGACTTCCCACTTCGGCCAACATAGCCTTAGTAGGAAGTCTCCAGCAAGCAGTTGAAACTACTTGGTTTACATATCCATCATCAAACGAAGCTGGGCGGCTCCGTTTTGGTCATCCAACACTTGTACAGAAATACTATTTTCTTTAAAGGCGTTTCTGTCGATGGCAATTGTGAACGAATGAATGCCTTTGGCCAATTCACCCGAGATACCCGTTGACGACATTTTCATCGGTTTGGCATCCACCCAAGCCGATACTCCCGTGACTGAGTTCAGCGCTAATTCAACGTTTCCTTTGTTGACTACTTCCAAATTGAAACGGACAAAACTAAAACGCTTTCCAGCACCGCCTTCCACCACTGGTAGTTCATCGAGCGGCAAATTGCCCGATACTTTACTGTAAATCGGCATGTTTATGACCTTTCCTTTGTCCTTTGCCACAAACAAACCTCCTTCTTCTGTTACTTTTCGGGTCAGCTCTTTGCTTCCCATGGCAGTATTCCAACGGCGAACAAAGCGGGAAGTAGGAACGCGGTATTGCCCACCCATTTTTGATAAAAACCCAATCAAATCCACAAATTCTTTCTTGTCAAGCCCCGCCGTCAAGCTCGCTGGCATCAACGAACCTGGTGTTTTTTCGATGGTTGAGATTTGATTTTTAGCCATTGATATTTCCTGTCCTGCAACATCCCGCACCACTACTTCAGTATTGCCATTGCTCACCAAATAGGCCATCATTTCACTGCCATCTTTTTTCACAATTCGCTGCAATTCATAGCCTTCTTTGATCGAAAGCGTAGGATACAACACCGAACGAATGATGGTTTCAACGGGCGAACTTGTGCCCAAACTACTCAAATCGGGTCCAATTCGTCCTCCAGCTCCGCCAATGGCGTGGCACGTTTGGCACAACAATTCAGTCTTTCTAAAGACTTTTTCGCCCAAGGCGGGGTCAGCCGTTTCGACCACCGTTTTGGCCAAGGCCGTTATTTCGCGGTCGTTGAGTTGTTGGGGCATTTTTTCGACGGGCAATGTACCGCCCGACGCCTCCAGCGCTTTTTCCAGTTGGACCACATCATCGGCACGGCGACGAGTCCAAGGAATATTTCGCCCCATCAATTGGCGGCCTGCCTTGGCAAAATTTTCAGGAATTTTTCGCGTATTAATGGCTTCTGACAAAGCCTCTGTCGCCGTTTTGGTCGCAAAAAACGCTTTAAACAACTCAGTTACATCCGTTTCAGCGGGAACAGTCCGCATCAAGTCTGTCCCAATTTTGGCCGCTTCGTTGGCATCCAGCCCCACCAGTTGCGTCACTGACATTACCCGTAGCTCGGGAGAATTTTTAGTCCCTGTTAAGTCGATGAGCATTTTTTTTGATTTTTCGCTGCCCATCGCCGATAAAGCCACCAATGCTGCCTTTTTGACGGGTTTTTCGCCTTGTTGAATCAACCCCAACAATTGCTCACTCAGTTCTTCCATTTTCCACAGCCCAATCAACCGAATCGCCGTGGTCGAGACGGCTTCTTCGTCACTCTTTATAAAATCCACAATTCTACCCAATCCATTGGTAGGTTGTATTTTTCGTTGCTGTGCTGCCTCCGCCAACGCTCCTAGCCGCGCCGCCGTTTGTTTGTCGCGTGCAGCGTTACCTTGAACCGCCATATCAAACAAGGTAGTTAAGTCACCAGCTTTCCCCCATTTTGTAATCGCCGACAACGCATCCTTTTGATATTCTTCGGGCACTTGTCCTTTCTGATACAATTGGGTCAAGCGGGCTACCGCTTCTGGGTTGTTGACTGATTTTAGGGCAAAAGATGTCTTCTTGGAGTCACCCATAAAGTTGGAATCTGTTTTTAAGCGACTCAACCACTGAGGCTCCAATTCGCGTACGGTTTCCCACAGTGCAAAATCCAAAAATTCATCCATTGAGTTGTCCAATACGGTCAAAGCCGTTTGCGCTGCTTCGGCAGATTTTAGCTTTCTCAAGGCAATTACGGCCTCCAATCGAACCCGAGGATGGGCGTCTTTTACGGCGTTTGCCAATAGTCCTGCCTCGTCTTTTATTTTACCATGCCACAACTGAAAGGCCCGAATCGCCGCTGCACGGGCGTTGTGGTTTTCAGCTTTGAGAAGAGTCAACAAAACCGACTCATTGACGGTATCCAACGTTTGATACGTCCACAACGCCTCCAACAACAAATGCTCGTAATTGGGGTCTTTTTTATCCAATTTACTCACCCATTGCTCAAGGGCAGGAATCACCTCCTTCGCTCCACGGCTTTTGAGGACTTGTTTGGCTTGAAGCCGTGTCCAATCTTCGGGCTGGCGAAGCGCCTCCAAGAGTTCATTTACCGAAGCTTTGGTCAGTTGTGGTTTCTTTACCAACGGACGATTCTTCGCCACAATCCGCCAAATCCGTCCGTGTTCTTGGTCGCGGCGTGGGTCATGGAAATCCACTTCTCCGTGCTGGATAATGGGGTTATACCAGTCAGCAACGTAAATAGCGCCGTCGGGCCCTACCGAAATATCCACGGGACGAAACGCTACATTATCGGTCCAAAGCAGGTCTTCCACTTGTTTAGAAACAAACCCGCTACCTTGTTCTTCCAATTTAAAACGGTTGATGCGATTGGCACGAAAATCATTGGTAATCAACGAACCCGCCCACGATTCGGGCAAGTGTCGTCCTGAAATAATATCCAAGCCGCTGTGCTTAGGTTGGCCTGGGTTAAGCCCTCTTAAAATACGTTCAGCACCAGGTGCCGTCACAAACGTAGCGCCAGGAAAGGCGTAGTTAATTCCCTCATTTCCCGCCCCATCGGTCAAGAATGACGAACCCCAACGCGAGAACTGCAAGCCCCACGGATTGATAAGCCCTTTGGCATAAATATCGAGGTCGAGTTGTTGAGGGCGCAGTTGCCACACTCCTCCCCCTTCCAAACGCTTAATTCCAGAGGGCGTTTCTACGTGGCTATAGATATATATGGATTGGTTAAAATACATGCTTCCTTCGGGTCCCCAGCGGAAGGTGTGAATCAAATGGTGCGTATCGGCAGTTCCGAATCCGCTCAAAATACGTCTTCTTTTATCCGCCTTCCCATCTCCATCGGTATCGGCAAAGTGCAAAATTTCGGTCGAGTTGGCTACATAAACGCCACCATCTCCTGGCAAAATACCCGTGGGAGTAAGAAGTCCTTCGGCAAAAATGGTTGACTTATCCGCCTTGCCATCCCCATCGGTGTCTTCCAACACAAACACTTTGTCGTTGGCTTGTTCACCCGTTTTTAAGTGAGGATAGGCAGTGCTACTTACCACCCAGAGACGCCCTTCTGCATCCCAGTTCATCTGAATGGGCTTTGCAACCAATGGCTCGGCCGCAAAGAGGGTCACTTCAAAACCATCGGCTACTTTAAACGATTCGAGTTCTTTTTGAACATCAGGGTTTGGAACATCCCAGTTTTTATCTTGATTTACCAAAGCCGTCGTCAAAATAACAACGGGCAGAAGTAAGGTTTTTCGCAACAACGAAATAGTTTTATTGATTGTAGTACGTTGCATAATCGAAGTTCACTGTTTGGGGTTTTCAGGTTGGGGTTTTGAGTGTACTGTTTGGGGTTTTCTGTTTAGGGTTTCGGGTTTTCTATTTTTTCCCAGGTTGAACGCATTAAAAATAAAAAGTGACTATTTATTGCTCCAGAGGAGCCAAATCTTCGTAGAAAGAAATAATTAGAAAATGTTTCGCCTCTCCGAGGCTGTTTTTTTAAAATGCTTTTAACCTGATTTTTCCCAATAACCAATCACAAATAACCAATACCTACTTCAAAAGGGTTAATTGATAAGTAACTGGTTTAGGTTGGTTGGCAGTGGCAATTTGAGCTTCTAGCCACGTAATAAGGTAATTTTGCTCCTCCAATCCTTTTTTATGTCGCCCTTGCTCGTACGAACGAAAGCCCAAAATGTACGTTTGATTCAAGGGGCGGTATTGGTAAAAAAAGAGTTCTTCCTTTTTAACAATGTTCTTTTTCAGTTCTTCGGCTTGGACAAAGGCAGCTCCTTGTCGAATAACAACGCCCTCTTCCCATTGTTTTGCCGACGCTACCGCAATCACTTCATTTTCGGACGTTAGTGTGTAAAAACCTTTCTTCAGTCCTTTGATGCTTAGCTTTCGACCGTTATCAACCATGATGGTTTTGCCATCCTCTTGCGGGGCTGGTAGAGGAAAATACGTCTCTTTCACCACAAAACTTGTGGATTCTTTTGCTTGACTTAACAGTTGGGTGGGCACATTCGACTCCACCGTATTTTTAGATACGTCCAACGTAATACCTTCGTTTCGGGCGATCCACCCCAGCCCTTTTTCCAAAAAAGTAGCCAAATGGTAATAGCCCGTCGCATTAAGGTGAACACCGTTTTCCGTAATCATGGACTGTTTACTTGCTTCCAAAATGGGTTTAAATACGTTGATAAAACGCTTGTTACGGGCTTTCGCAATTTGCTCAATGACCGAACCATACGTCTCTAACGCACTGTTTTTTTGTGAAACACTTTCAGAAGGTGATACTAAGAGAGGTATGGGCGAAACCAGAATTGTTTTAGCCCCCAACTGGTCAATTTTATCAATGAGTTGATTAAGACCTTGTTTAAAACGTGGCAAGCCCTCCTCTCCTTCCTGCGCTTCGATGCCCCCATAAGCGACAAAAACCACCGTGGGCTTTGCCTCCGTTATTTGTTGCATCAAAAGCTCGTAGGGCGTTGGCGGCGTTGTTACGTAGCTCCTCGCGTCACCAAACACATTGTCACCCGACCAACCAATGTTTCGGAAAGTCAAGTTTCGGTTGGGCCAGCGGGTCGTCAGGGCTAGTTCCAAATAACCAAATTGGACGTCGTTTTCAATCAACGAATTTCCAACAAAAAGTACCCTATCACCATTCTCAAAAGCGAAGGGTGCCGTAAGGTCCGTTTTTGGCTGGGAAAAAACGTGGGTACAAAAACCAACAATAAAGAGGAAACAATAAAAAGTAAGTGAATTAGACAGCTTACACATGGATAAAGGGTTTGTGAGGAAAGTGAATAAAACTCAATTTGTAGATAGATGATTGGTTGGTGCGTTGGTTGGCAGGTTGAAGTTTAGCCAAACCTATTATAAAGAGTCACTTTTTGCCAAAAATTACCTACTTGGTCGCCTAGATTTTCAAAAAATGAAGAAAATTCTCCTTATTTATGACATTGTTTGGCAATTAGCTTCATTTACAATTAACAAATAACGGTCAACCGACTTAGTACACATGATGAAATATTGGTTCTTCCAACTCCTTTTTGTCATTGCCGCAAACGCCCAGGAGCCATACGTGGTGGTATTGGGGACTGCACAAGACGGCGGTTATCCTCAAGCAGGTTGCAATAAAGCCTGTTGTAGAGCAGTTTGGGAAAAGAAATTGGCGTTTGAGGCCGTCTCTTGCATCGCCTTGGTAGATCCCAATACGGGACAACGTTGGATTTTTGACGCTACCCCTGATTTCAAAATTCAACTTGAAGCGCTTAAAACCACTTCCCAAAACGCGAACAACGACTTGTCAGGAATTTTTCTGACCCATGCCCACATCGGACATTATACAGGACTAATGGATCTCGGTCGAGAAGTAATGGGTGCCAAATCGGTACCCGTTTACGCCATGCCCCGAATGAAAACTTACTTGGAATCAAATGGGCCGTGGAGCCAATTGGTACAACTGGAGAATATTAAACTTCAACCATTGCAAGAGGATATACTTATTGAACTAAATGACCGCCTAAAAGTAAGAGCATTTAGAGTGCCTCACCGTGATGAATTTTCAGAAACGGTCGGGTTTGAAATAATTGGCCCTCAAAAGCGACTGGTCTTTATACCCGACATCGACAAGTGGCAAAAATGGAACCAATCCCTCGAAACACTCGTCCAAAACGTTGACTATGCACTTTTGGACGGTACTTTCTACAAAGATGGCGAAATCAATCGTCCCATGAGTGAGGTTCCCCACCCTTTTGTTACTGAAACAATTTCCCTTTTGAAGCACCTCCCAATATCCCAAAAAAAGAAAGTACATTTTATTCATTTAAACCATACCAATCCGCTACTTCAACGAACGTCACCCGAATACCAAGAGATACTAAAAGACGGATTTCAAGTAACGCATACCCAGCAATCCTTCAAACTGTAATTTCAGCCGAAAAGACGCCATAACAATCTATGGATTTTAGGGATTTATAAACTTTTTTAAGTATTAGTTCACTATTTGTCATTTTTTTTAGTGTTTTTTTGACACACTTCTTGCTATTTTCACAAATATCATTTTATCTTTACACCCAAGTTCAGAGAAATCTAAGAGCCAACAAAAAAAAACACGTATCGAGAGAACTTTTTACCTCAGTCATGAATTCAGTTTTTACGAGATTTAGTACAGTAGCTGTGCTGATTTTTTTAGCTACACTTTCTCGGATTTTACCTCATCCATTTAACTTTACTCCCATTGGAGCAATTGCCTTGTTTGGTGCTGCTCAGTTTAGTCGTAAAGTTTATGCTTTCATGATTCCGATGGTAGCCATGCTTTTGAGTGACGTACTCATTGGCTCACCTTCTCTCCCCACTTACGTTTCTTTTGTTATCATTTCCGCATTTGGTCTTTTCTTTTTGAAAAAAGTTACTTATGGACGCGTTGTCGTGGCTAGTTTGGTAGCTTCTATTTCGTTCTTTTTAATTACGAATTTCTTTGTTTGGTTTCAAGGTTCAATGTATCCACAAACGTGGGCGGGTCTTGTAGCGTGCTATACTGCGGGTTTAGCATTTTACCAACAAACCTTTTGGGGAAATTTATTCCTCAACACCGTCATGGGTGACTTCTTTTACAATGCTGTTCTTTTTGGAAGTTACTACGGTATTCAACGATTGACATTCAAGCCTTCTATGGCGTAAAATATTTGTTTTCATGGCTGTTAATAGGTAGATAAATAGCCCCGATATTCGGGGCTATTTTCTTTTTATCGGAGGCAACCGTTCACTTCTTCCTTGTAAGCCTCCCGTATGCAAAACTACCATTTGGGTTCCTGATTTAAAAAAACCTTCTTTCGCTAATTCCACCAGTCCATACATCATTTTAGCGGTGTAAACTTGTTCAAGTGGTATGCCCGTCTGCGTTTCAAAGTCGCGGATAAAATCCAGCAGTGTGTCGTTCATTTTTCCATAACCTCCAAAGTGATATTTTTCTATCACCTTCAGACGTCCTGTGGGTTGGGGAATATGCGTTAAAATCAACTGCGCAGCCTCTTCTGACGAAATTTTCAAACTAGGAAAAACCAATACCTCGTTCTCAAAGACAGATAGAATACCCGCTGCCGTTCCACCCGTGCCCAGCGCAGTACAGAAATAATCGATCTTTCCTCCAAGCTGATTTTTCACTTCTTCTACCATTTCCGCAACCCCTGGTACGGCCAACTGATTTGAGCCGCCTTCGGAAATCACAAAAGCATCTCTGCCGTAAAAGTGAGCCAATGTTTCTTTATCTCGATAGGCTGTTCGGCCTACAAAATGTAGTTTCATCCCGCACTTGGCCGCAAACTGCAACGTTGGGTTTGAGTCAGGACGAAGTTCTTCACCGCGAATGATACCGATGGTGTCAAAATCCAGCGCCTTCCCCGCAGCTGCTACGGCTGCGATGTGATTTGAAAATGCACCACCAAACGTAAGCAATGTTTGAAAGCCATTTTTTTCGGCCTCAATCAAATTATATTTTAGCTTCCGCCACTTATTTCCCGAAATGTAAGCATGAATTAAATCATCACGTTTGATGTAAACGCGTAAACCTAGCTCTATAAAAATAGGGGCTTCAACGATTTGAATAGGCGTTTGGGCGGTGTTCTCCCAAAATCTGACGACTTTACTCACAATAACAATTTCCTTTTTACGTACATTTGCTTAAATCAATACCCAAGTTTTATCAACTTTTATCATTCCCCAAACAACTATGAAAAAAATAATTTTGAGCCTGATGATGTTTGGCGTTGTTGGCGCTGCTTCAGCCCAAGAAACTCCCTCGGCAGATGCCATCCTTGACAAATACCTAGCTGCCATCGGCGGCAAAGAGGCCCTTTCCAAAATCGAAGACATTTCTATTAGTACCGTTGCCGAAACCCAACGCGGCTCGATGGAGTCGGAAGTGAAATTTAAAAAAGGCAATAAATTCAGCAGCGTCGTGTACATGATGGGCAATGAGGTTATGCGCCAAACTTGCGATGGGACAAAAGTAGCCATTACTTCTGGTTTTGGAGGTAATACCAACTCTAGTACACTCGAAGGCAAAGACGCCGCAGGCGCCATTTTACAAGCTGCTCCTTTCCCAGAATTACTTTATGCTGAATTTAACGTTCAAAAAACAGTGGTTGGCAAAGAAGCAGTCAATGGCAAAGATGCGTGGAAAGTGGAATTTGCCATTCCTGAGGGAAGAAAATGGAACGATTTCTTTGACGTAGAGACGGGTCTTAAAGTGAAAAGAGCTGGCTCGGGTGAAGGTCAAAGAGGCCCTCGTCCTGATGGTCAAGGCGGTGGTCAGCGTCCAGGAGGGCAACGCCCCGAAGGTGGCGGCGGACAGGGTGGCCAAGGCGGCGGCCGTGGTGGAATGATGGGCGGTGGAATGATGAACGCGGCCCTCAGCGACTACAAAGAAATCAAAGATGGCAATGGTGTTAAAATCCCTTACGTCCGCGAACAAGGTAACGGACAGTTCTCTTCAAAAGCAGAAGTGACGTCGGTCAAAGTAAACAAAGGCATCAAAGACAACAACTTCGTGATTAAATAAAATCACTCTTTCTTGAAATGTAGCGTATTGATAAGGTATTCTTTTTCGGTGACTCTCATCAAAATATATACCTGAAACGAATTACCATTAAGTGCCTGATACGTTGCTGTACAATAACGAACTTTAGAAGCCGTCCCCTGAAAGCCATATTTAAAGTCTTTCGGGGGATATTTTTTAAAGAAGTTTTTCAAAATCAATTCTGCCTGCCCATCACGAACGCGCCGAAACTCAACGTGTTCGGCATCAATGACTAAGTCCAAATTTTTCTCAAAATGCACCGCAAGATTGTGGGCATTTCCGCTTTTTATCGAGCCTTTTATTTTTTCGGCGATTTCAAGCTCGCGGGCTGCCTTTTCGGCAATAAAGCCACTAAAAATACACCCAACTACTAACGTCAAGAAAATAATTTGCAGGGTTCTCATTGCGAAAGCGTAAATTTGTTTTTTGATTTCAATAAGTTCTTGGCTAAAATTGTGCCAAACTCGTTCGTCTCACAAAAAACAGATTATTCCTTTTTCGCTGTGCAGAATCCAATACTTTCACTCGACCAAACCCACCAAAAAATAAAGCGAATTGCGTTTGAAATTTACGAACGTAACCTCGAAGAAACCAACGTTGTCCTTGCTGGAATTGTGGGCGAAGGCTATACCATGGCTGGTCTTTTAACCAACTACCTGCGGGAGATTTCGCCTTTGAACATTACGTTGATGAAAATTGACCTAAACAAAGAGCAGCCCCATACCAGCCCTGTTCATTTTGACATAGACAAAGAAGCGCTCAACGGCAAAGTAATCATTGTGGTGGACGATGTGCTAAACACAGGTCGTACGCTTGCCTACAGTCTTTCGCCGTTTTTAGGTGTTTCTGTCAAACGGGTACAAGTAGCGGTCATGGTCAATCGGGCACATCACTCCTTTCCCATTTCGGCCGATTATGTCGGTTATGCCCTCAGCACTACCCTCAACGAGCACATTCGGGTGAAGCTTTCTGAGCCTGAAGCAGGCGTATATTTAAGTTAATAAGAGGGGTAGCCCCCTCTTATTCATAAATAATGGCAGTACCATTGGCGCTTACCATAAGCATGGTACCACTACCACCGATGGTTTGATAGTCTAAATCAACCCCAATGATGGCATTAGCGCCTAGGCGTTGGGCTTGTTCAATCATTTCTTTGAGGGCAATACTCTTCGCTTCGCGCAAGCCCTGTTCGTACGCCCCCGAGCGTCCGCCTACGATGTCACTAATGCCTGCAAAAAAGTCTTTTACAAAATTGGCACCTATGATGGCCTCGCCGTTGACCAAACCGATGTACTGAGTAATTTTTTTACCCTCAATGTTGTTGGTAGTTGTTATGAGCATATCAAAAGCGGTGAGAATGTTAAATATTGGGCACAATAGTAGTCATAATGGGATAAATCGGCGGTACAATCTAGGAACAACGGTCTTGGGAATGTACCAACGACTTAAAACCTCCATGAAAATATTGGGATATGTGCTTTCTAAATAGTGGTTCCTCCATCGACGGTATAAATGCCTCCTGTGCAGTATCCCGACGCATCCGAAGCTAAATACAAAACCAACGAAGCCACTTCTTCTACTGTCCCCATGCGGGCAATGGGCAATCGTTTTGTAAAATGCGCCAATGTTTTTTCATCTTGCCACAATGCCTGACTGAACTTTGTCTTGATAAGCCCTGGCGCGACGGCATTTACGCGGATTCCGTCGGCGCCCCATTCTTTTGCCAATACTTTGGTAAGCATATTGATGGAGGCTTTACTCACGCTATAAATCCCCAAACCTGGATCGGGCGTTTCGCCAGCAATGCTACTAATATTGATAATGCTCCCTCCGCCTCTCAGTTTCATGACGGGATACACCAATTTTGATAGTTGAAAGGGTGCTTTTACGTTGATGTCCATGATTTTGTCATAGGCATTGTCGGGGCAATCTACGGTGGGGCCATAATAAGGATTGGCAGCCGCGTTGTTGACCAGAATATCAATTCCGCCATACACTTCAACCGTTTTATCAAATAAGTGCTTTGTTTGTGCTTCGTCTCCCATTCTTGCCTCTATGGCCGTAACTTCGCCCCCCGTTTTACGAATGTCTTCCGCCAATTCGTCGAGGTCTGCTTGCCGCCTACTACTGATCACGACTTTTGCGCCAAATTGCGCCAAATACCGCGCAATTTGCTCGCCAATTCCTTTACTTGCTCCCGTAATGAGTGCTACTTTACCTGTCAATTGAAAAAGTTGGTTGTCAGCCATTTTGGTTGTTTCTTTAGTAATTGGTGAATGAAATTAGGCAGTTAAAAGTCCGCCATCGAGGACGAGGGTGTGTCCTGTCATAAACGATGATGAAGCCGAGGCTGCGTACAAAATTGCGTCAGCGATTTCTTCTGGTTTTCCAAATCGCTTCATCGGAATGGCATTCTGGAGTGCTTCTAAGTAATTGGTATCGTCGTTGATAATCGCATTTTCGAGCATGGGCGTCAACGTAAAGGCTGGGCAAATGGCATTGACCCGGATTCCGTGTTTGGCAAATTCGAGGGCAGCCGAACGCGTCATGCCTACTACGGCATGTTTACTGGCCGAATAACCAATGTGCCCCGCAAATCCACCCAAACCCGCCACCGACGCAATATTGACGATGTTGCCTCTCTTTTTACTCAAAAAATGGGGTAAAACGGCTTGCATACAATAAAAAAGGCCGTTAACGTTGACATCCAACACTTTTTGAAAGTCGTCAATCGGATATTTTTCGGTACGAGCGCGTGGCCCAACAACACCCGCACTATTGACCAATACATCAATATTCCCAAAATAGGAAATACAATCGCTAATCATACGCTGTACATCTTCTACGTCGGTGACATCAATACGGGCAAAAGTCGCCGCGGCACCCATTCCCGTAAGTTCTTCCACGAGTTCGTCCCCTGCTTTTTCTGACAGGTCGGCAAGGAATAATTTAGCACCTTCGCGAGCAAAAGCCAATGCCGCCGACCGCCCAATGCCAGAACATCCTCCCGTAATAATCACTACTTGATCTTTGAAATTCATTGAATGAAAAATAAGTTAAATTAAGGGTTTTTGAAAAAAGTATCGGTTGTTAAAACTAGGATTATGACGCTTTAAACATCTTTTTTGACTTTCTAGCTAATCTTTACCAGAAGCTCAAAGAATACACCTAATTTTACGGCACGCATTTTGGTTATTTTTTTGATGTAAAACAAATAATTCACCCATTCCCTTTTGCTACTCAAATTTTGCGCATTTGTATGATGGACTCCCAGCAACCTAACGAGACCGAAGGATTACCACCTTTCATTAAAAGTTGGCGCCAAATGTACCGCATTGTCATTGGTACCTTATTAGTACTTATGGTGCTTTTTTACGTAATGATGAAGTATTTCGAATAATATTCCCAGATTTCTAAACCTTTCACTTTCCACCTAATCCCTCCTGCCAATGAGTTTTATTGACTGGATTGTCTTAATTGGTACCCTCAGTTTTATTATTATTTACGGTATTTACCGAAGCCGTGGCAAGCAAAACATCGATGATTATCTTATTGCAGGTCAATCGCTGCCTTGGTACCACGTATGCTTTTCCGTAATGGCTACACAAGCGAGTGCGATTACTTTTTTATCTGCCCCAGGCCAAGGCTTTGCCGACGGAATGCGCTTTGTTCAGTTTTATTTTGGGCTTCCACTGGCGATGGTCGTGCTAAGTATCACTTTTGTCCCTATTTTTCACCGACTCAAAGTGTTTACTGCCTACGAATTTCTCGAAACTAGGTTTGATGGTCGAGTTCGGATTTTTACCGTTATCCTATTTTTATTATCGCGCGGACTTTCAACGGGGCTTTCCATTTATGCTCCTTCCATCATTTTAGCCACTATTTTAGGCTGGGATTTAACTTGGACCAATATTTTGATGGGCTCGTTGGTACTTATTTATACCGTTACGGGCGGCACAAAAGCCATTTCTCACACCCACTTACAGCAAATGATTATTGTAACCATGGCCATGTTTGTGGCAGGTTACATGGTTGTTCATCTGTTGCCTAGTGACATTGGTTTTGTGGATGCGCTCAAGATTGCGGGTAAAGCAGGACGTCTTAACACCATTGATTTTCATTTTGATCCCAATAGCCGTTATAATATTTGGTCGGGTCTGATTGGAGGTTTCTTTTTGCAACTATCGTATTTTGGCACTGACCAATCACAAGTAGGCCGCTACCTCACGGGAGAGTCCATCGGGCAAAGTCGCATGGGTCTCGTAATGAATGGTTTGTTAAAAATCCCGATGCAATTCCTGATTTTGCTCGTTGGCGTGCTCGTTTTTGTCTATTATCAATACAATCCCGCCCCGTTGTTTTTTAACAAAGTAGAAACTGACAAACTCAGAAATAGCGAATACGCCGCCGATTACCAATCGTTGGAAGAGAAACATTCATTGGCCGTGAGCAGTCAACGGGCAGCCGTCGATGGTTTGGCCAAAGCATTGGATTCCAAAGACGAAACTTCGATTGCCCATTGGCAAGAAGCGTTGAAAGAATCGGACGACACCCAAAAACAGCTTAAAAAAGACGCGGTTTCCTTAATTAAGAAAAACAACCCAACCGCCGATACCAGCGATGTGAATTACGTATTCTTACGATTCGTACTCGACCGCCTCCCCATTGGACTGATTGGTTTATTAATTGCCGTCATTTTTAGTGCGTCAATGGGTTCTATTGCCGCTGCCTACAACTCCTTGGCCTCTACCACAGTTGTAGATTTGTACAAACGCGTCTATAAAACCGATGCCAATGACAATCATTATTTGATGGCAACCCGCATTTCTACCATTGGATGGGGCATTTTTTGCATTTTTGTGGCGCAATATGCCAGCAAATTGGGAAGCATGATTGAGGCCGTCAATATTCTTGGTTCACTTTTCTACGGCGTTATTTTAGGGATATTCTTAGTCGCGTTTTACTTCAAAAACATTGGTGGAAAAGCTACTTTTTGGGGAGCAATTGTGGCCGAAATCGGCGTAGTTCTGTGTTGGTGGTATGATTTAATGGCGTTTTTATGGCTCAACGTCGTCGGATGCGTACTCGTTATTGCTTTTGCGTGGTTAATTCAAAAAATTAAGCCTGCCAATGCCTAATTATCACTCTCCGTTCTGACCGAAAATAGTCGCTTCAACCAGCCCATTTTTTCTTCTTTTTCTTCTTTTTTTGCTTGTTCGTCTAAGTCAAAATGCGAGAAATCAGAAAGGATGGGCTGGCCTGCATCCACCCAACACGTAAACCAAAAATCCGCCACCATTTTAACCGAAGCACGCATTTGCCGTTCTACTTGGCGGTTTAGCAGCTGGTGGTACCGTTCCGAAAACTCCCTCGAATAGGTCTTTACTATCACCCCATTACGATCTTCCAATACGTATTTTTGTTCAGGTCGAAATTTCGCCGACAACTCCCGCTCAAACCGTAGGACACTGTCCAATCCTGCATTGGCATTGCGGACAGCCTGCCAAGCGCGATGGGCAACTTTATGTTCATACATAGCCGCACCCACAAACATATCATAACTTTCCCCGTACAATTCTGCCACCCTCGACTCCCAAAAGGCATGAATCCCTTCCTGACCCGTCATTTGTCCGTTGTAATTGCGGGTTGTGTGCAGGGGTACGTTGGCGTCGGCAATATAATGCCCCAAATCTGCCGCTACCCGTAAGATACGACGGGGATTTTTTTGACGAAATGCTTCCGTAAGCTGAAATTTGTATTGCTGGATTGCCCAAGGGACAGTACCATTGAGCGCCAGCGTATCTTCGCCGTATTTTTCAACCGCCTCTTTCCAGTAGTAAGGAAGTTTGTACAATGCGCTATCTCCATACGCCTCTGCGTCAATATAATGGCGTGGGGCCTCTCCCACTACGGCGTAGCGCCTTTTGTCGGGATTGACCGCATTTTCAGTCAAGTAGTTGATTTGTGTTTTGAAAAACACTTGCATTTCGGGAGGAAGGCTAAAAACCGCGAGACGGTTGATGCGCTGGTGCGCCCAAAAACCCCACTTTATTTTACCACAAAAGCCACCAATTGGGATATTCAGCAATAACAGAAGAAAAATTAGTGTAAATATTTTCCGAATTAAACATAGATTACAGGGGTGCACCCCAAATTTTATTTGGTATTTGTTCTTTACACAAAAGTGTAATATCGTATTTTTTATCCTCAAAAACCGAAATAAAACCATTTTTGAACTGTAAAATGGCGTAAAATAAGTTTTTGAATTAAGTAATTGGCTGAGTATTTTTTGCAGAATCATCGATTTAATCTTCAAATTTTTACTGAGACGATGAATAAGGTTGTATCGTCACTTTTAATACAGTCGTAATTTGATTTGGCAAAAAGCAAAAAATACAGAATTGTTTATATTTTTAATAAAAAAAGTACAATTTTTAAATTTCGTTCGTTATCTTTGCATCGTATTCAAAATCAGACGTGAAAACTGAAGTTTAAAAATCAACTTATTACCAAAATGAACAAGAAGAAGTTTTTCGGATATATCAAACCAGTATTTGGCCTTTGTGTATTTATGCTCATCATTTACGGAGCCTACACGCCAAGTCAGAATGCAGAGATTCAAAAAATCGTTTGCATTAAATTTAAAGCCGACGCAAGTGCCGCCGACATTGAGCGCCACATGAATGAATTTGCTCAGCTCCGCCGTGAGATTCACCAAATGGTTGCTTACTCAGGTGGTAAAACGTTGAGCGTGGCAGGAAGCTCAGAATATGATGCGATGCACTATCTTACTTTCCGCACAAAGGATGACATTTTGACGTTCCAAAATCACCCTAAATACCAAGAGTTTGTAAAAAACAACCAAGCATCTTGGGAAAAAGAATTGGTGATTGACGCAAGCATTGCTAAATAGTTTTTCTCAAAAAACTCCCCAACAAAAAAGCCTCGGCGTTGCCGAGGCTTTTTTGTTGGGGACGGGGCAGGATTACCCTGCCACCTTACCCATCACGTATAACTCTTCCAAATGAGGCGTCGGATTGCCTCCCTTCTTTTCGAGCGTGACCGCAAATGCTTCTGCTTGTCCCGTCGTTTTCATTTTTTGGAAGGCAGTACTTACATCAAACACGCCTAAATCAACTGGCTTTCCTTCCACCAACGCCCAAAGTTGATATTGTTTGTCGGCACTAGGAGTAGGCAATGACAAAACACTTAACTGAACTTCCTGCGTTTTAGGATTCCACACAACCCGCACCGAACTACTAGGTGATTTCTCTACCCCTTTCAAAGTCACAAACTGGTTATTGGCATCATTTAATTGCGCAATTTGCGTTGTTTGTACTTTTATTTCGGTCTGTTGTTGTGCCACCGTTGTAGAAAGTGTATCCAAACGAGCGTTGAAGTACACCACCGAGCCAACCAAAGCTGCTACTGAAGCCGCCGCTACCCATCCCCATTGAAAGGAATTTCCGCGCGAATTAAGCGGTAAAACGGGCACATTATCTTCTTCCTCCTCAACAAGTTGTTCCACCTGTGTTTCAGGTTCATCGTCTGCAAAGGTGAGCTGTGCCATAATTTTACTTTTCAATGCAGCTGGAGCAGCCACTTTGTTGGCAAAAGCAAATCGTTCTATTGTATCGCTGAGACTATCTAACTCAGTCCTTATTTCGGGGTAAATTTTAGATAGGCAATCCACTTCCCTCCGTTCCTGTTCAGAAACGTTCCCTGAAAGATAGTCTTCTAGGATACCTGATTCTATGTATTCTTTAACGTTAATCATGCACCAAAAAATTTTCTTAAATCCCTAAGAGCACTTCGCACACGCGTTTTTACCGTCCCAAGCGGCATGTCTAGCCTTTGGGCTGCCTCTTCGTGCGTGTAGCCTCCCCAATACACCATTTCTATCAGCGTTTGCTGCTCCGGTTT
Source organism: Runella defluvii (assembly GCF_014195535.1). Taxonomy (GTDB): domain Bacteria; phylum Bacteroidota; class Bacteroidia; order Cytophagales; family Spirosomataceae; genus Runella; species Runella defluvii. The sequence goes on along the minus strand of NZ_JACIBY010000003.1, from coordinate 144,928 downwards.
TAGTTGCGACACCACTTCTTTAAGTTCGTTGTTGTTAATTTCCTCATATATTGATTGACCTTGTTCTACAGTATATACGGCTGTATCTATGTCTTGGATTTCGAGGCGATTAACTCGCAAATAATCTATCGACGTATTTCGTGCGATATTGAGCATCCAGGTAAACAAACGCCCTTTGCTTGAGTCGTATTGGGCAATGTTCTTCCAAATTTTGACGAAGATTTCTTGCAACAAATCTTGTGCAGTTTCTTCAATGCGAACCACCTTTAAGATAACCCCGTACAGTGCGTCGGAGTAATTATCATAAAGGTAATTGAAAGCTTTGCGATCTTGCCTTCGCAACAGTTCCAATAGTTCGCTCTCATTCAATTTAGGCGTTTTTAATCCCATATAAAAAAGTTAAACCACTTGAGAATAGACAGTATTTACAAGTAAACAAAAGCGAGCGTACTTCTGTTTAAGAGCTTTCATGTATGCAATATCCAAAAAAAAAATCAGTCCTCTAAATCCAACTTGACATTCGTCCTCGTAGATAGTACCAAAAAGGTTATCGACCATGAAAAAAGGACTTATCAAAACCGCTAAAATTTCGCTTTACTCCTTAGGTTTTCTTTTTATGGCATTTGTTGTCTATGCCAATTTAGAACCTGCCCCCATGCACGCTTACGTAAAGCCAATTAGCATGACCATCATAAAAGTAGATGGGCTTGATGAAACTACTAATTCGGAAGCGTTACAAAAACAAATGAGTCAACAAAAAGGGGTCACCGCTTGTACAGTCAACCCCGCAAGTCAACTCGTGAGCATCACTTTTGACCCTGATGCCACCAACGAGTCTTCTTTGAAATCATTGGTAGGCACCTATTCTGCCAAAAAAGTTGAGCCCGCATCCTTTGATGGCATTACAGCAAGCGGCCCTGAATGCCCCGTGCCGTTGTCGTACATTCAAGCATTTGAGCGCGCTAAATACGCCTTCTGTTTCCGTTAGCATCTTTTATTTTCTCTCAATAACTACTCAAGTTTTAATTTAATCCATTTTCTCAATCAATTAAATCAATTAAAACCATGAAAAAAGCATTTTTGTCTTTATCGGTTGCGCTTGTGTTCATTATGTCATCTTGTAAGAAAGAAGAAGAAGCAGCGCCAAAATCATTGTATGACCGCCTTGGTGGGGTTAGCGCCATTTCAGCCGTTGTGGATCAATTTATCACAAACGTAGCGGCAGATCCAAACATGGTTCGTACGTTTACGCCACTTCTTCAAGAAGTACAAAAAGGTAACACGGCACGTTTGACTGCCCTTCGTAACAACCTAATTGACCAAATTGGTCAGGCTAGCGGCGGTCCACAGAAATACACAGGAAAAGACATGGTGACAGCCCACAAAGGGATGAAAATCACTGATACTGAGTTCAACTCACTGGTCAATGACTTAGTGATGGCCTTGAATAAGTTCAATGTACCATCTACCGAGCAAAACGAACTTTTAGGTGTTTTAGGAGGCTTAAAAAGCCAAATTGTAGGCCAATAGTAGGGTCTGGTTGGGTAGTTGAGTATTACAGCAGGGCAAATTGCCCTGCTGTTCTTATTTTTACTCGACCCAAAGTACCAGTCCTTTGAGGTAGCTTCCTTCAGGATGGAAAAGATTGACGGGGTGGTCGGCGGGCTGCGTAATTTGGTGTAAAACCCGCACTTGGCGTCCTGCCTCGATGGCCGCTGCAACCACCGTGTTGTAAAACAGCTCGCGATCCACTACTTGCGAACACGAAAACGTGAACAATATCCCGTTTGGTTTTAGGTGCTTGATACCTTCTGCATTCAATCGCTTATACCCTTGTACGGCACGATGACGCGCCGACATGCTCTTGGCATAGGCTGGTGGGTCAAGAATCATCAAATCGTAAGTACCTGTTGTTTCTTTTAAAAACTTCATTACGTCTTCTGCATACGACTGGTGGTTTGTCGTCTCACCAAAATTGGCTTCTACATTGCGCTCCGTCAATTCAATCGCTTTTTTGGAGGCATCCACCGAATCGACCGATTGTGCTCCTTCTGCCAAAGCATAAATAGAAAAACCACCCGAATAGCAAAACGCATTCAGGACATTTTTTCCTTTGGCATAGCTTCCCAACAACCGTCGGTTATCGCGTTGATCGAGGAAAAAGCCCGTTTTTTGCCCCGTTTCCCAATCAATCAAAAAAGTATGTCCGTTTTCTTTGACAGGATGCGGAACGGGACAACTACCGAAAACGTACCCGTTTTGGGTAGTTTTGGCAAACTCATCGGGCAAGGTATCAGCGCTTTTATTATAAATGGCTTTCAAATCGCTGCCGTATAAATCTTGTAATGCTTGCGCCAACTCATCGAGCACGCGGTACATCCCAATCGAATGGGCTTGAATAACCAACACCCCGTTGTAAAAGTCGATAATAAGCCCAGGTAAACCATCGCCTTCACCGTGTACCAAGCGGTAGCTATTGGTGATGGTGTCTTCACTACTCCATTGGGTGGCAAAAAGCTGCTGGCGAACGGTCAGTGCTTTTTGCAATTTTTGTTTCCAAAAATCAACGTTGGGTACAAATTGTTCAAAACTGAACAATTTTACGGCAATGTTGCCATTGTGGTAATGCCCCGTTGCCAAGTACTGGCCACGGCTATCACAAACTTCAACGATTTCACCGTCAGTTGGTTGGCCTTTGATTCGGGCGATAGCCCCCGAAAAAACCCACGGATGAAACCGCCGTACGGCTTCGTCGCGATTGGGTTTTAGATATACAAGTGGAAAAGAATGCACGAAGATGATTATTAATTGAAAGACAAAAATACTTAGCACAATGCAAGTAGAAAGCACATTTTTCGTTTTTTTTCCTGAAACTAACCACCAATCACCAATGAATCGTCGCGATTTTTTGAAACAAACATCCGCATTAAGCGCGGGAATTGCCCTCACACCAAGTCTTTTTACTGAAGCGAAACCCATCAAAAAATTTGGAATTCAGCTTTACAGCGTTCGTGATTTGATGCCAAAAGATGCCAAAGGAACCATGAAAAAATTGGCTGAAATGGGCTATACACAATTTGAAAGCTACGGCGGTCCTGACTTTTTGTGGGGAATGTCGCCGAAAGAATGTAAAACTTTTTTGGGTGATATGGGCGTCAAAATGGTGAGTACACACTTTGACATGAACAAAGACCTGGATAAAAACATCGAGCGTGGCGCTGAAGCGGGACTCAAATACATGCTTTGTCCTTATTTAGGCCCTCAAAAAACCATCGATGATTGGAAGAAAAAAGCCGATTTGTTTAACCAAGTGGGCGAAAAAGTAACCAACGCGGGAATGAAATTTGGCTACCACAACCACGATTACTCTTTTAAACCGCTCGAAGGGCAAATCCCTCACGAAGTGCTTTTGGCCAACACCGACCCCAAAAAGGTGATGTTTGAATTGGATTTGTGCTGGATTGTAGCAGCGGGACAAGATGCCGTTGAGCACTTCAAAAAATACGGAAAACGCTACGAATTGGTACACATCAAAGACATGGTAAAAGACAGTAGCGGCAAAGTAACCCAGAAAGATTTGGGACAAGGCTCAATCGACTTTGTGACCATTTTGAAAGCTGCCAAAAAAGCGGGTGTAAAATACTACCTTGTAGAACAGGAACAATACCCTGGAACATCGATTGATAGCATCAAAGTAGATGCTGATTGGATGAAGCAACTTTCGATTTAATAGTAACGCAAAACCAAAACCTCCCGAAAGTTTGGAAGAACCTCCCGAAAGTTTAAAACTTTCGGGAGGTTGGTTGGTTCACTCCCCTTCTCGCACCCCCGCTTCGGGTTTGAGGACATATACGTCCAACATCGCCTTAGGACGGGCAAGGTACTCACGGAGCAATGTTTTTAGCGAATAGCCATTGGGGACATCTTGCGCGGCAAATCCGACGGCATCCATCCCTTCATGTTCGGCTAAGTAAAGCGCTCGGGCATTGTGGAAATTTTGAGAAATCACCGTCACCCGTTCTTGTCCATATATCTCGCGACACCGCACTACGGAGTCAAACGTTCGATAGCCCGCGGTATCAAGCAACATGACATCTTCAGGAATCCCCAATTTTGTCAAGGCTTGTTTCATCGCTTTGGGTTCGTCGTAGGTTTCCGCTTCCTTGTTACCGCTCAAAATCAAGTACTTGACTTTTCCTTCTTTGAACAACAGCGCCGAAGCTTCCATGCGGTACTTAAAAAACAGGTTCTCTTTCCCCCGAGCTACGTATTTGCTAGTACCCAACACCAGCCCAACATCGTTGGAAGGCAGCGAGGAAACGTCAAAAAACACCTTGTGACGGGTCGTTAGTACCACAATCCAGTTACATAGCAACACTGCCACTACCACCCCAAATACCGACCACAAGCCTGCTTTGATGAGCTTTTTCATCAAAGAGACCCGCAAACGGCGCGAATGGCGAATGGCGTTGATATGTAAAAAAGCGGTTTTCACATTGCTAGTTTTTTAGAACAACCCCAGCTGCCCCGTCTCATCGGGAGCTGCGGGTGGGGTTTGTGGTGGCGTTTCGTCTTCATCAGACGGCGCGGCTATTTCAGGTTCATTTTCAACAATTTCTGGTTCGGCTATTTCCGCTTGAATAGATTCGAGCTGCTTTATTTCTTTGATTTTTAAAGCAGAAACCCGATTTCCCAGGGCTTTCCAGCCTCTTACCTCCACAAATTCGTCCAAAGTATGTTGCTCAACTTGGTTCTCCGTTTTGCTCTTTTCTATCACCACTTCCATGCGTGGATGTACGTCCGTCGAAACAAAAACGATTTTAGATCCTTTGTTTTCACCAATAAACGAAAATTTCTTATCAGTGGTTGTGGTTTCTATTTTAAAACGCTTGGCAAAGTAATTTTTTTGTACCGATTCGTAATAAACTGCCGTAATTGGTTTTTCGGGAACAAACTTCTCCAAAAGCACCAACTCTTTGGGTTCGTAACGGTTGGTCAAATCAAAGCTGGTAAGTTCGTACGTCCCTTCTTTGTAAAGAACCAGAATTAGGTCACCATTGTCAAAGTTACCCAAATAACGTCCCCGATCGTCACGGTTTAATCGACCTAGCACTTCGTCGTACCACAAGTCAACGCCGCCGAGTGTTGAGGCACCTGCCGATTTAAAGGCAATTTTACGGACGGGATACTTGGTCAGTACATTTCCCATGGCCGAGCGATTTTTGACCGCTAACTTAGAAAAATCAAAATCAAAAATCTTGATTCGGGCCGTACTTTGGGCCGTTAGACTTACGGTAATTATTTCTGCTTCTCCGTTGTCGTTGGCACTAAAATAGGTCATTTTTGACTTGTTTGTCCCCAATGACACGTCGTATTCTTTGTCGCGCGTGATGCCCGTTACGGCAAAACGTTTGGCATAACTCACCCCCGATTTTCCGTCAAGGTAGGATACATTGTATATTTTGCGTTCGTCGTTTTTCTTAAACACCGACACGTAAAATATGTCTTTGCCCACAAAAACCTTATCGGCTACGCGTACCACTTTGTATTTACCGTCGCGGCGAAAAACAATGATGTCATCGATGTCCGAACAATCCATGACGTATTCATCTTTTTTCAAGCCATAACCGATAAAACCTTCTTCACGGTTGACGTACAGTTTTTGGTTCGCAGCCGCAACGACGGTCGCCGCAATGGTATTAAACGAACGAATTTCGGTACGACGCCCACGGTCTTTACCATATTTTTTCAACAACTCTTTGAAATAATTGATGGCATAGCGTGTCAAATGAACGAGGTTATCTTCCACTTCGGCCAACTCCGCCTCAAGGCGTTTCATGGCTTCATCTGCCTTAAACGCATCGTATTTTGAAATACGTTTGATGCGCAATTCGGTCAGGCGAAGAATATCCTCTTCTACGATTTCGCGGTAAAAGTCATTTTTGTAAGGCGTCAACCCCGCATCAATCGTTTGAATAACCGCCTCAAACGTTTCACACTCTTCAATATCGCGATAAATGCGATTTTCGATAAAGATTTTCTCTAACGAACTGTATAAAAGTTTTTCTTTTAGCTCAAATCGTTTGATTTCTAGTTCACGTTTGAGCAAATGGACGGTTTGATCGGTACACGTTTTTAAGATTTGAGAAACCGTCACAAAGTGGGGTTTTTCGTCGATAATCACGCAGGCATTGGGCGAGATACTTACCTCACACTCCGTAAAAGCATACAAAGCATCAATGGTAATGTCGGGCGAAACGCCTGGAGCAAGGTGGATAACAATCTCCACGTCCCGTGCCGTGAGGTCTTCCACCGCTTGCATTCCCTTTTCGGGTTTTTTAATCTTAATTTTCCCTTCCTCGCTGGCCTTGATAATCGAATCCTTGATGGAAGTCGTGGTTGTTCCAAACGGAATTTCACGAATCACCAACGTTTTCTTATCAAGCTCTTCAATTTTGGCCCGCACGCGAATTTTCCCGCTTCGTAGTCCATCGTTGTAGTTGGTTACATCGACAAACCCTCCCGTTGGGAAATCAGGATATAACGTAAACGGCAATCCTTTCAAATAAGCCATTGACGCCTCAATCAATTCCACAAAATTATGCGGCATGATTTTGGTCGAAAGCCCCACGGCAATTCCTTCCACCCCCATGGCCAACAGCAACGGAAACTTCACAGGCAGCGTGACAGGCTCTCGCTTACGGCCGTCGTAGCTCATTTGCCACTCGGTCGTATCTTCGTTAAAAATAACGTCGTTGCCAAACTTAGAAAGGCGCACTTCGATATAACGAGCGGCGGCGGCACCATCGCCCGTTCGGATGTCACCCCAACTACCTTGCGTATCAAACACCAAGTCTTTTTGACCCATGTTGACAATCGCTTCGTTGATAGACGCATCCCCGTGCGGGTGAAATTGCATGGTAGCCCCAATCACGTTGGCTACTTTGTTAAAGCGCCCGTCGTCCATTTCTTTCAGTGCATGAAGAATACGACGCTGCACAGGTTTCAGGCCATCCTCAATGTTAGGAACAGCACGCTCTAGAATTACATAAGAAGCATATTCCAAAAACCAGTTTTGGTACATATCCGACACCACCAACTGGTCGTGGCGGGTGTGTTCAGGGAGATTTTGGTCTTCGGGTAAAGTGTCGTTGATTTCGCTCATCGGTTCGTATTGAGTGCCACGTAATTTAAGAGTTTTGCAAACTCTTTTACCAAAAATAGTCGCTCAATCGCTATTGGTAAATTACAATTTTTTAACACGTAAATATACAAAAAAATGTCCAAAAATCGCGTTTTATACCCACTCAATGCCTTTTTTTAGCATCGAAAGCGTGTATTCTTCGCGCGATTGTGGAGCGGGCTTATAGTCGTACTCCCAGCCTGCCAATGGGGGCAAACTCATTAAGATTGATTCCGTTCGCCCGCCCGTTTCTAGTCCAAATTTTGTGCCACGGTCCCACACCAGATTAAATTCCACATAACGCCCACGGCGGACCAACTGCCACGCTTTTTCTTGCTCACTATACGGAATATCAGCGTTTTTTTTCATCAATGCCGTATAAGTTGGCGCAAAGGTTTCGCCCACTGCTTTGACAAATTCAAACACCTGATTTTTATGGTCGTCGGAAGTTGGTTTTAAATAATCGAAGAATATTCCGCCCACGCCACGGGTTTCTTGACGGTGAGGCAAGAAGAAATAATCATCCGCCCAATTTTTAAATTTGGGATAATAATTGACATCGTGGGCATCGCAGGTAGCTTTGAGTTGTTGGTGAAACCAACGAGCATCCTCATCAACGACGTAATGTGGCGTCAGGTCAATTCCTCCCCCAAACCAGCTAGTGCCGTTGGACATCTCAAAGTAGCGAACGTTCATGTGAATGATGGGAACCATCGGGCTCACAGGGTGCATGACAATCGAGACCCCCGTGGCAAAATAATCGGCCCGTTCGGTGAGGTTCATTTGTTTCATAAGTGCCTCGGATGTTTGTCCCTGCACCGCCGAAAAATTGACGCCTCCTTTTTCAAGGATAGTTCCCGCCTGAATCAAGCGCGTTCGGCCACCGCCACCGCCGTGGTGTTGCCAAAGGTCTTCATGAAACTTGCCTTTTCCGTCGGTTTGTTCGATGGCTGCACAGATTTGGTCTTGTAACTGTTGGAAGTAATCAGAAATCGTGTTACGCATTTTTTAATTTAGAATATCAAATAATAGTCCTTTAATAAAGTACGAAAACCCTCAGAATACTTACCGTCTCCTTCGTGAATGGTAAGTTTCTCTATCTGCAATGGCTTATTGTGCCACTGGAAGGTCGTTATAAGTCGAAAAAGTGCTTTTTCTTCTCGTTGAAAAATCTGAAGTTGCTGGACAGGCCAAAGTCCTTTTCCCTGCAAGAGTTCCGTCATTTTTTGGGTTTCAAAGGGAGGTAATAATACCACAAATCGGCCTTTTTTTTGCAGTAAACTAGCCACTGAATTGGCTAATTCGACCAAAGAAAGGCTTTCGGCGTGCAGGGCTTGGTTTTTAATTTCGTTGGTAGAAAGCAAGTGATTTTCAAAAAATGGCGGATTGCTGATAATAAAATCGTAGCCCTTTTCTTTCTTCCAATTTTGGAGGGCGGTTTTATACACCTGAATACGTTCGGCAAAGGGACTTTGGCTAACATTTTCTTGGGCTTGTTCGGCGCTAGATTGCTCAATTTCAATGGCGTCGATGTGTAAATTTTCGTTCCTTTGCGCCAGCATTAAGGCCAACACCCCCGTACCTGTACCAATATCTAACCCTTTTTTCACCCCGTCCACCGACGCATACGCCCCCAACAAACAGGCTTCTGTACATACGCGCAATGAACTGCGGTCGTGCCAGACAGTAAATTGTTTGAATTTAAAATAGGGGTTTGAACTACGTCCCATTGTCTTACCTTTATAAAAAATGATGTATGAATAATTATCTAAAACAAATCCCTTACTCCATTGCCCAGTACATCATGTACGCCCTTATTGGCTTTGGTCTGGCATTTCAACTTTGTGTTATTATTGGACTCATACCCCATAACTATGTTTGGGGTGGACGGCTCGAAAATCAAGAGCAGATGATTGCGTTTGAGCTTATATCCATGTCCAATTTACTACTATTATTTATACTCATCCAAGTCCACGGACGAACAAAATATGCTAACTTAAAAAAAGTGGCGACCGTACTGTTATGGATTTTTGCGGGAATATTTGCTTTAAACACCCTTGGAAACCTCGCTGCCATTTCGTCGCTTGAAACGTTACTTTTTACACCTATTACTATCGTGGCGTCCATTCTGTGTGGCCGAATCGCGTTGGGCAGATGAAAATTTAGCTATTTGCGGCCAAAATCTGCGGGATTTTCTCCCCAATATTCCGTTTCCCACTTCACGATGGCGTTGGTAAATTTATTTTTTGAAAGCCATTCTTCTGCCCGTTGAAGCATTTCAAAGAGGGCTTTGTTACGCGGCGTTACTTCCAATTTGGTATTGGCGTGTTTCCGCTTAATCCAGCTCATTGCCGTTTTAGAATCGGTATAAATCGGCAGATTGCTCTGGTGTTTTTGGAGATACGCCAAGCCGTGTACAATCGCCAAAAACTCCCCAATGTTGTTTGTACCGTCCTGAAACGGCCCTTGATGAAAAAGTTTTTGACCCGTGCGCACATAGACGCCTTGGTACTCCATGTCGCCCGTGGCGGTATTCCACGCGGCATCTACCGCAATACTTTCAGGGTTGGGTTTGCCCACATTGGCAGGGGCTTCTTTGAGCACAGGCTTGGCTTTGCTAGGGGTAATAAACTCCCAATAACTTTTGCTAAGGGCAGCTTCTGCTTCCTTCAATGAATCGAATGACTTGTATTTTGCTTCAGCAAAACCTTTGATTTGCGCCTCGCACTCGTCCCACTCCGTAAACACCCCTCGACGGCGGCCTTCCCAGACTACGTAAAATTTTCGTTTTTTTGCCATGCTACAAACTTAAAGAAAGTACGGGGTAAAAACGGAATCTCAACGCCTTTAGAAGGAAATTCCACTACAAATTCTATGAAATTTCCTTTTTTAGTGGGCGCTTTGGCACTTTCAAGTTTAGCCATCGCCCAAAAAGGGGTTGTCCTCACCCCCAACGAAACCGAAAAGAAAATCGACGTTACAATCGATGGCAAGCCTTTTACCAGTTATTTTTATCCAGGCCCCGATGTTTTAAAAAAAGCAGTACTTTACCCTCTACTTACTGCCCAAGGTACTGAAATTACGCGCGGCTGGCCCATCAAACCTCGTACGGGCGAACGCGTGGACCACCCGCACCACGTCGGGATGTGGCTCAACTATGAATCGGTCAATGCCCACGACTTTTGGAACAACTCCACGAAAGTAGATCACGCCAAACACACCTACGGCACCATCGTTCATACGGGAATCACCAACATGAAAGGTGGCAAAAACGAAGGTACCCTTACCGTTACGGCCGACTGGCTCGACAAAAATGGTGGCCTGATGTTGACCGAAACCACCACGTATATTTTTAAGGGAGACGCTACCACCCGCACCGTTGACCGCATCACTACGCTAACTGCCAAAACCGAGGTAGTGTTTAAAGACGTAAAAGACGGCATGTTTGCCATTCGCGTTGCTCGACAATTGGAACATCCTTCTACGGGGCCTTCTGAGTTTACGGATGCTTATGGGGTAGTGACCAAAGTTTCGTCGATGGACAACACGGGTATTACGGGGAGTTACCGAACCAGTGAAGGAGTTGAAGGCGATAACGTTTGGAGTACGCGCGGCCGTTGGTGCAACCTTCGCGGAAAGATTGGCGACGAGACCATCAATGTCGTTATTCTCGACCACCCAAAAAATGTGGGGTATCCTACCTACTGGCACGCCCGTGGCTACGGTCTTTTTGCCGCCAACCCGCTTGGACAAGATATTTTCAGTAAGGGTAAAGAAAATCTTAATCTGACGCTCAAAAACGGCGAATCCACTACTTTCCGATACCGCACGGTCATCGCTTCCAAAACCCTTTCTGACGACCAAATCAATAAAATCGCAACAGATTTTGGGAAGTAGCCTTGGTAGCCTTGGTCAGACGATAGTCAGACCCAATAAGAGCAAGTAACGATGATAGTCAGGCCAAGTACCTACCCGAATTGTATTCGGTCTGACTGTCGTCTGACCGAGTATCAATTTAGGTTTGGTTTACCGAGTATCAAGCGCAGCTATTTGGGGTTTGTAGGCCGTAGGTAAAATGGTATCCTTTAGTAAATTTTCCAGCTTTAGGTACCTAAACAACTTGTATGTAGCAATCACAGGTGCAAAAAGTGGAATCCATCCAAGTCCCAAAAGCCGATTAACCCTTTGAGGAACGACTAACGTTTGGGCTTGCTTTAGAATAAAAAAGCGAACAGTCCCCAAATGTTTTTGGTATTGGCGGTACAGGTCATGGGTAAATTCGCTGGCCATTAAATTATCCTGCAAGTGTTCTTCACGCATTCTTTGCCAGTCTTCAAAAGTAGTCGGCAGCCCTCTGAGGCCCATTCTAGCCCCTACCCGATAAAATACGTCGAACGTTTCTTCCTTTTCTTCTTGGGTTAATTTTCGTTCAAGCACTTCAAACGAACGAATGGAATAATCAATCAGCATAAAAAGCACATCGCGGTACGCCCAATCGGGGATTTGAGCGGCTCTTTTTTGTTCTACGGCTTGGTGGATAGCGGCGATTTTATCAATGGACTGAAGGGCTTGTTCCTCCTCCGAAAACACAATTTGACGAGCGTAAGCCACCGTCGAAAATAACCGACCAAGCGGGTCAGAGGGCAATTTACCCGTAAAATACAGCCAATCGACGGCTTTATTGAGGGCAAATTCGGCCGATGCCCCCGCAAAAATAAACAAGATGGTATCGGCTTTCCCCCATATTGTTCGAACGATGGAATTGGGCGCGACAAAGTGTTTCATTTAGCTATTTTTGGAAGAAGATTTTTTTCAACAATCAATACGAACAGAACTCCAGCCGTGTAAGCAAGCATATCTAGCCAAGAAAAGCTCGTCCCCATTATCACACGTGCAATTTTGAAGTGTTCCAACCTTAAAAGTTGGACATAATTGAAAAATTGGAGAATTTCAATTGAATACGCAAAGAGCAATGTACTTGTTAATGCCCCATATACACTAAGTCGCGTAAAACCGCGGAGGGTGGCATAGACCAAAATAACCACCAAGAAATCGCCACCAAATGGGCGCAAAAAAGCATCGTGAACGAATAATGCAATAGCAATTTCAATCAATAACAAGAAAAAAGCCACTGCACTGTATTGTTTTTGAAAAAACATTAAAAGTACTTTTATTTACAAAGTAAAATAAAATGATAGGAAAATAAAAATGATTCTTTACAAAATTTAAATAGATGATTGTATCAACTTGTTAAGAGAAGGGCTTGACAAGCGACAGAATGAAGCTCAAACAAAAAAAGCTCAGATTTCTCTGAGCTTTTCAATTTATGTTGGCGGCCCGGACGGGACTGAAAATTAGTGGTGATTATCAAATAGTTAGATTTATTTTTAAATGTAGGTATCATTGGGGGTATCAAAAAGCTGTGATTTTACTTTACTATGACAATGTAAAGCCTTCAAAATCTTAGGATCCACTAGAAAGCTTTAAAATCAACTCATCGAATATTCATGTGATTGTTTACCTCTATACTCCGTAAATTTTATATTTACTCCCCTATCACTGCTTTTTGTAACAACATCTGACTGTTTACATAAAACGGAGTATCGGTTTTACCAAGGATGCTTTGAGGTAACATAGTCATCTCGCTTAAATTATCCATAGGTACCAACACCGTTTTAGCACCGTTTTCTGAAAGCAGGGTTACTTTTTCCGCAAAGTGTAGCGCCCTTTCTACCGCACCGCCAATGGAAATATTGCCGAGTACTGCCAATCCTCCCTTTAAGTTTTTCTTGTATATCGCTGATATAATACCCACATAGACGGCACATCCTATACCTCCGCTAATATAAGCCCCCATCAAATTGCTAACCTGAATATTCAGGTCATAGCCCATAAGGGAATGCTGTTCATTCAAGATGCTTTTTTCATTGGCTCGTAGGTAATTATAGGTGTTTTTGATATTTTCTTTGACCTCTTGGTTATTGGTACCCGTCACATTTATCTTGCCAGTACCACGGAGAGCCACTACTTCAATTTTTACCAAAGAGGTTGTATCGCCGTCACTGGTGGCGGTATAACATACCCCGGGTGAAAGTGGGTTGCTTTCAATAAGATTTGACCCTCTTTCCTCGGGTAAGCCCACAAAGATTTCTTCCTGCGTTTCTTTATCAATGTAAGAGAAATTGGTGTCCCAGAACTCCATCCCGCCAATGCGCTTTAATTGCTCTTTGACTCTTCTGCGCATTTCCATGGCGATGACCAAATACCCCCTGATGTCATTTTTGGAAAAGACGCCATCTGGATGGAGGAGCTTAATGAAGCCTGAAACGATTCGACGGACTGATTTTGAATCCCTTTGTTTTAGATGGGCACCCAGCGTAAAGTACTTATCAATGGCATCGTAGTAGGTGGTTTTGCGCTGTGACTTTAAAATCTCCGAAAAGAAATCGGTACTGAAGCCAAAGTGATTGGTAAAGTTTTTGGGACTGAACTTTGTGATCTCCCAGCCCGGTAAGAAAAGATTGATACGGTCTAAAAAAGCGGTATCAAAGTTTACTTCATCAGATAATGGACTGAATAAATGGGAAGTCCGTAAAACTGTTTCAACGGGTTGATTGATATTACCGTTTAGAATGATGGATGCCGACCCGGAAATTTCGCCGCCCTTTGCCCTTGAAAATGATCCTGATTCCATGAAGTCTTTCATCAAAGGAATGGCGTCCCGGTCTTTGAAGAGCTTATCGGTACTTTCATCAAAACAAATAGCATCCCACAAACCAACCGCCCCCACTCTTCCCGTTGTGTTGTTCACAAACAATTGCGCTACTGAGCCCTGACCTCCTGAAATCAAAATGGCATAGGGGGTAATTTCTTTGTAGATATAGGATTTACCGGAAGAACGGGGCCCCAATTCCACCATGTTGAAATTGGCTTCTACCAGTGGTATCAAACGGCATAAGAGTAGGGTTAGTTTTCGCTCATCCAAGCCCTCACTGAGTGGCTCATAACCCGCACTGCGCAGCAATAAAGTCTTCCATTCGTCTTTGGTAAAATCTTTCCGCTTTTCAGCAATCTTTGAATTGTCAAAGCTGGATAACTGAATGGGTTTTATGTCCCGAACAACAAAGGGGTTTATTTTGGTCCCGTTGGTAATCATCGGGTCGTATTCCATATCAATAATGGCCCATATACCGCCTAGCAACAGTTTCTCGTGGCTTTTTACCAACTCGTCACTGATGGTTGCTTTTCGGATGTTGCTATTGCTGATAGATGCATAGTATCTGTCTTCGGAAGGCACAAGCTCTACCGACACCTTGTCAATAATTTTATATCGGCCTTTTTCTCTCAGCTTGGACTGAATCAAGGTACTTTCTTCCGGATTGACGTAATGGTCGCGAAGAATTCTTTTCACATTCTCCATCCCTTCTTTTAAAATCTCTTCGTCGTCTGTACTGCATGTATTGGCCAATAGGTATTCCAGCACAAACGCTGGGACATTTGCACCGCCTTTGATGATTCCTACGAGGTCTTTCTTGACCACAAAACCTCTGAAATTTTCTAATGCTTTTTTATCTAATTCGTCTAAAACGATCATACCCTTTTGTATTAAAGTAAACCGCCCAAATCACGGAGGTTTGATTTCTTAATGATTACCGTATCCAATTGTTCCTGCGTTGATGCGTCCACGATGACCGCCTGCACCTGTTGGTTGTGGTTGAACGAAAATTCTTTTTGGTCCCCTTTGCCTGTTTCCAGGGTAATAATGTCACTGCTTTGGTATTCTTTGTTACCAGCGTATAGTTTTATTTGAACTTTCCGCTTTTCCCCAAACAGATTAAAGCCTGTTTTTGCAGCTTCCAATTTGATCATAAATAATTCGCTCGGGACTTCCTTCAAATCGTCTTTATTCGCAATGACCACCTCCAACTGTGAGGTTTGGTGGCCTGCTTTGGTAAACTTAAAGTTGGGAATGATGATCTCCTGTGGTGTAAAACCACCATGGGAAAAGCCATACACGCCTTTTGATTTGAAAGGACGGTGGTTTTTAGCTACGTAAACATACCTGTATTCGGCATAGGGTTCTTCAAAAGCCAACCATTCGTTGTTGTTCTGTTTGTCAATCGTTCGGATAAAGCGCTCGTGCACCTCTTTCTTTCCTACGGTGATTGGGTCAATTTTATCCGCTTCATCCAATAAACCGGTCAACACAAATCCATGATCGGTGATGAGATATACTTCCTGGTAACCGATGTTAAGCAGTAAGCTGATTTTCTCAATAAGTACGTTTTCAAACTCAGAGAACAATTTTATAGCACCCTGTTGCAGTTTTTCGCCGGCACTGTCAATATCCTTGTACGTTAGGATCAGGTAATCGGCCTCTATGCCATAGTTCAGTTGTTCTAAAGGCAGGTACGTAATATTCTTAGCCGATGACTTTGTCAACCTTGTTTCCCGGTCCTTATGGATGGGCACAACTTCATGGCCGCCTATATACAAAGCACTCATGTTATGCTCGGTTTCGGAAGGCATATCCGCCAGCATTATTTGCCTGTCAACCTTAAACTGTTTCTGTAGCTTGGTAGCCACGTAATCGGCTATTTCGTAGCGTACGCCATCACCGACTATCACTGCCGTTTTAGGTTTTGCTGTTTTCAGGAGCTGGGGCAAATAGCCCTGCTGATCAGACGTGTATTCGTTGGAGAAGGTAAACCACGTTTGCAGCACTACATCATTGAGTCCTTCATAATATTCCTGTAAAGGACGTATAATGGAGGTGTCGTTCAGAAAGGTAACGTACAGATTACGAATGGCTCTATCCACCTTTGCGAAAGTCCCCGTATAGTAGTCGATAAAAGCATTCAGGTTATGGCATTTTGACAGCGGCTCGATACTTACCTCAAATAAGGTCAATACGTCCTGCCACCAATTCGGCACAAAGACTTTTGCTTTGGAGGCATTTATTCTTTGTTTCAGCTTTTGCAGCTTCTCGTTTACGAATGATTTATCCCTGAAATTTTCCGTTATCTGCCTAAGTGCACTCAGGTCGAGTTTTTCAAAACAGTGGTCGGGATGGGCATTCCATGGATTGACGACCCCGTTTAGTTTATAAGTCAGAATGTATTGTTCCAGCGAAGGGCGGTAAGTGGTACTATCGGCCCATTTATAATACAGTTGCAGCAATGTATCCGAAATCTCGTTGTTGGCAAGTCCGTCCAGCATTTTTTTGACTACTTCTTCAGCCAAAGTTTTGGCGGGTTTGCTGAGGTATTGTTGTCCCAATAGTTCGTGGACTTTTTCTTCGAACAGCCGTCTGACATCGGTTTCTTTCACGTCCAGATAGTCTTCGGGGGAATGGACAAAAGGAAGCAGCTCTTCCTCCAAATCAATGACTTCTTCTAAATCCTGCACGATTTTCTTCCACCAGCCGAGGTCTTTGCCGATGCCTAACTTTGCCGCAGTAAGCAGCATGGGATTATCAAGTTGTACCTGCAAACCGGCATGGGTAAATATTTTCTTTTTGAGCCAATCCTGCGGATGACTTAAATCAAGGCAACCATGCGTAAAACAGAGGTCAAACAAAAAGCTGAGTTTATCTTGAGGACGGGTCACATAAAATACCACCGGACTGTCCTTGCAGGTGGTTTCTGCTTCATAACGCAAAAAAAGCTCTTCTTTTTCCTGTTGCCATTGGGCTGTTAGGCTTCCATCTGTTTGGAATACCGTCAATTGATTTTGCTGCAAAATAGGAAGCACAAAACTGCACCGACTGGCAGGGTCTAACAATACGACGCGGTTTCGGTGCTGCATTAACCTATTAATATCCTGAATGAGCCATTGTTCTGTCATGGTTGGGTAAGGTCAAGGAATTGGGGGATATATCTGGGTGCGCTATTAAAAGTTAGTTTTGGTTCTTTAATTGTTTTAAGAACGTTCGGCCCATTTCGGTCAATTGATGTCTTTGGGCAGGGTGATTCACGTTGTTGGGAATCAAGTTTGTAATCAGTTGGTCTTGGTGAAGTTTACGAATCACTTTTCTTAACTGCCCGGATATGTTTTTTTGACCCAACAGTTCTGATAGTTCTCCGGTATTCAATGGTTTATCGCTCAATAGCCGTAAGACAGCCCCATAAAGAGACTCTTTTCGTAACTCTGACTGCAACTCTGACTGTAACTCTGACTGTAACTCCGGCTGACGGCCAGTCTCTTTCTTAATAAACTGTACTTGAAAGGAAATCCCGCGCTCATACCATTTGAACTCTATTTCGGGGTAGGCTTTGAGCTCATCCGCAATCAGTTTCAGTCCATTACCCCATTGGTCGATCACGCCTATCTTTTTAAAGAGAGGAGCTATTATTTTATTGCGGATGTCTGATTGGCGAGCTTCCAGTTCGTTGAAGTCAATGGAGGGCATTAGCTTACCGGGGCTGGTGATTTCCACCATATCATCGTAAATCGCTACTTTGATGTCTTTTCCGGTGAGGGAATAGTCCCGATGCACCACGGCATTGCGCAGGGCTTCGCGGATGGCTTTGACCGGATATTCCCAGCGGCTTTCGGTATATACTCCGTTGACCGTTGCTCCTTGGTTGATGTGTCGCATTACAAAATCATAGGCCAATTCGGCCTGAATACCGATGTGGGCATCAATGGTTTTTTGATCAATGAACAGATCGGAGGTAGTTCCCTTAAAACGGGCACATTCAATTTTAGAATAAGGAAACCACTCTTTTCTTGAATCATACTCAGAAAAAAGCGCAAAAGCGTGGGTAGGAATCCAATTGCCCTGAAATGCTTTTAACAAGTCCAGTTTTTTTAAGGCCGCCTCATTGAGGTCTTCACCCGTTTTTTCTTTGAAAAATACTTGGAAAGGCTCGATCATGAAATCAGAGGCTGCTTTATCATAAATAGGTTCACTATCGAAAGAGATGTTGCGTTTTTGACGTTCCAGTTCGGCAATGATCTCGGCATCGGCTTGGCGATTGGTAGAGCCTACTCGGATAAAAGTACCTTCTGATTTTCCTTTTGATTTTAAGTAATAGGGAAGATTGCTGCCTCTGAAAACAGTAACTCGGATCACCTTGGCGGTGGCTTCGCCAAAGAAAGAAATATCGGGGACAATGACGGGGTAGCAGTGGTCATGGATGAGATTGCTGATCTGCTCTTCCAGCTTCAATAGGTCTTCTTCCGGAATACCCACCACTTCTCGCGGCTCATTGCGAATACCGATAAACAACTCCCCACCGGCATCGTTGGCAAAGGCTACGATGGTTTTGGTCAGGTCGGCTACCGTGGGCAGGGTTTCTTTGAACTCCAAGCGACGACCTTCGGGTTGTTGTATGATTTCGTTTATTCTCATTTCCAAATTTACTAATCAGCGTTTAAATATTTCTGTAACTGTGAGTTTTTGCCGGCTGATTTCAGCACCTCGGCCCGGAGCATTCCTTTGGCTTGCAGCGGGGCGATGTTTTTACCGACGCCATCGTCGAGTTTGGGGTCGTAGCATTCGGCGATGAATTCATCTGTTTTCTTGGCAAAGGTTTCTATTTCCTGCAATTGCAGGCGGATCTCTTTCATCTGTTACTTCTATTGTATTTTTTTCCTACCTCCAACTGTACCTTCATTTACACCTTCATCATCAGAAGCAAGCACTTCTATCCAACAGCTTTATATCTTCTGCTGTGAGCATATGATTTTTTTGTACCTCTATCAATCTAAATCCGTAAATCTGCGTTTATATTTTCAGCTATTGAAACTTGTTTTTATTAGCATCATTAAACTTTTAAATATTTTTAATCATTTCGACCCTTGCTTTCTTTTCCCATTCAACGAGCATCTCATTTGCCAGAGCTTCCTCAATATCAGTTACTTTATCTATTAAATTTTTATTCAATTGAATTTCCTTTTCGGATCTATAAGATTCGATTTTTTGCAGTTCATCTTCAAGTAGCTTTATTTTTACTTTTGCTTCCATTTCTGTTACTTTTTCCAGTTTATACATTTCCCAGTCGTATTGGCCAACGGGAGTTTTTAACTTTAAATAGGTGGGAAGGATTTCTATTACCAATAAAGCTAAGAAAATCAACCACTTCAAAACTTGAACGCCAGCATTCGGCATTAAAAACAAAGTAGTAAACTGAGTATCAAACCCTTGCATAGACTCAATCATGCCTTTGTAGCCATCGCTCTGCTTTTTTATACTGTCTTGATTTGCTCTAACTTTACTCTGAGTAACTGCCAGGCTACTGTCCTTTTTTGCTTTTGATACTTTTGTCTCTTCCAGCCAATCATTACAAATTCGATTGGCCTGACTTGCTAAAGAACTAATTTCACCAAGTTTTCTTCCGTAATCTCCGGCAGCTTTTCGTTTAGCAGTATTAAGTGATGTTAATTTAGAATCCGATTTAAAATCTTGAGGGGTAGCATCTGCCTGAGATTGTCTATTTTTCCATATTTTATAATAAGAATTGTAGTTTTTATCGGCAATTTGCTTCTTGTTCAATAAACCTGGCAATTCCTTCCTGTTTATATCATTTATTTGATTTTTGAGGTTTTTATATTCTGCGACAGGGCATAAATCACAACCTTTGTTTATCATATCTTCAAGCTTTTCGGTCTCTTTTTCTAATCTTGCTACCTGTAATGTATCCGCCTTTATATTGTATCCTACGCTTAAATCTGCTTGTCTTTTCAGCCAGTTTTGGGCATTATTTTTATCCATTTCAAACTTAATCTTTTCATGGAATACAATATGGTCAAGAGGAATAGACATAAAAAAAGATAATATAATGGCTAATATAAATCGTGGAACAAAGTAAGGAAGAATTCTAAAGTCAGTAATAGTTGGGTCTTTTTTAATGGAATTAACCATAGACCTATCTAATGAAAAGATTAAAAATGCCCATACTAAAGCAAATCCAATAACACCGATTTCATTGTCCTTTACAAAAGTCTTACCCGCTATGTATCCCATTAGTCCTGCAAATAACGATGTAATGAAAATCATTAACCCGATATTTGCATGGCGATTATAGTCATTAGGACATTTTTTAAGGGCTGAAATTTCGGACCCTGCTATTACCCAAAAAATATACTGTATTTTAGAGTAATGTACTTCTTCATTTTTTTTCATCGTACTTCAGTAATTTCAGAGTTGTAGATATAAATTTTGTTTTGATACTTTTGAAGGGTATTTTTATTCTCAGGATAATCAGAAACAAGTTGAATGAATCCAGTATTTTATTTATTTTCACAAAGTCCCTTTCAAATTTTGGGGTTAAGGAATCAATGTTGTTGATTTTTTGAAAAATAGGTGAAGGAATATTTAGACTTAACTTGGGTAACTCAACGATCTTCCTTTCATATTTCGGAGTGGATAATACTTCAATAGAACCTTCAAAAACTTGCCTATATCTCTTATTCTCAGCAACAATGGAGAAATAAAGATTTGATTTTGTTTTAACATTATACTCTTTTTTGCCAGTCAAATCTACCCCCAAAGGCTCTAATGTTATTTTTTGAGCATTCGTCGCATTTATAGTCAATTTAACTGGCCTGTGTGGGAATACCACCCTTTTATCTTGTGTAATATCAAGATCAATAGGATAATAAACATCCACTTTTAAGATATTTTCTGTAAAGTATTTAGTTTCTAAAGCAAATGCCAAAAGTTTTATTTTAGTAGATTGACCTAAATTTTTAATTTTATAGGTTGACAATTCGGTTACGTCAATTTCAAATTGATTATACTTCAATATTAACCTACTAAAACTTATAGCTGACCAGCTCAAAGTTAATTCTTCATCAAATTTTAAATCTTTATTGTTAGCGGATAAGGAAATGATTTCTGGCTTAGGATAGCAGTTGACTACATACTCATGCTGTAATTCTAAGAGCTCATTTCCATACTCAAAGAAAAATTTATTTTTATCACTGAAGCTAAATGACTTGGAACCTGCCATGGCTAATTCATCACCATTTATTCTTACATAGGTACAGTTTTCGGTAGTCCATACTAAATCTCCCTTATCTCCTGACAATACAGCCAAGGGCTTTTGGAAGATATTTATTTGGGGTTTTGGGAATATACCATTAAGAATATTTATTAAATCTTCAATATATATAAATGGACTCAACGCTGACAATTTCAGATAATAAACGAACCCCTTAATTTCACTTAATGTAAAAAGGTAATTAAATAATACAGAATCATTTGGCGACTTGAAATCATTTTCATTAAATATGATGTTATCACCGTCATTATGGGCATCGTATAGAAGCGGATTAAGTGAAAGAGCAAGAAGTGAAGTATATATCAAGAGAATTGAAAAATGGTCAATATTACTATTATAATCAGCTAATTCCCTATTTAAATGTTGGTACGTAGGAGTACCCAACTCTATAGCTGTTTCACTTGTTAATGTTGGCACAAACATCCCATCGTAGTCAATTAAAGTAAGATTTAGGTTTTCATCTACTAAAATATTACTTAACTTCAAATCACCGTGCGCAACCCCTTCTTTTAAAAGTATAATTGAAATATCTTTAAAGTTCTCTGCAATCTTTCTGATTTTTCCTAAATCTCTATCTTGTACAAGTTTTTTAAGTTTGGTTTCTAAGGATTCCCCTTCAATCCATTTCATCACAACTCCAGGGAAGAATTTTTCATCCTCTCGCAAGTCATCAACATCTACATAAATTAATTTTTGTACAAATTTGAATGGTGTAAAAAATGAATGAGAAGTATTTTCTAAGTACTTTGAAATTTTCGTTAATCTTACAAATCTACCTTCAATGTTTTCATTAAAAAGCTTTAAAGCTGAAAGATCACCTTGTTCGTTAGTTACCTTGAAAACAATAGCATTGCCACCCGAAGAAAGTATCGGCTCGTTACCATTGTATATTGGCTTAAAGCGATAACCTTTGTTCTCTTCGTCGGGAAACATTCCGTTTACCAGCGCAGATTTGTATTGTGATTTACTCGGATACATTTCCCTTGATTACAATGAGTGAATAATCATCTATCTCTATTTCTTTTTTTAAGTATAAACTTTTTAAGTGCTCCTTAAACACATCGTTACTATTACTTATTATATAAAGTTCATTTATATAATCTTCACAAGAACTAAAAGAATATCTTTTTTTAAAATCTTCCTTTAGAGCTAAATATTTATCACTGACCAATGAACGTAAAAAGCTTTCTTCAAAATTAATAGGCTCAAAAAAAGGCAAATCTAAAATATACAAATGAAGTAACATCCATTTTGCCAGACTGTCGGAAGCCAATACTACATAAAAAGGCGAGTTAACCGAAAATTCTTTATGAGGAAAAGCTTTATTACCTTCCATATTCCAATTCAGTAATTCAGGTGAATCATCTATACTGTGTTGTTTATTAATGGAGGTAATATAGGTTAGATGAAAGGTGTCATCACGATGAACAAAGTAAAATACACAGGTATCTCCAATTGAGGAAAATATTAATTTGTTGTTGATTTTATCAACCCAACAGGCACAAAAGGTAGAATAAGAACCATCTCGATGGACTTTTTTATTCAGTATTAAATCAGACAAATCTTTTTTCTCTATGACATTTTCATAAAATAATCTGCAAGTTTCAGAATACCAATTCTCGGAAGGCATAAAAAAATGCATTGGATTTAGTGGAACCCTCTCTGCCAAAAACTTAGCCCATTCTTTACAGAATACTCCCGAACCGCCTGCGCCATCGCATAAGACAAAGGAAGAGAATGGCTCTTCCTGAGAATGATTAATGTGTATAGCATCTTCATTTTCAAACTCCCTTTTATCAATAAAGTTTGCTACGGATGCCCTATGACATTCAATTTCCATTAGCTAATCCTGTTTTTTAGAGTGGATGTACCTATATTCAAGAAGCTGATTACACTTTGAAAGTTACCGAATACTACTCCTTTTATTTCTTCTTCATTGGGTTTTTTTTTTGAGACAAACTTTTTTAAAGAATCAGGGATTGAACTGGAAGCATCAAATAAAGCTGCTTCATATTTATTGCCTTCAAAACTATTACGTTCTGATAAAAGTGGATACTCATTTAGATTTTCACTGTTTTCTGATAATAATAAATTAAAAAGCAATGTGTCTCCATCGTCTGTTGAAATGGATTTTATTCTGTCGGACGCCTCAACTAATTCAGAGTAGGTAGAAATATCTGTCGCGACACCGTCCGTAATATTAAAAACCATGGGCGGAAAGCTTTCTGGATGTGCCTTGACCCATTCCTGCAAATAGGTACAGCTTATATCAAACGCCTTTTTCATGGGTGTCAATCCTTCAGCATAAGGTTCTACCCAAATGTTAACTTCTTCTTTCATTTCTCTTGGACCAAATGGCTTTGGGTTAGGAACAGAGATGACTTCTTTCCGGATTGATCCGTTTCTTAATTCATTTACCGTAACCCATGTACGATTTGCTAACGACCCTTTCCAAGCAATTTCTACAACATTTCCATCATCTTCTTTTATCCTGCCATATCCAATAATTAACAGTTCAAAGTAATCTTTAATAAGATCCGTTTTTTGGCAGGTCAATATCGTTTCTTCTAAAAATTGGTTAACCATCAAGGCTAAATGCTCAGCCTTGGTTTTAATTACACCTCTATTATCTTTCAACTCCTCTTCCATGGAGCCTGATTGATCTATTAATATCAAAAAAGCGCAGGGGTTTGCACTTGAAACTCTAGCGGAATAGTGAGTAGCTGTCATTGCGGCATTTCTGGCACCAAACAAACTCACAGCGTTTGTCAGAACATTCGGAGCGGCTTGGCCCGAAGTGGTTGTTAAATTAGTATTGCTCATTTTTTAGACTATTTAATTCATTTTCTAATCTTTCCTGTTCCTCCTCAAAAAAAGCGGTATTACTTTGATACGCTTTAATATCACGGTATGATTTATCATTCTTTATAATGATAATGTCATTAAACAGCTTGCTTCTACGCTGTTTTAGGTAGTCCAGCCTCTCTTGTAATTGCTTTTTGGTAGATCGCTTGTCTTTTTCATCTATATCATAAATACCGTTTTCAAGTTTATGCAATATTTCAAGTACTCGACTCAGTTCATTTTTCTTGTAGGCATTACTCAGCTCTACAAAGATTCGGTGCGCTTTACGCTTCATCTCTTCTTCCGTAAACTTATCCGGGTGGCAAAGTACGACTGCCTTACGATATGCTTTTTTTAATTCCTCCTGATCCTCATTGCTTAATTCAGCTCGTTGCTCTTGGATAATTTCAGCGTATTCACTTTTAAAATTATTGAATCGTTCCTCTGCTTTTTCGTATTCCTCAGAGCGGATATTTCTTCCAATATTCTTTAATTTCTCTTTTTTGAGTTTTAGAATTTCAAGTATCAGGCTTCCGAAAGCTGTGTTATATTTATGGACAAAATCTGAAATGTATTTTTCCAGCGTACCCTTTTCATTTTCAAGGGTTACTATTTCAATTTCAAGGTATTTGATTTCCCATTTCAAACTATCCAAATCTACCTCATCGTACAGAGTAATGGATTGAATTCTAACTAAATAGTCCTGTATTCTTTCCGAAGCATTTTTAAAGTCCAAACGGTTCAATAGGTCTAAAATGCTGATTATTTCCTTTCGTAATTCATATTCCGCAATTTTTCGAGTATGTAGCGTTATCTGGTCATGCTCCTCCAGTTGGATCAGGCTATTGATCATTGTGAGCCTTCTACAAATTATTTCGACATCAAACTGTTTTAAGGTGTCGTGGCCATGATACAGTACTTTTATTCTTTTAAACTCATCTGTAAATACCTGAGCAAGCTGCTCATTTTCACGGTTGATTGTGATATTTTCGTGATTAGACTGCGCTCTTTTACTCCAATTATAGGAGCCCGTGATGGTGGTTGAGCCATCAATTACACAAAATTTGTTGTGCATGGTAATACCGGCAGTTTTATCATTGATCATGTGTACCCTGCCACCGCACGCTTCCAATTGGGTATAGTCTAATCCATACGTTCTGTTTGTATAATCGTCCATCAGGATCAATTGAACATCCAGCCCTGCTTTTGCCTTATCACATAAAATCTCAAATATTTTTGAGTCGGTAAACCAAGCTACAGCTACATAAATAGAGCTTGTTGCTCCGGTTAATTCGGCGGAGATATGGGCTCTGATGTTTGTAAAATAGGCTTGTGTTTCCATATCAAATTGAGACTACCAATCGGCGTTTAAATATTTCTGTAACTGTGAGTTTTTGCCGGCTGATTTCAGCACCTCGGCCCGGAGCATTCCTTTGGCTTGCAGCGGGGCGATGTTTTTGCCGACGCCATCGTCGAGTTTGGGGTCGTAGCCTTCGGCGATGAGTTCATCTGTTTTTTTGGCAAAAGTTTCTATTTCCTGCAATTGCAGGCGGATGGTTTCGCGCTCGGTTTGGGCTTGTGCACTGCTGCTGTCGCCGATCTGCTGGAGGCGGTAGTTTAGGCTCTCGGTGCGTTTGCTGAGGTAGCTGCTTTTGAGCTTGTAGAGACTGTCGCGGTTCCATTTGTAGATGATGATGTACGCCTCAAAGCCTTGGTGCTCGCCGCTGCTCAGGTGCCAGATAAAAGGCGTTTTGGGCAGGTACATAAACAGGTTGAGGTGATCGCTGAGGTTTTTGAAGAAATGATGCTCGATGTACTCGTTGATGGGGCGACCAAGCAGCCCATCCAACTGCATAAACTGCGCGGAGCTAAAGCCCTGCTGAAAGCAGTACTGTTCCAACCGATCCATCAGGCGCGGCTCGCCGGGCAGGCCCACCAGCGGCACGATGCCGTCTTCATCTTCCATGAGAATCGTACGGAAGGCATCGGCCAAAAACTCCAGGGCGATCTCGGCGGCGCGGGCTTGGGGCAAGACTTTGCTTTCTTTGAACCAATACCACACGTTGATGGGATTGACCTGATGACGAATACAAAACTCCTCCAGATCATTGTTGCTTTGGTACAGGGTGCCAAACTCCGCCTTGAGGGCCTGCACCTGCTGCTCTTCTGCCTCCATGACGGCCAACTGACGGATATGCTCGATGACCGTTTCTTGTTCCAATACGACCTCGGCCAGATACGCCTCGCGAGCCGCCTCCACTACGGGCAGTTGGCCCACGGGCTTGCCCATTTTGGCTTCTACCTGTTGCCGATCTTCCTCGCTAAATTCATAGACTTCAAAAATAAGGTGGTTTATAATAGCTTCATTCAATAGTACCTGCGTAAGTTGGGCATTCTCAAAATTGAGGTATGCGAATAAACGGCCTTTTAATGTAGAAATATTATAGGCTAATATTGGGCTATTAAATAACTCTGTTTCAATTAACTCATATGAACAGAGTTGTTTTTTTATCGCTATATTTTTTGCTGATAAAGAAGAGATATTGTCTTCATGAAGGGGCGAAGGTTTTACAAAGGGTACTCGTTTTATATCACCTACTTGTGTCTCAACTGTTGAATTTAAACAATTTGATACATATGTAACAAATTTTGAATTTAAAAGAGCTAAAAAATAATCAATTTGACTGCTATTTTGAATTTCCCTTAAAAATAAGCAAGAACCTTTTTTATCAAAGATTTGATTTAGGTCAATCTTTCTAAAAGACGCACCTTTACCAGAAGTTGCACTGTAAGTAATACCTTCTTGAAAATAGAATTTTTTATTATCAGTAGTCGCTAAGAGTTTACCCTCTTGATCATAGTTTACTAATAACCAATTATTCCCAAACCACTTATTAGACCCTCCTCCTTTTTGATAAGGAACCCATTTAATAGAGTCTTTGAAATAATTTTGAGAATAAACATATACTTCCCATTTATATCTTAAAAACTTATCATTATTCCCAGTCATTAAACCAGTTACAATAAATAACTCATCATCTAATGCTTTACTTTTAAATTTTTCCCTAAATCCATCACTTATCCAATAAACGAATGGCCAAGTTTTAATTACTTTCAGTTTATCTTGAGAAAGAGAAATGTTATGCTTGTTAGGGCGATTAGATATGTAATCATCAAGTGCTTCAAGGCAGAAATTTTTTTTCAATTTTTCATTTGATGTGCGGGTGTA
This sequence comes from Runella defluvii, assembly GCF_014195535.1. Classification (GTDB taxonomy): domain Bacteria; phylum Bacteroidota; class Bacteroidia; order Cytophagales; family Spirosomataceae; genus Runella; species Runella defluvii. The sequence continues at coordinate 117,663 of NZ_JACIBY010000003.1, read as the reverse complement.
CTGATTTAGGGAAATAAATAATGTATCTTTTTTAAATGTCGTATTTTCAAAAACGTACATTACGGGAGCAGATGCAAAACCTCCGTCAAATACATTTGTAGCGTCAGGGCCATAATCAACAAAAATATTTATGTGCAGTTTTTCCAATATAAATTTACGTACGTCCTCAAACGTTTTGATATACATGAACGTAAGAGGGTGAATCAACGCCATTTTTCCGTTTTCATCAATTAATTCATAACACCTCTTAATAAATGTAGCATAGAGATTGGTATTGAATTTATAGGGCTTTTTGTAGTTGTCTTCCACAAATTTTTTGAGTTCAGGGCCAAAATCGGCACTGTCGGTATAGGGAGGATTGGCTACGGCCACGTCGTATTTCTGCGTTAGCAATTGCAAAAAAGTAATGGCATCCTGCGTTTTGGTATTCAGGAAGGTTTGGCCCTGCTTGGCGGTGTTTTGTTCCACGGCTTTTTGCAGGTTGGCAAAGAAAGTGGCCCTGAATTTCTCAAAATCTTCGAGGTTTTCCTGTCCAAACAAAACGATCTGGTTTTTGTCCACCTGTTTGGTCGTACCAAACCATTTGAGGTTTAGTTTCTCTTCGAGGCGTATCAACGTGCCAAACTTATGGGCGTTTTGGAGGTCGTCCCACAGGTCGGCTATGATGCTGCGCTCACGCTCGCTCAGCGCGGTATTTTCTTCAAAAATGTGTTTTACCTCCGGGTAGGCGGGCAAAAAGAAATCGGCGCTTACAATGTTGAAATGGTCTATTTTGGCCGTGCGTTTTTTGCGTTTGGCCTTGATGTACAGGCCCAACTGCGCCAATTGTATGGCGCGGTCGTCCAAGTCCACCCCGTGGAGGTTGTGGGCAATGATGAGCTCGGCTATTTTGCGGTCGTCATAGTCGGCCCCGTAGTTCTCGATCTGATCGGTGTATAGGTCATAGAACAGATCAAAGCCGTACAGCAAAAAGTTGCCGCTGCCCGGGGCGGGGTCAATCAGCTTGATGTCCGTCAGCGGTTTGGGGGTGCGGGTTTGGGTCTTGGGCGCATTGGCAATCTTGTAGCGGTTTTTGAGGTCGCTGTCGGGGTACATTTCAAGGTATAGTTTTCCCAGGCTGTTGTCCACCAAAAACTTCACCACCCAGCGCGGGGTATATACCTGGCTTTGGATGCTTACTTTGTTAAACTCCGTTTTGTCGCCGCTGTCTTTGTGGGCGGCTTTTTTGTAGTTGTTGTAGCTTTCGTAGAGCCAGCCCAGCACGTCGTCGCTTTTCCAAATATCGTCTTCTACCTGCGCATCGGTTTCCACTTGGTTAAAGGCATTCATGATGCCGTTGAGCTCAATGGCCGTGGGCAGCAAGTGGTACGGGTGCAGGGGGCTGAACAAAGGTATATCGCCGGCCAAGTCGTTCAGTTGATCTTCCATAAACCGTACCAGTCCTTCCATTTCTTCGCTGCGTCCTTCGGGGTGTTGGTCCAGCCAAAATTTATGCGCAAACGAGCGGTCGCCGTGTTGGCTGCGGCGGGTTACGATCTCGGGGTGCAGCGTGTGGGCTTCCATCACCTTCATGGCCGCCAATCGGTTGAAGAGCGTAAAGGTAAATTCCTCCACCAGCTTTTCGTAGGCTTCGCCCACGGTGCCCGTTTCGGCAATCCACACTTCCCGGATGGTTTCAATGCGGCTTCGATCGGCGCGATACTCGTCGGGAACAGTCTCTAAGGGTTGGAGAGCGGCGGGGGTTACGCCCATTCGTCCTAAGCGGTTGCGAAAGGCGTTGTCAATCAGCTGGCGGATATATTCTACGTGGTCAGCGAGTTTCATTTTTTATATTAATGCGCGATAAAAGAATTATATAGATCGGTAGTTGAAGGAAGCGGTTCTTCATTTTGATGACGTTTCTTAAAATACTCGACAATGTCTTTGTATTCAAAACCCCAATTTGAAACCGGATACCGAGTTGAGCAATCAGCTCTTCTTTCATCTGGGCATAAGCAATCCCAGATAAATTGAATCATGTCAACTCCATTAATAAACATATAATTTCCTCTCCCTCCATGTTCTGATTCAATTGAAAAAAGGATAGGCCGTATCGTTATTGCCCCAAATCTATTTTCATGACATACTATGTCAAATGTATTGTTCGCAGCCCGTCCATTTTTGTCTAAAACAGCTTTGATTTGAGGGATTAAGTCAAGAAGTTCCTGCTCTTCAAAAAGGCCACACCAATGCAATAGCTGTGATAAATTCTCAGTACTTCTACTTCCTATTGATCTAATTGATGCATTGAATTTTTTTTCATGATTCTTCACTTCAGCAATTACAATATCAATTGTGTTATCAGGAATTGCTAATTGTTGTGAAAATAAATCCCCTCTTTCTGACTGGCTATGATTTGGAAAACGAATCCCAATTCGGTCAAAATCAGTCCCATTTTGTCCCCATATTTCTGAATGAGGCATATAGCCCGTCTGAAAATATCCATTAAGTCTTAAAAATAAGCCTACCAGCCTTTCCTGAAATTCGCTCTTTTTCATAATCAATTAATTTCAATATCGTCACTATCAGCGGCTCCCGCCAGTTTTTGCAATTCCTGTTGCAGCCATTTTTTGTAGTCACTCACCTTTATTTTTCGGCCCGGCAGCAGGGAAGAATAGGTTTTGGGAGCGGGGGGCGGCGGTGGTGTACCGGGCGGGGGCACAAGAGGAACCGTTCTGACCAAGCTCGAAGCGATGATTTGAATGTCCGTTTTTTTGCTGTTGTACAACTCCAGAAAAGACAGCATTTCCGAATACGTAAACTTCGTCTGTCGGTCTTTGACCTCAAAGGCAATATCCACAGCAGACGAAGTGCGTTGCGAAGCGTATTGCAGAATTGTGTCGGCTTTTTGTTTGGCGGCCATATTCAGAGACGACGGTAGGCTACTGATTTCCTGCACCAGAGCAGTGGCGTCTTTTTCCAATAGCAGATAGTTGGCCGCCATGTCGGTAGCAGCCGCCTGCATGAGTTGGAAATAAGCATCTTTTATCTTCTGAACGGTTTCCTGCAACAGTCTGAAATTCTTCACTACTTCGCCTTTATACAGACTGTTGAAGGTGGCCACCAGCGACGCAATCAAGTCATCATTTTTGGCCGCTTTGGTAAGTTCATCCGTTACGCCATCGGCAAAGCTTTTCCATAAGCGGAGCTTCTCAAGGTTGTTTCGTATAAACCGTTCCGCTTTTTCAATTTCGTAAATGGCATCGGCATACACCTCCGTCTGCGAGAGGTAGTTTTCGGCTTTGTCCATGTAGTTGGCTTCACTGACCGCGCCCGTAAACGAGCCCAATTGATCTTTGCAGCCTTCCAAATTGCTGAACAGCGCCTCAAAATCTTTGTGCGCCCGCTTCATATCGTCTACCTTATCGCAGAAACGCTTGGCGAGTTCTTGGACAGCTTTTACCAAGTCAAAATCATTGGTATTCCAATCCACTTTTTTACCAATGTGGGTTTCACAATCCAACGCCTGAAGGGATGTGACGATGCTGTTCTTTTGGGTCGTGGAGAGTGATTTGGCAATGGCTTTAAACGAGGCTTTTCGCAGTTCCCGGTCGTTGGTGAACAAGGCTGCTACTCCGTCATCTTTCCACGAGAATTTTTCGGAACCGTTGTACTTGGCCATGACCTTTCCACCCCGTAACAGAGCCGCCAGGGTAGTTTTGACAGTCCCCCACCCAAAACCCGTAGGGGGTTGTACCAAGTCCCGCTCAATGGTGGCGACATCCACAAACGTATTTCGGATCTTGTACAGGATTTGTTCCGCCGATTTCAGGGATTCGCCGATGAAATTGCCCTGGGCATCATAAAACTGAAAATCGGTACCAAGTCCGGTAAAGTAGGTGGACAGCCGTTGGGTATTTCCTTCTTTGATGATCCGTTCGGCGATCGTATCCGGCAACTGCGCCGAAAGACGTTGACTATACACATTCTGAATCACCTGCCGTTGGAGGTTGTTCAGGGTCGTTTGCCAGTTATTACGGTCGAGTTGAGCCGTGTTGTACAGATAAACGGACGTGCCCTGCATGAGAGATTGTTCCACCAATTCTTTCAGTCGATTCTCTTTGGTGGAGCGTTCGGCCTGAAAACCCCTCACAATAGCCCCTTCATCCGATTGAGGATTGGTGTATTTTTCTTCGAGAAATTTGATGCGTTCAATTTCGTCCATCAGTTTGTCGATCTCTCGGAACGAGCCATTGTCGGGAGCCAGCCAAATGACATCTTTATCATCGCGGTATTGGGTTTTGAGCTGTTCAATGACGGCCGTTCGGTTAGTGGTAGCGTCGTCTCCGTAATTGTACAGGCTTTTGACCTTCAGCTTGAGATGTTTCAGTGGAGGGTTAGACAGTTCATCGTCGTTGTCGGAGGTGATATAAAAATCGTAAGCGGTGGTGCTGTCATTGATCCGAGCCAAGGCTTTGATGAAAGCCGCATTTTTGAAAGCTGTAATTACCTGCTGTTTCTTTTTGAAGATCTGCACCGGGTACTGCGTCATTTCGTCCAGCAGGCGTTGCTCAATATCGGACGTAATTCGGTAAGTACCGTCGGTCAGCAACAGGATTTTGTGCTCCACTAAGGTTTCCAAGGCTTTAGAAATCAGCCTCTGCGTGGCATGAAAATCTTCGGGTGATTTGATATACGCCTTTACGATATTACTCAGGGAAGTAGTGGCCGTTTCGGCTTCGGTCAGAAAATGAATGGTTTCCAACAAGCGGCGTCCGGGCAAGTCAATGTGCTCGTTTTTTAAGATGCTGTCCGCATTGGAGTAACGGTTCACCAACCGAACGGGAGGGGACGGCTGCGCTTCCTTAGCGATCTGCCACCCGGTCGCTACGCTGTATAGTGTTTCATTTTGAAGTTCATGTTTCAGAATATCGTAGGTGGTAATGATCATCCCCCTTGCTGCCACCTTGGTGGAGGCGTATCCCTGTCGGCCAAAGAGGAAATTTTGCAGTAGGCCGAATTGGTTTTGGTAAAAGGGATAATAAGTGACAAAAGAACTTACATCCTCGGTTTTTCCAGCCCCCGTCAGGCCACTGTGGTCGGCTATTTTGCCCGAGTGGAGTTGGTAGTGTTCCTTTAGTTTCAGCAGCGCAGCATCGTTCTTTTTCAACAAACGGCTTCGGATGATCACATCCACTTCCGTGGCTTCCAGGTGTATCTTGGTTTTAAAGCGGTCGGTTACTTTGGTGAGCTGCGCCTTGCTTACGTTTGAGTTATTGATGACATCATCCAGTTTTTCCTGCGCAATGGCAATGGTCCATACTTTACCACCCATGGAAGACAGCGCTTCGCTGAGTCCTTCCAAATCGAGCAGGGTGAATTTTTTGGAGTTGATGGCTTCACTGGCTTCATCAAACAGAAAAACAACTTTCTCGTCTTTTACGGTTTTAAAGTAATTGCTCAGTTCATCCCGCAATTTTCCCGCGCTGAACTCGTCAATCTCCCGTCGAATGGTTGTGAGGATGTTGGTATAATCCGATTCAGAATTGCCCAAATCAAGGTAAATGTTTTTGATGCCGGCTATGTAAAGCGTTCGGTTGGATTTTAACTCGTACCACGTTTTGCCAGCCTTATCCTGTACAAAATCAGCGGGGTTTCCGTAGGACGCATCGCACATTAGGGAAAAGAGCAGGAATCCGTGTTCGTTTTCGGGTAATTCCAAGGATTTTAGGAAGTTTTTGAACAGGGCATACGCAAACCCTTTGGACGTATCCTGCTTGGCACTGTCTAAAAAAACCACTCGGGCATTGATGCTGTTGAGTTTGGAAATGGTATTTTTGATCAATGCCTCATTTTCAATACCGGCAAATCGTTGCAGGATCCTGTCGCGGGCGGGGGTGCCGTTGATAAGTCGGTTGCTCATCAAATAGCCGAGTAACTTACCGAAATACGATTTACCGGAACCATAAAAGCCTGACAACCATACGCCGGTTTCAATGATATTGGAAGTGAATACCGAAACAAAGCCCTCATATTCTTTGGCAAGGCCATCGGTTATGATATAATTCTCGATCTCTGACTGAATGGCGGCTTCTGAAATGTCCTCCAAGTCAATCACATTTTTAATATCCTCGCTTAAATCAATGGTAAGTAAATCTTTTATCAACATAATGAATGGTCTTTCTAACTATTATTCAATAATCATACAACGGTATTTGGATGCAGGCTGCTTACCGAGAAAAAGCAGTCGGTCGGCTTCATGGGTAGCCGGGTACAGGATAATGATGGGCAAATTTGCCTTCATTACGCTTTCATTCTCCATGATGTGGATATTTTGAATGCCAGTACCGTACAGGGCACCGGTATTGATAAGCACGGGTACTTGGTTCTGTTGAAATGCCGCATGGATTCGGTTTATGATTGCCCTGAACAGGTCCGGAGATTCTTCGCCGACGGGTGCTTTAAAAATTTCGTGCGTAGCCGATTGTAGCATTTCGTACAGTTCAGCCACTTCAGCCCTGTATTTTGACACAAAATCTATCAGGCATTCATTCAAATCAATGATTGAATAACCCTCTCTTGGCAAAAGCCCTTCCAAATAGCGAATGTATTCGACTTCCTTCATGGGGTCGCATACCATGAGGATGGAATTGCCGCCGTTGGCTTTCAGGGTTATTTCCGAGCGCCTTTCCGACTGTACAAGTCGAATCGTTTCATGAATAGTAAACTGTAGATTACCGAAGGACATCGTAAAGCGTTGAGTAAGGGGTCAGGGTTTCTATTTTCAGTTTATCGCCGGTATAATTCAACTCAAAGTAAGTGGAGAACCTTTTTTGCATGATTCTTTCGATAAATACTGGTCGTTCACAGAAAGAATATTTCAACCATTCGCTTTCCAGCAAATTGGGTTTTGGCTCTACCGAGGTAATCCAATAGACAAAAAGCACAAACATTTTATCATTTAGGTACGGATGGAGGATGGTTTTGTTGTGCGAACCTTCCATCAGACCGAACTTCTTGAGCAAAGTTAGGTATTTAGAGGCTGTTACGTTCAATGTCGAATCAGACCATTTTTTCAATTCTCTTTCCGTTTCACTCAACTCTTTTAAGCAAGCAAAGACCTCATCCTGTTTTATACTGATCCTTCCACTGTAAAAAGAGACAAAAAAAGTGTGCTTATTGAGGTAATGTAATAATTCATTATTGAATGAAGCATTCCAGAATAAAAGGAGCAGGCTATCCTGGGAAAGCCCCTCGGACATCAAACTATCTCGTACTAACGCCTCAATCTCAGGGTTCTGGAATTTTATCAGGGTTGCAGAGATCGCATTTTCAAACCGCTTTACCGACTTATCGGTCTTAATTGCCGTAAACGTATGTACCCCTCCACTTTCGCGCATGGATTCCAAACTTTCCCTTAAGAAGACAGAGAGCAGGTTCCAATCAGGGAGGCCGCCTAAAATATTAATATCTGAGTTAATTAACATCGGTTCTATTGAAGCAATAATGTATAAATATTTTTTAAATTTTCTAATATTTTATTTTTACAATAGTTATTTGTATTTTTTTTGTACAATTCCTATTTTTTGATTTTTGTTCATAGATTTTAAAAAGGCTTACTTTGTGGGCAAACTTATCGTTTAAGTAGTATAGCAATGTTAAAGACCCAAAAGTACATACAAATCGTAGTACACCGCGTCATACATTCAAAACACTTTCATCCACTTTTGACACCTAAAGAGAAAAAACTATGTAACATACTGTTTATCAGATGTTACATGATTTTCTAAACACACACAGTTCTACCAATACCGATGTAATTACATTTTGTCGTTACAAAGCTCAAAAATCAAGAACAGAAAGACGCTATTCTACGTATTTGGGCTTTCAAGTAGAAAACACTTTACGGATAAGGAGGCATCTGAGTATCTGAAAAATAGGAGAACCAAGGCCCGTAAACCGTTTGATAACTTTTTCCTGAACTTTTTAGGGGGAAACATCTTCACTACTTCTAACAAAGGTATCTTTGTTAAAACCTTATCTCACAATCAACTACTTACAACGTATGGAAACAAACCTCAGATTAGACCTGACCATTGAAGAGCTCCAATTTTTGATTGAAACCCTTCATAACTTACCCGATAAGCCCGACGAGCTACTGGAAAAACTTTTGAATAAATACTTCAAGGCAATTACCCCTGAAATAAAAGAAACTCCCCCTGAAACGGAGCTTTCGATTGAAGTGAGGGAATTAATTACGCGTGCAATTTCTATTCTAACTGGAAAACCACAAGCAGAGATTCAACCGACAGACGAACTGGTAAACTTAGGATTAACACCTACCAAACTCGAAAATCTACGAGTGCATATCAATCAGTTTATTAATAAAAAAGGGAGTAAAAAGTTTATCACGACGGCAGACATGGGCAAAATTGAAACAGTTGGTGAATTAAAAGATCTCACATTAACAAAACTAAAGCCATGATGAAGCGACTATTAATTATCGGACTTGTTACGGCACTGGGAGCAAGAGCACAAAAACCTCAAGAAAAGTTCTTCAGCCGATTGTCACTGCGCCAGTCATTTCAGGGAAAACTAGAAAGAGAGGAAGCTGCGTACCTTAACTTAGTCTATCCCAAGGGTGACACCAATAGTTTCAACTATAGTGTTGCCGTAGGCTATCAAGTACTTAACATCAATCTCACTCAAGCTAAACTCCGCCCCTTCGTAGAATTGCAGAAGAATACCCTCATCAAAAACAAGCAAGATGTGGTATTAAGTGGGCTTGACTTCCAAAGTCCGTTATGGGATGTTTTAAAAAATGCGCGTAGTTGGACACCCTATGTGACATCAAAGGTCAATTATAAAAAAGACAACGTAAAAAAAACGGAAGGTGCTCAAGGGAGTCTGTATGTCTCACCTGTATTCAACGGAAAAGACGGAAAGTTTACCTTATTACCTGATGCTGTCACAGACGTTAAAGACTCGGTGTTGCTTTTCTATTACAATTTATACGGCGGAGTTGAATATGAAGATAGAAATAGCTCAAATAAGGCATCTAGTGGTGATGTATGGCGCCTCGCTTACCGATTAACTGCAAATTTGACGCTCTGGAAAAAAGTTGAAATTATTCCAGATTATATAAGTCGTCAACTGATATATCGAACAACCGATACTGAAAAGACAAGAAGCGAACTGTTCAAACTCACGTGTAATTTTATACTGGCAGAAAAATCAAAAAACAAGTTTGCAGACATCAAAATTGGTATCGACCATACCAAGGGAGTCGACCCCACGAAGGGCTTTGACAATCAGGAATTCACTACCATTACCTTCAAAATGAAGATTTAAGCACCGCAATTATTCGTTTTGGAGAAAACGAAAGTGCTTTCCTTCCCTTTTGTGAAAACTCCCTCACTGAACTTGGGAATGTAGAAAATCTGAACAATGACAATCTTAAACACATTCGTTGATCATGTTACAAAATCTCAAACTCATATTTACACCCAATACTAAAGACCCCTTCGGGGCGAGGTTTACATTCAGCCTCATGGTATTTATTGCTGTTGGTCTACTTTTTATCGTTTGTCAAGGAGTTGCCCTTATCAACATCACCTTACTTTTGGCCGCAGCTTGTCTAGTAATAGGAGTCTTGGTTGGTTTTTTATTTGGGATTCCTAAATTTTTACAAAATAACAGAGCCCAACCTATCTTAAACTCTACTACCTACCAGTACGTTCCCAACACCAATTTGGAAGAAATTTCGGATTGGCTTACCAAAATTATTGTAGGTCTTGGATTAGTACAGCTCAAAAGCGTTCCCCAGCAACTCCAGCAGACTTCCGAGTATATAGCGCCTAAAATCGTTAAATCTGCCATAGACAATGAAGCAGCCATAACATTGGTTAATTCTCTAATAATCTATTTCCCAATTGTTGGGTTTATTGGTGGCTATCTTATCACCCGTATGTACCTGTCGGGCGCAATACGAAAAGCCGATTTAGAATTAACAGATTCAAACGATTTGAAAGAGGTATTAAAAAATACACAGGAAGCTTTTTTTAATGTTCAAACCGTTATCAATGAAATACAAGCTAAATCCTCCCAAACAGAGCAAGGTTTGTTAAGCCTGCGAGGTGATGATAACAATGACCCTCAAAAAGGACAATGGGGTGGCCTCAATGAAAGAAATGGAAGAAGGCTAAGCGCTATTGTAAAATCATCAGAAGGCAAAGAAGGTCTATTTGATGTTTTCCTAAAAGTGGAAAGCATCGACGCCAATCTACCCTTGACAGGCGCTGTGAAGTTTCACTTACATCCTACATTCTTCAACTCCAACCCCATTATTTTTGTACAAGATGGCAAAGCAGAACTCAAATTGGTAGCTTGGGGAGCATTCACAGTAGGGGCTGAAACTGAAAATGGAAACACCCAACTCGAACTTGACCTGGCAGATGAGAAATGGGGTTTCCCAGAGGCATTTAGAAACCAATGAGGTTGTAATTTCAACAAATAAGTAATCAATTTTTGTCTTGCTAAATCTCCTTTGGCAAGACATTTTTTTGTTTTTAAACAACCAAGACTGGGTAAGTCACTAGTGTTCATACAAATCGTAGTACACCACGTCATACACACATAATTCATATTCTATTCTTTTACTCTCAAAAAAGAAAAAATCATGTAACATACTGTTTATCAGATGTTACATGATTTTATAAACACACACTATTCGACCAATACCGATGTACTTACATTTTGTCGTTACAAAGCCTAAAAATTAGCTACGAAAACAGTAAACGGTCTCGGTGTTTGCTAGTAGTTTCAGTAAATGCTTCCTTCCACCACGCTTCCTGGCCACTTTGTGGGGGTTTCGACAAGAAAATCTTTGCATTACGTGCTTCCGCCTGCTTCACTCGAAAATGATAATGGTCAAAAAGCCGTAGCGCTTCTATCATGTATGAAACTGCTACTTTTTTATCCTTGATGAGTACCAAATTTTCGCCGTTATTTCGGTCGGCAGCATTTGAAAAATTATAGGAACCTAAATACACTCGTGCCGATGGCTTATCGAAATCCAAAACGACAAACTTATGATGCAACTGTGTACCTGTCCCCCCACTTGGCTCCGACTTGAATGGCTCAGGGAGGGCTTCATCCGTTAAGTTGGAGGCAAAGACAGGAGCTACATTTCCATTCGGTTTCTGTAAATCAAGCCCTCCCCTACGTTTGTCAGACATTCCGTAAACAAAAATTCGCGGATCAGCCGTTACTTCGTCAATAGCCGTTACTAATGCCCCTGTTTTACTCATTTGGTGTAAAAAAGCCAATGAATAGAAAACAGAGGTTTTTGCTTTCTTGATGTCAGCAGCTATGGACTCCAAAACAGAATTGTCACGGCTGTGAGGTGAAAAAGTAACTTTTGCGTCAATCGTTGGTAGCCCTAAATCATTCCAAACCGCAGAGTTTGTTTCAACAAATTTGGCTTTAATATTATCACTATCCCAGTAATTGTTAAAAGCAGCTTTAGCAACGTCAACCACCTGCTTCCCTTGCACAATCAGTGCATTATTGGCCTGTACAAAAAAGCCGCGCCAGCTAAAATTTGTGGACCCGAAAACAACTGCTTTTCGCCTAGGACTATCTACCACAATCATCTTATTGTGCTGCAATCCCCCCAAGTTTTGGCGTTTTACATTGCCATTTCCAGCAGAAAGAGCCAGTTTTGAGGCAACCTGATTTTCCCCTGAGTCATGTTCGTTGTGGTCACCACTGTCATCAATAATAATTTTCAGTCGAGCACCTAGTTCTTGTAGTTTATCAGCGATTTCTTTAATGCTTAAATCATAAGCCACCACGTACACCTTCGACTCTTGATCTTCTATGGCCTCAGAAAGCAACTGATTGATTTTTTCGCGGGCCTCAAAACCCATCCATTCAAGTGCTTCCTTTGACTTTGGATGCGTAGGAACGAAATCTACTCCCAAAGCGGCCTTAAGTGGCAATAATGTTTTCACTGCCTCTTTACCATATCTATCAACAAAAGCTTGTGATGCAATAAAACCTCGCGTAAAAGTGACATTTAGCTCATCAGGGTAGGTGTCGGAAAACAAGTCGATAGAAACAACTTGGGGCTCGCCATACGTGAGTTCACTTTTTGAGCTCATAAAAACGGGTGTAACACGGTAGGTAAACAACCCAACATCATTGGTTCGAGTAGGAAAATGAACCCAACGAAACATTTGAATGGGTGAACGTAACGAAGAATACCTGTCCGAATCTTTCTCAAAACCTTCAAATGTAATACGGTTTTTAATCGGTATGTAGCGATTACCCTTAGGGTACTTATACTCGATTGCAAATCCGACAAAATCATTTGTTGGAGTGCCATTGAGCCAATTCATTGCTAATAATGCCATTCCTTCGCCCCGATGCACCTTGAGGCTGAATAAAGCATTAGGGTTTTTACCCACAATTTGAAATGAATTTGTTGCCATTGTGTGTTTGTTTCAAGATTAGAATGAGATAACCCGTCCTTCTTTACTAGCCTGCTCTTTGGTATACTGAACCCCCGCAACTTTGATGTTGTCACCGTTAAGCAAGGAAATGGTTCCCCCAGTATTTCCCAACTTGAATACACTGCCTCTCGATATTCGGATGTCAGTGGTTCCTCCAGCTGATAAAATCACATTCATAATCGTAAACTCATTTCGATTCCTATCCACGAGTTTCCAACCACTCAATTCAATATCGTTTTCGGTGGTGTTCAATAAAATCACTTTTTCTTTACCATCTTCATCACCTCTTGGATTAACCAAGGCACCGACAATAACTACATCTTGCTCCAACACTGAAGGCGAATCAGCAGGTGTAGGACCACCTGATACATTGATTCGATTCCCTGTGGTATCGTCGGTATGTAGCGTAGTTGGATTTAGCGAATTAAACTGAGATTGGAAAGCTAATAGAATGGCAGTCCATCGGTTTAGACTCGGATAATAAATTAAAATGCCACCATCCTGAAAAACCCCATTGTCCCTTTCAAAGCGTCCAGGTGGGTTTCCTTGGTTCATGTGAATATCGTGGATTCCTTGGTCTCGTATCTCAGGAAAATACCTATCGTTTCCAGGAGTGCTCGGCCATTTTTCACCAAAAACAAAAACAAGTGAATTGGGATCTGCTTTTGACTTTTCTAAAGCAAGTCGAAGTTTGTCCTCTAAATCATTATCAAGCCCTGGAGCATTGTTGGGTAAAGGCATCATTTTATTGAAGTCTCCTACCATGTTACGCCGTAAAAAATCAAGCCCAAATTGTTTTCTCTTGACCGCTTGTCCAATGTCATACACACCTTGTTGGGTAAACTCAGCTAATAATCGACTACAAAGCTCATGTCTAAAATCATTATCTACGAGCGTCATCAACATAGAACCATCTTGCGAACGAACATTCACCGCAACCCGATAAAAGTCGCCACCGGTATTTAACTTTATTTCAAAATGATTGGCGTCGGGAGCCATTAAACCTCGTTCGTAGCGGCCGACAAATAAGTGATAGTGTGAGAGGGGCATAAATATGTTGTTTAACGTGAGTAATTATACTGTGAATGAAGGTCATGAGTTTTTTAATTAAATACAACATACTGACCATAAACCTATTGTTAAATTTATCAAACGGTCAAAAAGACTAGTTTTAAAGCTACTTTCACAGTTTTGTACATACAGTTTGAATAACAATTAGTATGCACATCTAAAATAATCGTAGGAATTGTGGCAAAAACAAAAAAACAGCACGTAACATGCTGTTTTTCAGAGGAACCCTTATTTTAGACCATGCTCCAGCAGTTATTTATCCAATTGAAGCAGTACCAATACACTGTAGGCTTCACTTTTTTACATCAGATTCCTTTTTTTCCTTAAAAACCTCAACAATTCGAGGTCGCTTGGAAAGCATCCAAGTCCAGCGCCAATACAATACCATAATCAACCCCAAAAGCAGAGTTCCAATTAATAACCTGTATCGTTTGGTAAGCTCCACAGCCATAGCCCATGTAAACGGTTCACTTTCTTGAATTACAACAGGACTTGCTTCTAACTCAATAATGGGTACATCTATAGCTCCTTCTGTTGAATTTTCATTTGCGTCATTTATTCTGATTTCAGCTTTGCTTATCAGGAGCGTTAAAATGTCTTTTTTCGTGGAAATAATTTTCCCATTTATTTCCATTCCTTTTGCTCGTACAAATAACGCATCAAGGACATCATTTTCCTCGTACTGTCGCAAACGTATTGAGGTTGAAGTGAGTAAATGATTCGTAGCATTCCATTTTCGTAGCAGTTCATCGTATTTTACAGCATTTTCTTTTGCACTTTGAAGGCTAAAAATTGCTTGTCGAATACACTCACTTTCACTTAGTGAATATTCTGCCGAAAGTTCTTTAAGAAGTTCTTTTGTTGAAGTATCGGCACGGAGGGTTATCACCTGATTTTTCATGGTGGTCTTAAGATTAAAAGTTAAACAATAATTTGTTTGAAAAAAGCTCTAAAAAGGACACAACGTAAGTCGATAGTCTGCAAGATTCCACCGTACCTTACTTTTTACACTAAAAAAAAGGGGTCGTTTTTTTACAACACAACAACACCAACACATCTAACTGTATATCAGTAACTTACAAATTTTTTGTCGTTGTAAATTCGTTGTAAATCGTTGTAAGCGCTACAACAACCAAAAAATATTTTAGTTACAACTTTACAACAGGTTTACAACAACATTACAACACTAGAAAACAATTTATATAATTGATTATCAATACTTTACTTACATTGTTGTAATGTTGTAAAAAATAAGGCTCATTTTTTCGAAAAAAACTTCTTACCAGCTTCTAACTGGAAAATTCAAGGCCAAAACGTTTCTTAACAAACTCGTATCTCACAGAAAATGAATTACTTACCATATCTTTCAAGGAGCTATCATCTGTTCTATCTACGCTTCGAAACCTAATAGTCTTACAAACCTCTTTTTCTTGCCTTGGCAGTTCCATTTGAAGGATTTCGGTTACAATACTATCCTTATCTGGTGGCGTCTTAAAGAAGACATTTCTATACTTTTCCAAAAACAGTGGATATATTGATGGAAAACGTAGATACAATAGCTCTTTATCAATCCGATAGTGAATTCCTGCGTGAATCTTATTCTGTTCGTACAGAACCTGTAAAATATTGAAAAATTCAGTCAATACAGACGTATCGCTTTGAATGGAAAATTGCCGCCTAATGCTTTTTTCACCAAAACTAACAAAGTCTTCGAGCACATCTGCTTTATCTACTGATTCACAGACTCTAATTTTTCCATTGATGTGCAAGATGTAAGCACATGTTAGCGCTTGAGACATGTTCGCAAATAACCGTTCAGGGAGTCGCTCATTTTGAAATCGATCTTTTAACTCCTTGTAAAGCAACGAAAATGCTTCTAAGTAGTTGTCTTCTATCAATCTACGATGCCTTACGAGCTCAACTGTAACAGCACCTAAGCCGTTGCTTTCGAGTGAACTAAGATGAATATACGCATTATTCTGTTTTTGTGTTTTTTGTTGCGTATAAATCGGTAAAAACAAACAGCGCGAAAAGAATATAGGGTTTTGCGGAATAAAGTTACTAGTAAGCGCTACTGCCGAATTAATATCAATACTCTCAGTATCAGAGCTATTTCTTGAATTATCGGGAGTTCGATGATACCCTGAATTATCGTATGCCGCTTGTAAAATCCCTTCTTGTGGCATATTATTCTCGTATTCATCCATCCATATAATTGTATTAATAGCCTGACTCATCAGCTTTATCAAAGCTACATCTGTATTCTTGCTTTTTAAGTTGATGTCGTCTTGCTTCCCACCAAATAAGTGGGTAATGCTCCTAATGAGCGATGATTTCCCTGTTCCTGCTGGTCCTTTAGCAAATAAAATGGGTGAGAAACCCTTATGTCTCACTAAAATATCTCTATAAAGTGACATAATATAAAAGCTCATTGGTAGAAAGGCATTTTCCCAAAGATGTGTTTCACAGTAAGCTTCAAACCATTCATTGAACGTGATTTGATAATGAGTAAGTGTAAATCGGTGTTTCTTTCCATTAGGAACTTTCGGCATTGAAATACTACATCCATTGTTTGTAACGATACCAAAATCATCAGGCGAAAGCATTTCACCAAACGATGTAACTGCATGATTCGCAAACAGATACAAATCTGACAATTTATGGTACCCAAACTTATTTACTTTGACAACCGCAGTATGGCGCTTTAATGCAAATAAATAATCAATAATTTCCTCCCATTGTTCCTCATTGACTTTGAGACTCAACTCCTTGGCGGTCATTATGTTTTTCAATCTACGGGTCGAACAAAAATCTTCATGACTGACTTCAAGAAAAACTGGGCTGATGTCTCTTTTGTGTAGCTCCAAAATCCAGCTTTTGCGCTCTAAATCATCTTCAGCAAGGTATTTAATAAATAAATGAAAGTTGGATACTCTACTCCAGTTCTTCTTTGTCTGAACCCATATACTTCCATCTTTTCGATAATCCACTGTATTTCGACTGACCTCTGTATCTTGTTTAAGATCTGTTTTATCATCAGGAATTGTAAGCTTTGGGAAAATCTTCATTTGAATGGAATCTGCTATATCGTAGCCATCACTTCGCTCAGGAAACAAATCAATAATTTCGTAAGCAACTCTATTACGTTTCAGGCACTCAATGCTTGAAGCTTGTCTACCCGCCTTATCTGCATCACACAACCAGACAACTTTCCGCCCTTTTAAGGGTTCCACTTTTTCATCGGTTAGTCCATTTGCGGATCCACATGATACCCAGTCCCAATCAGGATAAAAAAACGAAGCTATCACTTTCGTTTTTTCAGATTCAACAATCACCACTGTCTTTTGCATCTCGGGATCCAACAAATCTTCCCCATACAGGCAAAGACCGTACCTCGTTTTAGGGTCAATCGGCTGTTTCATTGAGAAAGCTTTAATCTTCTTATCCCTTTTCCCATCGGAAGAGTAAGTAACCCATTTTGCGTTAACAATCTGGCCTTGAAAATTCTTAAACACGAATACAGTATGTCCTTTAGAACTAGTGCCGACTCCGTGTTTTCTCAAGTGTAACTCATCCACACCCAGGCTTAGACAATACTGATGAAAATTACTCCCAAGATTATTCAAGTAACCTTCCATTTTTTTGAGACGTTCTTGATCAGGCAAAACCAGCTGTTTATTTTGCTCTGTTGGTAAAGCCAAGGGAGCAATTTCGAAAAGAGGAATGGTATTACCATCTGGGTGGGAATGGTATCCACAAGAGTTGATTCTCTCACACTTACCGAAAACTGTATCCATACGGATACCATCTTTTTCGTAATATCGAAAACAATCCTGATGCCCACAATTAGGGCAAGTACCTTTCTTTTTAGGGTGTTTTTCAAACTGAAAAAAATAATTACTCATGGATGCTAAAAGTTAAGTCAATAAGAACCCAGCCGTGGTATTTCCACGACATTGGGAATCACTAAAATTGGTTTGTGTGAAAAGTAGGAAACAACTAGAAGAAATCTTTCGGAAAAAGCCTTTGAAGGTCCGAAGCATAAACATATACCTTCCCTCCTATTTTCGTGGTGCGAAATAATCCATCGCGCTTGAATTGCTCGAATTTCGATCTTGACCATCCCATCTTTTTGCAAACGTGTGATGGCTGTAACTTTTCAAGCGATTCGTTACTTTCTTTCCGTGTTTCAAGCTTTTTAAGCACTTCATCCAAGCGCTTATTGATTTCCTCACGCATGGCTGTCAATTCACTGTTGACTTGCTTTTTGTTCTCTACAGTTTTCATGAATTATGATTTGTTGTTATTTACAATGCAATGATAGAAATAAATGTTGCAATAATTCAAACAAAACATTTATATTTTTTTTCACTTCTTTATACGAAGAAATTTACTTTAAAAAAAAAGCGCCTTAGGCTTGGCGAAATAATACTTATCTAACAGATAATCAATATCTTGATAGAAAACAGCTACCCTTTGTGGATCTAGTTGTAAAGTATCGACAAATCTTTTCTTAAAGTCACCCTGAGCATAGTCCAAGACACTAGCTCCCAATAACCCATACTCAGCATCCCTAAGCTTAAATTGTTTATAGAGTATTTTCCAAGTCCAGAATACTTCCGAAAATTTTTGTTTGATCCCTGGCTTCAACAATTTTTGAGTCTCAAAATACCTCAATAATTCGAGAGGGCTGATAGAATAGTCTCCAGCAACAGTTTGAGCAAGTACTTGAAAATCCAGTGAATCTGGTTCTAATTTGAGGTAGTCTTTTATCTCTTCTGCCAATAACCGATCTATGACTTTGTCTAACTCGTAGTAGAAATATTGGAAATCGTAAAAAAGCTCATTGACATTAAATTCATCTTGTTCCTTGTTATCCTTGACCTCATTATAGGCTCGACTGATAAAATCTATTAGGAAAAGGCTTTCCCTTTCTAATATTTTTTCAATCTCCTTGGTTTGGTTTTCAAACTCATTGAGTGTACACCACAAATTAGCTGCACTCTTAATCTTAGCCGTGATTCGATTGAACGTAATACGAACGTAAACAGCATGTTTCCACTTATTCGGTTCTTTTTCTTCCTGTTCGTCATTCACATACGGGCGAATGTAGAGATTCAAATAGTGTTTAACTGTAATCTTTTTAAGCGTACTGTTTACCCTATTTACCTTATTATCATTTATTTCCGCTGTCATCGGAACCTTTGCTGGTCTGCTTAAATATTTTTTTGAGGGCTTCATTTTGAACTTGTTGAACTGCGTGAACGTACTTGTCTGTCTGATCTCTTTTACTGTGTTGAAGTTGGACCTGTACTAATTTGTCGTCTCCTGACAACATATAGAGATTTGTCCCAAAGGTATCTCTCGATGCTTTAAAATACAATTTCGGGTTTACGTATGCCATCCTTGCAATTTTTTTCAAAAGCTTATTTACCTTTTGACTGTACATACCTCGAAAAATTTGCACATCAGGCCTCAATGGCAGATGTTTTTTGATTATCTCAGCTGGAGCTCCGTCAAACAATAAGGAAAGAGGCTTATAATCCAACTTTGACGTTTTCTGAGCTTTGTACTTCAAAGCAATACCATCTGCTGTTATCAGTAAGTTTTCAGCGCAAATTTTGGAACAGTCACTATGCCTAAGACCTGTATAACATGCGAATAGGAACATATCTCTGGCCAACTCCAACTCTTTCTGTTCCGGGGTAAATTCTAAAGCTTCAATCCTCTTTCTTTCCTCAGGTAGCAAAAAGATCACTTCTGTCTCCTCCGTAACTAACTTGAATTTTTTGTAAGGATTACGATCTTCAGGCAGAAAATCATGTAGAATAGCCAAGTTAATGTATTTGCGCAAATGACGATGATACTTCTCTATTGTATTTATACCTTTCCCTCTTTTCGACACAAAATTGTTGAACTCCTGAAGAAAGGCAAAATTCAAGTCACTGAATTCTACTTTTTTTCTGAAAGCGCACAAAGTTTTAAAAGTCACCCGGTGTGTAACTAGAGTTGCCTTGGCTAACTGAGGTTGCTTAGTTAGTTGATCGCGAAAGAACTCCGTGAACGTCAGAATCTCTCTCTTTTTGCTAGGTTTCTTGGACTCAAGGTAGAAATCGAAGTCTTGAAGGCTGAATTGCTTGTGGAGTGCTCGATACTCTATTTCGAAGGTTTCGAGCTCCTCGATTTGATTTCTTAACAACCTTGCCGTGTAAGGATCTTTAGGGACATTTTTACTTCGATCCCACTCTTTCAATGTAAGATGAAGTTTTGTAGAAAAATAGCGACGTTCACCATTTAGATACGCTTGAATCTGAACCAGCCCTCTCCCTTTTTTGCTGGCTTGTTGTTTCCGATCGTATACCAGTTGATACTTGACTTTCATTTGTGCATGGTTTATTGTTGGCACAAACATATAATTTCAATATCGTGAAAAACAGGTATCAAAAAAGTATCAAAAATTATGGTATGATTTAGCACAACATCGTAAAAAATTTCACCTGAATGCAATAACCAAACTTTTATCAAGACCAACATTTGAACGCATTTTTCATTGGAAACATCAGTGAAGTTAGATGACTAAAGCAGAAGGTATCAAAAAAGTATCAATTTTAGGAGAAGCTGCAAATGCCCCAAAAGTGCCTTAAAACCGTCAAAAAAGGGTTAAAAACAAAAAAAGCTCAGATTTCTCTGAGCTTCCTAGCGGTCCGGACGGGACTCGAACCCGCGACCCCATGCGTGACAGGCATGTATTCTAACCAACTGAACTACCGGACCAAAATGTACTAAAGAACGAAACACTTACTTTGTGTTGGCGGTCCGGACGGGACTCGAACCCGCGACCCCATGCGTGACAGGCATGTATTCTAACCAACTGAACTACCGGACCAATTATTTTTTGTCTTTGGTAAACTTTACGAGACTGGCATCTATTAAAAACAATCGCCAAACGCTTTGTGAACTACCGGACTAAACTCTGTTTTTTTTTACTTTTTTGCGTTTTGGTGTCGCTGAAAGTGGTGCAAAAGTACTATTTTTAACTTTCAATGCAATACTTTTGCCAACAAAAAAACAGACTTTTTTTTGAATTATTTTCAATTTTTAAGGCATAATTCTGATTTTTAAATAGTTACACGCTCAAAAAAAATGACAAAAATTAAAGACATTACCCACTTTTTAGAAACCATAGCCCCATTATCCTACCAAGAATCATACGACAACGCTGGTCTTATCGTTGGTGACTCTACGGCCTCCGTTACCAATGTGCTCGTTTCGCTTGACTGCACAGAGGCCGTCGTCGATGAAGCCATTGCCAAAAACTGTAATTTGATTGTCGCCCACCACCCCATTGTATTTAAAGGGTTGAAAAAATTTAATGGGCGCAACTACGTCGAACGTACGGTGATCAAAGCCATTAAAAACGATGTTGCCATTTATGCCACGCATACCAACCTCGACCACGTGGTCGGTGGTGTCAATTTTATGATTGCCGAGCGCCTGGGCTTGCAAAACGTTCGCGTGTTAGCCCCTAAAAAGGATTTGTTGATGAAACTTGTCTTTTTCGTTCCCGTCGAAAACGCGCAATCGGTCGTCGATGCGTTGCACAACGTCGGTGTCGGCCAAATCGGGAATTATGACCATTGTAGCTTTAGCGTAAATGGCACGGGTACTTTTCGACCCAATGAAGCAGCTACGCCTTTTATTGGGAATGCAAATGAAATCGAACATGTAAATGAAAGCCGAGTTGAGGTCATTTTCCCTGCTTATTTGGAAGCAACAGTGATGCAAACGCTCAACGAAACCCATCCGTATGAAGAGGTGGCGCACTATCTTACGCTCTTGCAAAATACCAATCAAGAAGTAGGTGCAGGGGCAATTGGTCTTTTGTCAGAAGGCATTGCAGCTACCGATTTTTTTGCCTATTTGAAACAAAAAATGCAGCTAAATGTCATTCGGCATACCGCCACTTGTTCCCCAATTATTCAGAAAGTTGCCGTTTGTGGAGGCGCAGGAGGATTTTTGTTGAACGACGCGGTTCGCCAACAAGCTGATGTTTTCATCACTTCCGATTATAAATACCATGAGTTTTTTGATGCCGATGGCCGCATCCTCATTTGTGATATTGGACACTATGAAAGCGAAGTTTTTACAAAAGAATTATTGCAACGATATTTGTCGAAAAAATTCATTAATTTTGCGACAATTTTGTCGGAAACTATTACCAATCCAGTAAATTACTACGTGTAAGGTGTCGGTTATCGGACGTAAAGAATGACATTCTAAACTGAACTAACCACACTTCAAACCCAACAAATATGGAACTGACCGTCGCGCAGAAATTAGACTTATTGCTCAAATTGCAGCAAATTGACTCCGAGTTGGATGACATCAAAAAAATACGCGGCGACTTGCCCGAAGAAGTTCGTGATTTAGAAGATGACATTGCGGGGTTTGAAACCCGTATCGGAAAGTTCAACAACGAAATCAGTGTTCTTGACGAAGAAATTAGCCGCCATAAAGCGACTAAGAAAGACGCTGAGAAGTTGATTGCTCGTTATAAGGAGCAACAGATGAACGTTCGTAACAACCGTGAGTACGACGCCATCACGAAAGAAATGGAGCTTCAGACGCTTGAAATTGAACTTGCCGAAAAGAAAATGCGGGAAGCAGAATACAAAATCAAAGCTAAGAAGGAAGAAATCGCAGGAACTGATGGTCTGTTAAAGGAACGTCGCGAAGATTTGAAAGCGAAAAAACAAGAGCTTGATACCATCACTTCTGAAAGCCACGAGGACGAGAAACACTTGTTGGAGCAACGCGAAGCTCAAGCCCAAAAAGTTGAAGACCGTTTGTACAAATCGTACACAAAAATTCGTAACAACTCCGAAAATGGATTGGGCGTAGTGAAAGTAAAACGTGGTGCTTGTGGAGGCTGTTTCAATGTAGTTCCTCCTCAGCGTCAGGCAGATATTCGTGAAAAGAAAAAGATTATTGTTTGTGAACACTGCGGACGTATCTTCGCAGATGTTGACACTGAGTACAAATAGTTTATTGTACTTTTCTAACGCAAAAACGCTTTGGTAACGCTACCAAAGCGTTTTTGTGTTTATGAGCATTTATAAAAATTTCACAGTAACATAATCGCTTGTAGTCCAAATAGTCTGTTTGATTGTATTACTATTGTTGCCGCACTAAATTTTATTTATGAAAACTTCGTCTTTTGGCCTTTCATTATTGTTGGCAGGTTTTGTTCATACCAACCTTCATGCACAAATCAACTACACGAATGCCAACATCCACTCCCACAATGATTATCAGCAAGCAAGCCCATTTTGGGGTGCGCATACGCTTCAATGTGGCTCTATCGAAGCTGACCTTTATTTGTACAATGGAGAGCTGGTCGTGGCCCATTTGCCCTCAGAAGTAAAACCCGACCAAACACTCGCAAAGATGTATTTGCAGCCTTTGCAACAACAGCAAAAGGCGGGCAAGAGTTATCCTTTCCAGTTTCTCATTGACCTTAAAACACCTGCTTCACCTACCCTCGATTCGCTGGTAAGTCAGCTGAGTCGCTACCCCGAACTTTTTGGCGAAGGAAAAAATGCGCGGGTGGTCATCAGTGGCAGTATGCCAACTCCTGCCCAATTCGCCAATTACCCTTCCTGGATTTCATTTGATGGTCGTTTTGAACAAACCTACGATGCTGCCGCCCTCAAGCGTGTGGCACTCATTAGTGCGCCATTTACACTCGTATCTCGTTGGGACGGCAAAGGGCTATTCCCCAAAGAAGACCGCGAAAAGACAGTTGAATACGTTACGCGGGCGCGTCAACAAGGAAAAAAGGTCCGTTTTTGGGGTGCTCCCGACAACGAGGCCATTTGGAAAGAACTCACGGCACTTGGCGTTGATTGGATTGGAACTGACCGCCCACAGGTATTAGCTGATTATTTCAAAAACAATAAACCAGCTGATAATCAGCATACTTACTCATCATCTCCTTATGCTGTATATCAACCTACTTACCGTAGCGATGGTGCTGCCAAAACACCTAAAAACATTATCTTTTTAATCGGGGATGGAATGGGACTTGCTCACATGCAAACGGGGTTGGTCGCTAATCACGGTCAACTTCACTTGGCTTTGTTCAAACGCCTGGGCTTGATGCAAACCCAACCTGCGGAAGGCTATATCACCGATTCGGCGGCGGCTGGAACAGCTTTGGCAACTGGGCATAAAACCAAAAACGGTACCATCGGCCTGGACGCAACCTTGGTGGCGCGTCCGTCGTTGGCGGTTGTTGCACGGCGCAATGGCAAAAAAACGGCGGTTATTTCTTCAGGTCCCATAACGGATGCCACCCCTGCCGTTTTTTATGCCCACCAGCCCAAGCGTAGTATGCAAGAAGAAATTGCGGCAGATTTTCTAAAAGAGCCTACGGATGTATTGGCAGGTGGAGGCACCAAATACTTCTTTGAGCGCAAAGACAAAGCCAATTTGGGCGATTCGTTAGTGGCACGTAATTACTCCGTTATTCGTCGGTATGCCGATATTACTTCTGAAACCAAGAAAGACAAGTTTGTCGTTCTTGACGACCAAGCGGGGCTTTCGATGGAAAAAGGGCGGGGCAATTTTCTACCTTTAACAGTGGGAGAAACGGTCAAACATTTTAAGAAAAATGCCCCAAAAGGCTTCTTTATGATGGCCGAAGGGGCGCAAATTGACTACGCTGGACACGCCAACAATGTCTCTTATGTGATGAATGAAGTCCTTGATTTTGACCAAGCGGTAGCAGAAGCACTTCGTTTTGCCGATCAAGATGGGCAAACGCTCGTTATCGTAACGGCCGACCACGAAACTGGCGCCATGGCCCTTACGGGTGGTAGCGAAAAAGAGGGAATGTTAAAGGCTAATTTTGGTTCAAAAGGCCACTCTGGCATCATGGTTCCTGTGTATGCCTATGGCCCCCAATCGCAGTTATTTGGAGGAATTTATCAGAATACTGAGCTTTCTGATAAAATAAAGTCATTGTTGGAGAAGCGTTAATAACGACACCAACGAATGTGAGGTTTCCTTTACTCCCTGATAGGCGTATTCAATCGCCTCAGGGAGTGCCATTGGGCGGGGCAAAATGGACCTTGCATACGAAAGCCCCAACGACTGTATGTCGTGGGTAGTCAACAGGAGTGTTCCACACAAGGCTATTACAGGAATATTTCTTTCCTTGGCTGCTCGGGCAATCCCTGCAATCAACTTCCCTTGCAGGGTTTGTTCATCCATTTTTCCCTCGCCAGTAAAAACCAAATCGACGCCTGCTAATTGTTCTTCAAAGTGCGTTTGTTCCATCACAATTTTGACGCCTTCTTTGAGGTTGGCCTTGAGAAAAAATAAAAGCCCAAACCCTAGCCCACCTGCTGCGCCAGTACCAGGTTGGTGTGCCAAGTCTATCCCAAAATCACGTTGAATAACCGCTGCTACGTGTTGTAATCCAGCATCTAAGGTTTTTACCGCTGCCTCATCCGCTCCTTTTTGGGGTCCATAAACATAAGCTGCCCCTGAGGGTCCAAAAAGCGGCGCAGTTACGTCGCAAGCTACGTCGATGGTGACGTCAATTACGGGGCTTTCAGGCGGGATAATTTGTTCAATTTGAAGTAAATTTTCGCCGATGGGCGCTAGTTCATGGCCTGTTTTATCACAAAAACGCCAACCAAGTGCCGCCGCCATTCCAATACCCGCATCGGTAGTAGCGCTTCCCCCAATCCCCAAAATAATGTGTTTAGCTCCCGCTTCAATCGCCTTTACGATTAGCTCTCCAGTTCCGTAAGTGCTTGTTTTTAAAGGATTTCGTTCTTCCGAACGAAGCAATTTGAGCCCCGAAGCGCTCGCCATTTCGAGATAAGCCGTTTGGTGGTTGGGACTCATCCCAAAATTGGTTCTAATAGGACGCCACAGCGGATCCATCACTTCCGCTTCTACAAAAAAACCATCCGCATCTTGAGTTAAAATTTCTGCTGTGCCTTCTCCCCCATCTGCCATTGGAATCGCAATCACTTCGGCCGTTGGGTTGGCGGCCAAAATACCATCACGCATGGCGTTACAAACGTCGAGCGCGGTCAGCGAACCTCTAAATTTATCAGGGGCTAAGAGGATTTTCATCAGGGCTTAAAACAGAATACTTTCATCGTCGGTTACCCTTGGCCGCATGTAGGTATTGAGGGTGTCCAATTTAGGGCCACCGCAACCCAAGTTCGCTTCCATGCCATCTGGTTTATAAAAACGCTCGCGACGATACGGCGAACGCTCATTGCCCGCCAAATCAGGGTCTGCATATATTTTTTGCATATAAAGTCCCCATGCAGGCATCGCAATCCGTGCCCCTTGTCCCAGCGCCATCGTCGTAAAGTGCACGTGGTTATCTTCTCCACCTACCCAAACACCCGTCACCAAATTAGGTGTCATCCCCATAAACCAGCCGTCGGTATAGTCTGAGGTCGTACCTGTTTTGGCCGCAATGTCATTATTTTCCGAAAGTCCGTATTGGGTACGAAGGCGCTGCGCCGTTCCCCACGGATCTTCAACGGCACCACGCATGATAAACAACATTTGATACGCCATGCTCGGGCTAATTACCTCTTTTTCATCGACAGGAAACTCTGCCAACACTTGTCCTTCTTTATTTTCGATACGGGTTACAAAACGTGGTTGAACGTGTTTTCCTCCGTTGGCAAAAGTTGAATATGCATTGACCATTTCAAAAACCGATACGTTGGGCGTTCCCAAACAAATGGTTACTTCGGCAGGAATCGGGCTTTTTATCCCTAGTTTATGCGCGTATTCGACCACTTTTTTAGGCCCTACCATGCTCATCAAGCGCGCACTAATGGAGTTGACCGATTTGGCCAACGCTTGGCGCAAGGTAAGTTCTTGACCCGAAAAAGAACCCGTTGAGTTTTTGGGACACCAATCACCGATACAAACCTGTGCATCGCGAATGGTCGTACAGGGCGTGACAAAGCTTTCATTGATGGCCGAACAATACACAAACGGCTTGAAGGTAGAACCAGGTTGGCGCTTTCCTTGATATACTTGGTCGTACTTGAAGTGTTTGAAATTAATTCCTCCTACCCACGCTTTTACATCACCATTTCGGGGATCCATCGACACCATCCCGATGCGCAAAAATTTATTGTAATATTTAATCGAATCCAGCGGACTCATAATCGTGTCACGGTCGCCTTGCCACGAGAAAACCTTCATTTTGATGGGTTTCCGCAATTCTTGCCATATTTTTACCTCATCTTCGCCATACACTTTCTTTAATTCGCGGTAACGCCAGCTTCTGCGTACAGCCCGTTTTTCAAAATAAGGATCGGGCGCATACCCACCGTTTGTTCCTTTCACAACCCAAGGATTCATTTTAAGCTCTTTGAAGTGCGTAAAAAACTTGGTTTGTTGGTCACGCATGTGTTGGTCGGCGGCCTGTTCGGCATAATTCTGCATTCTTGAATCAATCGTCGTATAAATACGAAGTCCATCACGGTACAAGTCATAATCGGTGCCGTTTTCTTGATTATATTGTGTCAACCAAGATTTCATCCAGTCACGAAGCACTTCACGGAAATAAGGCGCAGGCCCAGTATTGTGATTCTCGATGTAAAAATTGAGGGCAAGCGGTTTCAATTTATTTTGTGCAAACTCCTCTACCGTTAAGAAACCATATTTCATCATTTGCCCCAACACCACATTACGGCGTTCCAAAGCCCGCTCTTTGAACAAACGAGGATTAAAACGAGAAGGGTTTTGCAACATCCCTACCAGCAAAGCGGCTTCGGGAAGGTCGAGGTTCCAAGGTTCTTTTTTGAAGTATGTCTTTGCAGCGGTTTTAATCCCATCGGCGTTGTTACCAAACGACACGGTGTTTAGGTACATCGTCATGATTTCTTGTTTGGTATAATTCCGCTCCAACCGCACCGACAAAATCCACTCTTTGGTTTTGGCAATAACGGTTTTTATAATTGGCAAATCTCCCAACGAACCTTTGTATTTGTCGCTGCGGGTTTGAAACAAGTTTTTGGCCAACTGTTGGGTAATTGTACTCCCTCCCCCCGTTGTACCTTGGTCGCTTGACACGAGCCCTTTGAATACCCGAAACATAGAACGGGGGTCAATACCTGAGTGTTTCACAAAACGCGCATCTTCAGTAGCGATAAGCGCCTTCACAAGATTTGGGGAAAGTTGATCAAACTCAACAGGCGTCCGATTTTCAATAAAATATTTTGAGAGCGTCTGCCCGTCGGCCGAAATGATTTCCGAAGCTACTTGACTTTCAGGATTTTCGATGGCTTTTAATTCAGGCATTCCCCCAAAAAGCCAAAAGAAGTTGAAATAGACTGCTACCAAGTACAAAACAGCGCTTCCGATAATAACGGTAGCCAATTGCCAAAATCGAATGATAGGTTTACGGTACTTTCCGTTCAAAAATGCCATAGTAGATGCTTAAATAATACGCCTCAGAACGCAATTATACGGTTTTTAACTGTATTTTTTTTATAATCATGCAAAAAACGTGCAAAACTCGGCATGTTGTTTTGCAAAACTAAATACCCGCTTTTACCAAACCTTTTTAGGGCACAGTTCGTTGTTTAGTGTGTATTTAGATTGACTACATATCATGGAAAAAGCCGAAAAAATCCGTAAGTCGTATATTGATTATGTCCTTGAAAACGGACAACCCCCTGCTTCATTTTATGCTTTTGCCAAAAAATTAAAAATGGCGGAGGCTGAACTCTACGAATTTTATACGTCGTTTGAGTCTATTGAAATGGATGTGTGGAAGTCTTTTTTTGACCAAGCCCTTAAAACTGCCGAAACTGACCCTACCTACCAAGGGTATAGCGTTCGCGAAAAGCTTTTGGCATTTTATTATACATGGGTAGAAGTGCTCAAAGCCAATCGGAGCTTTGTTTCATATAGTTACCGCAAACTTCCTCAGCCTGTTGCGGCCAAAAATCCCCAAGAACTTCGTCTTTTTAAAGAAGCTTTCTTGACGTTTGCGCATGATTTGATGTACGAAGGACGCGAAAGTAAGGAAGTGATTGCTCGTCCCTACATTGCCAATAAATATCCCGAAGCTGTTTGGCTCAACACGCTTTATATTTTAGACTTTTGGGTAAAAGATACCAGTCGAAATTTTGAATTAACGGATACCGCCATCGAAAAAACGGTGAATACAGGCTTCGATTTAATGGGTCGTTCGATTGTGGATACCGTGGTTGACTTAGCAAAATTCATGTATCAGAACCGATGAAAACACAAGATAGTATCCCCACCTCCAAAGTGGCACGGGCCACTCAGTTCTTAAAAACAGGGGCAAAAATTGGCGGGAATTACCTGAAATACAACGTCAAAAAAATCATTGACCCCACCACGACTCGGGAAGAATTGCACCAAGACAACGCCACCGACGTTTATGAGTCATTGAGTGAATTGAAGGGCTCGGCCTTAAAAGTTGCCCAAATGCTCAGCATGGACCGCAGTGTTTTACCGCGTGCCTACGTCGATAAGTTTCAAATGTCACAATACTCCGCACCGCCGTTGTCGGGGCCGCTGGTCGTGAAGACATTTCGGAATTTCTTTGGCAAAGCTCCGCACGAACTCTTCGACCAATTTGACATCAATGCGGCCAATGCAGCCTCTATTGGACAAGTCCATCAAGCGTTTAAAAATGGAAAAAAATTAGCCGTCAAGGTACAATACCCAGGCGTAGCCGATAGCATTAGCTCGGATTTAAAAATGGTCAAACCCATGGCAGTGACCTTGTTTGGCCTCAATGAAAAAGACGTAGAGCGATATACCGAAGAGGTAGAAACCAAACTTTTGGAAGAAACCGACTATGACCTTGAATTGCGTCGTTCGGTGGAAATATCGGAAGCGTGTAAACACATTGATGGTCTTATTTTCCCAAAATACTACCCCAACCTTTCGGCCAAACGGGTTTTGACAATGGATTGGTTGGACGGGTTTCACCTCAAAGATTTTCTCCAAACAAATCCGTCTCAGGAGGTTCGCAATCGGATTGGACAGTTGCTTTGGGATTTTTACGACCACCAAGTACACAGCCTGCGCCAAGTTCATGCCGACCCGCACCCTGGCAATTTCTTGATGCGCGCCGATGGCACCATGGGCGTCATTGATTTTGGCTGTGTCAAAGTCATTCCAGACTACTTTTACGACAATTATTTTACGCTAATCAATCCCGACACGCTGGATGATGATCCGTTGATTGAAAAAATCTTCTATAACCTCGAATTTTTGGTCAAAGAAGACAAACCCAGCGAAAAAGCCTTGTTTAAAGATTTGTTTAAACAAATGATTGTGATGTTGGGCAAACCTTTTGCCGTCGATGAATTTGACTTCGGCGACCATACCTATTTTGATTCGGTCTATGCGTTTGCCGATGAACTAGCCAAAGTGGAAGAAATCAGAAATTCAAAAGTGGCGCGTGGTTCAAAAGATGGGTTGTACATCAACCGCACCTATTTTGGACTCTATTCGATGCTCAATGAATTAGGCGCTAAAGTGAAAACCACACGTCCTGATTGGCTACGAAGTAAGAAAGAAATGGAGCTTATGTCCTAACAATTCACAAAAAAGCCATTGAGGAAAGTTCAATGGCTTTTTTGATTATTCTCGTTTCAACGTTTTTATATCCTCTACCAACTGCTCGATTTCCAGCGGAAGTGTGCCATTGTAAATTCCTCTTATTCGAAGATTTTTATCTACTAAAATGAAATTTTCGGTATGTAAAAAATCGTTTTCACCTTTTCGAATCCCCAAGTTTTCATCCGCAAAATACGACCGACGCGCTGTCTCATACAGGTCTTTACGATTTCCTGTCAACAACTCCCATTTACTAGCTTCAACTTGATGCTGCTGCGCATAGGCTCGTAACACAGCCACCGAATCTCGCTCTGGTAACACACTGAATGACAACAGTTTTACATCGTTATCACTGCTAAATGTACGTTGTAATTCTTTCATATTTCCCATGGTTCGCGGACAGAGACTTGGGCAGGCCGTAAAGAAAAAATTAGCCACGTGAATTTTACCCCGTAAGGAATCCGAATCCACCCATTGATCTGCTTGATTTTTAAAAACAAATTTCTTCAACTGGTGGATGGTATCCATTGAGGCCAACGACGCTACCCAATGCGGGGTAAAATCGGGCGTGTGATAATAGGGCAATTGGGTCGTGTTTCGTTGTTCAGTTATTGGTTGACAAGAACAAGCAATAACCACTACAAATCCAAAAAAACAAAAACGTGTCAACATGGCTGAAAATAAGTACGTTATATTTTTATTGAAGTGGTCTCCCGTTCGTTTTCGCCCATGCAGCCTTTGGCACCGAGTAGCCCAAATCGCCGTCCGTTCTGAATGACATAATTGGCTTTGATTTGCCCATCCACGTACCACATTTGTTGTTTTCCTTCGGGTTGGCCTTCGTTATTGTAAGTGCTCAGGCTGTACATTTGCCCATTTTCAAACCATTCGTGATGAGTTCCTGTGGCTACATCCTCCGAAAAACGATAGTCAAATTTAGGAATCCCATTGGGCCACCAGCCTTTGTGCAAGCCATTTTTGTGGTTACTGTGGTAAGTTCGTTGTTCGGCTAATTGCCCATTTTCGTACCATTTTCGGTGGATTCCTTCCGCTCTTCCTTGCCAATACCCTTCTTTTGAATGTATTTTTTGGGAAGGAAAACGCACCAAAATGTAACCCGAGAAAGGCTCATTTTTGTACAGTAGCAACCCATTTTGAAAACGAAATGCTGAGTCATTTTTCGCAACCTCAATGACTTTATCAGGAATTGAAATTTGAGCAGGCTGGCATCCCAGTAGTCCAACAAAAATGAGCATTATCCATCCCTTTTTCATTTGGTGACTGTTCCAGGTTTTCCGTAAAAACCCGACCCACTGATGTAAGGGTCTTCAGCCGTAATGTGGTAGTGATAAATCCCATTCGGGTATTCGGCCGTGGCGTGTGAATGGCCATGATACGCATCCAAATCGCTATTAGTTACTTTTTTCCCATTTTCAACGGGGCCATACACGGGATAACCATCCAATAAAAAGCCTAAAAGTGCGCCAGTTCCTTTGGTTTTGGTCAAATACAAAGGCTCAACGTGGTAATGGTACGTACCACTGGGATCGGGATGGCCGTTGTACTGGTCAAATGAATTGATTTCATTGGTCAAAGGAGTATTTGGCCCTGCGTATTGATTGTAAAACGGAACCCCATTGAGCGATACGCCAATCGGACCGAGGGGCGTTGCTTGGGGTGAGGATGCTTTTGCAGGAGTGATGGGGATTCTAAACGTGTAATTTTGGGTAGAAATACGATTGGGATTAATGGCAAACTTTGAATTTGTTCCATTATAAGCCTCGTAATTAGCATTACTTGACCCAAAATAGGGGCTTTTGTGGTCTGGCGTTGCCGTACTTTTAATCACCACATAATCACCATCAACGTAGGCATTCAAGCTGGAGTTAAACGCTTTAAAAGCCGTTGGAAGCGTTGTTGTGTTGGTCGTTGTAGTTGGATCAACACTTTCATTAGAACTACTACACGCCACTATACCCACGATAGCGAACGCGAAACCAAAAATAACCTTCATTTTAGATAGCTGGTTAAAAATGTAACAGATTGATTTTTACCATTGCAGACTGCAAGGAGAGGTTATTTCATACGGGGAGTAAAAGCTAAAGGTTGAGGTTTAGACGGAATTTACCCAAAAAGTTTGCGATACATTGCCGTTTTTTTAAAAGATATTTTTCAAATCACTCACTTACCTTGGAGGTGGCGGAGGTGGCATTGGTCCATCGGGGCGTTCTGCGGGTCTTTCGGGGTTGGCTGCCAATCGACGTAGCATTTCATCAATGACCGTATCAAATTTCTTTTGTTGTTCGGGGGAACATATTTTGCGGACATCGCTAAAATGTTGAAAGGTAATTTTATCAATTTGAGCCATTTTTTCGGCAATTGCTTTTGATTTTTGTACCAATGCACTATCCCCTACTTCGGCTTGCCCGATGTGTCGAAAATACGCTTCTTTCATCTGACGAATACTGTCGCGTAGTGCCTTCGTTTTTTGGTGATGGTCTTCGCGCAAAACCCGAAATTCCTCTTTTTGTTGCGGCGTGAAAGCCAACTCTTGCTCTAAAAACTGCCCAGGATTTTCACCTCGGGGGCCATTTGGTCGCCCTTGCGGAGAAAACCACATCCAGCCCACTAACCCTAAGTTGAGTAAAAACAACGCAAGGGTAATTGGCCAAAGATAGTTGGATGAAAGTACGTTTTTCATGAGTTACATCTAGTTTGTATCAAACCCACTAAAGTCGTTGAGGCCATAATCGTTGGCAAACTGCTCTCCAGACTCAGCGTTTGAGGAACGGTGTGAGACTTGATAAATCGTCCATACATTTAGAAGAATAACCACTCCCAAAAACGCATAAGCATACGCAGGTCGCCAATGCCAGCCCGTTTTTACTTGCTTTTTTTTCTCCATTCGCGCCTGCAAACGGGTATAGAAAAAAGGCGTAGGTTCGGCGGACTTTATTCCCTCCAGCGATTGAAGCGTCCGCTCAATCTCCTCCTCTATTTGGTAATTCTTTTTCATGGTTTTTATTCTTTTTTATGGCTATTGAGATGTATAATACGTTTTCAACAAAGATTTTAGATTCGTTTTAGCTCGAAACATCAACGATTCCACCGACGACAACGACACTTGCATCACTTCCGTAATCTCCTGATAGCTCAATCCCTCCACGTGGTGCAGGGTGAAGGCAATTTTTTGGTTATCCGACAACTGATTGATGGCCTTGAACAGCACCGACGCTCGTTCTTTATTTTCCAATTCGACCCCTGGATGCACAAAATCAATCGGTTCGTACACGGCTTCGTTGTTTTCTCCAAATAAACTACTCAAAAAACCTCCCCATCGCTTTTGAGCCTTCTTTTTCCGATACGCTTCTAAAGCTTTGGTTGTGGCAATTCGGTAAATCCATGAGCTTACCTTGGCTTCACCCCTAAACGTATCAATCGACTCATACACTTCCATAAACACCTCTTGAGCGACGTCTTCTGCTTCTTCGGGGTGCTGAACAATGGCCAATACCGTATTAAACACTTTCGTTTGATAGTGCTCAACTAAGTATCGAAACGCCACCGCTTGGCGTGATTGTAGTCCTTGAAGAAGTTCTAAATCGTTCAAATGGAATCAGATTTATTCGTTTAGATGCACCTTCTTCTAAAAACTTGCGGTCAACGGTGATTTTTTTTTGGAAATATTTCAAACGCAGGATACGGATTCCCTTCTAGGGAAAGAATCCCCAGTTGACCAACCGTACGTAAAAGCGTCACAGAAGCCACCCTGCTTGCCGACAAACTCTTCAAAATTCCTGATAACCAATCTTTTGCAAAACCAGTCGATTGGCGTGGGTCTATTTGTTTTGAAAGGGGAATTTGAACATCGGCAGGGGAAGAAGCGTACGGATTGGCGCGGGCTCGTAGCGAAATAAAATTGATGTGAACGGGTTTATCATACAAATGTTCGGCGCTTTCTACTTGGTATTCCAGCGTTTCGGCATTTTCTAAAATCGTAAGATTGTCGAAGGCATGAGCCTGCGGATGGTAGGAAAACGTGACAAAATCGGCT
This sequence comes from Runella defluvii, assembly GCF_014195535.1. Taxonomy (GTDB): domain Bacteria; phylum Bacteroidota; class Bacteroidia; order Cytophagales; family Spirosomataceae; genus Runella; species Runella defluvii. The sequence continues at coordinate 83,391 of NZ_JACIBY010000003.1, read as the reverse complement.
TCTTTGGCCTCAAAACGGTTGCGGTTTAGTTCCGTAAAATTGTAATTGGTACCTACCCCAAATTTTACGTTCGGAAGTTGATTTTTTAAAGTTGGAATTAGGTCAATGATTCGTTGCGGCGTAGTTACCTCATTTGTAGAAAACAACAAAACACTACTGATATTCAAGCGATTCTGTTGACAGATAAACACAAATTCTTCCAAGTTTTTTTCTTCCTCTTCTCCTATCGTAAGGGCTACTTCCAAAGGCAAACCAAGGTCAAAGGCATTTTCGCAGTGGGTAGAAAATTCAGTAATCCACGAGGCGGAAGGAAGTGTAAGGTCGATGCGATAATGCGTTAACTTTAGCTTTTTTAACTGGTCGATGGCTTCCTTTGTCAATTCTATAGATTCAACTGACGCCCCTATTCCCAGTTGATAGGCAGTTGCTTTCGGGGGTAAAACGGCTTCCTCTGGCTTAATTTCTAACGTTGGATTTTCAATGGGCGGTTGGAGCGTAATTCGTTGAAAAACAGTGTTTCCTTTTTTATGCAAAACAGGAAATGGCTTGGACAAAGGTGTACAAAACGTTTTAAAAGACGCATCTCCCCAATTTCGCTGGTCTTCGGTTTCAAACGTATCTCCCTCAAAATCCATTTGATACGCCGCTCCTCCCGCCACTTGCCAAGTCATCGAACGAATCATCAAAAAAGGGTCTTCTGGCGAAATGTATTGGGGAAAAATAGACGTAGAACTGGCACCATCTTCATGAAGAAGAGAAACGGGCTGATTCGCGATTCCTTTGATAGGATGTAACACGCAAAACCCAGCTCTGTTGCTCCATACGTCCGTCAATGCTTTTCCAGAAATTTCAAAGCTAATTATTCCATCGTAGGCGCCATTGATAGCTACCTCCCACTCAAAAATCGGCGTTGAAGCTTCATCTACGTGGTTACACTTATAATGAATTTGAAAGCTAGTATCCTCTTTTTGAACAATTTCATCAAAAATGACTTTGTCAAACGTGCCCCAATTGTGGTCACGTAAGGCAAAATAAATCATCCGAACTACTTCTTTCCCTTGATGTTTTAACTGACGAATGCTCCCTTGTTCGTATAAAAACGCATACTTTCCCGCTTGTAATATCATTAACAATTTGTTTTGTATTAACATTTAAAACCCAAAAAAGGCCACTTTTTATATCAAAATAGCCTATCATTTTATCAAGAACTTACTGTACTCACACAACAACTTTTGGGTGTTCTTGGCATTTGGCTACCCATTAATTGTACTTTTCCAATTCACAATTTGGGCTTTATTTGTATTATTCCGACCTTTGTGGTACATTCATCAAACAGCAATACCATGATCGCAATTAATTTTGAACACATTAAAGCCTATTTTGAACTTGCTCAATCTAAGAACTTGTTCAAACGTTTTTTGACTTGGTTTCTACGTCATCAATCGGCCTTTGAAACCATCGCCCGTACTGGACAACCTTTTGGAGGAAACGTCTTTAAATAACCCATAAAAAGCAAAACACCGCGCCCAAACTAAAAACCAAAACTTCGTTCGCATTTACTCTTTCGTGCGCGGTGTTGCTTTATATCATGTAGCATTAGTGTTTTTCTTCCCAAATTTGGCAAAGGTTCACGATTACCTCGACTGCTTTTTGCATGTCTTGAACCGAAACCCATTCCAATTTTGAGTGAAAAGCGTGGCCACCCGTGAAGATATTCGGACATGGCAAGCCCATGAAGGAAAGTCGGGAGCCATCAGTCCCCCCTCGGATGCTTCTTTTTAACGGAGTCAACCCTGAGCGGCGGATTGCTTCCCATACGTATTCCGAGACATGCGGGTGGTTATCAAGCACTTCTTTCATGTTTCGGTATTGTTCAATGACCTCAAAATCGGCCGTTGAATGGGGATATTGTTGTAAAACTTGGACAAGAATCCCTTTGAGGTAGCCTTCTTTTTCGTGAAGCCCTGCCACCGTAAAATCGCGAATGATGAAGCCAAGGGTCACTTTTTCTTGGATTCCTTCGATGTTTGTCGGGTGGATAAACCCTTGTTTTTCTTCGGTCGTTTCGGGCGAAAGGGCGTCTTTTGGCAAAGCGGCGATCACATCCGCCGCAATTTTAAGGGCATTTTCGAGTTTCCCTTTGGCAAAACCTGGATGCGCACTGATGCCACGAATGGTAATTTTTACAGCGTCGGCACTGAAGGTTTCGTCTTCAAACGACCCAAGGCTTTCGCCGTCGATGGTATAGCCAAAATCGGCACCTAACTTGGCGAGGTCCACTTTATTTGTTCCTCGACCAATTTCTTCGTCGGGGGTAAAGAGGATTTTAATCGTACCGTGCTTAATTTCAGGGTGTTCCAACAAATAACGTACGGCATCCATGATTTCGGAAACCCCTGCTTTGTTGTCAGCCCCCAATAACGTGGTGCCGCTGGCAGTCACGATGTCATTGCCAATTTGTGCGTCTAAATCAGGGTGTTCCGAGCGACGAATCACCTGCGCAGGGTCGTCGGGTAGTACAATGTCTGTGCCGTCCCAAGCCTTGTGCACAATCGGTTTGACACCCGCACCTGAGCAATCGGGAGAGGTATCCACGTGTGAACAAAAGCAAATGACAGGAACGTTTAATTTATCCGTATTGGCGTGAAGGGTTGCATATACATAGCCGTATTCGTCGAGGTGGGCATCCACAACCCCCATTTCAAACAATTCGGTCACCAACATCCGACTCAGGTTTTTCTGTTTTTCGGTCGAAGGTTGTAACGTGGAATTAGGATCTGATTGGGTATCAATTTGAACGTATCTTAGAAACCGTTCGAGTACTGTTGATGACATAAAAGGTTAAATTGGGTTTAAGTTTATTGAGACTTTCCAAGTTTCTTGTTTTTACTCAGGTTAAACGCATTTAAAAAACAGCCTCGTAGAGGCAAAACCTTTGTAGTGAAAGAGGTCACCGAGCGTCGGCCGCCCCGAAGGGGCTTTAGGGGGGAGGTAATTATTTCTTTCTACGAAGATTTGGCTCCTCTGGAGCAATAAATAGTCACTTTTTCTTTTTAATGCGTTCAACCTAGTTTTTGCTAAGTTAAACTTGGAAAGTCTTGATTATTCTACCGCAGGTTTGAGGTCATCGACGGTAATCGTGCCGCCTGCGTGGGTAAATTTCAGTTTTTTTCCAGTTCCATCCTGTGCTTGCTGCACCCCCCAAAGGGTCAAGCCCTCGGTACTGTAACGGGCTATTTTGTCTTCTTCTTCAATCTGCAACACATTTTGAGGGGCATAATAGGCATATTTTGTCCCATTTTGACTACCACTGAACGTCGCAGGAATGGTTTTGATGGGAGTAGCCACGGTGGCATCTTTCTTTTCTGTTTCCTCGGGTTGCGTAGCTTGATGCTCGCGCACAAACGACGCAAGTTCCGCACACAAAGCGGCTACTTTGGCTTTGAGTCCATCGTTGAACATGTCGCCAATCATCACCATTCCTGATTGCCACTGCCCCATTCCTCCCAATTCGGCACTGTTGAATTGCACTTGAAAACCACTTGTGGTTTGTAATCCTTCCAATAACGTCCGTACAGTTGCTTCGGTTATCTGGTATTTGGCGGCGATATCGTGAATTTTTGACATGGCAGTAGCTGATTTTTGGTTAATTGTATAGTATTAATACTACTAAAAAATCATACCAATCCTAGTTATAACTGCTTCAGCAACTCCCAATCTCCTATTGCTTTTAGGTATAGGAAATCAAGTAAAATACCATTGACGTTGTTGATGAGTCGGTGGCCTTCCAAAAATGGCAAAACACAAGTTACAATCCGCTCATTTTCAGAGGCTTCCCCCATAAATCGCTGGTCGTACGACATGATTTTTTCTTTGGGAAGCTCTATCTCACAATAAAAATAGTACATCGCTTCATCGCTTGTGCCCGTTGAAGGATATGCAGGAGCATCCATGAGCCTAACCAGCTGACTTTGTGACACTTCAATCCCAGTCTCTTCCCATACCTCTTTGGCGGCCACTTTGTAAGCGTCCGATTCGCTGTCGAGCATTCCTGCGGGGTGTTCGTACGTGAGCGACCCGTCACAGATACGCCTTTGACGTACCAAAAGTAAATATTTTTCTTTCGTTAGTTCATCAATCAAACATACCAATACGCAAAGCACCTCTCCTTTTAAAAAACAAATAGGGGGAATTTTATCACCTTCAGGCGTAGTGGCATCGAGCATGAGTAGTGAAAACAATGCCTCACCTTTATGGTTGTGGCGGGTAAATTTTTCATCAATTTGATGAATATTGAGGCCATTTTTCAACAATCGACCTTTCCAAAGATTAAATTTGTGGGAGTCAAATACGTTTTCTTTCATCCGAAGCAAAATTTAGCCACAAAGTACGACAATATCACTCATTCTCACATAGTCTCATTTGTTCATTTTACATGGAACTCACTATCTCGACTCCAGCTATTTTATTTTCAACGGTCTCGTTGATGATGATTGCTTTTACGAATCGCTATTTGGCGATTGCGAGCTTAATTCGTGAACTTCACGATAAATTTCGACAAAATCCCGACAAAAATTACGTGGACCAAATCAAGCACCTCCACCGTCGGGTTCACATCATCCGCAACATTCAGTTTATCATTGTCACCAGCCTGTTGCTAAGTGCGGTTTCGATGTTGGCCATTTATCTACATTACCAACCCTTTGCCCAAGCCCTATTTTTTGTAGCGCTTCTCATGCAAATTATCGCCCTTATGCTTTCCATTTGGGAGATTACCATTTCGATTCACGCCCTCAAAATTGAGTTGAGCGACATGGAAGCACAGCTCGGAAAGCGGTTCGATTTATTTGGTCGCTCGCGAGCTAAAGAATAATTTTTTCAACTCTCGTGCAACCAAGCTGTGCTTTTTAGCATCTTATAACAAAAGCCATTTTAACACTAAAAAGCACACAACCATGAAACGCCTTTCCATCTTTGTTTTCGCCATCTGCGTATCTTTTGTCAGTTTTGCACAAAAAGAAGTTTCAGCCAAAAGTATTTTTGAGGCGATTGACAAAAAACAACAAATCCAATACGACGGCGTCGTAGTCATAGGAACGCTGGATTTAACGGAGTTGTCCAACAAAAAACGCAAAAACAACAAAGCGTCTTGGGACGAATACAAAAGTACGGTTGAAGTACCCGTTGTATTCAGAAATTGTACTTTCAAAGGAGATGTCATTGCGTACAAAAACCTCTCAAAAGATGGCAAACGTAAAAGTATCGCAGGTTTCAACATTGAATTAGGCGAATCGAGCACAACCTATTCCACTGATTTTACTGAAAATGTGGTGTTTGAAAACTGTACTTTTGAAGGAGATTCTGAGTTTAAATACTCAAACTTTGCCCGCGTAGCCAACTTTTCGGGCACGAAATTTAGCCAGCAAGCCAATTTCAAATACGCCCATTTTAAGGGTGAGGCGTCATTTTCGGGCAATCTGTTTAGCGAATATGCTAACTTCAAGTATGCGGATTTCGACGACCAAGTGTATTTCAAAAACGCTCGTTTCCGCGACTACGCCGACTTTAAATACGCTCATTTCCACGACGGCGTATCCTTCAAAAGCGGCCGTTTCCAGCGCCATGCCGACTTCAAATACACGAGCTTCTCGAATGATACCGACTTCCAAAGTACCGATTTTGAAGGCTCTAACGATTTTAAATATTCCAACGGCAAACGCTACGTAAGCCGTTAGGAGACGAACATAAAGCGACAAAAAAGGGAGGTTCGACGCCTCCTTTTTTGTTTTGGTAGGTTTTAGACCCAAGGCAGGGCGATTTGATTTAACTTGCGACAAATCAAACAACTAAAACCCATGAAAAAAGCGCTATTCTTTGTCGGGTGCTTGGTCGGTTTTTCGGCCTTTGCCCAAGACAATGCGGGGTACCAGCTACCGCCCAAAGCCCTTGCCGATTTGGTCACGGCTCCTCCTACTCCTTCGGTCAGTGTCGATAGTAAAGGCCAATGGATGCTGGTGTCGGAGCGAAACACCTCCACAACTACCATCGCCGAACTTTCACAGCCCGAACTTCGATTGGCAGGTTTGCGCATCAACCCCGCCACCAGCGGCCCTAGTCGTGCCGTGTTTATCAACAACCTCAAGCTCCGCCGTGTAGCTTCCAATGCCACCGACGTACAGGTAACGGGTTTACCTACCAACCCACAGTTATCAAACGTTCAGTGGTCGCCCGACGAAACCAAGGTAGCTTTTACCAACACCACCGACGCTAAAATTGAGCTATACGTTTTGGACATCAACAGCGCTGCTGCGCGCAAAGTAAGCGATGTTGCACTCAACGCCGTTTTGGGGGTTCCTTATCAATGGTTGTCCGATAGCCAATCGTTTGTCATCCGCGGCATCCCTGCCAGTCGTGGCGCCGCTCCTGAAATCAGCCGCGTACCGACGGGGCCTACCGTTCAAGAAAACCTTGGAACTAAAGCCCAAGCCGCAACCTTCCAAGATTTGCTTAAAAGCCCATCGGACGAAAAACAATTTGAGTATTACGCCACTTCTCAGGCCATGAAGCTAGGACTCGACGGAAGCCTACAACCGATTGGAAACGTTGGGATCATCGCAACCTCTTCACCTTCACCCGACGGTAAGTACGTGTTACTCGAAACCGTTCATCGGCCGTTTTCTTATTTGGTAACTGTTAATCGCTTTCCATCGAAAGTCGATATTTACGAATCCAATGGGACGTTTGTAAAAACTCAAATCGACATTCCCCTCCTCGAAAATGTTCCTTGGGGGCCTGACGCCGCGCCTTCGGGTCAGCGTGGGCACAATTGGCGCAACGACGCCCCCGCCACGCTCTACTGGGTAGAGGCACGCGACGGTGGCGACCCTAAAAAGAAAATCGCTATCCGTGACGTAGTTTTGACCTCAGATGCGCCATTTACGGGCGAACCTAAAGAAATTTATGCGGCAGCTTTCCGTTTTGGGGGCGTGACGTGGGGAAATGCCCAAACAGCACTTTTCTCAGAACGCTGGTATGCCACCCGTAAAACCATTACCAAATTGGTAAATCCAAGCAGTCCTGCCAATCCTGTTGTTTTGTTCGACCGTTCTTCGGAAGACCGTTATAATAACCCTGGTTCGCCAGAATTGAAGAAAAACCAATACGGCGAAAGAGTGTTGGACATTACCCCTACCAACGACATTTACCTCACAGGCCAAGGTGCTTCGCCCGAAGGTGACCGTCCTTTTGTGGATGTATTTAACTTAGCTACCAAGCAAACCAAGCGTCTTTGGCGTTCGGAAGCTCCTTATTTTGAGCGTCCTATCAGTATTTTAAACGCCGAAAAAGGGTTGATTCTCACCTCACGTGAATCACAAGAGGAACAACCAAACTATTTCATCCGTAACCTAAACCCTGCGCCTAAAAAAGGCAAAAAACCTGCCGAACCCGCACTTACGCAAGTGACGTTTTTCCCGCATCCTTACCCGCAATGGAAAGGTATTCAGAAACAACAACTTCGCTACAAGCGCTCCGATGGCGTGGATTTGACGGCTACGTTACTTTTGCCTCCCGGCTACAAAAAAGAAGATGGGCCGCTTCCTTCATTCCTATGGGCTTACCCTGCCGAGTTTAAAAGCGCTGCTGCTGCTGGTCAAGTAAGTGGTTCGCCGTATCAGTTTAACCGCATTAGCTACTGGACGGGTGCCGCTTTTGCCACGATGGGCTATGCCGTACTTGAAAATGCTTCCATTCCAATCGTGGGTGAAGGCGACAAAGAACCAAACGACACCTACGTAGAACAACTCGTGGCTAGTGCCAAAGCGGCCATCGACGAAGGCGTGCGTCTGGGCGTCGTTGATGCCAATCGCGTCGGTGTGGGTGGACACTCCTACGGTGCTTTTATGACCGCCAACTTACTCTCTAACAGCAACTTGTTCAAAGCAGGCATTGCACGTTCGGGCGCTTACAACCGTACGCTCACTCCTTTTGGTTTCCAAAACGAACAACGTACTTACTGGCAAGCCCCTGATGTGTACAACAAAATGTCGCCGTTTATGAATGCCGACAAAATGAAAACGCCGTTGTTGCTCATTCACGGAGAAGCCGACAACAACACAGGGACATTCCCCATTCAGTCAGAACGTTACTACAATGCGTTAAAAGGAATGGGCGCTACGACCAAATTGGTCTTTTTGCCTTACGAAAGTCACGGTTATACGGCCAAAGAATCCCTTTTGCACATGTTGTACGAAATGGGCGGCTGGCTTGATAAATACGTCAAAAACGCTTCTGCCATAAATACAGGTTCAAAAACGGGTAAAATGTCGGGAGAAAAATAGACCATTATTATCGTTTTTTTTACAAGTTAACCCTAGTTCGCAAGGACTAGGGTTTTTCTTTGGTACATTTACCCCCGAAATAATAAACTCACATACTTTAATGAAAACGTTACTTACTTACACGCTTGTTTTGGTTGGTTTACTACTTACCACCACTGAATTTACCCTTGCGCAACGATGGGAACAAGTAGGCAAAAAAGGGGATTGGGAAAATACCCTTGATGTCGTTTCGATGAATGGTTTTTTGTACAGTATTGAAAAAAATGGTACACTTTTCCGAACCGATAAAAACGGAAATTATGAACAAATCGGGACAAAAGGTGAATTTGACAATGCTAATTTCTTGGTTGCCATGGACGGCGAAATTTGGACTGTTGAAGATGGCGACTTGTACCGTACCAATCCACGCGCAAGTACGTGGCAACGGGTTGGGAAACAAGGTGATTGGAAAGAAACAGCTGGCATGGTTTCGCTCAACGGAAAGCTCTACAGCATTGAAACAAATGGAACGCTCTACGAAACCAACAAAGATGGCTCTTGGACACAAATCGGGGCCAATGGCGAGTTTGGCGAAGCAGAAATGTTGGAGTCAATGGACAATCATTTATGGACAGTCGAGAAAGGAACACTCTACAAAACCAATATCCGATTGCTAAGATGGCAACAAGTGGGAAAAGTCGGAGACTGGGCAAATACCGTTGCGATGGTGGCTGACGGAGGTTATTTGTGGAGCGTAGAAAAAGATGGAACGCTCTTCAAAACGGATAAAAATGGCGCCTATCAGCAAATTGGCGAAAAAGGTTTGCTTAGTGAAGTAACCCTCATTGTGGCCATGGACGGAATGCGGTATGTGGTAGAAAACGGAACCCTGTACCGAACCAAGGGCTAATTAAAACCAAAAGCCCCAGCACAAGTTGCTGGGGCTTTTGGTTTGGCAATCGCTATTGTTTTGAATAAATTTGCCTTATATACTTTGTACTTATGTCCATCATTGCCGAAAAATACATAAATCCTTTTACAGATTTTGGGTTCAAAAAGCTTTTTGGCGAAGAACCCAACAAGGACTTACTTCTCGATTTTCTGAATGAGCTTTTAAAAGAGCAAGAAGGTAAAATCAAAAATCTTACGTATCTAAAAAATGAACATCTTGGACTAGGTGAAAGTGATCGTAAAGCTATTTTCGATTTATATTGCGAAAACGAACGTGGCGAAAAATTTATAGTTGAGCTTCAAAAGTCTAACGGTACGACGCTTCGTCAAAATTTCTTCAAAGACCGAACGCTTTATTACTCTACCTTCCCAATTCGTGAGCAAGCAAAACAATCAGATTGGAATTATGAATTGAAAGCAGTTTATACTATTGCCATTTTAGACTTTGTATTTGATGAGGACAAAACCGATAAAAACAAATATCGTTATGATGTTAAATTAACTGATATTCACACCTGTAGAGTATTTTATAACAAGCTTACCTTCATTTACTTAGAAATGCCCAAATTTCAAAAAAGTTTGGAAGAGTTGGATACTAGATTTGAGAAATGGCTTTATGTCTTGCGTAACCTTAATCGTCTGGAAAAAATCCCTGAAAAATTACAAGAGAAGATTTTTGAACGCCTTTTTGACGTAGCTGAAATCGCCAAATTCAGTAAAGAAGAAATTCTGTCCTACGAAGATAGCTTAAAGTACTATCGTGATCTTAAAAACTCTTTGGATTTAGCCAAAGAAGAGGGAAAATTGGAAAAAGCCAGAGAAATTATTCTCAATGGTCAACAAGAAGGTTTATCCATTTCAATACTTTCAAAAATCGTTGGATTGGCCGAAGAAGAAGTAATAAGCATTATCAATGAATCAAAATAGTATCTAAATGACTGCACTAGAAATCGTTCAACAGTATTACTCCCACTTTAATCAAAAAAACTGGCAAGGAATGTTAGACTTGCTCCACCCCGAAGTTCGGCACGAGCCTAACCAAGGAGAAGTCCGCATCGGAAATGAAAAATTTACTGAGTTTATGCAGAAAATGGACGATGCCTACGACGAAACTTTGTCTGACATTGTCTTCTTTTCATCGTCGGACGACACCCGAATTGCGGCCGAATTTGTCGTAAATGGTACCTATAAACAAGCCGAAGAAGGCCTCCCACCCGCCCACGGACAAAAATATGTATTGCCCGCAGGTGCATTTTTAGAAGTAAAAGAGGGAAAAATCACCCGTGTTACTACCTATTATAATTTACCACTTTGGATTAAATTAGTGTCTTAATTCGGTCAGACGATAGTCAGACCGTAACCACTACTCATTCGGTCTGACTATCGTCTGACCGAATGTAGTCTGACCAAAAGACAAAAATGCACACAACACTTTCTTTTGACACCAAACGCGGCGCTGAAATTGCGTCGGTATTTGAAGGACTGGGAAAATTACGCATCGCCGTTTTTCGCGACTTTCCTTACCTCTACGAAGGTACCCTCGAACACGAAAAAGAATACCTTCAAACGTATGCGAATTCAGAACGTTCGTTTTTATTTTCGGTATATGACGGCTCCGAAATGGTAGGCGCGACTACCTGCATTCCTTTGGCCGACGAAACCCCCGAAGTACGTTTGCCTTTTGAAGAAGCAGGATTTGACATTCATTCCATTTTTTATTTTGGTGAAAGTATTCTCTTACCTGCTTACCGTGGACTGGGCTTAGGACACCGTTTTTTTGACGAACGTGAAGCCCACGCGCGCAGTTTTGGCACATTTACAACCACCTGTTTTTGCGCTGTGGTTCGAGATAACCACCCCGCCCAGCCCCAAGATTACCGTCCAAACGACGCTTTTTGGACAAAACGAGGCTACGAAAAAGAACCATCGTTGCAAAGTTCCTTTGAATGGCTCGACCTCGGGGATACGCAGCCCACGGTAAAACCGATGGTGTACTGGATACATACTTTATAATTTTACGCTTCGCCCTAAGAGACACCCCTCTAGGGCGATTTTTACTTTGCATGAAACTAACACTCGCCACCGCCCAATACCCCATCACCGAACATAAAAATTGGGACGAATGGGTGATTCATACCGAAAAATGGGTAGCCCAAGCGGCCCACCAAAAAGCCCAATTGCTTCTTTTCCCTGAATATGGTTCGATGGAAATAGTAAGCATTCTTTCGCCCGAAATCCGCCAAGACATTCGCCAACAAGTGATTGAATTAAGTGCCTTGCAAGGAGATTTTTGCCAAGTTTTCGAGAATTTAGCCCGTAAATACCAAGTTTGTATTGTTGCGCCCAGCCTCCCAGTGGTCGAAGATGGCAAGCCTTACAATCGCGCTTTTGTATTTTCACCAAAAGGATTGATTGGCTACCAAGACAAGTTTTTTATGACGCGTTTTGAAGACGAAGAATGGGGAATACAATCTGCGCCAAAGGTGCTTACACTTTTTGAAGGAGATTGGGGAAGCTTTGGTGTTCAAATTTGTTATGATGTCGAATTTAGCATTGGCGCTCAACGTCTTTGTTCAGCAGGAGCATCATTAATTCTCGCTCCGAGCTGTACCGAAACCATCCGAGGAGCCACCCGCGTTCATGTAGGCGCACGTGCGAGGGCCTTAGAAAATCAAGCGTATATTGCCGTTTCACAAACCATCGGAAATGCCGAGTGGTCACCAGCGGTGGACATTAATTATGGCTACACAGCCATGTATTGCCCTCCAGATAAAAACCTACCCGAGGAAGGTATCGTTGCCCAAACGCCTCCACAACAAGCAGGCTGGTTAGTAGAAACGCTCGATTTTTCGCTCATCGAAAACGTCCGCACAGATGGGCAAGTATTCAACTACCAAGACCATCAACGTCTTCATAATCAATTCATCAGCGATGAAATAAAGGTCATCAAGCGGTTGATTTAAATTCTTTTTCTTGCAAAAAATAGGGTTAACACCCACCAACTAAGCCATGATAAACATTGCCCATCAACGATTAATCAATCAAAAAATCATTGACAGAGGTTTCCAACAACCCCAATATGCGGTAGAATTTTTGGGCGCCGTTCAAGCACAAGACTATCCCATGTCCAAATGGGCAGTGGGGATTCGCACCAAAAACGCTACCGACAAAACAGTAGAGCAAGCACTTGACGAAGGCTTGATTTTACGAACCCATATTCTTCGCCCCACTTGGCACCTTGTATCTCCCAAAGATATTCGCTGGATGCTCGCCCTGACTGCCCCGCATATCCATCAAATTTCGGCGCATTATAACCGAAAAATGGAGTTGAGCAGTGATTTATTGAATCTCACAGACGAGTTATTGGCCAAAGCCGTTGAAGGTCACAAGCACCTTACCAAAGCCGAATTAATGGCCCATTTAGAATTAGCAGGCATAAATACGTCAGAGGGACGTAGTTCGCTCATTTTGATTCATGCCGAACTTAATGGAGTTCTTTGCAGTGGTAAACAAAACGGGAAGAATAACACCTATGCTTTGCTCGAAGAACGGGCAACGTCTGCCCCGAGTTATACCCGAGAAGAATCTTTAGGGCTTTTAGCTCGTCGTTATTTCCGTAGCCACGGCCCCGCAACTCTCCACGATTTTGGATGGTGGTCGGGCTTAAAAATCAGCGATGCTAAAGCTGGCTTGGAGTCTGTCAAAGCAGAGTTTGTATCCGAAACCATTGAAAATCAAACCTATTGGTTTTTGCCCGACAGCCAACCTCCATTACAACCCACGACTTTTTTGCTTCCTGCTTTCGACGAATTTATGGTAAGCTACAAAAACCGAGCGGCTTCCCTCGATTCTTCAAACGTTTCGGCTGCCATCACCGCCAATGGCATTTTCAAACCCATTATTGTCGTCAATGGACAAGTTAAAGGACTTTGGAGCCGAACCGTCCAAAAAGAAAACGTACGTATTCAAACTCATTTTTTTTCTGATACAATAACCGACCCTCTTCTGACCGAAGCCGTCAAGGAATTTGCGTCCTTTCTAGGAAAAGAATTGACGTAAGCCTATTTATCCTTTTAATTTCCTCTCATTCATCACACATGCAAGCACCCCAAACAACAACTTTTACATCTTACCAAAAAATTGTTATTGCCCTCCTAGCACTCACTCAATTTACGGTAGTTTTAGATTTTATGGTGATGTCTCCCTTGGGAGATTCATTGATGAAATCCATGAAAATCTCTCCAACCCAATTCGGATTTGTCGTTTCGAGTTATGCCTTTAGTGCGGGAATTTCTGGCTTACTGACTGCAGGTTTTGCTGACAAATTTGACCGCAAAAAGCTACTTTTATTTTTCTATACGGGTTTTATCATCGGGACGCTTTTTTGTGGGTTAGCACCTACTTACGAAACCATCGTCGCCGCTCGCATCATTACGGGTTTATTCGGTGGCGTTATTGGCTCCATTAGTATGGCTATTATTACCGATTTATTCTCGCTCCAACAACGCGGGCGGGTCATGGGTTTTGTCCAAATGGGATTCGGGACAAGTCAGGTTTTGGGAATCCCTATCAGTTTATATTTGGCCAATGGCTGGGGCTGGCAAGCACCATTTATTATGATTGTCGGTCTGAGTATTATATTGGCCATTGTCATTCTGAAAATACTTCAGCCTATCACCGCTCACTTAGCCATTCAATCGGAGCGAAATGCCCTGTCTCACTTGTGGCATACCATCGCACAACGCAACTATCGAATTGGATTTATGGCCACCTCATTATTGGCGATTGGTGGTTATATGATGATGCCTTTTGGTAGTGTTTATGCTGTCAATAACTTAAAAGTAGGCCAACAGCAATTGCCCATTATTTTTATGGTAGCAGGTATTAGTACCTTGATTACGATGCCCATGATTGGGCGTTTGAGCGACCGAATAAACAAGTTTAATTTATTCACAATTGCCTCCGTTTGGATGGTTATTATGGTGCTTATTTATACGCGCTTACCCGTTATACCTCTCTGGGCTATTATTATTTTCAACGTTTCAATGATGGCTGGAATTATGAGTAGAATGGTGCCCGCTACCACCATGACATCGGCGATTCCTGACCCACAAGACCGAGGTGCATTTATGAGTGTAAATTCATCTTTACAACAAATAGCAGGTGGAATAGCCTCTTTTATTGCGGGTTTAATTGTGGTTCAACCAACAAATTTTAGCCCGCTTGAACACTACGATACGCTCGGAATTGTCACTTCAAGCATTACACTACTTTGTATAGGAATGATGTACCGGGTCAAATTACTGCTGGATACCAGTAAATAAAAAGCGAAAGCCACCGTTTAGGTGGCTTTCGCTTTTTATACAAAGAAATAAGCTAGAGAGATTAATCTTCGTCTCCGTCATCACTTTTTTTGGTGCGAGGTTTCTCGTCAACAAGCTTTGCAAAAAAGCCAGTTCCGATTCCGTCCAAATCTATTTTTTTAATTGTGAAATGAAATTCAGTTGTTCTGTAAGCCAATCCCAATTTGATAAAAATACCTTTCAACAACAATGAAAAACCACGGCCGATTTTAACAAGTTCGAAGGCAGTTGGATCACTTTCGTCTGAAGGGATAAGGTAAAGACCAACAAATCCTTTTTTGTTTTGATCAACACCTACTTTAAAACGAGCTGTCAAAGTAGATTCAACGCCCAAAAATTCGAGGGTAGGTAAAGGCAAGCTCAATTTACCATTTGAAGTAATATGTGCTTCTGGAACAAAAACTTCCTCTTTCACTACTCTTGTCTTTTCGACAAAATTATCCTCTTGTGTGAAGAATTTAATTTCTTTCTTTTTCATTGTTATTTTTTAATATATGTTAAAATTACTTTAACCACAAAGGTAAAAAAATAACATTTCAAAGCAATTTTTCTTTAAATTAAAATGGAAAGCCCCAAAAATGACTTTCCATTTTGAAATTTTTCTAAGAAAGCAATGTTAGTCAAATGAGCTATATAATTGGGCTAAAAATTTCTCTCTTGATGCTTCTAAAACCACCTCCATATTTGGTTTAAGCTTGAGAATATTTGTATGATCTACAATGGTTTGCCCACGGGTAAGCCCTTCTCCCAAAACGACTTCCACATACAGTTTTTTTATGTCAGTTGCGACGGTTCTGTCTAGCGCAACAGCCACGGTTATTGGGTCTGGTAAATCAAAGCCAATTTCCCCTGTTATCTCCGACGTAAAGCGTGCTTTTGCGCCTTGAATATCCACCACAAAATCGGCCAAAGGCTTTTGAATATTCCGTAATTCTTGCGTTGCTTTTTGGTCAAACGCCGCATATTTTATTGAAATATCCCAGCCTACCATTGTCATATTCATTCCCGATTGAAACACCATTTGGGCAGCTTCTGGATCCACCCAAATATTGTATTCGGATACAGGCGTGATATTTCCATATCCAAAACCAACTCCTCCCATGATAACACACGATTTTATTTTAGAGGCAATTTCTGGTGCTTTTGCCAAGGCTAATGCCATGTTTGTCAACGGCCCTAACGTAATGATTTCAATCTCATTAGGAAACTTATTTACGGTATCAATGATGGCATCTACGGCGTGTCCTTCCAATGGTTTTCGGCCTTTTAAATCTAACCCAATGTCGCCCATTCCATCATCTCCGTGAACAAACTGAGCGGTAAATAAAGGGCGAATTAATGGCTTTTCTGCACCCAAATATACCTTCGTTTCATACTGGCATAAATCGACCATATAAAGCGCATTTTGTAGGGCTTTATCGGCTGGCACATTTCCCGCCACAATCGTTATTACTTCTACCTTTACATCAGGCGATTTCATCGCCATCAGCAACGCAACGGCATCGTCCGAGCCTGTGTCTGTATCAATCAACAAATGTCTCATTGGCTATTTCATTACTATACATTAATCTGATTTTTGTTTGTTTTCATTTTCAAGCGAACGAATATCCAAATCGTTACCCAATCGTTTCACTTTCTCCAACTTGCTGACGCCACATGGCGTAATAAAGCCCTTTTTGAGCCAACAAATCGTCGTGATTTCCCGCTTCTACCATCTTTCCTTTTTCAAGAACAAAAATTCGGTCAGCGTGCATAATTGTGCTCAAACGGTGGGCAATAAGAACGGTAATATGCTGCTCATTATTCGATAAATCACGAATTGTTTGCGTGATTTCTTCTTCTGTCAACGAATCTAAAGCTGACGTAGCTTCATCAAAAATCAACAAATTGGGGTTTCTTAACAAGGCCCGCGCAATAGACAAACGTTGTTTTTCTCCGCCCGACACTTTCATTCCCCCTTCTCCAATCACGGTATCTAAGCCATTATCAGCACGGTTTAAAAGCGAATAGGCCGCTGCTTTTTTCAATACATCTAAACAATCGGCATCGGTAGCAGATGGCTTTACAAACTGAAGATTTTCGCGGATTGTACCTGAAAATAACTGAGCATCTTGTGCCACAAACCCTATTTGCTCACGCAACTCATCTTTGTCAATTTCTCGGCTATCTATTCCGTTGTATTTAATGTGCCCTTGCTCGGGATCATACAAGCCCACTAAGAGTTTTATGAGCGTAGTTTTACCACTTCCCGAAGGCCCCGCAAAAGCAATTGTTTCTCCTTTTTTAACCTCAAAACTAACATCTTGTAAAGCCGTTCTCGAAGCGGTCAAATGTTTAAATGAAACGCCTTGAAAATCAATTTTTCCAATTTTTGTCAGCGTGGCAGGTTTGGCAGGTTTAGCTTCAATGGGACGACTCAAAATTTCACGAAAATTATTCAAAGACACCTCTGCTTCTCGGTACAATTGTATCACATTTCCCAACTCTTGAAGTGGGCCAAATATAAAAAATGAATACAATAAGAGTGAAAAATATTGCCCAATCGTCAACACTTCTTTAAAGATAAGCCAAAGCATCAGCGCAACAATACAACTTCGCAGAAAATTAATAGTTGTCCCTTGAACAAACCCAAGCGTCCGAACAAATTTTACTTTACGGAGTTCTAATGCCAGAATTTTTTCAGTATTTCCATTCAAACGCTTTACTTCTTGGTCGGTCAGTCCCAAACTTTTTACCAACTCAATATTTCGTAACGATTCTGTCGTACTTCCCGCCAAAGCGGTTGTTTCGGCCACAATTTTGGTTTGAATTTTCTTGATGCGTTTACTCAACACTGAGCTCAACCACGCAATGATGGGGATGGTCAAAAAATAAACGGGCGCAATGGGCCAATACACGCTCAGGGCGTAAAAAATCACAAACGTAATACCAATCACTGATTGAAAAACGACGTTCACGACCGACGTAATCATGCGTTCGGTATCGGTTTTGACTTTTTGCAACACCCCCAACGTTTGACCACTTCGTTGGTCTTCAAACACTTGATAAGGCAACGCCAACGAGTGTTTAATCCCGTCCGTATAAATCTGCGTACCGACGCGCTGGGTAATCACACTAATAAAATAATCTTGAAAATTTTTGGCAATCCGTGAAACCATTGCGGCCCCAACGGCCATCCCAACGTATTTTAAAACACCCCATATATAATCGCTTTCGTTGAAATCCTTGATGTGCGACGCATAACGATCGATAACCAAGCGGTAAATGTAGGGATCGAGCAGGGAGAAGATTTGGTTGATAGCGGCCAATGTCAAGGCCACAAAAATAAGTTTCCAATAAGGTCGGAGGTAGCGGTAAAGTATATCCATGGGAGCAAAACACCAACCTAGTCCATTATGTTCCTAAAAACAAAAAGAGCGGCTATTCATCTAATTGAAGTAGCCGCTCTTTGTATTACTAAATTTTTTATTGCTGAAAATACTGCACCGCACTTACTGCTTCAATGTAGTCAGCGCCTACTTTCATGTGGGCTTGGTGTTCGGGAGAAGCACCGTAAAGAGGTAAGTCCTTCTTATCTCCAAACGTAAAAACATAGACATGCTTTACGTGGGCGGGGTCTTTGGCATCGTCCACGACGCCCCATTCGTACGACCGAACCATTTTTAATTTAGCTAATCCTTTAAAAGATTGATCAACCACGCCGATTTGCGTGTCAGACGTTCCTGACTTGAACGTCACCGTTACTGCATGTTTGTACAGTTTTTCGGATTGCTGATACGAAGCAAATCCGTACAGGCCGAGCAGCAGTGCTAAGCTTAAAGCAAAAGCAACCACTTGAAAACGAGACGGTTTCATTAGAGTAGAGTAAAACATGGGTTAGAACAAAAGAAACTCAAAACTGCCAACTAATGCTCAACTTGGCATTAAATGGCGTTCCTGGGGTAAAGTGGATTTCTTCCACAGGCTCCGTTTCGTTCTGAAGGCGGCTTTCGGTCGCAAATTGGGTTTCTTTCCATTGGGTATTGAACATATTTTGCACCGATAAACCTACTGAAAAACGATTTTTGGAATAATTCACCAAGGCATCCGTCACAAAGTAGCCCTTGGCCACAATGCTATTGTCCTCATTTGCAGGTCGGTTGCCTATATAACGATAACGTAAACTGCCACTAAAACCTTGTTCTGTTTTTAAAGTTAATCCACCTACACTCGTAAAATTGACGGCCAAGGGCAGATAATTCTGTCCTTCGGCTTCGCCTACGGCGCGTGGTTTGGCCCAATTGGCATCCAAATCAAAGAACAATTTTTTCGATAATTGATAGCGCATCGACACGTCCACGCCTTTGCGCACCGACTTGCCCGAAGGCTCCACTACCCCCGCATCACCCACATAGACAAACTCTTGGTTGAGCCACAAGTACCAGTACGAGGCGTTAAGGAGCATTCGCGGGAATGGCTTCCAAATTGCCCCTAAATCAGAACCGTAAGCGGCTGGCAAAATTTCTAAGCCGTTTTGAGCCACCACCGCGCGGGTGTCGTTGGAATGAAAACCTTTGCCGAGGTTGACGTACAACTGCACATTGGGGTTATAGGTATAATATACGTTCAATTTGGGCGAAACGATGGCCGCATTGGCTTTAAATTTCGTATTATTTTGGAGTTTGTCGAGGTATTGGTTGTTAAAATAATCAAAACGAACCCCTGCCGTCGCCGACAAACGTGGGCTTAATTGGATGGTTTCGTCCACATACACGCCTACATTGGCTTCGTTGACATCGCCCAATTTGATGGCTTCCAATAATTGCGTGCGGTCTTTGGTCCGCGACAATTCCGAACCGTTGGTAAGGTCGTGGCGGTAATTAAGACCCGTGTTAAAAGTTGCTTGTTTGTCGCCAATGGCATGACCTATTGAATAATTGGAGTTATAACCCCACAAATTTCTACCTTCCTTTTGGCGAATTTGGTCACCATTTACGGGGTCAACCAAGAAAAAGGTAAAGTTAGAATACAGTTCAAAATTGTAGTTCGAGTAAAAGAATTGATTCTTCCAGACGTGGTTGCGCTTGGTCAATGTCACCAATTCCGCGTTGACGTTGGTACGGCTGGTCTCACCCCCTTCGTTGGGGTCAATTGCCCCATAAAAACCAATGGAGCCATCGGCCACTGAGCGGTCAGGGATTTGCCCCGAAGCATTCCACTTGCTCCAAAAAGTCGAAGCCGTCAGCGTCAGGTTGGTATTTTGGGTTAAATGCCCGTGGTATTTTCCCAACAAATTGATTCGGTTGAAATTCTGAGGAGCTTCAAAATACGCATCCGAGTAGTTGTATTCACCCGCAAGATAAACATTGTGTTGCTTTGTTTTCAGCACATTAACCCCCGACACCAACCGATAAGTATTAAACTGCCCTACTTCGGCTTTGGCAAAACTGTGTTCCAAGGTTGTTTTAGTACGAAAATTAGCCCAGCCCGCCGTGGCAAAATTTCCTTTGTCGGTGTCGTATAGTCCCTTTTTAAAATCCACCCCTTCAATCAATTCGGGAATGATAAAGTGCGCATCGGCATACCCTTGGCCGTGCGCGTGCGACACCATGTTGATGGGTACGCCGTCCACCGTCAGACGAATATCCGTTCCGTGGTCGATGTCAAATCCGCGCAAGAAGATTTGTTCGGCTTTGCCTCCGCCCGCGTGTTGACCAATGACCAGCCCAGGCACAATCCGAAGCACTTCTTGGGAATTGTTGATGGGACGTGTTTTAATGTCAAGGCTTGAAATCACTTGTTGGTGCTGCGGATTCGAGGCCGAAACCTTTACTTCACTCAATTGAACTTGCGATTCTGACAGTCCAAACTCTAGGTTTACACTCTCATCTTCTTTTACTATTACTAGCTGATTTTGAGCCGAATACCCCACAAACGACACCTCAATTCGATACGTATTGGGTTCTAAATTGTTGATTTGAAAAAAACCTGTCGCATCCGTCGTTGCTCCTTTTTTAGAATCCGCCACCACGATGGTAGCTCCTACAATCGGTTGTTTGGTCGATTTATCAATGACCCTCCCGACCACGCTTCCAAGGTGGGCGAAGGCAACATACATACTTAAATGAAGAATGAATAGTGTGGAAATAAATTTTTTCATGAATTTGAAATAGTGTTTGTAAATACGTTCGGCAAAGTTAGCGACTGAAGATGTTACTTTTTATAACTAGCATTGTTTTTAGAAAACATTTTCTAAAAACAATGCTAGTTATGACCCAACTCTACAAACGAGCCAACCATTCGGTCACAAAATTGGGACTTTCCTGTATTCGTTCTACCATCCAGGCCAATGCCAACAACATCATCATCACTGCTCCTGCGGTACGTATAGGGCCGTAAAAGGAGGTTTTGGCCAATAAAAACAACAGGGGAAATGCCACAGCGAGGAGGGTCAATTGCATTAGTTCGATGCCTACGTTAAACCCTAAAATACTCAGTACCATTTGGGTGGTTGATAAATCAAGATTAGTAAGGGTTTCGGCAAAGGCCAACCCATGAACCAAGCCAAACAAACCTGCAATGATGACTTCACGTTTAGGATAAATCGGTTTCAACGCATGAAACGCCGACACCAAAATCGTAATCGCGATAAGCACTTCAATGGGCTTCGCAGGAAAATGCAACCATTGAAGCGCCCCAATGAGTAGAGTCAGCGAATGCCCAACGGTAAACGCCGTGATAATTTTCAGAAGGTTCAATAAACTGGCTTTCAACTCCAAGCTTTTGCGCCAACGACCCTCCGAAACAACCAGCATCGCAGGAAAAAGAAGCGTCAGAACAAACAAAAGGTGGTCAGTGCCTTCGGCGATGTGGTCGATGCCCAAATGCACCATGTTGGTAAATCCTTTCCAGCGGCTTCCTTGTTGTAAACTTACCAAAAACGGATTCAGTTTGTTATTGACCACATCCCACTCAATGACCCCAATCTGTTGGGTCAGGGTATCTTCCCGCACCAACCCTTGCGCCCAATCTTGCTTGACGTGGATTAGGGCTTTGTGGCTTGCCACTTGGTGCAAGATGACATCATAATCAAAGAAAAAATTGCGCAAGTCGTAGCCAGACGGAGGCACCATGTCAAACTGAACGACCAACTCTTTGTACATTCCTACGATGGGGTCGTTACTTTCCAATAGCTGCATCTCCCCCACCGTAACCTTCCACGGCATTCCCTCAAAACTCTTGGGACGGATATGTTTCACTAAATACCTCCGAAGCGAGTCCCCCAAACGCTCTACCAGGCGCTCGGAATGGTCGCTGACACTCATTCCAATGGCCGATTGAAGCTCGCTTAAAGGCAACAAAACCTCACCTGAAATGTGCTTTTCGTGAATGTTCAATACGACCATAGAACTGGGCATGGGATGGGCAAAGAGATACCCCCCTGCCCCCCATTGGGGGAACAAAAATACGAATAGTAATAGCCCCCTGACCCACGCTTTAGTTGCCACCATAATCTGATTTTCTATCTCTCCAAACTGAGTGAGGGTGAACGCCATTTTTGATGATAATTCCACTTTGCATCGACCATTCAATCCATACACTTGGGCCATCTATCAACAAATAATCACCTTGGGCTGCCATGGTTATACCTCCGTAGTAAGAAACATAGGTTTCGTCTAACTCCGATTTGTATTTGGCTAATACCGCCGCAGCCGCTTTATCATCCAAATCATCGACGTAGGTTTTAATCGCGGCCAACAATAAATCTTTCTGAGCGGTGGTCAAGTTTCCAGCCTTTACCCCCGTTTTTGTGGTCGGGAAACTACCATCTTTTTGAGGGCCAACAATCAAATCATTTTGCGCCGCCGAACGTTTTGCCGTGGCTAGTTCGGTCGTACTTAGGCTTTTCATAAAATTAGCAAATGCTGCTGTTTCTTGCACCAAAGGCTGTACTGTTTTTCCAGTATTGGTCGATGTCCAAGTTGGGTAGGGTTCTGTTGAGCGGAACGATGGCGTTCCTCCAGTCATTTTGCCGCCACTGTAGGTATAAATGATGGTTCCGTGGTGTCCTCCGATTTGCAAACACCACAAACCCGTTGTGCTTGGCGTTCCTAAAAACCCAATGTAGTAATTACCTGAACCATAGCCACTATCGCCTCCGTTGGCTCTTAGGTAATCATCTGCATCAATAATCCCTGCATATTCTTCGCTGCCTTCGTTGGCACCTGTTCCCGTGGCTGCTTTCACTAAGTTGTAAAAGGCCGTCCATTGCGCAGTTGAAAACGTACTTGACGCCAACCCAACACGTCCTTTGTACAACGATTGGGGCAAATTACTCCAAAGTTTGGCCTGCGCGACGGTGTAGGTATATTGTGCCGAGGCCACCTGCGAAGAGGTCAAAGTAGCTTTAAACGCCTCAGAAGCTACCACAATCGCCGCAATATTGGTCTCCATTGACCATACCGTACCTGTGCCCGACGACGAACTTGCAGCCGATACTGTAAGCGACAACGTACACGATTGGCCACCTAATGAAATGGCAAAAGCAGCCGTCCCGCTGGCTGAAGGAGTTCCTGAAATGGCATAGGTCACTGAACCTGCCCCCGACGCCAAAGTTCCTGCTGCTAACGTGGCGGTCAAGCCCGTGACGCCCGTAGAGGCAATTCCCGAACCTGCCGAATATGCCACGCCATTGCCACCCGTATAGGGCACGGTGGCCGTTCCAGTAAAAGCCGCGTTGGCTTGTGGCGTTCCTGAGAAAGTCACCGAAGCACAGGTAAGGGTAGTAACCGTCGCCGTTGAAGTCGTAGGTGTCGGGTCATCAGTTGACTTATTGCAGGCAATCAACAGTACAATTGTTCCTACAAATACACTTGCGAGAAAATGATTGATTTTCATACTAACTTATTGAATTTGGTTTCAATTAGTTAGACGCAAGTTTTGGAATCTATGTTGAAAAAAATGGGTGGTTTGGAAGTGAAAAGGAAAAAAATGGAGGTGAATCGTCGTTCTTTAATTTTGTTCAAACCATCGCTTAAAAGGCGTCACTTTTTCTTTGCTGATGATAATCGAAAAACTCGCTTCGGGTTGAACTTTTACGTTGACTCGGCTATTAAAGTGCGATTCAATTTCGATTATACTTTCCCGCGAGAGAATGTATTGACGATTGGCGCGGGTAAATTCTGCGGGGTCAAGCTGCCCTTCCAAATCCTCCAATTTAAAGTCAACCACCAGTTTACGTCCGTCATACAATTGACCGTACACCAGTCCATTGTCAATAAAAAAGTAAGCAAATTCTTCGGTCTTAATGGGCAAGAGCTTATCTCTAAATTTTACTAAAAAGCTTTTGCGATAGGCTTTGGGCATAAACACTTGCTTCTGAATCAGTTCGTTCAGGCGTTCTTGTTGCATCAACTGCTGGTTTTGAAACTTCTCAATCGAAAAACGCAACGAGTCTTCGTCGATAGGTTTCAACAAATAATCTACACTGTTGTGCTTAAATGCCCGAATGGCGTATTCATCAAAGGCCGTCGTAAAAATGATAGGCGTGTTGAGCTGCACTTGCTCATAGATGTCAAACGAAATTCCATCGGCTAGCTGAATGTCCGAGAAAACTAAGTCGGGACTGGGATGGGACGTAAACCATTTGATACCTTCTTCTACGCTTTCAATGACAATTTCGACGGGGTCTTCCACGCCTATTTCTCGTAACAAAAACTTCAATTGACTTGCCGCCGCTGGCTCATCTTCCACAATGACTATCTTCATGGTATTAATGGTAAAACAACACAAAATTCCTCCCCTTGTTTGATTTCGATTTCACGGTGAGTCAACAATTTAAACCGTTGGTTGAGGTTAGCTAGCCCAATACCCGTCCCCGCCGAATTTGGCCTCAGATTCAACGAATTTCGCACCAACAAACTCTTACTATCCGACTGATAATCAACAAAAATACTCAAGGGCAACGCCGACGAAATGACGTTGTGTTTGATGGCATTTTCAATCAAAAGTTGAATCGAAAGAGGTGGGATTTTGACGGAAGCCTGCTCATCCACGTTCTTACAAATTTTGAGGTTATCACCAAACCGCATTTGTAAGAGAAAAATGTAGCTATCCACCAAATCCATTTCTTCTTTGAGGCTCACCAGCGACTGCTCTTGCATCGTCAACGAATACCGAAGTACTTGCGAAAGTTTCTGTAAATAACGCTGACTTTTGGCTTTGTCTTCGTTGATAAGCCAGCTGAGGGTATTGAGAGAATTAAACAAAAAATGCGGGTTGAGTTGGTTTTTAAGGGAGTTAAGTTGAACCAATACATTTTCGTGTTTAAGCTGTTCGTTTTCCAGCAAAACCTCATTTTTTTTCTCCGCTTCGGTCATAAAACGGCTAAAAAAGTAAGCAATAATTGCCATCAATACGCCGCGAACCACGACCGTCCCTCCCGTTTTGAGGGGCAAACCAATGATAAAATAATTGGCTAATGTCAACCCAACACTATATGCCACTAGTATAGCCCCCGCTCCTACCCACTGCTTAGTTAGCCCTTCGTTTTTCTTCGTTGCTTCATAAATCCATTGAATAAAACCCATTGCAAAGGCAACACTGAACGCTACCTGCAAAAAAATATCCAATTGAACAATGGGACGGTTCAATCGAGGAAGGTTGATAAAAACGATGGGGAAATTGACAAACGATGCCACAAACAAGGCGATTCCCCACACAAATCTTTTTTTCGTCATTGTGAAATATCAAGCTTTACGCTAATAACTGAAATGTGTCATTTCTTATTCAAACCACGAAGGTAAATAAACGTGAAAAGGAAAAAATGGCCAGTGAATCTAATAGGCAAAAAGCGTTCAGCCTGAAATTCATTTCAAACGGAATACGTTGTTTATTAAGTTTCTTTATAATTTACCCGCAGATTTACGCTGATTCTAAAACCGCAGATAACCGCAGATTTTGGGTGATTAATTCGGCTAATGAGCTTATCTGCGCCAATCCGCGTTGAATTTTAATCTGCGTTATACTCCTTTTTAAACAAGGTACTGAACGCTTTTTGTAAAATCGTTTGCTTTTTACTTTTTCGTATTGGGCGGGTTGTTGAGCAACCCGCTACACACTTCAAGCGGGTTGTGAGCAACCCTTGGCACGAAGGTGCACGAAGGGCTATTTTCTAAACTTCGTCACGCGGGTATCTTTCATTACCCCTTTCCAATTTAATCCAAAACCAAAATTATAGACGTTTCCATCGGTATCTTTGTGGCAAGTCAAATCGTACGGAACGTCTTCTGCCTGTTTTTCGACGGTCTTCATGTCCAACGGCATTTGCATTGGCAACAACGCCGACGGCTCTGATTTGCCCGCAATGGTTTCAATGATGGCTTGGTCTTGCACTCCAAAACTCAACAAGATGGCACTTGCCGCAGGCTCAATCTCCGAAAACAACATCGGATTGGTAGTATTTACCGACACAATCACAGGTTTTCCTTTCATCTTCGTTTTGGTATCTTGTACCAATTTCATATCAGTGTTGTTGGGCGTTTTTACCGTTTTTCCCTTGTACGAACGATTCGTAAAGTTTTCTAACGCATCGCCTCCCGCAATACTCACTTCGCGGGCATCGGTAGCCGTATAGTCATTGTACTGCAAACTAATGGGGATGTAGCCATTTCCTCCTTTGGTTACATCTTCTTTGTCATACCCAATGTTTGCCTTTGGATTTTCGATAAAAACAAGGGCAAAATCGGCCTCGTCGGCATTATCGGTGACATTAAAGTACTTTTTGACTATCTCCATATTCACAGGATAATCTTCTGAAGCGGGCGTTTCCATTCCTAAGAAATTGCGGCTTGCGGCCACAAAACGTTTGGGTACGTACACTGTCTTTTTGGAGGTAATCGGCAAGGCTTGTCCGTGGTTTTTCAACAACACAATTGACTTCAATTGTGCTTCGTAGCCTGCTTTCATAAACTCAGGCTTACCGACTGTTGCTTTCGTCTCTTCTGGGTTTAGATAAGGGTTTTCGAACACCCCCACTTGGAGTATATTTTTCAACAAACGCACTGCCGATTGCTCCATCCGTGCCCTGATTTTGGCCTCCCCGTGTTCTTTTATGCCCAATTGATACGCGTCCAAAATAGGTTTCATATCATTGACGCCCCCATATTGATCAACCCCCGCCATCAAGGCTTTATAGTGTAGTTCGGCCAACGTTAGGTTTTCAACACCCCACGATTTTCCGTCCATAAACGAGTCCATCGACGTGTGCAGTTTGGTTACATTCCAGTCGGTACACACCACGCCGTCGTAGCCGTATTTGGTACGAAGCAAGTCCGTAATGAGGTATTTATTGTAATTATTGGCCACGTTCTCGTGGTTTTTCTTGTCTTGGTTCCACGAGATGGTGTAGTAAGGCATGACCGCCGACGCCATTTTGGTTTTTCCTTTCAACTTAAACGCTCCCTCGGTAAACGGTATCAAATGGGCGTCGAAATTATTGCCAGGATACACCGCAAATTTTCCATTGGCGTAGTGGGCATCTCTACCCGCCTCGCCCGAACCGCCTCCTGGCCAGTGCTTTACCATGGCATTGACGCTCATCAAGCCCCAATCGGCCGACTGAAAACCTTCACAGTAGGCTTGTCCCAAAGCAGCAGAAAGTAGCGGACTTTCGCCAAAAGTACCATTGAAACGCGACCAGCGAGGCTCGGTAGCAATATCAACTTGGGGCGAAAGTGCGGTGGTGATACCCAAAGCGCGGTATTCAGCCGCCGCGATTTTGCCGAATTTTTCAACCAGCATGGGGTCAAATGTAGCTGCCATTCCTAACGAACTTGGCCACATCGAAATCTCACCTCCCGATGCCGCGTCGTACTCAGCACGCGAACGCGTACCATGGCGCGGGTCAGAACTGTTGTTGGCAGGAATACCCAGTCCGACACTTTCACAAAACGCCTGCATTTTGTTGTTCCATTTGGCCGCAATTTCAGGACTTTGAACGGTCGTAATCAACACGTGTCGGAGGTTATCGTCGGCCAAAAATTTCTTTTGCTGGTCGGTCAGGTCCGTTGGGTCAGTTTCTCCCGTTTTAAACGGCTTTCCGTTGTACGTCCCCGAAAAATACCCACCAGCGCGGGCAGGAATCGACTGATGCGAAGAGTACAGCATCAATCCAGCGATTTGCTCTACGGTCAATTTTGAGGCCAAATCTTTGGCCCGTTCGGCGTAGGATAACCGCCAGTCTTCGTAAGCATCTAGCTTACCGTTTTTGTTTAAATCTTTAAAAGCAAAGCCATTAACTGTCAACAGCTTTACCCCAGACATTGGGGAATAACCAAGGGTTTGACCACCCTGATTTTTTACAATCGTTACTCCGCCTTGTGTAGTTTCAGTCCATTTTTGTTGGGTAAAAGCAGTGGTAATGATGCCTAAAAATAAGCAACCTGAAAGGGTAATTTTATTCATTGTTGTTAGGTCAATTTGAATGTATCATTTCGATACAATGATAGTTTATATTCTCCAAAAAGCACAATTTTGTAGTTGGTAAATCCATGATTCGGGGGGAAGAATCGGCAGATGGGGCAATCGGCTCGACGAGTTTATTCTACTAAAAAGTCGGGTTGTAAGCAACCCTCTGCACGATAAAATCGGGTTTTGAGAAACCCTTTGCACGAGAATTCGACACTCTGCACTCTACATTCGACACTAACTTATCGAGCTATGAGAAACCCTCAGCACGGTCACACGGTTACTACAATCTTGCTTTCGTCCCCGCTAGCAGCTTTTTCCAACGCTTTTTGGAGTTCATTCAGCGGAGCAAAACTTGAAATGATGTTGCTGGGAGTAACCACTTTTCGCTGAATCAATCGGATAGTTCGTTTAAAATCAGTGGGATGATGGTATATAATCGAAGGGACAAACGTAATTCCTTCGCGCGCTATCCGTAGAGGTGTAAACTCCGCAGGGCGTTCTGATAACCCCACCAACACCACTTCCGAACCACGCGGTGCTGCCGACGCCGCCAACGTCGCTGTAGCAGCCGAACCTGCACATTCAAATACCGCAACTACCTCATTTTCAACCCACATCGAAAGCAATTTTTCGGCATTACCATTGATAGGAATTGCCCCCTCTTGCGTAGCTTTTTGTAATTTTTGTGGGTTAATTTCAGTAACCAGAACCCGATAACCCAATCGAAGTGCTAAATGATTAAGCAACAATCCTATCGCTCCTAACCCGATAATGGCAATGGCATCGCCTGGCTTAGCAGAAGAAGTAAACAAGGCGTGAACCCCCACGGCCATGGGCTCAATACAAACGGCGTCAAGGTCTGAAATATCGTCGGGAACGGCCCACGCAAACTCCGAAGGAATGCACACATATTCGGCAAAACAACCATGTTCAAGTAGTCCAACAACCCGCTTATTGACACAAATATTTCCTCGTCCACTTTGGCAGTATCTACATCGATGGCACGGAATGTTGGGTTCCACTACCACCCGTTCTCCTACTTGTCTGCCCTCCACTTTTTCTCCAATTTTATCAATATATCCCAGCCCCTCGTGCCCAATTACGGTAGGTTTGGCTAGCGTTCGATGCCCCATAAACAAATGAACGTCAGACCCACAAATCCCTACGTTGGTGAGTTTTATCCGAACCTCACCCGCTTTGGGCTCGGGAGTATCAATGGCGCGATGAACAATTTTTCTCGGTTCTTCTAAAAATGCTGCTTGCATTTGTATTTCAATTATAGCTTATCAGACTTTATAGACCAAATACACCCACCCATGACCAGCAATGGAATAGAAAATGCCACAAACAAGGCATTAATGCTCATGCCAGCGTCGGAAAAATAGCCAAAAAGAAGTGGCCCCAAAATGGCACCTACTCGGCCTATTCCAACGGTATATCCGACACCTGTGGCGCGAAGGTGAGTGTCGTAGAGGCGGGATAGCGTTGGCCAAATGCCGTTGAAACCACCTTGCACAAAAAAGCCAATCAGGAGTACCAAACCAAAAATCAACCCCGTCGTAAGGGTTGAAAACGCATAGACTTGCATTACCCCAAAGGCGATTAGCATAAACATCAAGATGGTTTGACGAAGTCCCAATCGGCTACCAATCCCACCTACCGAGGCCGACCCAAAAGCGGCCCCAATGTTGAGCATAATTCCCACCCAAGTTGCCAATTCAAACGGCAAACCTGAATCTTTGGCGATGGTCGGCACCCAACTCATCAGGGTATAAAGTGTTAGAAAACCAAAGAATGCCGCCACCCACACTTTGATGGTACTATCCTTATAATGAGGCAAAAACAACGCTTTTACACCCACGTTTTCTTGATTTTTGACGACAACAGGCAGCGCTTCTAAGTTCGGAAGCCCCATTCGTTTCAGCAGTCGATTAACGGAAGGTAACGTATCCGTAGTTGGATTTTGTAGCATGTAGTCAATGGAATCGGTCATGTAAAAATACACCAATAACCACATCAGCAATGAAATGCCCCCTGCCACCAAAAAGGCCGTATGCCAGCCGTACACAGGAATGTATTTTGCACAAAAAAGCCCCGTCAAGATTGCCCCAATCGGCCAGCCTGCTTGTACTAATCCTACGTTGAAATCTCGGTATTTTTGATTAGAAAACTCGGCAGCGGTTGCCGCCATGGTAGGTAAAATACCGCCAATGCCCAGCCCCGTTATGAAGCGAAACAGGAGCATCAAGTTATATTGATGCCCAAAACCAACCCCAAACATACCAATCGTAATCATCCCAACTGAAATGAGGAAAATTCGTCGGCGTCCGTGTTTGTCGGCCAAGGGTGCAATCAAAAAACAGCCTAACGTCATCCCCGCCAAGCCCGCACTGAAAATATAGCCCATTTCGACCTTGGAAAGTCCCCATTCTTTGATGATTTCGGTGCTGGAAAAGGAGACAATCAGTACGTCGATGCCATCATTGAAATTTAAAATAAAACAAATCGCTACCATCAGCCACTGAAAACGTGACATAGGGCGTAATAAAAGTTCCTGATTTGGGTTCATACATAATTAGGCCAAAAACCTCTGAATATCAATCACTGATAATTCAGTAATGATTAACAAATAACGCTACTCCACAAAGCCCGCTTTTGCTTTTTGCCCTGATTTCACCCAAGCTCTTAACTCGTCAAACGCTTGTCCCGTTTGCTTATCGGTAAAATTGCAATGGCCTTGTCCATTGGTATATTTTACGGTAAAATAAGCCTGTTTTCCCTGTTTTTGAAGCATATTTTCGTAACTCGCAATCGCCAAATCGGCAGGAATCAACTGGTCGTACATGGTATGCAATGCCAACGCAGGTTTGTTGATGTTGCCCGTGCGGTCGTATTTATCAAATAACGTATTCTGACTAACGGTAGCTGCTAATCGTTCAGCTTTTTGATTGACTTCTAGCGCATTAGGAAAACGGCCATAAACGGTATTGGTATTGTCGTACGGATTTCCTCCTGCTTTTTGAGCAACGTCCCGCAAAACTCCCTCACCAAATGCCAACGCAAAGGCAAGGTCGTCGGGCTTCATGTCAAAGTGTTTGGCAAATTCCACGGCAAGTAATGAATCCTTAGCAAAAATGGCTTTTTTCATGATGGCTGCTTTTCGAAATGCCGCAAACATGGGCATAGGCTCCTTCGATTTTGAGACATCAAAAATCTCGTGCAATGAGGTCGCAATGCCAGGAAAAAGGCCGTTGAACGTCGCAAACATATCAAACTCCTTGCGGGTTTGGAGGTAAATTCTTCCCGCCAACGGGCACATGGGCAACCCGCCTTGGTAGTTTTGACCAAAATTTTCGAGGGTCGCTAACGTAATTCCTCCTCCCATCGAATGCCCCGCCATAAAGGTGGAATCAGGTTGTCCGTACGTTTTGACAAAATACTGGCGCAAAGCTTCGGTATCGTCCACTCCTTGCACCAACGCCAACCCCTGAATTTTATAATCCGAAGCGGCTACGGCATAGCCCCGTTCCAAAAAAGGAGTCATTCGCTTGAGCCAAGCAGGGTCTTGACTTTGGCGCGGCTTTGAACCCATAAATTCGTAGCCGTGGGCGTACATGACGAGTTTTCCTTTCCAATTTTCGGGAAAAAGAATGCGGTAACGCGCCCCGTCAATGGCACCTGAGTCGATTTTGGAGACGTTTTGGGCCCCCAACACTCCAGATAGAAGTAGTAAAGGCAGGAATAGTTTTTTCATTTGGCAAGTACTTTTTGGGACACGGAGTAGCACTGAGTTTTTCTCAAAGCTCCATCTCTTCTGTGGAACTCCGTGTCAAACTTTGTGCTACTCTATGTCCTGTTTATTTGATTGGTTTCAACCCCAACATTTTAATCGCATTTTCTTTCAAAATCAACGGCTTTACTTCTTCTTTAAAACCCGCTTCTGCAAAGTCTTTCATCCAACGTTCGGGCGTAATCAATGGAAAATCTGTTCCGAACAACATTCGGTCTTTCAATAACGTATTGGCGTACTGAATGAGTTGTTTGGGGAAATATTTGGGCGACCAACCGCTCAAGTCGATATACACATTGGGTTTGTGCATGGCTACCGACAAGGCTTCGTCTTGCCAAGGCCAGCTCGGATGGGCAATGATAATGGGACAATCAGGAAAATCAATGGCCACGTCGTCGAGGTGCATGGGGTTTGAATATTCTAATCGAAGCCCTCCACCTCCACGCACGCCACTCCCAAAGCCTGAATGACCGCTGTGAAAAAGCATGGGGAGTTTATATTCGGCAATCACTTCGTACAAATGGTACGCCATTTTATCTTGCGGATAAAAGCCCTGCACCGTTGGGTGAAATTTAAAGCCTTTAACCCCGTAATTTTCGATTAAATCGCGGGCTTCGCGAGCACCCATACGCCCTTTGTGCGGGTCGATACTCGCAAAAGCAATCATTACATCGTCATTTTTTAAGGCACATTCGGCCACTTCTACATTTGGAATGCGCCGTTTGCCCACATTATGCTCTGAATCAACCGTAAACATCACAAACGCTAGATTATTATCCCGATAAAAATCAGCCGTTTCCTGAATGGTGGGACGTTTATCGGACTTAAAATACTTGGCAAACGCCTCGTCCAATTCTGGTCGGTAATCGTCGTGCGGCTGACAACACGACACTTCGGCGTGCGTATGTACGTCGATGGCTATTACTTTTTCGATGTCTATCATTGTGATGCTTTACCTAATGTGCTTTCTTTTCATACTATTTAGTGATTTGATTCACAAAAAATCATACTATTTAGTGAATCAAATCACTAAAACTACACTTTCTACGCCGTCCCCCACACTTTGATGGCAGTGTTTACGACCAGTTCCATTTTACGCCATTGGTCGTCGTGGGTCATGTCATTGCCGTGGTGGGTCGATGAAAAACCACACTGTGGACTCACGCACATCTGCTCCAACGGCATGTATTGCGCCGCTTCGTCGATGCGTTTGGCAAGGTCATCAATGCTTTCCAGGGCTTTTACTTTGGAAGAAATGATGCCGAGCACCACCATTTTATCTTTGGGAACAAAACGCAACGGGGCAAAATCGCCCGAACGCTCGTCGTCGTACTCCAAGAAATAGGCGTCCACGTTGATACTATTAAATAAAATATCGGCCACAGGCTCATAGCCTCCTTCGGCAAACCATGTACTGCGATAATTACCACGGCAAAGGTGAATCCCAACGGTGAGGTCTTTGGGGCGGTCATCAATCACCGAATTAATCAAAGCCGCATAGGTTCGCGGTAGTTCGTTCGGGTCTTCACCACGTTCGACGGCCGCTGCCCGCATTTTGGGGTCGCAGAGGTATGCCAAGTTTGTATCATCCAACTGCAAATACCGCAAACCTGCTTTGTACAAATGGTCGATTTCTTGGCGATAGGCCACTGACAAATCATGGAAGAATTCGTCCATATCTGGATACGAATTGATGTCAATGGATTTGCGTCCACCGCGAAAATGCACCATCGTTGGTGAAGGGATGGATACTTTTGGCGTCTGACTTACGACCGATTTAAGGTAGTTAAAATCCGCCACTTGGATGTCTCTAACGTGCTTCAATTTGCCCGTGACACTCAACTTTGGCGGGGTAAAACCATCTTCGGCTACTTTGGCGTTTGGATTGGCTTCAATTCCACCCGTTACAGTAACACCGTCTAGTTCTTTCAAAAAATCGAGGTGAAAATAATCCCGACGAAATTCGCCATCGGTGATGGCTTTCATCCCCGTCGCTTCCAATTTTTTTACGGTTTCGGCAATCCCTGCATCTTCAATAGCACGGAGTTCTTCGGCCGAGATTTCGCCTTTTTTCCACTTTAAGCGGTTTTCTTTTACTGCTGGCGTACGCAACAAACTACCGACGTGGTCGGCTCTGAAAGGAGGGTTCATAGTAGTAAAGCCCCCGCCCCCAATGGGGGAGTTTTTTGTTGAAAATAGCCCCCGTTGGGGGAAGGGGGCTTGTTATTTCGCTGCCATACGGATGGCACCGTCGAGGCGAATCACCTCTCCGTTAAGCATTTGATTTTCAATAATGTGTTTTGCCAAAGCCGCATACTCGTGCGGCTGTCCCAACCGCGACGGGAACGGCACTTGTTGCCCCAATGAAGCTTTTACATCGTCGGGCATTCCCATCAACAGTGGCGTTTCAAAAATTCCTGGCGCAATGGTCATCACGCGAATGCCCATTTTGGCAAACTCACGGGCAATGGGCAAAGTCATTCCGACAATGCCACCCTTGGAAGCCGAATACGCTGCTTGCCCGATTTGCCCATCGAAAGCAGCGACGGAAGCCGTATTGATAATGACTCCCCGCTCACCGCTTTCGCCAGGTTCGTTTTGTTGCATCGCCGCCGCCGCCAATCGGATGACATTGAAGGTGCCAACTAGGTTGATTTGAATAACTTTTGAAAATAGATCAAGTGTATGTGGTCCGTTTTTTCCTACGACCCGCTGGGCTGGACCAATCCCCGCGCAGTTCGCTACTCCATTAATACTTCCGAAAGTCGTAATAGCCAATTCAATGGCCACTTGTACGTGTTCTTCGTTGCTGACGTCCGTTTTCACAAAGCGAGCACTGCCACCTAGTTGTTCTTCAGCTTTTTGTCCTGCTTCCTCATTTACGTCGAGTAATACGGCATTTCCACCATTTTCGACAATCATTTTGGCCGTTGCCAGTCCAAGTCCCGAAGCA
Organism: Runella defluvii; assembly: GCF_014195535.1. Lineage (GTDB taxonomy): Bacteria > Bacteroidota > Bacteroidia > Cytophagales > Spirosomataceae > Runella > Runella defluvii. The sequence goes on along the minus strand of NZ_JACIBY010000003.1, from coordinate 48,567 downwards.
CCACCTGTTACGAGAAAAGTTTTTTGTTGTATGTTCATAGCTCCCTGCCCCAATGGGGAAATTTAAAGTTAAAAGCCCCTAAAGGCCGTACAATTTTTCCACCAAGTTAGCTCTATATTTCAAAACTGCACGCTGATTCAGCGAGCCTTTATCCGTAATTTCTCCTAAATCAATGGAAGGTGGTTCTAGCGCAACGATGTATTTTGCCACCCGACTTGCACTACCAGTTGCCTGATTTTCAAGCTGTACCAGCATTTCATCCAAGTAGTTTATCACTTTAAAATGTGTAAACACCTTTTCGTGGCTCGTTTCGGATTCTAAACCTGCATGAACTCGGCAAGCTTCGACGTTTAAGAACAAAATCGCCCCTACGTACTCTTTGTCCAACCCTGTCAGAACCACGTCCTGAACAATAGGCGAGCCTGCCGTCAACACCTTTGCTTTTAAGACACCCACATTCACCCACGTTCCCGTCGAGAGCTTGAAATCCTCGGCGATGCGTCCGTCAAAAATGAGTCCTTTATCGGGATTATTTTCGTCTAAAAATTTGACGGCATCCCCCGTTTTGTAATACCCCTCTTCGTCAAAAGACTTCGCTGTCACTTCGGGATTTCGCCAATATCCTGGCGTTACGTTGGGGGCTTTGTAGCGAGCCTCTAGTTTGTCGCCATCGGGTACTAATTTCACTTTCATCCCTGCGACGGGTACGCCCAACAAGCCCGAGAAACTTCCTCCCCAATTGGCAAACATCGCCGAAGGCCCCGATTCGGTACAGCCCAATCCCGTAATGATAGGGACTATTTCGCCCGTGTTTTCGACGGCCAATTCCTCCCAACGGTTCCAAACAGGCTGTGCCAGCGAAGCCCCCGCATAAAACAGAATTTGTAACTTCTTAAAAAAGGTCTCTCGAAGCTGAGGCTCACGATCAAAATATGGGATCAACATTTCAAACCCTTTTGGCACGTTGAAATAGGCCGTTGGGGAAATTTCCCGAAGGTTTTGAACCGTCGTTTCGATACCCTGGGGCGTTGGTTTTCCATCGTCAATATACAGTGTCCCTCCGTTGTAGAGAGCCAATCCAAAATTATGATTTCCTCCAAATGTATGGTTCCACGGTAGCCAATCAATAAACACGGGCGGTTCGGTTTTCAAAAAAGGAAATGCCTGCGTTATCTGCTGCAAATTGGCGCACCACATTCGTTGGGTATTAATCACCCCTTTGGGCAAGCCCGTTGACCCTGAGGTAAAAAGAACTTTAGCTACAGTATCAGCATTTACCTTTTCAAAAGCTTCCTCAACTTGAGAAGTTGGTTCAATGGAAAGCATCTGTGCAAAATCAACTCCTTTACCCCCATCGGCTGTCACAAAAGTAGCCTCAGAAAAAAGAGCCTCTGCCAACTCCAAAGCCTTGGCATAAATTCGTCCGTTTTGAGCAAAAATCAGCCCTGGGGTCATCAATTGGAGCGTATGACGGAGTTTTCCCGAATCATCCGACACCAACGAATAAGGGGGAGAAATTGGCGAATAAGGAATTCCTATATGGACGGCTGCTAAGGCCAAAAGTGCATGTTCAAGGCTATTTTCAGACAAAATCACCAAGGTTTTTTCTTCCGAAAGTTCTAAATTCAGTAAGTACTGCGCTATTCGCTCCACTTTTTGGAGGGTTTCGGCATAGGTCAATTTTACCCAAATTCCGTCTTCGTTTCGCCTTGCGATGAAGACCGACTCAGGTTTTTCCATCGCCCAATAGCGCAATTTCTCCGTTAGTTTTACAGGATATTCTTCTAAGGGTGCCAAAAGCTCAAACTCAATTGTGCCGTCTGGATGAACGTTTTTTTGAGTTTGAGTAGGGCCAAAATGAACGTTTTTGAAAAGCATCATTCCCCCACTTTTTTAGCTCGTCCTTCCAAAAAATCACGCAATCTTTCTTTGGCTTCGGGGGCACTTTGGGCAATGGCAGCCATCAGTGATTCCATCAGCAGCCCTTGTTCTGGCGAAGCATCCACAATTCTTGGCAGCACCTGTACCAAGGCAAAATTGGTCATTCCTGCGTTGGAAGCGACTTTTTCTGCCAGTTCAAGGGCTTTTTCTAGGCTTTTTCCTGTTTCTACTAAATATTGAGCAAGTCCAATTCGCTCGCCTTCCTCGGCTTTATACACCCGCCCTGTGAACATCATGTCGGTCATACGTGCCAATCCAATCAGTTTGGGTACACGCACCGACGCCCCTCCCCCAACAAATATCCCCCGCTGTCCCTCAGGCAAGGCATACATGGTTGTAGCATCCGCAACTCTAATATGACAAGCACTCGCAAGTTCCAAGCCTCCGCCTACCACGGCACCGTGCAAGGCTGCAATCACGGGCACTCGGCCATACTGCACCTTGTCCAACACCCGATGCCACATACGGGAATGATACACTCCTTCTGAAGCATTTCTTTCTGTTAATTCGGATAAATCAAGCCCTGCGGAAAAATGTTTCCCTTCGCCATAAATAACCATGCACCGAATGGAAGCAGGTAACGCATCCATTACTTTTTCTAAGTCTAGCAGCAGGGCATCGTTGAAAGCATTCCGTTTCTCGGGTCGATTGAGTCCTACCAAAAGGGTGCTTTCGAGTACGGTTATTTTAAGAAATTCTGAGGGAGATGGGAAGTCAATCATTATTCAATTTTGAATTGATTTATTTCAACACAAAATTGAATAATAAAAAGAAGTTAAAATAGGAAAAATGTGGGCATTAGTGCGCAATATCAATCATTTTTTAATTTTGCAACCATATAAGTCATATAAGAGATTATAAGAAAACAACTTATATGGCCTTATATGTCTTATATGGTTGCAAAAAAACTCATATCAGCTTTTCAGTAATCGCCAATTTTATCAATTGAGCCGTGTTTTGCACATCGTACTTGGAAAGCATGTTTTTTCGGTGGCTATTCACCGTACTAACATCAACAAACAGTAATTCAGCTATTTGCTGATTTGTTAACCCATCCGCAATTTTGATTAATATCTCTTTTTCTCGGCGAGTCAGCGCAGGAATTTTTCGTTCATCAGGTTTTTTGAGGGTATTCGAAGCGGATACACTAAAATAGGTTTTCCGTTGAAGGACAGTTTTTACGGCATCGACAATTTCATATTTGGCTGCGTCTTTCAAAATATAGCCACTAGCTCCGTTTTCCATCATTTTCTTAATGATTCCTTTCTCATTATTAATGCTCAGCGCAATGATATAAATCCGTGGGTATTTTTCTTTAACCATTTTACAAAGGTCAATACCGTTAACGTCAGGCAGATTAATATCCATCACAATGACATTAGGCTGGTGAAATGGCAATCTCGCCAGTAAATCGTTACCCAGTTCAAAACTTTGGGTGCAATTCATCCCACTTTCTTTTTCGAAAATGGCTTTGATACCTTCTGTAACCAATGGATGGTCTTCTACCAAATATATTTCAATCATTTCGTCAACGGTATTTCAATATAATACGAACAACCACTACCCAAGCCCGTTTGCAAATCAACTTTTCCTTTCAAGTAGTCGATTCGATTGTACAGATTTTGTACACCCATGCTTGGTTGTTTATTTACTTGTTGCGGTTCAAACCCAACACCATCGTCCTCAATCGTAATATTAATTTGATTATCCTTTACCATTACCTGTACCAAAGCCTCCTTGGCATTTGAGTGCCGTATGATATTGGTTGTTAGCTCTTGAATCACCCTAAATATCGTCGTTTTGTAGATATTTTCGAGCTCCACATCCTCTAACCCAAAGCTTTGGTACGTAAAATTGATTTCTGAGTTTTCGTCCAAGGTTTGAATGTAATTTTTTAGGGCGTCTTCTAACCCCAATTTCGCCAAGCTCTCAGGCATCATATTGTGCGAAACACGGCGCAATTCTGCTAGCGATTCGTCGAGTAGATTCATACTACGCTCAAAGGCCAAAGCATGTTCATATTGTAAAATGAATGACTGTTTCATGTTTTGAAATGAATATTTTACGCTTGATAATATTCCACCCAAGCCATCGTGTAAGTCTTTTGCCAAGCGGCTTCGTTCTTCGTCTTGCCCTTGCAAAACTGCTCGGCTGGCCATAAGCTGCTTTTCGTTTTCGAGTTGCTTGAGCTTTTGTTCGTGTAGGATTTGCTCCTGCTTACGAATACGATTACGGTTTTGCATCCAAAGCCAAAAGAAAATCAGCGCTACCGAAAGCAAAATGACAGAAAAAATAAGGAGGCTAATCTGTCGTTTTTTGTTTAGGTTTTCTATCGAAAGTTGCTGAATCGACCTCTCCTTTTTATCGGTTTCATATTTGGTTTCGAGCTCTTTGGTGGTTTTTAAAATGTTTTTGTTGAAACTTACTTCTCGAAGTGAATCCGACAAATTATTGAATTTTTCGGCTAAAATAGGGTCGTTTTTATAAGCTAAAATCACTTTAGCATAGTGAGTATAATACTGCTGTAAGTGCTCCGTGTTTTGCAGTTTCTCTGCTTTTATTACGGCTTCATTAATATAATTATACGATTTTGGGTAGTTTCGATTGAAATAGTACGCCACCGAAAGCCAATAATCTGCCAAAGTGGTTCGCTCAGCAGATTGCAGTTGAGGATTCAGTTTTGCCAGTTCTTGAGCATGATTCAGCAATTTTTCGTAGTGCTTCCTTTCTACGTCATGATTGCATTGATTTTGCAAGGCATCTGCCATATCAACCACATCATTTAGTTTTCGAGCCAAAGCAATGATTTGATTATTGACCTTTTCGGCCTCATTTCTTCGTTTGAGTTTCCACAAAATATTTTCTTTATTGACCAAATGGCTCAAATAATACCCATCTTCCAATTTTTTACTGATTTCAACAGCTCGATTGATGTAACTTAATGCTCTTTCTTGTTTATCTGTTTGCGTAAAAACATTAGCTAAATCGCTGTACACATTGGCCATTTTCAAACTGTCTTGAAATCCCTCAAATATGGGTAAAGCTTTGAAATAATACGTGGCGGCCGAATCGAGCCGTTGCATTTCTTGGAATGTGTTCCCCATGTTTTCGTACATTATCCCCTCGCGCATACGGTCTTTACGGTCGATACTCAGCTTCACTCCTTCACGCAGAAGCAACATGGTTTGGTCGTATTTGCCTTCTATATTGAGCAACTCGCCTTCGCTCGAAAAGTACCGAATGATTCCTCTCAAATAATCCAGTTTTTTACTCAACTCATAGGCATCTTTATAATATTGGCGAGCGGTTTTGATGTCGTTGTAAGCATATTCGTCGCCAATTTTATTGAGCAAACGTACTTTATTGGTATCGGGCTTCGACGCTTTCAACTTTTCCAAAAGTGGCTTTAAATCACCCGTTTGGGCATTTGCTATATTATTTAACAAAATCAAAGCTAGTAAAACTCTGTGTAAATCCGACAAAATCTGTTTCATATGGATGCATCTTATGCTGCTCAAAATTAGGCATTACCTACCAAACAAAATTCCCCCTTTTGGTGGAGAAAAAACATTTTTTCACCCACTACTTTTGGAACATCAACACATCCTCAAATTCCATCAATTATGTTACTCAAACCAGCCCATTGTTAATGCTTTAGCGGTCAGTTCGGCCATGTTTTTGACCTCACATTTGACAAACATATTGGTGCGGTGGTGCTTGACCGTATTTTCACTAATGCCAAGCTCGGCCGCAATTACTTTAATACTTTTTCCTTGGGCAATCAGCTCAAGTACCCGTTTTTCGGAAGGGCTAATGGGAAGTGATTGGGTTTTACGAATAATCCCTTCGTGTATGGGAATATTTTTCATGTGTTCAGGATTATTCGTGTCGAGTAGAAAAAAACGAAGTTTGGGGATTGGGTCCAGGTGAGAGATGTCGGTAATGAGGTCAAATTGAAAGACACCGTTGCCCAAGTTATCAAAAAACAACGTGGAGCTTTGTTGAAGCGCATGAAATGAAGTACCGTTTTTACGCAAAAACTGATACGTATGCGACGATTTAACATTTTTACGGTAATCGACGGGTTGCGAATAAAAATAGTGCCAAAAAAGCTCGGCCGATTGAACCGTCGCCATGAGTTGCTCGGGGGTAGTGAAGCGAGCTGCCTGAATAAAGGAAGCGTTGGTAAGTTCGTCTTTTGAATAGCCCGTCATTTGCTCAATGGCTCCTCCGACTTTCACCCATTTGGCGCTTTTCATGTCCGAAATAAACCAACAATACGGCCCTACGGCATAGATGCGCTCAATAGTTTCGGTAAATGAAAATTGGTCGATGTACGAATCCAACGCCGAATCTCTCGGCAAATATTCATAAAAGCTTTTCAGCTTTTTATAAATCTGTTTAATCTCATTTCGAAACCGTAGCAAATCGCTCATAGTCAAGGTGTTTTTACGAAATATAGGTATTTTCGAGCAATTCAATAGCACAAATGTGCCATTGACAGGCGCAAGGGCTTTTCCTAGTTTTAGAACGTCGTTTAAACCTACTTTTAAAACAATGAAAAAAAACCTTCTCTTTGCAATTTTCCTTGGTTACAGCCCATTATTTGCCCAAGTTTCGGAAAAATCGTACGCAAAATTTGACTTTGTCCCAGGGGATAAGGTATTGTTTGAAGACAACTTTACGGGCGAAAGTTCTGACGAAATTCCATCGCATTGGATGATTAGCAGTGGGAAAATCGAAATCGCCAAAATTAACGGCGAATTGGTCATGGGTTTCTTGGATGCTTCCCCCAAAGCTTATCCTCGCATGGCCAAAAATAAAAACCTTATCGGTACCAGCCGATTCACGGTCGAGTTTGATTATTTGTGGCGGCACAACACCAAACCTTTTGCACAAGCCATCGGCGACGGCAACAGCGATGGCGACAAATTACTGATTCAATTTGCTACCGACAAAGAATGGGACAGCGTACGAGAAAAACTCGGCGACTTTGAAGAAAGCATTTACCTCTATTCCATTGGTAATGTTGAGTTTAAATCTTTCAAAGGGCAATACAAGGGTGGCAAAAAAATAGCAGACAGCGAATATATTTATGAAGACCTCTGCGACAAATGGGTGCACGTTTCGATGGCGGTTACCGAAAAATCATTGAAGGTCTATCTAAACAGCGAACGCGTTTTGAACGCCCCTATCGAAAGTGGACAAGCCTTTAACATCGAGATAGTGGCCGATGGAAGTACGTACGAAATGAGTTCGCAGTTGTTCTTGAAAAATTTTCGCATTGCTGCTGGAGGCGTTGACCCCTATAAAACACTAACGACCGATGGGAAATTTGTCGCACGGGGCATCCATTTTGACGTTGCCAAGGCGACCATCAAACCCGAAAGCATGGGAACGCTCAATACGATGATCGCGATGATGAAAGAACACCCCGAATTAAAATTTGAAATTGGTGGGCATACCGATGCCGATGGCAACGAAGCGGCCAATCTAAAACTATCCCAAGAAAGAGCCGATGCCGTGAAAGAAAAACTGGTTTCGCTCGGAGCAGATGGCACCAAACTTACCACCAAAGGTTACGGCAAAACCAAGCCCATTAGTGACAATACTACTTTTGAGGGAAAAGCCGAAAATCGTCGCGTAGAATTTGTAAAACTCTAAAAATCACCCCTAATCATGAAAAAAACCACTTATACAGTCATCATTTTAGTCACTTTTTCAGCCTTTCGTTTTTGGGATGATTTGGCAAAATATAAAGTCAACGTACCCGAATTTAAAGAAAAAATTGTGGAGCTTGCTGCCATGAATACCTTTCCCAGTTTTCAATTTTACATTCCAAAAGAAGTGAAAGACCTTGGCAGTAAATTGCCCGCTGCCGAACAAGCCGCCATGGCCCGTGTCGTAGGAACGTTTGCCAAAACGTACGTCAACTCCTCGGCTTTTGTCGCTGATTTAGGAAAAAGTTTGGATGCTCAAAAACAAGGTACCGACCCTAATTCGTCCGAACTAAAAGAATTCTATGCCGAAAAATACAACGAATCGCTCAGCGAAATCACCGAGACGATCAAGGCTGGAATACTGAACGACGAGTATTTTAAAGGACAACAACAGATGCTAGATGGACTAAAACCTGTCTTAGAAAAGCCCAATCCGTACGGTGACACCCCCGAAGGAAAAGCCACTTACACCGCCGAAATGAAGGGAATTAAACAAATGGTGGGAGATTTGGAAGCAATGCTGGCGATTAAACCGTTGTTTCAAACCAACAAAACAGAGTTTGCCAAAAAGTATGCCACCATCCGAGCCAAATCAGAGGTCAATCAGCGCATTGGTACTATTGTAGAAAAAAATGCCGAAATCGACGGCAAAAAAAATTACAAAGCAAACATCAAAGCACAGCTTCAGCAGTTTTTGGATGAATCGACCGACGTTGATTTTGAGGCGAAGGTTGAACAAAAAAATGGTCGTCGTGAATTCGTAAACGACGACTATCGCCGCAAATCTTCTATCTGGAAACAGTGCTTTCGTATGGGTAAACCTGCGACTATGGAATTGCGTAAAATAGCCGAAGTTTGGCTCAAGGAACTATAAGACACTCATTATGAAAACTTTATTCGTCTTTTATCTAACCTTAATTGGAGTAAGTGTACAAGCACAGTACGTGTGGGATGCGGTCAAAGATTCCGAAGAACGCCCGCTCAAAGAAAATAGCAGCTTGCATTATGACCAAATCAAAACCCCTACGGAGGAGGTTCTCACCAAATTGATTTTCCAATCTAAAGGGATTGCTGTGGCGTTTTTAGATAAAAAAAATAGAAATTTTAGAATAGAGCTAGACCGAAACATCAGTAGCGCCAATGGCAGTGAGTTAACCGATTTAGCCACTCTTTTTTTCTTGAAAGGAAGTTCGTATGCCGCCGTTTACTTGTATGCAATGGCTGCCGAAAGAAACCGAATTGACACGACTATTTACCGCAATTTAGGCGTATGCCTCAAGAACATCGACGCCTATTTATTGTCGTACAAAATTTTGTTATATGCCCGAAAACAAACACCTCAAAACCCTACATTACTGGCTAACCTCGGTTGGGTTGCTACTTCGGTAGGGGATTTTACAACGGGGAAAAAACACTTTGAAAATGCACTGTTAATCGCGCCCAACCTCTACCATGCGATGAATGGTTTAGCGACGATTGCAGAAGCACGAGGCCAAAATACAGAAGCAGACCGCTGGCGTAAACTGGCTTGGTCTAAAAAAATGACATTTGCAGGTGCCATACAAAAAAAGGATGACCAGGCTAAAAAAATAGCGAAAGTCAATCAAAACGAAGGAATGAACGAAAGCACAACTTTACCCGCCGTAAACGACGTGCTTCCCCTCATAGATTACGAAGAGCGGCCTTTTGGAGGAAACGCCGCCAGTGGGCTTCATTTTCCTGAACCTCCCGCCGAATACAGTAGTAACTTGCTCAAAACGATGCAAAACGAACGGATTATTGAAGGCTTTCACACTTCGTTGGTGGACGAAAATCACCAACGAATTGAGCGCGTGATGGCTTCGTTGAGTACCCTCGAAACGCAATGGCAAGAACAAGCCAAAGTAAAAGTAACTGATAATCATATCGTTGTCCCTTACCCTTATACCAAAGAGCTGGCAGCCCTTGACTATTATGAACAGCTCTTTAGCAATCGTTCCATTTCCTTCACGCGCCGTTTTAACAACGAAACAAAGGGGTCTTACTTGCAAATGAACGAAAAGTTTATGGCTGCCAAACGAGCTTACGAAACCAGTGCCCAAAAGTGCGGCGATAATGAAGGCTGCCAAGAGCAAGAGCGTAATAAGTACTGTCAAAATGTTCAAAAGTTGTTGAATAATCACCACCAGTATTTTTATTCAGCATGGCTGAGTTTGTATAAAAACACTACCAACGACATAAGGTCGTACGAGTCCAAAACCGACCGCTACGTGATGGCACTCAAAAACCCCCAGCTCCATCAGTTGGCCAATACGCGCCGCAAAGAAGCCGCCCAACTGATGTACCAATATGGGTTGGCCCATGCCAGTTGGGCTGCGTGGGCAAGCAATGCCGCCAATACATTTTGCGAAGTAGAAGAGAAAATTGAGGAGGACTCAGTCATTACGGAACAAGTACAACGATTGATGAGAACTCACAAGCTCGAACTTTGGGAAGATGACGACGAATGCCCCCTGCCTACGTGGAATATCGACGCGGGAGTGATAGAATCGGAAGCGAATTGCGAAAAAATCAACTTTTCAATCAATACCCCCAGCCCAGGGGTCAAAGGAACGCTCGGGTTAGAGCTAACGTGGGGAGACGATTGGGGCGAAGATGAACTCGAATTACAAGCGGGACTAAAAGCTGAAAAAGAAGTAGGTGGCTTGAGCGTAGGTGGAAAGGTCGTCGAATTTATCACCATCACTGGTAATAAAGGGATTGTGGATGCAGGTTTAAAGGGGGAAGCTACGGCTTCATTGTCGGGAAAAATTTCGACTAACGGCGGTGATTTGGGCTTAAAAAGCGAGGGGAAAATTGAATTTGGCATCTCTGCCGCCAAAGGAATTGCCCCACTCACACCTTCACAGGCCTGGAAATTTACCCCAGGAGTTGATTGACATTTATTTATTTTCAATACTATGCCTCAGAGTTATTACCGTTTTCTTCAGCTTAAAGCGTCTTTTCTCTTTCATTGGGGAATAGTCTTCGTTTGTTTTCAGGCCCATGCCCAAGAAGGCCGCCCCGCTTTGGCCATTGAAACTGCCGAAAGCCAACGGGTGAAAAGCATTATCAAAAATGCGCTTCCACATCAGTTGGAAAATTGGGCAATCGAACGCGAATCAGATACCGACGGCGACACGTGGTTTCATAATGGTAGCGTGGGCTACAGCTCATTTTTTTCGCATGAGTTTAAAATTCGATACGTGCGTAAAAATGTAAGCGAGGATGAAAAGAACAAGTGGCGCACCATTGCCGTTGACATGGCTGGCATCCAAAAAATGATGGACGAAACGGAATGTGAAATAGACGTTTATGTAAATGCGTTCGAAAACGAGCTGACTACTCAAGGTTCCCTTCATCCCAAGCCAATACCTCCATTTCCCTTTGTGATGGTGGGTCCGCACGACGCTCGCTTGTGCATGGGAAAAGGTTGGAAAGTTGCTAAAACAACCCCGCTTGACGATGGCCAAACGCTGTATCGATTTGAGATGCCGCCCAGTTTTACCGTTCCCATGACCCAAATCCAAAGTATATTAATCTTGGTGAAAGGGTCACCGACAGTACTTGATTTTTTCTTAAAAAACACTGATTTAAAAGCACTTAAAGACTTGATGGGTGAAAATAAAATCCCTATTCCTAACCCAAGCCAAGCACCTCCGATGGAGAAAACGCTGGCAAAGCCTTTGGCAGGAACTAACGAGATTGAATTCACGCTCAACGGCGGAGATTTTAACCAGCGAACCGTTCGTTTAAAGCCATCGGTGGATAATCAGTTTGGGTATTTACGAAACAATCATCCCAATCGTGCCATTACCGAAAATGCCATCACTCGTATTTTAATTTCCGAAGACTCCGATTTTAAAACCTATACCAGTGCTGGTTTTCTGGATATTACGATTCCATTTATTCGACAAACGGGGCAGTTTGAGACCTTCCCAGGGAGTGAAAAATCTTCTTTTCGTGGAGGCATAAATTGTTGGAATGGCTGCGAATATAGCTTTGACTCCAACGGAGTTACCATCAAAATCACCAGTTATGACCCCGTAGGTGGCTTTATCGAAGGTACATTCGAAGGGGACGTTAAAGTGGGTTACAAAATCCATGAACCCATTGGCACAGACCAACAAAAACGACCCGACGCTCATATCAAAGGGCATTTTAAAGTAAGAAGGCAAAAAGATAGGTATTAATCCAAAACAATCAATATTTATGAAAAGAGTGATTTTTTTTCTCCTTTTAAGCATCTCCTTATTGGAAGTTAGAGGGCAAACTCCCGAGGGCTGGACCAAAGAAATGTGGGACGAAGTCATTGCCAGTAAAGCATTTAAGCTTTCCTTGGTTTCGGACAAGGGGCTATTAGAAGCCTCTGAATCTTGTCAATTAAGCATCGACTTGTTTATTCTACCTAAAGCTAACCCCGACGACGAGACGCCTGAACTCCGCCGTAAAGGACAGACCATTAAACTACCGAGCGGAGAAACAAGTCCTTATCGGGTAACTAACTGGCGGATTGTGGAAGGAGGTGGTCGAATCGCTTCAAACGGTCTGACTGCTTCTTACACAGCTCCCGCTGCTGCACCCGCCAACAAAAAAATGATTATATCGGTTGATTTAACCCCAACAGAGCCCAATTTGCCCAAAGTACAACTCCTTAAAACTATTTATTTTTCCCAAAACGAAACCTTTTTTACGCTACACATACCAGATATGGGCATCATCAATGCCAAGTTTGTTACAAAACTGACAAGTATTGATAGCAAAATGCTACCCCAACAAGCGGTAAACGCCATTAAACAGAAAGGGTACTCTATCAATGGGCTTACGGCCAGCGCCATGTACATCTATGACCCAAATCGAAACCTCTCAGTCCTTCGCTTTAGCAACTTAGCCCTTGAAGCTATTGACACAGAAGACAATGGGAGTAAAAACATCGTGAACGGCAACTACCTGCTTGCCATTGCCTATCGAGGATTAGGAGCTGGTTCGTTTGATTTAAGCGCCGAAAAAAGTGGGGTCAATATGGTCGTTGGTCTTCAGCTGGGAGTAGGTTGTGGAGACACCAACGAAGATATGATTTGTGACGGAGGTGTTAGGATTACGCATGAGGACAGCACCTACATAGAAGGCTATATCAACACCATTGTGTATGCAGGGGATGCCAATGGTCAAAAAGCCCGAGGACGCCTAAATGGAAAATTCAGAGCTATGAAAGCCAATTGATTCCCAAACTCTTAGCAAGTTTTAAAAATCAAAAAACAATCAAATCACATGAAAAAAGTAATTATTTTCTTACTCCTAACAATTCCCCCAATGGGGGGCAGGGGGCTATTCGCTCAAGACCTGCGCGCCTATCAAAACTATGATTTTGTGGCAGGTGATAAAATTATTTTTTCAGATGATTTTACCGATAGTCAAGAAGGCGAATTTGGTACTCATTGGAAACTAAAAGAAGGGCAAGCAGTCGTCAACAAATCGGGGGACGAAAAAGCATTTTTTATCACAAAATTTTATACCAAGTTAGCTCCAAGGGTAAAGACGCCCGCTTATTTGCCCAAAGAATACACCATCGAATTTGATGCTTATTTGGATGCGGGTTATGACAGCAACCCAGGCATTCGCATTATGCTTATGAATGGCGATGAAGCCAGCGTAACAATAGAAACTTCCCGCGATTACACCACTTTTTATGGCCCAGGTACCCAGCTCAATGGCGATAATCCAAAGGACTTATTGGGAGATGACTTCTTCAACAAATGGATTCATTACGCTGTTGCGGTCAAGGGAGGACAAATTAAAGTTTATGCCAACCAAAATCGGGTATTGACCGTCCCTGAGGTGGAGTTTAAAGCTACTACCTTGCTGGTCAGCGGAGATTACAGCGACGGAAAACCCATGGCTTTTAAAAATTTCAAATTGGCCGCAGGGGGAGACCAAAACTTAATTGGGAAAGCTTTTACCGACGGAAAATACATTTCGCACGGTATCAATTTCGACGTTAACAAATCAATCATCAAGCCTACCTCGATGGGGGAATTGAACGCCATTGCCAAAATATTGAAAGAAAATTCGGCCCTAAAAGTAGAAATCGGTGGACATACAGATGCTGATGGGGACGACACCAGCAACCTCAAGCTTTCAGAAGCGCGCGCCTTTTCGGTCAAGAATCAATTGATTACAATGGGCATCGACGGCAGTCGATTGAGCACCAGAGGATACGGCGAAACCAAGCCGCTTGCGCCTAACACTACTTTTGAAGGAAAAGCTGAAAACCGTCGGGTAGAGTTTGTGAAAGTCAATTAGCTTCACAAAAAATAACCATATAAGACATATAAGGGATTATAAGAAAAACTTATATGGTCTTATATGGTTGCACAAAAAGGCAAGAAATTATTTCTTAGAAATACGATACAAACGCCCTTGGTCAGTCACGGCGTAGATAGCCCCGTCTTTGCCTTGTGTTACGTCACGGAAACGTTGGTATTCTTGCGAAAGAAGACGCTCCTCTCCAACCACTTTGTTGTTTTCAATCACCAAACGCGCAATGTGCATCCCGCTCAAACAACCCACAAATAGGTTATTTTTCCACTCAGGCATCATGTCACCGCTGTAAAACGTCATTCCGCTTGGCGAAACCGATGGGTCCCAATAATAAACAGGTTGCTCCATCCCTTCTTTTTGCTGAATCACCTCTCCAATCTGCTTCCCACTGTATTCGATTCCGTAAGTAATCACAGGCCAACCGTAGTTCTTACCCGACTGCACACGGTTGATTTCGTCGCCGCCCCTTGGGCCAAACTCATTTGACCACAAATCGCCCGAAACAGGGTTAAATGTAAGCCCTTGCACGTTGCGGTGTCCGTACGAATACAACTCTGGTTTGGCTCCCGACGTGCTGGCGAATGGGCCATTGGCAACGGGTTTTCCGTCGGTAGTAATGTGGACAATTTTTCCTAAACTAGAGTTCAATTGTTGCGCTTGAGGGCGGGTTACCATGTCGGAGCGCTCGCCTGTACTCACAAACAAATCGCCTTTTTTATCAAACAAAATACGGCCTCCGTAGTGAAGATTTCCCTTGTGGGCAGGCGTGGCACGGTAAATGACCGTTGCCCCTTCAATTTTTGTCTCATCGGCTGAAAGTTTTCCTTTCGCTACCGAAGTAAGCGTGCCACCGTCAAAATTTTCGGCGAACGTCCAATAGATCATTCGGTTTTTGTCAAAATTAGGGTCGATGGTAATTCCCAAAAGTCCACCCTGACCACTGGTATTTACGGCAGGAAGTCCCGTAATCGGCTTGCTCAATTCGCCGTTGGCTTTGGCAATACGTAAATTCCCCGCTTTTTCGGTGATAATCAAACGTCCGTCTGGCAAGCTTTTTACGCCCCAAGGAAACGTCAAGCCTTCCGAAAGTACCTTGAACTCATACGGTGTTTGGGTTTTTACGCCACCAATTCGGGTTTGTCCAGCAAAGGCCGATTTGTAGGTAGAATTGGGAGCTTTTGTTTCAACTGGTTCAGTTTGACCCCACGAAGCGTACGCCAATGTGCCAAATACCATTGAAAAAAGTGCTGTTTTTTTCATTTGTAAGTTGTTTTTCTTTTGTTTAATAAGTTAAAATTAGAACACTGATTTAACGGATTGAACAGATAACTACTGATAAAAATCCGTTTTATCCGTTCAATCTGTGTTCCATTAAATATTAGCCTAAAATTTGATTAATCTTCTGCAACTCCTCCGCCGAAAACTCCTTATTCTCAAGGCATTTCAACGAATCTGTGAGCTGTTCGGGTTTACTAACGCCCAAAATTACCGAAGTAATGCGCGGGTCTTTTAGTATCCATGCCAACGCCATTTGGGCTAAGTTTTGGCCTCTTTGTTGGGCAATTTCGTTCAATTGAAGCACCTGATTAAGTTTATCTTCCGTGATACGGCCACTTTCCAACGCTCCATTTCCACGTCCCGAAGCCGCTCTTGAGTCAGACGGAATGCCCTTCAAGTACTTATTGGACAACAATCCTTGAGCCAAGGGCGAAAACGCAACGCAACCCGCGCCGTTTTGTTCCAATACATCGAGGAGGCCACCTTCCACCCAACGTTCAAACATCGAATATTTCGGTTGGTGCACCAAGCAAGGTGTACCCATTTCACGTAACATCTTTACAGCCCTTTCGGTTTCGGCGGCGTTGTAATTTGAGATACCCACGTAAAGCGCCTTCCCCTGACGAACAATCAAATCCAAGGCTGCCATGGTTTCTTCCAAAGGTGTTTCGGGGTCGGGGCGGTGGTGATAAAAAATATCCACGTAGTCCAAGCCCATGCGCTTCAGGCTTTGGTCGAGGCTCGATACCAAGTATTTTTTAGAACCCCATTCGCCGTACGGGCCTTGCCACATATAATAGCCTGCTTTGGTGGTAATAATCATTTCGTCGCGGTAAGGCATCAGGTCTTTTTTCAAAACTCGACCGAACGTTTCCTCTGCTGATCCCGCAGGCGGGCCATAATTGTTGGCCAAATCAAAATGGGTAATGCCTTTATCAAACGCTAGTGTGATTATGTTTCGGGCATTTTCGAACTGGTCGATTCCACCGAAATTGTGCCACAAGCCCAACGAAAGGGCAGGAAGTTTGATGCCACTTTTGCCGCATCGGCGGTATTCCATGGCGTCGTAACGCTGCGGAGAAGGTAAAAAAGCCATAGTGTGTTATTTTTGCGTTGATTTTAAAAACGATGCGCAAAAGTCGGGTTTATCAATCAAATAAAAATTGAACTAGAACAAGAAATTCTTTAAAGAAAAAATGCACTCACAACTTCATCAATATATTTCCCGCTTTGTTCAGCTTACGGAAGAAGAAGCCCAAGTGGTCGCCGACTGTTTGAAATGGAAAACTTATCCCAAAAAAACGGTGCTACTGCAAGCAGGCGATGTCTGCCATTTTGAAGCCTATGTCATTAAAGGGTGTATTCGAGAATATTTTACTGACAAAGACGGCACCGAACTCACCTTGGAGTTTGCCGTTGAAGATTGGTGGGTGAGCGATATTAGCAGTTTTGAGTACCAAACCCCCAGCCAAATGACGATTGAGGCGCTCGAAGACTGCGAGTTGTTGGTACTTTCTCGGGAATCTAAAGACGAATTGCTCCAGCGCGTCCCTAAACTAGAACGTATGTTTCGCCTGATGATTCAACGCCACTTGGCCGTTATTCAAGCCCGATTGCTCCGCACGGTATCTTATTCGGCCATGGAACAATTAGAGGAATTTTTGAAACGCTACCCAACCCTACCCAACCGCGTGCCACAGCAGTACATTGCGTCGTATTTGGGAATTACACCCGAGTTTTTGAGCAAGTTGCGAAAGCGACAAATGACGGGTAAAAACTAACAACAGCCCCCCCACTACAGCAACACGAATAGCCAAAACTACTTCTTTTTCAGCGCATATATTCCTTTGTCGGCATATAGGGTCGCTTCTTTTAGTTTACGTTCAAACTCTTTGGACTTTTCTGCGTCTCCTTTTTGAGCATAGACCATCGCCAAAGCATGCAAGACATACGCACTCTGGGGAAATCTTTTGAGCAAATCATGGTATTTTTCAATGGCTTTTTCTGATTTCCCTTCCTTTTCGTATGCTTTTGCCATACTCATTGTCACAGGACGGGCGTATAGAGGCGGCTCACCATAGCCCAATTCTGTTTCGTTTTTGTGGGCTTGTTCCAAGATTTTCAGGGCTTCTTCCTGTTTACCTTGTTCGCTTTTTATACAGCCTTGAAGTTCCAAACTGGCCGTATTGAGCATATTTTGTAGCCATTTTTGCATGGTGCTGTCTTTGCCTGTCTGTTTTTCGTTACGCCAAAGAAAGGCATCGAGGCTGTTTGAATAGGTTATAGCTTCGTCCAGTTTATTTTTAGCAACGGCATCCATACCTTTTACAAAAAACAACAAGCCACTTTTAAAATCCATGTTCGACAGG
The DNA here is from genome assembly GCF_014195535.1 of Runella defluvii. Taxonomy (GTDB): domain Bacteria; phylum Bacteroidota; class Bacteroidia; order Cytophagales; family Spirosomataceae; genus Runella; species Runella defluvii. The sequence continues at coordinate 30,920 of NZ_JACIBY010000003.1, read as the reverse complement.
CCGTAAACCGAGTCTTTGTCTTGTATCAATTCCAACTGGGCGGCGGCTTTGTCCCAATGCCCAAACGCCATTTCCATTTTGGCAGGCGCTAAAATGCCTTGGTTGAAAAATGTACCGTCGTATATCTTTTTACGGTCTTTGGTGGTGGGCATATTTTTCAATTTTTCGGCATACCACAACGCTTCCTTGTGCCGTCCGTCATGCACGCAATTATTGATTAAGTAATTGATATTGTGAATGTAATTCCAGTTATCTACTTCCTGAACCCCTTCGTTTTTCATGTAAGCCGAATCCACTTTTACGGCTGCCACAAACGAATCGTGGGCTTTTTTGTAATCGCCCACGCGGTTGTAAATATGCCCTGGCATGTGGACGATATGGCCTGATGTCGGGGCAAGCGAAGTCAACATATCGGCACTTGCCAAGGCCCGTTCGGGGCAGCAATGCTCCATAATGTGAATCCAATAATGATGAAAAGCATGGTTGTTGGGTTCGATGCGTTGTACATCTTTAAGCAAAAACTCGCTGTACATTTGTCCTTCTCTGGGCTTCATGTCGGTATCAAAGCCACTCATTTGCATCAAGGCCAAAAACAACTTGGCATCAATATCATCAGGGAATTTGTGGATAATCAATTCATACTTTCTGGCTATTTCTGGATAGGCTTTTTCTTTGAGTGAATCGGCCAAAAGTGCTAATTCGGCATATAGTTTTTCGTGTTCGTTGGCAGTTTTAAGTAATTTTCTTAACTGTTTCAACGCCATTTTTTTCTGGCTTGTCAGTACGCTATCCTCTTCGGGACCAGGGGCTTGTAGCAGCCCCCAATAGGGCATTATCGCCGTAGAATCGTGTCGAATGGCCTCTTTGAAAGCTCGGTAGGCTTCAAAATCCCAAAAATCGTGCAGTAGATTCAGCCCTTGATTAAAATACGCCTGCGTTTTGTCGGATTTGGTTTCAATCTTCATTTTTGATTGTCCAATTCCCGTCATCAATTTGGGCGACGGCAGGTTGTGGATATAGAAATTTTGCGTTCGTGAGGCTTGGATATGGGCGAGGTGATTGTGGCTGTTTTTCGTGTCGTCCACGTGGTGGTCGTGCTGGGCGTAGGCGTTTGTATGAGCGGCGAGGACACCGCCAACGACAAAGATGAGAAGAAACAGTTTTTTCATTTTGAGTTTTGTTAAAAGGGTAATCACTTCAACGCCTCCCACTCTTCCTTGGAAGCTTTGGCTTTTTGGTATTCCATCAAACATAGCCACTTGCCATCGCGCTTTACCAGTAAGGCTTCCAAATGCGTGTAGCCCTCCGAAATGAGCTTACCCGTGCTATCATGGGAAGTGAAATAAAAAATGCCCGTTTCGTGCGCGGTGGTTGCGTCACCTATTCGTTGGGAAAAGCGAAACTGCACATTATCCAGCTGCTTTCCTTGTTTGGTATTGAGAAAACCCTGTTTCCAGCCAGCCAATGCCTTAGTCATCGGATAAGACTGCTTATTTTTACCCGAGGTCGTTACCAAGACGGCATTTTCGTGGCAAGTGGCTTTGTAGCCTTCAAAATCACCTTCTTTCACCGTTCGGGATATTTCTGTCCAATAGCTCTTGTCTATTTCTGATATGCGAAGCTGGTCTGCTGTCGATTGGGCAATCGTTTTGGTGACTGTCAGGAAAGTTAAAAGCAGGGTTGTCAGCAAAAGGATATTTTTGTTCATTGTCAGGGTTGATTTTTAGATTAAAGATAGTAAAAGATAATTTTAAGTCTCAGTAAGTATTATTTTTACTACAAAAAAGTAACAAAAATAGTACCTTTGCGAAATGAATTGGTACGAACAACTTCCGCCTAATTGTCCGCCTGAAGAAGCAAGTACGCCAAAAGCCACTTACTTTCGTTTGGGCAGTATTCCACCCGATGACAGTGACTTTTGGTCGCATCGGAGGCGATTCCCGCATAAAAAGTTTCACGTCACTGAATGTGTTGCACGATCATTGTCAATTTTTGATAACCAAGATGCGGCTGAACAACTAAAACGATTATTGCCAGCGATGCGACTAAAACCTATTTTTAAAATAGACTTACTTGACAAGGATGGTTTAGTCCAACAAACGGGCAACAATTTACATCATTTTTCATGGTGGCGCAGCACAGAATTTGACATAGAAACCATTAAAATTTTAGAAATATGAAAATCTCACTTACTGTTCAAGAAACTTTAATTTGGCACGACTACCCACATTTGTTTGTAGCAAAAGATAAAATTGGTGGACTTCAATTGTGTATTGCCATAGACGATACGCCACAATATATTTCAGTTGCCTTATCGGTGAATCGATTACAAGATTTAAAATTGAGCAAAATTGACCTTTACAGCGTTTTTGCACAACCCGAGTTAGATGCTTGGTTTCGCGTCAATTTAACCGACAAAAATGAAATTTTAGCTCAGGCCATGCCTTCAACCGAAAAAATACCGACTGAGTGGTTGCCAATGCCTAACGCGTTTTTACCTTATTCAAACCCTTTGCGCCCTGAAACTTTTGACGTTGTAAAAGTGAGCGCAGTTGCCAAGGAAGCAGGCATGAATCCCACATTATTACGACAATATTTATCGGGCATTAAACACCCCTCGCGCGAACAAGCCTTGCGGGTACAAGATGCGTTGCATCGTGTAGCACAAAGACTGTTAGAAGTGCAGTTTGTTTGATTTTCATTTTTGAAATTGATTTTTAGATTAAAGATAGTAAAAATATCATGGGAGCATTTCACTGTTTCTTACTCTCCTCTGCATAATCAAACACCAAATTGCAAAAAGTAATCACGCCTAATTTAAAGGCAGTATCATCAATCATAAACTGGGGTGTATGATGAGGCCCTGCCGTTTTGGGGTCTTTTCCTTTGGACATACCACCTAAGCGAAAGAACAAGCCAGGCACTTTTTGGGCATAAAACGAAAAATCCTCTGAGCCCGTAACCGATGGAATCAAAAGTACATTTTCTACTCCTGCCGATTTTTGTAAGGAAGCTAACATAGATTTTGTCAGTGCTACATCGTTAAAGGTAACAGGATAACGAATCGTATAAGGTAGTTCCACCACTGCTGTTGCACCTGCTGCTTCGGCAGTTTTCTCGGCTACTTGCCTAACACGGTTAAAAATCAACTCCTCGTCTTCGTTGCTTAAAGTTCTAACTGTACCCAACATCTCCACTTGTTCTGGAATAATATTCCCCCTATTTCCCCCATTGATAGCACCAATCGTAACTACTGCGGCATTGTCGGTAAGTTTTATGTTTCGACTGACAATCTGTTGAAGACTGACCACGATTTGAGAAGCTACCAAAATGGGGTCAACAGAAAGCCATGGATAAGCTCCATGACTGGGTTTGCCTTTTACCGTAATTTTAAAATCAGAAGCTCCTGCCATAAATCCAGCGGGACGATAAGAAAGACTACCGACTTCCAATTGGGAGTTTATATGCAAGCCAAAAATTGCCTCTACTTTTGGGTTTTCCAGCACACCTTCTTTCACCATCAAGTAGGCCCCGCCTTCTTCACCGTTTGGTGCACCTTCTTCTGCTGGCTGAAAAATGAATTTGACGGTGCCTTTTAAGTCCTTTTTCATGCTGGCCAATACTTCAGCGACACCCATCAATATGGCTACGTGAGCGTCATGTCCGCAGGCGTGCATGACACTGGTTTCTTTTCCGTTATACATGGTTTTTACTTTGGAGGCAAAGGGCAACCCGTTTTTTTCTTCTACGGGTAGGGCATCCATATCCGCTCTCAATGCAATTACAGGACCCGCTTTATCGCCTTTTAAAATACCTACCACGCCTGTAACACCCACTTTTGTTTTTACTTCTATGCCCAGTGATTGTAAATGCTTGGCAATGAGTTCGGCAGTACGAACCTCTCGGTTTCCCAATTCGGGATTTTGGTGAATATCGTGTCGCCAAGCAATGACTTTTTGCTCAACTTTGTCGGCGCTTTTGGCAATGAGTTCGCTATAATTGCTTGACTGTCCTGACGCAAAAAAGACATTGAACAATGCAATGATGAAGAAGGTTAATTTTTTCATTTTAAAAGTTGATAGTTTGGTTGAAAAATTGAAGAAAGAGAGGGAACTCCTTAGAGAAACGTATAGTTTTTGGGTTTGGGATAAATTGAATAGTTTTGTATTAAATAAAAAAATTAAAACGGGTATGATTGAATCTCAAAAAATAAAAGAGCTTTTGTTCGCTATCAAGCCTGAGCTATTCAAACGCTACCCAATTAGTCGTTTGGCTATTTTTGGGTCGGTAGCTCGCAACGAAACAACGCCATTAAGTGATGTTGATATTTTAGTTGAGTTTAACAAACCCATTGGCTTTCAGTTTTTTAATTTGGCAAAAGAACTTGAAAATTATCTCCAAATGCCCGTTGATTTGGTTTCTCGTAATGGCATAAAACCTTCTTATTTTGCCGAGATTGAACCCGACTTGATGTATGTCTAAGCGTAACCCCAAATTACTGATAGCCGATATGCTCCTAAAATTGCTTGGCATGGCGTTATTAGTTTTCGTAATAGACTGATCCACGGGTATTTTGGGGTTGATTATGAGATTCTTTGGTATATCATACAAAATGATTTGCAAGAATTAGAAGAACAACTTTCAACCTTTTGATATTCACCGCTTCAGCGGCTGGACCTTCCAATACGTCAGACTCCGCCACAGCCATTCGAGTGGGCCAAAAAGAAAGTATTTTAGACAAATTGGACTGATAATCAACTGAAAAGCCCAAATAGCAAGTACCACGATGTAAATTTGATAAAACGCCAATTCAGCGTAGTAATTCAGGCCGTATCCAAAAAAGAAAAGTGTACAAATCACCGAATGCGAAATGTAATTGGTAAATGCCATACGCCCTACCGCCACCAAACGGTTCATCAAGCCTTGTATCACACCCGATTTGTAGAGCAAAATTAGCGCTGCGGCATGAGCCATCACCAGCAAAATCCGCTGAAAAGGGTAAATTAAATTAACCCAGTTGATGGGTACTTCTTCCATACGAGCAAGATTGGCTTCAAGCGTAGAGAAATGATGAAACGCATAATAATTGCTATAAATCACCAAGGGTAACCCAAACCCGTAGCCAATTTTGGCAACTGTCCAATATTCTTTGTTTGACCACGCTCCCGTCAGAAAACCCCATTTGAAAAGTGCTAAACCCAACAGCATTAATGCCAGCGAATCCCAAATTTCAAAAGGCAAGTACTTTGTCTGAATATCCAGCGCAATGGGCCGCAAATAACCCGCAACGGTACTGTAATCTGACTTCATCTTTTTGGTGTTGGCTTTCGCATCTTCGCGATTAGGAATCATCGTTTTCTCAATCTCACGCCATTCGGTCAGCGCTTTTGTTTGAGTAGCGGTCAGGGTTTTGTTCTCACTTTTGGCTTTGGTGGCTTCGGAGTAGGCGATGCGTTTTTCACGAATGTCTTGGTACTGAATGGTACCCGCCACAAAACTAGCCACTGCCACAATGGGCACTGCCCACACCAAGTATCGGGGTGGCACGTTGCGAAACAAATACAAAATCATTCCACAAACGGCGTAGAGGTACAAAATCTCGCCAATCCATAATATGAGGTGTGAATGAATTAGGCCAAAAATCAACAACCAAAACATGCGACGGTAATACAGCCAATGCACTGACGTACCTTTACCGCTTTTGTTAGCAACAAAAAGCAAGACACCCGCTCCAAAAACCATCCCAAACATGGCTCGCATCTTGCCTTCAAAGAACACTCCAATGAATTGATAAAGCCAAAAATTGAAACTATCAGGGTCATTTTTGAATGCCTCAAAAGAATAATCGGCCATCGAAAAGCCTGGAATATTCATCATTAAAATACCCAACAACGCAAAGCCTCGTAACATATCAATGAGGGAAATACGGCTGGTTTCTGGCACAGGTGCAGCAACGCTGGAAGGCGTGAGTTTTTCCATGGGTTATGAACGTTTGACGAAAAATAGAGTTTAGGTATGAAAAAGTACGTAATTTTTTTCTCATCAAAAAATTAAAAAAAATCCCTTGCAAGAGACAAGCTCCTACAAGGGAAATAAATCGGGGTTACGTGAAGGCGTTTGGCTTGTCGGTTATTCGTATAATTCAAACATTGCTTCAATTTCTACGGGAATGTTGTCGGGTAACGTGCCCATTCCAACCGCGCTCCTTACACCAATGCCGTGTTCGGTGCCCCACACTTGGGCAAATAACTCACTGCATCCATTGATGACGTACGGATGGCGCAAAAAATCGGACGTGCAGTTCACCATTCCCAATACTTTCATTACCCGTTTTACACGGTTCAATGAACCCACGTGCGTTTTGATGGTTGAAAGCATGGTGAGCCCCACTTGACGGGCGGCTAATTTGGCTTGTTCCATGTCTAACTCCTCACCTACCCGCCCGATTATCAAGCTTTTATCGTCTTGTACTGGCCCGTGTCCCGAGAGAAACAAGTACTTTCCATCAATCAAATAAGGCTTATAGACGCCCAGCGGTGCGGGTGCTGGTGGTAACGATAATTCGAGGGCTGCAAACGCCTCTTCGGGGCTCAATGTTTCAATCACTGTCATGTTGTTGATTACTTTTTTGAATTACTGTTTATCCCACCAAACGCGCGTCAACAAATCGTCCGCTCCTTGGCGTTGAACGGCCTCATTGTACGAAGCTCTGTTTAATGTTTGTTCTAAAACTGGGTACAAGAAACGACGGAAAATCTTACCACCCGTGGCATTTCCTGGATATACGTTTGGTACCAACGCAGGGTAGCCCGTACGACGGTAGTTGTTGTAAACCTCCTGAGCATCGGGGAAAATACCCGCCCAGAACTGGTAATAAATTTGCTCAGTTTGTTCGGCCACCGTTCCCGATGTTTTCAAGGCATGAGCCGTGATATAGCTGTCAATGCGGGCTTTGTCGATGACGTTGGTGACACCACTGATTAAATCCCACTGCTGCATGGCGGCACGAATACCTGTCTCGTATAAGGCAGAAGCCGTTTCGGTTTTATACCAACCTTTGATAGCTGCCTCCGCCAACAAAAAGTTAGACTCTGCGACGGTAAACAACAACAAAGGCGCATCTACTTTCAACACCGTCGTTTGCTTCGGTTCAGAATACGTTATAAAATCGGAAGGCTTGGTACCATTGATGGTAGCAGGTAGTCCTTTTTGAATGCTCTCATCCGAACTGGCAGCTCCATTGACATATACGACCGACAACACGCCTAGACGCGGATCTTTATTGGTTTTCAAGGAGTTAATAAATACATCTTGGTATTTTCCGCCTTCGGTGTTGTTTGTTCCATCGGCACGGAGGTAGTTGTCGTTCAGCAATTGCCATGCGATTGGGTTTTTGTTGATATTTTGACCCGAAGCCAAGTAACTCACTTTCGCAATGTCGGCATAGTCACGAATCACTCCGCCCGCGATGGCTTTTGTCACCCAGCTCTGCGAGGCAGCCGCGTCCACTTTCGACAAACGCATTCCCAAACGTAACATGAGCGAATACGCAAACTTTTTCCATTTCGTACTATTGCCTTGATAAATCAAATCTGAATTACCGAAGGTTGTGGTGTTTGAAGCATCAAATGAATTGGCTGCCGTTTCCAACTCTTTCAACATATCGGCATAAATCGCACTTTGAGCGTCGTATTTGGGCTGGAATATCGAAAGGTTGTAGCCCTGTGCTGCTTCCGAGTACGGAATATCGCCGTACAAGTCAGTCAGGCGGCTGTAACAAAACACGCGCCAAATACGCGCTGCGGCATAAAGATTTACCTTGGTGGGGTCATCTTTTACTGCCTTGATGACCTCACCGATTTGGTTGATTTGAGTAGGGTAAGAATTGGAAAAAACACCACCCGTGGCATTAACTTGCGAAGCAGTGTATTTTGAACCAAAGCCTTCCACGTCGTTGTAGCTGGTGGTGTATTGCATCAATCCAAACAACAAACTGCCTTTGTTTCCGCTGTTGGCAGCTCCGTCGTAGATAGCTTTGCTAAAAATGTAAGGGGTCGTCGGCACCGAAACCGCATTGGGGTTAGTGTTGATTTCGACAAAATCTTTATCGCACGAAGCAAGGAGAACCATGCTACTCAATGCGAAAATGGGGAGTTTATATCTTGACAATAACTGTTTCATTTTCTTGTACTTGGGTTAAAATTTCAGGTTCAAGTTAATCCCGTACGAGCGTGTACGCGGCAAGCCAATCGACTCAATTCCTTGAGCAGAACCGTTGGTCAGTCCTTGTTCTGGGTCAAAGTTGTCAGTCTTCTTAAAGAGAATCAACAAATTACGACCCACCAACGACACACTTGCCGATTTTACGCCAACTGCTTTCAGTAGCCCCGCAGGCAAGTTGTACGAAACGATGATTTGGCGTAGCTTAACAAAACTTGCGTCGTGGACAAATAGCTCCGTATAACGGTTCAAGTTGTTGTAGTAAGCACTGCGTAAGTTAGCCACAGGAACGGTGTAGGCATACGCATCGCCTTTGGCCGTTACCCCTTTCAAAGCCAATCCATTTTCTCGTCCTGGCAAGGTAGATTTCATCAAACCCAAACGCGTAGCATACACCTCCATCACGGAGAAAATACTACCGCCAAATTTTCCGTCCACTAAGGCATCGAACGTAAAGTTTTTATACTTAAAGGTATTGGTCAAGCCCATCGTATAAGGATGTACGCCATTTCCTAAGTACTGGTTGTTGTCGGTTTGCAACGGAAGGTTTGAGTTGATATCGTAAATGATATTCCCTGCCGCATCCTTCTTCATGCGGTATCCATAAATTCCGCCAAAAGGCATTCCTACTTGGTTGTTGATAAACGCATTACCGTTTGCTGAGTTTCCAATGGAGAAGGTCGAAATCCCGTCGGCCAATTTTAAGACTTCACTTTTGTTATAGGCAAAATTGAAGCTTGTATTCCACGAAAAGTTGGCTGATTTGATCGGAGTTCCTTCAATCAACAACTCAATCCCTTTGTTGCTCAACTCTCCTGAGTTCAAAATCGCACTCGTATAACCCGAAGCCCCCGAAATAGGCACACTTACGATGTCGTTGGTTGATTTTTTGTTGTAAACAGCCGCGTCGATGTTGATTCGTCCGCCAAACAAACGCGTTGTAAAACCAAACTCAGTCGTGGTAGAAGTAAAGGGTTTAAGCTCGGCATTGGTGATAGAATTGGAGCTTACGTTTTGCAATGGCACCGAACTAGCACTTGGCACGCTACTATAGGCAAGGTTGATAGCGTAAGGATCAGGACCTCCACCACCTACTTGCGCCCACGAAGCCCGCAATTTTAAGAAATCCACGGCATCTGGCATTTTAACAATATCCGAGAGCATCAAACTTGTCCCAACACTTGGGTAAAAAATACGGTTATTTTTTGGACTCAAAGTCGAAAACCAGTCTTGACGACCCGACAATGTCACAAACCAGCTATTTTTCAAATCCAAATCCACCGACCCAAACACCGAATTGGTCTTTATTTTACTGGCAACAGGTGTAGCAATGGACGTTGCTAAGTTTGAATAACTGTAGAAATACGGAATGGTATAACCTTGGCCAAAGAAATCAAACTGATTGTTTTCAAATTGGCGCGTATTGGCTCCTGCCAACGCCGACAAACCAATCGACTCCCCAAAACGGGTATTATACGATGCCGTAACCATGCTGTTGGTCTCGGATACATCCGACTTGATGCCGTCGTACTGCCCTTGCGGAATGTACTGTCCGCCCGTTGGCATGATACTCGTGAAATTATAATTGTAAAAATCGCGCGTAGTCGTTGCCTTCAGCGTGAGGTTTTTTAAGAGATCGTACGACACCGACGCTTGCCCAATAAAGCGATCTTTGGTATCGGTCTGTTTGAACTTATTGATAAAGAAATACCCGTTGGTCACAATTCCTGCGTCATTCCAGAAAATTTCGTTTCCGTTGGCATCATGACCTGGATTCAGCCAGCGAACGTCCACCGTATTGGCCACTTCATAAGCCATCCAGTTGGGGTTTCCGAGAGCATCCCCCGCAATCGGGCGGTTATGGCCCTGTTCGCGGTTATATTGCATCACGGCCTCTGCGCGGAGTCGGCTACTCAAATTGGCAGAGATGCTCAAGTTGGCCGATTTACGGTTATACGTATTGGACGGCAACACACTTTTAGCATCCAAATCAGACACAGATAAACGATACACTACGGCATCGTTTCCACCCGACAGCGCAATTGAGTTGGTAAGATTAATGCCCGTTTGGTAGAAATTTTTTAAATTATTCTTTTGGGCAACATAAGGGTGCGTTTTTCCGTCGGCGGCTACATAATCCGTTGACCCATCAATTTTTGACCCAAACGAACGACGACCCGTAGCCTGTGCCTGAGCGAGTGTGGTAGGTTTTACGCCACCGTCGCCTTGGCCGTATTCGTACTGAAAATCAGGGAATACCGATACGTTTTCCATCGTAAAAGTACCGTTGTATTCTACCCCAACTCCCTTTTGAGATTTCCCTTTTTTGGTGGTAATCAAGATAACCCCATTGGCTCCCCGAGAACCATACAGTGCTGCCGCAGCGCCGCCTTTGAGCACCGTCATCGACTCAATATCGTCGGGATTGATGGCGGCAATCCCATCCCCACGGTCGGTACCTGCTTTTGTCCCTAAACCATTGACCAACGAGCTTCCACCTGGTACGCTGTTGTCAATCGGCATCCCGTTGATTACGTACAGAGGCTGGCTATTGCCTGTCAATGAACCATTTCCACGAATTACGACACGACTAGATCCGCCTGGCCCCGTCGATAAACCTGTGGCATTGACCCCCGCAATTTTACCCGTCAGGGCATTGGCAACGTTGTTTTCTCGGGCTTGCGTAAAACCCGTCCCCGCAATCTCGGTGACCGAATACGACACCGCTTTTTTATCCTTTTTAATACCAAGGGCAGTGACAACTACTTCGGCGAGCTCTTGCGCACTTTCTTTAAGTTGCACTGTAACAGACGTTTGCGAGGGGCTAAGGGTTAGTTCGTAGGGTTCATAACCAATAAAACTCACCACAATAGTTACGTTTGTGGTATTTAGTGCTTCGGGAAGGGTTAATTTAAAGTTACCCTCTGCATCGGTACTTGTACCAATTCGCTGATTTCCTTTCACAATTACCGAAGCACCCACCACGGGCGTTGCGTCTTTTGCGGACACTACAGTGCCCTTTAGCTCACCAATAGCCGCAAATTTTGCAGCATTTTGCAAATTCTCCCTTCCAGTCCCATGCGCTTCGGAAGGGACAAAAGGGCTAAAAGTCAAGCACCCTGCCAGCGAAAGCCACAGATAGCGTTGATTTTGCTTCATAAGTCGATTTTTTTTCATATAGAGTTAAAACAGTTTGATAAGAACAAGGTGTTAGTAGTAATAGCGTTAAATATTCGCAATATTTGCACAATGTTAAAAGATTATTATTTATTTACCGCAAAATTTGCAATTAAATTTTACCAAATCCCGCATAGTGCGTATTTTTACTTACTATTTTTGCTGTTTTTGCAATATTCTAGTTAAAGCTTTAGTAGCCATTTAGAATTTTGCCTATCTTTGTATCGTACAATCGTTTGTTAATTTTTTGCAATAAAATGCCTGTCAATCTGCTTAAAAAAGAGCGGAAGGACCTGATTTTGAAAGAAATCAACGTCCATACGCGTATTTCGTTAAATGAGTTAGTGGATAAACTCAATGTCTCGGAGGATACTGTTAGAAGAGACATCAATGAGCTTTCGGAAGAGGGAGAAATTATTAAGATTCGGGGAGGTGCCATGTCCAAGGCATACCACCATACCTCCAATCTCAAAGAGACCTACGCACATTCTCAGAAGGAAATTATTGGCCGCAAAACGCTCAATTTACTGAAGGAAGGAATGTTGGTCATCATTGGCGGCGGAACCACCATTCGCGAATTTGTCAAGCTCATTCCCGATGATTTTTCGGCAACGTTCATGACGGTTAACCCGCTCACTGCTGTGGAGTTGCTGGACAAACCTAACCTTGAAATTATCCTGATTGGGGGTCAATTGTCGCGCTACAGCCAGATGTCGGTGGGAGGTGAAGTACATCACCGACTTTCGGAGATGAAAGCCGACCTATGTATTATTGGTACCAACGCCATTGATGTACAAACGGGTTTAACGGATTCTGACTGGGAAACCGTACAGGTGAAGAAAGCCATGATGAAAGCCTCTGACAAGGTGGCGATTTTGGCAATTTCAGAAAAATTAAACTCGGTAATGAAGATGAAAATCGCCGATTTGGACGAAATTGACTTCCTCATCACCGAACTTCCCGCCGATGCGGCTATGATGGCGGCGTACCAAAATAGCAAATTGAAGGTGTTGTAAGAGGGGGAGTTTTAGACTGAATTTTAAGTAAACAACGGTTATATTCCATCATTCTTTGTCAATTTTATACATTCTTCCCCCGTCGGTAATCGCATAAAGCGCACCATCCGTTCCTTGGGTAAGGTCCCGAAACCGTTGTCCTTCAGAAGTAAGAAGACGCTCTTCACCCGTGACTTTATTGTTGGCAATGACCAGTCTGGCAATGTGTTGACCACTCAACGCACCTACAAAAAGGTTGTTTTGCCATTCGGGAATGCGATTGCCTTGGTAGAAAGTCATGCCGCTGGGAGAGATAACAGGATCCCAATAATAAACGGGCTGTTCCATTCCATTTTGTTGTTGAATGCCCGAACCAATGGTTTGTCCACCGTATTCGATACCGTACGTAATGGTAGGCCAACCGTAATTTGCACCTGGCAGCACCCGATTAATTTCATCCCCGCCCCGTGGTCCATGTTCGCTTTGCCACAACTCTCCCGTCGTTGGATGCAGCGCAATGCCTTGCGGATTTCGGTGACCAATGCTAAATAGTTCAGGCAAAGCCCCTGTTCCGTTAAATGTTGGATTGCCCGAGGCAGCTGCACCATCGGTTGTGATGCGAACGATTTTCCCCAACGCCCCCGAAACCGATTGCGACAGCGGACGGGTAGCTAAGTTAGAGCGTTCGCCCGTACTGACCAGTAAATGTCCCGTTTTATCAAACAAAATGCGGCCACCATAATGCAAGGTACTGTTTGCCGCAGGATTTGCTCGGTAAATGATGGTTGCATTTTCGATGGCCGTCTCGCCCGCTGCTAATTTTCCTTTTGCCACAGCGGTGACAGTTCCCCCCGTTACATTTTCCGAGAATACCCAATAAACCATTCGGTCGGTGGCAAACGACGGCGAAACGCATACCCCAAGCAAGCCCCCTTGCCCGCCTGCGTTGACGGCTGGGATACCCGTGATAGGCGCGCTGACCGTTCCCGAAGTCGTAACGATTCGCATCATTCCCGATTTTTCGGTGACCAACAATCGACCATCGGGCAGCGGAGTAATGCCCCAAGGCGCACTAAGCGCAGACGTGAAAAGGGTAACTTTATATGGCGTGGTGGTTTTCACTCCTCCAGCCCGAGTTTGTCCCGAAAAAGCGGGTTGATAGCTCGTATTGGCAGGATTGGTTTCAACGGGTTGCGAAGCGACGGGAAGTTCGGGCTCAGGCACGTTCGCCGTGGTTCCGTCATCGTTTTGTTTTTCCGTACAAGCACTTAATAAACCGAGAGCTACAACAATGATAGCGAGTGGTGTGGTGGTTTTCATGTTCGTTAATTTTAAGAGTAAAACCAGAATCATGTTTTGGTATATTAACGAAAGTAACGACGAGCTTGTTTGATTTAGTGATTAGAAAGGAGGGAAATTATACGATTTCAATCATTCCTTCACCTCAAAACTCACCTTCACCTCCCCCGCTCCAAGAGCCGCTTGCAGTCCTATGGTATCGTCAATTTTACCGATTTTGGTGTAACTGTAAGAGGTAGAAAATCCTTTGTAGAACAACACTAACGTACGAGAACCGTACAGCATCAAATCACCTACCTGAATACTCGACGGAACAGAGGCGTTGGTTGGCAAGGTCGTTGGCAAATCGGCGTATTTTTCGTTATTATTCAACTCTAACATATTAATAGCCAACGGCAATTGAGCAACAAAAGCCTTGGACGTGGCATTATCTGCAAGGGTTGCCGTGAAGGTTTTATTACCGATTTTTACATTGATTTTATTCTTCATATTCAACTCAATTGAGGGGCTGATTGTAGATTGATTTTCTTTTTGACAAAAGGCCAACAATAGGCTCATTGTCAATAACAAGAAAGGATTAAATTTTATCATAGAGGTCAGTTTCTTTTGATAAATCGTTTGAAATTATAATTCAACGTTACGTTCCACATAAAATCCTTATTACCTGGGACATTTGATTTGAATGTTTGGTTGATGGTAGATTGTAAACTAATAGGCGACTTTTGGTGCGACACACTTACCGTGAGGGTAAAGTAATCACCTCGATAGCCATCGGTATGCAAGAAAAAGATGGTAGGGAATAGGTTTAATCGAAAGTTTTGGCTCAATTTGAGATTAGTAAAACTGGTATTCAGAAACAATACCCTCGTGAGCTGTGGCCCATGCTTTTGTAAAGCGTTTCCTTGTAAATACGTAGCACTTACCCCAACGTGGGGCGTGATTTGGTAACTCGGCACAACCTCAAACGCAAGAAATCGTAGCATTTCGGTTATTTCGGTAGTTTTGCCGTTTTCGGTGTCTAGTCGTTTTATAAACGTAAAAGCGGGATGTGTTCCTACCCTAAAACCAAACTTTTTCTGGTCAATCAATTTATAGCGAAACCACCAGAGAAAACCGCCATTTTTGGCATCCAAAGCCACCCGAATGTCAGGGTCGAAACTAAATCTTTTTTTGCGAAACGATAACGTACTTACAATGGCTGGGCTATTCAGAGAAAACGAGGGAATGATAGAAAATCCATTGTTGGTTAAACCCACCGATCCCGAAAAAGTAGCGGTCTTGTTAGGGCTATCGGGCGTTTGTCCGATGCTAAGTAAAGAGGTTAAAATAAATAGAAACAGAAAAAGAAAATTCGTTAAACAATTCATTGACAGGTATTTATTTATTTTTTGCAAAGTTAGCGTGAGCATTTAGGATAACTTTTATACATTTCACTGTTTTACCTACCAATTTTACCGATGGTATTCCAATTCAACATTTAAGGATGTAGATTTGGTAAAAAAATACCAAGCCGATGATTATTTATGATAGCATAAAAACCTATAATGAAACCTTCAATCACCCTACTTTACACCCGCTCATCAGTGTGCTGGATTTGAGCAAAGGCAACCCTTTGAAGCGAGACAAATTTCGAATGGATTTCTATGCCATCATCATCAAAGACAGCAAATGTGGCGACTTACGATATGGCTTGAGGTACTATGATTATGACGAAGGAAGCATTATTTTTTTTGCTCCAGGGCAAATTACTACCTCCGAACCCGAAGGCGAATGGCATCAACCCTATGGCCTTGCCCTTATTTTTCATCCCGATTTAATCAAAGGAACGAGCTTAGGCAAGCAAATTCACGAATACACCTTTTTTAACTACGATTCTTACGAAGCACTGCACGTTTCGGAGAAAGAAAGAAACTTGGTGGATATTTGTTTTGCAAATATTGAATTGGAAATCAAGCAAAATATGGATGCCCACAGCAAAAAACTCATCGTGGCCAACATTGAATTGTTATTGAAATATTGTAGCCGTTTCTACGACCGCCAATTCATCACGCGGAAACACGTAAATCACGGAATTATCGAACAATTTGAGCAAAAACTAAATGAATATTTTCAAGGTGAAGAACTAAAATTCAACGGCTTACCTTCGGTGGCATACTTTGCCAATGAATTACATCTCTCTGCCAATTATTTTGGTGATTTGGTAAAAAAACAAACGGGTAAAACAGCTTTAGAATACATACAGCTTCGCTTGATAGATTTAGCCAAAGAACGCATCTTCGACAACAGCAAATCGGTGAGCGAAATAGCCTACGAATTGGGTTTCAAATATCCGCAGCATTTTACCCGATTTTTTAAGCAAAAAGTGGGGGTAAGTCCTGTGGAGTATCGAGGGTTGAATTAAAGTTAGCTAAAGTCAAATAAAAACTGCCGCAACGTGAGGTGATGAATCCCTTTGTAGGTATTGGTCGTAGCAAAGCTATTTTGACTAATAACGTATTTTGGGTAGTTATCATTGATAAGCAGTAGGTTACCAAATTCTCGGTCAATAGTAGCTTGTTCGTGGAGTAAGTACGCAACTTGAAAATAACTTATTTCCTGATTTTTAGTGGCGATAAAATCTATTTCTTTATCGGTCCAGGCCCCTGTTTTTACGTCATAACCACTTGATTTTAAGTGATTAAACACTACATTTTCATACACCTTTTGAATATCTTTTGGGGAGAAACCAACAATATTGTTTCGGATACCGATATCCTCAAAGTAGTACTTTTCGCCCACTTCAAAGATTCGTTTACCATTTATATCTTGTCTTTTTACTTTACGTACAATAAACGCATCTACCAAAAATTTGAGATAATCAATTACCGTATTGATGGATATTTGTATTTGCTGTGATTTGAGATAGTCACTGATTTTTTTTGCAGAAAGTTGACTCCCTACGTTGTCGGCAATGTAGTTGACCAAGTTTTCCAAAAAAGCCACATTTCGTATTTGATTACGTTTGATGATGTCTCTGTACAAAATCGAATTATAGATATTTTGTAAGTATTCACGCTTTATTCTGCTATCTTCTGGTAGTATTGAAAGACCTGCCAATCCCCCAAATTGTAAGAATTTCTCAAAATTAATTTCATTGTTTTCGGCTTCATTGAGTTCTAAAAACTCTCGATAGTCCAACGGAAACACTTCTATTTCAATAAGGCGACCACTGAGTAGGGTAGCCAATTCGCTCGAAAGCAGATTAGCATTACTTCCTGTGACATAAATATCAACATTGGGTCTTTTGTAAAAATTACGTAGCGATTTCTCAAAATCTTTTATCTCTTGCACCTCATCAATAATAATAGCTACGTTTGATTGAGTTGTGTTGGCTATGATGTAATCGTTGAGGGATCGGTAGTCAATAATGGCATCAAATTCATAGTTTTCTTTGTCAATATAAATCACCTGCACACCACTTGCCGAAAGTTCGTCGGCAATCATTTGTAGCAAAAAACTCTTCCCTACCCGCCGCTGACCTAACAGCACCTTTATAAGCGGCTTATTGATATAAGGTCTAATTTGCTGGAGGTATTTTTCTCGTCTAAGTACTTTCATTATAATAAAACTTTACTGTAAAAGTAAATTAATTTTCACTATAATGAAAACAACTCCAAGTTAGGTTTCAAATATCCACAAATTTTTACTCAATTTTTTAATCGCACAGCGCAAAGTCACAGCGCCAACCTCTGCGGCTTTGCGCCTTTGCGTGCATAAAAATCTCGCTACACCTCAATCACAGGCACTTCGCCTTCAACGATTAGCTTGCCTTCCGTGACTGATTGAATGTATTCGACCGTAATGCCAGGGGCTATTTCGAGCAATTTGAAGCCTCCCTCAGGCACTACTTCAAAAACCCCGAGTTCGGTCACAATTTTTTTGACGCAGCCGATGCCCGTCAGTGGCAACGTGCAGCGTTTCAACAATTTAGACTCTCCTGCTTTATTGACGTGCTGCATGGCTACAATGATGTTTTTGGCCGAAGCTACCAAGTCCATCGCGCCACCCATCCCTTTTACCATTTTACCAGGAATTTTCCAGTTGGCGATGTCTCCGTTTTCGGCCACTTCCATGGCACCCAAAATCGTCAAGTCCACGTGCTCGCCGCGAATCATGGCAAAACTCTCCGCCGAACTGAATAACGACGAACCTGCTTGCATGGTCACAGTTTGTTTGCCTGCGTTGATGAGGTCTGCATCCACGTTTTCTTCCGTCGGGAATGGGCCAATACCGAGCAAACCATTTTCGGATTGAAGTACTACATTGATTCCTTCGGGGATATAATTGGCAACTAACGTGGGGATTCCAATGCCTAAATTGACGTAATAGCCATCGCGGAGTTCTTTGGCAATGCGTTTGGCGATGCCAAATTTGTCTAACCCCACCCCTTCCCTTCGCACCGGCGAACCGCCCTGTAGGGAGGGAGTTAGAGCTTCCTTTTCAGAAGTTGGAATACTGACGATCCGTTGCTCTATCCGTTTTTCGTAATTTTTCCCTTCAAAAATCCGCTGCACATAAATCCCTGGAACGTGAATTTCGTTGGGGTCAAGTTCACCCGCAAGAACAAGCTCTTCCACTTCGGCAATGCAAATACTCCCCGCTGCGGCCATCATGGGGTTGAAATTGCGAGCAGTGCCTCTAAAGACCAAATTCCCAGAGGTATCTCCTTTCCAAGCCTTCACAATCGAAAAATCGGCGCGTAACCACGATTCCAGCAAGTATTTTTTTCCGTTAAACTCTCGTACTTCTTTGCCTTCGGCTACTTCGGTGCCTACACCTGCGGGGGTAAAAAACGCAGGAATTCCTGCCCCCCCTGCCCGTACACGTTCGGCCAATGTTCCTTGGGGAATCAGTTCCACTTCCAACTCACCTGAAAGCAATTGCCGTTCAAATTCCTTATTTTCACCGACATACGACGAAATCATCTTTTTAATCTGTCGCTGCTGAAGCATCAAGCCAATTCCAAAGGTATCAACTCCCGCATTGTTGGAAATGCAGGTCAGTTCTTTCACTCCTTTCTCTACCAATGCTGAGATGCAGTTTTCGGGAATACCGCACAGACCAAATCCTCCAAGCATTAGTATGGCCCCATCTTTTATATCTGCCACGGCCTCAGCCGCGCCACTTACTACTTTATTTATCATGGTTTAGTCTTTGTTAATCTGTTTATGGATACAATTGGGTCTGACTATCGTCTGACCCTGTTTTGGCTCACGGTCAGACGGTAGTCAGACCGATACCATTGATTGTTAAACGACCCACGAATGGCGTTAGTTTATTTTATAGACCTGAATCAGCACTTTATCGGGCTTACGAATTCCCGTTGCTACAAACACCGATTGAGACAGCCATACATACTTGGGGTCGGCGGTTTCAAATACGGGAATGGAGCGAAAATAATACTCCGACGGATCAACTTCCTTTCCTTCCGACAAACGTTTCATCACCTCCGCAGGCCCTCGCCGAAGTCCTTGGTTAACAATCGTAATCAAGGCACCATCATCGGTTTGAAGCACATAACGGGCATCCAACTCCGCTACCCCATCCGTACGAATTACCTGCCAATCGTATCCTCCTGCTTGAACCTTTCCTTTGATGGCAGGGCCCTCAAACGTTCCACCCGTAATTGGAATCATACGACGATTGCCACGGTGGGTATCGCCCATAAACTGTATATCTGCAACCTCTACCCGCAACTCAAATGCAAATTCTAATTCCATCTTTATTTTTTGTTCAAAGTCCTATTCACCCTTGTATTCATTCACTTTTTCAGTTTTAAATTTCTCGGTTTTACAGTTTTGCGGTTCCATTATCCTTTCCGATTTAGTGTCTGAACATCAAAACCCGCTATTTTTTTGTAGTGATCCATGACTTGCTCCAGTTCCTCATGCGGGACTTCATCGGGGGTAAACCCTTGTGGAAAACGCTCTTCCATCATATCCATAATTTGGTCGGGGCCTTTGGCGCGGTTTTGCAGCACCACTTTTGCGGCGGCAGGAACTCGCTCTTGGTCGTAAGCCTCTAACGCCTCCAATGGATTTTCAAATTTGAGCAAACATTCCATCAGATAATCAGCATCTAAAATCGCTTGCGATGCTCCGTTTGAACCAATTGGGTACATCGGGTGGGCCGCATCTCCCAAAAGGGTTACACGCCCAAACGTCCAGCGGTCGAGCGGGTTACGGTCGCTCATCGGAAACTCATACACGGCTTTAGCACCGTTAATCATCGCAGGAACATCTAGCCAATCAAACGTCCAATCTTTGTAAATTTCCACCAATCGTGCTTTGTCAGCTTCGCGGTTCCAGTCGCGTGCGGTGAGTTTCGATTTTCCTTCTTTCAAATTTCCCACCCAATTGATGAGCAAATCTCCATTTTCGTCGGGCGTAGGGTCAATGGGATACACGACCATTTTTTGCTGCATACTTCCAATCATCGCCATCGACGTGCCATTCAAAAATGGTTTCATACGAGTCGTACCTCGGTAAAGGACGTTTTCGGAATAAACAGGCGGGCCTTCGTTGGGGTACAGTTGTTGACGAACAACGGAGTTGATTCCGTCAGCACCAATCAGAACATCACCCGTTTCTTGGCGAATAATCTCTCCCGTTTCACGGTTGGTAAAAATCGCCCTTACCTCTTTTTCATCCTGTTCAAAATGAGACAAATGGTGGTTTGAAATGAGCTTATCCTCACCGATAACCCGTTTTGCTTCTTCCCACAAAAGCATTTGTAACGTACCACGGTGAATGGAGAATTGCGGCCATTTATAGCCCGCAAAACGTCCGCGAGGCTCCGTCCAAAACTGCTGCCCAAACTTATTGAAATACACCAAATCGGTGGTTTCAATGGCATTTTTTGCCATCCTTTCTTGCAAACCAAGGTGAGTGAGTACTCGTACCGAATGAGGCAGCGTGTTGATGCCGACGCCAAGGGGTTTTACCTCTTTGACCGATTCAAAAACGTTAACATCAAAACCAGCTTTGTGCAAGCAAAGCGCGGTGGTAAGTCCTCCAATTCCTCCGCCGATAATAATAATTTTCATGAATTAATCTTTAAAATAAGGCAGTCTGATTTTTGAAAAGCATAAAAAATCAATGGTCTCCCGCGAAAACCGCTTCGTCATTTTTGTCGAATGGTTGACTATAATTAGAACCAAACCCTAATCCAGCTAACCCAATGAATGCCACTCCTGCCATGACACTCACCATAGGCATGGCCGTACCGTCATCAAAATAGCTACAAATAGCCGAGGCAACCGCCCCCGCTCCCATTTGAAAACTCCCCAACAATGCCGTGGCCGAACCTACATTTTTGGAAAAAGGGAGAATTGCCAAGGCCATCGCATTGGCTCCTATCATGCCTAAACAGAACGTATAAACGGCCACTAGACTCATCAACGAACCCAACGAAAGGTACGAAAATGCCACAACTATCACCAAAAAAACGCCCATTACCGCTTGTACCAGCAAGCCTCTTTTAGCAATGGTTTCGCTGGAATGGTATTTCAATAACCAACGATTAAGCTGGCTTCCAACAACAAAAGAAGCGGCATTAAGACCAAATACCCAGCCAAAGGTCTGTTCGTTGAGCCCCAGCAATTTCATATAAACAAAAGGTGCATTGGCAATAAAGGCAAAGATTCCCGCCGTGTTCATAGCAGCCATTAAGGTGAAACCTAAAAACGCGCGGTTTTGTAAAATGGAATAAAAGTCCGTTAGAACAGCTTTGGGTTTCAGTGATACACTTCGGTCCTTTCCGCGTGATTCGGGCAAAAAGTAATAAACCAAAACCAAAATGAGACTAGCAAATGCCGCCAATACCCAGAAAATAGCCCGCCACCCCAAACAAACCACGACAAATCCACCCACCGAAGGCGCAATGATGGGGGCAATTCCCATCACCAACGTCATGGTAGAGAAAACCTGTGCCAAGCGGTTGGCAGGAAACACGTCCCGAACAATGGCGCGATTGGCCACCATTCCCATGCTTCCTCCAATGGCTTGAAAAAAGCGGAGTACAATTAATCCTTCAACGGAATTGACCATCGAACAGCCAATACTCGCTATGATATAAACGCCTAACATCAGCAATAATGGGTTTTTACGCCCAAAACGGTCAACTAACGGACCATTGAGAAGTTGTCCCAAACAAATTCCAACGAAGTAGCTACTCATCGAATAAGCGACTTCGGCGATGGTTACGTTCAATTCTTGGGCAATGGTAGGAAAAGCCGCCAAGTACATATCGGTCGAGAATGGGCCAATTCCTTGCAGCGCTCCTAATAATAAAATGATGTTTTGTTCTTGTTTTTTTGTCATGGAGAGGGGGTTGTAAACCTATGAGGTTTTGTAATCGTCCGAATCAGAAACCTCATAGGTTTAATTAAACCAAAAATGACTAATTATTGGAATAGTGCAAATTTCCAATAATTAGTCAAAAAATGGTTAGGCGAAATACGCTTTATTTTATGCAGAATCAATCAGCAATTTACTCAAATGCATCCTTTACGATTTCAAGTAGGGCCTTTTTAGTGACGGTACTTTCCTCTGATTTATCATAAATCGCTACCAGAAAAATGATACATCCCTGCTCAGTTTCTTCAAAAAGGTATGAAATCACCCTAAATCCGCCACTTTTTCCCTTTCCTTTACTTTTTACTGCCAATCGAATTTTATAAAGCCCAGCCCCCAGTGCCTCACCAATTTTGGGATTTTCAAGAAGTGCATTAACCAGCTGCTCTACATCTTGATCAAGAGAATTAAACTTTTTAACAAGCCTCTTAAAACGATTGTCAAAATAAGGAGTTGTAAAAACCTCATTTTTCATTCGCTATTTCCCTTTTTAAATCTGCAAATGTTCGGCGAGGTAATTTCCCCTCTTGAATGAGCTTTACTTCTTTTAACCCCTGCTCAACCCCTTCTAAAAACACTTCTACTTTCTCATTTTTATCTATGAGCTGTTTGAAACGCTTTTTTTCTTTCTCAGGCAAATGTGTGTAAAGTTCGTATAAGGCGTGTGCTTGTGACATGATTTTTGAATGTTAATTTTCAAAGTTAACAAACAAATTCAACAATTCAAGCCTCACATTCCCCCCACTACACCCGCTCAATCACTACGGCATAACCCATGCCGACGCCTACGCACATGGAAGCCAAGGCATAACGCTGATTAGTACGAACAAGCTGATTTACTGCCGCTTGCACAATACGCGTCCCCGACATACCAAGCGGATGCCCAAGGGCAATGGCTCCTCCGTTGGGATTGATACGGGCGTCGTCATCGGCCAATCCGAGGTTGCGCGAAACGGCCAAACATTGAGCCGAAAACGCTTCATTAAACTCAATGACCGCCATGTCATCGAGCGTCAATCCTGCTTTTTGAAGGGCTTTTTGCGAAGCACCCACGGGCCCAATTCCCATAATCCGAGGCTCAACTCCCACCACCGCCGAGCTAACAATACGCGCTTTGGGGCTGAGATTATAGCTTTTTACAGCCTCTTCCGACGCAATAAACATGGCCGCTGCCCCGTCGTTTAAGCCCGAAGCATTCCCCGCCGTAACCGTTCCACCTTCTTTTTTGAAGGCAGGTTTTAGTTTGGCTAATCCTTCCAAAGTAGTGTTTGGCTTGATAAATTCGTCTTTGGCAAAAACCGTTACATTGCCTTTGCGGTCAGTCATTTCAACGGGAATGATTTCTTCCGCTAAAATCCCATTTTGCTGTGCGGCTGTTGCTTTTTGCTGAGAACGCAACGCAAACAAATCTTGGTCTTCGCGGCTAATGTTGTACATTTCAGCCAAGTTTTCGGCCGTTACGCCCATGGCATCGGTTCCGTACATTTTTTGCATTTTGGGGTTAACAAAACGCCAGCCAAAACTCGAATCAAACATTTGAGCATCATTCCCAAAGGGTTTTGAGGTCTTTGAAATGACCCAAGGCCCACGCGTCATGTGTTCCATTCCTCCAGCAATAAACACCTCACCGTCACCTGCTTTGATGGCGCGGTTGGCGTGCACTACCGCCGACATTCCTGACGAACACAGTCGGTTGACGGTTTCGCCTGGAATTGTGTAGGGAAGTCCCGCAAGAAGCAAAGCCATTCGCGCTACGTTGCGATTGTCCTCCCCTGCTTGATTGTGACAACCCAAAATGACATCTTCAATCACCTCCGTTGGAATCGAAGGGTTTCTTTTTATCAATTCAATGATGGGCAAGGCCGCTAAATCATCGGCTCTTACGGGTGACAAACTGCCACCAAAGCTACCAATCGGAGTACGAATGGCATCTATGATAAATGCGTCTTTCATAGTAACTATACGATTGTTCTTATGATGAGATAAAAAACGGAAGGACACAGTAAGCATCCAAGTCCCGTATAAAAAGTAGCTGTAAGTGCGCCATAAGGCACTAATTTGGGGTCAGTAGCGGCTAATCCAGCCATTACGCCTGCGTTTGTTCCCATAATTCCCCCAAATACCATGGCTGTGTGCGGATTGTCTAAGCCTATACGCTTGGCGAGCAAAGGGGTGGCAATAGCTACTACTGTCGCTTTTACGACACCCGTGGCGATACTCAACGCAATCACTTCCGAACTCGCTCCAATGGCAGCCCCCGTCACAGGGCCTACGATATACGTACAGGCACCTGCCCCAATGGTAGTGAGGCTGACGGCGTCGTGGTAGCCCATGACCCACGCGACACTCAACCCAACGGAAAACGCAACGATAATTCCTATTATCAACGAAATAGCTCCGACTATCCCCGATTTGCGCATCAGCAAAATACTTGCTCCAAACGCCGTGGAAACAATCGCAAAGTCGCGAAACATGGAACCACCCAATTGACCCATCCCCGAAAAAAGTTTCACATCGGCAATGCCCTTTTCCCCTCCCGAAATCGTACCTCCTACATACGCTAATAGTAATCCAAAAACGATGGCCACCGCTGGGGTTGGCACTTTTTTATTAAGCAATCGCTTGGATACGGTATCAGCCACTAAAATCATTAACCCAACCACCAAAAACGCAACAACTAACCCATTTTTTTCCAAAAACTTGAGAAGTATTTCCATCTTATTGTTCCGTTGAAGGTTTAAAGGCTTTGGTCAAATAAGGAATCATAAAGTAACAAACGGCAACGGGCAACGCTCCAGCCAACAAGGCCACCGCTCCGCTCGAAACGGCGAGTTTGACGTTTTGGATAGAGGCCATTGCTACGATAATCGGGATGTACATCTGATTCCAAAACTGAATACCAGATTGTGTCAAGTTATCCAGTTTTCCCTGCTTTTCTAACCAACTGTTGACGACAATCAGCAAAAGCATGGCAAAACCTACCCCGCCGACGTTGGCCTCTACCCCCAACCAACTTCCGAGGTATTCGCCGACGACTTGTCCGACGAGGTAACAAAATGCTAAAAGGGCGACACCGTAAATGACCATGGGGCAGGAATTAATTCAATTTGAGAATTTGAAAATTAGGCAATTATGATTATTCTCCTCTAATTCCAGCCTAAAGGCTGGAATTAGAGGAATATTCAGGTGGTCTCACAAAAACAACGGTTTCAAGTCATTTTTGGTCACTTTCCCCATGGCGTTACGCGGAAAATCATCCACTATTTTATACTGACGCGGGGTTTTGTACGCAGGCATTTTTTCCCGAATCCACGTATTCAATTCTTTCAAATCGACCGCTACGCCGTCGGTGATGATAGCTGCTACGACCAACTCACCCCATTCTTCATTGGGAATGCCAATCACGCTACAATCTTTGATGGCAGGGTGAGTGCGAAGTACTTCTTCAATTTCGAGCGCCGAAATTTTATATCCTCCCGACTTAATAATATCAATCGAATCGCGCCCCAAAATACGGTAATAGCCTTTTTCTTTAACGGCTACGTCTCCCGTTTTGAACCAGCCATCTTCGGTAAATGCTTTTTGCGTCGCTTCGGGACGACGCCAATATTCCAGAAAAACGTTATTGCCTTTTATTTGAATTTCGCCCGCAGCACGGCCTTTTACTTCGTTTCCTTCGTCGTCCACCAACCGAACTTTCACCCCCGCCAAAGGCTTTCCGATGTATCCTGCTTTGCGTTCGCCGTCGTACGGATTACTAATTCCCATTCCGATTTCGGTCATACCGTAGCGTTCCAAAAGCGTGTGCGTGCTTATTGTTTTCCACTTTTCCATCACCGTTACAGGCAATGCCGCCGAACCCGATACCATCAAACGAAACTTCGATAGCGCTTCGGTGATTTCTTGTTGACGTTCAGCAGGCAAACCTTCCCAATAAGAAATGAGTTTAAAATAAATCGTCGGGACAGCCATAAACAAGTTGACTTTCCCCGCTAAAAAAAGCTCAAACAACGCTTCAGCGGAAAATGACGGCAAAAATTGCACCGTCGCTCCCGACCATAATGCACACGAAACGACATTGATAATCCCATGGACGTGGTGCAACGGCAACACACATACGATGTGGTCGTTTTCGCTCCATTTCCAAGATTTTATCAAGGTTGAAATTTGGGCTTCGAGGTTTGCGTGGGTCGTCACCACGCCTTTGGGAAGGCTCGTCGTTCCACTGGTGTATAAAATCATCGCCCGACGACTCTTTTCCAACGTTGGCAGCCCCGCTGGTGAACCATTTGCTTCTTTTTCTTCACTCAATACAATAAAACGCAAGCCTTTTTCCAAGACCCAGTCTTTTAACAAAGCGGCATATTCAGGGCCAACGACCACTATTTCGGCTTGGGTATCTTCAATAACATACTGCAACGATGGCAGCGGATACGTAATGCACAAGGGCGCCGCAACGCCTCCCGCCAACCAGATTCCCCACTGTACACGCACGTAATCGAAGCTTGGCGATACCATAAAGGCCACGCGAGTTTCCTTCAAGTCATCAGAAGTTTCAAGAAGTTGGTGTGCAAAAGCCCTTGAGGCGTCGATTAATGCTTGGTAGTTATAACTTTCTTCTCCTGCAACAATCGCCTCTTTGGCAGGGTTTTTAAGTGCATTGGCCGTAATGTTCAACATTTGTGATAAAAATGTTTGGGTGAAGTCGGTTACAATAACCGACATTGAGGTTTCTCAAAACCTCGGTTGAAATTTATAATGCTACCTCAAAGTTAGCACTTGTTTTGGCAATTACTTCTTCGAGGGTGACGTTTGGCATTAAGCCCGTTAACGTAAGTTTACCGTTCGGAAATTCAAACACCGCCAATTCTGTAATTACCATATCCACTACCCCCGATGCTGTGAGGGGTAAAGTGCATTGAGGCACAATTTTAGAAGAACCATCGGGGTTGGTGTGGGTCATGGTAATGATAAGTTTTTTAGCCCCTTTGGCCAAATCCATTGCTCCACCTACGCCCAGCAACGGCTTTCCTGGCACGGCCCAGTTGGCCAAATTCGCCGCTTCGTCCACTTCTAACCCTCCCATAATAGCCACGTCGATGTGCCCACCGCGAATCATGGCGAAGGAATCAGCACTGTCAAAATAGCTACTTCCTTTTAGGGCTGTGACAGGAATCTTTCCCGCATTGACAGGGTAGTCCATCGCACCGCCGCCGTCGGTAGGCACGGGGCCAACGCCCAACATTCCGTTTTCGGTGTGCAAAATGATACCGTGTTCTTCGGTGATTAAATCGGCCACCAATGTTGGTATTCCAATACCCAAATTGACAACGTTTCCTTTCTGGAGTTCGGCCAATGCGCGTTTGGCCATGTTCATACGGCTTTCATCCACTTTTTTAGACGACGAAACCGAGGCAGACGTCCCCAAGTCTTCCAAGGTAAGTTTTGCCACCACAACGTAATCGACAAAACAGCCTGGCGTATGTACGTTTTCGGGCGCAATTTCGCCCACGGGAACTACTTCTTCCACTTCTACAATCACCAAATCGGCAGCAGTAGCCATCGCTTTGTTGAAATTATTTTCGGTCATTCGGTACTGCAAGTTTCCTGCGGTATCGGCCCGCCACGCCCGAATAAACGCGACATTTCCCCGTAAGGCTTTGATAAACACCTGCTCTTCACCGTCAATGACCTTGGTTTCACGCCCTTGGGCGATAAGCGTCCCCGCCGACGTAGGGGTATAAAATCCACCAATACCTGCTCCACCCGCTCGAAGCGCCTCGGCCAAGGTTCCTTGCGGAAGTAACTCATACGCCACCGCCCCCGACTGTGCCGCCTTAACGGCATCGGGGTTGGAGGTGAAAAAAGAGCCTATCATTTTTTTGAGTTGACCGTTGCGTAGCAAGCGCCCTCCTCCTAAGCCAGGCTCTCCCGTATTGTTGCCAATAAATGTCAGATTTTTAGTCCCAATTTCGGCCAAAGCGTGCATGAGATGGACAGGGTTACCCGTCATTCCAAAACCGCCTTGCAGCAAAATATCCCCTTCTTTCACCATACTAGCGGCAGTGTGAAGGTCTATAATGGGTACTTGTTTCATATTGTTATGATAGTTGGAGAATGGATATTTCAAACCCGCTTGATACGTTATTAAGTAAATAATTTCATTTGTTTGACCCGCAGAAACTCGCTGAATCATACAAACGCAGATTTTCGCTGAAAAGAACTTAATGATGCAACTAATCGGCGTTTATCTGCGGTTCTCAATCTGCGCCAATCAGCGGGTAAAACTTCAAAGTACTCAATTTACTCAAACGCCTCAAAAGGCAGTCCAACGTAATTTTCGGCAATGGTAGTCGCGTAGGCTTTTGAGATACTGATGTAATCAAACTTCGCCTTTTGTAAGTGATACTGAAACGACCCGTGTGCATCTTGTTTGTGAAAAAGCGTGGTCATAAAGTTGGAGAAATCTTGCGCTCTCCAAATTCTTCTCAACGCAATGTCCGAATAAGCATCCAATAGTTTCATGGAGTTGTTTTTGTAAAAATCCACAAAGCCATCCACCAAATGTTTTACGTCGGCTACGGCCAAGTTAAGTCCTTTTCCGCCCGTTGGAGGCACAATGTGTGCTGCATCACCCGCTAAAAAAAATCTTCCCGCTTGCATATTATCGGTAAAGAAACTGCGCATTGGAGTGATACTTTTCTCAAAAATAGGTCCCGATTTCAGCGTCCAACCCTCCGTTCCCAAACGCAGCGAAAGTTCTTCCCAAATGCGGTCGTCCGACCAGTTATCTACGTGGTCATTGTTGTCAACCTGAATATACAAACGGCTTACTTTCTCCGAACGAAGGCTGTGTAAGGCAAACCCATTTTGGTGGTAAGCGTAAATCAATTCTTCCGACGAAGGAGCCACGTTTGCCAAAATCCCTAACCAACTGAATGGATACGTAATAGAAAACTCATTAAAGGTATTTTTTGGTAACGTTTTACGACCTACTCCGTGGAAACCATCGCAGGCCGCTACAAAATCACACTCAATCACTCCTGCTGCTTCTTCATGCACAAAGTGGATTTTGGGTGAAGTAGTATCAAAACCTTCAATTTGAGTGGCAGCTGCTTCAAAATAAAGTTCTCCTCCGCCCGCCAACCACGCATCGGTTAGGTCTTTGACCACTTCTTGTTGGCCATAGATAGTAATATTTCGTCCATTGGTATGTTCTCCAAATGGCACCCGAATGCGGTTTCCATCAAAACTTAAATACACACCGTGGTGCTCTTGTCCTTCCCGAACGAGTCGGTCGGCCAAGCCCAACTGTTTGTAAATATCAACGGTGTTTTGTTCCAACAATCCTGCACGAACACGTGCTTGAACGTATTCACGGCTTCGATTTTCGATAATCACCGATTCAATACCATGTTTACGGAGCCAATGTGCTAGCGTCAGACCCGCAGGCCCAGCTCCAATAATACCGACTTGGGTTTTGATTACTTTCATTTTATCAATGTTTACAGTAAGCTGATGAGGCAGGATGATTTTATATTTTAGAATGTGCCATTTATTTCTTTAAATACTTCTTCGGCTGTATGAAAGGCTTCATTGGCAGCGGGCAAGCCACAGTACAACGCAGCGTGCATAATAACTTCTTTGATTTCGGTCACAGTCACGCCGTTGTTTAGCGCCGCTTTAACGTGCATTTTAAACTCCGCTTTTCGGTTGAGAGCTATCAACATCGCCATCGTAATCAGGCTTCGATTATGCTTCGACAAGTCGGGGCGAGTCCAAATCTCTCCCCACGCATAACGCGTAATAAAATCCTGAAAATCAGCATTAAAGTCATTGATTTTGGCATTGGCGCGATCCACGTGCTCGTTGCCTAAAACGGAGCGACGAACGTGCATCCCTTGCTCATAAGTGGATGTCCCTACCAAAAAATCAATCAATACCTCAGCATATTCTTTGGGCAATTCTGTACTTGCCAAATGCCGTGCGTGCAGAACTTTGAGTTGCGCATTGGGAATGTGATTGACCAAAAACTGGGCTTGTTCTACGTTTGTCACAGGGTCTTCGTCGCCCGTAATGACCAACGTTTCTACCGATAATTGGTGGAGTTGTTCCCGAAAATCAGCATCCCGAATTGCTTCGCAGCACTTAGAATAACTTTTAATATCACTTCGTAAAAACATCGCTTTGGTTTCAGCAACTCGGGTTGGATTAGCTTCTCTAAAAGCCTCCGTAAACCACCGTTCCATGGTATCATCAACGATGGCCTGCATTCCGTTTTTAGTAATGGTTTCAATTCGGCCATTCCAGCGCTCGTCGTTCCCGATTTTAGCCCCTGTGTTGCTCAAAACTATTTTATGAAAACGTTGCTGATGATGAATCCCCAGCCATTGACCAATCAAGCCCCCCATCGAGAGTCCGCAGTAGTAGGCGCTTTCAATGCCCAATTCATCCATCAATTGAATAACTTGTTCACCTAAGTCACCAATTGAGCAGGGCTTATCTAAATCTTGAGGGCTGGTCGTATATCGTAATACCTGAAAGTAGGGCAATAGATACGGAACTACTTCGTCCCACATCATCATTTCTGACCCTAGCGAGTTTGAAAATATCAAAACAGGGCTATTGGGCGTACCTTGCAATTGGTAGTTGGTGTTCATTTTTTTTACAATTTCGAGTTCTACGAATGACGAATTTTCCGAATCGCCAATTAGTTTGTTCTTAGTTACGAGCAGTGCTACTAAGTACTTGACCATATTTAGTTTTCATTAAAAGGGCTAAAATTTATATTGAGATGGGTACCTACATTAGCCATACACCGATTCACAGCGTAGAG
>NZ_JACIBY010000002.1:228205-660129 GCF_014195535.1 Runella defluvii | reverse complement strand
ATGAGAGAATCCTTAGCATGACCGTATTTTCAAAGAACGAAAAATGTACTTAACTAAATGTTATAACTTGTACTCAAATTTATGTCGCACAACAAAGTTTCAGAACTTTCGGGAGGTTTTTTAACCCCCATTTTCTTATGAACACACAGCAATTACTCAAAGGACTTCACCACGTCACAGCGACGGTCAACGACGCGCAGGAAGACTATGATTTTTATACCAAAATCCTTGGACTTCGGTTGGTCAAAAAGACCGTCAATTTTGATAATAATTCGGTGTATCACTTTTACTACGCCGACCAAGTAGGTACGCCTGGTACCGTTTTTACCACTTTTCCGTACAAAGGCCAAGGCGTGCGGGCGGGTGAAGAAGGAACGGGTTTGATTATTTCCACCGCTTTTTCGGTGCCAAGTACGGCATTGGCATTTTGGTCGGAACGGTTGGTCGAAAATGGCTTTGCCGTTACTGCTTCGCAGCGGTTTGGGCAAGAGGTGCGTTGGTTTCGCGACCCGTCGGGCTTGCAGTTGGAACTCATTGCCGACGATTCGGATACCCGCACTCCTTACGTCACGGACGAGGTGTCGGCTGAGGTAGGGATTCGAGGCATTCACCACGTGACGTTGTGGGTGGCGGCGAGCGATTGGGACGTCCTTCGCGCGTTTTTGACTTCCGAAATGAACATGGCCGAAATCGGGCAGGAAGGCGAGCGTATTCGCTTGAAAGTCAACGAAGGAGGGGCGGGGAGTTGCCTTGAGATTGTTCGGGCAGCGGCCGATGCACCACGCGGCAAAAACGGCTTGGGTACAGTTCACCACGTGGCTTGGAAAGTCGAAACGTTTGAAGCGTTATTGGCTTTGCGTCATCGGTTGGTGGAGGAGTTGGGAATGCAAGTGACCGAAGTTCGCGACCGCAAATATTTCCGTTCGATTTACTTCCGCGTGCCTTCGCATCAGCTGTTTGAGGTGGCCACCATTCCGCCAGGATTTGCGGTGGATGAGTCGGAAGAAGAACTAGGGACACACCTCATGCTGCCCGACGACAAAGAAGCAAACCGCGCGGCGATTGAGGCTGTTTTGCCCGTTATTCAAGGGGCGTAGCATGGTCTTGGGCTGGGCGCACATTTATTTTAAATAATTACAAACGTTTGCATTGAAAAATAACTCAGTGCCATTATTTTGTAGAAAAATTATATTTTATACTTGCAATGAAAGAACCCATTGGTTCGTCATGTCGCATCAAATATTCTTAACAACATAAAAATGGAAAATGTAAATCCAACACCGCTTCAAAGCCTGGAAGATTGGGAAGACGACGTACTCGAACGCTACCCCGAACCTGGCACAAAAGCCAAGGATGATTATCGTAACTATGAAGATTCTGAGCGGGTAAATACCGTTAGAGAGTTCTATCGTTTGAACCACACCTATCAAACCTACGATTTTGTGGTGGAAAAAGAGCGCGAATTTTTGGCGTTCAACAAACGCGAAATGTCTATTTGGGATGCCGTTGCGTTTTTGAATACCTTGGTGGACGACTCGGATCCTGACACTGATTTGGATCAGCTTCAACACTTGCTCCAAACGTCAGAAGCAATTCGCCAAGATGGTCACCCTGATTGGTTTGTTTTGACGGGCTTTTTGCACGATTTGGGTAAAGTTCTTTGCCTTTTTGGTGAGCCACAATGGGCGGTGGTTGGTGATACTTTCCCTGTGGGTTGCAAACACTCAGATCGCATCGTTTATCCTGAGTTTTTTGATTTGAATCCCGACAGCACAGACGCACGTTTTAATACAAAATATGGTATTTATGAGCCAAATTGCGGTTTGGACAACGTAAAACTGAGCTGGGGACACGATGAGTACATCTATCAAATCATGAAAAACTACATTCCTGAAGAAGGATTGTACATGCTCCGTTATCACTCGTTTTACTCACAGCACCGTGAGGGCGCTTACGACCACTTGATGAGTAAGCACGACCACAAAATGTTTGAGTGGGTAAACAAATTTAATCCGTACGATTTGTACTCAAAAGTGCCTTATCCGCCAAACGTACAAGAGTTGAAACCATACTACGAAGACTTGGTAGCCAAATATTTACCAAGTACGTTGAAGTTCTAATACAGGTATTTGAGGGCTGCTTTCCAACGAAAGCAGCCTTTTTTGTATCAGTAAATTTCGAGTGTGTGCTGAAACGGACAAATGGACGTTAGGAATACGTAGCGCCCGTTGGTACGGAGTGTTCCAAAATGCGTACTATACAACTCGCCCTCTAAACCTCGGATGGATTCGTGTTTTTTGACGCCAGGACCAAACGTGATGGTGTCGTTTCCTGCTTTAAATTGGCCGTAACCTTCGGGTAAAAAGTGGTCGGTAGGGTTGGCAGATGAAGGAACACAACGCGCTAATTCCCCTTGTTCGTGAAAACACAGTTCCACCACTACCCGCACGCCTTCTGGCCCGTTTACGATCAAGTGGAGGAGTTGTTTTTGGTCTTTTTCTTCGTAAACAATCTCTGTTTTTAGGGTTTGGACGTTGCTAACGGGGCGATGTTCAAAGTCCATTTTGTTCCAAAAACGGCCATCGGTACTTTGGGATAACTGGTAATCGCCGTCGGCTTTTTTGTATTTATTGGGCAAAGGCTGGTAATAAGGCGCTTCAATCGTTTGCCCAATTCGATACCCTTTCGCCGTTTTTTCAATTCCTTTTCCCCGAAAATAACCTGTACTGAAAAAAGACGTAGAAAGCCGAATGTGTTTCAGGATGGCTTGGCCTTTGCGATAGGCAAAAAAGTTGGGGTTGGTCGAGCGTCCTGAAGCTACTTGAATCGGCCAATCGGCTCCCGCAAAGAGGTAAAGACTTTCGCTGTTTTTGCGTTTGCGCAAGAGGGAAATTCCGTCAAATTTTTTCTCGTAAACCAAAGGCAAAGAGCCGTTGGTAGGAGTTTTCTTCAACAGCGGATTTTCAAGCATATAGTAGAGCAAATCTTTCTCCACCGTTTCTTGAAAATTGGGCATTGTCTCAATAAACTGTACCATAGCACCAAAAAGCGGGTCATTTTGCTGAATCGCCATGTACCGATAGTGCACATAAAACTCGGTGATGAGGCGTAGCATAAAAGCGTCTTGGCGGCGCGACTGTACCGTTACCATGTCGCCGTTGGGCTCCATGCAGTAATAAAGCCAAGTGAGGTTTTTCTTCACCTTTTCGAGCAGTTGGGTTTTGCCGCCGTAGTGTGCCATAAAAATCAACGAGCGGTTGACCACTTCGGCGTACGTAACGCTGCGTTCGAGATAAACCCCATCTTTGTCCTGAAACACTACTTCCGAAAGCCATTCGTTCATCCGATTGACATACGCAGGGTTGGGAAACAAACTGTTGGCTTTGGCGAGGGCGGCACTTACTACCCAGCGGTGGTTGGGCGTATGCACCCCACCGACGGTTAGCTGCCCACAGGCTTTTTGAATAAAACGTTGCAGCTGTCCAAAAATCGACTGGAGTGAGGGCTCATTTTTGATAATACGGGCCGCCGCACAAAGTGGGTCAATGATAAAAGCCGTATCGGGCGGCGACGAAAGATTCCCAAAGTCGAGCGTACCGTCGGGTTTTTGTTCTTTCTCCAAAAAGGACATGATTTTTTCCATCATTCCTAGCACCTCTGGTTGACGAAAATAACGAGAAGTAGGCTCGACGTACCCCGCTGACAAATTGGCCAAGTCAAACCCTAAACTCCGCCGAAGTTGTTTGATGGGTTGGCTTAGAGCAAGCGTAAGTCTGGCGAGTTCTTTCGCATTGGCTTCTACCACTTTTTTGTAAAAATCGTCTTCCGAAGCGTGCTTCAAAAAAGGCGAATTTTGCAGAAAAGGGACGGCGCATCCCACCACGGAAAGCTGTTTTATAAATGTCTTACGGTTCATGGAGCTTGTACGAGAATCTTGTATTGACTAAGTACAAAAGCGCCAACGGCAACAATTTTACCCCAGCCACAGCTCCATCGCCACGTCGGCGCGGGAGTAGGGCGAGCTGAAGTCTTTGACGGTTTTGAAGCCTAATTTTTGGTAAAGGTTGAGGGCGGGAAGCAGGCGCGAATTGGTTTCCAAATACAAGCGTTTTAAACCCATGCGGTGCGCTTCGTCGATGATAGACTGCCCCAATAATTCACCAATGCCCAAACCTTTGGCGTTGTTGTCCACGCCCATTTTAGACAATTCCATGCAATCGTCGGTCATGGGTTTAAGGGCCGATGTACCCACAATTTGCCCTTGGTACTCGGCCAATAGCACGATGCCGCCTTTTTGGATGTAGAATTTCTCTGGATGTTCGAGCGACTCCATGTCGAGGGGTTCTACTTTAAAATAGCGCTCAATCCATTCGTAATTAATGCGTTTAAACCCTTCGCGGTGGCGTTCGTTGGTGGGGTCGAAGGGCACAATTGTTACTTTATTGCGTTCGCGCTGTTTTAAGCGAGCCTTGATGCGTTCGGGTAACGGTTTTTTCAAAATGACTTGTTCGTATTCCATCAACGACCGCAGCACGTCAGTTTCGCATTCGTTGCGCACTTCATTCATCGTATCCTGCAAATCCTCCAGCAGTTCGTTCATGCGAAGGTTCATTTCTTGCCCTTTTTCGGTGAGTTTTACGAGCGTTTCACGCTTATCGGTTGGGCCTTTTTGGGTTTCAAACAAACCTGCTTTGGTCATTTCTTTGACCATCAAACTGACCCCAACGTGCGATTGACCGATGTATTCGGCAATTTTAGAAACCGTTTCGGCCTCGTTTTGCGCTACTGACAAAAAAACGGGAAACCATTTAACCTCCATTTCCATGCCGTACATCTGATACACTTGGGCCGATGCTTGTAGGCTCACTTCTCCGAGGCGGCGCATGTAGCTCCCAAGCGCTACGTAGCCTAAGGTACGATAAAAATCCATGCAACTGTTGTGTTTAAATAATTACGTAATTAATTACGTAAATAAAATAAATTACAAAAATAAACGCAAGCGTTGAGCAGAATTTTGAGAAAAAAACAGCTTCCTTGATTTTGACAACGTATTCCTGTGTTTCGCCATTGAACGGCGTGGGGTTTTGCATGACCTTTGTAGCATCAAAAACAACCCGAATAACAATAAACAACTAAGAACATGGAAACGACACAATTAATAAAAGGAATACACCACGTAACAGCCATTGCCGCTGACCCTCAACAAAATGTTGATTTTTACGTAGGTCTTTTGGGATTACGTTTGGTGAAAAAAACGGTCAATTTTGACGCGCCCGACGTATATCACTTTTACTACGGCGACGAAACAGGCAACGCAGGTAGTATTTTGACCTTCTTCCCGTTCGGGGCTGGGTCTCAAAAAGGCCGCCACGGAAAAGGCCAAGCCGCTACCACCGCCTTTTCGATTCCGACTGCTGCCCTCGATTATTGGTTGAAACGTTTTGACCAATACGGGATTCTTTACAAAGCACCCCAACAACGCTTCAACGAAGTAGTGGTGTATTTTGAAGACCCCGATGGTTTAGGTTTAGAGTTGATTGCCAACGATACAGATTTCCGCCAAGGATTTACCTACGGTCATATTCCGCTTGAGTATTCGATTCGTGGATTTTGGGGCGTAGAACTTTGGGAAACGAGTTACGAACGCACCGAGGCTTTGTTGGCCAACTCGCTCAATTACGAGTTTATTGCGGAATCAGGCCCAAGACGTCGTTACGCGGCCAAAGGCAACACAGGAGCAGGTCAGTACGTGGACATCGTTTGGGATAGCAACAACCGCTGGGGACTTGGCGGGGCAGGGACTGTTCACCACATTGCGTTTGATACGCCTACCGACGCTTCGCAGTTGGAAGTGAGAGAAGCCGTGATGTCGGCTGGATTTATGCCTACCAACGTGCTTGACCGTCAGTATTTTCATTCGATTTACTTCCGCGAACCAGGTGGAGTATTGTTTGAAGTAGCTACCACGCCTCCAGGCTTTTTGTTGGACGAAGAAAAAGCTAAATTGGGTCAAGCCTTAAAACTTCCCCCTTGGCAAGAACGCAATCGCGAGAAAATTGAGCAGTTGTTGCAACCTATTTCAATCGAAGCGGTTTATAAAAAATACGGGATTGAGTAACCTCACCCTAACATTAACTGACAACTAACATGCACACGATAAAAAATACGGTTTGGGCGGGTGTACCCCTTGACCAAGCCAAACGCGTACTCATTATGACCCACGGTCGGGGCGCAAGCGCTCAGAGTATTTTGAGCCTTGCGGCCGAATTGGCCGTCGATGGTTTTGCACTGGCTGCCCCCCAAGCGACGGGAAATACGTGGTATCCGTACAGTTTTTTGGCGCCAGAAGCCCAAAACGAACCTGGTTTGTCGTCGGGGTTGGCCGTGTTGAAAGAATTGCTTGATACGGTAAAAGCGGCGGGTATTTCGTCGGAAAACGTGTATTTCTTGGGCTTTTCGCAAGGAGCTTGTTTGACCTCGGAGTTTGTTGCCCGTCATGCACAGCCTTTTGGGGGCGTGTTTATTTTGAGCGGCGGTGTCATTGGAGACAGCGTAAAAATCGAACGCTACACGGGAAATTTTGCAGGAACACCGATTTTCTTGGGCTGTTCGGACGTGGATGCGCACGTTCCCAAAGACCGCGCACAAGACAGCAGCGAAGTGTTTCGGACGTTGGGTGCGACTGTTACCGAAAGAATTTACCCCAACGCACCGCATAGTATTTTTCAGGACGAAATTGACCACATCAATCACATTTTAACGACTAAATAATGAAATCATTCAAAAGTATCGACTATACGTGGGTAGGCCGCCCGCAGCAAGTAGGCGACGGTTTTGTGGGACAAAGCATGATTCCTTCGCAGCGTTTCAACGATTTTAGCCCTTTTTTGATGCTTGACCACCACGGGCCTATGCAGGTGAAACCGTCACCTGTACCAAAAGGAGTGGACGAACACCCACACCGTGGTATTGAAACCGTAACGGTGGTGTTTGACGGGGCATTGCAGCACCGCGATTCTGCAGGAAATAAAGGGGTTATTTTTGCGGGAGACGTGCAGTGGATGTCGGCGGCTTCGGGGTTGGTACACGAAGAAAAACACGAAATCAATTTCTCGCGTCAAGGCGGTGTGCTTGATTTTGTACAATTGTGGGTCAACCTGCCGCGCGCTCACAAAATGGAAAAGCCGCGTTATCAAGAACTCACTTCGGCACAAATCCCAACGGTGCAGCTCAACGACCAAACGCAGTTGCGGGTGATTTCGGGGGAAATAGCGGGGGTAAAAGGTCCTGCATTGACCTATTCGCCCGTTCTTTTGGTGGAGGTAATTGTGAAAGGAAACACCGAATTTGACCTCCAATTGCCCGAAGGTTTCAACGTAGCCGTACACGTAGCGCGGGGAAGTGCGAGTTTCAATAACGAAAAACAACTTCCTGCAAAAAACATTGCCAAATTGAGTCAAAAAGGCGAGTGGGTGACCGTCACGGCACAGGGTGATGAAACTCGTTTATTGATTTTAGGAGGCGAACCCATCAACGAGCCGATTGTAAGTTACGGCCCGTTTGTGATGAATACCCAAGCCGAAATCATGCAGACCTTGCAAGATTACCAATCGGGCAAAATGGGCTTTTTAGAGCCTGTGGATTATTAATGTGCGTGCGTCGGGGTTGTGAGCAACCCCGCTCACAAGCGATAACGTGCGTCGGGGTACTCATACCCCGACGACAACCGCGTATAAGCGAGGTTGTGAGCAACCCCGCTCACTGCGGCTCACAGTGCTTCTATCTTTTTCCAAATCAACTGCCATTCAGCTTTCGAGGTCGTGAGTTGGATGGCCGTTTCGTAATGGGCTTTGGCGGTGGCTTTTTGGGAGAGTTGGGCGTAAAAATCACCCAAAGCTACTTGGTAGTACTGGTTTTTGGCCAAATTTGTCAGGGGCAATAAGGCATCAATACCGCGCTGCGGGCCGTCGGCAAAACCAATGGCGATGGCCTTGTTAAACTGCACCATACTGCTGGGATTGATTTGTTCCAGCAACCGATACAAATACGTAATGGCTTGCCAGTTGGTTTTTTCAAACGTCTCGGCGCGGGCGTGGTAGCTGGCAATGGCCGCTTCGAGGTGATACGAACTGATTTCATCGCCGCGCGAGGCTTCATCGAGGTAATAAATACCCTGTTTAATAAGCTGAGGATGCCATTTTTGGCGATTTTGGTGCGCCAACAGCACAATATTTCCTTCTTCATCTTGGCGCGCCTCAAAGCGGGAGGCTTGAAAATACATCAGCGACAACAAAGCCGCCGTTTTGGGCAAAGCCGTGTAACGGTGTTGGTACAACAATGTCCCCAAACGCAGCGCTTCTTCGCACAGGTCTTTTCGGATGAGCAGGTCGGGCGATTGAGAAGTATAACCTTCGTTGAAAAGCAAATAAATGGCCTTTAAAATGGCGTCCAAACGCGGAAGAAGCTCGTTGCCAGTTGGAACTTCCAGCTCAATGGGCGTACTACGAATTTTGTCTTTGACCCGATACAGCCGTTTGTTGATGGTTTCGTCGTTCGATAAAAAGGCTTTGGCGATTTCGGGAATGCTCAGACCGCATAATGTTCTTAGAATGAGCGTGATTTGCGCTTCGGGAGGTAAGCTAGGATGACAGCAAGCAAACATCATTCGAAGCTGACTGTCCTCGATTTCGTGCTCCAAAAAAAGCTGGTCGATGTGCTGCTGCATGGCTTGTTCCGATTGAAGTTGATGAGATAAATGCACACTGAGTTCGTCGTGCAGGCGTTCGCGACGGAGGCGGTCAAGCACCTTGTTTTTGGCCGTTGCGTACAACCAGCCCGTGGGGTTGTCGGGAATACCGTGAACTTTCCAGTGTTGCATGGCTGCCAATAGGGTATCTTGCACGACATCGCGGGCGGTGTCGTAATTGGGAAAACCAAACAAACGCGTCAGGACGGCGAGCATCTTTCCCGACTCGTGCCGAAAAAGATGCTCCGCCAGTTGGTGAACCTCTGTCATTCAGAAATTACGCAAAGCTTTGGATTTGACGAACTTCCACGCGCCCTTCCGATTCATAAATAGGGCAGCCTTTCGACAACTCAACGGCCTCGTCGATGCTATCGGCCGTAAGGAGCATAAAGCCCCCAATGATTTCTTTTCCTTCCGTAAATGGCCCGTCGGTAATGACATGGTTTGAGCCCGAAACCGTTTTGCCCGTTGGATAAAGTGCTTCAGTGGCAATCATCTTGCCTTGGGCGGCAATGCCACCAATCCAGTTGT
Source organism: Runella defluvii (assembly GCF_014195535.1). Classification (GTDB taxonomy): domain Bacteria; phylum Bacteroidota; class Bacteroidia; order Cytophagales; family Spirosomataceae; genus Runella; species Runella defluvii. The sequence continues at coordinate 650,852 of NZ_JACIBY010000002.1, read as the reverse complement.
TCCATTTTTGAATTTCGGCTTGGATGTCTTCAGGAGAAAGGTTGGCAAAAGCATCTTCCGCAGGGATCGCGTTCCAGAATGAAAATAGGTACTTGTTCATGGTCGTAAATGTGTTTTAGTGATACGAAATAATTGAATTTGTACGAATGACGAACGGTCAGATGGAAACTGGACACAAGTGACAAAAAAAATTTATATATTTTTGAAAATTGATTCACAATACTGACATAGGGTTGTCAGTGGAGGATACTAAATTTGTTGTGTCATCTCAGACTTTCCAAGTTTCGACCTACGATGTAAAACAAACTTGGCAAGTCTTGAAAAAAACTTTCCAGGTTTCGACTTACGATGAAGAACAAACTTGGAAAGTCTTGAAAAATGTCTCGAAATACGAAAAACAATGGTTGCATTTACCGCAGAACTACGCAAGTTTGACAAAAAAGGAGAAAAAACGGGCTGGACGTACATCGAAATTCTGCCCGAAATAGCCCATGCGTTAAACCCAAACGTAAAAGCGTCGTACCGTGTTAAGGGAAAGTTGGACGATTTTGCCATCAAACTCGTGGCGATGCTACCGATGGGCGACGGAGGATTTATTATCCCAATCAATGCAGAAATGCGTCGTGGCTTGCGTAAAAAAGAAGGGGCTGTGGTGAGCGTGCAACTGGAGGTTGATACGGATGAGTTGCCGCAATCGGCTGATTTGCTGGCTTGTTTGGAAGATGAGCCCAAGGCGTTGGCGTATTTCAACAAATTGCCGCTTGGTCACCAAAACTATTACACAAAGTGGATAGAATCGGCAAAAACCATTGAAACAAAAACAAAACGGATTACGATGGCCGTGAGAGGAATGGCGATGGGTTTGGATTATGGGCAAACCCTGCGTTATTTTCGCGACAACTAACTTTCGGGAAGTTGGCAGCGATAATAGAACTTCCCGAAAGTTGATATAGGACAATGAACTTTCGGGAAGGTTAGTAGTGATAATGGCACTTCCCGAAAGTTGATATTGGACAATGAACTTTCGGGAAGGTTGGCAGAGCGATAATAGAACTTCCCGAAAGTTGATATAGGGCAACTAACTTTCGGGAAGGTTGGTAGCGATAATGGAACTTCCCGAAAGTTGATATTAGGACAATGAACTTTCGGGAAGTTGGCAGAGCGATAATAGAACTTCCCGAAAGTTGATAAAATGATAGATGTAGAAAAAGCGTATGAGGTATTGGTCAACATGCCAAATGCAAAAGAAGAAGCGCACTTTGACAAACCTGCGTATAAAATCAAAGGGAAGATTTTTGCGACTTTCAATATCGAAAACAAATGGGTGACGTTGAAGTTTACTCCTGAACAGCAAACAATGTTTTGCGAAGACGATGCCTTTTATCCCGTGCCTAATAAATGGGGGCAGCTTGGATGGACACACGTGAGTTTGGACAAAGTAAGACTGACCGCTTTTGTAGAAGGAGTGAACACCTCCTATGAAAATATAGTAGCAATGAAAACAAAGAAACGAGTGGAAAAACCCACTCAGTAAAGCAGTAAAAACCCTGACGATATGAGAAAAGTTATTTTAGGTCTTGCCATGAGTTTGGATGGGTATATCGAAGGCCCCAACGGAGAGTACGATTGGTGCTTTACAGACCAGGACTATGGACTGAATGAATTTTTTAAACGGATTGATGCGGTGTTTGTGGGTCGTAAAACGTACCAAATGGCGTTGACCAACGAAGGTGAAACCGCTTGGATGCCTAAAGTAACCGAATACGTGTTCTCGAATACGTTGCCTGACTTCAAACTCGAACGCAAAAAACTTATCAAAGGCGACATCGAACGGCAAGTACGTACCATCAAATCGCTACCTGGAAAAGATATATGGCTTTTTGGCGGAGCAGAACTGGCCAGTAGCCTCATGAACTTGGGGTTGGTGGACGAAGTTTGGCTTTCCATTCACCCCATTGTATTGGGCGCTGGAAAACCGCTATTCAAAGAGTTGAAAGAACGTAAATGGTTGACCCTCGTCGATTCTAAAGTATATGAAAGTGGCTTAGTGTCGCTTCGTTATAAAATGAGTTGGGACTAATGTCAATCCATTAGGTTTGACGAAGGTCATACCTTTCTAAAGATAGAAATAGTAGTTTTGCTCACATGATACTACGACAACTTTGGAAAGGCTTGCTGCTGGGGCTTTGGGCGATAGCCCTAAGCTGTGCAACGCATGACCAAACGCAAACTGATACCCAAAAAAGGGAAGAGCCAGACGATAGCACACGACTAGCGGCTTTGCCTAAGCGTGTGCCTACCCCCGCCGACAATCCCACCACTCCCGAAAAAGTTGCTTTGGGGCGATTGCTGTTTTTTGACCCTATTTTGTCGGGACACAAAGACGTAGCCTGTGCCACCTGCCATCAGCCAGAGTTTGGATTTGCCGAAAGTTTGGAAATTTCCATTGGAGTCAATGGCCACGGCCTGGGAAGCAAACGCACTTTTCGGATGCCCAACGACATTCCTTTTGTCAAACGAAATTCACAAACGGTTCTCAACGCCGCTTTCAACGGTATTCGCGAAAATGGCCGCGTTGAGGCGAGTATCGCGCCCATGTTTTGGGACTTGCGGGCAAAAGGGTTAGAAGCGCAAGCGCTCGAACCGATCAAGTCGTTGGAAGAAATGCGGGGACATCGTTATCCCAAAGAAGCGGCGTTGGATAGTGTAATTAAACGCCTCCTTGCCAATGCGGAATACCGTTTGTTGTTCCAAAAAGCGTTTGGTTCTAAAGATTCCATCACAAACCGTACCCTCGGACAAGCGATTGCGGCTTACGAACGAACGCTCGTTGGGGGCAATTCTCGCTTTGACCAATACATGCGCGGCGACAATACCGCGCTTTCTATCAATGAACGCGATGGGATGCAAGCGTTTCTGAAATCGGGCTGTGCCAAGTGCCACAATGGCCCCATGTTGTCTGATTATCAATTGCATACGCTGGGAGTGCCTGACAACGAAAAACTCCCCGAAACGGATGCAGGAGTGGACAATCGTTACCGTTTTAGAACGCCCACCTTACGAAACTTACGCTACACCGCTCCCTACATGCACAGCGGAAAACTCCGTACTCTCGAACACGTTTTGGAGTTTTATGAAGACTTGTCGGGTGACAAAATTCGTAACCCCAACGTGACTAAAGCGCAGCTTGACCCATTGCTAAATTCATTGAAAGTCAGCTTCAAAGACATTTCAAACATAGTAGAATTTCTGAATACCCTCAACGACGAAGGCTTTGACCGTAGCATTCCCAAACGCGTACCAAGTGGGCTTAAAGTGGCTGGGAATCTCAACTGAAACGGCTATCTTGCGTAGGTAAAATCCTTCATTGACCAACCCTATGCAAAACCGATTACTCTCGTTAGACGTGTTTCGCGGCCTGACCGTGGCTGCCATGATTTTGGTAAATAATCCAGGCGATTGGGGGCACGTCTATGCTCCCTTGCTCCATGCCCACTGGAACGGCTGCACGCCCACCGACCTTGTATTCCCTTTCTTTTTGTTCATTGTTGGCGTTTCTATTGCGTTTGCAATGGGGAAAAACCCGCCCACGGTACTGAAAATTGCACGGCGAAGCGCGACCCTGTTTGGCTTGGGACTTTTTTTGAGCTTGTATCCAAAGTTTAATTTTGAAACGGTTCGAATTCCTGGGGTGCTCCAACGCATCGCTATTGTGTATTTTGTCTGCTCGCTTCTTTATATAAAAACAACCCGCAAGACCCAAATAGGGCTGCTGGCGTTGGTGCTGTTGGCTTATTACGTGCTGATGACGTTCGTGCCTGTCCCTGGAGTTGGCTATGCGAATTTAGAACCCGAAACGAACTTAGGCGCTTGGGTGGATCGGACTGTTTTGGGTACCAATCACTTGTGGAAAGCCGCCAAAGTGTGGGACCCCGAAGGAATTTTTAGCACCATTCCAGCCGTCGGGACGGGACTACTGGGGGTATTGACGGGGCAATGGCTGCGTACCGACAAGCCTGTGGCCGAGCGAATTGCGTGGTTGTTTGCCGCTGGGAATGGATTGGTTGTTACAGGACTCATAGCGGACTTGTTTTTCCCAATCAATAAATCGTTGTGGACAAGTTCGTACGTGTTGTACGCGGGAGGCTGGGCAATGGTGGGGTTGGCGCTGTGCTATTGGCTCATCGACGTTCAAGGGTATCGTAAGTGGACGACACCTGTGGTCGCTTTTGGCGTGAATGCCATTACGGTTTTTTTCTTGTCGGGTATCATTCCTCGGACGTTGGCACTAATAAAAATTGAAACTCCCGACGGGCCGATAAGTTCGCAATTATGGATGCAGAAAAACCTGATAGGGGTTTGGTTTGTCAACGAATACAACGCCTCTTTGGCAGGAGCACTAACCTTTTTGACAATCTGGTTTGTGATTTTGTACGTGATGTACAAGAAGGGGATTATTATTAAAGTGTAAACGGCAATTATAGGCTATTTCTAAAAGCCATTAATGAGCACACAAGCCAATTGTATGCTCATTAATGGCTTTTATTTTGCGATACCGAATACTCAAAATAACACTATTTTAATCTGGATGCTATTGCGTTTATGGCTCGTTTTCAATACCTTGAACCACGTGTTGAAAAGTTCAAACTCCTGAGAAAAAGGAGATATTCTTCAATTTTAAACTCTCAATTTTATGAAGAAAATTTTAGCCTTCTTGATTGTTGGCTTCTACCTGTTGGCAAGCCTGACAGTGAATGCCCAACCTACCGTGACAATGTATGTCAACGGGCGTTATTTGTATTCGGCAGTAGGTGAAAAAGTAGTTTTGCGCGGAGTCAATGAAATGTTTGTTTACTCTGGGGATAAACAAGGGGTCAGTATTTTACCCCAAATTGCCCAAACGGGAGCCAATAGCGTTCGGATTGTGTGGAACACGGGCGGCTCAGCGACTGATTTGGATGCCCTGTTGGGGAATTGCATCAACAATAAAATGATTCCGATTGTCCAATTAGATGATATTACGGGCAATATCTATAACCTACAAACGTGCTTAAATTACTGGAAGCGAGCCGATGTAATCGCGGCTATGAATAAATACAAAAAGTGGGTTTTACTCAACATCGCCAACGAAGCAGGCGATAACAATACAACCGATACGCAGTATCAAACTGCGTACATAGATGCAGTCGCTCAGCTGAGAGGGGTGGGTTATACCATGCCTTTTATAATTGATGCCGCTGGCTATGGCCAAAACGAAAATACTATTTTGAACACGTGGAATGCTATCTTGCAAAGTGATCCTCAGCACAATATTATTTTCTCGCTGCACCCATACTGGAAAGACGCGGTTACTCAAAATTTACAAACACGTTTTACCAACGTATTTAATGCCGTGGTAGCCAATAATATCCCGTTTATGATTGGAGAAGGGCCGCAGCAAACGGGTTGGGATTGTAGCACGACCATTCCTTATAGTTGGGTGATGCAGCAGTGCCAAACCAACGAAATAGGCTGGCTGGTATGGACGTGGGGGGCTGTACAAGACGGTACTGGAGGCTGTGCCAATAATTTTGATGTCACTACCAATGGCAATTTTGGTAGCTGGTCAAACACTTGGGGGCAGGCCATTGCCATAACCGACCCAAACAGTATTCAGCATACTTCTGTTCGTCCTCCTTCTATCTACGGCAACCTTCCGCCCGATACCCAAGCACCTACTACACCGCTTAATTTGGCTGCCACAAATACCACCTCCAATACCGCCACGCTCACTTGGACGGCTTCCACCGACAATGTGGGCGTAACTGGGTACAATATTTACAACGGCACAACTTTGCTGGCATCTTCTGTCAATAATTCGACGTTGCTTTCGGGGCTGGCCTGCAATACGGGCTATTCTTTTACCGTAAAAGCCAAAGATGCGGCGGGGAATCTCTCCGTAGCAAGCAATGTCGTAAGCATCACTACCCCAATTTGCGATACCCAAGCCCCCACATCGCCAACTAACCTGACAGCTTCTAATGTTTCTACTACCAGCACCTTGCTGTCATGGACGGCCGCTACTGACAACGTGGGCGTGACCAATTATCAGGTGTTTAGAGGTACCACATTGGCCGCTACCACTACTGCTACAAGCCTGGCGATAACGGCGTTGTCTTGTAATACACCCTATTTGTTTACGGTGAAAGCCGTGGATGCGGCGGGAAATGTATCAGCAAGTAGTAATGGTGCCAATATTACCACAAATGCTTGCCCAACGGGTGAAATCGTTTATGATGATAACCTAAACGCTAATTGGGAAGATTGGTCATGGAGTGCCTATCGTTATTTTAATACGACGACTCCAACCGCCGCGGAGGGTGTCAATTCCATAAAAGTAGAATATGGCGGGTACGGCGGTTTTTCAGTACGTAAAAACGCCGTAATTACCCCCACTACCAATACTGTCATTAAGTTTTGGGCGTATAGTACTGGCGTAAATAGCCTTGATGTTAGCACACAACCCGACGACAGTGGGCCACAAAGCAACTCGGTGTTTCTCAATACCGTCGCCAACCAATGGCAAGAATACACCGTGACAATGGCCAATTTGGGCAATCCGTCGGCTATTAAGCGAATCAATATCAAAAATAATTCGGGCAATAGTCCAACTGTTTACTTTGATTATATTCGTTTTGATTCGGGCACGTCCACTCCTGATACCCAAGCCCCTACTTCCCCAACCAATCTGACTACCTCAAACGTTGGTTCAACGAGTTTGACCTTGGCTTGGACAAGTGCCACAGACAACGTTGGGGTAACGTCCTATCAGGTGTTTCAAGGTGCTACCATGATTGCCAGCAATATTACAGGGACTACTTACAACGTAACTAATTTGAGTTGCGCGACGTCATATAGCTATACCGTAAAAGCCGTGGATGCCGCGGGAAATAGCTCAATAGCAAGCAACTCGGCCACTGCTACCACATCGGCTTGCTCAACGGGTGAAATTGTGTATGATGATGCGCTGAATGTTAATTGGGCCGATTGGTCGTGGAGCACAACCACAAATTTTAACGCTACGAGCCCTGTCCAACAAGGGGCCAAATCAATACAAGCTACTTTTGCGGGTTTTAGTGGTTTTTCTTTACGTAAAAATGCCGTATTCAGTCCTGCGTCTAATTTATCCATTAAGTTTTGGGTGTATAGTACTGGTGCGAATGCCTTTACGGTACAAACCCAAACGGAGGACAGTGGTGTTACAAGTAATAGTTATAATTTTACCACGACTGCTAATCAATGGCAAGAAGTGACGGTGACCATGGCGGCACTGGGAAACCCCACTGCCATCAAAAGAATCAATATTCAAAACAACTCTTCCAACAGTGTCGTTGCGTATTTTGACAACATTCAACTCACAACGGCTGCGACAGATACCCAAGCACCTACATCACCCACCAATTTGGCTACTTCCAACATTAGCCAAACAGGTTTGACGTTGACTTGGACAGGTTCGACCGATAACGTAGGTGTAGCCAATTACCAAGTATATCAGGGGACGACTTTGCTCAACGGCACTGTGACGGGTACTACTTATACCGTCGCGGGCCTAAACTGCAATACACAGTATAATTTCAGTGTCACTTCCAAAGACGCTGCAGGAAATACCTCTCCAGTGAGCAATGTAGTTACTCCTACCACACTTACCTGTCCTGATACGCAAGCACCTACTGCCCCAACGGCCTTAGCGGCATCGGCCATTACCCAAACGGGACTGACCTTAACTTGGACAGGTTCGACCGATAACGTAGGTGTAGCCAATTACCAAGTATATCAGGGGGCGACTTTGCTCAACGGCACTGTGACGGGTACTACTTATACCGTCGCGGGTTTGGCTTGCGGAACTACTTACAGCTTTACCGTAAAAGCCAAAGATGCCGCGGGCAATCAATCAGGTAGTAGCAATGTGGTATCGGCTACGACTTCGGCCTGCGGAGCTTCGACAATTGTGATATATGACGAAACACTCAACACCGATTGGAACGATTGGTCGTGGGCGACTACTCGAAACTTTAGCAACACAACTCCTGTAAAAGTGGGTACTAAGTCGGCCAAAATAGACTACACCGCGTGGGGCGGGTTATCATTACGGAAGGTATCGACTACCGTTAATACCATCGCCAGTACTGCCGTGCGGTTTTGGGTGAGAACTCCTACGGCTACCACCATCAAGGTGTACACCTCTTCTACCGATACAGGGGGCGATGCTTCGGGCTACACATTCACGACCACTGCGAATGTATGGACAGAATACATCGTTTCGCTGGCACAGTTAGGAAACCCCGCCCAAATCAAGCGGATTCATTTCCAAAACTACACCGCTAATAATGTCACCGCCTATTTTGATAACATTCGCCTCGTGTCTGTTTCGGGAGCGAGAGTCGCATTGGAGGAAGAAGAAGAACTGAGCCAAACACTCAGCGTTTTTCCGAATCCATCAACGGGTGTTGTCAATGTGGACTACATTGCGGAAAAAGCCGAGAAAGTAAATGTACAGGTAGTGGGGTTGAGTGGGTTGGTTCTTCAGGAAAGGGAGGAACAAGCAGTAAAGGGGAAAAATTCTTTCAGCTTGGATTTAAGCACGGAGAAGATTGGGTTTTATCTGATTCGATTACAGAATGAATCAAAAAGCAGAACCTCAAAAGTGTTGATTCAGAGGTAACTCCGTTGGATAGCAATAAAAAGCGCTGCCAAGTTTCAAAAACTTGGCAGCGCTAATAAAATTATTCTTTGTGTCGAAGGTCATACTGGATTCCGAAGCCCACATTTATTTCATTAAAAAATGTCCCACTTTGGGTAGTTCTAAAATTTATCATCCCTGTACCTTTTAACCTATCTGTCAGTTTATAGTTCATACCTACACTTGCAGAAAAATTTATAGGACGAATATAGTTTCTAAAAAATTCTCTGATTTTTTGCTGTTTAGGTGGAATGTGTGGATTATCGCTGTTTGCAACCATATAATAATAATGACCGTCAAATGCTTGTAGTTTTACAAATGGGATAATTTTTTTGTTGGAAAAATTAATTTGAACCTCTGGAATGAATGTAAAAGTAAAATACTTAGCCTTATAATAATTAACTGCTTTTGGAATGGAGATATACGCATCCGCGATAATTATCCCTCCAATCGCCACGTAGTTACCTACATTATAATGGATGGATGTTGCAACTCCAAATTTATTATATGTAGTTGAAGACAATTGCTGCACAAAAATCTGCGGTGATAAGGTAATATTTCCTTTTTGGGCGTGTACGATAGATACGAAAGAAAATAAAATGGCAAAAAAATAGGCTGTTTTTTGGTTCATTTTTAACTATTTTAAAAGGTCACTTCATTGATTTTCTTCGTAAAAATCATTTTTGTTTTTTTAATTAACAAATGGCTAATGCTACGGTGGCATAACTAAAGCAGTTTATCTTTTCTGTTGATAGCAATAAAAAGCCCTTCCAAGTTTCAAAAACTTGGAAGGGCTAAACCATTAACAGATAACAGGACTCTACTTCGTCGCAGGCTTTGCTTCTTCTTTCACTACTTTCATCACTCCGTTCATAATGCGCCAGTGGCCTGGGAATGTACAGATGTAAGGGTAGTTACCAGGCTCAGTAGGAGCCGTGAACGTGAGGCGATACGACTGGTCAGGGTTAACCAAAGGCGTAAAAGCGACTACCTGAGGCAAGTTCGGAATGTAGTTTTTTTCCACTGCATCTTTTTGCGTAATCATTTTATCAGCGGCGTTTCCGACGATGTCCATCGCTTTAGGCTTCACAATCACGAGGTTGTGCTGCATCGCGTCTGGGTTGTCGAATACCAATTCTACGGGTTTTCCTGCGATAACCGTAAACTCTTTGAGGTCAAACTTCATCGCTTCTTTCACCGACTTGATTTTGATGACTTGTAAGTTAGGGTCAACAGGCACAAGTGCATTGGCACCAAACGACTCGATGATGCCCGTAAATTTGCCCTTCAAATCCTCTGGAATACCGTCTTTCGCGCTGACAAGCAATAGTTTGTTGGCATCGCTGGTGGTTACTTTACGACGCGGATTCCAGCCATTAACCACTCCCTTCAACACCGCATAACGAGCGTCGTCGTCCAAGGTATTGGCTTTGGTAATCAATTCTAACAACGACTCTGGACTCAATGAGGTAGAAGAGGCTTGGCTACGAGCGGCGCGTTCTAAGGCAAAATCAGAGAGTTTGGCAGGGCGTTTTACGTCAAAGGTTTTGCTCAACGAGTTGTTTTTAACGTCGTCTTCTTCAGGAATGGCATTGTCGCCGTCGATGGTGGCACTGATGCGTAATTTCCCTGCTTGTTCGGCCGTAAAGCCCATACGACCTACCCACGGACCGTTGTTGCTTTCGACCAACTGAATGGTTTCGCCCGCGCCGATGCCGTTTTTAAGCTGGTAGCTTACGTAGTTGATTTTAAGCCCCAAACCTTCGATGGCTACCTTTACCACAGGAACCGTTTCTTTCGGAATGGCTACGCCTTTGTTGGTAATCTCAATCGTAATACTTGCCGACTCCCGTACCGATGGCACCGCAGGATTGATGGTGATATTGGTAATGGCCAAATCTGGTTTTGTGGCTCCAGTAGATGCTTGGTTGCCAGCGCCGTGATTCATGGCGTGGTGGTCGTGATTCATCGCGGCTTTGGGTTCGCTGCTCTTCGTTTCTGTACGCTGACCTACCGTGCGTTTAGCAAGGTAAGTTTGCATAAGTTTACCACCATGCGCATTCAAAATAACCGAGAAAGCGTCGGGTAACCAACGGTCGTCGGCTTCGTTTGAACTCTCAAAGCGAGCTAAAACTGCTTTCTCAACGTCAGAAGTGAGTGGAGTTTCGGTAAATTTCAACAAGGTATTCAATACCACCAACGGCTCTGAATCATTGAGGGTATTGTTGTTTAACAACGCTTGCGCCGTTGCATTCGTTGAAGGCAATACTTGTACCGCATTTTTACGCACGGCTGCACTTGGGTGCTTGAGCGCAGCTACTACTGCTTTGAGAACGTTATCGTCTGACATAGCCCCTAACCCTTGCAATGCCCACAACGCGTGGATAGCGGCTGGATTTAAACCAACTTCGTCCACCGAAGTGTCATTTACTAACGCAATGAGCTGTGGAACAACGTCTTTGTTGCCGCGTTCTACCAACATACGCTGCGCATGGTTACGCCAAAACATATTGGTGTTTTTGAGCGCTGCCACCAATTCTTGCGGGCGGTCTTTGCTGAGTGCCATCGGCGTATAAGCAGGTGCTTCTTTGTAGCCCACGCGGTAGATACGTCCGTGGGTGTAGTCGCGCAAGTTGGTTTCGTAGGCATTTCCTTTTCCGTTGCCAAATCCCTGTGGAGTAGGGTTGTGCTGAATGATGAAACTGTACCAGTCGGCTACCCAAACGGCACCGTCTGGGCCGACTTCGGCAAACACTGGCGAAAACCATTCGTCGGCACCTGCCATGAGGTTAAAGGCTTCTTTGTCTTCGTAGTCAGTTCCACGTTTAACGAGTTGGTTTTGGTGCAATACGTGCCCCGTTGGCTCGGCTACAAACGCAATTTGGTTCCAGTATTTTTTAGGGAAAGCCCGAGCTGTGTAGAAATTATGCCCTGCCGCGGCCGTAAATCCACCGAATACGTCCACTTGACGAATGCGAGGCGTAATGGGCTTCATGTCTTTGTGGGTGTCGGTACCACGGCTACCGTTGTCGCGGCCCATGCCGAGGCTTCCCGTAAAGTAGCGGTGAGGAATCGCCATGTACCAGCCGTGCGAGTTGTTGGCGGTTGACCCAAACACATCGCCTGCTTCGTTGAAGCCCATACCCCATGTATTGTTAGACGTACTGGTAATCCACTCCATTTTGGAACCATCAGGTTTGAAACGGAAAAGTGCTTGGCCAAACTTCAAGCTATCGGTATTTTCTTTGAGTTTACCCTCAAAACCAGAATAACCTACGCATCCCCAAATCCAGTTGTCGAAACCGTAGTGCAAGTTGCTAGGCCCTGCGTGGGTATCGCCCGTTCCGAAGCCTGAGAAGAGGATTTTCTTTTCGTCCGCTTTGTCGTCGCCGTCGTTATCTTTCAAAAACAACATGTGAGGTGCTTGGCTTACGATAAGTCCTCCGTTGGCAAATACCATCCCCGTTGGAATGCTTAGTCCTTCGGCAAAACGGGTGAATTTATCTGCTTTGCCATCTTTATCGGTATCTTCACAAATCAGGATATAGTCGGTACCGCCCGTGTCTTTGCGTTCGTTGGGGTAATCTTTGGTAATAAGCACGTACAAACGGCCGCGCTCGTCCCAACTCATCGCAATGGGGTGCATGACGTTAGGCTCTGACGCAAACAAATCCAACGTAAAGTCAGCAGGAACTTGAATGTGTTTCATCGACTCTTGCGGCGAAACGGCATTTTGTTGAAGTTGTGGCCCTGGGCGTTTTTCGTAGTTAGGAAGTTTTGATTCTTTGTACGTAAACGGAAGTGGGTCAAGGGCGGCTAAATCTTTGACGGCTTGGTCGCCTACGGCCCAGCGAATTCCTTTTTCCAACAAAGTCATAAATTCGGGTTGGCTCCACGTACGGTCGTCGTGGCCATACGCCGTGTAGAAAATGCGTCCTTTGCCGTGCGTCCTAACCCACGTATAAGGTTCAGTTTTAGTATTGGGCTTGTCTTTGTATTGGTCGGGCTGAATTTCACGCTCAGTCAGCACGAGGTTGTCGGGCTGTAGCTTGGTGTGAAGGTAGGTTTCGTCCAACGTTTTGAACATCTTCGCGCCCATGATGGCAGGGTGGTTGGGATTGGTCCAAACGGGGCGAATCGTATCCCACGTATGGCGCCAAAATTGTCCCCCCATGATTTTTACCAATTCGTCCGAATTGCGGAAGCAATACGAAGCGCAGTGAACTGGAAGAAAACCTTTTCCGCTGGCGATGTAATCCACCAACGCACGTTCTTGGGGTTTGCTAATGGTATCCCAGTTGGCGTACAAGAGCACGCCGTCGTACTTGGCTAGGTTGGTTGCGTTGAGGTCGTTAAGGTCGTCCGAATAGGTAAAGTTGATGCCTTTGGCGCCCAGCGCTCCCATGATAGACGGCACGCGCTCGATAGGTCGGTGGTGGCCGTTGTCGCCCAGAAACAAGATTTCGATGCGGCGGGGCTTAGTCGCTTGTTGCGATTGGGTCGTTTGCGTTGTTTTTTGAGTGGCGCATTGCCACAACAAAATCGCCGACAAAACAATGGTTAGAAAGCGTTTCATTGTATAGTTAGAAAATTATTTGTTACTAGGGAAATAGATTTTATGATATGATTTTCTACAAACGTTTTGGTTCTACAAACGTTTTTGGTTCTCCGAACCATTTGTGGTTTTTTGTGTGATTGTTGTTTTCTACAAACGTTTTTGGTTCTCCGAACCATTTGTGGTTTTTTGTGTGATTGTTGTTTTCTACAAACGTTTTTGGTTCTCCGAACCATTTGTGTTTTTTGTGTGATTTTTGTTTTCTACTACAAACGTTTTTGGTTCTCCGAACCATTTTGGATGATTATAAAATGTAATTGGTTCGGAGAACCAAAACGTTTGTGGAATTTATGCGTTAAAGAAATCAGGCAATTGCAAAAGTTTGCCGCCTTGCATGGCCGATTCGTGCGCAAGAATACCCACCGACGTCCAGTTGGCCGACTGAGCAGCATTTGGGAACGGCTCGCGCTCGTCCACCAACGCCATCAAAAATTCGTGTACCAAGTGCGGGTGAGAGCCACCGTGTCCTGCGCCTTGGGTAAACGAAAGGTGCGTGTTTTCGGCAATGTCATAAACGCCTTTGGTGGTAAAATCTTGAATTTCGGCGGGCAAAAGGTGCGCGTAATCTGGGGTAGCTACTCGCTCTGGAATTTCGTGCTCTTCTTTTTTCGCCGTGTGAATCACCGCCTCTTCGCCTTCGATGAGTGGCCATTCAAACGATTTCTTAGAACCATACACCTCGAAACTCTCGCGGTACTGACGCGCTACGTCAAACAACGAACGATAGACGTACGCGCTCAAGTCGCTGTCTTTGAACTTGATGTGCGCCGACTCAACCGCGAAAGGCGAGTTGTGGATTTTGGCCAATTCTTCACGAATCGTGCCCGAACCAAAACACGACACATACTCGGCTTCCAATTTGAGCAAACCAGCCACGGGCCCAACGCAGTGCGTCGCGTAGTGCATTGGAGGCAGCCCTGGCCAGTAATCAGGCCAGCCGTCCATGTCTTGCTGGTGCGATGCTTTCAAGAACTGAACTTTCCCTAGTTCGCCTTTTTCGTACAATTCTTTGACAAACAAAAACTCGCGGGCATACACCACGGTCTCCATCATCATGTATTTTTTGCCCGTTTCTTTGACGGTTTTCACGATTTCCATGCACTCTTCTACGCTGGTAGCCATCGGAACCGTACAAGCCACGTGTTTGCCTGCGCGAAGTGCTTTTAAGCTTTGTTCGGCGTGGTTAGGAATGGGAGAGTTGATGTGAACCGCGTCGATATTTGGATCCTTGAGTAACTCGTCATAATCAGAATAACGTACGTCAATGCCAAAAGCATCGCCGATGGCGTTGAGTTTTTCGACGTTACGTTGGCAAATGGCGTACATATTGGCGTTTGGGTGGCGCTGATAAATCGGAATAAATTCGGCACCAAAGCCCAGACCTACAATGGCAATGTTAATTTTTTTCATGGAAAAACGTGTTGATTGGGTGTTTTTTGGAATCAAATAAAGAGGTGAATATAAGTCGTTAAGCTAGAACAGATTTTTTGATAAAGGCCAAGCCGTCGCGCATGAGTTGTTCTTCCGAATCAAACATTTTGCGCCAAATATTGGCCGCAGGGAGTTTCGGACTGAATGCTTCGATGCTCAACCAGCCGTCATAATTGATGTCTTTGATGGCTTGGAACGTGCCTTTCCAGTCCACGTTTCCTTTTCCTGGCGTGCTGCGGTCGTTTTCTGAAAGTTGAATAAACGCAATGCGGTCGCCCATGCTGCGGATACAATCCCCAATGTTTTTCTCTTCGATGTTGGCATGGAAGGTATCAAACATGATTTTGCAGTTGGGGTGGTTGACGTCATCGACGAAGCGAGCGAGTTCGTCGCCGCAACTGGTGAGGAATAATTCAAAGCGATTGAGGTATTCTAATCCTAATAAAATGCCTTGCTGTTGGGCGTAGTCGGCCAATTGGTAAATTCCTTCTACTCCCCATTTCCACTCGTCGGTTGTGGCAGGTTGCCCCGTAAAAACGCCCAAAGCCGAGTGGTAGGGCCCCATAAGCTTGGTTGCTCCAAGCACAGCCCCACAGTCAACAACCCGCTTGAGGTTTTCGAGCGCATAGGCACGAATGGCAGGGTCGGAGCTAATGAGGTTTTCGGCAGGACCGCAGAACGTGTCGCATTCGCGGTGCAGCCCCAATTCGTCCAATTTTTTACGCCACTGATGCCAAGCGTCAGGGTTGGTATTGAAAATGGGTACTTCCACCCCTTCAAATCCGATTTCCCGAATCAGTTCTAAAGTCGGGAAGAGGCTCTCGTCGATTTGAGTGCCCCAAAGCAACAAATTCATACTGTATTTCATAATGCAATTTTATGGAGAAATAGTGCTAAAAACCTATTGTTTGTTTGCAGGTTTCGACTATATTTTGATTGAAAAGTTTTATTTTGAATGAATTTTGGTTAAAAAAATGTTATTGTAAACAAGGCTAGCGAAAATCTAACCTGTTTCTAAAAGGCAAGGTTTCGAAGAATATAGCCTACTTTTGTGCATGAATTATTTCAAAAATTTACAAGAATTACTGAAAGTAGAGCGTGAAGAAGATTTACGCCAATACCAACGATTAACAGAACAAGCTTCGGTAGCCGAGCGCCGTGCCAATGGCCTCACGTGGTATCCCGTGGCGATACGTGGTTCGGAAATGAGTAGGGGTGATTATTTGACGGTCGAACTCGAACGCACGACGCACCAAGATATTTCACACCAATTTCGTTTTGGGATTCCTGCGGTTTTCTTTGGCAACCACGACCCTAAAAATGACCGTGTAGAAGGCACGATTGCGCACCAAAGCGGAAACCGACTGCGAATCACTCTCCGCACCGACGAGCTGCCCGACTGGACCCGTGATGGGAAGCTGGGCGTGGAAGTGCTTTTTGATGATAATAGTTACGAAGAAATGCAATCGGCGCTCAAGCAAGCGATGACCGTAGCAGAAGGGGCAGCCACTCCCACCAGAGAACTTGTACAGGTGTTGGCGGGAAATAAAACCCCAACATTTAAAGAAAATGATCCCGAAGTAGCACTTCCGCGACTGAATGAATCGCAGCAACGCGCCGTACAGACTATTCTGAAAGCCAACGAATTAGCGATTGTTCACGGCCCTCCTGGGACGGGTAAAACGACTACGTTGGTGCAAGCAATCAAAGCGTTGGTTCGCCGCGATAATCAGAAAATATTGGTGGTAGCGCCAAGCAATACGGCAGTTGACTTATTGAGTGAAAAACTTCATTTAGAGGGTGTTAATGTGTTGCGCGTTGGAAATCCTGCCCGCGTTACCGAACGCCTCATGTCCTTGACCCTCGATGGTAAAATGTCGGAGCACCCCCAAATCAAAGAGGTGAAACGTCTCAAAAAGCAGGCGCAGGAGTTTAAAAACATGGCGCACAAGTACAAGCGGAGTTTTGAGAAATCGGAACGTGACCAACGTAAGTTACTGTTTGAGGAAGCGCACAAAATTATGAAAGAAGTCGCAAACACGGAGCAGTACATCATTGATGATTTGATGACCAAAACGCAAGTCGTGACGGCTACGCTGGTAGGGTCTAATCATTATACGGTACGGTCGGGGAGGTATCAGACGGTGGTGATTGATGAAGCGGGGCAAGCCCTTGAACCTGCCTGCTGGATTCCGCTGCTGAAAGCTGAAAAGGTGGTATTGGCGGGTGACCATTGCCAACTTCCACCAACTATTAAATCAGAGGCCGCAGCTAAAAGTGGATTGAGTAAGACGTTGCTCGAAAAATGCGTTGAACTGCATCCGCAAGCCGTGACGTTGCTCGAAGAACAATACCGCATGAACGAGCAAATTATGGGTTATTCGTCGCAGGTGTTTTACAAAAATCTGCTGAAAGCCCACGCATCTGTGGCCAAACGACGCCTTTTTGCGGAAGATAAACCTTTGCTTTTTATTGATACCGCGGGCTGTGGTTTCGACGAAAAAATAGAAGGTACGAGCGCGACCAACCCCGAAGAAGCGGGTCTTTTGCTCAAGCACCTCAGCCAGTTTATGACCGAATGGGCTTCCAAAACCAAAACACCCAACGAAGTGCCAAGTGTGGCCATTATTTCGCCTTACAAACAACAAATCCAAGTCCTCAGCGGCCAACTGACGCAGGTTGCTGATTTGCAATCTTTTTTGCCTGCTATTGCCGTAAATACCGTGGATAGTTTTCAAGGACAAGAACGGGATATTGTCTATATCAGCATGACCAGAAGCAATGCCGAAGGGGTGATTGGTTTCTTGTCAGACATCCGACGGATGAACGTAGCAATGACCCGAGCCCGTAAAAAATTGGTCATTGTGGGTGACAGTGCTACCTTGGCGCAGTTTCCGTTTTATGCAGATTTTATTGCTTATGCCGAGTCGATAGACGCCTATCAAAGTGCTTGGGAATGGATGTAGTAAGATGCTTTTAACTGTATTTTAACAAAAAAAGAACGTATTTTTCCTATTTTTGTTAAATAATAGTAACCCACACGCAAGATGAGAATACCCCTACGCAAAGAGCTGAGTGCGCCTACGTCTTCTTTTATGGCGCTTGAGCTAGTTGAAGCTCATTTTGACCCTAATTGGCATTTCCACCCCCACTACCAGATTTTTACCGTAGTAGAAGGGTCGGGGACGCGGTTTATTGGGGACGATATTCGACATTTTGAAGCAGGAGATACTGTTTTTTTGGGCCCTAATGTTCCTCACCTTTGGCGTAGCGACCGAGCGTATTTTGAGGGAAACTCAGGGCTAAAAACGCACGGTGTTGTGGTGTATTTTACGGAAGATTTTTTGGGAGAATCATTTTTCCAAAAACCAGAAATGCACTTGCTCCGACAGTTATTGCAGAAGAGTTACCGAGGGCTTGACATTGTCGGAAGTGCGCGTGAGTACGTACGTCAGAGTTTAAATCAATTGTCGAAAACAGATGGTTTTGAGGCAATTATCCAGCTTTTGACCATGCTGAATTACTTGTCGCATTCTACCGAAACTACCTACATCACGAGCGTTGGGTACGTCAATACCCACAAAGTTTCGGAAACGGAGCGAATGCAGAAGGTGCACGAATACGTGATGAAACACTTCAAAGAAGAACTCCGCCTCAACGAAGTGGCAGCGCTCACTAATATGACCGAAGCGGCTTTTTGTCGGTATTTTAAAAGTCGTACGAATAAGACTTTTTCCGACTTCGTGAGTGAGATTCGGGTGGGCTATGCGTGCAAGTTGTTGATCGAAGAAAAATTTTCAGTGACCCAAATCTGTTACGAAAGCGGCTTCAACACCGTCTCAAACTTCAACAGACAATTTAAAAACCTCACTGGAAAATCGCCCTTGCAGTACCAAAAAGAGTACAGACGCGCGGGCGGCTAACGCACACGCTCATGGCAGAACATTTGGACACTGGAAAACAAGGCGAAGACAAAGCCACCGAATTTTTGGCCGACAAAGGCTACGAAATCATTGTCAGAAATTACCGCTACCGCCACGCTGAAATAGACATTATTGCCAAAAAGAACAAAATTTTGGTATTTGTGGAGGTAAAAACCCGTACCAACCTCAGCTACGGAATGCCCGAAGAGTTTGTGGACGCCACCAAGCGCCGACTCATTATGAAGGCCGCCGAAAACTACATTTTTGACCGCGATTGGCACGGCGACATTCGTTTTGATGTCGTTTCGGTCATTATTAATTCAGGTACTGTGAAGGTTCACCACATCGAAGATGCGTTTTATTGAACCACGTACGCAATGCCTTCTTCGTCGAGAAGAGAGATGATGCGTTCGCTGGTTTGGAAAACGATTTTGACGTTTTTAGGAGCCATGTCATCGTCCACCCATTTCCAGTCTTCGGCAGTGGCATCGAGTAGGTTGAGAAGTTCAAATAGTTTTTTGGGTTTTTCCTGCGCTAAAAAGCCGTCTGAGTTTTTGACAAAAATGGCTACGTCCGACGCCGAAATCCATTCCAAATCGTTCAAAAAATCGTCGAGCGATTCCAAATCATGTTCAAAGTCTTCGGGAAAGCCAAGTCCCTTTTCGATGGCTTGGTAAAAAGCAGTGAGGGTCGGGGTTTTTGCCCCGTCAATAATAGCTACGCGATAAGCAGAAAAACTACTGCCGAGCATAGGCGTGGATAGAAGAATAAAATTGGCCATGATTAAGATTGTTTGGCTTTTGTTCGTCCTTTTTGAAGGAGTTCAATGCGTTTGTTACGGTAGGTTTGGTCGGCAATATCCCGCAAAGTGTTGAGCGAATCCGCCGTGTTTCTCGACGATACCCCACCATAAATCACCCCGTCAATCGACCGTAAGGCTTCGGCCAATTGTTCATCGGGTAAGTTATCCATAATCTCCTTGGTGGTGTAAGTCACGTAAGGTTTACGTTCGAGGCGTTGCAAGTAAATTTTCCAGAGGACCACCACTTTTTCGGCATTTTCGATGCCTTTGGGGCCGTTGATGTCGCGGGTAAGGCGCGTAAAGCTTCGTTTAAATTCCCGATTTCTCAAAAACATTTGATACAACTCCCATTGGCGGGTCAGGGCTTCGCCAAAGAGCAAATAAACGCCCGTGCCAATCAAACTAATGAGTAATCCTATGAGTACCAAATACGGGTAGTTGGTTTGGCTTTTTAACGCCACCACCAATGTATCAGCCTGTAAGTGAAGCGAATCGGGGATGTTTCCTTTGATGAGTTCACGCAATTTAATAGCATCGACTTCGGAATAAATGGCCGTACAGTCGCGGCCTTCTTTTACCCAAACTGGCACCGAAAGCGATTGGTTTTCGACGAGTTCAAACGAAAGAAGGGTATAGACGGCGCTGTCCAAACTTCCTTTGGCGTTGGTTTCGGTCGGGAAATAGTCG
The DNA here is from genome assembly GCF_014195535.1 of Runella defluvii. GTDB lineage: Bacteria > Bacteroidota > Bacteroidia > Cytophagales > Spirosomataceae > Runella > Runella defluvii. The sequence continues at coordinate 630,675 of NZ_JACIBY010000002.1, read as the reverse complement.
AGCTTGATGACCTCAAAGGGGCGAAAAGCAGTGCTGGTATCGGGGAAAAAAACCTCAACCCGAGGCGAATGTCGAAAACTTAGTGCGTACTTAAAAGGCTTTCCTACCTCAATGCTATCGGTCAAAAAGTGGCCGTTGGGGCGTTGTTGAGGATAAACGGTAGAAAGCGAGCAGAAGAAGAAAAGAAGTAAACCTAAGCGACGCACTGGTAGAAAAAGAAATTCCCCTCTCCCAGTATTGAGAGAGGGGAAGAAGAACAATTTATTTCGCTATTTTAGCCTGTAAGTTGGCATCAATAGCATCCAAAAACTCTTCAGTATAGAGGTAGTGCTCTCCGTGGTTTACTTTGTTACCATAGATACACACTGCCAAATCTTTTGTCATTTTTCCGCTTTCAACCGTCTCGATACACACGGCTTCGAGTGCGTTACAGAAATCAACGAGTGGTTGGTTGCCGTCCAATTTACCGCGGAAAGCCAAACCACGCGTCCATGCAAAGATAGAAGCGATTGGGTTGGTCGAAGTACGGTTTCCTTTTTGGTGCTCGCGGTAGTGGCGAGTTACTGTTCCGTGGGCAGCTTCAGCTTCCATCACTTGACCGTCTGGCGTCAAAAGAACAGAAGTCATCAAGCCCAATGAACCAAAGCCTTGTGCTACAGTATCCGATTGAACGTCTCCGTCGTAGTTTTTACATGCCCACACGAAGTTACCGTTCCATTTCAAAGCCGACGCCACCATGTCATCAATCAGACGGTGCTCGTAGTGAACGCCTTTGTCTTTGAATTCGGTTTCGTAGATTTCTTGGAAAATATCTTTGAAGCGGCCGTCGTATTTCTTCAAAATGGTGTTTTTTGTCGAAAGATACACAGGCCATCCTTTTTGCAAACCTACTTGGAGACAAGCACGGGCAAATCCACGGATTGATTCGTCGGTGTTGTACATTGCCATGGCTACACCATCGCTTTTGAAGTTGTAAACTTCGTGTTCGATAACCGTTCCGTCTTCACCTTCAAACTTGATAGTCAACTTTCCTTTACCTTTCGTAACGAAGTCAGTAGCGCGGTATTGGTCACCAAACGCGTGACGTCCAACGATGATTGGCGCATCCCAGTTAGTTACTAAACGAGGTACGTTTTGGCAAACGATTGGCTCACGGAATACAGTACCATCCAAGATGTTACGGATAGTTCCGTTAGGTGATTTCCACATTTGCTTCAAACCAAACTCTTCTACACGTTGCTCGTCAGGAGTGATAGTAGCACATTTGATACCCACGCCGTATTGACGAATGGCATTTGCGGCGTCAACCGTTACTTGGTCATTTGTTTCGTCACGGTATTCGATGCCAAGGTCGTAGTATTTAATATCAACGTCTAAGTATGGCAGGATAAGTTTATCTTTGATAAAACGCCAGATGATTCGGGTCATTTCATCGCCGTCAAGTTCGACGACAGGGTTAGCCACTTTTATTTTTTCCATGTGCGCAACTTAAAATTGGGGGATGATGAGTTAAACAAAGATGCAAATATAACCAACTATGTTGAGTAACCCTTACGCATTTGCCACCAATTTATGGTGATTATCAATAATGCAGGCGCGGCGTTGAACAAAACAAACTGTGACAGTACCGTCAGACTGAGTAGCAAGGTGGCCGCAAAAAGCGTAGAAAGGTAGAAATAAGCCGCCGCAAGGGGAGGGTTAGTGAAACGGTACTTTTGAAAAAGGCGGTCGAGCCAGCGATAAATAATGCCAATTAGAAAATGCCCGATGGCGACAAGTAGTATCCCACCGTTGAGGTACAGCTCGCCTGCAACGGGAATGACCTTGTCTTGTGCTTGAAGGTTGTTTATGACGGAATTGTACAAAAAAGGGCCACTTTCTTCGCGAAATGCTTTGCCCACTATGGGAACGGGTTCGAGCAGTGAAGCAACAAGCGTGAAAGGCGGATTCTCGACCGATAGCAAAGGTGATAACTGGTAAGGACTGCCAAGGTAAAGCTGTGAAGCGTATTCGAGGTAGTTGTTGTTGGCGTCGGTGTAATGGTCAAATAACAGCACGACTTGTTCGGTGTCGAGCGACGGTTGTACCCGTAAATGCCCGTAAAACAGCACCAAAAAGATAAGACCAATGCCCAAAGCCTTAAATAACCATTTGCGTTTGGGTTGAAAATAGACAAGAATAACGCCCAGAAAGGCGAGAACAGGAAAGGCCATATTGGCCCGATTACTACTAAAGGTGAGGGTAAAAGCCAGCAATAGAAAAACGAGGTGCTCAAACCATTTTAAACGCCGTGACTGGCGAATGCTGTAGCTGTACCAAAGCAATACAATTCCCCAAAAACCAAATCGCTGACCAATATTAGCCAGTACGCCAATAAAATTTCCTTTGAGGTTTTCGATGGCCTCATGGGTGGTGTAGGTAAACAATGCCCCCGTCCAGTAGCTAGAAAACGAACCATAAAACAAGAGAATAGAAATAAGACCAATGGCGAGGTAAAAACAACCATAACGCGCTGGGTACGAAAACGGACGCCATAAGACTTGGGAAGGCAAAAGCGGACTGTAGTGCCAACCTAAGGCAAAAAATAGGAAAGAGGCCAGGATAATGCAGCATTCGAGGGCGATGGATGAAACAGTTTCGCTGAAAGAAATGTGGTTGCCGACCCACAGAATTTCAGTGGGAATGATCACCAATTTGCACAGCCAAATAAAAAGAACGCCATTTTTTGGGGTCATCAATGGGGCATCATCATCGAGGCTGGGAAATGTCACAAGCGTACATTTCCAACCCAAAATTAACAGAAAGAGAAGAGCAGAGGTGCAAGGATGAAAGATAGGGTTGTGTAAACACGCAATACCTATCAAAACTACCACAAACAGTGCCCACCAGCCTGCTGCGAGTAACGGACGACGCACAAATAGCATAAGCAAACCATTGAGCCTGCGTTTTTGACCATAAATCGGAAAAAAGTCACCGTTTAGTCAAAGCCTATTGCGAATAGGGGAATCGGTTTCTAACTTCGTGAAAAATTCAACCACAATGAGCAAGAAAAAAGCAACCCCGCCCGAAGGGACCGAGAAACCTCGGGTTCATAAAGACCTCGATGGCTTCGACATTCGTATCAATTCATTTGGGGAAATTACGTCAACAATTGACATTGATAAAATCAATCAGTTTTTGAATAAACACGTGGACGATAAAAAATTACGTCACCGCGACGACCTCAATGAAGGCGCCGACACCGAGTAATGTACGTAGAAATTCCAAATAACCTTAACAAACAGTAAACCATGTATTCTCACGAAATTGACTACAAAATCATTGGCGAAGACATCCAAATCGTCGAAATTGAGTTAGACCCGAACGAAACGGTGATTGCAGAAGCAGGCTCGATGCTTTTTATGGAAGACGGCATTCAGTTTGAAACCAAGATGGGCGACGGCACAAATCCCAACCAAAGCATCATGGGCAAAATCTTCCAAGCAGGTTCGCGCTTACTTACTGGAGAGTCGTTGTTTATGACGCACTTCACCAACCGTGGTTATGGCAAGCGGAAAGTAGCTTTTGCGGCACCCTATCCTGGCACTGTCATGCCTATCGACTTGAGAAATACCTACGGCAATACGTTGATTGTTCAAAAAGATGGCTTCTTGTGTGCTGCCATGGGTACAAAGTTGAGCATTCACTTCAACCAGCGTTTGGGAAGTGGTTTGTTTGGGGGAGAAGGTTTCATTCTTCAAAAATTACAGGGCGACGGCTTGGCGTTTGTACACGCAGGTGGGGTTGTGATTGAGCGCCAACTCAACAATGAGACCCTTCGTGTGGATACGGGTTGCGTTGTGGCATTTGAGCCTTCTGTGAATTTCAGCGTTCAGCGCTCGGGTAGTCTCAAATCAATGGTATTTGGGGGAGAAGGTATTTTCTTGGCAACCCTTCAAGGAACAGGAAAATGCTGGATTCAGTCAATGCCAATCTCAAAATTAGTCGATCGCCTTTCTATCTATGGCCCACAAGCCCGCAAAGAAAGTGGCTCGGTTTTGGGAGGATTGGGGAATTTGTTTGAGGATTAATAATGAATGTGGAGGTTGTGAGCGTGTGTGGAGGTTGCTCACAACCTCCACATTCATGTTCTTTTGTATTCTAGTCCTAATTCTTCCCTCCGCCCAAAGAGCCGCTTGCACCACCTAATTGTTGGTTGATGGCCACAATTTTGGTGTTGAGCGTATCAATCGCTTTCGCGTGGCGGGCTTCCAAATCAGGCAAATTGGCCGTTGACTTCAACGATGCTTCGTACTGGAAAGCGGGCAACATCCAAGACGCATACCCACTGTAAGGATCAGACGAGGCATATAACGAACGGTACCACGAGCCATACGCCATGCCTTTAGGATCAATAAAGGCTTTTTCCAAATCCCGTAATTCTTTGTTGATAGCCGTCACTTTGGCTTTGTCGATTTGGTCGGCGGCCAAAAGCGTTTTGATGCGGCTTTCGTAGTTTTGAGCGTTTTGCTTGAGCGTTTCTACTTGCGCCAACAACTTATCCAGTGAATAAGTAGGAGCGTAAGCTTTGATGGCTTTCTCGGCGGTTTTGAGGTGCGTCGCCAAGTCGGTAGCATAACGCGAAACGTCGTAAGGCAAAATGTCGGCATTAGCCAAACGCAACGACATCGTTCCTACTACTTGTTCTACCATTGGCCCCATTTTATAGGTAGAGTCCACAAATTTATTGTAGAAAAATAAGTCATCATACTGAGAATGGTACAAAGTTGGCCCGCCTACGCCCGCGCTCAACGACGGGATACCTGCGTGCATATAAAACGCAATGTGGTCGGAACCGCCGCCTAGGTTGCCAATGCTGGGTTCGCTATCGGCCAATACAGGAGCCGAGCCACCCACATTGGTCGTGCTACCACGGCGTCCGCCTTTTTGGGCCATCCAATGTTCGTAAACAGTTTTGTTAGAATCGGGGTATTCTACGGCCTGAGAAGCCTCAATAAGTAGTTTTTTGAGCGAAGGGGAAGCACTTCCTCCGAAAATTTTTCCCGATACCGCTGCGTCGTAGTTCATATAGGCAACTGCTTTGGCACTCAGTTCGTCGCGCATTTGCTCTACCCATTCTGCTGAGCCAATGACGCCGTGTTCTTCGGCATCCCAGTGACAAATCTTAATGGTACGTTTTGGCTTTTGGGGCATTTTACCCAACGACTCGGCCAGGGTCAAAAGCATGGCAGTACCGCTGTTGGGGTCGGTGGAGCCAAAAGACCAAGCATCGTAGTGACAACCCGCAATGATCCACTCGTCGGGAAACTCGCTACCTGTAAGAGTCCCAACTACTTCATAAATTCGGACAAACTCTTTGTCTTGTTTTACCTTGAGCCGCACTTTGAGTTCTGGGCCACCCTCTAAGCGATACGCCAGCGGCAAACCACCCTGCCAGCCCGTAGGGACACCTTTGCCCGTCATTCTTTTGAGAATTTCAACGGCCGAACCCCAAGGCAATGGCGTCACGGGGATTTTATGGAAAGCCGCGTCTTTGGGGTCAAGGCGCTTTACTTTCTTAGGGCCATCGAGTGGGAGGGCGGGTTCAAAAGGAGTAAGTGGGTCGCCTGTGTAATCGACGGTCAACAACGACCCCCGTTGGATGGTGTTATCGTTCGATTGTGAACCTTCGGGAAACGTAATGCCTTTGGTATAGCCATTATCAGCAGGATCGGTATAAATAATGACGCCCGCTGCACCCGCTGCTTCGGCGTGCTTGGCTTTGTAGCCGCGGAAGTTGCCACCGTAACGCGCCAGTACAATTTTTCCTTTGACCGAAACGCCCATGGTTTTCAACTGTTCAAAATCTTCTTTGCGGCCATAGTTGGCATACACAACTTCGGTTGTTACGTCGCCAGAGCCCGAATACGAGTTCCAGCCAGGTGTAAGGCGAGGGTCGCTCGAATACTTGTCTTCTTTTACAATATACTCGCGATTGTTGAGTGGAAGGCGGACGGGCTCTACCACTTCTACCAGACTTTCACCTGGGCTTTTTGATAAATAAATATCGTGCGGAAAAATTTCCACTTGCAAGCCAGCCTTGCGCATAATGTCGGCGATGTAGTCGCGGACTTTTTCATTTTCAGGAGTACCTGCCAAGTGTGGTACACTGGTCAGTTTTTGTAAGTGGGTTTTAAAACGTTCTGCCGATTGCTTAGTACGGTACTCTTGTTCGATTTTTTCTTGTTTCGACTGATTAGATGCCGAAAAACCCGAGATGTTTTTTTGCGCAAAGGAGAGTGTGGAGGCACAGAGTAGCCCGCCAATGAGGAAAGTTTTTTGCATGGAAATGTTTGGTTGATGATGGTAAAAAAAGCCCGTAGCAAGTTACTAAAATCTTTTAAAAATGCTGTTAACAATCATTAACCAAGGCATTATAAACCTTTGCCCTTTTTAGCGTTCTAAGAGTAAAATAACGAAAAATAACCGTTCACATAAACCAATAAAAGCCATGAAAAAGTTAGTGTTTGCCGCAGCCATGATTTTAGTTTCTATCGGTGCCAATGCACAATGGGGAAACAACAACAACCGCGACCGCCGTTATGACGACCGCTATGACAACCGCCGCGATGACCGTGGATATGACAATCGGGGAGGAAGGGGAAATTTGGGCGACCGTATTGATGATTTTCAACGCGAAGCTCGCCAACGAATTGCGGATGGTATAGCGAAAGGGCTAATTACTTCACGCGAAGCGAAAGGATTATTAAGAGACGTAGAACGTATCGAACGTAAAGAACAAATTTTCTGGCGCGACCGTGTGCTTGACCCACGCGAACGCCGAGAATTAGTGGACGACTTATACGCACTTAATCGTGAGATTACCCACGAAAAGCGAGACAATGAACGCTCAACCTACGACGACTACGGTCGAAACGGGCAGCGTAACAGAGGATGGTGATTACATAACAGCGGGTCGAAATTTCGACCCGCTGTTTTTTTTTGCGCTAAGCGTAACCTTTTCACTAAGGCCGAGTACACGTTAGCTGAGGCTCCTCCATTAGATTTAACAAACTTTAATATAAAATTTTCTTTGTATTGTTAGGTAATAAACTAATCGGATAGTACGTTTGTAGTGTAATAGCCATTTTCTAACCATTTTTAAACACATTTATAACCTAAACAGCCATGAAGAAACTTCTCCTCGGGGCACTTATGTGCCTTAGTGCGTTGTTTGCGTGCGCCCAAACTCCCACACGTTTCCAAATCCAAGGTATCACTGCTGATACGTCCTCAGGACCGCTAGGTTCGGCAACAGTCATGTTGTTGCAGCGAAAAGACTCGTCTTTGGTCAATTTTACACGCTCCAATGACAAAGGTGCGTTCGTGCTTCGTAACGTCAAAAAAGGTGATTATTTGCTCAAAATTTCATTTGTAGGGTATATCCCATTTCAAAAAGACATTGTGTTTAGTGATAAAGAGCTCATTGACCTTGGTACTTTAGAAATGAAAGCCATCACCAAAGAATTGTTTGAAGTCGTAGTCAAAACCGCCCGCGCGCCACTCAGTATCAAAGGAGATACGATTGAGTACAACGCCGCTTCGTTTAAAGTCCCGCCTGGGTCAACGGTAGAAGATTTACTTCGAAAATTACCAGGGGTTCAGATTGACCAAGACGGAAACATCGTAGCCCAAGGCCAGCAAGTACGGAAAGTGACCGTCGATGGCAAGCGTTTCTTCGGAGATGATCCTAAAATGGCTACTAAGAACCTTCCTGCGGAAGCGATTACAAAAGTTCAGATTTTTAACGATAAGTCGGAACAAGCAAAGGTGACAGGTGTAGATGACGGTAAAAAAGAGAAAACGGTTAACCTTGAATTAAAAGATGGATTCAAAAAAGGTGGTTTTGGAAAGGTCACCGCTGGCTTAGGTGCCGACGGCAACAATTCGAGAGGAGCGCGCGGGGAAATCAAAGGAAACTACAATAAGTTTGATGATAAAAACCAGTTTTCGCTTATTGGCCTCACCAACAATACGAACCAAACGGGGATGTCGTGGGACGACTACCAAGATTTTAGAGGAAGTGGTTCGTTTAATAGCTGGAACGATAACGGCGACTTTGGCTTTGGTGGCGGCGGTGGACGCTTCTTCGTGATTGGTGGAGATGACGACGGCGGACTCAACATTCCCGTTGGTGGAGGAAGAGGACAAGGTTATTCCAACAACGTTGCCGCGGGTATTAACTACAATTACAACGGCAAAAAAACCAAAGTAAATTCGAGTTATTACTACAACTCAACCCGCCAAGTATTGGATGCGCTTCGTAGCCGTGAAAATTTCTTGACCAACGGTTCGTTCAAATCACAAGAAGAAAGCAGTCAAATTAACTTCATCGGAAACCACCGTTTGTCTTTCCGTTATGAACAAATGATTGACTCGACCAACACCATTATTTTTACCAACAACAGCCGCCTCAATGGTGGCAACACCAGCCTCAATAGTCTTCAGCAGTATTTCCAAGCAGGTAACTTTAAGTCGAACGAAACGACCATTAAAAACGCTACGGACGTTGACAAAATGGAAACCGCTAATACACTTATTTATCGGTGGAAGGCTAAAAATAAAAAAGGACGGAACTTCGCAGCCAGTGGTTCGTACGGGTATGTTCAAAACGACGGAATTGCGGATCAAAATTCATTGAACTTGTTTTATTCGGCCAACTCAGCCAATGATGTAATTCGGAGAGCGCTTGATTTGACCAACAATACCAATAGCCAAGTAAATGAGCTAAAATCAAGCTTGTTGTTTGTGGAGCCTGTATCGAAACGCGTATTTTGGGAGAGCTTCATAAACTTGAGCCGCCGTGGCAACTTTGTTGATCGCGATGCCTTTGATTTGGCCCAAGAAAGTGGTAGAAGAATCCCCGTTGATACCTTGAGTAGCTATTTCAAAAATGACATTACTTACGCGAGGATTGGTTCGGCAGTACGCTATTCGTACAAAGGATTTAACATTTCGGGTGGAATGGCCGTGCAGCGATTTGGATTGGATGGTAAATTTGCGTTGGGTCAAAATCCAACCTCTTTTATCAACGTTAATCGCACATTTGTGGCGTGGATACCTAACGTCTCGGTGAATTATGACCTCAAAAACAACCGTTACCTCTGGTCAGGCTACGATGTAAGTGTGAATCAGCCAAATGTTCGTGACTTACAGCCAGTTATCGACAATAGCAATCCGTTGTACATCCGTCAAGGAAACCCCGATTTGCTTCCTTCAGTTAACCACAGCGTTAATTTTGGGTACAATATGTTTAACCCAGCAAGCTTTACCAACTTGGGCCTAAACTTGTTTTATTCGTACAATGTCAATCAAATTATTTACAATCAGCAAGTTGACCCAAGAACGTTGGTGACGGTTACTACACCTACCAACATTTCGGGTGGACAAAGCATTGGGGCGTGGATGAACTTTGGCTTCCCGTTGAAGAAAACGAAAAGTAACTTGAGCGTAAATGCGAATCCTAATTTTAGCCGTAACCTGACTTATATCAATGGGGTTCTTAACGAAACCAACAACGACAGCTACCGTTTTGGAATGCGTTTGGACTTAACGCCTAGCGACAACTTTACGTTTTTTGCCAATGCTAACTGGGGCGTTACCAACTCTCGTTTCTCGGTAAATACGGCGCAAAACATGAAAATCATCAACCATACCTATGGTGGTACGATGAACATCAAATTACCAAAAGATTTCTTCATTAACTCAAATCTTGATTATCGTATTTATGTCAACAACCGTTTCAACCTTGACCAACGTTTGCCGATTATGAATGCGTCGATTTATAAGATTTTGGGCAAAGCAAAGAAAGCAGAACTTCGCTTGTCGGTGTATGATGTGTTTAACAAAAACTTGGGTATCAGTCAGTTTGCCAACCAAAACTTTGTATCACAAGAAAAAGTGCAGACCTTGGCTCGCTACGGAATGCTTACCTTTACGTACAACATGCGCGGTATGAACACGACCCTCAAACGCCGTGGAGGTTTCTTCTAGTCAATCGTTAATCCAACCAAACAAGATAATCGCTATAAACATGAAAAATAGATTGAACTTTTTGATAGTGGGTCTGTTGTGGATAGCCAACAGTGTGTATGCCCAATCGACCGAAGGGATGGTCACGTACGAACACAAAAGCTACTGGACAAAAATCAACGCTCGGTTGACCTTTTTGAGCAAAGAAGAAAAAGACCGTATGAAATTGACGTGGGGAAATGAGGATGGGTACGGCGTAAAAATGAAATTGTATTTTGACGAAAAGCAAAGTCTTTATACGTATTTCAGTGACCAAGGCCAAAGCGAAGATGGCCAATGGTCGTGGCGGCAAGACGATTACCTGATTCACCGTAACTTTGATGCTAATAAGCTCATTGAACACCACGAAATGTTGGGAAAAACGTACCTGATGGAAGATTCTTTGGTAACTTACAATTGGCGGGTACAAAACCAAATCAAAGACGTTGCGGGTTACATTTGTATGAAAGCAGAGACGTTTGACCCTGTTAAAAATCAAAAAATTACGGCATGGTTTGCGCAGGACATTCCTGTGGCAGCGGGGCCTGAACGTTATTTTGGTTTGCCAGGCTTGATTTTGGAACTAGATATCAACGACGGAGACGTAGTGGTGTCGGCCCAGAAAGTGGAGCTTAAAAACGTGCAAAAAGAGCTTGCTTTGCCCAAAATGAAAGGCAAGAAAATCAAAGTGGCCGACTACAATCAAATGATTCAAAAGCACATTGCGGAAAGCATGAAAGCGCAACGAAACCCTTTCTGGTCGATGCGATATTGATTGAGGAGGGCTGCTTAGAAACCCAACTGGGTGAATGTACAAGCCAATACAAACAAAAAAAAACGGGGTATGAACTACTCCGTTTTTTTGTTTTTTAATAGTAGTTGAGCATGAATTTTAGTGCATTAGTAATTTATATCGCTTCGGCGAAGCGCAACCTTTGTAGAGTAGCCCAAATAAAAAAGGGAACCGCATCGTGCGGTTCCCTTTTTTGTACCAGACAGAAATGTCTTAGTTTTTCTTTGCTGGATTTGCAGGCGTTTGAGTCGCTGGCTTGGTTGCAGGCTGCGTAGCAGGGGTAGTTGCACCACCTGTTTTTTGCTGCAATTGCTGAACAGCTGCTTCTGCTGCGGCTTTTTGTTGTTTTTCAACTTCCGCTGGGTCAACACCCAATTTTTTCAAAATCAAGTTGCTAACGTTCAATTCTTCCGAACCTGCAAACAAGATGATAGGAGTTGTGTTAGCACCTGCATCCATGTTGAAGATATACGTGTAGCCGTTTTCTTTACCAACAGCGTCGATCGCTCCTTGGATTTTCACCATCACAGGCTGAAGCAATTGTTGTTGCTTTTTCTGCAATGACTCTTGTGAAGAGCGTTGGAAATCTTGGAAGTCCGTTTGAAGGCGGTTCAATTCTTTTTCTTTATCTGCACGAATGATTTCAGACCACTTTGCAGCGTTTTGTTGATAAGCCTTGTATTTGTCTTCGAACTCTTTCGATTTCTCCTGCATCGCTTTTTCAATTTGCTGTTGCTGAATCGTAAGCTCGTTCTCAATTTTCTTATAGTCAGGTAACAACGTCATCACGTAGTCCACGTTGGTCCAACCGATTTTGTTCGTAGCCTGTTGTGCTTTGCTTTCAAAACTCACTAAAGCAATAATCGCAAGGAAGGCTACAGTCAATGTACGTTTCATTTTTATCTACTGTTTTGGTTTGGTTACTTTATTAGCTGGGGTATTTGTTGCTGGTGTTTTTGTTGTTGGCGTATTAACGCTATTAGTCGCTGGTTTAGTATTTTTTTCTTTTTCTTCGGTACCTAAACCAAGCTCTTCGATAACATAATCAGTATAGTCATGTACTGGATTGGAATAAATAATGACAAAATCGCTTGATTTGTCAAGTAGTATATCCAACCTCCGCTGACGACACACGCGTTCTACTGCTTTATAAACCTGATCGGTGATGGGTTTGATGATTTCTTTTTTCTTTTGAAACAACATCCCTTCAAATCCAAAAATTTTGTTGTTATAATCTTTGGCTTCGCGCTCTTTATCAGCGATTTCTTGCTGACGTTTGCGTTTCATTTCGTCGGTCAAAAGTACTTCTTCTGCCTGATAAAGCCGCTGTAGGCGGTCTATTTCGGTATATTTATCTTGAATTTCTTTTGCCCAACGTTCCGAAAACTTATCAAGCTCAGTTTGTGCTTTTTGGTATTCAGGCATTTTGCTCGTCACATACTCCATATCCATATACCCCCATTTTTGGGCTGATAATGAGTAGGTTACCAAGACGAATTGCAAAATTAGTAAAAGCCCACGGGTTTTCATTGTAGATGCTTGGATTTTGTTGATGGAGTAGGCTATAATTTACCTACTCCATTCGGTCTATGTCTTTTCTAACGAATTTGTTGTCCAATCGTGAAGTGGAATTGTGGTCCACTGCGTTTTGTTTGCCCAGGTAGTGGGTCAAATCCATACGCCCAATCAATACCAATCAAACCGAAGGCTGGCATGAAAATACGCGCCCCAACCCCCGCCGAACGTTTCAAATCAAACGGGTTGTAGTCTTTGTATTTCTTTTGAGGTTGATCGGTACCCCAGTTGTTTCCTGCTTCTGCAAACACCAAACCAAAGATGGTCGCTGATGGGTTAAGCGAAAGAGGATAACGTAATTCCATCACGTACTTGCTATAGGCAACCCCTCCAAGACTACTTACACTGCTTGTGGTTGTACTGGTACTTTGCGAAGCATCAACGGTACTAAGTCGGTTGTAGATAGGTACAAGCGAGCGGTCGGTGTAGCCTCTCAAACCGATGATGTCTTGGGCCAAAGCAAACATACCATAACCCGCCAATCCCGAGCCTCCGAGTACAAAGCGTTCAAATGGACTGATGGATAAGTTTTGGTTGTATCTACCCAAGAAACCAAGGTGAGCGCGGGTACTTAATACCAGCTTGCCTGCCACGGTTTGGTACCATGTCGCATCAAACATCCACTTGTGGTACTCTACCCATTTGTACTGTGCTTCTTTTGTCGAGAAAGACGTGTTTCCAGTGATGGCAGAATAAGGTGGCGTAAAAGTGCCACTCAATGAGAACGACGACCCTCCACGCGGGAATTGAGGGTTATCAATCGTATTCCGCGACAATGTTAAGTTCAAAGTTACGTTGTTGGAAACCCCATTTGGATAGCCAATGCCAAACAAGTCAAGGCTGTCCATTCTATATCTTTGGTATGAAAGTGCGGTACTTAATACGAAATAACGATCAGGTATTTTGAGGCGTTTACCAAGCGAGACAGTAACCCCTGTGTTTTTGTAAGAGCCCAAAAACTTTAAGCCGCTTGTTGAACGAGTATAAAGGTTAGAATAGTCAACCGTACGATATACCGTGTGACTCAAGTTAATTCCAAAGTTGACAGGTTTTTTACCTCCCAACCAAGGTTCTGAGAAACTAAGCGTATATGTCTGAAACTGACGACCACTTGCCTGGAAACGTACCGAAAGCTTTTGCCCGTCGCCCGATGGAAGTGGTTTCCATGCTTTGAGGTTTGTGATGTTTTTGGTAGAGAAGTTGTTGAATACAAGTCCTAACGTACCCACAAATCCGATGTATCCACCCCAACCACCAGAAAGCTCAATTTGGTCACTTGGCTTTTCTTCTACGGTATATTCAATATCCACTGTCCCGTCTTCTGGGTGAGGAATGGGGTTAATTCCAATTTTTTCAGCATCAAAATACCCTAACTGAGACAACTGACGTTGGGTGTTGATGATTTCCGTTTTGCTAAATTTCTGGCCTGGCAACGTAAACAATTCGCGCAATACCACGTGGTCGCTGGTCTTGGTGTTACCATTCAAAATAATCTTGTTGATGGTCGCTTGTTTTCCTTCAAAAATGCGCATTTCAAGGTCGATAGAATCCCCTTCAACGGCTTTTTCGATGGCGCGGCAGTTGTAGTACAAATAACCGTCGTCCATGTACAGCGAGCTTACGTCTTGGCCTGGGTTGGCTTCAAGGCGTTTCTGGATTTCTTCAGGGTTATAAATATCTCCTTTTTTAAGGCCAAATACCTTGCTGAGTTGTTCGGTCGTACGAAGGTAGTTCCCTTGCCAAGTAATATCACGGATGTAGTAGCGCGGCCCTTCTTCGATGTTCAACACTACATCAATGGTTTTTTCTCCTGGATTGTGAATAATGGAATCGGAGATAATGGTCGCATCACGGAACCCATTTTTGTTATAGAGTTCGATGATTTTTTCTTTGTCTTCTTCGTATTTCTTAGGAATGAATTTTGAAGGCGTAAAAAGGCGACCAAAACGCATTTGTTTTGTTCCCTTCAACTTATTGCGGAGTTTTCCCTCCAATATCTCTTGACGGCCATTAAACACAATTTGACGAATCTTCACCTTTGCGCCTTTGGTGACGAGGATTTTGAGGGTTGCATTTCCGCGAGTAGAGTCTGAAATTTGATTGATTCTGACTTTCACGTTCATGAAGCCTTTGTCAATAAAATAGCGTTTTACGGCCAATTGGGTGTTCTTAATCATCGTGTTAGAGATGATACGCCCTTTAGGAAGCTTGATTTTATCATTAAGAGACTCTTTTTCTCCCTTCCGAATGCCGTCAAATTCGACTTTGAAAAGACGCGATTGCTCCTTAATGCGAATCTCTAACCAGATTTGTTCGCCTTCGATTTTACGAGCTAAAATTTCGACATCTTCCAAAATCTTTTGATCCATCAATTTTTTAATGGCTCCATTGATGGCATCGCCAGGAACTTTGATTTTGTCGCCTACTCTCAATCCCGACATTGAAATCATGGAGTTAGGATCCAAAAATTGGTTGCCAGTTACAATAATTTCGGCAACGACATAGTCTTTAGGTTCCGCATAGTTGATAGCTTCGTCTTTCGGAGCAGACGTAGTCGCAGGGGTGTTTCGTCCAAGGCCCAGCTGCTGCGCATGAAGGCATACGGTGGTCATGACGAAAACACCAAAAAAGCTAACGAGACGGATAAGTTGGTTGAATTTTTTCATAGATACACTGTTCTTTCCCATTTTCTACTAACGGCAAAAGAAGGGGTTTATTTCGCTTCGGTCACAATCTGTTCACTGGTTTTACCAAAACGTCTTTCTCGTTGTTGAAACGACAAAATGGCCTCATGTAAATGCTCTCGGCGGAAGTCTGGCCAAAAGACCTCGTCGTAGAAGTAAAGCTCGGCATAAGCCAACTGCCACAGCAAGAAATTACTGATGCGGTGGTCGCCTCCTGTGCGTAGCATCAGGTCAACATCGGGGCGGGGATAGGTCGAGAGCGTTTGGTTAAGTAAGTCTTCGGTAATGTCTTCTGACTTCAACGAACCGTCTTTCACTTGCTGCGCTAAACGTTGGGTGGCTTGGATAATATCCCATTTGCCACTATATCCTAAGGCCAATATTAGATTAAGACCTGTGTTATGCTTCGTTTTTTCTATAGCTTGCGATAGCTCTTTTTGGCAAGATTTAGGCAAACTTGCCGTGTCGCCAATGGTGTCAAGCCTGACGTTATTTTTTTGCAATGTGGGAAGCTCATCGCCGATTGTATGTACCAATAGTTCCATCAAGGCCCTTACTTCGGCTTCAGGTCGCCCCCAGTTTTCGGTCGAAAACGCATACAATGTCAGGTACTTAATGCCCAGCTCAGCGCAGCCTTCGGTGGCTTCGCGTACGGCTTTAATAGCGTTTCTGTGCCCAAACACCCGCATGGCACCGCGCTGCTTGGCCCAGCGGCCGTTGCCATCCATCACGATGGCGATATGTTGAGGAAGTCTAGTACGGTCTATCTGTTCTTTCATTCGCACTTAAAAATGGCCTGCAAAGTTAGAGGAAATTATCAGGTAATCAAAAGGATAAACCTTGAGGCTATACCTTCTTGGTTTTCCACTTTCCGCGTCTAAAAAGGAGAATCCCCACCACAGCAAGCATTGACTCGCTGAATGCAACGGAAATATACACGCCGTTGGGGCCTAAATCGAGGTATTTTGCTAAGAAATAAGCAAGGGGGATTTCGATAGCCCAAAAGCAAACCAAGTTCATGAGAGTTGGGGTCAGGGTATCGCCTGCGCCGTTGAACGACTGGCTGATAACCATCCCATAAGCAAAAAATAAATACCCAAAACAAATGATTCGTAGGCAGTTGACGCCCGTGGATACCGTGGTGGGGTCGTCGTTGAACCAGCTAATAATGTTGGCCGAAAAGACAAAAAATATGACAGCAACGACGGCCAAAAACACAAAGTTGAAGAAGGCTGCTCGCCAAACTGAGGTTTCGGCGCGTTCGGGCTTGTTTGCGCCAAGGTTTTGTCCTACCAAAGTGGCAGCGGCATTGGCCATGCCCCACGAAGGTAAAATGGTAAACACAATAACGCGAATGGCGATGGTATAACCTGCCACAATTTGAGGGCCAAAGTCTGACAAAATACGGGTCAGGAATACCCAACTGGCAGAAGCAATAAGGAATTGGCCCGTACCACCCGCCGAAACACTGATAAGGTTACGAATAATGGTGAAATCGGCTTTGAGTTGTGATGAAAGTACTTTGACAACCCCATTGCCCTTGGTCAAAGCATATAACTGGTACAGAACCCCAAGACTGCGGCCTATGGTGGTGGCCATGGCTGAGCCCGCTACTCCAAATGCAGGAACAGGCCCCCAACCAAAGATAAAAAGTGGGCAAAGAAGCATATTGACGCCGTTGGCAATCCAAAGCGAGCGCATTGCTACGGCGGCATCTCCGCCTCCCCGTAAAACGCCGCTAAGGGTGTAAAGCAAAATAATAGCGGGGCTACTGGCAAAGATAATTCGGGTGAAATTGGCCCCTGAGGCGATGAGGTTTTCGCTGCCACCCATGGCACGTAGGATGGTCTCTGCCCCAAAAAAACCACCAAGCCCAATCGTGATACCTAACACAACTGACACCAAAATAACCTGCGCTGCGGCATGGCCTGCTTCGGCGTGTTGTTTCTCTCCGATACGTCGCGACACGATGGCGGTTGCAGCCGTACTAAGGCCAATGGCCACGGAGTAAACAAGCGTTAAGACAGATTCGGTAAGTCCTACCGTCGCAACGGCGTCGGTGTTGACTTTAGATACAAAGAAAATATCGACAACCGCAAAGAGCGATTCCATGACCATTTCTAAAATCATGGGTACGGATAGTAGAAAAATGGCGCGATTGATACTGCCCGAAGTATATTCGTGCTCTTCGCCTTTGAGGGCTTGTAAAAATAAATCAAAAAATTTACGCATGGCTGTTTAGTTGGTCTTTATGTCCCAGACCGAAATTCGACGGTCGTCGCTGGCTGAAATGAGTTGATTGTGAAAGGACGTCCAAAGGAGTTTATTGATGGAAGTACCGTGACCTGCATGTCGAGCACGGTCAATCACCTTGAGAAGTCGGAAAGTGGTCGCGTCCCATAGCTTGATTGATTTGTCCATGCTACACGAGGCAAACAACCGTTGGTCGGGGCTGTAAGTAAGGTGATTGATGGCGAAAAGGTGAGCGACAATGTCTTGATGAAGTGCGTATCCATTGGCTACGTCCCAGATTTTCAAGTGCGCATCGCGGCTTCCCGATAACAAATAGCGGCCGTCGGGCGAGAAGCAAACTGAGAAAACAGAATTGCTATGGGCTTCCCACGTGTGTCGTAAGTCTAGCTCGTCGATACCAAACACGCGGATGTAGTTATCGCTATAACCGATGGCTATTTCGCGGGTAAGGGCATTAATGGAGATACACCGCGCTGACTGCTGACTGGCTTTGATATGTTTACGAACGGCAAATGCTTGACGGTCCATTACGATAACAACGCCGTCTGAAAGAGCCAAAAACGCTTGGTTTTCAAAAAAAACAATGTCAAAAATGGCGGCTGTGGTCAGTTGTGCCGAAGCGACAACGCGTTTTTCGAGCGGGTCAATGACCTGAATTCCTTCGTAGTTTTGTCCTACCCACAGTTGGTTTTGGGTAGTGTCAAATGCCAAAGCATAGACAGATGCAGGCACTTGAGCGACAACATCGCCCCAATCAGGACGGGTTAGGTCCCACTTGACAATCATGCCATCGCCACCGGCTGAATAAAAGTACTTATCTTCTGCCGAAGGTTGAAGCGCATATACGCAGTCGCGGTGACCAGAAAATGTGTCTATTTTAGTTACTTGAAGCATAAAATTCCAAACGCCCGTATTTTTGTGCAAAGTTACACCAAAAGATTGCATCTATGCCTATCGTTCGCCAGTGGACTGTTTTTGAGGAATGTTTGCTCCTGATTTGGGAGATTTTTGAGCCTATCGAAGAATTGCAAGAAGGACTTGTGGCCACGGCCGAAGAATGGGCCGAATATGAGACCATCTCGCATCCACAAAAACGATTGGAATGGATAACTGGCAGACGAGCGATGCAGTCGATTGTAGAAGCCAGTGGGCGTATTTATACAGGGATGCAGAAAGACAATTTTGGAAAACCGTTTTTGAACAATGCCGTAGCGGAAATTTCGCTTACGCACACGGCGCGGTTTGTGGTGGTGGCCTTGCACCCGTCGGTATCCCTTGGCGTGGACTTAGAACGAGTTGCGCCTAAGCTCGCCCGCGTGGCGCCCAAATTCCTTTCGGATTCAGAAACAACCCACGCGGGCGAGCAGCTAGAGCGCCTTTGCACGTACTGGTGTGCCAAAGAAGCGTTGTACAAATTGCACGGTACTCGAAATTTGAGTTTTAAGGAGGAAATTTTCGTTCACCCTTTTACCGACGAAAACGACTTTTTTACGGGCGAAATTTTTCCCATTCATACCCCACTACCACGCCAACAACACCGCCTGTACCGTTTTCGGGTGGACGATTTTTTGGGGGTGTTGGCAGTGTAATAAGCCGTTCCTTTATTCCTCAATCGGTTCCTGTAACACTGCGGACATTCGCTCAATTTCTTTTACTTTATCGCTATCGCCCGTTTTTTCAAATGCAAGCGTAAGGTTCCGAAGAACCCGACGCAAGATGTCGAGGTTAGAACAAGGCTGATAAAACGAATCGTTGGACTTGAGGTTGAGCTGCGCAATGTAATGGTCGATGTCGGAGCGCATAAACACCAAGCCCTTGTTAAAGACATTGATGTAAAACTGCACTGCGTCCTTTTTGTAAGTAAGTACAAAAAGGTTAGGTAAATTGACCCCGTAAACGGGCATATTGAGGCGTTGGGCCACAATCATGTAAATACAACACAGGGTAATAGGATTCCCCTTGCGGGATTCCAACACGATGTTGATCATCGAGTTGCTTGCCGCGTGGAAATTTTTGGTGTTTGAACCAAACTTTAGCTTTGAAAAAAAGACGTGATTCAAAGCTCGAATTTGATCAATCGGGTGCATGTCTTCTTTAAACTCAAGCCATGTTTCGTAATAAAACTGTTCGAAGTCGCTTCGGAGGCTTTCCAGCGACAAATCAGGATATTGGTAGGTAGCAATTACCCAGAGCCCTTCCAGTAAGTCAATTGCTCCGCCGTGGTGCCAAGTGGACAGGCGTTCAAGCAAGACTTCAAACTGAAGCTCGTGCACTAATTCTTCGATGCGGCGCTGAATTTTTGGATTAAAGCCCGCACCTTCCCACTCATTCTCTAAATAGGGAATGATAATCTCTCTTTGCTGTCTAATTTCTTTTTCAACCAACTGCAACACCTCTTTGTCGTCGTCGTCGAGAAGCGAAACCAGCGCTTTGATTTCTTGTTCTGTCATGGAGCAATGTCAGTGAAGTTTGCGTTAAAGAAAAACATTTTTTTTTCAGTGCCCAAATTTTATAGTTTTGTCATTCAATTTTCTACACTTTACATGAAAATATTGGTCACAGGAGGAGCTGGTTTTATTGGCTCTCATACGGTTGTTGAACTGCATCAGTCAGGTTTTGAGCCAGTTATCATTGATGACTTCAGTAACTCAGAAGAAAAAGTACTTAGCAGGCTAGAATCTATTATTGGGAAGGCTGTTGTGTCATACAGCGCCGATTGCAATGATGAGACAGCGTTGCGGCAAATATTTGCAAAAGAAAAATTCGATGGCGTGATTCATTTTGCGGCAAGTAAAGCCGTAGGAGAGTCGGTGGAAAAGCCATTGATGTATTACCAAAACAACCTAGGCTCTACGCTTGCGATGTTGAAAGTAATGCAGGAGTTTGGCGTAAAAAGCTTTGTATTTTCTTCGTCGTGTACGGTGTATGGACAACCTGACGTGCTACCTGTGACGGAAGAAACACCTCGCCAAGAAGCGGCTTCACCGTACGGAAATACCAAGCGTATTTGTGAAGACATTATTCGTGACGTGGTCATCTCAAAAACGGGTCTTAAAGCGATTTCGTTGCGCTATTTTAATCCAGTGGGTGCGCACGAATCGGCGCAAATTGGGGAGTTGCCGCGCGGTGTACCAAGCAATTTGGTTCCTTATTTGACGCAAGCTGCGGCGGGTTTACGCGAAAAATTAACGGTATTTGGGGACGACTACAACACCCCCGACGGTACTTGTATTCGTGACTTTATCCACGTGGTGGACTTGGCTAAAGCACACGTAAAAGCACTTGAGCTATTGGCCAAAACCGAAGAAGATAACTTTTATGACGTGTTCAACGTAGGAACGGGCGAAGGCGTAACGGTGCTTCGTTTGATTCAGACGTTTGAGCAAGTAAATAACATCAAGCTAAATTACGCAATCGGGCCTCGTCGTGCGGGTGACATTGAGCAAATTTACGCTCAGGTAGATAAGTCGCACAATGTGATGGGCTGGAAAGCTGAAAAAACGCTCGAAGAATCACTTCGGGATGCTTGGCGCTGGCAACAAGCATTGGCAGCAGATAACGCAACTGTTTAACAGAAACACATTTTATGCAAACTATACTTATTACAGGCGGAGCAGGTTTTATTGGCTCACACGTAGTGCGCCGTTTTGTGACCGAATACCCAGCGTATCAGATTGTGAATCTCGATGCACTGACGTACGCAGGGAATCTTGCCAATCTTACAGACATTGAAAATGCCCCTAATTACCGTTTTGTTAAAGGCGACATAACCGATGCGGCATTTATTGATAAATTATTTAAAGACAATGATTTCACAGGAGTCATTCACTTGGCGGCCGAATCGCACGTGGACAGGTCAATTTCTGATCCAATGGCTTTTGTGGTGACCAACGTCATCGGAACGGTCAACTTACTCAACGCGGCCCGTCAGTGCTGGAAAGGAAAAGAGGAAGGACGCCGTTTTTATCATGTTTCGACTGATGAGGTTTATGGAGAACTTCATGACCCCAACGAGTTTTTTGTGGAAACGACCAAGTACGACCCACGTTCGCCTTATTCGGCTTCAAAAGCCTCGTCTGACCACTTTGTAAGAGCGTATCAGAATACGTACAAACTTCCAGTAGTAATTTCAAACTGCTCAAACAACTACGGCCCTAATCACTTTCCAGAGAAATTGATTCCGTTGATGATCAACAATATTCGCCACCACAAACCGCTTCCAGTGTATGGAAAAGGCGAAAATGTGCGTGATTGGTTGTACGTAGAAGACCATGCACGGGCGATTGATGCTATTTTTCATCAGGGTGTCAACGGCGAAACGTATAACATTGGCGGTTGCAACGAGTGGAAAAATATTGATTTGGTGCATTTGCTGTGTACTATCATGGACCAAAAACTAGGCCGTGAAGAAGGCACGTCGGCACAATTGATTACGTACGTGACCGATCGCGCTGGTCACGATTTGAGATACGCCATTGATCCCGCAAAGTTAATGAACGAGCTAGGCTGGAAGCCGTCGGTGACGTTTGAGCAAGGGCTTGAAAAAACGGTGCAGTGGTACTTAGATAACCAAGAATGGCTCGACAATGTAACGTCGGGTAATTATCAAAAATACTACGAAGGGATGTACGAAGATCGCTAACTAAGACTGATTTAGCGAATAATTTTAAAGGGCGTTGCACATTAGTGCAATGCCCTTTCTTTTACAATCCCTCCACGGGCATCGTCAATTCCGTGTTGGACTACAAAAGCCTGCGGGTCTATTTCTGAAATGGCATCCCGTAAACGGCTGACTTCTAGTCGAGTCACGACTGAGTAGAGCACTTTAGTTTCTTGGTTTTGAAGTCCACGTTTTCCAAAACCTTTTTCACTGTTTAAGACTGTGACCCCTTTGTGGAGTTTGTCCGTAATCATTTCGCGGATGGCTTCGTGATGGTCAGAAACAATCCAGACGGCTGTATATTCTTCGATACCATGAATCAAATAATCGACGGTTTTGGAGGCGGTGAAGTAGGTTAGCATCGAATAAAGGGCAATGTCAACGCCCAAAAAGTAGGCCGCCGTGGCAAAAATGAGAATGTTCATGCCCAAAATCACATCACCAACGCGAATCGTAGAATTTCGACGGCTAACAAGCAATGCCGCTACTTCTGTACCGTCCAAAACAGCACCTCCTCGCATGGCTAACCCAATACCAGCCCCAATAAAAAAACCACCAAATACGGATGTTAATAACAAGTCGGGAGTCACATCGGGGAAGTGAACAAAAGCTAGGCAGATGGATAAACCCGTAATGGCAAAGGTACTTTTGATGGCAAACGCTAAACCGATTTGACGGTAGCCCATCAAAATAAATGGTAGGTTAATGATAGGAATAAGTACAGCCAGAGGTACTTTTAAGATGGACGAAAGAAGCATAGAAATGCCCGTGACACCGCCATCAATAAAGTGGCTCGAAAGTAAAAAACCTTTCAGGCCAAGTCCCGCGCTAAAAATACCTGCTGTAATTAAAATAGCATCTTTTAGTAAAGAACGTTTGGTAATTCCTTGCATATTCATCGAAATAGAAAAGAGTGGTTCATTACTTATTGTAACGCATAAAATACAATATCGTTTCCTTTTTTCAAAAAAGTGAAGAAATGTTGCTGAAAACGCAAGTGGTCGTTACATTTGAGAAAAACCTAACCTTTTACACTTCATGAATTGGCTTTTTGGACTACTTTATCGGCTAGTTGGCTGGCGTACAATAGGACATGCACCCACCGAACTAAAAAAAGGGATATGGCTTGTAAGCCCGCATTGGTACAATTCTGATTTTTTTGTAGGTGTAGGCGTGAGGGCGTACATAAATCTTAAAATTGGCTACCTCGGAAAAAGTGCGTTGTTTAAGTGGTATTCTGGCTGGCTATTTCGCGGGCTTGGCGGGTACCCTGTAGATCGGACAAAAAACAATAACTTGGTGGAGGCGGTAGCGGCTACGTTTCAAGAAAACGAAACAATTCACATTGCCATTGCTCCCGAAGGAACACGCAGCAATGTGTCAAAACTAAAAACGGGCTTTTATTACATGGCCCTAAAAGCCAAAGTACCCATTATTTTGGTAGGCTTTGATTATCCACGAAAAGCAGTGGTTTTTGGCGATGTTATTTATCCCACGGGCGATTTTGTGAAGGACATGAAGCCCATCTACGATTTTTTTCTCACAATTCAAGGTCCTAAAAAAGAATGGTTGGTCAACTACGCCCAAACAGGAGAAATCCCTTTGCCCAAAGAAGGGCGTTAGCTGTGCCGTAGGTTTGTGGCGTCGGTTACTCCTAACCGACAATGCTCGCTAGAAAATCAATAATTCGTTGACTCGCAAAACCATCACCGTAGGGGTTGTTGGCTTCTGACATTGCTTGATAGACAGACGCTTGTGTCCAAAGCTCAGTAACGGCTTGGGTGATGGTAGCGCGATTGGCTCCCACGAGCCGAACGGTTCCCGCTTCGACTGCCTCGGGGCGCTCGGTGGTGTCGCGCATGACCAGCACGGGTTTGCCCAAACTCGGAGCTTCTTCTTGTACACCACCTGAATCGGTCAGGATGACCCAACTTTTTTTCATCGCATACACAAAATCGGCGTAATCCATCGGGGCAGGTAAGTGTACATTGGGCAAGTCCCCTAAGCGTTCATAGACAGGCCGTTGAACATTAGGGTTGAGATGAACAGGATAGACAATTTCTAAGCTCGGATGCTGCTGGGCAAGTTCACGTAAAGCGTCACAAATTTGAATAAAACCTTCGCCAAAGTTTTCGCGACGATGCCCTGTAACCAATAAAATCTTGCGATTGGTAGAAAAAAGCTGCTTCAAGTCCTCTGATACCCGTTCCGAAAACCCTTCCACTTGTTTGCTTACGTGCAGGAGTGCGTCTATGACGGTATTTCCTGTTTTGATAATCACGTTTGGGGCAACACCTTCACGTACCAAAGCTTCTACATTGCGGTTGGTAGGGGCAAAATAATAGTTGGCGAGGCGGTCGGTGATGAGTCGATTGGCTTCTTCAGGAAAAGGCGATTGCAAGTTTCCTGTGCGTAGTCCTGCCTCAACGTGACCTATTTTAATGCCAGCGTAAAAAGCCGCCAACGACGTAGCCATGCAAGTAGTGGTATCGCCGTGTACGAGCACGAGGTCGGGGCGATACGACTGGAAAAGGGTACGTAATCCCGTGAGGATTCGACACGTGATGTCGGTCAAATCCTGCCCCGCTTGCATGATGTTGAGGTCAAAGTCAGGCGTTAGCTCAAACAATTCGAGCACTTGGTCGAGCATGTGGCGATGCTGACCCGTTACGCATAATTTATGCTCAAAATGCGGGTGGTGGCGGAGCTGACGAACCAGCATGGCCATTTTGATGGCCTCGGGGCGGGTGCCAAAAACAGTAAGGATTCTCATAATCCTTCGGGTTTCCAACCAATTTTTACGATTTTTCCGCTGTTTTCAATCACGGGACGTTTAATCAACGAAGGTTTTTCGAGCATCAATTCAAGGGCACTTTGCGAATCGACAATAGCTGCTTTTTGCTCGTCAGAAAGTGCTTTAAAGGTAGTCCCTGCTTTATTTACCAACGTTGTCCAATCGGTTTGAGAGAGCCAATTTTCAATTGTTTCGCGCGAAACTCCTTGCTTTTTATAATCATGGAATAAGAATTCCATTTGGTTGGATTTGAGCCAATTGAGTGTTTTTTTGATGGTGTCGCAGTTAGAAATACCGTAAACAGTAAGCATAGTGTAAGTAATGGTCGAAAACTTTTGTTATGTATCTAATTCAATAGGAGCTACAACGCTGTTGAATTACTCTTTATGATAAGGGCCGAGAAATTTGTCCCCGTTAAAATGGACTAAATGGTCTGGGTTATCAGCAATCCAAACTTCTGTTTCCCACGCGATTTCGGTCATAAACTGCCTAAATTTTTGTCGAGAATTGAAAGCAGTGATATAAACGATGCTTGCGGTACAATTTTGGGTTAGTTTTTGAAGTTGTAGAAGTCGAATTTCAGAAATAGGTCCAGAAGAATGGACAGCTTCAATCAGGTAAAGCCAATTCTTCTTCTTTGAGTAAGCAATGATATCGGGAAGTTCTTCGTGAGAAATTTCAAAGAAACTTAGCGCTGCTAACTTCTCTTTGTCAAGAAAAAGGTATTTGTCACTGGTATCACCAACATACAGAACTCCTGCCCCAAAACCATATCTTGGAAGGAATTCTTCGATAATTGCTTTTTGTAATGTATTGTGTTCGCCTGTAGAAAACACAAGCTGCTTTCCAGAAGGAAGCAAAACTTCGACTTTTGAAATATTTCTTTCTCGCTTTAACTTTTGGGATAAAGTATCATTATTTTTTAATTGATTGGTTACAATTTCTCCCCATGTTTCTTTTCCAAAATCTCGTAGGAGCTGGGCGTAAATCGGGTTCAGTGCGTACCCCCGAGTTGAATCATTTGTCGCTGAATTTGGGCTTGACTGAACGACAATTCCAGCAATTGTAAGCAATTTTAAGTCATTTCTTCGGATATTATCATACGAGCCAGGGCTAATTGTTTCGTTAAAATGCTGGTTGAGATACTGAATGATGTCTCTCGTTTTAAGCGAAAATCCAATTGTTAAATCTTTGGCTTTAGGTATATCTCCTTGCGTTTTGATGTCGCCAGTGGCTAAAAAAGCAAGAGCCATTCGTTCAAGCCTTCTAGCTGAGCCTTCAATAGGAATTCCAAAAGTTTCGAGAATATATAATGCTACATTGATGAGTTCTTGAATTGCTTTTGGCTTTTCGTTGAATGTTTTTGAAGTAGAAGAATTAATATACTGCTTCATTCTCAAATAATTTTAGTTGCCCAAACTCAATAATAGGAGCTTCGTTCGCTGATTTTATTGTGAGGTGCTTTTTAATATGTTTGGCTAAATGGAAGGCGAAGTTAGGAGCTACTGCATTACCTATTTGATTAAATTGATGCGTTTCTGTTCCTTGAAATTCAAACCAATCAGGAAAACTTTGTAATCGCGAAGCTTCCTTGACGGTCAATCTTCTTCTTCGACCATCTTTTAATCTAACCCTGTGCATGTCTCCTGTGGCCCCAGCAAGGTTTCTACAAGTGAGTGTACGGGCAGGTTTATCTAAATACAGGTCTCTAGGATTGATACATTTGGAAGCTTTCTCATAATTTGCAACGTACTTATCCATTGATTCGGTGAAAAATTTGGATTTTTCGTCAAACTCAAATGCAAGTGTTCCCAATGCCTCACCTGCTGTAATGGTTCTCCGAATGGGTGGAGGAAGTTTGATGTTGGTTTTAGCGCCAATGACAATCACTCGTTCTCTATTTTGAGGGACTTCGTAATTTACCGCGTTCAAAAGGGCGTAGTCGATGTAATAGCCAAGCCGCTCAAGTTCATTAATGACTTCCTTTAAATACCATTGGTTTTTATACAACATCCCACGGACATTTTCAAACATAAGAACTTCAGGCGCTAGTTGGCGAATGGCAGAGAGGAAAATGGGAAAACCGTCTCTGGCATCTTTTAAACCAAGTTGTTTTCCTCCAACACTGAAAGGCTGACAAGGAGGGCCGCCAATAACAATATCTGCCTTTGGATAAATTGATTCAGGGGTAAGTTTTTCAGTGAAACATTCTCCTAGAAGATTTTTATTGTAAGTACTTGATGCGTTTGCGTCCATTTCGAAGCCAATGGTTTTAAAACCATTCGCTTCAAACCCAAGAGACAAGCCGCCACAACCTGCAAAAAGGTCAACTACCGTTTTGTTTAAATCTGTATCAATCCAAGGTTGAAGCTTGTTATCTATCTCTTTCCAGTATTCCATTGGGTAAAATTACAAAATTTTTCCTAGCCGCAAGGGTTGGTGATACTTTGGTAAAACTACTAAAACTCGAAAACTTTTTGCAGAGCAGGAAGTTTATACTGCATGAAATTACGTATTCAAACGCATGTAAGTCAGCCGTATCAAGTGGTTTGGCAAGGGTTTAATGAGGAACTGTTTCGCAAGCTTAGTCCGCCGTTTCCTCCCGTGCGGGTCGTGCGGTTTGATGGTTGCCTAGCGGGCGATATGGTGGTATTGGAACTGAATTTTCTCCTTTTTAAACAGCAATGGATTAGTCGGATTACGGAACAACAGTCGTCCGAATCAGAGATTTATTTTGTTGATGAGGGAACAAAACTGCCTTTTTTCTTGCGCTTTTGGCGGCATCGCCACCGAATCATCCGTGAAAAAGCAGGCGGTACAATCATTGCGGACGAAATTGAATTTAGAACACCTCTTTGGGTAATCGACTATTTGATGTACCCGTTGTTGTGGGCGCAGTTTGCCTACCGAAAACCCATTTATAAGAAAGCGTTTGCGTTATCTCCCCATCTCTCGTAGGCGCTTGCTGGCAAAGACAAACTCGTTGAGCTCTTTAACATCGGCTTGGAGAATGGTGTTGTTGTCGCCTTCCCAAAGTTTATAGCCTTTGTAAAGAAACATTACTTTCTCCCCAATTTCGAGCACCGAGTTCATATCGTGCGTAATGACGACGGTGGTGATGTTGTATTCGTCCGTAATTTCCTTGATTAACTCGTCGATTTTAATCGAAGTAAGTGGGTCGAGGCCGGAGTTGGGTTCGTCGCAAAACAAATACTTGGGGTTCATTACAATCGCCCGAGCAATACCGACGCGTTTTTTCATCCCCCCACTAATTTCAGAAGGCATCCGATTGACAGCATGGTCAAGCCCTACGCGCGTGAGACAAACCATGACACGGTCGTTTTTTTCGCTCTCGCTCATGTCGGTGAGCATATCGAGTGGAAATCGTACGTTTTGTGCTACTGTTTTAGAATCAAACAATGCCCCGCCCTGAAACAAAACCCCCATTTCGCGGCGAACTTGTTTTCGTACTTCTTCGTCGCTGTTCCAAAAATCGCGGTCATTGTAGAGTACTTGGCCGTTGTCAGGGCGAATAAGGCCAATCAAGCATTTGAGCAAAACGCTTTTTCCCGTCCCACTACCGCCAATGATAAGGCTGGTGTCGCCAGGCTTAAATGTGCCTGAGACACCTCCCAATACCATTCGTCCTTCAAACGATTTTTGTATATCAATAAACTGAATCATTTATGCTATGATTTTCATTAGACATCGGCGTCGGGTGTCCAAGGGTTGTTAAAAGCATCGTCTTCCTCTTGTTTGGCTTCGAGTTCCGCGTCGGCTTTCTTGTTACGCTCTACCCAAGCCGATACAAAAATACTGATTTCGTAAAGCAACGAAAGCGGTAAGGCCACCAATACTTGGCTAAGAACATCAGGTGAAGGCGTGATGATTGCGGCTAAAATAAGAATGACGACGAACGCATGGCGGCGATATTCACGCATGAAGCGTGGATTGAGAAAACCAATTTTAGAAAGTACAAAAGCGACAACAGGCAATTGGAACGTAAGACCGCAGGCAAGGGTCAAAATAGAAATTAAGCCTACGTATGATGTAATATCGAATTGGTTTTTGATGCGCGGGTCAAGCTTAAAATTGGCAAGGAAGTTGATGGCCAATGGAGCAACAATGTAATAACCAAAAAGTACCCCTGACATAAACAAAAACGTAACGTAAAATACCGCCCCGCGCGACATTTTGCGCTCAGAGGATTTTAGACCTGGTTTAATGAATCGCCAAACTTCCCAAAACGCATACGGAAACGCAAAGAGAAGGCCAATGATAAGCGCCGACATCAAGGCCATCGTAAATTGCCCTGCCATTTCGCGGCTTTGAAGCTCAAAATCAAGTTGGTTGATGCAAAGCCCTTGGGCTCCTGTGAAATCTGCGATTTTACACAACATTCGGTAAGTCCAGAAATCCGAACGAGAGGGGGCCAAAATAATTTTATCGTATATCTCTTCAATAAAGATGAATGCCCCAATGGTAAAAACAATAATTGCACCTACGGCTCGGATAACGTGCCAGCGTAGTTCTTCGAGGTGCTCAATGAACGTCATTTCTGATTCTTCGTGGGTGGGGTTGTCAAATTCTTGATCGAGTGGCATTTTGTTTCAAATAAGGAATGATTGGTAATGTATAGGAACTACAAAGGTACGCGCTTCGACGTGTTTGCATTACAATTTCTTTAAAAATAAGGTTCTGTTTTGGGCATCTAAGAGGTTTTTACGACTTTTGAGAAAGAATTAGCTGATTTTTTTAAGCAGATTTTAATGCTTAACGATAAAATAACCACCCAATGGCATCACTTCCTAAAAATATCCTTTCGTTTGAAGAGCCTTTCGGAGATACCAACAGCCGCAAAACGGAGCTGAAGGAGGTATCGGAAGGGTACCGTAAACTCTTGGAAGAAAAAATGACGGATTTGAAAGATGACGCGGCGCGTGTCGGTAAGCAGGCTTTGGTGATAGGCGGGGCAATTGCGGCGGTTTATTTAGTACTAGAACTACTGTTACCAGACGATGAGCCCGAAGTCAAAACCAAACAACAAGCATCTTTTGCATTGCCCGAACGAACCAACAACCAACCGTCGTGGTTAGTAAAAACAGCGACTTCGTTGGCGATGACGTGGGCGTTGGATATAGCACGTCAAAAATTAATGGATTTTTTGGCTACACAGCAACAAACGAATGAGGTCAAGAATACGAACGATACTCCAGGATAATCTTCAAGAAAGACGTAAGGCATTTGCCGTTTTGCTCGATCCCGATAAGGTCGAGTTTTCGTCGTTTCCTTTTTTATTGGCCGAGAGTGTACGTCACGGGGTTGATTTCTTCTTTGTCGGAGGAAGCCTCATTACACGCTATGCCGCCGACGACATCATCAAGGCCATTCACGAGCATACATCCATCCCTGCCATTTTATTTCCTGGCAATAGCCTTCACATTGAGCCTTCCGCCGACGCTATTTTGTTGTTGTCGCTGATTTCGGGACGTAATCCTGAACTTCTCATTGGCCAACACGTGGTGGCAGCTCCTCTGTTGAAACGTAGTCAATTGGAAATAGTACCTACGGGGTATATGCTGGTGGAAAGTGGCCGTGCAACGACGGTTTCTTACATCAGCAACACCACGCCTATTCCGCACGATAAACCTAGCGTAGCCGCTTGTACGGCCATGGCAGGCGAATTGTTGGGGCTTCAAGTGATGTACTTGGATGCAGGTAGTGGGGCTCAAAAACCCGTTTCGCCTGAGATGATTGCGGCTGTTCGCAAAGCAGTAGATACGCCCATCATTGTGGGTGGAGGAATCAATTCTCCGTTCAAAGCACAAGCCGCTCTGGAAGCAGGTGCTGATGTGATTGTGGTAGGAAACGGCATTGAACAAAATCCCGATTTACTTCCCGAAATTGCCCAACTTGTCAGGGCTTTTAATGATAAAGTAACCGTCTGAAAGAAGGAAGGGACAAATAGCAAATAGGCAAGTTAGCAAAGAGGCAAGTGGGCAAAGGGCAAAACTTGATTCTTGCCAATTTGCATTTTGCTCCTTGCTCATTTGCCTCTTGCCTTTTATGCCCTTTGCCCACTTGCCCTTTTCATTTCATTATTTCTTCGCAGAAAACGTATAAATCGTTGTTGTTTGGTACGTTTCACCTGGTTTTAGCACCACTGTTGGGAATGCTGATTGGTTAGGTGAATCGGGGTAATGCTCGGTTTCGAGGCAGAGGGCAAAGCGTTTTGGATAGTTTATCCCTTTCTTACCTGTGATGCTGCCGTCCAAGAAATTGCCTGTGTAAAACTGAATCGCAGGTTCGGTCGTCTGAACTTCCATGATACGGCCCGTTGTAGGCTCATATACCGTAGCAGCTAGACTAAGCTCCTTGTCTTTTTTATTCAACACCCAGCAGTGGTCGTAGCCACCACCGTACTTGATTTGTTGGTCTTTAGGGTCATTGATACGTGCACCAATGGCCGTCGCTTTGGTAAAATCAAATACATTTCCAGCCACAGGTTTTAATTCTCCCGTTGGAATCAATGTTTCGTTAACGGGTAAGAAGCGGTCGGCGTTCAAGGTCAGTTGGTGATCAAGAATATCACGTTTTGCTCCCGTTAGGTTAAAATACGTGTGGTTGGTTAAGTTAATGACCGTTGCTTTGTCGGTAGTGGCAGTGTAATCAATTTTAATCGAGTTGTTTTTTTGAAGCGTATAAGTCACCGTTACGTTCAGATTGCCTGGGTAGCCTTCTTCGCCGTCTTTGCTTACGTACGAAAGTTTAAGCGCAGGCTCTTCACCTTCAATCGGTTCGGCTTTCCAAAGAACTTTATCGAAGCCTACTGTACCACCATGAAGGTGATTGACCATGTTGTTGACAGCCAATGTGTACGTTTTACCATCAAGTGTAAACTTCCCTTTGGCAATGCGGTTTCCGTACCGACCTACCAGTGCGCCAAAATAAGGGCTCGATTTGAGGTATCCTGCTAAGGAGTCGTACCCCAAAACCACATTGTCGAACACACCGCTAGAATCAGGGGCCGTAAGATGGGTAATGATGCCGCCATAATTGGTGATTTTTGCTTCCATACCATTGGCGTTTTTAAGGGTATAAAGCTCGGCGGTTTGTCCGTCAGGAAGTTTGCCAAAATCGGTTTTTTCAATTTTGAGCGCTTGCGTTTCGGTAGTTGACTCACTGCTTTCTGAGGATTTGTTGGAGCAACTTTGGAAAATGACTAGCCCTGCCAAAAGGAGGGGCAAAAAAGTGGATTTCATGGAATAATTGGTTGGGTTGAAATAATTGAATTATTTTTTAGAAGCTATATTTAGTTGAATTTATAAAACTAATTATAAAGGAGATAATAGGTGACTTTTATTAAACTTACTCAAAATACCACCTCCAGAGTGCTAATTGACCTATGAAAATACCTGCTAATATAAAAACGTAAAACAAAATGGTCTTTTTGAATTTCATATTTCCGCAAATAATCCACAAAAAAGGTAAGATGTGAATAAGGTATCTTTCGTAAAATGGGTTGTTTCCAGAAATAAATATCTGTAATATGAGGAAGAATACAATTGTATAATAACAAAATATTATAATGTCGTTTTTTTTGAGTGATTTAAAGTTTTTATTGAAATAATATAAGCTAAAAATAGAGATAAAAATTGAAAAAAAATAAAAAATATATCCAATAGTTGGGTTTAAAAAACGAATTTTTTGATCAATATAATTTATTAGACCTGATTTTGTGAAAGTTGTATCAATGTTCCATACATATACATAAGAAAATATAAAGACAGAGATAATAAGTAAAATAATAATCGTCTTTATTTCTATCTTTATTTCTTTTTGAATGAGTTGAAGGGTTATGATAGGAGATAAATAAGCACCTAGGTACATTAATACAGAGATAAATCTTGGAAAATTAAGCGCTAGATGTAGATTTTGTGCTGAGTGAACTTTATAGTAGCTTGGCGGGATAATTCCCCCCCAAATTAAACATAAGGATAGGAAAGGAAATATAAGTATTATATTGGCTATTAAAATACTTGAATAAGTAAATGATAAAGATGTAGAGAGTTTTTTCTGAAACATTAGCATAAAAAAAGAAGGTGCTAGGCATAAAAAATATAATCGAGAAATAATTGCAATGCCCATAAATAAGGTTGAAGTTATTAATAGTATTGAGTGTTTTTTTACCTTGAATGATATAATTAATAGTAGTGTTCCCATTAAAGCACAAAATAATCCGAAGGCTTCTGTCATTAGAAGACCTGCGAGGGTAGGCGCGTATGGAGTTGAAAATAAAAGCAACGCAACTGTATTAGTATTTCTCCTTTTTTCCTTGAATAAATGTTCAAGTAAAATATAAATAAAGAGCCAACAAAACCATACGCTAAATCGAAA
This sequence comes from Runella defluvii, assembly GCF_014195535.1. Lineage (GTDB taxonomy): Bacteria > Bacteroidota > Bacteroidia > Cytophagales > Spirosomataceae > Runella > Runella defluvii. Next base: position 597,469 of record NZ_JACIBY010000002.1, on the reverse strand, counting down.
AGTAATAATATTATAACCAAATAGTTTTCCCCAAAAAGTAGCCCAAATGTGGCTCCCTGGGCCAGTTGGAGTAGTGTGATTTTTAAGGGATTTAATATTTATTCCATGAGAAAAATAATTGTTTATATCTATTAAGTGGAAAGATTCGTCAAACTTGTTTTCATTTGTTAAAATAATAAAAATAAAAGAAGAAGTGAAAAATAAAAAAATTATAACCCGTAAAATAATTAATTCACAGTAATCTGTTGTTATTTTTTTCATGTGCAAGCGTTAAATTAAATACGAATAATATAAAATTGGCCGTAATTTATTAAATAAAAATGTTAATCTCTAGCATTTTTTTGTAACAATACTCTCCTAGTATTATTTAGCTTAAGAAGAGTATTGTTGCAAATTTCTAACATCCTTGTCCGTAGTAGGCATTTTTGCCATGCTTACGTTCGTAGTGTTTCATACGGAGCGTATCTTTAATACGCGGAGTATTGGGGTTGATTTGTAGCGTGAGGTAAGCCATCCGTGCTACTTCTTCCAATACCGCAGCATTATACACCGATTTCTCCGCGTTTTTTCCCCACGTAAATGGGCCATGATTTTGTAATAAAACCATTTCAACTTCCTTGTGTGAAATTCCTTTGGCCGTGAAGACGTCAAAAATCTGGTTGCCCGTTTCGTGTTCATAATCGCCCTCAATCATGGCGTCGGTAAGGACGGGTGCACAAGGGATGTCTTGGTGGGTATGGTCAGCGTGGGTGGTGCCAAAAATGGGAATATCGAGACCCGCTTGGGCCCAAGCCACGGCATAGGTGCTGTGCGTATGGGTGATTCCGCCGATGTCTTCCCAGGTTTTGTACAACAACGCGTGCGTTTTTGTATCAGACGATGGGCGCATACTGCCTTCGACCACCTTGGCGTCGTAATCCATGATAACAATGTCTTCTGGACGTAGGTGCTCGTACGGAACTCCGCTTGGTTTGATGGCAAACACGCCCTTCGAGCGGTCAACGGCGCTTACATTACCAAAGGTAAAAAGCACTAGCCCGAGCTTGGGAAGCTGCATATTGGCCTCAAAACACTCTTCTTTCAGCGATTGGTAAATACTCATACTTGGTGGTGGCTAAAATTCTAACACAAAAACTATTTGTACGCTACTTCACTGAAACGTAGGTCGTTTTTGAGCCCACGAATGGTCGTATTTTTGTCAATGACAACGAGCTCTACCCCTAGCATTTCGGCAAAATCTTCGATGTATTCGGTCGTCAAGTTTTGACTGTAAACGGTGTGGTGAGCACCGCCCGCCAAAATCCACGCTTGCAGGCCGACTTCCATGCTTGGCTGGGGTTTCCACAGGGCGCGCGCCGTTGGAAGTTTTGGGAAAGTTTCGGTTACTTCTACGGCTTCTACTTCGTTGACTAACAAACGGAAACGGTTGCCTAAGTCGATCAATGAAACGTTGAGGGCAGGTCCTGCGGCAGCGTTGAATACCAAACGAACGGGGTCTTCTTTTCCACCAATTCCCAACGGATGTACTTCGCATTTGACGTTATTGGCGGCAATGCTTGGGCAAATTTCGAGCATGTGCGAGCCGAGTACCATCGGATTGGCGGGGTCGAAATGGTAGGTATAATCTTCCATAAATGAGTTGCCACCCTTTAAGCCACTCGCCATTACTTTCATGACGCGTACCATGGCTGAGGTTTTCCAGTCGCCTTCGCCACCGTAGCCGTAGCCTGCGGCCATCATGCGCTGAGAGCCAATGCCTGGAAGTTGGCGCATTCCGTGAAGGTCTTCAAAGGTATTGGTATAAGCCGAAAAACCACCTTCTTCCAAAAATGCTTTGATACCGAGTTCGATACGTGCTGCTTCAAAGACCGACTGACGCATCAAGCCGCCGTTGAGCAACGATGGCATCATCTCGTAGGTGTCTTCGTATTCTTGAAGAAGGGTAAAAATATCGGCTTCCGAAATCTGATTAATGTACTTTACCAAATCGCCTACTCCGTGGGTATTGACCGAAAATCCAAACTTCATTTCGGCCGCTACTTTGTCGCCGTCTGTTACGGCTACTTGGCGCATGTTGTCCCCAAAACGCACCACTTTCATGGTTTGCATGGTGTATTTAGCGGCGGCAACGCGGCTCCAAATGTTGATTTTTTCGAGAACATTTTCTGACTGCCAGTGCCCTACGACCACTTTGCGATTGAGACGCATCCGAGTCATGATAAACCCAAACTCACGGTCGCCGTGCGCCGATTGGTTGAGGTTCATGAAATCCATGTCAATGTCGTTGAATGGAATGTCACGGTTAAATTGGGTATGTAAATGGAGCAACGGAAGTTGAAGTGCATTGAGGCCATTTATCCACATTTTAGCGGGCGAAAATGTGTGCATCCACGTGATGATACCCACACAGTTAGGAGTGCTGTTGGCTTCTTTGCAGATAGTCAAAATCTCGTCGGGCGTTTTGACAACGGGCTTAAAAACAACTCGTACGGGGATGGTAGGGGAGTCGTTGAAAAAATCGGCAATGATTTGAGAGTGTTCGTCAACTTGACGGAGCGTTTCTTCTCCGTATAAATGCTGGCTTCCTGTGACAAACCAGACTTCAAACTGTTTGAGCATATTAGGTAATTAAATTTAATGTTGTTAAATGGTCGATGATTTCGAGGACACTACATACTCTCCATTAACCTTGCAAATCTTACATCGGGATGTAAGATTTGCAAGGTTAATTCACTGAAATGCCCTTTTCAACAAACTCGCCAAGTTGGATGTATTTTTGATAAAGTTTTTGATAAACAGGGGTTTTGTTAGTATTTGGCTCGTAAAGCGCATCAAAACCTGAGCCCATCGCTTTTTGAGCGTCCAATAATGTTGGGTGCACTCCTGCGGCGACTGCGGCATTCATAGCTGCCCCTAAGGCGCAGGCTTGGTCCGAACTAGCCACTTTGATGGGCATGTTTAAAACGTCAGAGAGCGTTTGCATTACAAAGGGTGATTTTTTTGCCACACCTCCGATTGCAATGACTTGTTTGATGGGAACACCTTCGTTGATGAAGCGGTCCACAATGGCTTTGGAACCAAATGCCGTAGCTTCGACAATGGCTTTAAACAGTTTGATGGCGTCTGTGCCGAGGTTAAGTCCAGAAATGGCAGCCTTGAGTGAGTGGTTGGCGTCGGGGGTACGTCGGCCATTGACCCAATCGAGCGCCACGGGGTCTTTGTCCGTCACGGGTAGTTTGGCGGCTTCTTCCGAAAGGTATGGAATCAGTTTTTGGGCGAGCTCTTCGGCGGCAGCTTCACCCAGCAATGTGCGCACAGGTTCGGTAATGACCCGCTGGAACCACGCGTAATAATCGCCGTAAGCCGACTGACCTGCCTCCATTCCGAGCATTCCTGGGATAATCGAACCATCGACTTGCCCACAAATACCGCGAATCAACAGGTGCCCGATTTCTTCGTTGGGAGCAATGAGCATATCGCAGGTAGAAGTACCCATGACCCGCACAAAATCGTAGGGTTGAATTTCGGCTCCAACGGCGCCCATGTGGCAGTCGAAAGCTCCAACGCCAATCACGACATTGTTGGGCAAACCAAGACGAGTGGCCCATTCTTCCGAAATCACGCCCATGGCTTGGTCGGAAGTATGGGAGTCTTGGAATAAACGCGCGCGCAATCCTTCTAAGAGTGGGTCAATAGCTACCAAGAAATCTTCGGCGGGCAAGCCGTCAAACTCGTTGTGCCACATGGCTTTATGTCCAGCGGCGCAGCGTGAGCGTTTCATTTCTAACGGATGGGTGTTACCCGTTAGCACCGCCGAAATCCAGTCGCAGTGTTCTACCCACGAAAAGGCACGGGCACGTACCTGCTCATCGACGCGGAGGGTACGTAAAATTTTTGCCCAAAACCATTCCGAAGAATAAATGCCCCCGACGTATTTGGTGTAATCAATGGGCCAGCGGTGGGCTACTTCGTTGATTTCCTCGGCTTCGGCGTTGGCGGTATGGTCTTTCCAAAGAATAAACATGCCGTTGGGGTTCTCGGCAAATTCGGGAAGGAGTGAGAGCGGAGTGCCTTGTTCATCGACGGCCACAGGGGTAGAGCCTGTCGTGTCAATCGAAATTCCTACGATATTGGCTGCTACTTCGCTTGGAAGTCCTTGTAATGCCCCTTTGATAGATGCTTCAAGCCCTTCAACGTAGTCGAGCGGGTGTTGGCGAAATTGAGATAACTCAGGTTGGCAGTAGAGCCCTTTTTTCCAACGTTCGTAGTAATGTACGGCTGTACCCACTGCTTCACCCGTTTGGGTATCTACAACCAAGGCCCGAACCGAATCAGTACCGTAGTCGAGCCCAATAGTGTATTGATGTTGCATGATATATTTTGTTCTATTTCGTTGAATATTAACTGTTTAGGCGGAAGGTTCTGGCATGAAATACCAAAAAGAGTGAAACTTGTCTTCGTATTTTTCTTTGTCTAAGCGGTACAAAACGGCTTTTTTTGTCGCCGAGTTTTCATTTTTTTCGCCCGTATCTACCAGCAAGCCCGTGGACAAAATCTTACGACTGAAGTTGCGTCTGTCCAACTGCATTCCGTAAATGGCTTCGTAAAGTTTATGTAATTGAGGAATGGTAAATGTTTCGGGCAGGAGCTCAAAACCAATGGGGTGGAGGGCGGCTTTATAGCGCAGGCGCTCAAGGGCATTCTGAACCATTTTTTCGTGGTCAAAAATGAGTTGGGGCATATTTTTTAAACTTACCCAATGAGCATTGTGTGCCCGAACAGACTCTTCGTCGTGGCTGTGGATGTTGATAAGCGCAAAGAAAACAACCGAAATGGTGCGCTCGACGGGATCACGATTGACCTTGCCAAACGTCAGTAATTGTTCGACATAAATATTATTTAGTCCTGTCAGTTCATACAAAATCCGTTCAGCTCCAACTTCCAGGTCTTCTTCTTGATTTACAAACCCGCCCATCAGCGACCACTTGCCGCGTTCTGGTTCAAAATTACGTTTGATAACTAGCAGTTTTATCTCGTCTCCGTCAAAACCGAAGATGATACAGTCGATGGCAACCAGTAAGCGGGTTGAATGAGGGTATTGGTTCATTCTTCTGAATGTGTCGTTTGGACACAATATTACCCTCTTTTCTATTATTTTTCAAATTATTTTTTTGAATTTATTGATTTAAAAATGCCTAACCTTTTTGGGAATACTTTCCAAAAAAGTTAGGACAAAAAAGAGGCGCTAAGTTAGGGGTAAAATCAGCCTCGAAAAGCTTGTAAAAATGTTTTGGTGGAGGTATATCCCGAATGGTACAAAGCTTGTACTTGCTGCGGTGTAATGCTAAAATCAGTAGCCGAAATTCCTAAATCATCAATTTGGATGGTGCGGTCGCTTTCGTATAAATTCTTCTCAATCATCCAATTCTGAGAGTTTAGCAAGGCTTCAAACAGCGACTTGATGTAGGTTTCTAATTGGTCAACGCCGTAGGTTAATTGGTTGGGCGGGGCGGCTTTTTGTAAGTCGGCCAAGAAGAAGCCCAAAGTAGCATCGGCTGGGCTGGTTGCGTTATCAAACGTATCAATTGGATAGTTATACATCACGCCGCCGTCCACATAAAGGTGGCTGCTGGGGTTGGCGTCAGGAAATTGCCATGCTTTGAAAAACATAGGAATCGACATGGAGGCTCTCACCGCCATCGCGATTTGAACATTGGGGGTTTTTGCTACTGAAAACTCCTGAATTTGTTGCGTGTTTAAGTCCGTTGAAAATACCTTTAACGTGGTTCCAAACTGGGCATACACTTCTTCAAAAGTAATGGCGGGATTGATATTTTGTTGTTGGAGAAAAACTTTGAACCAACTGTTCAAAAAATAATCGCCTTCGTAAGGGCCAAATTTGTTGGCAAGGTCTTCCACAAAATTGAAGATACCTCCTTTGTCTTTGAAGTTTTCGTAGTTGGTGGAGGCCAAAAACGTATTGAGGGTATCGGAAGAAATGCGGCAAGCTCCCAAGGCAGCCACAATAGAGCCTGCCGACGTACCCGCAAAGCCGTTGATTTGGGAACTGATGTTGGCTTCTTCGAGGGCTTTCATGGCACCTACGTAGGCAATGCCTTTGACGCCCCCGCCTTTGAACACAAGGTGTTGGAATGGAAAAATAGACATAAGGTTGAGTTATTGGTTAACAGTGTTTACAACGTAATTTTTGAAATCGAAGAGTTGGGTGTAAGGAACGAGCTTTTTGGTGTTTTTATCGTAGCTGAAAAACAATGCTTTAAAAAATACCCCCGTTTTTTTGCCTTCGACGTTGATTAAATCGTTGCAGTTGGAAGTCAACTGAAACGTGATGCCTTCAATTTTGAGGGTCTGAATCCCACTCTGGTTTGTGCTATTGTTTTTGGTTTGGAGCGATAGCGAATCGGAATAGACGACGCTCGTAATCACCATAAACAAAACATTGTCCTGGTTGAGCTTGGCAAAGGTTTCGTTTTGTTCGGTTTCGATTTTTTGGAGAAAAAAGTACGGTCGATTCAGCCGTACACGGGTGGCATTTTTGAGTTTGAGTTGGGTATTTCGCTCCAAACTTTCTTCCACTTTAGCCGAGAGTAGTTTGATTTTTGGCGTCTCCGAATCAAGCGAGGTCGATAAATTGATGTCGGCCGAAATCATCAAAGAATTGATGGAATTATCCACCAAAATATGGCTCGAATCGGGTTGTTCGTGGAATATATACCCCACAAACTTGTCTTTTTGATTGATGTAATACACGTCGCCGACGGTCGCTTGAATGGAGTTCAATAAGCCGTAGGGTGACGTATAAGTGGCGATGTCCTTGCAATTAATCGTTCCTGTTACGATGCGCCGACATGAATAGAAGGGGAGGGTAATAGAAATGCCTAAGGCATACCCTAAGAGCGTTTTGGGGGAAATAATACGATGCACGATTGAAAAGTGTTTGACTTACGTTGAGTAATAAAAAAACGGCGCAAGGGCGTATCAATGAGGGAGATGATACGCGTAACTCGCAAAAACAAATCTACAAAAATCAGGGATAGATGTCAAGAGGAAATTACCCCCATTGTTCATCGGCGTATTCACTTTCGCTTGATTTGGAAACAAACAAGGGACGAGCTTTGACGGGGCGCTCGGGCTTGACGGTTCGGAAGTTACGGTATTGCTCGTCCGAAATGATTTCGAGTAAAAGAGCACGTTTGAGAATCACCGTAAAAGGCATTTGGAAAAAATCAGCAATGTCCATTGCCAACGAAGGCGAAAGTTTGGAAATACCTCGGTGAAAAAAACTACGCACGTCTGCCTCGGGTAAGAAAGTTTCAAATACCAACTGCTCGGCGCGGGCGCTAAGTTCAGCGGCGGGGTAGTTCATATATAACCCCAACGAAGTGACCAAAAAACAGGTGTAGTAGTGGCGTTCGTAATCAGAGGCTTTGGCATTGATAAAAACCCATCCTTTGTTTTGATACAAAGCCGAAAAGCCTACAAAATCGTTTTCGACGTGGTGAAGTTGGGCAACTTTTACGTCTTCGGGATAAGCAAGTCGGCGCCCAATTTGCCGAATAATCTCCTGTCCCGACGACACGTCGGCGGCTTCGCCAGCGGGTTCGAGTAGCCATTCCTCTGTCAAAAGCGTTTGGAAAAGGCGCTCCCCTTCACGTTGTGCCGCGATTTGCCCCAAGTGCAGCACTGTGCGGTTGGGCAAATGAAAATCAATGGCTACTTGATTAATAGGTGGCTTTTTCTTTCCCATGGCTTTCTTAAAAGCTTGATTCCTAGACAAAAGTACGCGGAATTTATAAATGCCCCTAAAGCGTCTTGTTCATTTTTTTGAAATAACTCGTTTTTCAAAACCTGCACTTTTCTGATTGTCAATTTAGAAAGGTAGCTTTGCACCCAAAATTTCAACAAGCCAAGAACATGACTGAGCAACTAAAAACAGTTCCTCTTAACGACCTACACCAACAGTTGGGGGCAAAAATGGTACCATTTGCGGGCTACGTAATGCCTGTTCGCTATTCGTCTGACCTCGAAGAACACCACTGCGTTCGCAACGGCGTGGGTGTGTTTGATGTGTCGCACATGGGTGAGTTTATTGTCAAAGGCCCCAAGGCTTTGGACTTGATTCAACGTGTGTCGGCCAACGACGCTTCGGTGCTTTTCGACGGAAAAATTCAATACAGCTATCTTCCCAACGGAAAGGGTGGAGTAGTGGACGATTTGTTGGTGTATCGAGTGAGTGCGGATGAATACTTTTTGGTCGTCAATGCTTCTAATATCGAAAAAGATTGGAATTGGATTCAGAGCCAAAATACCGAAGGAGTCGAAATGCACAACATCTCGGACGACCTTTGCTTGTTTGCCGTTCAAGGCCCTAAAGCGGCTGAAGCGTTGCAATCACTCACCGAGGTGAATTTGTCAGAAATGGACTATTACACTTTTGTGAAAGGTACGTTTGCGGGTCTGCCTGACATCATTATCTCTGCCACGGGCTATACGGGTGCGGGCGGTTTTGAGTTGTATATTCCAAAAGAATCGGCGGTTGAAGTATGGAATGCTATTTTTGAAGCAGGCAAAGAGTTGGGTATCAAGCCAATTGGCCTTGGTGCACGCGATACGCTTCGTTTAGAAATGGGCTATTGCTTGTACGGAAACGATATTGACGATACCACTTCTCCGTTGGAGGCGGGACTGGGTTGGGTTACTAAGTTTACCAAAAACTTTATTGACTCAGACGTGCTTCTTGCCCAAAAACAAGCAGGTCTTGCCAACAAATTGGTAGGTTTTGAAATGATTGACCGTGGAATTCCGCGCGGGCACTACGAATTGTGTGATGCCGACGGAAACGTGATTGGGCACGTTACCTCAGGAACGCAGTCGCCAACGTTGTCAAAAGGAATTGGACTTGGCTATGTTCCATTGGCAAGCAGCAAAGTAGGAAGTGAAATTTTTGTAAAAGTACGCGAGCGTTTGCTCAAAGCCCAAGTGGTGAAATTGCCTTTTGTAAAACCAACGGTCTAATATTTTTTGTATGAAATCAATTGATGTTTGTTTAACCCCCGATTTGCTTCACCTTCATACTATTGACAATACGATTGTCGTAGTGACGGACATCTTTCGGGCTACCTCGTGCATGGTGACGGGCCTGGCGTATGGCGTAGGAAGTATCACGCCCGTAGCCACGGTGGAAGAATGTTTTGAACTTCAACAAAAAGGCTACATCGCTGCCGCCGAACGGAATGCCATGAAAGTCGAAGGGTTTGACCTCGACAATTCGCCGTTTAGCTACATGGACGAAGACTTAGTGGGGGCAAACATTGCGATGACAACCACCAACGGTACGTTATCCATCACTAAAGCCAAAACCTCGGCGGTGAAAGTATTGGTGGGCGCATTTTTGAATTTAGGAGCCATTGTTAACCACCTTAAATCGCAGCCTTACGACGTACTCGTGTTGTGTGCGGGCTGGAAAGGTCGGGTCAATTTGGAAGATACCTTGTTTGCGGGAGCATTGGTCGATGCCCTCAAAGACGAATACATTATTGGAGAAGACAGTGCCTTGATGGCCATGCGGGCGTACCAACAAGCCCAAAATGACTTATTAGGATACGTCGCCAACTCGTCGCACGTGCGTCGTTTGCAGCGTTTAGGTATTCATAAAGACATTGCGTACTGCTTGCAGCGCGACTTGTACGACGTCGTGCCCGTACTTCGCGGAAGCACATTAGTGAATATGTAATATCGTGGTGTGGGTTGCAATGTCGTGGTGTGGGTTGCTTACAACCCACACACCATAACTCGGGTTGTGAGCAACCCGAACACACAACCCCAACACACAATCCACACTTACTACCGCGTCAAATGCTGCCAACCTTGGGCTTGCACGGGAAAGCGGCCGCCTCCTTTGGTTACAATTTCTACGGCAGAGGGGTCATTGGTCATAAAGCCAATGAAACTAATGTGCGGTGAGTTTTTGATTTTTTCGTAGTCGGTTTGTTTAATCGTAAACAACAACTCGTAATCTTCGCCACCGTTCAACGCTGACGTTAAAGGACTTAATTTAAACTCATCGGCGGTGAGGAATGTCTCATCGGCGACAGGGATATGTTCTTCAAAAATTTGGGCACCCGTTCCCGATTGTTTGCACAAATGCAAGATTTCAGATGCCAATCCGTCGGATACGTCAATCATCGAAGTAGGCACCAAATCGGCATCGTTCAACTCATAAATGATGTTGGTACGCGCTTCGGGCTTGAGCTGACGGCCTATCAAATAAGCCTTATCTTCAAGTTGGGGTTGCATGTTGGGGTTTTCTAAAAACTCCCTTTTTTCGCGTTCGAGCAATTGAAGTCCTAAGTACGCCGCGCCTAAGTCGCCCGTCACACAGATGACATCGTTGGGTTGGGCGCCGTTTCGGTACGCGATTTTATCTTTTTTGACCGTTCCGATGGCCGTCACTGATAGCACTAGCCCCGACCGCGACGCGCTCGTGTCGCCTCCTACCAAGTCAACTTTGTAGGCTTCACACGCCGTTTGAATGCCCGCATACAGCTCATCAATGGCTTCCACCGAAAAACGGTTGCTTAGCCCAATGCTGACTGTAATTTGGCGAGGAGTGCCATTCATGGCAGCAATGTCAGAGACGTTGACAGCCACGGCCTTAAAGCCTAAATGTTTTAGAGGGGCGTAGCTCAAATCGAAATGAACACCCTCGATGAGCATATCGGTCGAAACTAACGTATATTCATCACTACCCGTGTCGATGACGGCAGCGTCGTCACCAATTCCTTTGATGGTTTGGGGCAAAACAGGAGTAAATTGCTGATTGATGCGCTCAATTAGCCCAAATTCGCCTAAAGTGGAAAGCTCGGTTCTCGTCATTTTGGAAAAAGTGTCAGATGGCTGACATTCGCTTTGAATTAAAAGTCAGATAATTGTATCACAAAACTTTTCGCTGCAAAGTTCGTTAAAATTACGTCTTTTCTCGTATGTATTTGCGGGAAAGACGCTAAGGCACTTTCACAACCCCTTTTTTGTTGATTAATTATGAAAACATTCCTCAAAAAATTGATTCTCGGAACGCTGACGCTGACGGCACTTTCGTCGTGTGGACAGTCGGCAAAAAAAATCGAACAAATGGAAGACAAAGCAAAAACCCAGACAGGATTGGCCACCGCAACTTTTGGTACGGGCTGTTTTTGGTGTACCGAAGCCGTCTATCACGAGATGGAAGGTGTGGAGTCGGTGGTGTCGGGGTACTCGGGTGGATTTATCGAAAATCCCACTTACGAACAAGTATGTAGCAAAGTAACGGGTCATGCCGAATGTGTGGAAATCAAATATGACCCTAAAAAGGTGAGTTACGTGGAATTGTTGGAGGTATTTTTCCGCGTCCATGACCCAACGACCAAAGACCGTCAAGGAAACGACGTGGGGCCGCAGTACCGCTCGGTCATTTTTTACCACAACGATGAGCAAAAACAGTTGGCCGAAAAAGCCATTAAAGAACTCAATGCTTCGGGTGCTTACAGTAAGCCCATCGTAACGGAAGTGGCGAAAGCGGAAAAGTTTTATGTGGCCGAAGCTTATCACCAAAATTATTTTGCCAACAACCCAAACCAAGGCTATTGTGCCTTCGTGGTAGCACCCAAAGTGGATAAATTCCGCAAGGTGTTTAAGGAGAAATTGAAGAAAAATTAGTGAAGCATCAAATTAAAAGCCCCACGTTCATCATTGAGCGTGGGGCTTTGTTTTAAGCATCGCTTAATTGCTTTCACATCGTGTTATTTTACTCTGCGCGCAAGTGCTTCACGGGATTGGTCACAACGGCTTTCATGGCGTGGCCTATGATGGTGGCGGCAGTAATGGCAACCATGAGCCCAAGCGTAGCCACCAAAAACCAGCCGCTCATTTGGATGCGATAGGCGTATTGCTGTAACCAGCCCGATGTAAGCCACCAACCTAGGGGGGCGGCAACGGCAAACCCCACCAACAATAAGCGACTAAATTCTCGCCCAAAAACCCATAGTAATTGTTCGGTTCGCGCGCCAAGCACCCGCCGAACGCCAATTTCTTTCGCCCGTTTTTCGGCCATAAACGTCACCAGGCCGTACAGCCCGAGGCAGTTCATGACGATGGCAATAAAGGCGAAAATCTGCACAAACCCAGCTAGAAGTTGCTCCATTTTTGTGAAAGAGTCGAGCAGTTCATTCAAGAAACTTCTTCTGTAAATATCTTCTGGAAAAGTGTTGTTCCAAATTGCTTCAACTGTTTTAGTAGCCGAGGACACTGCCGAGGGTGCAAAGGTGAGAACCGCCATCGAGCTGTGAGATAAGTCATGTACCAGCGCGATTGGGCGGATGGGCTCGTGCAAATTTCCCGTGCGAAAATCTTTAACAACACCCGCAATAATGTGCTCTGTACCTTTAATATGAATGGGTTTGCCGATGACTTCATTCGAGGAAGCGATGCCGAGCTGTTTTACAAAAGTTTCGTTCACCAGCACTTCGTGGCGAGAGGTATCCGTTTTGCTAAAATTCTGTCCTTTGACGAGCGCAAGCCCAAAAGCCGACAAGTAGTGTTCATCGGCGGTGCGGACGAGGATTTCAAACGATTCGGGTTCTGTAGAGGTATGATAACTGAACGGACTGGGACGGTTATAAGGAGAAACGGGTGGTTCGTTGGCAAATGTGACGGATTGTACCCCAGGCGTATCTAACCAACTTTTGCGTAACCGTTCGTAAGGAATAGGGCCTTGTTTGGGCAACCAAACCACCAATTTGTCGTTGGTTCTAAAGCCCCAATCGGCTTTTTGCATGTGTCGAAGTTGGCTGGTAATGACCAATACGACAATCAAAAAGAGCTGAGTGAGCAAAAATTGTCCCGTTATCAGTGTTCTCCGAATGGTGAGTCCGCCTTTGGCTCGGGTCAATCGCCCCGCGAGGGCTTTGATAGGATTAAAACCCGATAACACCCAAGAAGGGTAAAAACCCGCCAAAAAAACTACACCCAATACCAGTGGAACAAACCAAAGGAGGGCATTGGGGGTAAATACATCCAAAACAGAAATGTTGGGATGAAGCGTCTCATCTTGCTGAGTGAGGGTGTCATTGACCACGGGCAGCGCCAACTGGGTCAAAATTAAGGCAAGAAGCACGGCAGCGAAAGTCAGCAGGGCGGTTTCGGTCATAAACTGCTTTATCAATTGCCAGCGATTGCTACCCACTACTTTGCGAACGCCCGTTTCGTGGGCGCGTTGCAAGGCTTGGGCCGTGGCCAAGTTGATGTAATTGATACAAGCCGCCGCCACAAGCAACAATCCAACGGCCATCAAAGCAAACAATATAGGGCGAGGTGCCATGCCGCTCCGAGCGTGATTGAGCTCCGTCAGCGGAAGAACGTGGTACGAAAAGTTGCGAAGTTGAGCCGCTGGCAAATGCTTCTTCTGAACGGCTGCCAAGGCAGTGGTGAGTTGGTTGGGAGAAATGCCCTTGCGCAGTCGAACAAAACACATGCTTTGAAGCCCTAGCCAATCGTTGAGGGCAGTGGGCGGTTCTAAGTTTGTGAGGGTTGCGTAGGAGACGAGCCCGTCGTAACGAAGTTGGGTGTTTGAGGGTGGATTTTTAATGATACCCGTAACGGTCAGATTGACCCGATTGTCCAGTCGTACAGTTTTCCCAAGGGCGAGTGTGGTTTGAAAATATTTCTCGGCGTATCGCTCGCTGATGACGATGGCATTGGGCGTTGCCAAGGCTTTTTGAGGGTCGCCACTGAGCCATTCTACCCCAAACAAATCAAAATACTGAGATTCGGTGAAGCACATGTTTCGCGATTCATTGAACTTCTTTTCCCAACCTCCTTGGCCATTAGGAATGCTGATGGTACGTCCAAAAAAGGTTTCTAATTTCACAGCACTTTCTACAAACGAATAATCGCGGCGGAGTACTTCGGCCAAAGGGCGAGGAGCCGCATCGGTTTGGAGCGTTGTTTCTCTTTTTAGGTCGGTCACTACCCAATACGAGCGTTCTACCTCAGGGTGATAACGGTCGAAGGTCAACATGTAGTTGACGACAAGAAAAATGACCAAGCCACTTGCCAGTCCGATACCTAAATTAGCGATGCGGATTAAGTTAATTTTTTTCTCACGCCGAATGCGGCGCCAAGCAAAGGTGAGGTAGTGCCAGTACATAAGCATAGATTTTCTGGATGAACAAATGTTACTGTATTAAAAGTATTATTTATATGTAAATATACTTTATATAAAATAATATCTATCTCAGTTTGGCTAGAAAATACAATCGCCTCACTACCACTAGGGTGTTTAACAGCACGATAATGGTTAATACCACAGTGATGTCTGGCCCCATCAGAAAAATGCGTTTCCAGTTGAGTACGCGGCCACTGATTGCGGTCAGCAGATAAGGGCTGCATAAAAATAAAATGAGCGGGAGAGTTCGGGTAAAAAGAAAAAGTATTGTAAGCCAGGCTGGGCGACGAACGTAGTTTTTGTACCAATGGTTTTGCCGAAACAAACGTCTAGTTGCCAAACCAATAGAAAGTATGCCTATTAAAAAAGCACAAAGTGGATAAAGCCAACTCGGTACAATTGGGACATCAGCCGTTTTATTGTCCAAAATATCAGCGACTCCTTGAATGAAAGCGTGGTAATCTTCGAAAAGATTGATTCCACCGTTAAACAAAATAACAATGCCGTAGCCATTTGCAGAAATCATCTGTTCGGCGCTGTATGTCCACAGAATCCCACTGTGGCTAATCGTGCCATTGGGAGCAACAAACCAACCCATTCCATAGGGCGATGTTTTTGTTGAGGTTTGCATCATTTTTAAATGAACACTATCCAGTAGCGACGCACCGTTCCATTGACCATGGTTCAATTGCAACCTAAGCCACTTGGACATATCCTCTGCATTGGAAACCATTCCTGCTGCACCCTCGACAAACCAATCGGGTTCCTGAATAGAAATTGGCTTTCCTAGGGCAAAAATGTGGCCATTTTGAAAACGCGCCGAGCTACTGGAGAACGATTTTGTCAAGGAAACGCTCTTGGTATTATTCATCCCAAGTGGTTTAAAAATCTGCTGTTCCAAATAATGGGGAAAGGCTTGCTGACTGACCGATTCGACAGTCTGTGCAAGGATTTGATAATTTGGATTGTGATAGCGGAACTTTGTACCTGGATTAACCCCAAGTTTGACATTTTTCAGGCGGGAAATCGCTTCGTTTAGGGAAGTCGGTTGGTGATGAAAGGCCAGCTCGGGGAAGACCTTGTCATTCAAGCCACTGGTTTGGTGTAAAAGGTGGTCAACGGTTATTTTTTGACCTCGCGGGTCATCAAGTTCAAAAGATGGAATGTACCTTTTGACAGGAGAAGAAATGTCGATTTTGTGGGCAGCTGCCAGTTGCATTACCGACATCGCAGTGAAAGCTTTGCTGAGGGAAGCAATCGCAAATGGTGTTTGTGAGGTGATTGGCCGATTGTCGGAACCGATTCCGTACCCTTTTGATAAAATCACCGAATCTTTTGTTACAACTGCAATGGCAAAGCCTGGAATGTTGCTTTTGGCGGCCATAGCTTGCAAAAATTGGTCAATTTTAGTGGCTTGAGAGGGGTTTTGTCCTAGTAGAGCGGTACTTATGGAAAAAATGAGACAGGCGAGAAGGGTTGTTTTACGCATTTTTATAGGCTGTTTAGATAGTACAAAATTTGCAAAACAGATTCGGTTTGAAAAATTTATTACCGTTTGATAAGTTTTTCGTGCGATTCTATCGGTATGTTGTTGGAAATGAAGTTTTAATCTGTTGATTTACAGTGTCTTCTTCTACACGAATTTTCAACGTTTTAAAATCCTACGCCCATGAAACCTTTTTTCGATTTTCACACCCATACGTTTCTTAAAACCCATTTAAATATTTAATCAAAATTTTTGGAGGAATTCAAAGTGGCCTCGGTAGAGGCGCAACATTTGTAGTAGTTGTTGAAATAATATAATTGTAATTAACACGTTAAAATAATTAATTAGTGTAAATTAAATGATTGTTTGATTTTGTTTAGGCGAATTTTATTCTTTTCAGTTAAAAGCACGGACAGTTATGAGAAATTTTATTTTTTTGTTTTTTATAGGTGTTAATTTAGAATTATATGCCCAAAAGCAGTCATTTCGATTAGAGGGGGAAATTAGTAATGCGGATAGTATTTCTACAATTACCATCATGGTCATAGGTAATAATGAAATAAGCGAACCAGTCTCAAAGGTAAGAAATGGAAAATTTGTTTTTGAAGGCTATGTAGAACACCCCTGTCTTGCGATAATAAATTCAGATAAGGTAAAGGGAGGATTGGGTGTATGGTTGACAAATGGAATAATTAAAGTAAACTTAGCTCCATATAAATATGAAGGACAGAAGGAGTATAGATTACAAACATTATCCATTGAGGGAGAGCAAGAATCAAAGGATTTTATTTCGCAAATGAACTTGCAAAATAAAATTGTACAATCGGAGAAAAACATACTCAAGAGGAACACAATGGTTGGTGACGAAATCGAAAAGTATATTAATGCTCATAATAATTCCTATTTGTCTCTCTTTTTAGTAAATCAAGCAATGTATTATTGTGGTGTACAAAGGACTAAAAAGCAGTTTTTGTCGCTTTTGAAAGAATTACAGGATAGTGAAGAAGGACGCGACTTTCAAAAAGAAATCGAAAAAACAGAGCAAAATGACATTGGAAAAAAAGTGGAAGACTTTACTGTTCCAGACACGCAAGGGCAAATGAGGCAATTAAGTACAATGATTAAAGGAAAAACAATATTGAATTTTTGGGCTTCATGGTGTGCTCCTTGCAGGCATGAGAATAAGATACTTATAGAGCATCAACAATTGCTTGAAAAAAAAATCAATAGCGATAATAAGTATTTCCTTAGATGAAGATAAAGGGGATTGGTTGAAGGCGATTCAAAAAGATAAGCTTAACTGGTCTCAACTTTCTGAATTAAAGGGGGGCTTTAATAGTGAACTTGTGCAAAAGCTTAAAATTACAGGCATCCCATACACGTTATTAGTGGATGAGAATTTGAAAATTATCTCTACGAACTTTCAAGATATTTTGTCAATCGTAAAGAATTAGCTCCTAGTTCAATTTTATGTAGCTTTTAATTCCATAGGGTAAATTCTAACTTTCATTCCTCCAACAGCTCCGTCTCTACTTCCAGCGAGTGGAGGGTTGCATTGCCAAATTGCGTCACCATCGCTACGTCGGCGGCGTCGCGGCCATAGCCAAGCACAACGCGGTAGCCGTGGGTTTCTGACTGGACGGCGTCGAAAGTGTACCATTTGTCGCCTACGTAGGCTTCAAACCAGGCATGTAAGTCCATGAAATTGAGCTTGTCGAGGTAGCCGACTGTCATGCGGGCGGGGATAGACAGCGTGCGGCACAAGGCAATGCCCAAATGTGTAAAATCGCGACAAACACCTACTCGCTGATAAACTACGTCTAAGGCCGTGGTGGTCGAATAAGTGGTGTTGTATTCGTAGCGAACATGGTGGTAAATCCAACGCCTGATAGCTTCTACTTGTTCGTAACCCCACGAAGCATCGCCCACGATTTGGCTTGCCAAATTTTGAAGTTCGGGTAAGTCCGATTGACAATAACGGCTGGGCGAAAGATATACCAACGTTTCCGTAGGCAAATTTTCCACTAAAATATAGGGAGGAAAAGGGGCACTTGGCGCCTCTTCTTCATCGACCAGCACTTCTATTTCGGTAGTAATCGTTAGTTGTCCGACGGGAAGAACAGCGCGCACGCAATGGTTTTCGTAAGAGTCGTTGTAGTTGCTAAAAGGAACAAAAGGGTCGGTGCTAAATTCTTCTTTGAGGACAATTTGTCCTTCTTGGCGTCGGGGACTAAGAAGCATTTGAACGGTTGTAGGGGTGTGTATTTGGTACGTAAATACACTTTTACCTCTTATCTTCATGGGTAAGGAAAGGCGAAATAGAATTTTGTGTAAAGTACCAAAAAAAACGCAGTTTTAGCATCATTTTCGCTGATTTTTGGTGTATAAAAAAGGCAGGTTCCTTTCGGGCCTGCCTTCTTCGTGATTGTACTCAGGTGCCAACGTAACCCCTTACATTGGTTTCTTTACGGACTTGCGTCCCATGGCGTATTCGATGCCGCCTAAAAGGTGTTGGACAAACAATGGTTCTACAAACGATTCGTCGGTGTGGCCGCCACCTGTGTAAAACGATCGCCCTCCGTCAAATTCACGATACCATATAAACGGGTGATTGACCCCGTTTGCGCCCCCTTTGTAGGTGCTTTCATCGAGCGTGGCGAGGACTTTAATCCCCAACACAATTTTTTTATAATTATACAATTCGTCAAAACGCTTCCAGCGGTCGGGGAGCATCGAGGTAGAAGGGTGGTTTTGGCTGTGTACCACCACGTCCACGCTTTGCTGTTTGGGGTGGCTTAAAAAATACGCCCCTACCAACTGATTGTACCAAGGCCAATCGTATTCGGTATCGGCCGCCGCGTGAATCCCTACGTAACCTCCGCCTCCGCGAATGTATTGCTCAAAAGCAGTTTGTTGGGCATCGTTGAGGACGTCACCTGTGGTACTCAAAAACACCACTGCTTTGTATTTTTTTAAGTTTTCGGACGTAAATGCGCTGGCATCTTCGGTCGTATCTACGGCGAATCTGTTTTGTTCACCAAGCAACATCAACGCGGCTTTTCCTTTGGGAATGGAAGCGTGACGGAATCCCTTGGTTTTGGCAAAAACTAAGATAGCATCTTTGGTCGTTGATGCGACTTTTTTCTTTTTCTGGGCAAACGAACTTACCGTGAGCGCCAACAAGAAAGCGCAGCAGTAAAACAATCTTGTCATAATCTTAATCTGGTATTTTGGGAAAAAAGACGCACCCAAATGAAAACTACTATAAAAACTGAGAAGTAGTTGAGAGTTATTATTCGCCCTTCACGGAAGCTTTCTCGTATTTTTTTGGGGCATACAAAAAACCAAACGCCTCGGCACCGTCGCGCTCGTGGACTTTGTGGTGGATATAATGCGCCCGAATGATGCGGTTGAGGTAGCGATTGCTGGTTTTAAATTTGATTTTTACCCGACGGTGAACAATCACGTCGTGAAAAAGAAAATACCCAATGCCGTACAGGGTAATGCCAAAACCAACGTACATCAACCAACGAAGTGCTTCTACTTCTGAGCCTACTACGATGAGGCCCGTGGCCGATACGCCAAAAATGATTCCAAAGAGGTCATTGGTTTCCCACCAGCCTTTGTGGTGTACGTGGTGCGATTCGTGCCAGTTCCACATGATGCCGTGCATGATGTATTTGTGCGTGAACCAGGCAAAGCCTTCCATAAAAACAAACGTGCCGAGCACAAGGAGAAAATTGAGTAGCATGGGAAATAAATGTCCGATGTTTTCAGAAAAACCAATTTTTAGGTTCTTTTGTTAGACAACAAAATCAAAACATTGCAAATTTAGCTTTATGTCAGCACTTACCATACCGCAGCGCCCGCCCCGTCCGTTTTTGGGCGAGGAGTTTTCGTTAACGACTTGGGAGCAACTTCAACCTTTTTACGAAAACCTAAAAAACCGCGTCATTGAATCAACGGACGAACTTCGTCAGTGGTTTTTGGACAAAAGCGAATTGGAGTCGTATTTGTCAGAAAACTTCGCGTGGCGATACATCCGCATGACCTGCGATACCAGCAGCGAACAATATCAACAGGAGTTTAACGATTTTGTGGAAAACTTTCAGCCACAGCTCAGTACGTACGGAAATGAGCTAGATAAGAAAGCATTGGATAGTCCTTTTTTGAGTGAACTCAAAGACCAAGGTTTTGAGGTGGCGCTGCGCGGAATGAAGAAAGCAATTGAGATTTTTAGGGAAGAAAATATTCCGCTACAAACCCAAATCCAAACCGAACAAGCCAAATACGGCGCGATTATCGGGGCGATGACGGTGACGATAAACGGGGAAGAAATGACGCTCCAAAAAGCGTCGGATATATTACAATCAACCGACCGTGCGGTGCGTGAAGAAGCGTGGCAACAAATTCAAACGCGCCGCTTGGCCGACAAAGATACGCTGGATCAATTACTCAATTCCCTGCGTGATTTGCGTCACGAAGTAGCCACCAATGCAGGTTTTGCTAATTTTCGCGACTATATGTTTGCCGCGTTGGGGCGTTTTGATTACACGCCTCAGGACTGTTTTAACTTCCACGAATCGGTGGCAGAAGCAGTCGTGCCGATGCTCAACGATATGGCGCAGGAGCGTAAAGAAGCGTTGGCGCTGGAAGCGCTTCGTCCGTGGGATTTTAAAGTCGATCCCCAAAATCGCCCGCCGCTAAAACCGTTTAGTACGGGGGAAGAGTTGTTGGAAAAAACGATTACTTGTTTTACCAATCTTGACCCGCAACTCGGTGATTATTTACGAATTATGAAAGCCATGGGGCACCTCGACCTCGAATCGCGGAAAGGGAAAGCGCCTGGTGGGTACAATTATCCGTTGGAAGAAATCGGGGTGCCGTTCATTTTTATGAATGCTACCTCTAACCTGCGCGATTTGGTGACGTTGTTGCACGAAGGTGGCCACGCTGTACACAATTTTGTGACGCGCGATTTGATGCTCAATTCGTTTAAAAATCCTCCTGCTGAAGTGGCGGAATTGGCCTCAATGAGCATGGAGTTGTTGACGATGGACTACTGGGATGTGTTCTTCGATAATGAAGATGACCTGCGCCGCGCCAAAATCCAGCACTTGGAGTCGATTATCGAAACTCTGCCTTGGGTAGCTACCATCGACAAATTCCAGCATTGGCTTTACGAAAATCCTACGCATACCGTGGAGCAGCGGCAAGCAGCGTGGTTGACGGTTTATGAACAATTTAGCGACTCCATAACCGACTGGAACGGACTCGATGACGCGAAAAAATACATTTGGCAAAAACAGCTCCACATTTACGAAGTGCCGTTTTACTACATTGAGTACGGCATGGCGCAGTTAGGGGCCGTAGGGGTGTGGCGCAATTACAAACAAAATCCACAAAAGGGACTCGAAGGGTATTTGAACGCCCTAAAATTGGGTTACACCGTGCCGATTAGCCAGATTTACGCCGCAGCCAACATTCCTTTCGATTTCTCAAAAGGCTACATCACCGAGCTGATGAATTTTGTAAAAGAGGAACTGTCGAAGTTGAAATAAAACTGATATTTGGAGTGTCGAATGCAGAATGTCGAATGAAAGCCACTTACTCGACACTCTGCATTCGACATTGTGTCACGGAGATTCATCCCATTTTTAGCCCAATTTACCCCATTTTTGTATTTAACTTCCAATCGTTCAGTACTCTTGCAGTAAGAAATTAGTACAGAACTAACTAAACCTTGGGCCATGATTGGAAGCTACATTAAAACATCACGACGCAATTTGCTGCGCAATAAATTATTCTCTTTCATCAACATTGTTGGCCTTGCCATCAGTATGTCGGTGGGGTTGCTTTTAATCGCTTTTGTGCTGGATCTCTATTCGTACGATAAGTTTCACGATAAGGGTGACAGAATCTACCGCCTCACCAACATGGCGACGGTCAATGGAGAACAAAGTGGTAAATACGCTGCTACCTCGATAAAGGTGGGAAAGCTCATTCAGGAAAAAGTGGCAGGGGCTGAAGAGGTGGCGATTGTTGGGAATGACTTTTCGCAAGATGCCAAAGTAGGAGATAATGTACTTCCTATCAAGGGTGTTTGGGCAACCCCGTCGTTTTTCAACGTATTTAGCTTCTCGATGCGGGAAGGTAGTGTCACAACTGCTCTGAAAGAACCCTACTCGATTGTGTTGACCGAAACCGCCGCCCGAAAGCTTTTTGGCCGCGAAGATGTGCTTGGGGAAGCGGTTCAGTTTGATACCCTCAATTACCGAGTGACGGGAGTCATGAAGGATGTTCCGTTTTTTTCGCACATTCATTTTGAGGCATTGGTGTCTTTATCAACGGCTGAACAACTCAACAAGGGCAAAAATTTGGATCAATGGCTTAGCAAATGGGCTAATTACGTGTATCTTTTATTGCCCGAAAACGGCGATGTTGCGACGGTTGAATCGCAACTAGAAACGGTGGCAAGAGAAGAAAACCTCAGCAATAACAATACGAAGATAAAACTTGAACTTCTTCCCTTATACACTATTGTGGTGGGCGAAACGCTCCGTGGAACCGAGGGCGGGCCTGGTGCGGTGGGGCCTCACATGCCCCCAATGGTTTTGTGGATACTTGTGGGGCTTGCGTTGGTGGTGATTTTATCAGCCTGTTTCAACTATACCAACCTTTCGATTGCGCGTGCCATGCGCCGCTTCAAAGAGGTAGGGCTTCGCAAAGCGATTGGGGCAGGAAAAAGTGAAGTACGGCAACAGTTTTTGGTAGAAGCCATTATGATTTCACTGGCTGCACTGGTGTTGTCTTTTGTGCTGTTTCTCATTTTGCGGCCGATACTGATTAGTCTAGCTCCCGAAATGCAGCAAACGGTACAACTTGAACTCACGCCGTGGATGATACTAGCTTTTGTCGTTTTTTCGGTAACGGTCGGTGTTATGGCAGGTTTCATGCCTGCGTTGTTCTTTTCAAAAGTCAGTGCGATGAGTGCACTTCGAAACGTGTCGAACGTGAAGGTCTTCAAACACCTTACCCTAAGACGAGCCCTGGTGGTGGTTCAGTACACCCTCACATTGATATTTATTACAACGACGGCTGTTGGGTATGTGCAGTACAAAAACATCCTTTCCTTTGATTTGGGGTTCAGCACCGAAAACATTCTTAACATTGACATGCAGGGTAATAGACCCGATGCTTTTATAAAACAACTGAGCGAAATGCCCGAAGTGACGGCCTTGTCGCGGTCGGTCATCGTGACAAGCGTAGGAAATGCTTGGGGGGGCTTTGTGAAGTACCAAAATTCCCTTGACTCGGCGCTGGTGATGACCAATAACGTGGACGAAAACTACCTAACCTTGCATGAGTACCAACTTATTGCGGGGGGAAGTTTTAAAACGCATCCCACTACCTCCATGGCTGCCACCGAAATGATTGTAAACCAGCGGTTTTTAAAACGATTTAACATTAGCCAAAACAACCCCGAAAAAGCAATAGGCCAAGTCGTGACATTCAGCAATTTTCAGGGGACTCGCAAAGTAGAAATTGTGGGGGTGATGAAAGATTTTCACTATGGCAAAGTCGATAATCTGATTGAACCCGTTGCTTTTATGCACTGGACGCCCGAGGATAGAGCCGTCGTGAATGTAAAAATAAAAAGTACCGATTTGCTAGCAACAAGAGCCAAAATAGAGGCAGCTTGGAAGGGAATTGACCGAGTACACCCTCTAAACGCAAAATTTTATGACGAAGAAATCGAAGAGGCTTACAGCGAATTTTCTACACTGCTCAAAATCATTGGTTTCCTTGCATTTTTGGCTATTTCAATCGCCTCTATGGGGTTGTTTGGCATGGTGGCTTACACTACCGAAACACGGTTGAAAGAGGTAAGTATTCGCAAAGTAATGGGGGCTACGTCGAGCCATCTTATTTATGTGCTTAGCCGTGGGTTTCTGTTTCAGTTGCTGCTTTCGGCGGGTATTGCTTTGCCCGTGACGTATGTTTTCTTTGAACGCTTTGTACTCACCAATTTTCCTTATCATACACCTGTGCAGGTGGTTGAGTTGTTGGCGGGTTTATTGGTAGTATTGTTGATTGCCTTTCTGATGATTGGCTCGCAAACGCTCAAAGCGGCAAGAAGTAACCCCGCTGAAGTGTTGAAAAATGAATAAAACG
Organism: Runella defluvii; assembly: GCF_014195535.1. Classification (GTDB taxonomy): domain Bacteria; phylum Bacteroidota; class Bacteroidia; order Cytophagales; family Spirosomataceae; genus Runella; species Runella defluvii. Next base: position 573,587 of record NZ_JACIBY010000002.1, on the reverse strand, counting down.
AAGATAGATAATAAATAATGTCGAATGTAGAGTGCAGAATGTCGAATGAAATCCACTTACTCGACATTCTGCACTCTACCCTCGACACTCCAACTAATTTTTAGGCTTTTCAATGGGTTTGAAGCGTATATCAGTTGAAATAATGGCTTCGTTGATGGCTTCTAAATAAGAGGAATTAGGGAAATCACGTTGAAAGCGCTCGAAAAGCCCTTGGAAATTTTTTGTTCTTCCGTTGGGGCCGATACCCCCGCGGGTAAAAAGCGACCGATGCGTGAGTTGAGCTAGGGTCAACTCGCGCGTGTGCGGGAGGTGTTGTAGCCCTTCCGAAAGCGTATTGTAAGCCTTTTCCCATTGAGTACTGTCTGGAATGACAAATGTTCCTCGTACCATACCCATATCTAAACTCGTTCCCAAAAAATGCTGCTGAACAGACGAGATATATGAGTCAGAGATTCGGGCATCGTCTGAAAGTAGTTTAAAAGGCGGCTTTTCGTTGATATACAATTCTCCCTGCGACCGAAGGTGGGCCTGTTTACGAATAAACTTTTGTCCTTCGATGGATGCCATTACGTAGGTGTTCATAAACGAATGGCTAGTATCACACGTTCGTTGAAAGCGTTCCCAATACTGATCAGCGAGGTCATTAATAATCGTACTGTAATTATCCAAAGACATGTGCCTCACCAGCGGTTTGTCGGCCAAAGAATCTTTCCCGAACAGCATACTTTCGTACAAAAACTGATGCAGTGCGGCCGTACGCCCCTGCACTTGTGGTGACTGCATACGGCTTGGATTACAGAAAACGAGGGTGTCGTTGGGAGATAAAATAAAATCAACCCGATAGCCGAGGCAATCAATGGAAACTTTTTGGGGCGTTTCTAAACGAATATCGGTTTCAAAGTTGCCATGATTATCAGTGTACCCTTTCGCAATCGAACTCGACGAATAGAAGGAGTTCGAGAGTTTTATTGAAATTTGGTATTTTGAGGATGGGAACCCCTCAAAATGCCCCCGAATGTGAACATTGGGTTGCGCAAGGCACTGCATTGCTCCCAATAACAACGTACACAAAAATCGCATCTTCATTTGGTGTAAATAAATAGTGATTAAGGGTCAATTTTAACGCAAGGCATTCCACAAAATCTCAATCGGATGAAGGGCTTTTTTGCCCGTACCGTCTTTGATTTGGTGACGGCAACTGGTGCCTGGTGCGGCGATAAGCACATCGTCGGGCTGTTGTCGAACCGTAGGGAAAAGCACCAATTCTCCTACCTGCATCGAAAGTTCGTAATGTTCTGTTTCATATCCAAATGAACCCGCCATTCCGCAGCACCCCGATGGAATCAGCTGTACCTGATAGTTTTGTGGCAATGACAACATTTTCTTCGTCGGGGTCAGCGAACCAAGCGCTTTTTGGTGACAGTGACCGTGTAGTTTTATGAGCTGACGGTCTTCCGTAAATTGGCTACTACGGATGTTTTTGGCGTCGATTTCGCGAGCGATAAACTCATCAAACAACAAGGCATTTTGGGCCAATTTTTGCGCCTCTTCGCGGAGCGAGGCAGGTACCAAATCGAGGTATTCGTCGCGGAAGGTCAACAAAGCCGAAGGCTCGATGCCCACCAACGGCGTCTCGCTCGAAATCAAGTCTTTCAGCAACGTTACGTTTTGAATGGCTATCTTTTTGGCTTCTTTAACCAGTCCCTTCGAAAGGTACGTGCGCCCGCTTTCGAGGTGAGTAGGAATGAGCACTTCGTAGCCTAATTTCTCCAAAAGCTGAATGGCCTTTTGGCCAATTTCTACGTCATTAAAATTCGTAAACTCATCACAAAAAAGATAAACCTGCCCTTTGCCTTTTGCCCCTTGCTCCTTGCCCTTTGCCCACTGCTTCAACGTGGTGCTACTCAGCATGGGCATGGTGCGGTCGGGGTGAAAACCGACGATGCGGTTGGCGATTTTGCGTAAACTTTCGGTACCAAAAACGGCGTTGTACGCCCAAGGGACGAGGCTCGCGAGCTTCATCTGTTGCGTAAAGTTGGCAATCAAACGCGCACGAAACGGAACGCCATTTTTGTCATAATAGCTTTGCAAGAACTCGGCCTTCATTTTGGCAATGTCCACGCTCGACGGGCATTCTGATTTACAGCCTTTGCACGACAAACACAAATCAAGAATTTCTTTGGTTTCTTCGGCGCTGGTAGGCGTAGGCGTAGCCTCGGTATAAAAGTGACGAAGCATATTGGCGCGGGCGCGGGTGGTATCGCGTTCGCGGCGACTGGCCATGTAGCTGGGGCACATCGTACCTCCCGTGATTTGGGTTTTGCGGCAGTCGCCCGAACCGCTGCATTTTTCGGCCAACCGAAGGATGCTTTCTTGGTGGCTAAAATCAAAAACGGTTTCGGTTTTGGGCGCAACTTGGTCGGGTTGGTAGCGCAAAAATTCGTTCATGGGCGGCGTATCCACAATTTTGCCACGGTTAAATACGCCGTTCGGGTCAAAAATGGCTTTCACTTTTCTAAACAGCTCATACACCTGCTCGCCCATCATAAAAGGAATAAACTCGCCGCGCAGACGTCCGTCGCCGTGCTCGCCCGAGAGCGAGCCGTTGTATTTTTTGAGCAATACGGCCGTGTCGGCCAAAATCGCCCGAAACGTAGCTTTTCCTTCGGAAGTTTTTAAGTTCACCATTGGCTCCACGTGCAACTCGCCCGCTCCTGCGTGCGCATAGTATGAGGCATGAACCCCGTGTTTTTGAAGCACTTCGCCAAGGTCTTGAATGTAATCGGGCAGGTCTTCTACCGCTACGGCACAGTCTTCGATGAGGTTCACGGGCTGGGTGTCGCCAGGGAGGTTTCGGATAAGACCCAAACCTGCTTTACGAACATCCCACGCTTTTTTCGATTCGTCGCCAAACAAAAGCGGGTAAGCATAGCCCAAATTGGCGGCTTTTAGCTCAGCCACCAAGCGGCTCGCCATGGCTTCTACTTCGGGGCGGGTCGCAGCGCCAAATTCCACCATGAGCATGGCTGCGGGGTCGCCTTCGATAAAAAAGCGATTGTGGCGGTATTCGTTGTGGCCTTTGGTAAAATCCATGATGTATTTATCGACCAGCTCCGACGCCAATGGCTGATGACGCATGGCGAGGCCGTTGGCTAGCAACGACTCGTGCAGCGACGTGCAATGAATGCACAACAAACCCAACTCAGCAGGCGGCAGCGGCAATAAATTTAGTTTTGCTTCGGTCACAAAACAGAGCGTTCCTTCCGAGCCTGCAATAAGTCGGCATAGGTTAAAGGCTTCCGTTCCCCCAAAAGGCGCGGTATCCAGCAGGGCGTCGAGGGCGTAGCCTGTGTTGCGCCGAGTGACGGTTTTTTTGGGGAAGTTTCTATGAATTTCTTCTTGGTACGAAGGCGTTGAAAGCAGGGCAAAAATCTCGTTGTCGATTTTTTGCTTCAAGTCACCTTCGGTATTTTTTGGTGAATTAGTCTTTGAAACTTCGGGGCCAAAATGAACTTCGCTACCGTCGGAAAGCAGGGCTTTTACTTCCAACAAATGGTCGCGGGTGGTGCCCCAACTGATGGAGTGGAGACCGCAGGAATTGTTACCAATCATTCCGCCCACCATCGCGCGGCTCGCCGTGGACGTTTCGGGGCCAAACATCAAGCCGTAAGGTCTCAAAAAGGCGTTGAGGTCGTCGCGAATAACGCCAGGCTGTACTCGAACCCAACGTTCTTGTGGGTTGACTTCCAGGATTTTATCAAAATATTTAGAAATATCGATGACAATGCCATTGCCTACTACTTGCCCCGCAAGCGATGTACCTGCGGCCCTTGGAATAAGCGTCAGTTGGTGGCGGGTAGCAAACGCAATCAATTGTTGAATGTCCTTACTACTGCGCGGCAAAGCCACCGCCAAGGGCATTTCTTGATAGACCGAAGCATCGGTGGAGTACAATTTACGGATGGCTTGGTGCGGAGTGGTGGTATCAAAATACAATTCTCCCTCAAAATCAGAGGTAAGTTGTTCAAAAGGAAGTTGGGTAGTGGTAACGTAAAACATCAGACATGAATGGTTTGTGCAAATGTAGTTTAAAATCAGATTGGGCGTACCTTTGCAGCGAAACGGTAATTTATGAAACTATGCCTGCTACTTATTATGAAGCGCGTTTGACGCTTAATCCTGATTTTAACGAAATCGTGATGGCTGAATTAGGCCAAATTGGCTACGAGTCGTTTGTCGAAACCGACGAAGGGCTTTTGGCTTATATCATAGATGAACAATTTGACGCTGCCCAACTTCAGCAATTGGTTGACGACTACCAGTCGATGACGCCGATTACGGTGGAATACCAACAGCTCGAACCCAAAAACTGGAACGAAGAATGGGAGAAAAACTACCAGCCGATTGAAGTGGCGGGGAAAATCCGCGTGCGTGCGTCGTACCACGAGCCGAATCCTGCGTTTCAGTACGAAATTGTGATTGACCCCAAAATGTCGTTTGGAACGGGTCACCACGAAACCACTACCTTGGTCATGGAACAACAACTTTCGCTGGATCATCAGGGAAAATCGTTGCTCGACGTAGGAAGTGGTACGGGTATTTTGGCGATTTTGGGGGAACTATTGGGTGCGACTAAACTCACCGCCTTCGACATCGAAGAATGGGCGTACCTCAATGCCGTCGAAAACGCTGAGATGAATGGTTGTAAACACATGACCGTTTTTCAAGGAACCATCGAAGACTGTCCGCACGACACCTACGACATTGTGTTGGCCAATATCAACCGCAACATTTTGCTTCGCGAAATTCCTATTTATGAAACGTTCTTAAAAGCGGGTGGTACGATGATGGTGAGCGGTTTTTACGAGTTTGACATAGCGGATATTACGCAAAAAGCCGAAGAAGTTGGACTCAAGTTAGTAGCTCAAAAAACGCTCAACCAATGGGCAACCTTACGTTTTGAAAAACCATGAAAGTAAGTATTTTAGGATGTGGCTGGCTGGGCTTACCTTTGGCCAAAAAACTCATAGAACAAGGACACGTGGTCAGAGGCTCAACAACCCGTGCCGAAAAACTGAGCGAACTGCGTCAGGCAGGGATTGAGCCGCTTTGGCTGCAATTGTCGCCCGAACCGAAAGGAATAGGCTGGGACTATTTGTTGGATACCGAAGTGTTGGTTGTAAATATCCCGCCGCGATTGGCGCACACGGGCGCGACGTTTCATCCTGCCCAAATCGAGCACCTGGCCACTTTGCTAAAAAATAGCTCGGTGCAGCGCGTGATTTACGTAAGTTCAACGTCGGTCTATGCCGATGACAATCGGACGGCGGTAGAAGACGACGTAATAACACCCGAGCAGGCGGCGGCACCTGCCTTGGTCGAAGCCGAGCGTATCATTCAGGAAGTAGGAAAAACGTGGCTCGTGCTTCGTTGCGGTGGCTTGATGGGCTACGAGCGTATTCCTGCAAAATACGTATCGGGTAAAAAAAATCTGACGACGGGGCATTTGCCCGTCAACTATCTGCACCGCGACGACGCCATCGGAATCATTGAAACGTTTTTATCTTCGCCCAACGAAGCATGGAATCAAACCTATAACGTGGTTTCGCCCCAACATCCTACCCGCCGCGAGGTTTATTTGGGGAGTTGCGAACCGTTTGGGTATATTCCTCCAACGTTTGAGGATGATGCTTCAGCGCCTTACAAACTGATTTCGTCGGAGCGCCTGCAAACGCACCTTCCCTATTCGTTTTTGTACCCCAACCCTTTAGATTTTTATTACGCACTCTAAAAGGTCTCTCATTTTGAGGTAAGTAGATATACCAAAAAAGCGCCATCGAAAGTGGCGCTTTTTTGGTTGTTTCCTTCGGTGAATAGGGGGTTTTTGTTTAATAGATTGTTTTTAATATTAAACAGACATTAGAATTTTTGATTTTGTTTAACTTATTTTTCTATAAATTAAACAAAACTAAAAATTGTACTTTTTTGTGTAAAATGCCCCTTTTTTGCTTCTTTTTGACTTGTTTTTTTGGAAAAAAGGCATTGTAAAAGACATTAAAATTAGTCGCTTAGAATAAAATTAGTAGGATTTTGTTCTATAATTTCCAAAATAGGTTTGGTATTGTAAAATATTATTGTTTAACTTTGCTTCATAAAGATTAAACAAAAATCAACAATCCAAAGACCATGACCGCCATAGAATTCACCTACAATATTTCAAAAGTTTCAAAGTCATTGAAACCATTTGCCATGCGCCTCACCAAAGACCATGATGATGCCAATGATTTGCTTCAAGATACCTTGTTGAAGGCGTTTACCAACCGAGAAAAATATGCTGATGGAACTAACCTAAAAGCGTGGCTCTACACAATTATGAAAAACACGTTCATTACCAACTATCAGCGCATGGTAAGGAAGAATACTTTCATTGACGAATCTGAAAATTTGTACTACATCAATTCGCTTGAGAATAGCACGGATAATGACGCGCCTTCAACGTTTATAATGAATGACATCAACCGCGCCGTAGATTCATTAGAAGAATCGTTCCGTACGCCGTTTATGATGCACTACCGAGGATTCAAATACCATGAAATTGCGGAGCGTTTGCGTATTCCGATTGGAACAGTCAAAAACAGGATTCACATTGCTCGAAAAGAATTGAAAGACAAATTATACGTGTACGAACACGCATTTTAGGGGAGAATAGACAGATTCGGGCAGTTGGCCGTTTAAAGGGAACTTTTCAGTTGTCTTTAGAACGATTTGGCGAAGGTTTTATGTTATAAAAAGCGCAGTGAGTGAATTAAGCTGCAATAAATAGGTTTTAACAACTCTCCAATAAATATAAACCAAAAAGACGAAAAAAGGAGAGTAAAAAGATATAGAGGTTTGTTTTTTAAGGAAACATCAAAAATTTTAATTTTTGGTTAAAAAAGAGGAAGGTTCCGAAAAGTTGGCTAGTTTCTGGCCAACTTTTTTTTATACGAAGTTTACCTCTGTATGCAACCGAATACCAAATTGCTCTTCGACTGAGTTTTGAATCTTATAGGCAAGTTGTTGTATGTCAGCACCTTTTCCTCCGCCGTAGTTGACCAGTACCAGCGCTTGTCGGGTATGAACGCCAATGCTTCCAAAACGTTTTCCTTTCCAGCCGTTTTGTTCAATCAACCAACCTGCTGGCACTTTCACGGTCGTGTCGTTGATCACATAGCCTGGAATGGCTGGGTATTGGATTTTAAGTGCTTCGTACTGCGAAGCAGGGATTTCGGGGTTTTTGAAAAAACTGCCCGCGTTTCCGATTTCGGCGGGGTCGGGGAGTTTGCTACGTCTAATTTTGATGACGGCTTCACTTACTGCTCGAATGCTTAATTCTTTGACGCCCATTTGCGTAAGGGTCGTTTGAATGTCGCCGTACGATACCTGAAAAGTGGGCTGTTTGGCCAGCTTAAACTGAACACTGCTGATGATATATTGGCCTTTCACTTCATTTTTAAACACACTATCGCGGTAGCCAAAGCGGCAATCGGCATTGGTAAAAATGTGTTTTTCGCCCGTGGCTAACTGCACTGCTTCGAGGCGGTCGAAGGTGTCTTTGATTTCGACACCGTACGCACCAATATTTTGCATGGGGGCGGCTCCGACGGTACCAGGTATCAAAGATAAATTTTCGAGGCCAGCCCAGCCTTTTTCGACGCAGTGCATGACAAAACCATGCCAGTTTTCACCAGCCCCCGCCCGTACCCAGACGTGCTCTTGGTCTTCTTTCACAACTTGAATGCCTTTGAGATTGATTTTGACCGCCAACCCATTAAAGTCTTGCGTGAGGAGAAGATTGCTGCCACCGCCCAAAATGAGCATTGGTGACGTGTGTGCATTGGGAAGTTGAAGGAGTGTCTGAATGTCTTCTTCGTTTTCTACTTCTACCAAGTAGCGTGCGGTGGCATCGATACCGAAGGTATTATACGGCTTGAGTGAAACGTTGCTTTGAATGGTAAGCATTATGGGTGAGTGGTTCCTTGGACAAATAACGTAAAAAAGGTGGTTTTTAACAAGGTTTTACCAACGATGCCATATAAAACCCGTCGAATCCGTCGCGGGCGGGAGAGGTGCGCGTTTCGGTTTCAAGCGTCCATTGTTGGCCTTGCTCTTTGAGAAAGCGCTGCACCTGATTTTCGCTTTCTGAGGGTAAAATGCTACAAGTAGCATAGACTAATTTGCCGCCAGGTTTAACCATTTGTGAGTAATGGCTTAAAATATCGTACTGCGTTTGGCGAATTTGCGCCAAAAATTCGGGCATAATCTTCCATTTAGAATCTGGATTTCGTCGAAGCACTCCCAAACCTGAACAAGGCACGTCTAACAAAACGCGATCGGCCGTTTCGCGGAGGCGCTTGATGGTTTTGGCTTCGATGAGGCGCGTTTCGACGTTGCTTACCCCATTGCGACGTGCGCGGCGGCGAAGTTCGTCTAGTTTCCAGTTCTCTACGTCCATAGCAATCAATCTCCCTTGGTTTTGCATCAAAGCGGCCAAGTGCAAGGTTTTTCCACCAGCGCCTGCGCAAGCATCAATGACCCGCATTCCAGGCTGAACGTCGAGCGTGGGGGCAATCACCTGCGAACCCGCGTCTTGAACCTCAAAAAAGCCGTTTTTGAACGCCTCCGTTTGAAATACATTTTTCTTTTCTGTCAATGCCAACGCCGAGGGCAACGAAGGAAGTGGGTTCGTTTGAATGCCATCTTCAGCCAACTGCTTTTGAAGTGCTTCGCGGTTGGTTTTGAGGGTATTGACGCGTAAAACAACGGGGGCAGTTTGGTTGAGCGCGTGCAGTTCATCGTCCCATTTCTCTCCTAATTCCAAAGCTCCCACTTCGTCGAGCCAATCGGGGATAGATTCGCGGACTTTTCGGATTTTCTTAGCTTCTTCGTAGGCTTGACGAATACGCTGCGGCTGAATGTGGTCAAATTCGGTCCAGGCGGGAAGTTCGTTGCCCTTGAGTGTCTGCCAAATGGCAAAAATATCGCTGTAAGCGGGTCGTTCTTCTTGACTTACAAACAATAACAACCGCCACCAGCGGACGATTTCGTAGGTATTTTCGGCAATAAAACCGCGGTCGCGAGCGCCCCATTTACGGTTTGATTTGAGGACTTGCTCAATCACTTTATCGGCTTGACGGCCTTTTTCAAAAATTTCGCCGAGCGAAAAAACAATCGCTTCGACCAACACACGGTGGTATCTCATTCGGGGAAGATGGACAAATATTCCTCAAAAGTACAAGGAATTCCGCGAATGTCGAAGGTAGAGTGCAGAGTGTCGAATAATTCTGCCGAAGGATGCTCATCACCTGATTATTTACAGAAGTAAGAATTTTAGAAGATAAACCATGCTCAGAGCGACCAGGCCCATCAGGGTAGAGGCTGGCGAAAAGAGACGCAAGGTCTGAGATACGCTAAGATTGCCAAAGCGAGAAATGACCCAGAAGTAAGAATCGTTGGCGTGTGAAGTCACCATCGAACCTGCTCCCGTAGCAAGTAGGGCGAGCACCGTGCCTGTTTCGGAAGCAAAACCTAACGAATCTAACAAAGGCGCAATTAATGAAGCAGTAGAGACAACAGCAACCGTCGAAGACCCTTGGGCAGTTTTGAAAATAGCGGCTAATCCAAAAGGAATAAGCAGTCCCCAACCACCCGAAGCAATGGCCGAACCATAGACTTTTCCGAGTTCAAGCCCTTTGATGATTTCTCCAAAAGCTCCTCCCGCCGCCGTTACAATCAAAATCGGTCCTGCTTTGGAGATGGCATCGTCGAACAGGGCATTGAGTTGCTCCTTTTGCAGCGGACGAAACAATGGTAAGGTCAGTAGTAAGCCAACAATAAGGGCAGGAATAGGCTCACCCAAAAACTTGACCATTGTAAGTAAAACCGCAGGCAGCGCGTCGGGGCTAAGCAATACGACTGATTTGAGCGAAATGAGGGCAATGGGAACGATAATCGGTAGAAAGGAGCGCAAAGGAGAAGGAAGATTTTCGGTCGGAATGGTTGGGGTAGGTAAGGAGTTTTGATCGGGTGTTTCTATTTCGGGAGTTGGCTGGGCAAGGCTGTACAGATACCCTACAATGGCAGCGGGTAATGCGACCAATACGCCTAATAACATGGCTTTTCCTAAATCGACGTTGAGCACCCCAGCGGCGGCGGTGATTCCAGGGTGAGGCGGTACCAAGCAATGCACTGCATAAAGCGACGTTGCCAAACAGCCTATCAGCGATATTCGCTTTTGGGGCAATTGAAGCCCCAACGAAACGACAAGCCCGCTCAATACGACAAAGCCTGAATCACAAAAAATCGGTAGTCCAATCAAAAAACCAATGATACTCACGGCCAAGGGAGCGTAGCGTTCGCCTGTTTTAGCCAAAACAAAATGAGCAAGACTGAGGGTCGCGTTGGTTTTATCCAAAATAACGCCCAGCGTAGCACCCAAAATAATGAGTAAACCTATTTTTTCAAGTGTACCTCCAAAACCTACTTTGAGGGCTTTGAGTACATTTTCTCCGTCCATGCCTGCGGCAAATCCTACGCCCATTGCTACGAGTACCAGCACAAAAAAGGTGTTGAACTTGTACCGCGAGCTCAAAATAATAATGGCTAAAATGCTGATAAACAGTAGAACGCTGACGAAGAAAGGGCTAAGCATTATGAATAGGGTTTTTGTACATTATCATTGAAACTCAGCTAAGCCCTTTTTTTACTCTTATGATGGCGCGAGGCTGTGCCTCGTGCCGTTTATTTATAGGCTTCCACCCAGATTATAAATGAAGGCTAGAAGCCTTTGAATAGGAATCACGAGCAGAATGCTCGCGCTATCAGCGTTAAGAAGATGGCGCGAGGCTGTGCCCCGTGCCGTTTATTCAAAGGCTTCCAGCCTAGGTTTATTTTGGTATTTTTAATTCTGTAAATGGATATGCACTGCTGTAAATGTAATGTTGTGGTTCGTCAACCATACCTGCTTTTACAGGGTTATTCCAGATGTATTCTGTTTTCTCTTGTATCCATTTTGAAGATTCTAAACTAATGGGGTGATTGTGTTGTTGCCAAAATTGATTTTGGGCGTTGTGACTATTACGTTTGGCAAAAAACGTAAACATATACTGCAACCACTCTTTTCTACTTTCTTGAGGATTCTCTTGTATTTGTTCAATAATTCGTTTTGCCGTAAAGCTTTTAAAATCCCTCAAAATACTTCCAAGATTACCTTTTTTTGCTTCACAAATTAAATGAAGATGGCTAGGCATTATACAGAACTCATGGACAATAAGGCCTTTATTATCAATGCAATAATTTAGGTTTTTGATAATTGTTTCAGCGTAGTCTTTTCTAGTAAAAACATCAATCCATCCTACGACTGTAAGGGTAACAAAAAACAGCCCTCCCTCGAAAAATTTATACTTTTCTGACATACTATGTTGAAGTTAAAATGGCTAACTTGTTTAGCAGTAATAGGACGAAAAGTTAACCGAAAGGTATCAGAGGTAGCAGAAGATGGCGCGAGGCTGCGCCTCGTGCCGTTTATTTACAGGCTTCCAGCCGGAGTTATAAATTAAGGCTAGAAGCCTTTGAATAGGAATCACGAGCAGAATGCTCGCGCTATCAGTTTTCAGGCAGATGGCGCGAGGCTGCGCCTCGTGCCGTTTATTCAAAGGCTTCCAGCCTAATAGTGGGAGTTTCATGAAAAACGGCTAGAAGCCTGTGAATAGGAATCACGAGCAGAATGCTCGCGCTATCAGTTTTCAGGCAGATGGCGCGAGGCTGCGCCTCGTGCCGTTTATTTATAGGCTTCCAGCCAGATATCGGGAGTTTCATGAAAAATGGCTAGAAGCCTTTGGATAGGAATCACGAGCAGAATGCTCGCGCTATCAGCGTTAAGAAGATGGCGCGAGGCTGCGCCTCGTGCCGTTTATTTACAGGCTTCCAGCCAGAGTTATAAATTAAGGCTAGAAACCTTTGAATAGGAATCACGAGCAGAATGCTCGCGCTATCAGCGTTAAGAAGATGGCGCGAGGCTATGCCTCGTGCCGTTTATTCAAAGGCTTCCAGCCTAATAGTAGGAGTTTCATGAAAAACTGCTAGAAGCCTTTGAATAGGAATCACGAGCAGTATGCTCGCGCTATCCCTGATTTTCAAACCAAGCAAACTTTTCATGAATTAGGTTCTGTTTTTCTTGGGTCACGTAGTCTAAGTAAGCTTGGGCAACGGGCGAAAGCTTTTTGTCTTTCAACCAAATCAACGTCCAAGTAGAAGTGATGGGAAAACCTTCTACGGGAATAATGCGCAGTTGCTGATTGACCAGTTCGTTTTTGATACCAATGAGCGGCATGATGGAATACCCAAGTCCCGCAATGACGGCCTGTTTGACGGCTTCGTTGGAGGTCAATTCCATTTTTTTGCGGACGGGAAGGTTATTTTGAAGAATAAATTTTTCCATCACATGCCGTGTACCTGATCCTTGTTCTCGATAAATGAGCGGAATATTTTCAAAAATGGATTTATCATAAAGAGCTTCGTTGTACTGCGTTTCGGCATTTCCTACTACGAAAAGCTTGTTTTGCATAAGCTCAATTTTTTCAATTTTCAGGGTCTCGGGCAAGACACTTACCCACGAAAAATCAACCTCATTTTTTTCGAGACTCGTTACCACTTGGGTTTTGTTGGTAACGTCCATTTGGAGCTCTACGCCAGGGTGTTGCCTGATAAAATCGGCAATGAAGTAAGGGGCGATGTACTTGCCCGTCGATACCACCGAAAACTTGAGTTTGCCCGTAAGTTGACCTTTGTGGGCGTGCATTTTATAATTGATGGCATATACTTCGGTCAAAATCTTGTCGGCAGCTTCGGCTATTTCTTGACCAAAATCAGTGACGTAGATTCTCTTGTGGAGCACTTCAATCAACGGAATATCAAACTGCTCTTGGAAGTTTTTGAGCTGAATCGAAACCGCAGGCTGCGTCAAATGTAGCTCTTCAGCAGCTTTCGTAATGCTGCGTGTTTGTGCCACTTTGAGGAATATTCGTAATTGGTTAAGCGTATAATTCATAAAAAATATTTATGATAACTATTGTAAAGTTAAATAAAAATTTATAAATACTACTACAGACCTTTGCACCGTCAACCAAAAACAAATTCATTAATGAAAAGAATTACGGTAGCAAAGGGCGACGGCATCGGTCCCGAAATCATGGATGCCACTCTTTCCATTATCAAAGCCGCAGGGGCGCAAATCGAAGTAGATGAAATCGAGGTGGGTGAAAAAGTGTATTTAGCAGGTAACACCTCAGGGATTGCCAAAGAATCGTGGGACATTATCCGCCGCAACAAAGTATTCTTGAAAGCCCCTATTACGACTCCCCAAGGTGGTGGTTACAAAAGTTTGAACGTAACTACGCGTAAGTTTTTGGGTTTGTATGCCAACATCCGTCCGTGCATTAGTTTACATCCTTTTGTGAAAACAAAACACCCGCAAATGGACATCGTGATTGTGCGCGAAAACGAAGAAGATTTGTACGCAGGTATCGAACACCAACAAACCGACGAGGTGGTGCAATGTTTGAAACTGATTAGCCGCCCAGGCTGCGAAAAAATCGTTCGCTATGCGTTTGAGTATGCCAAAAACTACGACCGTAAAAAAGTGACGTGTTTTACCAAAGACAACATCATGAAGCAAACCGACGGACTGTTTCACCAAGTCTTTGATGAAATTGCGAAAGAATACCCTACCATCGAAAATGAACACTGGATTATTGACATTGGAGCTGCTAAAATGGCGGATACACCCGAAGCGTTTGACGTCATTGTGATGCCGAATTTGTACGGAGACGTGCTTAGCGACGTGGCCGCTCAGATTGCGGGCTCAGTAGGTTTGGCGGGTTCAGCCAATATCGGCGAAGAGTGCGCTATGTTTGAGGCGATTCACGGTTCGGCACCCCGAAGAGCAGGCCAAAACATGGCTAATCCGTCGGGCTTATTGCAAGGAGCGGTGCTGATGCTCAACCACATTGGCCAAACCGATGTAGCCGAAAAAGTACAAAACGCCTGGCTCAAAACCATCGAAGAAGGCATCCATACCTACGATATTTACAAAGAAGGGATTAGTAAGCAAAAAGTAGGGACGAAGGAGTTTGCCGAGGCAGTCATCAAAAATTTGGGTGAAAAACCGACTCAATTAAACGCCGTAAGTTATGCCGCAGGCACTTCGTTTAACCTGCCAAAATACCAACGCAAAGCTCCCAAGAAAAAAGAATTGCTAGGGGTGGATTTGTTTGTGCATTGGGACGGCGAAAGTGCCGATGAGTTGGCAGCGATGGTGCAGAAAATCAACACATCCGAGGCAACATTGAGCATGATTACCAACCGTGGTATCAAAGTTTGGCCAGAAGGTTTTCCCGAAACATTCTGCACCGACCACTGGCGTTGCCGCTTTAAACCTGTCGGAACAACCGAGTTAGACAAACAACAAATCGTAGGGTTGTTGGAGGCCGCAAGCGAGCACAACATCGACATCATCAAGACCGAAAACTTGTACGCTTTTGATGGCACCCCTGCTTTTTCACTAGGACAAGGACAATAACTTTCTGAAAAAATGAATATACAACTTTTGAATGGTCATTTTTCGTCATTGGAGGCCATTGACCTCTTGGCGCAGTTTGTGCAGGTGAAAGTGCGGTTTCACGAAAATAAAATTGAAAAAAGCCAAAATGAAGAAGATATAAAAATGCGCGAAAAGCGTATTAAGCAACTTCAGCAGGATTTTTTTGAAGCCAAACAACAGCTTTTGAAGCAACCAACTACTGGGCTGAATGCGGAGATAAAAATCAACTAACCTACACTGTACTTTAAGAAAAGTACCATTACCAAAGGGCTGTTCCAATTACTGGAACAGCCCACCTTCATCAACAACCAAATGCTATGAATTCCATTTCTTCAAATCAGTTATTTTTGGTATGTCCTTTCTGCCAAATGGAAGGATTTATTCGCAGGCATTTTGGCGACGTATTCTTTCTGACATCCCCTGCTTCGGTGTTTGATTTTGAGGATGATGCGTATTTGAAAGAAGTAAAGAAAACGATTCACAGCGAAAACATTCAGGATATTTACTTGGTGGGAGACGTTTCCTGTCGATTTGTGAGAAATGCCTTGATTCCGAGAAAGTTGGGTTATTTATGGTGCGAGCAATTTATCAGTGAACTGTGTTCTGAAACTGATACGTCGATTTCCTTGACGGAGAAATTACTCAGAAAACAACTCTATGAGCTAAGTGCTGAACGTATATTCGGTAGCGAACTAAAAAAAGGGGAACTACGATTGCACGCGTTAATGACTTCCAAGGCGGAGAATTTGATTTCTCCTGTGTATTGTGAGTTCTTACAACGAATGCAGCTAGGTATTGAAAAAAAAGCTAACGGCACGCGCCTTGAACACGTGCCGTCATTGGAGTTAATTCTCTAATTTATACCATTTTACATTACGCAGTGCTTCGCGCCGCGAGTAGGCACTTTGGCTGGGGGCGTAGTGTTTTGCTAGGTAATCGAGGACGGTCTTTTCTGACTCCCCCAAATCCCACAATTTATGATTGCGCTGCATCCAGCGAATTTTACTCAACCATTCGTCGCGGGTAAAACGGTGTTGAAGAATGAGTTTTGGGGAATGGCAACTCGTACATTGCGCCTTCACAATCATGAAGTTAGGGTCGAGGGCCAATCCTGTTTCTTTATCGACACTGTCGGCAACGGCTGCGGTCAGCGTCGCTGACGGATAGGCGGACGGTTCGCGGCGAATGGCCGCCAAACAAAACGCCACCACGGCCACACAAAGGAATATGATGTTCGTTCTCATTGGTATATCGGGTTAAACGACTTTAACAGCAATACGGTGACAAGCGTTGTTGAGGTAACCACCTGGATTCCACGCAGGAATCACCATCGGTTGCGATACCCCTTGCGAATCTACGGCGCGTACCCACACTTCGTAGTACCCTTTTTGAGGAAACTGGACTTGAGCGGCCCACTGCTGCCACGCCAAACGATTTTTGGGTGTTTGGAGCGTGGTTTTTTGCCAAGTAGCTCCGTAGTCAATGGACGTAAATACGTCTTTGACGGCTAAATCGCCCGCCCAAGCGTGGCCACGAAGAGACAGTGATTTCCCAACATCAATCATCGCGCCCGTTTTGGGGAAAGTAATAAGCGATTTTACGGGCATCGACTCAATGATGCGGAAGTTTTCGGGCGTTTCGGCTAGTTTTTCTCCTGGCATCACAGCTTGGCGTGGTACTCGGTAGCTGTGTCCGTCCATTTTGGCACCGTCGTGTTCTTTGTTGCGTACCGCAATCGTGTGCAGCCATTTGCCTGATACCGACGCAGGCCAGCCACCTACCACAAGGCGCAGCGGAAAGCCGTGCATTAGCGGGAGGTCTTTGCCGTTGAGACTCCACGCAATGAGGGTTTCGTCTTCCATGGCTTTTTTGATGGGAACCCCGCGCGAAATCACGACTTTGCTCGGGTCGCGGCTCGGATGAAGGTCTTTGCCATAATACCCAATATAAACGGCATCGTCTTTTAGACCCACATCGTTCAGAATATCTTTGAGGCGTACACCCGTCCATTCGGCACAGCTTACCGCCCCTTGATCCCACTGATTTCCAGAGGTTTGAGGAACATAGCCTGAACGGCCATTTCCGCCGCATTCCAACACCAGCTGGTAGGTGTAGGTTTTGAATTTGGCCTTTAAGTCGCTGATTTTATAGGTTTTGGTTTGCTTGACCGATTCACCTTTGATGGTGAGTGTCCAAGTCGAAGGGTCGATTTTTTCCTCAGGAACGAGGCCGTTATTACGAATAAACATCCGTTCTATGGGCGTAATGGCGTCGTCTAACAAGTGGGGCGGCGTTTCTACATTCCATGGTTTGTCACTCAGTACAACCATGTCGGGGTGCTTTCCTGCCAATCCTTCGTCGAAAGCCAACGGAACGTGGTGTGGAGGCATGTTTTTGGCAAAAACAATCTCCGTCCCCACCATGCCCGCAAGGGTAGTGAGGGCACTTTTCTTGAGAAAACCTCGGCGATTGTGAATGTGTGAGTTCATAGAGAAATCGAAATAGGTTAGATGGATACGTTGTTATTTTTTAGGATATTCACGAAAGGCAAACCGCATAAACGCTTCAGCCATAGGTTCTGGCTGACCTTGTAAGTGAATGAGCCAAAATTTCCGTAATAATTGTAATTCGTTGATTTTTATAATTTTAACTTGGCCCGTTGTGAGTTCTTTTTGGATAGAACGAATGGACAAAAAAGCCATGCAATTTGAATGCTCCAGAAACGATTTAATGCTTTCGGTTCCCCCCAAGTGCATTACGATTTGGAGCGACGATAGCTTGAGGTTGTGTTCTTTGAGGGCGCTTTCAATCACTTCTAACGTCCCAGAGCCTCGTTCGCGCAGTACTAGCGGAATTTTTGCTAACTCTTGTACCGAAATCTCGTTGAGGGTAGATAGCTTACTTTTAACGTGCACCACCGCTACGAGCTCATCGTCCATAAAATCAACGTATTTAATACCCGATTGGTGCTTTTTGCCTTCTACCACCCCCAAATCAATGTGGTGAGAAAGAACAGCATTTTCAATCATTTCGGTGTTGCCGTTGAGGAGAGAAAGCTCCACTTGCGGGAATTTTTCGTAGTATTTCGCCAAAAGTGGCGCAATCAAATACTGACCGATGGTCGTACTCGCTCCCAGCCGAAGAACACCGTTATGCTTGTCTTGCAGCGTCCCCAATTCAAACGCGGCTTCTTGGTATAAATGCAAAATCTGCGACGAATAGCGTTTCAAAATTTCGCCCGCTTCGGTTAATACGACCGAATTGCCTTTGCGCTCAAAAAGGCGTGTGCCGTACTGCTGTTCGAGTTCTCGAATGTGCTTGGTGACGGCTGGTTGGGAAACAAACAATTCGCTTGCGGCCTTGGTAAAGCTAAGGTGTTGGGCTACACTACAAAAAACTCTTAATCGAAAATCGGACACAGTGCTTATAAATTCGGTTGATATACAAAGTAAATAGAATTGTGAAAATAATGTCCTAAATGTCTAACTTTACGCTTTGAGATTTTGAAAAAAAGCGACAAACCAAGATGTCACAAAAAAAAATAAAAGCGGTTTTTGAAGAAATGGGTAAGGTAGTGGTAGGGCAAGAAACCCTCATCAACCGCCTTTTAGTGGGGCTTTTTACGGGAGGCCATATTTTGTTGGAGGGAGTGCCTGGGTTGGCCAAAACACTGACAGTGAATACTTTAGCTCGTGTGCTAAGCCTCGATTTTCAACGCATCCAATTTACGCCCGACTTGTTGCCTGCAGACATTGTGGGGACGATGATTTATAGACCCAAATTGGGCGATTATGAAGTAAAAAAAGGGCCGATTTTTGCCAATTTGATTTTGGCCGATGAGGTCAACCGTTCGCCTGCCAAAGTGCAATCGGCGTTGCTTGAAGCTATGCAAGAAAAACAAGTGACCATTGGAGAAGAAACATTCCAATTGGATCAACCGTTTTTTGTGTTGGCGACCCAAAACCCCGTAGAACAAGAAGGTACGTATCCGCTTCCTGAGGCGCAATTAGACCGTTTTATGATGAAGGTGTTCGTAGATTATCCTACCAAACCCCAAGAATTGGAGGTCATGCGTCGGATGTCGAATCTGGATTATAATTATGAGCCTAAGCCTATTTTGTCGAAAAAAGACATTGCTCAAATCCGTCAGGAAATCAACCAAATCACGTTATCCGAAACCCTTGAAAACTACATCGTAGAGTTGGTATTTGCCACGCGCCGCCCGTTGGATTATGCCCTTCGTGAAGAAGCACGCTATATTCAGTTTGGGGTGTCACCGCGCGGAACCATTAAACTCAACCTTGCCGCCAAAGCCTTGGCGTACATGGATGGCCGAGACTATGTGCTGCCCGAAGACATCAAAGAAGTAGCTCCCGATGTGTTCAACCACCGCATCATGCTCAACTACGAAGCCGAAGCCGATGGCATGACAACCCGTTTTGTGATTGATTCTATCCTTCGGAAAGTGGCGATTGGACGGTAGTTCGTTTGTGCTTCCATCGTTTGTGGCTCCAGAGCCAAGTCGCAGGTTCTTGGCGGATGTCGGCTTCGAGCCACTTCATCATTTTCTCGGTGATTTCTCCGTAGGCCGTTTCGCGGGGAGTGTCGGTGAGTAATTCAAAATTGGCGTAGTAATAACCGCGCTTTTGGGCGTGAATGTGCCCAAAAACAACGGGAAGGTCGTATTCTTTGGCGTATTTTTCGGTGCCAAACAGAATGGGGGTGTCTTGGTTTAAAAACTGCATCCAGTAGGCGCTCTCTGGATTGGACGGCGATTGGTCCATGGCAAAGGCCGCCGCCACGGGTTTCTCGACGACTTGCTCCCCAAACTGCGATTTGATTTCGTAAATCGATGCTAAGTTTAAACCCAATTTGCTACGGCTCTGCTTGATTTTTTCGTCAAAAAAACGATTGTTCAAAGGACGGTACAAGGCCATTACTTTGTGTTTTACGAGTGGGTCGATGCCCGTCACGAGCCATTCATAGTTGTGGCAATGCCCCGCGGCTATGATAATGCTTTTACCTTGTTTGGCATAATGGTCGAGAAGGTCTAAGCCCGTAAACGAAACGCGCTGCATAAATTCAGCACGGGTCATACTGAATGCCTTAACCGTCTCGATGATAAGCGTACACAAATGCGTGTAAAAGTCGCGGGCAATTTGCTGTATTTCAGCTTCTGATTTTTCGGGGAAAGAGTTGCGGATGTTTTCCACAACTACTTGTTTGCGGTAACCCACTACGTTGAAAAAAAGCCAACTCAGGCCATCGGCAATGGCATACAAGACGCCAAATGGAAGGCGAGAGATGGGAATAAGTAGGAAGTAATAGAAGAAAGCAGATAAATAATACATTCGATTGAGCAGAGCTGTAAGGTTTCAAAAACCTTACAGCTCTAAAGGGCTAAATAAAAACTACTTTTGCCAGACCTGGAAGGTTTTAAAAACCTTATAGGTCTAATAATGTCTATTTTTGCGAGCCACTACCGAGCTGCGAAGCCTTCTGAGAAGAAACGGGGCTAAGTCCTTGACGGATTCCCTTTTCGACCATTGGAAGGCCCTCCGACATCCACTCGGGAGCAGGTGCATCCTTGAGGTAGTGGTCAAAATATTGGTACAAACGTACGGCAAAATCTTTCATATTTTGTCGTTTTGTTAATCCATGTTTTTCTCCGTTGTAATTAAGCATCCAAACGGGCTTGTTGAGGCGCTTGAGTGCCATGTAAAATTCGATCCCTTGGTACCAAGGCACGGCACCATCATCGTCGTTGTGCATCATCAACACAGGCGTTTCGATTTTGGGGGCGTGGAAAAGCGGCGAGTTTTCGAGGTATTGCATGGGCTTTTCCCAAAGTGTCCCACCAATACGGCTTTGGGTACGCTCGTACTGCGCTTGGCGCGACATTCCTGAATCCCAGCGAATTCCGCCGTAAGCACTCGTCATGTTTGAGACAGGAGCGCCTGCTTCGGCTGCACGGAATAGGTTGGTTTGGGTCACAAGGTAAGCCGTTTGGTAGCCGCCCCAGCTGTGGCCTGAGATACCAATTTTGTCTTTATCCACAAACCCTTTATCAATCATACTCAACACGCCTGGCACGATGCAATTGTACGCACTTTGGCCAGGGTAGCCGTCTTTGTAAACAATATCAGGAACAAAAACCACGTACCCATTGCTGGTAAAGTACGAGAAGTTGATGTACGAACGAATCGGGCGAGGGGCGTAGTGGGTATGAATATTTTCGGAATTTTTCTCGTAGAAATACGTCATCATTGGGTATTTCTTGGTCGGGTCAAAATTCTCAGGTTTGTAGAGTAACCCTTGCAATGGTGTACCATCACCCGCGCGCCAATTGACGATTTCGACGCTTCCCCACCAGTAGTTGGCTTGCTGGGCGTTAGCTTCGGTAACGCGTTTTACGTTTTTGAAACTTAAATCGGTCGCGTACCAATCGGGATATTCTTTGAACGTTTCTTTGGTGAAAAGAACACGGTCGGCGTCTTTGGCCTTCAACACGGCCATTCCTACTTTGAAATCGCCTTCGTACAAACGCTGGATAGCACTGCCCGTCAGCTGACTGAAACCTTCTTGGCGGGTAGTTTCGTTGACGGTACGCAACAAAAGAGACTTACCAAGATCGATGTTTCGCTCTTCGGCATCCAAACGAACGTAGCGGTACTGGTTTTTGGCGGCGCGGCCATCGGTTAATTTTACGAGCGATGTAGGCTTTTTAGGGTCAATTTGCCAAATGTCAAAACGGTCATATACCAACAAATACTGGTCGTTTTTAGTCCAGCCCGCTATGCCGTACGGATTGGGGAAATCTGGATGGTCATCTTCTTCGTCGGCGTATTTAACGGTTTTATTATTGGTCAACTGAATGGTTTGATTGGCCGTAATATCGTGCGCAAACCAAGCGGTGTCAGGGTTAGAAAACCAGTACAAATACTTGCCTTCTGGTGAGGTACGCGCACTGCCTTCTATTTTTTCTTTGGCCATTTTTTTAGAACCATCGCGCAAGCTAATGATATAGGCATCCTCTACGGGATTCCAATCCCAGTGCTGGTGCGAGTAGCGACGGTCGGATTTACCAACGGCAAAATCAGCATTGCCTTCATTGACAAGTGTAACATCAGGAACTTCTAATGTACCCAACTGCGTCAATTTTAGGTCGTTAAGGTGAGCAACGGCCAAATACGACTGCTTTTTGTCGCGTTCGAGGCTTACTTTTTGCTGGGTTTGAAGGCGTTCGTCTTGCCAATGCCATACTTCCACGTTGACAATTTCTTCGGTAAGCAAGGTGGTGTCTTGTACGATGGGCTTGGGGTTGGTACCAAAAAACAACTTAGAACCATCTTTGGCAAAACGAGGGGTGTATTCGCCACTCACAAGCCATCCTTGCGCCGCAGGTTGGTTCGCCTCATCGGCTAGGCGAGCGGCAGTAGCTTGACCCGCTTTCCAGTAGAATAATTTGGGCAAACGAATTTGGGCTTTGCTGTTGGTGTCCAAATCGGCAATGAAAGCCAATTGTTCGCCATTTTCGTCAAAAGACAGCTTTTTGAATTTGTGCTTTGAATGCCCTTCATAAACCTGCTGAAGTTGGTTTGACGTGGGTTCAAAGACATAAACCCCCGCTTTGGTAGAATCGTTACCTGAAGTTGCAAATGCCAAGCGCTTGCCGTTTTTGCTCACTTCATAATCGGTCACAAACCCGAATGCGCGTTCGGTACTGGTTTTGAGCATACGCGTCACCAAGCGGTAGCCGTTTTCATCCGATTCGCGTTTGGCGCGTCTTGTGGGGGCTTTTTTGGTGGTGTCAGGCTTTACTTTGGGACTTTCGCCTAAGTACGCGACCCATTCGCTGCCTTTTTCGGGTAATTTGAATGACTGAATGGCAGGAAATTTGCTGAGTTTTTTGGTCGAAAGCGCATAGATGCCCAGCGAGTCTTTTGGCATTTCGTCCTTTTTCTTTTTGGCCCGCTTGGCCGCTTTGGTAGCGCTCAATTGGGGCTTGATTTTGAAAACGGCAAATTCAGAATCGTTGGAAAAACGCAACTCACCGCCTCGTGCCACCGAGTCGGTTTGGTTCGTGACAAAATTTTGAAAAACGACTTTCCCGTCGCCTTCTTGTGGGTTAAGCGCATAACCAAACCATTGCCCATTGTTGCTGACGACGCGCTCAGGAATGTCTTTCCAAAAGTCGTACACATCGTGGGTAAGGGCTTTTTTGGCAATCGGCGCGGGGGGCGGCGTTGTTTTTTTGGGTTTCTTTTGGGCGAAAGCAGTGTAGCAGCCCAAGAAACATAATGAAGTGTAAAGGAGAAGTTTTTTCATGAAAATGAACGTATTTGGTCTTCAAAAATACACTAATGGAGCGTTTTATTGGTAAATTATCCTCAATTTTGCGACATAATCTCAAACTTCTTAGTCGAAACTGATGAAAATTGCCATTGTAGGTTGCGGAAACATGGGAATGGCCTTTGCCAAGTCGTTTTTGCAATATGATTTAGTAAAAAAAGAAAACCTTCTTTTGATTGAAAAAAGCGCCAATCGCGCCGAAAACCTGCGAACCGAAAACACGGGTGTGGTGGTCGAAACCATCAGCGCGCACGTGGGCGAGTACGACGTCGTGATTTTGTCGGTAAAGCCGCAAGATTTCGGCATGGTTCAGGACGCCTTGCGGGAGGTACTTCAACCGCAGCAAGTGGTGTTGTCAATAATGGCGGGGATTCCGATTTCTACCATTCAAGAAACACTAAATCACCGTTTGGTCATTAGGGCCATGCCTAATACCCCTGCCATGCTGGGAATGGGTATCACGGGCTTTTCGGCGGCGAAGGAGTTGAGTTTTGCCCAATTGCTAAAAGTTGATAATCTCATCAATGCCACGGGACGCTCGGTGTTTTTGGAAGACGAGTCGATGCTTGATGCCGTAACGGCCTTGAGCGGTAGCGGCCCTGCGTACTTCTATTATTTGGTCAAAGCGATGGTGGAAGCAGGCAAGCAAATGGGCTTTGAGGAGTCGATGGCAACTTTGTTGGTAAAGCAAACCATGTTGGGGTCTTTCCATCTTATCAACAACGCCGATAAAAGCCTCGATGACCTGATTAAGGCCGTTGCTTCCAAAGGAGGAACGACCGAAGCCGCCCTTCGCGAGTTTGAAGGTGGGGGCTTGGCCCAGACGCTCCAAACGGGAATTTTGGCCGCTGAGCGCCGCGCCAAAGAACTCTCAAAAGGGTAATAGGAGAGGCTGAACGCTGATTTTTAAAGAAAATAACGAGGCTTTCCAACGTTCCAGCGTTTTGGAAAGTCTTGCCTTTATAGGTTGCATAATTTCAACGAATTCTTTTCGTTTGTTTTAGTATGAAGCATTTTGTACGCATTTTAGTTGTATTGTTTTTGGTGTGGGGAGAGGGGCGTGCGCAAACCCCCTCGGCGGTTCGTTTTGTGCGTAATCAAGGTCAATGGGACGCCGACGTACGTTATCGCGCCGATATTCCAGGAGGGTATTTGCTCCTGAAAGAAAAATCGCTGATGTACGTTTTTTTTGAGGGAAATCCTCTTCGTAGTGCCCATGCCACGGGTGAGCGCTTGTCTAACGCCCGTATAAGTCCGCTGGTAAACGGGCACGCGGTGGAAGTGATGTTTGACGGGGCGTCGTCGGCCATCAAAGTAAAAGAAGACCATTCAAACGCCGCCAAGTTTAACTATTTCTTGGGCAATGACCCCAGCAAGTGGGCGCAAGATGTGTCCTCGTTTGGCGAGATTGTCTATGAAGATGTCTATCCTGGCATCGACTTTAAAATGTATGCCTTCCGCCAAACCCTCAAGTACGAATTTTTGGTAGATCCTCAGGCCGATGCCTCTAAAATTAAGCTTCGTTACGAGGGTAGTAAGTCGTTGAAGTTGGAAGATAATCAACTGGCGGTCGAAACTTCCATCAATACATTTCGGGAATTAAAACCTTATACGTACCAAGAAATCAACAACCGTACCCGCGAAGTAGCAGCTCATTATCAGTTAGATGGAAATCAGTTGTCGTTTAATTTTCCAAAAGGATACGACCGCAGCCAAGCGCTGACGATTGACCCTGAGCTGGTGTTTTCGACTTTCTCGGGTTCGTTTGCCAACAATTTTGGACACGCTGCTACGTACGACGAACAAGGGAACTTGTATTCGATTGGTACATTGCACTCAACAGGGCCTTTCCCAGCCACTGCGGGAGCTTTTCAGCGTCAAGCAACGCAGAGTGTGGATATGGGTTTGTTAAAATTTAGCCCTGACGGTACTCGTCTTCTTTACGGAACCTACATTGGAGGCTCCGACGTTGACGTGCCGCACAGTATGATTGTGAATAACAAAGGAGAACTGGTGATTTTTGGGACAACATCGTCGCAAAATTTTCCGCTCTCATCTGGTGCCTATCAAACGCGTTTTGGCGGCGGAACGGCCGTTGAACCTGTCGGAGGATTTGGATATACCAATGGTAGCGACATTTTTGTGCTGAAACTGAGTGTCGATGGGTCAACGTTAGCGGCAAGTACGCTGGTGGGAGGCAACGGCAATGATGGAATTTGCCGCACTTTTGATTTTAACTTGATCAACTACAGCGATGAGTTCAGGGGGGAAGTAGTGGTAGATGACAAAGACAATGTCTATGTGGCTACTTCGACCAACTCGACCAATTTCCCGACGGTCAATCCCACCACGGCGCAGTACGGAGGGGGGCGCCAAGATGCGGTGGTGTTTAAGCTAAGTTCAGACCTCAGAACAATGCTCATGAGTACGTACTTGGGAGGAACAGCTGCGGACGGAGCATACGGCGTAAAATGGGCACCGTCGGGGGCTTTGTACGTCGCAGGGTTGACCCGAAGCTCAAATTTACCCGCTAAAACAACCGCATTTAAGAGCACCAAAAGCGGGGAAGAAGATGGTTTTGTGGCCAAATTTGTCAACGATAAATTGGAACAATTGACCTACCTCGGGACGGATAGCTCAGACGTGGCGTATTTGTTGGATGTGGATGCGGAAGAAAATGTCCACGTTTTTGGACTCACGCGTGGCCGTTATCCCACCACTACAGGAGTTTATAGCAATACCAATGCGGGGCAGTTTATTCATGCTTTAGATAAAACACTTTCGCGAACGATATTTTCAACCACCATTGGTTCATCAAGAGCAAGGCCAGATATTGCACCGACTGCTTTTTTGGTCAACGAATGTGGGAATATTTATTTGTCGGGTTGGGGAGGGGTCGTCAATTCACGAAATGGCTATAACCCCACCAGTAGCACCATTGGCTTGCCAACAACGCCTGACGCTTATCGACAAACCACAACGGGAAGCAATTTTTACATTGCTATTTTAGAAAAAGGAGCAAAATCGCTGTTATACGGTACATTTATTGGAAGTACAACCGCGAGTACCGACGGTGATCACGTGGACGGTGGAACGAGCCGTTTTGCCAAAAATGGTGTGATTTATCAGGCCACGTGTGTGTGTCGCCAAGCCAATTTCCCTTCTACGCCCAACGTGTGGGCGGTAAATCGTAACAGTGGGGATTGTAACAACGCGGCATTCAAGTTTGACATCGACCGCCTCAAGGCCGATTTTGATGTCTATCAAGGGACAACCAAAAATGTATTGTCGGGTTGTGCGCCTATGACGTTGGATTTCTTAAACACCAGTGAAGGTGGAAAGACTTATACCTGGGATGTGCAAGGAAACAACATCTCGCGTGATCCGCTGAAAGCAACTTACACATTTAATCAACCAGGTGAATACCGTGTGACGCTGCGGGCATCTAATCCCTTGGTTTGCCGTGGACAAGATGTTGTGACAAAAATTATCAAAGTAGGCGTAAGCAAAGCGGCTGCCAGTGGAGATACCACTGTTTGTAGCAACGTAGGTGTGCCACTCAAAGCGACTGGCGGATTGAAATATTCGTGGACGCCTGCGGCGGGTTTGAGCAATCCAACTATTGCTAATCCCATCGCGAAGGTGAATGCTACTACCAATTTTATTTGCACCATTACGGATTCGGCTTGCGTCGTGACGCGTACCGTAACGGTTAAAATCAACAACGATAAGCCTGACTTTGCGGCGTTTAAAGATACCACGATTTGCGTAGGACAAAGTGCCGTTTTGAGTGCCCAAGGTAGCGCCACTCGTTATCGTTGGACTCCTTCGTTGACGTTGAGTGATTCGGTCGGAACGCGGGTAACTGCCAAACCGTTGGTGACAACCGTCTATACCGTGACGGGGCAATATGCCGATGGGTGTTTGCCACAAAAAACCATTACTGTTCGCATTGATAACAATAAGCCTGATTTTAGAGTAACACCTGACACGACAGTTTGTGTGGGGCAAACGGCCATGTTGTTAGCGCAAGGTGCAGGGACAATTCGCTGGAAAGCGTCACCAACTTTGTCGGATACCACAATCAAAAACCCCGTTGCTAACCCTTTGCAAACTACTACCTACACCGTGACGGCTGTTTATCCTGATGGCTGTAAACCAAGTAAAACAGTGACGGTAAACGTGGAAAGTGGCCCACAAAACACCAGTTTTGATGTCGTACCCACCTACGCTTGCGGCAAACCGACGATGGTGCAATACGTGAATAGAACAACGGGAGCATCGCGTTATGAGTGGGATTTTGGTAATGGAACGAAGTCGGGCGTGGCGGCACCTGGAGCGTTGGATTATACCCAAAACGGAACGTATCAAGTAACACTCAAAGCGTATTCGCCGCGCGGGTGTGCAAGTACCGTGACGCAGTCGGTGTCGGTGTTGAACTTAGACAAAATTCCGAACGTCATCACCCCCAACGGCGATGGTAAAAACGATACCTTCGTGGTAGGCGCTCCAAGTACGCGCATTGAGATTTTTAACCGTTGGGGAAAACGCGTTTTCGCCAGTGACAACTACGCTGATGATTGGGGCAAAGATGTTATAAACGGCACGTATTATTACCAGCTCACACTGCCAGGCAATTCAATCTGTAAAGGCTGGATTCAAGTAATTGAATAGAGGCGAATGACGAATTGAGGAGTGACGAATGACGAATTTTGAATAACGATAGTGCAACAAAAAAGCGGCCGAAAGCCGCTTTTTTGTTTGTTTGTGTTGAGGTTGCTCACAACCTCAACGGTACTTTAGAGATTGTGAGCAACCTCAACACGTACTTTTAGTCATCGCTACGACGACCGAGCAATAAACTTGCGTAATATAGTAAGTTTGCTAACGCTCCCAACGCAGCTACTACGTAGGTGAGGGCAGCCCATTGGAGTGCATCTTTGGCCATTCCGTATTCGTTACGATTGACAACGCCACGTTGTTCAACCCACGCCAAGGCGCGGCGGCTTGCATCAAATTCGACAGGAAGGGTAATCATGGCAAACAAGGTTACCCCTAAGTTGGCGGCTACCAAAACAGTTAGAATGGTGGTGCTAACCAGACCTTGATTGTAGAAAATAAACCCGCCAATGAACATCATCGCCATGTTGAAAAAGTTCAGGATGTTGCTACACACCTGCACCACAGGTACCAATGCTGAACGCATCTTCAGGGGGCCATAAGCTACTTTATGTTGTACGGCGTGTCCGCATTCGTGGGCAGCCACGGCCGCCGCCGACACACTGCGTCCGTGATACACATCGGCGCTTAGGTTAACGGTTTTATCCGCGGGATTATAGTGGTCAGTAAGCATTCCTTCTACTTGCGTGATGCGCACGTCGTAGATGCCATTATCGCGCAGCATTTGTGAGGCAATTTCTGCACCACTCATGCCGTTCATTAATCCTACCTGCGAGTATTCGGTAAATTTGCTTTTTAAGCGCCATTGGACAATCATACCAATGACCATAAAGACAATTCCAATGAGAATTAAACCACCCATGTTTTCTTAGATTTTTCGCTGTCAATAACTATTTTTAATCTTTTCGATGAGCGAAGTCGTCGAATAACCTTTCACTAACGGAATGGTTTTCACGGCTCCTCCTCTATTAACGACAAAATCCGCACCAACGATGTTATCTACTGAATAATCGTCGCCTTTGACCAAAATATCAGGACAAATTGTCTGAATTAGCTCCAACGGCGTAGGTTCTCCGAACAAAATGACAGCATCCACAAACCCCAATGAGGCCATCAAGCGGGCGCGGGCGTATTCGTTGACCACAGGGCGAAGCGGGCCTTTGATGCTGCTTACCGAGGCGTCGGTGTTGAGGCCAAGCACCATTCTATCGCCTAAGTTACGGGCTTTTTCGAGGTAATCGATGTGGCCCAAGTGAACGATGTCGAAACATCCGTTGGTAAATACAATTTTTTGACCATCTGCTTGCCAAGCGCGGGCGGCTTGCGCACCTTCTTCCCAAGATAAAATTTTAGCGGCGGAGTTAAACATGAGATTGTTACGTAAAAATTACACAAAAGTTGAAATTGTAACCGAAGAATAAGTTATCCGTTATCAATCACGATTAACAGTTAACGGATAACAGTTATACACATAACGTTATCCCACTGCGGTTTTTGGGCTTTTTACGAGGGTGATGATAAACGAAATTCCGCCTAGAATTAGCATCAGAATCATTTGGGTACCGTGGATGTACGTCGCGAGGGCAAGGCCGTCTTCTTTCGATAATCCGTAAAGTACCAATGCGCTACTTACCAAAATATGATAGGGGCCAATGCCTCCTTGCACGGGTGCCGACATTCCCAAACCACTCATGATAAGAATGGTTAGTCCTGCCAGAAGGGTGAGGTTTGATGACTCAGGCAGTACAAAAAAACAAACGTACGAACTGAGCAAGTACATAGTCCAGATGAGAATGGTATGGAACAAAAACAACCACGGATTCCGTAGTTTTCGGACGCTCAACAAACCATCAATTAGCCCCAATACAAATCCTTCGATTTTGGCAAAAAGCGAATTTTGACGCAAACGCTCGGCATTTTTTCGGTAAAACCACCACGCGGCTCCTAAAAAGCCTATTCCTAGTACCGCCAAACCTCCCAAAAGGGCTATTCGATTGCTACCACTTCCTTGGCCTATCCCTAACTTTTCACCAAACAACTCCATGAAGAAATTGCTCAAACGCCCAAATTCGAGCACAAACGCAAGTCCAATCAAAAACAAAAGCGTTACAACGTCAAAAACGCGTTCGGCTACTACGGTACCAAAGCCTACATTGACGGGTACTTTTTCGAGGCGATTGAGCGTACCGCAACGGGTCACTTCGCCCGCCCGTGGAATGAGTTGATTGGCAAAATATCCCGTAAAAACGGCCACGGTCGAGTCGAAGGCAGAGGGACGATACCCCAGTGGTTCGAGGAGCATATTCCAACGGTAGGCACGGCTCCAAGCGGCAACGATGGTAAAAATGGTGACCAAAATGAGCCAGCTATGGTTGGCGTGTTGGAATTTTGCCCACATGGAAGCCAAGTCCATGTCTTTAAAAACGTACCACATCAACCCACCCGCTACGGCAAGCGAAAGGCAGTATTTGAGAATATTTTTCATCTGTATGTTTTTTGTAGTCCATAGTCCACGGTCGATAGTCCATAGTAGATTCGTTATTTTCTATGGACTGTGGACTATTAACTATCGACCATTAACTATAAAACTCTGTTATTTTCGTCGGGGAAAACGATTTTTGGTTTGAAGGTTTTGGCTTCTTCTTCGGTCATCATTCCGTACGAAATGATAATGACCACGTCGCCTACTTGGGCTTTGCGGGCGGCGGCACCATTGAGGCAAATAATGCCCGTATTGCGCTCTCCTTTGATGACATACGTGATGAGTCGTTCGCCGTTGTTGTTGTTAACTACGTGTACTTGTTCATTTTCCAAGATACCCGCCGCTTCCATGAGGGCTTCGTCGATGGTGATGCTTCCTACGTAGTTGAGCTCGGCTTGCGTTACTTTAACGCGGTGGATTTTTGACTTAAAAAGGGTAACAAACATTGTTGTTTGGATTGTTTTCGCGGCAAATTTCAGTCTAAAAAACTATATTATCAATCAGACGAACCTTTCCAAGGTGGGCTGCAATACACAGCGCGGTTTGTCCTTCAGGTTGTAGCTCAGTAACATCTTGCAGACTGAAAGCATTCACAATTTCAAAATATTCTAAACGAAAAGCGGGTTCTTGGGCAAAGTGTGCATCCATCCACGCTTTGACATCAGCGGGGGAACGACCTCCTAAAAGGGAAGCTTTGGCCGCACTTAGGCCCGCGTAAATGTGAGGCGCAAGGGCGCGTTCGTCGGGGGTGAGGTTACGATTGCGCGATGACATCGCCAGCCCGTCCGCTTCGCGAAGGGTGGGGCGAGGGTGAAGTTCTATTTGAAATCCCAAATCAATCATCATGCGTCGCACAACGGCCACTTGTTGCAAGTCTTTTTGGCCAAAATACGTACGGTCGGGCTGAACGATGTTGAATAATTTCGAGACAACGACGCCCACACCGTTGAAATGGCCAGGGCGAAATTTACCCTCCATCACACGTTCCAAATCGCCAAAATCGAAGGTTAAAAGGGACTTTTCAGGGTACATTTCTTGAACGGACGGCGCAAAAACGGCGTCGCAACCAACGGTTTGGAGCAATTCACAGTCGGTTTCCAGCGTACGAGGATACCGAGCGAGGTCGTCGGGGTTGTTAAACTGAATCGGGTTGACAAAAATACTGCAAACCGTCAGGTCATTTTGGGCGTTGGATGCCTCGATGAGCGACAAATGTCCTTCGTGAAGCGCCCCCATCGTGGGTACAAATCCGACAGATTTGCCTTGGGTACGTTGCGTACGTAAGTAGGCCCGCAAATCGGCTATGGTGGGAAAAATGTGCATTTTAGGTTTCTATATTGTTTGCAAGTCAACAAATGTACTTTTGAGTACAGGTTAAACTGTTGAAAAAGAGCTTCGGAGAGGCGTACCATTTGTAGTAAAATAAATGAGCCCCCATTCCTTTTAAGCTCCATAGGAGTGTCATCTTATTTCGTCAAATGGTTGTCCAATACCCATTGAATGTGCCATTTCAATCGTTCAAATGTACCGTTGTCCATAGGAGAAGGACCTTCAAACATACTTGAGAAAAATAGGGGTATTGTATCGTTAAAATAATAGGTTCCTATTGTGGAGTTAAACTCAGAAATTGAATAATTTCCTTCTTCTTTAAAACTCTCTAACAACTCACGACCAAAAGCATTATTGACAATAATAATTTTAGGATTTAATGCTTTGATAATTTCGGTGCTCACCTTGAGTTGGGCTTTTATAAACTCTTTATTTTCCTTCCATAATTTTTTAACATCCGTAGAATCCGTTTTTCTTAAAAAAAGTAAATCTATGTGCGACCATTCATAGCCTGTATTTTCTACGAGTAAAGGGAATCTTCTAAAATATTTGTGAAGTTTATCCCCTCCATGTTGAGGATAACTCGAAGTATTTGTGCCATCTACATTAGTTTGAATTTCCTCATTTTTTAATGGAGATGAGGGGTTTAAGCCAACTATTAAAATAGCATTTTCTAAGGCTGTTTTTGGCAAAAGAGCAGTGTCTTCACATTGAAAACGAGAGAATATTTCGTCAATTTCCTCTTTGTATTTTTGGAATACTTCCATTTGAAATTAAATTTTTTTGATGAAAAATAATGATTCTATCGTTCTGTAAGCGTGAAAGATGTCACTCCTATGGAGCTTAGTGATAAGAGGGGCGCTTTTCGTATCTACTAAGATTTCACCTCTCTGAGGCGTTTTTTAGTGCGTTTAGTCTATTTCCCAGATTCTATTTCTTATAAATAAACCAAGCCCAAGCAATCAAAACAAATTGAATGGGTAAACGTATCAAGGCGACTTGGTGGCTACCAATGGCAGGGTTTTCTTTGAAAACATCAATAACGTGCAAAGGCAAAAATACCAGCATCATGACGAAGATGCCAAGTGCGGCAAGTGAACGAAAACGGGGAATAAATATGCCTATTCCTACAGCAATTTCTGCGATACCTGCCAAGTAATTAATTGCGGCTTGGGGGAGGAAATCAGGAATGAACGGAAAAAACATCGCTGGCTTTAAAAAGTGACTAACGCCTGCAAAAATCATTACAGCTCCGAAGAGAAATGTTAAAACCAGCTTTGCTCTTTTCATTGATTTTTAAGTTTATTGTTAACTAAGGACTTTCAGTTATTTCGCCCGCAGAAGGCCGCTGACTAATAAAAACGCAGATTTTCGCTGAAAAAGGACTTAATGAGGCTATTCATCTGCGGTTCTCTCTGTGCTAATCTGTGGGTAAAAACGTTGGACAAGTCTAACTAACGCTGTATTGTTTTGCCTATTTATTGCTCCAGGGGAGCCAAATCTTCGTAGAACGAAATACCAGATTCTCCAAAAGCCCCATCGGGGTGACATATTTCACTTTTTCTACAAATAATCTGGACAGGCACGTAGAAAGTTAATTTTTTAAAAATCCGTTGTCAACTTTCCAGTTTTTCTTGTCCGAACGCAATTCAAAATTGGCGCGGTCGCCTAGTTTTAATACCACAGGTTTGCCGCTCTTGGGGTCGAGCAGTTGCGCTCCTTGGGCGTCGATTTCTTCGATGCCATAAAACACCGACAAATCACCAAAATCTTCGACACTACTGCGGTAGCTAAAGCCCGTCGCATCGGCATTATTGGACTCGTTGCGGTTAATGGCTACATCAACGGTATAGCTGACGCCGTTGAGTTCCGTGCGGGCGTTGCGGATAATAAGGTCAAAGTGGTTTTTCTCGTTTTGCGGAATTTTTTCGTAGTCGTTCCGATTCTGACGCGTGTAGGTTCCATCGGCGATGGCTTCAAGCGCGGTCAAAATAGCGATGAAATTCATCTTGCGTAAATACTGCTTCTCGGGGTCGTTTTTGTAGCCGCCCGACTCAATGAGTACCAAACTCGTTCCCCATTTGGCAATGTTATCGCCGAAAGCCCTGGGTTCAAACTCGTCCGAATACCGAGCGACCTGATTGGGGATATATTTCTGTAAATCGCGGTTCATGCCCACAATGAGCTGCATGGCTCGCTCGCGGACGGAGTTGATGGTACGTTCTTCGTTGTAAGCCGTTGCCAAAAACGAAATCGCGGCTACTTCTTTGGTATTCCCTACACTGTACCGAGGGCTTTGGTCGTGGAGGTTGAAGCCCACCAACGGCTTGAGGGTTTGTTGAAGGTTTTTAAGCAGTTTCGACTCTGGGCATTGAAGACGCACCGCATCGCGGTTCATGTCGATTTCTTGAGCCGTGCGGCGCTGCCAACGTTCGACGCCGTCGGGATTAAGCATTGGCACAAAATACAACGTACTTTTCTCCAAAAGCTTTTTGCGAAGGTCATCAAAACCATCGCCGCTGGCATTCAGGAAGTTAAAAATATCGAGGAGAGCCATCGTCGCGGTAGCTTCGTCGCCGTGCATTTGCGACCAAAGAAGCACAGGAGGTGCGCCTTTTCCGTATTTGATTTGATAAATGCCACGTCCTTCAAACGA
Organism: Runella defluvii; assembly: GCF_014195535.1. Classification (GTDB taxonomy): domain Bacteria; phylum Bacteroidota; class Bacteroidia; order Cytophagales; family Spirosomataceae; genus Runella; species Runella defluvii. Next base: position 539,450 of record NZ_JACIBY010000002.1, on the reverse strand, counting down.
TTTTCCTGCTTCGCTTACCGCAAAATTAGGGCTCGTTTTGAGGCGTTCGATAAGCGGCACCAAGTGGCGGTGCTTAAATTCGCGACGTACGTTTACGCTTTTTTCTCGAAATAAATCGTGCGCGTCGAAAAGGCGCTGGGCGAGGTTACTTTGGGCAATAATGGTTTCAGACATACAAAAAAAAGAAACCACCAATAACAGGTGTTTCATGATCTTAAAGGAGATATTGTGAAAACTCCGCGAAAGTTCAGAACTTTCGCGCAGGTTCGCAAGTACGAACGCTAAATCAGCCATCAGCCCATGAAAATGAAATTGTTAATCATCGCTCTGCTGTTGATAGGGCTTGAACTCCGAAGTCAACGCCCTACCAGCTTTCTTGACCTTAAATTTGAAACGCCCAACCTCAAATACACCCCTCTAATAGATTGGGAAAACTACCAATTTACCGCCCGCGATGTACCTATTGATAGCAACCATTTTTTGCGCGTAGGCGTACCCATCGAGCGCTCGCAAGTGGTGTATGTTCATTACATGGATACCACCAACCGCACGTACATCCACCGTTTTTTCTTGCCCAAAGGCGATACCCTCAAAGGGCAGGAAGTCCACGGAAAGTTTGAATTTGAAGGCAAAAACAAAGCCGCAATCATCAACCGCTTTTTGTACCAGCAGGGGGTATTTGGGGGGGATTCGTTGATGAAGCGGCCGTTGATGCAAAAAGTCTCTACCGACATTTATACCAAATTAATGCAAGATTTGGCCGAAGAAAGCTGGGAACGCTACAAGGCGACACAAGACACCTCCGACACGGGCCAAAATGCGTTTGTAAGAGCGGCGTTAGAAGCGCAGTATTACGAGCGTACTAAGTTTTTTGTCGCTACTAAAAACTGGACGGAGGCTATGTTTGAGGAGTACCGCAAAGGGAATGAACCCTCGTTTTTTTCGTCGGAGGTATATCATCCGCCGTTGCGTATTTTGCCCTTTGACGATGCGGTGTTGTCATTGGACTACCAAGGGTGTTTGTTAGAACATATTCAAAAAGACATTACACCTCTGCCAGATTTGTACGAGGTAATGACAGAATTTTACAATGTACTAGACCGTCAATTGTCTCATTTGCCAGTTACGCGTGAAACGCTCTTGACGTCGTTGTTGCTGTGGAAAAGAGATTATCCCCGCAAATACGAGATTATCACCCGCTTTGAACGGGATTTTCCAAATTCGAAGCGCCTCAAAGAGTTGAAATACGAGTTTTGGAAAAATCAGAAGCCTGTTTCTGGAATCTCCATGCCTTCGTTGCCGCTTTTGACGGTGGACAGCAACCAAGTTTTTTTACCGACCCTTGCCAAAACCACCCATTCGCTGCTGTTGATTTGGAATACGTGGGAAGATGGCTGCGAACTTGCGTTGACTACTTGGGCAACTTTGGCAGAAAAATACACGTCTCCTAGCCTCAGCTTTGCTACCGTAGGGGTTCGGAATCATTTTGATAGTTGGAAAGAAGCGTTGAAGAAAAACGGGGTTACTTCAAAAACAGGAACTCATTGGTATGCCCGTCATGCGGAGATCGAACTACTGGAAGCAATGTTTGGGGCAAAACGCCCGCTGGTGGTAGTGATGGACGCCCAAGCCAATTACGTGGAGCATTTTTCGCCGTTTGAAAAGGAGCGACTGGATAAGTGGCTGAAACGACAATTTTAAGACTCGTTTATACCTTCCCGAAAGTTCCAAACTTTCGGGAAGGTAATTGAGGAATGGTAGTTTTATAAATTGACAATAAAATGAAAAAAACAATATATGCTTTCGTTCTTTTTGTGATAGTGAGTGGCTGTGACTTGGGAATTGACACTTACGAAATACACGATGTATCAAACAAACAGATTTTTAGGCCAGAAATTAGGGAGCTATTTTTAACAGACAGAACTGACAGCTACTCCATTCATGTTGAGGGTACCTTAGACGGTGATGCTGAAATCTATGTGTTGTCACCCAATGCCGATATTCACAAACTAAGAAGTTGTACGCCCTTTGATAATACTAAAATGAAAAAGGGTAAGGTAGATGTTATTTTCAATCGCAGTGGTTCTTATAAATCTGGTGAAAAGCCCTATCTCTATTACTTACCTTGCACGGCAAAAAAAGGGTATTTAAAAGTACGGATTTCGTTTACTGAGTACCTTAAGGGAAATGGGAAAAATACTCAGTTTTTGTAAATTTACACCTTCCCGAAAGTTCTAAAACTTTCGGGAAGGTAGTGCAAAACTTTCGGAAAGGTGTAAATTTATCACCAACGAACTTGTCCATCACCTACCACTACCCACTTCTCCGTCACGAGTTTTTCGAGGGCAAAGGGCCCACGGGCGTGGAGTTTTTGGGTGGAAATACCAATTTCAGCCCCCAGACCAAACACACCTCCGTCGGTGAAACGCGTGGAGGCATTGGCATAGACCGCCGCCGCATCCACTTCGGCCAAGAAGCGGTCGATGAGGGGTTGGTTTTGGGAAACAATAGCTTCGGAGTGGCGCGACGAATAATTCTGAATGTGCGAAAGCGCTTCGTCGAGGCCGTCAACTACTTTTACGGCTAGTTTATAATCCAAAAACTCGCGCCCAAAATCTTGGGGTTGAGCGTGTTGAAGTTTTGGGTAAGAGATGCCTTCAAAAATTGGGTACGATTCTTCATCGGCATACACTTCGACGTTCCACTTGATAAAATCGTCGTTGAGCATGGGCAAAAACTCAGCCGTAATGGCACGGTCAACAATCACGCAGTCCATGGAGTTGCAGACCGAAGGCCGCGAAACGCGCGCATTGACCACGATGTCACGAGCTTTGACAAGGTCAGCTGTGGACTCAATATAGCCATGACAAACCCCCGCACCTGTTTCGATGGTAGGAATCAAGGAGTTTTTCCGTACAAACTGAATCAACGACTCCGAACCGCGCGGAATGATAATATCGACATAGCGGGTAGCCGTGAGCAATTCGGTCACAAACTGACGGTCGGTAGGAAGCAGCATCACGGCGTTGGTATCCACTCCTGCTTCTTGCAGCGCTTGATGAATCAACCCTACCAAACAGCGGTTAGAAAAATCGGCTTCTTTGCCGCCCTTCAGCACACAGGCATTGCCCGAACGCAAACACAACGAGGCCACGTCCACCGTCACGTTGGGGCGTGATTCGTAGATGGCACCGACGACGCCAAGGGGAACCGCAATTTTTTTCAATTTAAGCCCTTGTTCAATCTCTCGTTCCAACAACACCTGCCCCGACGGGTCGGGCAACAGCGCTACGTCGCGAAGGCTGTCGGCTAGTCCCTGAATCCGTTTTTCGTTTAAAAACAAACGGTCTTTTTTGGGGTCGCCATCGGGCATTCGCTCCATGTCTTTCTGGTTTTCGGCCATAATCAGCGCTTGGTGCGCTAGCAGCAAATCGGCGAGGCGATTGAGCAAGGCCGTTTTTTGCTCGCTAGTCAAGCGACGCACTTGCGCAGCGGCTTGTTGCGTGGCTTGAAGTTGGGGTACGATGGTAGTTGTCATAATGAATAAATTGAGCCGCAAAGATAGCAACTTTGAGGGGTTATCGGCTCAAATTTATGCCCAACCAATACGCTTTTGCGTTGTTTTGCCAAAGTCCTGTGGGCGCAGGTGCGTACTGATACGCTACTCCCATGCCCGTACCTAGAAAAATGCTTCGAATCGGGATTCGCAAAAGGTCGCGCACTTCTAAGCCTGCTTCGGCGTGGAAAGGGTTGGATTGGTAGTTCCACGAAAACGAATGTTTTTCGGGCGTGCGCAGTCCCCCGACCAATACATTGTTATAGACCAGTAATCGAGGTTGGCTGTATTTATTTTTGAGGCGAAGCAAAGTGCGACTAAAATCGTGGCTGTAATACAAAGCCGCGTATCGGTCGGCAATAAACGCATACGAGGGCAAGGTACGGAAAGTGGCCAGCGGAAAACTCGACGCATTGAGCCCCGAAATGTTGATGAGTCCCGTACTTCCCAGCGACCCGAACAAGTAGGAGTAGGGCAGGTTACCACTCGTGTAGCCACCCGCCAGTTTTACGTTACTAAACCCAAGGCGTTTGGTTCTGAATTGAAAATAAAGCTGCATTGCTAATCGCCAATAGTCAAACTGACTTCCCAAGGCGGGCAGCCCTTTAGAAATCTGAACGTTGATAATGGGAAAATAACGATTTACTACCGACTCCATACGCCCCGTGCGATAGACGGCTTCTCGAAAAGCAAAACGCCAGTCGAGGGTAAGTTCGGTGATTTCAAATGTGTTGTTGTCCTGATAAAAATACCGATAACTGGGTGTACGCTGTTCGTGGTGGAGGTCTAACCGAAACCAATTCCACGGAAAAGGCTTAAAATGCAGCGATACACCGTACCGTTGGTAGTAGTCGGCCTGAAAGGGAATAGAGTCTTTTTGGGAGAAAAAAGGAAGCGATGGTTTGGGGTCGATGAGGTAATTGGGACCTAAAAATTCGGTCGTGCCTGGCTGGACAAGGTCGCGTTGGTGATACACACTAAGTCGATTGTAACGGTCGCGGGTGATGTGCCAACTAGCCAATATTTTGTATTTCCAACGGTGGTCTCTCAATCCGTAGCCAGCATATCCGTATAGCCGAAACCGCGGGCGGTTGCTTTGGTTGTTTTGAAGACCTACCCCAAGCCGTATAAACTCAGCTGAATTACCCATCAATAAATCACTCGGCTGAAACTCAATGGGGCCTATCTCAAATACATTGGACAGAAGGCTGCCTAAAATATGCCCATACGTGGAGTCGAGGCGGCTTGCCAGCCCATTGGGTTTTTTGAAATTGAAATACATTTTTCGTTCCCAGTCGGCCAATGTATCGGGGCGGAGGGCTTTAAACGTCTCGTACGTATGGCGCGTGGCGGAAGGACGCATGGCGCGTTGGACTTCGTCAAACAGCTGGTCGTCAAGCGGAATGTTCAGTGCTACGTCGTGGAGTTGCGTCGTAAACTTCACCTGAAAAGCACCCGTGTACCCGCTGGAGGAATACCCCGCCAAAAGCCGCGTGGTAGCGGTTTGGGGAAACCAACGTCCCGAAATCCGCTGGTAGCGTTGTTGAATCCGAAAACCAAAATTTTGTAACGTATCAACGGGCGCGACGTTGATGTATTCAAGGGCATAGCCGTCGGTGTTGATGTGCATCACTCCTTTTAAGGCATCAAAGTTCGTTTTGGGGTAGGGGCGAAAACTAATGATGAATGTGCTGTCGCGTTCGTGAAAGAGGGTGTCTTCGAGTGTAAAATCGTACTGGGAGAATGTTTTGGAATTGAGCGGATTGACATAAAATCGCTTGAGGAGGGGAAAGTTGTAGAGTTCGGAATAGAAATCAATTTTGTGCAAATCGAGCGGAAGGTAGTTGAGCATCTGACTGTACACCTGCGCGATGTTATTGACCGACGCCACGACTGTCTCCTTGTTTTTATTGGGCTTTTTGTGAATCAATTCACTGATGTTTTCTACGATGTAGATGGGCGCCGTTATTTTTTTAGAACCAATAACCTTCTTGGTCGAATCTTTCAACACTCGATTGAGGCTATCGACCACGACCAAGATTTTGGTGTAAGCACTTGCCTTGTAAGTATCGAGTTGGTTAGGGTCGTTTTGGGGACGGTTGGCCAACACGTTTCGAATAATGGCCCACGCGGGATTTTCGCCAGGACGCACACGTACTTCGGCCAACTCGTTGACTTTTTGACGGAGTTTGATGGTAACGGTTGTGCCTTTGGGGGTAACTAGTACCGTTTCGTAGCCAACCATGCTCACCAGTAGCGTGTCCGACGATGATTTGAGTCGCAGCGAAAACCGACCTTCCATGTCGGTGAGGGTTCCTGAAGTTTGGCCTTTGAGCCGTACACTGGCCTGAGGTAGCGGCACGTTGTCTTTGGCATCAATGACGATGCCTTTGACTCGGATTTCTTGAGCAATTACAATTTGGCATACCAAGAGACAAAGTAAAAGCTGTTTTATCATGGCCAAAAGAGAATTTTCTACTAAACGATACAAGGTGAAATAGATTTTAATCGAGTCCTACGAAATATTTCGTATAAAAAATTTGGTAATACGAAACGCTTCGTATATGTTTGCTACGAAATTATTCGTACTTAGACCATGAAACCAACAGACTCCGAACTCGAAATCTTACAAGTGCTTTGGCAAGAAGGCCCTTGTACCGTACGGCAGGTCAACGAGCGTTTGACCGAAAATCGCGACGTGGGTTACACCACCACCCTCAAACTAATGCAAATCATGTACGAGAAAGGGCTACTGACACGGGTAGAAGACGCCCGTTCGCACGTATATGAAGCCAACGTGAGCGAAGAAGAAACCCAAGCCACGCTGCTTGAGCGATTTGTGGGTACGGCCTTTCGGGGGTCGGCCAGCAAGCTGGTCATGCAAGCCCTTGGTTCGCACAAAACTACCCCTGCTGAACTGGATGAAATTCGTAAACTCTTAGACCAAATCGAACAACAGCCATGAAAACGACGACTTTTTTCTCCGAACCCATCACCTCGGCTTTGGGATGGACATTGCTTCACTCTCTTTGGCAAGGGGGAGTGGTAGTACTCCTTGCCGCAGTTGCGTTGTTTGCCTTGCGTAAGCGCTCAAGCGTGGTGAAGTATTGGGTAGGTATCAGCGGCTTGGTCGCCCAAGTTGTTGCTTCGGCGGCGACCTTTGTACTTTATTATCAGCCAGTAAGCGCCGTTGCCACGTCTTCATTGACAACGCTTCAAACGCAACGTTACTGGGCCTCGGGCATGACTTACGCCAAAGTGGCGTTGCCTTGGTACAAAGAAGTGCTCCTGTTTCTCCAACTCCATTTGGACACCATCGTGCTATTTTGGGGCATTGGTGCTTCGGTACTATTGGTGCGTTTGGTGGGAAGTTGGGTGTACGTGCAACAACTCAAAGCCGAAGGCATTCAACTGACCGAGCCTAGTGTGCAGTCGTTGTTTCGTCGGGTGTTGGGTACGTTGCGCATTCGTCAAAACGTGCATTTGTTTGAGTCGGTGCGCGTCAATACGCCCATGGTGATTGGGTTTATGAAACCTGTGGTGCTTTTGCCCGTTGGCTTGGTTACGGGGTTGAGCCCTAAGCAAATTGAGGCAGTTTTGGCCCACGAACTAGCCCACGTGAAGCGTTACGATTATTTGGTGAACCTACTCCAATCGTTGGTCGAAGTGGTTTATTTCTTTCATCCAGCCCTGTGGTGGTTGTCGGGGCGCGTCCGTCAAGAGCGGGAACACTGCTGCGACGACATTGCCGTTGCCGTTTGTGGCGACAAAATGGCCATGGCCAAAGCCTTGGCCGAAGTAGCCGCTTACCGTTCCACCCCCGCGTTAGCAATGGCGTTTGCCAATAAAAAAGGAGCCATGCTACACCGCGTCAAAAGAGTATTGGGCGTGACTGAAAAGCCGCAGCAACGGTTGAACGCGAGTGGTTTGTTGTTGGTATTACTCTTGGTAGTAGGCGTTTCTGTGTATGCTTTTCAGCCGCAGGATAAGCCCAAAAAAGACGCCAAACTTAGAAACACCAGCCATACCTTGAAAGACATGCAATTTGTGATGGATGAACAGGGTAAGTTGACCAAAGTAAAATGGAAAAATCGTTTTTTGTCGTCAAAGCAAGTGGCGGAGTTACAGCATCTAAAGGAGCAGTTGGCAGAGGGAACGGTAACGCTTAGCGATATTAAACAAGCTGATTTTAGGGCTATATTGTCTCGGATTACGGAAGTTGAAGATGGGTTGTCAACAGGTTTGTCTGCTTTGGGCAACATTTCGCTGGATAACATAGAGCTCATGGATGCAGTAGAAGATGTGATTGAGCCTGTTGAGGAATTGTCAGAAGTTGAACTAGCCGACTCCATTCTAGTCAACGGAAAATGGGTAGAGGTAGGTAGTGCATTTGAAGCTAAAATAGACGAGGCAAAAATGGCCTATTACCACCGCCAAATCGACAGCCTTCACCGATTGATGGAGCCTCAGATGCACAAAATGAACGAGCTGCGCCTAAAAATGGAGCAGTACGAATTTCAGGTAAACGAAGTGGAGCGCAAGCGGGAAGTACTCGAATGGAAAAAGAACAAAGCGTCCAATGAGCGCAGTCAAATTTTGGACAAACGTAGTCAGTTGCTTCACCAAGAAAATGCGGCCAAAAAGCTATCAGACGATCAGATTGAAAAGGCATTGGTGCAGTACGAAGAGCAGGTGAAACAATTTGAAAGTCAGATGCAGCAGTTTAATAAGCAGATGGCCGAATTGTCGGAACAAGAAAAGGCCGCCCGCAAGCCCATCGAGGAATTGGAAGAGCAACAACGTAAGTTGGAAGCGATAAACGAGAAGTTTTCGCAGGAAATGGAACGCTACTCAGATGAGTTGAATAATTTATTCCCGCCTCCGCCACCCCCGCCACCAGCCGAGTTTCGTGCGAAAGCGGCCCGTACTCCTCGCGCACCACGTGCCGTTCATACGCCCGCATCTGCGGCCAAGGCCGTGGCTCCCATTGCTCCCAAAGGTGCAGGAACGCCTCCGCCACCACCTCCGCCACCCGCCAAAAAGAAGAAGTAATTGGCCTTAAAAATACCCTTGAAAGCGCTCGGTTTGCTACCGAGCGCTTTCTTTGTAAGAGGCCATTTGATAAAAACCCTAGTTTATTTTTGGGCGGCTGTCAAAAATGCGTTTATTTTGTCCACTTACTATGCACACTTGTGAAGAAGAAAACTACTCTATTTAACATAAAAGACCTCGTCGTATATTTTTTGATTGCAGGTACTGGGGCCGTTGTTCAGCTTGCTTCTGGGAGTTTTTTCCGTAACTACGTCGATTTTTACACTTCGGTTTCGTTGGGTTATATCGTATCGTTTTTTGTTGGTTTTGTGTTAACAAAACTTTTTGCCTTTGATGCCCGAAATACCAACCAAACCCGCCGTGAGATGGTCAAATTTGGCATCGTAGCGTGTTTGTCTTTTGGAATTACCGTTGGACTTTCAGCCTTGTCATTAGAACTTTTTCACGCATCAAGTCCTACGGATTTTATCTACCAAATCCCGTTTGATTTTATTCCCGCTAAGTCAAGAGAAATCAACGTGACCGAAGCTACTTCTACTTTGGTAGGAATGGGCTTTAGTTTTGTGAGCAACTTCATTTTGCACAAAACCTTTACGTTTCGCAGTACAGGTTTCTACGACCGCGCCAAGGCAGCATTGAACTTAGGTAAAAACTAAGCTACGGCACTGACCCCGTTATTTCTCAAATTCACGTATAAATTGGGCTGATTCACGTAATAGAATTGATGGAAAGCACTTGAACTTCGATTTTTGACATCGAAATTCAAAATGTTTATCTATCAACAGCCATGTATTGTATCGAAACCAGCGAGTTGTCGTACCAGTATTCCCGACAGGGCAACGAGCTTAATCGGGTCAACCTTCGGGTGAAAGAAGGGAGCATCTATGGGTTTTTAGGCCCCAACGGCGCGGGAAAAACCACTACACTCAAGCTCATTTTGGGCTTATTAAAAAAACAACAAGGTCAGATTAAGGTCTTCGGAGAGGATTTTGACCCTCACCGACTGTCTGTTTTGTCCAAAATTGGCTCGTTGATTGAGTCGCCTTCGCTTTACAGCCAACTCACGGCTACGGAAAACCTCAGCGTTTGGCAAAAACTCTATTCTTGTCCAAAAACACGTATTCAGGAAGTATTGGAGTTGGTGGGATTGGGGCAAACTGGTGCCAAAAAAGCAGGACAATTTTCGCTCGGGATGAAACAGCGACTCGGTATTGCCACCGCTTTGCTGCACAGCCCGTCGGTGTTGGTGCTCGACGAACCTACCAATGGCTTAGACCCGAGCGGAATGGTGGAAATGCGGGAGTTGCTCAAACGCCTCAACAAAGAACACGGAATTACGATTTTGATTTCGAGTCACTTGCTGTCCGAAATTGAAAAATTGGTGACGGAGGTAGGCATCATCAACCAAGGCAAAATACTTTTTGAGGGGTCATTGGGTGAATTGATGCAGCGGCAACGGAGTGCGGGAGGAATACGGCTCGATACCAACAATAATGCAGCTGCCATTGAGCGGCTGATAGCCCAAGGACTGGACGCAAGGCAGGAGCAGGACAAAATCGTGCTGCCGTTGTTGGCGCGTTCGGAAATTGCCCAACTGAACCGCGAATTGGTACAGCATGAGCTCGATGTATATGAAATCAGCACCGTCGAAAGCGATTTGGAAAGCATTTTTATGACTTTAACTCACCTCTAATCTTCCCCAAAACATGACAACGTTTGTAGCTAGTTATCAGAGCGAATGGCTCAAAACCAAGCGAAGTTTGGCGGCTTGGCTAGTGGTTCTCGGTGGTTTTTTTATTCCGTTTATTCTTTTTTGGGCGCGGGTACTATACCCCGACAAACTCCGCAAAGAGGTTGTTTCCCCGACTTATTGGGAAGGGATTTTGGGGCAAAGTTGGCAGTTTATGGCTATTTTTATGCTGCCTATGGGCCTTGTACTGGCCACGAGCTTGCTTACCCAAATGGAGTTTCGCAACAATACATGGAAGCAACTCCACACGACTCCACAAAGCTATACCACTATTTTTTTGGCAAAGTTGGGCGTTTTGCTCACCATGCTTTTTCAATTTTTTGTGTTATTCAACCTTGGCATGTATTTGTCGGGCATACTTCCGCCCTTGGTGCGGGGGATTTCGCTGCCCAAACAAGCGTTTCCGTGGGAAGTGTATCTAAAAACAAGCAGTCATTTTTGGATAAATTGTTTGCCTATTGTTGGCTTTCAATACCTAGTTAGCCTTCAGTTTCGTAATTTTTTGGTGCCGCTCGGAGCGGGTATTGGGTTGCTGTTGGCGTCGTTGATAGGGCTGGAGTGGGAGCACGGGCATTGGCTGCCGTATAGTTATTGTCCGTATTATTTTTTCAGTCTTCGCGGGGCAAAACTGGGCACGTTGGCGGTCGATGTTTTTTTCAAATGGGCATTGGGATATTTCGTTGGATTTACGCTTTTGAGTTACTTCTTTTACGTCCTAAAAAAGGACAAAAGCTAAAGGTATATTTTTTAAAACCGACGCACAACACATGAAGCGAGGCGTAGTGATTTCATTGCATTTTGGGTACTGGGTGCTGTACTTTTTATTGCTGTCGCTGATACTGGTGTGTCTTCAATTGGGCTCACCCATCAAGGGGCAGCCTTTTTTTTACCAGTGGCGGTTTCACGTTTTCTTCAGCACTTTTGCCATTTTTCCCGCGCTATTGGGGTTTTATACTTTCTATTTTCTGCTGTTCGACCTCTTTTTGATGCGTCGAAAAATCGTGTTGTTGTTTGTGGTAGGCTTACTCACCGCTATGGGCTGCGGGCTTATCAGTGAGGTGGTTATGTCGGTGTTGTACACGTTTAAAGTGGGGCCAGGAGTGTTTCATGAGGGAGCGAAAACCACGTTAGCGTTGTTGGTGGTCATTACCATCATCGCGGTGCTCAACGGAGCGGTGGCGCTGATTATGCGGGGGTTTATGCGCTGGTACTCCGAAATCAAACTGAAAGAGGCGCTGATGCAAAAGAATTTTGAAATGGAACTGGCGTTGGTCAAATCACAAATTAGCCCGCATTTTTTGTTTAATACCCTCAACAATATTGACGTACTTATTGCCAAAAATGCCTCGCAGGCATCGGCTTACCTCAACCAACTGTCTGACATCATGCGGTTTATGTTGTACGAAACCAAATCGGAAGAAATACAATTGAGCCGCGAGTTGAGCTATTTGGAAAAATACATAGCCCTGCAAAAAATCAGAACATTCAACCCTGATTTTGCTCGTTTTCGAGTAGAAGGAGCGGTAGGCGAGGCCACGATTGCCCCGATGGTGTTGATTCCTTTTGTGGAAAATGCCTTTAAACACGCCGATGCGAGAAAGCAAGGCAATGTCATCGACGTTTCGGTGGAGGTATCATCCGAAGCCATTGTATTTGACTGTGTTAACAAACGTCGATTACAGCCTAGTACGACCGAATACGGCGGTTTGGGCAATGAACTTATCAAAAGACGGTTATCTTTGCTGTACCCCGACCGCCACCAATTAGACATTGTCAGTTCTGAAGAAGATTATCGGGTAAGGTTACGAATCAGTCGCCATGAAGCATAGCTGTATTATTGTCGAAGACGAACCTTTGGCGCTCGAACGCGCCCAAGGTTACGTGCAAAAATTGCCTTTTCTGAGCCTAAAAGCAACGTTTGAGAGCGCGTTGGAGGCATTGAGTTACCTGAAAAACAACCCGATTGATATTGTCTTTTTGGATATTCATTTGGGCGATTTTTCGGGCATTCAGTTGTTAGAAAGTGTGTCGCTGAAAGGGCAAGTTATTCTGACGACGGCCTACCATGAGTATGCCCTCAAAGGATTTGACCTCAAAATCGCCGATTATTTACTGAAACCTTACACCTTTGAGCGGTTTGTTCAGGCCGTTGACCGAGCGCAAAGTCTGTTGCCCAAGTCGGAGCCTCAAAATTCGAGGCCGTTTATTTTTGTCAAAACCGAATACCGCCTCGAAAAGCTCATGCTGGACGAAATCCTGTTTATTGAAGGCATGGGCAACTACCGAAGGATTCATACGCCTACTCAGAAAATCATGACGTTGCAGACCTTTGCTGAGTTTGAACAAGAGCTGCCGCCTAGCCTTTTGTGTCGGGTGCATAAGTCGTACATGGTAGCAATTGCGAAGATTGATTCGATTGAAAAAGACCGTATTCGGATGGGAGAAACCATCATTCCGATTTCGGACAGCTACCGACAAACGTTTTTTTCGCTCATCGGGCAAAGCTGAGTTTATCCCATTTGTGGGGTGGTTCGTCCCATATTTTTAGAACATCCGCGTAAAAAGCTGATTTTTGCGTCAAAAGTTGGGGTTGTGAGCAACCCTAACCGCTGTGAGTCAGGTTGCTCACAACCTGACCGACGGCTAAGAAATACAAAAGTTGTGCGTATGCTTGTTGGTTGTGAGCAACCAACAACACTTTAATTCAAAACCCATGATTGCTATTGCCATCGACGACGAACCCAAAGCGCTAGACATAGTGCGCGTTTTTGCCCAAAAAGTGCCCTATTTGGAGCTACAAGCTACTTTTCAGGATGCGTTTGAGGCGTTGGATTTTCTGCAAAAGCAATCGGTGGACTTGATTTTTTTGGACATAAAAATGCCTGATATTTCGGGGTTGGAGTTTTTGCGGGCGTTACCTAATCCACCCCTCGTGATTTTTACCACAGCCTACGCCGAACACGCCGTGCAGAGCTACGATTTTGATGCGGTTGATTATCTGTTGAAACCCTTTGCGTTGAGCCGTTTTTTGAAGGCGTGCAACAGAGCCCACGAAACGCTAAAAATGCGCGAATTGGCCTCGGAAGAAGCCAAAGTCCGCCCAGTGACGGTCGCGCCCACCGAGAGCATTTTTGTGAAAAATGGCTACGAGCAAGTGCGGGTGATGCTCGACGATATTTTGTATTTGGAAGCGGGCGGCAACTACGTTGTGTTTGTTACGAAAACCCAAAAAATTGCTTCTCGCATGACGATGAGCGAGGCAGAAGGCTTACTTCCAGGCGAGCAGTTTGTGCGGATTCATCGGTCGTATATTGTGGCAAAAAGTAAAGTTGAGCGGTTTGACCGTTATGAAGTGAGTGTGTCAGGACAATTATTGCCCATTGGGGCTAATTATAACACCGCAAAATTGGCATAAGAAGTTTTGGGAGCATATTTTTGCTATTATTGCAGAAAAACCATAACCTACATCCACTCAATGCCTAAATCTTCTAACCAAAATACCCTTTTTGGGCTTCCTGTTATTGTGGCCGCACTAGGCTACTTCGTTGATATTTACGATTTACTATTATTTGGAATTGTACGCGTACCTAGCCTCAAAGATTTGGGTTTGAGTGAGCAAGACGTGTCGGCGGTGGGGGCTTCCATCATCAACTGGCAAATGGGAGGTTTGTTGCTTGGCGGAATCATTTGGGGAGTATTGGGGGACAAACGCGGCCGCCTTTCGGTATTGTTTGGTTCCATCATTACTTACTCCATTGCCAACGTACTTTGTGGATTTATCCAAGATACCTCGTTTCTGCCAGCTACTGAGTTGTACAAATACTTACGCTTTATTGCGGGGATTGGATTGGCGGGAGAATTGGGAGCAGGCATCACCCTCGTGTCCGAAATTTTACCCAAAGAACTTCGTGCCATCGGAACATCGTTGGTAGCGGGCATTGGCCTGTTAGGCGCGGTAGTGGCCTATTTTACGGTCGAGATATTTGGCGACTGGCGCATTGCTTATTTTGTGGGTGGTGGGCTAGGATTTGGCCTTCTTTTGCTTCGCGTGGGCGTCATTGAATCAGGGATGTTTACCGAAGTCTCCAGTCAAAAACACGTCGCCAAAGGCGATTTTCTTTCATTTTTTACCAACTGGGACCGCTTTGTACGCTACATGAAATGTATTGGAATCGGTCTCCCAACGTGGTTTGTAATTGGAATTTTGGCCACGTTTAGCAATGAATTTGGCAAAGCATTGGGCATCACCGAACCCATCAAACCAGGGTTGGCCATTATGTGGTGCTACGTGGGTTTGGCAGGCGGCGACTTGGCCAGTGGGTTTATTAGCCACTACTTCCACTCGCGCAAAAAAGCCGTAGCGTTACTGATGGCGTTTTCGGGCGTGTTTAGCATTGTGTATTTGTTTGCGGGCGTACAATCTTCGACCATGCTTTATACCCTTTGTTTGTTGATGGGCTTCGGGATTGGCTACTGGGCCATGTTTGTGACCATCGGTGCCGAGCAATTTGGTACAAACCTTCGGGCTACGGCTGCGACAACCGTTCCCAACATGGTACGCGGAATGGTGATTTTGATGACGACGCTCTTTGCGGGTTTCAAAACAGGCTCGTTGGACGTCTTTGGTTGGTTTTCGCTCACTGTCCCTCAGTTGGGCGTTATCGGAGCGGGTACGTTGGTAGGGATTTTGAGCTACGCTCTAGGGTTTTACTCGACTCTCACCGTTCCCGAAACCCACGGCAAAGACCTTGACTTTGTAGAAATCTAAGAGGATGAAATACCGTGCTCTTTTTGCCTTGCCCGTCATTGTGTCGGCGCTTGGTTTTTTTGTGGACGTGTACGATCTGCTTATTTTCAGCATTGTACGCGTTCCAAGTCTTCAATCGCTGGGCTATTCGGAAGCCGAAGTTTCTAAAATTGGAACGTTTATCTTCAACTGTCAGCAAGCGGGTTTGTTGGTAGGCGGAATAGTATGGGGAATTTGGGGCGATAAACGCGGTCGCTTGTCGGTGTTGTTTGGGTCTATCATTACCTATTCGTTGGCCAACATTGCCTGTGGTTTTGTCGAAGACCCCAATCTGTACGCCTTACTGCGCTTTGTGGCGGGGGTAGGGTTGTCGGGAGAAATTGGCGCAGCCATGACCCTCGTGACCGAAATCGTCCCCAAAGAGATTCGCAGCCTTGGGCCGACGTTGGTGGCTGGGATTGGGTATTTGGGGGCGGGTGCTGCCTACCTGACCCAAGAATGGTTTACGTGGCGAACGGCCTACATGGTGGGCGGAGGCATGGGCTTGTTGCTGCTGCTCTTGCGAATTAGTGTGTTTGAGTCGGGGTTGTTTTTACAGCTAAAAGAAACGAAGGTTTCCCGAGGCAATTATTTGTACTTTTTTAGCAGCTGGCCGAGGCTGGTCAAGTATTTTCGTTGCGTGCTCATCGGCGTCCCGACTTGGTTTGTGGTGGGAATATTAGGAACGTTTGGCAATGAGTTTGGAAAAGCGCTGGGCATCGACGAAGGGATTTCGCCTGGCAAGTGTGTGATGTTTATTTACTTTGGCCTAACCGCAGGCGACTTCTTTAGCGGGCCGCTGAGTCACTGGCTACAATCTCGACGAAAAGCCATCCTATTTTTGCTTTTCATTGGAGTTATTTTTGTCGGAATTTACCTCTTCGGAGGTGTTAGGTCGGCCAATATGCTCTATGTAGTGTGCTTTTTGACGGGAGTTTGCACGGGCTACATTGGCCTGTACCTGATGATGGTGGCCGAACTCTACGGCACCAATCTCCGTGCCACGGCGACCACTTCGGTGCCGAGCGTGGTGCGAGGAATGGCTATCCCGATGACGTTGGCTTTTCAAGGGTTAAAACCTTCGTTTGGAGCGCTTGGTGGCGCGGCGTTATTGGGAGTATTGTGCTATGGTTTAGCCCTGTTAGCCATTTATAAAACCGACGAAACCTTTGGACGCAACTTGGATTTTGTGGAAGAGTAAGGGGATGAAATGACTTTTTTACTAATTTTGATTAAGTAACAACTATGGCTATGAAACAGATTACACTCAATATCCCAGACAGTAAGTATTCCTTCTTTATGCAGTTGGTAAAGTCTTTGAATTTTGTTCAAGTGGTTGATAAGGAATCTGAAAGTAGTTATAGCCCAGCCTTGGTGGAGAAGATTCAGAAAAGCCGACAGGAGTATCACGAAGGCAACTTTGTAAGCATAGAAAAAGAGAATCTTAAAGGATTTTTAGGAATCGAATGAGCTTTCGTATTGATTTTACAAAGCAAGCTCAAATTGACATTGACTTTCACAAAAAGTCTGGCAATAAAGTATTGCTTAGAAAGTTACTAACCCTTTTGGAAGAAATTGCAGAACATCCATTCACAGGAACGGGGAAACCTGAACCATTGAAGCATAATTTGACAGGATTGTGGTCTCGACGTATTAATCATGAACATCGACTTATTTACGAAGTTGTCGGTGAGGTTGTAGTAATTATCCTCGCTGCCAAAGGACACTATGAGTAAAGAAAACAATAAACCCCCGTGCTTGTCAAGCATGGGGGTTTATTGTTTTGAGACAGTTTACGATTATCGAAGGCTTACTTCACCGTATTTTGAGATGATTTTGACTTTGGTGCCTTTTCCGCTGCCAATTTTGCCTACGTACTGTTTGGTCATTTTGGGGCCGCGGTGTTCGTTGTCTTTGCGTTCGTCGTCGTTTTGAGTGAACGATACTTTACGGTCGTTGGGATATTTGAACCCGCCGTAGCTCACCGTGACGTCGAAGTTGCATTCGTTGTTTTCCATTGGAATTACCACCGACGAATAATTGGCCAAAATATCAACATTATCGGCCGATTGCGTCAGTTGGTCGATGCGGAAGCCGCCCGAGAAACTGAGCTTAATTTTGCTCGAACCTTTGAGCGTACCGATACGTCCACCCGAGTAGCTAATTTGGCCATCGAGGGTTTCTACTTCGCCGATTTTCATTTTACCAAACTTGTTGTTGAGCGTGATATTTTCGGCTTTTTCGAGTTCGAGGGTCGAATACGAAATATCGAGGTTGCCGTTGGTGATTTGCTGAATTTCCGCTTTACCGTACGATACGTCAATGTCATTTTTGCTACCTACCAAATCGTTGGCCATAAAAGTCCCGTACTTCGAAACAACGACCAATGGCGCTTTGAACGTAGGGATGTTGGTGTTTCCAAAACGATTTTTAACCGTCAAAGGCGTGTTTTTCGGCATCGACACGTTATAGTCGATTTGCACAAAATTCTTTTCGTTGTTGTTATTTTTCCAGCTCCAACCGTTTGAGTTGTTCGATTTGTTGATAATCGTACGAACATTGATTTGGTTGCCTTCCCGTTTGTCTTCAATCACTACGCCGTCGAGGTATTCTTGGGCGCGGTCATCGCTGCTTGAGTTAGCCACAATGTGAATGTCAATCCGTATTTCGTTTTTGTCCCAAAGGTTCACTTTTACCTGCCCAAACTGATTGTCGAGCAATAAGTTGTCTTTAGACGAAGTATCGTAGATCTTAATCACCGATTTTTTCTTTTCGATGGTGCCCCATTCGTGAGCCGTTGCTCCAAAGGCGAAAAGCAAACAGAAAGCTGCAAAAAAGGTACTTACTAACCGCTGTCTGCTAACTGCTGACTGCTGCCAATTACATGATTTTATCGTTTGCATGGTTGTTCTTGTTTTTGATGCGCTGGATAATGTCCAACTGTTGGTTTAATAAATCAATCTGCCACTGTAGGTTCTGAATCATGGCCTGAATCACCACTTCTTGGTTGGGGTTCTTCGGAAGGTCGGATTTCAGGTTTTGGTATGAGCGCTCAAGCTGATCCAGTTCTACGGCAAATTCTTTATACAAATTAGGGTTACTTTCAGTCATTTGGCGAAGCTCATCCCGTTTGGTATCAATCAATTGGGTATATTGACTGACTTGTTTGGCAAACGTTGGATTGCTAAGGGCTACTTCGGGAGCTTCTGTAATACCGTAATTTTGATTAACACGGTATCCAACCCACCCAAGGCCAATTACCAAAGCAATGGAGGCCGCAATGCGCCAGTTGAGGTTTCGCCAAGCCTGTTTAAACGGACTAGGCGTACTCACGGCAGGGGTAACTTCTGGGACAACTTTGGGCGCTTCTTCGGCGGGTAGTTGTTGGTTCAACCGATTCCAAAGGTCGTCGGAAGGTTCATATACATCAAACGCCTCTCGGTTGTCTCTTACGAATCGTTGCAATTTGTCTTTCATCTTCTTTGGTATTTATCGCGGCTCTCTTTTCTCTAAAACGGTGTGTTTTTTTAAGAAACTCAAAGAGGGCGTAACATTTCTAACAATTTTTTCTTTCCCCGCATATACTGCGTACGCGAGGTACTTTCGCTGATACCGAGGATTTCACCGATTTCTTCGTGGTCGTATCCCTCAAACAAATAGAGTGACAAAACAACACGGTAACCTTCGGGGAGCTGCTCAATGCACTTACGAACCCGTTCTACATCCATCTGAATTCCTTCTTCGTCGAACGGAACATCGTCGGCTATGTCTTGGTCGTCGCTGCCGTAGCCCTCAATATCAACCAGTTGCATTTTACGTTGTCGGAGGTGATTGATGGCTTTGTTGACCACAATCTGCTTCAGCCACGCCCCAAACGTGGACTGCCCTTTGAACGTATGTAAGTGGCAAAACGCATCCAAAAATGCCTCTTGCAGTACGTCTTCGGCCTCTCCAATGTGATTGACCACCCGCATACAGACGTTAAACATGGACTTTGAATACAACTTATAGAGTTCGTACTGCGCTTTGCGCTCGCCCTGTCTGCATCTTTCTACGAGTTCGACGTGTTTGTCTATGTATAGTTTAGATTCCAATTGGCTGTAATTTCGTAGTAATGACAAATCTGATTTAAAAGATGTTGCATCTTGTTGGAAAAAAAATCTTGCATTTGAGCAATTTCATCAAAACCTATGAAGTTTGCAAGTGTAAACCTTATAGGTTTTGTCGTTCGATCGTTTGCAAAACCTATAAGGTTTGGATAGGTTTCATCAACCAAATCACTAACTTTGGCGCAAATGCAGTGAGGTATGGTACGTATTTTTTATCGTGAAGGAAAGCACATCAAACGCGAAAACGACGTTCGCGAGATTGGACATTTAAAGCAAATTTTGTGGATAGACCTACAGTCGCCTACGCAAGAAGAAGAAGAATGGGTCGAGACGAAGTGCGATATTAGTTTTCAGACGCCCCAAGAAATTGTGGAAATTGAGAGTAGTTCACGGTATTTTGAGCAAAATGATACCATCAATGCGAACTCCAATTTTCTGAAAATCAATGCAGATGGCTACGCGATTTACCCCGTTTCGCTCCTGATTCGGGAAGGAGTACTGTTTACCTACCGCAACGGCGACTCAAAGACCTTTGCCGACACGGTTCGGAAAATGAAAGTGAGCCAAGAGACTTTTCAAAACGGCGTCGATATTCTTCTCCTTTTGCTCGAAACCCGCATCGAAAGCGACGCCGACGTACTCGAAGGACTCTCTCGTGACATTAGTACCATTAGCAAAGACCTCAATCGGGAACAAAAAGCAAAGCAAGAAATCCTGTTGAAAATCAATATGATGCAAGAAAATACCATGCTCTTGCGCGAAACTATTATTGATAAACAGCGGGTTTTGTCGGGCATTCTGCGAAGCCAATTTTTTCCCGATGACAGAAAAGAACGCTTACGCATTGTGTTGAAAGACATTAGCTCGCTTTTGGAATACAGTACCTTCAACTTTGAGCGATTGGAGTATTTGCAAAATACCTTTATGGGTCTTATCAATCTTGAACAAAACCAGATTATCAAGATTTTTACGGTCTTTACCATCATCTTTATGCCTCCTACGCTGATTGCGGGCATTTTTGGAATGAACTACACCATTTTACCCAGCAGCACCCATCCGTACGGTTTTTGGTTTTCGTTGTTGCTGATGGTGTTTTCGATGGCTGCCATGTGGTTTTTCTTCAAACGGAAACATTGGATATAGAAAACAAAGAAGAACTTATCTAGCAAAATCGGTAAGCCATCTATCAAAATCAATAATCGGTATAGTTCTTTTTTGAATCATTCAGAAAAGGAATACTTTCGTTTCAGTGATTGTTAGCTACTTACTCTTTTTTTAATCAAACCTTTTAGTCCAATGATGAATGTAAGCGCATTTCTTCCGCTCGTGTTGGTAGGTGTATTGGGAAGTTTTTTCCCAACAGCCACGCCGACGCCCTCCGAAATGGTTATTTGCCACGGTGAAAGTACGCCCGAATTTACAACTTGGGTTCCTACCAATACCAACTTTGCTGTTTCCCCCATCGACCTTGACCCCACAAAAACGTACTCAATGCCTCTGTTGGCCGAAACGACCAAAGGAGAATTGATGCTATCGTGGACCGAAAAAGAGGCTTCAGGAATGACCTCTTTCTGCGTAGCGTTTTCAAAAGATAAAGGCAAAACGTTTGCCGAAAAGAAGACCATTTTTAGCGGTAACGGCATTGGCAATAGCCGCATGATGCGGGCGAAAGTGCTTTCTAAAAAGGATGGTAGTTTTGTGGCCGTGTTTTCAAATCGCGGAGAAGCTGGTGCCGCACCCGCTTCAGGACGCGGAGGAGGGCGTTCTTCCAACATTGTGTATTGTGTTTCCAAAGATGGTGGCAACACGTGGACGGCACCCCAATCGGTGGATTCTGACCCTAAACAGGGAATTGTGCGTGGTTTCTTTGATGCGGTGGTTTTGCCAAACGATGAAATCGCCGTGGCGTATTTGAAAGACGTGGCCAATAGCACCAAACACGAAGAACGGGATTTGCGCATGGTCGTCTCAAAAGGTGGCGTAATGCAGCCCGAACGTTTATTGGATGCGGTGGTGTGCGATTGTTGCCCCATCAATTTGTCGGTGGATGCCAGCGGAGCACTGACGGTTGTGTATCGCGACAACAACGACGATATTCGCGATATGGCACGTTTGATTTCGACAGATAACGCGGCCACATTTTCAAAGTCGGCGATTGTATATAACGACAACTGGAAAATCATGGGCTGCCCTCACAGTGGCGCTATTTCTACTCAATACGGTAAAAGCGAGCTTTTGGCGTGGTTTTCGGGCTCAGACCAAGAAAAAGGCATTCGCCTGACAACCAGAGAGGGTAAAAAATTCTTTGTCTTGACCGAGGCTTCCGCAAAAAATCCCGCCTTGACTAGCAATGGAAATGCGGCGGTGATGCTGTGGGAACAAAGTAAAGGTGAAGGTACGCCAACTCAAATAGCCTACCGTAAAATTGCGGAAGGGCAAGTGTCGGAAACTACGTGGATCGCTGATGCTACCAATGCGACCAATTCAACTGGAATTGTTCTTGGAAACCAATTGGTTGTGGCTTACGAAGCAAAGCAAGCTGACGGCAAAAACAGTTTAAAATTTAGCTACGTACCACTATGAAAAACAAAATTTTGATTGGATTGGGAGCGGTTTTGATTCTCATCCAATTTATCCGACCTGAGAAAAATCTTTCTGACGACCGTACGTACGACGTTTCGACCAAATATGCCGTTCCTGCGGACGTAAAAAGCCTGCTGAAAGTAGCGTGCGACGATTGTCACAGCAATAAAACGGAATATCCGTGGTATTCAAACATTCAGCCTGTCGCTTGGTTTTTGGACCACCACGTCACCGACGGAAAGCGCCACCTCAACTTTTCAAACTTTACGTCGCGTTCGGTGGCGTACCAAAACCATAAGTTTGAAGAAACCATCGAGATGATTAAAGAAGGAGAAATGCCGCTGGAGTCTTACACTTATTTTGGATTGCATTCGGGAGCTAAATTGACCGAAGCGCAAAAACAAACGCTTATCAACTGGGCACAAACCAACATGGACTCGCTCAAAGCGCAGTACCCTGCCGATAGCCTCGTGTTGCGCCGCCCGCAAGGAAAATAGTGAGCGGCTCACCGTGCCGAGGGTTGCTTACGTGTGGAGGGGTGCTCACATCCCGACGCTGACGTGAAGAGGGTTGCTCACACCCCGACGCTAACATGTAGAAGGTTGCTCACAATCCGACGATAGCTAAAAAGCTTAGAAAGCCTCGAAAATATGACTTTTCGGGGCTTTTGTATGAGTACAAAACCTTCGACCCTTTCTTTAGTACAGTATGATGAAAACGATTATCTCCACCCCCTTTTTTACAAAATTTGTTGTTTTAGTGAGCCTTTCGTTGTTAGGCTTTACTTCATTACAAGCCCAGAACGCCCAGAAATTGGCGAAAGTCAAGGGCATTGTGACGGACGCACAAACCAACGCACCGTTGTCGTATGCGACCATTAGAATCCTAAAAAGTACGGACAGTACGCTTATTTCGGGGGCTATTACCGACGATAAAGGCCAACTGACCGTGGATGTTCCCTATGGACAATTCTATGCGGTGGTCGAGTTTATTGGCTACAAGCCGTTTAAAACCAGCACATTTACGCTTTCCAAAGAACAGTCTGCACACGACTTAGGAACGCTGAAAATAGCTGCCTCTGCCCGAACGTTGGACGAGGTGGTAGTACAAGCCGAAAAGAGCTCGATGGAATTGGCGTTGGATAAAAAAATATTCAACGTTGGTAAAGACCTAGCCAACGCGGGCGGGACTGCCATTGATATTTTGAGCAATGTACCCTCAGTATCGGTGGATACGGAAGGTAACGTAAAGCTACGCGGAAGCGATGGCGTACGGATTTTGATTGATGGAAAGCCCTCAGGATTAGTGAGTTTTAAGGGCGGAGCAGGTTTGCAGCAATTGCAAGGAAATCAGATTGAACGGATTGAAATTATTACCAACCCCTCGGCACGGTATGAGGCCGAAGGCTTGTCAGGGATTATCAATATTGTCCTCAAAAAAGAGCGTAAACAAGGTATCAATGGCTCCTTTGAAGTGGTGACGGGTTTCCGACCCAACTACGGAGTCGCGGCCAACATCAATTACCGCAAAAACAAGCTTAATTTATTCCTCAACTACGGCATTGCGTACCGTGTGCCGATTTCGGCAGGACGGTTGTACCAAGAGGTGTATGGCAAGGATACAACGGCGATTTTGCAACAAAACACCAGCGGACAGGTAAAAACCATTGCCAATACCATCCGTGGAGGATTGGATTATTTTTTCAATGAAAAGAATATTCTGACGGCTTCGTACCAATTCCGTCGGACGGACGTGCTGCGGATTACTGACAATACGTACAAAGATTACATCAATTCGTTGTCGAACCTACGTACCATCACCGACCGCCAACAGCGTGAAACCGAAGCCGAGCCTTATTCAGAGTATTCGGTGTCGTACAAAAAAACGTATAATCGTAAAAATCAGGAATTGATTGCGGATGTGCGCTACTTGACGTACTGGGAGCGTTCCGACCAAACTTATACCCAAAATAGCAGATTTCCCGACGGAACGCCGAATACCAAAGGTTCGGTGCTTCAAAAGTCGCTGAACGATGAGTACGAAAATCAACTCATTGCGACCTTGGACTACGTGCAGCCCATCGGGAAAGATGGCAAATTTGAAACAGGGATTCGTTCTAGTTTTCGCGATATGGTCAACGACTACATCGTAACCCAGCAAAACGCCCAAGGCGGTTTTGACGCCTTACCAGGCTTGGATAACTATTTCATTTACAAAGAAAATATCCACGGAGTTTACGGGATTTTGGGAAATAAAACCAAGAAATTTAGCTACCAAGCGGGTTTGCGGGCTGAGATTACGGACGTAACGACGATTTTGCGGGAAACCAACCAAACCAACCCTCGTAAGTACAGCAACTTATTTCCAAGTGCACACTTTACTTACAACCTCAATCCTGACAACGCCTTTCAGGTGAGCTATAGCCGTCGGGTGCGGCGGCCAACTTATAACGATTTGAGCCCGTACGTGACTTTGTCAGACCAACGTAACTTTTTCTCAGGAAATCCTGATTTGAATCCTGAATTTACCAATTCGTTTGACTTAGGACACATTTATTATTTTGAAAAAGGGTCGTTTACGTCGTCGGTCTATTACCGTCATACCAACGGGAAAGTACTCCGTATTCGTCGGGTGGACGCGCAGGGAGTTTCAAATACGCGTCCCGAAAACTTGGCCACGGAAGATGCGTACGGGGCTGAATTTACGAGCAACTACACGCCGTTTAAGTGGTGGAAATTAGACCTCAACTTTAACTTCTTCCGCGCCATTACCAACGGACAAAACCTAGATGCAACCTTCAAAGCCGATACTTACAGCTGGTTTGCCCGCCAAACGTCACGTTTTACGCTTGCTAAAGGCACTGATTTGCAAGTGCGTGCCAATTATGAAGCGCCTCAGCAACTTCCGCAGGGAAGTCGTAAGTCGCGTACATTTGTTGACTTGGCGTTTAGCAAAGAAATTCTCAAAGGCAAAGGCACGCTTACTTGCAACGTCATCGACGTGTTTAACTCGCGCTACATGCGCACCATTACCGAAGGCTTAAACTTCTACTCAGAAGGAACTTTTGGGATGCGCGCTCGCCAAATCAACCTGACCGTTATGTACCGCCTCAACCAAGCCGCAGGTGCTAAAAAACAAAAAAGCTTGATTAGCGGAGAGGAAGGGTAGAAGAGGCGAAGGAAATTACGCCAAAAAAGAAAAAAGACCTGCGATGCGTGATGGCTTTTTGGTACGTATTTTTTTGGAATTAATGGCAATCTCTAGGCTGACCGAAAATTCTTTCTCCGTCTGGTGAATCAGTAAATGATGGCGATTGGGGTAAAGAAGCTCCAAGCGTTTGCGAACATTGACGAGCCCGATGCCCGAGGAGTATTTCTCAGGGTCTTGGTCGTTGCGCGGATGTAGGCTGTTGTTGACCGTAAAGTGGAGCTTTTCGGTATCGCAGTGGAGTTTTACAAAAATCCACGAATGATTGCGCAAACTTACGCCGTGTTTGAAGGCATTTTCCACAAAAGGAATGAGCATCATGGGCGCTACTGAGCGCAAACAAAGCGAGTCATCAAGCTCAATTTTTAGCTCAAATTTATCGGATTCGCTGATGCGAAGGCGCTGTAAATCAACGTAGTTGCGCAAATATTGTACCTCTTGCCGAATGTCGATTTGGTCTTGGTTGTTTTCGTGCATCATAAACCGCATCATGTCCGACAGCTGCTGGATTCCCTGCGAGGTGCGTTCGGCATTTTCTTCAATAGACGTGGCGTAAAGGGTATTCATGGCGTTAAATAAAAAGTGAGGGTTGATTTGTGCCCGTAATGCCGACAACTCTGCTTGGTTGCGGTTGAGGCTGGTTTCCAACGGTTTTACCATCAACTGCCGCATAATGGTGACCACAATCGCCCCAATCCAAGCAACAAGAGCCAACATAAAAACGCCCTCTACTTGCACTGGAAACACCACGTAAGGGTGATAGATTTTGAATAAAATATGAACAAGGTTTCCAATCAAGCTTACGACCAAACTGGCTCCAAACAGAAGTAATACTTTTTGGATTGCCGCTCGACTCTCGGGGTATCGGTAAAAACGAAAACCTCTCCAACGGATAAAATGATGGTGGTACAAATAGGCGTGCAAAAACGACCCAAGCACCCACATAAAACCTGGAATAATAAACATATCGTTGGTCAAAATCTGAAAACTGGCAAAAGCCACAAATCCAACCAAGGCCAGAATGCTTCCTTCTTTTATGATTTGATAAGTGAGCGCATTTTCTTCCTCGGGTTGATGTTGCAACACCCACTGGTATAGCTGCGAAAGGACGGTGTAGATAGACGTAGAAAGGAAAAGTCCACTCGAAATCATGGCCACGTTGCGCAGACGAAACAGGTTGTAGAGTTTAGCCCCGATGATGTTGTAGTTTTTATCGTGACGAAATACCAATTCATCGTGCAAAAACAAGTAACTCCAAACCCCAGCCAGCAATAAAAAGCCTGCGGCAGTACAAGCCAAGAGCGCTTTAAGTTGTTCATCCCGTTGCCATAGCCTGACGACGTACTGAGATTGGATAAACCAACAACTCCAGACTCCTAAACCAATATTCAGAAAGGGTAAGAAGCCGTTAGTCCACCAGTTATAACTCAAAAAAATGCGGTGTTCTTCGTCGGCGTTAATAATACGCAAGACGTTGATATACTGGCTGTAATCGGTAGAAACAGCAATAAGTAAATAAATAGCCGTTAAAAGGCTGATTCCCCAAAGTTCAAAAGTGCGAAAGCGTTCGATGGTCATGGTGATGATTGGTTAAGAAAAATGGCTGTTAATTGGTTACGGTTTTTTGTCTATTTTTTCGGCCCACCCATCACTCCAACTTAGATTGATGGATTGGAATTGCCCTCCCGACTCATTCATAAATTCTACTTGATAATCTTCGCCTACCTGAAATAATGTTAGCGAAATGGGAGTCATTTGAAAGGGTGTTTTATTGCTTTGATTTACATCCCTAAAGTAAAGATTAGTACCTTGTTTCGTAATTTCAAATTCGGCAAAACGCCCCGTAAACCTAGCAAGTTTGGCACTGTCCAGAGCAATTGTAGCAGTTTTGGATTGATTGTAGTTGATAAGCCATTGTATCTTGCTTTTCTCATTTTCGTTGGCATTTTTTAGTTTGTTCTCCAACAGTTTGTTGTGGGCAAAAAGTAACGCATTCTTAGCCTCTGTACGTATTTCTGGAATAACCCCTGTGCCTTCCCAATCGGTATGCGTTTTTTCATTCTCACTTCGTAAATAAGGAATAAACCCTACCAACCCATTTCCTAAACTAAAACTTCTGGTTAGATGGGCACCACCACTTGTAGGCTCTCCTATCACAACGGCATTGTGCTGGTTTTGTAAGATGTAAGCGAAGCCTTCTGCCGCAGAAAACGTTCTTTTACTTGTTAGGACGTAAACAGGTATATCAAGGAAAAAATCCGCAGGCGCAACAAAGTTTTCTGTCCAAGTGTTTGTTAGGCGATTGAAGCTTCTGCCTGTTTTTGTTTTTTCTTTAAAAAAATACCCCAACAAATTGTTCGATTTGCCACTTCCTCCACGATTATTACGCAAATCAATAATTAAAGCATCGGTATGAGAAAGAAACTGGATTGCACTCCGAATGGTCTTTTTAGCTTCTTCGCTTGGTAAAGCGAAGTTTGTAAATTCGATATAGCCGATGTTTGATGGTAAAATTTCAAGTTTTCTAAAGAAAAAATTTTGTGATTTTTCGTTAGAAATATCTAGTTCAGTGATTTCTTTTTTGCCCTCTTGTGAATTGTTAAAATGGATAATATCTTGTTCCAATTTTATGTCGTACACTATGCGTAAATGCTTGTCATTTTGGATAGAATGGATGTCTTCGGTAAGGTTATCCGCCAACTCTTTAAGAGACGTCAGTTGACTATATTTTCCCAATTTATATTGGCTGGTTAGAAAATTGGTAATCAGTAACGCCTTATCAGGGTAAACGTACTTTTCTTGAATAGCCGTACGGATACTTTGAAGTGATTTCTGAATGACTAAACTGTCGAGTTGCTTCCCTTTTTCTTGGGCAAATAAGGTTTTCCCAAGTAGCGATAGAATTAATAAAGTCAAGATTTGGTGATTCATTTGACGGGGCATTGGTTTACTTTGCTTGATACGCCATAAAAAAGCTAATCAAAAGTAGAATCAGTAGCCACGCCCGTGCAAAATCTGTGACGAATCCAGTCAAATTTGGGGCAGAAAGGGCAGAATAGATTGTTATCTATACGTGAAAAGATTTTGAAAATACGTCCGTCGGCGTGTAGCCAAAGTGTTTTTTAAAGGCAAACGAAAAATGCGAGAGGTTTTCAAACCCCGTTTCGTAACAGGCTTCAAGCGGCTTTAATTTTCGTTCGGCAATTTGAAAATGGGCCAATTCTAGTCGTTTTTGCGTAAGCCATTTTTGGGGAGTAGTGTTGAACGCTCGCTTAAAATCGCGTTTGAAAGTCGTTAAACTTCTGCCTGTGAGGTAGCCAAATTTCTCAATGGGCATGTTGAACATGTAGTTTTTTTCCATAAAACCAATCAAATCGACTTTATACGGGTCGTCAAAATTGGCGAGTATGCTATCTACTTCTGGGTCAAGGGTTCTTAAAATACTGATGGCTTCTGTTAGTTTCAACGACGCCAGATAGTCGGGAAAGGGCTCTTTCATCTCAAAGTAAGGAATCAATGACGCCAGGCAGCTTTCCAACAAAGGATGATGCGTAAAACTGCGAATTTTGGGGACGGCCGTTATTTTGGCTTTTACGTCAATGTGTTTGTAAAAATCCCTTAGAATTTGAGTAGTCAAAAGCATCACGACTGTTTTGTGGGGCAAGCCGTCTTTGGGGTAGTTGATAATGGTGGCGGGTTTATTTCTCGGAATGAGAAAAATATCTCCCGTTTGAAAACGATGCGTGGCTTCGGCCTGCACAATCTTGGTTTCTCCCGAAATAAACCACACCAGCATGTGTTGGTCAAAGACAATTTCAGACTTAAAAAATTTGTCCTCGTAACACGAGAGTTTTATCTCGGGAGTTAAATGTTTCGATACGTGTTCCATTGCTCAACTGTTTTTATGCGCTTACTAATTCAAAGAGTGTGATTTCGGGAGGCATCCCGACTCGCCCAGGAAAGCCTAAATACCCAAATCCACGATTGACATACAACTGCTGATTGCCCTTTTGGTATAAACCTCCCCACTGTTTGTATTGCCACTGGGCGGGCGAATAGGTCTTCTCGCCAATCGTTACACCCAATTGCAGCCCATGCGTATGGCCGCTAAACATGACATCAATATCGGGGTATTGGGTGTTTACTTCCATGTCCCAGTGGGTAGGGTCGTGGCTCAGTAAGAGCTTGACCGCAGCCTCTTCTGTGCCTACAATTGCGCGTTGTAAGTTACCATTATTTGGGAAAATTGACTCGTTGGCCGAAATGTTTTCTACCCCAATGATGGCTAACTTCTCACCCCCTAGCTGGATGGTTCGACGGTCGTCTGTTAGCAAGTCGTAGCCAAGTACTTTATGAGCTTTCTTGACGTCGTCTAGGTTTTGTTTTTTGGCTTGAGGGCTTGGCCAGCCAGCATAAGCTCCGTAGTCATGGTTCCCAAGCGTGCTATAAACACCCAGCGGGGCTTTTATTTTATCAAAGAGATGTACATAATCGTTTACTTCCGTGGCGCGGTCGTTTACCAAATCCCCCGTAAAAAATACCATATCGGGCTTTTCTTTGAGCAGTAGCTCTATGCCTCCTTTTACAGCGATTTTGTTAAAAAAAGACCCTGAATGAATGTCTGAGATTTGCCCTATCGTCATGCCTTCAAACGACCGAGGCAGGTTTTTGATGGCTAATTTTACCCGACGAACACGGTAGTCGTGCGCCCCTGACAAAATACCCCACGTCAGGGCTGCGGCAGGAACGGAGGCTGCAACCAAGGCTGTCTTCATCAAAAACTCCGAACGAGTGATTGTGTCAGGACTTTCGGAGAGGGCCTGTGGCAGTTCATTGTTTGGGAAGAACTGCCCTTTTGCCCAGGTAAAAAAACGAGCAGCATCTCCTAAAAAAATGAGGGTAACGGATAACAGTTTGGAACCATAAACGGCAAACAAACTGAATAAAATCGCGGTTCGCAAGCGGCGTCCCAAGGCGTCGGGAGGGGCAAAATTATAGAGCCATAAACCGAAAATAATGATTGCAGTAAGGCTCCAAAAAGCCCATTTAACAAACTGCTGTACTTGGGCTGTGTTGTGTTGAAAAACTATTTTTACGGCTTGCCATACGTACCAATCAATGAGTAGTAATAGGCAGGTAAGAATAGGGATAACGATGTATTTGCTGGCAGTCATGGTTAAAAATCAGGAATTTGGGTATATGTATTTATCCATATAATTACTGTACGCTGTCAGCAAAAATGCCCAGGCTTCTTTACTTATTTCTAAAGTGGGGAAAATCACTTCAAAAGCATGGTAGCAACCTTCAAACAACCTGAAAGTGACGGGGATATTCGCCTTTCTCAGGTTTTCGACATAAGCAATGGTTTCGTCTCGGAATGGTTCTAAGTCGCCAACAAACGTAATGGTTGGTGGTAGTTTAGAAAAAATAGTGGCTCTGGCGGGTGCGGCATAGACAGGAATTTCCTTGTGTTGTACGTGAAGGTCTCGCAAATATGCTGTCCAGCCCATTTTGTTGGAACGAGAATTCCATCCCGCAGAGTTGTTATCCTTGGCTGATTCAGAATTCTGCCTGTCGTCTAGCATGGGATAAATAGGAATCTGAAACGCGATTTTTACGTCTTGGGTATCAGTGGCTTTTAGCGTAACAGCCGTAGCAATTCCTCCTCCTGCACTATGCCCTGCCACAATCAATTTGTCAGGAATAATGCCCAAAGCATTGGCGTTTTCATTCATCCACAGTAGCGTATCATAGCAGTCATTGAAGGCCGCTGGATAGGGAGCATCAAATGCCTTGCGATAATCGGGCGCTACAATGACACACGGTTTGGCATGTATGTAGTTTTTGATTATGGCCAAATAATCTTCAGGATTGCCCAGTACCAGCCCACCCCCGTGGATGTAAAGCATACCTGGGAGGGTAGTGTGGTGATTTAAAGGCTTAAAGATTCTTACCCGTATTTTTGGGCCGCCGTTCCTACTTGGGATATAATGTTCTTCTCCTTGAAGTCCTTCTATATTTTTACCCTTTGACCTAGCACTGTTTGCATTCAATAAGCGAACCCCAACGCGGTTCATTAGCAATCGCGAAGATAATTTCATAACTGCATAATTAGATTGCAGTTCTTTATGGTGCATTTCTTTCGTTACTCGCATGGTTGTGTTAGTTTGTGGTGATTAAATCTTTTAAACCGTTAGGGAAAAATGCTTCTACAAACGAGATAGTGTTCAGAAACTCCTTGTGACAAATAATCTTGCCGTCTTTGGAAGTGATGTGCCCCATGTATAATTGTTTGTAGCTCCTTCCATTTGCCAAAACAGCCTCGCTCTCATATTCGGCAATGGCCTCAGTAGGTGTTTCCATCAGAATTTTGATACTTGTAAAATGGAAATTAGGGGCATTTTGCAATAGTCCTTGCATGGTAGCTTCTATGGCGGTTGCCCCCATGATTTTTGACGGCATTCCTAGCGATGCTATATAAGGGGCATCGATGTATCCGTTTTCAGCGAAAAAAGAAGCTGTAGCCTTGGGGTTGCCTAAGCCAACACTTTCTAAATAGCCTTTCAATAAGTCTGAGGCTGATTTTAACTCTTGATTCTCCATGACTGTATCGTCGATTTGAAATTTAATGCCTGTTAACGTCTCGCTTAACTCCCAAAGGTGTTTGGCATTAGCCTCGTCTAATGAGTAATGCTGAACGCCGCTGGGCATGGATGCATCATGGGATACATGGGCAATGTCTGCATCCTCGCAATACACGCCACCAATATCGTTGAGCATCGGACTGGTAGCGCACCAAACCGTGGTGGCGGCTCCTTGGGGAATGGTCTTTAGCGAGGCGATTATTTCGGGAAATAAATTTCCGCCTGCATCGCAAAAACCCATTTGTTGAAATAACGCTATGGGGGCTTCTCTGCCCAATTCTGTGCCATGGATAGAGCCTGGGTGGAGAGAGTATGCGCGTACCTTAGACGATTTGCCACGATGATCTAACTCAAGGGCAAAAAGATTACTGGCCGTTTTGGATTGACCATAGCCTTGGAGGGTTTCATAATCTCGGTGGAGGAAATTGGGGTCGTCAAAATGAAAAGGGGCAAAGCGATGTCCGTCGGACGATACGTTGATGACCCTTGCTCCACAGGCAGCTACCAGCGCAGGCCACAGCCTTGCCGTAAGCTGAAACTGCGCCAGATAATTGGTCGCTAGTTGAGATTCAACTCCTCGACTGTCTCTGCGAAGTGGAACCCACATAATGCCTGCATTGTGGATAAGGAAATGAAGGGGGCGACCCGACGCGACGAATTTTTTGGCAAAGGCATCAATGGACTCAGGGTTTATCAAATCCATGGTTTCTAATTCGACACGCGGGATGCCTGCTAAATTTCGTTTTGCCTTTGTTACGTCTCTTGCGGGTACGATAACGGTGGCACCTGCGGCAGCGAGTGTTCTGACCGTTTCTAAGCCGATGCCCGTGTTTCCTCCTGTCACAATGGCAATTTTTCCCGTAAGGTCAATCCCTTTGATGACATCATTGGTTGTAGATGCGGCGTCAAATCCTGAACCTATCGGTTTCTGTAACGCTCCTTGATAATTGTTGTGTCCCATTTTTTTGTTGTTTTTGTTGGGACAAAGGTAGAGCAGTGATTTTTGGGAGACTTTGTTTAAAAGACCGAATATGCTTTGTTTAAAAGGCTGTTCCAACGAAAACGTTCTCTAAAACGTCCTACAATAAAAGAGACAAAGCCCGATGAAACCAGTTATTTTTTTGCTGTTGATTGTTGTGTTAGGAAGCTGTAAGCCAAAAACTGTTGTTCCCGAAACCATTGCGCCCTTGGTAGGCAAGTGGCGTTTGGAGGCGTATGAATCGACCGTCAATGGGAAGAAAGAATGGACGTTGACCAGTATCAACGCCTCAACGGCGAATTATATTCTTATTCGAGAAGATGGGGTACTGCTAACGGGCAATGGACAGGAATTGTGTTGCGCCCCTGCGGCATTGATCGTCAATGGAAAACGTTTTGAAATTGTTCCCAAAAGCGCGATACCCAACAACCCAATGTGTGCGCTAGTCGATTGCATTGGTTGCGCTACTTGGGACATCGAGTGGTCGGAAGATACGTTTATTCTCAATCTTTGTGTAAGTTCCAGCCGTAGCAGGTACGTGCGCGAGGATTAGCCTAGGCCAGTGGGATTCCTGTTTCTTTGGCTATTTTCATGACAAACAACCGCGCTTCATCGTATTCTTCGGGCGTGCGTAGGTGTTCTAGCATGAGCGGAACGGCGCGCGGAAGCGCTGTGACGTTTTGCAGGTAAGTCACGTAGTCCATGCCACCGCGCCCAGGCATGGTTTCGGCAAAATGCACATCTTTTCCTACTACATCTTTGGCATGGCAAGACACGATCCATTTCCCCAGTTTTTTGAAGGTATCGTTGATCAATGCTTTATTTTGATAAAACCGTTCGGGAGAGTTGATGATGTTGGCGATGTCGATATGCGCCGCGAAAGCAGGTCGGTCAATGGCTTTGATGAATTTTAAGCAGGAATCAGCATCGTTGGGCAAGCTCCATCCCATCATTTCGAGGGCAAATTTTGCTTTTTTGGGCTTAACCGCGTCGATGACAGCACGGCAATTTTCGACCGTTGCGTCAAAATATTCTTTGGTAAGGTTGCGGGCGTTGGGGCCGTCCCATTGTTTGGGATTGTACGAACCTCCGATGTCGATGCAGGTCAATGCGCCAATTTCTTCGGCCAAAGCGAGGCGTTCGGTTACGTATTCCCTATTTTTTCTGCGTTTTTCAGCATCTTGGTCGAGCATGTTGACCCATGCCCCTACCTCGGCAATGAGGACATTCTGTTCGGCAAATGCTTTCCGTAAAGCCGCGATTCGGGCGCTATCTTTTAATTCTACTTTGGGAACGTAAGCCGCACTATATCCCAACCGCCGATGTTCTTTGGCCAATTCGACGGGGTCTTCGCTTTTCAAAAAAATAGGGCCACCAAGGTACAACGGCCGTGCGGCTACCCGAAAGGAAGGCAGCAAAGCCATGCTGGCCAAACCACCAGCTGACTGTAAAAATCGGCGACGTGAAAGCAAAGACATACATCAAGAAGGCGGCCGAGACCCTAAACTACTATAAAAAAATCCCCCATTCGCGGTGGCGAACAGGGGAGGGTATGGTTGGTCCAAAGTAGGTTAGTAAGCTCTTACTACGCCGCGTCCTTCGTAGAAATTGACGTAGGCTTTGTTCACAACGCGGTTTCCGCCAGGGGTTGGATAATTTCCTGTGAAATACCAGTCACCGCTGTGGTTGGGGCAGGCTTTGTGCAGGTTTTCTACCGTTTGGAAAATAACCGACAATTCGGCCTTGAGGTCTTTAGGGCGAACAATCTCGGCTACTTTGCGTGACACTTCTTCGGCCGTAAATGGCTCAAAAAGTGCTTTGACGTAGTTTTGCTGTGAAGCATTGCCCGTTTCAAGTGCGGCTACACATTGGGCATATACTTCTTCGCGAAGGTTATCAAGGCCGCGTTCTTTGAGCAATTGCAAAGCGGCACGGAACGCCACAAAATCTTTCACCTTCGACATGTCGATACCGTAGCAGTCGGGGTAGCGGATTTGCGGCGCCGATGATACGATGACAATTTTCTTAGGGCCAAGGCGGTCGAGCAAACGCAAAATACTCTTTTCGAGGGTAGTTCCCCGCACGATAGAATCATCCACGACCACAATTGTATCGACGCCTTTTTTCACGACTTCGTAGGTCATGTCGTACACGTGCGATACCATCTCATCGCGGGCTTCGTCGCTGGTAATGAACGTTCGTTGTTTAACGTCTTTCGATACCAACTTCTCAATGCGCGGGCGGAAGGAAAGTATTTTGTCTAATTCTTCTGGAGAGAGATTGCCATCGGCAACGGCTTTTTTGCGTTGTTTGGCTAAATAATCTTCCAACCCTTCAATCAATCCAAAAAAGGCGGTTTCGGCCGTGTTTGGAATGTAAGAGAAGACGGTATTTTCGAGGTCGTAATCGACTTCTTGCAAAATCTGCGGAATCAGAAGCTGACCAAGTTGTTTACGTTCATGGTAAATGCCTGGATCAGAAGCTCTAGAAAAATAAATCCGCTCAAAACTACAAGAACGTTTTTCGAGCGGCTTTAAAATTTGGTGCTGATCGTACTCGCCATATTTGTCAATAATGAGCGCATGACCAGGCTTTATTTCTTGAATATCGGCGTAGTTGGCGTTGAAAGCGGCCTTGATGGCAGGTTTTTCGGAAGCAACTACCACGACTTCGTCGTCGGCATAATAATACGCAGGGCGGATACCCGATGGGTCACGAACCACAAACGCTTGTCCCGAGCCTGTCATGCCACACATGGCAAAGCCACCGTCGAAATCGCGACATGAGCGGTGCAATACGCGTACCATGTCCATGTTGTCTTCGATGACGTCTGAGAGATCTGGGTTTTCGTAGATTCCTTTAAAACGGTCAAAAACGCGTTGGTTTTCTTCGTCCAAGAAGTGCCCGATTTTTTCCATCACCGTCACCGTGTCCACGCGGTCTTTGGGGTGCTGTCCCAACGAAACAAGCTTGTTAAAGAGCGTGTCAACGTTGGTCATGTTGAAGTTTCCTGCGACCACCAAGTTGCGGCTACGCCAGCTATTTTGACGGAGCATGGGGTGGCAGTTCTCGATTTCGTTCGCCCCGTGGGTGCCGTAGCGAAGGTGACCTAACCAAACCTCACCCGTAAATGCCACGTTTTCTTGTAGCCATTTAGCGTCGTAGCGAAGGTCTTTGTCGTCGCCTTTGAGTTCTTTGAAAGCCTTTTTGAATTTCTTCTGGACTTTCGTAAAAATCTCTGCGACAGGTTGTTGATCGACCGAACGGTAACGGCTAATGTAGCGGTGCCCAGGTGGAACTTCGATTTTGATGTTGGCCACGCCCGCGCCATCTTGACCGCGGTTGACCTGTTTTTCCATCAAAGTGTGTAATTTGTAAACTGCGTAGAGGGGTGTGCCGTATTTGTCAATATAATATTGAAACGGCTTCCGGAGGCGAATGAGGGCAATGCCACATTCGTGCTTGATTACGTCGCTCATCAGAGGGTATGAAGTGTGTGACGGATTGTTAACACAAAGTTAAGAAATCAGATTCCAAAACCTTGTGTTAAATTACAAGAAAATTGAAAAATATAAAAAGGTAGCTGATTAATGCAATTTAATACCTACAAATACGGAACAACGGTCTCCAATCCCATTCCTCTTGAGCCTTTGATAAGCACATGGGTGTTTTGTTGGGGATGATCAATAACCCAGTTGTGTAATGAGAATTTATCGGGGAAATAATAGGCTTTAGGCAAAGCAGACAAAGCATCTTGCATGAGCTTCCCCGCCAAAATGACAACGTCAAATTTTTGTGCTGCCACCAATTTTCCCAGTGCTAAGTGTTCTGCAGGCGATTCGTCGCCTAGTTCGAGCATATCTCCCAAAATCACCATTTTACGCTCAGCTTTCAACTTTCCAAAGTTTTCAATAGCGGCTGCCATCGAGGAAGGGTTGGCGTTGTAGGCGTCCATAATCACCGTATTGCTTCCTTTTTGAAGGATTTGAGAGCGATTATTCGTCGGATTGTACTCCGCCACAGCGTTGTTGGCGTCTTGGTCCGAAACGCCAAAGTAAGCGCCAATTGCCAAGGCTGCGGCGATATTTTCAAAATTGTATCGGCCTGTCAGATGCGTATGGACGGTTTGTTGGTGGGCATCTTTGTAAATCACCAAAGGAGCATCTTCCAACAGTTGCGGGGCAGTGGCATCGGCTAGGTAAAGTACCTTTTCACTAAAATTGCGCTCGTCGGCCATTTCTTGGAGGGTAGCATTGGCGCCGTTGACAAACACCGTACCGCCCGAAGTCGAAAGCCAGTCAAACAATTCTCCTTTGCCTTTACGCACCCCTTCGATTCCTCCAAAACCTTCCAAATGGGCTTTGCCGATGTTGGTAATCATGCCGTGGGTAGGCTCGGCGATGCTGCTTAGAAGCGCAATTTCTTGTTGGTGGTTAGCGCCCATTTCTACGACGGCCATTTCGTAACTTTTGTCGATGGCCAACAGCGTGAGTGGCACCCCGATATGATTATTGAGATTGCCTTTGGTCGCGTAGGTGCGAAATTTTTTACTTAAAACGGCCGCAATCAGCTCTTTTGTGGTGGTTTTACCGTTGGAACCCGTTAAGCCCACTACTGGGATATTGAGTTGACGACGGTGGTGGTTGGCCAATTGTTGAAGCGCTTCTAAACTATTTTCCACCAATAGGAAACGGTTATCCACAGCGTACTCAGAGTTATCCACAATGGCGTATTTGGCTCCTTTTTCTAACGCGTCTTTGGCATAGACATTTCCATCAAACTTATCACCGCGCAGGGCTACAAACAAACAACCTTCAACAATTTGTCGAGTATCGGTTGAAACGCCATTACAGGCCAAAAAGCAATCGTATAATTGAGAAATCGTCATTTGTGTTTAACTTCATTTTATGTTTTTAAAAAGGGCTACTGTCGGAGAGGGGCGGGTTGTGAGCAACCCTTTTCACGAGAGGTCGGGTTGTGAGCAACCCTCCACACGGCATATTTGCCCCTTGCCCTTTGCCCTTTTTGCCTTTTGTTCCTTGCCCCTTGCACTACTGCTCCTTACTCCAGACTTCATAAATTTTAGCTCCTGCACTGCTGAGGCCACTGTGGTGCCAATCTTTGCCGTCTTTGAGTTCGTAATCAAAGGTGAGGGATGCACCTACGCGGCTATTGTCGCGGCTAAAAAATTCAATCGTTTCGGTGTATTTACCATCTTTGATGACATAACTGCCGCCTCCCGTACCCGAAAACTGCTTGGTTTCGGGGTTGATGGCCGCCCATTGAAAACGCGTTCCTGTGAGCATTTTGAGGGTCTTGCGAGGGCCGCGTTGCATGGGAGAAATGTTCCCGTCGTTGCCCATGCGTCCTGTGATGCGGTATAAGGCCGAGGCAGGCGTACTACCGTCGTCCATTTGTTGCCATTCTCCTACGTTTTCAACCGATAATTTTTTTCCCGAAATCGTTATTTTGAAAGTTAAGGTCTTGCCGACTCTGGAGGTATCCGCAGAATTGAACTCACTTTTGTAGGCAATGGTGCCGTTAGTGATTTTGTACGTTCCGCCTTCGGTATAAATAAACTCTTTTTCCTTGTAGCGGGTCATCATCAAGTAGTCGTCCGAGCAAATGAGCGAAGTGATAACTCCATCGTCACCTTTTTGCTGCCAAGTGCCTTTTAATTGAGCAAACGTGGGGGAGCTGAGCAAAAGCCCCATACCTAACATCCAGCAAGAGAAGCGAACTAGTGTTTTCATACGAGTGAAAGGGTTTTTTATTTTGAGCAAAGTTAATCCAAAACCTCCCAGAAACAATAAAGCAACTCTCACGAATGAAAGTTGCTTTATGGGGTAATTCATTTTTTCACTTGTACTGTCAGCGATGAAAACGCTATGGAAATTAGACGTTCATGAGCGATTCGCGGCGGCGCATTTTGCCCGCAGGAATGCCGAACATCATTTTGAAACGACGGCAGAAATAGGCCGTGTCTTTGTAACCAACTTCAGCACCGATGGCACGAATACTTTTTTTCGACGTCCGAAGCAAGTTAACGGCTTCTTCCATGCGTTGGTATTCGATGTAGTCTTGTGGGTTGATTTGGGTCAACATTTTGAAATACTGCCCTACGTAATCTTCCGATACGTTGGCGACGTTGGCCAATACCTTGTTTGATAAATCGCCTCCCAAGTTGTCTTTGATGTAGGCAAAAATATCAATCAAACGAGGGTCTTTGAAGTAGGTACTGTTGGTGACCAATTGCTCCACAAACAGACGGTTTTTCAAAATGTAGCGAATAACTTCAATCGCAAGTTCTTCGGTTTTGATTTTGATGATACGTCCGCGACCAGCTACGTCGTTGAAATCTTCCTGCAAGATTTCACCAATCAACCGACCAAGGTAGGTGTTGTGCTTGATGATAAATGGCGGAATGTCCAATGAGGTAAAGAAGTTGACCGAGTCAAATACTTTGGCGTCAAAAGCCACAAGCCCAAACGAGTGAGGTATTTTACCCACCTGTGACGAATCGCGCAGTGTATCGAAATACAATTCGCGGCGGGTCAAGAACTCTTCGTTGCTTACTACCTTTGGTTGCACATTGTCACCGCTGCTGTAAGTAACAGTGGCGTGCTTTCCACCTGGTATAAAAAGCATGTCCCCAACGTCTATTTTTTCGTTGCCAAAAGACACTTCCCCGTCGTAAAGAATCATCAACGAGTTCTCTACGTCATAAAAGTTTTTAATGGTAATAGTTTGCAACATCCGGATGTGACGAGCCTTGATGAACTTCACTCCCAGCGATTCGATGATTTTATTATAATCTTCCATTTGAAAATGGGTTAAGTGCGTCCCGTTTAAGTAAATGCAAAATTAGCGTTTTTCTGAAAATTTGTACAAAACTAATAATTGTACAAATCTAATACAAGTGTGGAATTTTTTTCAATATAAAAAAAAGTGCGCGAATCTCGCAAGGAAACGCGCACTTTTTTTTTGAAAAAGCCCCTAAAATTGGATTATTCAGGCTTTTTGCAATTCTCGGGCTATCACCAATTTTTGTATTTCTGAGGTACCTTCGTAGATCTGAGTTATTTTTGCATCCCGCATTAATCGCTCTACATGGAATTCTTTCACGTATCCATAACCGCCGTGAATCTGTACGGCTTCGGTGGCAGCCCACATTGCTACTTCCGAAGCAAAGAGCTTGGCCATCGCGGCGGCTTGTACGTAGTCTTTGTGCTCGTCTTTGAGGCGTGCTGCTTTATATACCAATAAGCGTGCTGCTTCGATTTTTGTGGCCATTTCGGCCAATTTAAACTGAATGGCTTGGTGTTCAAAAATAGCTTTGCCGAAGGCTTTGCGCTCGTTGGCGTATTTGAGAGATAGTTCCAACGCACCTGCGGCAATGCCGAGGGCTTGGGCGGCAATCCCGATACGACCACCGTTGAGGGTACTCATGGCAAACTTAAATCCGAAACCATCGTTGCCAATGCGGTTTTCTTTGGGCACTTTCACGTCGGTAAACATCAACGAATGCGTATCCGACGCACGAATTCCCATTTTATCTTCTTTTTTACCCACCACAAATCCGTCCCAGCCTTTTTCGACAATCAGGCAGTTGATGCCTTTGTGTTTGAGTTCGGGGTGAGTTTGGGCCATCACCAAGCATACCGATGAAATATTTCCATTGGTAATCCAGTTTTTGGTGCCGTTGAGCAGGTAATGGTCGCCTTTGTCTTCGCCAGTGGTATGTTGAGAGGTCGCATCCGAACCTGCTTCGGGTTCAGAAAGGCAAAATGCTCCAATGATTTCCCCCGACGCAAGTGGCGTAAGGTATTTTCGTTTTTGCTCTTCGGTACCGTAGGCTTCTAAACCATAGCACACCAATGAGTTATTGACCGATACCATCACCGAAGCCGACGCGTCCACTTTCGACAATTCCTCCATCGCCAGCACGTACGAAACGGTATCCATTCCACCTCCGCCGTATTCGGGCGAAACCATCATGCCCAAAAAGCCCAGCTCACCCATGCGTTTGAGGAGTTTTGGGTCAAATTTTTGTTCGTTGTCGCGTTCGATAATCCCAGGAAGAAGTTCGTTTTGGGCAAAATCGCGTGCCGCCTCCTTAACCGCCAAATGCTCTTCGGTTAAGTTGAAGTTGAGTCCTTCTAATACCATCGTGCTTTACTGTTTGTGAAGTGTAAGAGTTTGTTTTGACTTTGGGTCAAATGTACAATTTTGGAAAATAGTATGCAAGCATACTTTTAAGCAACTCCACCATTTACACTCAGGGTATGGCCATTGACGTAGCCCGCTTCTTCGGAGGCCAAATACAGGTACGCATTGGCAATGTCTTCGGGAAGTCCCATCCGTTTTACAGGGATGCCCGCTACGGTTTGGTTACGGACTTCTTCTGGAATCAAATCGGTCATTTCGGTTTTAATAAACCCTGGAGCTACGGCGTTGGCCGTAATGTTGTATTTACCGAGTTCTTTGGCCCAGGTTTTCACCATTCCGATGATGGCCGATTTGGTGGCTACGTAGTTGGTTTGGCCAAAATTTCCCGTTTGACCCACCACCGACGAAGTACAAATAATGCGACCATATTTTTTCTCTACCATGTACGGAACAATGGTTTTGGTACAATTGAAGACCCCGTTGAGGTTAATGTCAATGACTTGTGCCCATTCTTGGTACGACATTTTGAGCAACGATTTGTCGCGGGTAATGCCTGCGTTGTTGACCAAAATATCAATTTGTCCGTAGCGTTCGTAAATATCGCGGGCGGCGGCTTCGATGGCAGGTACGTCGGTGACGCTGATTTTGGTAAATTCAGCTGAAAATCCTTTGTCGCGGAGTTCTTGGGCGGTTTGTTCGCCCGCGTCGAGCATATCCCAGATAATGACTTTGGCGCCTTCGCGCGTAAAAATTTCGGCAGTGGCTTTCCCGATTCCTCGGGCTCCTCCCGTAATGATGGCAACTTTATCTTGTAAACGCATGGTTAAAAAAGGTTTTAGGGCTATTCAAAGGCTAAACTTATCATCTCGGCCACGCAGGCAGGTTTGGAATGTCCTTCTATTTCAAAGACAAGCGCCATGGTTGACTTTACGCCGTTGGGCTCTTGGTCTTCCACTTCTTTGAGGGTGGCGTGCATTCGTACGCGGCTACCTGTGGGTACGGGCGACGTAAACCGAACTTTGTTGGTACCATAATTGAGCCCCATCTTTGCCGATTTTACTTGGTACAATTCATACATGAACTTGGGCGCTAAGGAAAGCGTCAAAAAACCGTGGGCAATGGTCGTTTTGAACGGGGAGTACTTCGCGGCCATGTCGGTATCTACGTGAATCCATTGGTGGTCGCCAGTGGCTTTGGCAAAATCATTGACCATTTCTTGGGTAATTGTCACCCATTCACTTGTGCCAATTTCTTGACCTACGTGGGCCCGAAATGCGGCGAGGTTTTCAAAAATAAGCATGTGTCTTTAAGGTTTATTGCTATCGACTTTGATACGTTCGTCGCGGTTGGCCAATTCCCACGCAGTGTGAAAAACAAGCTGAACAATTTTTGACTGCTTGTCAAACATAATTTTTTCGACGTCATCGCCAGGGCGGTGGTAGTCTTCGTGAACCCCCGTAAAATAGAAAATAACGGGTACTTTGTTTTTGGCAAAGTTGTAGTGGTCGGAGCGGTAATAAAAACGATTGGGGTCGGTAGGGTTGTTGTAGGTATAGTCTAGTTTGTAGTTGGTGTATTTTTCGTTGGCGGCTTCGCTAATGGCGTGAAGCTCCGAC
The DNA here is from genome assembly GCF_014195535.1 of Runella defluvii. Classification (GTDB taxonomy): domain Bacteria; phylum Bacteroidota; class Bacteroidia; order Cytophagales; family Spirosomataceae; genus Runella; species Runella defluvii. The sequence goes on along the minus strand of NZ_JACIBY010000002.1, from coordinate 496,999 downwards.
GAAAGTTTGTCAGAACCAATCAAATACACGTATTTCGGGTCATTTTTGTGAGCAACGTCCACGCGGCCAATCATGTCGATATTGAGGTCACAAACGGTATTTGCCAACGGAATGACGGGGTTTGAAGTGTAATATTCGGAGCCCCAAAGTCCTTTTTCTTCGCCCGTTACGGTCATAAACAGAATGCTGCGGCGGGGGCCATTTCCTGCGGCTTTGGCTTTAGAAAACGCCTCGGCCAATTCAAGAATAGACACCGTGCCAGAGCCGTCGTCGTCGGCGCCGTTGTTGATTTGTCCATCCGAAGAAATGCCAATATGGTCTAAATGCGCTGAGATGACGATAACTTCGTCTTTCTTGTCGGTGCCTTCCAAGAACCCAAGCACATTCTCGGTCATTATGATGTTGTCTTTGCGTTCAGCTTTGAGGCGAATGGTTCTTTCGGAAATGGCGTTGACAGGTGGTTTGCCCGTTTTCGTAATTCCCTGCTTGATTTTTGACCATTTTTTTTCTTTGATTCCCAATAAATCAAGCGCCATTTTTTTAGAAACAGTAAAGGTGGCGTAGCTGCTAGGCGTTTCGTTATAAGGCTTCATCGAAAGGCGGTTGAAGCGTTGGCTCATCAACATTCGGCGATTGAGTTCTTTGGTAAAATCGTCGCCCGTTAGTTCCGAAACAATCAAGACGTATTTGGCTCCTTTGCTGCTGGCGAGGTTAGCTTTGCGTTGCCAAGCCATGTTGTCGTTGCTCCATTTGGTGGCTTTATCGTCGCCCGAAAGCAAAAAATTGCCTTTGCTGTCTTTGGGTTCACCTTCCCAAATCAGCACGGCTTTGCCCGTGACGTTTAGGTTGGCGTAATCGTTGTACTTGTCTGACTCGATGCCGTAGCCCGCAAAAACAACGGGGACTTTTTCTTCCGAAAGCACATTAATGATGCCGTTCAGGTAAAAATCATGTTGGAGTTCGTAGCGCTCTTTTTCGGTGGCCAAATACACTTCGCCCCAGCTTTTTTGGTAGAGGGCATAAGGCTGAAAGTACGATTTTGAGCCATCGACGGCGGGAACAATCGGTTGTAGGCCAACGGATTTGAAGAAATTGGCGACGTAATTGGCCGCTTTTTTTTGCCCTGGCGAGCCCGTATCGCGTCCTTCGAGGCTATCGTGCGCAATGACGCGCAAATGGCGTTCGAGGTCTTGGGCCGTAATCGTTTGGGCAAATTGGGTAGAGGCGTCTTGGGAAACTGCCTGCGTAAAGCACAGCGCCAACAGTGGTACTGCTTTAAAAAAAAGTTTGGTCATGGTTTTGGTTTGGATGAATGAAAATATCAATTACCACAATCTCCAAGAGGCGATTTGGCTGATAAAATTAGGAATAGATTCGGGCAGAAGAAAGGCCATAAATACAATGCCGAAAAGCGCACCGTACAAGTGGGCGTCGTGGTTGACACGGCCGCGATTTTGGCGAGATTCATAAAACGAATAAGCCATGTAAATTCCCCCAAAAATGAAGCCCGGTACGCAAATCGCGAAATAGAGACACACTTTTTGGAGCGGAGCCAATAGAATAAACGCAAACAAAAGCGCCGATACGCCACCCGAAGCGCCAAGGGAATTGTAATTACTGTTGTTGCGGTGCTTCAAAAAAGTAGGAATGTCCGACACCACGATTCCTGCCAAAAAGAGAAGGAGGTAATAAATAGTGCCGTTGCTGCCAAAATACCCCCCCAAAAACATCTCCATCGCTTCCCCAAAAAAGTAAAGGCTGAACATGTTGAAAATGAGGTGTCCGACGTCGGCATGAATAAAGCCCGAAGTAAGAAAGCGATAATATTCGTTGTATTTAGAAACACGAACGGGATTAAAAACCCACTTGTCGAGCAACGAAGGGTTTTGCCAAGCGTACCAGCTTAGACCAATAGAAACAAGAATGATGACGATAGTAAGCGACATTACAGCGAGGGTAGTTCAAAAAGGTGTTGAAATTGATACCATTACAACACAAACATAATGGAACTACCGTAAACCGCCAATGTTTCGTTATTTATTGCGACGTCGCCACAGATAGACCCTACTTTCGCTGCCGTTGAAGAGGCGAACGATGTTTTTTTGGTGGGTTAAGACCACAATCGCAAACAAAAGAAACCCAAAAACGATTAAAAGAGTACTGGCTTGTCCAAAGACCCCCAAGACCAACATCATGGGGAAGGCAAAAGCGGCGACAATGCTGCTCAAAGAAACGTAGTTGGAAGCCAATAAGACCAAGACAAATATGGCAATACAGACGGAAGCAACTTGCGGATCAATCGCAAGCACCATTCCCAACGAAGTCGCAACCCCTTTTCCGCCTTTGAAACGCGTGAAAACGGGGTATAAATGGCCCAAAACCGCCATTACACCGAGTAAAAGCTTGAATGTTAGAATTTGGGGGCCGTCGATTACCTCTAAGAAAAAAAGAATGTTGGCGAGCATCGTCGCTGTCCAACCCTTTAAGACGTCAATCAAAAGAACAATGGTCCCTGCGCGTTTCCCCAACACTCGAAATGTATTGGTGGCACCTGCATTTCCACTACCAAATTTCCGAACATCAATCCCAAAATACGCTTCACCGTACCAAATGGCAGAGGGAATAGATCCCAACAGGTAAGCGGTCACAAAGGCCGAACACACGTGCCAGAAATTCATGAAAGAAGTGTAAGTTTTTTAAGTTGAATCAAAATCGTATTTATGAGCTAAATATTGCTTTTTATTCTAAAAAAGCCAACAAAAGTAAAACTTTATCTTAACCTTTGTTTAACGAAAATAACATTTTTTTAAGATGACCCCTATTGTAATTGTCAGTGGAGGAACGAAAGGAATCGGAAAAGCGACCATCGAACGTTTTATGGAAGCTGGATTTGACGTCGCTACTTGTGCGCGCCGTGAAGCCGATTTGGTTCAGCTCCAGCAGGAACTTCAAACGACATTTCCCCAACAACAACTTTTTTATAAAACGACCGATATGGCCATAAAGTCTGAAGTAGAGGCATTTGTGGCATATATTCATAGTTTAGAGCGGCCCATTGCGGTTTTGGTTAACAACACGGGCTTGTTTGCACCTGGGCAAATTCACAACGAACCCGAAGGCACGCTCGAAAGCATGATTGATACCAATTTATACAGTGCGTATTACCTGACGCGTGGGGTGATTGAAAAGATGATTTCGGCCAAAAAAGGGCATATTTTTAATCTCTGTTCTACGGCAAGTATCACCGCCTACACCAACGGCGGGTCGTACTGTATTTCAAAGTTTGCGCTCTACGGCATGACCAAAGTTTTGCGGGAAGAACTCAAGCCGCACGGGCTCAAAGTAACGGCTATTTTGCCAGGGGCTACCCTAACGGCAAGTTGGGAAGGAGTAGAATTGCCCAAAGAACGCTTTATTCAAGCAAGAGACGTGGCTGAATCCATTTGGTCGGCCTATAACCTAACTCCTGGAGCGGTGGTAGAAGAGATTTTGATACGCCCGCAATTAGGAGATATTGGATGATTTTAGGAATTTTGGGTCGAAAATTGGTAACTTGCGCACTTAGTCTCCTTTTTTATTATCATTCACCGATAACGATTTACACGCACTGATGGAACAATACTTGGGTATAGACGTTGGTGGCACCAACGTTAAAATGGGCGTTGTTGACACCGAAACGGGTCGAATTTCTAATTTCTACAGCCACGATACGGCAAGCTGGAGAGAAATGGGACACTTCGAAAAACATTTAGGTGACGCTATTGCGATTCAATTGCACGAATACCCCAACATTAAAAAAGTAGGTATAGGTCTCCCTGGGATGATTAACCGCAAACGTACCGTACCGTTAGAAATTACCGCTATCCCCGAAATTGACAATGTTCCGTTGGTAGATTACCTTTCTGGCCGTTTTGAAGGTGTGCAGTTTTTCCTTGAAAACGATGCAAATGCGGCGGCACTTGGGGAGTTTTATTTTGCCGAAGAAAAAATCGACGAAAATTATATTTTCATCACTCTGGGAACAGGCGTAGGTGGAGCGGCAATCATCAACCGCAAGGTTTTTGTGGGCGGCGATGGCAACGCCATGGAGCCTGGGCACGTTCCGTCGAAAAACGGAAAAGTGTTGGAACGTAACATTGGTAAAAAAGAATTGCTCGACCTTGCCAATGACATGCGTAGCCGCTACACAAGCGAAACCCAATTGCCAGGCGATGGCTCAATTTCAACCACAGGTTTGGTGGCTGCCGCCGCAGAAGGCGACGAGTTGGCACTCAGCATCTGGAACGAAGTAGGCGAAATGCTAGGCGATGGCTTGGTAGCCATGATTCGCATTTTGGACATTAAATTAATCTTGATTGGTGGTGGTTTGTCCGCGTCGTTTGAGTACATCCTCCCAGCCGTTGATCGTCGTCTCAACTACTGGTTGACGCCCTATTATTTGAAAGACCTTACGATTAAGCGTGCTACGTTGGGCAACGATGCGGGCCTTCTGGGCGCGGCGTCTCTTTGCTTCGATTAAGTAAAGTACGTTTTTTATACTTCTTCAAAACCCGTAGAAAAGTCAAAGTGCTGGCTTCTTCTACGGGTTTTTTGTTTTTTAATAGGGTAAAAATGCGAAAGAAAGATGTTTGTGAAAATATCAGGTTGTGAGCAACCTGATGCACAACGGTGAGCAACCTGATGCACGAAAATTCGATACGTAAAACCATGAAACAGCTATTATTCATTTTGAGCTTAACAGGCTCATTGTCATTTGCCCAAAACAATCAACGATGGATGATTGGCCCTTTCCAAAAAGCGGATGCCGCCAATCCCATTTTGGAGGCCAAAGCAGGTACGACTTTTAAATGCCCTGTGCGAAACGAGGTGGTTAACTGGGAAGAAAAGGACGTTTTCAACCCCGCAACGGTCGTACGAAATGGCAAGGTGTATATGGTGTATCGTGCTGAAGATAAAGTGGGTAAATATGCGGGTACGTCGCGTTTGGGGTTGGCCGTTAGTGCCGATGGTATTCACTTTAAACGGATGCCCGAACCTGTCTTTTATCCCGACAACGATTTCATGAAAAAGTACGAATGGGAAGGCGGTTGCGAAGACCCGCGCATTGTCGAAACCGAAGACGGGCGCTATGTAATGACCTATACTTCTTACGATGGTAATTTGGCGCGTTTGTGCGTGGCGTCATCTGCTGATTTAATTCATTGGCAAAAACATGGATTAGCTTTTGGAAATTTTATCAAATCAACCCGCGATTTTTGGTCAAAATCAGGGGCGATTGTGTGTCGAAAAGTAGGAGATAAATTTGTTGCGACCAAAATCAACGGTAGGTATTGGATGTATTGGGGCGACCAAGCGCGGTTGTACGTGGCTACTTCTGACGACTTGCTGAATTGGTACCCCGCCACTCGACCTACTCAAGCCGATTATAAACCGTTGGACGTCTCGGATGTTAATTGCGTGGCCGTGGCCACTACCCGCAATGGCAAGCACGATTCACGTTTGTTGGAGTCGGGGCCGCCTGCATTTTTAACCAAAGACGGGATTGTGTTGATTTACAACGGCATGAATTACAACCAAACGGGAGACGGCAACTTGCCCGAAGGTACCTACGCCGCAGGACAGTTTTTGTTTGACCCCGAAAACCCAACGCAGTTAAAAGACCGTTCGGAAAACTATTTTTTAAAACCCGACAAACCGTATGAAATTACGGGTCAAATCAACCAAGTATGTTTTGTTGAAGGGTTGGCATCGTTTAAAGGAAAATGGTTTTTATATTACGGCACGGCCGACTCAAAAATCGGGGTGGCTGTAAGCAAACAAAAATAAGCTATGTTCGTTTTCTGGATTTTTGCCTTCATTTTTGGGCTATTCGGCTGGTTGGTGTATGGCAGTAAAAAACTCATTGAAGGAGTAGAAAAAGAGTATGAGTTAGTGGAGCAAGTACAAACCTACGACATCTCGGATAAACAATATTGGCGAAGTTTTGATACGATTATGGGTGTTTTTTTTATTTTCATGGGGTTATTGTTCATCTGGATGTTTCTGAGCAACCTCCCACGTAACAATAGTGCTTTAATAGTAATGGTAGGGAGCTTTGTACTATTGCTGTTTTTTGGCTTAGCGGTGTTACTTATTTACCCGAATTACCGTTATCGGATATTGACTAAAAACCGCCCCGTGACCTTCGACCCCATCCATAAAATGATGGGAGTAAGGGAAACAGATGGAGAGCGTATTTTCTCGGTAAATGAAATTGAAAAAATAATTATTCATGCGCCAGGCGGGCGTATTGATGTTAGGTATTGGGAAATGAAATTGAAAAGTGGTGAAACGCTTTTGTTCGACCCCCGTTTTTGGATGGGAATGGTCACCGAAAAGTTCTTTGAAGGAGTTCCCCAAGAAAGCAAAACGTATTGGATTCCGTGGTTTCGTCATGAGTAAAAGAACTAACTTGAGATGGCGCGAGGTTGTGCCTCGTGCCGATGATAGGAAGGCTTCTAGCCTTTCGTGTTATTGAGGCTGGAAGCCTTACCATAGTGAGCACGAGCGTGGACGCTCGCGCAATCGGTGAAAGAAAAACGTATTGGATTCCGTGGTTTCGTCATTGGGAAGTATAGGAGTCAGCAAAAGATTTACGTTATTTACTATTTCTTACAGGTTAAACGCATTTTTTTTAAAACAGCCTCGAAGAGGCGAAACATTTGTAGAAAATTAAAACCAATTTATACAAAAGATGAAAAAGAGTCGTATTGTATTATTCCTCTCGCTCCTGATTGTTGGGGGTACTGCGCAGGCGACGAAGCCAGGCCCTTGGAAAAATTTGTTTGATGGAAAAACAACCAAAGGGTGGCATACCTACGGGAAACAAGGAGTGACGGGCTGGATGGTCATGGACGGTTCGTTGATGACCCACGGAAAATCGGGTGATTTGGTCACCGATGAAGAATTTGAAAGTTTTGAGCTAGAGTTTGAGTTTAAAATTCCAGCGAAGATGAACAGCGGTGTGATGTACAAAGTCATTGAAGACCCCAAACATCCACCTTATTACTCAGGGCCTGAGTTTCAAGTGATTGACGATGAAGGGTATCCGCCATTTAACGACAATGGTAAAATGGTGAAAATCAACGATAAACAAAAAACAGGCGCGAATTACGACATGCAAGCCCCAAGTAAGTGGGTAGCAAAACCTGCGGGTCAGTGGAATAAAGCTAAAATTGTGATCGACGGCAATCACATCGAACACTGGGTCAATGGCGTAAAAGTGGTTGAATACGAGTACGGTGGCGATGCGTGGAAGGCGCAGTTGGCCAAAAGTAAATTTACGAAATGGGCCTACGCGACTCCGCACGCCAAAGGTAAAATCGCGCTCCAAGACCACGGGGATGAGGTTTGGTACAAAAATATGCGCATTAGAAAACTCTAAAAAATGATAGAAACCTTCTTACAACACCTGACCTTCGAAAAACGCTTGAGCCAGCATACCCTCACCGCGTATGCCAAAGACTTGGAGCAGTTTAAGGAGTTTTTGGAAAAAACCTACCAACTGCAAGACTTGGCCAAGGCCGATTTTCGAATGATTAGAGGGTGGGCAGTAAGCATGGTGGAAGCCGAATTACACCACCGCAGCGTGAACCGAAAATTGGCCACGCTGCGGTCGTTTTATGGGTATTTGTTGCGTTGTAAAGCCATCACGATTAATCCGATGCTGCGGGTGTCGTCGCTCAAAACCGACAAACCATTGCCGCAGTTTGTGGAAGAAAAAAGCCTACAATTGCTTTTTGACGAAATTACGTTTCCGCTCGATTTTGAAGGCACGCGCGACCGTTTGGTGTTGGAGTTGTTGTACGGCACAGGAATGCGTTTGGCCGAGTTGATTACCCTCCGCGACGGCGACGTCAATGCCTATGACCAAACGTTGCGGGTCTTTGGAAAACGGAGCAAAGAGCGCGTGGTGCCAATTTATAAAGGCTTGGTCGAGATGATTAAGCAATACCAACAATGTAGAAACGAGCAGTTTCCGAATCCTCCAGATCAAAGCCTGATTTTGACCAACAAAGGCGAACCCGCCTATCCCGTGCTGATTCAGCGCATTGTGAAAAAATACTTGTCGGCGGTGACATCACTCCAAAAACGTAGCCCTCACATACTTCGGCACACCTTTGCGACGCATTTGCTCAACAACGGTGCCGACCTTAATTCGATTAAAGATTTGCTGGGACACAGTAGCTTGGCGGCGACGCAGGTTTATACCCACAATTCAATTGAAAAACTCAAAAAAATCTACAAACAAGCCCATCCCAAGGCATAAATCTTCATTGCTATGCTTGCGCCTCCCCAAACCCTCTTTCAACGTTTTCGTTACCTTGGCCCTGGTTTTATTCTTTCGGCAGCCATTGTGGGGTCGGGCGAGCTGATTGCGACGACGGCGTTGGGAGCCAAAGCGGGTTTTGTGACTTTTTGGGTGGTGTTGGTGAGTTGTTTGGTCAAAGTAACCTTGCAATTGGAGTTTGGAAAAAATGCGATTTACACGGGTGTGCCTACCATGCAGTCACTCAACCGCCTCGATGGTAAAAAGTGGGGAAAGGCGCATTGGAGTATTTGGCTGTGGTTGTCGCTGCAAGGCTTAAAACTGCTACAAGTCGGTGGGATTGTGGGCGGCGTTGCCATTGTACTTAACATGACATTCCCGTTTTTGGGAACAAACCTTTGGGCAGCAATTGCAGCGCTCGTTACGGCTGTGTTGGTCTATCGTGGTTTTTACAAACCCGTCGAGCAAGGGTCGTTGATTATGATTATTCTGTTTACCGTTACGGTGCTCATTTCCCTTATTTTGTTGCAATTTACCCCTTACGCCATTAGCTGGGAGCAACTTAGCAGCGGTTTGTCTTTCTCACTTCCGCCTGCGGTGACAGGCGTGGCGATTGGCGCTTTTGGAATCACGGGCGTAGGCGGCGACGAAATCATGTTTTACAACTATTGGTGCATCGAAAAAGGCTACGCGGCCTACGCAGGCCCCAACGACGGTAGCCCCGAATGGGCCGACCGAGCCAAAGGTTGGATAAAAGTGATGTACTTGGATGCCGTGTGTTCGATGATTGTTTATACCCTCGTAACGGCGGCTTTTTATTTGTTGGGAGCGGCATTGTTGCACCAACACGGCGAAGTGCCCGAAGGCTATGCCATGATCGAAACCCTTTCAAAACTGTTTACCCAAACGCTGGGCGAATGGGCCAAAGTGATTTTTTTGATTGGTGCTTTCTTTGTGCTTTACTCTACCCTTTTTACCGCGACGGCCAGTTGGTCACGGATTTTTGGCGATGCATTTGGGCAACTCGGCTGGGTCAAATTCGACGACGAAGCCTCGCGCAAACGCGTGATAGGAATGCTTTCGTGGGCTTTTCCTATCATTTGGTGCGTGCTTTTTTTGGTTATTCAGATGCCCGTTACGATGATTCTTTTGGGCGGAATTGCAACTTCTATTTTGCTGCTTTTGGTACTTTGGGTAGCGTTGGTGTTTCGCTACCGAGAATTGCCCGCATCCCTTTCACCCACACCTACCTACAACTTCTTCTTCTGGTTAAGCGTCGTGTCGATTTTAATGGTGAGTATGTACGGAGTTTGGCAAGTGGTAAAGTAAGTTATCAAATAACTATTTAAAGTTACTTTATAGCACATTTTCAATGTCCTGAATGAGGTTTGGTTTTTGTACTGCCCGCTTTATTGTTGGTGAAAAAACTTAAATAGGTACAATTTTTTATATAAACCCATATCTAATAGGAGAAAATGTTAGAATTGTTGCCAATAATTCCATCTAAAAAATGAAAGCAATAGAGCGAATGGTGAAAGAATCATCAATGCTTAATGAGAATCAAAAATCATTGATAACGAGTGTTAAAGAGGTTGGGGAAATTGATATAGTTTCTGTAAAATCCTTGCAAGAAATTTACTCAAAGCGCCTTTTACTTTTAAAAGAGGTTTTGAATAAAGACTATTATAAACAATCTAAAATTCAATATTTTTTGAATTGTTTAGAGAAATGTGAAGGTAATAATATTAAATATTGTGCCTTTTATTCTTCCAATAGAAGAATAGGTATATTTTTTGACTTCAACTTGACAGAAGTATTTTTTGTTACGGATGGTGTAATTAGTTAGTGCCAGATCCACCCTTGGGGCGACTACGAATTGTTATACGTCTTTGATTATGCACTTTGGCACAGAAATATCCGTGAAAGATGGGTAGCCAAATTTTGTGAAATTCACTAGGTTACCAAATTTGGCTTAGATTGCGGCAGACTTCCAAGAGGGCAAGATTTGTCTGGCCCTTTTACAATCCCTAAATAAAATAGGTATGAGGATTAGCTTAAATTTTTCAACAGTCGAATGGGCTTCTTTACCAGATGAAGTTCGGAGTGAAATAAATCAATATATGATATCTGCTATGAATATCTTTGATCATTTCCTTGAACTTAAAAATGTAAAAGTGAGGAGGCTCAAGGTATTTTCTCTATCATTAATACCACCAAAGGAGTTTGACAACATTTTCCAGTTTGGTGATTTTCGATCTTCCTGTCAATGTAATGTAACTTTTGACTTGTTCAATTATTTTAAACAAGAACCAAGCGAGGGTGAAAGGATAAAGAAACTATTGACCATTGTTAGAGATAGTTTTGTCAAGATATGTATTCATAATCAACTGGATTATTCAAGTTTTGATTTGGCCTATAAGTTAGCAATAGAAGAAGTAGAGAAATTTAAAGAGATTGATTAGACCCAGATAGATAGCTTTTCTCTTCTAACACTGATTCTACAATCCACTGGTACCAATGTTCTGGTCAAGCTACCCTATTGCCAGGCTTTGAAGCCACCGCAAAAGATGCGTTCTTAGCTAAAATTGGCTCGGTTAATATTTACCAATGGCAGTACGTCTTAACCGACCACTTAGGAAATCAACACGCCTTATTCGCCAACAGAAATGGCGATGGCTTGCTTCAACAAAGCACCGATGAAAACTCAAACGAAGTATTGGCTTTGCGTAATTACTCTGCTTTTGGCCTAGAACTGAGTGGTAGAAATTGGTAAGATAGTAGCCCCAAGAAATGGTTTTCTATTTATCGCCCAAAGCTTTGTGAATTAGGATTTTAATATCGTTGTCGCTAATTTTTTCTTGTTCGGATTTATCGTAGATAGAGAGTAGGTACAGCTCGGTATCGTCCGAAATGTAGTAGGTTATTACCCTTGCTCCACCGCTTTTTCCTTTGTTTTTAGAAGTAATAGCTAGTCGTATTTTGTAGGCGTTATTGCCCAAAGAGGTACCGAGTGTAGGATTTTCTTGGAGTTTGGCTATTAAACCCTGCATATCGGCATCGAGAGAGCGATATTTTTTAGACAGTTGTTTATACTCACGCCTAAACTCTGGAGTAAATGTTATCAATAACTCATTCATTCGTTTCGGCGTTCCGATCAAAGAGCTCAGCAATAGCAGGTTTAGGCAATTTGCCCGCCCTCATGTCTTGCATCTGTTTAAGGCTACGATCTAAACTTTCCAAAACAGGCGAATGTTCTGTCTTTTGCTTCACCTTTACAAAGTCAAACTTTTCAAGCAATTCCAATAAAAATGGGGCTTCTGTATCTCGTACTTGAATCAGTAAATCCATTATTGTAATATTTTAATGAGTTAAATGTAAGGCTTATATATCAATATTCAAAAATACATTTTTCCTCTAGTTGGCCTTGTAGTCAATCGGCTTCTACGAAGTGCTTTTGATTTTTCGACAAGTTGTGGATGCTCCAATCAATGTCCTTTTTGAAAGCTTTGCTTCGCACGGGGCAGCCTTCGAGACGGCAGTACTTGCAGCAGTCGGGGAGGCAAGGGTCGGCATGGATAAAAAGCTCCACGTTGCCAACGTAATTGGCTTCGAGTGCATCTTCAAATTCATGAACGGCTTGGTGGACTTGTTGCAAATCCCAATAATAAGGGAGCGTCAAATGGCAGTCGATGTGGAGGTCTGAGCCGTACTTTTGAATCCGCATGTTGTGCACATCCACCCAATAGTCTTGTTTGTGGTTGCGTAAAATATCAACAGCATGTTCAAACAACTCGGGGTCGGTTTCGTCCATCAAAGCTCCCACCGAGGTACGAATAAGTTTAAAACCGTTGTAAAAAATCACTAATGACAACACCAACGATGCTGCGCTGTCAATCCACTGAATTTTGGTAAGCATCAACAAGCTCAATCCGACCAAAATCAAAACGCTGCTCAAGCTGTCGGTAACAAGGTGTTTGCCGTCGGCAATGAGGGCTTCCGAGCGAGTCGTTTTTCCTACTTTTTGTAAATAATAACCCAACGCTCCGTTGATGACAACGGTCAACAGAATAAGAAAAACGCCCCAGTCGAGGTGTTCAACGGGCTGAGGATGAAGTAGATGCTGAACAGCCTCGACGGCAATCCAGACCCCAGCTATGATGATAAGTGCTCCTTCAAAACCTGACGAAAAAAACTCAATTTTGCCGTGTCCATACGGGTGGTCATGGTCTTTGGGTTGCGAAGAAAGGTAAATGCTATAGAACGCAAAGGCACTAGCAATGACGTTAATGATGGATTCGAGAGCGTCGCTAAGAATGGCGTTGGAATGGGTCAAATAGAACGCGGCGAACTTGATACTCATCAAGATTATGCTCAACACAAGGGAGACGATAATCCAGCGAAATTTAGATTTTTGGCTAACTTGCACGACTTTTTTAAAAGTAATTGGCCGCAAAGGTACGAGTTTAGGGGGAAACAATTGCCCTGTACAACACTTATTCGACCATTAAAACTTGTCAATCGACCAAACGTATGTCTTTACCGAACGAAACAATAAACCCGTGGAAAACCCTTAAAAGTGAAGTGGTTTACGATAATAAATGGATTCAAGTACGGCACGAAGATGTCATAAATCCCAGCGGTGGTGAAGGGATTTATGGGGTAGTCCATTATAAAAATAAAGCCATTGGCGTGATTCCTATCGACAGCGAAGGCTACACGTACTTGGTCGGTCAGTATCGCTATCCGTTGGACGAATACTCGTGGGAAATTCCCGAAGGCGGTGGCCCGATGGACGAAGACCCGATTGAAGGCGCCAAACGAGAATTGTTGGAAGAAACGGGGCTGATTGCGGCCAAATGGACAAAAATTGCGCGCGTTCACCTTTCCAATTCGGTGGGTGACGAAGAGGGCTTTTTGTACATCGCCGAAGACCTTACCCAAGCCCAAGCCGAGCCAGAAGATACCGAACAACTGCACGTTCGGAAAATAGCATTGTCGGAGGCCATTGAAATGGTGATGCGCTCCGAAATTACGGATTCACTCAGTGTCATGGGCTTATTAAAAATAGCCCGACTGCGAGGGATTTAGAAAGTAGATATTCAACAACAACTAAAAACGAATGCTTATTGCTGCACTTTACGGCCTCATTACGGGGGTTTTACTCTGTCTTACTTTTGGAACTGTCTTTTTTTCATTGATTCAAACCAGCGTTGAGCGCGGCTACCGAAGCGGAATTCAAATCGTTTTGGGCGTGGTGGCGAGCGATGCTTTTTTTTGCTTTACAGCTATTTTCGGAACGTCATTTTTGCCCCAAATTGAACACTTTGACAAATGGGTAGGGGCCATTGGAATTATTTTTTTGGTGGTTTTGGGGGTTAAAAACTTCTTTCGCGTCCCGACCATTGCGTCGGAAGATAAAGAAGACGAACCTCGAAGTAAGCGTTCGATGGTAAAATTGTTTTTAAAAGGCGTGGCTCTCAATGCCCTCAACCCCGTCAATTTTATGTCGTGGGCGGCCATTGCTACGTACCTTCGCACCAAAGGCCGTTATGATTTGGCCGAAATGATTATTTTCTTCAGTATGAGCCTCGTAGGGGTGTTTGGTACTCAGACTGCTTTGGCCGTTTATGCCCAGCGCCTTCGCCAGTTTATCACAGTTAAGCGCATGAAGTACGTCAACGTCATTACGGGCGTGGTATTTTTGGGCGTAGCGGGAAAACTCCTTTGGGAGCAGTTTTTGAAATAAAATTACACCTTCCCGAAAGTTCTTTACCTTCCCGAAAGTTCAAAACTTTGGGGAAGGTGTTTTATCGCTTCTTCACCCAATTAGTCACCAACTCAAGGGCTTCTACGGAGAATGTTTCCTCCAAAAGACCGTATTCGGCGGAGGTACACTTAGTACATTTTTGGAACAAATGGTTCAGGCCAGGCAGTTCAACCGTCTCAAATTGTTTATTGCCAGCAGCCGTCAAACCGCTTTTAAAACCCTCTAAATTGGGTTGAGAAGCCACCTGAACGTCCTTACTGCCGTTGAGGGCAAGGACAGGAATCGTGATTTTTGACAAAACAGGCTGCGGGTCATATTTGATAAAATACCGATACCAAGAGGAGTTCATGGCTTCGATTTGTTTCAGAAAACCCTTACGACCTTGTTCCGTTCGGTAGCCAAGTTGCCCCAACACGCTTTCGGGTTGGGTTTTTACCCATTGGTCAAAGGTAGCTTGAAGGCTATCTTTGATGTCGCCTTCCAGAGGTAACCTAGCGACCGTTGAGTAGATGACTTCGTTGAGGCTACGCACTTGATTTCGGTAGGTTTCATTGCTACCCATTTGTTTCAAAATATCGTCGCTCTGGCGGAGAAGTAATTCTTTTCCACTCATCCCCAAACCCGCCAAGGAGACAATAAACGCCACGTCTTTTGATTGTACCGCTGCAAGAGGTGCAATGACACCGCCTTCGCTGTGGCCGATTAAGCCTATTTTTTTTGGGTTAACTTCTTTTCGCGTTTTGAGGTAACGAATGGCATTTAAAACATCTTGGGCGTAGTCGGCCGACGTTCCTATCGAACCCGTCGTTTCACCTACCCCTCGGTCGTCAACGCGCAACACGGCGATGCCTTGTCGGGTTAAGTGGTCGGCGATGACCCAGAACGCTTTGTGCCCAAAAAGGCTTTCATCTCGGTCTTGCTGACCAGAACCTGAAATAAGCACCACTGTTTTGAACGGGCCTTTCCCTTCGGGCAAAGTGAGTGTTCCGCCAAAAGTAATCGAACCCTCATTGTTCGTAAATTTGACCTTTTCATCGCGGTAGGGAAAAGGCGCTTTAGGCATTTGGGGACGTTTAAAAAACGATAATTCTGCCACCCGTTTTAGGCGCAACGGGGTAGGAAAACCATTTTGTTTCCACTGACCTTCAAACGACAAAGAATCTATTTTACCACTGAGCAAAACGTTGACACTTTTTAGCTCACCTCGCAAACTATCTCCCTGAAATACAGTGTTTTTTAAGGGTTGCTCAAACATTCCCTGCTCAGGAATAAAAACCTGGGCGGTTTGGGAAGTAGTAGTTATTTTGAGCCCAAATTTGAGCGTTGAGATTGTACCCTCGTACCACGTTTGCGAAAAACTCGTGTGTCCAATTCCTAAGCACAAGAGTACTTTTATCCACTTTTTCATTTTTTTTCTTGTTGATATACACGGTATGAATATGCCACAATCCAGATTGTTGAGCCAAAAATTAACCCTAGCGTCCAAAAAAGTTTCCACAATTCGGGCAGCCAGATGACGACAAACGCTCCTAATAACCCCATTCCAAAGTACAATTTGGCGGCCAATTGGTGAGTTTTACGCCACACAGTTTCGCTTTCGAGTGTCCACGGAGTACGGAAGCCTACAAAATAATTGGACTTGATGTTGTTGAAGTAGTTCCCAATCCCCGCAAACAGTAAAAATACCCCGACCAGCAAAATCGTCGTAAAGTTCTCGCCTGCCATTTCCGAGAGAGAGGCGCGAATAACCAAGCAATGCACCAACGCTAGAAAGGTCACAATCAGCAGCACTAACTTGGGATAATGTTCTGATAAACTAGCTTTGTTGAGACGAGGATCAAGCTGTGGAACGTACCGCAACAAAAAATATACGCCAATGGAAACGGCGCTTAATATGGTAAGCGTCCATTTGGGGCCGTAGGCATCGGGTTTACCACTTGGACCAAAGTGCGTTGGGACGATGTCGGGAAGTTGGTTCCACACCAAAAACAGATAAACAAGGGGAAGCACAATAGCGACCCAGGCGAGGTATTCTAAGGTCTTTTTCATTGGTTTTTAAGGGTGAAAATCCAGGATAATAATTCGTCTAAAACGGTAGTATTGAGGGTGTAATAGATAAACTGACCTCGTTTGTCGGCACTGACAAGTTCGGCTTGCTTGAGCAAATCTAAGTGGTGAGAAATGCTCGGTTTGGTCATGTCAAACCGTTCGGCAATTTCTCCCGCAGTAAGGTCGCCTTCCCGCAAGATTTCTAAAATTTGCCGTCGAGTGGGGTCGTTAAGGGCACGGAAAAGGGTGTTCATGGTTGATTAAATAATTAGACAATTATCTAAATACTTTTTCATTTAAAAATATACATTGGTAGAAATGGTCAAAAAGTGGAGTTGAATGGCGGAGAATTAACGATTTTTAACAAACAAATAGCACTAATCTTTTTTCAGAGACGTTATTCGGGCGAGTAAAAAGAATCTTTGCTAAGACCATGAAACGACTACGCTACTCCTTTTTATTATTTTTATGGGTTTCATTTGGGGCGATGGCTCAGAAAATTACCACGTTAAGCCCCTACGTTGAAGAACAATCGCAGCCAGATGTGGCACTTACTAAAGTGGAGCTGACCGATGACTACACGATATTGCATTTTAGGTTTGAGTCTGCGCAACGTAATCCCACCCTTCGCGATTTTTTTGGCGAGCGCCAAGGAAATTTAGATAGAAACTATATTGAGGTTGACCCTAAAAGCCGTTTGTACGAACCTAAAAATACAACAAAAAAATACAGATTTATCAAGGCAGTAGGGATTCCTGTAGCCCCAGAAACCCGCACGGTTTACCCTGGCGATGTGGTGAAATTTTCGGTTTACTACGAAAGACTCGACCCGGGCATCGAGGTATTTGATATGTTTGAGGGAAAAGATTACGGAACAAAGCGGTATTGGAATTACTTTGGCGTACACATTCGTAACCCAAGGAGAGTGCCGCCCAAACCCAAGCCTGAACCTAAAAAAGAAGAACCGCCCGTTATTGCCAATACACCCACACCTGTGCCGCCAATTGAGAGCAAACCAGAAGCTCCCGTAGCCAAAGTGGTGACATTGCGGGGAACGGTGATAGATGCTAAAACGAAAAAACCGATTGCCGCAAAAATAAGCTACGTCGTACCGAGTGAAGACAATGGACTGGACTCGATGCAGTTGTCTGCGTCGTCGGGGAAATTTAAAATTAGCTTGGATGCGGGCAACAAATACGCATACGTGGCCGCAGCGAAAGGGTATTTTCCTGTTAGTGGTGCGTTTGATTTGACAAATGCAAAGGCTGGAGAGGAAGTCGCCAATGAAATTACCCTAAATCCCGTAGCGGTGGGAGAAAGCATTACGCTCAACAATATTTATTTTGATACGGGTAAGTATGATTTGTTACCTGCTTCATCGTCTGAGCTTGACCGCCTTGTTCAACTCATGCGCGAAAATACCAACATGGAAATTCGAGTGGAAGGGCATACCGACAATCTGGGTGATTTTGATAAAAATGTAGAATTGTCGCAAAACCGCGCCAACGCCGTGAAAAAGTATTTGGTAGCCAAAGGAATTGACTCCGCGCGGGTGGGAGCAAAAGGCTTGGGTTCTACCCGCCCTGTTTCCAAAGGAACATCCGAAGCAGAGCGCCGTCGCAACCGTAGGGTTGAGTTCATCGTAGAGAAACTTTAAGCTACTATTGGTGCTCATTGGTACTGTTTGTAATAAATTCACACAATATTTTTGGAAACTTTAAATAACTTTTCTAAGTTTTCCAAAAAATACACATCAACATGCTCGCTGAAGAACTTATTAACTCTACGACGCCCGTTTTACGACCGTACGATTCGGTGGGGCAGGCGGTTGACTTAATGGACGAGTATGGCCTACGTCAGTTGGCCTTGGTGGAAGAGGAAGAATATAAAGGACTGCTCAGTGAGGACACGTTGTTGAGTTTACCTGACGACGAAAAGCAGCTTTCGGACTTAAACCTTCCGCCCAACCCAGTTCATGCAACATCATTTCAACACATTTTTGAAGTAATGGGAATTGCTAACCATTACCAATTAGATACGGTTCCCGTACTGGACGAAGACAATTTGTACGCAGGTACGATTTTGGTAAGCGATATGATTTCTAAGTTTGCCAACTTGCTTGGAGTTCAAGAAAAAGGGGCGGTGGTCGTGCTTAAAATGGCCAACCGAGATTATTCATTGACCGAAATTAGCCGATTGGTCGAATCCAATAGCACAAAAATTATTAGCAGCTTTTTTTCGGGAGCTGAATACGGCGCGCTTGATGAAGCCACGCTGACTTTGAAGCTAAATCGTACAGAAGTGTCGGCCGTAGTAGCCACCCTAGAACGCTTCGGCTACATGGTAGAGAACGTCTTTGGCAATGCACCCGTGGAAAACCCTGACCGTCATCGCCTTGATTTATTGTTACGGTATTTAGAAACCTAATCGTAGAAAGTTCTACCTTTGCGTCCTTACTTATTTGAGAAGCGATACCCATGAAAATCGCCATTCACGGACGTATTTTTACCACAGAAACGCAGCCTCACGTACAGGCTTTATTTGATATACTTCAGCAAAAAGGGGTAGATTTCTCAATTTCTGCGTCCTTTTATACGCATCTTCTTCAAGCAGGAGTAGAGCCACATACGCCCAAAACGTACCCCCATCCGCACGGGGCACCCGATGCTGATTTTATTTTTAGCATAGGTGGCGATGGTACGTTGTTGGAGTCGGTCATGCAGTCGCGTTCGCGCCAAATATCCATTTTGGGGATAAATACGGGGCGTCTAGGCTTTTTGGCGACCGTTTCCCCTGAGTGTATTCCTACCCAATTAGCAGCGCTTTTTGAAGGAAATTACCAGATTGAAGAGCGGGCATTGGTTAGTGTAAATTCGGACAACGATTTATTTGAAGATTATAACTTTGCCCTGAACGATTTTACCATCACGAAAACCGATACTTCGTCGATGATTACCATTCATGCGTACTTAGACGGGGAGTTTTTAAATTCGTATTGGGCTGATGGACTTATCGTTTCTACTCCTACAGGCTCGACTGGTTATTCATTGAGCTGCGGAGGGCCTGTTGTATTACCAACCAACGACGTTTTTGTCATCACTCCTATTAGTCCGCATAACCTGAACGTTCGCCCCATGATTATTCCCGATGGAAGTCAGTTGACTTTTCGGGTAGAAAGCCGTAGTAATAATTTCCTTGTTTCGCTTGACTCGCGGTTTCGGATTGTGGATTCTACCATTGCGTTGACCGTAAAAAAAGCGGTTTTTAAAGCGCGACTTGTCAAGTTTAAACAAGATAATTTTGTACAAACCCTACGTACAAAACTACATTGGGGGTTAGACGCCCGCAATTAATCTTAGGCGCGATTTTTGCGGGGATATTCAATAAAAAGATTCATTTTTGCGTTGAACACAAAGTCACGCATCAATCCAGTAAAGCGAATGAATTATAAGATAATTGTCGGAATCGTGTTGTTTACGCTGTTTGTGACGCTCCAATCGGAAGCACAACGCCGTCGTCGAACGCCATTTGAGCAGTACTCTACCGTGAGTTTTGGGGCGGGAACGTCTAGCTATGCAGGTGATTTGGCACCCTATCGAAGTCCAGTGAATACCTTGTTTAAAACCATGCGCTGGAATATTAATGCCGCTTATACGAAGCATTATACACCGCATTTGGCAGCCCGTTTTGGGTTTACGTGGGCACAAATTTTTAGTGACGATGAATACTATAACCGCGGAGGTACGCCGTTTTCAGGGGCGTATGTTCGAAACTTACATTTTCGTAACAACCTTAAAGAGTTTAGTTTGGTAGGTATTTACAAGTTTTGGGGAGATGGACGTAGTCCGAATCGTCGTGCAAAGTTTACCCCCTACATTTTTGCTGGAGTTGCGCTGCTTGCTCATAATCCGAAAGCAATGGTTCCTGATTCAACATCTTACGACAGGTATCCTAAAAATAAGCGTTGGATAGCCCTTCAACCACTAGGAACGGAGGGGCAGGGCCAGCCAGGCTTTGAGAAACCTTACTCATTGGTAACGTATTCTATTCCTTTTGGATTGGGCTTTACTTGGAAAATCAATGACCAGTGGAACGTTGGGGTAGAAGGTGGCTTCCGTTTTTCGGGGTCAGATTTTTTGGATGATGCAAGTGGTTTTTATCCAAATCCTGACATTCTTAAAAATGACATGGCACGAGCGATGTCAAACCGTACGCTTGAGCAAATTGCAGCACGTACTGGACGTGATCGTACTGAAACTGTAGCCAGAATTGTCGATCCCAACAACCCGACAGCTAATCCGTTTGCAAATGGTCCTTTGGGAGGATGGCAACAGGGTGATTTTAGAGGAAATCCTGTTCGGAAAGATACCTACATGCTTTCCAGCATCACAGTAACCTATGTGTTACCAACTAAAATTAAATGCCCGCCGATTCGTTAAGTTATTGGACTTCGTTAAAAGTTAACAAGGGCAAAAACCAAGAATTTATCATACGTGGATAGCAAACTGCACACTTATTTTATCGGCTTCCTTTTGGGAGCCTTTTCTTTACAGGCCGAAGCCCAGCGGTGGAATATTGGCGCTGGACTAGGAGGGTTTAATTACAAAGGAGACTATGCTCCTTTTTTTAACCCTAAAAACTATTTGCCTGGAGGCCATGCTTTTGTGCGTTATAATGCGTCGCCAGCAGTTTCGTTGAAATTAGGCGGAAATATGGGCATTATTGGAGCAAAAGACAGTCGCTCGTCTGACCCTTTCAATCAGGCCCGTAATGGCTCGTTTCGTTCTAGGGTAGCTGAAGGAGATTTGATACTTGAGTATAACTTTCTGAATTACTCGCAACGCCGCAAAGACGTCAATTGGACGCCCTACCTGATGGGCGGATTGGGTTTTTATAAATTTAAACCGCGCACAAAAACGGCCGAATATAAAACAACCCAAATGAATATTCCTTTTGGAGCGGGAGTGAAGTGGGAGTTTAAACGCCCGTGGAGTTTAGAGTTTGAGTTTGGTACTAGGGTTCTTTTTACCGATTACTTAGACGATTTGGGAGATAACGTGCCATTGGGTCAAAAACTCCAACTTGGCAATCCAACTACCCGCGATAAATACTACTACACGTCAATTACCCTGAGTTATACATTTTATAGTATTATTTGTCCGCCAGGATTTTCGACGGATTAAGCAACGCAAAGAGGAGAGAAAAGATGTACTTTTGTCTCCTCTTTTGTTTTTAGACGTATGCAATTATACTTTCATCGCTTCGACTTACGGCTTCGCCACACCTTTACCATCGCTCACGATTCGCGCGATGTGCAACCTACGCTCATTGTAGAACTCCGAGAAGGGAGTTTTCGGGGCTTTGGAGAGGCTACTTCCAACAAATACTACGGTATTACGATTGAAGGAATGATAGGCCGCCTTGAGCAAATACGAAATGTGATTGAAAACGATATCCTAACATCTCCCGAGGAGTTTTGGCAGTTGACCAACCAATACCTTCACGATATGCCGTTTGCGCAGTGCGCTTTGGATGAAGCAGCAAACGACCTTTGGGCCAAAAAACAAGGGAAAAAACTCTACGATGCCTGGGGGCTTTCAGCCGATGCAATACCAATTACTGATTACACCATTGGAATTGATAGCATTGATAAAATGGTGGCAAAAATGAAGGAGTTTCCGTGGCCATTGTACAAGATTAAATTGGGTACAGCAGAGGATTTGGAGATTGTCCGAACCCTACGTAGCCATACTGATGCGGTGTTTCGAGTAGATGCGAACTGCGCTTGGACGGCGACGCAAGCCATCGAGTATAGCCATGAATTAAAAAAATTAGGCGTTGAATTTATCGAACAACCCCTGCGTGCGGACGATTGGGCGGGGATGAAACAAGTCTATGCCGAAAGTGCGTTGCCCTGCATTGCCGACGAAAGTTGCATTGTAGAAGCAGATGTGGCCAAATGCGCAGGTTACTTTCACGGAGTCAATGTGAAGTTGACCAAATGCGGTGGCCTTACGCCCGCACGACGAATGTTGGCCGAAGCCAAAACCCTTGGCCTGAAAACGATGGTAGGCTGTATGAACGAAAGCAGCGTGGGTATTTCGGCGATTGCGCACTTGTTGCCGATGCTCGACTACGTGGACATGGACGGTACGTTGCTTATCGCCAACGACCCAGCAACGGGAGTTCAATTTGATTTTGGAAAAATTATTTTTGCCACCGAAAACGGTACAGGTGCACAATTGCATTAGTACCAACGTTGACCTGTTTTGAATTCTGCTAGTTATCACCAAATCACCCACTTGCCTAATCGGACGATTGAGCTCGATGGAAAAACGTACTTGTATTTTAGCGGTACGGCGTACCTAGGTCTGCCGCAACATCCTGCTTTTCAAGCCTTGATTCAAGAAGGGTTGCAGGCGTACGGAAGTGTATATGGGAGTTCGCGTAATGGAAATCTCCAGTTGCGTATCTATGAACAAGCGGAGGCTAAATTAGCGGCTTGGACGGGCTCGGAGGCGGCGCTGACGTTATCGTCGGGGATGTTGGCAGGACAGGCCGCAATTCGGCAGTTGATGTTAGATGGGTACGAGTTTGTGTATTCTCCCGATGTCCACCCTGCGGTGTGGCATTTGCCTCAAGTGTCGATTCCAGCCGTGAGTTTTGAGGAGTGGGTTGAAAACGTAGTGAAACCATCGTCTTTTCAGGATACAGCTAAAGTATGCGTAGTCACTAATTCCGTGGATGCTTTACGCGGAAAATTATACACGTTTGATTGGATAACACGCCTTCCCGACGACCGAGAATGGGTCTTGCTCGTTGACGATTCGCACGGATTGGGGGTGATTGGCGAGGAGGGAAAAGGTATTTGGGGGCAAATTCCGTCGTTACCTCACGTTCGGATTATCGTTACGGCGTCTTTGGCCAAAGCGATGGGGTTGCCTGGCGGGGTCATTTTTTCGGACAAAATCACACTCCAAAAAATTCGTTCGACGGCTTACTTTGGCGGTTGCTCACCCATTGCCCCTGATCACCTGTACGCGTATTTACACGCTACCGACTTATATGCTGAGGCATACCAACGTTTGGCGTATAATGTCCGTCAATGCGCTACGCAACTTGCTTCTTTGGGGCTTTTTAATGCTTCCAACGCGTTATTTCCAGTGTTTTACACTCCTCACGACGACTTGTATCCATTTTTGCTTCAGCGGGGTATTTTTGTGTATAGTTTTGCTTATCCCAAGCCAACCGACAGGGCTAATACCCGCATTGTGTTGAGCGCTTGGCATACCGACGAAGACATTGAAACCTTGGTAGAAGCGTGTCGTGTATTTGCCGAGACTAGGCGCTAATTTTTCCACTCTTTCGGGGCGACACTTCACGCCAAAGATGCGACGCTTCGTCGTGTTTTGCTATCCTTGTGCCTGATTTTCTACGAGTTTTGGTTCATCAATCAACCAATAACCAGTCAGGCCATGAAAACTTTTTTCCTTATCACGCACATTGTTTTTGGGTTTTTAGCCCTTGGAGTAGGAATTGTTCCGATGCTTTCCAAAAAAGGCAATACCCTTCACAACCGAACAGGGTTGGTGTATTACTGGTCGATGGTGATTGTGGCGTTTTCTTCGGTAGGTTTGGTGTTAGTAAGCCCTTTTACAGATGGACGCTTGTTTTTGACAGGCATCGCTGTTTTTAGCTTTTACATGTGTTTTACGGGAAAACGAGCCTTGCAACAACGTGGAAGTGAGCCAGTTCGTTGGTATGATTGGGCGATTTCGTCGGTCATGGGGGCGGCGTCAGTGATAATGATGGCCTATGGTTTGTATTTTGTGCAGCGTTCATTTCAAACGGGGCACTTTTCATCGATGAGTATATTATTTTTGGCTTTTGGTTTTTTTAGCGGCACCAATGCGTTGTACGATATTCGAAAGTACCTTGCTCCCGAAAAAGCAAAGTATGGTGCGAAAGAATGGTTTTTTATCCACATTGAGCGGATGGGTGGGTCGTACATTGCAACGTTTACCGCGTTTGCGTTAGTAAACATCCGTTATATTTTTCCCGAAGCGCCTCAAGCAGTCTATATTGCCACTTGGATTATGCCAGGTCTGATGGGTGGGTTATTTATTGGCCGTGCCGTTCGTAAGTACGCTACTAAATTTCGTTTGGCAGTATAATAAAAATAGTATGCAAGCCTACCAAGTTAAAGATTAACTTCTATATTTGCCTAAACTGATACCAACTCACAATAGGCAATGCGCAAGGAAAAAACGGTGGATTTTCATATTAAATGGGCTTGGCACGCCATTTCGAGAATGTACAATACCTACGCGTCTCGTCGCTACGACATGACGATGGCCATTGGGTATGTACTGCTAAATATTGACCTCGAATACGGGACGCCTGCTACCAAGATTGGGCCGTCAATCGGGATGGAGCCCCGCAGTCTGACCCGAACACTGAAAGCACTCGAAGAACGCGGCTGGATACGTCGAGAAACGGACGAGACAGACAAGCGTTTTGTCAAAGTGTTTTTGACCGACGTGGGTAAGCGCAAACGCGAACAAGCCCGCGAAGGAGTCATCTCGTTTAATACGATGTTGCGGGATCAAATTCCTTTGGATAAGTTGGTTGTGTTTTTTGATGTAATTAAAGAAATCAATCGGTTGGTTGAAGAAGAAAATAACAAGCTCAAGGCGGAAAATCTCCTAAACGAAGAATTGTAAACATAGGTTTATCCTCATTTTCTTCCCTTTCGTCCCTGTTTTTACCCACTTTACGTAGTTTTTGTACGCTACCGTAAAGTGGGTTTTTACTTTTGTAGCGGTTGGTTTTTCAGGACATCGTCCAATTTTTGAAAAACAGCTATGGTTAAATTTATTATTTGAAAAGTACAAAATTTATTTTTTGTGTACCGCCTCAAAATTTCATAAAAAAAAGTTAACCCTACTGACATAGGGTTGTCACTAGCGCCCATTTATTTTGTATTATAGATAATAATCAACTTACTAGATACTTAGAGCCTAAAACACAGCCATGACTTTTTTTAAAAAAACTTCGGAAACTTTGAACTTTCATTAAGTTTCCGAAGTTTCGTATAAAAAAAGTGAAAAACTAAGTACAGTAAGAGTGAGAGAAAGAATCTTAGATAAAGCCCAAGAATTGTTTTTTCGGTACGGAGTGAAAAGCGTAACGATGGACGACATTGCAAGGGAATTGGGCATTTCTAAAAAAACCATTTATCAGCATTTTGAAGACAAAAACGCAATAGTGTATGCAGGAGTTGAGCACCATTTTGCTTGTGACCGCACCATTGCCGAACAGATGCAAAATGAAGCACCCGACCCGATTGCAGAGATGGTAATGACTTCTGAAATGATGCGCCAAACGATGGCGGGCATGAACCCAACGGCCATTTTTGACATCAAGAAGTATTACCCACAAGCGTGGGATTTGTTCTCTAAGTATAAAAAAGAATTTATTCTTGAGATGGTCAAGAAGAACCTTTTGAAAGGCATCGAAATGGGCTTGTACCGCTCCACTGTCAACGTAGATATACTATCGCGCTTGAGACTCGAACAGGTAGAAATGGGGTTAGACCCGTATCTCTTTCCACTTGGACAGTTTAACCCATTGGATACTCAATTGGAACTGCTCGATCACTTTTTACGCGGAATTGTAACCATTGAAGGACTAAATCTGTATGAGAAATATATAACCAAACAGCTTTCAACGCCTATATCCACCATGGCTTTTTTTAGCCAAAAGAATACCTATTAACAGCTCATTTTTTTAACAACCCCACAATTTTATAATCAACACTTTACTATATGCCACAATTTCGACCGCAATGGAAATGGCTGGTACTGCTTATGCTGCCACTGTTTCCGACGTACAGCCAAACGCGTTATTCACTTCAAGAAGCCATTCAATACGGATTAACGCACAACATCAATGTAAAAAATACCCAAACTGATGCCCAAAGTGCCGAGTCGCGCATTGGAGAAATTAGAGCTGTGGGGCTTCCGCAGGTAACTGGGTCAGTAAGTTTACTTGATAACCTAATCATTCAACGTGCTTTTTTACCAGCAACCTTCTTCCCTGGAGGGAAAGAAAGTGATCCTCCAATTGCAGTTCAATTTGGGGTAAAATATTCGGGTAATGCGGCATTACAACTTTCTCAAATCTTGTTCAATGCACAGTGGTTGTTGGGTTTAAAAGCAGCCCAAGCGTACCGTGAATTGGCAGTTAAAAACGTGACTCAGTCTAAAATTCAGGTGGCTGAAAGCGTTTCTAAAGCGTACTACAGCGTGTTGGTTGCCGAAGAGAGAGCCAAAGTGCTCGATTTAAACATCCAACGGTTGGACAGCTTGACCCGCGAAATGAGTGCCATGAACCAAAAAGGGTTTGTTGAAAAACTCGACGTTGACCGTTTGGAAGTGTCGCTTAATAATCTCAAAACAGAACGGACGAAAGTACAAAACCTAGTGGATTTGAGTTACTACATGCTCAAGTTCCAAATGGGAATGAAACTTGACGAACAAATCGTCTTAGCTGACCGAATCAGCGAAAGTGATGTAGAACGAATTGGACGAGAAATCAAAGCCGATGATGGTAGCGGTTTTAGCTATGACCAACGCGTTGATTATTCTATTCTGAAAAGCAACTTGTTGCTTTCTGAAATGGATGTTGAAAACAACAAGCGCGGCTATTATCCAACGGTAGCTTTGTTTGGTGGCTACGGCTACAACACAGGTCGTAATAGCATTGGGGATGTTTTTGGTTCACCTTGGTTTAACAATGCTAATATCGGTTTGAGCGTGAACATCCCTGTCTTTGATGGTTTTACGAAGAAGTACAAAATCCAACAAGCCAAGTTTACGGTGGATAAAGTAAAACAAAGTTTGAGTTTGGTAGAGCAGTCGATTGATTTGCAGATTCGGAGTGCCAACATTACCATCATCAATGGCCTCGAAACGCTGAAAAACCAAAAGCGTAACTTGGATTTGGCCCAAGAAGTGGTACGGGTTTCTAAAATCAAATACCAATCAGGAACAGGTTCAAACATTGAGGTTATCAACGCCGAGTCGGCCTTGAAAGAAGCTCAAACCAACTATTTCGCTTCGTTGTATGATTTGCTACTTGCCAAAATCGACCTCGACAAAGCAAAAGGAAAATTATCCTTCTAATCTTTAAAAACTTTATTATGAGCACATTGACAACATATACTACCAATAAAAAAACTCCTTTTAATACAGGGCTTCGCGCGGGTGTAGCGGTGCTGTTCCTCTCGGTTTTTGTGACTGCCTGTGGTGGCGGAAAAACAGATAATTCGTTGGCGGGTAAAAAAGAAGAACTTGCCAAATTGAAAGCGGAGTCAAAGACATTGACCGAAAAAATTGCCAAGTTGGATGCCGAAATCAAGGCAGCTGACCCAAGTATGAAAGCGGCAGAGAAAGTATTCCCTGTACTAACAGAAGCCTTGCAGGCGCGTAGCTTCAAAAGCTTTATCGAAATTCAAGGAACGGTTGAAACCAAAAATACGGCAACAGCAACGCCTCGTATGGCAGGTACTTATACCACGGTTTACGTAAAAGAAGGCCAAACAGTGAAAGCGAGCCAGTTGTTGGCTAAAATCGACAACGCTATTTTGCGCGACCAGATTGCGGCGTTGAAACAGCAAATGGAATTGGCGAATGTTGTTTTTGAGAAACAAAAAGGACTTTGGGACCAAAAAATTGGAACAGAAATCCAGTATTTGCAAGCCAAAAACAACAAAGAAGCGTTGGAGAAAAACTTGGCCGTTCTCGAAACACAAGTGGATTTGTACAACGTGTACGCCCCAATCAGTGGTGCCGTGGAGCGTGTGATGGCCAAAACGGGTGAAGTTGCTGCGCCAGGAATGCCGTTGGCAAGCATCGTGAACTTGGGAAGCCTCAAAGCAACGGCCAACGTGCCTGATGTTTATATCAGCCACATCAAAATGGGCGATGCTGTAAAGGTTGTTTTGCCTGATTTGAACCGTGAAATCAACGCCCGCGTGACGTTCATTAGCAAGTTGGTAAACCCAGCTAACCGTACCTTCAAAATCGAAGTAGCGATTCCGACCAGTTCAGACATTAAGCCAAACATGCTTTCGGTGTTGAATATTGCCGATATCAACAAGTCTAATGTGTTGGTAATCAAGCAAAATTACATTCAGAGTACTGAGTTTGGAGATGTGGTGTACGTAGCAACTACCGAAGGCAACAAAAAAGTAGCCAAAGGGCGTAAGGTGAAAATGGGGGTAGCTTACAACGGTGACGTCGAAATTTTGGATGGACTCCAAGCAGGCGATTTAATCATCACAGACGGCTATCAAGACTTGGTCGATGGTCAGGCAATCAGTTTCTAAAAACTGTTAATTGTTATTCGTTAATGGTTAACCGTACTGATGTTGGTAACCAATTAATTGACAACGATTAACCTAAACCGTAAGGTTATGACAACCCTAAAAGACTTCAAAGTGACGCGTTGGTGTTTAGAAAATAAAACCACCGTCTATCTTTTTACAGCTATAATTTCACTAGCGGGTTTGTTCGTGTATTTCACGATGCCCAAAGAACAGTTTCCCGAAATCGCCGTTCCGACGGTGATTGTCTCGACGATTTATCCTGGCGCGAGCCCCTCGGATATTGAAACTGTCATTACAAAACCCATCGAAAAGCAAATCAAAGCGGCGAGTGGGGTAACAAAAATTAAGTCAAACTCGATTCAAGACTTCTCGTTGATTACGGTGGAGTTTTCGACGGGAATCAAGGCGCAAGAAGCCAAACAACGCGTAGCGGATGCCGTTGACAAAGCGTTGGTGGACCTTCCGTCTGACCGCAAACAAGACCCTTCGGTGCAGGAGGTAAACTTCTCGGAGTTTCCGATTATGAACATCAACTTGGCGGGGAATTACTCGTTGAAAAAGTTGAAAGATTATGCCGAACAACTCAAAGACGAAATCGAGTCGTTGCCCGAAATCACGCGGGTGGACATCGTAGGGGCGCTTGACCGTGAAATCCAAATCAACCTCGACTTGTACAAAATGCAAGCGGCGGGGGTGTCGTTTTACGAAATTCAAAACGCGATTCAGGGTGAAAACATCAACGTATCGGGTGGTGAGTTAAACGTGGACAACGTTCGCCGTAACTTACGCGTAGTGGGAGAGTTCAAAGATGTGCGCCAATTGGAAAACATCATTGTTCGTTCTTCGACAGGTGCTACGCTTCGTTTGGCCGAAATTGCGGAAGTGAAAGACGGTTTTGCCGAAAAACAAAGCTATGCAAGTTTGGATGGAAAAACGGTAATTACGCTCAACGTCATCAAGCGGGGAGGGGAAAACCTTATTTCGGCGGCAGATGAAATCAAGGCAATTTTGAAAAAATACGAAGAAACGAAGTTCCCTGACGGCTTGAAAGTAAGTTTGACCAACGATAGTTCGGAGCGTACCAAAGTAGAGTTGAACGACCTACTCAATACCGTTATCTTGGGCTTTATCTTCGTAGTATTGGTACTGATGTTCTTTATGGGGGTTCAAGATGCGATTTTCGTAGGACTTTCGGTGCCTTTGTCCACGCTAGTAGCGTTTGTGTTGTTTCCCGTTATTGCTTCGGCAACGGGTATTACGTTTACGCTTAACACGATTGTACTCTTTGCGTTTTTATTAGGACTCGGGATTGTGGTTGACGACGCGATTGTGGTGATTGAAAACGCCCACCGTGTTTATAACGATGACAAAAAACTGACCCGTACCGAAGCCATTTCGTATGCTGCTGGTGAGGTATTTATCCCCGTATTGTCAGGTACACTGACGACCATCGCGCCGTTTTTGCCATTGTTGTTTTGGCCAGGTATTGTGGGTGAATTTATGAAATTCTTGCCATTGACGCTGATTATTACCTTGTTTGCGTCGTTGTTTGTGGCTTACGTAATGAACCCTGTTTTTGCCGCGTCTTCACTAAAACGCGTTGAAGAACATGCCAACGAGGACAAATCATTCAAGTCGATTCGCACCCCATTGTTTGTGTTGCTAGGACTTGCGGCAGTAGGATATTTAATCAACTTTGGGATTGGCAACTTGCTTTTATTTATTGCCATTCTATATGTATTTAACCACTACATTCTGACTCCAAAAATCATTGTTCCTTTCCAAGAAAACGTGTTTCCGCGTCTTAAAAACGGCTACCGTAAAGTGATTGCGTGGGTAATTACGGGTCGCCGCCCTTACGGCGTATTTGCGGGAGTGATTGGTATATTGGTTGGAACGTTTGTGTTGATGGGAGCTTTTCCTCCAAAATCAGTTTTCTTCCCAAGCGGTGACCCTGATTTTGTGTATGTGTATTGCGTGATGCCACAAGGAACGGACGCTTCTAAAACCAACGAGGTAATGAAGCAATTGGAAGACCGAGTGTATAGCGTAATCGGGAAAAATAGCCCAGCAGTAGCCTCGGTCATTACGAACGTTGGTATTAATGCGGGTGACCCTTTCAACCCTGACCGTACGGTAGTACCGCACAAAGGGAAAATTACAGTGGCTTTCAAGAGCGTAGAAGAACGACTTCACCACGGAGTATCGACTTCCGACATTTTGGCGAAAGTGCGTGAAAAAGTAAAAGGAATTCCAGGCGCACAAGTAACAGCTGAACCCGAAAGTAACGGCCCTCCAACGGGGAAACCAGTGACGATTGAGATTGCGGGTGAAGATTTTGGCCAGTTGGTAGAAGTAACCGCAAAAGTAAAAAATGCCATCGTCAAATCAGGAATTCAAGGAATTGAAGAATTGAAATCGGATTTGGTGTTGAACAAACCTGAAATTGTGATTGACATCAACCGCGAGCAAGCAGCCCGTGAAGGTATCAGCACGGCTCAGATTGCGTTGCAAATTCGTGGGGCATTGTTCGGAACTGAAGTGTCTAAATTCCGCGACGACAAGGATGATTATCCGATTATGGTGCGATTGAAAGAAGGCGACCGCAACCAGATTGAGAAATTGTTGAGCATGAACGTGGTATATCGTGATATGAACCTTGGTGGTGTATTGCGCCAAGTTCCTTTGAGTACATTGACCAACATTCGTTACGCAACTACTTACAGTGGTATCAACCGCAAAGACCAAGAGCGCGTAGTGACGTTGTCGTCGGATGTACTTGGTGGATTCAACGCCAACGAAGTAAACGTACAAGTGCAAGAAGTAGTGGATGGCCTAGACCTTCCACAAGGTTATACGATTCGTTTGGGGGGTGAACAAGAAGAACAAATGAAGTCAATGCAGTTCTTAGGAGCAGCCTTTTTGGGAGCTATCTTGTTGATTTTCTTGATTCTAGTGACACAGTTTAACTCCACCAGTAAGCCACTTATTATCTTCTTTACGGTATTGTTTAGCTTGATTGGGGTGTTCCTTGGATTCATGCTTACGGGCAAAACCATGTCTATCATTATGACAGGGGTGGGTATCTTTGCTTTGGCGGGGATTGTGATTAAGAACGGTATCTTGTTGATTGAGTTTACGGACGAATTGAAAACCCGTGGTTACCCAACCCGTCAAGCGTTGATTGAAGCAGGAGCCGCTCGTTTGACGCCCGTATTATTGACGGCCTCAGCTTGTATTTTGGGTTTGATTCCGCTGGCATTGGGGATGAACATCAACTTTGTGACGTTGTTTACCGAATTTAATCCACAAATTTTCATCGGAGGTTTCAGTGCCTTGTTCTGGGGGCCATTGGCTTACACCATTATCTACGGCTTGTTGTTCAGTACTACCCTTACGTTGATTGTAG
Organism: Runella defluvii; assembly: GCF_014195535.1. Lineage (GTDB taxonomy): Bacteria > Bacteroidota > Bacteroidia > Cytophagales > Spirosomataceae > Runella > Runella defluvii. Next base: position 465,075 of record NZ_JACIBY010000002.1, on the reverse strand, counting down.
TTCCAACCATGTACTGGATTGTGGAGCGTTTGAAGTTTCGTTTGGGCAAAAAGTCAGCAGCTGAAGCAGTGTATGTTTTCAACAATGGTACCTCAAACGGCAACGGCCACCACGTTGAAGAAGAAGTAGAACATTAATTATTTTGAAGGTTTAGAGAAGCTTGTTAAGAAAAAAGCCGTTCCAATGGAGCGGCTTTTTTTGTGGATAGTACATGAAAATTTGAGAAATTTTTGATATTTCCACAAATAAACCTATTTTCGATAACAGAATTATAGCAATACTATGACTACTATTCAGATTAAAGTAAGTGAAGCACTAGTAACTCGGTATGGTGTAAAAGCACTACAGGAACGCGTGCAACGTGAAATGGAATGGGAAGAAATGCGCCTTTTGGCGGAAGCACATCAACAACATTTGCAAGAAATAGGTATTGATGCTGATACAGTTGTTGAAAAAGCGAGACAGGAGGCTTGGGGAAAATTCAAGGTTGAAAACGCTAATCTTTTTCAACCTTGAATCAGTTTATTACAGATGCTAATGTTATTTTCAGTTGTCTCATCAGTGGACGTGATCAATACTTGCATATTATAGCTGAAAACAAATTTTATTTGCCTGATTTTGCCCTAACTGAGATTCAAATTTACCAAGAATTAATTACAGGAAAATCAGCAATGGCAGGCCAACAACTTCGCGATTATACCCTGCACTTATTTGAAAAGTTGATAGTTGTTCCTAATTTTTTAATCTCAACTCAAAATTACTATCGGGCATTTATGCTTTGTAAAGAGATTGATGAAAAAAATACAGTTTATGTAGCTCTTTCACTAGAATTTGGATATCCTCTACTTACAAAAGACACAGAACTTGCTTTGGGGTTACGCCAAAGAGGCTTTGTAAATGTTGTTCTTCTTTCAGAGTTCTTAGATGAAAAAAATAATAGGGGAAAGATATAACCCCTCACTTCGTTGTATTTGCTACAAACTTCAAAGCTAACGAGTTCATACAATACCGTTGACGAGTAGGAGCGGGGCCGTCGTAAAAAAGGTGGCCTAAGTGCCCATTACACCGCCTACAGCGTACTTCAATGCGTTCTTCGCGTTCTGAATAGTCCTTGCGAAACAACAGACAATGGGGAGTAGCGGGTTGCCAAAAACTGGGCCAACCTGTGCCACTGTCGTATTTTTGGGCTGAGTGAAACAGCAAATTTCCACAGGCGGCGCAGTGATAGTTACCTTCGCCTTTAAAATCATGGTATTCGTTGGTAAAAGGAGCTTCGGTTGAACCCTCCCGTGTGACAGTATAAACGCCGTCGTCCAGAACTTCTTCCCAAACACCGTTCGGTACTCGTATTTCCGTGGTATCAGTCAATGAAAAGTACGGGTTTTGTTTGGGTACTTTGCTGGCTCGCTGACAGCCAGCTACCATCAATAATCCTACTAATCCTCCCCAAAGTAGTTTCATACGATTTAGGAACTGTTAGAGATTTGGTAGTTTATAGATTTTTAATTAGATCAATACCGCCAACTCTTTAAATCGGCTCCTGCGGGGGCACCAGCTTCGATACGCTTCAGAATTTTGGGAATGTACATGGTATTATAACGAAGCCGCGACACGTAGTTCGGTACGTTGGGGTCGCCGTTCCAGCAGTGTTCAAAACGGTCGCCGTATTTTACTTCACCGTCGTAGTGCGGGTTCTTGGTTGTTTTTAAGAAATCTTCCATCAAATAGACCGCATTGTTGAGGTAATAATTGTCCATATCGCCGCAGTAGATGTGGATTTTTCCTTGCAGTTTTTTCCCAACAGTGGCCCATTGGCGTTTGAGGATGTGCATCAAATCGTAGTTTTCTGACCAGTATTTTGCTACACTATGGTCGATTTTACCCGTTTCTTTGTCCCAAATGGGCTTAGGATACCCATTTTCCCCCATTGGTGAGTAGGTTGCTTGCCAAATGTCCCATTGGTCGCCCGAACGTGAGTTGTCACCAATGGCCAGTTCGCGTTGGTTGATTTCTTCAATGGTGCACTTTACCTGACCTAGATAATTGCGCATCCCTGGGCGTGCAGTTTTCTTGAAGTCGCTAGGCAAAAAGTACGCGTTTTCGTCTTTGTAAATATTAACAACCGTGTAAGCTTCAAACGTAATGGGGTCAGGACAAGCCGCAAAACAGCCGTTAAACTCATCGGGATAAAACACTTGGGCCGCAAGAGCCTCCCAGCCTCCCGTGCTGCCGCCGTAGAGAAAACGCGCCCAACCTTGCCCAATGCCTCTGAATTGTTTCTCAATTTGGGGAATCAACTCGTACATGATGGCGTCGCCGTACGGCCCCATATTGGCCGAGTTGACGGCGTACGAATCGTCATAGTAAGGCGTAGCGTGTTGGATTTCGACGATGAGCATTCGAGGAAAATCCTTGCTCGTCCATTGTTTGTAAAAATTGTAGGCTTCTTGCCAAACGAATTTTTTATACCCATAAATCCCAAAACGAGCGATGTAATCGGTCGTGTCCATGTCGGCGGGAGGAGGTGTTTCTTTGAAGCCATCAAAGTCGGCGGGGAAGTGGCCGTGGTTGATACAAATGGGGTATTTTGCTTCTGGGTGTTCATCAAAGCCATGCGGCAACAGTACGTGAGCTCCCAAATACATAGGCCGCCCCCAAAATTCAGTCAAGAGTTTGCTCTGAATCTTGATGTGTTTGATGTACTTCGTGTCTTTGGGCTCGGGCAAAAGCGGGTTTTCTTGATCAAGTACAATTTTTACTACCTGCTTGGCCTTGGGGTCGTACTTGATTTTGAAGGGTTTTGAAAACAAATTACCAGGAGCTGTGCGGTAGTTTTGGCCTTCACCTCGGTCCATCGGTAGTTTTACGGTATGTCCCGTTTTTAGCTTAAACGTTTCGTATTTGTGCAAAAGGGCTTGCACCCAATATTCCCCCGCAGGAAAATCTTTGAGGGCTTTGACAGGATATCCATAAGCGCTGGCGCTTACCAAAGTAGGTTTGTCGGCTTGCCAAGCATCCACGTTTTGTCCAAAAAGCTGTTGGGAGTTGGCTTCATCGCTTACTTGGAAGCGCGGCTCAGATTTGTTGTCTTTGGCCAAAAAAAGCATCAAGCGCCCGTCGAAAGTATTTCCTTTTGATTTGGGAAAACTGACCGAAAATTGCGTTTGAGCTACGGTAACGTAGGCACAGAAAAGTAGTAGAAATAAAGGTACGGTTCTCATAAGTTTACTTTTTAAATACCCAGTGATAAAAACGTTTGTGAAATGAACGCTGGAGTTGAAGAAGCTTTACTGCCCACGTTGGCGGTAAGGCAAAAAGTAAAATACTCCACCCGAGTAAAATACTACTTTTTCGTTCAATAGACAAGTAAAATGCTTCGCGTATCGCAGCCTTACGCCCTTCACGTTCGAGGGTTAAGATACATTTTTCAACAAAATCATTATTTAATAACGTTTCGTTGAGCTTGACTAGCTGAGGGGTGGGTAAAATGGGGCGTAACCGTTGCCGAACTTCAATAAAACTATTGACCATAACGATGCGATTACGAGTCATGCTGGTATGATGTAAGCGCATGAGCGGCAAGGTATTAGGTAAGTCTAGGTACTTAAATTGGACGTTTTTATAACAACACCGAATCCAAAACTCCCAGTCTTCACAAGAAGGTAAATCTTCCGTAAAAAGCCCCGTTACTTTTTCTATCGTCGTTCGCCGCATCACGGGCATGGGAGGCATAATGACGCAGGAAATCACTAAAAATGGCAAAAGAGCTATTCCTTCGCCCGACTTATCGAGGGTCCAAGGGGTGTTTTTATGTTGGGGAGAAAAAATAAGTTCAGAGGTGCCGTCATAAAAATAGCGTAACCCGCCATAAACAAGCTCAACCTCGGCATGTGTTTCCAAATACGCCGTATGGTGTTGGAGCTTGTCGGGTTGTAATAAATCATCGGAATCCAAAAACTGAATGTATTTCCCCGTTGTGGCCCGAATCCCTGTATTGCGAGCGGCAGGAAGTCCCTGATTTTGCTGATAAACGTAACGAATACGGGGGTCACTTTCTACAAATTTTTGTACAACCTCAGCACTATCGTCGGTAGAGCCGTCATCCACAACCACGCACTCCCAGTTTTGAAGTGTTTGATTTTGAAGACTTTCTAATGTTTCGGCAATAAACCGACCGTAGTTATAACAAGGGACAATGACTGAAACCAATGGTTGATTCATTGGGCATTAATTTTGAGATGGATACGACAAATAAGTGACATTTTGGAGGTAAAAACTCGGCAACAAATGCCCAAAATCTTGAAAAACGGGCTGGTCTTGGCAACAGATTTTGTAGATACTCACCACCTCCGAACCAGCCAAATGAGCATAAAGCCCAACGCTACTTATACAAACATAAATAACAGGGCGCTGACTGAGGGAAATTTGTTCGATAGAGTCAGAGGCGCCTAGCGTGTGGAGGCTGGCCTTCCCAGCGACTTTTTGCTGCATAAACGCTTCAATGGCTTGCAATGAAGCTTGCCCTTGAGCGGGGTGAAATTTTTGATGAATACTGGTAAAACCACGTTTGAAGGCATCGGTTACAATCACGTCAATCCATCGAAGGTAGGTAGTTGGCGTCAAACCATGGTGGTCATAGATATTGTCATGAACAATAACGCACTGGTACTTTTCCTCAGATTCAATCTTAGGAAAAGGTAAACCAACTATTTGGAGATTGGTAAGCGTAGGAAAAGAGTGTTGTGATACCCCAAATGCACCCAAATAACGTCCCAATTGTGTCGTAAAAAAACTACGATTTGAACGATTTCTTTGACCAAAATTTAGATAATAAAGTACCGAACGAAGCGGATTAAAGGGCTTTTTAATGTCCCAATCGGCGGGAGGTCGATAAGCCACTAGCCCTTCTTCAATATAATAATAGCCCTGACACATCGGATGCGTCACCATGAGGTGAAAAATACTGCTGTAAGCATGGGCAGCGTAGAGGAAAAAGGGCTGTTGGTGCGTTATTTGTTCAAGCCACTGGTCAAATGCTCTCACCTTGTTCCAAGATTTCCAAAAAGCGATTTGAACAGCAAACGAATCTATCGGATAATGAGAAAAAGGCAGTGGTATCGCATGGTAGGTGCCGTCTGGAGGCAAGAAATTACGGCTAATGAGAAGTGTAACTGCTTCGACGGGAATCTTTTCGAGGCGAATCACTTCCAGTGCCATAAAGTACGTGATTGGACTGTGGACGTTGAATAAATGTCGAGTCATGAAAATGAGGCCGCTTAGTCACAAAATAGGGATTCACTAATTGTCAAAGGTAGGAATAAATGTAGCCTAGGCCAAAAAGGACTGCTATTTGCTTTATCTTTGTACTTTCTTTCAACCATTCACTTAAAGAAACATTATGTCGCTTATCGGGAAGATATATCGCCAATTAGAACCACTCATTGAGGTCTTTTTTCGAACAACACGTCAATCTAAAACGGCGGCCGATCCTAGTAAATGGAAAGCAGAGGCCCAAAAAGGAGAGTTCGCTTTTCACAAAAACGACACATGGCGCCAAACGGAAGGCTTCTTACAACAAACAAGCGTCTTGTTTAAAGCATGGGGTTTTGAAGCGGATGAATTTGCGGGCAAGGTAGTTTTGGATGTGGGAGCAGGGAGTATGTTGCGTGGTAAATACTTTAAAAATGCCAAATTGGTGGCCTTGGAACCAATGGCCGACGACGTATTGCGCGAAATTCCGTGGACGGATTTACGTGATGCGTGGAAAGTGTTTTCAACGCCCGCCGAGCAATCCATTCCAGAATTGGTCGGGCAAGTTGACTTTATCTTTAGTATCAACGTTCTCGACCATTGTTATAATTTTGACGAAATCATCGCCAATTTATATACCTATCTAAAACCTGGTGCAAGGGCATTTTTGTCGTTTGATGAGCATTACGTGACCAACAAAATGCACCCGTTGATTTTAACTGAAACTATTTGTCCGCCGATTTTTGAAAAGGCTGGCTTTAAAATTGAAAAATTTAACAAAGGTTTTGAAGGAAAAGCAGCGGAGGTAATGAAAGTGTCAACCTACGGCCACGGACAAACTTGTCTCAATTATTGGTTAAGAAAACCATAAGGTAGTGCCAAATAGACTTTCCAAGTTTTTAATTTAAACCTGGAAAGTCTTATTTTATTATTCCCCAGATTTTTTGATAGATAGTTTTGCACTGTTGGTTAAACTCTGGGGAGTAGCCACTTACATAAAAACCACCGACAAACAGCAACGTAATGGTAACGGAACGGTAAGCCATGTCTCCAAGTATGGCAATCGGGCTGCCTGTTAAACTTGGTAGTAAACTTACTAGCCCAAAAGAAGCAATTCCCATCCCAATAACAATGGCGTTTTTGGAATTAAAAGGTTGAAAACCAAACAAGTACCAAAGGAGCCCATAACGGCAAAGGTTGTAGATGAATACTGAAACAACCGCTCCAATCGCAGCCCCTTCAATCCCGAACGTAGGAATCAATTGGTGGTTTAATAATACGGTACAAAAAATAAGGACGATAAAGAAAATCGTATCGAGGTAGTAATACTTTGAGGTATTAAGAATCGTACCGTTGATACCAGTTGCCATGTCCAACACTTTTGAAAGACCAATCCACACAATCACCCAGCGGCCTGCTTCGTAGGCGGGTGGTAGAAACTCGAAAATGTTGTCGAGGTTGACGCAGATTCCGAGAAATACCCATAACCCTACGAAAAGTTGAACCAAACAGCTCTTTTGGTAAATTTTGGCAATATTTTCGTGGTCGTTATTTTTCCACGCTTCTGCTACTATCGTGCCCGCAATAAGCTGCATCGCAATCATTGGCATGGCTATGACTGTTCCAAAAAACGACGCTGTGCTATAAACTCCCACTGCATTCAAGTCAATCATATCGGTAATCATGATTTTGTCGATGTAGAGGACAATTTGCGAAGAAAGTGAGGCGATAATGGAGAGCGCGCAAAATTTAAGAATGGGAACCAATAAGTGGGATTGTTTTAAAAAACCAAAATCAGGGCGTAACGAAAATCGCCCTTCTCGAATGGTTTTGAGCACAATAAGTACCATTGGTAACGAAATTCCCGCGCACCAAATCATCATAAACTGGTCGAAGTTTATCCAGCGAAAGGCGTACAGAAGTGCAACCACGAGGTTGTTGAAACGTAATACAAATTGGCTTAAAAACGTACCCGTCACGGAGTCGTAATGCAGGCGAGAATAAACATCAAATACGTTGAATATCAACATAAAAGCCACGATAGGTAGCAAATACGGGTAATATTTGACCAACAGAATGGACTTCTTTTGGTATTCTTCGATAAGCCCTTCTTTGAAAAACCAGAGCGCAACAACGACGATAATAAAACCAATAAAGGAAAACAACAGGGCTAAAAATACGTAGCCATGGTCGTTGGTTTTGGCATCACGAAAATAGGGGAAGTAGCGTGTTCCCGCTCCGTTGAATCCAAGGTTAGCAAATAAGGGCAGCAGTAGCATCAACGACAAAAACAGGCTGATGAGCCCATTTTGGTCAGTTGCAAAGAAATTAGGGATAACATACCCCTGAGTTACCAAGCCAACTGCTGCGCTTAAGTAAGAATAGATGGTACTTTGAAAGGTCTGTTTTTTGATTTGGGCCATTCCTATGACGAGGCAATTAGCCCCCATTCTAATGCAGTACCAGCTTCAATGTCGCGCGAAGCGTGGCTTTGTAAAATTTGATCATAATAGCGCGTATGCAATCCATTGGCAGGACGAATACTGCGAACATTCTCGGCCGTAAAAGCCTCACCTGCTTTGATGTCTTTGACTACGTACAGCGAGCGTTTGAATTGTAGGCTTTTTTGTTCCTTGGCCGATAATTCGTAGTTGACTCGCCCCATTGCTAAAAACGCTCGTTCTGATTCAACCACCAAAGCGTTGATTTCCTCAGGTTCAAGGGAAAATGCGGAGTCCACGCCCCCATCAGCTCTACGTAACGTGAAGTGTTTTTCAATCACCCGTGCGCCCAACGCTACTGAAGCTACTGCCGCACCAATACCCATGGTGTGGTCTGAAAGACCGACAGGGCATCTGAAAAGCTCGCGCATGTGCGGAATGGTCAGTAAGTGGGTATTTTCGGGGGTTGCAGGGTAAGTGCTGGTACATTTTAGGAGTACTAATTGAGTACAACCATTGGTTTTTAGCACTTGTACGGACTCTTGGATATCAGCAATACTCGCTACACCTGTACTCATAATGACAGGCTTCCCCGTTTTGGCCACTTTTTTGAGAAGCGTATGGTCGGTATTTTCAAACGAGGCAATTTTGTAACAAGGCACTTCCAACGACTCTAAAAAATCAACGGCCGAAAGATCGAATGGGCTACTGAAAGCAATCATCCCGAGGGATTTAGCACGGTCAAAAATAGGCTTGTGCCATTCCCAAGGGGTATATGCTTGTTGGTACAGTTGGTGTAAGTTTTGATTCTTCCAGAGTGAATTATCGTCGCGGATGTAAAATTCGTCCGATTTGCCATTAAATGTGATGGTATCGGCTGTGTAGGTTTGAAGTTTAAGTGCATGAGCACCAGCTTTGGCCGCAGCATCCACCAGCTCAAACGCTCGTTCAAGCGATTGATTGTGGTTACCCGACATTTCAGCGATAATAAACGGCCGATGATCAGGGCTAATAGTTACATGACCGATTTGAATTTCGTTGGCAAACATTATCGTTTTTTTAATTTCTCAATCTCTTTTTGAAGCTCTTTTATTTGGGCAGCTTGCAGTTGGAGAAGTTGTTGTTGCTCTTTAATAGCTTCTACTAGAACGGGGGTAAGGCCGTCATAGTTCAGAAACTTAGTACCGCTTTCGTTGTGCGATACTAACTCAGGTAATACATTCTCAACTTCTTGAGCGATTAACCCTACTTGTTTTTCGTCGGAAGTATTCCAGTTGTAGTAGTAACCATTCAATTGGTTCACCATTTGTAACGCATTACCTATTGGGGCAATATTACGTTTGGTACGAGCGTCAGAGAGCGCATTTATGGTGCCATAGACGGTCACTTTGGCGTTTGGAACAGGAACGCCGCCAATGCCTATATTGGTACCATTGTCGTACAATTGACTATTAACCAGCACGTTCGATTGATTAAATCTTGGCAGACTATTGATAGCAGGAGAGGTAGTAGCTATCGCAACGGTTGAATTGTTTGGCAAGAAGTTTCTCAACAAAGTTCCTTGAGCATCAGTCGTAAGAAGTACACTTCCTAGTCCTACCTGTACACCTTCGAACCGAACAGAACCTGTGGTATGTAATTGGGCTTGAGGAGTGATGGTACCAATGCCTAGTGAACCATTGGCTGATAAAATCATTTTTATCACGTTTAGGTTTGTCCACGAAAATAAAGGTCGGTTCGTAACAAAACCAGGCCCTAAGAGCGCTTCTCCATTGGTGTATGTTCGAGCATCAAACTTGACAATAGGCTCATTACCAAAATCATTTTCAGGGGTTGTTGAAACGCTGAAAGACATAGAAAAACGTCTGTCTGTTTCATTATGCGCAAGAATAGAGGGCATAAAGCGCCCGTTTAAAACCGTAGAATTGGTAAATGCCAAGAAATCTTTGGGTGCATCAGCAACCTTGATTTTAAGAATTTGCTCCAATGTAGAATCACTAGGTGTTTTAAGAATAGATATTAACCCTCTTAAATTGCTACCTACCCCCAAGTTTGGAGGTAAAGTAATAGCCGTATTTGAATTGTCTTCCACCCAAGCGTCTGGTGTAGGGTCTTGTCCTTTAACAGTTAGGTGCAGGACTATAAAGACGAAAAAAAAGAACACTTTTCTCATGGCTGACGATTGGTTTGTAGTTTGTAATAATCGGCGGTGCTTTCTAATTCATGAAATCCTGCCCGTTCAAAAGCTTTTTTGGAAGCAAGATTAGCGAGCTTGATGTAAGCAATGACACTACTTTCGGTTTCAAACGTTTCAAAAAATGCTTGAATACTTTGCGCTATCATGGAAGTGGCAAAGCCATTACCTCGAAAATGGTTAGCAATTGAGATGCCAATGACGGATTCATCGTCGTTTTTGTCAATTCTAACTTGTCCAACTGGCTGTTTTAAATGGTTCTCAAATACCAACATCAGGCTATTAGGGGCCTGTATTTTTTTTACAAACCAGTCAACGTGCTTATCGTACGGAATCGGGTCAGAATTGAAAGAGTTTTGTCGAGTTCCCTCATCATTGGCCCATTCAAAATACAAATCAACATCGGAGCCTATTGCCTTTCGGAAGCTGAGCGTTCGATTCAATTTGGAATGAATGAGTACGTCAATAAATCGCCCATCAAAAAAACAATGTTCCTTGAGGCGAGCCTCAAGCGGAAAACCTGCCTTTTCAAGAACTGGATATAAATGAGGTCTTACATCAAAAGCATAGGTAAATAGCTTGTGAAAGTTGGCTTCGCTAAAACCTACTTTTTCAATTAATTGTAGATAATTTAGCCAAAACTCCTCGAAATAGTCTTTTTCAAGACTTGTATTCATCAGAAAAGAAATTTCGGCATATTTATCAACCCAGTTAATATGAACCAAACCACCATAAGCAACAAGTTGCCCGTCTTTGAGAAAGGAAAAAAGTAGCTGAGAAGGTTGATTTTGTTCAAACAATGAACTCACTACCGTTGAAAAATAGGCTTCCTGCGCTTCAAGGGTAAGGGGCTTTGATTGACGTAAATGATAAATTTGCTCATTTCGCCATTGCCTGATTAAATATTTGTCTTCGTCTCTTAGAGGTACTAGCTGATACGATTCATTCTCAAAAATTTGACGAGATAAACATTTATAATTTCTCATATAATAGCATGTATTTCAACTCCGCCAATTTCCAATCTTGTTCATTATCAATGTCTTGAGCTTCTAGTTCTGAAATTTCAATGCAGCTCGTATTGTCGGTCATGAGGCGCTGATTGATGAAAAAACGAGCAACGTCAAAGAAATAAAACTGCCCTGCATCGTGGTAGCATGGTTCTAAATCTTGCGAACGGGCACTAAAATACTGTGGCTCACGGAGTACGAACCGCTGGTCAGTTTTTTGGACGAGGCATCGTTGTATAGGATACGAAAACCGCATGACAGGAAACACCGCGTCGAATTCTCCCTCTTTTAGTGTTTGAGAAGCCTTTTGCAACAGCTCTTTTGTGACAAAAGGCGCTGTTGGGTAAAGGCAACAAGCTGTGCTAAAATGGTGCCCGATATGTTGATACGCTTCCAGAACTTCATTGATTACATCTGCCGTTGTTGCAAAATCATCAGATGCTTTTTCTGACCGCTGAAAAGGAACTTTTGCGCCGTATTCTTGGGCAATTTGGGCAATTTCAGCGTCGTCTGTCGATACCATTACTTCGTCAAAAAGATTACTAGCAAGCGCCGCTTCAATGCTGTACGCAATGATTGGCTTCCCCAAAAAATCTTTGATGTTTTTACGGGGAATGCGCTTGCTGCCTCCTCGGGCCGTAATGATGGCAATACAACTCATCGGCTATTGTTTTTCCAAAAGATACATGTAGTCCATATTTCCTTGCTGTGAAGCAGAGACGTATGGGTACATTTTGCGATATATTTCTTGGAGCTGATGGAAATTTTCTTGGAAAATTTTGCTGTAGTCTGCCTTCCAAAGAAACCCTTCGTTGCCGCGGTAGTTTATGTTAACCAAAGAGCTGGCGAAGTACTCAAAACCCCAAACGTATTTTTTGCTACAACGCACCATTTCTGACATGATTCGCGGTAGGTCGTCGGGAGCAATGTGAATAAGCACGCCGTTTGTTACTACCACATCAAAGTAGCTGTCTTTGAAAGGAATATCAAACCCTGACCCTTGAATGATGTTTACGTTTTTGACGATTTCTTTAGCTTTTTCTACCGCGTAGTGCTGTAGCTCAATTCCGTATAAATTGGTGAAACCCATTTCTTGGAGACACCGTAATTGTAGCCCAATGTTACAGCCCACTTCTAAGATTTTGGCATCTTTGGGGAGGTCACGAAGGCAATCCTCGTTCATTTGAGTCTTTGTAATCCCCCATTCGTGTCGATAAAAGTCGTCATATTGAGCTGACGTCCAGTTGTTTCTATCGGAATAGGCTTTGCCAAATTCTCCGCTCCAAAACGCTTCCTGTGTGGTGGTTGACATGATGTATTTATGAGTGATAAAAATCAATAATTGTTTGAATAACAAACGCTTGTTGGGCTTCTGTGAGGGTAGGGTACATCGGCAAACTCAAGCAGTGGCGGTAATAGTTCTCGGCAGCAGGGAAATCACCTTCTTTCCATCCTTGAGCGCGGTAATACGGCATCAAATGGCACGGAATGTAATGAACTTGGGCAAAAATCTGCTGTTCGCGTAAGTGGGTATAAAGTCCCAAACGGTTCTCTACTTCTACCACATAAAGGTGGTACGCATGGCCCTCAACCACGCCCGATTGTCCTTTGATAAACGATAATCCCTCAAAAGCTGCGTTGTAAACTTGCGCAATTTCGCGTCGTCGAGTGAGGCCTTCGTCGGCCCTAGCCAGCTGAGAAATTCCCAATGCTGCCTGAAAATCGGTAAGTCGGTAATTATAGCCTAGCGTTTGCATTTCCATGTACCAGCCTGGGTAGTTGGTGGCTTGCTCGTCGCCTGCGGCAAACGCAATGGAGTTTTGGAAACCATTGGTATCGCGACTGATGCCGTGGGTACGAAGTGTCAGCAGCTTTTGGTAAAGGGAAGCATCATTGGTAGTAATCATTCCTCCTTCACCGCAAGCAATGTGCTTTACGGGGTGAAATGAGAAAATGGCCAAATCGGCAAATTGACCATTTCCGCAACGTTGTAGGTGCACTTGGCTATCGTTGAAATAGCCCCCTGGCGCGTGACAAGCATCTTCGATAATCCACAGGCCGTATTCGTCAGCTAGGGTTCGAAAAGCCTCTAAATCAACCGCACGTCCTGCAAAATCAACGGGGACAATTCCCTGATAGGTTCCTTTAGGAGCGGAAGCAAGCAGGTTGCGCACCGCCTTGATGTCCAATAAATAGGTGTCGGGGTCAATGTCTGCAAAAACAACCTCCCCGCCGCAGTAGCGAACACAGTTGGCTGATGCCGCAAATGTAATAGGCGTAGTAATCACTTTTTGGCCTTCGGTTACGTCCAACGCTAGCGCACACAAGTGCAACGCGGCTGTTCCGTTGGCCACAGCCACGGCATATTTTGCGCCGACATATTCCGCAAATGCGACTTCAAATTGATGAATAGTGGGGCCTTGCGTCAGAAAATCAGCGCGCAACGCCTTGGTCACTACTTCAATATCGTCGTCGGTAATATTTTGTCTTCCGTAAGGAATCATACTTCAAAATTGGGGTCAACGTGCTGCTTGATTTGTTGGCGTAAATCATCGACTGTAAGCCATTCGTCGTTGGTACCTGAGTTATATTCAAACCCGTACGGGACTTTGCGGCCGTTGAAGGCGTTGACGTAATCGTCCATGCTCCAAATCGGTGTACTTGGGCAAATAACGTAGTACTTGTCAAGTTCGATGGTATTGAGCGAATCGGTTTCGGTAATCATTTCCTCGTGGAGTTTTTCCCCAGGACGAATCCCCACCACTTCTTGACGTGCGTTAGGCGCAATAGCTTCGGCTACGTCAGTAATGCGGTAAGAAGGAATTTTTGGGACAAATATTTCGCCTCCCCAAGCATTTTCGAGGGCAAACAGGACCATTTTTACCCCGTCTTCGAGCGAAATATTAAAACGAGTCATGTCGGGGTGAGTAATGGGCAAAACTCCTTCTTTGCGTTTCTGCAAGAAAAAAGGAATAACCGAACCGCGCGAGCCAATGACGTTTCCGTAACGCACGACTGAAAAACGAATATCACGAGCGCCTTTGATGTTGTTGGCCGCCACAAACAATTTGTCGGAACAAAGTTTGGTTGCGCCATACAAGTTGATAGGAGCCGCCGCTTTATCGGTCGAAAGGGCTACTACTTTTTGGACACCCGTAGCCAAGGCCGCTGTGATGACATTTTGACCGCCTAAAATGTTGGTCTTGATGCACTCCATCGGGTTGTACTCCGCCGCAGGAACTTGCTTGAGGGCTGCCGCATGAATGATAATGTCGATGCCTTCGCACGCCATCGTGAGGCGGGCTTCGTCGCGAACGTCCCCAATAAAATACCGTATGACGGGGTATTTGCTGTGGCTAAATTCTTGTGACATTTCAAACTGCTTCAATTCATCGCGCGAATACACCACCAAACGCTTAACGTCAGGGTATAGCTTGAGAATCGTTCTAATAAATTCCTTGCCAAATGAGCCCGTTGCTCCAGTTACAAGGATTGATTTTCCATTTAACATTATTTAATCAAGAGGATTATTCGGTGGTTGATACCTGCACGCGAACTGCGTTAGGCTTGTTTTTTGGTACGAAAATCTAGGAACAAAGCCCCACCGATGAGCAGTAGCCATGCGATAGAAGCGTACAAATCTATTTTTTGACCTTGGCTAACCGTTTTTGCATCAAATTTGAATTCGATGGTGTGTTTTCCTGCTGGAATAACCATGGCTCTAAGCACGTAGTCAGCTCTAAAATGAGGGGTTTCTTTTCCATCAATGTACGATTTCCAATCTTCGTTCCCTTTGTAGTACATTTCTGAGAAAACAGCTATTTGAGGGCTTGATGTATTAGATTCGTACGCCAATTTTGTGGGGTGATAATTCGTCAAACGAATCGTCCCTGTGCTGTCAGCCGATGGCTGTGCTCCCTTTAGAATATCCGCAAAACGCTTATCTACAACGGCGGTTTTACCTGGGTTGAAATTATCTAACGCGGCCATTTCTTCGTCGGGATTGTTGACCATTTTCAACTCACGAACAAACCAAGCGTTTCCAAGCGCCCCAGGGTTTTGTTGTACTACAGGTTGTTTTTTCTCGTCAGGTACAATGAAGTATTTTGTATTGAGCATGTTGAAAACAGCCATGTTGTTTTTAACCATCTGGCGCTCAATCAGGTCTTGGGTACGGCGCAGTTTTGAAGCACTATAACCTCCCACCGACTTGTGGAATGCCGATGCCCGAGGGTCGGCAAAAGGATTGCTGGTAACATCTAATACGCGGTAGTCTGGGTCGGTATCTCTCAAAATTTGCTGATCTGCAGCGTTAGGTTCTACGTTTTGAGCCGATTCAAATTTAGGACGAAAATCGTCGTTGTTGAGGTAACGCTTGTTGACGCTCCACATGTCTATCAACGTCAGCGCCGAGATAATTCCGACAACGGCCGTCGTATTTTTAAGTTTATTGGTAATAAAAGCCCAAAGAACCGCCGCCGCCAACAGAATGAAAAGCACAGTACGCAAGGCATCCGAACGAAGCATAGAAGCGCGGTCATCGAGAAGGGCGTTGTAAAGATCATTCGCTGCGGCTTTGTTGTTGCCAAAGCTTTGGGCCATTTGCTCTACAAACGCGGCATCGTTATCGCTGCGTAAACCGACCAAACTTGGAACAATGGCCAAGATAAGGGCAAGACCTGCCGTTGAGCCCAAACTAATAAAGAACGGCTTTTTGAATTCTTCCCAAGAAGGACGGTTTTCAATGAGTTGCTTTACGCCGAGCGAAGCGATGATAATCATACAGAACTGCGTCAGCGAAAGAATCATGCTTACCGAACGGAACTTGTTGAAGCCTGGAATGTAGTCAAATAAGAAGTAATTGAGGGCGGTGAAATTGCCACCCCAACCGAGCATTAAGGTAAAAATACCTGCGATTAGGAACGGAATACGGTAACGTTTTTCGGCATAAAATAACCCCAGTACAAACAAGAAACAGATAATCGCCCCTGAATATACACCGCCACCTACGAAGGTCTGGTCGCCCCAGTAAGTGGGCAATTGATAGGCAAACTGAGCGGCATTTTGTCCATCTACGCCGTAGCGAGTGAGGGTTTTGTACGATTCTGATTTGGTATCTAATTCACCGCCCGAACTGCCTCCCGAAAAGTCAGGAATCAAAAGCGTTAGTGATTCAAGCTTACCATAACTCCAGGCAAAAGCATAGTCTTTGGTGAGCCCTTTACTATCGCTATTTCCTGTACTTGCAGCTTCGCCTTTTACAGGGGTAAGTTCTGACCCACCGCGAATGGTTTCTTTGGAGTGGTCATAAAGTGTCCAAAGCCGTGAGGTATTGGTCGCCAATGCTAATGCACAGAAAATAGCCGAAGCACCAAAAAAGATAATGAGCGATTTTACTGCTCCATTTTTTACCGCTCTAATGGTTTCAAAAATGGCTAAAATGCCTAAAACGATGGCAGAATAATACGTAATCTGAGGGTGATTGGCGTGAATCTGCAAGCCAAGCCCCAAACTAAGCAGGACGGCTCCCAACCAAGGTCGCTGATTAAACCCAAAGATAACCCCTGCGGCCATCAGAGGAAGGTAAGCAACGGCATATACTTTGGCGGTGTGTCCTGCTTCAATAATTTGAAAGTTATACGTAAAAAATGCGTAGCCAATGGCACCCAAAATGCTGGTCCAAAGGTCACAACGGAAGCCTCTCAACATCAAATAGGCACCAATCAAATACATCCCAATGAAGGTCGCTTTGATATTGAATAGGGTATAAATCAGTCCGTGAATTTTGATAAAAATACCGTTTGAATAATCGCCTCCCACCAAAAAAGTAGGCATTCCTCCAAATAAACTATTGGTCCAGCCAATGTATTCGCTGGCGTATTTGCGTATTTCGCTTTGAAGCGCTATGAAACGATCAACATCGCCCATCGCCAATTGCTGCCCTTTCAAAACAGGGCTCATGTACATAATGGCAAGTGCTAAAAAGCCAATAATGGCAAGTAGGTGTGGTAAAAGACGACGGAAGTCAAACTGGTTTCTCATATAAAGGTTTTATAGATTGCACAAAATTATAAAAAAACTCCAAAGGTGGTTGTTTCAAGGCTTGGATGGCTGAAATTGGGAATGATTCTCTATCTTTGCTCAACGAATGAGAGATTCCTAATTGATAGCAACCCATGCTGATTCCATTGCATCTTCCTTCTCGCGAGCAATTTACTGATGATGAATTGGTAAACTTCTGCCTTTCAAACCCCGATTTGATGGTAGAACGTAACGAGTTTGGACAAATTTTTATCAATATGTCTCCTACGCATCTGCTAACCAGTTCTAACAACAGCGAATTGAATGGTGAGTTTGTCATTTGGAATCGCCGTACAAAAGCTGGAAAAGTGATTGATTCTAACGGCGGTTTTTTCTTGCCCGATCGCTCCATGCGCGCTCCTGACGTGGCGTGGATTCGGAAAGAACGCTGGGCTGAGTTATCAACGGCCGAAAAAAAATCGTTTCCGTATTTAGCCCCTGATTTTGTGCTTGAGTTGGAATCTGACACGGATAATTTGGAGGATTTGAAACAAAAAATGCAAAAATGGATTGACAATGGCGTGCGATTAGGTTGGCTAGTAGCCATGAGTGAACAACGAACATACATCTATCGGCCGTATGCGGCTATTGAAACTAAATTGTTTAGTGAAACCCTAACAGGCGACGACGTTCTCGTCGATTTTGAAGTAGTATTGACCAATATCTTAGAAATACCGTAGTAATGAAAAAACAAGTTATCTGCACAATCACCTCCCTTTTACTGAGTTTAGGCGTATCCTTTGCGCAAGAGTCCCCTTCAGAAGAAGATTTTTACAAAATTGTTACGCCACCTGTCCCTGAGGGTATTTTGCTCGAAGTAGGAGGGATGACCACCCTTCCTGATGGTCGTTTGGCCATTGGAACGCGCCGAGGCGATGTTTGGTTGCTCGAAAACCCTACAGGTTCAAAGCCGTACTACAAAAAATTTGCTTCAGGTTTACACGAAATCTTAGGGCTTGTTTACCAAAACGGCGCGATGGTTTGTGCGCAACGTGGAGAATTGACAAAATTGATTGACAAAGACCACGATGGCAAAGCGGATGTTTATGAAACAATCTACGCTTGGCCGTTGTCTTCGCACTACCACGAGTACAGTTTCGGCCCAAAAATCGCTCCAGATGGTTCGTATTTTGTATCGGGTAACGTCGCTTTTGGGGACGAAGAGTGGTGGGCAGGTGAAAGCCGCCGCCCGTTGCGTGGTTGGATTTTTAAAATTACGCCTGATGGCCAAATGGAACCGTGGGCAACGGGCGTTCGCTCTCCTTGCGGTTTAGGAATGGTGGATGGGGAGTTGTTTTATGACGACAACCAAGGCGACTGGATGGGTTCAGGCGGTATTTGGCACGTGAAAAAAGGGGCTTTTATGGGCCACCCTGCGGGCTTGAAGTGGGCTAACAGCCTTACTAATTCTCCCATCAAAATTACCCAAGAAGAAGTATATGCGATGGTAGATCCGCGTAAAACGCGTGACAAAAACGGCAACGCCATCAAGCCTGAAAACGTACAAAATGAGAAATTTTTGACGTTGGCCGATATGAAGAAAAAATATCCTGAAACCCAACTTCCAGCAGTGTGGCTGCCACACGGTATCTTAGGGGTTTCAAATGCTGAAATTTTAGCGGATCAAACGGGTGGTAAATTTGGCCCTTTTAGCAACCAACTTTTTGTGGGCGACCAAGGACAAAGTAAAGTGATGCGCGTTTTCTTAGAAAAAGTAAAAGGCGAGTACCAAGGAGCTGCGTTTGATTTCCGTTCGGGTTTTCAGTCGGGGGTGTTGCGTATGGCGTGGGCTAACGACGGCGGCTCACTTTACATCGGAGAAACCAACCGTGGTTGGGGCTCGTCGGGTGATGCTAACCAAGGCTTGCAGCGTTTGGTGTGGAATGGCAAGACACCGTTTGAAATGAAGGCGGTTCGTGCCATGCCTGATGGTTTTGAAGTTGAATTTACGCTTCCAGTGGATAAAAAATCAGCTGAGAACTTAGCCTCGTATGCGGTTCGTAGCTTTACTTATAAGTACCATCCTGTGTATGGAAGCCCAACGGTGAACGAAGCTAAATGTGCTATCAAAGGGGTAAAAGTATCGGAAGATGGCTTGAAAGCGCGTATCGTAGTGGACAACTTGCGTGAGCACTACATCCACGAATTGAAACTTGACGGCGTTCGTGCTTCTACGTCGTACTGGTCTTTGGTACACCCAACGGCTTTCTATACGTTGCATAATTTGCCTGATGGAGAAAAGTTGAAAGCCGCTGATATGAGTACAAAATCGTCAGCTACTACAACGACAGCCACTGCCAAAGTAACGGAGAAAAAAGCAACTACAACCGCATCGGGTAAAGCACCAACGTTTGAGGAAGTTAAGCCTTTATTGGCCAAAAATACGTGTTTGGCTTGCCACGCGGTTGACAAACGCCAAGTGGGTCCTGCTTACACAGAGGTGGCAAAACGTAAGTATTCAAACGAAAAAATTGTAGAGCTTATCTATAATCCTAAGCCTCAAAACTGGCCTGATTATGCTACACCAATGGCTCCTATGCCGCAGGTACCGCGTGATGAAGCGCTCAAAATTGCCGCTTGGATTAACTCACTAGCACCTAAGTCGGCTCCAAAGCCGTAAGTGAAATAGATTTTAAATAAAAAGTGCGTAACCCTGAATTTTAGATGGGTTACGCACTTTTTATTTTTAGGCTTATTTGGATAAAATTATGCCTTCGTAGGTTGCATCACGACGTGGACTTCGGCAGGTGCGGGGGCTAGGATATTATCAGAGCTAAATTGTTTGCTAATGTGTTCGTGTACAAAGTAATAAACATCCCAGTAACGGTCTGGGTGTGTCCAAACGCGAACGTCGAAGAAAATGGCATTTTCGGTTAATTTTGTTACCAAAACATCATGTTCGATGTCTTTGAGCGCACTAGGGCAACTAGCAATAACTTTTTGAATCGAAGCCCTAATCTTGTCAACCCCATTGGGAGCACCTGCTGCAAAAACCATGTCCACGCGAATTTTACCTTTGCCAGAAATATTTGTAATGGCTCCCGTAGAAAGTCCGCCGTTGGGTAGGGTAATGGTTTTGTTATCAGGAGTAAGTAAAACGGTATCAAAAATACGAATGGCTTCTACGTGTCCTGTAAAGCCTTGGGCAGAAACTAAATCTCCGACACGGAATGGTTTAAAAATCAGAATTAATACGCCACCAGCAAAATTGGCCAAACTACCCTGAAGTGCTAAGCCAACGGCTAATCCAGCGGCACCTAAAATAGCCACAAATGAAGTAGTTTGAACACCCAAGACACCAGCACAACTTAGCAACAACATGATGTTGAATGTGACACTGGTGAGAGAAAGTAAAAAAGGCTGAACATCGCGGTCAATTTTTGCACTGTTCATCCGCGTGCTTAAAAAGCGCATGATAGTGCCAATTAGCATTCGCCCAATAATGAAGGCAAAAATAGCCAGTAATACTTTGCCTCCGTACTGCGTGACGGCTGCCATAAGCTGATTTTTAAACGTAGTTAAGTCTAGCATTGTCGTACGATGTTTGGTGTAAAATGGAGAATTTGCCTTTTGACCACGTCACTTTCTATTAGTCACGTTAAATTTGCGTAATTATAGAATTAACAGAATTGAACTTATGCTTCTTTCCTTGATTGTAGCCGTTGCTCAAAACGGCATTATCGGGCGCGATAACCAACTGATTTGGCATTTGCCCAATGATTTAAAACAATTTAAACGCCTTACCACGGGCCATCCCATCATCATGGGGCGCAAAACGTTTGACTCTATTGGAAAACCGTTGCCAAATCGTACCTCCATTGTTATTACTCGCAATAAAGAATGGCAGCATGAAGGGGTAGTGGTGGTACATTCCGTGGAAGAGGCCATCGCAGCGGCACAACAGACCCAAACCGACGAAGCTTTTGTGATTGGTGGGGCGGAGATTTACCGTAAAATGTTGCCCTTGGCTGATAAACTTTACCTGACCGAAGTCAAAGCTGATTTTGAAGGAGATGCGTATTTTGAAGCCATTTCTAACAACGAATGGAAAGAGGTAAGTCGGGTTGCTCATTCGGTCGATGAAAAGCATTCGGTACCGTTTGATTTTGTGGAATTAGTTCGTAAATAGCGCTGAATACGCTTTATTTTCAACTAATTACCCCTAACGCCCGATGAAAAAGATTTTCCTTTCGCTTGCCGTATTGTTGTTGGCGCTGATTTCTGTGTTGGTTTTTAATACGTTTCGACTAAGCTCCAAACAGATGCAAGGAGTTGCGCCTTTGCCCGCGCTTACGCTCAACGATTCGGTCGTGAGTCACTTATCGGAAGCGATTCAATTTCGGACGGTTTCGTACGAAGACTTGTCGCTCATGGATAGTACGCAATTTGAAAAATTTGTGGGGTATTTGGCAAAAACGTATCCCTTGGTACATAGCCGTTTGAAGTTAGAGCGAGTGAATTCGTATGGGTTGTTGTACGAGTGGAAAGGGAAAAGTACTAGTTTAAAACCTGCCCTTTTGATGGGGCATTACGACGTAGTTCCTGTGGTGCAAGGCACCGAAAAAATGTGGAAACATCAGCCTTTTGCGGGCGATATTGCAGAAGGATTTGTGTATGGACGCGGAACGCTAGACGATAAAGTAACGGTAATGGGCGTGCTGGAAGCGGTCGAACACCTTTTAAAGTCAAACTTTACCCCCGAAAGAAGTTTTTACTTGGCCTTTGGGCACGACGAAGAAATTTCGGGTAGAAACGGCGCGCAGCAAATCGCGGCTTTGTTGGAAAGCCGTAAAGTGGAGTTAGAATATGTAGTTGACGAAGGGGGGGTGATAAAAATTGACGGTGTTTCGGGAATTAACCAACCTATCGCGCTGATTGGTGTGGCGGAAAAAGGTTATACAACCTTGCAGTTGAGCGCGACAGGTGACGGTGGACATTCGTCCATGCCGCCCGTCCAAACCAGTATTGGAATGCTCGCGGAGGCGATTGATAAACTTCAAAAACATCCGTTTCCTGCGCGTTTGGGAGGAGCCGCAGGGTATATGCAAGATTATTTAGCTCCTGAAATGCCCTTTTCAACCAAGTTGGCGATGGCAAACCGCTGGTTGTTAAACTCGGTCATTATTGGCATTTTGGAAAAAACAAATGCGGGAAATGCCATGGTACGAACCAGCATTGCCCCGACGGTCATTCATGCGGGCGTGAAAGACAATGTTTTGCCCGTAGAAGCAATTGCCAAAATTAATTTTCGGATTTTGCCAGGCGATTCGGTAAAAACGGTGATTGATTATGTTAAGAAAGTTGTTGGAAATGAACGAATTACGGTAGAGTCGCTCAAACAGTTTGACTCAGAACCTTCGCCCGTTTCGGACACTGCAACGGTAGGTTTTCGCGCCCTTCACCGAACTATCAAAGCCTGTTTTCCTACATCTATTGTGGCACCCTATTTGGTGGTTGGAGCTACGGATGCGCGTTACTACAAAAATGTTTCTAAAAACTTATACCGTTTCATGCCCGTACGCATGAACGACGAAGACCTAAAGCGCCCGCACGGCACCAACGAACGTATCAGTATCGAAGACTTCAAAAATGTGGTGCGTTTTTATGTTGAATTAGTGAAGGGAAGTTAGGGGTAGAATGTGCTATCAAAATCAAACCCAAGACTATCTAGGTCTTGGGTTTAATGTCACAAAAGAAAGTTAGTAAGCTGCAATAAGCGTTTCGGCTGGAATTTTAAGTTCTTTATTGAGAATGCGAATCATCGAAATACTCATTTTTCGTTTACCGCTTAAAATTTCGGATTTATGGCTACGAGAGCCTAAAATTCTACCCAAATCCGCTTCGCTTAACCCCATTTGATCTAATTGGAATTTAATAGCCTCAATGGGGTGAGGGGGCGCAATTGGGTAGTGCACTTTTTCATATTGTTCAATTAGAACACTAAGAAGTTCTAGTTCTGCCAATTCGGCAGACTCTTCTTCTAAATCTAGCTGAGTAAGTTGGTATGCTCTTTCAAGAGCATTATCATATTCTTCCTCAGTTTTTATCAGGCTTTTTATAGACAACATTTTCTACATTTATTTTATCGTACTCCGAATGTGTACCCACCCAAACTACGAACACCATCTTTATCTTGTACTCTATATCTACTATTAATCGGTAAGTATTACCGTGAATATCAAAAACAACTCGTTTTTTATTGATAATTGAAGTTTTCCCAAATTGCTGTTTAAGCTCGTTATGAGTTTTCCATTGGGCTTTTTCTGTGATGCTATACCAGCTTTTAAGTGGTTGTTCTGCATTAGGCTCTTTTTGCCAATATTCTTGTAAAATTTTTTTTGATATAATTCTCATGAATCATTTTTTACGTTGTTAAACATATTATTATCCTCCTTTCTTTTGTGATTGGTAAACTAAACTAGTTTGAAATTCTTTTGCAAAGATAAAATGTTCCCAGAGAGGGAACAAATGTTTGGGTTAAAATTTTAAGGAAAATATACACCATAATCTGAGTTAGTGATTCAGACTATGATGTATTCATCTTACTGTTTCACCTCCACTTTCGGCGGAATCAACCGATACAAAACGGGCGTCACAATCCGTGATAACAGCGTTGAGCTAATCAAGCCCCCAATCAACACCCAAGCCAGTGGCGAATAGAGCGGGTTGCCTTCGATGGCCAATGGAATCAGTCCACCAATGGCTGTTAGTGACGTTAGTACAATAGGAACAAAACGTATTTCGCCCGCTTCTTGAATTGCTTCTAACAACGGCCTGCCTTCTTCTCGAAGCTGATTGGTAAAATCCACCAGCAAAATGGAATTTTTTACCTCAATCCCAATCAAAGCAATAAGACCAATCACCGCGACAAACGAAAGCGGATAGCCTACAATCCAGAGCATTGTAAAAGCCCCAATAATCCCTAATGGAATGACAGAAAGCACAATTAATGAGCTTTTGAACGTGCCAAATTCAAGAATTAACACTCCTAAAAAACCAAAAGCAGTAATCAAAATGATGGTGCCGAGGCCGCCAAAGGATTTTTCACGGGCTTCGAGTTCTCCCGCTGCCTTGTAGCTAAAGTCTTTCGGAAACGGATGTTTTTCAAGTTTGGCCAAAATATCGTTATAGACATTGTCCACCAAAAAACCGCTTTTCACAAAGGCTGAAATCGTCACAAAACGGTCGCGGTCAAAGTGGCGAATTTGGTTGGTTGAGGTTTCAAATTGCACATCTGCAATTTGGCGAAGTGGCACAGCCGAGCCCGTCAATGTGTTGATATAGAGATTATTTAAAACATCAGGAGTGGTGGTTTTTCCTTTGGGAAGTGTAACATTGATGGCGTAGTCGTCGCCGTCACTATCTTTGAACGTTCCAATGTTTAAACCTGCAATGGCCAAACGAACCGTGCGGTTAATATCGGCAATCGACATTCCCAACAAGCCTGCTTTTTCTTTGTTGATTTTTACCCGCAAATCGGTTCGGCGAGTGGTGAGTGGATTTTTTACGTAAATGGTGCCTTGCGTATCTTTCAAGATTTTTTCTACGTCTGCCGCTACCGTGCGCAATTGCTCCAGGTCGTCGCCCAAAACGCGAATGGCGATAGGCGCTTCGGTGTTAGGCCCTTGCTCAAAATCAACTACTTCGACGTTGGCATTGGGAATGTAACGCAGCTTTTCGCGGAGTTTGTCAATGATTTTCTCTTTTTGAGGTGGATGAATTTCATCTTGAAGTTGGACAAATACCTCCGCATAATTGCTTGCCTCAGAGCGCTCGATGACGTTGTAGTACATCCGAGGGTTGCCTCGTCCAACGCTGGTTGAAAAGTACTTAACCTCTGGGACTTGTTTCAGTTCGTTCTCGACTAAACGAGCTACGCGGTTGGTTTCGTTTAAGCTACTTCCTTCGGGGGTTTCAAACGTTACCCTAAACATGGGTTTTTCTGACTTTGGAAACAGGGCAAAACCAATTTGTTTTGGAATCATTAACGAGGCACCAAAAATGACGCCCGCAAATAAAAGAGAAGGCAGTGGATGACGTAATGCCCAGTTGAGCAAACGACTGTACGAACCAGAAATTACTTTTTTCAATGCTCTCAAGAAGATATTACCCTCGGGATTGTGGCTATTTTCTAACAAACGACTGCTTAAAAATGGTACAATCGTGAGCGATACAATCATGGACGCGATGATGGTCATGGTGACAGCCGTGGGAAGACTTCGAATAAAATCGCCTGACGCTTCGGGCAAAAACATCAAAGGTAAAAAGGCCAACACAAGCGTAACGGTACAACCAATGACGGCCAGCGTAATTTGTCGGGTAGCTTTGATGGCCGCTTCACGTTTGCTAAATCCATCCCGAATCCAACGTTCGATGTTTTCTACTACCACAATGGAGTCGTCCACCAAAATTCCTAAGGCAACGATTAAACCTACCACACTCAACTGGTTGATGCTGTAACCCAAATAGTTGACGGCGGTAAGCCCAATCGCCAATGAAAGCGGAATCGAAATCATCACCACCAACGCGGCTCTAAAACCGAGTGGCAGCAGAGTGAGTGCCACCAGCAAAATGGCAATGCCGAAATCTTTGGCAAAGCGTTCGAGGCGTCGGTCAACACTCATCGATTGGTCAAAGTACTTCACCATTTTGATGTGCTTTGGCATCGTTTTTTCAAATTCGGTCAGGCTTTGGTTTAGTTTTTTACCCGTTTCCGAAATGTTTTTACCCGATTTTTGAGCGGCCACCACCAACACCGCCCGACGGCCGTTGAGTCGGGTCAAATTGGTTTCTTCTTCGTAATTGAAATCAACGTCGGCTACGTCGCGGAGGTAAATGATTTTTTGGCCATTGGTAGCCACCACCGTATTACGGATTTGGTCAAGAGATTCGTAGTCACCGCTGGTTTTTACATTAAAACGCCGCGCACCTTCCTGAACACTTCCTGCGGGGATGTTGAGGTTTTCACTTTGCAACGCCCCCAATACACGGTTGACTGCAATGCCTTCTTGCGCCATTTTTTCAACATTGAGCGAAATCCGAACGTTTTCTTTGGGAAATCCGTAGTCTTTCACTCCGCGTAAATCTTTATTTTTCTCAAGTACTTTTCTCAAACGTTCGGAGTACTGAGCCATTTCTTTGTACGAAGCGACTTCCGATACCAAAGCGACTTGTACGATGTTGACCAACCCTGGGTCAAATTGAAAATAACGAATATCAAAAATATCATTGGGCAAAATCCCCCGCATCGAATTGACTTCACGAGCGATTTCTTGCTTCTTTTCGTCGTTGTCAACCGAGTAGTCGTATTCCAACATAAACACCGCCAAACCGTCGTCGATGGTGGTACGGATATTGCGAACGTCTTTTAGTTCATTGAGGCGTTTTTCAACGGGGTCCACCACCAGTTCCTCCATGTCTTTGGGGTCAGTACCAGGGTAAATTACCGATATAATAAAGGTAGGAGCCTCGAAAGTCGGGTCTTCGGAGCGAGGCATGGTGAAAAGTGAGTTGAGCCCCAGCGCGACCACTCCCACAAACATCACCAGCATAAACTGCCAGTTTTTGACGGAAAATTCGGATAGATTCATTGTTTTTAGCGTCTTTGCGTGATTAAAAATTGGTTCATCAATGCGTTATTTTACAATCACGGTAGAGGACTCAGTTAGGAAAGCGCTACCCGAAGTGATTACTTCTGAGATGCCTTCTAAGCCATTTGTAATCAAAACTTTATCCCCGTCCACAAAGCCGATTTGTACAGGCAAGCGCTTCACTTTTTTGCGGGTTTCATCCAATACATAAATGAAAGCTTCTTTGCCATTTCCTTCTACAATTGCCTCTAGGGGCACAACGGTGTAAGTGCGGCTTTGGACGGGTTTTAATTCAACTTTGGCAAAAAGACCCGTGGCCAAGCGCTTTCCTTTGGGCGCAATCCGTACTTCAATGTCGTACAACTTATTCATGGGGTCGGCGGCAGGGGCGAGTTTGGTAATTCGACCTTCAAAAGCTTCTGTGGGGTAAGCATCAAGCTGCACATTGGCTTTGTCTCCTACTTTTAAGCGCGCCCAATCTTTGTCCGAAACCCCTACACGCACCACCCAGTCGCCTTGACGATTGGACGTAATGTAAAAGATGGGCGTCCCAGGGCCCGTCAATTCACCTTCGTTCCCCATTTTTTTGACAACTGCGCCGTCGATGGGCGAAATGATTTGGGCGTACGAACGGTTAAACTGAGCGATTTGGAGATTTTGCTTGGCAATGTCCAGCGCGGTTGTCACGTTTTGCATTTGCTCTAGCGTCGCGGCGGTGTCCTTTAGCATATTTTCGACGCGTTTAAAATCTCGTTCAGATTTTTCAACGCCGTATTTGGCCTGATTCACCTGAGCGTCAATCTCAGTCGTATTAAGCGACGCAAGAAGTTGGCCTTTGCTCACTTTTTGGCCTTCGGTCACATAGACTTTTTGGATTATTCCGCCAATTTTAAACGATAACCTCGCTTCTTCTGATGAGGCTACCAACCCAGACGCAACGATACTTTCAGAACGGGTAGCTTGGTCAACTTTGGTGAGTGAAACGGGTACCAATACCTCATCAGTTTCGGCGGTTTTTTGCTGGGTTTCGTCCTTTTTATTACAACCTATAAGAAGTAAACTCAATAATAATGAGCTACTTATCAAGCGGAATGTGTTATATAAAGAGTTCATAGTCAGAGAAGCAGATTAGTTGACGGCTGTGATTTTATTGAGAGTTGCTTGTTTAGAAAGTATATCAAACTGTGCCAAAGATTCTTGCAATTGGGCGTTGAGCAATTCGCTTTGGGCTTTGACGTATTCAATAAGTAGGACATTGCCATTACGATAGCGACTGTCGATGACCTTGAAATACTGCTCGGCTTTACGGACACCGTCGGCCAATGATTTCATTGATTCTTTGGCGGCTTGAAGCTCAAAATAAGCCTGCGTTGTTTGGAGTTCAATCTGTTTTTCAACTTCCGATTGCTTCGTTTTTAGCAACTCCGTTTGAATTTTAGCCTGTTGAATTTTTGATTTTCGCTCGTATCCCTTAAATATATCCCATTGTAACCCTATTTGAGTAACAAGGTAGGCTTGTCCCGAAAATTTATAGCCATATCCCTGAAAACCAGTATTCCCACCAATGAAAACAGAAGGCCGTTTTGCAGCTTTTTCGTGGAGCGTAATGGCAGTTTGCGAAGCTAAAATGGATTGAGCAAGCTGCTTTAACTCTTGACGATTTTGACTGGCTAAGCTAGTCAAGGAACTTAAAGCGGGCGAGGGGGCAATGAATTGCTTTTGATTAGAAGCTAAAAGCAAAGAATCGGTTTTAATGTCGCTTCCGAGCTCGCGATTGAGCAAAAAATTAAAATAAGCTTTGGCTACGTTTGAGTTTTTTGCGGCCACAATCGCTTGTTGTTCGAGTTTACTTAGCTCATATTCAGCACCTACCACGGCATCTTTGGTAACCACATTGTTAGAAACAAGCTTTTGGTTGAGCCGTACAAGTTCATGCAGGGTTTTCTTGGCATTTTCAAAAATCTGTAAAGCCTCCTGCGATTGTAAATACTGAAAATAGGCCGTTTCGATGGTATATCTTAATTCATTCTCAACCACTCGCTTGCGAGCCTCTTGGGCCGATAACAACGTTTTCTGAATCAGGTAATTATACTGAATTTCAGGGTTGTAAATTGAGTACTGAAAACTCAGCTTTGTATCATGAAAATGATTGGGAGCCAATAGTTCATTGACGTTTTCCACTTGAGGAAAATTATTGGTCTGAGTGAGTTGGTTGAGTGTATTATAGACGGGATTCAACAAATCCCCGACGGGAAACGCTAACCGCCGCCCACCTGCGGCCAAGGAGTAGGTGGGGTTGAAGCTCACTTTTGGATAAAAAAGTGATTTTGCTTGCACGATGGCTTCATTCACTTTTTGAATTTCAAGCCCTTCTTGTTTGAGGGAAAGGTTGTTTTGCAAACCTTCTTGTACGTACGTTTCCAAAATGGCCGATTGTTGGGCTACTGCTCCTAAACTACAAAGAATCAGTAACCACAGGTAGATAGTTCTAATCATATATTATTTAATAAACAGTGTTTAGATAGTAAGCAAAAAAACGAATTTAATCGAGTGTCAATCGTAGGTAATTAAAGGGTTTCTTTAATCATTTTGGTAAACAGCACAAACGACTGCTGCATTCGTTGCAATTGTTGGTTGTCTTGAAACATACTCATGCGGTTTTTTAAGTAAATAGATACCAAACCGTGCATATAAGACCAAATAGTAATGGCCGAAACCTCAATATCTGTATTTTTAAAATAGCCTGCGTTGACACATTCTTGGATTGCCCATTTGAGTAATCCGAACGATTTTAGCCCATCTTCCCACACCTCATCGCGACAGGCTAAGGCTTCAATGGGGGCTTTCATAATAAACATAAGGTCGTATAACTCAGGATTTTCGACTGCAAACTTGATGTACCGATGCCCCATTTCAATCAAGCGTGCAAAGGAGTCTTGTATAGTTTGTAGCGAACTCAGTTCCTCCATCAGTTTTAAGAATGCTTCTTCATGGAGTGCAAAAAATAATTCGTTTTTGTCTTTATAGTATAAATAAATGGTGGCTGGACTGTATTCTATGACGTCTGCGATGTTCCGAATACTTGTTTTTTCATACCCTTGCTCCAAAAAAAGCTCCCGTGCGGCGTTCAAAATGAGCCGTCGCATGTCTTCTCTCTCTCGTTCTTTTCGCTCTAGTATTCCCATGAAATAGAATAAATTGTTGATTTATATTACAAATTTACTGAACAGTGTTTAGTAAACAATAGATGTTTATTTTTTTGTTCCAAAGCCAGCCCAAAAATTTCCTAGCAAGAAGATTATGTTAAGATATTGACTGAGGGAGAGGATATTACCTCAGAATTTTATAAATTGCAAAAACCTAAAAAACTTGATGTCGGTATGGGTAGGAAAGTCTTAATTTTGAATCAAGATTACTCCGCTTTAGGCATTTGTTCGGTTCCTAAAGCCTTTTTACTCGTCTATTTAGACAAGGCCGAATTGGTTGCTGCGTCTTCGGCGTTTCAATTACACACCGTAAGTACTTCATTTCCGCTGCCAACTGTTATTCGCCTGAACCGTTACATTAATCTTCCCTACAAAGGCGTGATGCTCACGCGGCAAAATATTTTCAAACGAGACGGGCATCGGTGTGTGTATTGTAGTTCGACGGAAGACCTTACGTTAGATCATGTGATGCCAAAATCCAGGGGAGGGCGAACAAGCTGGGAAAATCTGGCAACGGCCTGCAAGCGCTGTAATGCCAAAAAAGGGGATTGCACCCCCGAAGAAGCTTCCATGCCCATGCGTCATCGACCCTTTAAACCTTCATTTGTGCTATTTTTGCGCGATTATTCTGGGGCTGTGGAAGAATCATGGATGCCTTTCCTAACAAAGAGAGAAAAGGTGTATTAAAAATTGCATTTTTTTTGGAAAACATCTACCTTTGCACTCCGTTTTGCGAAAGGCGGAGGTTTGTTTCACCAAATTTCAACCTAAATGCCGATAGGTTGATGTATAAAAGGCAATTTTAAAACTTATCATGAGTAAAGCTCAATTAGCTGATTTTGATTGGGATAGAATTGATAACCGTGGCTTTGGTAGCGGTTACTCAGTAGCTGAAAAAGCCCAGCTAGAACAATTGATTAACGGGACTCTTGCACCCGTCGCCGAAAAAGAAGTAGTTAAAGGTGTCGTGGTCGGTATGAATGACCGCGAAGTGATTTTGAATATTGGTTCAAAATCGGACGGTATCGTACCGCGTTCAGAATTCCGCGATTTGTCGGATTTGAAAATCGGCGACGAAATTGAAGTATATATCGAAAACCAAGAAGACCCTAACGGTCAGTTGGTTCTTTCTCGCAAAAAAGCACGCGTTATTACAGCTTGGGATAACATCCAAAAGTCATTCGACGAGGATTTGGTTATCGATGGTTTTGTGAAGCGTCGTACAAAAGGTGGTCTTATCGTGGATATCTACGGTATCGAAGCCTTCTTGCCAGGTTCACAAATTGACGTTAAGCCAATTCGTGACTTCGACATCTTCGTAGGTAAGAAAATGGAAGTGAAAGTTGTGAAAATCAACCACGCTAACAACAACGTGGTCGTGTCTCACAAAGTTCTTATCGAGAAAGACCTTGAAGCACAACGTCAACTTATCCTTACAAACCTTGAGCGCGGTCAAGTACTTGAGGGTGTAATTAAAAACATGACTAAGTTCGGTGTGTTCATCGACTTGGGTGGTGTTGATGGTTTGTTGCACATTACAGATATTTCTTGGGGACGTATCAACGATCCTTCGGATTTGTTGAGCCTTGACCAAAAAATCAACGTAGTAGTACTTGACTTCGACGAAGATAAGAAGCGTATTTCACTTGGTATGAAGCAACTCCAGCCTCATCCTTGGGAAGCACTTTCTACCGAGGTTGAAGTTGGCTCGAAAGTAAAAGGTAAAGTAGTAAACGTAGCTGACTACGGTGCTTTCCTTGAAATCATGCCAGGCGTAGAAGGTTTGATTCACGTTTCAGAAATGTCGTGGTCACAACACCTACGTAACCCACAAGATTTCTTGAAAATCGGTGACGAAGTAGAAGCAGTTGTATTGACATTGGACCGCAACGAGCGTAAAATGTCTCTTGGCTTGAAACAATTGACCGCTGATCCTTGGACACGCCAAGAAATCATCGAGAAATATGCAGTTGGTTCAAAACACAAAGGTGTAGTTCGTAACTTGACTAACTTTGGTCTTTTCCTTGAATTGGAAGAGGGTATCGACGGTCTAGTTCACGTATCTGACCTTTCATGGACAAAGAAAATCAAGCACCCAAGTGATTTCATCAAAGTTGGTGAAGAACTTGAAGTAATGGTACTTGAACTTGACGCTGATAACCGTCGTTTGTCTTTGAGCCACAAACACCTTGAAGAAAACCCATGGGATACTTTTGAATCAGTATTCGCAGTAGGTTCAGTTCACAAGTGTACTGTCGTTGGTAAAGGTGACAAAGTAGCTACGCTTGAATTACCTTACGGTATCGAAGGCGTTGCCGTGTTGAAAAACCTTGCTAAAGAAGATGGTTCGGTTGCGGAAGTAGGTGAGTCACTTGATTTCAAAGTAACTGAGTTCTTGAAAGAAGAAAAACGCATCGTTCTTTCTCACGCCAAAACTTGGCAAGATAAAGAAGAGCCTAAAGTAGAAGAAAAAGCGGCGAAACCTGCTAAGGTTGAAAAAGCAAAAGACGCAGAGAAAGCTACACTAGGTGACCTTGAGGCACTTTCGGCATTGAAAGAACAATTAGAAGAAGGAGAAAAAAAGAAAAAATCGACTACTTCTAAGAAAGTTTCAAACGAAACAGACGCTGAATAGTGAATTATTCAAAATAAAACACTATATTTGCACTTGGATATGAGTTAGCGATTTCGCTAACACTTTTAACAAAGTTTAGTATTTATCTAACACATTATCCAAGTGTTTTTGGTCCTGTGGCCGAGTGGCTAGGCAGAGCTCTGCAAAAGCTCGTACAGCGGTTCGAATCCGCTCGGGACCTCACTAAAATACATATTTCTAAAAAAAGTACCATTCAGCTATGATAACCATTTCACAAGCTGAATGGTATTTTTGTTTTTAATTCTACCTGTTTTTCCTCAAATACAGAATAAAATTAGGTTTTAGGTGGGTTCTGCTCTTTAATTAGAAGAAGTCTAAATAATTAAATTATTGCAAATTAAGAATAGAAATACTTTGGCACGTACCTATTAGTGCATTACTTTTGTAGGGTCAAGAAGTATCATGTTTTTGTTAATTCATACACGAATGAAGAGTAGTTTATTTTTCAAAAAAATGCGCAACATCAGTCGGCTATTAGTAGTAGCAATGTTGACTACTGTTGGATTCAGTGCAGTAGCTCAAGATGGTGATGCAGCCAATGGCGAATCACTATTTAATAACAACTGTAAAGCTTGTCACTCAGCAAAAGACGAAGTAGTCGTCGGGCCAGGATTGAAAGACATTCAGAAACGTCGGGACTTAGCTTGGCTTGTTAAGTGGGTGAAAAACCCGAACGGAGTAATCCAGTCAGGTGACGAATATGCAGTTGCTTTGTACAACAAATTCAACAAAGCGCAGATGACTGCCTTCCCAGCATTTGGTGAAACGGAAGTAAAAGACATCGTAGCTTACATTGAAAAAGCAAATACAGCAGTGGCGGCAGCTCCTGCAGCGGCGGGTGCTACTGCGGCAGCGGGTGGAGTAGCAGCTGAGTCGTCTGATTTGTTTACGTACATTTTGGTTGCATTATTATTAGTGATGCTACTTGTTCTTGGAGTATTGCTGGCAATTGTATCTATTCTCTCAAAAGCAGTGAGCGGAGAAGTAGGTGCTGGTGATGGCGGTTCTTTTGGCGACAAACTTCGTAACGGTTTGGTAGCCATGAGCAAAAACTCAGCTATCCGCAGTGCAACAGTATGGTTCTTTGTATTGATGGTGACGAAAGCTACCCTTGATGGCTTGTATGGCGTAGGTATCCAACAAGGATACGCTCCAAAGCAACCAATCGCTTTCTCGCACAAACTGCACGCAGGTCAATATAAAATTGACTGTAACTACTGCCACACAGGGGTTAACCGTGGTAAGTCTGCGACAATTCCTTCGGCAAACATTTGTATGAACTGCCACGGAGTTATCAAAAAAGAATCTCCAGAAATCCAAAAAATTTACTCGGCTATCGAGGAAAACAAGCCAATCCAGTGGGTACGTGTTCACAACCTACCTGATTTGGCGTATTTTAACCACGCCCAACACGTAAACGTGGGTGGTCTTCAGTGTCAGCAGTGCCACGGTGAAATCCAAACGATGGAGGTTGTTCAACAACGTTCAACCTTGACAATGGGTTGGTGTATCGACTGTCACCGCAAGACAGACGTTAATACAAAAGAAAACGCCTATTATGACAAGCTAGTTCAGCTTCATGCTGAGAAAAGCGATAAGCCATTGAAAGTGGCTGATATTGGCGGCTTGGAATGTTCAAAGTGTCACTACTAGAACTAGAAAATATAAGAATCCAGAATCTACATTCATAAATATATGGAAAACCAAACGAAGAGGTATTGGAAAGGACTAGAGGAGCTTCGGAATGATGAGACTTTTGTAAAAAACGCCCATAACGAATTTGGTAGCTTTGAACCTACTAATTCCAGTGAAAACAAGAGCATCGTCGATGGTATTGGTTCAGACCGTCGCGATTTCTTGAAAGTGCTGGGATTTGGCGTTGCTGCCGTGTCGTTGGCTGCGTGTGAAGCTCCCATAAGAAAAGCAGTTCCTTATCTCAACAAGCCAGTAGATACCTTCCCGACTATCGCAGATTGGTACGCATCGACGTACGCTGAGGGCGGAGATTATGCTAGTATTCTAGTAAAAACTCGCGAAGGACGTCCAGTCAAAATTGAAGGAAACAAACAATCGAGTGTAAGCAGAGGAGGGGTTAGTGCTCGCGCACATGCCTCTTTGTTGGCGTTATACGATATTGAAAAATTGAAAGGCCCTAAAAAAGGGGATGCTGATGCTGACTGGGATGTAATTGACAAAGAAATCTCAGCTCAATTGGCAAAAGGCGGACAGATTCGTATCGTTTCTTCTACCATTTTAAGCCCTTCAACAAAAGCTGTTATCGGCGACTTTGCTGCAAAATATCCTACAACAAAACACATTTCTTACGATGTAAATTCAGCATCTGGCTTAATCAAAGCGAACGCTGAGTCTTTTGGCAAAGCAATATTGCCATCGTATGATTTTAGTAAAGCAAAAGTAATTGTAGGTTTAAGTTGCGACTTTTTAGGTACTTGGGTTGCTCCAGATGCGTTCTCAACCCAATATGCCAAAGGCCGTAAAATAAGCAGTGCAAAAGGCGGAAATAAATCAATGTCGCGTCACTTCCAATTTGAGACAACATTGTCACTTACTGGTTCAAACGCTGACTACCGCACAGCCATCAAACCTTCACAAGAAGGTCTTGTAGCGTTGGCGTTATATAATAAGATTACTGGCAACGGAAGCGCTTCGTTAGGTGCTGAGGTTGACAAAATGCTTGATAAAGCAGCGAAAGAATTAAAAGCTGCCCAAGGGGCTTCGTTGGTCGTATCTGGCTCAAACGATGCGAGTGTTCAAGTTGTAGTAAATGCTATTAACCAAACACTTGGTTCGTATGGCGCTACGATTGATTTGGGCACACCAGCGTACTTCCGTCAAGG
This sequence comes from Runella defluvii, assembly GCF_014195535.1. Lineage (GTDB taxonomy): Bacteria > Bacteroidota > Bacteroidia > Cytophagales > Spirosomataceae > Runella > Runella defluvii. Next base: position 429,792 of record NZ_JACIBY010000002.1, on the reverse strand, counting down.
AGATGACGCTGCCATGAACACGTTGATTGATGAAGTAAAAGGTGGTTCAGTAAGCGCCGTGATTTTCTACGGTTGCAACCCTGTCTATGATCATCCACGTGGAGCTGAATTGAAAGAAGGACTTTCTAAAGTAGCGCTTTCGGTTTCATTTGCTGATCGTGCCGATGAAACATCTTCACTTTGCAAATACATCGCACCTGCTCCTCATTATTTAGAAAGCTGGGGTGATGCACAACCAGTTGCTGGATTCTATAGCTTGCAGCAACCTGCCATTTCACTGATTTATAAAACGCGCCAAGCACAATCAAGCTTATTGAAATGGGCTGGTTTGAATTCTGACTTTTACGCTTATTTGCGTAACTACTGGAAAGCCAACGTAATTGGTGGGGCAGATTTTGAAAATGCTTGGACAAAAGCATTGCATGACGGTGTTTATGAAAAAGGAGCCGTAGCAGCTAGTGGTGCTGGAACAGTGGCAGGTGTAGAAGCCGCAGTCGCTGCAATCAACGGTGCCTACAAAGCAAATGCTTCTGGCCTTGAAGTGGTTCTTTATGAAAAGGTAGGAATGGGAACAGGGGCATTAGCCAACAACCCTTGGTTGCAAGAGTTCCCAGATCCAATCACAAAAGCTTGCTGGGATAACTACGCATGTGTTTCTCAAAAAACAGCAAAAGAACTAGGAATAGCGCAAGACGACGTTGTTAAGGTAGAAATAAAAGGTAAATCTGTTGAATTACCAGTCGTAATTCAGCCAGGTCAAGCCAACGGAACCGTCGCTATTGCGATTGGGTACGGTCGCGAGAAAGCTGGAAAAGCAGGTAATGGTGTAGGGGTAAATGTATATCCTCTGGCTCAACTGAAAGGCGGAGCTGTTAGCTTCAGTGCAGGTGAAGGTACCCTAACTAAAACTGGAGATACACACAAAGTTGCGCAAACACAGACTCACGACACCGTAATGGCGCGTAAGTCGGTGCTTCAAGAAGCTCGTCTTGGTGAGTATCAAAAAGATAGCAAAGCAGGTCGTTATTTCCCGCACGTTGTTACTTCAGAAGGGGTGAAAGCGCCAGGAGAAATTTCATTGTGGAATGGTTATGAAAAACCAAACCATTCTTGGGGATTGGCGATTGACCTTAACTCATGTACAGGTTGTGGTGCGTGCGTAATTAGCTGCCAAGCAGAAAATAACGTTTCGGTAGTTGGCCGCCAAGAAGTAATCAACCGCCGTGAAATGCACTGGATTCGTATCGACCGCTATTACAGCAGCGATGCACCAGTGGATGATTTGAGTGGTTTGGAAGTTGCCTCTGAAAACCCAGAAGTAACATTCCAGCCGTTGATGTGTCAGCACTGTGGAAACGCTCCTTGTGAGACGGTTTGTCCAGTATTGGCCACAACCCACAGCACAGAAGGTTTGAACCAAATGGCTTATAACCGTTGTGTAGGTACACGTTATTGTGCAAACAACTGCCCATACAAAGTACGTCGCTTCAACTGGTTTAAGTACTTCGATAACGATAAATTCGATTATCACTTCAATAACGACCTTGGTAAAATGGTCATCAACCCAGACGTAACTGTACGTTCGCGCGGGGTTATTGAAAAATGCTCAATGTGTGTGCAACGTATCCAAGAAGGTAAGTTGAATGCGAAGAAAGAGCGTCGTCGTCCAATTGACGGAGAAATTGAAGTAGCATGTTCGCAATCATGCCCAACAGAAGCGATTGTGTTTGGTGATATGAATGATCCAAGCAGCCGTATCTCTAAGTTGTTGGCAGAAGAGAAAGAAGGACGTGCATTCCAAATGTTGGATGAAATCAACGTCAAACCGCAGATTTCTTACTTGACTAAGATTCGTAACAAAGATGTGGATACTTCTAAAGCTACGGCTCACGAAGGGCACCAACATGCTGAGCACGGAGGTCACTAATAAATCAAAGCCACTGCTTTTCGGAGCAGTGGCTCTCGATAAAATAGTCGAGCTATTTTGTCAAAGTACACAGAGAAAAATCAATAAAATAACTATTAACTCTTAAAAATATGCACGTTACTTCACCCGTAAGAACCCCTCTTGTAACAGGCGGCAAGACGTATGCTGACGTAACAGAGGATATCTGCAAGCAGGTGGAAGGTAAACCAACCAAAGAGTGGAAAATAGCATTTGCCATTTCTGTTGTGGTTTTACTGTATGGTACTTGCTGTCTCTTCTGGACTTGGTGGGAAGGTTTGGGCGTTTGGGGCCTTAATAAAACTGTAGGTTGGGCATGGGACATTACCAACTTCGTATGGTGGGTAGGTATCGGTCACGCTGGTACACTTATCTCCGCAATCTTGTTGTTGTTCCGTCAAAAATGGAGAACTTCTATCAACCGTGCTGCTGAAGCGATGACGATTTTCGCCGTTATTTGTGCGGCTTCGTTTATCTTGATGCACATGGGCCGTCCGTGGATGGCGCACTGGGCTTTGCCTTTGCCAAACACATTCGGATCATTGTGGGTTAACTTCAACTCTCCATTGGTTTGGGACGTATTCGCGATTTCAACGTATTTTTCAGTATCTTGTTTGTTCTGGTATGTAGGTCTTGTGCCTGATTTGGCTACTATCCGTGACCGTGCTCAAAACAAAGTATCTAAATATATTTACGGTACATTGGCAATGGGCTGGAATGGTTCAGCCAAAACTTGGGCACGTTACGAGTACATCAGCTTAATCTTGGCTGGTTTGTCAACACCACTCGTACTTTCAGTACACACGATTGTATCCATGGACTTTGCAACCTCGGTTATTCCTGGTTGGCACACAACCATCTTCCCTCCTTACTTCGTAGCAGGTGCGATTTTCTCTGGTTTTGCCATGGTACAAAACTTGATGCTTATCGCTCGTGTCGTATATAAGTTGGAAGATTATATCACATTTGAGCACATCGAAATGATGAACAAAATCATCACGTTGACGGGTTCGATTGTGGGGGTAGCTTATTTGACTGAGTTCTTTATCGCTTGGTATTCAGGCGTTGAGTACGAAAGCTACGCATTTATCAACCGTGCTACGGGGCCATACTGGTGGGCATACTGGGCGATGATGACGTGTAACGTAATCTCTCCACAGCTTTTCTGGTCACGTTCACTTCGTCGTAGTGTTAAATGGACGTTCTTCATTTCCGTCATTGTAAACATCGGTATGTGGTTTGAGCGTTTCGTAATTATTGTGACGTCACTTCACCGCGACTATATTCCGTCGAGCTGGGCAATGTTTTCACCAACAATGTTTGACATCGGTGACTATATCTTCTCATTTGGTTTGTTTGGCACTCTTTTCTTATTGTTCTCTAAGTATTTGCCAGTAATCAACATGGCAGAGGTGAAGGGTGTATTGCGGACAACTTCTGAGCAATTGCCCAAAAAAATCGCAGGCGTTTCTAAAGCAGACAGATTAGCTTCTCCTGCCTACAAAAAAGATGCAGAATAAGAGAGTAAGGGAAGTTAAAATTGAGTTTTCAAAAAATAATTGAGACAACAATGACGGACGCAAATAAGAAGTTTTTGGTAGGTGTTTATGACGATGATGACGTAGCACTCGCCGCAGTAAATAAAATTAAAAGCGCTGGGGTGAAAATCTACGAAGTGTATTCACCTTTTGCTATTCACGGAATGGACATAGCAATTGGCCACCCACGGACTCGTATCGGTATTGCGGCATTTTGCTTTGGTTTGACTGGGTTTTTATGCGCAATTACGTTGACTACTTGGACAATGGGAATCGATTGGCCGATGGTAATTGGTGGAAAGGATCCCCTTTCTTTTCCAAACTACATTCCAATTATGTTTGAGCTTACGGTACTTTTTACGGCTTTTGGTATGACAATTACCTTTTTCCTGTCAAATGGATTAGGGCCAACCGTTGAGCCACTTTTGTTTGACCCACGTTGTACTGACAATAAATTTGTGATGGCGATTGACCTAAGCAAAAACAAAATGTCAGAAGCTGAAATCGCTAGTTTGGTAAAAGCTTCAGGAGCAGAAGAGGTGAGTGTTAAACAGGTTTAATGTTTTTAAATGAAGATGAAAAAAATTAATACATTAATTGCTGGTACGTTTGCTGTCGTCGCTGCTTTGAGTTCTTGCCAACGTGGTCACGATGATGCAGGTTTAGAATATGCTCCTAACATGTACAACTCGGTTGGTTATGAGCCATATACCCAAATTGAGAAAAACCCCATCAATGCTGATGGTAAAAACATGCGTGAGCCTGTAGCAGGAACGGTATCTCGCCGTAACTACAAAACTCAATTTGACAGCTCAAGCGTGGACTTGATGATTTACCACATCGGTAAAGATGAGCTCGCTACTGCGGAAGCCGTTTTGAAAAACCCTGTTCCAAATACTGCAAAAACACTTGCAGAAGGAAAAGCACTATATGGAAGATATTGCCAACACTGCCATGGTGAAACAGGGGCAGGAGATGGCCCAGTAGCTGACATGTACAAAGGGGTACCTAATTACAAAGCAGATGCTTACCTTAATATGAATGATGGACATATTTTCCACGTAATTACGCACGGAAAAGGTCGTATGTGGGCACATGGTTCACAAGTGACTCCCGAAGAGCGTTGGAAAATTGCTCACTATATTCATAAATTACAGAAAGGCTAGTACTAAGTTACTGTAATAAACCGAAGCGGCAAACCGCTAATTACGAACAAGTTAGCGGTTCGCCGCTGCGATAACCAACAACAACTTAAAGATAAAGATTTATAATGGGCGCACATCATCACGAAGTTGTTTCTGTCGAAGAACAATTTGAATTTACCGCCGAATCAAAACGCAATTTGCTCATTGGGATGGGTATTGGCGCTGCGCTGGTATTGATCGGAGCATATATGTTATCTCAAGGTGGTGGACATGGGCACGAAGCTCATGGGGCTGCGGGTCATGCTGCTGAACATGCACACGACCATGCCGAACACGCTTACCACTGGTCACAACGTATCATTTCTAACCTTTGGGTAAATAGCGTCTATTTTGCTGGTATTTCTGTCATTGGCTTATTCTTCTTAGCTTATAATAACCTTGCTCAGGCGGGTTGGTCGGCCGTATTTAGAAGAATCCCAGAGGCAATGCCTGCATTCTTGCCAGTACCAGCTATTATTATTTTGGTGCTTGCTGTAGGCTTTGGAGATAAATTATTCCACTGGATGCACGAAGGTATTATGGATCCCAATAGTCCACACTACGATGCCATCATCGCAGGTAAAAAAGGATTTTTGAACAAACCATTTTATTTCATCCGCCTCGTTTTGTATTTCGGTTTGTGGTATGGCTTGTGGAAAGTATTGAGAAATTTGTCGCTTCAAGAAGACGAAATTGGTGGAACTGAGAATTATGAAAAAGCCATCAAATTCGGAACGGCATTTTTGTTAGTTTTTGGCGTAACTTCATCTACTTCAGCTTGGGATTTTGTGATGGCAATCGATACTCACTGGTTCTCAACCATGTTTGGATGGTACACACTCGCTAGTTGGCACGTCGCAGGTTTGGCAACAATGACGCTTACCATTGTTATGTTGAAAGAGCGTGGCTATTTGAAAGCAGTAAACGAAAGCCACCTACACGACTTAGGTAAATTCTGTTTTGCCTTCTCAATTTTCTGGACATACGTTTGGTTTGCGCAGTTCTTGCTTATCTACTATGCTAACCTTCCAGAAGAAGCTATCTACTACCGTGAGCGTTTTAGTGGTTATGGTGGTATTTTTAAAGCACCATTTTTCATCAATCTTTTCTTAAACTTTGTTACCCCTTTCCTAGTTTTAATGACAAGGGATTCGAAGCGTACGCCATTGATTTTGAAAATCGCTTGTTGGTCAATCCTTGTAGGTCACTACTTCGATTTTTATACCAACATCATGCCAGGTACGGTAGGCGAACATGCTGGTTTTGGGCCTGTTGAGTTTGGCTTTATTTTATTGTTTGCTTGTGCGTTTATTTGGTCAGTTTCAACTCAGTTGACGAAAGGCAATCTAATCCCTCGCAACCATCCAATGTTAGAGGAGTCTCTTCACCATGATGTTGCGTAATTTGTAGAAATTGATTTTGTCGTAACTAGCAAAATCTCTAAATCAATATAAAACGACACAATAACAATGATTTATTTAGTTGGATTACTACTGGTTGTGCTGCTTGGAATTGCAATAGCCGTAGCAGCAAAATTGCAAAAGGTAATGGGTAGTACTCAATCAGAAAGTGATGCTCCTGTACCAAACAACAAAGTCAATGCCGCACTTTGGATGGTGTTTTTGGTTGCAGGTTCAGTAGCAATGGTATGGTCTTACCTCGCATCAAGAGATGCTTTTTTGCCAGAAGCGTCTTCCCCACATGGTCGGGAAACAGATAGCCAATTTTGGCTTGATATGGGTTTGTTAACGATTGCGTTCTTTATCGTAAACTTTTTGCTTTTCTTCTTCTCTTGGAAATATCAGTACAAAAAAGGCTATAAAGCTACTTTTTACCCTGAAAACCACAAGTTGGAGTTGATTTGGACTGCGATTCCTGCCGTAATCATGGCATCATTGGTATTTTTAGGATTCCGTTCATGGACTAAAATTATGGCCGATGCTCCAGCTGATTCTCAGGTGGTCGAAATTATGGGAAAACAGTTTGGTTGGATTGTTCGTTATGGAGGTGTTCAGGACAATAAGCTTGGAGCCTATAACTACAAGTTAATCACTTCAGATAACGAAATGGGCGTTGATTATTCAGACGAAGCATCAATGGACGACTTTATCAATCCAAGTGAAATGCACGTGGAAGTAGGTAAGCCTGTCTTGTTGAAAATCCGTGCTCGTGACGTTTTGCACAGTGTGTATATTCCTCACATGCGTGTTAAAATGGATGCAGTTCCTGGTATGCCAACAAAATTTTGGTTTATTCCAGATAAGTCAACGGAGCAAATGCGTGCAGAATTAAACAATCCTAATTTCGATTACGAAGTTGCATGTACGGAAGTATGTGGACGTGGTCACTTTGCAATGCGCTTGCGCCTGATTGTTGAAGACAAGGCTTCTGCTGATGCTTGGAAACAACAACAAAAACCTTTGCTATCGACTATTTTGGAGGCAAACCCTAAGTTTATCTCTAAAATCCCTGAAAAATTGCGTGCAAAGGCAATGAATTATGCTCCTTACGTAGAAGAAGCTGATAGTACCACTGCTTCTACAGGTTCGGCTGCGGCTGCAAGTGCATCGATGCGTTAATAGAAATTATAACTTTAAAATCTAAATAAAAATGTCAGTAGTAGAGGCTAACTTGGGACATGATGTCCACTCTCACGATGAACATGAGCACCACGAGTTAAACTTCTGGCGCCAATATATCTTCTCTGAAGATCACAAAGTGATAGCCAAACAGTACATGATAACTGGTATTTTTTGGGCTATCATTGGAGCTGCGATGTCCGTTATCTTCCGTTTGCAACTAGGGTTTCCTGGTGCAGACTTGAGCTGGCTAAAGCCATTTCTAGGTGATTGGATTACTGAAACAGGCGCATTAGACCCTAACTTTTACCTTGCCCTTGTAACCATGCACGGTACCATCATGGTATTCTTTGTATTGACGGCAGGTTTGAGTGGAACTTTCAGTAACTTCTTGATTCCATTGCAAGTTGGAGCTCGTGATATGGCATCAGGGTTCTTGAACATGCTTTCGTTTTGGTTGTTCTTTGTTTCAGGTTTATTGATGTTTATCTCTATCTTCCTTGAAACAGGGCCAGCAGCAGGTGGTTGGGTAATTTACCCGCCATTAAGTGCATTACCACAAGCCCACATGGGTTCTGAAATGGGGATGACGCTTTGGTTGTCAAGTATGGCGATTTTTATCATGTCTTCATTGTTAGGAAGTTTGAACTACGTTACAACCGTAATCAACCTTCGTACACGTGGTATGACTTTCACACGTCTTCCATTGACAATTTGGGCGTTCTTAATCACGGCCGTATTGGGAATTATCTCTTTCCCTGTATTGCTTTCAGCAGCTTTGTTGTTGATTTTTGACCGTCACTTCGGAACAAGTTTCTATTTGTCAGAAATTTATATCAACGGTGAAGCTTTGCCAAACGTTGGTGGTAGCCCAATCTTGTTCCAACACTTGTTCTGGTTCTTAGGACACCCAGAAGTATATATCGTATTGTTGCCAGCCCTTGGTATCACGTCAGAAGTAATTGCAACGAATGCTCGTAAGCCAATCTTTGGTTACCGTGCGATGATTGCCTCTATCATGGCGATTGCATTCCTTGCCTTTATCGTATGGGCGCACCACATGTTCGTAACAGGTATGAATCCATTCTTGGGCTCAATCTTTATGTTCTTGACGTTGATTATTGCGGTTCCATCGGCGGTAAAAGCGTTTAACTACATCACAACTTTGTGGCGTGGAAACATCGTCTTTACGCCAGGTATGTTGTTCTCAATCGGTCTGGTATCGTTGTTCGTATCAGGTGGTTTGACGGGGATCATTCTTGGAAACTCGGCATTGGATATTCAATTGCACGATACTTATTTTGTAGTAGCTCACTTCCACATTGTAATGGGTGCTGCTTCTGCCTTTGGGTTCTTCGCGGGTATTTACCACTGGTATCCAAAAATGTTTGGCCGTATGCTTAACAGTACACTTGGTCAAATTCACTTCTGGCTTACTTTTGCTGGGGTATATTTGGTATTTATGCCAATGCACTACATCGGTATTGCAGGTTTCCCACGTCGTTATTACCAATTCACAAGCTTTGACTTTGGTAAGTCGTTCACTGATTTGAACATGTTTGTTTCGATAGCTGCCATCTTTACTTTCTTTGCTCAGTTTATATTCCTTTGGAATTTCTTCTACAGCATGTTTAAAGGTAAAGTAGCACCTCAAAACCCTTGGAATTCAAATACTTTGGAGTGGACAACACCAGTAAACGTAGGTCACGGAAACTGGGTAGGAGAAATTCCTGCGGTATATCGTTGGCCATACGATTATAGCAAGCCAGGATCTGACGTTGATTTTATTCCTCAAAATATTCCTCACTCTCAAACGCTCGAATCTAACTTCCCGCATGAGAATGAGTATATAGCGCAGGAAAAAGAAATTGAGGCTCAAAATTATAATGACCAGTTTGCGTCACACTAATTCTGATACAAATAATCGCTTATTTCAGAAGCTAGCACTTCTAACAGTAGTTGTCGTTTATGTTTTGATAATAATCGGCGGGATTGTTAGAAGTACTGGCTCTGGGATGGGTTGCCCCGATTGGCCAAAATGTTTTGGCTCTTGGGTTCCTCCAACGGAAGTTTCTGAACTACCTGCCAACTACCAAGAAATTTTTGGTGCCAAATTAAAAGGAGAGGTAGAATTTAATGTAGTTAAGACGTGGACAGAATACCTTAATCGGCTTTTTGGGGTATTTACCGGGCTCTTAATTTTTGCTACTCTTCTCGCTTCTATTCCTTTTCTTAAACGCGACCGACCCATTTTTTACATGAGCTTACTGGCATTTTTGCTAGTAGGGTTTCAAGGTTGGTTGGGTGCAAAAGTGGTATCTTCGGAGCTTGCGCCCGTTATGGTCACTTTGCACATGTTGCTGGCGATTGTCATCGTATTTGTACTGATTTATACCATGGCAAGGTCGTACGTTGGGGATGTGCAACTCGTTGAAATCAAAAAGAAAACGTTCATAAATAAGTGGCTTATTTGGACGTTGATTTTATCACTCGTGCAAGTCTTACTAGGTACGCAAGTGAGGGAAGTAATGGATGTGGCGATAAAAGAACTCGGAGAAGCTGGCAGAAATCAGTGGATAGAGCATTTGGGCGTGAAATTTTACATTCACCGATCTTACTCCATTTTGCTTTTTGGGTTGCACGTAGGTTTACTTTATTGGCTACGAAAAGCGGCCTCTCAAAGCGGTATCATTTATAAGTTGACGCTGGCGTTGTTGGTGATGGTTATCATTGAAATAGCTACTGGGATTATCATGGCATATTGGTCAGTCCCTGCATTTGCGCAACCTCTTCACTTGACACTCGCTACAATTGCACTGGGATTACAGTTTGTTCTTTTGTTGTTAATTAATGCCGAAGTAGTCTTCAACAAAAGACAATTATTCACTACTGAAAATATTAACGCCTAACAATGACATTGGCAATCAATTTATTTTTTGAAAAAGTACGCAGCTATTTGGAGTTGATGAAACTTCGCTTGGCGTGGTTAGTGGCTTTTTCGGGGGCGTTTGGATATAGCCTAGCGGTCGAAAAAGTAAGCTGGCCTAGCCTATTACTTTTTATTTTGGCGGCTTTTTCAATCACTGGTGCGGCAAATATCATCAACCAAATCATTGAGAAAGATTTGGATAAATTGATGAAAAGAACCCAAAATCGACCACTTCCTAGTGGCCGTGTTTCGGTGAATGAAGCTACTATGTTTGCCTTAGTCTTATTCGCTTTTGCGACGTTCATATTTTTGACAGAGTTCAATGTAAGAGCGTGTGCTTTGGCCATCCTTTCCACGATTTTATACGGCTTTGTTTACACACCTCTCAAACGCGTGGGGACGATAGCAGTTTTCGTAGGAGCCATTCCTGGGGCATTTCCGCCAATGATTGGCTGGGTAGCTGCCACAAATCAGTTTGGACTAGAACCAGGCATTTTGTTCGCGATTCAATTTTTCTGGCAATTCCCACACTTCTGGGCCATTGCTTGGGTGTTGGATGAAGATTACAAAAAAGCAGGCTTTAATCTTTTACCTTCAAAAGGAGGAAAAGACCTAAATACGGCGATTCAAATGATGATTTATACCTTATTTCTCTTGCCAGTAGGGTGGTTGCCGTACGAGCTTGGAATGACAGGAATTAACTCAGCGCTGGTCGCTATGCTGTTTGGCGTGTTGTTTTTGGCTCAAACGTTTCATTTGATGCGGAAGTGCTCAGACAAAACAGCCCTACAGCTTATGTTTGGCTCATTTGCGTATTTGCCCATTGTACAAATCGCTTATTTGTTGGATAAGGCTTAGTTGTTGAAAACTAAGTAATGACTTAAAATAATTTTTAAAACTATGGCAAAGGTTGAAAAACTAAGGATAGAGGAAGCGCCAGAAACCTTGTCGATGGATCCCAAGAAGTTTATCTTGTGGGGTTTTATCGTAACAATTATCATGCTTTTTGCCTCGCAGACAAGTGCCTATTTGGTGCGTAGAGCAGAAGGAAACTGGGTTGAATTTGAGGTTCCTCAAATTTTTTGGACAAGTTCTGTTGTCTTGATTATTAGCAGTATTGCCATGCACTGGGCATATTTAGCTGCAAAAAAAGACAATTTCAATACGCTCAAAATCGCAATTTCTATTACTTTTGTGCTTGGACTGGCGTTTTTGTGGATGCAAGTAGAAGGATGGAAAGACCTAGTGGCCCAAAACATTTATTTCGTTGGTAACCCCTCAGGTTCGTTCTTTTACGTTTTTACGCTTCTTCACGGCGTTCACTTGGTAACAGGTCTGATTGTGTTGTGTGTTACTTTTATCTCGGCAATGCGCCTAAAAGTTCACGCAAAAAACTTGAGAAGAATCGAGATTTGTACCACATATTGGCATTTTCTTGATATTCTTTGGCTTTATTTATTTGCATTTCTTTTGTATTTCCGTTGATTAAACATTTTACTTAAAACCTGAATTTTTAATAGAATAACGATGGCTGCTACTGCACAACCGAATGTGAAAAATGTATGGCTAGGTGGAGTTGAGCCCATGAAGGCTAGCTACGGGAAGTTGATGATGTGGTTCTTTTTAGTATCAGATACATTTACTTTCTCGGCCTTGTTGGTTTCTTATGGCTTAGTTCGCTTCAGTTATCCTGCCTATGCGGGTAAGGTCGCTGATTTTGTATCATCACCTGCCTATTGGCCAATTCCTGAAAAGGTATTTGATGCCCTGCCATTTATGCACGGCCTTCATGCCCCACTCGTTTTTGTAGGGATTATGACCTTCATTTTGATTCTTAGCTCGGTTACAATGGTACTTGCAGTAGAAGCAGGTCACCGTATGGATCGCGCTGCGGTTGAAAAATATATGTTGTGGACAATCCTCGGTGGCGCTACTTTCTTGGGTTGCCAAGCATGGGAGTGGACGCACTTTATCCACGGAACAGACAATGGAACTGTGATCAAAGAATTGGTGGATGGCTCATGGGTGTCTAAAACAGTTTTTGGCGCTAACTTGACCCAAAACCAATACGGCCCTCCAGCGTTTGCTGATTTGTTTTTCTTCATTACAGGATTCCACGGTACACACGTATTCTCAGGAGTAGTGCTTAATTACTTGATTTTCTACAGAACGTCAACTGGTTTTTATGATCGCCGTGGGTCGTATGAAATGGTAGAAAAAGTAGGTCTTTACTGGCACTTTGTTGACTTGGTGTGGGTATTCGTATTTACATTCTTTTACTTGGTATAAAATGCTGTTGGGAAGGCTTTATTTCCTACTACCTAATTTCTAATCTCCTTTAATTAAGAAAAAATATGGCACACGTTCACGAACACGACGAAAACGCTGGCGCAGAACAACGCAAAGCAATTTGGCGTACATTTTGGATCTTACTTATCCTTACGGCTTTAGAGTTCTTGATTGCATTCACATTGACCGCAGGTACGCTTAAAACAGCTATCTTCGTTGGAATGACGATTGTAAAGGCGTTCTATATCGTAGGTGAATTTATGCACCTTAAACACGAAGTAAAGTCGTTGATTTGGGCAACTTTGCTTCCTTGTATTTTCGTCGTTTGGTTGCTAATAGCATTAATGACAGAAGGCGGTTCTATTTTTGATTTGAGATAGTACGATGCAAAAGTATATAAAAGCCGGAATGCTGACCTTGGTGTTGGCATTACCGGCTTTCATTGTTTTATTCTTACATAGCTTTGGTGAAAACCACTTTGAGCTACCCTATTTTGTCCCCGCAGTTGATGCTGCTGGAAAGCCAATTTTAAACGGAAAAGATACCGTTTTTTATCAGGTTCCATCGGCTGCCCAAGGGACGATAAAGGTTGCTGGATTCTTCCATCCAGATAGTGATGCGGTGGTAAGACAGCATTTTGACAGGGCAAAAAAGCTATTTGACAAAGAAGCAAGCTTTAGTGTGGAGAAAGGAACTCCCGAACTACTGATAGATACGTACAAGCTTGGTAATTTAAAAAATGGGAAATCAAAACAAACCATTCCCTACAACGAACAGTTGGTGTTAGTGGATAAACAAGGCTATATTCGAGGTTTTTACAATGGTAAAGATGAGAAGGATGTAGAACGTTTGGTGACCGAAATAAGCGTACTGTTGGATATCTATCAAAAAAAGGAAAAATAAGTATGTCAACTATCACTGTTCCGCAAAATAAAAAATTCAATCAATGGATCAACATAATCGCCGTTGCGATTCCCGTTGTGGTCGCTATTTTGTTGAATCCAAGTATCCCAAAAGTGAACTTGGGCGAGTGGACAAAAATATTACCTCACGTCAATGGAGTGATTAATTCTCTCACGAGCGTGTCGTTACTTGCTGGATTTTATTTCATCAAGCGTAAAAATATCGCCGCGCATCGGGTTATGATGACCATTTCCTTTTGTTTAGGGGCGCTTTTCTTGGTGAGCTACGTCTTGTATCATTTATCGAACGAATCTACCGTCTTCGGAGGCGAAGGAATCATTCGTCCAATTTATTATTTCTTGCTCATTACGCATATCACGCTTTCGATTGGGGTCGTGTGGTTTGTGCTACGCGCAGTATATTATGCGTTTAGCAATCAGATAGACCTGCACAAGAAAGCTGTCAAATGGGCGTTTCCTATTTGGCTCTATGTCAGTATAACGGGCGTAATCGTTTATTTAATGATTTCGCCTTACTACCAATAACCGATATTAATCAACAACACTATGAAAAAGTATGGTATCCTTTTAGTGATGATGCTCCTGTTTGTAGTAAGCACTGACGGGGCGTTTGCTCAATGCGCCATGTGTAAAGGGGCGGTTGAAACCAATATGAGCACTGGAAAAAACGTGATTGGAAATGGCATCAACATAGGCATCGCTTATCTGTTTGTTTTTCCCTATCTAACGGTGGCTGTGATTGCTTATTTGTGGTACCGAAATAGTCGTAAAGCCTTAGAACAAAAAATGGCGCTACAGGCACGTATGCGCGAAGTGCTTAAATAAAACCAACACGTGTCGAAGAGCTCTATGTATTCCTCAGCCAAACCTCTTTTTGATTATATCGTTCAAAACATAACTGCGTATCCTCACAAGGAAGCGAGGGCCATGGCATTTATGCTGATGGAACATTTCTTACGGCTTCGCAATGTGGATGTGCTCGTAGATAAGCCTATCCCCGCCAATGCTTCGCAGCCTGACTGGGATACTATCGTCAAACGTTTAAACCAAAGTGAGCCAGTACAACACATCATCGGTTCGACGTATTTCTGCAATTTGGAGTTTAAAGTATCGCCGTCGGTGCTTATTCCTCGTCCAGAAACCGAAGAATTGGTGCGGTTGATTGTCAAGGATTGTTATTGGGAGGAAAACCCCGTTAAAATCGTTGATATTGGCACAGGAAGCGGCTGTATTGCGATTGCGCTCGACCGATTTATGTCGTTTGCCAAAGTCTGGGGTTGGGATGTGTCGGAAGATGCCTTGGCGATTGCGCAAGAAAATGCCCACCGTTTGTTGTCAGAAGTAACGTTTGAAAAATACGATATTTTAAGAGAAGACACTTTCGCGGGTGAGTTTGATTGTGTGGTGAGTAATCCGCCCTACGTGACTTATTCCGAACAGTCGAGCATGGAGCCTAATGTATTGCGTTTTGAGCCGCATTTGGCGTTGTTTGTGGAAGATACCGATCCCTTACTTTTTTATCGTGCCATCGCCGATTTTTGCCTCAAACACCTGAAAAAAACGGGCGCTTGCTACGTCGAAATCAACGAACATTTTGGACAGGCAACCAAGCAACTTTTCTTAGAAAAAGGCTTTGTTAAGGTTGATGTCATTCAGGATATGTACGGAAAAGACCGCATCGTGAAAGCAAAGTTGTCGATAGAGGGTCTGTAATACTACATCGGTTTTTGTTTAAAAATGAGTATCTCAGTGAGTTATTGGAAATTATTTGTAGCGTTTTTCGTTGTAAATCAGCTTGTTGCTCAAAGCGTACGTAAAGTTAGTGCAACGATGACAATGCGCACGGCCCACAAAGGAAAAACCATCAATACCCGTGCTGAATTGTGTTATGCAACTTCTGGACGGATGGTCACGCTTTTTCCTAAACCTGCTGAATTGTACGTCTTTAACAACTCCAACGGCGAAATTAAGGTGTTTGACCCCACTAAAAATACGGTATTGCAGCAGCAAAACGCGACTTATAGTACCGAAACAACCCAGTTTTTCTATTTTCTACACAATCGGAAAGCAGATTTGGGGTTGTCGAGCATGGGGTTTTCGTTGAGCCAAACAAAGTTTGAAGATGGCCTTATGATTTCGACTTGGAAATCACCTACGCCGATGGCAAAAAGTATCAAACGCGTTGAATTGGTACACAAAGGGCAGAACCCTATTTTTATGAAATACATAGACCCCTCCGAACGGACGATAAAAAAGGTCTATTACTACGAATATACAAAACTAGGAAGCGTTGATTTTCCGCAGACAATCACGCAGATTGACTACGTAACTGCCAGGGATTCGATTATCACCAAAACGGCCTATGGTGCATTAAAAATCAATGAGCAAGTAACTTCTACCTTGCTTGATTTTGTGATTCCTGCTAACGCGAAGATTCTCAAATAACGTTGTTGGATGGCTAACAAGACCAGAAATATACTCCTGTGCGGAATACTGTTGTTGGCTTGTACAATGGGCCAATTGCGGGCGCAGGTGTCAGACCTAGAGCTGTTGGCTGAATCTGGATCGGCCCCAACGGTTTCGTTTGGGAAGGTAGAAAAGCCCAAGCAATCCCCTTTCTTGCGTTATAATCCTGTCTATTGGTTGCTCAATGGCGCATTGACGGGCTATCAAAAAGTAATTTCACCCCAAATATCAGCCGATTGTCTTTACGAATTATCTTGCTCGCGTTTTAGCAGGGTGGCGATACAAGAATTTGGCGTTTTTAAAGGCATTGCCCTCACTGCCGACCGAATTTCACGCTGCAACCGTGTGGCTGCCACAAGCATTGAATTGCTCCGAATCAATATGCAGACAGGGAAAGTGGTGGATACGCCCGCCATGTATCGGATAACCCCCAAAAAGACTCCATGAGGTATTTGAAAGAATGGATATGTATTGGGTTGGTAATAGGGCTAGGCTTGGCAACGATGGCGCAGCAAACCCAATCGTCGGATTCACTTTTTTTGGAATATTTGCTGGAAAAAAAAGCGTATAACGATGTCCTCAACTGGACAAAATACCGAAAAGCATTTCCTTATTATCGGGGTTTGGCTTATTACAATCAGCTTCAGCTTGATTCCGCTATTTCTTGCTTCCGTCAGCTTCCTGTCATACATGCCCATTTTGAAAAAGCTCGCTTTTTGGAAGGAATTGGGCATACGTTTTTAAAACGTTATGACAAAGCACAAGTGGCATTGACGGATTTTGTCCCCAAAGATTCGTTGTTTATTGCTTTGCAAAATTTCCAGTTGGCGGGAGTTGCATTGCTGAAAAGAGACACAGCAGGCTTTGTAAGGCGCCAAAAGTCCTTCACAGGGCATTATTTCGCATTTAGTCAAGAGGAAGACAACCTCGAAAAAAACTACCGTCAGATTCGGACACATCGACGCAAATCTCCTTGGGTGGCAGGTATGATGTCGGTGGTGATTCCTGGAAGTGGGAAAATATACGCTGGAAAAACGGGGCAGGGAATTATTACATTCATTCAAAATGTAGCGCTAGGGGTTCAAGCCTACGAAGCATATCGCCGCGATGGATGGAAAAGCCCTCGCTTTTTGATTTATGGAGGATTGTTTTCTTTCTTCTACGTGGGTAATGTGTGGGGAAGTGCGTTAAGCGTGCATGTACGACGACAAGAATTTAATGATAAGGTGAATGAACAGATTCTATTCAATATGCAAATTCCTATTCGTACTGTGTTTAATCAGTAGGGAAGGACTTACGCAGTCGCCTGATAGCCTGATGGCCCAACAAAACTATGGGTTGGCGGCGGTGTTGTATGAGAAACAAATTTTTGAATTGACCCAATCAGCCTTGTCGGAAGATTCACTTCGGCAAACGTATAATCAATTGCTTACCCGAAAGATTCAGGCGCAAAAATCTGAGCGCAGTTTTGAAGATGCTTGGCAAACCGCCCAACGTTTTGATTTGAGCGAACCAGATAATTCCATTGCTTTTCGGATGCGGTATGAAACTATTTTGTGCGGGTATTTGGCCCAGCACTACAACGAGACGTATGGGCTGTTGCAACAAACCAAGTTTTATACCCAAGATTCACTGCTTTCAGAATCGCTGCAGGTAGTAGAAATCTTCACGTTGAATGAACTAGAGCGTTGGACAGAGTCTAAAGCCGTATTTCAGCAATATACCGCGCGTAAGGGCCTAAATATAAATGCGGACGAGCTGTATAAGTTTTTGAAGAAAAAGCCTAAGAATCCAGATAAAGCCCAATTGCTGTCGTTCTTGATGCCAGGGCTGGGGCAGGTGTATGCAGGGTATCCTAAGGAAGGAATAGTTTCGTTAGGCTTACAAGCCATTGCCCTCGGATTTGGGGTGTATCACGTCTGGCACAAGTATTATTTTATTGGCTTTTTTACGGGTGCAGGAATGTTTCAAACGTTCTATTTTGGAGGAGGGCGCAGGGCGGCCATCATGGCAGAAACAACCAATAAAAAGCGCAAAGCCGCTAATAACCAGCGAATACGAACGGTGGTGATTGGGGCAGAAACAAAAAAGGGAAGTGAGTAACTCACTTCCCTTTTTTGTTAACTTGTTCTGTTTTGCTTAGTTGGCAAACATGAAGAACTTCTTGTTGTTGACGTACTTGTCAAAATTCTTCTCTTCAATTACTTCTAAGAGAAGAACAATCCAGTCAATCAAAGCAACAATACCCAAACCACCGCAGGTAAGGATATAGCCAACGATAACCCCACCAGCAGTTCCAAGGTAAGCACGGTGGATACCTAAGAAACCAACTACCCATGCCAAAATAAATGCAACAACTGGTTTTTTGTCACCTGCCATTACTTTTGTCATTTCGTTTCCTTGGCCCATTAGGCTTTCAAGCGCTGTGGCAGCTTGCTCAACGTTTGCTACGTCCAACTGATCGCCTGAGTTAAGCGTTTGTTCAACAGAAACTGCATCAACATAATACTCAGCAGTAGTAGCGTGGCTCTTTGTAACAAGAAGTACAGCAAAGCAAAAAACAAGTGCAAATAGTTTTTTCATAAAATTACTTGGAGGTTTAAAGTTCGATTACGTCCCAAAAATAACCTATGAGACGTAATCAACAAATGGACAATGAAAGATTTTTTAAAATTTAAACGAAATACCTGCTTGAAGCCATGAACCACCCGAGCCCAATTCAGCAAAACCAGATAGATTATTCGTGAATTGGAAGCCAGCACCTACACGGGCCAACAATCGAATAGAACCATAAGACGAGTCAATGCCACTGCCGTACCAGTAGTCATAAGGATAAGTAACGTGGCGGTAAAGAACTCCACCAGCTACGTAAAGATCAAATTTGTCGTCTTTCATGTTAAGAACGCGATTCAAGTGATACGCAGCACGTGGGCCGATGTTGATTTCGTTATAGCTGTAACGCACACCCAAAGCAGCACCGATAAGACCAGTATTAGGGCGCTCATAAGAGGCAAACAAACCTACGCCGAGGTCGTCCATGATACCGTATTCTACCGATGCGTTGGCACCAATAGAACCAAGGCCAACGCCAATGTTGACTTTCTTATCACCTTTTGAGAATTGGGCTAATGAAGATGTGGAGGCACAAAAGAAAGCTGTGAGTGCCAATAATGAAGATAATAACACCTTTTTCATGGTAAATTGTAATTTATGGTTGTAAAACGCTTCAAAGAAAACACAAAAAAAGTTTGCTTGCATAAATAGGATACCGAAAATTATTATTCGGTATTTTTTTATGCTTTTTACCGAGCATGGAACGTAAATGTACAAAAATGAAATACGTAAATACAATGACTTTTGTAATTTTAATGTACAGAAAACTAGCCAATATGCGCAAAAATGTACCGATGAAAAGAAAAGGAAACTGACAAAATTCATTTTACCACAAAACGGTGGAGTGGGATAGGGCATTCTGCGTATCTTTGCCCCAACTATATTAATCTGTTTCATGCCAAAAATTATTATTGCTGTTGACGGCTATTCGAGCTGTGGAAAAAGCACTACGGCCAAAGGGGTAGCTGCCTATCTGGGCTATGCGTACATTGATACGGGGGCGATGTACCGCGCCGTTACGCTTTATTTTATGACGCAACATGTCTCATTGACCAACCCCAAGGAAGTCGCCAAAGCACTGGAAAATATCAAAATAGATTTTAGACGAAACCCCGAAACAGGCCGCAATGAAACTTATCTGAACGGACTGAATGTGGAAGACGAAATTCGTAAATTGTACATTGCCAACTGGGTAAGTGAAGTGAGTGCGGTGTCGGAGGTGCGCCGTGCGATGGTGGCCCAGCAGCAACGAATGGGCAAAGCCCGTGGTGTGGTCATGGATGGGCGTGATATAGGCACCGTGGTATTTCCTGATGCTGAGCTGAAAGTATTTATGACCGCCGAGCCCGAAATCAGGGCGGAGCGTCGTCAAATTGAATTATTAGCCAAAGGAGAAATGTTGGACCTTGACGACATTCTTCAAAATATAAAAAAACGAGACCACATTGATACCACGCGTAGCGATAGCCCACTCCGTCAGGCGTCGGATGCCGTAAGTGTTGATACGTCGTTTATGACGCTTGACGAACAAATAGATTTGGTAACACAATTGGCAGATGAACGTATAAGCCGTTCGATGCGAAAAAGAACAAACGCTTCATGAAAGCCGATTACTTAATTGTAGGGCAGGGGATAGCTGGTTCGGTCTTGGCTTGGACGTTGGAGCAACGAGGCTATCGAGTCGTCATTATTTCAAGTGCTGATTTGCCAACGGCGTCCAAAGTTTCAGGAGGAATCTTTAATCCGATTACTGGGAAGAAATTGGCACGTACTTGGAAGGTCGAGGAGATTTTTCCGTATGCACGTACATTTTATCAGGAAATGGAAGAAACGTTCCAAACGGAGTTAGTTCACTTGTGTGATGTATATCGCCCGTTTCGCTCCATTGAAGAACAAAATACGTATTTGGCCCAAACCGCCGACCCCAACTTGGCGAAGTACGTAGCTGCGGAGGCAAATGACGAAAAATTTGCCCCATTTATCGAAAATCAGTACGGAGGACTCCAAATTACGCATTCGGGCTGGGTCGATTGTCCTGAGATGCTTGAAAAAATAAAAGCGTATTTTGTTGAAAAAAGTCAATATTTGGTCGAAAATTTCGATTACAATAGTATTGTTTTTCAGGAAAATAGCGTGATTTACAAAGAATGGGAGATTAAAAAAATACTATTTTGTGAAGGCTATGAAGCGCTTCAGAATCCATTTTTTAATTGGCTGCCGTTCAATCCTGTAAAAGGACAGACGCTGATAACGCACGTAGAGGGCTATTCGATTGAAGAAATTGTGAACCAAGGAACGTTTATTCTGCCCATCGACAAAAAAGGAAAATGTCGATTTGGGGCAACTTATACTTGGCATGATTTGAATTGGGAAACAACTGAGGACGCTCGTCAGTTTCTAATAGACAAGATAGGTGTATATTTCAAAAAACCATATACCATTCTTGAACAGCAAGTCGGGATTCGTCCGTCCACCAAAGACCGTCGGCCATTGGTAGGGATACATCCAGAGCATCCTCAATTGGGGATTTTCAACGGGCTTGGAACAAAAGGCGTAACACTCGCTCCCTTTTTTGCATCCCAATTTGTGAATTTTTTAGAATTAGGTGAAGAATTGGACCCAGAGGTGAATATTACGCGCGTTTTTTCGTTATATTTTCGTTCTAAATCAAGTCAATAATTGACTCACCCTGAAAGTTATTGGCAGACAACAGTTTCGATTCTATGAAAAGGTGTTCTATTTTTCGGATTTTTTGGATTGGACTTATCCTTTGTGGAGCAATCGCACAAGGCCATGCCCAAAACTATCCTTCGCAAGAGCAATTTGGTAAAAACCGAGTTCAGTATCAGAGATTTGATTGGAAAATCCTCAAAACCAATAACTTTGAGATTTACCACTACGGAAATGGAACGCCCTTGGCGACCTTGGCTGCCCAATATGCGGAGTCAGAAATAGATCGTATCACGGAGGTGCTGGGTTATACGCTCTATAACCGCATCAAAATCTTCTTGTATAACTCTCCTCAGGAGCTTTTGCAAAGCAATATGGGGATGGCCAATAGCTCCGATTTAAGTGAAACAGAGCTAAATCTGGCTAAATCTCGCCTAGAAATTGCATTTACGGGCGACCAAATCAGTTTTAAAAAACAGCTCATTAGAGAAGTTTCGAGGCTAGTCGTATATGATATGTTGTACGGCGGAAGCCTTAAAGATGCCCTACAAAGCTCGCTGTTATTGACCCTGCCAGATTGGTTCATGTCAGGAATCGCTGCCTATATTGCCGATGGTTGGAGTACCGAATTGGACGATTATATGCGCGATGCTATTGTGAATCGCCAGATGAAAAAACCTTCTTTATTGACTGGCACGGAGGCAACGATTGTTGGACAATCCATCTGGAACTACATTGCTGAACGATACGGGAAAGACAATATTTCCAACATTTTAAACCTTACCCGTATTATTCGTACCGAGCAAACAAGTGTAGCCAGTACCCTTGGGGTATCGTTTACCAAGTTTCTGAAAGATTGGCGTGATTTTTATTCCAACATGGCCACGACAGTGAGTGCAACCAACAAAGAACCGACGGGCGATTGGCGGGAAGAATTGGATTTGCCGCTGGGAGGGTTAGCAAACTCTGTACGATTAAGCCTTGATAATCAGTATGTAGCGGTTACAAATCGGAAAGAAGGAAAATATACAGTAGAGGTTATCAATGTCGAAACAAAAGCAAAAACGACCATTCTCAAAGGGAAATATTCACTGGAGAAAAAATCATATTTGAGCCGTGTTCCGCTCGTTGCTTGGAGTCGAAACAATGGGTTGGCCATTATTACGGAAGAAAATGGACGCGTATTTTTGGAGATTTTTGACATCCTAGAAAAAGGAAAATACAAACTTCGGATGAGCCGCGAAATTAGGGGCATCAACCAAGTCACGGACTTTGATATTTCCAACGATGGCTCAACATTAGCCCTCAGTGCAGATAGCCGTGGACAAAACGACTTGTATTTGTTTAGCGTGGGTAGGGCTTCTTTGTTACCGCTTACCAGCGACCTGTACGACGACAGAACGCCTCATTTTGTAGCAGGTTCTTCAACAAGAGTGGTATTTACGTCTAACCGAATCAAAGATTCTCTTTTAATTTCAGATAAAGGCTCATACAAAACGGTAAAGGATAAAATGGCATTGTTTGTTCATGACGGGAACCCGCGTGCGCAAACAGTATCCCGTATTGTTGATTCTTTGGGGATAATTTCTAGCCCACGTACATCAGATGAGAATACTTTTTATTTCTTATCTGATTATAAAGGTATCACAAATTTGTATCGCTATGAGTCAGATATAAAGAAATTGACTCCCCTCACCAACTTCAATCAAAACATTCGGGATTACGATTATTTGCTTACATCGGGGGCGTTTACAAGTTTAAATTGGACCAAAGACCACGAATCGGTCATCTACCAAAAAACTTTGTCGCCGTTGTCAAATGACTCAGCACCAACACCTCGAATGCAGAGTATGGCGGGGATGTCGGTGTATAAAACTGAACTGCGTAACAACCCAGCGGCGGATGCTAGCTTGATTGCTCAAATGGCTAACCCTCGTAAAATGCAACTAGACTCAGGAGAGGTAGATACGGATAATTATGAGTTTGATGCAGATGTATTAAAAACCTTTGAGTATCGTCAACGTAGAGGGACGGCCGTGACGAGTGCTGCCAACTTACCCGTGCGCAATAGAAGACGTGAGAACATTACCATCAAAGGTCCCATTACGTACAAGAGTTTGTTTATCAGTAACGATGCTACCTCCGATTGGCGAATAGATCCTATCCGTGGTTTTGGGTTTTCACAATCCCTAACGATGAACGATTTGCTTGAGAATCACATCGTTAAGGCTGGGTTTTTCTTAGGATTACTCAATTTTAGAACCAATAATCTTTGGGCAGAATACAGTAATTTAGCGCACCGAATTGATTTCACCGCTCGGGTGGATCGGCAAAGTTTGTACGTACAACCGCCCGCAAGTCAGAAGTATAGATACAATCGTGTGGCTGTAACGGCCGCTTACCCGTTCAATAATTTTGCCAGAGTAGCAGTGACTCCTTTCTTTGCTGAGTCTCGATTATTGGATGTGAGTAATATTGCAGCAGCGGATGTTACTTCTACTTACTTAGGAGCAAGGGCTGAGTTTGTGTATGACAACTCTCGCATCAATGGCATGAACATGATGGAAGGCACGCGCTTTAAAGTTCGCTATGATTGGTTTGGTGGAGTTTCGGGTACGAAAGGTTTTAATCGCTTGGCCATTGATTTACGGCATTATCAAAAAATTCACCGTGACCTCATTTTTGCGACCCGCCTTTCATTTGCCCATTCGGGTGGGCGCTCACCCAAACAAAGTGTCATGGGTGGAATGGAAAACTGGACGGGAAATAATCAAGAAGGAAGGTCGGTAAATCCGCTGGCAGTGGGGCTAAGTAGCTCGTTGATTCCAATTGATAATAGGGATATATTTTTTGTAGAATTGGCTACAAATTTAAGAGGGTTTAATTTTAATAAAGTATCAGGGACTACCCATGTACTCTTTAACGGCGAGCTACGGATGCCGCTTGTGAAATACTTTTACCGCGGGCCAATTACGTCCAATTTTCTCCGTAATTTCCAACTTGTCGGATTTACCGATGTGGGTACTGCATGGACGGGAAAATGGCCATTTAATCGTCAAAATAGTTTAAATACGGAGATAGTTCGCCTAGATTTCTTTAGTGCTACTGTCAACAATTTCCGTAATCCTTTTATGGTCGGATATGGTTTAGGGGCAAGAACGATGTTGTTTGGTTTCTATGTTAAGTTCGACTACGCATGGGGGTTAGACAACGGAGAAGTAAACAAAGCGATTCCTTATCTGACACTTGGTTATGATTTTTAGGATAGTAATTCTATCAACAAAAAAGCCGGGCAAAAAGCCCGGCTTTTTTGTTGATAGGGAGGTACTTAAACGGCATATTTTTGTGGCTAAATAAGCCAAATTAGCACATTTGAGCCGTTTTGGAGTAGTAAAAAAATGGTTTTGTTGGCACGGTTTTAGCTAAACTCAGTGTATAGTTTCAAACTTGAAATAGTTATTTAAAATATTAAAAAAATGAAATATTGTAGTGTTTGCTTTTTTTTGTAATTTTTATTGTTAAGTGTCTGTAAAACAAACACTTATTGCGGTAGTTTAAAACTCTTCTGTGCGATTGTTGACTTTGGCATAATTTTAGATACTTTCTGAGTGGGATAAACCCCCAATTGTAGTTAGTTCAGAGGAGTTATTTTCTGGCGGTAGTATTCTACTGGAATACCACTTACTTCTGACTAAATATAATATACCGAAATCACATAATCACCGTGACCGATGAGTGCAACATTTACTAAAGTCCAGCACCTAGCTACGCTTCCCATTCAGGTGGGAATGAGTCGCATTCTGAGTACTTTTTTGGGCAACACAATGGTTTGCTTGGAGATGCTTACTTTTAGAAGAAAAAAGGAGGATGGGCATAAAGTGACAGATTGGAGGACTTACCGTCCTAAACTCTCAGCGGGAGGACAAGGTGCCGTATGGGTTAATTCTGTAAGGATAGACCAATACTACCATTTACCAGGCGCGTCGCCACCACCCTAAAGTATTTTCATTAAGTTAATAGTAAATACCCCAAAATTTTTATACTTTTCAATCAATTATTTTGCAGACTATGAGTCAGTTATCCATTTCTCCTCCTCAGAATAAGCAGCGTGTTCTGAGGACGCGTTTCGACGAAAAGTCGAGACGATGGGTATCTACCTCCCCGCCATTGACGGAGGAGGAGGTAAAAGGCTATGAACCAATAGGATATGTTGGTTCGGCTGTCCCGAAAAATCGCATGCTGAAGCCCATTAAGTCATTGATGGGAATGCTTATGTTAGTGCTAGTTACTGCCATTTCAGCAGTAGCTCAGGTAGCACAAAAAACAGTAGATGTTAAACTTACCAAGCAGGTTAGTGTTTCTCAACCTACCATTGGTCAATCTATCAAGTTTACAATCTACGCCAAAAACGACGGACCAGACGCTGCTACGGCTGTCGTGGTGAAGGACATCTTCCCATCGGGAGGTGCAACCCTCACTGGAAACTCTCCTGCTGCAGGAACAACATTCGACGCTGTAACAGGGTTGTGGAGTATTCCCACCATCAGTGCTGGAGATTCTGTTAAACTTGAGTTAACAGGAACAGTTACTGGTCGAGGTGTTTACTTCAACATCGCGGAAGTGATGTCAATGGGTGCGAATCAGGAAGATGCTGATTCAGACCCGGGCAACGGTGTTTTAGGGGAAGATGATTACGCAACGGCCTGTTTCTCAGTGCCGCTTTTGTGGTATCCGGGCGATGAGTACACAGTTGCTCTCGCTGTGCCAGGGTATTCAAACCTAACATGGACAAAAGTAGGCAAAGGCCCAATTACTGGTGCCGCGGCTGATAGTGCCTCTGTAAGTGGTGATACCTTGATTATTAAAGGTACAGGACGTTTTTCGTTTACGGCACAGGTCAATACTTGTCCCGCTACTGGATGTTGTGAAATTATCGTGATTCCAGGGCCACTTGGAAGCATTGGTGATTTTGTATGGAAAGATGTGAATGATAACGGTGTTCAAGATTCGGGCGAAGCTGGTGTAAACGGCGTTCGTGTGATTCTTTGGAGCGCCGTAAATGGTGTGCCAACAACACCACTTGATTCAACCCTGACAACGACAAACCCTGCCGATAATACAAAAGGCGGGTATTATAGTTTCACAGGATTGGTAGCTGGTGATTACATTGTTCAAATTGACAAGTCAACATTGCCAACAGGTTGTATTTTAAGTACTAAAGTCAATCAAGGTGGTGATGATACCAAAGACAATGATTTTAACGCAACGACAGGCATTAGCCAAGTTATTACGTTAAATCCAGAACAAGGTGGCATATTAAAGGATAACCCAACTGTTGATGGTGCATTGTTTAGCCCACTTGGTAGCATTGGGGATTACGTTTGGAAAGATACCAATAACAATGGTATCCAAGATGAAGCGAATACAGGTGTAAATGGTGTTAAAGTAGTTCTATTCCAAAGAAATCAAGGAGGAACTTTAGTAGCAGTAGATACAACTACCACTGCAAACAACCCATCGGGAGGAAATCCTGGTTGGTATTCGTTTGAAGGGTTGTCAAAAGGAGATTATCAATTGAAAGTATTGGTGGGTACGTTGCCAGCAGGTTGTGTGTTGAGCGACTCTACTAATAAAGGAAGTGATGATACCAAAGACAGCGACTTTAGCCCAACGACTGGACTTAGCCAAATCGTTTCACTTGACCCAACGTTAGGTGGAATTAATAAGGATAATCCAACGGTCGATGCCGCATTGCGCAACTTGTTGGGTAGCATTGGAGACTATGTTTGGAAAGACACAAACAATGACGGTATCCAAGATGCTTCTGAAACAGGAGTCAATGGGGTGAAAGTGATTTTGTGGAGTGCCAACTCAAGCGGTTTGCCAGTTTCTAAATTAGATTCAATGGTG
This sequence comes from Runella defluvii, assembly GCF_014195535.1. Lineage (GTDB taxonomy): Bacteria > Bacteroidota > Bacteroidia > Cytophagales > Spirosomataceae > Runella > Runella defluvii. The sequence goes on along the minus strand of NZ_JACIBY010000002.1, from coordinate 402,746 downwards.
ACTGTAACAAACGCTGGCAAGATGGGTTATTATACATTTAATAACTTAGTCAAAGGTGATTACATCGTTCAGATTGTAACAAGCACCTTGCCTGAAGGTTGTGTGTTGAGCACGAAAGTTAATCAAGGTGGTGATGATACTAAAGATAGCGATTTCAATCCAACATCAGGCTTGAGCCCAGTTGTGAAGATTGATCCTGCTTTGGGTGGCATCAGCAAAGACAATCCTACAATTGACGGTGCATTGTTTAGCCCACTTGGCAGCATCGGCGACTTTGTATGGAAAGATTTGAACGACAATGGTCAGCAAGACAGCGGTGAACCAGGAGTGAAAAATGTACGCGTTATATTATATAAAGGTAGCGGCAACACATTCTCTCCAATTGATACGGTTTACACAGGCATTAGCGGAGACTATCTCTTTACTAACCTAGCAGGTGGTTCTTATCAAGTAGTGTTTGACCCAACTAGCTTGCCTGATACTTGTCAGTTGAGCTTGAATCAGAATGTGGGTTCAGATGTAACGGATAATGATGCCAACCCTGTAACAGGACGCACAGCAACCATTGTGATTGATCCAACCAAAGGTGGTATCGATAAAGACAATCCAACGGTTGACGCCGCAGTTACATCGTTCGACCTAGCGTTGACGAAGTCATTGGCAGCGGGTCAGAGCGCAAACGTAACGCCAGGCGATTTGGTAACGTTTACCTTGACAGTGAAGAATGAAGGTTCGATGACAGCGACGAATATCATGTTGTCAGATTCATTGCCAGTAGGCATGACGTTGGCAGATGCAAACTGGACGGCAGCAGGTCGAATTGCGACGAGAAATGCCGTGATAGCAGGGCCATTGGCGCCAGGTGCAACAACATCGGTGAACATTACTGTACGAGTAGATGCAAACTTCACAGGAACAAGCCTAACGAACTACGCGCAGATTAAAGACGCGAAAGATAAGAATGGCAATACTGTGAAAGATAAGGATTCGACGCCAGGCAACGGCTTCACACGTGGTGAAGACGATGATGACGACGAGCCAATTCAAGTGACACCACTTGGAAGCATTGGAGACTTCGTATGGAAAGATCGCAATGACAATGGTCAGCAGGATGCAGGAGAGCCAGGCGTGCAAAACGTGAAGGTGATTTTGTGGACAGGCAACGCGAACGGCCCAGTATCGAAGAGAGATTCAGTGTTGACAGGTGTAAATGGACAATATTTGTTCAGCAACTTGCCAGTAGGAACGTACTATGTACAGTTTGACACGAAGAGCTTGCCAGACACATGTCAGCTGAGCTTGCGTCCAAACACTGGTTCAGATGTAACAGATAGTGATGCAAATCCTACAACTGGCTTTACAGGCGCAGTAGTATTGACACCTGAGAAACGCAGTGATTTGACAGTAGATGCAGGTTTGACAACGTTCGACCTAGCGTTGACGAAGTCATTGGCATCGGGTCAAAGTGCAAACGTAACGCCAGGCGATTTGGTAACGTTTACGTTGACAGTGAAGAACGAAGGTTCGATGACAGCGACAAACATCGTATTGTCAGATTCATTGCCAGTAGGCATGACGTTGGCAGATGCAGATTGGACAGCAGCGGGTCAGATTGCGACGTTGAACACGGCGATTGCAGGCCCATTGGCACCAGGTGCAACTACTTCGGTTGACATCACGGTACGTGTAAATGCAAACTTCACAGGAACAAGCCTAACGAACTACGCGCAGATTAAAGATGCGAAAGATAGAAATGGCAATACTGTGAAAGATAAGGATTCGACGCCAGGCAACGGCTTCACACGTGGTGAAGACGATGATGACGACGAGCCAATTCAAGTGACACCACTTGGAAGCATTGGAGACTTCGTATGGAAAGATCGCAATGACAATGGTCAGCAGGATGCAGGAGAGCCAGGCGTGCAAAACGTGAAGGTGATTTTGTGGACAGGCAACGCGAACGGCCCAGTATCGAAGAGAGATTCAGTGTTGACAGGTGTAAATGGACAATATTTGTTCAGCAACTTGCCAGTAGGAACGTACTATGTACAGTTTGACACGAAGAGCTTGCCAGACACATGTCAGTTGAGCTTGCGTCCAAACACTGGTTCAGATGTAACAGATAGTGATGCAAATCCTACAACTGGCTTTACAGGCGCAGTAGTATTGACACCTGAGAAACGTAGTGATTTGACAGTAGATGCAGGTTTGACAACGTTCGATCTAGCATTGGCTAAGTCATTGGCATCGGGTCAAAGCCCGAATGTAGCTCCAGGCGATTTGGTAACGTTTACGTTGACAGTGAAGAACGAAGGTTCGATGACAGCGACAAACATCGTATTGTCAGATTCATTGCCAGTAGGCATGACGTTGGCAGATGCTAACTGGACTGCAGTAGGCCGAATTGCTACAATGAACACGGCGATTGCAGGGCCATTGGCACCAGGTGCAACTACTTCGGTGAATATCAGAGTGCGTATAGACGCTTCATTCACAGGAACAAGCTTGACGAACTACGCGCAGATTAAAGACGCGAAAGATAGAAATGGCAACACTGTGAAAGATAAGGATTCGACGCCAGGCAACGGCTTCACACGTGGTGAAGACGATGATGACGACGAGCCAGTATTCTTGGCACCTTGTCCAATTCCACCAACTCCAACTTGTACGGGTACAATTACGAATGACTGTCCAGAGGTTTGTGTGAACTTGATGGCACATATCTCAAGCGATATTCGTACGCCTGGTGGTAAGTTTGAATGGCGCACAGGCCCACGCCCAACCGACCCATTGGTTGCTGATCCAACAAAAGTATGTGCTTCTGGTAAATACTATTTGTTTGAAGTAGCTGCTTGTGGTGTATATAGCAACGGTGCGTTGGCAGAAGTATCTATTAAGAGATGTCCAGCTGATTTGAGTTTGGCTAAAACAGTTAGCAACAAAACGCCAAATCAGAACGATAACGTTACTTATACTATTAAAGTAACAAACAGCGGGCCGTCAAGAGCGACCAATGTAGAAGTAACAGATACATTGAAAGCTGGATTGCAGTACGTATCAGGTGATGCTGCATTTACATTGACAGGTTCAGTGTTGACTGGAAAAATTGCTCAAATTGATTCTGGTGCAACTGTTTCACTTTCGTTTGTAGTAAAAGTAACTGGTTCAGGAACCATTAAGAACTTTGCTCAAGTAAGCAAGTCTGACCAACCTGATCCTGACTCAACTCCAGGCAACGGTACAGGTACACCGAAAGAAGATGATGAAGATGATGAGGTTATCACCGTGAAGGTGCCATGTACAATTCCTCCAACACCAACTTGTGGTGGTATGGGCGAAAATACATGTCCTAACGAGTGTGTGAACTTGACTAGCTTCATCCACAGCGATATTCGCACTGAAGGTGGACGTTTCGAATGGTACACTACATATGACCACAAACCTGGTACACAAGTAGAAGATCCAACGAAAGTATGTAAATCAGGCGAGTACTTCTTGTTTGAAGTAGCTAAATGCGGTGAGTATAGCAATGGCGCGATGTTGAAACTTACGATCAAGCCTTGTATTAAATTCACTGACTTAGCAGTAGCAAAATCAGTAGTAGAAGCAGGTCCTTATACAGTTGGTCAAACAATTACGTACAACGTGGTTGCTTCTAACAATGGCCCAGTAAACGCTACAAGTGTAACAGTAAGCGATGTATTACCAGCGTCATTGACGTTTGTGAGTGCAGATCCAGCTGCTGAGTACAATGCTGCTTCTGGTGTTTGGACAATCGGAAACTTGGCAAATGCTGCAAACCGTACGTTGAAAATCCGTGCAACAATCAACGCTGTTGGTACAATTACTAACACGGCGATTGTGAAGAGCCCAGACAACGACCCAAGCAAAACGTCTAATGACACGTCAAGTGTGACGATTAAAGTGGATTGCGTGAAACCAGAACCACCAATCTTGGCATGTGCTACTACGAATATCTGTCCAAGTGAAAGCGTAGAAATTCATGCAGTAGGTTGTGCAGGTGGAACCATCCTATGGTCAAACGGCGCAACAGGTTCTAGCATCACTGTTAGTCCAGTAACTACTACTACTTACACGGCAACATGTAAGAAAAATGGTTGCGAAAGCGTGCCATCAAACGTAATCACGATTTATGTAAATACACCAACGACGCCAACAATCACAGTAAGTCCTTCGACGACTATCTGTGCTGGAAGCTCGGTTGTATTGACAGCTGCTAATTGTGCAGGTACACTTTACTGGAATACAGGTGCAACAGGCGCTCAAATCACAGTAACACCAGGCACGACGACAACTTACACTGCTTATTGCAAAATCGGTAAGTGTGAAAGTCCAAAAGCAAGTGTAACAATCACTGTAACACCAGGCGGTCCAACACCAGAGGTTATTTGTAGCACCGACAAAGTTTGTCCAGGCGAAAGCGTAACACTCGAAGTGAAAAACTGCACGGGAGTTGTAGAATGGTCAACGGGCGAAACTGGTCCAGCGATTGTAGTAACACCATCTACAACAACTGCTTACTGGGCAGTATGTAACAATGGTGGATGTAAGTCACGCTCGAAAGACTACGTGATTACTGTAACTCCAATTTCGGCACCAACAGTAACAGCTAGCTCAGCTGCAGTTTGCAACGGCTCAAGCGTAACCTTGACTGCCGCAGGTTGTGCAGGAACTGTATTGTGGTCAAATGGCGCATCAGGTGCAAGCATCGTGGTGACACCAGCTTCTACAACTACTTACACTGCCACTTGTACAGTAGGTAAGTGCGTAAGCGCTCCATCTGCTCCAGCAACAATCACAGTAGGTAACCCAACTGCACCAACAATTGCAGCGGAACCAACGTTGATTTGCGCAGGCCAGAGCACAACGCTTACAACAAGCAGCACTTGTGAAGGTACAATCGTTTGGTCAAACGGTTTGACTGGAAGCTCAATCGTAGTAAGCCCAGCTTCTACAACAGAGTACACAGCGGTATGTAAAGTAGGTACTTGCGAAAGTGCTAAATCAAATAAAGTGAAGGTAACTGTAACAACAGCGGGTGCAGCACCAACCGTAGTTGCTTCTAACACAAGCATCTGCGCAGGTGAAAGCTCAGTACTCACAGCTTCAGGATGCTCAGGCACATATGTGTGGAGCACAGGAGCAACGGGTGTAGCAAGCATTACAGTATCTCCAGCAACGACAACGACTTACACAGTTTCTTGCCGCGTAAATGGTAAGTGCGATAGCGCACCAGCAAGCGTAACAGTAACAGTAGGTCAAAACGCAACGGCGCCAACAATCACCGTAAGCCCATCATCAACAGTATGTGCGGGTACGAAAGTGAAGTTGACAGCAGCAGGATGTAACGGTGGAACAATCACTTGGAACACAGGAGCTACAGGTTCAAGCATCGAACCAGTAGTAACAACGACAACTACTTACACAGCAATCTGTAAAGTAGGTAAGTGTGAAAGCGCTCCAGCTACGGCTACTGTAACAGTAGTACCTGCGCCAGAGAAACCAGTGGTAATTTGTAGCACTGACAAGCTCTGTCCAGGTGAAAGCGTAACACTTGAAGTGAAAAACTGTGCAGGTATAGTTCAGTGGTCAACAGGTCAAACAGGCCCAGCTATCGTAGCTACACCTACTGTAACTACTACTTATACTGCCATCTGTAAAGTAGGTGAGTGCTCAAGCCCAGTATCGGCTGATTACACCATCAAGGTGATTCCAGTAACACCTCCAACCGTGACAGTAGCACCATCAAGCATCAAGCTAGGTGAGTCTTCAGTGTTGACTGCAACAGGTTGCGAAGGCGAAATCACTTGGTCGAATGGTCAGACGGGAGCAAGCATCGTGGTATCACCAACTTCTACAACTTCTTACACAGCAGTATGTAAAGTAGGCGTATGCGTAAGCTCGGCATCAGTTCCTGTAACAGTAACTGTGAAGACTTGCACAGCACCAGTAATTGCTGCAAATGCTGCGGTTGTTTGTGAAGGTACGCCAGTATCGCTTACTGCAACTGGTTGTGAAGGTGGTACAATCAACTGGTCAAACGGTGCAACTGGAAGCAGCATCACTGTTAATCCAGTAGGTACAACTACATACACAGCTGTATGTCAGAAAGGTGATTGCACAAGCGAAGCATCGAATGCCTTGACTGTGGTCGTTACAAAAGTATATGCACCAACAATCTTGGTATCGAATACATTGATTTGCAAAGGCGAATCAGTAAGCTTGAAAGCGTCAGGTTGTGAAGGAACAGTAGTATGGTCAAATGGAGCTACAGGTAGCGCAATTACCGTAACGCCAGAAACAACTACTACTTACACGGCCACATGCAAAGTAGGTAACTGTACTAGCTCGGCTTCTACACCAATCACAATTACGGTTGGCAAACCAGAAGCTCCAGTGGTTACAGCATCGAAAACAAGCTTGTGCTTCGGTGAGTCAGTAACGCTCTCAACAACGAGCCAGTGTAATGGATACATCCAATGGTCAAATGGCCAAGTTGGAAGTTCAATCACGATTGTTCCAGCGGCAAGCACCATTTATGTAGCATACTGCTGCAACAATGAAGCTTGTAAGAGTGTAGCATCGAACCCAGTGAACGTCTCAGTAGCGCCGAAAGTAACAACTCCAGTGGTCGTAAACATCGCTAATGTTTGCCCAGTGAAGACGGTTGATTTGGCAACGGCTGTTAAGAACTACACGGCAGGTTCGGGTCTAGTACTTGAATTCCGTAAAGGAAATACACCAAGCTCACCGTTGGTAGAAACCCCATCGGCAGTAGGTGTAGCAGGTACTTACTACGCATTCTTCCGCTCAACAACAGGCTGTTATAGCGAAGGTGTGGCGATTTACGTACAGATTTCATCTTGCGAAACAACGCCATGCGAAACTAATCCAGCTACGGCGGATGCAGGTGCAGATGCTTCAATCTGTGCGGCTCTTGAATACAAACTCAATGGTAAGATTGGTGGGGTAGCGACAAGTGCGGTTTGGACAACAAGCGGTACGGGTCGTTTCAGCAACGCTCTTGCACTTGATGCAACTTATTATCCATCGTTGGAAGACTTGATTAAGGGTGACGTAATACTCACCCTTACCACCAACGATCCAGACGGTGACGGTAAGTGTGTTGCAGGTAAAGATGCCTTGAAGTTGGTGTTTGAAGGTATCAAATTCAGACCTCAAATCATCGTAAACGGTACGCTTAAAGCAGATACATTGCCACAAACAATTACTATCTGCCAAGGCGACACCGTGAAATTGAAAGCAAGCGAAGAAGGCTACCAAGTGAAATGGTTTAAGGATGGTAAAGTATTGTTCCCTGCCTCTGATGGTATCAGACAGTGGAATGTGACTGAGCCAGGTACTTACTCTTACGCCTTGGTGGACGCTAAACGTTGCTGCTCAGTTAACTCCGCTTACATTACAGTAGTAGTGAAGTCGGTACCAACGCCAATCGTGAAAAACATGCGTAATACTTGCCCAAGTACTACCGTGGATTTGACAAAAGCGATTGAAGGTGGTTCAAACTACACGACGGAATTCCGTTCGGCAGCCGAGCGCCTTTGCACTTGCTTGGTCGGAACACCAGAAGCAGTTGGAGCTGGCACTTACTACATCTACTACAAGAAAGATGGATGCTACAGTGCACCAGCAGCAGTTGAAGTGAAAATCTTCGACTGTGCTACTGACACGCTTCGTTCAGATGTAAGCATTGCAAAAACGGCTAACAAGTCGGTTGTAAGCTTAGGTGAGCAAGTAACGTATAAAATTGTAGTGAAAAACGGTGGTCCTCATACGGCAACTAACGTGGATGTACGTGACGTGATGCCAGCTGAACTCGAAGTGGTTTCTACTTCAGGAATGACAGCATCAAACGGTACACTTACAACACGTATTGCAACGTTGGCATCGGGAGATTCGGCTACATTGACTGTCGTAGCGAAAGCAATCAAAGCAGGTAACCAAGTGACCAACAAAGCCTTGATTACGTATGCTGACCAAGTTGACCCAGCTACTTCAAACAACCAATCTTCAGTAAGTATCGTAGTAAGCGATGGTACAGTTAGCCCAGCTATCGGTGTTGCGCTTGCGGTTGATAAAATCACGAAGAAAGGCGAAGGAAGCGATGAAAGCTACGACGTAACGTACAAGATTACGGTTAAAAACGTAGGAAATGTGCCACTTACGAATGTAGCAATTGCGGATAGCTTAACTAGTAAGATTGGCGCACCAGCTACGTTTACCGTAGTGGGCGCACCAGCAGTAGCTAGTGGAAGCACGTTGGTTCCAAATACCAACTACAACGGAACGACTGATAAGAACATCTTAGGTACTGGAAGCGCACTTGCAGTAGGTGCAGAAGAGGTGATTACAGTAGTTGTAAATATCAAGCCTAACGGCAACTACGGACCGTTTGCTGGTAATGTAGTAGCAAGTGGCGATGGAAGCGGAACACCAGTATCTGACGTGTCAAACAAAGGTACAGTGGTGGATGCCCCAGCAAGCACTTCTACAGCAGTACGTTTCGACTTGCCAAGTACCTTGATTGGTTTGTCTAAGTCAGCAGGTTCACCAGTATTGCTTGAAAATGGAACTTTCAAAATTCCATACACAATCACTGTCACGAACTTGGGTACAAACGACCTGACAAAGGTTCAAGTAAAAGACGACTTAGGTCTTACATTTGGAAACAAAGCGTCGATTATTGGTAAGCCACTTGTAACTGCCGACGAAGGATTCGCAGTAGAATCTAACTACACAGGTCAAGGGCTTCTTACAAACATGTTGGTAGATTCGTTGAGCTCATTGCCAAAAGGTGCGTCTCGCAAAATCAACCTTGCAGTGATTGTTTCGTTGCACAACCCTGATTCGGTAACAACGTTCAATAACATTGCGATTGGTTCGGCACTCACCCAAGCAGGGGTTGCAACGTCGGATACGTCAACGGTAGGTTCAAATGCTGACCCTGACAATGACCTTGATCCACGTAACAACAGCGAATCGACACCAGTATCGCTTAACTCGACTCCAGGTAAAGGATTGCTTGGTTTGGCGATGTCAATCAAAGATACCTTGCGCAAAGGCGACGGTAGCTTGAACATCACTTACCGTGTCATCCTCAAAAACTACGGAACGGGTACATTGACGAACGTTCAGGTATCAGACTCATTGTCGAAAGTATATAGCTCATTGACTGGCGCAAGCTATCAATTGGTTGGAACACCAACGGCAAATGACTCAAGTACACTACGTATCAACCCTGACTTTGATGGTCTTCGTGATGTTAATCTCTTGATTGCAGAACAAAGCCGCTTGGCAGGTGGACGTACTGACTCGTTGTTCTTCACAATCAATGTGACAACGGATGGACGTTTGACACCATACCAAAACCGCGCCCTTGGTTCGGCCCTCGCTGGTCAGAATACGGTAACAGACTTGTCAACAAACGGTCTGAACCCAGATTTGAACAACGACAACGACCCAACAGGTGCAGCTGAGTCTGAGTTTACTCCAATTGTGATTCCTTCAGATGGCGGTATGTTTATCCCAGAAGGTTTCTCACCAAACGGTGACGGTATCAATGATAAATTTGTCATTCGTCACCCATCTGGCACGAAGATTGTATTAGAAATCTATAACCGCTGGATGAATTTGGTGTATCGTAACAACGATTATAACAACGATTGGGAAGGTACATCAAACGTAGGTATTGGAACAAGTAATCAGAGCATCCCTGCTGGAACTTACTTCTACAACGTAGTTCTGATAGACCAAAACGGCGGCGAGATTAAGAAGTCAAGTCGATTTATGACCATTAACCGCTAATAACGATGATCAACCTCATCAAACAAAAGTATGCGTTCTTACTGCTGCTAATCGCTCTGATTAGCAGCAGTAAAACCTGGGCCCAGCAGGACAAGTTGTTCTCGCAGTACATGTTTAACATGATGGCCTTGAACCCCGCGTATGCTGGGAGTCGTGACGTGCTAAGTGCAACTGCACTATACCGTAACCAATGGGGCGGAATGACAGGAGCACCCCAAACCGCAACTTTCAGTATTGATATGCCCGTAAACCGCGAAAGAGTAGGGTTGGGCTTGCAGTTGTTCAACGACCAAATCGGTCTCGAAAACTGGACAGGTGCGATGCTTTCTTACGCTTTCCGAATTAAAGTTGGCGAACGTACAACTTTGGCATTAGGTTTGCAGGGTGGTGCCATGAATTTTCGCTGGGATTTGGCCAAGGCAGATTTAGGAAATAACTTATCCGATCCTGCTTTTGCTAGTAACATCTCGAAAATTCTGCCAAACTTCGGTACGGGTATTTACCTGAGCAACGACCGCTCATACCTCGGGGTGTCAGTACCTTATTTGATTGAGAACAATTTGAATGATTATGACAACGACCAACGTGCGAAAGTACGTCGCCACTTGTACGCAATGGGTGGGTTTGTCGTAGGCCGTAACTCGGTTAAACTCAAACCCTCAATGATGGTTCGCTACGTAAATGGCGCGGGTCTATCGTTGGATGGAAACATGAACTTGTGGTTCAACGACCGCATCGCTTTTGGGGTGTCGTATCGTCACAATCGCTTTTCAACTTATGCGGGCAAAATTCAACAACTTCCTGATGGTAGCATCATGAAAGGCGACGCACTCGTAGGAATGATTGAGCTTCAGCTTTCTGATCAATTCCGATTGGGATACTCGTACGACTGGACTCGTAACAACCTCAATCAAAGTCGTAAGTTTTTGAACATCCCAACCCACGAAATCATGCTGCGTTACGAATTCGGATTCAGCAAGAGTAAGATTCTTACTCCACGTTATTTCTAAGGGTTTAATAGTAAAATCTAGTTAAGGGTATATTCTTCATGAAGGGGTATTGCAACGCCAACAGGGGAATATACCTTTTTCTTTACCCAAATTTTGGAATTATGAAGACGTCTATCTTATCGACTCTATTGGTAGTTGCGCTTGCATGTGTTGAAGTGAAGGCCCAGACGACGTTGAGTCACGCAAATCGCCAATACGAAATGATGGCCTATTCAAAGGCTATCGAGCTTTATGAGCAGTCATTAAAAGACAACCTAAAAGACTCTACCAAAGTAAATACACTCGTCAAATTAGGGCATAGCTATCACCAAATTAGAGATACCCAAAACGCCGAACGTGTGTATCGACTTTTGTTTGGAGAAACAAAAAGTATTCCTAAAAGTCAAGCAAGTAGCTATTTGTACTACGCCCAGGCATTGGCAAGCAATGGCAAATACGATGAGGCAAAAGACATGTATGAGCGCTACAGCCAAGCACAACAAGACGACAACCGTGGCAAAGAATTTACAAAGCTTTACGGCGACGTAAATAAGCTTAAAAAGAATAAAACAAGTTATAAGATTGAGGCACTCGATAATATAAATACCAATAGAGCAGAATTTAGCCCTACCTATTATAAAAAAGGCTTGGTGTTTGTGTCTTCAAGAAATGAAGGTGTAAACATCAAACGAACCTACGGTTGGAATCAAACCGCGTTTTTGGATTTGTACGAAATCCCTGATTTGTCGGTGGTCAACTCCGCTAAAACAAGTCGTGTGGGTGGTTCTGAAACCACAGCAAGAGCGGCCAAAGGCAAAGGCGTGTATTTGCTTGGCGCGGATGAATACACCGAAAGAACAGCCAACGATTCGAATACGCCAGGGAATTTTAAAGTAACGAGCAATGGTAAACCTGACCCTCTTCAAAATGCGAAAATTGAATCGCAAAATATGGGGAAAGCCATCAACTCAAAATACCACGAAGGCCCCGTGGCTTTCTTTAAGGATGGAAGTAAAATGCTCTTTACTCGTAATAATTACTTGGATGGCAAGTACAAAACGAGCAAAGACGGTGTGAATAAATTGAAACTGTACATCGCCGATAAAACAGGCAGCGACTGGGGAAAAATTAAAGAACTACCCTTCAACAGCGACGAATATTCGGTAGGGCATCCTGCCTTGTCGAAGGACGATAAGTTGTTGTATTTTGTCTCCGATATGCCAGGTGGCTTTGGGGGAACGGATATTTATGTAAGTAAGTACGAAAACAACAACTGGTCGGTGCCCGTCAATCTAGGCCCAGCAGTAAATACCAAAGGTAACGAAATGTTCCCGTTTGCCGATGAGCAAGGAAACTTGTATTTCTCCTCAGATGGCCACGCAGGACTTGGTGGATTAGACATGTTTTATGCCAAACTCATCGAAGGCGTAATGGCCAAAAAGCCAAAGAACCTTGGTGAGCCTATCAACTCAACCAAAGACGACTTTGGACTGATTACCGACGGCGAGCGTAAAAGTGGCTTTTTTAGTAGCAACCGCCGTAACGGTGGAGCCGACGATGATTTGTACCGTTTTGAGCGTTCGGGGCCGCTAGACCCTTGCCAAGACATCATCGTAAACGTGTTTGACGCTGAAACCAAGAACGCCTTGGCCAACGTGGACGTAGAAGTCATTAGCAAAGACGAAAGCGCGCCAGAGTCAAAAACCATGACGACCGACAGCGAAGGAAACCTTCGTTTGTGCTTGGATAGCGACATTGATTTTGTGTTTAAAGCGTCGAGTGAAGGCTATTTGAACAATACCCGCAATTTTACCACCAAAGACTTGGATATTTCGGAGCTGGTAAAATTGGAAATCCCACTCGACAAAGCAAAGCCTAAAAATACGGGGCCTAAGACCTTTACGTTGCGCGGGTTGGTAACAACGCAAAAAGAACGTAAACCCATTCCTGGTGTAAAAGTATTGCTCCACAACGAATGCGATGGCTCGACCCAAGAGTCGGTGACGGACGAAAACGGAAGCTATAAATTTGAGGTGCCTATTGGCTGTGATTACTCGATTGAAGCCATGAAAGATAACTTGGGTACGATGGGTAGCAAAGTCAAAGGGGGCGAAACGACCGAGGCCAACATTACGATGTTTGAAAAAGGGGATGTCATCAAAATTGATAATATCTACTATGACCTCAACAAATGGGATATTCGTTCAGACGCAACGGTAGAGCTTAATAAGCTGGTTGACCTGATGAAAAAATACCCGAAAATGAAGATTGAGTTTGGGTCACATACCGACAGCCGCGCCTCGGCCAAGTACAACAAAACGCTCTCAACGCAGCGGGCAAAATCGGCCGTGGCGTACATCGTAAAGCAAGGTGTTAATTCAAAGCGGATTATTGCGGCGGGTTATGGTGAAAGCAAGCTCGTCAACAAGTGCAAAGACGGCATTGGCTGTACCGAAGAAGAGCACCAACAAAATCGCCGTACCGAAATCAAGATTTTGAGTTTGTAGAAATAGATGTTTTGAAGGTGAGTTAGTAGAAAAGCAGAGGTTCGCGAGGGCCTCTGCTTTTTTTGTGGGGTATTGGGCTCACTGGAATAAAAAAACAGTTGCGAACTAGTACATAATTCACTAACTTTCTTGGAATAATGGCACCATTCGCCCAAATCGTATGCTCAAATTCGGGACAAGAACGTTTATCGTCGGTTTACTGTTGGGTATCTTCGTCAAAACGACCGCCCAAACGCAGGTGTTGGTTGGTAAGGTAATAGATGCCCATACCTCGGCGCCTGTTCCTTTTGCGGTTGTGTTTATTAGCAATACTTCCAAAGCCACCGAAACCGATACGCTGGGGAAATATACCCTAAAAAACGTCTTTCAACACCTGCGCGGTGGTAGCGTAGAAGTCGTGGTTTCGTTGTTGGGTTACACTACTTTTCGCCAGAAAATTACGTACAGCCAACGAGATACGCTTTTTCTGCCCATTTCGCTGGTTCCTTCCCAACAAACCATCGCCGAAATAGCCGTTAAAGGTACGCGCGACCAAACGTGGCTCAAGCAGTTCAAAAAATTTGAGAAGGCGTTTATCGGGACGGGTGAAAATGTTCGCCATACCAAAATTCTGAACGCTTGGGTCGTTGACTTTGAGGGCGACGGCAATACGTTTTCGGCTTCGGCCAAACAGCCCATTGCCATCGAAAACAAAGCGTTGGGATACAACATCTATTTTGAACTTCAACGGGCAACGGTTTCGCCTATACGCAGTAGCTTTGCGGGCTTGGCGCGGTTTGAAGAACTGAAATTGACAGACCCCAAACAACAAAAGAAAGTTGCCGAAAACCGCCAACGGGCGTATGAAGGCTCGGAGCGGCACTTCTTGAAGGCACTCGCCCAAAACAAACTCAAACAGGAAGGCTTTGTGGTGTATGAAGTCAGTCCTACCTACCACGAAAAAACGACGTTTACGCATTTGAACCCGCAGCTGGGCAAGCGCCTGTTTCCTTTCAACGATACGGCGGCCGTACGAATGGGCAAGTTTCCGACGTCGAGGGAATTGTATATTCGGAATGAAATTGAGGTACTCAATGTCAACCAAGTAGCGCGAATCGGGACGTACCAAGATGCCCCTTTTCCCGTGTCGTGGCTGCGTATAAAAGGCGGAAAAACCGAAGTGACGACCTCGGGCTTGCTTTTTGACGCTAACAGCAGCGAATGGGCGGGCGACATTGCTGAACGGCGAGTCGCCGATTTGTTGCCGCTGGACTTTGACCCTGAGCCGCTGCCCGAATCCGCTAATTGGCAGTTGTTATTGCCCAAAACGGAAGCCGAAGCCCCCATTTTGAGTGCGTTAGAGGCACTTCCCGCACCGCTGGTGTCGGTCAAACATTCGTTTGAAGGAGATTCGACGGTTTTTCGCATCCAAGTAAAAAAAACAGACGGAACGCCCGTGCAGGGAAAAGTGTCGATTGCGGTTATCGAAGACCTGCAAGCGAGCGCGGCCGACACGTCGTTGCCAGTCGTGGCCATTACCGATACGTCGTCGATGGCCGTCGCTCCCAACAATGGCATTACGTTGGAAGAGGTAAAAGTGAAGGTCAAACAAAACAAACGCGCTACCCAAACTTTGTTGGGAAAAATAGACTACGTGGTGGAAAGTAAAGACCTCCGAGACATTATTTCGGGGAACGTTATCACGGCGTTGCAAAGCAAAGTGCCTGGCGTTGATATTTTCGAAACGACCGACAATGGCGGTTTTAGCCGAAAAGGGGCAAGAATCCGAGGCGGAGGGTACAGCCTACGGGCGACATCGTCGGGGGAAGAGGAACCGCTTTTTTTGTTGGATGGCATTCCGTACGGAACCCTGCAAAGCCTCAGCGCCATTCCCGTAAGCGAAGTCGAACGCATTGAAGTCATCAAACGCGCGAATCCGTTGTTGGGGTTGCGCGGTAAAAACGGAGCCATCAACGTCGTGACCAAGCGGGCGGTGAGCCACTCCGCTGCTCCTACGGCCTCCGTCAACGATGGAAAACTGTTTTATTGGCAGCCAACCACGGAGTTGTCGGAAGAAGGGGAAGTGTTGGTTCGATTTCTTTTGCCCAGAGGTGTCACCTATTACGTCACCATCAACGGCCTAACGCTCGAAAATCAGCCTTTTACGCATGAGCTTCGGGTACGTTAAAACCAAACGTTAGCACAATGCTGGACAAAAATCTTAAAATCATCAAGAGAGGTGATTCGAGAATTTTGAAGGAAGTGGAAGAGATATTACGCAAAAAATAAACCTCTCAATTTTTATGCGTCTCAAAACGACCTGGACTATTCTCCTTTTGTCTTACAGCTATTTATTGGTTTTTCCACTAAAGGTTTTCTCCCAGAACGTAACTATTTCTGGAGAAATCAAAAACCCGCTCGATTCTTCCATGTCTTTTATTTTGCTTCGGCATGGTTTAGTGGGAGAGCGTGAAATCATAGAAGCGAAGCTAGACAAAGCGAATAAATTTACGTTGAAGCTGGTTTTAGATGACTTAGCTTACATTCATTTTTATCACAGTAATGAATCGTCGGTTGTGTTGAGAAACTGGCTTATCGAAAAGGGGGACAGTGTGACCATGTATTTTGATGCCACAAAAATTTTGGAAACAATGTCGTTTAAAGGAGTAAATGCTGCCAAGTATAATTATTACGTGGAAGATGCCCGCAATTGGGGTTCTTGGGGCGAGAAGTTTATGCAAAATTTTGGTAAGCCTATTGAATTTCAGTTTAAATACATTGATTCTGTTGAGGCGGGAAGGATAAATTTATTAGCCAAATTTGAGAAAATAACGTCGCCTCTGTTTGCAAAGGTCAGGTATGCTGACGTCAAGGCAGAGGTGAATAGTTACCGTTTTACGCCATTATTGCCCGAAAACAAGCCTCCCATTTCATTCTATGATTTGCCGAATGAACTGAAGAAGTTTACGCGAACAATGCCTTTACAAAGTGATACTACGGCAAAATCTTTGTATTACGTTGGCTATTTAGATGCGTTATCCTCCTTTCTGTACAACGACATGAAGGTGATGTTTAAAAGTTCGACGATGAGCTTGATGGATTTTCAGCGGAGTTTATACCATCCAAAGGTGGCAGAAAACCAGTTTGCGTACCAAATTTTTGATAAGCTCAGAACAGAAGGCTGGAATCCCACGAACCAAAAACTTTACGATAAATACGTTGAAGATTATCCAAATAGTCCATACATCCCTTTTTTGAAAGGTAGGCAAATCAAAGCAAAAGTAGTGGCCGAAGGACAAAAAGCATTTGATTTGGGAGTTGAGGCATTGGCGAAGTTAGAAAGCTACAAAGGCAAAGTAATTGTGTTGGATTTTTGGGCAAGTTGGTGTAGTTCTTGCATTGCGGAGGCCAAAAACGTCAAAAAGATAAAAGAATCCTTGAGTACGCCTGACAAAGTAGTGTTTTTGAGCATTTCTTTGGACGACAAAGAGAGTGATTGGAAGAAAGCCATTGCTAAATGGGGGATAGTGGGGCATCATATACGGTTAAAAAATGGCTTTAAAGACACAGTTGCAAAGCAATACGGTGTCATGGGGTTGCCAAGTTACTTTATCATCGACAAAGAAGGTAAGTTTGCGGATACCAATCCACCGAGACCTAAATACAATGAAGGAAAGGATTTTTTAAAGACGATTGAGCGAGTTTTACTTGAGCCTACTCACTAAAATAATAACCTCCATCCGTTATGAAAACGTTTCAGCTTATTTGTCTGGTGGTTTTTTAGGGTGTAAGAACAAATACAAGAGTTGGTAACATTCAATTTAAAACACATAGCGCACATTAGAATAAACACATAGTAAACATACATCGGCTTTTCTAGTTGTTTTCTATGTGAAAACGCTACGTGAACTATGTGTTTCACTTTTGCCTAGCCACCTGCAAAGTTTCGTACAGCGAAGTAGTGTATATGTTTGTCTCCTTTGATAGAAAAGACCAAGATTTTGCAATAAATTCAGTCACTACCTCTCAAAAAGCAGAAGCTCGCAAGGACTTCTGCTTTTTTTGTTGTGTTTGGCAAGATTCCTGCTTTCTTTTGCGTTGATGAATGAATCAACTCGTGTAATGATGAAAAAACGATATTTACGAAAAACAGCCAATTTTCTGCTAACAGCTTCCTGCTTGCTACTAACCGCTTACCACGCCCAAGCCCAGCGCGAAGTGCAGTATGCCCAGTATTTGGTAAATCCATTGGCGATTAACCCCGCAGCGACGGGAGTGCGTGAAACCTTCCACTTCAATGCTGTATTGCGGCGTCAATTTGTGGCGGGTGTACAAGGGCTGCCCATTACCCAATCGTTTGCCATGGACGGAACCGTAGCGAATGGAAAAATTGGCTTAGGACTCCAAGGGCTAAACGACCGCGTGTCGGCCAATACGGCCGTGTTTGGGAGCATTAGCTACATTCACAAAATATCAGAAGAGCAAAAATTGTCGATTGGGGCATTGGGTGGAATCAACGTTTTGCCTGCCCGCGATGTGCTCAATACGGGCGGAAACATCAATAAAGCTTTGCCAAGTGCGGGGGTTGGAATTTATTACGAAGATGAAACGTTTTTTGGAGGAGTGTCGATGCCCGAAATCCTCAAACAGCAGTACGGATACAACAGCACGAGCGGATTAATCAATTACCAACGACCCATTTTTGTCCAACTAGGTATGAAATCAGAAGTAAGCGACGGAATCATTGTCAAGCCATCTCTACTTCTTACCAAGCCCGAAAAGTCAAAAATGCGCCTTGATTTAAACGCCATTGCTACGGTACAGGACCGCTTTACGGGCGGGTTATCGGTTCGATTTGGCAGTACGACTTATTGGCAAGCACTGCTTGCGTACGACATATCGAAGAACATTCGGATTGGTTATGCGTATAGTTCGCGCCGAGTAGAGGATTTTAACGCCCAAACCAATAACATCGCAGGAGTAGGAAAGGGAATCCACGAAATTGTTTTTACCCTTCAACCGAATCCTCAAAGAGATTAGATTTTTGCTAAAACTATACGATTTTTGCAATTAATTACAAATTCAAAGCTAACTTTGCGCCCCTGAAACTAAGTGGTTTTTAAATGGAAAAATACTCATATATAGCGAATTCAGAAGCTGCGTACATTGAAGAGTTGTACCAAAAATACCAACAACAACCTGACTCCGTTGATTTAAGCTGGCAACGTTTCTTTGAAGGGTTTGAATTTTCACTCAAATACGGTGATTCAAAGCCTACCCTGAATGGAAACGGAACGGCTACGACCGAAAAGCCCGTCTCGGCTAGTCATACCCGTAAAGAGATGGAGGTAGTACACCTTATCAGAGGGTACCGCCAACGGGGACATTTGGCCTCGCAAACCAACCCACTCGGGCCTCGTAAAAATCGCTATCCAGAACTCGATTTATCGGATTTTAACCTCGCAGAATCGGATTTAGATACTGTTTTTGAAGCAGGTATTGAGGTGTTTGGCCGTGCTGCTACCCTCCGCGAAATTGTTACGGCTCTCCAAAAAGTTTATACGGGTAAAATTGGTTTTGAATACCAATACATCCGCGACCGTAAAGTGAAGAGCTGGTTGCGTAAAAAGATTGAAAATGAGTTTCTAAACTTCAATCCGACGATTGAACAGAAGAAGCGCATTCTCGAAAAATTGAACGATGCCGTTACGTTTGAGAATTTTTTGCATACCAAGTTTTTGGGTAAAAAGCGTTTTTCGCTCGAAGGTGGTGAAGCTACGATTCCAGCGTTGGATGTGGCCATCAACCGTGGAGCTGAATTAGGTGTGGAAGAAGTGGTAGTGGGGATGGCTCACCGTGGTCGCCTCAACGTATTGACCAACATCATGCACAAGCCCTACGAGCAAGTATTCAATGAGTTTGAAGAAAACGTAGTATTGGACGAGTTCAGCGATGGTGACGTAAAATACCACATGGGCTACGAGAGCCAAATCGAGACGCCTGAAGGTAAACGCGTCAGCCTCAAGCTGATGCCGAACCCGTCGCACTTGGAAGCTGTCAATCCTGTCGTAGTTGGATACGTGCGTGCCCGTGCGGATGAGCACTACAACCACATTCCGGGTCAAGATAAATATGATCCTGTATTACCTATCTTGATTCACGGTGACGCCGCCGTGGCTGGACAAGGTATTGTCTATGAAGTAACCCAAATGTCGAACCTTCCTGCGTATTATACAGGAGGAACGTTGCATTTTGTCATCAATAACCAAATTGGTTTTACGACCGACCACGAAGACGACCGTTCGTCGATTTATTGTTCGGATATTGCCAGAATTGTGGACGCGCCTATTTTCCACGTCAATGGAAATGACCCAGAAGCAGTGGCGTTTGTGATGAAAGTAGCGGTAGAATTCCGTCAGGAATTTAACCGTGATGTGTTTGTGGATATGGTTTGTTACCGCAAATACGGCCACAACGAATCGGATGAGCCGCGCTTTACGCAACCGACGATGTACGCTAAAATTTCACAGCAACTCAACGGCCGTGATTTGTATTTGAAAGAACTGACCGAACGCGGTGAGTTGGATGCGCAAATTGCCGACCAAATGCGCGCTGAGTTGGAGGGAGAGTTGCAAGAGTTATTGCAAAAAGTGAAACAAAAGCAATTGCTGTACGAGCGTCCAAAACTCGAACGTGATTGGGCCGAATTGCGCCGTTCAGTACCTGAGGATTTTGAGCAATCGCCCGAAACAGGTATTTCTAAAGAAGTAATTGAGAAAGTGGGTAAAGCCCTTTCAAGCCTTCCTGTCGATTTCAAGGTGTTGAAACAAATTGAAAAAGTGTTGGAAGAACGCAAGCAGATTTTTGCGGGCGAAAAACCTTTCAACTGGTCAGCAGGTGAGTTGCTGGCTTACGGTTCGCTTTTGGCAGAAGGCAGAACGGTCCGTATGACAGGACAGGACGTGCAACGTGGGACCTTCTCGCACCGCCACGCGGTATTGCACGAAAGCGAAACCAATGCTACGCACAACAGCTTGGCCTACATTGGCGAAGGGCAAGGTAAATTTGAAATCTATAACTCATTGCTTTCAGAGTATGGAGTAATGGGCTACGAATACGGGTATGCCATGGCAAACCCGCACGCATTGGTGATTTGGGAAGCACAGTTCGGAGATTTTGGCAACGGTGCTCAAATCATGATTGACCAGTTTATTGCGGCTACCGAATCGAAATGGAATGCCATGAACGGCTTGGTGATGCTTCTGCCACACGGCTACGAAGGCCAAGGCCCTGAGCACTCAAGCGCCCGTCCAGAGCGTTTCTTGATTCTTTCGGCTGAGTACAATATGTACGTGTGTAACATCACGACTCCTGCCAACTTGTTCCACATGATGCGCCGCCAGCTAACGACGCCGTTCCGCAAGCCGTGTATTTTGATGTCGCCTAAGTCGATGTTGCGTAGCCCAATGGCAGTTTCTCCAATGAGCGATTTCTTAGAAGGAAGTCGTTTCCAAGAAACCATCGGCGATACGTATGCGGATCCTAAAAAGGTGAAAAAAGTGTTGTTGTGTACTGGTAAAATTTATTGGGAGTTGTACGACAAACAACAAAAAGACCAGCGCAAAGACGTGGCCATCATTCGGGTTGAGCAATTGCATCCGTTCCCTAAAAAGCAGATTGAAGCGCATTTGGCTCAGTACAAAAAAGCCGAAGTTGTATGGGTGCAAGAAGAGCCAGAAAACATGGGTTACTGGTCGTTTATTCTTCGTGAATTCCCAGAAATTGGTTTGGGAAGTGTGATTGCCCGCAAAGCAAGTGCATCACCTGCGACGGGTTACATGAAAATTCACACGGTGGAACAAGCCGACCTCATCGAACAAGCTTTTGCTGGAAAATAACAATTAACGATTAACTTGTGCCTCAGCACGTAAAGGATAATAAGAAGGATGTCACAAATTGAAATAAAAGTCCCAACCGTTGGGGAATCTATCACCGAAGTAACCATTGGTTCTTGGGTGAAAAAAGACGGGGAAAGCGTCAAGCGTGATGAAGTAATATGCAGCTTAGACTCTGATAAAGCATCTTTTGAAGTAGTGTCAGAAGCCGATGGCGTATTGCGTATCAAAGCACAAGAAGGAGATGTTCTGCCGATTGGTGGTTTGATTTGTATTATCGAAGCGTCTGCTGCGGCACCCGCACCCGCTCCTACACCCGCTCCAGTAGCGGCGGCACCTGCTCCTGCTGCTCCCGCAGCATCGGCACCCGTAGCCGCTAAAGTGGTAGAAATGAAAGTGCCAACGGTGGGCGAGTCAGTTACGGAAGTGACGATTGCGAACTGGAACAAAAAAGACGGCGATGTAGTACAATTAGACGAGGTTTTGTGCGAACTCGAATCGGACAAAGCAACGTTTGAACTTCCTGCTGAAGCCGCAGGAACGCTCCGTATTGTTGCCGAAGCAGGTGCTACCTTGCCTATTGGTGCGACTATCTGTCGCATCGAAGTAGGAGGAGGGGTTAGCCAATCCGCTGCTCCAGCCCCCGTTCCCGTAGAAACCCCCGCTGCTGCGCCAGTGGCATCGGCAAGTGGTTATGCCTCGGGTCACCCATCGCCAGCCGCTGCCAAAATCCTTTCGGAAAAAGGAGTGAACGCGGCAGACGTACAGGGCTCAGGTGTTGGTGGACGTATTACCAAAGAAGACGCTGAAAAAGCGCAAGTGGCAGCGCCAGCGGCAGCTACGCCTGCTCCTGCCCCTAAAGCAGCTCCTGCGGCACCAGCCGCTCCAAAAGCCGCTGATCCACGCGGACAGCGTCGCGTAAAAATGACTTCGTTGCGTAAAACCATTGCTCGCCGTTTGGTAGCAGTGAAAAATGAAACGGCCATGTTGACAACCTTCAACGAGGTGGACATGAAGCCTGTCATGGAGTTACGCGCCAAATACAAAGATAAATTCAAAGAAAAACACGGTGTTGGCCTCGGCTTTATGTCGTTCTTTACCAAAGCGTGCGCGATTGCGTTGCAGGAGTTTCCTGTCGTAAACTCGTTCATCGACGGGGAAGAAGTGGTGTATAACGACTACTCAGACATTTCAATCGCCGTTTCTACTGACCGTGGTTTGGTTGTGCCTGTGGTTCGCAATGCTGAAAAAATGACCTTTGCCGAAATCGAGAAGGAAATCATTCGTTTGGCAGGCTTAGCGCGTGACAACAAATTGACCATCGATCAAATGCAAGGTGGAACGTTCACCATCACCAACGGTGGTATCTTTGGCTCGATGCTTTCAACTCCGATTATCAACGCGCCACAATCGGCGATTTTGGGGATGCACAACATCGTAGAACGCCCAGTCGTCGTAAATGGCGAAATCGTGGTACGTCCTATCATGTACGTGGCACTTAGCTACGACCACCGAACCATCGACGGTCGTGACTCAGTGAGCTTCTTGGTACGTGTGAAGCAAATCCTTGAAGACCCAACACGTTTGTTGTTGGAGGTCTAAAAAAATAATGCAAAGACGCTTTTTCAAGGCGTCTTTGCTGTTTTATAGAGAGTTCTGGTTATGCAAAAGTGAGACTAAAAATAGCTAATAACTCGTGCTTCGGCACATAAATTCATAACTAACCAATGCAATACGACGTTATCGTTATCGGTTCAGGGCCAGGAGGCTATATCTGCGCCATTCGTTGTGCTCAATTAGGCTTGAAAACGGCCATCATCGAAAAATATAAAACGCTTGGAGGAACTTGCCTTAACGTAGGTTGTATTCCTTCAAAAGCATTGCTTGACTCGTCGGAACATTACCACAATGCGGCGCACAGCTTTGCTGAACATGGCATCAAACTCGAAAACCTACAAGTGGATTTGGCACAGATGATTGCCCGCAAAAGCGAGGTGGTTAGCCAAGTATGCAAAGGCGTAGAGTTTTTGATGAAGAAAAACAAAATCGACGTTTACCAAGGGAAAGGCTCTTTCGTGGATAAAAACACGGTGAAGGTGACCAAAGATTCGGGCGAAATTGAAATGGTAACGTCAAAAAACATCGTTATCGCCACAGGCTCCAAACCTTCGTCACTGCCTGGTATCACCATCGACAAACAACGCATCATTACTTCTACCGAAGCTCTTCAAATGAAAGAAGTGCCTAAGCACCTTATCGTGATTGGCGCAGGGGTGATTGGGGCAGAATTGGGCTCGGTCTATGCACGTATCGGTGCCAAAGTGAGCTTTGTAGAGTATGCTTCGGCCATGATTCCTACCATGGACAGTACGATGGGCAAGGAGCTTCAACGTAGCATGAAAAAGCTTGGTGCTGATTTTTATTTGAGCCACAAAGTAAAAACGGTAGAAAATACGGGAGATGAGGTGGTCGTAACGGCCGAAAATCCGAAAGGAGAAACGGTTACTTTCACGGGCGACTACTGCTTAATGAGCGTAGGACGCCGTCCATTTACCGATGGATTGGCCCTCGAAAATGCAGGTTTGACAACCGACGCACGTGGGAAAATTGAGGTGGACGAACATACACTTCAAACCAAAGTGTCTAACATTTATGCCATCGGTGACGTGATTCGTGGGGCAATGCTCGCCCACAAAGCTGAAGAAGAAGGTGTATTTGTGGCGGAAACCATCGTGGGTCAAAAACCACACATTAACTATTCGCTTATTCCAGGCGTTGTTTATACATGGCCAGAGGTAGCAAGTGTCGGAAGCACCGAAGAAGAACTCAAAGCCAAAGGTGTGCCTTACAAGTCTGGTTCGTTTCCGTTCAAGGCGTTGGGACGTGCCCGCGCTAGTATGGACATCGACGGTACGGTAAAGGTACTGGCTCACAAAGAAACTGACGAAATTTTGGGAGCTCATATCATTGGCCCACGCGCTGCCGACATGATTGCGGAAGCCGTGGTAGCGATGGAGTACCGTGCATCGGCTGAGGACATTAGCCGCATGTCGCACGCGCACCCGACTTATACCGAAGCGTTTAAAGAAGCGTGTTTAGCCGCCACTGGCAACCGCGCCTTGAATGCTTAGTAATTGACTTAATAACAACAGTATGGATACCCCGATGAGCTAGCTCATCGGGGTATTTGTTTGATGGTCAATAATTGCCCGAACTGTTCCGATGGCGGTCGATAAAGGTTGGGTAATGTCAAAGGGCAGAATGATTAGCTGAAGCGCATCATCAAAGCGGAAAGCGGGGAGGGGAGTTGTAAAACTTTCGTGAGCAGGATAGAGCAAATACAACTCGGTTGCGCGGTATTTCTGGCCGTAGGCGTAGAGCTGGTACAAATCCGCCTGGTCGATGCCATAATTGGGAGCCTCGGGAGAGATGCGTTTCCATTTTATATCAATCACAATCACATGTTTGTGGAGTCGCAAAACCAAGTCGGGGCGTAGTTTAAATTGGGGTTTCCCGTCGTGGCGTTGAAGTAAGTAGTGGGCTGTTTCTTGATAAACAACTTCGTATTCTTGACAATAGCGTTTAAAGCCTTGTGCTACGTATCGTTCAAACAATTGTTCGGTAGGAAATAAAAGCGACTCGTTGGTGTTTTTGCCGAAGGTACTCCACGATTGATTCATCAGCAGGATTTTAGCCCATTTTAACGCTTGTGTGTAGCGGTCAAAACTTCGCGCTAAGTGCTGAGCTTTCTGAAAGTCTTCCGTCAGCGTAGAAGAGGGCTGTATTTCGTCCCAAATAAAACGTAGCTTTCGTAGTTTGGCCTGATTAGGTAGATAGTGGCTTCGTTTGGCCAAGAACTCAATGCAGGTTTTGAGCAGCCGATTGGGTAAAATATCGGCGATAAACTGGTCGTGTTCAACGGCCAATAATTCGGGATGAGCGTGGTTTTGGCGATGATACTGCCATTTCCCCTTCAAAAAACGACTTTGTTCCTCCACCGTCTCGTACGATTTTTGAATCCCTTGTCGGGTCAATTGTTCAATTTCGGCAATAAACGCGGAGATGAAAATCTCCCAAACGGGTAAGTGTGCCTGTTGCAATTGCGCTTGCGAAAGTCGATGAAAGGGCAACTCGGGTACTGTGCGTAGCATTCTCAAGAGCGCCAAACGCATCTCAGGCAATTGAGTGTGTAAGGCTATTTTGGGTAAAATCTCAATCTGTGTTCTATCTGCAAGTTGGAGCACGCCCACGTAGTTTTTTATACGGATAAATTCTCCCCCTTTTTGAACGCTGTAAGTCAAAAGTGGGTCGGTATTGGCTTGAAAAGATAACTGTTTTAAAAGCTCAAAAGTAGAATCAGACACAAAAATGGCCGAAAGTGTATCGGTTTGCTCCTTACGAAGGGCGGTAGATAGTCTTCGGATGTACCCGTGTTCGGTAATCGTAAAGTGCTGTGGCATAGCATAAGTTAGAGTCACACTTGCTAAATTAGTAAAAATCAATTACCTTTGTCCCTAATTATATGATGATTGATTACAGAGGGGAACGAAATTCCCCTTTTTTGTTGGCAAAAAATGAACCTAAAAGAAAGAATAATCGCTTTGCTGTCAACGCTTTTGGAAGAGGATGAATTCTTCATTGTGGAGGTACAAGTTTCCCCTTCAAAAGTTCGGCAAAAGGTGACGATATTGATGGATAGTGACGCGGGAATTAGCATCGACGAATGTGCCGAAATAAGCCGCAAACTAGATGATATGATTGAAGCGGAGGAGCTTATTCCGCACGCTTATACCCTTGAGATTTCCTCGCCAGGCGTAGATTATCCCTTAGCTTTTCCTCGTCAGTTTCAGAAAAACATTGGCCGTACGCTAAAAGTGATTCTGAAAGATGGAATCGAAAAAAGGGGAGAGTTAATCGCTGTTTCGGACGAAGGTTTTACCGTCAAGGAAGAATTGAAGAAAAAGAAGAAAGACCAAGTCCCTGCGGAGTTGACTTTTGCCTATGGTGATATTGTCAGAGCAGAAGTACAAATCAAATTTTAATACGAATAAAAACTAACGAATAATCATAAACTGTGGCTTGCCACTTAACTCTTTCGAAAGAAAATGGATAGTGCAGTATTGATAGAATCATTTGCGGAGTTTGCGCGTTCCAAAAACATCGATCGTCCTACGATTATCAAAGTATTGGAAGATGTGTTTCGTACAATGATTCGTAAGAAATATGGAACCGATACCAATTTTGACGTAATCATCAACCCAGACAGTGGAGACCTCGAAATGTGGCGTACCCGCGAAATCGTGGACGATAACTCGGAAGATATTTGGGAACCGGATAAAATTCCATTGGCAGAAGCCCGTAAAATCCAAGATGACTTTGAAGTAGGTGAAGAAGTAGCCGAAGAAGTGAAATTGGAGGACTTTGGCCGCCGCATGGTACAAACAGCTCGCCAAACATTGATTCAAAAAATCAAGGATTTGGAGAAAGAATTGTTGTACTACAAATACAAAGACATGGTGGGCGATTTGCTCAACGTGGAAGTGTATCAAATTTTGAAAAATGAGCTTATTTGTTTGGATTCGGAAGGAAACGAACTCGTATTGCCCAAACAAGAGCAGATTTTCAAAGACAAGTACCGCAAAGGGGAGCCTGTAAAAGTGGTAATTCACAAAGTAGAGTTAAACAACGGCACGCCACGCATCACCTTGTCGCGTACGTCGCCAGTGTTCTTGGAGCGTTTGTTTGAAAACGAAATCCCTGAAATCTACGATGGCCTTATCCATATCCGTAAGATTGTCCGCGAACCAGGCGAAAGAGCCAAAGTCGCAGTGGAATCATACGACGACCGCATCGACCCCGTAGGAGCTTGCGTGGGTATGAAAGGTTCACGTATTCACACGATTGTACGTGAATTGAACAACGAAAACATCGACGTCATCAACTACACTGAAAACTTAGAGTTGTTGATTCAACGTGCGTTGAGTCCTGCAAAAATCACCTCGATGGTGATCGACCGCGAAGCCAAACGAGTATCGGTGTATTTGAAACCAGACCAAGTGTCGTTGGCAATTGGTAAAGGAGGACAAAACATCAAACTGGCAGGCCGCTTAGTGAGCATGGAAATCGACGTATTCCGTGATGTAGAAGGTCAGGAAGATGAAGAAGACGTTGACTTGAACGAATTTACGGACGAAATCGACGAGTGGATGATCGAAGAATTCCGTAAGATAGGTTTGGATACTGCGAAACAAGTAATCAGCATCAGCAAAGAAGAATTGATTCGCCGTACCGATCTTGAAGAAGAAACCGTTGATGAAATCTTAGAAATTTTGCGCCGAGAGTTTGAATAATTCGGGACTTTTAGATTTAAAATGTCCATTACAAACGGTTTTTAGGCGTTGTTAGTACGAGAGATACTAAGACTTGACAAATAAATCTGTATCTTTGGACTAATTTTCAGGGTTTTTCCAGAAAAACGAATAAACAATAACCCGTACTTTAGTACGAAAATTTCCAATATGTCGGAAGAAAAAAGTATGCGCCTTAGCCAAGCGGCCCGAATTCTCAACCGTAATCACGCAGCGGTTGCGAGTATTTTGGCTGCAAAAGGGTATAAGGTGGACAACAATCCTAATACAAAGCTAAACGCAGAACAACTTGAGTTTTTGGCGAAAGAATTCAAGGCTGAGTCGTTGTTGGGGGGAAGTGCACCCAAAAAAGAAGAAGTAGTAACCACGCCACCAGCAAAGGGAGAAGATAGCCCCGTGCTGTATTTCCGTAGCTCACAAGCAGCAGGTAACAACAAGCCTGCCAGTGAATCAGCCTCTGAATCAACGTCGCCAAAAGAACCAGAGATTTTACGTGCCGAGACATCTCAAATTGGATTGAAAGTAGTAGGTAAAATTGATTTAGACGCGCCTAAATCATCGGTTACACCTCCTCAGCCAGCTCCCAAGCCAGTTGAAGAGCCGAAACCTGTGGTGGTAGTTCCTCCTGTTGAGGAGAAAAAACCAGAACCACCTGTGGCGCCTAAGGTAGAAGAACCAGTAGTAGTTGTGAAACCACCAGTGGTTGAAGAAAAACCAGCGCCAGCGCCAGTACCAACTCCAGCCCCTGCTCCTGTAGTAGTGGAAGTAGTGGAGACAAAACCAGCTCCTGCTCCAGAGCCAATAAAACCACCTGTGGAAACCCCGAAAGTGGAGGAGAAAAAAGAAGAACCAGTGCAAGAGGTGAAGCCAACTCCTGCTCCACCAAAAGTTCAAGAGCCACCAGTGAAGGTAGAAGTAAGCCAACCGCAACCTAAACAGGAGGTTGAGAAACCAGCTCCACGAGTTGAAAAACCTCAGCCGCCAGTAACTCCTCCCCAGCCAGCCAAAGAAGAGCCGGCCGCTGCCCCCGAAGTGGAGGCACAACCTGTACTTATCGAAGCGAAAGCTGATCCACTAAAAGGTTTGACCATTTTAGGGAAAATTGAGCTTCCAACGGATCGCCGTAGTGGTGATGCGGGAGGAAATCGCGATAAGGACAAGGACAAAAAACGCAAGCGTAAGCGTGTACGCAAAGGGGAAAAGGTGGTTGAAAATGCGCCTACTAACCGTAACAACAACAATAATAATAACAACGGTAACAATACTGCTGGAAATAACAACGGTAACAACAACACAAACGCCAACAATAGTGGCAACAGCGGAAGAACGGGAGATCGACCTGCGAGGGACGGTCAGAACAGACCGCAGCAAGCCTCTGGAGGAAATGCGCAAGGTGGAGGTAACAACAATAATTCCAACAATAACAACAACCGCAGAGGTCCAAACTCGGGTCAAGGACAAGGTGGGAATACAAATACTAACAATACCAACACCAGTAACAATACCAACAATAACAACAACAGTAATAATAACAATAAAAAGGGCGGAAACACGGCCAATAACAACCGCCGCGAACGCAAAGAGGAAATCTCTGACAAAGAAGTATCAGACTCAATCAAGGCAACAAATGCTCGTTTGACTGGTACTACGCGTGGTAAAAACTTTGGAGCTGACAAACGCCGTGAGCGTCGTCGGGTTCGTGCAGTAGCAGAAGAAGATCGCTTGATGCAAGAACAAGAAGATGCAAAAGTACTCAAGGTGACAGAGTTTGTCTCGGCCAATGAGCTTTCGTCTTTGATGGACGTGTCGGTGCAAGAGGTTATTTCTGTGTGTTTGAGCATGGGTATGTTCGTCTCAATCAACCAGCGTTTGGATGCAGAAAGTATTACCTTGATTGCGGATGAGTTTGGTTATGACGTTTCTTTCATCTCTGCCGAAGAAGAAATTCAGGGCGATGTACAGGAAATTGAAGACGATGAGGCTGATTTGCAAGAACGCGCCCCTATCGTAACCATCATGGGTCACGTTGACCACGGTAAAACCTCGTTGCTTGACTACATTCGCCGTACTCGCGTAGCAGCGGGTGAAGCAGGGGGAATCACGCAGCACATTGGTGCCTACAGTGTAAAAACAGATGGTGGTCGCCGAATTACCTTCCTCGATACACCAGGTCACGAAGCCTTTACGGCGATGCGTGCGCGGGGTGCGAAAGTAACCGACGTCGTTATCATTGTAATTGCTGCGGACGACTCTATCATGCCTCAAACGCGGGAAGCGATTAACCACGCACAAAACGCGGGTAGTCCGATTGTGTTTGCTTTTAGTAAGATTGACAAGCCTGGAGCTAATACGGAAAAAATCCGTGAAGCATTGGCAAATATGAATATTTTGGTGGAAGAGTGGGGTGGAAAGTACCAAACACAAGAAATCTCGTCAAAATCAGGGGTTGGTATTCCTGATTTGCTCGAAAAAGTATTGTTGGAAGCCGACTTGCTCGAACTCAAAGCCAACCCAGAACGCCGCGCTTCGGGTACTGTGATTGAAGCATCGCTGGACAAAGGCCGTGGCTATTTGGCAACGGTATTGGTTCAAACGGGAACCCTTAAAGTAGGAGATCCTATTTTGGCAGGTTCACACCATGGACGTGTGAAGGCCATGTTTGATGCGTCAGGAACGCGCCTAAAAACTGCGGGGCCATCTACACCAGTGCAGTTGCTTGGTTTGAACGGGGCGCCTCAAGCGGGGGATAAGTTCAATGCGATGGAATCAGAACGTGAAGCACGGGAGATTGCCAACAAGCGCGAACAAATCATGCGTGAGCAAACAATCCGTACTCGTAAGCACATTACGCTGGAAGAAATCGGTCGTCGTAAGGCCATCGGAACTTTCAAAGAGTTGAACATCATCATCAAAGGTGACGTGGACGGTTCGGTCGAAGCCTTGTCGGATTCATTGTTGAAACTTTCGACGGAAGAGGTACAAGTGAATATCGTCAACAAAGCGGTGGGTCAAATCGCTGAGTCGGATGTCAACTTGGCGATTGCGTCGGATGCCATCATCGTTGGTTTCCAAGTTCGTCCTTCTATCAATGCTAAGAAACTTGCAGAACAAGAACAAATCGAAATTCGCCTCTACTCGGTCATTTACGACGCTATCAACGAAGTAAAAGATGCGATGTTGGGTATGTTGGAGCCAACAATGGAAGAAGTCATTGTGGGTAACGCTGAGATTCGCGAAGTGTTCAAGATTAGCAAAGTGGGTACTGTAGCAGGATGTTACGTAACCGATGGGCATCTTAAACGTAATAACAAAGTGCGCGTTATCCGTGACTTTATTGTGGTTCACGAAGGTGAAATTTCGCAACTTAAACGTTACAAAGACGATGTAAACGAAGTTAAATCAGGGTTTGAATTTGGTCTTAGCATCAAAGGGCTTAATGATATTCAA
Source organism: Runella defluvii (assembly GCF_014195535.1). Taxonomy (GTDB): domain Bacteria; phylum Bacteroidota; class Bacteroidia; order Cytophagales; family Spirosomataceae; genus Runella; species Runella defluvii. The sequence goes on along the minus strand of NZ_JACIBY010000002.1, from coordinate 371,715 downwards.
GTAGGGGATATTGTAGAAAGCTTCGAAATGAAAGAAGTAAAACGGACGCTGTAAACATACAAATACATTGATTGCGACGGGCTTTTGGTATCACCAAAGGCCCGTTTCGTTTTAAGGAAGGCAGAGAACGTCGCACAAACGTTGCCTGAGTGTGGGACAAAGTATCATAATTTGGTAGGGAATGTTATATTTGTGTAAGTTTATTTAGTTAATCCGTGGAAGAAATACAATCAGATATTTTTCATAGTGTCCCCCAAAGGCCCCCTTGGCGTAACGTCATGTTACTTTTTGGGTTGGTTTTGCTGGGCTCTTCGCTAGGTAATCTCCTCGCGATGGCGGCGATTATGGCCTTGAGTATGACGCATGGTGGGTTGGGGCTCGAAGACATCGCTCAAATGCTGCAAAAGCCTGAGACTTACCCGCACTCATGGTGGTATTTGATGTTGATACAAGCCGTATCACATTCGTTTACATTTCTTATTCCTAGCGTTATCTATTGGCGATGGTCAGAACAACATCGGGTCGAAGAGTTCGTGCGTCGTCCGTTACCTTCTTTTTTACTGCTAGGAGTGGCTTGTCTGGCCGTGCTGGCTTTTATGCCGTTGAATAGCCTGATTATTGAATGGAATAACAGTGTACATTTACCTCAGGGGCTATTTAGGGTCGAAAGCTGGATGAGACGTAAAGAGCAAGAATTGGCAATAATGACCCAGTTTTTGACCGAATTTAAGTCATTGCCCAAGCTATTAGTGGCTATGACGGTGATGGCTATTATTCCAGCCATTGGTGAAGAAGTGCTGTTCAGAGGTATTATTCAGCGAAAAATATTTCATAAAATTGGAGACATGCACATCTCCATTTGGTTGACGGCGGCGATATTTAGTGCTACCCATTTGCAGTTCTTGGGCTTTATACCCCGAATGCTCCTAGGCGCCATGTTTGGCTATATGTATGCGTGGAGTCGAAATTTATGGACACCTATTTTTGCTCACTTCGTCAATAATGCAGCTACACTGCTAATGGTTTACCTGTCGAACCAGCAGCTAATTTCAATGAATGTTGAGAATCCCGAATCTACTATTTCATGGACGGGGGCATTAATATCATTAGTACTAACGGCAGGTTTGCTTTTAAACTTAAAAATAATTTCTCACCGTAGAGTGGCTCAGTTGTAGATTGTTTAGCACTATCTGCATTGCACGGAGGCGCTTACATTTACAATAAATCAAATGACTGTTGATAATTGGGAAAAAATCTTTGAGACAAGTTTCCAGCATCGTGCCGAAATCGTGCGGGAATACTTAGAGCAACAATCTATTTCGGGAGTTGTTATTAATAAACAGGATAGCAGTTACCACTTTGGCAAGTACGAGTTGTATGTTCCTTTGAAAGATGCTATCATTGCCAAAACTATCGTAGAGAATGAAATCTCCTTTGAATAACCTATCTAATCTTCAACAACGTATTATTGCCGCAATTGTAGGGGTAGCCATCATTTTATCCGCTATTTTATACAGTGATTGGACGTTTTTATTGCTTTTTTGTGCCATCAGTATTCTTACGCAATTAGAGTTTTACAAGCTACTAGGGCTTGACGGAAATCAACCCTTAACCTATTATGGCACGTTATGCGGGGTATTTATCAACCTTCTGACATTTTTGATTGAAAAAGAAGTAATTGATTTCCAAAATTACTTCCTGATTAGTCCGATGGTGACCATGATTTTCTTTATAAAATTATACAAGAAAAAAGACCTAAAGCCCTTTCAAAACATCGCTTTTACGTTTTTGGGTATTATTTACGTCGCCATCCCTTTTTCGTTACTAAGTGTCTTGGCGATGCGTGGTGGAGTCTATAATTACGAAATCGTACTCGGAAGCTTATTTCTATTGTGGGCAACCGACGTAGGTGCGTATTTTGCGGGTACTTATTTCGGAAAAAGAAAGCTTTTTGAACGTGTTTCTCCCAAAAAATCATGGGAAGGGGCCGTTGGTGGGGCTTTTTTTGCAGCCATTGTAGCTTTTATCCTTGGGATTTACTTCCGCTCGTACGAAGAATGGGCCTGGTATTGTATCGGAGCAGTGATTGTGGTGGCAGGTACATTAGGAGATTTAGTGGAATCTCTTTTTAAAAGAAGCATCGCCATCAAAGATTCTGGTAGTACAATCCCAGGACACGGTGGCTTTTTAGACCGTTTTGACGGCTTGCTGCTTTCGGCACCGTTTATTGTGACATTCGTTAAAATTTTTTCATAGATAAAAACGTTACTCATTATAAGGACACACCTTTGCGTTCATTTTTGACCAGAAACTATGCTACAAAAACATACATACAGCTACTTCCTTGTTGGGGTTATTTTTTTGCTTTCATTGCTGAACACAGTAGAAGGACGTGCCCAAGGGCAGGTAAAAAGCATTATGTTTACGGGGCGTGTAGTCGGAGTAAAAGGTACTCAAACGCTCGCGAAAGCCTATATTTTTATTCCAAAAGCAGGGCGAGGAACTTTGGCGGACGAAGCAGGATATTTTGCCTTGCCCGTATTTCCTGGAGATAGTGTGGTGTTTAGTTATTTGGGATACCAAAAACAATACCACGTGGTTCCAAAACGCCACATGGAAGAATCGTATTCGGCCATCATTTTGATGAAAGAAGACATAAAAACGCTGGCTGAAGTGAAGGTCTATCCGTATGCAACGGAAGAAGACTTTAAAAAAGCGTTTATCGCCATGAAATTGCCTGACGAATTTGAACGCGAAAACCTCGAACGAAATACGCGCCAAGAGCTCTTGATGCAAATGGCGGCCGCCACACCGATGAGCGCCGCATCTAACTACCGAAGTTTTATGGACCAACAAATTTTTGGTCGTGATAATGCCGCCAACCGAAGTTTCTCAAACACCCTGCCTTTCTTGAATCCCTTTGCTTGGGCAAGCTTTATTAAGTCAGTCAAAAACGGTGACTTGAAAAAGAAAGAATACCGAGATATTCTTAAACAAGCCCCACGCGAAAACATCTCCCGCCAAGATATTTTGAAGAAAGACAATTAATTACGCTTTTTGGGGTTCGTCGTAATCGACGAGCTGGGTTTCTTGGCCGTCAAAAACGGCGTAAGAATTATATACAATCCAATCGCCCAAAATGAGGGTTCGACTGCGCTGATTGATGGGCAAATCGAGCTTGATGTGTCGGTGTCCAAAAACGTAAAAATCGTGATGGTGTAGTTTTTCTTGTTCCTTTGCATACAAAACAAGCCACTCTTTGTCTTCGCCCCAATACGACGGCTGCCCTTCTTTTTCGTGTTTGCGCCAGCTATGCAACGCCCACGATTGCCCCATCCAGAGTGCAACATTGGGATGTAAAAGGTTACCAAAAGCCCAACTCGCCAGTTTACTTTCAAAAACAATGCGCAGTAATTTGTAAAAATGGTCGCCTGGGCCAAGCCCGTCGCCGTGCGCAATGTGAAACGACCGAATGGGCGCATTGGGTGTGGTTTCGACCAGTAAATCAAGCGGGCGGCGGTAGGTTTTGATGTTTAATTCTTTTTCAAAATAATCGGTCATCCACATGTCGTGATTGCCAGGGAATGCGATAATCTGGATGCCCGCATCCGTCAGTTCCCCGAGTTTTCCCAACAACCGAACAAAACCACGCGGAACGACGCGTTTGTGTTCGTACCAAAAATCAAACAAATCGCCAACCAAGCAGATAAGTTGGGCATCGTGACGGATACTTTCTAGCCACCGCACAATGCGCTTTTCGCGGACGAGGCTATCGGCATGAGTGGGGGCACCAAGGTGAAAATCAGAGGCAAAATAGATTTTCTTTGCGGGCGAAAGGCTAACTTTTAAAGATTGAAAAGACATGTGACTTTGAAACATTCGGGCAAAAATACGGAGATTACTTTACAAGATTTTTTCTAATTTTACGACTTACCCAAGCAAATGTTCATGGAAACACCCATCCCCACTAAGTTAGAAGTAGTTGAAACCATCGCTGCGCAGTTGGCCGAGCAAGGTTTTAGCATTGTTAAGCAAGATCAAACCCGCCCATGGGGAGGTTTTTTTGTGATTAACGAAGACCAAACGCCGCAGTTTGCCGCCACCTATTTCCCGACAGTTGAGCTGTCAAGCATTCAAATTACGCAAAAACTAAGCCCTAAAATACTACTCGTTGCACCCGAGAAACGATTGTCGTGGCAATACCACCACCGCCGTGCGGAGATTTGGCGCGTTGTGTCAGGCACAGTAGGGGTTGTGAAAAGCGATACCGACGAGGAAACCGAGGTGCAGTCGTACCAGCCAGGTGATTTGATTACCTTGCGTCAAGGAGAGCGTCACCGTTTGGTGGGGTTGTCAGAATGGGGCGTCTTGGCCGAAATTTGGCAACATACCAATCCCGAACACCCTTCAGACGAAGATGATATCGTGCGTGTACAAGATGATTTTGGAAGATAATGGAAAAGCTAAAATACCCCATTGGTCGTTTTGAGTTTGGAAAAGCCTATTCGGCGGCCGAAACGCAAGCGCATATTCAGGAAATCAGTGCGCTGCCTTCAAAGTTATTTAACGTGGTGAATGTACTTAATGAGGTACAATTAGAAACACCCTACCGCCCCGAAGGCTGGACGGTGCGCCAAACGGTCCATCACGTTGTTGATAGCCACATGAATGCTTACATTCGCTTTAAGCTGGCGTTGACCGAGGACAATCCCGCAATTAAGCCCTACGAAGAAGCCTTGTGGGCTGAATTGGCCGATGGCAAAGGCGCGCCCGTAGAATGGTCGTTGCAGTTGCTGAAATACGTGCATTTGCGTTGGGTAATGTTGCTCAACTCACTGACCGATGCCGATTGGGAACGTACCTATTTTCACCCAGAAACAAAACGGGTATTCCCGCTGCGCGAAGTAGCAGCGCTGTACGCTTGGCACAGTGAGCACCATTATGAGCATATCAACCAGCTTTGTATCAAACAAGGTTGGAAATAAGATACGCGCCTAGCAAATCTTTTCAACCATTTTTACGTTTATGAGGGTGTAAACAAATTAACACCCAATTAATAGTACCGAAATGCCTTCCGCGTCCACTTCTGACAATATCTTAGTTCGGGTATTGAAGTCTGTATTTTTTAAAAGCGCCACTGGTAAAGCAGGGCGTTATGCCCGCAATGCGGGCAGCCTTTTAGAGCTTTTGGGAAAAGTATTGAACAAAACCAATGCGTTAAAAGGGGCGACCTACGATTCCCTCAGGGAAAAAGTGATGTTATTGGTACGTTTGCTCAAAGCCTACGTTAAGGGAGAATACAAAGCCGTACCATGGAAAACGCTGACCCGCATTATTGCGGTTTTGCTGTATTTTTTGTCACCAATTGATGTCATTCCTGATATACTACCAATTGTAGGATTGACCGATGACATTGCCTTGGTTGTTTGGTTGTTTAATGCCATTGGCGACGACCTTGATGCTTTTCGTGAGTGGGAGTCAAAACGAAATACTATCACGATTGGCTGATAATCTGCGAAATAGTTGTTAATTTTGCCAAAAGATTCCTTAAAATAGGGTTAAAAATCGAAAATCAACGGTAAATAAACAGTCCTATTTCGTTTTATTACTGTAATCAATACATTGCTTGAATGTACAGCAATGTATAAAAGCAACAATTTAGAGAAATCACTAACCGCATTTTCAAAATGAATACGCTTTCAATTTTTTTAATCATGGGCTTGGGTGGACAGGAACTCATTTTTATCGCCCTTATCGTGTTGTTACTTTTCGGCGCAAAGAAAATTCCTGAGTTGATGAAAGGGTTAGGAAAAGGCATTCGTGAATTCAAAGAAGCTTCTAAGGAAGTGAAAGAAAACATCGAAAAAGGACTTGACGAAAGTCGCTAAGGTCTGCCCGCTAATTTTCGGAGAAATGTTGCCGAAAAGAGGCTTTTTTACGACAATTTAGCTAAAAATCAGCAGTAGCCTTCGGACTACTGCCGATTTTTGTTTTGTACCAATCCCAATTTAATGCCAATTTCGTTGGCGGTAATCTATTGATTGTGAGCTATCATTATACCTCTCTTAGTGAAATTCAAACCGACCTCCGTTCGGGTGTTGTATCGTGCCGTGAGCTAGTGGCGTATTATTTGAAAAACATAGAGGAAAAAAATCCAGTCTTGAATGCGTTTGTGGCGGTGTATGACCAAGAAGCAACGCAAAGAGCAGAAGAAATTGACCAAAAAATTGCGGCAGGAACGGCAGGACGCCTAGCGGGAATGGTACTCGGAATCAAGGATGTCCTTTGCTATCAAAATCACGGATTACAAGCAGGAAGTTCCATTTTAAATGGTTTTGTGTCGCAGTTCACTGCGACTGCTGTACAGCGGGTATTGGCCGAAGATGCAATCATTATTGGCCGTCAAAACTGCGATGAATTTGCGATGGGTTCTTCCAACGAAAGCTGTGCGTTTGGGGTGGTGCGCAACGCTGCGGATACATCCCGCGTTCCTGGAGGTTCGTCGGGAGGCTCGGCAGTGGCAGTCCAAGCAGACATGTGCTTGGCATCATTAGGCTCAGATACGGGTGGTTCGGTGCGTCAGCCTGCGGCTTTTTGCGGGCTTGTTGGCCTAAAACCTACCTATGGACGTGTATCGCGTTGGGGGCTGATTGCCTACGGTTCTTCGTTTGATTGCATAGGGCCAATCACCAAAAGTATAGATGATGCTGCTCTTTTGCTAGAAATCATGGCTGGAGCGGATGATTTTGATAGTACGGTATCTCAGCAGCCTGTGCCTTCATTTACGCAAGCGGTAGCCAAAACGACGGTTCAAAAACAAAAAGTAGCGTATTTGCGAGAAGGCGTAGAAAGCGAGGCATTACAACCCGAAATTCGCCAAGCCATGCAAGCAAAACTTGACTGGTTACGTGAGCAAGGGCATGAAGTAGAGCCGATAGATTTTGCGCTACTTTCGTACATCTTGCCTACCTACTACATTCTTACCACGGCAGAAGCGAGTTCTAATTTATCTCGTTTTGACGGCGTGCGCTACGGTCACCGTACGGCGACTCCCGTGGATTTGATGGAACTTTACAAAAAATCGCGCAGTGAGGGTTTTGGTAAGGAAGTAAAAAAACGCATCATGCTTGGTACGTTTGTGCTCAGTGCGAGTTATTATGATGCGTATTATACCAAAGCTCAAAAAGTGCGTCGTCTGGTAAAAAATCAGACCGATGAGCTTTTTAAGAAATATGACTTTTTAATAATGCCAACTACGCCAACAACGGCCTTCCCGATTGGAGACAAAACCGAAGATCCGTTACAGATGTACTTGGCCGATATTTTTACGGTACAGGCAAACGTGATTGGGTATCCTGCCATTTCGATTCCTGCAGGAACCGACGCGCAGGGCCTTCCCATGGGGCTTCAAGTACTAGGAAAACCCTTCGGAGAAGCTGACTTGCTGGCTTTTTCAAAATACATAGTAGCCAAAGAACCAGCAAGTTCTTTGGCCTAATACTCAACATAAGCGATAAAATAGCCATTGAAAAACGAACAAAAAAGATGTAAAACCTAACGAGAAAACAACGGAACGATGATGGAATTGAAGCGAATTGTGGGCATGGGGTTGGTAGCGGGGATGTGTTGGCTTGGAACAAGCGTGGGTGCCTGTGCACAAGAAGTAGAGACTGACACCAACGTAGTGGAAGAACAAATTCAAGTAGAAGCAATGGCCGACTCAACGGTGTCGGAAGCGCTTGTACGCGAACGTCTTGCTAAGTTGGAAAACATCATTCCACTCCGTTATCATAAGGTAACGCATCAGTTTGTGGAGTATTTTATCTACCGCAAGCCGAGCTTTGTGAAGCGAATGTTAGAGCAAATGCACTTGTACTTTCCGTTGTACGAGCAGATGCTTGAAAAACACGGAATGCCGCGTGAGTTGAAGTTTTTGTCATTGATTGAATCGGGGTTAAACCCGCGCATTATTTCGTACGCAGGAGCAGGAGGGTTGTGGCAATTTATGCCTGCAACGGGTCGTGAGTATGGGATGAAGCAAAACGACTACATCGACGAGCGTTTTGACCCCGTAAAATCAACCGAAGCCGCTTGTGTGTATTTGAAACGTCTTCACCGTGCTTTTGGTGATTGGGAAATGGCTTTGGCCGCTTATAACGTAGGGCCAGGCAATGTAAAAAGGGCGATGCGCCGCTCAGGTTCGAGTACTTTCTGGGGAATCTATAATTTCTTGCCCAAACAAACGCGCCATTATGTGCCTCAATTTGTGGCCATGACCTATTTGATGCACTACCACGCCGACCACGGTATTTTTGCAGAAACCCCCGATTATCCCATGCTTTTTGACACGATTCAAGTGTCGGGATATGTCAATTTGCATACGTTTGCGAAACTAAGCAATATTTCGTTGGATGAGTTTTATAAACTTAATCCACAAGTTATCAACACTGAACTTCCTGCAACTACCAAAGAATACGTGCTCCGTGTTCCGAGTCATAATTTTGACTTTTTTCAAGAAAATCGTCTAGCCATTTGGGATTCAGCGACGAAATCACCCTTCCAAAGCCGTATGTTATTGGCAACGAACGGGGAGGAAACTACCGATAGTGCTGGCGCTATCAAAAAAGTAGGTGGATTGGTTGCGGCGGGCGACGAAAATGAAGATCCAGAAACCATCATTACGCGCCAGACGCGAAAAATGTACCACACGGTGCGCCGAGGGGAGACTCTCGGGAAAATAGCAAGCCGTTATGGGGTAGATACGTACGACCTAAAACGCTGGAACCATTTGCGAGGCAATAGTATCATGCGTGGTAAGCGATTGGTTGTCTTCAAAGAGACTACCAAAAACGCCAGTGCGCCAGCGCAGTTGGCATCGGATACAAAGACGAAAATTAAGATTCGTTATCACCGCGTTCAGCCAGGCGATACGCTTTCGACCATTGCCGAACGTTATGGAATCAATATCAGTCGCTTGAAAAAAATCAACCGCTTAAAAGGCAATACTGTTCGTAAAGGGCAGAAACTTATTGTAGGGTAACAGCATCATACATGGCACTTTTTTATTTTAAAGCTTTCCACATTGTGGGGGCAGTTGCGTGGTTTGCGGGCTTGTTTTACTTGGTACGAATGTTTGTGTATCACGTAGAAGCCGAACAAAAGCCTACTCCTGAGCTTCGAGAAGCGTTTAAAGCGCAGTTTAACCTTATGGAATGGCGGGCGTATAAAATCATCTGCAACCCCGCCATGATGCTTACATGGACATGCGGCCTCACGATGACCTTACTCAATCCAGGCTATTGGCAAATGGGTTGGTTTCACGTTAAGTTGGCCATTTTGATTTTACTGACGGTTTATCACCTTTGGTGCAAACGTATTATTGTGCAGTTGGAACAAGGTAAAAATCCGTTTGATTCCTTCCAATTTAGGCTTCTTAACGAGCTTCCTACGCTCTTTTTGGTGAGTATTGCGTTGTTGGCGGTTTTGCGCGACACGCTCAATTTCCTGTACGCTTTTGGCGGCGTTTTGGTCTTTGGCGTACTGCTGTTTATGTTTGCCAAAGCGTACAAGAAACGGCGAGAAGGGTAGAAGTTATTCCGTCACCTCATAGCTATAATTTTCATCGAGGGCGTATTCGAGGCAAAGCTCGTCGAGGGCTTCTAAAAACGATTCGTAATCTTCGGTGAGGATTTCGAAGCTAGACATTTCAATGTAAATACAGTCGTCTTCTTCAGTTTCTTCGTATTCAAAATAGAAATCTTCTTCCGATTCTACGTATTCGAGGCAAAGCTCTTCGAGCGCAGACGCAAAGTCTTCTACGTCGTCGGAAGATTCTAATTCGACCCAAAATTCTTCCAAGTACGTTAAACCCTCTTTTGCAAAATACGATTCTTCGTCATCAGAGGCAATGTCTTCGCTGAAGTCTAAGTTTTCGACTGCTTTGATAATCCAAGAATCATGGGCATTCAAATCTTGGTGGATGATGTAGTCGTAAGGAATGTAGCAGTAGCCGCTGTCTCCCCACTCTTCACCCCATGAGTTGCGGACAATAAATCGCTGGTCAGGGTCTGAATAGCCCACGCACAACATAGCGTGCCAGCCGTGCGTTTCGCGTTCGGTCTCGCGCGCACGAGGCAGGGGCACTCGGCCTTTGTTGGTCGTGGCGGAGTCAAATGAGTTAAAAGTATTGAGGGCAAAAGCAATGGGATAGCCTTGGGCGAGGGTTTGTTTCCACAGTTCGAGGTCGGTTTCGAGGTATTCTTCCTCCACTACTTTAAACAAACTCGCTTGGTTGTAAGAGTCTTCATCGGGTTCTTCGAGAATCATTTCTTCGTCGTTTGCCCAGTAGTCTTCGGAGCAAGCTCCGTATTCTTTTAGGGCTTCAATTGCCGCTGTCATGGTGGTACCTTCGTCTTCGCTTTCCATTCCTTCCACGGAGCGGGCATTGTAATAAATAAAAAGCCTACTTACATCGCCTGCTTCACCGAGCGTTCTTTTGGCGAGGTACTCGTAGGCGCCCGCAAAGGCATTGGCCACGCAGCTGTTTCCTACTTGGTATTCGATAGAAGTTAGGAAATTTCGTAGGTCAACTTTGGGAGGAAGGGATTGTTTTTTAGCCACTTTTCGATACGTGGTATTGTCAGGGACACTACCTGCTCGGTAGCCGCCAATCTTGGGTTTGGGCATAGTTGGGTAAAGGTTAGTTGAAAAACCAAAGTTAAATAATTCAGCAGATATTCATAGGTAGCATCCTCCATACCAGTCATTTTGTTACGTTAAAAGGATATTTCAATATAAAAACTGAGCAAAATGTGATTTTACAAGCATCGAAATGCCTTTTTTTGCGTATCTATACGAAAAGATTAACAAAAACAGACTAAAAGAAAGGTTATGATACGTTGGGGAATAATCGGGCCTGGGCGGATTGCTCATAAATTTGCTCAAGATTTAAAGCATGTCGAAGGAGCGGTTCTGATGGCGGTTGCATCGCGCGACAAAGGACGGGCGGAAACATTTGCCAATGAATACGGAGCTAAATATGCCTATGGTAGCTACGACGAAATAGTGGCTTGCCCTGAGTTAGATGTGGTTTATATTGCGTCGCCGCACGTATTTCATTTTGAACATACGCTACTTTGTCTAAGCGCAAATATTCCTGTACTGTGCGAAAAGCCGTTTGCGATGAATAGGTTGCAGGTGGAGACGATGGTGGAATCGGCGCGAATGAGAAATACTTTTTTGATGGAAGCCTTTTGGACGCGCTTTTTGCCATGGACCCATAAAATGCTCGAAATCATTGAGTCGGGGGCCATTGGGAAAGTGATGGGCTTAAAAGCGGATTTTGGTTTTCGGGCAAACCAAGATTTGACGCAACGTGCCTACAACAAAGACCTTGGTGGAGGAGCACTGCTTGACATTGGTATTTATCCTGTGTTTTTGGCATACTTAGTTTTTGGGATGCCTTACGAAATTGCGTCGCACTGTACGTTTGCCGAAACAAAAGTGGATGAGTCCACTGGGATGACATTGACCTATCGCGATGGTAGTTTCGCTTTTTTAAGCTGCACTTTTAGGGCTGAAACTACTTCTGATGCGGTTATTTATGGTGAGAAAGGCATGATTTTTATTGAACCTCGTTGGCACGAAAGCAAGGCATTTACGGTCAAATACCAAGATGGAACGACCGAGCGCTTCACTTTTGATCGTCCGACGTGGGGCTACCAATACGAAATAGAAGAAGTAAATATTTGTTTGAGGGAAGGAAGAAAAGAAAGTGATTGGTGGACATTGAGAGATAGCCTGAACCTAATCCAAATTTTGGACGCTGTTCGTAATACCATGGAGTTGGTTTATGAAGACCACGATGATGTACCTACAAGACCGTTTAAGCTTTGATTTGTGAGCGGAAAGGTAGTATCGAGGTGGCAAGACTGGATGGCAAGGGGTATTTTTGTGCCTATTGCTGCTTTTGTGGCATCTCATGTGGTATTTACCAAGCGCTTCCCCTGGCAAGAAGATTATGCTTTTCCATGGCCTTATTTCCTGACAGTTGCTACGGTGATGCTGTCATGTTGGGAAATAAATCTACGTTTGTTTTGGTGGTTAGATGCATCGCTTCCATTTTATATCAACCCATTGAAGCGAATTGCTCGGCAATTAGCTTTTAATGGGGGGGCAACATTGCTGACGTTTCTGCTTGTTTTTCCACTGGCTCAGCGGGTGTATGTGGGGCATTGGCCTGCATTTGCGTTGCTGTTTACGGGGGTAATCGTTTGTTTTACCATTGCAATTGTTGTGAACGGGGCTTATATCTCCCTTTATTTACTCCAAACGATTTATTGGCAAAAAACGAATTCTTCCCCCGAAAAACTACCTGTGGCATCGCAAAAATCGTTGATTCGAGTAGCGACGCCTCACGGGCAGTTGATGGTACAGCCCGCAGAAATAGCCTATTTTTATTCTTCAGGCGGGGTGATTTTATTAGTGAAAGCAGATGGTAGCAAACACACAACAAGTTATGCCTCTTTGATAACATTGTCCGAGGAATTGGGCGTTTATTCGTGTTTTTTTGTCATTAGTCGCCAATTCGTAGTTTATGTCAATGCCATAAAAGCGGTAAAGGAGGAAGCCAATCGAAAGCTAATAGTTTCCTTAGTACCTGCATTGCGACAAGTGGATGCCACCGAAGAGGTGGTGGTGAGTCGCTATCGAAGTGGTGAGTTTAAAAAATGGCTAGAAAAAGCGGCTTCCACCTGACCATTCATCCCCAAAATCGCTACCGTTCGTTTTTTAAAGGATAAATCTGCTCTACACTTCGCCAAAAACTACGGTTACTTTGGCTGGGTAATAACGCCCAAACTTTGACCGTTGAATAATGCAGGCTAATCTTGATTTTTTTCCAATTCCCATTTCTGATGGGCTTTCTTGGGCCTTTGGGAGTGTAGTTATCTGTTTTGGATGGTTTGTTTGTCGCCTGTTGCGCACCGTTTCACGGCGTATTGCCTCCTACTTTTTGGTAGTTGGCTTGGCGTGGTTGGGTATGCTTTGGGGGCTTGCTCAAACCCCCTTTTTTGCTCAGTTGGATGCCAAGCCTCCGCGCTTTTTGGTGGTCTTAGTCCCGCCTATGGCATTCGTTACCTCCTTGTTTTTAACCCGCCAAGGGCGGTATTTTCTTGACCAACTTCCGCTGAAACCGTTGACTTGGCTGCATACCTTTCGAGTGGCCGTAGAGGTATCACTTTGGTATTTGTTTTTGGAGCATCAAATCCCACAAATGATGACGTTTGAAGGTTATAATTGGGATATTTTGGCGGGGATTACTGCACCACTACTCGTATGGTATCTTCAACGTGGCACATTGTCTCGGTGGGTTGTGTTGGCGTGGAACCTAGTGGCGTTGGGCTTGCTAGTAAACATTGTAGGCATGGCGCTTCTGTCGGCCCCGTTGCCATTTCAGCAATTAAACTTTGCTCAGCCCAATGTGGGTGTATTCAAATCAACGTTCATTTGGTTGCCAGGGTTTGTAGTTCCTGTGGTATTTTGGGCGCATTTGGTGGCTATTCGGCGGATTTATGCCACAGGCAATTGAAACCAAAAGCGGCTGCCCAGACCAATTTCACTTTCGACCCCAATGTTTCCTTTTTGGGCTTCGATAAACTCTTTCGAAATGGCCAACCCGAGCCCCGTACCTGCTTTGCTTTGGCCGTTGGAGGGCACTTGAAAATAGCGTTCAAAGACCCGTTGTTGGTATTTGGGGTCGATGCCTTTGCCCAAGTCTTTGACCGAAAATTCAATGCAATTAGTTTTTGAACTGGGTTTTACTTCTACTTCAATGATTGATTTTTCGGGGCTGTGACGGATGGCGTTGGAAAGAAAGTTTAACAATACCCAAGTGGTTTTGTCCGAATCGGCTTGAACCAAAGGTAGCGTCGATGGTATCTGTACTTGAATGTCGATTTGTTTTTGGGAAGCAAAAAACTGAAGGGCTTCCACGGCGGGAGTCACGATTTCGGTGGGTGAAACGCTCCTAAAATTGAGTTGAAGATTGCCCGTCTCTACCTGCGATAAATCAAGTAATTCGCCCGTAATCTTGAGTAATCGTTGGCTGTCTTCTTGAATCTGGGTGACAAGTAGTTTTTGTTCGTCGTTAAGGTTGCCAATGCGGTCGTTTTCGAGCAATTTTAAGCTCATTTTTATACTAGCAATGGGCGTTTTAAGCTCGTGCGAAATGGTGGCAATAAAATTGGTTTTGGCTTGGTCGAGGTCATGAAAAGGCGTAATGTTTTTGAGAACGATGACTTTACCCAAACGTTTTTCTTCATTGGTGACCTCCAACGTTTCTTTTGAAAAGTAGCTTTCGCGTTCATTGGCGAAAATCTTGAGTGGTTTGGCCGTCGGTTCGTTGTTGAGAAGGCTACGAAGTAAGTCATTTTTGAGGGCAATATCGGGGGCGTATCTTCCTACAATTTGAACGGCATCAAGCCCGAGCATGGTGGCTGCGACTGAGTTGATAAACAACAAATGATTGTGCTCATCAAGCCCGATGATGGCGTCGTTCATTTGGTTGATGATGGTTTCGGTACGGCGTTTTTCAAACAAAACCCTCGCCAAACTGCTGTGTTCGTATTCATCGAGCTTTTGTGCCATTTGATTGAACGCTTTGGCCATTTCGCCTAGTTCATCGTTGCGTTCTACACCTAGGCGAGGTTCGTAATTTTTGCGGGTAATTTCGCGTAAACCTTCGGTAAGCTGCTGTATTGGGTCAGAAATATACCGAGGGAAGTTAATAATAAACGAAAAGGCAATGAGTGCACAAAACGTGGCGATGAAAACCAAGTAGGAATAGATTTCGTCAGCCATTTTTTTGACCTGTTCGTTTTTTTGAAAAATGGATTGCATGTTGAGTTGAACAATCGTATTCAGCTGTTTGTTGATAAGTCCAATGCGGCTGCTGTCTCGGGTAGTCCGAAACGCATTAAAATGGTTGCGAACTTGTCGAGTGCTTTCTCCTTCCCCGAGCTCCGTAATGTTGCGTTCTTGTTGAAGGAGAGCTTCATTAAACGATTGAAAATCTTCGGATTTCCAGTTGTTTTCGTCGATGATTCCACGCATCGCGCGAGCGTACTCAAGCGAAATGTAATTGTCTTTTAAAATCCCTTGGGCTTCTTGAGACAGTTTTTGCAGGTACCAAGCGCCTAACCCGCCAAGGAGAAGTATCACGACGAATAAAAAGCCAAGTGCTAGGCGTAATTTTACTTTGAGTTTCATGGAGAGGGTTCTATTAGGGTAAGACGATAGTCAGACCAACGGTTTCGGTCTGACTGTCGTCTTACCTTTTTTGCGATTTCGGTCTGACTGTCGTCTGACCTTTTAGCTGATAACAATTAAGTCAATGTCTTTGTCGGCTACTTTTTGGAGCAATTTATGAAAGAGCGAGTTTCCCGTTACGCTTCTCCAAAAACCCTCGTGTGGTTTGCCGATGCAAATGTTCGTGCTGTTTTGTTTTTGGGCCATGTCAAAAATAGCTTGCACTACGTCGTCGCTTTTTATACGTACGACTTCGCCGCCTAGTTCGGTGGCTAATTTAAAATTATTTATCAGGTGCCGTTGCGCTGCTAACCCAATTTTGTCGGCATCTTCTTTGGAGGTTTGCACGTAAAGAACGCACCATTTTCCTTGGTAATAACTGGCCAAACGGGCCGTTTTTCGTAAAATCTTGCGGGCAATTTCGTGGTTAGAACTGATGCAGGCCAGAAATCGTTCGGAACGAAGTCCCACTTTTTGAACGACTTCCGTTTCCACTTTTCGCTCTACCTGCGAGGCCACTTCTTTGAGAGCCAACTCCCGCAACTGCAAGATTTTTTCGGCCTGAAAGAAATGGTTTAGCGCCGTCTCTACCTTCGATTTATCGTAGATTTTGCCTTCTTTGAGCCGAGTGATAAGTTCATCGGCGGTGAGGTCAATGTTTACGACTTCGTTGGCCTGCTGCAAAAGGCTGTCGGGCACGGTCTCTTTTACTTCAATGCCCGTAATGTTAAACACCTCTTCGTTGAGACTTTCTAAATGCTGAATATTAACGGCCGAGATAACATTAATGCCCGCATTGAGAATGTCGAGTACGTCTTGCCAGCGCTTTTCATTTTTTGACCCTTGAATATTGGTATGTGCCAACTCATCCACCACTACCACTTCGGGATGCAGGTTGAGGATGGCCTGCACGTCCATTTCTTCTAATTCTTTTCCACGGTAAAAAACGGTACGGTGCGGAACCATCGGCAGCCCTTCTAGCAATGCGTGGGTTTCGGCGCGGCGGTGGGTTTCGATAAATCCGATTTTAACATTGACGCCGTGCCGCAAAAGCGTGTGTGCTTCTTGCAACATGCGGTAGGTTTTGCCAACGCCCGCACTCATGCCAATATACACTTTGAACTTACCCCGCTTTGATTTTTGAATCAGGTCGAGGAAATAAGCCGCGTTGGGTTCGGGTGGTTGAGCGGGCATAAGGTTAAAAGGAAAGGGCTAAAGAGGTGGTCAATGTAAAATTTTGACGAGTGATCGTTCCGTGCTTTTCAAAAATCGCATCTTTACTTTGTAGGTTTCTGGCTTCTATCCGCCACGCAACGTTGGGAAGTGGTACAAAGTCAAGGTTGCACGAAAAACCATTAGTGACAAACCCATTAGGTGTTCCTGTCGCAATAACGACCCCCGTTTTATCGGTGTAGTTTTCGATTCTTCCCGCGATGACCCATTTGGGGTGCGCTTGGTATTTGAGAACAACCGCCCAACTACTCCATGGGTCGTACTGTGAGGAACCCGTTTGCCGTTGTTCCATTCCATAATCAATGTCTGCGATAATGCCCCATTGGGGAGTTAACTGAACAATCCCGTAAAAATTATGAAAGAAACGGTTTCGGTTAGCATCATCGGGGCGACTTCCCAAAAAAGTACTAGAGTTGAGCGTGACGTTTGCGGTGGGTTTGAACGTTACTTGCGTACCTATTGCCAGCCGCGTATTTCCGTCGGGGCGACGCATTTGTTGCCAGCCGTTGAGAATTAATCCTGACACCAACCATTTTTCATTGGGGGAAGTGTAGCCAATTTTTGCCCCTGTTTCGTAGTAAGGCGTATTGTCGGCCATGAGGCTGCGGGTTAGAGCCCAACAATCTTTCGAAACGGCACTTTCAAAACCAATGTGCGATGAAAATACGCCCATATCGAGCCAAAGTTGTCGGTTTTTGGAAAGCTTAATCCCTACATTGGCTTCGTAAATGTTGCGTAAAGTGGCAGGTTCGGCCGCTAAGTTAGCGTTGGAATATGTCCCTGCCATGAGTGCCAGGTTTGCGCGCAATTGTTGCGACGTATAAGCCGCTTTTACAAAACCTAAATTGATGTTAAACTCATTGTGACGGTTGTGACTATAGATAAACGATGGACGTTCATTGCGGACAGGCTGATTGAAGTCATAGCTGTAATAGGCTTCTACGTAGCCACTTATGCTTAGTCTGGACGTAGAATCATGTTGCGCAAAAAGAGAGAATAGGGGTAAGCCTGCGAGGAGAGCAATTAAGAGCGATTTCATCTTGATTTTTGGAAAAATGACCTATTTCAATTGGTCTAATGCGATATTAAGTGCTAAAATATTGACTTTGTCGGGGCCAAACAACCCTAGCCAAGGGGATTCGGTATGGGTCTGAACAAGGTCTTTTACTTGAGTTTCTGATAAATGACGGATGTTAGCAATACGAGGTACTTGAATATAGGCTGCTTGGGGCGACAAATGAGGGTCAAGCCCGCTGCCCGAAGCGGTAACCAATTCAGCAGGAATGTTAGCCTTTTTGACAGCAGGGTTGTGTACTAAAAATGTATCGATACGTGCCTGCACTTGTGCAAGGTATTCGGGATTGGAAGGACCTTTGTTGGAGCCTCCCGAGCCAGCGGCATTGTACTCAACCGCCGAAGGACGCGACCAAAAATAGGCATCATGAGTGAATTTTTGACCTACTTTGGCAAAACCAACCACCCGACCGTTGGCAGAAATTGTCTCGCCACGGCCTTGGGCAGGAGCTACCAACGCAGCTCCCCAAACGAGTAAAGGATAAATAACGACCAAAAGCACAAAGGTGGTGAGGGTCATAATAACGGCAGAAAAAAAGTGCGTTTTCATCTTTTTTTATAATTTTGAAGAAAAGAAATTCAACATGGAAACAATCATTAAAATACGCCCATCGGAATTGACGGTTAATCTGCTAGAGAAGTTACAATACCTACTTAAAGGAAATGACAACTACGAGATTACAATTCAGGTGGCCGAAAAACCATCCCGCTCATCCTTACGTTTAGAGACCAAAGATGAGTATAAAGAACGGCTGGATAAAGCAATCAGTAATGTAGAAAAAGGCGAAAGCGTGGTGGCTTTTTCATTGGAAGAGTTTTCTAAGTTATCTGGTTCGCTTTAGTTTATGTGAAACATTTACTTTGATTCGAGTGCCTACAAAGATTATGTTGACTGGTCTAAGCTGAATCAGGAAGTTTTTAATAAGATTAATGACCTGATTTTTGACATTACACGTGACCCTTTCAGAGGAATAGGCAAACCAGAACCATTGAAGGGTAACTGGACAGGTTACTGGAGTCGTCGTATTAACAGTGAACATCGACTGATTTATAAGGTTGATAATGAAAAAGTGTCAATCGTAAGTTGTCATGGGCATTACTAACGAGAGGGGTTTTTGCCCTAAACAAGACTCCCCACCAATAAATCAATGAGTTTGATGCCGATGAAAGGAATAATAAGTCCTCCCAAACCGTAAACTAGCAGGTTTCGACGAAGTAGCGCGCTTGCCCCAATCGGCTTGTAAGCTACCCCTTTTAATGCCAACGGAATAAGCATTGGGATGATGATTGCGTTGAAAATAACCGCCGATAAAATGGCACTTTCAGGACTACTGAGGTGCATGATGTTGAGCGATTGCAAGGCAGGAATGGACGTCATAAACAAGGCAGGCACAATGGCAAAGTACTTGGCGACGTCGTTGGCGATGGAAAAAGTCGTGAGGGTTCCGCGCGTCATCAAGAGTTGTTTGCCAATCTCTACAATTTCAATGAGTTTCGTTGGGTCATTGTCCAAATCCACCATATTTCCTGCTTCTTTGGCGGCTTGGGTGCCGCTGTTCATGGCTACACCTACGTCGGCTTGAGCAAGGGCGGGAGCGTCGTTGGTACCATCGCCCATCATGGCTACCAGTTTGCCGTTGGCTTGCTCGGCGCGGATGTAGTTCATCTTATCTTCGGGTTTTGCTTCGGCAATAAAATCATCTACCCCTGCGACTTGCGCAATGTACTTGGCCGTAAGCGGGTTGTCGCCCGTTACCATCACGGTTTTTACCCCCATTTTGCGCAATCGTTCAAAACGCTCTTGAATGCCAGGTTTAATCACATCTTGCAGCTCAATGACGCCTAGCACGCGCTCGTTTTCGGAAACCACCAGCGGAGTTCCTCCGTTGGATGCAATTTCGCGAACCTTCGCTGCCGTATCATCAGGAAAAGTATTGCCAGCTTGTTCTACCAATTGGCGAATGGCATCCTGCGCACCTTTCCGAATACGAACACCGTTAGGCAAGTTTACCCCCGAACAACGAGTTTCGGCCGTAAACGGGATAAATTCCCCCGTAGCCCCGCGCTGGGTTAGGGACGGTACGCCGCGCGGGTCAGCCAACTCAACAATGGATTTACCTTCAGGAGTGTCGTCGGACTGAGAGGCATAAAGAGCATACGTGACAAAATGTTCACTTTGAATGCCTGTGGTTGGCCAAAAATGGGTGGCCTTACGATTTCCAATGGTGATGGTTCCTGTTTTATCCAATAAGAGCGTATCCACGTCGCCAGCTGTTTCGACGGCTTTCCCCGATTTGGTAATGACATTAGCGCGGAGGGCGCGATCCATTCCTGCAATTCCAATCGCGGAGAGCAAACCGCCAATGGTGGTGGGAATCAGGCAGACAAACAACGAGATAAAAGCCGAGATGGGAATAGGCGTATTGGCGTAATCCGCAAAAGGTTTGAGGGTGACGCACACAATCACAAAAATGAGCGTGAACCCTGCCAACAGAATCGTAAGCGCAATTTCATTGGGCGTTTTTTGGCGGGAAGCCCCCTCCACCAACGCAATCATTTTGTCCAAAAAGCTTTCGCCTGGTTGGGTGGTGACTTTGACCTTGATTTGGTCGGAAAGAACTTTTGTCCCACCCGTCACCGACGATTTATCGCCACCTGCTTCCCGAATCACAGGAGCCGATTCGCCCGTGATGGCCGATTCGTCGATGGTTGCGAGTCCTTCGATAATCTCGCCGTCAGAAGGAATGATATCGCCTGCTTCGCAGACAAAAATATCCCCTTTGTTCAATTGCGAAGAAGGGATGATTTGTAGTTCATTGACCTTCATATTTCCTACAGGACGAATGACTTTCGCAGGCGTTTCTTCGCGGGTTTTACGGAGGCTATCGGCTTGGGCTTTTCCACGGGCTTCGGCCAAAGCTTCGGCGAAATTGGCAAAAAGAAGGGTAAGCAACAAGATGGCAAACACTAGGAAGTTGTACGTCAGACTACCTTGGGTAGTGTCGCCCCCGAAAGCGATTTGGAGGCAAACAAAAAACATCACTACTGTCCCTAACTCTACTGCAAACATGACGGGATTCCGAAACATCACAGTAGGGTTAAGTTTGATAAAGGATTCTATCAGAGCGGTTTTAGCCATTCCTCCTTGCAAGAGAGAGGAAGATTGAGAACGTTTCATATTTTTTGTAATTTTGAATAAAAAATTATACAGACATGACGACAAGTGAGATTGATGCGTATAATGCAATGGAAGAACTTGCCAATGGGCTTGGTTATATGAGTGTTTTTGATTTTACTAAAATTCAAATCAAAAATGTTACTCTGCAAAAAATCGCCTATTACCAAGCACGTGTTGATGGGTTTGAAAAGAAATATGGAATGAGATTTGAGGAGTTTCGCCAACGGGTAATTAATCCTTCTGATGCAGTTCTATCAAAATTTGGCATTATAGAAAAAGAAGATGATGACAATGATTGGGAAGATGCACTGGATTTCATACAAATCTATTCTAGGGCCTTACAACGAGTGATTCCATGAAAGAAATTATTGAAGAGTTCACTTCGGTAATTCTTAGGTTTACGGTTCATCGCGAGGGAATAAAAGGAGTAAAAGAAATAGAGCGTTGCCAAATTATATTTATTGATGCTACCCGTTTGGTAGTTTATCAGTCGGTACAAGGCACAAAGTTTAAGTACAGTTATCAGTGGATGGATTCCGAAAACCGAACGCTTTACCGATGGGATAATACCCCACATTTTCCTCAATTTTCTACATTCCCGTTTCATCGTCACGTTGGTGAATTTGAAATTGCTGAGCCTTTTGAACAAGTTGATTTAAAAGTAGTTTTGGAATTTATTAGTCCTCAACTTAGCGCAACGTAAAATACTCTGCCAAAGGCCCAAGTGCCAACGCTGGGAAAAACGACAACGCAGCGACAATGAAGATGACGGCCAATACCATAAAACCAAAGGTCGCGGTGTCGGTTTGGAGCGTTCCTGAGGATTCGGGAATGTACTTTTTGTTGGCCAAGATACCTGCTATCGCTACTGGGCCTATAATGGGCAAATAACGACTTAACAGTAAGACAATTCCGCACGTAATGTTCCAAAAAGGGTTGTTGTCGGCAAGCCCTTCAAAGCCTGAACCATTGTTGGCCGAAGACGAGGTGTATTCGTACAGCATTTCCGAAAATCCATGAAAGCCAGGGTTGTTGAGCCATCCAATGTTGGGGTTTTGAACAAAAACAAAGCTAGATAAAGCCGTAAACGCCAAAATCAAGAGCGTATGGAGCAAGGCGACCAGCGTGGCAATTTTCATTTCTTTTGCTTCTATTTTTTTGCCCAAAAATTCGGGTGTACGCCCTACCATCAGCCCCGAAATAAACACAGCAATGATGATAAAAATATAGAAATTGAGGAAACCAACGCCAACCCCACCGTAGAGCGCGTTGATCATCATGTCGAGCATCTGTAAAGCACCCGACAGTGGAGTCATGCTGTCGTGCATGGCATTGACCGAACCGTTGGAAGTGGCAGTCGTAGCCATTCCCCAAAACGCTGACGCGGCTGCTCCAAAACGAACTTCCTTGCCCTCCATACTTCCATGCGATTGGTCAATCCCCAATGCTGAAATAGCAGGGTTGCCTTGCATTTCGACGTAAACCGAAGCCCCCGCCATCAATAAAAAACCGAAGGTCATTACTCCAAAAATCATCCAAGCTAGTTTTTTGCGGTTGAGGTAGAAGCCTAACGCAAACACAAATGCAATAGGAATGAGAAGTATCAGGATGTTTTCGACGGCATTAGTGAAGTAGCTGGGGTTTTCTAAGGGGTGAGCTGAATTTACCCCAAACCAGCCACCTCCATTGGTTCCGATTTGCTTGATGGCAATCATGGCGGCGGCAGGCCCGCGCGATACTTGTACGGAATCGCCTTGCATCGTAACAATCGAGGCTTTCCCTTCCCAATTCATAGGAACACCATTAAATACAAGTAATAGTGCCGATACCAACGATAATGGAAGTAAAATACGGGTGCAAGATTTTAGGAAATACACGTAGAAATTTCCTAAACCCCTCTCTAAACCTCTCCCCTCTGAGGGAGAGGCTTTTTGACTTGAGAGGGATTGAGGGCTGGGTTTCATTGCTTTAAACACGATGGCGCCCGCAGCCATGCCCGTACCAGCGGTCACAAATTGCATAAACATTAACCCCGCAAGTTGCGAAAGATACGTGACCCCCGTTTCGCCTGAATAGTGCTGTAAATTACAGTTGACCAAAAATGAAACGGCGGTGTTAAAGGCTAAATCGGGGCTCATCGAAGGGTTGCCGTCGGGATTCAGTGGCAACCGGCCTTGGTTCATCAAAATAAACATCATCCAGAAAAACCAGAGGGAGTTGATGGTAAGCAGTGCGACAAGGTGTTCTTGCCACGTCATTTCCTTTTTGGGATTGATGCGGCAGATTTTATAAACCCATTCTTCGAGCGGAGACAGAAAGTCCAACCACGTGGGCTGACCTAAATAGACGTTGGCAATGTAGCGCCCGAGGGGCAATGCTAGCAGGACAGTCAAACCAAAAATAAGTGTGATACCGAGAAGTTCGTACAACATAGAAGTAGGATTAAAATTTTTCAGGCTTGAGCAGAACGTATAATAGGTAGCCAAAGACGGCCAAAGCGAGGATGAATAATAGAAGGAACATGAGGCTATCGTTTTGTTAAGTCAAAACCGCTTATGCGGACATAGCCATAGGTGCCAAAGCCGTGCCACAGCTTTTGGTGTTTTTATAAACGGCTTGTAATTAGGAAGTTGTCTGTTTAGTGGCGCTGAAAGGAGATAGGAGATTTTTTCAAAATGGAAAAAGAGTTTTTCATTTTGAAATTTTCAAGCGTATGTTGACAGGCTGAAGTGCGTTTCAGATTGATACCAATTTGATTGATGAAGAAGAAAAAATGTATGATTGTTGGTACTATTATGAATAGTTTACGAACCTATTTCAGGAAAATTTTTAACTATCCAATTGGGCAGGATGTGGTGGCTAAATTCATGTACTTGATTGGGATAGTAACCCGAATAAACTAATTCAAGAGAATTGTAAGTGACATTGATAAGGGTGATATGTTTAAATTGAGCAATATTCTTTCTGAGTAAGCCAATAGTATTATAGCACATATCCCTAATAACGGCAGGCTCAACCTCATGTCCTCCTGAATTGGCCCGAATTGCGGCTCTATTCAAGCAAATCTGGTAAAAGTCAGTAAAAAAGAGAAGAACATGAATTTCGTAATGAGGGCAATATCCGTGAATCCTTTTGAGTAATCCATATTGATTATTTGTCCCTAGATTAAGCTCAATACCAAATCCAGTATTAAGAGCGATGTTATCATGGATAAGCTCCCATATCCTTTGATTGGCACGTTCCTCATAATTGAGGATGCCCATTTTTTTAAACTCAGCTTCTATTTCGTCATGATTGAGTACCTTTATCTGATAAGGAATAAAGAATTGCCCATTGGTACTTTTGCCGATTCCTGGAGGACCTGCGATTATATAGAGGATTGGAGTTTCTTTAATCATAAGTGATTGACAAAATAGACGTATATTTATACCTATTTAGTCAATGATTTCAATTCTTCCATCGGCATATTCTGCTAGAACTTGCCCGTTTTTTTCATACACCCAAGGTTGACCTATTGCAAATAGGTGCTCTTTAGCTTTGAGTGCGACAGCTTTGTAATAGACTTCCCGTTCTTGGGGAGTCATGTCGATAATACGCTTAACCATTGTACCTTCGTGGATACCTAAATTGAGCGGTGGTTCTACTGCTGCTGCCATCTTAAATAAGGATTGATTCACTTAATAAACAAATATAAAACCAAAAAAGAAAAAAGGAAGACATTTCCTACAACTTATACTCCTCAATCTTACGATAAAGCGTAGTAAGGCCGATGCCTAACAAGCGGGCTGCTTCGGGTTTTTGCTGTTGGGTGTGGTGAAGAATGCGGCGGATGTGCTGTTTTTCGAGTTCGGCGAGGGTCATCATGCCCTGAAACGAAGAATCATTGCCCCCCTGAATATCATAAGGCAGTTCATTAGGCGTTAACTCCGACTGAGGAGGCAGTAGGATAATGGCTCGTTCAATCACGTTTTTCAATTCACGGATGTTGCCTTTCCACGAATGTTGTGCTAGTTTTTGAAGAAATTCAGGCGAAATTGAAGGAGCCGAACGGTTCATTTTTTTTGCGTACAACTGCACAAAATAAGCAGCTAAGAGCGGAATATCGCTCGGACGCTCGCGAAGAGCGGGAAGCGGAATTTCAAATACCGATAACCGAAAGTACAAATCGAGGCGGAAGTGCTGCTGCTCGGCTTCTTGGCGCAGGTTACGGTTTGTCGCGGCTACAAAACGTACATTGACGTTCGTAGGCTTGGTATCACCCACTTTATAAAACGAGCTAGTTTCGAGTACGCGTAGGAGTTTTGCTTGGAGGTCGAGGCTCATTTCGCCGATTTCATCCAAAAATAATGTCCCGCCGTGAGCTTCTTCGAGCAATCCTTTTTTATCTTTCAAAGCACCCGTAAATGCTCCCGCTCGGTGCCCAAAAAGCTCACTTTCGAGGATTTCTCGGCTAAAGGCGCTGCAATTGAGCGCGACAAAGGCTTTATCTCGCCGTGGACTTTCGTGGTGAATGGCTTGGGCAAATACTTCTTTTCCCGTTCCCGTTTCGCCCAAAAGTAAAACAGTTGTGTCGGTTTGGGCTACTTTTTGAGCGAGTAAAATGGCTTGTTGTACTACGGCTGAAGTGCCTACAATGCTTTCAAACCCTACTTTTTGGCGAACCTTCTCTTCGAGTCGTTTTACTTTTTGCTGAAGCTCGGCTTTTTCTACCGCCCGTGCCACTAGGGGAACGATACGGTCGTTGTCGTCGCCTTTGGTGAGGTAGTCAAAAGCACCATTTTTTACGGCTTGTACTCCGTCAGCAATCGTTCCGTAGGCCGTCAAAAGAATAAATTCGACGAGTGGGAAGCTTGCTTTGAGTTGCTTTGTCAATTCTACCCCGTGGGCGTCGGGTAGTTTGACGTCGCAAATAACTGCCTGAATGTCTTGTTTTTCTAAAATAGAAAAGGCCGAACGCGCATCACCTGCCTCGCTGACGTGGTATCCTTCCAGTTCTAAGATGCGTTTGAGCAACCCACGTAGTTTGACTTCATCGTCGATTAGGAGAAGATTTGCCATAAGTAAGAATGCTATCCGTTAACTGTTATTGCTAGTCGGTTAATCGCCTGGACTCCTGATAACAGTTAACGGATAACAATTAACATTTTATTTACCTTCGTACTCCGCCAACGTCTCACGCAAGAACTTCAAGAAAGGCGCTGAAAATTCTTTGCGTTTGAGGGCAAATTTGACGGTAGTTTTCAAGAAATCAAGTTTGTTACCAATGTCGTGGCGCTCGCCTTCGATGCGGTGCGCGTAGATATTTTCACGACGAAGTAAGATTTGGAACGAATCGGTCAACTGAATTTCGCCGCCTTTTCCTTTGCCTGTTTGCTCAATCGCCGTAAAAATTTCGGGAGAAAGAATATAACGTCCCGCAATCGCAAGGTTCGACGGAGCCGATTCAATAGAAGGTTTTTCGACGAGGCTGTCGAGCTTCATGATGGTTTCGCTCAAAGCGTCGCCACCCACAATCCCGTAACGATTTACTTTTTCGCGAGGAACGGTTTCTACCGCAATGACTGTGCTTTGGTACTGCTCGTAGGTATCGATGAGTTGTTGGGTAACAGGAATCACCGAGTCCATGATGGTATCACCCAAAAGTACCGCAAATGGTTCGTTCCCAACGTGTTGCTTAGCGTAATAAATGGCATCTCCGAGGCCGTTGGTTTCACGCTGACGGACGTAATGGATGTTGGCCATGTCGGACAAGCGGCGCATTTCGTTCCAAAGTAGCTCATCTTGTTTTTCTTCCAACTTCGCTTCCAACTCTACGTTGCGGTCAAAGTGGTCTTCGATGGCGCGTTTGCCACGGCCTGTGATGATAAGAATATCTTCAATTCCCGAATCGACGGCTTCTTGCACCACGTACTGAATGGTCGGCGTGTCGATGATAGGAAGCATTTCCTTGGGTTGAGACTTAGTTGCAGGTAAAAATCGAGTACCTAAACCTGCGGCGGGTATAACGGCTTTACGAATCATTGTGGGGATTAAAAAATAGAACGTATGATTTTGCCTTTGACAAAATCACGATATTCGGGTTTCAAAAAAGTATTTTGTTTTTTCAAAATGCTACTCATATTGAACATGCCAACAATATGAGTAGCAAAATAACCTTGGCGAGAAGACACTTTAGTAAGCATCTCTGGCCTGATTTCGATGGTATATTTTGGAAAGAAATTTTTTGTAGTCATCAATACCGCATGTTGAAAAACTTTACCCTTCATAGTTTCGGAGTGATTTCGCAAGTATTCGATTTCCGTTCATTACCGCAGCCTTTCGATAATCATTGGCTGTGTATTCACGTTCTACTTCTCGTTTCAGTAAAGCCACAACAATTTCCAAAATGGCCTCATCTTCGACGCTGTCGATGAGTTCGTGAGCCTTTTGTCTAGTTTGAACTTCTACCATATCTGTATTAGTTTTTAACAAAATTAACAAAAAACAACTACTTACTTTCCATACAATGCTTTAGCGGCTGGTTCGTATTTGTCGCCTGCGGTCCAGTAAGGCTTTACGGGTTTGTTGCCAATGAGGCGAGCCGTATAGGCAAACGATTGGCAGAATTTCAATAAATAATCGAAATCGACCGAGTCAGGATTGTCGGCGGCTTGGTGGTAATACTTGGCAATTTCTCCGTCAAAACTCTTAAAACCTGGGGCAAAATCGGGGGCGGGGACACCTTTGGCGGCCAAACTAACGTTGTCTGAGCGGTCAAATAACCCTTGCTCGGGCGATGGGTCTCCAAAAACGCCTAGCCCAAACGCTTTGCAACCTGCTTCGATTTCGGCTTTGCAGTTGGTGCGGTCAAGCCCAATGACTGACACAAGGGTTTTGTCGGCGTAGCCTGCACCGTCGCTGTTGAGGTTAAAAACGCACTGATTGAGCGGAACAAGCGGATGGTCGGCGTAATATTTACTACCCAATAAACCTACTTCTTCGCCCGTGTAGGCGATGACTAAAATCGAACGTTTGGTGGGTTTGAGCGAAAGGGTTTTGGCCGCTGTAAGCATGGCCACCGTTCCGAAGGCGTTGTCGCGCGCACCGTTGAAAATGCTATCAGCAGCGGTGTAGGTATTACCTCCTTTTTTACCCATCCCTACGTGGTCGAAGTGCGCGGTTACGACCACATATTCGTTTTTAAGGACAGGGTCGGTACCCTCAATTACTCCCACTACGTTGTGCGATTTGACGGAAGTTTGCTCACGTCCAGTGGTTTTGAAGGTAGCCTGTGTAGCGCCACTTTTAAACAAATCGGCGTATTTTTTCTGTTGTCCATTGACCCACACGTGTGCGACGGCATCGCCTAAGCCATTGTCTAAGCTTGTTTTTTCTCCCCCAAAATAGCGAGAAGCAAACGACCACGGGATTTGGGCCGTAAACAATTCTATCAACAAAGCGGCTCCTTTTTGCGTGGCGAGTTTTCGTTTTTCGTTGGAGGCTGTAAATAGCTCTTGAGGCGTTTTGGATTCGGGAGTGCCAATTTGAGCTACTACAATTTTTCCCTTTACGTCGGTTTTATAATCATCAGCCAATCCGTACCCTACAAAGACGATATCGGCGGTGAGGTTGGCTGCACCACTTCCCAAAATCACAAATTCTTTGTTGACCCGCAGCGTATCGTTGTTAGCGATAAGGACGCCTTCTTTGGCCGACTTTTGGATGGCGAAAGGGACCAATTGTAAATAATCAGTTTGGCCTGGCGCGGGCTTAATGCCTAACACGCGGAATTGCTCGGCGATGTAGCGCGACGCCACCAAATTCCCCTGTTCACCCGTGCGGCGTCCCTGCAATTCGTCCGATGCTAAAAAGCGCATGTGCATTTCTACTTCGGCACGAGGATGTTGGGTTTCTGGTAATTTTTTAGGGGCTTGCCCTATCGCAAATTGCGATGCGAGGACGAAAGCAATGGCTGTTTTTTGGATGATAAAACGCATGAAAATGTTGATGATTAGTTTATGGTGACTGGCATTAAGCACTTTCCAAAATCTTTGGGCCGTCTTGGTTGATTTGTGAAACATAGCTCTTGGTGGTAATCCCCACACTGCCAAAGGCTTCACTCATGGCTTTGGCGACGCGGTCGGCGGTTTCGCGGCCACGGCTCAATGCAAACATCGAAGGCCCTGCTCCCGAAATGCTGCAACCCAAAGCGCCGTTATCGAGGGCGGCTTGTTTTACGTGGTCAAACTCAGGAATTAAAATCGAACGTACAGGCTCGATGATGACATCGACCATGGAGCGACTGACCAAATCGTAATCTTCTTGCATTAAGCCCGCAATCAGCCCCGCTACGTTGCCCATTTGGGAAATGGTGTTTTTGAGCGACACCTCGTTGCGAAGGATGTAACGCGCGTCTTTGGTATTGACCTCTACATCGGGATGGACAAGGGTGCAATAAAGCTCGTTGGGAACTTTTACCTTGAATACATCCAAAGGGTTATAACTACGAATAACGACAAAACCTCCCAAAAGCGAAGGTCCGACGTTGTCGGCGTGGGCGGCTCCGCAGGCGATGCGCTCCCCTTCCATGGCAAACGGTAGGAGTTCTTGGCGAGAAAGCGGGCTTCCCAAGAGTTCATTGATGGCAAACACACCGACCACCGAACTTGCTGAACTGGAGCCCATTCCGCTACCCAATGGCATGTTTTTGTGTAAAACTACCTCTACGCCTTGGTTAGACCCGATGTGCTGTAAAAACTTGAGCATGACCACCGTTACGGCGTTGCGTTCGGGGTTGCGGGGGAGGCGGCCGTTGTCGCCGATAATATCTTTGATAACCACCCCTGGCTCGTCGCGTTTGCGAAGTTCGACGATGTCGCCAGGCTGGTCGAGGGCAAATCCAAAAATATCAAACCCGCAGGCTACGTTGGCAACAGTAGCTGGGGCAAATGCTTTAATGTAATCCATGTGTCAATCAGATGATAAGGCGGAATGATAATTTGACAAAAGTACATAAAAACCTAAAAAAACAGCACGACTTCAAAAGCCGTGCCGCGAGGAGTAAAACAGAGTAAAATGTTAATCAGAGGGCAAAGCCGAGTTTGAGGTCAAGAAGGAAGTTATTAATACCCAAAACGTAGGGTTTTCTGTCCAATATTCCTTTTGTAAGGTTGAGGTCAACAAAGCCATTTTTGAATAATTTTCGTTGGTAGCCTAGCAGTAACCCAGTATTGATGAACGCAGGAGTAAAGGTGAATGAATTTTTGTAAAGCTCGGTTTTAGCAGAGCTATGTGAACCGAAAAAAATGGTATTCAGCCCCGTATAAAGCCCTGACAGGTTATTACCAGATTTACCCAAACGCATTTGGCGATTCATGAGCAAATACCAACGCGGTTGAATAGCCAACTTCGCCGTCAAAATCACTCCTTGAGTATTTCCTCTGAAAGACGTTCCTGTTTCAGGGTTATAGAATGATACGTTTTTTTGGAAAGAATTGGATGCTGATAAGTCCAAATACGAGTTGATGGATAGCGGCGATTGGGCGATTTTGTGTTCATACCCGATGCTTCCATGAAATAGCTGAGTAGAGGCGCTTAGGTGGATTATGGGCCAATTGAACTTCCACAGACTACGTTCGTTTTCAAGGCACTGAAATACGTCACGGGGCACTTTTGCTGTCTTTTTAAAATCAGCTAGTGCTATCCCTATTTTGAAGCGGGTGGTGATTGACCAATTGTGCTGAGGTTCTGAAGTAATACTTTCCTGAATGTTGTTCCAATCAACGGGCTGTATCATAGAATTATCTCCGTCCAAAAAGGTCAGTTGTCGGTGGACTTGTTGGTCAGTTCTTCGGTTCAATGACAAAGACATGTCAATGAGTCCATATCTAAATAAACGCCGTTGTATCCCGTAACTCAGACTTAGTTGGGAATTGTAATAGTTACTGAAATAATCGGTATCCCATTTTCCATTGAATCCAGAGAGAGTAGTTCCAATAGATCCGTTATTTTGCCAAACCTTTTCATAGCGGATAGACACATAATTGCCAGAGAAGTTGTTACTACTTTTTCCTTGTTTGATGCGAGCAGCTATATCGTAGTACCACCGCAGTTCGGCCGATGCTCTCCAATTTCTGTTAGAACTAGATGAATAAATAGCTGAATAATCGGTAAGTCCGTCGGGAGTTACAGGACGATTGGAAAGGCGAGTGACGTCAATACCAATCGAAAGAGAAGGATTTATCTTGTATTCGGCGCCTAATCTAAAGTCAACGACATGATTTACGTAGCTTCTTTGAAAGGGGTGAGAAGCAAGTAAGTTATTGATGTCTCCATAGCCTTTCAGCATCCACTTCGTCGGCTCTTTTGTCATAAAGACATAATCGTAACGGTCGATAAATCGCTGTTTTTCGAGCGTACCTGTTTCTTCGGAGTGGGAGAGACGGATGGAATCTGCGCCCTCTTGCCCCCAAAGAGGGATAAACAATGTCGAATGCAGAAGGCAGAGTGTCGAATAGAGGAGGGTGAATGCTTTTTTCATGGCGCTGGGAGGTTAGAGGGCGAAGCCGATGTTGAAAGTAGGTCTGATATTCCATTGATAGCCTGGACGTACCTTTTGCGGGGTGCTAAGAATGGCAGTATTGGCAGAAAGCCCTAAATCTATGTAGCCTCGATTGAAAAGCTTTTGCTGAAAACCAACTTTTAAGCCTACGTCTGAGTACACACTGTGGTATTTACCAGAGGTAGATGTTGTATTCGCCACGATTTGGTCTTGAGTATGGATTAGGAAAATGCTGATAGGTGTACTTAAATACAAGCCTGATAAATTATTCCCTTTATTAACTCGTCTGATGCGGGCGGCTTGAAGCATGTAATACCTTACTTCTGATACAAGTGCCAGATTGCTACTTTTATAATTTCGAGTATGCAGTGTTCCGTCAGGGAGGGGGCGGCGTGACTTAGTGGAGTTGAAAGCATAATTCACCTGATTGTTTATAGAAAAAGCTGATTTGCCAAGTTTA
Source organism: Runella defluvii (assembly GCF_014195535.1). GTDB lineage: Bacteria > Bacteroidota > Bacteroidia > Cytophagales > Spirosomataceae > Runella > Runella defluvii. Next base: position 339,924 of record NZ_JACIBY010000002.1, on the reverse strand, counting down.
TGCTCATAAGCCAAAGACAGTAATGCTGATTGGTTATTTTGTCCTATTTGAATGGATGGCCAACTTAATTTAATGAGCGACGATTCATCTTCAAAGCAGTGTAAAACTTCGCACAATGGCGCTTTTTGTCTCTTTTTAAAGTCGCCAATTGCTATGCCTAACCTAAAATTACTATTTACATACCATTCATGCCGATTAGGACGGCGGTCCAGATTGACGGACTCAACTCGTTCAAAGGCACTGCCATTTGAATAGATGGTATTGTCTCCATTTTTGAAAGCCAAAGTTTGAGTTGCTCTTTCAAAAGAAGAAATACCTAAGTTAATTCCAAAATCAATTAGGCCGTGTTTTAAAAAGCGTCTTTGAACTCCATACCTGAATTCGGTACTTTGTTTAAATCTCTCCAAATAATACTCTGTATTCCATTTGTTGTCGTTACCACCCCCATAAAGTATTCGAAGGGTTTCTAACTCATTTTCAGTTAGATTAATGTTACTACTGAATCGAACCCCGATATAATTTCCAGAGAAGTTGTTCGCACTTAGATTTTGCTTTATACGTCTAGGTAAGTGATAAAACCAACGAAGTTCTCCGAAGGCAATTAATTTTTGTTTACCTACCGAAGAAAAACTTGTATTTATTGTGCTAAAGTCATGGTAGGTTCGCATTCGATACCCATTCTTTGCCCCGACACTTAAAGAAAGTGCTGGACTTAACTTGTATTCTGCTGCAAGCTCAATTAGTGGAAATAGTTTGCCAATTAAATTGTCGTAGGAAATACGATAAAAAAGCTCTTGGGTAAAATTGAAGTCGTTGTTATATAACTTCAGCATCCATTTCGTCGGTTCTTTGGTCATAAAGACATAATCGTAACGGTCGATAAATCGCTGTTTTTCGAGCGTACCTGTTTCTTCGGAGTGGGTAATGCGTACAGAGTCAGAGCCCTCTTGCCCCCAAAGGGGGATAAACAATGTCGAGTGCAGAAGGCAGAGTGTCGAATAGAGGACTATTAGTGCTTTTTTCATGGCTTGGGGTGGTTAGAGGGCGAAGCCGACCTTAATATCTAAAACCGGCGTAACGCCTGGAATGATGAAATCATGAAATCGTTCGTTCAATTTTCTTACAATGCCAAAATTGGCATCTACAAATCCATGCGTAAAAAGGCGCTTTTGTATGCCCCAAACCGCTCCCAATGCTGGAACAAGGCGTGTACGGAGATGAGCATTTTCGGCACTCAAATGCAGAAAAGTATGGTATAATGTGTTTACATTATGTAAGGCCACATAAGTACCAGAAAGATTATTTGCCGATTTGCCCCGAGAGATTCTTTTGTTGAGACTGTAGTAATAGCGAGGTTGTATGACATAACGCACGGTAAAACCATTGCTTTTTTCGGTTGATGAACTATTAGCAGAAAATACGATATGGTTGTAGTGATAATCATAATCTATCCTAAGTTCTTGATTCAGGGACCAAGCTGATTGTTTAATTTTTCGTTCGTAGGCTGTTGATAAAGAGATATTTATGTTGTTAGGGGCTATGTAAAACAGCTTAGTCATGTCCATTTTAAAGAGCTGATTTTCTTCTTCAAAACATCTGAAAATATCGCAAGCAGGAACAGATGTTTTTGTTCGTAGTTTGCTCAAAACCAGACCTAGACGAATTTCTGAACTTGCAACAAAACCATTTTGTGGACTTATTTGTGAACCTATTAGTTCATACTGTTTTTTTGCGTTATCATAGGCATACACAGGGATATGTCTGTTATCTCTTTGCCATCCAGCATTAATACTAAAATCAAAGAATCCGTGGGTAAACATCCGATATTGTTTTCCATAAGAGAACATGAAACGATCTTGAGGGGTAACAAGGGTTTCTCCTTCTCTTTCAGGGGTGCGATTTCGAAATCGAATGACTTTAGCCGCCAAATAGCTTCCAGAAAAGTTATTGGCACTTTGGCCTTTAGAAATCCGTCGAGCCATGTTATAATACCATCGTGGTTCTAGTTGCCCGTATAAAAATCCACGAATTGCTTCTTCTTCTTTGTGATTGTATCCGATAAGGGCATTGATGGAAAAAGAAGGTGTAAGCTTTATTTCGCCGCCCATTTCAAGCGTGTATTCCAAATCGCCAGTAATGGAGCGACCAGTGAGCTTTCCAGTATAATTAGCTTTTAGTAGCCATTTTGTTTCTTCCTGGGTTTTGAAAATATAATCAGTTGCTGATACAAATTCCTGTTTTTCCAGCGTACCCGCTTCCTGCGTGTGGGTGAGGCGGACGGAATCAGCGCTCCCTTGGGCGAATGCGGTGGAGATTCCTCCTACTGTCGGAATGACAAAGAGGAGTGTCAGAATGACAAAAGGAATGTCGACGGGGCCGCCCGGACGGTGCAGAAGGCAGAGTGTCGAATAGAGGAGGGTGAATGCTTTTTTCATGGCGCTGGGAGGTTAGAGGGCAAAGCCGAGTTTGAAATCAAGAATAAAATTGCTCGGGCCTAAATTATAAGGGTGGCGGTTTAGAAGCCCTTTGGAGATGTTTAGGTCGATGAATCCATTCTTAAATAATTTCCTTTGATAGCCCACCAATAAGCCTGTATTTATAAACATTGGAGTAAAGTCGAAGGATCTTTTGAAACGGTCGTTTTCTATAAATCCAAGTGATCCAGAAAAAACGTTATTCAGACCCGCATAAATACCTGACAAATTATTCCCTGATTTGCCCGCTCTCATCTGGCGATTCATCAAAAAATACCAGCGTGGCTGAATATGTAACTGTGCGCCAAGGCTTAGACTTTGGCTATTTCCCGTAAAATAAGTTTCTGTGGCAGGGTCGTATTGCTCTGTGTTTTTTTGAAGGTCGTTTGAGGCAGATAAATTCAGATAGGTATTGATTGAAAATGCAGATTTGGCAATTTTTTGCTCATATCCAATACTGCTCCTGATTGCCTGAACCCTGGTGCTGAGGTTAATCCGAGGCCAACTGATTTTCCATAGATTGTTTTCATTTTCAAAGCACTGAAACACATCACAGGCTGGTATTTTAGACGATTTTTTGAAGTCGGCTAACGCCACCCCTACTTTGAAATTGGTCGAAATATTCCAACTGTGCTGAGGAGTTGCGGTAATGCTTTCCTGAATGTTATTCCAATCTAATGGTTGCTGGATTGAGTTATCACCGTTTAAGAAAGTGTATTTTCGGTGGATTAATTGATTTGTGTTTCGATTTAAGGCGATTGAGAAATCAATGAGGCCATATCTAAAAAAACGCCGCTGTATTCCATAATTCAGACTGAGTTGGGAATGATAATAACTTCCAAAATAGTCGGTATTCCATTTTCCATTTGTGCCAGAAAGTCCTGTAGCTACAGCGTCTTCATTTTGCCATAATCTTTCATATCTGAGAGATAGATAATTTCCCGAAAAATTATTGCTGCTTTTGCCCTGCCGAATGCGGCTTGCCATGTCATAGTACCACCTTAGTTCGGCAGATGTAGCCCAGCATTTGTTATCACTTCCATAATAGGAAGAATAATCAATAAGACCTGCTTCTGTCAGAGGAACTTTAGAGATACGAGATGCATCTATTTCTATTGAAAATGAATGGTTTAGCTTTCGCTCTATACCTAATCTAAAATCAACCACTTGTTTCACGTATCCTTTTTGGAAGAGGTTAGAAGCAAGCAAATTATTGATGTTTCCATACCCTTTCAGCATCCACTTCGTCGGCTCTTTGGTCATAAAGACATAATCGTAACGGTCGATAAATCGCTGTTTTTCGAGCGTACCTGTTTCCTCGGAGTGGGAGAGCCGAACAGAGTCAGTGCCCCCTTGGGCAAAGGCGGTGGAGATTCCTCCTAAGGTCGGAAGGACAACGAGGAGTGTCGAGTACAGAAGGCAGAGTGTCGAATAGAAGAGGGCGAATGTTTTTTTCATGGCTTTATTGTTTGGCAACGGTGCCGTTGCGGAGTTCGGTGTTTTTGGTTTCTACGTCGAGTTTTACTTGTGCTTTATCCGTCTGAATATCAAGGCTTCCGTATTGGGCGCGTACGCGACATTCGCCTTTGATTTGTTGCAAAATCAGGTCGGTTCGTTCGGAGAAAATGCTCAATAATCCATTGAAATTCTCCGTTCGTAAAGCCCCAAACTGTGTTCTGGCCGTCAATGTTCCACGCAAATCGTTGAGTTCGATGGTGCAAAATTCCGTTTGTAATTGCATGGTTTGAGTTTGCAGCCCTTTGATGGAAATTTTCCCAAAACTGTTTTGAATTTCTACGGCGCAATTGGCAGGTACAAACAACGTAAAACGCGCTTTGAGGTTGGATTGTGGCTTACTTCCGTTTTTGGCCAGTACTACAAAATTGTGCAGACTCACTGTCTTCCCTTTTTGGTCGGCCGTATAATGTAAGGCTTCCAAATCTTTCTCCGCCGTGCTGCGGGTGGGGTGTTTGGCGGTAAGCTCGATGGTCGCTTTTATCTCATTTTTATTCCAAGTCATTATCTCTATATCGCTCCGCTCTCCCCATACCTGCACCTTTGCGTATTGTGGCACTTCAAAGGTTTTTTCTATTGTTTTGGTAATCACCTGCAAGGTTTGAGCAGAGGAAATAAAGGGCAAAAGGCAAAGGGCAAGGGGCAAGGGGGTGAACCGCAAAATGTTAAATGGAAAACTGAAAAACCGCAAAACTGAAATCGGCAAAGGGCGAGGGGCAAGGGGTAAAGGGGTGAACCGCAAAATGTTAAATGGAAAACTGAAAAACCGCAAAATTGAAAAGGGCAAGGGGCAAGGGGCAAAAGGTAAAAGGCAAGGGGCAAGGGGCAATAGGCAAAGGGCAAAACCCAAAACCATAAACCCGAAACCGTAAACCCAGAACCATAAACCCGAAACGGCAAACCCCAAACCGAAAACCCGAAACCGTAAACCCCAAACCGAAAACCCAAAACGGTAAACCCCAAACCCAAAACGAATAAAAACAGGTGGGGAAAAGTTGTGGATAAAGTGCAAAATATTCTTCATGGCTATTTTTGGTGTAATGTTATTAAATCCGTTCCGATAGTTTTTTTAATAACTCCGCTCGTTCGTGTTCAATATCAGAGAGTTGCGACGAAAGCGAAGCGTCCGTATTGTACTCACCCAATGCTTCTTTGAGCTGTCGGCTGGCGATGGTAAGTTCGTCGAGTTGGTGTTTTAAGTCCTTAAATTCTGGTTTTTCGCACACGGGTGTTTTGGTTTCGCAGAACGCCTGCAACTTCTCGTATTGTTGGTCGAGGGCCTCATTTTGAGCTGGCAGGGCGTTGGGGAATGCTTTTTCTTGGGAATAGGTCAGTTTGGCATCCTCCGATTGAGAGTGCAGAAAAACGTACCCAACAAAACACAGCAAGCCCGTTATTGCCGCTGCCGCCGCGTATCGCCACCACCGCAGCGGACGAGCCGCGGGCAGTGTTTCGTCTAGCTCCAACCACACCTGCGCGGGAGGTTCGTGCGTGGGCAAGTGCTGGAGCGCTTCTTTCAACGGAGCCTCATTTAAGCCCTGCTCCACCGCCTCCCAAACCGATTCGGGCGGGGTGTAGGTAGGTAGTTTATGTTTGAGTAGGTCTGACATAATGCGCTTGTGATTATTTTAACAACTCCCTCAGTCGCTTTTTGGCATAGTTTAATTGCGACTTCGACGTTCCTTCCGAAACGCCCAACAACTCAGCTACCTCTCGATGGGTGTAGCCTTCTACCTCTATGAGCACAAATACCGCCCGTGCGCCTTCGGGTAGGCTCAAAATGGCTTTTTCGAGGTGGGCGGCGTCAATGGCATCGTTGCCCCAATCGACCGACGAAGTGTCGGTGGGAAGCGTTTCCATCAATAAATAAGCAGGTGTTTGCTGCGAACTTCGGTGCGCTTTACGCACCAAAATCGCTTTTATCCACGCTCCTAACGTCGCTTCACTACGGTACTGACTCAAGTTCTGAAAAACGGCTAAAAACGTATCTTGCAACACACTATTGGCTTGGTCAAAGTCGCCCGTCATCCGATACGCGAGGGTGTACATGGCCGTTTTGTAGCGGTCATAAAGCAGCCGTTGCGCAGAGCGGTCGTGTTGGAGGCAGCGTTGAATCAGTTCGTTTTCAGTCATGAGTGGCACGTTCAACTACAAAGAGGAGCCGAACAACCCAGAAGGTTGGAATGAGAGAAAAAAAATAAAAGAGAAACGTTGAGCGATAAGAGATGTGAGGGTTAAAAACCCGAGGTGGTAAGCCAGTGCAAGCAGCGACCAAACCACTCGTCGAACGACGGTGTTTTGAGATAACCGTGTTCGCCTTTGGCATAAATGTGGAGGTCGCTCAAGATGCGGTTTTTCTGCAAGGCTTCGTAAAAAAGTAGGCTATTTTTGACAGGCACCACGGTATCGTCGCTGGCGTGGGTGATAAAAGCAGGAGGCGTATTTTGCGTCACTTGGAGGTCGTTGGAGTAACGGGTCAACTGCTCAGCGGAGGCATTTTTGCCCAAAAGATTCACCCCCGAACCCTTGTGCCCGACTCCATCGGCAAAACTAATGACGGGATAGACCAGCACCAAAAAATCAGGACGGAGGCTAGTGCCCTGAGGGTTAGGTAAAACGGTGCGCTCAAAATGAGTACCTGCCGTTGAGGCCAAGTGCCCTCCTGCCGAAAAACCCATGATTCCGATTTTTTGGGGATTAATGTTCCATTCGGCAGCTCGTTCCCGTACGGTTTTAATCGCCTGTTGGGCGTCTTGGAGGGGGCCAATCGACGGGTCAATCATGGTGCGTTCGCTGGGGAGTCGGTACTTCAACACAAAAGCCGCAATGCCGCGTTTGGTAAATTCCTCGGCTACATCGTAGCCTTCGCGTTTGATGACCAATACGCCGTACCCGCCGCCTGGACAAATAACCACTGCCGTGCCCGTTGCTTTGTCTTTTGGGGGAAGAAACACGCTCAACGTTGGCACCGAAACATTAGAAACGATTTGCGACGCGGTGCGTTTTTCTTCGTTGGTGGCCTCTTTGGCATTGGGAATGGCACCAGCATACAACGGTATTTCTTGTTGGGCAATGCTTACAAAGGTCGAAATACAAAAAAACAGAGACAGAAAAACGAAGCGTAGCATGGTGATTAGGTTTAAAATGGAGGATCAATGTCGCTTTTCTATAAAGACAAAAGCAGTCCTTTTCTGCTGAGTCTGACATTTTACATTTTTGGGCGTATTATTATTCCTTTCCTTACCTACCTTTGTGGCATGAATCAGTACCCTGTTTTTTTGTTGTTGGGAGCCAACTTGGGCGACCGCGAAGCAACACTCTCAAAGGCGATTACGCTGATTTCGGAGCGGATTGCTCCTGTCATTTCAGCATCGTCTTTGTACGAAACCGCGCCTTGGGGCGTTGAAGAGCAGCCCGCTTACCTCAATCAGGTCATTTCACTGACCACCGAAAAAGAAGCAAAGCGCGTATTGCAGGCAGCCCTTGCGATTGAAAAAGAGTTGGGACGAGAGCGGAGATTGCGTTGGGGCGCACGGGTTATCGACATTGATGTGTTGTTTTATGGAAATAAAATACTGACATCGGAGGAGTTAGAAGTACCCCATCCACGGCTGCATCAGCGTAAGTTTACGCTGGTTCCACTGGCGGAAATTGCCCCCGAGTTTGTTCATCCTTTATTAAAAAAAACAATCCAACAACTGCTCAATGAATGCACGGACGAGGGGATTGTGAGCTTGTTTAAACGTTTTAAAACCAATTGATTGTCACTATGCAACGTCGCGATTTTATCAAACATACTTTGCTCGCCACGGGAGCCGTAGCGTTGGAAAATTGCCAACCCAAAGATCCCTACGCCCCCCGCAAATACGAAGGCCAAATCGCCATCATTGGAGCAGGAGCGGCGGGATTGTACGCGGGCTATTTGCTAGAACAACAGGGCGCGAACTATACCATCTACGAAGCTGCCGAACAAATCGGGGGGCGGATTCGTCCGTTGAAAGGTTTGGCTGATTTTGAGGTGGAGCTGGGTGCTGAAAAAATCCGTGGAAGCAGATCGACACTTTACGATTGGGCCAAAGAGTCAGGGGCATCGTTGTTGCCTACTTCTGGCACCGATTATTATCAAATAGGTACTTTACTTCGTACCGAAGCACAATGGAATACCGACCTCGATTTTCGCTTGGCCATGTTGCTTTCTCAGCAGGCACGGGCGTATTCGGGCAACGAAACAACCCTTGCCCAGCTCATGGAAACCACCAAGCTTGTGGCCAAAGTACGGCACATTCCTGATGCGCTCATTGCCAACAATTATGGCACCTCGGCCAGCCGTTTGGGGCTTTTGGGCGTAGCTGAGGCGGAAGCAACGTGGAGTGCAGGAAGAGACAATTACTTGCTGGGCAATCGTTCGTTGTTATCGTTGCTGGAAGAAAAATGTAAAAACGTTATTCCTAAAGTGGTGCTCAATAAACAAATCAAACGCATTGATTTTACCAATAGTCCCATTGTCTTGGAAGATGCGCAAGCCCAGCGGCGTTTTGCAGATAAGGTGATTGTGACGGTACCACTGTCGATTTTACAAGCCAATGACATTCAATTTACCCCCTCACTGCCCGAAGCCAAACTCACGGCCATCCGCAACATCGGCATGGGCGCGGGCATCAAGGTTGCTTTGGTCTTTAATCGTCGGTTTTGGGAGGCCAATACGGGTTCTATTTATACCTCTGGCTCGGTGCCCGAATATTGGGTGAGTTCCGCAGGGCGAAGTACATCTTCGTTTGTACTGTCAGGGTTTGTGACGGGAGAACGAGCCGAAGTTCTCAGTGGACAGACCTCTACGGTCATTATTCAGAATTTGCTAAAAGAATTGGATACCATTTACGGAAAAGGAACGGCGACGGCTGCCTTGACCAACGCCAAAGTGATGGATTGGGGCAAAGAACCTTTTATCAAAGGCGCGTACTCTTTCCCAATCCCCAACGGTGGCGGCTTACTGACGCGCCAAACGTTGTCGCAGCCTATTCAGCGCAAAGTCTATTTTGCGGGAGAAGCTACCCACTACGGCGGGCATAGCGGAACGGTACATGGCGCCATGGAATCGGGCCGCCGCGCGGTGGAGGAGTTGCTGAGGGATGTGGTGTAGTTGCAGTGGTCGGGTTGTGAGCAACCCGATTCACAGAGACCTTCCCGAAAGTTCTGAAACTTTCGGGAAGGTGAAACGTTTACCCCGCCCAATTCTCACGGTCTAAACTTCGGTACTGAATAGCCTCCGCCAAGTGTTCAATCTTAATGTCGGGACTGGCGGCGAGGTCAGCGATGGTGCGAGCTACTTTCAAAATACGGTCATACGCCCGAGCCGACAACCCAAGCCGTTCCATGGCGGCCTTGAGTAGGGCTTTGCCTGCGGGGTTGATTTCACACACTTCTTTCACCATCGGAGAGGGCATCATGGCGTTACAATAAATTCCTTCTTTGTCTTTGAAACGCTCCGTCTGAATTTCGCGGGCGGTAATCACACGCTGGCGAATGTCTTCGCTTTTTTCGGCTTTGCGGTTCGACGAAATTTGGTCGAACGACACGGGCGTGACTTCTACGTGCAAGTCGATGCGGTCGAGGAGTGGCCCGCTGATTTTATTCAAATAGCGCTGAACGGTTCCAGGTGGACAAACACATTCCTTTTCGGGGTGATTGTAGTAGCCACACGGGCAGGGGTTCATGCTGGCAATGAGCATAAAGTTGGCAGGAAATTCAATCGCCCATTTGGTGCGAGAAATCGTCACGCGGCGTTCTTCGAGCGGTTGGCGCATCACTTCAAGTACTGTTCGCTTAAATTCGGGCAATTCGTCTAAAAACAACACGCCGTTGTGCGCCAACGAGATTTCGCCTGGCTGCGGGAACGTGCCACCGCCAACCAGCGCGGCGTCGCTGATGGTATGGTGAGGTGCGCGAAAAGGCCGCCGTGCAATGAGTGATGCTTTAGTGCCAAGCTTCCCTGCGACGGAATGGATTTTGGTCGTTTCGAGCGACTCGTGCAGCGTCAACGGGGGTAAAATGGAAGGTAATCGTTTGGCTAACATCGTTTTACCCGCTCCTGGAGGCCCAATCATAATCACATTGTGCCCGCCCGAAGCGGCGATTTCGAGGGCCCGTTTGATGTTTTCTTGGCCTTGAACGTGTTCAAAATCAGCGTCGTAGTCGTTTAGGGTATTGAAGAATAAATCGCGCGTGTCCACCTTCAACGGGGTGATTTCTTTGGTTTCCTCAAAAAAGCCGATGGCGTCTTGTAGTGTTTCCACAGGAATAACGTCGAGGCTATTGACGATGGCGGCTTCGTGGGCATTGGCCGCAGGCAAAATAAATCCTTTGTAGCCAAGTTTCCGAGCTTCCACAGCGATGGGAAGGACGCCTTTGATGGGACGGAGTTTGCCATCCAACGACAACTCGCCCATGATGATGTAGTCTTCGAGGCTTTTCTTGGTTACGATTTGGTCCGACGCCTGCAACACACACAGGGCAATGGGCAAATCGTAGGCCGAGCCTTCCTTGCGAATGTCGGCGGGGGCAAGGTTTACCACTACTTTTTGACGTGGCATTCGGTAGTCAAAAAACTTGAGAGAGGCTTCTACGCGCTGCTCACTTTCTTTTACGGCGCTGTCGGGCAAGCCTACCATAAAAAAGCGCATTCCTTGCCCCACTGTTACTTCAATGGTTATCATTGTGGCATTGACACCATAGACCGCACTACCGAACGTTTTAGAAAGCATGTTATCCTTAATTTTAAAGCTACGAAGTTGTAAAAATAACGGTTCTGCCCCAAATCAGCGCGTTAGGCCGAGTAATTGCCTTAGGTACTGTATTCTCTTGGAAGACTGTTCCAAAATCATCATCAAATGATTACCTTTGCCGTCCATTTTTGGCAGAACTTATTTTTCTATACACCCAAAAGACGAGAAAAATAAGGTTTGGTAACTTATTTAGACTCGTCAATTCACAATTTTTCGTACCATTATGTTACAACGTATTCAAACACTCTTTTTAGCCGTAGTGGCCGTTGGTATCGTCGGGCTGTTGGCTTTGCCCGTTTGGGACAAGACCGCCGTTGATGGCACCCAATCGGTTCACCTTACTGCCCTTCGATTGGTTCACGAACAAGGAACAAGTTCGTTTATTACCCCTGTTTGGTACATCGCGCTTGTCGGCGGGATAGTGGCAGGAGTGGCGATTTTTGCCATTTCTCAGTACAAAAACCGCTTGCTTCAGTCGGGGCTGTGTGCCGCAAACTCTATCCTGATGACCATCATTATGGGGCTAATCATGTATTTTATTTTTGGGAAAGCCAAAGATTTGTTCGAGCCCAATGTCACAGGCAGCTTTGGTTTTGGCTTCTACGCACTCGTGACGTCAATGCTGGCGAATGTTTTGGCCAATCGTTTTATCCGTCGTGACGAAAAACTGGTTCGTTCGCAAGACCGTATGCGTTAAAATCAAGCTTGTATTATGCTAATTTTAGGGTAAAAAAGCACCTTTTTTGAAATGCTCTTTATAGGTTAAGTGCTTGATTGTAAGCTGATTTGTGAGAGCGTGTGAGCCTGTTCTAAAAAAAAGTTAACTTTTTGCTCTCAAAAATTTGTTGCGTCAAATTTGATTATTTTTACTAATTTCAAACGTAGTTAGTGACTTTGCCCACTTTGCCACTTCTCAGCAGGAGCAATCTTCAGTAACTTCCCATTGATTTCCAATTAACTCACTAAAAAAGCTGTTTAAGTACCTGTTAACCAAGGGTATAAAGGCAAAAAATACAACGAAAGAGGATGATTCAGGTAGATACGAGCGTACAGCATACGCTAAAGGAGCGACTCAAAGAAATTTTTGGTTACAGTCAGTTTAGAGGCGAACAAGAGTCGATTATTCATAGCATCATGGGAGGCAATAACACCTTCGTTATTATGCCTACAGGTGCGGGGAAATCGCTTTGTTATCAGTTGCCTGCTATTACCACTGAAGGCGTTGCCATCGTTATTTCTCCGTTGATTGCCTTGATGAAAAATCAAGTGGATCAACTGAACGCTTTCGGCATTAATGCGCAGTTTTTGAATTCTACTCTCAACAAGGCTGAAATCACAAAGGTTAAAAAAGATGCCCTCGATGGCACCTTGAAACTATTGTACATTGCGCCAGAATCGCTAACGAAAGAAGAAAATCTTGACTTTTTACAGCGAGCTAACATTTCTTTTGTGGCAGTTGACGAGGCACACTGTATTTCGGAGTGGGGGCACGATTTCCGCCCAGAATACCGCCGTATTCGAGGAATTATTGATAACATCAATCCCAACCTGCCACTCATTGCGCTGACTGCTACTGCCACGCCCAAAGTGCAGCAAGACATTGCGAAAAACTTGCGGATGGAAGAGGCTGCTTTGTATAAGTCGTCGTTTAACCGCAAAAACTTGTACTACGAAGTGCGCCCGAAATTGGGAGATGTCAATAAGCAGCTGATTAAGTACATCAAAAACAACAAAGGCAAGTCGGGTATTATCTATTGCTTGAGCCGCAAGACCGTAGAAGAAGTAGCTAATTTATTGACAGTAAATGATATAAAAGCGCTTCCTTACCATGCTGGATTGGACGGACAAACGCGGATGAACAACCAAGATGCGTTTTTGAACGAAGAAGCCGATGTGATTGTCGCGACCATTGCGTTTGGAATGGGAATCGATAAACCCGACGTTCGTTTTGTCATTCACTACGATGCGCCTAAGTCGTTGGAAGGTTATTACCAAGAAACAGGTCGTGCGGGTCGTGATGGCTTGGAGGGGAATTGCGTGATGTTTTACAGCTTGGATGATATCCAAAAGCTAGAGAAATTTAACAAAGATAAGTCGGTAACGGAGCGTGACAATGCCCGCCATTTATTGAACGAAATGGTGGCGTATGCCAATCTTGGCGCGTGCCGCCGTCGTCAGTTGCTGAGTTATTTTGGCGAATACATGGAGAAGGACTGCGGTTTCTGCGACAACTGTATCAAGCCAACGCCAAAATTCAAAGTGCAAGAAGAAGCAGTTATCGTTTTGAAAGCGATTCAACTGACCGATCAGCGTTTTGATGGCGATCACATTGCAGATTTGATTACCGCCACCGATAACATGTACGTGACGAGCTATGAACATAACAAGCTCGAAATGTATGGAGCAGGTAAATTTAAGGATGAAGAAGAAGGGGAAGAATATGGCGTAGAGTATTGGCGCTCAATGATTCGTCAGTTGGTGATTTTGGGGTATTTGGGAAAAGATGCTGAAAATTTTGGTGTGTTGAAAATCACCGAAAAAGGCATCAAATACATCAATGACCCGTATCCGATTACGATTTCAAAAGACCATACTTTCGACGAAAACGACACGCAGAAGTCAAACGACGACGAAGATGTGACGGATTTGGCACCGTCGGGCGGCGGAAATGCCTACGATGAAGCGCTTTTGGGGCTTTTGAAGGCACTCCGCAAAAAAATAGCGAAAGAGAAAAACCTTCCTCCGTATGTTATTTTCCAAGACCCGTCGTTAGAAGAAATGGCGACGACTTATCCCACTACTTCCCAAGAAATGGCCCAAATCAACGGGGTAGGAATGGGGAAAGTGCAGAAATTTGGTCGTCCGTTCATTGACCTCATCACGCGTTATGTGGAGGAAAACGAAATCGAAACAGCCAAAGATGTGGTGGTAAAATCGGCGGCTAATAAGTCGAAAGTGAAGATTTTTATCATCCAACAAATCGACCGAAAAGTAGATTTGGACGAAATAGCCGAAGCCAAAGGGTTAGCAATGGACGAGCTGATTGAGGAGATTGAACACATTTGCTACTCGGGTACGAAGCTTAACTTGGATTATTATATCAACCAGATCATGGACAAAGACCGCCAGTACGATATTTACGATTACTTTATGGCGGCTGAAACCGATAGTATCAAAGTTGCGTTAGATGAATTGGCCAAGGACGATGTCACCGAAGATGAGCTTCGTTTGATGCGTATCAAGTTTATGTCCGAAGTGGCCAACTAAGTAAGTGAAAAACTCCTAGTAAGGCGCGAAACAATTGAAAGGGATTTCGCGCCCTACTCTATACACTTTAACCTCAAAAAATGAATATTTTAATTCTGGGTTCGGGCGGACGCGAACACGCGTTTGCTTGGAAAATAGCCCAAAGCCCACATTGTGACGAGTTGTACGTAGCGCCTGGAAATGCGGGAACCGCACAAGTGGCTACCAACTTGCCCGTTGGGTTCAATGACTTTGAAGGCATTGCAAAAGCTATTGTTGATTTTAAAATTAAATTAGTAATTGTCGGCCCCGAAGAACCACTGGTCAACGGAGTTGTTGATTACTTAAAAGCTCAACCAGAGTTGGCAAGGGTCAAAATTGTGGGCCCTGATCGCCTGGGGGCACAGCTGGAAGGAAGCAAAGATTTTTCCAAAAACTTCATGGCTAAGTACGGAATCCCTACGGCAGCGTCGCAGACATTTACGTCTGAAACACTAGACCAAGGGTTGAACTACTTGAGCACACACGCACTCCCAATCGTGTTGAAAGCCGACGGGCTGGCGGCTGGCAAGGGAGTAATCATTGCCGAAACACTCGATACAGCCAAAGCGGCCATGACAGACATGCTCGTGGGTGCTAAATTTGGCGAAGCGGGCAATAAAGTGGTGGTAGAGCAGTTTTTGCGCGGTATTGAGTTGTCGGTATTTGTGCTTTCGGATGGTGTCAATTACAAAATCCTTCCCGAAGCCAAGGACTACAAACGCATTGGCGAAAAAGATACAGGCCCCAACACGGGAGGAATGGGAGCGGTGTCGCCCGTGATTTTTGCGGACGAAAACTTCCTGAGAAAAGTAGAACAGAAAGTTGTAAAACCAACCCTCGCAGGCTTACAAGCCGAAGGAATTACGTACGTTGGTTTTATTTTTATTGGATTGATGAACGTGAAAGGCGAACCGTACGTGATTGAGTACAACGCACGCATGGGCGACCCCGAAACGGAGGTTGTTTTGCCACGTATTCAGTCGGATTTAGTGACGCTTTTGCTGGCTGCCGCCGATCAAAAATTGGCCGACAGCGATTTCGTTATTTCGCCCCAAACGGCCGTCACAACGGTGATTGTGTCGGGTGGCTACCCAGATGCCTACGAAAAAGGCAAGGTAATTGCTGAATTAGAAAAAATGGAAGACATCACGGTGTTTCATGCAGGAACTACCACCAATGACAAAGGAGAAGTCGTAACCAATGGCGGACGAGTACTGGCGCTGACAGCACTCGCAAACTCCCTCGAAGGTGCTGTAAATAAGTCGCAAAAAGCAGCGACAGCAGTGCAGTTTGAAGGGAAATATTACCGCAAAGACATTGGTTTAGATTTGATTCGTTATACGGATTAGTTTGACGCAAAGCGGGTCGTAACGTAGTTGAAACCGTAACGACCTCGTATAAACGTCAGGCTGTAAACTAAACAGAAATGAGTTGTAAATCATGTTCAACGGGCGGATGCGGAACGAAAGGAAGCAACGGAAAAACCGCTGGTTGTCAAAATAATGGCGCGTGCAACACAGGTGGTTGCAATAAAATGAATGTTTTCGATTGGCTCAGTGATATGGATGTGCCCATCGCAAAACGTTTTGACGTGGTAGAAGTGAAGTTTAAAGGAGGGCGGAAAGAATATTTTCGCAATATCAACCAGCTTGAACTCCTCACGGGCGACTACGTCGTGTGTGAGATGGCTTCGGGCTATCATATTGGAGCGGTATCGTTGCAGGGTGACTTGGTGCGTTTGCAAATGACCAAGAAGAAAGTAGCCGACGACGAAAACATCAAGAGCATTTATCGGGTGGGGAATCCACGCGATATGGAAAAACACGAGCAGAGTGTTGCGCGTGACCTGCCAACGATGTACCGCGCTCGCGAATTGGTCAAAGAGCTAAAACTGAACATGAAATTGTCGGATGTGGAGTTTCAGTCCGACAATACCAAAGCGACGTTTTACTATTCGGCCGACGAACGGGTTGATTTCCGTGAACTGATCAAGGTTTTGGCGGGCGAGTTTAAGGTGCGCATCGAAATGCGTCAAATTAGCCTACGCCAAGAAGCAGGGCGTTTGGGTGGTTTGGGCGCATGTGGCCGTGAATTGTGTTGTTCAACTTGGTTGAGCGACTTTAAAAACATCACGACCTCAGCTGCTCGTTACCAAAACCTATCGCTGAACCCAACGAAGCTTTCGGGCCAATGCGGACGTTTGAAGTGCTGCCTCAACTACGAGCTGGAAACCTACATCGACGCCCTCAAGGATATTCCGCACGTGGATGCACCCCTTCAAACCCAAAAAGGGAAGGCGCACTTGCAGAAAACCGATATTTTCAAGAAAATCATGTGGTTTGGCTACGAAAACGATAGCACGACCTGGCACCCAATCACGATGGAGCAGGTGAGCAAAATCTTGCAAATGAACGCAAGAGGCGAAAAACCTGTGTCGTTGGATGTGTTGGATATCGAAGAGGCAGTGTTGGCATTGCCTGCGGCAGGTATCAATAGCGACTTGGCCAAAATGGACAAGAAGTTTAGCCACCGCGACCAACAAAATGGTGGTGCAAATCGCCGTCCTAAGAAGAAAAAAGGGGGTGGTACTACCAATACCAACGCGGCCAAAGAAACGGCGCAGCCAGCGGCAGCCACTACGCCTTCAGCTCCTGCGCCGAAGCCACAGGCATCAGCTCCCAAGGCACCTACTGCCCAGGCTCCTGCGAAAGTGCCCAGTGCTCCAGCGGGAAATCCTGCCCAGAAAGGAAATAATAATGCCAATAATAACAACAACGACGCAACAAAGCCTGCCAAACAACACTCAAATAGAGGAAATCATCACCGCAGAAATCATAATCAACCCAAAGGTGGTGGTGGCAATAGTGGCAACAGCGGCGGAGGCAACGAGAAGAAGCAATAGTAAGCACTAAAGGTGCATAGGAGGGAATCATCGAGAGGTGATTCCCTTTTTTTGTGGCCTAAAGGATGAAAAAAAACTATTTTTTCTAAAAAAAGTTTAAATTTATTTGTTTTTACTAGATTTTTAAATATTTTTATCAAATCATTAGTAAATAACACTTTTATTATAGTCAATAAGTAGTGATTTATGTTCAGGTTAATACGTTGTGAAAAAATAATTTTCTTACTCATTTTTATATATGCTTCCGCTTGTTTTGGACAATCAAGTACAGTTATTGTAAACTTAGCACCTACCAAGAGTATATTTTTTTACGAGAGAACAAAATATCTATATCCTAATCGTAAATATCACCACTATCTTCAGTCGGAATCAAAATTTAAAACGGATACAATTAATGTGTTAAATAATTCTCCATCTGTACTTATATTTCAAGAAAATAATGAGGCTATTATTCCTATAATTTTATTTCCAAATGATACATTAAACGTTAGTATAGACATTTTTGGAAAATTAGTTTTTGAAGGAACTAATGTAAACGAATGGAAAATAATGAAAAAATTGGTAAGTTCTCAGTCATTTATTGAGCCATACTTGTTTAATATAAATTTTAAAATATGGAAAGATGTGCAAAATAACTTAGATTTAATTAGAGAAAATGAAATGAATTTAATTAAAGAACTCAGAGGGAAATATGCTCTTTCGGAAAAATATGTATCATACCTAGAAAAAGAACGTAATTATCAATGGATGGCATCTTTACTAATCCATCGAAATAAATCATTTAAGGGTATTCCATTACCGCCTCAAGTGACAAGTATGAAAAATGAATTAATGAATGATACACTTAATTACAGTTCTTTATTTAGAATACCAGCTTTGTATAGTATCATTCAGGCGGAGTGTAGTTGCTACAGTAATTATACTTTTCCGAGCCCACAAGAGTTTACGGTTTTGTTTGATTACATATGTGAAAGATATTCTGGTATGTTAAGGTCTCAACTTTTACTAAATCTGCTTTATGAACAAATTGTAATAACTCAAAACTACGCAGCTAATGAGTTGTTTTACGAGAAGTTTTTAAATAAGTTTTATCAATTATGTACTGATGAAGATTATGTTGACTTTATAAGAAGTTCCTTGAAAAAATAAAAATCTATTTAAATACTTGAAAACATGAAAACAACACTACTTCGCTTATTAATGTTAAAAATGGCATTTTTGTGTCACATAAATGTGTTTTCAAACGACACGGAAGGTGTTGTTCACGTTTCCTTTAAAAATACTCAAAAGATTGATAATTATTTTTATTATACAAAAACAGCATGGACTCAAAATAAGCACTTGTTACGATTTGTGTATGATGATGAGATGAAATGGATTGAAGTAAAAAGTGATATTAAAAATAAAGATATTCGGCTGAAAATGAAAAATAATCATTGTGTTCTTCGGCACTGGGTTAACTACTTTGACTATAACGACTACATTTTGCAAAAGGGAGACTCCATTGTCATTGAATATAATAAAAATATTCCCGTCGTAACGGTTATAAACCGAAAGGCTCCTAAAAATGATTATCAGGTGGATGACCTAGTAAGGAGCCAGTGTGAGTTTGTGAACTACTCGCCAATTGGGGAATATTTTGGTGCCGTTAGCTTGCACGGAAAAAAAATATTGAATGATAAAAGTGCACTTGCTCAGTCAAAAAATATGACGGAAGAGCAAAGAATAAATAGAGATAAAAAAGGAGTTTTGTTAATGAAAAATGAATTATACCCAAAGTACATGAGGTATCTTGATATAAACAAAAAGGTTATTGATTCACTCAATAAGCAAGGTTTTGTATCTGAAAATGTGTATAAATTTCAAAAAAATAAAATCGAAAATTTAAAAAAGTTAATAGAGGTTGAAACAGAACGACTTTCGATTGATGACGTCTATCATTGGTGCAATTCTCAAGAAAACACCCTAGAGAATTATGAAGGAATCTATTTTAAAGATTTTGTTGATGCAGTAGAGTATAGATTTGTCGTGGAAAAAGCACCTTATTTGGATTTAACAGATGGAATTAATAGGGATTATAAGGTGATTTATGATAAAATAAATACAGAATTTAATTTTCCAGAAACAATCAAAAATTATTTGCTGATAAAAAATATTGGCAGAATTTCGGAGTCACTTTCAAAAAATGACTTTTTGAGCTACTTTAACAAGTTAGAGAAAGATGTAAAAGATTCTTCGCTCGTTGAGAAACTTAAAGTAAAGTATGTCCTTGAACTTGATACAACGCGCTACGTACCTACATCACTTACGTTGATGGATAACAATAAAGGGAAAACCTCGCTTGATGCAATTATTAAACAAGCGCAAGGCAAAGTGATCTATGTAGATTTTTGGGCAAGCTGGTGCGGGCCTTGTAGAGCCGCTTTTCCACATTCTGTAAAGCTAAGGGAATCATTAAAAGACAAAAATATTGTATTTGTTTATTTGTCGATTGATAAATCTATGGAAGCATGGTTAAAAGCCTCAGAAAAAGAAGAATTGAATGAGTATCCAAACAATTTCTTGGTTTTAAACTCACAAGATGCTGATTTCTTGAAGCAGCAAAAAGTTAATTCGATACCTCGTTATATGATTGTTGACAAACGCGGTCAACTGATATATCCAAACGCACCTAGAGTAGAAAGCAAAGAACTTACGCAACTTTTGACAGAGCTGTCGAAATAATAAGATGTTTTATATAAACCTCACCAATAAATAATTAAAAATATGCTTGCCTATGTACTGTCCATTCTCCTTCATATTTGTAGTAATGGATTTAATCAATTATTGCCAATTCAAGATAAAAACACCGTTAAAATAGGTGGGTTTTGTTATGACCCAGCAAATGGCTTCGATTTGAAAGTACATGTTTATGCATTTGAAGGTGAGAAAAAAATAAGCTTAGGAGAAAGTAAAGTAAATAATCGTATTAATAAATTTAAAATACAATTGCCGAACTCAGCAGAATTTTTATTGTTTGAATCAGAAGGTTATCGAGCTACTAAAATGCCAATAAGGCGTATCGGAAATATCGAAGAAAACTTTGAATTTGAAATGAACGTACCGATGGCATCCAAGAATTCACCACCACTTCCGTCAGAAAACCAACTTCATTGGCATTTTACATTTCCCGAGAATAAAAATGTAGAATTTAAAGTAAACAATATATTGGTTTTAAATCCCTTGATAAGAAATAATTATTTATACTTAATTCCTATGCAACCTGGTAAACATTTAATTCAGGCACGCTCTAACGAAGGGGAATTGTTGCTTAATCAGGAGTTTGTACTTGAATCAGGATTGACACTTATGGACGTTCGAATTGATGCTACCAATCCTTCTTTGGTTTCTAGACCTGTAAATGTGGGTATTGCTAAGAAGCCATTTGATACCAGAACATTATATTTTGACCAAAGTAATTATGATTTAAAAACGGAAGTGAAAGCTACCTTAGATTCAATTGCCACGTTCTTAATAGAAGACTTCAAGCTAAAAGCTCACGTGACAGGATATACTGATAATGTAGGTGATAGAGATAAAAATATGACTTTGTCTGAGTACAGAGCACGTGCGATTGGGGGATACCTTATTCAAAAAGGGGTTTCTGCTGAAAGAATAAAAATGAATTGGAGAGGCGATGAAGGTTTAAGTGCTAACGATAAATCTGAACAAAAAAGGGAGAAAAACAGAAAAGCGGTCATTCAAATAGTAACCAACTAGGGTACAACTGTATTCGTTATGAAAAAAATATTTTGCTATTCATTCTTGCTTTCTCTGATAATAAGCTGTGCTGATTTGACGGTAGTATTCCAACCACTTTGTTTGTGGATAACAAAGGGCAAATTGTGGAAAAGTTTGTGGGGTACGATGATAACAGTTTAGAGAAATTTGAACATTTGATAAAAAATCGCCTTAATGACACGAAGTAGTAATTTCAAAATCCCTGCGTTTCTCCAAACAGGTGGAAAAGCGCAGGGGGTAACCTATTTTTACAAGGCCAATTTAATCGTTTCGCGGTCGTATAAAGCTTCGTCTAATTTGCTGGAATAGCTATTGAGCGCAATAGCGATACTGACTTTTTGTTCGGGGAAATAATAAGCAACTGCGTTGAAACAATGCACATTGCCCCCGTGCCCAACTCCCTTCTTTCCCTCAATATCAAGCAAAAAAAGCCCTAGTCCGTAATCCTTGATGTATGAAAGGTTTTCGGGAATGCCTTTGACTTGGATGTTGGTGGGAGATTCCATCAGGGCAATTGACGCCGCCGAAAGGAGTTTGCCCGTTTTGAGGGCTTCCATAAAAAGGGCCAAATCGTAGGAATTCGAAACCATTCCGCCGTCCAGTATGTCTTGTCCTCCCACGGCGAAGCCATCAAATTTGGTTAGGTCACGCATCATGCCGTTGTTAAACGAATCGTAGTAACCCCTCGACAAACTCGCGGGTCGGGTCGTGGAGGCGTAGGTGTTTTGGAGTTTGAGGGGCTGTAGCACTTTTTCCGTTACCGTTTCAAAGGCGCTTTTGTTGCCAAATTTCTCGATGATTAAGGCCAAAATCAGGTAATTAGAGTTGGAGTAACTCCAGTCGGTACCCACTTCAAACAGGGCTTTTTTTCCAAAAATTGTTTTTAAATTTTCGTGAGCTGACTGAGCTTTGACCGATTGGTTGTGGATGTTGAGCAAGCCTACAAGCCCCAAATAATCGCGGATGCCCGAAGTGTGCTGAAGCAACTGCTTGATGGTGGCTTTGTTGAGGTTGTGGATGTTTTTGACGTATTCGTCGGGAAGGTATTTACTCGCTAAATCATTGATATTGAGTTTGCCTTCTTCCTGCAATTTTAAAACCGTGGCCGCCGTAAATGTCTTTGAAATACTCCCAATGCCAAGCGTATGGCAAGGGCTAAGGTCGATGTGGTTGGCAAGGTCGGCTTTGCCAGCGGTGGCGCTCCAAGTGCCTTCGGGCGTGCGAACGGTGACGCTCACTCCCACCGCGCCCGCTGCCATAAACTTGTCGATAATTTTTTGGTAATTAGCGGCTTTGGGGTGGGTGGTGTTGGTCAATGGGCAATTGGGCAAAGGCTGCGCCGAGCCAAGTTCTTCGTGGCATGAACCAAGCGAAAACAACGCAATAACGAGGATGAATGAGATACGTTTCATGGACTGTTGTGAAGTTTATGGTTGTAAATGAATGTTGAGACCTGCCCCTAAGAAGGTATGGATAGAAAAAGGAAGAATGCGGTCGCCAAACGGTGCGGCGACCATTGTTTTGTAGTCAACCGCGACGGAGTAGCGCTTCGAAAGCGGGTATTCCAGCCCTAGTCCGAGTTTGAGGTTGGCTTGGGCTTTGCCAAAATGCGAGGTAGGTTGGTATTCACCGTTTTTTAGGGCATACTTTTGACCTGCCAAAATCGCGTGTTTGTAACCAAGTGCGGTGTGTAGGTTGGTTTGCAACCCAAAATTGAACCGATACCCAAGTCGATACGAAGCATCGAGCATGAGGGCGTGTTCCAACGACTGTTGGTAATAATAGTACAGGTCAACCCCAAAGGCTTTTTGCCAATGGTGGCCCGAACGTACCCGTAGGTCGGTGCCAATACTTACTGCTGGGTGAATGGGAAGTTTGGTTAGTTTGGCGGAGGGGACACCCAACGTTTCGTTGTAGAGCGAGAACCGCAGCGTTTTAAGCGACGTCTGGGCGGTGGCGTCGGAAGCGATAAACCCCGCCACGAGCAAGCAGGCATAGCGGAGCGTTTTTGTGTTGAAAAGGGACATGTGTGCTAAAAGTTTGATTTCGGCACAAACATCCCCTTCAAATCGCTGCCATGCGCCCTTGCTTGTAAGGTGAGCCTCTTTTTTTGTTGACCCAAAACGCAATTCCCAAGTTGAATAGCCAACTCAACCACGCCACCACGTTGTACACCGATGTGTATTCATAAGGAAGCAAAACCGAGAGCGGTATAAAAATTCTCAGGCTCACCGCACCCAGGCAAGCCGCGTAGCTGTAGGTCATCATAGCTTGGTGTTTGACTACGTTTTTGGCCCGAATCAATACATAACCTCGAAGGGTTGTGTAAAAGTAAACGCAGCCTCCGCAGACAAAACCCGCCATTGCGATGGGGCCGCCGTGGGCATAAAAACCAATGAAAATTCCTGCTCCAGAGCAGAGCAAACCCGTGATGACGTAGGTTTTGCCAATGATCCGATGCCATTTTGGGAAGCTGGTCAACAGTTTATGGCTGAATTGTAGCCAGCCGACCATAATGGCTACCGCCCCAAACGCAATATGCGTGACAAAGCCTATTTGCCAGAACGTATTTTGACGTGTTTCGGGAGATTTTAGTTCTAAATACCCTTGTTTGACATCGGTTAGGTACGAAATCGGGATCATTCCGACAAGAAGAGCCAGTACAACGACGAGAATCCAAGCTATTTTTTTCATGGCGATAGTGGTTAAAAGTGATGCCACAAAAGTGACTACTTCCCACTTTCTTAGCGCCCTTGCTTGTAAGGTGAGCCTCTTTTCATATAGCTATTCGTACACCGCTTTCAACTGCTTTGCGTACTCAGAAGGAGAGAGCCCCGTGGTTTTCTTAAAACAGCGATTGAAGGCCGATTTGGAGTTAAAACCGCAGTCATAAGCAAGGGCAAGGAGCGTAAATCGTTGGTTTTCGGGGAGTGACAGCAGGCGCTTAAATTCTTCGACCCGCAGCCGATTAACGTAATCATAAAAATTAATACCTTCTACTTCGTTGATGACCTGTGATAGGTAATTGGGGTGGGTATCCAAACGATTGGCCAAATCGGTCAGTGTCAACTCGGGTTCGATGAACAACCGCTCAATGAGCATCAGTTCTTCCAAACGCTCGCGAAGTTCTTGGGCGCGTTCTTCGTTTAAGCCCGATTTTGCGTATTTTTTGCGTTGAAGGTCTGAGGTAGTTTCTTCCACTTCAGCAAGTTGTAAAGCCGATTCGGGGTGTGTAGAAGGCGATTCGAGAGGGGCGGTGAAAATGCCCGTTTGCTTGATGCCAAAGTAGCCGATAAGCACCACAAACACGCTACTGCTTGAGAAAATGAGCGGGTCGTTTTGAAGGAAAATGATAAAAAACCAAATAATCCCCATGGCATAAAAAAGAAACCGTAGCCAGTTGAGGTTGATTTTTTCTTGGTTAGAAAACTGGTTTAAAATTCGTTTACGGTGCTTTTGAAGGAGGTAATGGGTGGCCAAAATGTAAAAAATCCCCGAACTCGTCAGTAGTAGGCTACTGATTTCCATCACGTCTTCGTAGCCTTTGCCTTCTTGTTTAAAAACCTCCACTTTTTGTTCTGCCGATAAACGCCAAAAAGGAGCATAGATGGCAATGATAATGAGCGGTAAAACTCCGTGCAGTAGCCACTTTTTCGATTGAAACTGTTCGGGGCGAGTGAGGGCAAGGGTATATAAATACAGCAGTGGCCCGTGCAGAAAAGGCAAAGGAAAATTGGAACCCAAAAAAGCAGGATAGATATAAATGAGCTGGGTCAGGTAGCTGTAAAACGAAAATACGTGTAAACCAACGACTACCATCCAAATACCCAAAAGGAGGTCGGCGGTGGTGCGGCCTTTTTTGGTCAGGGCTATGGCCGCAAGAAACAGCGCAATGAATGTTCCGACGAGGTAAATCATAGAGGCGGTAGCGAGGGTTTTCTTCTATGACAACTCAAAAGAGAATTACCCTATACGAAAGAAATGCTGTGCGTTATTTTTCGCCATAATGCCCCCAAGAGGCCAAAACTAGCACAATAATTTTTTCTTCTTGAACCCTGTAAATCAGTCTGTGCTTATCGGTGATTCTTCTTGACCAGGTCGGGACAGAGTAATGCTTTAGTTTTTCTGGTTTTCCTGTTCCTGTAGTTGGGTGGGCTCGAAGCTCGTCCAAGAGTTTGTCGATTTTTATTAATACTTTTTTATCTCCAGCCCTTTTGTGTTTCTCAATGTCATCAATGGCTTCTTCGGTAAATTCTATGGAATAACTCATAAGCCCAAAAACTTTTTCTGTTCATCCTTAGAAATATGTTTTGTTTTTCCAGCTTCAGCTTGCTGTATCGATTTATCTATTTTAGCAATAAACTCTGATTCGGATAAAGCAGTTGTTGGGTCGTCATTTCCTATCTCAAAACGCACTTTCATCTCTTTCAAGAGTGATTTGAGTAAAGACGTTTGTTGTTCATTTTTGGGATAAACAATGATACTTTCCATTTTTGTAGGTTTAAAGTTCTATACTAACAAAGTTACCACAAAATAGCTAACAGCGAACAAGCAAACCAAAATGCCGAAAGTTTTGTTGCAAAGGGGACGGTCTTTTCAGGATTGTCTATTTATTTTGATGAATCAAACAACGAGTCATACTTTTTCTATGCAACCCGTATTTATTTATACCGAGGCAAGCCCCAATCCAAACTCGATGAAGTTTGTCTTCAATTTTGAACTTGTTCCCCAAGGCTTATCGTTCGATTATCCCGATTTGGCTGCTACACAGGCCGAAGGAAAGTCGTCGCCGTTGGCGGGAGATTTGTTCCAATTTCCTTTCGTGCAGCGCGTATTTTTGGCGTCCAACTTCGTGACCCTCACCAAAGATGACACGACTGACTGGGGTTCAGTAATTTTGGATACTAAGCAGTTTTTGAAGATTTACTTCGAGGAAAACCACCCTGTATTTGAGCAAAAAACAGTCGAGCGTAACACCACGATTGTGGATACTGATAGCCCAACGG
Organism: Runella defluvii; assembly: GCF_014195535.1. GTDB lineage: Bacteria > Bacteroidota > Bacteroidia > Cytophagales > Spirosomataceae > Runella > Runella defluvii. The sequence continues at coordinate 314,177 of NZ_JACIBY010000002.1, read as the reverse complement.
TGCGCCAAATCAAAACTGTTTTGGACGATTATGTGCGTCCAGCGGTGGAGTCAGACGGGGGCGCTATTTCGTTTCATTCGTTTGAGGAAGAAACGGGCGTCGTAAAAGTACTTTTACAAGGTTCGTGCAGCGGCTGCCCGTCTTCGACCCTGACCCTCAAAGCAGGTATCCAAAACCTGTTGACGCAGATGGTTCCGACCGTCAAAGAGGTAGTTGCGGAAGGAGTATAGGCGCTTCCGTGTGCGATTTACCGTATTTTTGAGTTTCTTTGTGAAAAATATCCTCCAAAACCTTCTAAGTTTGTCAATTAGACAAAAATTTAGAAGGTTTTGGAGCGTTTATTTATGGTCGAATACCTCTCTTACTCATTCACAATAAGCCATAAACTTAAAGAACCACTCATGTTGAACACGTTCAAAATAGGATTACTGCTTGGTTGGATCACTTTTTGTAGTTTTACTTTCAAATCGGACTCCGATGGGAGTATCGATCTTATCGTGTTGGATGCGGGGCATGGAGGAAAGGATACGGGTGCCAAAGGAAAAATTTCAAAAGAAAAAGACATTGTTTTAGACATAACAATGCGGCTGGCGCGGAAAATAAAGCTCGAAATGCCAGAAGTGAAAATAATTCTGACGCGCGCTTCGGATAAGTTTGTTGATTTGAGTGAACGTTCCAATATCGCTAATCGTCGCAAGGCCGATTTGTTTATTTCGATTCACTGTAACTCTTTGCCCAAAAACAAAAAGAGTCCAGCTGGAACGGAGACCTTCGTGATGGGATTGCACAAGTCGGATGAAAACTTAGAAGTAGCAAAACGCGAAAACTCCAGTATCTTGTTGGAGCAAAATTACGAAGAGCGCTATAAAGGCTTTAACCCCAATTCTCCATTGGCGTATATCATGTTGGCCAACCGCCAAAACGCCTACATTGCGAGCAGCTTGAGTTTTGCGGGTAAAATCGAACGCCAATTTCAAAAATATGCCGATCGCAACAGCCGTGGCGTAAAACAAGCGGGGTTTATGGTACTTTGGCAAACGGCCATGCCGAGTGTATTAGTAGAAGCAGGGTTTATTAGCCACGCACAGGAAGAAAAATACCTCAATTCAGACGACGGCCAAGACGAAATAGCGGAAGCTATTTTTCGGGCGTTTAAGCAATACAAGCAAGAAGTAGAAGATCGGTAGTCATTAAAACAATCAACGATTCACATTCATGAAAATTTCTAAGGAAGCAAAAGTAGGGTTGATGGCAATCGTTGCGTTGTCTATGCTCTATTTTGGGTTTAATTTTTTAAAAGGAGCTGATTTCTTTTCGAGCAAATACAAGTATTTTGTAGTATATGACAACGTGGGCTCACTTCAGCCATCGAACCCCATCAAACTCAACGGGGTGCAAGTGGGGCAGGTCAAAAGCACAGAACTGCTGACCGACCGTGGAAACAAGGTGTTGGTGACACTAGAAATTCAAAAAAATGTATTGTTGACCCAAGGGTCTAAAGTAATGCTGACGTCGGAGTTGTTGGGGGGAAGTGCTCTAATGCTCCAAGTTGCGACGGGCGGTAAACAACTTCAGCAAGGCGACACGCTAGTGGCTGATTCAGAAAAGGGGATTCAGGCGTTGCTCCAAGAACAAGCCTTGCCCGTGGTAAAAAATGCCGATTCGCTCATTATCAATTTGAACCGTATCGTAAAGCAGTTTGACCAAACGGGGTATGTGTTGAATAAATTACTTACGACAACCGACCAAACGGCTTCGGGTATCAACGCCACCGTTGCCCAAAATCGTCAAGCCATTGCGGCGACTTTGGCGAATGTCAATGCCCTTTCGGCTTCTTTGATTGAAACCGAAAAGAGTTTTAAACCTATTTTGGGAAATCTGAAAACCGCCACTGATTCGTTGAAAGCGCTTCGTTTGGGCGAGACATTGGCACAGGCCAATTCGGCAGTAGCGACGCTTCAAAAATCACTGACTGCTCTCGAACAAGGCCAAGGAACGGCAGGGAAGTTGTTGAAAGACCAAACTTTGTACGATAATATCAACCGTACGATTGTGAGTGTAAACAAACTGATGACCAATTTCCGTCAATATCCTAAACGCTACGTCAATGTGTCGGTCTTTGGTAAAAAAGACAAAGGCCCCGCCGACAGCCCCGCCGATACGACGTTGAAGTTCTAGTGGAGCCTTTAGGGGTATAAAAGATGTATTGCTAGGCACTAGCGAAGCGCCAATTTGATGAGCTGTTCGACGGTGATTTGGTCGCCTTCGCGTTTTAGAATGGTATCGACACTCTTCTCGGCGGTAGGCTTTGGAATCCCCAACATAACCAAAGCCGCCAGCGCTTCGCTGCGCACTTGGCTATTGGCTGCCATAAAGACATTGGGCTGAGGTGCGATTAAGCCCTCTTTCTTGATTTTATCCTTCAAATCAATGATAACGCGTTGAGCTGTTTTTCCGCCAATTCCTTTGATGGTTTGAATCAGCTTCACGTCTTCGTTGACAATCGCCTGCTTGATTTCGGGTGCCGACAATGACGAAAGCATAATCAGCGCCGTTGCTGACCCTACGCCCGATACGCTCACCAAGTCCAAAAATAAGGTCTTTTCGGTAGGCTCGGCAAAGCCATACAGCGTGTGGGCGTCTTCGCGGATTTGTTGGTAGGTATAAATTTTGCAGGAATCTCCTACATTGGGCAGCGCCCCGAAGGTTTGTAAAGATACTTTTACTTCATAACCAACGCCGCCTACGTCGATGATTACGTAGGCGGGGTCTTTATGAGCAAGTTTACCGTGTAAGTAAGCTATCATGGTTTATTTTTGAGTCCAATAATCAACCACCAACACTTTATCGAGGTAAGGTCCTAAGACTTTACCGAAAGCTTTGTGGTCGGGGTGAGGCAAATAGACCGCACGGTCGGCTTCCGACGCAAACGTCAAGAAGAAGCAATGGGTAAAACCTTGGTCGTGGCCTTCTGGGCTATTGTTGGTTCCCCACTCAAATCCTTTGATTTCTTTGATTTGGGTAGGAAGTTTACGAAAGGCAGCTTCTACTTTCTTTACTTGCTCGGCCGTGGTGCCGTCTTTAAATTTAAACAAAACGACGTGACGAAGTACTTTGTCGGAAGAAGATTGAGCCATAGCGCCAAAAGTGAATAATGCCAGAAATAGGGCTAAAAATGTTTTTTTCATGTGTAAATATCTGTTCTGTGTTTAGTAGAGAAGTTTCAAAACCTCAAAATCTACCCAGAGCAGTTGATACACTCGCCTGTGTTATCAAAAACACTGCGCTCAAAATCGCCAAGTTGTTCTTTTAACTCCAAAATCTCGTCCTCAATTTCGCAACGGTCAAACAGCGATAATTCGCCCGAAGCAACTTGATTTTCAAGGTTTTTGAGCTTGAGTCTCATTTCTGAAACTTCCATTAGGGTTAATGTTGCCATGGTAATAGTAGGAGTATAAATGGATAATGTGGTTAAATGTCAATCAGAATCAGGCAGAAAAAGTTCGATACCTTTATTGAATTGTGGGGGTGTCGTGCCACCATTCGTCGTTTTCCCAGTAATTGTCCCAGCCGAGATGGCGGTATTTTTTATTGATTTCAACGTCACGTTCACCAATAGAAAAATCGGTTAGAATATCGTTGGCAAAAATGAACAAGTCTTTGGCCCACACCACGGGTTTTGTTTGGTTTGTTTTATAGTTGCGCCAATTTCCGTCAAATTTAAAGCCACTTCCCTGCGCAGGTGCGTTTTGAGAATAGTACCAAAGGTCAATTGTTCCGTCTTTGCGTTCGTAAAAATCGAGGAACATTTTTCCCGAAAACACACCAGAGCCTTTAAAAATGGCATTTTCTTTTAGCTCAAACGTAGCTTGGGCCGAGTACGACTCTTTCAAAGCAAACTCATCGTTGTCGTAGTGTTCTTCGTTATGGTTAGGGTCTTTGAAGGTCGCCAGTTTATCAAACGTTACGGTACCTTCAAAAGGCGTAATGTTCTTTTTATAGCGGTTTTTCCCTTTTACATAATAGACCGTTGGGTTCAACGAATCGCGGCGAACTTCCGAGAAATAAAACTCAATTCGGTAGTGGTCGGCTCCGTAAAAACCATCAAAACGGTTGGCATATCCGCCTTCGGCATCAGCCATAAATAAAAGGGGCGTAATATCGTGTTCTCCAAAAAAACTTGCTAATTGTTTCTCCGAAAGCGGGCTAACAATCAACGCTTTCAACGGGGCCGTGGTATCTTTCCGCAGCGAGTCCACGGCTTCTTTATGCGTCACGAGTTTGACGGGTACGGCCGTAGGTTTTGAGTTCTCGTTGGTATTGCGGGCACACCCATACCAAGTAAGAGCAGCGAAGCCCAGGAAAAAAGCTTTGTTTAAAAAGAAGCGCATCAACGAATTTTATGGATTAGGTATGTACCAAGGTTGTTATAAATCAAAACTTCTGCAATTATCAAATTGACGACCCACGATGCCCACGTGACCGTTAGATAGGTTTCGATGGGTTTAGTACTTAAAAAATACACCATCACGTAGCTTCCCACTCTCAAACTCATTGCGGCCAACGTCACGGCATAGCTGCGCATCATCCATTCTACGTGCCTTTGCCACTGGTTTTTACGGATTTCGTACCAAGCAACGAGGGTCGTTAGCCACCATACAAGGCATTGCAACGAAAATCCTACTTTGGCAGGCAAGCCGCCGTTGGCGTACCATGCCAGTACAAAACCCGACGGGGCGGCCAAAAACAGTATCGAAAATACGTAAACTTTTCCAAGGGTTTGGTGCAAACGGCGATATTTTTTTACAAAACTTGGAATGAATTGCAACAGGCCGATTCCCATCACCCACCAGCTACTTAGGATATGGACGTAGAACCCCACTTGGAAATCTTTTTTTGCCAAAACTCGGTCGGTTTTGGTCGTCAAGAAGTCTATTTCTGGTTCAAAACTTAGGTAAGGAATTATCTTCGTGAGCATCAGGATGGTGAATGCCGCAACGGAGAGGAAGAAAAGGGTAGCAGAAAATCGAGAAAAGCGCATATTCAACTACCCTTTCATTGTTTATAAATACTTCATGTACGTAGCCAAGTCTTTGTCGCCACGACCTGAGAGGTTAATCACTACTGTTTCGTTGGAAGCCGCTTTTAGGTAAGGAAGCACTGCTAAAGCGTGTGAGCTTTCGAGGGCAGGGATAATACCTTCTAATTTGGCAAGCTCCATGGCTGATACCACTGATTCGTCGTCGGTGATGGCGTAGAACTGCGCCCGCTTGCTGTCGTGCAAATGCGCGTGCAACGGCCCAATGCCTGGATAGTCCAAGCCTGCGGAAATAGAGTGAGGCTCAACCACTTGGCCGTCTTCGGTTTGCATCAAAATGCTTTTACTGCCGTGCAATACCCCGATTTTACCCAAAAACGTGGTTGCGGCCGACAAGCCAGAATGAATACCGTGGCCGCCAGCTTCTGCTGCCACCAATTGTACTGAAGCATCGTCTAAGAAATGATAAAATGCTCCTGCGGCGTTGGAACCTCCACCTACGCAAGCAATGACGTAATCAGGGAGTTCGCTGCCCGTCTTTTCTAGCAACTGTTTTTTAATTTCTTCCGAAATCACCGACTGAAAACGCGCCACCATGTCAGGATACGGGTGTGGCCCCACGACCGAACCAATGATGTAGTGCGTATCGGTCGGATTATTAATCCAATGGCGCATGGCTTCGTTGGTCGCGTCTTTGAGAGTTTTAGAGCCGCTCGTTGCAGGGCGTACTTCGGCGCCAAGCATTTTCATCCGAGCCACGTTTGGTGCTTGGCGCTGAATGTCAATTTCCCCCATGTAAACAATGCACTCCATGCCCATCAAGGCACATACCGTAGCCGTTGCCACGCCGTGCTGGCCTGCGCCCGTTTCAGCCACAATCTTTTTCTTCCCCAAGCGACGTGCCAACAGAATTTGACCAATCGTATTATTTACCTTGTGCGCTCCCGTGTGGCACAGGTCTTCGCGTTTGAGGTAAATAGTGGTATTGTATTTTTCAGAAAGGCGTTGGGCCAAATACAGCGGAGTAGGACGCCCTACGTAATCGCGGAGAAGCGCCTGAAACTCTTCTTGAAAATCGGGTTGAGCGATGATGTGGAGGTAATTTTCACGAAGCTCTTCCACGTTTGGATAAAGCATTTCGGGAATGTATGCCCCGCCAAACTGGCCATAATAACCGCGTTCGTTGACTTGGAAGGGGGAATTTACGGACGTTATTGCCATTGTGATGTTATTAAAGTTCGATTTCTTCTTCGGCGGGTCGAACCAAGTCGAAGAGTTGTCTTAGTTTTTCAATGTCTTTAAACGCAGGTTCAGTCTCAAATTTACTGTTGACATCCAATCCAAAAATTTTGATGCCTAGTTCTGCAACCTGCTCTATATTTTCTAATGATAAACCACCGCTTAGAAAGAATGGTTTATCGTTTTGATAGCGTTTTAATGTGTTCCAATCAAACGTCACTCCGTTTCCACCTGGTTGTGAACCTTTTGCGTCAAACAAGAAATACTCGCAATGCGGGGTGTAATTATTAAGGCTGTTGAAGTTAAACGCTTCGTCGATTGAAAAAGCTTTAATGATATTGACACCTCTGCTTTTGAGGGTTCGGCAAGCGTCGGGGGTTTCGTTTCCGTGGAGCTGCACAAATTGTAAATCGTAGCGTTTTACTTGCCTAAGGATAAAGTCAGGGTTGGCATTGACAAAAACTCCTACCTTTTTACTGGTCTTGGGAATATTTTTGATAAATTCCTCATCGAGGCTTTCCCCTACGAAGCGAGGTGATTTGTCGTAAAAAATAAATCCGATAAAATCAGGTTTCAACTCCAGCAATTCGGCCAAATTAGCCGTGTCACGCATTCCACAAACTTTAATTTTCATCATAAGGCAAAAAGTGCGCAGGCACCATTAAAAAAGTTAACTACTACGTCGGCTATTAAGCAAATTGTGTTTTTGACGTAATCTCAGCGACCAAACCGCGCAAGGCAGCGGCGGGGTCTTCGGTTTTCATAAACGTTTCTCCAATGAGAAAGCCTTGATAACCAGCCGCTCGCAATTGCACGATTGTATCGGCATCTTTGAGACTACTTTCGGATATTTTGACGAAATTATCGGGAATAAGTTGCGCCAATTCCAACGATGTTTCGACTGATGTAACAAATGTTTTAAGGTTTCGGTTATTAACCCCGACCATGTCCACGTGCTCGCACAAGCTCTGCTCCAATTCCTCGCGGTCGTGTACCTCTAGCAGCACCTCCAAACCAAGGCTGTGCGCCTTTTGTCCTAAGTAGCTAATCTCGTCAGGAGTTAAACAAGCCGCAATGAGCAAAATCACGTCGGCGCCGATGGCTTTGGCTTCCCATAACTGATATTCGTCAATCATAAAATCTTTGCGAAGCATGGGCGTCGTTGGATTGGCAGCGCGTGCTTTGCCAAAATCTTCAAACGTACCACCAAAGAAATCCGTATCGGTCAATACCGATAGGCCATTTGCACCTGCTGCCACGTATCCTTGGGTCACGATGTCGGGAAGAACGCGGTCGTTGATGATGCCTTTGGAAGGAGACTTACGCTTAAATTCGGAGATAATGCCCGAAGCACCGTTGGCGGTAAGGGCATTTTTGAGCGAGAGAGTGGGGCGACCAAAAAGTGGCGCTTGTTCAAGTTGGGCAAGGCTCACCCGACTTTTGGCGTCGGCTACTTCGGTACGTTTGTGGGCTACTATTTTGTCGAGAATATTCATTAGGGTTCAAAAATTTTGGCGACTGATATTTCAAGCTCAGGCAAGATACTTGTCGTTATCACGTCGTCTTCTGTAAAAGGCCGTAAGCCAATGTATTTTCCTTCGTCATTGAGTACATACACAAAGATAGCGTTATCGTTGGGTTCTACCAACCAGTATTCTTTCACGCCATTTTCTTCATAAACTTCGTATTTATCGCGCATTTCTTTTTTAGTGTTTCCTGGCGATAGAATTTCTATGATTAAATCAGGAGCACCAATACAACCACGGTCGTCGAGTTTATCACTATCACAAATCACACAAATATCAGGCTGGACAACGGTGTAAATTTGATTATCCGCCCGTTTTTTGCCTTTTAGCGGCGTGAGACGTACATCAAAAGGAGCCGAATATACTTCACACCTTTTTCCATCAAGGACATTGCTTATAGGAGTAAACAACTGTCGAGAAATTTTTTGATGCCGCCGCGCGGGTGCAGGCGACATGTTAAAAATCTTGCCTTTGATAAGCTCCAAACGTTCCTCAAACGTCCACGTTAAATAATCAGCGTAGGTGTAGGTACCATTAAGGTCTAATTCTTCAAATGTCATCACACTCATAAGAAATACAAGTTTTCTTTGGGTTATAAGTAACCCAAAGCACGCTACCTACTCTTCAATCAACGTTTTGAACGCCGCCAGCGCTCGCTTGCTTTCCAACGACTCTCGGGCCATGGCTACGGCGTCAGTGAGTGACAAAGTAGAATCAGCAGCAAAAAGCGCCAAACCTGCGTTGGCCAATACAGCTTCTTTTTGGGCGACTGTTGCTTCATCATTTAGTACATTCAGAAATATCGCTGCCGAATCTGCCAATGTTTCCCCTCCGAAGAGGTCTTCAGGTTTCAGCGTCTTTAGTCCTAAGTCGGCTGGCACGAGAATCTGCTCATTTTGTGCCGTAATAATCTTAAAGTCACCCGTCAATGATACTTCATCGTAGCCATCCAACGAATGAACAATCAAGTATTTCATGTCCGACTGCTGATAAAGATAGGCGTAAAGACGCGCTAATTCAAGGCTAAAAACCCCCACCATTTGTTTAGGTGTGAAACTCGGGTTAATCATCGGCCCCAGCATGTTGAAAAATGTTTTTATCCCCAACTCTTTACGAATGGGAGCGACGTTTTTCATGGCAGGATGAAAGAGCGGCGCGTGTAAATAACAAATGCCCGCTGTTTCCATTTTCCGACGGAGATAATCAACGTCGTTGGTGAACTTGATGCCCAAATACTCCAATACCGTCGATGACCCTACTGCCGACGACACGCCGTGATTACCCTGTTTAGCCACTTTCTGCCCCGTTCCTGCTACGACAAAAGCCGAAAGCGTCGAGACATTGAACGTATCCTTTCCATCCCCCCCCGTACCGCAAACGTCCATCGCATTAAACTCCGAGAAATCGACGGGAAGAAGTAAATCGAGCATGGCCTTACGAAAGCCAGTTAGCTCTTCTACTGTAATGCCTCTAAGCGCAAAAACGGTTAGGAAGCTGGCAATTTGAGAAGCATTAAATTCTCCACGGCCAATGCCCAAAAGCGTCTGGTAAGCCGTTGGTTCGTCGAGCGTTTGGTAGTTCAGTAGGTGGTTGAGGGTTGCTTTCATATTGGTTTGGTGCCAGATCTTCCAAGTTTTATTTCTATTTAGACCTTCCAAGTTTCAAAAACTTGGAAGGTCTAAACCTCATTTTCTGTTTATAAATTCTGTTTTATTTGGGCTAAAATCTCAGCCGCCCCTTCGGCCAATAGTTTTTCGGCTAATTCGCCGCCTATTGCTTCTGGGGCTGAAGTATCTCCCGTTACGGTATGTTTCAGCAAGGTTTGCCCATCCAGACTCACGACTCCTCCTGTGATACCCAAACCTTTTGCTTGGTGCGTTGCTAGTCCAAATACAGGCACACTACAACCGCCTTGCAAACGTCTCAAAAAGGCACGTTCGGCCAAGAGAGAGGCTTCGGTCGCGGGGTGGTTGAGTAGCGCTCGTAGTTTTTCTTTTTTTTCTGGGGCAATGGTAGAGCTGCATTCGATAGCCACGCTTCCTTGTCCCACCGCAGGTGTAAATTCATCAAGCTGCAAGTGTTCACAAATCAACGAGTCGTATTCCATACGGTGTACGCCTGCATAGGCGAGCAAAATGGCATCACACTGCCCTTCTTCCAGCTTACGAAGACGCGTTTGGAGGTTTCCACGCATATCCACCGTTTTGATGTGGGGATAAAAATGTTTCAACATCGCCACTCGACGCGTCGAAGAAGTCCCCACCACAAATGTCTCTCCACTTTTTAATGAAAGCGTTGTGTTGTGGCTTACAAGCACATCGTTTACGCGTTCACGCTCGGTAAAAGCAATCAGTTCCAGGTCTTCGTCCAGCTCTGACTGCAAGTCTTTGGCACTATGAACGGCAATGTCAATGCGACCGTCGCGAAGCTGGTCTTCAAGTTCTTGGGTAAAAACCCCTTTACTTCCGATTTTGGAAAGCGAGCGGTCAAGGATTTGGTCTCCTTTGGTTTCAATGATGATAATCTCCGTCGAAAGCCCTCCCTGTTGAAGTGATTTTTCGACGTAATACGCTTGCCAAAGGGCTAAACGGCTTCCACGTGTTCCGATTTTTATGTGCATGAATAACTTCCGTTCTGAGTATATTAAACTTTACTGTTTTCTCAATTTTTACCCGCAGAGATTCGCAGATTAGAAAAACGCTGATTTTCGCTGAAGTTGACTATCTGCGTTCATCTGCGCCTTTAAATTCTGCGTTAATCAGCGGGGAACACTTTCTCTACCCTAAACTCTTCTTCGCCTCCGCTTTCAGTATTTCTTTATCAATCGGTACTACCCCCACGTGTTCGCAAACGAGTCCACCACCTAGGTTGGAAAGTTCCGCCACTGTCGCTGGGGCAACCCCCAATGCCACCGCACAAGCTGCAATACTAATAACAGTATCTCCTGCCCCCGACACGTCCGCGATTTCGCGTTGGTGTGCTGGGCTGCGGTGTTGTTTATCCAAATAATCAATATACACGCCTCGCTCCGAGAGGGTTACAAATGCTCCTTTGGCGTTGAGTTCGTAGCGTAATTTTTTCACGACAGCTTTCAGTTCGTCTTCGTTGCGTACATCAAACTCTACTTTCAGCCCTTCTTTCAGCTCCTTTAGATTCGGTTTGAACAAAGTGACGTTTTGGTAGGCCAAGAAATTGCGCTTTTTAGGGTCAACCACCGTTGGAATCCCTAATAAGTTGGCCGCATCCGTAATTTCTTTGATGACATTGGGGCACAAAACTCCTTTGTCGTAATCTTCAAAAAGCACAACGTGGCATTCGGGCAACAACGCTTTGGCTTTCTCAATCAGCTGCGCTTGTTCTTCCAGTGTAATCACCTTGTCGGTTTCGGTGTCCACTCGAACCACCTGCTGCGAACCCGCAATGATACGTTCTTTGATGGTCGTGATGCGGTCGGGGCTTTGTAAGATTCCGTCGGTACGCAACTGACGTTTTGTCAATTCGCCCACTAAATTTTGCCCTTCTGTATCTTGACCCACTACTGAGCAAATAATGGGCTCAGCGCCGAGTGCGTGTATATTCAAAATTACATTCCCTGCCCCTCCCAAACGGTATTCGCGGCGTTGGGCCACGACCACAGGAACGGGTGCTTCGGGCGAGATTCGTTCTACTTTTCCCCACACGTAGGCATCCAACATCACATCTCCTACAATCAGTACGCGTAGTTGGTTAAAAGAATCGAACAGTTGATCAATAGTCATACGATTAAATAGCAAGCCAATTTTGTAGCATTTGTTTTCCGTGCTCCGTTAGCACCGACTCAGGGTGAAACTGTACCCCACGCACATCGTACGTATTGTGACGAAGTGCCATTACTTGGCCATTTTCATCCACGGCCGTGATGGTCATGGTATCAGGTACGGTTTCGCCCACCACCGTCCATGAGTGGTAGCGCCCTACTTGAAACGACGATGGAAGCCCCTTGAACAAAGGCTCATTGGCATCTGTGACAATGGCCTTATCACTAATGCCATGAAGGACATCCGACATATTGTTAAGGCTTGCCCCAAATACCTCCCCAATGCCTTGATGCCCTAAGCATACCCCCATGATGCTCTTTGTAGGGGCATAAGTGCGCACTAAATCTTGTAAAATTCCTGCTTCTGACGGAATGCCAGGGCCAGGTGAAAGAAGAATTTTATCATAGTTGGCGACATCTTCCAGGGCAATTTTATCATTGCGGTGCACTTCCACGTCATCGTGCAACTCACGAAGGATATACACCAAGTTGTAGGTGAAAGAGTCGTAATTATCAAGAACCAAAATTTTCATAGTAATAGCTATTTGTGGCAAAAGTACCCAATTCCGTCCGTACCTCAAACCTTACGTTTAAGATAGGAGTCGTAGTCGGGCAAGTTGGTTTCATATTCTTGGTACATAAGAGGAGAGGTAAGAACGTAGTCGGCCGTGATGCGGTCGCAAGCCATGGGAATATTCCAAAGTACTCCTAAACGCAAAAGCGCTTTGATGTCGGGGTCGTGCGGCTGAGCCGACATAGGATCCCAGAAAAAAATAAGCACATCCAAGCGCCCCTCTGCAATCATTGCCCCAATCTGCTGGTCACCCCCAAGCGGCCCACTAAGTAGGCGCGTTACGTGGACATCGAGGGCATCTTCGAGCAGGCGACCCGTCGTGCCCGTACCAAATAACTGATGGCGTGCTAGCGTGGCTTTGTTGTACACCGCCCATTCAATGAGTTCGGCTTTTTTGTTATCGTGTGCCACAAGCGCAATTCGCTTTCGGGCTGGAGTAAGGCGGGTTTGCATATTGTAGTATCAGTATTCGTTACAGAGTTAAAGGCCCATTCGGTTACATTCTTTGTTTTCTATGTGTTTATTCTCATATGTTCTATGTGTTAAAAAAGGAGGATACGCAACTTTTTAAGTAACTAGGAAAAGGTAAACACATAGTCCAGATAGAATTTTTACATAGCACACAAAAGACCGCCTACTATTTTCTATGTGTTTATAAAATCACTGCGGCTTCATGTTGTATCCTCCTCTTCTAAAACCCAATTTTCCCCTTACGAGCTTTGGCATTCTTCCCTTCAAAATAGGTTTTAAGCTCTTCGAGTTCTTTCTCAAACCCTCCCGAAAGAATCGGGAAACGGCACCAAGCGCGCGGGTCGAGGTTGTAATCGTCGAGGTGGAATCCTGGGGCATAGCGTTCTCGTTTCCATTGATTTCGACTCCATAATTTGAAGAAACGGTCCACCGACGCATACAACGTTTCGCGAGAATACTTTTCGGCAAAACGAACTTCCATGCTACGGAAACAGTCAACGGGTGACTTCTTGTCTCGAATCGCTACTTCCTCAATCGCATCCAACACTTCGTAAGGCATCAGGTCTTTCTCGTCGGTTTGCATTCGTTCTTTCGGACGCAATTCGGCCGTGGGTTGCAAGCTGTTTACTTTTTGCAAACCTTTCACTTTGATATGATGCCCTTTGACGTGGCAACCAATGGTTTCGAGCCACACTAACCACTGACGAAGCCAATATTTATCAATCCCCGCAATAGGGCTAATGCTCCCCGCCGTATCTCCATCCATGGTGCAATACCCCACGGCAACTTCAGAACGGTTGGAAGTTGCTAACAACAAGTGTCCGTACAAGTTAGCCAACAGCCACACGCTCGGGGCACGTACCCTCGCTTGGATATTTTGCAACGGAATATCGTCTTGCTCCCACGTAAGGTCACGACCAATTTGCTCTTCAATAAGCCCTTTGTACGTTTCTACAAGTCCATTTATATTAATGTTGTGGAAAGTCGCGCCTATCGACTGTGCCAAACTTGCCGCCGATTCGTAGGTATCGGTAGAACTGTTTTCTGTTCCTTGATAAATACTATGAATCAACTGTTTGGCAATACCCTCTACGGTTGTTTCTTGTTGAATTTTTTTGATATGCCCCAGTTTTTGTTTGAACGCTTCGAGCCCAATACTTTCATCGGCCAAACGAATCATCAAACCACACAATGCCACGCAAGCACAAGAATCAGCCCCGCCTGAAAGCGATACTGTAAAACCATACGAACGGGATTTGCGCAAATAATCGAACAACGCCAAGCATACTGCCCGCGCAAACTCCTCTTCCTTTAAATACCCGCCTCGTTCAAAAGGCTCTAGTTCTGCCGCTTGATACGCAGGTGCTACTTCGTGCCACTGGAAGGTGTCGGTCACTTTCCAATTGCCGCCAGCAACGGGCGATTTTATTTGCGAATGAGAAAGTCGGGTGACATCCGTATCAATGACCGCCGAAGTAATGTAATAATCGGCATAGCCAAACCGTGGGCTAGAAGCCAACAACGTACCATCGCTGGCAATCATGGCATCGCCGTCAAAAAGAAGGCGGCCAGCTTCGTTGCCCAGTAAGTTGGTATAAACATAACTACACGAAAACGAGCGAGAGCCGTCAATAACGAGCCGCTCGCGGGTCATGAATTTTTGGAAAGCAAAGGGGCTGGCACTAGGGTTGAGGATGATGTCAACGCCTCGGTCAAAGTGCAAACGGCCTGGGCGCTGAGCTACCCACGCATCTTCACAAATTTCAAAACCTACCCGAATTCCCGATAAGTCAAAAATCAAATCGCCAATAGGGTATTGAAAATCACCGACTTTGACCTCGTCGCGTAAGCCCGCAGGCCAACGATGAAACCAACGGTCTTCGTAAAAAAGCCCGTAGTTGGGCAAGTGTTGTTTTGCCGCAAAACCAAGAATACGTTTGTTGACAATCAAACACGCTGTGTTATATAATTTGTTATTAAACCGCAAAGGAAGTCCCACTGCCACGGCGATACCAGCCGTATGCGCAACGATTTCGTGCAAACTTTCGATGGCCTGCGTGAGGGTATTTGCACTGTAAAAAGCATCGTCGCAGCCGTAGCCTGTAATACATAATTCGGGCAAGCAAAGCAAGCTAATCTCTTGTCGGCGAGCGTCTTCAATCGCACTTACGATGTGTTTACGATTCGATTCCCACGCTAAAGGAGTGGTGTTGATGGTGCCTGCGGCTACTTTAATGATAGACATAGCAGAAAGAATGGTTTATAAAATCCCTGCAAAGGTGCAAAGTTGTCCCTTTTTATCAGCGTATCGGGGGCTAAAACTTTCAGCTACTTTTTTTACGGTTAATGAGGCAGCCTACGGCTTCGGTGCGAGCAGGTACGATAGGTTTTCCTGAAACAAGCGCTTCAAGTGCATTTTGGAGATAAAATTCGGTGGTTTTAGGACGGTATTTCCCAAGTCCAAAAAATTGGTTGTCAACCGCCCCGCGATACACTTCTTGGCCTTGTGCATTTAGTAATACAACCTCGGGGGTAGTGCGTGCGTCATACCGTTCGACCAGCTTATGTTTTCGGTCTATTACGAAGGGCAATGTAAATTGGTATTCGTTGGCAAAAGCTTTTACTTCCGACTTTTTAAGAGACTTGGTGGAAAAAACGGCCGTAAACGCAACGTTTTGGCCATATTTATCGTACATTTCTTGTAATCGTTTGGTCGTTTTTTGGCAAATTGGACACTCGGTATCATAAAAAACGAACAAACGCCCCTGAGAATGAGCTGCTAACCCACAAAGATAGAACGATATGAATAAAAGCAACTTTGACCAAACCATCTTAAAGCCGTCGTTAATTATCCCAAAATTAGATACAGTACTTTGCAAAACATTCAGTAGAATCTTTCGTTCTTAAAAGTACAAATAATTTGGATAAGCCTGTTTTTGCCTGACTTTTTTGTCTAACTTTTCGCCAGCAACTAAGCCACGTAGCGAAGATGGTGCTTGTTTTTAGATAAACTTTGTTGATTATCAGTTGTTTACTGAAAGTAGCTTTGTTTGTCTAGCCGCAAAAACGCCGACAATTAGCCCAATTCGTATATTTTTTCTAACCTAATAGCTAATTTTTTTCCGAAACGCCTGATTTATAAAATACGTTTACATGAATCAATTGTTACGCAAGTCTTTCTTCATTCTAAGCATGACCTTGGGCTTCTATGGAGCACTCTGGGCCCAAAATCGTACGATAACGGGTAAGGTCACTTCTGCTACCGACGCGCAGCCTTTGCCAGGCGTAAACGTTACCCTCAAAGGCGCTACCACGGGGGTTTCGACAGATGCCGAGGGTAGTTATCGGATTGTAGTGCCCGACGGTAAAGTAACGTTAGCTTTTTCGTTTGTCGGAATGCTAAGTCAAGAGGTGGTGGTCACGAACCGAACCATCATCAACGTCGAACTTCTCGAAAGCCCTACCCAACTTAACGAAGTCGTGGTGACAGGTTACACAACCACCCAACAAAAGGATGTCATTAGTGCCATGACAACCGTAAAAGGAGATCGCCTCAAAAACTTGCCTGTTTCGGGGATTGACCAAGCCTTACAAGGACAAGCGGCGGGGGTTCGCGTATCGGCTGCGTCTGGAACACCTGGGGGCGGGGTCAAGGTTGTTATCCGTGGGAATACCTCAATCAATGCTTCCAACCGCCCGTTGATGATTGTCGATGGCATTCCAGTGTATGACGGAGCCGTATCACAATTTAGCTATGGAGGCCAGCAAGATAACGCGATTTCGGCTTTTAACACCAGCGATGTTGAGTCCATTCAAGTTCTTAAAGACGCCTCAGCTAAGGCAATTTATGGCGCAAGAGGAGCCAATGGCGTGGTATTAATTACGACAAAACGCGGCAAGGCCAACCAAAAAACCAATATTACATTTGATGTACAGCGTGGGGTTTCGGACGTGGTTAAGCGGCTAGATTTGTTAAGCTCCAGCGAAATTTTGACCCTTCAACGTGAAGCGGTAGCCAATTTTAACGCCAAACAAACGCGCTTTCAGGACATGGTTGATCCCGACGCCCTTGGCTTGATTCCTGGTGTAACGGATGCGGTTAATACCAATTGGGTCGATGAAGTACTTCGTAAAGGGATTTATCAACAATACCAACTTTCTACTTCGGGAGGCAACGACCGTACGCGCTTTTATTTGAGTGGTAGCTACCGCGACGAAGAAGGGGTGCAGCTCAACAACCGCTTTGCGCGCTATACGGGTTCTTTTAACCTCGATCATAAGGCGTCTCCTAAACTTTCATTTGGACTGAACCTAAGCATTGGGAGTACCAAAAACCGCCGTGTGTTTAGCGACAATGCCGTGGATGGGGTCTATGGTTCGGCACTTCGTAGCTTACCGTATTATGCCCCTTTCAACGAACAATCAAAACTTTATACCCCCAACGACCCCAACTACCAAGGCTTCCCCAACGGTAATCCCGTGGCCGAGGCATTGTTGCCGCGTCAGTTGACGTACGGGATTAAGTTTTTGGGCGGTGTAAATGCCGAATATGCTTTCATGCCAAACCTCCGCCTTCGTACCAAGTTTAGCATGGATTACAACGGTTCGCAAGAAGATACCTACAACCCGACTGGCACTTTTTACGGAAGCCTACCTTCTGTAGGTGGACAAGGATACGGGGCGTATGGAACGTCTTCGTTGGCAACCTTCTTAAATTCAACCATTTTGACCTACAACACCAGCATTTCGGAAGATCACCACATTAGTGGATTGGTGGGAGGGGAGCTTCTGCATTCGCAAGGTCTTACCTCTGGAGTGCAAGGACGTGTTTTCCCTCGCGATGAGTTTACCTATATTTCATCCGCTGGGGTAGTAGATGCAGGTAGTTCGTTTTTTACTCAAAATGGTTTAGTATCTGGTTTTGGAGAAATAAAATACGATTACAAAAACAAATATTTGTTTAGCGCCACCGCTCGCTACGATGGTTCGTCTCGTTTTGGACAAGACCGCAAATTTGGTTTCTTCCCATCGGCTTCGGTAGGATGGCGTTTGAAAGAGGAAAACTTTTTGAAAGATGTGGACTTTATCGAAGACATTAAACTTCGGGCGAGTTATGGATATACAGGGAACGAACGCATCGGAAACTACCAATTTTTAGGAACATGGGATGCCACTACTTACAACGGTTCCTCAGGAGTAGGGCCTAACAGCCTTAGTAACCCTAACTTGCAATGGGAACGGACACGGGAAGCCAATATTGGTTTGGACGTGGCGTTTTGGAAAGGCCGCTTGAGTTTCACGGCCGAAGTGTATGACAACCTGACCGATGCGCTTTTGTTTGCCGAACCACTACCTGCAACTACGGGCTTTGGCTCGCTTCAAGGGAACATCGGTAGCATCTCAAACCGAGGGCTTGAGTTTACCTTACGTTCGGTCAATTTTGATGGTGCATTTCGTTGGACAACTGATTTGAACGTTTCGCGAAATGATAACAAGGTGGTATCACTGGCTTCAGAACAACCGCTATACCGTGGTTTCTCAGCGGCAGGCGTAGGGGCTACCAATGTCATCAAAGTAGGTGAGCCACTTGGTACGTTTTGGGGGCTTAAATACCTTGGGGTGGACGTGGCTACTGGTGATGCCTTGTACGAAGATTTTAATGGCGATGGCCGAATTACAACCGACGACGCCCAAGTGATTGGAAACGCCCAGCCCAAATTGATAGGTGGCTTGACAAACACATTCTCTTGGAATGGCTTTGATGTCAGTGCTTTCCTTCAATTTTCGTACGGAAATAGTGTGATGAACTACGGAAATTCGTTTTTGCTTAACCCAGGCACAGACCTACGGGTGAACCAAACGCGGGCATCGTTGCGCCGTTGGCAGAAAGCAGGTGACATTACAGACGTGCCTCGTTATGAGTATAACAATACTTACAACAGTTACTCAAGTAGCCGCCTTGTGGAAGATGGCTCGTATTTGCGTCTTAAAAACGTGGCCATTGGTTACACCGTTCCAGCCAAGTGGACAAGCAAAATTAAGCTTGGCACGGTACGCTTGTACGCCACGGGTACAAACCTCTGGACGTTGACGCGCTACACGGGTGCCGATCCAGAAGTAAGTACGCTCGATGGCTCGACGGCCGCCCAAGGTATCGACTTCTTTACGTTACCGCAAGTGAAAACGATTGTGGGTGGGGTAACCGTAAATTTCTAACCAGCTTTAATCTTCCGAATTTTATGAAACGTTTATCATACGCATTCCTTCTAACAGCTTTGATGTCGGCCTGTAACACGGTGGTTCTTGACCCACCTGCCGTTGATTTGCTGATTGATGACATTGTATTTACTACCGCCAGCGATTTGCCTTCGGTACGAATTGGGTTGTATTCGGCGGCACGGAGCATTGGAAGTCCTACGGTGCAAGCGGGCGATTTTACGGCCGATAATATTATTCACCTAGGAACTTTTACGGATTACCGAGAACTCGGTACCAAACAAATTACCCCTTCCAACGGGGTTGTTGGGGCTTTGTGGGGGAGTGTGTTTCGCTCGATTTATTTGGCCAATTTTGTGCTTGAGCGCCTTCCAACCATTGCGAGTGTGCGAGCGGCTGATGCGAAGGCACTGACGGCAGAAGCAAAATTCTTACGAGGCTATGCCAATTTTATTGGTGCGCATACTTTCGGAGGTATTCCCAAAGTCACTTCAACGACATTAGCTACCAACCGTACCATCCCACGCGCTTCCAAAGAGGAGATTTTGACTTGGGCGCTGGAAGATTTGCAAGCGGCGCTTGCTGATTTGCCCGATGGCGACCCGCAAGACCGTAACGTGTTTGCAGGATACGCCACCAAAAACGCCGCCCGTGCTGCATTGGCTCGGTATTATCTCTACCAAAAAAACTGGGCGCAAGCAGAAGCGTATGCGACACTTCTCATTAATTCAACCAATTATTCGCTGGTTTCGTACAATGACGTGGTAACCAAAGATTTTACCCAAGAGTCTATCTTTGAATTTGGATATACCCTCAACGATTATTCGGGAGATATTAATAATTATTTTGTAGGTCGCCGAGAAGTGGTTCCTTCCAACCAAGTGGTGGTGTCATTGTTGTCAAGGGAATCGGGAAACCGCAGCCAAACTCTTGTATTTGATTTTACCAAACAAAAAGGCAATGACAATGGTTGGACACTCCGTAAGTATGGAACTGCCGATGAAAGCAACCGCAATTTTGTCATATTCCGTTTGGGAGAAATGTACTTGATTCGGGCTGAAGCTCGTGCGCAGCAGGGGAAAATTACGGGTACAACGGGGGCCATCGCCGACATTAACAGGTTACGTACCCGCGCTGGTGACGGGTTGGCCGACAGTGCAAAACCTCCGTTGATTACGACGGCTACGCAAAGCGAGATGCTGAGTATTATCGAGCGTGAACGGGTTTATGAGTTGTCTTTTGAAGGGCACCGTTGGTACGACCTTGTACGTACTGGGCGGGCGCAGGCAGTGATGTCGGCTTTTTCAACCAATTGGAACGTCAAGTATGAACTTTGGCCAATACCACAAACTGAAATTCAACGAAACCCCTCTTTGGCGGGTCAGCAGAATCCTGGTTATTAGGTTTGATGTTTCCTGTTTGAGGTTAGAAGTTTAGAATATTAATACCTTGTTTGAAAAGTAGTATGATATTTTTTATCCCGCAGATAAACGCAGATTAAAATTCAACGCGGATTGGCGCAGATAAGCTCATTAGCCGAATTAATCACCCAAAATCTGCGGGTAAATTATAAAGAAACTTAATAAACAACGTATTAACGATAAACCCGAAACTGAAATTGGCAAAATAGCAAAGGGCAAACCCGAAACTGAAATTGGCAAAACAGCAAACCGCAAACCCGAAACAGCAAACGATAAACCCGAAACAGTAAACTGTAAAACCGAAAAAGTAAATTAAAAATCTGAAAATGAAATCTAACTATTCAATCATAAAATCAGTCATTTTTGTTTTTCTGATGGTATCGGCGGGGCTATGGCTGGCGAGCTGTGAAGAAGAACGAATCACCTACCAAGGAGGGAATTTTGTGGTTTTTAATGACACTGCCCTCAGTTTCAAGGAAAGTTATTCCAAAGCCATCAAAATCAAAGTACACAATGGCGGGGCAGTACTCAATGAGTCAATCAACATCAGTTATACGGTAGGTGGCACTGCCCGTGAAGGCAGAGATTACCGCATCGAGGGGACGAAAGGAACAGTGATTATTCCTGTAGGCCAGAGTTTTGGTGAAATTACCCTGTATCTGCTCAACAATGCCAATAACATTCTCGAATCGAGTACCATTGAGTTTGCTTTGACGGCCGTAAAGCCTGCCGACAAAGTACAAGTTGGTTTTGGAAAAGGAGGTATGGGCAACAAAATGGTGTTCACCATTCGGGATGCTTGTTTGATGGACGGGCTTTATACGGGACAATTGCCCGTCAACGCTACCCAATCATATCAGTTGGCCGATATTGAAATTTCAAGCACGGATTGCAAACGCTATACCATTTCCAACATTAACGTTGGATTGGTAGGTTTCCAACAATTCTTTAACTGGGAGGCACCCGTAGGTTTCCAAGCCGAAAAACCAACCCTCGATTTTATTGACAACGGAAATAATACCCTGACCATTCCGCAGCAGGTGATTCCGCAATTTGCCAGTGGGTATGATACGTTGTCAGGAACAGGGGTTTGGAATCCTGTCAATAAGCGAATCTCGCTGAATATTAAGATGAAGGTATATAGTTATGCCACTAAAAAAGATACAAACGTCATTATTCCATTAAACTACGTCCCACAATAACCACCTTACAGAGATGAAAAAAAGTATGCTTATTACCTTCGTCGGTATAATCATAGGTGCGCTAAGTGGGTGTACCGAAAAGTTAGACCCTAAGCCGTTGACTTACTCTCAGTTACTCACGGGTACTGAAAAGAAAACGTGGGTGCTGAGTGCGGTTACGATTGTTGATGAAAAAGATCCTTATGATTTAAAAGGAAGCGATGTCCTTGAGGCTTGTCAACTCGACGACCAGTTTGTGTTTTATGCAAACGCAGAAAAGAAAATGGAATACACCAACGGGGCAACCAAATGCCGTACCACGGAGCCAGATATTCTCATCACAGATGTGTGGCAATTGACGAGCGCCAATGCAACGCTCGAAATGGGTATTCCTCGGTTGTTTGGCAGCTTTAAGTTGCCGTTTATCGTAAAGACATTGACCGAAAACACCATGGTTCTTGAGTATTATTTCGGAGATGTTGATGCGAGCTATCGTTTTAAATTTACATCCACAGGGAAATAATTTAGTGCCTCGTCTCAATTTTGTACAATTACTATGCGCCAGTTACTATACATTTTTGCCCTTTCTATTCTAACGAATTTTGCCGCCCACGCACAGCGGCGCCCCGAACCCTGTGCCACCATGGAAATGGACAGCCTACGCCGACTTCGATTCCCTAGCGAAGGTAGCCTTGATGATTTTGAGCGTGATTTACAGCGCAAAATGGTCGAGCTAAAGTCCAAAATGGCATCTAGCAGAGGGGCGGCAGATATTATCACCATCCCCGTTGTTGTACACGTGATTCACAACGGAGAAGCAGTAGGAGTGGGGAGAAACATCAGCCAAGCGCAAATTCAGTCGCAGATAGAGACGCTTAATGAAGATTTTAGACGAAGAGTAAATACCAACGGTTTTAATAATGACGCCCGTGGAGCCGACATCGAAATTGAGTTTTGTATGGCCCAATTTAACCCCAACGGCCAACGAATGACGGAGGCTGGTATTGATCGGGTCAATGGAAATCGCACAAGTTGGGCACGTACTGACATTGAAGGGTCGCTCAAGCCAACTACTTCGTGGGATCCCAACAAATATTACAATATCTGGGTGCTTGATTTTGCCGCACAAGACGATAACTTGTTGGGATATGCCCAGTTTCCAAGTAGTTCGGGACTGTCGGGGATTCCATCGGGTGGTGGGGCGGCTAGTACCGATGGGGTTGTGATTAACTACGCTAATTTTGGAAATTCTCAAAAAGGTAGCTTTTCTCTATTGAGAGCACCTTATAACCTCGGCAGAACACTTACGCACGAAACAGGTCACTGGCTGGGCCTTCGCCACATTTGGGGAGATGCCGCTTGTGGAGATGACTTTTGTGCCGATACCCCAACCCAAGCGTCAGAAAGCCGTGGCTGTCAAAAAGGACGTATCAGTTGCGGAGGAGCAAACATGGTCGAAAACTACATGGATTATTCGGACGACGGTTGTTTTAATATTTTTACAAAAGACCAAAAGACACGGATGCGAACGGTCATGGAGGTTAGTCCGCGTCGGGCAAGTTTGCTTACTTCTAACGTCTGTGGTCAACTCATATCGGGGAGTCCAATTCCCAATTTCGTGGCTGAAAACCGTACGGTATTGCTAGGTGGACAAGTACGTTTCACGGATCTTTCTACCAATTTTCCAACCGCTTGGAAATGGGAGTTTGAAGGAGGTGACCCCGCTACTTCGACGAGCCAAAATCCGACGGTAACGTACACGACTGCGGGTAAGTTTAAGGTAACGCTCACTGTGTCAAACACGGCTGGAACGTCAGCCCCACTTGTACGAACAGAATATGTTGAAGTAATAAACGCGGGATTATGCGCTACCGTCACCAATTTTTCTGGAACAGGCACTGTCTTACGTCAAACAGGTGGTACGGGATATATTGCAGGACAAAATAGCCGTCGAACCCAAGCAGTAGCAGAGTTGTACTCAAACCCGCTTGGCTACACCAATTTACGAGGTGCAACCCTGAAATTTGGCGTAGCCAAGGCCGCAAAAAGTACCGAAACGGAAAGCGTCGTACGGGTTAAAGTATGGAATGCCCGCGGTTTTCAAGGAGGGCCAGGTTCGGAGTTGACAGTTAAAGAAATTCCGTTGCGTAAAATTTTGGACGATGTGAAAAACAACCGAGAAACCAAGGTGGTTTTTGACCAAAATATCAACCTTTTAAGCCAAAATAACCTCGCATTCTTGATTGGAGTAGAGTTTGATTACGTGGCGGGAGATACCGTAGCCCTTGTCACTACCCGCGATGGCGAATCGCTTAACGCCACTTCTTGGGAGCGAAATTCAAGTGGTAGCTGGGATCGTTATATTGTGCGTACAGGTTTGAATATTGCTCATTCTATCACTGCCGATGTAGGGATGAAACCTTCGGTGCAGATACAAGCATCGGCACAATTTATTAATCCTGGTGAAGCCGTTATTTTACAAGCACGGGGAGCAGGGGTAATCAATTGGTCGCCGTCGGAAGGACTCAGCTCAACGCTGGGGCCTCAAGTAACCGCCCGCCCAACCCGTACACTGACGTATTTAGTGAAAGGCTCAGGCTCGGATGTGTGTCGTGACTCGGCAAGTGCCACGATTTATGTTCGTAATGTTCAAATTTTGGGCAGTGAAACCTTGCCAGACAAAGAACTAACGCTGAGCCCTAACCCAACCGATGGCATGGTGGAAGTGAAATTTACCAATTCATTGCGCGGAAAAGTTCTCCTGCGCTTGCGGAGCATCACAGGTGCGGAAGTGTGGCGAGCCGAGTTTGAAAAGAACACCGATGCGTTTGTGCAGCCAATCAACGTTCGGACTTACCCTGCGGGCGATTATTTCATTGATTTGCAATTGGGAGATTATGCCGACCGAAAACGCCTCGTGAAGTTTTAATCATAACCTTTGGTTATTGCCTATTCGTTGTTTTTGGGCTTATTATTAGGAAATTAACACGGCAAGCCCGTACTTTGTATCACCAATAAAGGGAAACCTTATTTTAAAGGGAGTAAAATCCCTTTAAAAATTTATAAATTAAAATATTAACTCGATAGAGTTTAAGTGTTAATAGATATGTCAAACATCCAATTCACATCAAACATAAGCGAAGCCGCGCGCCGCGATATTCTTGAGTTAGAAAGCAAAATCAGCTTTTTTAGCGGCGGAAACGTACCCGAAGAGGCTTTTCGTAAATTCCGCCTTGCAAGAGGGGTGTATGGTCAACGCCAAACGGGGGTACAAATGATTCGTATCAAACTTCCTTATGGTCGTATTACTGCCGATCAGTTGGTGCGAATTGCCGATTGTTCTGACAAATATGCCACAGGAAATCTCCACGCCACTACGCGTCAAGACATTCAGTTGCACTTTGTAAAGTTGGCTGATTCGCCAGCTTTGTGGGCAGATTTGGAAGATGCGCAAATAACCCTACGCGAAGCTTGTGGTAACACTGTTCGTAACGTAACAGGTTCTGCGCGTGCGGGAATTGATCCGTTGGAGCCGTTTGACATTACCCCGATTACCCACGGCATTTTTGAATATTTTCTGCGCAACCCAATCTGCCAAGACATGGGGCGTAAGTTTAAAATTGCGGTGTCATCTTCCGAAAAAGACTCGGCCTATGCTTTTATGCACGATGTGGGTTTGATTCCACTCGTACGTCTCAATGAGCAAGGCGAGGAAGTCAAAGGCTTTCGGGTGTTGATTGGTGGTGGCCTTGGCGCACAGCCGCTTTTGGCAAAACCTGCGCACGAGTTTTTGGAAGAAAAATTCGTTATACCGTTCATTGAGGCAGTTATTCGCGTATTCGACCGTTACGGAGAGCGCGTGCGCCGTCACAAAGCGCGGATGAAATTCCTTTTGGCTGACATCGGTTTAGAGGAGTTTTTGAAGCGGGTAAATGAAGAGTGGACATCCATCAAAAACAAAGAATACCTTCCAGAAGGGCTCGACTTTGCGAGTTCGGACTTATACACTTCGACGCGTGAAGGTGGAGTGACAAAAGAAGAACTAATCGCGGCTTCGACCGATGATACCTATACAAAATGGCTTCAAACCAACGTTTTTGAACAAAAACAAAAAGGCTGGTACGCCGTGCAGCTCCGCGTTTTGTTGGGTGATATGCACTCGTCAACGGCGCGTAAATTGGCCGACATTGTGCGTCAATACGCCGCCGACGATATTCGCGTTACCGTAAATCAAGGCTACTTGCTTCGTTTTGTAAAAGCAGAAGATTTGGCGACGGTTTATCAACAATTGAATGATTTGGGATTGGCCGAGCCTGGTTTTGATACCACCGCCGACATCACCACTTGCCCAGGAACGGATACCTGTAACTTGGCGATTTCGAGCAGCTACGGCATCACTCGTGCGCTCGAAATTATGATGAAAGAAGAATTTCCTGAGATCATTTACAACAACGACATCAAAATCAAAATCAGCGGTTGTATGAACGGCTGCGGTCAGCACAGCGCCGCCAATATCGGTTTTCACGGAAGTTCCATTAAAAATGGGAAACTCGTATTGCCAGCCTTACAAGTGTTGTTGGGTGGTGGATTCAACGGAGTAGGTGAAGGAATGATTGGCGATAAAGTGGTGAAAGTGCCGACTAAGCGTGGCCCTGCGGCATTGCGTTTGTTGTTGCAAGACTACGAAGCCAATTCGTTTGAAGGCGAGTATTACAATGATTACTACCTCCGCCAAGGAAACAAATATTTCTACGCGATGTTGAAGCCGTTGGCCGATTTGACAACCGCTACGCCAAGCGACTACATTGATTGGGACCACGAAGAGCCTTTCCAGACGGAAGTCGGAGTAGGAGAATGTGCCAGTGTGTTGGTGGACTTGGTGGGTACGACGCTCATCGAAGCCCAAGAAAAACTTGGTTGGGCTTACGAAAACCTTGAAAAAGCTGTTTGGGCCGACGCTATTTATCACTCATACAACGTGTTTGTAACGGGTGCGAAAGCCATGCTTGTGAGCAAAGGCGTGCCTACCAATACACAGTACGGCATTATCCGCGACTTTGACGAGCACTTTGGCGCAGAATTTGGTCATTTGACCGAAGGTGGTTTCAAAGAGTTGGTATTTAGCATCAACAAAAGCGAACCAAGCGAAGCCTTCGCTCGTCAGTTTGTGGAAGCTGCTGGTCAGTTTTTGAGCAAAGTAAACGAACTGCGTCAAGCACAATTGGAAGAAGTAGAAGAGCCAGCGTTAGCGTTGGTAGAATTTGGAAAAGACAGTTAGTTTTATGAAAGTCACCCTCATTGGAGCAGGCCCAGGTGATCCCGAATTAATCACCTTGAAAGGCATCAAAGCCCTCAAAAGCGCTGACGTAGTGTTACACGACGCTTTAGCCAGTACCGAACTGCTGGAGTATTGTAAACCCGATTGCGTGATTGTCAACGTAGGTAAACGTTTTGCCCAACACAGCTGTAACCAAGACGTTATTAATCACCTGATTGTCGAATACGCCCAACAATACGGTCATGTGGTACGCCTCAAAGGTGGTGATTCGTTCATTTTTGGTCGTGGCTACGAAGAACTCGAATATGCGGAGCGTCATGGCATTACTGTAGAGGTAGTGCCAGGGATTTCGAGTAGCTATGCAGTGCCTGCTTTGGCGGGGATTCCGCTCACGACCCGAGGTATGAGCGAGAGTTTTTGGGTGATTACAGGCACGACCAAAGACCACAGCCTATCCAACGACTTGTCGTTGGCGGCGCGTTCGTCGGCTACGGTGGTGGTATTGATGGGAATGCACAAACTTCCCGAAATCGTAGAGACGTTTGCACAGTTAGGAAAGATAAATTTGCCCGTAGCTATCATCCAAAATGGCAGCCGTCCCGACGAAAAAATTGTCACTGGGAAAGTCGGAAATATACTTCAACTAGCCCAAGCCGAGGGAATCGGCTCGCCCGCCATCATTGTGATTGGCAAAGTAGCGCAACTCGCCGACAAAGTAAAAGAAATTTCTCAATTAGCTGATTATTAGCCCACCCTTCATTTATTTGACAAGTCCCCCATCGTCGATGGGGGCTTTTTTTTAGTACCCCAAGCAACTTTACCCGCTCAAATTGGGTTGAGTTTTTGAGTACGTTTCTTAATCAACCAAAAAATTTACGTTGAAAACTATCTCCACCGATCCCTACGCCGCGCTGCGTTATCCAGAGTTTGTCAACCTGATAACCACCAATAGCCTCATTACGGCAGCGCTTTTGATTCAGGAAGTGGTGATTGGGTATGAATTGTACAAAATTACCCACGACCCACTCTCATTAGGTTTTATTGGGCTGGCCGAAGCCATTCCTTACATTTCGTTGGCCTTGTTTGGTGGCCATTATGCCGACCGCAAAGACAAGCGCACCATCATGCAAATCAGCCAATCGGTGATTTTGGTTTGCTCTTTGGGGCTCATTGCGTTGATGAACCCCGAAAACCGCAACCACCTTTCGCAGACGTCGTTGTTACTGACAGTTTATGGTATTTTGGCGGTTATTGGTTTTGCCAAAGGGTTTTATTCACCCGCCGTGTCGTCGATGAAAGCCTTTTTAACCCCTCGCGAAGTGTATTCCAACGCTGCTACGTGGAGCGGGACTTTTTGGCAAGTAGGCGCCATTGCAGGCCCAGGCGTTGCTGGATTTTTATACGCTTATTTGGGATTGATAAATACATTGTGGGTTGTGGTCGTGATTTTAGCCATCACGCAGGGAATGTTACTTTTGATTTCCAAGAAGCCCATTCCGCAGGCTGGCGAAGAAGAAACGGTCAGTTTGTGGCAAAGCATCAAAGAAGGAATTCAATTTGTATATCAACAAAAAATTCTCCTCTACTCCATTTCGCTCGATTTAGCAGCCGTGCTATTTGGGGGAGTAATTGCGATATTGCCCGTTTTTGCCGAAGACATTTTAAAAGTAGGCGCCGAAGGGCTCGGAATCTTACGTGCTGCGCCGTCGGTAGGGGCAGTCTTGACGATTTTTATGACGGCGTACTTTCCTCCCGCTCGGCACGCATGGCGCAATATGCTTATTTCGGTAGCAGGTTTTGGGGTAGCTACGCTTGTTTTTGCAGTTTCAACCCACTTTTGGTTATCGGTCGTGATGTTGTTTTTCACGGGAGCGTTTGATGCCATTAGCGTCGTCATTCGCCAAACAATTTTGCAAGTTGTCCCGCCCGATCACATGCGAGGGCGTGTTATTTCGGTCAATAGTGTCTTTGTGAGTTCGTCCAACGAGATTGGGGCGTTTGAGTCAGGAGTGCTTGCCAAAGTAATGGGAACAGTCCCGTCGGTGCTTTTGGGTGGTAGCCTAACAATGGTTATCGTCATCTGGGTGTGGATTAAATCCAAGGAATTGTTTAAAGTAGAGTTAATGTAGAAAACATTTTTGGGCACAATTGGTTACATACCTACTGTGCCCAAAAATCTATAAAAGTGCGCGAACCTTCCTCTTCACAAAAATCAATAATTACCTCTGGCCGTCATGGGTTAGAGAAAGAAGATTATTATACCGACGAAAACGGTTTCATAGTATTCACGGCGGCGTATCATCTCAAGCGGGGTTACTGCTGCAAAAACGGCTGCCGCCATTGCCCTTATGGGTTTAAGAAATCCCAAGGGTAGTAGGCTTTTAACCTGATTTTTTGAGAATCGACCAAATTATGGGTTATAATTGTAATATGTAGTTAAGAAAAACTATATTGGAAAACGAGTTCAGGGGAGTTAGGCATGGCTAATGATGAGGCTGCTCTAACCAAGCACTTGGACTTGTTTTTATATGCGCATCGTTTTACTCATTTTCTTTAGTGCTGTTGTATCAATGTGCATTGCGCAGCACTATCCTATTCTCCATTATACCCCCCAAGACGGCCTGTCGCAGCTGCAAGTGATGGCGACTCTTCGCGATAGTAGAGGGTACCTTTGGATTGGGACAAAATACGGTTTGTGTAAATTTGATGGAGAACGTTTTGAGCGATTTGCCCCCAATGGTAAAACGATAGGAAATATCGTTCAAAAATTGGTAGAAACGAAGGATGGTTACCTCTATATAGAATCCAATGCGATGATTTCGCGATTTGATGGCAGAACTTTTGTTGCGCTTAAACAAGACGAGGCTAGCTATTCGAATGTATGTATTGACAACGCAAATCACCTTTTTTGCTTGAATACCGCCACGGGAGAGTTATATACCAACATCAACGATTCGCTGGTTGCTGCCAATTGGCCTTCACTTAAAAACAAAAGGCTATCTCGACTTATCTATGATGCTCCCAAAAAGGCACTAATCGCCAATATTGATTCTTTGGGTTTGGTAGCAATTACTTCCCAGCAGCTTACTCCCATTTACCAATTGCCTCAAAAAGTGAGTATTGTAGATTCGTGGTTGCGTTCTCGCGGAGGGCAAGCAGTGATTCATCGTCAATTCGGTGGACAAAACGAGCAGTTTTTAACCGAATTTGGATCTAATAATTGGCAAGCATTTTTGCAAATAGTTGATAAAAAATGGAAAGTACTACATCCTGTTCCGTTTGACTGGCTATTTACGTTTGAAGGTAAGACGTATTTGCTGGAGGCTAAAAGCCAAAAAGTAACACAGGTGTTTCCCAATGAATTTAATCACAATACTATTACCTATTCTACGTACGGAACTTGGATAGGTACCGAAAAAGGGCTTGTGTTTATTGTCCAAAATGGCATTAAGTATTTCCCAGAAAGTGAGGTGCCTTACGCATGGTCGGTGGTAGAAGATGCCCAAAAAAGAATGTGGTTTTTGAACTTTGCACATCCCATCCAACAATTTGATGGAAACCGACTTGAAAACGTCAAAGGGTATTCAGAAAAAATCATTAGCCAATTAAAAGCAGCGAAAGTGACCAATAGTCCGTCTTCACAAGATGGGTGGTATTATGCGGCATTACGGGATAAATTAGGGCATTTATGGTTGCCAAATAGCAGTGGTGCCGTTTGGTACGATGGAAAAAAGTGGGAGCTACTTTTACGACCCACCCTAACGAATAAGACTTCGATTGCGTTTGGGTTGCTAGAGGATGCCGACCGAAACGTAGTTTTACAAGGGGGGGAAGGAACGGTGCATATTTTTGACAATAGACCTCCCTTTCGTACGAAGACACTCAATGCTAAAAACGGCATGAATATCAAACCATACGTACTCTGCATGGCACTTGAAAAAGCAGGGGTGTATTGGTTTGGAGGGGGAAGAATACTCAGCAGGTACGATAGCGACAAGGAAAAATGGACAGAATACTCATTCGACAATCAAAAATTAGCAGCTCGTGGGATTTTTGATTTGAAATTTGATCGTAAAAAAACGCTTTGGGTCGCTACTTTTACCAAGGGGCTTTGTTATTTGGATAACCGACGCGATACCGTTAGGTGCTTATCTACGCCCGAATTAAAAGAGCCTGTACATGCCATTTATCCAGTCAATGCCGATTATTTACTGATTGGGTCGTTACGAAATTTGTACATCCTGAATTTAAAAAAATGGTATGCTTCTCGAAAAATAGAGCTGCGATGTTTTAATCACCATAACGGTTTTGTTGCAATTGAGCCAGGACAAAATGGGTTTTACCGCGACTCGAAGGGCCAAATCTGGCTCACTGGAGGAGCGGCTTTGTCGGTGATTGACCCCGAAAAAATCAATTTTAAACCAGAACCACTTCGTACCTACATCAGTAAACTGAATGGTCGGCGGTTGCCATTTCTACAGTTCTTATCGGATAGCGTTTTTGCACTGCCGTTTGGCGAAGGAAATGTACGCTTAGAGTTCGAATCGGTAGGGGAGGATAAGCCTTTTGTGTCTCAGTACAGTTACCTCGTTGAAGGACTCATGGACGAGTGGTCGGCTTGGCAAGAAGAGCCCGTCGCAACGCTCGTGCATTTGGCTTCGGGAACATACAAAGTACGAGTAAAGTCGCGTACGGGAGGGACTGGTACGAATAAAAGCCAAGAAGCCACGCTGCGTTTTTCGGTACGGGTATGGCCTTGGGATTCGCCGTATTTTCCGTATTATGCTTCTTTGGCAATGATTGGTTTATTGGCTGTGGGTGGGGTGATTTATCGGAAAAATCAACAACAAGTACGTCGCGAAAAGCGGGCGGCGCGAGAGCAAGCCGAGAAAGCCGCCAAAACGGAGCAACTGGTCAAAGTGCTTGAAGTACAGACCGCTCAAGCCCAAATGCACCCGCATTTTATCTTTAATGTACTCAATACGTTGCAGGGATTGGTTTATAAACAAGAGACTGCCCGCGCCAACGAACACATCGTAAAGTTAGGGGATTTGATGCGAAATTATTTGTCGGCTTCTTTGTCGTTGGATGGAACGCGCGAATCGCTGGAACGAGGAATGATTACCCTTGAGCAAGAGATTAAGTTGTTGCAGATGTACGTCGATTTTGAGCAGTTGCAATACCGCGATCGTTTTGATGTTTTCATTGAAGTTCCATCATCACTCAGCCCTGATTTTTATCGTATTCCTCCGCTATTGATTCAGCCTTTTGTCGAAAACGCCATCAAGCACGGGGTGTTGGGTGAGCTTTCAAGAAAAGGAAATGTATGGATACGGTTTTGGTTGGATGTCGACGAAACGTTGGTCTGCGAAGTCGAAGACGATGGAATTGGTCGCAAAGCGGCCGAGCAAAAAAGACGCAATGCGTACCAGACGCACCGTTCGGAAGGAACAAATTTGGTAAAAAATCGCGTCCAATTACTCAACCAACTTGGTTTTTACATTGAGATACACACCATTGACCGTCCCGAGGGGGGAACACACGTAACAATACGAATGAACGACCGATTATGAAAAAACTAACCACTCTCATTGCCGAAGACAGCCAAGAACAGCTGGAACTCATTCGTCACCTCGTGGAAGACCATTGCCCGCAGGTTGCGGTCGTAGCCGAGGCGTTGACGTTGGAAGACGCCTACATTGCAATCAAGCAGTTTCAGCCCGATTTGGTATTGCTTGACGTAGAGTTTCATGCCCACGAAACCAGCTTCAATTTATTGGACCGCTTAAAACAAGAAAACGAGCTTTCTTTTCAGGTGGTTTTTTTTTCGGGTCATGCCAAAGAGAAAAATTATGCGTATTCGGCCCTGCAGTACGCTGCCTTGCAATGCCTCCAAAAACCGATTGACTACCGTCTTTTGGTAGAGGCGGTGGAAAGGGCTGCGCTTTTTGCCGAGGCCAAAAATGTGGTTCAGCTACGTGCTCAATACGAAGTACTCATGAACCTTGTCAAAACCCGAAATTTTAGCGATACGCCCCTTTTTATCCGTACGTCAAAAGGGAAATGGGAAAATGTGAATCCCGATGACATTCTGTATTTAAAGTCGGCGGCTACCGTTACGATGATTTATCTCAAAGGAGGCAAAGAAATTATTGGAATGGAACTGATAGGCTATTATGAATTTTTGACGGAAAATCCTCACTTTTTTCGGGTTCATCAAAGCCACATTGTGAACCTAAAGCACGTCAATAGCTATGACCCCAAAGAGCGTATGTTGTTTCTCACTAACGGCGAAACACTGGAGGTAGCTCGCCAACCCGACCGAGAATTGCGAAAAAGACTAGGAATGAGGCTATAAAGCGACCGAATTATGCCTAATACTACCAAATTCTGGTTTTGAATTGCTCGTCGTTGGTGGTTGATGTAGTTTAGCTACATACTCAACCGCCAGCCTTATGCGATTTCTTCAATTTGACAAAGACAAACTTGCCGACGTTTTTTTGTTTGAAGCCGAGCGTAATTATACGATGGTGTACTACCACAATGGCCATCGCGACGTATATAGTTTACCGCTCAAGCGCTTTCATGAGTTCTTGCTCAACGAACCCAGTTTTGTACGCATCCACAAGTCGTACTTAGTCAATCGCCGTTACATCAAGGCCATCGCCCGCGACCACATTCAGCTTCACAATGGGCAGTTTTTGCCCGTAGCGCGGCGGAAGAAGTTGATAGGCGAAAGTAAGCATTAAAAAGAACTTTTTGGATACGAAAAATTATAAATGAATTCAAAAATCATGAAAACAATAATATTCTATCTTTTTTTGTTAATGCCGTTTATTGCAATAGGGCAAGCATCGACATACACAATTTCAGGAACATCTTTAACCACTTGTGCTTCGGCAACTTCTACAGGTACAGGAACTCCTTGTGGTTTGAATTACGATGCAGGAAATATAAAATTTGCCAGCGACCCCACTATTTTAAATACAACCCTCACTGTTGTAATTAACAAGTGTTCAGGCGCAAATACCACTGGTAGTGTTTATTTGAAAATGAGTTCTTCCTCTGCTATAAATGATATTGTTTGTGGAACAGAACTCAATTCCGCATCAAACAGAACAATAGGTACAGCAACCAATACAAGCCTTTCTGCCGATTTGTCGTCACAATTTACATCAGGAACAAGGTACTTTACGGTCGTTTTTATTAATTCCTCAAACGTCAGAAGCTATACCAAAACTTTTTCAGTTACAGCCACTCCACCTACTTGTACCCTACCAGCCCCAAGTATTGGCTCGGCCTCAAATATTAGCACCAGTGGTTTTAGAGCAAATTGGAATGCAGTTTCAGGCGCATATTCATATACTGTAAATATGACCACAATTGGTGGAAGTTATCCTGGTACACAAGTAACTGTATCAAACACTAATTATGATTTCTTTGGATTAAGTAGCAATACCCAATACAAATACCAAGTCAGAGCTAATTGTTCAAATGGACTTTCTGGGCCATTTGGAGGCACATTAGATTACCCAACTACACTATCCCTTACCTGTACTGTTCCATCAGGGCTTTCGACATCCAACATTACCGAGACGGGCTATACCGCCACTTGGGCAGCGGTGGCAGGAGCAAGCTCCTACTCTTTGGAATCGGTTCTCAATTCAAACAGTTATACTGGAAATCTAATTACCACCTCTTCTAATTCTTATACTTTTTCTAATATCCCCAACGGGACCTATAAATTTCAGGTGAGAGCTAATTGCTCAAATGGTGTTTCAAGTGTAATGAGTGGGTCATTAACTGGTATTCAACTACCGCCCCCATTAGCAATACCCTCTTTAACTTCGCCTATAAACTCTCAAACTACCTCAAGTACCTCTGTGACTTTACAATGGAGTAAAAACGGAAATTCTACAGGCGTGGACTACCAATTGCGGCTTAGAAACGTAACCGATAACATAGTAGTGTATGATTATACTTCTCTGAATGATGTGAGTTCTACAACAGTCAGCCTACAAAATGGGAAAGAATACTCTTGGGTGATAAGAGCAAGAAAAACGGGAAATAGTGACAAAGAATCTGCGCCTGCTACATTTTTTACTCCTGCGGCTACTTGTTCGCTTACATTGCCAGCGGCCAATACGGGTACTTCCTCAAATTTTAGCAGTACAGGTTTTGCCGCCAGTTGGCCTGCTGTGAGTGGTGCCACGGAATACCAAATCAATGTGACGACATTCAACAATACTACTTATTCTGCCCCTCTTTCATTTACGGGTTCAACCACCACCAATTCAATCAATGTGACAGGGCTTAGTCCAGCCACCCAATACCGCTACCAAATAAGAGCAAAATGCGCGAACGGAGTCTGGACGGTTTGGTCGCCTACACTTGATACTCCTACAACTCCTTCATCCCCACCCGACTTTACGGTGAGTGCCGTTTCTTTAAGTAGCCAATCTGTACAAAGGGGCAATAATGTACAGGTCAATTATACAATCAATAACTTGGGAGGGACAACTTCTGCCAATATTCGTACTCGCTTTTTCCTTTCTACCAATACTACTTATAGCGCTGATGATACTGAACTCAACTTTCCCTCAGATATCACCAATGGTTTAGGGGCGGGTGCAAGTTTACCATCTAATACCCAAGTCAATATCCCAACTTCTGCAACAGCTGGCAGTAAGTATGTTATCGTTTTTGTGGATGGTAATAGCCAAATAACCGAATCTAATGAAAACAATAATACCTCTTTTGCTTTTATTACCATAACCGACCCACTTCCGCCTGATTTACAGGTGTCTAATTTATCACTCAATCCTGCATCTGTGCAGAAAGGAGGCACTTTTACGCTAAACTACACTTTTTCCAACCCTGGAGGAGCAGCAGGCGCGTTCGATGTACGTTTTTACCTAAGTTCTAATTCTTCTTACGATGCCAATGACACTCAGTTAGACATTTTTTCGGTTAGTAGTTATGCAGGTGGGGGCAATACGCAAAATTTAAGTAGGAGTCTAACCATCCCTTCTACCGCTAATGCAGGAGGAAATTATATTCTGGTGGTAGCCGACCTGAATGATCAGATAGCAGAATCGAACGAAAGTAATAACCGCAGTTTTGTTTTTATTACTGTTACAGATGCGCCCTTCGTCAACGTCTCCTCCCCAGCCGCCAATTCAACTTACCAAACAGGTGCAACTTTACCAATAACTTATGCTTTCACAGGTTATACAGGCAATGTCTCGATTGAAATTACAGCAGGTACTAACGGAACCGTAGGGATTCTGCCTGCCATTGCCGATAATGAACCCAACACAGGTAGTAAATCTTGGTTAATACCTACTACGTTTGCACCCGGGCAGTACAGAATAAAAGTCTACAATACAGGCGCAGGAACGGGCGGAAACCCTACCATTGTCAATTATTCGGGAGTTTTCAATATCGGCACAGGTTCAACCTGCCCCACCTGCCCCAATTTTAATTTGACCCTTTCCAGTTTTCCCTTAACGGGCCAGGAAGGACTTTGTGCCGCTCAGTATTTGTGTAATTCAAAAATTATTCAACCCAATCAGCCTAATCCGACAAACCTAATTCTAAGAGAAGATGTTGCCAAAATCGCCCTGCTTTCCGGCTTGACTGATGGTGATATTATAACGGTATCAGGAGGCGGTGGCTCATTCCCCGCTGACTTTTTTCCAACCACTTTCACTGACCTTTTTCAAGGCACAACAGCCCAGTACCATCGTTATGCTAAAATATTAAGCTATTTTCAAGGCACTGATGCAACTACACCAACTACCCCTTTCGACCGCTATAAGCCTTTTCCAAATAACGATGTCGTAAGACCTTATTTCAACCCTACCGACAATATTTCCAGAATAGATCTGCTCAAAGTGTATCTTGAAACTTGGAATATTGATGAAACCTCAAACGGGAATCAACCACTTTATTTCAATGATATTTCAGGGTTAACTCCTGACCAATCAAATTATCTGAAAAAAGCCGTACAGTTAGGGTTGGTGCAGAATGGTACTGCTGCAAATCTAATAGCATTCAGACCCTACGACATCAATGGGGTTTCAGGAACCGCCACTCGTGAAGAAGCCTTCTTGATTCTCTATCGTCTGCGTGCTTTGGCTAATCAAACGAAACCCGATTTTACGTTAAACTCCAACTACTACCAGCCTGCCAATCAGTCTATTGGCAACCTGAGTATTTATAAAGGACTCACCCAAGGTAATTTCTCGCACCATACTTCTACCGATTTTGGCATCAACGACATTGGTTTTTCGCTCAATTTCGCCCATAGCTATCAGTCGTTTATGACCCTACTGCCCGATGAGTGGAAAGTGGTTCAACCCTTAGGCTACGGCTGGACACATCCTTACAATGTGTATATGTTTACCACCGTGCAAATCAACGATGCCTCGGGGGCAGTAGCAGGTAAACCGCTTTTGGTATTGGCATGGGGCGATGGTACGTTTGATGTGTACGACAATACCAACGTGAATAGCCCCACGCCTATCACGATTGGTACCAATTACAATATTCTTACCCGTGTTAACTCCACTTCTTATACTATCAAAACCAAGAGCCAACACGTTTATACGTTCAACCAGCAAGGTTCGGAGGCAGGGCTATACCGTTTAACAAACATCAAAGACCGCTACAATAATACTTTGTCGATAGTGTACAAAGCTGGCACAGTGGTTCCATTTAGTCCAGTTTCGCAGGTGATTGACTACGTACAAGCCCCATCGGGCCGTAGAATCAATTTTACCTACGATACGCAAAACCGAATTACAAACGTCAATTTCCCGGGCAGTAGCACCAATACCCGCAATTTGACCTTTGCTTATACAAACAAAAACCTGACCTCTTTTAAAGATGCCAAAGGCCAAAGCACGGGCAAAACCACTACTTATACCTACGGTACGGGTACAGAAATCTATTTGCTCAAACAAATTGCTTTTCCTCGTGGCAATAAAATTGAGAATGTCTATGACCCCAACAGCCGCTTGCAATGGACACAGGCTCGTGATGCAGATAATAATATCACGGCAAAGACCCAAATAGATGACCCGGGACAGTACGATAATACTGGCTCATTTAAAAGTAAATGGACACAAAATTGCTCTTGCCCTAATTCCCAAAGTGAGGCCAAATACGATAAAAACGGCATTACGACGGAGTTCCAAAACAAGGTAATAAAGGTGCTTAGCCCTGCCAGTGCCAATCACCCCTCTATGCCAAGTGCAGTAACTTACTCTACTTTAAATGGCTCAAACCCGCAAACCTATACCCCCACCTACGACAGCAACGGCAATGTATTGAGTATCAGCCGTCCCGATGGAAAAAGCGAGACCTTTACCTACGATGCCTACCACAACCGCCGTACGCATACCGACGCCAAAAACATTACAACTACCTACAATTGGTCGAGTGATGGAAAGTTCTTGAACAGCATCGTTCGCCCGATTGACAATGGAAGTAATCTGACCCAAAGTTTTAGCTATCAGACCAACGGACTGATGAGTAGCTCGACCAATAACGAAAACATTGTAACCAATTTTGGTTACGATGCCCGTGGTAATATGAACTCCATTCAAATTCCTGTGTTGGGCATTAGTTCTTCGGCGGTGTATGATTTTGCCAGCCGCATGACTTCCAACACCAACGCCCGTGGCAAAACCACGACGTATCTTTTTGATGATAACGATAATTTGACCCGTGAAACCGACCCACTGAGTCGCCAAACCAACTACGGTTACGACGACAACGATAACCTCACGACCATCACCAACGCCAAAAACGAAGTAACCACGCTTGGCTACGATGGCTTTGACCGATTGATAAGCGAAACCTTTGGCGGTAAAACCAAAACCTACGTATATGACAACGGTCAAAACCGCTTGACGGAGTTTAGAAAAGCAGGCTATGCCAACAACAACGCCAAGCGGTTTAGCTATACCTACGATGCCAACAACCGCCTCTACGGCAATGGCTACATTACCGAAATAGGCTACGACCCCCTCAACCGCATGAGTAGCATCAAAGGCGGTACGCAGGCTACGCACCAACTGAGCAATTTTAGCTACGATGCCCTCAACCGCCTCACGGGCTATACCGATGCCTGGAACAATACCGTAGGCTACGGCTACGACGACAACGGCAACGAAACCCGCATAGACTACCCTAACGGCAACAAACTCTATAAAACCTACGACAACCTAAACCGCCTGAAAACGGTTTCTTGGAATACCATTTTAGTAGCTACTTACAACTACGTGGGTAGCCGCCTCGACAACGTGGTGTATGGCAACAACGTAAAAACCCAATACAGCTACGACAACGCAGGCCGCCCCACGGGCATAAGCACCAAAACCAACAATGGCACGGGCGGCACCATTTATGCCGCTACCTTTACCTTGGACAACCTCGGTAACCATACCGAAGAAAACGAAACGCAACCCTTTGCTACCTTACCCGTACCCACCGCAGGCACGACGAGCAGCACCTTTACCAACAACAAAATAAACAACTTAGGCAGTACCAATTTTACCCACGACGACGACGGCAACATTACCGCCAAAGGCAGCAGCACCTACGGCTACGATTTGGAAGACAACCTGATCAGCTACACAGGCAGCGGCCTCACGATGACCGCCCTCTACGATGCCTTTGGTAACCGCCGAAGCGTAACCCGCAACGGCACCGAAACCCGTTACGTGTTGGATATTAACGGTTTGGCTACCGTACTGGCCGAAACCAACGGCAGCAATACCGTGCAGAACTACTATCTACACGGCTTGGGCTTGGTGGCACGGGTAAAAGCCGATGGCACGCTGCACTATTACCACGGCGATTTTAGAGGCAGCACCATAGCCCTCACCAATACCAGCCAAACCATTACACACAAATACCAATACGATGAGTTTGGCAACCTGACCAACAGCCAAGAAGCCGACCCTAACCCATTTAGGTATGTAGGTACCTACGGCATTATGCACGAAAGCCCCGACCTTACCTACATGCGTGCCAGATACTACGACCCCACCACAGGACGCTTTAACTCAGAAGACCCTATTTGGAGTACCAATTTGTATCCGTATGCAGGGAATAATGGGGTGATTAATATTGATATTAATGGACAGTCTATAAACAATATTTCTGAATTAATTAATTGGACTGCTCAATCTTGGTGGAATTCTAAACATGTATCTAAGCAATTAATAGATATGGGAGTAGAAGGATATAAACTTATTCAATCAAACCCAAGAGTTGCATTAGCACTTTTGTACGGAGAATATTATAAGAGACTTGTTGAATTATCGGTTTATGGATTTAATGCGAGATATGCTTCTCACGTACGTTATATTGAACAAACCTTAGTTCCTTTAATTAGGTATACTTCAAGATTAATAGGTTTAAGTGTTACAGTAACTGCTGCAAAATTTGGAATCGCAGCAGGTGCAGCAATAATTATTTTATTTCCAGGCCAAGCAAGATAATTAATCAAGTTCTACGATTGTTGCACCATCGTAGGAGTGTCAAGCGAGTTTCACTCGCAAAAACAAGATTTAAATTAAAGCAAATAAAACAATGGGATTAAGAAAATGTGTCACACAGGAGGCATGGCAAGCCGCCAAAATATGTGGGTATCGAGATGAACATGAACTGAAAAGGGCTTATTGCTATGGCTCGGTTTCTAATGCGGATATATTTATAGATACAGATAAACAGCATGAAATTGTCATTGCTGATAAAGATGGGAGCTATCCGAGTTATAAGGGGTATTATTTGAAATAGTATTCCGTGGCCTGTGTTCCCACAGGACGTTTTCGCCTTTGTTGGTATAGTCTGCCACTAATAACCCGAAAGCACATAAACAGCAAAAACCAATGAAACAAACGCTAACCATAGCCCTTCTATTTTTCGTTTGGCAAGCAGGGTTCTGTCAGGTAAAAAAGCAAGCGGTGTGTAAAGATTCGCTAAAAGTACCATATAGCTACGCATACGATAGTCCTCATTGTAGCATTGGGCAAAAGGTTAATTATCAGCAAGGTATAAAATAGAATTTCATACACTTTGAAGAAAATCAGCAATGGTCAAAATGCGTATTTCATTCACAGGGTTTAGCACCAAAAGGTCAGCATCGCCCGTAATAATACAATGGGCTTTGGCTTCGGTTGCCAAGTTTAGGATAAAATCATCTTTGGGGTCTCGGCACAATCGTAAGTTTATGTTTACGTGTATCAGCTGGGTTTTCAGCCAAATGAGGTCAA
Organism: Runella defluvii; assembly: GCF_014195535.1. Lineage (GTDB taxonomy): Bacteria > Bacteroidota > Bacteroidia > Cytophagales > Spirosomataceae > Runella > Runella defluvii. Next base: position 273,149 of record NZ_JACIBY010000002.1, on the reverse strand, counting down.
AAAGCTGTTTGGTGCGTTCGTATGTCAAATATTTTTGTAAGCGAGGCTTTGATAATGTTTCGGTAAGTTCATCCAATAGTTCGGCAGAAGTAAAAAATTCAAGCTAAGAGTTTTATCATCTTTCATAACGTTCTTTTCTTACGGCTTTAATTTCAGCCAAAATTTCAGCCTCCGTGATAGTGGGTTCGGTAGTTGGCAAGGTATTCAGAAAAGCAGTCATTTTAGCTTTCAATATATCTTGTTCGGTGGTTTCATCAATAGGTAGTACAATTACCTCAAAGCGTTTTTGTTGGTACTCTTTGGGTATATCAATCAATAATTGCCCATTCGATGGAGTCAATATTTGGCGTAGAGCATTCATATTATTTTATTTTTTTGAACAAAGATAACGAAAAATGAAAAGATACATTACAATTCTATTCCTATTCTTAGGCCTCATACAAGCCCAAGGCCAAAAGCGCACCTACGAGTATGACGACCTCAATCGATTGAGCAAAGTATATGTCTATAATGGTGGTACTCTCACACATACTGTTACCTACAATTATGATGAAATGGGCAATCGGTTGAGTAAAGTGGTAAGCAGTTCAACAACTCCTACTCAAACCATCGCTATCAGCAGCCCAACAGGCGGTACATTTACGGCCGGGCAAAGTGTGACGGTAACGTATGCTTCAACAGGTGGTACGGGCAATGTCAGTTTGGAGTTAGTAAGCTGTTCTGGTTCTGTGGCGTTGGCCGTTATTTCAGTTAACGCGGCGGCATCAGGCAGCACTAACTACACCTTGCCCAACAATCTAACCACAGGGCAATACCGCATCAAAGCGTATGTAACGGGCACATCCGCAGAGGCTTATTACGGCACTTGTTTCACCGTCAATGCCATCGCCACCCAAAGCATTGCCATTAATAGCCCTGTAAGCGGTACGTTTACGGCAGGGCAAACTGTGTCAGTCAGTTATGCCTCAACCAATGGCTCTGCTAATGTGAGTTTAGAATTAGTGAATTGCGCGGGTACTACAGCGTTGGCGGTCATTGCGGATAATGTGGCGGCATCAGGCAGTACCAATTATATCTTACCGTCCACCCTAACCGCAGGGAGTTATCGTATAAAAAGCTATCTAACAGGTACATCAGCACAAGCTTTTTATGGTACTTGTTTTACGGTCAATGCCAGCAGTGGCGGAGATTGCCCACCTACCATCTCACACAGTGGCAACATTACGGCCAATATGTATAATGCCAGCCAAACCATCGTAAGTACGGCCAATGTTCCTAATAACACCAAATATTATGCAGGTCAATCTGTCACCCTTTCGCCTGGGTTTTCAGCAGGGCCTAACGAGAATTTTGAGATTAGGGTTCAGGGTTGCAATACTACTACCAATGGGCTGGTGGCCTATTACCCATTTAATGGAACAGCAAATGATGAAAGCGGGAGCGGGAATCATGGTACACAACAAGGTGGCGTAAACTTTACTACTGCTACTGATAGATTTGGAGTGGCTGGCAAAGCAGCAGGGTTTGATGGGGTAGATGATTACATAAATCTTGGTAATAAAATTAGTACTTTTGGAGGTCAGACGCCCTTCTCAATTTCATTATGGGTAAGTAATATTACCAACAAACAAGGGGATTATTTAAGCAGGTATAATCAACTTGTTAAAGGTGAGTTTTTAATTAGCAATGGTGAATCAGGCATTTTTTTTCATAGAGAGGTTTCGCCGTGGCAATTAGTTAGTAATAGAATCTTGGATATTAATAAATGGTATATGATTTCTTGTGTCTATGATGGATTGAAAGCATTTATTTATATTGATGGGCAGAAAGTTGCAGAGGATTTGAGAGGTAGCTCTGATACAGCACTTTTAACTAATGTTTTGATAGGTGCTAAATACAAAACTGATGTAGTTGGAGATTTTATAAATTCTAAACTTGACGAAATACGCCTCTACAATCGTGCGATTACCGATGCCGAGGTGCTACAGATTTATAATGCCGAGAAACCATAAATAGGCTTATACGCTAATAAGAGTTTCCTTACTCCACCAACCGCCGTAACTCATTGAGTTTGAGTAGGGCTTCGATGGGAGAGAGGGTGTTGATGTCGAGGATTTTGAGCTTCGATTTAAGTTCTTCGATTTTAGGGTCTTGGGGTTCAAAAAGCGTCATTTGGTAGTTCACTTTTGGCATTTCTTTCACCGCTTTGGTGGTTTCTTGTTTGCGGTGGCTCTTTTCGAGGCTGTGCAAAATGTCGTTGGCGCGGAGTACCACTTCTTGCGGCATTCCCGCCATTTGGGCCACGTGAATCCCAAAACTGTGCTCGCTGCCACCTTCTTTGAGCTTGCGCAAGAAAATGACTTTATTGCCCATCTCTTTCACGGCCACATTGAAGTTTTTGACCCGAGGAAAATCTTCCGCCAACTGATTCAACTCGTGGTAGTGGGTTGCAAAAAGCGTTTTGGCGCGGTGGCGCGGGTGGTTGTGCAAAAATTCGGCAATGCTCCATGCAATACTTACCCCGTCGTAGGTGCTCGTTCCGCGCCCGATTTCGTCCATAAGTACCAAACTGCGCTCGCTCAAGTTGTTGAGGATACTTGCGGTTTCGGTCATCTCGACCATGAAGGTACTTTCGCCGCGACTGAGGTTGTCGGAAGCGCCTACACGGGTAAAAATCTTATCCACCAACCCAATTTCAGCTTCCTGTGCGGGGACAAAACTGCCCATTTGTGCCATCAACACAATCAAGGCCGTTTGACGCAGCAAAGCGGATTTCCCCGCCATGTTGGGCCCCGTAATGATGATAATTTGTTGGGTGGTGTCGTCCAAGTATAAATCGTTGGGTACGTAGCTTTCACCCAACGGCAACTGCTGCTCAATGACGGGGTGGCGTCCTTCCTTGATTTTGAGCGCTTTGTCGTCGGTGATGACGGGTTTGTAATAGTTGTTTTTCTTGGCAATCACCGCAAACGACGACAGCGCATCCAACACCGAAATAATCCGAGCGTTTTGCTGAACGGCAGTCACGTAATCGTTGGCTGTCATGACCAAATCGTTGAAGATGCGCTGCTCTATGACAAACAGTTTTTCTTCGGCACTCAAAATTTTATCCTCGTATTCTTTGAGCTCAGGCGTGATATAACGCTCGGCGTTGACGAGGGTTTGTTTGCGAATCCAGTCGGACGGAACGCGGTTTTTGTGAGAGTTGGTCACTTCGAGGTAATACCCAAAGACCTTGTTGTACGCAATTTTTAGCGACGTAATTCCCGTACGTTCAATCTCACGGTTTTGAACTTGAATCAAATAATCTTTACCAGAAAAGGCCAGTTCTTGCAAACGGTCTAACTCGGCATCAATACCCGCTTTAATCATACCTCCTTGGTTGGTCAACGTCGGAGGATCGTCGCGGAGCTCGGTTTCAATTTTTTCGAGCAAAAACTCGCAAGCGTTCAACTGGTCGGCGTATTTGCGAAGTGGCCCTAATGCGGAAGGAGCGTTTTCGGTTTCGTTCCAGGCTGCTTGCAACAACTCTTTGACGGGAGCAATGTGGCTCAACGATTTTTTGAGTTGCACCATCTCTCTTGGATTGATGCGTCGAACGGCTACCTTAGAAATAAGACGCTCTAAATCACCAATTTGCTTGAGGTGCTGGGTGAGCGTTTCCAGCATTTCTTCGTGTTTGAGAAAATGCTCAACGGTTTGTAGTCGCTCTTCTATCGGCGCTTTGTCTTTGAGAGGTAACACCAGCCATTTGCGAAGCAAACGCGCGCCCATGGGGGTCACGGTTTGGTCAAGAATCTGAATGAGTGGAACGCCCCCTTCTTGCTGAGGATAGACCAACTCAAGGTTGCGAATCGTGAAGCGATCGAGCCACACGTATTTTTCTTCGTCGAGGCGGGTAAGGCGCGTAATGTGCTGTATTTCGCGGTGCTCAGTGTCGGCTAAGTACCTTAAAATCACTCCTGCGGCTACGATGCCTTCGGTCAGTGCTTCTACGCCGAAGCCTTTCAACGAGGCCGTATTGAAGTGCTTGGTGAGGAGTTCGTAGGCAAAATCGTGGGTGTAAGCCCAGTCCTCAAACGAAAAGGTATGAAACTTGTCGCCAAAGAATTCGGTAAACTCTTGGCGGTGTTTTTTGCAGTACAAAACCTCCGATGGTGCAAAGCTTTGGAGGAGTTTTTCGATGTAATCTTTGGTGCCTTGGGTGGTCAAAAATTCACCCGTTGATACGTCCAAAAAGGCAATGCCGAAGACGTTGTTTTTGCCAAAATGAACCGACGCAAGGTAATTGTTACGCCGAACGTCCAACACGTTGTCGTTGAACGAAACTCCTGGCGTGACCAATTCCGTTACACCTCTTCGGACGATTCCTTTGGCAACGGCGGGGTCTTCAAGCTGGTCGCAAATGGCTACCCGTTCCCCCGCACGAACCAGCTTGGGCAGGTAGTTGTCCAACGAATGGTGAGGGAAACCTGCAAGTTCTTCCTGCGAACCGCCGTTGTTGCGGCGTGTCAAGACAATCCCCAAAATGCGACTAGCGCGCACGGCATCTTCCCCAAACGTCTCGTAAAAGTCGCCTACTCGAAAGAGGAGCATGGCGCCTGGGTATTTCGACTTTATTTGGTTGTACTGACGGTTGAGGGGTGTTTCTTTGACTTTAACGGGTTCGGTTGCGTTTTTTGCAGTGCGGGCCATGCCTAGTTCGTAATTTGTAAGGATTGGCCGCAAAAATAGTCAAAATATCAAGAGGAAAGATGCTTCCTTTTTATTGTTTGACAACCGCAGGCTCCACACTTACGCCCATGCTCATGATGCCAGGCAGGGGGTCTTGGCGCATGTATTGACGCACTTTGAAGGAATACTTTCCTGCTTTTGGGAAACGGTAGTTTTTGAGTGCCACGATTTTATGGTCAAACAAATCGCCTAGCCCGTCGCCCATGGGTTTGCCCGTACGTTCGTCCATCAAAATCAATTCGTTGAGGGCTTCGTTGACAACTTTATTTTTGTCATTTAACAAAAAACGTTTTACGAATAAGTTGTAATACGGGTAACCGATGCTATTTCGTACCAAATAATAGACGTTGTAAGGCTGCGAAATGTCGGTGATTTCGAAGGTAAACGAAGGCTCGTTTTTGACGAACCACATGCCATCGTCGATGTCTTCGTGGTCTTTGAAAACAGCGTTAGAATCGCAAGAAAGGAAGCTAGTAACGGCTAAAAGAAGAACAAATTGAGTGATTTTTCTTGCGTAAGCGGTAAAAAACATGGCAAAATTGGTTTAGCTCAAAAACGGTATTTTTCGACGGATTTTCAAAGGTATTGATTCTCGCTCAACGAGCAAAATGCCCAATCCGTACAGCACACATAACGCTAGATGGTACGGAACAGATACCCAAAAGCTGGAGATTTTTACAAAGGTGGAGAAATAAATCAACAGTCCTGCGCTGAAAATATACCCCAGTGCCGACCCTACATTGTAGGGAACGGAATAGTATTTTTCTCCCAACAAATAACAGACCACACACATGGCAATGCTCGACACCAAAAAGGCGTAAGCGCAGCCAAGGTAGCCCATTTGAGGAATGAGCCATACGTTTAGCACGACGGTCAAAGCAGCGCCAATGAACGTAATAAGCGTGCCAAAGTGGGTTTTATCGGTCAATTTAAACCAAAATGCCAAGTTGTAATAGACACCAAGGAAAAGGTTGGCTAACAATAAAATGGGCACAACCTCCAGTCCCACGCGGTAGGCTTTGGAAAGCATAAAATGCCCTAAAATATCAATGTTTAAACTAACCCCGACCCAAAGCACGACGCACACAATCACAAACCATTTCATGACAAGTGCCAACAGTGCGGGAGCGTTTTTGTCTTCGGCTTTGGAGAAAAAGAAGGGGTCGGCGGCGTACTTGAACGACTGAATCGCCAACGACATAAAGACCGATAATTTATAACAACTGCCGTAAATGCCCAGGGCGTCTTCGGAAGTGAGGTTGGGATAAAAGCCTGCGGGGAGCAGGTGGCGTAAAAACCAGCGGTCGGCCATTTGGTTGACGGTTCCTGCCAAACCCAAAATTAAAATAGGGTAGGCATACACCCACATTTCGCTGAAAACAGGCCCTTTCCACGTAAACTGAAAACCTTTAAACGCCTCGCGAAGTAAAAGCAAAAAACACGCATTGGCAATCAGGTTGGCAATGAAAATATACCCTGGGCCGATTTCGGGACGGTACAAGTACGCGCCAATAGGTTGTAATGAAGTCAGGTAGTTACCCAAAGCAATATCGCGACAAAGTACCAAGAAAAAGACGTTGAGAATGACGTTGATGGCAATGTTGATGATTTTGACCGCCACAAATTTCTTGGCTTTTTTCTCCAACCGAAGTCGAGCAAAGGGAATCGCGACGATGGCATCAATGGCGACAATGAGGGCAAGAAAAACGATGTTGGACGATTCTCCAGGGTAATTGAGCAATCGACTGAGCGTAGGAGCCATGACGATGAGCAAACCCGAAAAAACAAGGCTTACCACCGTTATTGCGGTTTGCGCTTGATTAAAATAGTCTTGGCGGCGTTCGGGGTTGCGGTTGGCAAAACGGAAAAAGGCCGTTTCCATCCCAAACGTAAAAATAACATTGAACAACGCTACCCAGCTGTATAATTCGGTATTGGAAGAAAGCTCACCAGGGCGAAGAAAAACGTGGGTATGAAGAGGAACTAAAAACCAGTAAATTACCCTGCCTAAAATGCTACTCACTCCGTACAGGGCGGTTTCACCAGCTAATTTTTTGAGGACACTCATGTAGTAAATCTGAAAATTATGTAATGGTTTTGAACGAAACCAAAATCAAAGATAAATTACTTTTACGGTGGAGAAAAATGGTAATTGTATTTTTACGAGGAAAAGGGAACTGTTAACTGATAGATTCTGCTTAGTTTTAAAACATTAACCAATATTGATGTCATGCCCACTCTTTTAGATTTTGTAGGAAATACTCCGTTGGTGGAGTTGAAAATGATAAATCCAAACCCCAAAGTAACTCTTTTGGCCAAACTCGAAGGGCATAACCCAGGAGGAAGTGTCAAAGACCGCGCCGCGTATAGTATGATAAAAGGAGCTGTTGAGCGCGGTGAAATCAAACCAGGGATGAAACTCATCGAAGCTACAAGCGGGAATACAGGTATCGCGTTGGCGATGATTGCCCGTTTGTACGACATTGAAATTGAACTCACCATGCCCAAAAATTCTACCCGTGAGCGCGTGCTTACGATGGAGGCGTTTGGGGCAAAAGTGATATTGACAGACACCATCGAGTCGGCTAGAGACTATGCCGATGCCAAAGTGGCCGAAGGTGGGTATTTGATGTTGAATCAGTTTGCTAATCCTGACAACTACCTTGCGCATTATCGAAGTACGGGTCCCGAAATTTGGCGAGATACCGAAGGGAAAGTAACGCATTTTGTGTCGTCCATGGGGACAACGGGCACAATTATGGGCACGTCGCGCTATTTGAAAGAACAAAACCCTGACGTGCAGATTGTTGGCTGCCAACCCACCGATGGGTCGAGCATTCCAGGGATTCGGAAATGGCCGCAGGAATATTTACCAAAGATTTTTGAACCAGCCCGTGTGGATAGGGTGATTGAGGTCTCGCAAGACGATGCCACGCAGCGGGCGCGCGATTTGGCAAAAGTGGAAGGTGTTTTTTCGGGCATGAGTAGCGGAGGAGCAGCTCATGCGGCGATTCAGTTGGCCAATGAACTCGAAGAAGGCGTGATTGTCTTTATCGTGTGCGACCGTGGCGACCGCTATTTATCAAGTGATTTGTTTGGGTAAAAATAAAAAACCTCCCGAAAGTTTAAAAAAAGAAACCTCCCGAAAGTTTTGAACTTTCGGGAGGTTGATTGAAATTTATAGTAGCAAAAAGTCTAGTAGCCTGGGTTTTGTTTTAACGTTGGCTGGCCTCCTTTTTGGCTGTTCAAGATTTCGTCTTGTGGAAGTGGGAAGTACAAGTTTTTAGAAGCAAAAACTTTTCCTGCCATGTACGAACGCTTGTTGAACTTACGGCCAGAAGGTTCAGTTCCTTGTACTGATTCTTCGGCAGCGTATTTGTTCAATACTTTTTCGGCGATGCCCCAGCGTACCAAATCAAAGAAACGGTGGCCTTCCATCGCAAACTCAAGGCGTTGTTCCATCCGAACGGCGTTACGTGCATAGTCAGCGCCTTTGCCTGCAAACGTACCTGTTGGATACGGTTCCACTTTGTAAGTAACCGTCGGGTCTTGTACCGAACCTGTTTTTGCCCGTACACGAATTTGGTTTACGTAACCTTCTGCTGCCGCTAAGTTACCAAGCTCTACTTCACATTCTGCCAACCACAACAATACGTGCGAAAGTTTGATAAGACGATAGTTGTTGTTTACGTTACGGCGGCTAGTTGAGTGAGTCGTGCTGTTTTCTTCGGCCAAGTAGTACATCCATTTTTTACCTGTGAATGGCCCTGCATACGCTTGGTCACGAATCCAAGTAGAACCTGGCATTGGCCCCCAGTCAAGGAAGTTTACGCCACGGCGACCTACTGTCCAGTCCAAGCGAGGGTCAACAGGGATGGTTTTGTCAAGGGTAAAAGCAGTTGCAGCGACGATACCTTGGTCACTTGGTAAATCTACTTTGTTGTACGTATCGAGCGTGCCGTCAGCGGCGGTGCCAATCATTGGCAAACCATTCTCTGTTTTGAACGCGTTTACGAGGTTGTGCGAAGGTTGGTAAAATCCGCAGCAGCCACGGCCTGGAGCAGTTGCCGAATAAGGCCAGTTAAGGTTGTCACCAGCGTTACCGTTATTACCCGTTGTACCGTCGTTTACTGAGAACTGTACTTCAAAGATAGACTCCGAATTGTTGTTAGTAACTGTGCGGTAGTTGTCGTGGTAGTTAGCAACAAGCGATTTGCCTGAGTTTTTCACGACATCTTCTAACAACGTTTTTGCCGCTGCCCATTTCTTTTGGAAAATGTAAGCCTTTGCTAAGTACGATTTGGCAGCCCACTGGGTAGCTCTTCCTTTTTGAGCCTGTGTTACAGGAAGGTTTTTGGCAGCAAAGTCAAAATCAGCTTCGATGTTTGGCCAAATGTCTTTGTCGTTAGGAATCTTTGTGGAGTTTGGATCATCGCGGTTATAGATTTTTTCGTCGATAAACGGCACGTTATTCCACATTTTCTTTGCCTCAAAATGGTAGTGAGCTCTCAAAAAGCGAGCTTCTGCAATGGCCTGCGTTTTTTCAGCATCGGTCATGTCTTTTACATTGGCTACGATTTGGATTACTTCGTTACAACGGGCAACGCCGTCGTACGAGTGCCACCATTTTCCTAAGAAGTAGGTATTGTCTGATAACCAGTTGTATTGTTCGATAAACGACTGCTCAGGTTGGTCTCCTGCATCGGTACCTTTTACGGCGTCATCACTACTGATACCACCGAAAACGTAGTTCGAGATCGTTGATTGACGACCTGTGTTACCCGCACCAACCCCGTCGAGCAATGAATAAGCGCCAATCAAAAGGGCATTGATACCGTTTTTAGTAGATAATTGGTCCAAAGACGCACGTCCTTGGGGTTTGAGGTCAAAGAAGCTCTCAGAACAAGAGAAGCTTAGGCCGACCAAAAGCGTTAGTATGATTACTTTTTTCATTGTTGTTTCAAAAATGTTTTGCTTGTTGTTGACTAAGATTAGAAACCAAAGCGTAAACCTACAAGATATGACTTCGCAACAGGGTACGCACCTTCGTCGATACCCATGTGGATGTCTTGGTTGTCGTTACCTGATCTTCTCAAGTTGATATCTGGGTCAAGACCAGTGTATTTTGTAAGTGTAAAAACGTTCTGGCCTTGGATGTAAACCTGAGCAGAACTCATTCCTAGTTTTTTCAACAAAGTGCTAGGTAAAGTATAAGTCAACTGGATGTTTTTCAAACGCAAGTACGAGCCGTCTTCCAAGAAATACGAAGAAACTTGCTGGCTTGTAGCATCCCCAGAGTTCAAGCGAGGAAGTTTCGCATCGTCCCCTGGTTTTCTCCAAGAGTCGTACAACATTTCTTTTGAACGGTTGCCTTGGAATACGTTGAAGTCTGTCCAGTAACGAACGTAGTTGAACAGTTGGTTGCCTTGAACTCCTTGACCAAACATGGTCAAATCCCAGTTTTTGTAACCTAAATTGATGTTGAGACCATACGTAAATTTAGGGTGAGGGTTGCCCATGATGGTACGGTCAGCGGCAGTGATTACGCCATCACCGTTAATGTCACGGAATTTGAATACCCCTGCTCTGGTGTATGTTCCAAACTTAGGAGCAGCTGCTGCTTCTGCATCGTCTTTGATGATACCATCTACGATATAACCATAGTAACTAGCGATTGGCAAACCAGCTTTCGTTGCCGAAATGGCAGGAAGACGCGTCGTGAAACCAAACACCGTAGCGTTCGGGTCGTCGTTCAATTTCTTCACTTCGTTTTTGTAGTGACCAAAGTTCATGCCCACTTGGTAGCGGAAGTCTCCTTTTTTGTCACGGAAGTTGATACCAAGGTCAATCCCACGGTTTTGTACCGAGCCAATGTTGGTGTATGGGATAGTACCAGAACCTGCCGTACGTGGAATCGCAATCTGGGTAAGCATGTTGCTTGTTAGACGGTTGTACCAGTCCACCACCAATTCCACCTTGTTGTTCAACAACACCGCGTCAATACCGATGTTTGTAGAGGTGTTGGTTTCCCATTTACCTTGAGGGTTACCAAACTGCACAAGGTCAAAACCTCCAACGATGGACGTTCCAGTACCGTTGATGTCGTAGGCGTTGTTGGATGGGTCTGCTGCGTAAAGCGTGTAAGCGTTGTAAACGTTAGGAATTAACTGGTTTCCTGTTTTACCCCAACCTGCCCGTAATTTCAAGTCGTTGATAAACTTCACTTCTTTCATAAAACCAAGCTCGGTCATACGCATACCCACCGAGAATGCAGGGAAGATTGCGTAGCGGTTGGCTGCTGAGAAACGTGAAGAACCGTCGCGACGAAGGGTGAAGTCAGCAAGGATGAAGTCTTTGTATGCGTAGTTGATTTTTCCAAACTGTGAGAACAAGGCACTGAGCGTTGCGCCACCACCTGCGTTGCTCAAACCTGAGGCCGAACCTGCATCAAGGTAGCGGTAATCCAAATCATCGAAAGCAAAAGCACTACGACTGGCTTGGAAACCAAACGCATACGTTTTAACAGCTTCTGTACCTACAAGTACGTTGAAATTGTGGACGCCTATTGTTTTGCTATAGTTCAAGGTGTTAAACCAAGTCAACGAACGGTCGAATTGATTAATCACGTTCAAACTGTTGGCGTTACGTGCTTCGGCAGCTTCAATGTCGCGGTGGAAGTACTCTGAGCGGTTGTATTGGTTATATTCCAAACCAAGGCTTGTGCGTGCTTTCAATCCAGGAAGGATGTCTAACTCTGCAAATACGTTTCCGAATACGTGCGAACCTTTGGTAATGTTGTCTTTTTCACGGTACAAACGTGCCAATGGGTTAGGAGCATTCCCGAGGTTACTACCTCTACTTCCCGCGAAACCATTGTAAGGAGAGGTGTTGGTTCCACCCAATTCGGCAGGGCCGCCAGTGATGTCAAACACAGGGATAATCGGGTGAACACGAATGGCAAACATAATCGGGTTTGACTCGTCGTTGTTCGTAATCCCTTGTCTTTCGTCGTAAGAGAACGTAAAGTTTTCTCCGATGGTAAGTTTTCCTTTGGTAAACTCCGTATTGGCACGGACAGAGTATCTGTCGTACTTGGTATAGCGTAAGATACCGTCTTGTTTGAAGTAGTTGGCCGAAATCGCGTATTTACCTGACTTCATACCACCTGTAGCTCCTATTTGGAAGTTGGCGATAGGGGCAGGGTCAAAAATCACATCCTGCCAGTCAGTCCCTTCTTTGTTGGCTTTCGTAATGTTGAAAGCCGTTTTACCTAAGTTAGGGTCAGCGATGTCGTTGGTATAGGTATAGTTAGAAGGCAGCGCCCCAAATACGTTAGGGTAGATGTAATCTGCAATCGTTTGCTCACCGTTAGGGCCAAATTTGTACTGTGCCGAAGGCGATGCTGCCGAAGGGTTTTTTCCCGCTCCCAACTCAGACTCGTACAAATACTGTCCAAGCTCTTGGGTGTTCAATAGCTTCAGCATTTTGCCTGGGCGTTGCGTACCGCTGTAGAAGTCAAAAGTAATGCTTGGTTCGCCCACTTTGCCTTTTTTGGTCGTGATAATCACAACCCCGTTGGCGGCACGCGCTCCGTAAATAGAAGCCGCTGAAGCATCTTTCAACACCTGCATAGACTCGATGTCGTTGGGGTTCAATTGGTTCAACGTACCTTGCGTAGGCACACCATCAATCACGTAAAGTGGGCTGTTGTTGTTGATTGAACCAAACCCGCGAATACGCACCATGGTACCACCACCAGGTGAGTTATCGTTTCCGACTACTACCCCTGATGCACGACCTTGAAGCATTTGAGTGACGCTGGCCGCAGGGGTTGCCGTAAGTTCTTTGGCACTTACCACAGTTACGGCTCCCGTAATGTCTTTTTTACGCTGAGAAGCGTAGCCCGTTACAACCACTTCCGAAAGCGACTTTACATCGACGGCCAAAGCCACATCAATTGTCGTACGGTTTCCAATCGCAATTTCTTGCGTATTGTATCCAATGTAGGATACCACAAGTGTTGCGCCAGCAGATGGAGGGGTGAGTGTGAAGCGGCCTTCGCCGTCGGTGGTAACACCTGTGTTGGTTCCTTTGATGAGTACACTAACGCCGGGTAGTGGATTCCCATCATTTGAGTCAGTGACGCGGCCAGTGAGGCGGCTTTGTGCCCATGTTGTTAGTACAACAAGCCACAGCAACGCAGCTAGGTAGAGCTGTTTTTTCATGTGTTAAAAAAAAAGTTAGATAGATAGAATGAGCAATAACAAAGAACAGTAAACCATTCTTACCGTAAAACTAGGAAAAATGTCATTTTTACTTTAAAAATTTAAAAAAAATATTTTTCAGAAAAATATGATTTGGTCGAAATTAGTGACCTGTATGTCGATAAATAAGGTGGGGATGGCAGATTTTGGTATAAAAAAATAGCACAAAGGGCCTAAATGGCAAGGGAGCCTATCCATTTTAAGAATAGGCTCCCTTGGGCAAGACATGCTTGAAGGCTGTTATTTAATCAGGAACTGTACCCGACGGTTGCGTTGGCGATTCTCTTCCGAATCATTGGGAGCAATGGGTTTGCTTTGGCCTTCGCCACGGTGGGCTATGTTGGCTTCGGTCGCACCTTGATTGATAAGGTAGTTGGCGATTACTTTGGCGCGTTGCTCCGAAAGGGTTTGATTGAGCCTAGGGTCGCCTATATTGTCTGTATGGCCTACGATTTCGATTTTAATGTCAGTATTTTTTGCCATAATCGCCGCTAGGCGGTTTAGTTGGCCGTAAGCTTCTGGCCGTAAGATATAGCTACTTTGGTCAAAGTAAACATTATCTTCAATCGTCAGCGTTTGGCCTGCTTTGATATTGTCAAAGATTTTTTCGTTTACAACAGGTTTGCCCTTAGCGGCGGCTTTTTTGTGAGAAATCAACGAAACATTGGTCAGGTATTCGCCTCTTTTGGCCCAATCACCCGCGTCGATACGCATGGAGTACATTTCGTAGCCGTCGGCCTCGGCTTCCACCAAATAGGCTTGGTCGAGGAAAAGTTGGGTGGTCACAAAGGCATATCTCACCTTGGCAGGAATCGCTTTCTGAGTGGCAATACTGGTGACGCGAAAACGGAGATTAGGGATACTTCGTCGCGATTGGGCATCTAACACTTTAAACGTGAATACATGTGAAGGCGAGGCGGCAGGTTTGGCCGCGTTGGGTGTAAGTTTGGCTTCGTACGAAAACACTTGACCTACCTTCATTTCTTCGGCATCAAGGTCGTGGGTAACCGATTGGTAACCATTTGAAACAACTTCAATTTTATAAATATCAGGTTCTTTTATTTTATGTTTGGCAATGGTTGAGGTTGTTCCTCTTACTTCCGTCGTTTGTTCGGTGAGGGAGGCCGTAATTTTAAAAATGGCTGGGATACGTTGTCCTGTGTTGGCGTCAGTTGCGGTGAGGCTGAGGTAAGTATCGTCGATTTTAGCCAGTTTGACGGTTAAGTCGCTTGTTTCCGTCAGGAGTGGGAGTACTTTATCCAGCGGTTGTTGGTACGACATAAAACCCTTGGCTTCTGCTTCAATAATGTATTGACGACCAGGGCTAATGGGCGTGACAGCTTGTCCTTCTGGTGTTCCTTTAATGTTCAGAATGGCACGTTTATCGGCTTGGTCAATCACCCGTAAGTTGGCCACGATTGGCTGTCCAGATTGTTCTTCAATGATTCTAATTTTTAGGATAACATCTACTTTTGAGAGCTTAATTACTTGTGGAGTAGCGGGAGCGGAGGAGGTGGTTGTAATCGAAAGTTTTGATTCGTAACGTCGGTAACCGCTGGCAGTAACTGACAGATTATAAGGTTGTTTTTGAACGACTACGGTGGGGTTAAACAGTTCTCCATCTGCTTTGGTGGTACCTGTATAGCTTTCTTTTATTTCGTCCGAAAGCTTAAATTGTGCCGCTACGGGTTTGTTGGTAAGGGCGTCAATGGCAACAAATTTTAGCTCTTGTTTGGGGATTCGATTAAGAACCACTTCCGTGGCTTCCCCTGCTTTAATTTTTAGCGAACTCTTGTAAGTTTCATACTCGGGAGCGCTGACTTCGAGGGTATATTGCTCAGTATCTTTTAACTCAGCCAGCCAGCTCCCTCCAACGTTAGGATTCTTTTTGGCGGTAATAAATTGTCCACTTCGTTCGTCTTTGATGGTGACTACCGCCTTGGCAACGACAGAGCGCTGTGCTTTGTCAATTACTAAGATGGTATGCCCAGCATTGGTAGTTGTGGCCACCGCAAATGTTTTTGGGGGATTGAGTGGTTCGAGGTCAATCACAAAAGGAAAATAGCCTGTGGAGGAAGGAGCCCCCGCCTCAAACGTGTGCGTTTGGCGGTAGGTTTTGTACTCTTGAAAAGCAACAAATACTTGATATTGAGTGCCTGGATTTACTTTGACAACGTAAGCATCATTGACCATTTGGCCTGGTAATTCGGATTCGGTATTGACGGCCAAAACCGAGACAATCGGCACAAGCGGACGCTTGGTGTATTTGTCTCGAACTTCGACGCCAAGACGGAATTCGGTTTGTCCCCAGAGGGAGGAGGAATACAAACTTGCCAAAAAAACTAAAAAACTGACTGTAAGACGCATAGGTTAGGGGAAATAGGAGAATAGGCAAATTTAAGTACTTTCCCTTAAAAAATGATAAAGCTGCCGTAAAACCCTATGTTTTTAATGGAGAATACCCTTGTAATAAAAAATGGAATGCTCTTTTGAAGAACATTCCATTGGACGGAAACCTTTAAAATAAAGTACCTAAACGACGTGAGCTTATTCTTGCTTCGTGTCTTTTGCGTCTTTTTTCTTTTCAACCTTTTTGCCTACCAACGTACCTGCTTTAAGGCGTTTGGAGACTTCGATAAACGGCCCAGAAATGATTTCTTCTCCTTCTTTAAGCCCTGAAATAATTTCAATGTTTTCAAAATCACTGATGCCAGTTACTACCTCACGCGTAGCCGCTTTGCCTTTGTCGTTGATGAAAACTAGCTCTTTCAACTTCTCTTCTTTCTTCGCTTTGGATTCGTTGTTGTTTGACGAAGCAGGAGCTTCCTCACCTTCTTTTTTCTCGCCGTTTTCATCTTCTTTTCCACGGGTTGTGACGGCCGAAATTGGTACTGATAAAACGCCCAACTTACGTTCGGTAATGATTTCAACGGCGGCAGTCATTCCTGGTTTGAAAGGGTATGATTTTTTGGCACGTTTAGCCATCAAATCACGATACGATGAGTTCAGAATCTTGATTTTTACTTCAAATTCAGTGACGGCATCCGCAGAGTTAGAAGCGGCTGTGGCCGTTCCGACGCCGTTGGCTGTGTTGGCAATTTCAGTGACCATCCCCTTAAACTTACGGTCAGCGTAGGAGTCAACTTCAATCTCAACGGTATCGCCCAAATTGACTCGCACGATGTCGTTTTCGTTAACATCCACGCGAACTTCCATGTTGTTGAGGTTGGCAATACGCATCATTTCGGTACCTGCCATTTGGGAGGTTCCTACGACACGGTCGCCTAGTTCTACGTTTAGTTTTGAAACAGTTCCGCTTTGGGGGGCGTAAATGGTGGTTTTGCGCAAGTTTTCTGCCGCATCACGGAGTGCTGCTTCGGCACTTTGTACGTTAAATTTTGATGCTTCAACGGCAGCTTTAGCCGCTTCTACGTTTTGTTGTGCCACGCGATAGTCGGCCTCACTGCGCTGAAAATCAGCTTCTGCTACCACTTTGTCAGCTAGTAGTTTCTGATTACGTTCATATTCTGTTTTAGCACGAATCAACTGGGCATTCGATTGGGCAAGCGATGCTTTTGAACGTTCTACTTCGGCCTTACTTGAGTTGACCGACGCCTGCGAACGTGCCAAAAGCGCTTCGTAGTTGTCGGGGCGAATTTTGGCTAACAATTGGCCTTTTACGACCGAATCGCCTTCTTCGACGTACAAGCCAATGATTTCTCCAGGAACGTCAGGGCTGATTTTTACTTCTATTTCTGGCTGAACTTTTCCCGACGCACTTACGCGTTCAATGATGTCAGAGCGTTTTACTTTGGTAAATTCTACTTCGGTGGGCTTTACTTTGCCAATCCATCCAGCTTGTTTGGCAATAAACAGTCCTGCACCGAGGGCAACGACAACGCCTCCGAGTATCCACCATATTTTTGAAGAAGATTTTTGTGCCATGGCCTACGATAAAGTTTTGATTTTAGTCAGTTCGGTTTCGGTTGATGCGGTTAGGAAAAGAGGGGATTTACTACTCAAGTGACAATGGTTTGTTTTGGTAGAAATCCAAAATCTTGGTACGGAAAATGTACTCGTATTTGGCCTGAACAAGGCTTGCCCGCGAGCGGTCGAGGTTGTTTTTTGAAATGTTGTATTCAACGGCGTTGATGGCTCCCGCATTGAGGCGGGCCTCGGCGGCTTTGAACGACAACTCCAACGATTCGATTTGCTTGGCCGTAGCCTCGTAGCGTTTGGCGGCGTTGAGCATGGTGTAATAGGCTTGCTCTATCGTTTGACGTACTTGGTTACGCACAATTTGGGATTGATATTCGGCATTTTTCTGCTGAATTTGGGCATTCGCAATGCGGTACCTTACTTGATAAGCGTTGAAAATCGGTACACGAAGCGATAGCGACAACGAAGCATTGCGGTTGAAGCTTAATTGGTCGAGGTACCCAAAGTTTTGAATTGACCCGCTCGGGATGGTTGTTTTTTCAATCACAGGAACGGTAAATCCAGCATAAGAAACGTACTTGGTTGTCGAAGGAACATCCACGACCCTAGAAGCCCCTCCGTCGCCTACAAAACGTTGTTTAGGGGCGGCACTTGAAAAAGACGAACTTAAACCTCCACCGAGCGACAACGAGGGCAGTTTGGCACCGCGCGCAATCTCAATGCCTGTTTTGGCACTTTCAATCCGAAGCGTGGCTGCTTCCATATCAGGTAGGTATTTGATGGCGGCATTATAAACTTGCTCCAACGTTGCATCATAAGGCGCTGACGTTGAGGGAAGCGGTAGGTTAATAGGGATAAGGTCAAAATTGTCGCTGGCGGGCAAATTGAGGTATTGCTTGAGGGTCAATTTCGCAATTTCGATGCTGTTTTGCGCATTGACAATCGACAACTCATCATTGGCCAATTGCGAACGAATATCGTATAGGTTGATTTCGGGCAACGAACCTGCTTTTACCAATTTCTCGGTACGTTCCAACTGAAACCGCGTTGTTTCGGCTTGGCGACGGGCAAACTCCAATTGCTCTTGGTTATTAAGTACGTTGAGATACGACGTAGCCACGTTCAAAATAAGCGCGTTGCGATTGCTTTCAACGTCTTTTTGCAGCGCCTGAAGGTTTTGCTGATTTTGCTTAATGGTATTTTTAAGTTGGTACCCATTAAACAGATTGACACCTGTATTTAACTGGAAGCTTGAAAAATTGACCGTTTGCTCCACAAATTGGTTGGTAAAAGGGTCGATGTTACGTCCCGATTGTAAACCTTGGTTGGCGCTTAAATTGAGGGTAGGGAATTTCTGCCACTTCGATTGGTCGAGGGTATTTTGGCCAGATTGCACCTGAAGTCCCTGTTGTTTCAGTTGCAAGTTGTTTTCCAACGCTATACCAACGCACTGTTGGAGGGTATATTTTTGTTGAGCCTGGGTATATGCACTAAAACCCAGCGCAAAGGCGAGTAACCATTTTTTCATCGCTGTATCGGGATTTTCAGTTCAAGGTTACAAAACAATGTTTGCTCGCTCTACGAAAATTGGATAAACGGTGAAATAAATGGATTAGTAGGAGGATATAAAGGATGCAGGCAGTGAGCTACTTAGCGGGGGGAGATACTTTTTTAAACTCAATATCACCCGCGTTGGCTATCCCAACAACCATACGGTCGATGGCTCCTTGGGAGTCGATTTTAAACTCAAACTTGCTTTGGTCAAACGTGCCCGTTCCTTCAAAAACATCGTAATGATAATGTTGCAAACGAAATGATAATCCATGAAATGCTCCTACGTAGTCGCTTTCTCCGCGGGCTTCGAGCGTGATGCTGCCGTAGGCAGGGTGTGTATAAACGCCGCTATATGCTTCCGCAGGGTGAGAAGGACGGGTGTCGGTTTTGCGTTTGGCGGCGTTGTCAGCTTTCGCTTTATCGGTTTTTGCCTTGGCTTCGGCTTGAGCTGTTTTTAGGCGCGGCGACCAGTCGATAATCGAAAGACCCAGCCATTGGTCAGAAACGTAGTTACTAATGGCATTGACAAAATAATAATCCGCAAATCCTGTATTGGTCAAGACCACTACGCCGAGGTTGTTATTGGGAAAAAAGGTCATCTGTGAGCGATACCCTTCGATGGAGCCATTGTGGGCCAATCGCAAATGACCACGATAGGTGTTGATACTCCAGCCCATGCCGTAGCTTGCGTACCCAAGTTCGCTAAATGTAACTTCGGCGGGTGCAACGATGGTTTGGGGGGTATGATTTTCTTTGAGATTGGCGGCGGATACGATTTGTTTTTGCCCAAAACTTCCCTTGCTTAATTGCATCAAAAGCCAATTGGCCATCTCTGTAGCACTCGACTTGATAGAGCCCGCTGGACCAATCGCATCGACGTTACTACCAAAACCTTGCTCGACCCATTGACCGTTGTTATCGCGGTACGACAACGAATAGTCTTTGCTCGTAAAAAGCTCAGGGTAGGTCAATACCGTTTGATTCATTTCTAAAGGCGTCAAGATTTTTTCGCGGACAAAATCTTCCCAGCTTTTTCCCGAAAGGCGTTCCACCAAAATACCCGCCGTCATGTACATGAGGTTGTTGTATTGGTATTGGGCAAAAACGGGTTTTGACAAGGGCAAAAACTTGAGACGTTGGTAAAGCGCTTGTCGGTCGAGGTTGGCGTACAACCACGTCCAATCGTGGCGAGGCAATCCCGTACGGTGCGATACCAATTCCCGAGCGGTGATGGTTCGGGTGGCGTATTCGTCGGCCAGTTGAAAATCGGGTAAATACTCTTTGATGGGTTTGTTCCAGTCAAGCTTTCCTTCATCGGCCAGAATCGCCAATGCCGCCGAAGTGAACGATTTGCTGCACGAGGCAATGGGAAAGAGCGTGTTTTCAGTAACTGGTAAGTTATTTTTAACGTCCTTGAGGCCGTATCCCTTGGCATACAGCAATTTGCCATCTTTCACAATCGCCACCGAGGCCCCTGGCACTCTCCATTCGGTCAGCATCCGATTCACAAACCCATCGAAACTTTCAAACGGGGTAGGCGCGGGTACTTTCGACGTTTTCTTTTGGGCAAAAAGAACGTTGGTAACAACCAACAAGAGCAAAAACAGGGAACGGAATTTCATACAAGGTGGGGAGGGAATGACGAGTTGATGAATGACGATTTAGGAATGCCAAATATAGTAATTTTAGCCCTCTTTCCTGCCTCAGCGAGGCATAACCTTTGTCGATATTCGGTAAAAACGAATCGTCAGGAAAACCGCCGAGAAAGTTAACCCCGCCGATAACGAAACCCAAACCCCTTCTACGTCCATTTTGAACGTAAACGCAAGGAAATAACTCAGCGGCAATGAAATGACCCAATACGCAATGAGCGTGATAACCGTTGGCACATTGACGTCTGTCAGCCCCCGTAGCGCCCCCAAAGCCGTTACTTGTACGCCGTCCGACAACTGGAAAAAGCCCGCGTAAATCATCAACGTGGCTGCGATGGTTGTTACCTCAGCATTATCTTTGAGATAGAGCGAAACTAAAAACTCGTTGCAAGTAAGGAACGTAACGCACCAAACACCCATAAAAGCAATGGTAAGAAGCAGGGCCGCAGTACCCGCTTGTTTGACCTTGAACGGATTTTTTTCGCCATAAGCCCTCCCCACGCGGATAGCACCCGCGGAGGCAATGCCCGTTGCCATCATGTACGTCGTAGAGGCCATATTGATGGCGATTTGGTGGGCGGCAAGTTGGTTTTCACCCAGCCAGCCAATAATGACTACCGCCAGGGAGAAAGCGGCAATTTCAAAGAAAAACTGAAACCCAACGGGAATCCCCAGTTGAAAAACTTTCTTTATCAATTTTCCTAGTGCCTGCTGATGGGAAGCCGTGAGGTATGGCGTGAAGTTTTTGCTTTTATAGATATAAACCAAAATAGCGACCGCCATGTAAATACGCGACAAAAGCGTTGCGAAAGCAGCGCCGTTGAGCCCCATTCTTGGAAAGAAACCAATGCCATTAATGAATATCCAATTGAAAAAAGCGTTGAAAATCAGGGCAGAGACGGTAACTGCCATAGCCACCCGCGTGAGCGAAAGCCCGTCGGCCAACTGACGCGCAGCGACAAATACGAGCAGTGGAAGTGTGGAGGCGCTTAAAATGTACAAAAATGGCTTGGTAAGGCGGGTTACTTCGGGGGTTTGACCAAAAAGGTGTAATTCGATGCCTATGAGCATACCCGCTAATCCCAGCCCTATTCCAAGAATGAGGGAAACGATAAGACCTGCTCTGAAGAGCTTTCCAATTTCGGCGGTGTTGTGTTGACCTTTTGCCTGAGAAATCAATGCCGCCACTACGCCCAAACCACCAACGCCAATACTTGACATCAAAAATGATAACGAATTGGCCAAGCCCGCCGCCCCAAGTGGTACGGCGCCAAGATAGCGGCCTACCATTAGGTTGTCGGTCATTCCCATGAGTGTTACTCCAAGTTGGGCAATAATAATAGGGATACTTAACTTAATGGTTTCACTGATTTCCTTGCGCATTCTATTCTGATTTTGGCTATTTGTCGGCTGATGATCGTCTAAACAAGACGGCAAAGGTAGAAGATGCAAGCTGAATTGTTTGAATTAAATAGTAATTTTGAGGCTTCAAGCTTCCTTATTGAATGGCACATAATCTCAAACTTAGAAAACCTTTGGCGTTTTTCGATTTAGAAACAACAGGGGTAAATATCCAAAAAGACCGCATTGTGGAAATCAGTGTGGTGAAAGCACTCCTTAATGGTGAGATAGAAAGCAAAACCTTTCTAGTCAATCCTGGCGTCCCAATTCCGCTCGAATCAAGCCTTATTCACGGGATTTATGACGAAGACGTGAAGGACTGTCCAACCTTTAAAAACTTTGCCAAAACGCTCGCGCAGTTTTTGCAGGGCTGCGATTTGGCAGGATTTAATTCCAATCGCTTTGATGTGCCGATGTTGGTGGAAGAATTTTTGCGTGCCGACGTCGAATTTGACATCAAAAACCGCCGATTGGTGGATGCGCAGCGTATTTTTCACATGATGGAACCGCGCAACTTAGCGGCAGCCTATAAGTTTTATTGTGGCAAAGACCTCGAAAATGCCCATAGTGCGCACGCTGATACGGTGGCTACGTTTGAGGTGTTGTGCGCTCAAGTGGAGCGATACGCTGGGGTGAAAATCAAGAACGACAAAGGGGAGTTGTATGAGCCTGTACAAAATGATGTAGAGGCATTGCATAACCTGACAGCGGCAAAAATTGTAGATTTTGCCAATCGAATGGCCTATAACTCAAAAGGCGAAGAGGTTATCAACTTTGGAAAGCACAATGGGAAACGAGTAGTAGATGTGTTGGCGCAAGAGCCTAGTTACTACGATTGGATGATGAAAGGTGACTTTACTTTAGATACCAAACGGAAATTGACCGAGATAAAAATGCGCGCCGCCTTTGGGAAAAAATAGGTAGTGGTTAGTCCATGGTTGGTGGTCGATAGTCCACAGAAGGCTATTAAGAGGGAGACATTCCAAGTTTTTGAAACTTGGAATGTCTTTTTTTTATTGACCATCGACCCAAAACTACGTCTTCAACTTCTTCTTTTTGGCCGCGGGAAACAAAATGTTGTTCAAAATCAAACGGTACCCTGCTGAGTTAGGGTGTAAGTTTAAATCCGTAGGTTCTTCATTGATTTCGTGGCGGTAATCTTCGGGGTCGTGGCCACCGTAGAACGTAAAAAATCCTTTGGCATACGTACTGTGAATGTAACGCGCTTCACCCGCTGCACGATTTTCGGCCAAAATAATCACTTCTGGTTTGATGTACTGCTTTTTGAAAGCGGTGGTTTGACCCATAAACCCTTTGATGATTTGTTGGTGGTTTTGTGTCAACATGGTAGGAACGGGATCCCATTTGGCCGAAAACTGAAACAACGTAAAATAGTCGTTGGCTTCGGTCATGCCCCGTTCGTTGGGTTGGCTATCGACCGACGAAAACTCAATTTCGTACGGATTGGTCACAACTTGAAAGTTTTGGAAGGCAAACGTCTGGCTAAAATCTAGCTTCTTTTGGGCAGTGGGGTCAGTAGGGTCCCCGTCATAAATCACGTCTGCAATGTCGGTATTTTGAGTAGCCAAAGCTACATCGTACGTGTCGGTGGCATTGCACATGGCAAACATATATCCGCCACCTGCTACGTACTCTTGTACTTTTTTAGCCACGGCTAGTTTGAGTTTAGATACCTTAGAAAATCCCCATTTTGCCGCAATATCCTCCGCTTCTCGCTTTTGCGCGCGGTACCAAGGGTAGTCGCGGAAGTGAAAAAACTTACCGTACTGTCCCGTAAAATCTTCGTGGTGAAGGTGTAGCCAATCGTATTCCGACAGTTTGCCCTCCATGAGGTCGTCGTCATAGACAATATCATAAGGGATTTCGGCGTAAGACATCACCAGGGTGACGGCGTCGTCCCAAGGTTGTTTGGTTTTAGGCGAATACACGGCCACTTTGGGGGCTTTGTGGAGCTTTACGTTGTCCATGTTGGCATCAGGTTGGGCAATTTCGCTTAGAATACCGCTTCCTTGCGCGTCAGAAATCACCTCGTACGAGATTCCACGGACGACCATTTCGTTGATGATTCGCTGGTTCCAATCCATCATAAAACTGCCTCCTCGGTAGTTGAGAAGCCAGTCAATTTCAGTATCGTAGGTGCGCAAGACCCAGTACGCCAGTCCGTACGATTTAAGGTGGTTTTTTTGGGATTCATCCATCGGAATCAGAATCTTAGAGGCCCAAGCCCCGTGTACTACGCCCAAAAAAATGATAAGTGGTAGGATGAACCGCTTCATCGGTTTGTGGATTTAAATTTTCAGAATGACTTTTGTAATAACGAATATATTGCAAAAATCGTGCAGAATCAACCATTGCCATGAACCTTATTGAGAACTTTCGTGAAGGACTTCGCTCTATTCAATCAAACATGCTTCGGACTGTCCTGACGGCGCTGATTATTGCCATTGGTATTACATCGCTGGTGGGGATTCTGACGGCCATTGATGGAATGCAAAGTTCGGTGAATAATAGTTTCGCCGATTTGGGAGCCAATACTTTTGACATCCGAGGCCCGCAGCCTTTTCGCCGAAGAAACGGAGGAATGCGCTCTAAAGATTATCCCTCGATTACCTACCGTCAGGCTAATCAGTACAAACGAGAAATCAAAGACACGTATAATGCCCAAGTGTCGATTTCGTCGAATATTAGCGGTGCTGTACAAGTCAAATACAAATCCATCAAAACCAACCCCAATACGCGCGTCGTTGGCATTGATGATAACTATATGGCGATTAAGGGCTATAAGCTTGTGAATGGCCGTAATTTCTCCCCAACAGACCTAGACAATGGTCTTAATGTGATTATTATTGGTTCGGAAATAGCTCAAAAACTGTTTGAGGGCAAAATAAGTCCAATCAACGAAGAAATTATCGTTCGAGGGAATCAATATAAAGTAGTGGGCGTACTGGACAAAAAAGGTTCATTGACGGGAGGAGGAGATGACCGTGTGCTGTTGGTGCCTCTTGAAAATGGCCGAGCATTGGCTGCAAACCGCGAATTGACTTTTGATATTACGACATCTGTTAACAGCATGGAAGACCAAGAACTCATCATGGGAGAGGCTAGGGGAATCATGCGGCGAGTGCGAAAAGACCTAATTGGGAAGCCTGATTCGTTTGAAATAGAAAGCGCCGATGCACTGGCCAAAAACTTTGAAGAAATATCGGGTTACTTGCGCATGGGAGGCTTTGGAATCGGCATTATTACGTTATTGGGAGCGGCCATTGCGTTGATGAATATCATGCTCGTATCGGTAACAGAAAGAACGCGCGAAATAGGTATCCGAAAGTCGCTAGGGGCAACCCCACGGCTGATTCGTTTGCAGTTTTTGATGGAAGCCATTGTGGTGTGTATTTTGGGGGGAATCGGTGGACTTATCTTAGGAATTATCGTCGGAAATATCATCGCCAAGGTCATCAGCCAGAATGCAAGTTTCATTGTGCCGTGGTTTTGGATGATGATGGGGATATTGGTGTGCGTTGTAGTGGGAATTCTTTCAGGAATTTATCCAGCGATAAAAGCCTCACGCTTAGACCCTATCGAAGCTTTACGCTATGAATAATGAAAATTTTTGCACTTTTTTTGGTGTAAAAATTTGGAATTAAAATCTCAACTGCTACCTTTGCAGTCCCGTTTACACAACGACTTGCCCAGATGGCGGAATCGGTAGACGCGTTGGTCTCAAACACCAATGAGGTTACACTCGTGCCGGTTCGACTCCGGCTCTGGGTACTCGGGTAAAACTCGAAGCGAAAGCTTCGAGTTTTTTGCTTTTATAGGCTTGCTAAAAGAGCGCGCTCGGGAGGGGAGGCCATAAAAAACGGTTCAGAAATTGCTCTGAACCGTTTTTTTGTTTGGATATAAAACAAGGCCTGCCCTTAGTCTTCGCTATCGACATGGGAAGCGCTAGGTGCCTTAATAATCCCACGCTCTGAACTGCGAATGAAGTTGACAATAAGGTCGCGCTCAGACGAAGCAGGAAGGTCTTGCTCAATATGCTCTAAAGCCTCAGAGTTATTAAAGCCTTTGAGATAGATATAACGATACACCTCTTGAATGTCGTTAATCTGCTCATTGGTAAAACCACGACGACGTAAACCAATCGAGTTTACTCCCGCGTAACACAGGGGTTCTCTAGCTGCTTTGGTAAAGGGTGGAACATCTTTACGAACCAGTGAGCCGCCCGCTACCATGGCATGTGCACCAATCTTTACAAACTGCCGTACCGAACTTGAGCCCGCAATAATCGCCCAATCTCCCATGTGGACGTGCCCCGCCATTTGCACGTTATTGACGATGATGCAATTGTTCCCGATACGACAATCGTGGGCTACGTGTGAGTAGGCCATGATGAGACAATCGCTACCAATTTCGGTTTTCCAGTGTTCTTCCGTTCCCCGACTGATGGTAGCGTACTCACGAATAATCGTATTGTCGCCAATATAAGTGAGGGTATATTCTCCCTTGAATTTTAAATCTTGGGGGGTAGAAGAAATTACTGCGCCAGGATAGATTTGGCAGTTTTTGCCAATTCGAGCACCATCATTGATGACGGCATGTGAACCTATCCAAGTGCCTTCGCCAATTTCTACATCTTTGTGAATCATGGCAAATGGCTCAATCACAACATTTGGGGCGATTTTTGCCTCTGGGTGTATGTATGCTAACGGTTGAATCATGTTGGGTTGATAGTTTCCAAAGCACCGTTCTCAGAAAGAAGTACTTTCATCTGAACTTGCTTTGTTTACCATTACTTTTTTCTAACTAGGCTTGCGGTCATGTCAGCTTCACATACAAGTTGTCCTGCCACGTACCCTGCGCCGTGCATTTTTACAATTCCTCGTTTGATAGGCGCTGTAAACTCACATTTGAAGATAACGGTATCTCCAGGAACGACGTTGCGACGAAAACGGCAGTTTTCGATGGCAGCCAAGAAAGGCCAATAGTTCTCAGGATCTGGTTGCGAACTTAAAGCAAGAATAGCTCCTGTTTGTGCCATGGCTTCCATTTGTAAAACTCCTGGCATGACAGGATTGTTTGGAAAGTGTCCCGTAAAGAAGGGCTCGTTCATGGTGACATTTTTGAGACCTGCCACGCTGTTTTCGTCCATATAAACGATTTTGTCAATCATCAAGAATGGATAGCGGTGGGGGAGAAGCTCACAAATACGCTTCAGGTCCATCACAGGAGGCATTTTGGGGTCGAAGTGAGGCACTGGGCTCTTCGACGACTCCATCAGCTTTTTGATTTTTTTCGCCAAAGCAACGTTGGCGGCGTGGCCAGGGCGTGCTGCCAAAATTTGACCTTTGATAGGACGTCCCACGAGTGCTAAGTCACCTACGACATCTAGTAGTTTGTGGCGGGCCATTTCATTGGGATAGTGCAGTTCTAAGTTGTTCAGAATCCCTACTTTTTTGTTGACCCCAATGGTAGGTTTGTTGAGTAACTGAGAAAGATAATCTAGTTCGCCTTCTTCCACATCACGGTCAACGATTACAATGGCATTGGTCAAGTCGCCACCTTTGATGAGGTTGGCTTTGTAAAGGGCCTCAAGCTCGTGCAAGAAACAGAAAGTTCGGCACGAAGCAATCTCGCGTGAGAAGGTAGTGAGGTCGTTGAGCGAAGCGTGTTGGCTGCTGATTACTTGTGAGTTGTAATCTACCATCACCGTTAGGCGGTAGTCGTTGAGGGGTAAAGCTACCATCTCAATGTCTTTTTCCGCGTTTATGTAGCGTACAGGTTCTGAAATTTCGAAGTAGTTGCGCGAGGCGTTTTGTTCAATAATTCCAGCTTCTTTTAGCGCTTCTACAAACTTGATAGAGCTGCCGTCCATGATAGGAGGCTCAGGGCCATCAAGCTGAATCAGTACGTTGTCAATTTGTAACCCAACAAGTGCGGCGAGGGTGTGCTCAACCGTGTAAACACGGGCTCCGTTTTGTTCGAGGGTAGTCCCCCGCGACACGTCCACCACATTGTCCACGTCAGCATCAACGATAGGCTGACCTTCCAAGTCAATACGTTGAAATTTATAACCGTGATTGATAGGGGCGGGCACAAAAGTCATGGTAGCCGAGACACCAGTATGCAACCCTACACCCGATACCGACACCGATTTTTCGATGGTTTGTTGTTTAATGTTCAACATTCCTAGTGTTTATCTTCTTTGTTTTGTTTCTCTAATTCGTGTACTCTTTTTTCCAAGAGCGGTAATTTACGGAAAATCGCCGCCGAACGTAAACTGTCTTTGAGTTCGAGGGCTGGAGTTCCGTTAAGGGAAAGTCCTTCTTCTTCCCATGTTCGGGTAACGCCCGCTTGACCACCCACTTTGGTTCCTTTTGGCACCGTAATGTGCCCGTTAAAACCAGCTTGTCCGCCTATGACGCAATTTTCTCCGATTTTGGTCGAGCCTGCTATGCCTGCTTGGGCAGCAATGACGGTATTTTTACCAATTTCGACATTATGCCCTACCTGTACTAAGTTGTCCAGTTTTACTCCTTGGCGAATAACAGTCGAGCCCATTGTGGCGCAGTCGATTGTGGCTCCTGCACCTATACTTACGTTGTCTTCGATGACGACGTTGCCTAGTTGGGGAATTGTTTTGTACGTTCCGTCGGGAAGTGGGGCAAAACCAAATCCATCGCTTCCGATAACGGCATTGGCAAAAAAGGTGCAATTTTGACCAATAATGGTATTGTTATAAATTCGGACGCCCGAATGAATCACCGTACCATCGCCAATTTTGACGTTATCGCCCACGTAAGCATGGGGATAAATTTTTACATTTTTCCCAATCTTACAATTTGTTCCAACGTAAGCAAAAGCACCTAAATAGGGATTTTCGCCCAGTTCAGTGCCTTGTCCAAGGTAAGAAGGTTGCTCAATTCCTCGTTTGTCGCCCTTGATGATTCGTTCGTATTGTTGTAGAAGTTGAGTAAACGCTGTATAGGAGCTTTCTACCCGAATAAGGGTAGTTTTAAACGCTTTTTTAGGTTCAAAGCTTTTATCTACAATTACTGCCGAAGCCTCGGTTGTGTATAAATAAGGCTCGTATTTTGGATTTGATAAAAAAGAAATACTACCAGAGATACCCTCCTCAATTTTTGATAACTGACTGATTTTTAGGTTCTCTTCGCCTTCTATTTCTCCTCCGAGCAGTCCAGCAATCTGCTTGACGGTAAATTCCATACGGTCACAATTAAGACTGCAAAGTTAGGGGTTTCATCCAACAAACATAATACTTTCGGACAATATTACTCAGTGCCTTAATTGTCGGTAAATCAGAGGCATCAGCAATATCGCATACGCTGCCATCTTTCATTTTGATAAGAATGCGTTCTTTGCTCGAAACATAGGCCGCATTGCTCGATTCGCCCAGCACCAAAAAATAGTCATGCCAACTGTCCGAAATGCCTTGTTGGCGCAGTTGTTCGTGGATTTCTTGCAACTGATTTTGGTCAAATGGCGTGCTTGAAAACTGTATTTTGTACAATTTTCGGTCAAGTAAATGTTGACAAATCATGGAAAGTACGCGGTCATTGTGAGCAGCCCATACTTTCAAACAACCCCAGACGTCGTAATCGTCGATGTTGGTAAAAGATTGCAAGCACTGAGGGTTTTCTTTGAATTGTTGCAAGGTAATGTTCTGACGAAGAAATAGCCCAAAATCCTTGGGCGCAAAGATGTCTTCGCCACTTCTGGCCAACTCGCGTGCGCGCCTGATGGCCTGAATTAACATGGTTTCGGCACAAATGGATGTTTTGTGAAGATACACTTGCCAATACATGAGACGCCGCGCATTTAGAAAATTTTCGATGCTTAATATGCCTTTGGACTCTACAACAAGTTGGTCGTCAACCACATCCAGCATTTTGATAATGCGCTCGGTACCGATGGCACCTTCAGCTACGCCCGTAAAAAAACAGTCGCGGTTGAGGTAATCCATACGATCCATGTCCAATTGGCTGGAAATCAGTTGGTGAAAAAACTGCCGTGGATAGCTACCCTCAAACATCTGAATGGCCATTTCGAGCCGCCCGTCCAGCTGGCGGTTGAGTTCTTTCATAATTTCCAGCGAAAGGTATTCGTGGTGGACGTCGTTTAAAATGGTTTTTTCCAACACGTGAGAAAACGGCCCGTGCCCGATGTCATGCAGCAAAATTGCGATTTGGGCGGCTTCCCATTCGGCTTCCCAAATTAGGTGGCCTTTGGTGCGCAGGGTGGAGAGGGCTTGCCCCATGAGGTGCATGGCGCCAAGGGCGTGGTGAAAACGGGTATGCAGTGCGCCAGGATAGACCAGCTCGGCCATCCCTAGTTGCCGAATGCGCCGAAGCCGCTGGAAAAAAGGGTGTTGGATAAGGTCAAAGACCAAATCAGACGGAATGCTGATGAATCCATAAACGGGGTCGTTAAAAATCTTTCGTTTGTTCACGTCTGAGTAAATTTGGGAAACGGAATTTTTGAGTGCAATTTCGTGAAAAAATACCTCCATTACCTAATGAAACACGTTGCTCTTTCCTTTTTCGTCGTCTTGAGTACGGTGGCTTTTGCTCAAAAAAAAACCAAAAAAGCTGAAGTGGTCACAATTCACACCTCGTTTGGTGACATGGCAGCCATTTTGCACGAGCAGACGCCGCTTCACAAGGCCAATTTTTTAAAATTAGCCAAAGAACACTTTTACGATAGCTTGCTTTTTCACCGCATCATCGAAAACTTTATGATTCAGGGGGGAGACCCTAATTCCAAAAACGCCAAACCAGGCGACCGCTTGGGTGGGGGCGGGGGCAATATGGAGCGAATTCCTGCGGAGTTTCGTCCCGATTTGTTTCATAAGAAGGGGGCGTTGGCAGCCGCAAGGGATAATAACCCCGAAAAAAAGTCATCGGCTTGCCAGTTTTATATTGTCCAGGGAAAAGTATATAACGATACTGAACTCGATGCTCAGTTACGTCGGGCGGTAGGGACACGACAAGCAACACCTGCGCAGCGAGAAGTGTATAAAACAATAGGTGGTACGCCGCATTTGGACGGGAATTATACTGTTTTTGGGCAAGTGATAAGTGGTATATCGGTGCTCGATAGCATTGCGCATCAACGCCGCGATGGCTCCGATCGACCATTAAAAGATGTGCGGATGAGCATGAGCGTAGAGAAAATGAAAAAGAAAAAAATTGCCAAACGCTACGGGTATCGGTTTGAATAAGACCTTCATACTGGGTGCAGTTATCTGTTGCTCGTTCTGATCAGGGCTAAAGCCCTAAGTTGTACTTTTTCTTAGACCCCAGCCTAAAGGCGTGGGGTTTAAGGAGTCACAGATTATTGACAACATCTAGTTTGATTTTGTATGATTGCTTAGAAAGCCCCATGGGGGTGACCTCTTTCACCGAGCATTGGCCGCCTCGATGGGGCTTTGTGGAGGGGGGTATTTACATTTTCTATAAATGTTTCGTCTCTCCGAGGCTATTTCTTTAAATGCGTTTAACCTGTTATTCGATTGAAGTTTTCTAAATTGTTGGAAAAGTAACTTTCTTTCGCGTTATTTTCCCGATGGGTTTACTAACTTTGCCCATTAACTTATTTCTACGACTGATGGCAAAAATCCTGATTGTGGATGACGAGAAAAGTATCCGTGCTGCCCTGCGTGATATTTTAGAATACGAAGATTATGAGGTTGAAGAGGCCAAAGATGGAGAAGAAGGTCTCTATATGATTCTCAATAATCATTACGATGTGGCGCTCTGCGATATTAAAATGCCAAAATTGGAGGGCCTTGAGGTGCTTCTAAAAGCTGGTGAAGCAGGCCGAGCGACGCAATTTATTATGATTTCGGCTTTTGGTAGTGTCGAAAATGCCGTAGAGGCTACCAAGCGTGGTGCGTATGATTTTATCACCAAACCACCTGATTTGAATCGCCTGCTGGTTTCGGTTCGTAATGCCATTGAGAAAGCCAAATTGGTCGCGGAAACTGTTGATCTCAGAAAACGTATTTTCAAAATCAACGAAATCGTGGGTGAGTCGGCCCCGATTCGTAAGGTCAAAGAAACCATTAGCCGTGTGGCACCTACCGAAGCGCGTGTGCTCATTACGGGAGCCAACGGTTCGGGGAAAGAAATGGTAGCCAAGCAAATTCACGAGCGGAGCAACCGCGTTAATAAACCTTTGATTGAGGTAAACTGTGCCGCAATTCCGAGCGAATTGATTGAAAGTGAGCTTTTTGGTTACGAGAAAGGAGCGTTTACGGGGGCTGTAAAACAACGTATCGGAAAGTTTGAACAAGCCGATGGTGGAACACTCTTTTTGGACGAGATTGGTGATATGAGCTTGTCGGCGCAGGCCAAAGTGTTGAGAGCGTTGCAGGAAAGTAAAATAACCCGCGTGGGTGGAGATAAAGAAATCAAAATTAATGTTCGGGTGATTGCGGCGACCAACAAAGACCTCAAACGTGAGATTGCAGAAGGAGGTTTCCGCGAAGACTTATACCACCGCCTGAACGTTATCCCGATTCACGTACCGCCGTTGGCCGAACGCCGCGAAGATATTCCGTTGTTGGCCGAAAAATTCTTGTACGATATTTCGCAAGAATATGGTGGTGTGCCCAAAGAAATTATGGAAGATGCCATGACCCACCTAAAATCCTTGCCATGGACGGGTAACGTCCGTGAATTGCGCAACGTCATTGAGCGTTTGGTGATTATGTGCGGCGACGAAATCTTGCTCGAAGACGTCCGTTTGTATGCAAGCTTTGGGAGTTAGTCTAACTTATTAAACGTTTTTTAGTAACTGGTGCTTTGGCACACATGATAATGGAAATCAATTTTTCAAAATCTCCCGACGGTTTGGTTCCTGCCGTTGTTCAAGATGAAGAAACGGGGAAAGTACTCATGGTTGGGTATATGAACGCGGAAGCATTGGCTAAAACCGAAGCCGAAAAAGTAGTCACGTTTTTTAGCCGTTCTAAGCAAAGACTTTGGACCAAAGGCGAAACTTCAGGTCATTTTTTACAAGTAAAAACAGTTTTGGTGGACTGCGACCAAGACACGATTTTGGTAAAAGCACATCCAATTGGCCCTACTTGTCATACGGGTGCGGATACTTGTTTTTTTGAGAAAAATGAAGGTAAAGCTTCATTTTTGAATTACCTACAAAAGCAAATCATTCGCGACCGTAAAAATAATCCTTCGGACGCGTCATATACGAGTAAACTTTTTGCCCGTGGAGTCAATAAAATTGCCCAAAAAGTGGGCGAAGAAGCCGTGGAATTGGTGATTGAAGCCAAAGATTCTAACGATGACTTGTTTAAAGGGGAAGCGGCCGATTTGTTATTCCATTACCTGATTCTTCTCGAACAACGTGGGTTGGATTTGGACGATATTGTGGACGTGTTAAAAACGAGACACAAATAAAAACATTTTGTGCATCAGGGTACTCATACCCTGATGTACAAAAATCACGTATTGCTACCGTAAAATTCTCAGCTTCGCAAAACTCAGTAGTAGGGTTTTTTCTCCCGTTGTATCAAAATGAATAATGGCTTTGCGGTCGGTACCGTTGACGTCCATTTTCTTCACCGTTCCTTTCCCAAATTTCGGGTGTTCTACGCGATTGCCTTCTTCCAAAGTTGAAGTATCACTTGCCACAAAAGGCTCGCTCGATGTATTGGCGCCGTTGGTCGGTGGGGGAGGAGTCGGCACCTTGGGACTGGATACTCCAGCTGAACTTTTAACCGTTTCGGTCGTTCCTTTTGGAGTTTGAGAAGTACGGTTGGCTATCTGACGAATAAAATTCATCGACGACGGCTCCGCATTGTTACGGTAGTCGTCCATGCCCCCCGAACGACGCCCTTTCGTCATCATCAAAAAGCGCTGGTCAACTTCAAACAAAAAGCGGCTAGGTTCGCACATATTGAGGCGGCCCCAGTTGTAGCGACTTTCGGCGTACGAAAACGTGAGTTTGGTTTCGGCGCGGGTGATGGCCACGTAAAATAGCCGCCGTTCTTCTTCCAAATCCTCGCGCTTTTCGAGCATCATTTGGCTCGGAAATAGCCCTTCTTCCAACCCTACGACATATACATTTTTAAATTCAAGTCCCTTCGCACCGTGAATTGTCATCAAAGTTACGCGGTCAGTGTCGCCATCGTCGTCGCTTTCGTCGGCGGTGGTCAACAGTGATACCGTTTGTAAAAACGAACTCAAGGTTTTGTCCTCATTGTCGGGGTTATCGACAAACTCTTTGATGGCGTTCAGCAATTCTTGCACGTTTTCGTAGCGGCTCAAGCCTTCCACGGTTTTGTCTTCGTACAATTCCCGCAAAATCCCCGAGGCTTTGGCCACGTGAGAGGCAACAGCGTAAGCATCTTTGCCTTCTTCCAGCAAAATTTTGAAACTCTTTATCAAGGTAGCGAAGCTCTCAATGGGCAAGGTAGCACGCCCCGCCACATACCGCGAGATATTAGAAACTACTTCCCAAATCGGCACGCGGTGTTCGGCGGCAGAGACGGAAATTTTGGCCACTGTCGTATCTCCAATGCCGCGTTTGGGCAAGTTAATAATTCGCTTAAAAGCTTCCTCGTCGTTTTGGTTCACGATAAAACGCAAGTACGCCAACAAGTCCTTGATTTCTTTACGTTGGTAGAACGACAATCCTCCAATGATTCGGTACTTGATATTGAGTCGGCGGAGGGCTTCTTCAAAAGCCCGTGATTGGGCATTGGTGCGGTACAAAATCGCGAAATCGGTGTTGCGTAAGCCTTTGTTTACTTTTTCTTCAAAAATCGCCGTCGCAATCAATCGCCCTTCTTCGTTGTCCGAACTCGCTTTCACCACGTCAATCAATCCTCCTTCCTCGTTGGTGGTAAACACGTTCTTTTTGAACTGCGCTTTGTTTCTGGCAATCACCGAGTTGGCTGCGTTCACAATGGTTTGGGTCGAACGGTAATTTTGCTCCAACTTCACCACCCGTACTTCGGGGAAATCGCGCTCAAAATTGAGAATATTCTGAATGTTAGCTCCACGGAAGGCATAGATACTTTGGGCATCGTCGCCTACCACGGCAATGTTCCGATGTACCGCCGACAGCTTTTTGGTAATCAGGTACTGCGCCACGTTGGTATCCTGAAACTCATCGACCATCACGTACTGGAATTTGTGCTGGTACTTGTTCAAAATTTCAGGAAAATCGCGAAAAAGCACGTTGGTATTGAACAACAAGTCGTCAAAATCCATCGCATTGGCCTGAAAACAGCGCGTGGTGTAGGCTTTGTACAAACGGCCGATTTCGGGCAATTTTGCTGCTTCGTCGTCGGCCCGAAACAACGGGTTTGCCAAGTAGTCATCGGCCGAAATAAGGTTATTCTTGGCCCCCGAAATACGGTTAAAAACGACGTTGGCTTTGTAGGTTTTGTCGTCGAGGTTAAGCTCTTTGACAATGCTCTTAATCAGCGATTTAGAGTCGTCGGTATCATAAATGGAAAAATCGGAAGTATAGCCCAAAAAACGTGCTTCGATGCGGAGGATTTTGGCAAACACCGCGTGAAACGTTCCCATCCAGATGTTCCGTGCTTCGTACCCGACCACTTTCTCGATACGCGCGCGCATTTCGCCTGCGGCTTTGTTGGTAAACGTCAGCGATAAAATCCGAAATGGATCCACGCCATTTTCAATCAAATGGGCAATTCTGAAGGTCAGCACTCGTGTCTTGCCCGAACCCGCACCCGCAATAATCATCAACGGCCCTGGGCCGTGCGTTACGGCTTGGGCTTGGGGTTCGTTGAGGCCACTTAAATAATCAATCATTTACGTCATTTTTTTACACTACCACAAAGTTAGAGGAAAAGTTTGGGAGTCGTGTACAAATCAATAACTGCTGTCGTCCAAGCGCACTTTTCCTCGAAAAGTCCAAAACACAAAAGCGGTATAAGTCGCAACCAAAGGTACTCCAATAGCGGCAATAAGCAGGAGTGTTTTCAAGGTTTTGGGAGAAGAAGCACCGTTAAAAACCGTTAGATGAAAACGGGCATCAAGCGTCGAAAGCATGATGTTTGGGTACAAACCTACGGCTACCAGTAACATCAGCGATGCCGTGACCAAGGTAGAGGAAACAAACGCCCAACGATAACGACGTGCCGAAATCTGGCGCGTGATGTTGGCCGTAGCCACTATCGCCAGCAATGGAACGCCGAACATGTACGGTATTTCTTTGTAACGTGCTACCATGTGGGGTACAAATAGTAGCGTCACCACCGACGTAAGGGCAAACATGAGTACGAAGAAAATGGTGGTATTTTTAACCAAAATCGTGAGTTTGGCGTACAGTCGATTTTCGGTTTTCATGACCAAGTAAATCGCCCCGTGCATCATAAAAAGTGCCAAAGTGGTCACCGCTACTAGCAACGAATAGGGGTTGAAAAAGTCGAGCAACGTTCCGCGATAGGCATAGCTTTGATCCACAGCAATTCCTTGAATAACGTTGCCGAGTACCAAACCCAGCGCCAAGGCAATGGCAATCGACGCAAAACTATAACTAATATCCCAAAGCTGACGCCACCATTTCATGGGTTCTTTAGAACGAAATTCTATCGAAATGGCCCGTAAAATAAGCATGACCAAAAACACCATAAATAGCTCATAGAAAGCCGAGAAAACGGTGGCATAAACCACTGGAAAACCCGCAAATAAGGCTCCACCACCAATCACTAACCAGACTTCGTTGCCATCCCACACGGGGCCAATGGCATTGAGTGCGATTCGGCGGCTTTCTTCTTTCTTGAAAAACAAATGCAACGCCCCTGCTCCTAAATCAAAGCCATCTAAAATAGCGTAACCGCTAAAAACACCTCCAACGACCAAAAACCACCAAGTTGGGAGGTCGATTCCTAAAATTGTTTCCATGATTTTAAGCGTAAGGATTAGAGAATCGGATTATCACGTTTTGAATATAATGGCACTTCTTCTACATGGTGCGCGTCGTCAACGGGGCCGTGTTTGATTTTTTTGTTGAGCAAATACAAAAATAATGCAAACAACAGCGCATACACCACCGTAAATAGAATGAGCGAAAAGAGCACTTGCTCGGCGCGTAATGCTTGCGACAACGCATCCGAAGTACGCAACAGGCCATACACCACCCACGGTTGACGCCCTACCTCCGCCGCGTACCAGCCCATTTGGTTGGCGATTTGGGGCAGTAACACCGACCACGCAAACACCTGCAACAACCACCGATGGTCAAAGAGTTTGCCGCGCCACCATAAAAAAGAAGCCAACAGTGTCAGGCCAATCAACGCCATACCGATGCTTACCATGATGTGGTACGTCTGAAACACAAAATTAACGGCACTCGGGCGGTCGTTGGGCGCAAAAGATTTTAATCCTTTGACGGGCGTTGTAAAGTCACCGTGAATCAAATACGTAAGTCCTTTGGGAATACTGATTCCCGAAATCGTTTCTTTACGCGCATCGACCCAGCCCAATAAGTACATATCGGCGACGGCCAACGAATCGTAATGTCCTTCAAAAGCGGCTAGTTTGGCAGGTTGATTTTTGGCCACGCCATCGGCCGAACGGTGTCCCGTAAATAATTGCATCAATCCAGCGACGGTTGCAACCACCAATGCTATTTTAAAACCTGCTTTGGCGATGGCTTCGTGGCGTTTTTTGAGAAGATAATAGGCATTGACGCTCAACACCAAAAACGAACCTGCCAGCAACGACCCCACCAAAACGTGTGCCAGGCGCTCCATGCTCGAAGGGTTAAAAACCATCTCCCAAAAATCGGTCACGACGGCACGAGCGTTCAGACCCGTTCCTTCGATCTTAAACCCTGCGGGAGTTTGTTGCCAAGAGTTGGCTACCACAATCCAGATGGCCGAAAACATCGAGCCTAATGCCACCATGATGGTAGAAAAGAAGTGGACTTTGGGGCTAACCCGATTCCATCCAAACAATAAAATCCCTAAAAACCCTGATTCTAAGGCAAAGGCGAAAATGCCTTCGGCGGCGAGCGCACTCCCAAAAATATCGCCCACATAACGGGAATAAACGGCCCAATTGGTGCCAAATTCAAATTCCATCACAATGCCCGTAGCTACGCCTATTCCGAAAATAAGCGCAAAAATACGAATCCAAAAGCGGGTCATTTGTTCGTAGATACGTTCGCCTGTACGCAGGTAAAGTCCTTCCATAATGACCAAAACCACGCCCAAACCAATACTTAACGGAGGATATATGTAATGAAAAGCGACGGTAAATGCGAATTGAATCCGCGAGAGTAATACAGCATCCATACGCGCGAGAAATTGATAAAACCATTCTTTCTTTGGTAACACAAAAAAAGGTACTTTCCTCAGAGCTTTGGCGTTTTTTTATGCTATTTTTTTGGGACAAGTTTTTTGCTTGATTGAGCGAGCAATTATGTGGTAGATTTTGGTAAAATTGAATTCACTGTTAACGCATACGCCCCCAGTTATGTAAATCAAAAGTCACAATAACCCTTGATTAGAATGGCAAAATCAAGCAATTTTGATACTTTCTGAGTGCTCAAGGCACTTTTAGAAAATGTTTTTTAACCACTTTTAAATATAAATCATCATTAAAATGTCGACATTAGATCTAAAACAACGACTAATTAATAGTAGGAAGTTTGAAAAAGAAAGTGATTACCAAGTTGTTGAAGAAATATATAGATTGTATAATAGTAGTTTCTTCAATGAAAAAAATGTAGAAATTTTAATGTATGGACTAGATGATAATAGCGAGGACTTAGAAAGTACCAATAGCTTAATTGAAATTATATTTAGTATGTCAGAGAAAGGGGGAGTGGGTGTCGTTTCTGAGCGATTGTCTTTAATAGTGCTTTCAAATATAACCGCTTGTATGCCACATGCAAAATTACATTTAAAAAGGATTATAGGAATTGTCATTTCATAGGAAAATATTGAAAATTTTCTAGCACTAATACCTATTTGTCAAGAAAATGCCATTTTGAATAGCATTTTACAAGATTTAAACGAAGATGAAAATTTTAATACAAGTTGGATATTTCGAAAAAATTTGGTAAAATCAATCTTTAAAATAACGGCATAGGTATTTAATAATCAGTGATTTGAAAAATAACAGTCCTCATTTTAATAAGTTTCAACCATAAAATATTCAACAGTGAGTACAATAAAATATATTTCTTTGAAAAAACGACTAATTGTTTCGAGAAAATTATCAAAAGACAGTGATTTTGAAGTTTACGAAGACGTTTTTGAATTCGAAAATACTTATAACACGCTCAGATTAGTAGAAATTTTATTTCATGGATTCGATGATAATACCGAAAATTATGAAATACAAAATTCCTTACTTAATTACATAATAAGAATACTAAAAAACTATTCAGTAAATGAACAACTACAGGTAATAGTAACAAATAGAAGCTGTTTTTACCCACATGCTAAGAAATGGTTTTTGTCGTTTCTCTGTAAATATATCTTAGAGAAAGATAACTTATCAAATGTATTCGATATATTTCAAAAATATATCTCAATTAAAGAAACAATTGAAATATTAAACGATTTAAAAATATTTACAGACGATTTGCCGTTTGAAGAGATAAAATATAATTTACAATATTTAATTGAAGAAATGAATACAAAAATATCTAATTACAATTTATAAATTCCTTTTAACAAATACTATCTTCGATAGCACGCGCAGCTCGTTCTGATATTTTTAGACCTCGAACCTAGTTGCTAGAAACCTAGAAATAAACATCATGAGCCTCACCCCTCCCCTAACTAATTCGACTCCAGTTAGTTTCCTCCTTTCGAAGTGAGTCAATGTGGCTGCGGATGGGCTCGTTTTTAGGGAGTATCAAATCGGGGTCTTCTTGCAAAATCTCGTCGGCAGCTTCGCGGGCGGCTTTTAATACGGCACCGTCTTTGGCCAAATCGGCCAACAACAAATCCATCAAACCGCTTTGCTGCGTACC
This sequence comes from Runella defluvii, assembly GCF_014195535.1. Taxonomy (GTDB): domain Bacteria; phylum Bacteroidota; class Bacteroidia; order Cytophagales; family Spirosomataceae; genus Runella; species Runella defluvii. The sequence continues at coordinate 233,578 of NZ_JACIBY010000002.1, read as the reverse complement.
CGTTAGGTCGCCCGGGCCGCGTAATTTTAAGTCCACGTCGGCAATGTCGAAACCATTGTTGGTTGCGCAGAGCGTATCAATCCGAATGCGGGTATCTTTGCTGAGTTTTACGCCCGTCATCAGATAACAATAGCTCTGCTCGGCCCCACGACCCACGCGCCCACGCAACTGATGCAACTGCGACAGCCCAAACCGCTCGGCACTTTCGATGACCATCACCGACGCATTCGGGACGTTTACCCCTACTTCAATCACCGTCGTGGCCACCATAATTTGCGTTTCGCCTTTCACAAAGCGCTGCATTTCAAAGTCTTTCTCGTAAGGAAACAGCTTGCCGTGTACCATGCTAATGTGGTACTCAGGAAATGTCCGCTGAATACTTTCGTAGCCTTCCATCAGGTTGTTGTAATCCAGCTTTTCGGATTCTTCGATGAGTGGATACACGATATACACCTGACGACCCTTGCGGATTTCCTCCTTTACCCGCCCAAACATCGCTAGGCGTTTTGTCTCAAAGTAATGAACCGTCTCAATCGGCTTACGGCCTGCGGGTAGCTCGTCGATGATACTCAAATCCAAATCCCCGTAGAGGGTCATGGCCAACGTGCGCGGAATCGGCGTGGCGGTCATCACCAAAATATGCGGGTGAATGGTTTCGTTTTTGGCCCACATTTTGGCCCGCTGCGCCACCCCAAAACGGTGTTGCTCGTCGATGATACATAGCCCTAAATTTTTGAACTGTACCGTATCTTCCAACAGCGCGTGCGTGCCTACTGCAATGTGGATGCTGCCATCTTGCAAGCCTGGTAAGACGATTTTGCGGCCTTTTTTGGTGGTAGAACCCGTCAAAAGCGAGATGTTTATCCCCAGCGCGTCACAGAAAGGCTTTAGGCCACGGTAGTGTTGGTCGGCCAAAATTTCGGTGGGAGCCATGAGACAGGCCTGTGCGCCGTTGTCGATGGCCATAAGCATCGAGATAAACGCCACAATCGTTTTACCACTTCCCACGTCGCCCTGCAAGAGGCGGTTCATTTGTTTGCCCGACTTAAAATCGTCGTGGATTTCGCGCAACACGCGTTTTTGAGCGTTGGTAAGTCCAAACGGCAAGTGCTGTTGGTAAAACGTTTTTAGCATATCAAGGTTGCCAAAAACCTGCCCAGGGTACTCGCGTTTTTGCAGGAGTTTGTTTTTGAGCAACCGCAATTGGTTGTAAAACAACTCCTCAAACTTCAATCGGCGCAGGGCTTGCGTGAGGGCGTATTGGCTATCGGGCAAATGAATGCCCCACATAGCCTCGGCTTTGGGTAAAAGGCGATATTTTTGTACCAACTCTTGCGGCAGCGTTTCGCGAAAATGAGGCGTAGCTTGTTCTAACAAACTCCGCATGATTTTACTCAAAAACCGACTGTCGAGGTATTTCTTACGGAGTGTTTCCGTTAAGTTGTAAACGGGTTGAAAATAGCCACCTCCTTCGTTTTCAGGATTGATGGTTTCGAGGTCGGGATGGCTAAAATTGAAGCGCTGCCCAAACCGCTGCGGTTTGCCGTAGGCAATGTATTCGCCGCCTTCTTTGAGGTGTTTGAGGTGCCAGTCAATGCTTTGGAAAAAGACAAACTCCACGATGCCCGTGCCATCAGTAAACTCCACGGTAAGCCGCCGTTTGTGGCCTTCGCCTATGACGGTCATGCTCCTAATGCGGCCTTTCAACTGTGCCGCCGACATCGTGTCATTCAGCTCGCTAATGCGTTGAAATGACGTTCTGTCTTCGTGGCGAAACGGGTAATATTGTACTAAATCACCAAAGGTAAATAGCTTCAGTTCTTTGTTGAGAGTAACCGCCCGGGTAGGGCCGACTCCCTTCAAAAACTCAATTTTAGTATCGAAAAACTGGGTATTGATTCGTTGGCTCATTAAAGCTTTTGACTACTTTGGTATGAATTTGCTTTCAGGAACTCATATATCTCTTTGAAATGGTCGCGAAACCTTTCTGTTACCTCAACTGGATAAGGATTTACTTCCATTCGACCATTTCTTTTTTAAAATTCTCAAATGATATGCGTTTATCTGTCAGAGCATCTTCTAAGTACGCCTCTAGCTCTTGAGGAGACATGGCATTCCCTCCAATAAATTCATCTTCCGAAATTTCAATTTTTTCGACGTGGAGCCTCTTGGCTAACTGAACGACAAGTTCCACATCTTCTTTACTCAGAATTTCTAATCTCACGACTGTCATGGTCTTGTTTTTTTAGTAAAAGTAACCTTTAAAGAGTATTTTTCCAACAATTCTTCGCTTTTGGTACTAACGTCCAAGCTCCTCCGTTTTCTATGAATCGTCGCGATGCCCTCCGCCAAACGGCGCTCCTAAGTGCCACTTATTTCACGGCTCCTTTTGACCGCCTTACTGATCCGCTCCGACGTGGTTATCCGCTGGGTGCTTGCGATTGGTCTTTGCAACGGGCCTGTAATCCAGCCGTTTTTGCGTATGCCAAAAAGATAGGACTGGATGGTGTACAACTCAGTTATAATTCTCGCTCCGACGAAAGTTATCTTCTACGCCCCGAGAACCAACAGGCTATGCGGGAGGCTTCCCAAAATGCAGGGGTTAAGATGGCAAGTTTAGCCATTGGAGAACTCAACCGAGTCCCGCTCAAGTCCGAAGCACGTACCGTTGACTGGATTAGTGGGAGTATCGACGCCGCCAAAGCGCTGGAGGTCAAGGTGGTGCTATTGGCTTTTTTTTCACAGGGTGATTTGCGAAACGACGAGGCAGGGAAAAAGGTGGTCATCGAACGCCTCAAAAGCCTTGCTCCTAAAGCCGAAAAACAGGGAATTACGCTCGCCATTGAGTCGTACCTAAGTGCGCAAGAGCACCTCGACATCATTGAGGCTGTGGGTTCGCCCAACCTCAAGGTGTATTACGACCCGCGCAACGCCGCCGACGCAGGCCACGATCCTTACACCGAAATTCCTTTATTAGGTCAACAAAAACTCATCTGCGAAGTCCACCTCAAAGAAAATGGCAATTTGCTCGGCCAAGGCTCGATTGACTGGCCGAGGATTCGTCAATTGCTCCGACAGATTCGCTTCAAAGGATGGGCGCACATTGAGGGCGCTATGCCTCAAGGTAAAACGCTGGACGAAGCCTATCCCCAAAATGTGCAGTATGCGCGTAAGATTGTTGGGTAAAGCCTCTTTCTTTGTACCCATGAAATAGACCATAATCGTTCATAAAACATTACTACTATCAACATGAATCGTCGTCAATTTATCGGAACCACGTTCGTTGGAAGTACCCTTGCTCCGTCGGCTTTTAGTTCGGTGGGAGTGCCCGTGGTGGCTTCGCCCAAAATTTTTGTTTTCTCCAAAATGTTCCAATGGATTGAGGACTACAACCAACTGGCCGAAACGATTGCGGGGATTGGCTTCGACGGGCTCGACCTTACCGTTCGCCCTGGGGGACACGTCTTGCCCGAGCGCGTAGAGGAAGATTTGCCCAAAGCAGTCGCTGCGTTCAAAAAGCATAAACTTGAAATTCCGATGATGGTGACCACGATTTTGGACGCCGATGCGCAATCGGAACGTATCCTCAAAACGGCCAAGTCGCTTGGAATCAAGCACTATCGCATGGGGTGGTACCCTTACGACCTCAAAAAAGACATTGCTTCCCAAAGCGTCGCCATTGGCCAACGAATCAAAGCCGTGGCAGCGCTCAACGAAAAATACGGCGTGGTAGGTCATTATCAAAACCACTCGGGCAACTATTTTGGGGCGTCGTTATGGGATTTTCATCAACAATTGCAGGGAATTACATCCCAAGCTATTGGCTGCCAGTACGACATCAACCACGCGACCGCCGAGGCGGGTGGGTCGTGGGAAACAGGGCTGCATTTGATTGCTCCCCACATCAAATCGTTGGCCATCAAGGATTTTTATTGGAGAAAAAACAATGACAAATGGGGTAAACTCGGTTGCCCGCTGGGCGAAGGAGTGGTCAACTGGAAACGCTATTTTGAAATTTGGAAGCAGTACAACTTTCAAGTACCCATCACGATGCACTACGAGTACCCGCTCGGTGGAGCAGAAAATGGGGCAAAAAAACTCAGCATTCCGTCGCAAGACCTCATCAGTGCGATGAAGAAAGACTTGGTATTATTTAAAGAATGGGTCTCAAAGGTCTAGGCATTGGCTTTTTAACTTCGGTAAAGTTTTAGACCTTTGCCGAAGTTTTTGGCTTATCTTACTTTTCATGCACCTTCTCATCGACCAACTTGGCAAGCGTTTCAACCGCGAATGGATTTTTAGAAACTTTAGCCACACCCTTCAAAGTGGCAAAAGTTATACGTTTGTGGGACCCAACGGCAGCGGAAAATCGACACTTCTCCAAGTACTTTCGGGCGCTACTCCTTCTAGCGAAGGAAAAATAAACTACATTGTTGACAATCAAACAATTGAAGAAGATAAGTGGTACAAGCAGTTGGTCATTGCCGCACCTTACCTCGAACTCATCGAAGAGTTTACGCTTACCGAACTCCTGAACTTTCACGCGGGCTTTAAGCCCTTCAAACCGTCGATTTCGCAAGCCCAAATCATCGAACAACTGGAGCTCACGGCGTCGAAAGACAAAGCCATCAAGTATTTTTCGTCGGGAATGAAGCAACGTCTGAAACTTGCATTGGCCTTTTATTCGGACGTGCCTGTGGTCATGCTCGACGAGCCCACTTCTAACCTTGACGCGCGCTGGTCGGCTTGGTATTTGGAGCAAGTACAACAGCTTTCGTCCAATCAACTAGTGCTTATTTGCTCCAACGTTCCTGCTGAATACGATTTTTGCGACGAAGTCATCAACGTGGCTGATTATAAGTCCTAAGTGCCCGTGGATTCTCAAATCCACGGAAGAGGTTTCTCAAAACCTCGTTACAAAATCGCGACTACTTGGTTTTGAGAAACCAAGCGGGGTGGTTAGGAGTAACCACCCGCACAAAGCGTGCCCGTGGATTCTCAAATCCACGGAAAGAGGTTTCTCAAAACCTCGTTACAAAATCGCGACTACTTGGTTTTGAGAAACCAAGTGGGGTGGTTAGGAGTAACCACCCGCACAAAAACACCCACACAAAGCGTGCCCGTGGATTCTCAAATCCACGGAGGAGGTTTCTCAAAACCTCGTTACAAAATCGCGACTACTTGGTTTTGAGAAACCGAGTGGGGTGGTTAGGAGTAACCACCCGCACAAAAACACCCGCACAAAGCGTGCCCGTGGATTCTCAAATCCACGGAGGAGGTTTCTCAAAACCTCGTTACAAAATCGCGACTACTTGGTTTTGAGAAACCAAGTGGGGTGGTTAGGAGTAACCACCCGCACAAAAACACCCACAC
>NZ_JACIBY010000002.1:0-228113 GCF_014195535.1 Runella defluvii | reverse complement strand
ACCCACACAAAGCGTGCCCGTGGATTCTCAAATCCACGGAAGAGGTTTCTCAAAACCTCGTAAAAGTAAAAACGCATTTCTTTTGGCTTTGGGAAGAAACATTCATCCACTACAAGCCTATGAACCAAAAAGATAGCAAAAACGTCGTTCGCCGCGAGTTTTTGAAAGGTAGCGCAGTAGCAGCCGCCAGTTTCATGATTGTGCCTCGGCACGTATTAGGCAAAGGGTACACCGCCCCCAGCGACAAGCTCAATATCGCGGCCATAGGCTGTGGTGGAAAAGCTGATTACAACATCCAACAAGCCTACAACAACGGCTCGGACAACATCGTGGCGCTTTGCGACGTAGATGACCGTCAAGCCAAAAAATACCGCGAGAAATTCCCCAACGCGCCTTATTACAAAGATTACCGCAAGATGTTGGACAAAGAAGCCAAAAACATCGACGCAGTGATTGTCACAACCCCCGACCACATGCACTACGCCATTGGTAGTGCGGCGATGCAATTGGGCAAACATATTTACCTCGAAAAACCCCTCACCCACGACATTTGGGAGGCACGGATGCTCACACAGCTTGCGCAAGAGAAAAAACTCGTGACCCAAATGGGAAACCAAGGAAGCAGTGGCAAAGGCACGCGCCAAACCGAAGCGATTGTACAATCGGGGATGATTGGGGAAGTACATACCGTGGAGGTGTGGACTGACCGACCCGTTTGGCCACAAGGAGTAAAATCGCCACGTGACAAAAAAGAAACGATGCCCATTCCTGCCGAAGTTGACTGGGATTTATGGCTCGGGACTGCTCCCTACCGCGAATACCACGAAGCCTACATGCCGTTCCGTTGGCGCGGCTACTGGGATTTTGGTACAGGGGCATTGGGCGATATGGGCTGTCACTTTATGGATGTGCCGTTCCGAACCCTAAAATTAGGGTACCCGACATCAGTGGAATGTTCGGCGAGTTCGGTATATAGCGACTTTTTCCGCGAAGCATTTTTTGAAGACATTGGGCCGCAAGCCACTTCGGTTCACCTCAAATTCCCGCATCCAAGCGCTAAGAAGTTTTCAGAGTTGAGCCTTTCTTGGTACGACGGGGGTATCAAGCCCAAACTCCCCGAGGGCTGCGATTACGAAAAAGTATTTGCCGACAACGACGGTGGCGTGATGTTTATCGGAACCAAAGGGGTATTGGCTTGTGAGCTCTTTGGCGAAAACCCTAAATTGTTTGTCAAAGGACAGCTACAAGACGTGAAATTCCCTGCTCCGACTCGCCCACTCGTGGAAGGAGATACCGCAGGCCACCAACAACAGTGGGTTAAAGCGTGCAAAGCAGGCTATGGTACGTACACCAGCTCATCGTTTGCCGAGGCAGGCCCGCTTACTGAAATTGTTTTGATGGGAAATTTGGCCGTTCGTAGCTACCTCTACCGCGAAAATGGCAAGTTTACGGGGCGTAAAAAACTACTTTGGGATGGTCAAAACATGAAAATTACCAACTTCGAACCTGCCAACGCGTTTGTAAAACGTCAGTATCGGGAAGGATGGAAATAGGAATAATGTCGAGGGTAGAGTGCAGAGTGTCGAATTGAATCCACTTATTCGACACTCTACATTCTCCCCTCGACACTCCCTTACACTGCCTCCACAGGCTTGACCCTGCGGGCGATGAAGATACTTAACGTGATGAGAATCATTGCCCCGTAGCCTACCCAGTCGTAATGCAGTAGTTTCCCGTCGGGAGCTTTCTGAATGACAATGCCAGCCAAATACACCGCTACGGCCTGCATTAATAGCTGCAATGAAGAATTAATCGCCATAAAACTCCCCCGATGCTGCGGTAACACCACCGACGACGTCATCGCTTGCGTAGGCACTAAACGTCCGTTTGAAAAAACAAAGAAGATGGCGGCCGTACCCAACACAATCACGAGGCTATTGGTCCACATGTTGGTAATGAGCCACATCGGTAAGGTCGATAACAGCGCAAACACCACAAAAACGGGGTATTTCCCTTTGCGGTCAGCAAGTTTTCCCACTTGGGGAGAAGTAAAGAGTGTCAAGGCTCCGCCTACTGCGTAAATCAAGTACAGTTGGTTTTCACCAAAACCCGCATTGATGGTCAAGTAAGGCGAAATAAACGGAATGATGCTGAAGTGCCCCAGCATAATCACGCTCGTCAACAACAACGCGCGCAACTGATTGGAATCCTGTAAAATATGCGTTACCGCTTCCAACGGGTGGTGTTTCGTTTGGGTACGTTCTTTCAAATGGCCATCCAGTTGTGGTACGTACATCCATATCAATCCAATTACGGCTACTCCAAGTATTCCCACAAACCAAAAAGGGGCATGCCAGCTAAACTCCGTCGCTAGGTATAATCCCAACGGAACTCCCACGACTGATGCGACCGAAAAAGCCGTCATCACGACGCCCATCGCACTCGCACGGCGTTCGTACTCAAACACATCGCCGACAATGGACATCACTTGTGCGCCAAGTACGCCTCCAAATACGCCTGCCAGCGTTCGGGCGGCTATTAATAGCCAAAACGTGGGCGCCATGGCACAAGCCAGCGTCCCGACGACAAACCCGATGTAGGCCGTAAGCATGATTTGTTTGCGCGGGAAACGGTCGGCAATGAATGCTACCATAAAACCCGATAAGCCCGCGCTAAAACTATAGGCAGATACCAACAGCGCAAACTCTTGCGGTGAGATGGAAAAATACCGCATAAGCTGTGGGCCAAGCGGCATCATTATCATAAAGTCCATGATGTGCGTGAAATTCAAACACGCCAACACAAACAGGAGCAATTTTTCTTTTTGAGACACTAGGCTGTTACGTGCTTAGGCACAGTTAATCGTTATTTGTTAACCGTTAATTATACTGGTAGCTATTTACTGGCGAAATTCAATTTAACCCCACACCTAAAGTCGGTTCGCCGATGTGGCATGGGGTTTGAGGGTGGATGCACTTCAGCAATCTATGCTTTTCAATTATTCGGCCAATAGTTTGCTAATCAGTGCATTAAACTCTTCGATAAATTGGTCGTAGTACTTGCCAGTCCCAGGTCCTGAGAAACCCGTATGGATTTCACGAACGCGGCCTTTTTTATCAATAAAAATGGTGGTTGGATACCCAGCCACTTTGTTAAGTGCTGGCAATGCTTGTCCCGCGTTGGCATCGTTGGTCCCTGCCAATACGAGCGGATAGGGTACGCCAAAACGCTTAGCCATAAAGTCGATTTTGGGGCCTGACACTTTCATGTCGGGCGAACGTTCAAACATCAATCCTAAAATTTCGACCCCGCGCGAGGCGTTCTTTTTGTACCAAGGTACCATAAACTTCGTTTCGTCCATGCAGTTGGGGCACCACGTTCCTGACAGTTGCAGTACCACTACTTTGCCTTTGTATTTCTCGTCTTTGAGGGAGATTTTATTCCCTTTGGTATCAGGAAATGAAAAATCGAGGGTTTCGTACCCAGGTTTTAGGTACGTAAGTGCCGTTGGAGGAGGCAAAGCTGCTTTGTCGTCGCGGGTAGAGGTAAACGGCTGATACCCCGAAATACCTGACCACATTCCACCACGGATTTTACCATTAGGCAAAATGGCCGCCCGAAACAAAAACGCGTGCGAACCATCGTAGCACGACATAAACAAGCTATCGCCCACAATGTCGCCCGCTAAATAGCGATAATCACCCGTTGGGGTCAAAAACGTTCCCGCTAATTTGCTCCCTTTTTGTTCTAAAATTCCTACTGCAAACGATGAATCCTTGCGTTCAGGGCGTTGGAAATAAGTAGCGTATTTGCCCGATACGTTGTGCGAAGTCGCTTGTGGTTTTTTGGCAAAATGATACATTTCTCCTTTATCGGCTTTGAAAGGCAACACCGACACCCATACGCCATTTCGGTTTTTCTTCCACGAACCTTTCATTTGATTACCAGCCACTTTTACCACCAAATCCGAATCAAAGATGAGCATCGGAATGTGCAACGAATCGCCTTCTAAATAGGCTTCGTCCATTGGTAGGCGTTCGGCTCCGTTGATAACAACGGCCTCGTAGCGGCCATTGGATTTGGGCGTGATTTCTAGGCCAAATACCACTTCGTTGTGTCCTCGAAGTAGCGCTGCCCGCCACGTACTTTTAGGAATAGAGGTTTGTGAAAAGCTGGAAAGTGCGAGAAAAAAGGCAAAAAGGCCAACTACTGTTTTTTTCATTGTATGAAGCTTGTTAATGTGGGTGTTACAAAAAGGCAACAAATTTCTCTCTCAAAAAGTTGTGCCCAAGAAAAACCCCGTCCCAAAAATTACTTTTGAAGCGGGGTGTTGTGGTTCTCTTCTGGTTGTGAGCAACCAGAAGCACCTGAGGTTGCTCATAACCTCAGTTGAAAAGAGTTTTTTTAATTCTGTTTAATTACTTTTTGTGTTTCGGTGCCTTCGTTGGTTTTGATGTGCAACAAATACGTGCCTTGTGAGAATTGACTCATGTCCACCTGAGCATTATTGCTACGCGGTGTTTGATTGAGCAGGGTCATTCCGTTGGTAGTCGTCATCCGAATGTCCTCAATGACGACATTGCTAGGCACTTTTATCGTCAACAAATTCATCGTTGGGTTCGGATATGCTATGACTTGCGTTGTGGTCGTAGGTACCGATAAAATCACAGGGGCGGGGTTTACGCGGAACGAAATAGTGACGTTGGGGGCGGCATAAAATGCCGAATTTCCCGTTTGGTAGGCCACAATCTGCACGGTTCCCGTTGTTCCTGTCAATATCACCGTACTTCCCGAAAGCTCCGCAGGCCCCGACACCAAGCTAAACCCGACGGGTAGCTGAGAGGTCGCCGTCGCGCTGATACCAAACGGCGTATCTTTGGTCGTCCTATCAGCTACCGACGAAACATTGATTGTCTGGTTTTGTTTTTTCGGTAAAGTACGCGTTCCTACGCCATACCACACCATCCATTTGGCATTTCTGACAAAGGAGGTAGAACTTCCTTTTGGGCTAATTTTGTCGGTATTTAAGTCAATAATTCCCACATCGTCGCGCCCGCTAGTGAGGGTATTAAATATCATTTTGACGTCGGTTTTAGAGTATTCAGGATACCCAATGGTATTATTTTCGACGATACCCGCGAGTTCACCACGGTCGATGTTCGCTCCAATGATGTAATTATTGCCGTCGGGGTCAATGTAGTCAAACGCGACAATGTTTGGGCTATTTTTAGCAAACGTCGGATTCCCGATACTTTCCCCTTTTTCGAGGTTAGAAATAAGCTTATTGATGGTTCCTGGGCCAAAATCGCTTTTGGCATTGTCCCACACTTTGATAATTCCTACGTCCCAATAGCCAATTTTTCCGCTGTTGGTGCCCGCCGCGATACCCGCCGTGGCTAGTTCGTTGTAGGCATCGTAAATGATGTATTCGCCCGTGGCGTCCCACTCAAACGAATCAGCGTATTTTACTTGTGAACTTTGGACGTTTTGGGCGGAAGTGGGGTTGTAAAGGGTAAACTTCTTCCACGCTTTTTTGGTATAGCTGTATATCCAAAGGGATTTGTCTTGGTTTACCGTAATGGCGGCCAATGCTTCTCCATTTTTGGAAACGGCTACGTTTTCCCAAATCGCCTCGTTCGAAATCACCGTTTCTGTTACGGTTCCCTGTAAATTAATGGCTTTGATAAACTTATCGTTGGTGGTTACGTAGTAAGCAAACTTCCCATCGTCGGTTACGCTTGGTTTGTGGGCAATGGCTGCTGTTACCAAAGGAGTAAATTTCGATAAATTGACGGGTGCGTTGTACAGTTTTTTATCGCCCGTAGCATACATCAACAAAAAGTCTTCGCCTGGATTGGTAGGGAGTGTTTGGTTGGTAGGCGTCGATGAATTGCTTCCTGCATCGGTAATCCCTACGGCGTCAAAAGCAGCTTTGGCGGCCGAGACTTCCGCGCTAGAGGCGCCGTACAAATCGGTAGCCGCCTTGACCACCGCCAGACGTAAATCAATAAAACGTGACAAACGAGTCAGGTAGAGCGTGAGGGCACGGTAATAAACCTGTTCAGCTTTTTCGCGCGAGGTAGCGGAGGCAAATTTGAAAAAGGCCCAGTTGGGAATCCCCGAGTTGATGTGTACGCCGCCGTTGTCTTCCGTGCCTGTGTAGTACTCGTTCATGTTTTTGGGCTGGTAGCCGTTGTCACGCGTTCCGCCTTGGTTGGGGTTGGCCAAATCGCGTAAAGCACCTGAGGTATAAACGGTTGTCCGCACTACATCCTCCCCAATCGTCCAGTTGCGGCGATCCACCATCGTGGCAAATACATCGGCCATCGATTCATTGATAGCCCCCGATTGCGACTCGTATTCCAAATTGGCGGAATTTTGAATCACGCCGTGCGTCATTTCGTGCGCCGCTACGTCAAGTCCGCCCGCCAGTGGCTTAAACGCCGATTTTCCGTTGCCATACACCATCAGCTTATCACTCCAAAAGGCATTGTCCATGGCGCCTTTTTCGTCGTTCATGTTGATGATAGAAATAATCGTTCCGCCTTTTCCGTCAATAGAATTTCGTTTATGAACCGTCTTAAAATACTCAAACGCTGTAGCGGCATTGAAATGCGCCGATATCGCCGTTTTGTTATTCCACGAATTGTTGGAAGAAGTAATGTGAGCTAAGTTGAGGTTTTCATTATCGATGGATGAGTTTTGCGCGTCGATGGTCAATATACCTCCAATCGGACTGTCGGGCAAGGACGAAAGTGAGGCTTTAAACATGGCTTTACCGTCGGGGCTAATCCGACTTGCATCCAATAAATAATAACGGTTTTGGTGCAAATATGCATCAATCGACCGACTGACGTTATTAAGGTCAGAAGCGGTCGCTTTTACTGGGCCATCAAGCGAGCATAGGTTATTGTATTTTTTCAAGACTTCTCCCGTGTGCGCATCAACAAAACACACCCAATGTTCCAAGAAGTTGGGGTGGATTTCAATGCGGTAGGTGAGGTGTGTTGTTTGGTCAGCATGATGATAGACAAAAAGCTCAGTTTTGGGCTTGTCGTACTGCAATAGCTTTTTCTCGCCAAAGGTCATGGTGCGCACTACCGTTGTTTTGGCTAGTTCGTCTAAAGCCACTTTTTCGGCGGCTTGCAGGGTTAGGTTTGCCACGGTATTTGCCAAGGTAGGTGTTGGAAAAAACTTACCGTTGAGCGTCGTTACTTCGTCGCGGTTGGTATGAAGCACTACCTCGCCGCCATATACAGGCACACCTTTGTGAAATTGTTGTAAACGAAGGTGGCTTTGTCCCAACTCATCGGTATCAATTTGTTTTAATTCAAATTGTTGGTCAGGATTTTCTATGCGCAATAATCCTTTGACCGACGACAAGTAATCAAACGCTTTGGCTTCGGCCGATGTGCTTGCCTTTCGCGCCGATTTCAGCATCGTTTTCGGGCGGCCTTCGATATAAATGGGCAAACCCGTTGCAGGGTCTTTGACTACCCGAATTCCTTCACGTAGTGCCGTGAACTCATTTAGTTGGCTTGCACTACCGTCGATGACCGCCTTTTCGATGGGGTTAGTATTTCGTAAATACATCGAATTGTCCACATCCTGGGCACCTAGCTTACGCGCCAGCTCGTCGGTGGTTGTCACAGAAGTTCGTGACGGTTGTTTTAAGTTCGTTTGGGCGCTTGCCGAAAAAATCAGCCCTCCCAAACAAGCGAACGTGCATAGATATTTTTTCATGGGGTACGAAGTTTAGGTCGTTTTTATGAGCTGATTATAGAAGCGTTGTACATAGGTTGAAACTTTGCGTTTGGAATCTCCCCACGTCACTTTTTCTTTCAACCTCTTTTTGGGGTTATTGTACTCAATAAAGTAGTAAACATTGCCAGGGCTATTGAACTTATACTTGTCCAACTGGAGCTGGTCAGCCGACTGGAAAAATTGTTTTGTTTGTTTGTCGCTGAGAGTCTTGTGCAATTTGAGCGAATCAGTGGCCCGTTCACGCACCCATAAATCTCCGTTTTCGTGCAGGACGAAGCTGCGCGTTGTTCCCGCAAATCCGCCCCCTGCCCCAAACGTTACCTGACGTTTAAACAAAGTAGAAGGACTCGGAAGACTTTGGGCGGAAGTCTGAACTAAAAGCCCCACAATGAGGCCAAGCGTAGCGACACCCGTGGTAAAAATACGTATCATAAAGCTGGTAGAGAAAGTATTTATATTTACTCAAACTTACTTCATAAGTCGCACAAAACCAAAAACGTAAATTAAACTATCATTCGACAAAAACGACGGTTGGTAACTGTTTTTTTACCATTTACGTAGTAGTTAGTCTGTTTACCCAATTAGATAAGATACCTTTGTGTTTTGTTTCAACAGCCGTTATCTCTATCTATGTATTTCCAAAAATCTACTCTTTATCTCGCAGCTATTCTTCTTTCAAGTTTTGCTAGTAATGCCCAAGAAAAATCCACGGCCATCGGCGGTGCTGCGTATCAAGAAAAATACCAGCACGTCATCCGTAAAGCCAAAGGGGACATAAAAATCGACGGTGATTTATCAGATCCTGCGTGGCAAGGGCTAGAAATTTCCAAAAATTTTGCCCCCCATTGGCCCCAAGACAACGTCCCTATCAAGCGCGACACCGAGGTACGGATGACTTTTGATGACAAGTTTTTGTACGTGGCGGCCGTCTGTCGCGATACCAATAAGCACGTCATTCAAACCCTCAAACGCGACGGTGACTACTGGAGCTCCGATGCTTTTGGTATCATTTTAGATCCCATCAATGAGCGCACCAACGGGTTCTTTTTTGGGGTAAGTGTAGCCAATGCGCAGTTTGAAGACTTATTGGCGTTTCAAACGGAGGAAATGACGGGAAGCTGGGACAATAAATGGTATTCGCAAACCAAAGTCTATCCTACCTACTGGACGGTCGAAATGGCGATTCCTTTCAAAACCCTTCGCTACGACCCTAAAAAGACCAAATGGGGCGTCAATTTTGAGCGTAATGACCTTAAAAACAACCAATTTTCGACTTGGACGTTTATTCCCGTCAATTTCAACGGATACGATTTAGGCTATACTGCGGCGCTTAATTGGGAAACACCTCCGCCTGCGGTCAAAGGTAATGCGTCGATTGTGCCCTACATTACGGGTGGTACTTCCCACGACCACGTGGCAGGCACGCCCACCAAAGGTACTTTCAACGGCGGTTTGGATGCCAAGTTGTCGGTGACGCCTTCGCTCAATCTTGATTTGACGGTCAATCCTGATTTTTCGCAAGTAGAAGTCGATCGACAAGTCACAAATTTGACGCGTTTCAACATTTTCTTTCCCGAACGACGGACGTTTTTTCTCGAAAATGCTGACCTTTTTGGCAATTACGGTATTCCTCCCTTTCGGCCTTTTTTTTCGCGTGCCATCGGGCTCGACCGCAATGCCCAGCCGCTACCGATTTTGGCAGGAGCGCGTTTGAGTGGCAATTTAGATAAAAACTGGCGCGTTGGCCTTATGTCGATGCAAACGGCGGCTAAAGGGGAAGACCCCGCCCAAAATTTTACGGCTTTTTCGTTCAACCGAAAAGTACTAAAACGCTCACTGGTCAAGGGCTACGTGTTGAACCGTCAGGGTTTTATGACCGAAAACGAGCGCTTGCAAAACCCGATGGGGGAGTATGGACGAAATCAAGGGTTGGAATTTAATTACTCCAATACCAAAGGTGATTTGAACGTGTGGACGGGCTACCATTGGTCGCAAAAACCCACCGTTACGAACGACAACACGGCCAAGCAATTTGGGGCAGGATATTTTGGGCGTACGGTTAGTTTTTTTGTCGATTATTTTGGCATTGGGAGCAATTACTACGCCGACATGGGTTTTATCAATCGCCTCGAAAACCCGACTTATATTGTTGACCGCTTTGGAAAAATCCAGTCAGACACGACCATTCGTTTAGGGTTTCACCAAGTGTATAGTGAAACGCAGTTTAATATTCGTCCCAAAGACAGCAAAGTCAATAATCACGCGTTTGGGGCTGAAAATTTCTTTGTGTGGAACCCCAACGGAACGCTCAACGAATACACTTTGGGCTTAACTTACGACGTTCAGTTTCAGAATGCGAGTTCGTTTGGTTTACGTTTTGACCACAACGACGTATGGGCGCTTTTCCCGTTTTCATTTACCGACAGCGACCACGCGCTACCGTCGAGTAGGTACGTATTTAATCAGGTCAATGCCACCTACAGCTCCGATTATCGGAAGAAGTTCTACTTTACGGCGGCAGTACGCGCAGGAGGGTTTTACAACGGCACGCTCCAGCAGTATTCGCTCGAAATGACGTACCGCGCCCAGCCTTGGGGGAATTTTTCGATGAATTTTGAGCAAAACGACATCAAATTGCCCACGTTATACGGTAGCGACCGTTTGTTGTTGGTTAGCCCAAGGGTGGAAATCAATTTCTCTACGAAACTGTTTTGGACAACGTTTTTACAGTTTAACACCCAACGCAACAACTTCAACGTCAACAGTCGTTTGCAGTGGCGGTACAAACCCATGTCCGACTTTTTCTTGGTTTACACCGACAACTACTACACCGACCCGCTTTTCAGGAATAAAAGCCGTGCCATTGTGTTTAAACTCAATTATTGGCTAACACTTTAGGAGGGAAGCCTGAGCCAGTTTAGGCTAGGCTATCCCCTCAGCATTCCACCCAACGCCCTTCTTTCAAGCTCCGAAGGGCGGCAAAAGAGGCTTGGGTAGTATTGACAATTTCGTCAAAAGGAATCAGGGGGGCACCGCCGCTCTGAATTCGTTCCATCAATGCTTGAAACTGCGCTTTGTGCCCTTTGTCTTGCGTAGTTTTGAGTTTTGAAAAGCCTTTAAAGCCGTATCCTTCCAACGTACGAAAGTTGTCCAAAACCAGCGTCCGTTCCTGCGAATACACCTCTACTCGCTCTTTAGAGTAGGCTTTGTTGCCATTGGAAAAATAATTGATGACGCCCGTTGAGCCATTTTCGTACCTCAATAAAATACTGGCGCTATCAGTTGTTTCAGTTGGGTTTGTTCCCATAGCGTTCATACATACGGCTGTAACTCGACTACCTGTTAAGAACGTAATCAGGTCGATAAAATGACAGGCTTCTCCCAAAATCCGTCCTCCGCCCACGGCGCGGTCATGCACCCACGACGAGGCAGGAATAAACCCTGCGTTCATGGTCGCAATCACGTTCATCGGGGCATTGCCTAGCAGCGACTTCATTTTTTGAGCATGAGGCGAAAAGCGGCGGTTGAAGCCCACTGTTACACTCGCAGCAGGTGCAACCGATGTTTTTATCGTGAGTAATTCGTTCAATTCATCCTCAAAAATCGCCAGCGGTTTTTCTACAAACACGTGTTTTCCCGCCTGCAAAGCCTCAATCGTCAGGCGTGCGTGTTGGTGGTGGCGGGTGGTGATAAGTACCAAGTCCACCTCATCGTCGGCCAACATTTCGCGGTAGTCGGTGGTACTGAGGGCAATACCGTGTTTTTGGGCCAACGCTGTCCCCGAAAGTCCATTCGCACTCGCAATGTATTTGATGTTTGATGGACCCGCTCCACCTTTTAGGGCAGGAAGCAAGGTCATTTTGGTAAAGTTACCCGCCCCGATAATCCCAACAACTCCTTTTTTAGCTTCAAAAACCGTGTCATTATAACGAACGGTTCGGGAAAGCGAAGGCTTTTCGGGATACGCCAGTAGCGAAGCAATCGTGCCACCTTTGCTCATATCACCGTAAATAGTGGCATAATTTTCCAGCGGAATTACCTCTGTAATGAGCGGTTTCACGTCCAACTGCCCCGATTCCAGCAATTGAAGGAGGGTTTGAAAGTTTCGATTTTCAGTCCAACGAACAAACGGCAGCGGATAATCAACGCCTTTTTGTTCATAATCGTCATCGTAACGACCTGGCCCGTACGAGCAGGAAACCTGAAACGTCAATTCTTTTTCGTAAAATTCGGCTCGGCTCAGTTGAAGTCCAATAACCCCTACCAAGACAATTCGCCCCCGCTTCCGCGACATACGCGCGGCCTGCGAAATAATCTCGTCGGTTTTGGCAGAAGCCGTTATAATTACGCCATCCGCTCCGATGCCGTGGGTATAGCTTTCCACAAACTTCACGGGGTCGTCGCCCAAGCGTGGATTGCACGGAATGATGCCTTTGCTCGCCGCTATCTTTAACTTTTGTTCGTCCAAATCCACCCCAATTACCCGACAACCATTCAGGCGCAGCAGTTCGGCCGTGAGCAACCCAATCAGCCCCAGCCCAATCACCACCACCGTTTCACCCAGAGTAGGATTCAGCAACCGAACTCCTTGAAGACCAATCGAACCAATGACCGTAAACGCCGCTTCATCGTCGGTGACATTGTCGGGAACTTTGGCTACCAAATGCCTCGGTACGCACACAATTTCGGCATGAGAGCCATTGGACGCCACGCGGTTGCCCACGCGCAAGTCGGTCACTCCTTCTCCAACGGCAATGATTTCTCCTACGTTGCAGTATCCTAACGGCAAAGGCTGCCCCAATTTGTTAAAAACAGCTTCAAGTGTCGGCATTAAGCCATCCGACTTAATTTTGTCCAACACCATTTTGACACGCTCAGGTTGTTGGCGGGCTTTTTCAATCAGGTTGGCTTTGCCAAATTCGACCAACATCCGTTCGGTTCCCAACGAAACGAGACTACGTCGGGTGTGAATCAATACCGCACCGCGTTTCACCTGAGGGGCGGGCACTTCCTCCAAAATCGTCTGTCCGTTTTGGAGGTTTTGAATTAGTTGCTTCATGGGGCAAAAATACAAAAGCTACCTTATTCTAAAATTTGTAACCCTATCAATTACAAATACTCCTCACAAAAAGCGCCGAATTGCGCATAAAATCGCGTTGGGTGGCAAAGGCCGCTAGTATGTTCCCCAAATCAAAGAGTAGTATCGGCAACAAACCCTCTTTTTTTGAAATTTACCGTAAAAAACGCCATTTTCGCCACTTCAATAGTAAAACCCTAAAAAACTAACTATGAAATCTTCGGTTCGGATACAACTGATGCTCATGATGTTCCTCCAATTCTTTACGTGGGGATCTTGGTACGGACAAATGAGCGTTTATCTTGGTAAACAGCTCAACGCCACGGGCGACCAAATCGGGAATGCCTACACTGCATTCTCAATTGCTATGATTATTTCGCCTTTTATTGGTGCTGTAGCCGACCGATATTTCGCGGCTCAAAAAGTACTTGGCGTGCTCAACCTTATCGGCGCTGGGTTGCTATTTGTGCTTTCGCAAGTGACTGACGCAAGTAATTTTTTCTGGTATATTTTGTTGTACTGCTTGTGTTTTGCGCCCTGCATTGCGCTTACCACGTCCATTTCGATGCGTCAAATCGAATCGCCCGAAAGAGATTTTCCTACCATTCGAGTGATGGGAACCGTGGCTTGGATTGCGGTTACTAACCTCATCGGTTTTTTGAACGTGGGCGATAAAGCTACTATTTTCCAAATTTCGATGGGAACGTCGTTGGTGCTTGGTCTATTGGCTTTTACGCTTCCTAACACTCCACCTCGCGCTACAGGGCCTGTTAACATTGGTCAAATCATCGGAGCAGATGCCTTTTCATTGTTCAAAGACCGTTCGTTTACCATTTTCTTTATTTCCTCGGTCGCTATCTGTATTCCATTGTCGTTTTATTATGCCTTTGCGAACCCCTCGTTGCGGGCATCGGGCATGGAGTTTGTCGAAAATAAAATGTCATTGGGTCAAGTATCGGAAGTAGGTTTTATGCTTCTTATTCCGTTGGCATTTAGCCGTTTGGGCGTCAAATGGATGCTTGCCGTTGGACTTATTTCTTGGATTATTCGCTTCCTTTGCTTTGGCTATGGCGATGCTTCTACCAGCGAATGGATGCTCTACGCGGCTATTTTGCTCCACGGCGTTTGTTTCGACTTTTTCTTTGTGACAGGTCAAATTTATACCGATACCAAAGCAGGTGAGCGTATCAAATCACAGGCGCAGGGGCTTATCACCTTGGCGACCTACGGCATCGGGATGGGTATTGGCTCATGGTTGGGCGGACAAGTACTTGCCAACAACACCAATGCCGAAAATATCACCAACTGGCTGAGCGTCTGGACGGTTCCTGCGGGTATCGCAGCGGGCGTACTTGTGTTGTTCCTAATTTTCTTTAGTGACAAAACCGACAAGAAAGCTGCCATCACTCACTAAATAAACGACGAGGGGTAGCTCATTTCCCCAAAAGAATCTAGTAAAGAGCGCATCTCGTTGAGGTGCGCTCTTTATATTTGCGACCAATTTTTATCCCTCTTATGCAAATTCTTACCTACAACGTCAATGGCATTCGTGCTGCCATGCGCAATGGCCTTACCGAATGGCTCGCCGACAAATCGTTTGACATTCTTTGTTTTCAAGAAGTAAAAGCTACCCTCGACCAAGTGAGCCTACTTGAGTTTGAAGCCCTTGGTTATCAGCTCGTAGGCTGGAACGCCGCTCAAAAAAAAGGCTACAGCGGAGTGGCTATTTTTGCTAAAACTCCCGCCGACCGCTGCGTACATGGCTGTGGAATGGAGCTGTACGATTACGAAGGACGCGTCGTTCGGGCTGATTTTGGCGGCTTGACCGTCGTTAATGCTTATTTCCCGTCGGGAACAAGCGGCGATGAGCGGCAAGATGTCAAAATGCGTTTTTTAGAGGATTTTTACGAGTGGATACACACCATCCGACAAACAGGTCAGCACCTAGTTATTGTGGGAGATTATAACATTGCTCACCAAGAAATCGACATTCATGACCCTGTTCGCAACAAAAACACCACAGGGTTCTTACCCGAAGAGCGTGCTTGGATGACCAAATGGTTTGAAAGTGGTTTTACGGATGCCTTCCGCCACGCCAACCCCGACTTGGTCGAATACAGTTGGTGGAGTTATCGGGCAGGAGCACGGGGCAACAACAAAGGGTGGCGCATTGACTATCAGTCCATTAGTAGCGACCTAAAAGACAAAATCGTAGCCTGTCGCCAATTGGCTGATGCAGTACACTCTGACCATTGTCCCGTTTGGTTAGAAATCGCTTACCCCTAAAACACCTATTTTGGGGTAGGTTTTTCATAAATTTTGGTAAAACGGCTAAATTCTTCCAATTTTGCTTCGTTTATCTCGTTTTTTATGATAGATTGAGCCTTAAACAGCACCAGCCAACGAGATTCTCTTAATCAATGAAAAATCCATCCCTTCTCTGGGTATTCCTTTTTTTGAGCCAATTTGTGATGGCTCAAAAAAATAAACCTGTCGGTGAAACCGACGCCCAAAAATCGCAAAGATATGAGTTAGAATCTTTGCTTGCCGACGGCATGAAATACGCTACGATGGAGGAATACCAGCGGGCTGATAGCGTGCTTCGGACTGCCCTCAAAATGAGCCCTAACGTACCTGCGATTAACTACGAGTTGGCGCGTGTTCTTCTCAAACGCGAACGCTTGGACGAAGCCGCTATTTATGCCCAAAAAGCAACCCAGCTGTCACCAGATAATACGTTTTACACCATACAGTTAGCCGAAATTTACAGTCAACAACGTAAATACAGCAAGGCTGCCGAACTGTACAAAGACATTATCCGAAAAGATACTGAAAATGCCGAGTATGGACTTGAGCTTGCGGCGGTGTATATTTTGGATGAAAAGTACGAAGAAGCCCTCAAGGCTTACGACGAAGTCGAAAAATCGCTGGGCATCGACGAAGACCTTATTCACCAAAAACAACGGATTTATCTCAAACTAGATAAGCCCAACAAAGCCATTGACGAGGCCAATAAACTCATCAATGCCGAGCCTACTGAAGCACAATATGTAGTGGAATTGGCGCAGTTGCTCATCATGGGCAAACGCCCCAAAGAGGCACAAGAACAACTTGAAAAAGCCCTCAAAATTAACCCCGACCAAGGCGATGCCCGCATCATGTTGGCGGAACTTTTTAGACAAAGTGGGGATAACAAGGCTGCCGACCAGCAAATGGGGCAAATGTTTAACAACCCCAATGCCGACATCGACACCAAGATGCAGGCGTTAGTAGGACTGCTGCGGGAAGCCAAAGACGAGGCAACGCGCCAAGAAGTGCTCAATCGTGCGGCCGAAATCGTCAAAGCCCATCCCAAAGACATGCGGGCATATGTGGTGTATGCCGACCTCCTAGCCAAAGCTGACCGCAAAGCCGAAGCGCGCAATGCTTACATGAAAGCGGCTCGTATCAACCCATCAATGTATGAAGTGTGGGGAGCCGTATTGCAACTTGATAGTGATTTGAATCAACTGGATAGCCTCATTGCGCATTCGGAACAAGCCATCGAAACGTTCCCGAATCAAGGGCTTTTTTGGTATTCCAACGGCTCGGCACATCTTGTAAAAAAACACTACCAACAGGCTGTGGATGCCTTGGAGGAAGCGCAAAAATTAACGAGCGAAAATAAAGACTTGCAAGGCGCTATTTTGGCCCAACTTGGAGATGCCTACCACGGACTTAGCGAGTACGCCAAATCGGACGATTCGTACGAAGCTGCCCTCAAAATTGACCCTAAAAACGACCACGTACTCAATAATTACAGCTATTTCTTATCGCTTCGTAAAGATAAGCTCGGGCGCGCCAAAGAAATGGCAGCAAGCGTGGTGGAGCGTCATCCCACCAATGCTACTTACTTAGATACCTATGCTTGGGTACTCTACGTGATGAAAGATTACAAAAATGCCCGTACTTACCTCGAAAAAGCCATTGAAAGCAACAATAAGGTAAGCGGTACAATTGTAGAGCATTATGGTGATGTGTTGTACCAACTCGGGGAAAAAGAAAAGGCCGTGGAGCAATGGAAAAAGGCCAAAAGCATGGGAGAAAACAGCCAACAAATAGATAAAAAAATTGCAACAGGACAGTTGATAGAATAAAAACAAAGGAATGAAGCTCAATTGGTTGTTTTTTGTGGGAATTACGCTCTTTGCAGGCTTGTCGTCGTGCCACCGCCAACGACAAAAAAGCCAGCAACGTGTCCCCACCGACAGCATGGCTGTCGTAAAAGTAGATACCATCGTTCAACCTAAGAAGGATACTGCAATTGCCGTTAAGCCAGTCGTTGAACATGAAGACATTAAAGTCAGCATCGAAAATGTTGATTTTCGTTATTTGAGTGCCAAATCGAAAATCTCGTTTAAGAGTAAAGACCAAGAAATTGACGATGCCAGCGTGACCATGCGGATGCGCAAAGACAGTTTGCTTTGGTTGCAGGTTTCTAAAGGCCCCATTGAAGTTGTACGGGGCATCATTACTAGAGACTCCATCAAAATTGTGGATCGTTACAACAAAAAAGTGTATTTGTATGACTTTGCAGGACTGAGTCAGCAGTTTAATTTTCAGCTAAGTTTTGACCTCATTCAGTCGATTTTGGTGGGAAATATGCCCATTCCGAAGAAACCAGGCCAGCGCTTCAAAAAAGAAAAAGACTATTTTATGCTTCGCCAAGACGAAGGTAAAATTTCTCTTGAAAATTACATTGGTGAGCAAAACCGCCGCTTGAAAAAGCTGTTGGTGACTGAGCAGCCCACCAAAAACTCACTGACGCTCGACTACGAAGATTTTACCCAGCTCAATAATTATTTATTTCCTTACACCAGCTTGATTGAGTTAGATTACGAGTCAAAAAAAGACCAACAACGCTACCAAACGGTGTTTCGTATCAAACATCAAAAAGTTGAGTTGAGCGAAAAACCCTTGAGCTTTCCGTTCAGTATTCCTGCCAAATACGAACGAAACTAATCCTAAAATTACTGTATGAATGCCATTTATCGAATACGCTTTATTTCTTTTTTGATTGTTGGGTTACTCACAGCAAGTCTTCAGGGATTTGCCCAAAAAAGCCGTCAACAACTAGAGAAAGAAAAACGCGAAAACCTCGAACGCTTGCAAGAACTTCAGGGGGTATTGAAAAAAACAACGGAGCAAAAACGTGCTAGTTTGGGGCAGCTCAAGGCCATCAAGCAGCAAATCAATGCCCAAAATCGTAAGGTGGAACTCATCAACGAAGACCTCAAATTGATGGACAATGAATTGAGCGAGTTGCAAAAAGCAAAATTGGAGCTTGATAAAGACCTCTCAAAGCTTCGTGAAGAGTATGCAAAGATGATTTATAACGCCGCCAAACGCAACAATAGCCTCAGTGAGCTTAGTTTCTTGTTTTCGGCACCTACTTTTAATCAGTTTTTGATTCGTTATAAATACTTAAAACAATACACTGATGAGCGGGAAAAGCAGGTCAATGAAATGAAAAAAGTGCAATCGTTGATGATTTCTAAATCAACGAGCATTTCTAACAAAAAGAAAGACCAAGAAAACGCCCTCCAATCACGAATTGCAGAAGGTAAAAATTTGGAACAATTAAAAGGCGAGCAAGACAAAGTTGTAAAAGAATTGAGCGGTCGCGAAAAAGAAATTATTGCCGAAGTATCGGAAGTTCGGAAAGCCAACAAACAACTTGAAAATGCCTTAACCCGCATCATTCAGCGCGAAATCGAAGAACGCCGCGAGCGAGCCCGTGTTGCTGCTCGCGAACGGGCAAACCGCGAAAAAGCCGAACGCACTGAGCGCGAACGGGCCGAACGAGAAGCCGCTCGTAATAAACCTACTGAAAAACCCCGCGAAAACAACGAGGTAGCCAAAGCCGAACCAGAAAACAAACCCGAGCCGAAAAAAGAGAGAGAGGTTGAAGAAGTGAATGAAAGCGGGATGAATGAAGCCGAAGTAAAACTTGCTTCCTCGTTTGCTGCCAACCGCGGTCGCCTACCTTGGCCCGTACCAGGGTTTATTTCTGATGGTTTTGGGACCAAAGAAGTAATGAAAAATGTCAACCAAGAAAACCACGGAATCGACATTCAAACAAAAGCAGGGGAGGCCGTTAAATCCGTATTTGATGGGGTCGTTTTAGGAATAGAGAACCAATACTTGATGAAAAACGTGGTGCTCGTTCAGCACGGCGACTTTTACACCGTTTATGCAAAGCTCAAAAGTGTCAATGTTCAACCTGGGCAGCGTTTAAAAGCGCGTGACGTTATTGGGGTGGTTGCCACGGATGGTGAAGGAATTTCAGAAGTTAACTTTCAGATTTGGAAATTAAATAACAACAAAGCCAATCGCCTCAACCCCGAACCTTGGCTTCGTCCTCGTTAGTAGTACTCCCAAAAATCGTATAATAATTTGCTATGTCAACACAGTTATCTTCTGTCGAAGTAAAACGAATAACGACCCACATCATTCAGGAAATGAAGCACCGGGGCGAGAAAATATCGGCCCTTACTGCGTACGATTATTCGATGGCTCGCATCGTTGATGCTGCTGGTATTGACATTATTTTGGTAGGCGACTCCGCCTCCAATGTCATCGCAGGCCACGAAACGACCTTGCCGATTACCCTCGACCAAATGATTTATCACGCCCAAGCCGTAGTCAGGGCGGTAAAACGGGCTTTTGTCGTTGTCGATTTGCCTTTTGGCTCCTACCAAGGAAACTCCCGCGCTGCGCTTGACTCCGCCATTCGGATTATGAAAGAGTCGGGGGCCCATGCCGTTAAGGTTGAAGGAGGCATCGAAATCAAAGATTCTATTACGCGTATCCTCAGTGCGGGGGTGCCTGTGATGGGGCATTTGGGACTTACACCGCAGTCTATTTATAAATTTGGAACCTATACCGTGCGGGCCAAAGAAGAGGCTGAAGCCGAAAAGCTTTTGCAAGATGCCCAAATGCTTGATGAAATTGGGTGTTTTGGCATGGTGTTGGAAAAAATTCCCGCGTCGCTGACCCAAAAAGTGTCGCAAAGCGTGAGTATCCCCACCATCGGGATTGGAGCAGGGCCTCATGCCGACGGCCAAATCCTCGTTTTGCACGATTTGCTGGGGATTACAAAGGAGTTTAAACCGCGTTTTTTGCGCCGATACGCCGATTTGCACGGTATCATGACCGACGCCGTTCAGAACTACGTGAAGGACGTCAAATCCAACGATTTCCCCAACGAAAAGGAATCGTATTGAAACTATCCCCCGCTCGTATCCGTTACCGTTAATTAACACAAACGCTTTATCTCAATGGCCAAGCCATTTCATGTCATATACGAAGACAACCACCTCATTGTTGTCAACAAAGCTCCGGGTATCCTTGTCCAAGGCGACGCCACGGGCGATATACCTCTATTGGAATTAGTGAAAGACTACATCAAGGAAAAGTACGAAAAACCTGGTGAAGTATTTTTAGGAACCGTTCATCGGCTCGACCGCCCCGTGAGCGGGTTAGTTGTTTTTGCACGCACGTCCAAAGGGCTTGAGCGCATGAACGAAATTTTCCGTAAGCGCGAAGTTCAAAAAACCTATTGGGCCGTAGTTCGCCGTCGTCCTCCCAAAAACCAGGATAAATTGACCAATTGGTTGGTGAAAGACGAAGCCAAAAATTTTGTCACAGCCCACGACATGCCCGTACCCAACGCGCAAAAAGCCGAGCTTCATTACCGTGTTTTGGGCGAAATCAATAAGCACTTTTTGTTGGAAGTAACGCCTATCACGGGCCGACCGCATCAAATTAGGGTACAATTGGCCGCAATTGGATGTCCGATTCGTGGAGATTTGAAATACGGCTATGCCCGCGCCAACAACGACGGTAGCATCAACCTACACGCCCGTCGGTTGTTTTTTGTTCATCCCGTCAAAAAGGAGTCAATTCTTTGCCGAGCTGCTCTGCCCAATGATCCATTCTGGGAAGAGTTTTTATCACTTGACCCCGAGGAAATTGGCATTGAGCACCTACCGTTTTTGTACGAGTAGTCACTCTGGGTCTTTTTTCCCAAAAACCAAAAACAAGTCACAACCCTCCATCACCCAATACGTGGGCGTTCAATGAATTGGATAGAAAAACTAAAGAAACGGTGGAATGTTAAAAGTGGATGGCAAGTGATGATCATCCTGCTTGTATTTGCATGTACTGGCTTTACGGTCATGTACACCAAGCGTTGGATGGTCAAATGGTTAGGGATTGAAGCAACATGGGCGGTCTGGTGCTTCAACATTTTTGTTATTTTGCCTTTATACCAAATTATCTTATTGATATACGGCTGGGTATTTGGTCAGTATCTATTTTTTTTACAATTCGAGAAAAAAATGTTCCAAAGGATTGGAAGCTTATTTTCTCAAAAAAAATCATAAATCGGACGTTTCAACTTTATCAGTGGTCGATACATCAGTCCACATTTGGTGGGCCATCTGCTCAACCGTGTTGACAACTCCTTGGATAGCTCCAAACACAATGCACAAAGGCAAGATAACTGGCAGAAAAATAAGCCATTGAAAAACTAAGTGTAGGTTAGGCTTTTTCATTTCGAAGGGTTATTAATGTTTAACAACTGTTTAACGTAGAGGTCATTAGGCGTCTATTTAAGCCCTCTTACAAACAGCGTGCCAAACTTTTTTTACGGGGTGTTTTTTTGTTAAAGTACGGTAAATTCACAGGTTGTTATCTATGCAAAGTTCAAATATTTGTTTTTTTAATGATAAAAACCAGTTTTTTTTCGATTTGTTTTTAGGATATATTTTTTTTCAACAAAATGGCATCTGGTAAACGTTTTTCTTGTGTTATTTTGTTATCTATTCTTGAAAGTCAACGCTCGATATGCAAGATATAATTCGCCTGCTTCCTGATGCCATCGCCAACCAAATTGCTGCGGGAGAGGTAGTTCAACGGCCTGCTTCTGTGGTAAAAGAATTGTTGGAAAATGCCATCGATGCACAGGCTAAAAATATACAGGTAATTATTCGTGATGCGGGCCGTACGCTCATTCAAATCATCGATGATGGGGTTGGCATGTCTGAAACCGACGCCCGCATGAGTTTTGAACGACATGCTACTTCCAAAATTCGCACTGCCGACGACCTGTTCCGTATTCGGACGATGGGGTTTCGCGGAGAAGCGTTGGCGTCTATTGCGGCGGTAGCTCAAGTGGAAATGCGTACACGCCGTGCTGCCGATGAAGTAGGGGTGCTATTGCGTATCGAGGGGTCTGACTTAAAATCGCAAGAGTCGGTGGCGTGTTTGCCAGGAACAAATATTTTGGTTAAAAACCTATTTTTCAACGTACCAGCTCGCCGCAATTTCCTCAAAACCAACTCGGTAGAAATGCGTCACATCCTCGACGAGTTTCAGCGAGTTTCCCTTGCCCACCCAGAAGTAAGCTTGTCGCTCTACCACAACGACACCGAGATTTATAACTTATATTCGGGTAAAATTAGTCGCCGCATCGTGGATATGTTTGGTAAAAACTACCGCGAGAATATCATTAATTGCCAAGAAGAAACCCCTTTTGTGACCGTAAAAGGTTACATTGGGAAACCCGAATTTGCCCGAAAAACGCGGGGCGAGCAGTTCTTTTTTGTCAACGACCGATATGTAAAACATAATTATTTGCACCACGCGGTGTTGTCGGCCTACGAAGGTACCATCAATGAGGGCAGTCACCCTTTTTATGTACTTCACCTCGACCTCGACCCGTCGCACATTGACATCAACATTCACCCAACCAAAACCGAAATAAAATTTGACGATGAGCGCTCGGTCTATGCCCTGTTGATGGCCGCAGTCCGAAAAGCAATCAGCGTCAATCACCTTTCTCACTCCATTGATTTTGACTCAAACGTCAATTTCTTGAGTCCGTTGCCATCGCGGACTACTCCCACCAAACCGCTGTCTATGCCCTCTTCCCGAGAGAGTAATCCAAGCGTTGGTAGTGACAATGGTGGTAGTTCTTTCGCTTCTTCTTACTCACCTCCGAGCAAAACGCCCAGGGAAGAGTCAAACCTAGCCAATTGGGATAAATTGTTTGAAGGATTTCAGAAAACAGACCCCACGCCAGTGCAGGCCACGCTCGATTTGGGAGAAGAAGACGAATTTATCCCAACGCCGCCGTCTGCGTCAAGCCCAACGCTGGGCAGCCGCGCCAACGACGTCCAAATCAAAGAAGACGAAGAACTCCAAAATCGTCGTTTGGCCGTTCAAATCCAGAATCGTTACATTGTGTCATCGGTCAAATCGGGCATGATGCTCATCGACCAACGCGCGGCTTACGAGCGAGTGCTTTACGACCGCTATTTGAAACAACTAGAATCGCAAACAGCCGTTTCGCAACAACTTTTGTTTCCGATTACGGTTCGGTTACCGCTAGCCGACGTGCCGCTTGTCCTCGAAATGCGTGACGAAATTTTAGCCCTTGGGTTTGATTTTGACTCCTTAGGCCCCGATACGCTCGTGGTGAGAAGTATGCCAACCGATTTTCCTGCCGAAGATGCGCAAAAGATTTTTGAAGAACTGACCGAGCAACTCCGCCAAAGCTACGCTGACCTTCAGCTGAACCGCGCCGAAACAACCGCTCGAAGTTTGGCCAAACGCTTTGCGTCGCGGCATTTGATTCGCCTTTCTTCCGATGAAATGGAGCGACTTATCAACCAACTTTTTGTCTCATCTAATCCTAATTATACCCCAACTGGCGAACCGATTTTCTCCATTTTGGCGTTAGATAAAATAGCTAATTTATTAAAATAAGCCCAGAAAGCCATGTTTAACATCACCCCTACCGTTAGAAATTTACTTATTCTAAACGTACTCATTTATTTCTTACAAAGCCTTAATCCCCTCATTGAGAATTTGTTTGCGCTTTACCCCGTCACTGGGCCTAGTTTTAAGCCGCACCAATTTGTCACATACATGTTTTTGCACGGAAACGTGGGGCACTTGTTTAGTAATATGCTTGGGTTGTTTTTCTTTGGTCCATTACTCGAACAACACGTTCTTGGCCCCAAACGCTTTGTGATGTTTTACTTTATTACGGGTATTGGCGCAGGCTTTCTTTACTCAGCGATTAATTTTTATGAGATGTATGAGTTAAAACAAGCGGTGGATTTGTACAGCCAATATCCTTCTCCCGAAGCATTCTTGGATTTTTTGACTCGTTTTGCACCCAATGTGAAGCACTCAGCCCTTGATTTTCTCAATAGTTTTGAAGATCAGCCTAAGAATATTTCGTATATCAACGACAGTATTGCTTTTGTAAAAAGTACCATTGACAACCGAGTCAATATCCCAATGCTAGGAGCATCGGGTGCTATCTTTGGTATTATTGCCGCTTTTGGACTCATTTTCCCAAACATGGAAATGATGTTGTTGTTTTTTCCCATTCCTATCAAAGCCAAATATTTTGTTACTTTTTACGCCTTGTACGAACTTTATGCAGGAATTAACATCCAAGATTCGGGCGTTGCTCACTTTGCCCATCTCGGAGGCATGATTTTTGCGTATATACTATTGAAAATCTGGAAAATTAGACGAATGTATTAATTTGGCTTTTTGTATCTTTTTCTCTAATTTTCAGTCACAAACCAAAACTAGTTTGTCAATAAACGGGTTATTTTGTAAAACCTACTTGAACTGAAGAGAGCGATGAGCAGCATTTTTGATGATGTTAGAGGCGAATTTTCAAAGACGAACAACGCGGTCATCAAGCTTATTTTGACCAATGTCATCGTCTTTGTGGCGATTATCATTTTGTACATCGTTTTCACGATTGCTCAATACCCCCATTATTACCAGTGGGTGATGGATCAGCTTAGTTTACCCGCGAGCTTCGGCGCTTTTTTATACAAGCCTTGGACGCTTTTGACCAACTTTTTTGTTCATCAAGGACCTTTTCATGTTTTCTTTAACATGCTATCGCTCTATTGGTTTGGGCAAGTATTGGAAGAATACCTCGGTAGCCGACGTTTGATAGCGATTTTTTTACTGGGCGGTTTGGCAGGCGGTGTCTTGTTTTTGACCATGTACAACCTAGTGCCCTATTTCCAACCTGAACTTGCCAATACCAGTTTAATTGGGGCTTCGGGTGCGGTATTTGCCGTGATTTTAGGAGCAGCCACGTTACTGCCCGAACACACCTTTTTTGTGTTTCTCATTGGCCCCGTTCGCCTCAAATATATTGCAGCCCTGTGTATTATCATTACGATGGCACAGTTGGTAGGCCCCAATGCAGGCGGGAATTTGGCCCACTTAGCGGGAGCGATGGTTGGGTTTGGATTTATTAAATCACTCCAAAATGGGTACGATTGGGGAAAACCTATCTACACTATTGGAGAATTTTTTCAGAAAATTTTCACCTCAAAACCACGCATTCAAGTGCCTCAGCGAGCGCGTGCTACCACCTCCACTACTGCTCGTCATTTTAGTCAAAAAAGTGAGAATGCTTCGGTAATAATCCCTAATCAGGACGAAATTGACGCGATTCTGGATAAAATTTCAAAATCTGGCTACGAAAGCCTCACCCGAGAAGAGAAGCAAAAACTCTACAAAGCAAGCCAACAATAAGCCATTATCTATGTTGCT
Source organism: Runella defluvii (assembly GCF_014195535.1). Lineage (GTDB taxonomy): Bacteria > Bacteroidota > Bacteroidia > Cytophagales > Spirosomataceae > Runella > Runella defluvii. The sequence continues at coordinate 202,630 of NZ_JACIBY010000002.1, read as the reverse complement.
TTACCACCAATGCACCGCACAAAGTGTGGGTAGCGATTGGCATTTTTCATAACTTTGCAAAACACTTTTATCAGCAAGCAAGTTATATTTCTACGTTTAGTTTCAAGCCGTTAAACGATGCTCATAACTCCCGGTAAATTACTTTCGCAAATCAACACGCCCGATGACTTGCGAAAATTTGACTCAGCAGACCTCCCCCAAGTTTCTCAAGAACTTCGGCAGTATATCATTGATTTAGTTTCGGTGTATGGAGGACATTTTGGCGCGAGTCTGGGTGTAGTAGAACTGACTGTTGCGCTACACTATGTGTTTAACACGCCTACCGACCAGCTTATATGGGACGTAGGTCACCAAGCCTATGGTCATAAAATCTTGACGGGACGTCGGGAAGTATTTCATACAAATCGACTCTACGGTGGGATTTCTGGATTTCCTAAACGTAAAGAAAGTCCGTATGATGCCTTTGGCGTTGGACACTCTTCTACGTCTATTTCTGGGGCATTGGGTATGGCGGTGGGCGCTCAGCTAAAAGGGCTCAAAAACCAACATTCGATTGCAGTAATCGGCGACGGTGCCATGACGGGCGGTATGGCGTTTGAAGCAATGAACCACGCAGGGTCATTGGCAAATACCAACATGCTGATTATCCTCAATGACAATTGCATGAGTATCGACCCCAACGTAGGGGCATTGAAAGAATATTTGACCGACATCACTACTTCTCATACCTACAACCGTGTCAAAGAAGAAGTGTGGAATTTGTTGGGTAAAATGAGCCAATTTGGGAAAAGCGCTCGCGAGATTGTCTCAAGAGTGGAAGATGGGCTCAAAGCCACCTTGTTGCGCCAAAGTAACTTATTTGAATCGCTCAATTTGCGTTATTTTGGCCCCATCGACGGGCATGATGTTGATCATCTTGTACACGTTCTCAACGATCTTAAAGATATTCCTGGGCCTAAATTGCTCCACTGCGTTACGGTCAAAGGAAAAGGTTTTGCACCTGCCGAAAAAGACCAAACAAAATGGCACGCTCCTGGAAAATTTGATAAAATAACGGGCGAAATTTTCAAGAAAATCCCCGATACGCCACAGCCACCTAGATACCAAGAGGTATTTGGTCATACATTGGTAGAATTGGCCGAACAAAACCCCAAAGTAGTGGGTGTAACCCCTGCGATGCCGTCGGGTTCGTCCATGAACCTGTTGATGAAAGCCATGCCTGAACGTGCCTTCGACGTTGGTATTGCCGAACAGCATGCCGTTACGTTCTCAGCAGGGATGGCTACGCAAGGCTCTGTAGTGTTCTGCAACATTTACAGTACGTTTATGCAGCGCGCCTACGACCAAGTGGTGCATGACGTGTGTATTCAAGAGCTGCCAGTGGTATTTTGCCTCGACCGTGCAGGTTTTGCGGGCGCCGATGGCCCTACGCACCACGGCGCGTATGACATTGCTTATATGCGTTGTATTCCTAACATGATTGTGGCCTCGCCGATGAATGAGCAGGAGCTTCGCAATATGATGTACACGGCACAGCTCGACGAAACTCAAAACGGCAAACAAGCTTTTACGATTCGCTACCCACGTGGCGAAGGCATGATGCCGCAGTGGCGAACTCCGTTTGAAAAGTTGGAAATTGGCAAAGGAAGAAAAGTAAAAGACGGAGAAGATGTGGCGATTCTGACCATTGGCCACATCGGAAATTACGCCGTTAAAAGTTGCCAATTGCTCGAAAACGCAGGTATCAGTGCCGCTCATTACGACTTACGCTTTGTAAAACCGCTGGACGAAGAACTGTTGCACGAGGTATTCCAGAAATTCGACAAAGTGATTACTGTGGAAGACGGTTGCTTACAAGGTGGAATGGGAAGTGCAGTATTGGAATTTATGGTTGACCACGGTTATACTTCCAAACTCAAACGTTTGGGTATTCCTGACCGAATCGTAGAACACGGCGAACAAATAGAGCTTCATCGCGAATGCGGTTTTGATCCCGAAGGAATTGCCAAAACGGCTCGCGAAATGGTACATGCCGTTGTTTATTCCTAAGTCAGACGATAGTCAGACTTAAAAATTATAGCAAGTAATCAAAAGCCGTCTGACGATAGTCTGACGGCTTTTTCATAACCTCTCAGGCGATAATAACTTCAGGCACTAGGGGTCTGACTGCCGTCTGACCCCTACTTTAGCCACTTATCAAACCACGCAAACGCTTCGGCTTGCATCTTTTTATCGAACTTATGTGGGCCAGGGTAAAATGAGCACTTGTAGCGCTCAGAAGCCCCTGCTTTGGCATAGACATCGCCCACAATTTTGTCGGCGTGTTTCATTTCGGGAAGCGTATATAAATCATCGTCTTCGTCGTTGAGTACCATTGTCGGAAGGGGAGCTCGCAATGCAAAGATTTCTGGAAAATCAAGCTCGTTGGGCAAAATAGGCACGTAGGTCATCCACGTGTGCGTGTACGATTTATGGAGTATGAGGTCTTTCCAAGTAGTCATAAAACCAACGCACACGGCGCATTTGATACGTTCGTCCAGTCCACCCATAAACACCGTACGCATACCACCGCCCGATAATCCTGCACAGCCCACCCGCGTAGCGTCCACATCCTGACGGGCACAAAGAACATCCAACGCCTTTTTATCTTCCGCATAAAATACCCCCGCCCAAGTCGTACCTGCACTTAAAAGCGACTTAGACATTACGTGCTCGTGTTCCCCTGCCCATTCGTTATACTTACGAATATTCTCCGAATTTTCGGGGTCGTTGTCGTTCAAGCCACGACGAAGATGCGCAGGAACGTCTTGCATCCATACGCGTCGGCTGGCAAATGGAAACGCATCCGACACTAGCACCACGTAACCGCGCTTGGCGATTTCGTTTGCCCAAGCCATTCCTTCGTAGTATTCCTGTTGATGTTCTTTCATCAACGGATGCTGTTGGTTCGATGTCTTGGTAATTTTTCGAGTCCCAAAATACTTATTTCCGCCGTGGTCATGGAAAGCCAAAATAGCAGGCAGAGGCCCTTTTGCATTGGCTGGTTTTAGCAAAATACCTTCCGTAGGGCGTCCGTAGGGAAGCTGCCACGTAAGTTCCTCAATATGAAGCCCGTCGTATTCATACTGTTTTTTCAGCGTCACTTGGGGCATTCCTCCAATGTCAGGAACTCCCAAACGCTCAACCAAACGCTGCTTGGCCATCTCACGCCATTGAGCGAGATTCGTCCACTCGTTGCGCCGAAAAGAAAGCGATGGAAGTTTGCTCTCAATGAGCGATACGGCCCAAGGCCCGTACAGTCCGATGAGGTTCTCCGTAGTTTCGTTGGAATTCATGAGGGTTAGTGGGGAAAAAATATCGTTTACAAACGGATTGAGCACGTCCAACCCCGCCATTCCAATGCTTGCTACACTGCTCTTTTTAAGAAACTTACGACGGCTTGGCATAGGGGTTAGTAATTTGTTTTAAGATAAATACTTGCTCGATGCTTGGTCCAAATACATCCCACAATGGGGGTGGTTTTGCAAAATACTAGCGGGAAAAAGCGGACTGACTTCGCCTTTCAAGCAGTTTTTTACGGCTTCGGCTTTACGCTCATCGGGCACCGAACAAATAAGGGCTGCTGATTTCATAATTTGACGAATCGACATGCTAATCGCCTGTTTGGGCACATCATCTAAGGTGGCAAACCAGCCTTCCCCCAACTGCTGACGGCGGCAGGCTTCGTCGAGATTCACGACGAGGTAGGGGCTTTCGGTTTCAAAATCAGCAGGAGGGTCGTTGAAAGCCAAGTGACCATTTTCACCGATTCCGACCAAAGCCACGTCAATGGGGTGTTGTAAAATAAGCCGTCCCAATCGTTCACATTCTGTTTCGGGTTGCGTTTCTCCGTCAATAAGATGGCTTATTTTCATTGTTACTTTCGTCAATACTCTTTCTTTCAAATACTTACGAAAACTAGCGGGGTGTGATTCTGACAAAGCAATGTATTCGTCCAAATGAAACATCGTTACCTTCGTCCAGTCGATGTCAGGTTCGTGAAGTAATTGATTTAATGTTTCAAATTGGCTGGTTCCTGTCGCTAAAATTACGTTTGCTTCACCTCTTGCGGTGATAGCTTTACGGATGTAGTCAGCAGCGGCGGCGCCTGCTACTTGGCCAAGGGCTTTGGGGTTTTCGGAAATATGAATAAACATCGGGTTGTATCGCTAGTTGGGTTTGTTAGACTTTCCAAGTTTTACTTTTGTAGCAATCAAACTTGGAAAGTCATTATTTGGGTTTGACAGACTTTCCAAGTTTTACCTTTGCAGCAATCAAACTTGGAAAGTCATTATTGTTGGGTTTGTTAGACATTCCAAGTTTGATTCTAACTTGGAATGTCTTTATTTGGGTTTAACGGGGGTATTTCCTCCTTGGGTAAGGGAAATGTCAACGGGGCGGTTGTTTTTCCATGCACCCGCCGTAAAATCAGGAATATCAATGGAATTGGAGCGGTTGGCTACCGATTTTTCACTCAACGGCCCAATCACACTCCATGAAGCCGCATCATAGACGTCTTGATCGAGCGGGAGACCATTGCGAAGGCAATCAATCAAACGCCAATCCATCAAGAAATCCATTCCCCCGTGGCCGCCTACTTGCTTGGCCAATTCGCCAATTTTTTTGACAAGTGCGGGCTGGTATTTTTCCTCCAACGCCTTCATTTCAGTCTCCGATACCCAATCGTGTCCCGTAGAAATCTTCCCTGGTAGGGGGTATTTGAGAGCCGTTGCTTTGGTACCGCTTACGAGATGTATGCGTGAGTACGGACGTGGTGAGCTTACGTCGTGTTGCAACATAATCGTTTTGCCTTTGTTCGTCCGAATTGTCGTAGTGTTCATGTTCCCGCGAAAAGTTTTCTTGGCCAACGGCTGGAACGTCGCGTCGGTTTTGGCCAATTCTTTCACCTTAGCTTCCAACATAAAATCGTTGCTCGACATCGACACCAAATACTCCATTTTATCGCCGCGATTGATGTCCAGCACTTGGCAAATAGGCCCCAAACCGTGCGTCGGGTAGAGGTTCCCGTTTCGGGTATTTTCCTTTAAGCGCCACATATCGTAGCGTTTGCCTTTGTCAAAAAAAGAGTCAAAAATATCGTGAATATACGCCCCTTCGACGTGCACTACTTCCCCAAAAAAGCCCTGACGCGCCATGTTGAGCGTGAGCAATTCAAAGAAATCATAGCAGCAGTTTTCGAGCATCATGCAATGCTTCCGCGTCCGTTCGGACGTTTCGACCAGCTTCCAGCACTCATCCACCGTCGTAGCGGCGGGGATTTCTACCGCTACGTGTTTGCCCTGTTCCATGGCATACAGCGCCATCGGAGCATGAAGATTCCACGGGGTACAAATGTAAATAAGGTCGAGGTCGGGGCGTTCGCAGAGTTTTTTCCAGTCATCGGCCTTCCCCGCATAGACTTGAGGGGCGTGGGAAGTTCCTTGGAGTTTTTTCTTGGCCAAATCGGTACGCTCCGTCCGAATATCGCAGAGAGCTTTGATTTCTACGTTATCTATGTACACAATTCGGTCGAGTGCGCCCAAGCCACGGTTACCCAGCCCAATGTAGCCAATCCGTACGGTATCGATTTTGGGAGCGCCGTACCCGCACATATTGAAGGTTTGGGTGAGAGGAGGGGTTTGTGACTCTTGCGCGATTACTGAAGCAGGCAAACTACTTCCTGCAACGCCTGTTCCTACCAATTTTATAAAGTCTCTTTTTTTCATAGAAGGCTCTGGTTACATGCAATATACTAAGACATCTAATTTACCTGAAAAACAGAAAAAAGGCTATTAATACCCATTTTCTTTCTATAAATCTACGCTTGAAGCAATCTTCTCTGGCATTGTAGAAGTAGAGTTTTTGTACCAAAAGCGTTCGTTTCTATCGTTTTTTTCCTAATTTGTGCCACAAACAGGCTTCTTTTGCCCTAAACCTGAAATCCTTATGTTTCCTATTCCTAAAATACTACATCCGTAGTAGGCACTTTGAGTGTTTTACTTCCTTTGAAAATCTCTAAATCATCATATCCGCAAAACCTAACTTTCATCAAAACCAACACTTCATGAAACTAAACATTACTACCAAAATCGTCATTGGCTTTATTCTAGGGGTCGTTATCGGGCAAATTTTGCACAGCACGATGGACGCCGAGCAGGCTGCCGAAATATCAAAAAAATTCCAGATTCTGAGCAAAGTCTTCCTCAAACTGATCAAAATGATCGTGGGGCCGCTGGTGTTTTGTACACTTGCAGTGGGGGTAGCCAAACTCGGCGATTTTAAAGTCGTGGGTCGTATTGGTATCAAAACCTTGCTTTATTTTTACTTTGCTACCATCTTATCCCTGCTTGTAGGTCTATTGGTTGTGAATGTAACTCGTCCTGGCGAAGTACAACAGTGGCCTCGCCCTGCTGCGGGTACCGACACGGGAGTGACGGGCAAGTCGATGAAAACCGTCGAAGATTTTATTTTGCACATCTTCCCTGATAGCTTCTTTAAAGCCCTTTCCGAAAACGAAATCCTCCAAATTGTGGTGTTTTCGTTGTTTTTTGGGATTGCTTTGGGCGCTGTAGGAGAACACGGCAAAAAACTCATCAAAGCCATTGAAAGCCTTTCGGAGGTAGTATTTAAAATTGTTGGGTACGTGATGGAGTTGGCTCCTTTTGCCGTCTTAGGGGCAATGACAGGCGTAGTGGCCATGAAGGGACTTGGCATTTTGATTTCGTATGCCTACCTAATGGTATGTTTTTTCGGAGGACTACTTTTCTTTATTTTCGGGGTATTGTGGGCTATTTGCCTTGTCATGAAAATCCCGTATCTCAAACTGTTGGCGCACGTCAAAGATTCGATGATTCTGACGTTCAGTACGGCTAGTTCAGAGGCTTCTTTGCCGCAACAAATCACTGCTTTGGAAAAATTTGGTTGTAGTCAGCGTATCATTGGGTTTGTGTTGCCATTGGGTTATTCTTTCAACCTTGATGGCTCGATGATGTACATGACTTTTGCAACGGGTTTTATTGCCCAAGCTTACGGCATTCCGCTCACTATTCAGCAACAAATAGCCATGCTCCTTACGCTGATGATTACTTCCAAAGGAATTGCGGGTGTACCACGTGCCTCGTTGGTGGTAATTGCGGGAACGTTGGCGCAATTTAACCTACCTGTCGAAGGGCTGGCACTACTACTTGGTATTGACCCCTTCTTAGACATGGGGCGTTCGGCCACTTCGGTAGCTGGAAATGCCGTGGCAACAGCAGTTATTTCAAAACTTGAAGGAGAATATACCGAAAGCTAATAAAAATAGCTGTAACTCCTTGACACTTTGGTTGAAAAGGATTAGGTTAGATAAATTTTTCCCTATACCTAAAATCTATCACCTCATCCTTTTCAATCACATGGCACAATCACTTCCCCTCGAAAACGAAATCGCAGGCGTATTTGCAAAATTTCCGCAACTGCCTGACAACGTCAAAGAAATTCTGGTTAAAATCTCTCCGTTCCTCTGCATCATTGGGCTCATTTTTGGTGGACTTGGCCTCCTTGCCGTTCTAGGCATTGGCGCTGGTGCAACCGCCATCGGTTTAGCGGCTTTTGGTAGTATGGGACTCTACTGGGTTTCAATGGCAATTTTAGCCGTGATGGTACTTTTAGAAGGTCTGGCTATTTCGCCACTGATGAAACGCCAAAAGAAAGGCTGGGATTATATGTACTATATTTTCTTGTTGAGCCTCGTTAGCGGAGTAGTCAACCTAGCGGGAATTGGAGGTTTGTTTAGCAACCTTATTAGTCTTGCTTTTTCGTTTCTGCTTGGAGGGTGGTTATTATTCCAAATTCGAGAAAAATACGCATAAAAGCCTTCAAAAAGCCATAGTTCACCACTATGGCTTTTTTTATTTTGCCGCTTCTACCATTGCCAACAACCCATCCAAACCCGTTTCTCGCTCATTGAGGAACAAGGGTTTATGAAAAAAGTGTAGTTTTTGAAGTAAGTGCAACAACTGCATTTTTTCCGCTTCATTGAGCGTTCCTGCAATAATCAAGCTTGCTTTTCGCATTTCTTCAAATGTCCCGAAAAGTACCCCCATTCCTTTTCCTGTAATCAATAAGCGTTTGCTTCGGCGGTCTTTGGGGTCATCGGTTTGTTCGATGAGGCCATTGTTCAATAACCGCTTGATGACTTCCATCCCCGTTGTTTTTTCGTGGATGTTCATGTCAATAATCTCCGTTTTGGTACAGCCGCCCGTCTGCCAAATGCCCGCCAAATACGAAAAATCATCAATCGTAATCAGGTGAGCAGAGTCCAGTGCTTTTTTGATGTACCCTTTGGCATAGCGATACAAAAACGCCACCAACTGCGACAACAGTACTTCTACCGTTTCTCCATTTTCAAATTTTAATTCGGGGTCCGACGATTTTGCGAAAACTTGTTGATTGAGGTACGCCACAAACCCCTCCATGTCCTTCCGTTGAAGCGGCGAGCGCTGCGCTTCGTAGTTGGCCAAGTGCCCAATCAACTCTTGTAATAGTGCGTAGTTCATTTTTTTAGTAGTGAAAACATTCTAAAAATTGAAAAATATTTTGTTTTCGTACAAACAATAATTCATTTGGAATGTTATCGTAGTAATTAACACAAATCAAATCATAAATGTTTTTTACTGCTCATTTTAAAATTCGCATGAAAACACACCTATTCGCTCTACTACTCATCGTTAGTGTCACTAATGCGTTTGCCCAAAACTCAGGAACCATTTTGGGGTCTGTGCGCGACAAACGTACCCAAGAAACGCTTATTGGGGTGACGGTACAGATTGAAGGCACGACCCAAGGCACCACCACCGACGTGGATGGGAAATTTAAACTCACTCTACCCGTAGGAAGCTACAACCTCAAAGCATCTTTTGTAGGCTACAAAACCGCTAGTAAATTCAACGTCGTACTCACGTCGGGAAATGCCCAACAAATTACGTTTGACCTCGAAGAAGAAGCGGTACAATTGACCGAAGCCAAGGTTGTCTATAACCGTTCTATTTCGGTAGCTTCGGTCGAAACGCCCAATTCCATTCAAAAACTGACTACCGAAGAAATCAAAAACAACCCAGGCGGGAACTTTGATATTTCGCGCGTGATTCAGGTACTTCCAGGTGTAGGAGGAACGGCAGGTTCGGTAGGAGGTTTTCGTAACGACCTCATCATCCGTGGCGGTGGCCCCAACGAAAACGTTTTTTACCTAGATGGCATCGAAATACCCGTTATCAACCACTTTGCCACTCAGGGGAGTTCGGGTGGCCCTACGGGGATTCTTAACGTATCGTTTATTGAAGACGCCACGTTAAGTTCGAGTAGCTTCAATGCTCGTTACGACAACGCCCTTTCGTCGGTGTTGCAATTCCGTCAGCGCGAAGGAAACCCCGAACGCCTCCAAGGTAACTTTCGTGTCAGCTCTACCGAAGTAGCAGGTACCTTTGAAGGACCACTTTCGCCCAAAACCACCTTTTTGGCATCGGTTCGTCGCTCGTATTTGCAGTTTTTATTCAAAGCCATTGACCTCCCTATTCGTCCCAATTACTGGGATTTTCAATACAAAGTCACGCACAAACTCAACAAAAAAACTACATTAACAGCCATTGGAGTGGGAGCCATCGACGAATTTTCGTTTGCGGTTCCTAAAGAATCTTCCCCCGAAAAAGAGTATGTGCTTCGTTCTAACCCCACCATCAATCAGTGGAATTATACAACAGGGTTTTCGCTCAAACGGTTGTTGGAAAACGGCTACCTCAACGTTTCACTCAGCCGAAATATGTTCAACAATCGCCTCGACCGCTTTGAGGACAATCGCCAAGGGGACGAAAATTATCGCGCGCTCAAAAGCGTATCTCAAGAAATTGAGAACAAACTCCGCCTTGATGTGAATAAGTTTGTGGGTAAGTGGGAATATAGCTACGGCGCCATGCTTCAATACGTTAAGTACAACAACGACTTCTTCAACGTACTGCGTCGCGAAGTCAAAAATACCCAAGGGCAAGTGATTCAACCTGCCGTGAACATTGCGTTCAACACGGCCATTGATTTCTTCAAATTCGGGGCTTTTGCCCAAGTAAACCGCAAGCTATTGGACGACCGCTTGAATCTTTCGGCAGGTTTACGTACCGACATGAATTCGTTTACCTCGGATGGTAACAACCCGCTCGAGACCCTTAGTCCGCGCGTTTCGGCGAGTTATCAGTTGAGCGACAAATGGCGTTTAAACGCGTCGGTGGGGCGGTATTTCAAAACACCGATTTATACGGTTTTGGGGTATAAGCAAGACGGCAATTTTGTCAATAAATCAAGCAAATACATCCGTTCCGACCATTTGGTAGCAGGCTTAGAATTTATCCCAACACCTACTACGCGCATTACGCTCGAAGGTTTTGTGAAGCAATACGACAATTACCCCGTTTCGGTACGTGATGGCATTTCGTTGGCCAACCAAGGCGGTAATTTCGGTGCCATTGGTAACGAAGCAGTCATCAGCACGGGCCAAGGACGTAGCCGTGGACTTGAGTTTTTCTTCCAACAAAAGTTGGCCAAAAACTTCTTTGGGGTCTTTAGCTACACACTCTTCCGTTCGGAGTTTTCGGGAAAAGATGGGAAGTACGTGGCTTCTGCGTGGGATACGCGTAACCTAATTTCAACACAATTGGGGTATAAGTTTAAAAAAGGCTGGGAGTTGGGGCTTAAATGGCTCTATCAAGGGGGCGCACCTTACACACCTTACGACTTGGCCGCTTCGCAGCGTAACTACCTCACCACGGGCGTAGGTACCGAAGATTACACTCGACTCAATAGCCTGCGGTTGAAGTCATTTAGTCGCGTGGACTTCCGCATTGACAAAAAATGGAATTACAAAAAAACCTCTATTGACTTGTTTTTTGACTTGCAAAACGCGCTGCTTACTACCAATCCCGCTTTGCCACAATACACCTTTGAGCGGTTAGCTGATAATTCTGGATTTAGAACTACGGATGGATTAGCGTTACGAAGCGACGGCAGCAATGGAGTTCCGCTCATTTTGGCCAACGAAGACGCTAACTTTACCCCTGCGCTGGGTTTTGTAATTGAGTTTTAGGCACCATGCCTAATGCTCGTATTCGGTCGAAATTTCGTCTTGTTTTTTATCGCTTTCAAAATCGTAGCGATAAATGGGCGAAATTTCGGCCCCAGGCAGAATCTCCACCGTTGGGTTGATAAGCCCCGTATGTAGGTCAAATACCCATCCGTGGAGTTGGGGATAGTTCCTTTGGTGCCAAGAGCGCTGCACAATGGTCGTTTTGGCTAAATTATTGACCTGCTCAATTACATTCAGTTCTACCAATCGGTCAAAACGTTTTTGTTCCTCTGCAATGCCATTGAGTTCGGTTTCGTGCTTTTCATACACATCTTTGATGTTGCGCAACCACTTGTTAATCAGTCCGTAATCTTTGTTGGTCATTGAAGCTTTTACCCCACCACAGCCGTAGTGGCCCACCACCAAAATATGTTTTACCTTGAGTACTTCGACGGCATACTGCAACACACTGAGCATGTTGATGTCGGTATGAAGGACCAAATTGGCCACGTTTCGGTGAACAAACAATTCGCCAGGGGCAGTACCTGTCACTTCGTTGGCGGGCACGCGGCTGTCGGCACAGCCAATCCACAAAAACTCAGGCTTTTGATCAGCGGCCAGCTCCTCAAAATAGTGTTCGTCGAGCATGAGTTTTTCAGCCGCCCACGCTTTATTTGCTAATAAGAGTTTTTTGTATGCTTGCATCGAGTTTTCGTTTTGTTATTTTCCGACGTGTAATTCCTTTAAAGTCCACCTGAATGCCGCGCAGTGGCGCATCTTTTTTGAATTCTTTGAGGGTAGTATAAATGTCATGGTCAATAAAATGTGCCCTTGCTCCGTCAATAAAGACCGTGTCTCCTGCTTGCAGTGCCGCCAATTCTTCTTTTAACCGGGCTTTATTGAGAAACGAAATGTCTTTTCTAAACCAAATCAGCACGGTTTCTTTGTCGCGGACCACACTCATGGCGGACTGATTGTTGGTATAGATTACATACGCGATTCCGACAATCCATCCTAAGGCTATTCCTACCAACAAATCGGTCAAAATAATCCCCAGTATAGTCACAATAAATGGGACAAATTGGTCTTGCCCTTCGAGGTACATTTTGCGAAAGATGTCAATTCTCGCCAGTTTATAACCGACCAATATGAGCAGTGCTGCCAGACTAGCCAAGGGAATATGGTTGAGGATTTCGGGAAAAATCACCATCGCTAACAGCAACAAAATACCCTGGATAAAGGCAGAAAGGCGCGTTTGGCTATCGCTATATACGTTCAATGAGGTACGAACTACAACCACTGTCATCGGTAGGCCGCCAAGCAATCCTGAAAGAAGATTGCCAATCCCTTGGGCTTTGAGCTCCTGATTGGGCGACGAAATCCGCCGTTGTTTGTCCAACTTGTCGGCGGCTTCTAGTCCAAACAATGACTCAACGCTCGCAATGATCGCCAAAGTAAAAGCGGTTAAATATACCGCAGGCTTGGTTAGTGCGTCGAGGGATGGAAAATGAAGGGCCGATTTGAAGTCGGACAAGGTATGAAAACTGGGCATTCGCACCATGTGGTCGTTAGATTCGCCTAGGTAAAAGGCGGGTGCCAACCATCTAAATGCTTGATTAATAACAACTCCCACCACAACCACGACCAAGGCCGTCGGAACGGTTTTGAAGAATTTGATACCTTGCTCGGCTTTTTTATCCCACCAAAGTATCAGAAGCAAACACACCGCGCTGATGATGCCTGCGCCCCAAGTTGGATGTAACACCGCTTGGACAATTTCACTAAAGGTGTTTCGCTGGTCGTTTTGGAAAAATTCAAATTCGCCTTCGTAGTCGGCGTCCCAGCCAAGGGCGTGGGGGATTTGCTTGAGAACGATGACAATGCCGATGGCAACGAGCATTCCGCTGATGACACTCGACGGCACAAAACCACTTAGACGCCCTGCCTTGAACCAGCCCAGCAACCATTGGAGGAGACCCGCCAAGACGACCGCCGTCAGAAAATGGGAGTAGTCACCTAACCCATGAATGGCATCAAACACAATGACAACCAACCCAGCGGCGGGGCCACTAATGGCGATTTCAGACCCTGAAAGCAAGGCTACCACCAACCCACCGATTACTCCCGAAACTAAGCCAGAAAAAAGCGGCGCTCCCGATGCCAAGGCAATGCCTAAACACAGTGGGAGCGCCACTAAAAATACCGAAAAACCTGCTGAAAAATCTTTGTTGAGGTACTTAAAGGTCATTACGGTTCGATTTTATGAGTTCTACAAAAATAGCGAAACGCTTTTACACCTTTCACCCAACGGGGGATTTTCACTAAGCCAAGGTCAAATCACGCAGGTTTGCTACCGTAAAATCGGGGTTTTGGGTATCACGGATGTACATCACATCGTCATAAAACTCTACTTCACCCGTTTCGATATTGTACATAGCACCTACCACGCCAATTTCTCCGTTTTCTACCATTTGTTCTAAAATGAAGCTTCGCTCAATGATATTTTTTACATTCCGCTTTACGTTGATTTGAGCTACGTTTTCGACAAATTCTTTATTCTTAGACGTGCGGTCTGATTTTGTCTCTTTTTCTTGGTAAACCGAGGGCTGAAGCTTTGCCAAAAGCTCCGTTAAGTTACCCATTTCTACGTGGTCGCAAGCTCCTTTGACGGCGCCGCATTTGGTATGTCCAAGTACAACAATGAGCTTGGAACCCGCAATTTTACAGGCAAACTCCATGCTTCCCAAAATGTCAGTATTGACGATGTTTCCTGCAATACGAATGGAGAAAATATCACCTAAACCTTGGTCAAAAATCAATTCGGATGACGTACGGCTATCAATACAGCTCAAAATGGTGGCAAATGGCCATTGTCCTTCGCGCGTATCGTTTACCTGTTCCAACAAATCACGTTGCACTTTCAGGTTTTTGATAAAGCGCAAATTTCCTTCTTGTAGTATTTCAAGCGCCTTTCTTGGCGTTAAGTTAGCTTGGGTTTCTTTTGTGTGTGCTTTCATTTGCTTGGGTTAAAATATTGGATTGAGATGATGCCTTAAACTAATGTCCTGCTACTCCTTGGAACTCAGGGATTCCTTTTAGTTCAAGCTGAATGCCCTTCAAAAGGGCGGTTTCTTTAAAATTGTGGATAATCTCAAGAACATCAATGTCGATAAAACGTGATTTGCTGCCGTCGATGACCACTTTGGCATCATTGGGCAATTTATCGAGGGTAAGTGTAATCGCTCCTTTGTTGATAAAAGTCACATCTTCTACCAACTGAATCGTAATCTGCCGTTTGTCGGGCGTTCCTGCTTCGTTGAAATGATACGCTTGTTTGTAGTTGTTGCGCAAAATAAAAAAGATAGAAACGGCCATCCCGATGCCGATACCTTTGAGCAAATCGGTCAATAAAATGGCAATAACTGTAATGACGAAAGGCAAAAATTGGCTCCAACCAAGCTTGTACATGGATTTAAATAACGAAATTTTGGCTAGTTTGTATCCTACGACCAACAACACCGCCGCCAAACACGCCAATGGGATTTTGTTTAACAAGCCCGCAAAAGCAACTACACTTATCAATAAAAACAGGCCATGTATGAAAGCCGAAAGTTTGGTTCTTCCACCCGCATTGACATTGGCGGAGCTTCGCACAATCACGGCCGTCAATGGCAATCCACCCAATAAACCTGCGACCACATTTCCTGCTCCTTGGGCAATAAGTTCTTGATTCGTAGGTGTATTACGCTTAAAAGGGTCGAGCTTGTCGGTGGCTTCGACACTTAGTAACGATTCCAAACTTGCCACTATCCCAATCGTGAAAGCGGTAATAATCACCTGTGGATTTGAAATGGCTTGAAAGTTGGGGAAGGTAAAATGCCCAATAAACGCTTCCACTGAACCCGATACAGGCAGGCTCACCAAGTGGTCGTTTTTTAGGGCGAGCAAGGGAGAAAATACCTCAAAATAGCTGTTGATAAGTACCCCCGCAATAACGGCCACAAGTGCCGCAGGGACTAACCGAAAAATAGCGTACTTTTTTAGAAAAGGCTTGTCCCAAAAAATGATAATCAGCAGCGATATGGTTGAGATAATCACTGCGCCTGGATGTAAAAAGTTAATGGCGTTTAGAAGCTCCGAGAATGTATTCTCACCATCGACTTGGACAAATGAGAAATCTCCTTCGCTGTCTTTGTCATACCCAAATGCGTGCGGAATTTGTTTGAAAACCAAAATCAAACCAATCGCTGCGAGCATTCCTTTAATGACACTCGATGGGAAATAATGGCCGATGATGCCCGCTTTCATTACCCCCAATACAATTTGAATTACTCCAGCAAGCACAACTGCTAGTAAGAAGGCTTCAAATGAGCCAATTTGCTGGATAGCGTTGAGGACGATAACGGTTAAACCCGCGGCTGGCCCGCTCACGCTTAGTGCCGAACCACTGAGCAGCGACACGACCAAGCCTCCTACAATCCCCGTAATAATTCCTGAAAAAAGTGGCGCTCCCGACGCAAGTGCAATCCCAAGGCACAGCGGTAATGCGACCAAAAATACCACCAAACCCGCAGGTAGGTCGTACTTTATATCTTTAAATAAACCCTTCATTTTCTTTTACTTACATTTAACCTGATTGACCCACAGCTCATGTAGTATTTTTTCTCGCCCCATGAGCGAAAGCAAGAAATAAAAAAATTAAACAGAAGGGAAAAACTCGGGAGGGGGGAGGCTAATGGCAGCTACGTGTTCGGAGAAATGAACCAAATATAAAAAACTGCTCGATGCTTTTGAAGGTAATGAAATGGAAAAGCCTACGACGGAAGGAGTCCAAAATTCGTCGTTCCATTCGGCATTTTCTTCAATATTTTCTTTGGCTGTTTCTTTACAGCCTTCTTCGTCAGATGATTCAGGGCAAGAGGTTTCTTGCTGTTCTTGTTGCTCAGTAAGGTTATTTTTTTTGGGAGAATTAACCAAAGGTTTGACCACTGCCATGAAACAAATCATGACACTAAAAAAGGCCAACACAAGGGTTCTATAGTAATTCACAGCGCCTTTGAATGGTTGAATACTCCCGAAATTTATACTAATTTAATTATAAATAAAATGATACTCACAAATTATGCTCTTCACAAAGCAGTATCTGATGGACGATTTAGCCGTTTTTTAATTCGTTCTCAATACTTGATTTGGCCAATTCAACAATCTCATCTATTGTTTTTCCTTTGGGTTCGATGGGCTCAAGCACCGTCCACGAGAGACTTTCAAAGCTACTAAGCGGAAAAATGCCTTTTGGGTTCAATTTTCCCGTATTTTTTATGGCGATGGGTACAACGAGTGCGTTGGGTGCTTTCTTTACCAGAATAGCTACGCCTCCTGTGGCAAAGGCTTTTAGCACGCCAGTTCTTGAGCGAGTACCCTCTGGAAAAATAGCCGCCGAAAATTTCGTTTCTTCAATCAACTTAGCCAATCGCGCTATTTCCATAATGGCTTGCTTCCCATCTTGGCGGTCGATGAGGGCTGCGCCGCTTTTCTGAAGGTTATACGAAATACTAGGGATGCCTTTTGCCAACTCCTTTTTTGACACAAACAGGGGGAAGTTCTGGCGTAAATACCAAATCATTCCGACGATGTCGAACATACTTTGGTGATTGGCAATAAAAATAACGGGGCGGTCGGTGGGTAACGTAGCTTTTGCCTTAAACCCCAAACGCGTTCCTAAAATATAAAGCCCATGCAACAAAAAACCATTCAGTACGTGTACCGATTTTTGATGAACACGTCGCCCAAACAAATGAAAACATACCATCTGAATGGGGTGGAAAATCACTAGAACTAACCCAAAGTACAACAGGTAAAGGCTACCTAAAACGTAATCGATTATTTTTTTCATGCCACGCTAACGGGGATTTTGAGCGCCAAAATTACGCAAACATTTGCCCGTTTTAGCAACCCAAGGCCAACATCTCACCAACTTTCCTAAAATTCTTGCTACCTTCGGGAAATTTTCTCAGACACTTATTTCATAATCTTAGTTTTATGCAACTTCCCTCCACTCGGATAGAGGTAATGAAGTTTATCGGTCAAAAGATTGATTCCATCTACGACGAATTTCTGAAGCCTGTCGAGACTTTGTGGCAGCCTGCGGATTTTTTGCCTGATTCGACCAAAGAGAGCTTTTTTACCGAAGTAAAGCTTCTTCAAGAGGCTGCTCGCGAATTATCGTACGATTATATTGCTGTATTGGTAGGTGATACCATCACCGAAGAGGCATTGCCCACGTATGAGTCGTGGTTGATGACCGTTGAAGGAATTAACCAGCAAGAGCCTGAACAAAGCTGGACAAAATGGGTACGGGCCTGGACCGCCGAAGAAAATCGCCACGGGGATCTTCTCAACAAATATTTGTACTTGTCGGGGCGTGTCAATATGCGCGCCATGGAAGTTTCTACGCAGTATTTGATTTCGGATGGCTTCGATATTGAAACAGGAACGGATCCTTACCGTAACTTCATTTATACTTCGTTTCAAGAACTAGCGACCAACATATCGCACCGACGCACGGCTACGTTGGCCAAACAATGCGGTAATCATTTGCTTTCTAAAATGTGTGGCGTAATTGCCGCCGACGAGATGCGCCATGCCAAGGCATACAAGTCGTTTGTAAACCGCATTTTTGAAGTCGATTCTTCAGAAATGATGTTGGCGTTTGAAGACATGATGCGCAAAAAAATTGTCATGCCTGCGCACTTCTTGCGTGAAACGGGGGTCAAACTTAGCGAGACATTTAGCCATTATTCGGATGCCGCCCAGCGGTTGGGTGTTTATACAACCCACGATTACATCGAAATTATGGAATCGCTTTTGGATGAATGGAAAATCGACAAAGTGCCTGATCTTAATGATGCTGGCGAACGCGCGCGCGACTACCTCATGGCACTTCCTGCGCGGCTTCGACGCGTGGCTGACCGCACAAAAGTACCTGAGTTAGCGTATAATTTTAGCTGGATTTCGGCCTAAACATGGTTAATTGTTAACTAACCGTTAGCTGTTAATTGTGCTAAATCTCAGTAACTTAGAGCTAACTACACGGTTAACAAATAACAGATAACAAATAACGGTGCGCAAGCACTCGTAAACCAATGAAAAAGGGAGGTAAAACCTCCCTTTTTCACTCTAAAATATACTAACTTAACTAAACTTATTGTTTATTAAACATTAAGCCATTTCTACAAGCGTTTTGCGCAAATGCTTGGGCAAACGACGCGCTGCCAATGGATGCTCCGATAAACTTTCGTGCAAATCCAATCCTTTGAGCGACAACACTCCTCCTGCGGCCTCAAACTCTCTTCTAAAATTATTCAGGTTGTCGGCTACTGTGTGGTCAACGTACGCTGCCTTTGAGAAGTCAATAATCAATGAACTTCCTTGCGGTACTTTCGCTAATTGTGCTTTGAGTTTGAGATAATTGGCAAACACCGCTGCATTTTTGACGCTAAGGTGATACACGCCTAACTCTTGCTCTGTTAATTCAAAACGAGACTTAATTATATCTTTAATCTGTACTCCAAAAGCCAACTGAATAATAAATTTGGTCAAAATACCCGCCGCAATACCCACTAACAAGTCGGTAGCGATGGTGGCGATAATGGTAATCAAGAAAATGGTTAATTGCTCTTTACCAATGTGATAGACGTGCGCAAACTCTTTGGGAGAAGCCAAACGGAAGCCTACAAAAATCAACATTGCGGCCAAAGAAGCAACGGGCACCATTTTGATTACGGGAACGAGCATTACTACAAACAACAACAAGAAAATGCCGTGGAAGAAGTTGGCCCAGCGACTTTTGGCGCCGTTGTTGATATTGGCCGAACTACGGGCTACTTCCGAAATCATAGGCAAACCACCCAAAAGACCTGATATTGTGTTACCGATACCTACCGCTGTAAGGTCTCTGCTTAAATCTGACTTCCGTTTTTCAGGGTCAATCAAATCAATGGCACGGCCCGTCAAAAGTGATTCTAATGAACCAATCAATACAAACATCAAAAGGTATTTCAAAAAGATAGGAAGTAGCTCGCTGTTGGTAAGTACCGAAAAGTCGGCGTTGAGGTTAATCGAGAAATCACCAGGGTTTACCAACGGTTTTAGGTTTTTGTAAGAAGGTTCTGTTAAGTGAAAATATTGACCTAACAATACCCCTACAATCAGTACTACCAATGCTGGTGGGACTTTTTTGAGAGCCTTGATTTGAAGATAAGGCCAACCAAACAAAATCAACAAGCTGATACCGCCAATGATGGCGATGTGGTATTCCATGTGCATGAGGCTATGAGGGACCATTTCGAGCAACTCAAGCGGCTCTTTACCTTTCATTTCTGAAGGGGCAATGCCTACGGCCAAGTGCAACTGCTTCGACATGATAATGATACCAATGGCGGCGAGCATTCCGTGGACGGCCGAAAGAGGGAAAAAATCGGCGAGCTTGGCTACTTTCAATAACCCCAACACGATTTGGATTAACCCTGCTACAACCACTACACCCAGTGCTAGTTTCCAGCCTACTTCGTTGTCTCCTTTTCCTAGTTCCTCAACCGCACCTGCAACAATGACAATCAGACCTGCGGCGGGGCCTTTGATGGTCAATTCTGAACCCGCAAAAAACGCCACCACAATCCCTCCAACAATGGCGGTCATTACGCCCATGATTGGTGGGAAATTACTGGCACCTGCGATACCCAAACACAATGGTAGGGCAATCAAAGACACCAAAAAACCTGACAATAAATCTTTTGCCCAATGCGCTTGAAGACTGTCAAAAATGTTATTCTTCGATTTCATAAGTCTTGTTTATTAACTTGAGAAATAATAGTGAAAAGGAGACGATTAACTGTTGGCAAAAGTCTTACAGTCGAATTAAAGGGGAGTTAAGGCGGTATTAAAAACGCGTTAAAACCGTTTTTTACGAAGAACGATAGGCTGTTTCGTGGTAATGTTTGGTGTGTGGGCCAAGGAAGACACGCCCGTAAATGCGTACAATCGCAATCCCCTCAAAGACGAAACCAATGGAACATAAAAACGCAAGCACAATCTGGTCTTCGTGGATGTGACTAAACACCAAGTCTTCGCCAATAAACGTGGGCGTAATAGGAAAACCCATGAGCCCCATCGCGGCCAGCAAAAACACCAAAGTCAGCTTGGGATGCTCATATACGTGCCCCGCAAATTGGTTTAAATCCACCTTGGGTTCGAGCAGCTTGAGCCGCCGCAAGCAAGCATAACCGACCGCGCCCGCAATCACGACACCACTGAGGTAGAAAAGTACTTCTTCAAGCGTAAAGTGCTCATTGAATGAAATCGCTAAGGCTACCCAAAAGTGGTTCATAATCAGTAACAACCAGCTCATTTGTGGGCTTTTGCGCTCCGAATAAGATTTTAATACCATCAACAACCCAATGGAGGCGAACAAAATCGGGAAGTATACGTGGCTTTGGGCCGAAAGTTTGTCTTGAAAATTATAGGCAATAAGTGCCAATAAAAAGGTAGGCACAAACAGCATAAGCAGACGATTGTGGGTCAAAAAGTCTAGTTTACGACCTACGCGGCGGAGTGGTTTCCACACAATGTGGTTCATAAACGAGTCGAGATTCCATTCTTTGAGGCTTAACAAATACACGGTATATTCCAACTTTTTAGGAAGAGAGTCTTCAAACGTATGTTGGCGTGGCACGTAATTGTAAAACTGTTCGCGAATCAAATAACTCACTACCGAAGGGGAGACCAACAGCTGATAGGTGCGTAAAAAGGCGTTTCCAGCAAAGTGAATGAGGGCAATTACTTCAAGCCCCGCCGCAATTTCAACGAAAATCAGTCCAATCTGGGCAATAGAGGCGTAAGCTATTTGGCTCTTGACCGACGACTGTACCCGAGCAATGGGCGTAGCAATGGCACTGGTGATGATTCCCAAAAGTGCAATCAAAATCCGAACGGAAGTTTGTTCTTCCCAAAAGGGGAAAGTGCGTAACAACAAAAATGCGCCAAAATGTACCGACAACGAACCGTAAAAAATAGCACTAGAGGGAGTGGGGCCTTCCATGGCACGGGGCAACCAAGCCGAAAAGGGCAATTGGGCTGATTTGGCCGCTGCTGCCAACAAGATCATCAACGAAATAAAAATGCCTACCCAACTGTGGTTTTGGAGGTGTTCGTGTACCAATTCGTGGTTGCTTAATTTGAGAAATGTAATGTTCTCGTGCCACAAATGGTGACTTGCCCACATCGCCAAAATAAGCCCTAAATCGCCAATACGATAGACAGAAAACACTTTAATGGCGTTTTTAACGGGCAGATAACGGTCGCGATAGAAGGCAATTAATAGAAAGGAAGAAATTCCTAAAATTTCCCAGCCGACAAACAGCGTCTCGAAGTTGCCCGAGAAAATGACGACGTTGTACCCTAAATAAAAAAAGAGGATGGTATTGAAAAAGCGTTTGTAACCTGCTTCGCGGTGGAGATACGCACGGCTATAAATGGTCACTAAAAATGATAAAAATGCACCTACCAACAGATAAACGGCGGTGATACCGTCAAAATAAAAGGTAATAAAAAACTCATAGCCTGGCGAACTAAAGAGCGAAAAGTCTTTGACTTCAATCGTTGGGGTGTGTTGAAAGAGCCAGTAGGCACAAAAAACAACGGCGGTTAGCAGCTGAAGCCCCACCGTGAAGATAGCCGAACGCGAAATGACGACTTCGTTTTTGGGAGGCAATAACAAACTAACTAGAAAGCCTAAAAGCGGAATTAGTATGAAAAAATGAAGGATGGATGTCATGAAAATAATGGTTTATCGACTACTGAAGAAGGTAAATGGGGAGGTTTTCCTCGTGGGCTTCGACCAAGGAGGGGACATTTTGTACCACTTCTATGGCTTGTTTGATAGGGTGATATTCGACAAATTCGCCGTTCTTGAAAAGATAGAAGGCTTGAGTTGTAGGTTCTACCACTATTAAATGAATCCACTGGTTCATGAACCATTCATAGGTAGCGGCCGATTTCTGGATAGAGCGCAGTACTACCGATGGAAAATGCTCCACAATCACCATGAGCCGAACTGGATCATGGACTTCAATCATTTGGCTCGGAAGTCCTGGGCGTAAGTCACCGTCGATACCGTTGGCCACCCCAAACAGCCCCATTACGTTGTGGGCAAGTTTGGTTCCTGCACCTAGTTTTTGGTTGTCAACCCGTGAAAAATAATATTCCAAATTGATACCTCCTGCTACGGGAGCCACCGCGTTGAGAATGGTCGTTAGGTAATTGCCTTCTGGGTCAACGCGGTAGTCGAACGAATTCATAAACGAACGACGGTCGAGAAACAAGTGCTTAGAAATATCACGACGCCCAACAATACAAAGGGCATTGGTGGCGTGGTTGAGCTCGGGACGTGGTTCAAATAAAGAAACCGAGCGACGGCGGATTTTTTCGTGTACTTTTTCAACGGGCAAGTGAGAATCAATCGACTCAAAACGACGCGAGCGTTCTTTGGCGTTGAAATCCAAGGCTTTGTTAAAATTCGCTTCGTTTTGTTGGTGCAAAGCTGCATTGGTTGCCGAAAGCGACGTGGTATCGTAAAAAGCAATTTCGTCGCGGGTGGTATCGTGCAATGCTCCTAAAAACTGAGTCGTTTCGGGAATATCAATGCCCCTTTCTCGCAGCAACAAACGCACTTTAGGGTGGTTGGCCATGTAGCTAATAACGCGTGCATTGACCGACCCTGGCCGTCCCGAACACGCGCCGCAGTCGTATCCTGCATAGTGCGTATTGTTGACGCTCGTGGAGCCGTGTCCTACGGCATACACCAGCGGGGCAAACTGCTCGACCAAGCCAATGCTACGCAGCAGGTTTTCGACCCGAGTGGCCATTTCCTCAATCGTAAACCCAATTTGCAACCCATTTTCTTTTTCGTCAGGGTTGGTGTTTTCAATGGTTAACTCCGAAAATTCGTCCATGTGCTTGAACGAAGAACTGGTGGCGGGGCTCAAAGAAGGTTTAAAAATCGTAAGCGCCAAACGTAGTGCCGACCAAAAACCCAACGTTTGTGAAATCAGCCAACCCCGCAAAAGCGTATGTGAATATTTGGTAAAATGGAGGTCACGTTCACGCTTTTCCTTTTCGTTGGTTAGCTCTTTTATCAAATAAGTGGGCGTAACTGGCGCGGGGCACTGTTTGGTAATCGAATTGGCGTGTTTGGGTTTGTAATAAAACTCAACGCCAAAAAAGCCAGGGGTGCCAAACGTCTGACAATGAGGGTCGTGTTGCTCTACATAACGGCGAATAGAGCACTCCCGGTCATCCATACAAAACATTGCCTGAAACGTCTTAGACGCAGGAACGTTGGTGGGCGAAGTGCCCTGCTTCATTCCTGCCAGCACTTGGTCGTAAAAACTCCACTCAAACGCCTCTTGCCAAATCTCAATCACTTCGTGAAATTCAGTGTAGGGTACTTTGGCAAAAATCGGGGTTGGGGGAGTTTCTAAGCGAGATGCTAAGGGTGCCCAGTTACCCTGATACTTGTCGTCGAGTGCGTCTATTTCTAGTAGTAACTCAAAGATAATCAATTCCCTAAGGCTGATTTTTTTGCGGTCAAGCAACAGTTGGGGCTGATCTTCCAAGACCGACACGATTCCCGACCATCCTTGGTGGGCAAACTGTAGGTCGTAGAGGTATTGTTTGTACAATGATTCATCACCGATAAGCAACTTCAACAAATCGCTGATTTGACAGTTTTCGTTGAAGAGCAATTTTTTCGCCCGTTCTGCTTTAAAAAAACTGGCGAACGTATTCCGTTCCATTTCGCGTATCGACGAAAGGAATCCTTTGTGTGCCACTGGAAACCCCCAAATCGAAATACCTTGGTCTAAATAACTACAAACCACCCGAAAGAAAAGCGGGTGTACCAGCAAGTCTAAGTCGATGCGGTACTGTTTTTTCCAGTTGTCGCGGAGAAGTCCAATTCTTCCCGAAATGGTGGGGTCGTAGTTGCCTGTGAGGGCTTTGCGTTTCCAAACACCTACTTCTTCTTTTCCTTTTCTTTCTGCAATAACCCGTTCAAGGACTTCCTCGCTAATGCGATTTTGCCTATACCGTTCACGGTATTCGTCCAGCGTCAGCGTTACTTTATATCCAAAAAATGCCGACGCATTTCTCAATGCTTGATAAAAATTCTGGTGCTGAAATGCGTGAAGTGTATTGTGGTGGATAAAATCTTTGAGCGGAGCTTGGGCTGGCAAAAAGTGTTTTAGTTCGTGAAGGACTTCATGCTCATCGAAGAGG
Organism: Runella defluvii; assembly: GCF_014195535.1. Taxonomy (GTDB): domain Bacteria; phylum Bacteroidota; class Bacteroidia; order Cytophagales; family Spirosomataceae; genus Runella; species Runella defluvii. The sequence goes on along the minus strand of NZ_JACIBY010000002.1, from coordinate 178,173 downwards.
GGATGATGCGTTTTGGCTTTCATACAAAGGAGGTAGCGTTTATGTCTCACAAAGCTCCCTTTCTTCGATTAAAAGCAGGTTAATTGCCTATTAAAACAAGATTAAAAAGGCAGTGTAACAATAAAATGCGTGCCGACACCCAGTTGCGAACGCACCCGAATATCGCCTTTGTGTAGTTTGATGATGCGCTCTGTTAAGGCAAGACCCACGCCGTGCCCTTTGATGGATTGGGTAGCTTCGGCGCGGTAAAAGGGCTCAAAAATATGGGGGAGGTCTTTTTCAGCTATTCCTACTCCGCGATCAACAAAGACAATCCGTATTGCTTTTTCTTGAATATAAAGCGTTACGTTTACCCGATTATCTTGGGAATATTTACAACCATTTCCCATCAAATTCATAAACGCAGTTTGCAGTAAAGACGCATCTCCTTCAATTTCTAAGGCTTCTTCTTCTTCGGGAAACTGGTCAAACTCAATGTGAACGTTGTAGTTGGGCATGTGGGTCAGTAATATTTCGCGCGCTTGCCAAAGGAGCTCATCCACCCGCAGGGGATGCACAAAAAACTGAGAAGAGTCGTCGTTGAGGCGGGCGAGTTCTAACAAACCGTTGACCAAATCCCGCATTTTTTTTACTTCTTCAATCGTTTCTTTGATGGTCTCGCGGTAGGCTTCTGCCGTTCGTTCCTGCATGAGCGACACGCCCAATTGTCCCATCATAATTGCCAAAGGGGTTCGTAATTCGTGGGAAGCGTGCGAGACAAAACTACGCTGGGAAGTGAAAGCAATTTCTAAGCGGCTTAGGAGTTCGTTGAAAGTAATGGCCAATTGTGCCAACTCATCTTTTTCTCGACCAATCGTAAGCCGCTCATGGATGTTACGGGCCGAGATATTTTTTACTTGTTCTATAATTTCGGAAACGGGCCGAAGGGCATCGCCTGCAAACAACCATCCAGAAAATAGTACCACAAACAAACTGATGGCCCAACCCGTTACGAGGATACTTCGGAGTCGTTCTAGTTTGCTAAATCCATATAAATCAACGGCATAGGCGATAACGACGAGTACCTCTTTGCGTCGGTCAATGTAGCGTATTCCAATGATTTCTTTTTCGCCCTCCTGCTCTCTAAACGACTTGCCATCTCGGATGCTTTGCAGTACTGCGGGGCTTACTGGAAAGGGCTCTTTGCCGCTGTCATAAATAATTTTATTCTGGACGTCGTAAATAGTCACCTCTTCTTTGTGCATGGCCGTAAGGTTATTACGGTCGATGGCATGGAGCAAAGGTTCAGTGATTCCACTGACATCTTCCAAGAGGCGAACTGTTGTTTTTGCTTTTTCTTGGAGTCGTTTGTTAAATTCTTGTTCTCGAAATTGGTCGTACAAATAATAGACCGACAACGAAAACACAAGCATAATGGAGGCTACCAATATGGCAAAAAGAAGGGTCAGCCTCAGACGGATGTTCATGATTCTTTTGGTTCTTTCATGATATAACCCATTCCTACCACGGTATGAATAAGTTTTGCAGGGAAATTTTTATCTACTTTTTTGCGGAGGAAATTCACATACACGTCTATTGTATTGGTGCCCGTATCGAAATGAATATCCCAAACTTTCTCCGCAATGTCCACTCGCGAAACCACCCTTCCTCGGTTACGCATCAAGTATTCCAACAGGCCAAATTCCTTGGCCGTCAATTCAATGCGGCTTCCAGCTCGGCGGGCTATTCGCTCATTGAGGTCTAATTCCAAATCAGCAATTCGCAGTACATTTTGCGTTTGCTTATGGTCGCTGGTACGTTTTTGAAGTGCCCTCAGCCGAACAATAAGTTCTTGAAATTCAAATGGTTTTACCAAATAATCATCAGCTCCTGAATCAAACCCACTTATTTTGTCTTTGAGCGTGCCAAGTGCCGTGAGCATCAAAATGGGGGTCGTTACGTTTTCTTTGCGCAACAAAGCAGCGAGCTCAAACCCGTTTATTTTGGGTAAGTTGACGTCGAGCACAATCACATCATAATGATTTGACAAGGCAAAACTGCTGCCTACTTGTCCATCATACGCTACTTCTACTTCCCAAGACTGTTCCTCAAGACCTTTCTTGATAAACCCTGCGAGCTTAGGCTCATCTTCAACGACTAAAACTTTCATAGACAATGTATTGCGTGGAATTACTCACTTGATTGATGCTCAATGTTAAAGATAAGTATTTTTTTATTGAAATATCCTCAATGATTTTAACTAGGATTTAATTCGTATTCTTCGGTAATAAAACGCCACTCGTCGGCAACTTAGTGTTTTTTATCTATTGTACCCCGTTGATACAAAGAATGAAAAGTATATTTGATGGTATAAGTTCAACTTTCTATAAAAATAATTATAAGACTAACCTTTTTCAATGAAGCAACTTTCCTACCTATCCCGTCTCTCTGCCGTGGGGTTGATTGCGAGTGCCGTTGTCATCACTTCACAAGCTCAACAGCCTACTCCTCCCGACGAAAATCGTTTCACCAAAAGCGTACTGACCGAAAAGCTCGACGAGCCAATGGAAATAACGTTTCTGCCCGACAAGCGGATTTTGTTTGTGGAGCGAAAAGGGAATTTAAAAGCGTATGACCCTAAAACAAAGGAAGTGAGTGTCTTGGCTACGATTCCTGTCAATACCAAATATACCAATCGACAAGGACAAGTACGTGAGGCAGAAGAAGGGTTAATGGGGCTGATTGCCGACCCAAATTATGCCAAAAACAACTGGATTTACATGTATTATGCTGATCCTAGTGAGAAAAAACACGTGTTGGCGCGCTGGGAATTGAAAGGTAATGAACTGGTGGAGGCGTCTAAAAAGATAGTGTTGGAAGTACCTACGCAGCGCGAAGAATGCTGCCATACGGGTGGGGGAATGGTGTTTGACAAAGCTGGGAATTTATACTTAACGACAGGAAATAACACAAGCAATAGCAATTCTGATGGCTATGCGCCCATTGATGAACGCCCCAACCAAAGTACTTGGGATGACCAACGAGGCGCGGCTAGTACCAACGATTTTCGCGGAAAAATCCTAAGAATTAAACCGCAAGCCGACGGAAAATATACGATTCCAGAAGGTAATTTGTTTCCCAAAGGTACCCCTCAGGCCCGTCCCGAGATTTATACAATGGGACACCGCAACCCTTGGCGTCCAACGCTCGATAGTAAAACGGGCTTTTTGTATTGGGGAGAAGTAGGCCCCGATGCCTCCAAAGACTCGGAACGTGGGCCGCGTGGTTACGATGAACTCAACCAAGCCAAAGGGCCAGGATTCTTCGGCTGGCCCTATTTTATTGGAGATAATAAAGTATATGGTGATTGGGATTTTGAAACTAATAAACTGAAAGCCGATTCAAAATTTGATCCAGCCAAACCCATCAACGACTCGCCCAACAACACGGGTTTACGTGAGTTGCCACCTGCCCAAAAAGCATTTATTTGGTATCCTTATGCCAACTCGCCCGAATTTCCGCTGGTAGGTAGCTCGGGACGAAGTGCCACGGGTGGGCCTGTATTTCGCAAGGCTGATTTCAAAAATGCGCCCCGTCCTTTCCCCGATTATTACGAAGGAAAATGGCTCGCGGTTGACTTCATGCGCGGCTGGATTATGGCGATTACGATGGACGAAAAAGGCGACTATAAATCAATGGAGCGTTTTATGCCCAGCGAAAACTTCAGCAGCGCCATCGATATGGACTTTAGCCCCGACGGAGATTTGTACGTACTCGAATACGGAAGTGCTTGGTTTAGAGGAAATGACAACGCACGGCTAGTAAAAGTACAGTACAACGCAGGAAACCGCACGCCCGTTGTTCAGGCAGCTGCCGACCGCAAAGCAGGCGCGGTACCATTCAAAGTAGCGTTCTCATCCGAAGGTACCAAAGATGCCGACAATGATAAACTCAACTACGAATGGAAAATTACTTCAAAAGCGGGCGTATTGAAAACCCTAACTGAAGCTAATCCTACCGTTACGTTTGACAAGCCTGGTACGTACAAAGCGACCTTGACGGTGACGGATGCCAAAGGAGCAAAAAATACCCGTTCGATTGAAATCAAGGCTGGAAACGAAGCCCCAGAAGTGGTGTTTGAAGTAACAAAAGGCAATAAATCGTTTTTCTTTCCCAACGAACCCATCGAATACCAAGTAAAGGTTAATGATAAAGAGGATGGTAGCTTGGAAAACGGAAAGATTTCCCCCAATCAAGTAGCGGTAAATCTGGATTATATGCCAGACACTTTTGACCCCGTGGAAATAGCAGCCAACTACCATACCACCGACGCGTCGGTTCGATTTAACACAGGTTATAAACTGATGAACGCCAGCGATTGTAAGTCGTGCCATATTGTGGATAAAAAATCGGTGGGGCCAAGCTACCGTGACATTGCCCAAAAATACAAAGGCGATGCGGCTGCCGTAGAGAAGTTGGCCCAGAAAGTTATATCGGGTGGGGGAGGCGTATGGGGAGATCACGCCATGAGTGCGCACCCACAAATTTCGCCAAATGATGCCACAACGATGGTGAATTATATCATGAGTTTAGGCGAAAAACCGCTACAAGCTCCATCGTTTGCGACCAAAGGAGCGCACACACCAGCCGTTCCCAAAGGAGAAAATGGCCGTGGTAGCTATGTATTACGGGCTGCTTACACCGATAGGGGCACAAAGCTGCTTTCACCGTTGATGTCAGAAGACATTGTTCATTTACGCAATTCGTCGCTCGACCCTGCCAAGGCCGACAAAACCAAAGGTTCTGAACTTTTAATTACGCCCAATAAGTCGTTTAACCTCATTGGGACGGATTCGTACATTGCCTACAACCACCTCGATTTGACGGGTATCAAGCAAATCGAAGTTTTGGCCCAAGCAACCACCCGCGTAGGGGCAGTAGGCGGAACGATAGAAGTGCGTTTGGGCTCACCTACGGGGAAGCTAATTGGAAAATCTACGCCAGTTGTGGTAAAAGACCCAGTGACGGGGCCACCACCTGCCGCCACCAATAATGCCACGACTGCGGCGGGTGGAGCCAATGCCCAACGCCGTCAAGCACAAGGAGCAGGCGGTTTTGATATGAGTGCCATGATTCGTCGAGGTGCTCAACAGGCTGTAGCCAAAATTGAGCCCACTGAAGGGTTTCAAGATGTGTATTTTGTCTTCAAAAATCCTGACGCAATGCCCCATCAAATGCTGATGTCGGTCATTATGATTCAATTTCAAAACGCAATACCTAACCAATAACCCCTCATCGTTAAGCATTTCTCACGCTACCTATGAATTTTGTTTGTCAAGCGCTTCGGCGTTGAATCGGTACACAAAAGGAGGTTTATGGGCTTTGCCTGTAAACTTCTTTTTGACCCGTTCCAAAATTCCCAAGTTCAGCATCTTACGCTGAAAATTTGCCCGCAACAACTTCTTATCAAGCACGGTTTCGTACAACGACTGTAACTCGTTCATGGTAAATGTCTCCGAAAGCAAGTTGAATCCGACCAACTTATGGTCGATGGTGAGTCGTAACGTTTCGAGGGCTTTGGCAACAATACGATTATGGTCTAAAATCAAGGGGGGAGTATCGTGTACATCGTACCAGTCGCCCACGTCCGAAAAAATATCGGGGGTGGGTTTTACTTTTGAAAAGTCCACCAAGGCATAATAGCCAATCGTAATAAACCGCTGCAATAACCAGTGCTCTTTCGTTAAATCAAATCCGTGGGAGGCCATGGTCGCTTTGTGGACATCCCAGTTGCCGCGATTGGGCTCACCAAACGTGTAAAATTGCTCCAAATAAATGTCTTTTACCCCTGTACGTTCCCACAAAATTCGTTTGGCGGCCTCGGCGGTGCTTTCATTTTTAAACACAAATCCACCAGGTAAGGCATGGGCTTTGGTTTTTTTAAATTCGAGTAAAAGCACTTTTAGCTGTTGTTCGTGAAACCCAAAAATGACGCAGTCAACCGACACACTTGGGAGGTATTCGGGACCTTGGTCTAAAAAATCTTTTATGTTTTCGCTAGGAAGCATACGCGTAATTTTTGCACAAAAAAAAGAAAAAATTTGGAATATCGACGTCAACCCAATAAGTTTGTATCATAATGATATATACCTGTAAGCTGAATTCTTTACAATAACGTTTCAAAACTCTAAATCAAACAACGACGCTCATTTTTCTTTCTTAGAATAATCCATTTTAGAAACAAAAAATACGTTCCTCTGGGTATCAATCACTAAAATTAAGAAAAATAAAGGCACTAATTATCAAAAAGATACTTAGTACAAATGTGTGTGATTTAGCCAAAAACAAAGATTTTTATTTTTTTGTAAGTATATAGCCATTTATAAACTCTTTTTAGTTGGATTAGCAGAATTGTTCGTTTGTTAGTACCTATTAGTTAGCCGTAAGGCTTTTCTCCACACAATCGTTATCTATTTACTGAGTACGTTTCTAGAAGCAACCCAAAAGGTAGCTTTTGGGTGTTGCACACTTTCCCACGCATTATTGTCAATTTTTGAAACATAAACTGTGTACGTATGTAGCGTATTTTTGTGTTTTTTTGCGTCTAGAAAATTTGTATTTTTTTTATATTTTTTGTTCACTTTTTAACCTATCAGTTTTTTCTTATGAGAACAAAGTTCTACTCACTGTTGACGTGTGTGGTGGCATGGATGTTCCTACTCCTCCTTGCACCCGACCCAGCACACGCCCAAGAACGTAAAGTATCGGGGAAAGTAATGGCTTCAGATGGCCCTATTCCAGGCGCCACGGTGTTGTTGAAAGGTAGTAACGTGGGAACGTCAGCAGATGCCGACGGCGCTTTTACTATCAGTGTCAAAGGTGCCAATCCTGTATTAGTTATTTCGGCGATTGGTTACAAATCGCAGGAAGTTCCAGTTGGAAACCAAACAATGATTAATGCCAAGCTTGAGGATGAAGCGAATGCTTTGACTGAAGTGGTTGTAACTGGTTATACTGTAGATAAGCGCCGTGAGTCAACGGGGGCTATTTCTACCGTAAAAACCAAAGACCTTACAACGGTGCCATCTTCAAGTGTTGAGCAACAATTACAAGGTCGGGTAGCAGGTTTGACGGTTGTAACTACCAGCCAACCAGGATCAGGAAGCCAGATTCGGGTTCGCGGTTTTGGTGCATTTGGTGGTAACGAACCGCTTATCATTGTTGACGGATATCCAGTAGGTAACGTAAACTTCTTGAACCCAGAAGACATTGAATCAACGACAGTATTGAAAGATGCGTCGGCAGCGTCAATCTATGGAGCAAGAGCGGCCAATGGTGTGATTGTATATACGACTAAGAGAGGTAAAAAATCAGCTAAAAAACTGAGCGTTACTTACGATGGTGTGTATGGTCTTACTGACCCAGGTAAAGGACAAAAAATGATGAACCCACAAGACCAAGCAGATTGGACTTGGACGGCGCTTAAAAACTCTGGTTCGCCTCTTTCTCACCCTCAGTATGGTTCAGGCCCAACGCCAGTATTGCCCGATTATCTTAAAGTAGGTAATAGAAGTGGGGTAATTGGAACGGTTGATTTGGCCGCAGAAAAGTTAAAATATAACATTACTGGACCAACTATCGGTGATTTTTACCAAGTTATCAAAGCGAATAAGGCAGGAACAGACTGGTATAAAGCATTGACCCAAACAGGAACAATCAGCAGACATAGCTTAGGTTTTGAAGGTGGAGGAGATGCTTCTCGTTTCTATGTAGGTTTGTCAATGCAAGACCAACAAGGTATTTTGCCAAGCCAGCGTGCAAAGCGTTATGCGATGCGTGTGAATACAGAGTTTGATGTTTTCAAAAATGTACGAATTGGTGAAAATATCCAACTTACTTTCCTTCAAATCTTAGGTCGTCAGGGAGGAAATGAAGGATTGCAGTCGTCACAAGATGAAAACGATATCTTGGGCGCATTCAGATCGCCTACAATTATCCCTGTTTATGACGAATTTGGCGGATATGCGGGTACAACTGCCCTAGGTTTCGGACAAGGTTCAAACCCTGTTGCTAACCAACAGGCTGGTAAGCTCAACAAAAACTACAATGCTTTGGCATCTGGTAACTTCTACATTGAAGTTGATCCTATCAAAGACTTGACGTTGCGCTCATCAATCGGTGGAAACTTTACTAATTTCTATAGCTGGGGATATGGCCGTCCAATTTATGAAACCCTTGAAAACAAAGGTGTTAACTGGTCTTACAACGAAAGTGGTGGATTTAGATTAGGCTGGACTTTCACGAACACAATTTCTTACAAGAAGAAATTTGGTATCCATAATTTGGATTTGTTGGTTGGACAAGAAGCACTTAACACGGGCTTTGGAAAAGATTTACGCGCTGATGGCCGTAACCCATTCTCTGGTGATCCAAACTACATTACAATCTCTACGTTGGATATCAGGAACCCAGCAAACAGTACCAAAGACAACGGGATTACATTTAACTCTTATTTTGGTAGAGCGATTTACAACTTGAAAGATAAATACATCATTACAGGGGTACTTCGCCGTGACGGTTCTTCTCGATTTGGTGCCAACACCCGATATGGGGTATTCCCAGCGGTATCTGCCGCATGGAGACTTTCGGATGAGCCATTCATGAAACAATTCTCTTGGGTTACTGATTTGAAAATTCGTGGGGGATATGGTTTGATGGGTAACTCAAATAACGTTGCTCCTGCCAACCAATACAACCTTTATGCACAAAGCGTAGAAAACTCATCGTACGACATCAACGGTACAAACGGTGGCGTAGTAGGAGGTTTCAGACAATCACGCATCGGAAACCCTGATGCAAGATGGGAAACAAGTATTACCAAAAACGTGGGTATTGATGGTTCATTCCTTAACGGGAAATTGGATGTTATCTTCGATTTGTGGCAAAAAGATACCAAAGATTTGTTGTACCGCTTGCCCATTACGCAGACAGTGGGTGGGGCTACACCTCCTTCGGTTAACGTAGGGACAATGGTGAACAAGGGTATTGATATTCAGTTGATTACTCGCGGTAAATTTGGAGGAAAAGTAGGCTACGAATTTGATGTTACGGGTAGCTTCCTTGATAACAAAATTACCGAAATCGGTGGCGGTCTTACTTATTTGCAAGACGTAAACCCAGGCTTTAGAGGTGTAAACCCTATTCGTAACCAATTGGGTTACTCTCTTTCTTCTTTCTACGGATATAAAGTACAAGGACTTTTCCAAAGCCAAGAAGAAATCAAGAATGCTCCAACGCAAGATGGAGCTGGCGTAGGTCGTTTCAGATATGTTGATGTAAACGGAGACGGAAAAATAAGCGCAGACGACCGTACGTATTTGGGTAGCCCAGTGCCTAAGTTTACGGGTGGTTTGAACTTCCGACTTACCTACAAAAACTTTGAAGTATTGTCGTACTTCTACACATCAATCGGAAACAAAATCTTTAATATCTCAAAAAGATTTACCGATTTCTATCCGTTGTTCGCAGGTTCTGCCATCTCAGAGCGCGTAAAACAATCTTGGACTCCACAGAATACTGGTGCTACCATTCCAATCTTTGAAGCAAACGATGGTTTCAGTACAGGTTCTCAATCTAGTGACTTTTACGTAGAAGACGGTTCTTATTTAAGATTCCAGAACCTTTCGTTTGCCTATAACTTCCCAATGGAATTGGCAAATAAATTAAGATTGAGCAGACTTCGTGTTCATGCCGCTGTCAACAACCTATTTACAATTACCAAATATGGCGGATTAGATCCTCAAGTAGCTGGTGCTGCGGATACTAACTTTGGGGTGGATTTAGGAAACTTCCCAATGACTCGTCAATTCACTTTCGGTATAAATGTTGGATTTTAACATATGAACAAAATGAAAAAAATAATCTTTTCACTTACAAGCATTATTCTTTTGTTAGCTGGATATGCCTGTAAAGATAGCTTTCTAGAAGTACCTCCAACGGGCTCACTTGCTAAAGCCCAGCTTACCAGCAAAGCTGGTTTGGACGGAAGTTTAATTTCTGCGTACGCTCAATTGAGTGCTTTGGGACAAACTCACTCAGGGCCTTCAAACTGGCTGATTGGAAGTATTAGAGGGGGAGATGCCAACAAAGGTACTGACCCAGGGGATGGTTCTGAAATGAACCCTATTCAAACATTCCAATACAACTCGACGGATCCTGTAGCCGCCAACGTGTATCAAAGTTATTTTGAAGGTGTTTCGAGAGCTAATGCCGTTTTGGCTTTGTTGAAAGAAGCACAGCCAAGTGTAAAAGCGGAAGATATCAAATTGATCACTGCGGAAGCACGTTTCTTGAGAGGCCACTTCTATTTCCAATTGAAAAGAAACTTCAACTTAGTACCTTATGTTGATGAAACTAAAAATCTTTCAAACGGAATCGACAAAGTGAAAAACGATGTTGAGCTATGGCCAAAAATTGAGGATGATTTCAAAACGGCTTACAACGATTTGCCAGAAACATCATCTGCTGTTGGACGTGCTAACAAATGGGCAGCGGCTTCTTACTTGGCCAAAGTATATTTGTATCAAAAGAAATATGCAGAAGCCAAAGCGTTGTTTGATTTGATTATTGCGAACGGTAAAACAACAGGTGGCAAAAAATATGCGTTGCTTCCTAAATATTCAGATCTTTATCGTGTAGCAAATGACAACAATGCTGAGTCGGTGTTTGCAGTTCAAGCAACTGTTAAATCAGGAAATGGAAACAATGCCAACGCTGATTTGCAATTGAACTTTATCCAAGGCTCTGATCCAGGTACTTGCTGTGGATTCTTCCAACCGTCGTTTGAATTCGTAAACTCGTTCCGTACAGATGCAAAAGGACTTCCATTTTTGGATGGTACTTACAATGCTCCTGCCAATGCGGTTAAAACGGATATGGGTATTAAATCTGACGTGGCTTTCACGCCAGATGCAGGGCCACTTGATCCACGACTAGACCACACAGTAGGCCGTAGAGGTATTCCATTCTTGGATTGGGGCCCACACACAGGCTTTAGCATGATTCGTAACCAACCAAACGGTGGTCCGTACTCTCCTAAAAAATACTTGTTTACCAAAGCTGAAAAAGCAGCAGGTTTAACTGAAACAGGAGGTTGGGGACACCAAACTTACAATGCCTACAACGTTACTATTATCCGTTTTGCTGACGTGCTTTTAATGGCAGCAGAAGCAGAAATCGAAGTAGGTTCGTTGGCTAAAGCACTCGAATATACCAATATGGTAAGAGGTAGAGCAATGAACGCGTCTGACTACGTAATGATTGATGGCAAACCTGCCGCTAATTATAAAATTGCGTTGTACGATGCTTTCCCAACAAAAGAATATGCTAGATCAGCCGTTCGCTTTGAAAGAAGAATTGAATTAGGAATGGAAGGATATCGTTTCTATGATTTGGTTCGTTGGGGCGAGGATGTAGCTGCCATCAACAAGTATCTCCAATACGATCAGGTATTGTTGCCTGGTGCATTAGGTGGTGCTAAATATGAAGCTAAATATGCGTTGTTCCCTATACCTCAAGGCCAAATGGACTTGTTGAATAGCAAAGAACAAATCTTAAAACAAAACCCTGGCTACTAATCCTCGGTTATTTCTTGCAACTCAAAATCGGCAAGTCGAATGACTTGCCGATTTTGTTTAAATAGAACCAGTCGTAATCTTGTATTTTTATCCAATCATTCACCTATAATTTTGAGCGTATGGTTGCCGCACGCCTTGCTGTTATTAGTTTGTTTGCCCTCTTTTTATTGAGCTCCTGCAAAGATCAACCCCTCTTTTCGAGACTAGAAGTCAGCGATACAGGCATCGACTTCTCGAACCGCATCGTCGAAAATGATACCTTGAATATCCTTGACTTTGAGTATGTCTATAACGGCGGAGGCGTCGGGATTGCAGACATGAACGGTGATAGCTTACCCGACATTATTTTTTCGGGAAATCAAGTCGATAGCCGTATTTATCTCAATAAAGGCAATATGAAGTTTGAGGATGTTAGTAAAAAAGCAGCATTTTCAAATCGAGGACGCTGGTGTTCGGGAGCGAGTTTGGTTGACATCAATGCCGATGGGCGCATGGATATTTACCTCACTGCTACCACCAAAGGCGTAGAAGACCAACGGGCCAATCTGCTCTTTGTGAACCAAGGAAACGACAGTGAAGGTGTGCCTACATTCAAAGAAATGGCGCATGAATATGGCATCGACGACCGTGGGCATTCGATGAACGCCGCTTTCTTTGATTATGACAATGATGGAGACTTGGATTTGTACGTTTTGACGAATACGATTGAAAGTAATCCCAATCAGTTTCACGAAAAACGCCGCGATGGTTCGTCACCAACTACCGACCGTCTTTACCGCTGCGATTGGAGCGAAGGAATCAACCACCCTGTTTATACCAACGTATCGAAGGAAGCGGGCATTCAAATCGAAGGATATGGGCTGGGTATCAACATTTGTGATTTTAACCGTGATGGCTTCAAGGATATTTATATTACAAACGATTACCTAACCGACGACTTGCTTTACATTAATAACGGCAACGGTACTTTTACCGATAAAGCAGCCGACTATTTTAAACATACCAGCAACTCAGCCATGGGTAATGACGTGGCTGACATCAACAATGACGGCCTCGTTGACATTGTGGCGGTGGATATGTTGCCCAAAGACAATGCCCGTAAAAAACGCCTGATGGGGCCTAATAGTTACCAAACGTACCTCAACAATGACCTGTTTGGTTTTACGCATCAATATGTTCGCAATACACTTCAACTTAATTTGGGAAATAAACCCAATAGCAATGACCCCGCTTTTGCCGAAATAAGTATGCTTTCTAACGTAGCCGAAACGGATTGGAGTTGGACGCCTATGTTGGCCGATTTTGATCACGACGGCTTTCGTGACTTGATTATTACGAACGGTTTTCCGAGGGATGTCACTGACCGTGATTTTGGTCAGTTTAGAGCGGAAAGCAGTTCTATTGCTCCGAAAAGCTACTTATTAGGAGAAATTCCCATCGTTAAAATTCCTAATTACGCTTTCAAAAACAACGGCGATCTTACCTTTAAAGATGTTTCAGAAGCGTGGGGACTCAACCAAGCATCGTTTAGTAACGGTGCTGCTTATGCCGACCTCGACCGTGACGGTGATTTAGACCTTGTGAGCAACAATATCAATGATTCTGCTTTTGTCTATCGCAATAATTTGGTGGAATCTAAGCCCGAAAAAGCCCATTATTTGCGGGTCGTGTTTAAAGGGGAGGGGCATAACCTCAGCGGGCTTGGCGCTAAAATGACGCTTTATTACCACGGAAATCATACTCAAGTCTATGAACATTCGCCTTACCGTGGGTATTTGTCAACTGTAGAGCCAGTAGCGCATTTTGGTTTGGGAGAAAACCGATTGATTGATTCTGCGACGGTGGTGTGGCCTAATGGAAAACAACAAGTGCTGAAAAATCTCCAAGCCGACCAAACCCTGATTGTATCACAGTCAAACGCAACTCAAAACAATGTGGTGCCTGCCCAGAATCGGGCGTATTATTTTACGGATTTAAACGATTCTTTGCAGCTTGCCTGGAAACACGAAGAGGTAGAATACATTGATTATAACGTTCAAAAACTACTCCCTCACAAGCTTTCTCAGTATCCACCAGCAGTTTCGGCAGGTGATATTAACGGGGATGGCCTGGACGATTTCTTCGTGGGAGGCTCACGCCAGCACAAAGGACGTTTCTTCTTACAAAATCCTTCGGGCAGTTTTACATTGGTCGACCTGTTGCCCGACAAAGAAGGAACCGACAAAACATCGGAAGATTTGGGTACGTTGCTTTTTGATGCCGATGGCGACGGTGATAACGATTTGTACATTGCAAGTGGTGGAAATGAATTACGCCCCAATGATGTGGGGTATCAGGACCGCCTCTACATCAACGACGGCAAAGGACATTTTTCGCTTGCGCAAGGTGCGCTACCTGCATTACTAACCAGCAAATCGTGCGTGCGCGCGGCCGACTATGACCGTGATGGTGATTTGGATATGTTTGTGGCGGGGCGGGTCATTCCTGATCAGTATCCAGCCCCAGCCAGCAGTTATATTTTGCGCAACGATACCAAAGCAGGGGTAGTGAAGTTTACCGACGTTACGGCCCAAATTGCGCCTGCGCTGCAAAACCTTGGCCTTGCTTGCGATGTACTTTGGACCGATGCCGACAACGACGGTTGGCTTGATTTGTTGATTGCGGGAGAATGGATGCCGTTGACTTTGCTCAAGAACAAAAAAGGTAAATTCGACATTTCGCCCTCCGAACTCGACACTAAAAAAGGTTTTTGGGGGAGCTTAGTAGGCGCTGATTTCGACCACGATGGCGATACCGACTACATTGCAGGAAACCTCGGGCTGAATACCCTCAACAAAGCCTCTGACACCCATCCGTTAAGTATATTGGCGGGCGATTTTAACCAAGATGGCAGCTATGATGCCATTCCATTTGTGTATTTCCCAAATCCACAAAACCAGCTTGTCCGTGTGCCTTTTCATGGGCGCGAAGACCTTATCAAGCAGTTTATTCAAACAAGAATGCGTTTTCAGAAATACGCTGATTTTGTTAATGCAACGTTTGATAATATACTGACGGAAGAAGAACGCAAAAAAGCACTTCAATTGGACGTTACCTATTGCCAATCTGTCTATATCGAAAATACAGGAAATGGAACGTTCAAAACCAAGCCTCTACCCATATTAGCCCAAATTGCCCCAATCAACGGGATGATTGTCGAAGATTTTGATACCGATGGTTTCTTGGATGTCTTGCTAGTGGCCAACGATTTTGGAAATGAGACCAGTTCGGGGCGATATGATGCTTCCAATGGGTTGTTGCTCAAAGGCAACGGCAAAGGAGATTTTGTGCCAGTGCTCCAAACTCAAACGGGTTTTTATGTACCGGGCAATGCCAAAGGACTGGCGCAGTTGACAAACAAAGCGGGGCGTCGCATCGTAATTGCGACTCAAAACCGTGGTACTCTACGGAGCTTTGGCCAAAACGGTGCTTCTCTCAAATGGGTAGCATTACAGCCCCACGATGCGTACGCGCTTATTCGTGACAAAAAAGGAACGGTACGTCGCCAAGAACTTTATTATGGCGCTTCGTTTTTATCGCAGTCGGCGCGTAAGTTGGCACTAACGACTCAGGATGCTTCCGTTGAGATAGTTGATTTTCAAGGGAAGAGAAGGAAGGCTTTGTAAAAGCGTTTAAACGAAAAGGCCAGCCAAAACAAATTTGGCTGGCCTTTTCGTTTAAATAGTAAGCTTGCCTACGCTTTCGGTGTCATAAACTTGGCTTTGACAAACTGCCAAACCATTGGCAACACCGAGAGGCCAATGATTCCAAAAATAACCAACTCAAAGTTTTTCTTTACTATCGGTAGGTTACCAAAGAAAAACCCTAGCATTGTCAACGTCGGTACCCACAAAAGCGCCCCTACCACGCAGAAAAGAATGTAACGTGAGTAGGTCATGCTTCCTGCTCCTGCCACAAACGGCGCAATCGTACGGACAATCGGAATAAAACGCGCCATAATCACGGTTTTGCCTCCGTGTTTTTGGTAAAAAGCTTCGGTTTGTTCCAAGTATTCGCGTTTAAAAAACAGAATCCGTTCTCGTTTTTTAATGGTCGAGCCCAAAAACTTACCCACAAAATAATTGACGTTGTCGCCCATCAGCGCCGCCACAATCAACAACGGAATGACAATCCAAGGATTAAGTGCGCCCGTAGAAGCTGCTAGCGCCCCCGTCGCAAAAAGCAATGAATCGCCTGGGAGCAAGGGCATTACCACCAAACCAGTTTCAGTAAATACGATCAAAAACAGAATCAAGTACGTCAGCGTACCGTATTCAGTAATAATGTCAGCAAGGTGCTTGTCGAGGTGCAGAAAAAAATCTACTACTTGTGCGAGAAATTCCATTTTTATGGTTTTTGGTTACATTTTTTTTATAGTCGATGGTCAATAGTCCACAGTCGATGGTTAGTAGTCCATGGTTTTGAATAGTACTATCGTCTATCGACCGTGGACTATCGACTATGGACTACTAACTACCCAAGTGAATTTCGGAGCGCTTGGGTCATTTTAATAATTTGTTCTACATCCGAATAAAGTTTTTTGAAGTCAGTGTCATTAATGATATTTCGTCGTTTCCCAATATACAAACATGAGACTACTTCAATACTTGAACGTATAGCATACCCCAAAAAGCGGCCAAACTCTGCATTAGATTGTCCCGTTGAACCTTCTGCGATATTGGGGGATATAGAGTCTGCGGCGCGTTTTATTTGAGCTGTGAGAATAAATGCCTCCTCTTTTGGAAAAGTAAGCGTAAGCTCATGAACAGTTCCACTTAATTCAATTGCTTTCTGCCATACTACTAACTGCTCAAACTTAAAGGCCATTTTAGCTTTTTTTGTTTATGGTTGATTGGTAATTCACAGTCGATAGTCCATCGTTTTGAACTGTACTAAAATCTGTCGTCTATCGACCATGGACTATGGACTATCGACTATCAACCTATTTCGACAACTTCCAACGTTTGCGGGTTTTGTCGTTGAGATAATTAGCAAATGTATCCCCACGTAGCCCCAAGCGAATGGTTTCGAGCGGAATAATCTCGTTGGGAGCGATGTTCCCAAGGTTGACGTTTGCACCTATCAATTTGACAAACCAGACCTGTTGGGCTTTCTGCGGTGCTTCCCAGATGATGTCTTTATTGGGGACTTGGGTCAAAATTTCTTCTACTAACCCTTGACGAACTTCCCCGCTTGAACGGAAAAGACCTACGTTGCCCGATTCGCGCGCTTCTCCAATCACTTTCCAAGCGCCTGCTTCCAACTCCGCTTTCATGAGCTGAATCCACTTGTAAGGCGGAATAATCTTGGTTTCGTCTTTTGAACCTACTTCCGACAATACCTTTACTTGCTCGGCCAAAACGCGAATAAAATCACACTTAATTTCGGCAGGCATTTCAATCGACCCGTCTGATACTTCGGCGTATTCCAGCTGGTATTCGTCGATAAGACGGCGATAGTCTTCAAATTGATTTCGTACGACAAACGCCTCAAACAGCGTCCCTCCAAAGTAAACGGGAATACCTGCACTTTTATAGACGGCGATTTTATCTTTGAGATTGGGCGTAACAAAAGAAGTAGCCCATCCGAGTTTAACAATATCAATATGAGGAGCCGAAATGTCGAGCATATCTTCGACTTGACGAATGCTCAACCCTTTGTCCATGACCATTGTTAATCCGTACTGACGTGGTTTGGAAGTGCGGTCGGGGACTTGCGATAGTTTGAAATTCATATCGTTTGGTTAGGTATGTCTTTGAAAGTAAACCGCAAAATTAGCGATTCCAACCACAACCTACTAAAGTGCCTAAGAAAATAACCTGACTTTCATCAATCTTTAACAAAAAACCCGCAGAATACTCTGCGGGTAAAAGCGTGGGGTTTGGAAGTCAATATAGGTCAGTACAGCGCTGGAAATTGCTGTGGATTTGCTTCGTGAATGAGGCTATACGCTGCCTCTACAATGTCTTCAACATTGGGTTTTGAGTAATAATCACCGTCGGAACTATAGGCTGGTCGGTGAGGTTTGGCCGATACACATCTTGGCGCCGAATCAAGCCATTGGTAGGCATTTTGTCCGTCTAACACTTGTTGCATCATGTAAGCGGATGCTCCTCCTGGCATATCTTCATCGGCAAATATCACCCGATTGGTTTTCTTGATAGAATCCACAATCGAATGATGAATATCAAAAGGCAAAAGTGTTTGAATATCAATTAGTTCTACGCTTATGTCGAGCTGAGAAAGCTGCTCGGCCGCCTCTTGTACAATGCGACACATCGAGCCGTAGGTGACAATGGTGAGGTCGGTACCTTCTCGCAATACTTCGGGCTCGCCGAGCGGTACGCAAAACTTCCCTAAATTAGAAGGAAGGTATTCTTTGAGGCGATAGCCGTTGAGAGGCTCGACAACGAGGGCGGGGTCATCGCCGCGCAGTAGCGTATTGTACATTCCTGCGGCTTGTGTCAAATCGCGCGGTACGCAAACGTGTAGACCGCGCAAACTGTGAATCACCGAACCCATCGGCGAACCTGAGTGCCAAATGCCTTCTAAGCGGTGGCCGCGTGTACGAATAATAAGCGGTGCTTTTTGCCCCCCTTTGGTACGATAATGCAGCGAAGCGAGGTCGTCGGTGAGGGTTGCTAACGTATAAAAAATATAATCGAAGTACTGGATTTCAACAATAGGCTTTAGACCACGAATGGCCAATCCAATGCCTTGGCCAATAATGCTTGTCTCTCGAATGCCCGTATCCGTAATGCGTAGTTCGCCGTATTTTTCTTGAAGTCCCGCAAAACCTTGGTTCACGTCGCCAATTTTTCCTACGTCTTCACCCATCGCAACGATGCGCGGGTCTTGTTCAAATAAGGCATCAAAGTTGGCGCGAATAATTTGGTAGCCATCTAGTAGGGGAGCGTCTTGGAGGTATTGTGCGGCTACGGGCGTTACTTTCAGGGGAGATTCGGGCGATTCGCTGTATAAGTGCGAGCTAAAACGGTCGTGGTTAACTTCTGCATTTTTGGCTAACCATTCTACCAGGGCGTTTCGAGTAGCGGAAGGTTCAAAGCGTAAAAAACGAAGTGCTTTGCGTATGGCTGATGTATTGTAGCGGTGCAAAGGAACAATTTCTCGTTTTAACTCGTCGCTTATTTTGAGCAAATCGGAAGTAAATCGACTTTCGTGGGCGGCAGTTTGTAGCAATGCTAATACTTCATTTTGTTCATGGAGGATTGCTTCACTATATACTTTCCATGCATTGTTTCGTTCTTGACGAATGAGTTTTTTGGCATGTTCGTCAATCTCCTCTAATTCCTCAGGAGACGCGTAGCCATTGGTCAAAATCCACTCTTTAAACTTCAGATTGCAGTCACATTCTTGTTCCCATTGGAGGCGCTTGGCTGATTTGTAACGGGTATGCGAGCCTGAGGTAGAATGGCCTTGCGGCTGAGTGACTTCTTCTACGTGAACCAATACTGGAATGTGGTGGGTCCGACACAGCTCTGCGGCTTTTTGGTAGGTTTCAATCAGTCCTACATAATCCCAAGCTTTGACCGTAAAGATTTCAATACCGTTGGTTCCTTCTTCTCTTTGCAGCCCACCGAGTGCTTTGGAAATACTGGCTTTCGTGGTTTGATATTCGACAGGCACCGAAATCCCAAAGCCATCGTCCCATACCGACATTAAAAGGGGCACTTGTAATACCCCTGCGGCATTCATTGTTTCCCAAAACATCCCTTGAGAAGTAGAGGCATCACCGATGGTTGCAAATGTTATTTCATCGCCATTGTGCGAGAAATCCGTCATTCCATGCAAGTTTTCGTTGCCACGGTAAAGTTTAGAGGCGTATGCTAACCCTACTGAGCGCGGAATTTGTCCAGCCGTAGGAGCAAGGTCATTGATATGATTATAGGTAGTTGTTTGGGGTTTCCACAAACCATTTTCGTCCAAATAACGCGTGGTGTAGTGGTTATTCATCGAACGGCCTGCGGTGTGCGGCTCAAATTCGACGTCGGCATGGCCATAAAGTTGGGAAAAAAACTGCTGCCACGTGAGTCCTCCAAGGGCTGCCACGACGGTTTGGTCGCGATAATAGCCCGAACGAAAGTCACCTTTTCGGAATGCCTTGGCCATGGCTATTTGGGCCAATTCTTTTCCATCACCAAAAATTCCGAATTTCGCTCGACCTCCCATCACATCTTTTCTTCCCAACAAGCTTGCTTGACGACTCTCACATACCAAACGATAGTCGTCCAGAATATTTTGGCGCGTTAGCGCAATAAGGTCGGTGGCGAGTTCGTTTTCTATCACGTTTCTTGATGAGTGTTTTTTGTTAGGTTTCGTTGTTTTGGCAAGTAAATATACAGGAAAACAACTGATGTTTCAAAATACAACTTTTTTGAGTTTCTTTGTTCTAAAATTTTGAGCAAAAATAACATTTGGCAAAACTTTTGCTCCTACAATTTTTGTTAGATTAGCAACCAACTTTCACAAAACTTAATTTTACACACAACATGAAAAAGGTTTTTTCACTATTCGTAGCAATTTTAGCATTTAGCGCAGTTAGCTTCGCTCAAAAAGGAGTAATCAAATTCGCTAAGAACGAAAATGATTTCGGTAAAATCGAGCAAGGAAAGCCAGTAACTTACGTATTTGAGTTCACAAACACAGGTACTGACCCAATCGTATTGGGTAATGTGGCGGCTTCTTGCGGATGCACAACTCCTGAGTGGACGCGTGAGCCAGTGATGCCAAACAAAAAAGGAACAGTAAAAGCTACGTTTAACGCTGGCGTGATGGGACCTTTCAACAAGACCGTGACTGTACCAAGCAACGCTGAAAACGGAACCGTTTATTTAACACTCAAAGGTGAAGTGATTGCTAACAAAACAGCTACACCTGCGAAAAGTGGTAAATAATCGCCCTTGAAAGTGTTTTTCAAACGATAAACTTTCATTCCTAAAAAGGCTTTGGCTTTGGTGCCGAAGCCTTTTTATTTATATTCACCCCGCTCGTTAACCCACTTTAGAATGATTAGAACCATTGCATTTCTCGCCTTAGTGGTTGTTTTTTCATGTAACAACACCAGCGATAACCAACACCAAGCATCTCATCTTCACCACACATTAGTAGATTGTGTTTCGGACAAATCGCTTTCTCCTGAAAAACTTGCCGAAGTAAAAAAACGTATCAAGGCCGATGAAAAAGCGGCTCGTTTGGATTCACTTTTTCAGCGAAAATTCAAATTAGAGCGGTTTAATGGCAATGTCCTCATTGCACAACAGGGCGTCGTTTTGTACCGAAATTCCAACGGGTACGCCCAAGTTGAAAAAAAAGACACCCTTCGTCCTGATTCGAAGTTTCAGTTGGCGTCACTTTCAAAAACATTCACGGCGGTAGCTATTCTCAAACTGTATGAAGCAGGTAAGCTTAGTTTGGAAGACTCCGTCAAGAAATTTATTCCGCAGTTTCCGTACTCGGGTATTCAGGTCAAAAGTTTGCTTTCACACCGCAGTGGCTTGCCCAATTATGCTTATGTACTCACCGACAGCGTACGTAAACGCAATCCTTACCCGACCAACGATGACATCGTGCGCTGGTACTGCGCCGTGAAACCAAGACCTTATAATACGCCCAATACGTATTTTAGCTACAGCAACACCAATTACGCTTTGCTGGCCACGATTGTGGAAAGAGTATCGGGGAAAACGTTTGAGGCGTTTCTTCAAGATTCGATTTTTAAGCCCCTAGGAATGAAAAATACGTGGCTGATTACAACCCAAAACGATTCCCTGAATCAGTTGCGCACCGCAGGCTATCAGCACAATCGCCGTTTGCCAAAAGATAATTTTGACGATGTGGTGGGTGACAAAGGGGTGTATTCTACCATGGATGATATTTTTCGCTGGTATGCAGGTTTGAGCGGAGGCTGCGTGTTGCGTCCCGAAACGCTGAAGGAAGCTTTCACGCCTCGTAGTTTTGAGAAAAGAGGCATCAGAAACTACGGCTATGGCTTTCGGATGCACGTGGACGAAGCCACCAAACAAGCCAAGTACGTGTATCATACGGGTTGGTGGAAAGGCTACAATACCTTGATGTGGTTTAGTCCCAAAGACAAATTTGTCATCATCCTTTTGAGCAACCGCTACAACCGCAGCATCTATCAAATCAAGCCTATTTTGCAGATTTTAGAAGGAAAAGGCGAAGTGGACGCTGAAATCGAGGAAGGGATGTTTTGATTAACTTTCAAAAAAAACAAGTAACTTGTATCCATCAACGCGATAAAAGCAATAAGAATAATGGAAACGGTAGCCGAAAAAAAGTTTAGCGTGGAGGAGTACTTTGCTTTGGAAGAAAAATCCGAAATCCGCCACGAATTTTATTACGGAGAAATCATTGAGATGCCAGGAGAAACAACCATCGCCAATCTAATAGCAGGCAATATTTATGTATTGTTGCGTATTTTGTTTAAAAAAACACCTTTTATGGTATTTGACCATGACATCAAACTAATGGTTCATAAAAAGAGCTACCGTTACCCTGACTTGGTAGTAATTCACCAAAAAGGCGACCATAAAAAGTACGTAACGGATCCTGTATTAATTGTAGAAGTACTTTCTGAAAGTACCGAAGACATCGACAGAGATAAAAAACGCTTGGAGTATTTTGGGTTATCGTCTTTACAATACTATCTCACAATTCATCAAGACGAACCTATCGTGGAGATTTATACCCGCAGTGGTAAAAGTTGGCAATTTGACTTTTACACGGATATAAACGAAAACGTTTCTCTCCCGTTTTTTGATACCCAACTCTCCCTACAAGATATTTTTGAAGGAGTGAGTTTTGAGAAAAAGGGAGAGTAAACTATTGATTTTGCTATCGAGGGTCTGATAAAAATACTCCTTTTGCATCAAATACAGCCCCAGGTTCTATCACTAGATTTTTACACGACTGAGGCCCCATTGCAGGAGTCAACGCAACTTTATGACCGCTCTTAATAACTACATTTTGAGTAGCGGAGGGCACGCAATTACAATCCCACGTGCTTGGTTTGTTCCAGTCTCCTGATTGGATTGATTGAACCAAACCTACAGTGGTGAGTTGAATAGTTGTTTGGGTATCAAATGTGACGGGGGCTGATTCTTCATTCCCAACGCTATCTACTGCTACCGAATAAAATTTGTAGGTTGAATCAGGCTTTCCTTTGAAATTGATGGAAGTGAGACTGGTATTTTTAACCAACAACTTATACGAATTGTTATTGACCGCGACGTAAACATCATACAAGCGGGTACCTGCCCCTACATCGCTTCCACCCCAATGCAGTACTAACGTAGTATCATTGCTGACCGCAGGTAAGTTTTGGACTTGACTATTAGGTTCGATTTTGTCCAGCGTATTTGTCCACGGAGGAGTAGGGATAACGGGATTGTAATCAAAATAAATGTAGGCTTTATTGCTAACTTCTGTTCCGTGGGGCAAAGTTGGGTAAGTAGAAACTGTAAAAAATATACTGCCTTCTCCTTCGGGAGCTTTGGTGTTGGGGGGTAAAAAGCCAAGTACAGGGTCTTCGGTGAGTTCCATAGTAGCGGGGTCAAGGGCCGTGTAGGTGGCTTGTAGTATTCCCGTTGTATCGTTGAAATCTACTTCCATTCTCAAAATCAAATTTTTAGCTGGACGTAAATCTTGATCCTTCAAATATTTTTTCTTGCCTGGGGGCGCATAAAAATTACTGTTTGCAACGTTGAAATACCCAAACTGAAAAGTAGAAGGGTCAAACAAATTGAGATCAAGTGTATCAATCACCTTCACAAATTGAGCAGCCGCAGTGGCCGTTGCATAATTTTCAAAACGAATTTGATAACCCGCAGGTTGATTCCCTGTAATATATCTTTGTGCATTCACACCAACAGGTCCCAACTTATCATTAGGGTCAAAAGCAGCTATTACACTTGGCGTTACTGCTTTTCCCTGATCTGGATTTGGGATAGGGATTTGCGGCGGATCTTCAGGTTCATCATCACAATCTTCTTTTTGGCTTTTACTTCCTTCATTTTTTTCTGGGACATTAAAAGGTATATCAAAATCATCCATTGAAAAGAAAAGAGTCTCGGGAGATGATGTTTCATTTATTATATCAAAACTGGCGAGTTTACCTATGAGTTCATCCGGTATTGGAATCTTATAAGATTGAGAATCTTGATTAGGTTCTTTCTCAGGGCAAGGCTCTGCAGGTTTTTCATCCCCTGTTTTTTCGCTTCCAGCTCCGTACCATTGAATTTTTAATTTAATATTTGAGAACTTAGCATTAGCATTAGAACTTTTAAATATTTTAAAAGTTAAAAATTTTCGATTCGCTTCTGGTACGTAAAAACGAGATGTATAACTAAGCGTTCCGTTCATTAGCAGGAGCCTTTTATTATTATTAGAAGTGCTAATGGTGATCTCTTTCCAGCTTTGGGAACCACTTTCTTTGTACCCCCAGCTCACACTACTATGGTCAAAACTTCCGTTGAATATCATTGATAATGGTTTTCCTTGCCTTAGTTTAATTGCATCCTCTAATTGCCTTGGGTTATTTCGACTTGAAGGTTGTTTCAAAAGGTTTAAATGACCTCCCAAGCGACTTTTATACCAGCCTACAGACTCCCTCGGTCCGGACAGAATATCATTATACCAGCCTGTTGCTTTTCCATCAATATCCCAATCTAAATTGACAGTACCAAAATACCAGTCGCGAACATCTGAGTGATTAATTAAAGCATCATTGAGTCTTGTATTATGACCATATACAGGTACACCATCTAAATTAATAATAGGAGCTTTTTCGTAATTTCCATTTTTTCTATATATACTTTCTGCATATTTGACATTTGATGGGACTTTGATTATTACATTATTTGCCTGCGAACACAATAGATTAAAACAATCTTCAAGTGAGCCTTCAACTCCTGGTAAATTAGGTAGAGAGGAATTTGTTGATCTAATGTCTCCACAAGCAGCATTAGGATGAGGGTCTAAGGCTGTAAAATGTTCAATTTCAATTGCTTTTGGGAAATGAACCAATAATCTGTGAAAAACTTCTAAACAGAGGAGGGTACCTCTGCTATGAGCAATAAAATGGGATCTTCGTTCTAAAGGATGTCCAATGTTGATTACTTGATGATTTTGGTTATAGGCAACAGGTTTAATTAGCATGCCAAAAAGCCTGTCAGCAGCCGATTCTAAATGTCCAGGTTTTTCATAACTTGCATCAACAGTCCAATCATAAATAAATATTTGTTCACCACTGCCATTTCCTGAAATTCGTTCCCAGTAAAAATTTCGATAAAATGCTACTTCACCTTCCAAAAGCCCAACCCTATTTATGTATATGGAGGCATTACCGCCGAGTCTATCGCTGATAAATCGGGCATACTCCTTAAACTCTGAGATTGATGGGATATAGATAGTGGGTACATGTCCATGTACAAGTACGGTTGTTCCGTAATTAAACTGTGCATGTATTTCAAAATTTAAACCAACTAAGTATAAGAATATCCATGCTTTGGGAAATAGGTATTTAGCTACAAATCTCATGGTTAATAGATTTAAGAATGGCAAAAATTTTAAAACTTATACCTACCTATTAATAGTTAAACAATTAAAAAGGTTGGTATAATAAGCGTTCGCATTCAGAATAGAAGTTCCTACTTGTTTATTGGTTAGGGGTTTACATTCTCCCAACTTTTTAGAGAAAATTGAAAGCCAATCAATAAAAATCCGTACTGGTGTTTCATCGTTTTTGATTTTATTGAAATACGGGGTAATATTTTCCTGTAGTTTTTGGGTAGTGCATTGCGATAAGTTTTCGGCTGCACTTCCCAAGTCTAATGCCTCCCAAATTAAATTTGATGCACATTTAACGCCTTGAGAATTAAACCAGTTAGTAGAGGCAAATTTATTTTGTACGATAGTATAAGGGGTGAAAAGAGGGTAATTGCCAGTAATTGTAATTTTGAAAGGGTTTGAAGGTGTAGGAGGTAATAGAGGTGTTATTTTAAGGTTCATTGAAAAGGTTTCGGAGCCTCCAACCTTTCCAATAAAGAATCCATAAAGTTTACTTTTTAAAGCCGCCCCTTCAAGTGAGTCAACTTGAACATAAAAGAGCGTATCGTTAACGAACTCATTATTTACTAATTTCACAATATCAAAATCTGGCTGTAATTTACTTTCTGTAGGAATGGTCACCCAAACGGGTACTAAATAAGCATCCGCTTCTCCTTTATTTTTAATTTCAATGGTATAAGTTTGCGCCCGTCCAAGTCTTATGACTGAAGGGCCAATAATCTCTGTCTTTATATTGGGAGGCGATAAAGGTACTATTTCTATGCCATTGCTGATTTCATCAATTGAGCCATTCGGATAAATGACTTTTATATTCCAATAACCTAATGTGAAGCCTGTCAGGTCTATTTTGACCTTAGCGGTAAATGCTTCGGGGTAAGTGATGGATGTATTGGGGATTTCAAAATCGGTTTGACCACTCTTACTCAAAATAATTCTTGTGCCGTAGCCTAAACTATATCCATAAAAGTGAATCGTTGAAATACCGACATTCCCTCCAACTTTCGGAAAATAATCAATTTTACCTTGAAAGAACCCTTCTGGAAAAGTCGTCTGCATGAGTAATTGAGGCTTACCACATCCTGAGCATGACCAACTTGCAAATAGTTTATTAACAGCAAAGGTAGATTCACGCGCGAAATTATAATTGTCAACCCCTGTCGAGAGGCACTTGGTGGCGTATTGCAGTTTTTCTACATCCCAATACGTAGTACCTGTCCCTGCACCAGCGCAGGGGCTCTCATTGGGAAAGCTGATAAATAGGTATTTTTCTTTGGCGACCGATTCAAAGGTAGTAGCTGTTTGGCCGTATCCTTTTTGTAAAGCTTTACTGAGTGCTCCCGTGACACGATTAACGAAAAATGTGCTATTCCCCGAGTTATTCCACGAACCAATCCGAGTTACAATACCGCTAAAAACAATGTCGTTTCCAATAATTTCAAAGGGTTTTGTCAAATCTATTTGGTAAGGAAAAACAACGTCAGGATTCCAATCCGTTAAAGCCCCAGAGAAACGGTTTACGGAGGCAAACCAATTGCGAACAACCCCATTGATACTATTGAAATTTCCTTTGAGGTAAACTAAATTGTCGTGTATTTTGATGTGGGCAACAAGAGAGGGGTTTACGTTAATAGAAAATGCTTGAACTGCTCCCGTATTAGAAAAAACCATTATTGCTTTTCTTTCAATAGATTGTCCTCCTACGTTCGCGTTGCTAAAATCGCCTTGTACGTACACAAGGTTATCTCTAACAGTGATTTTTCGTACAATACCATTTACGACAATAGAAGGGAAATTGATTAGCTCTTTAGCAATTAGATTAAACCCATATATTCTGGTACTCCCGCCGCTGTAAGCAGCTACCCAAAGTGTATCACCACTGTAGGCGATAGCGGCGGCTTTGTCTATTAAACCATTTGTAAGAGTGGGTAAACTAAACTGAGTAGAAGTAAGCTCTTGAGAAATTGGGTTTAGAAACGCGATTTGTTTACGTTGCTTTGATTTTACTAACAATGAACCTGTGCTAAGGGCAAAAGTGGTTGTGTTGATAGCTTTTATACGATTCACTGCCCCATTAATCTCTGGATTCCAATTTAAAAGGGTATTAGTTCCCAAATCAATTATCGCCACATTAGTGCTCGTTTGTGAATTGACTTTGTCAAATAAACCTGAAATCAACAAGCGGTTACTATTTATACTAATGGAAGTAGGATAAGATTGCGTGGAATTCTGTGTCGATTTAAAGCGAAAACTTTGTAAGTTCCATCCACTTTTTGGCTGTCCTGTAGTTATATCAATGGCTTGAACTAAAAAGTCTGGAGTGCCCTGAGATGTATCCTGAATCAGAAGGTAAACAGTGGTATTATCTGCTGTTAAATGGCCAGTGAACGTTTGATTGTTGAGGTCAATCACCCATTTTGGAGCCACGCTCATGCTATCAAATACCGCAAGTTTTGCTTGTGTAGTTTGATTATGTTGAAACCGAACAACCAATCTATCATTGGATTTTACAAGAGGACCATGTGAAAAAAAGTTAGGCACACTCGAATTTATGTTCAATTCAGATACTTTCAACGAATTTATATCAATGACGGCTAAACCATTGAATCCTTTCCCTTCTGAATCTTTCAGTGTATTTAAGCTGCTTGCAGAAAAAAATAACTTATCACCAATATCAATCATATCACCAGAACCTATGATTTTGGGAAAAGAGATAATATGACCTGTAACAGAATTAATCGCGATAACATTTGTAATCGGTACTGGACCAAAGCCCCTTGAATTAAAATCGCCGTAAGCGTATAAAACCCCACCTTTTAATATTATCCTTTTTATCACACTCATCGACCAATCAATAGGGTAATTGGCATTGGCTTGGAGTTTAAAAATTCTATCTATTCTTTTATCTGCTAAAATATGAACAATGCCATATACACTACTGTAATCAGGATCATCTGTTTCATTGATTGAAAATCGAGAATCAAAATTCCCTCTTGATGACAGTCCTGAAACAAACCAACCTCCAGCTCCATCTGCAGCAACATCATTGACAATGTTATAAATTCGGGGAAAATCTGTGTCTGGAGTATCCAAACTATTATCAAACTTAGCTAATGAACCAGTATTAATACCCCAGTAGTCGAAATCGCCAGCTATTGCCAAACCATATTTTTCACTGTAATCCATATCAGCAATTTGACCAGAAGGTGTATATTTAACTCGTTGAACCGTTGCTGCATTTGTAGTGTTTGGCTGAGAAATATTTAGAGCAATAATACTGCTTGTAGAATATACATTACCACAAGTTGAACCAAAGGCTGCTCGATATGATACCCCGTTGTCGGCCACGATTAAAGCTTCTGTAGTGTAAGTTACGTCCGTATTGGATGTATATGCTTGAAGTGTTGCATTTATATCAGAAAAAACAGCTTCTGTAGGGCCTCGTTTTTGCCATTTTACGGTTATTGGTCCTGCCCCCATAGCTTTTGTCTTAAAAGTTATAGTACTGCCAATTGGAACTGGATTATTTACAGAAGTAGTAATAGCTGCCACCTCCAACAAAGAAGAGGTTGATAACGTCACTGCAACACTATTACTGGCTGGCGATATACACGTTACGCCATTTGTTGTTATTTCACATTTGGCGTAGTAGTTAGTGGTTGTATTGGGCGCGACTGGCATCACTGCAAGCGAGTCATTTGCTGATTTATACCATTTCAACACTGCTCCATTACCACTACATCCAGTTGCTGTTAGAGTCACAGAAGTGCCAAGGCAAATATCCGCTCCCGTGGCTACTGGGGCAGGGCAAGTTGGTGTACCACAAACAGGGGGAGTGGGGATAGGACTGTAATAACGGTATACTTCTAATCCTACAATTATATTCGGTAAACAAGTAATTTTTTCATCAATATATAGCTTCGATAGTGTCGCGGGTAAAGTAGGTAATGACGTAAGTAGACTAAAAGAGCAATCTAATTCTGTCAAAGTATTTGGTAATGAAGGCAGTTGGGTAAAAAGATTACTTCCACAGAATAAGCCTGTTAAATTATTCGGCAAAGTAGGTAAGCTCGTGATAAGGTTGGACCCTACATCAATCCTTTCTAAAGTAGCAGGTAAAGTAGGCAAATTTGTAAGTTCGTTCCCAAATAAATGAATTCGTATTAAATTACTGGAAAAGGAAGTTATGGCTGTTATTTGGTTAAAATTAGCGTATAGTGAACTTAGAGAATTAGGTAGGCTAGGTAAAGTGGATAAATTATTTTGCGAGCACCATAAAGAAATCAAACTGGCTGGTAAGTTAGGTAAGCTTGTTAACAAATTGTTTTGACAATCAAACGTCGTTAAACCAGTTGGTAAAGTAGGAAGGCTTGTAAGCTTGTTATTACGGCAAATTAAGTACGTCAAATTTGTTGGTAAAGGCGATATACTTGTGAGTGAATTATTCTCAGCCCACAAAGTCGAAATAGTATTGGGTAGTACAGATAAATTTGTTAGTTGATTGTCATTGCAATTAAAATATGTTAATACCGTAAAACCACCAATCCCTGTCAGGTCAGAAATATTTTTATTTGAGACGTCAAGGCTTGTTAGGGTCTTTGCAGGAGGCAATAAATTATTAGCTCCATCAATGCAAGTAGGGCAGGCGGCTCGGATGGCTGCGGCAAAGTTGGGGTCGGGAATATTTTGGGAAAATACCTTTGGTGAGAGATAGGTAATAAATAAAATACTCACCAGTGTATAATAAATAGAGCTAGTAACAAACGGCTTCATGAGGGCTTAGGTTTACACCTCTCAATGTAAATAAACTTCTGGAAATTAAGAAGCCCTATTTTATGAAACCAAGCGTTTGTTTTGTGAAAATCAGTATTTGTTTTATGAATTAGGAGCAAAAGGCGCAGTAGATGCCGAAATCTAGGAAGGCGTGAGTTTTGAGAAAAAGGGAGAGTAGGCAGTTCCTGAAAACTGCCTACTCTAAATAATGTACTGATTACTCGTCAATCAAGCGCTTCGTGATTGGCTGGTAGCTGTCGATGCGGCGGTCGCGGAGGTAAGGCCACGTAGTGCGATAATACTCCGTTTTGTCCAAATCGAGTTCAATTACCTTCGTCTCTTCTTGGTCGTGAGAAGCCAAGTACATCAGGCTTCCGAAAGGATTGGAAACAAACGACCCTCCCCAAAACTGCTGGTCGGCTTCGCGCCCTACGCGATTGACCGACACCACATACACGCCGTTCGCAACGGAGTGGCTTCGCTGAATGGTCTGCCAGGCGTTGTATTGTTCTTGGCTAATGGCAGGGTCTTGTTCGTTGACATCCCAGCCAATGGCCGTTGGGTAAAACAAAATTTCCGCCCCCATCAAGCTCGTGATACGGGCTGCTTCGGGGTACCATTGGTCCCAACAAATAAGCACGCCCAATTTCCCAAATTTGGTTTGAAACACTTTGTAGCCCAAATCCCCTGGGGTAAAATAGAACTTCTCGTAGTAGCCTGGGTCGTCGGGAATGTGCATTTTTCGGTATTTCCCCAAATAACTTCCGTCGGCGTCCAAAACGGCGGTGGTGTTGTGGTACAAGCCTGGGGCGCGTTTTTCAAACAAGGAAGCGATAATGACAATACCGAGTTCCTTGGCTAATTCGCTAAGAACGTCGGTGGTAGGCCCTGGGATAGCTTCGCCAAGGCTAAAATTGGCGTGGTCTTCTACGTCACAGAAATAGAGCGACTTAAACAATTCTTGAAGGCAAACAATTTGAGCACCTTGCGCAGCGGCTTCGCGGGTTTTGGCGATGGCTTTTGCTAAATTATCGTTGACATCGGCGGTGCAGCTCATTTGCACCAAACCTACTTTTACGTTTCGCATTTGAAAATGATTTTAGACCACAAAAATAACGGGTAGCTAGGTATCTACAACCTGAAACGGATTTTTGTCAATTTTTTATAAGTCTTCAAAAGTCTGTACTTTCGGACAAAAATCAACAAACTCTTCATTATGCGTTTTTTTACTAATCTAACAAGCGCTTTTCTACACTGCGCTCTTGTCATAAGCGTATCGTTTGGCAGTATTGCCCAAACCAAAGAAAAAGTGGTCGCTTCTGACCTCACTCGCATCAAACAACTGGGCAACGTCGCGATTTCGCCCGATGGAAAACGTATCGTGTACAACGTAAATACCATTGAACCCAACGCCGATGGCAGCGATTATGACTACAAATTGCACATTTGGCTGGCGGATGCAGATGGGAAAACAGCGCCTCGTGCCCTCACGCGTGGCAGCGAAAGTGCCGTGGGGCCTGTTTGGAGCCCCGATGGCAAAAGCATTGCTTTTACTCGTAGTGTAAAGGGGAAATCTCAAATTTTTATGATGCCTTTGGACGGAGGGGAAGCGTGGCAGTTGACTGACTACAAGCACGGCGCAGGTGGGCCGCAGTTTTCGCCCGACGGTTCTAAAATTTTATTCTCGACCTCGGTAAGCTTTGCGACTTTGATGACAGATTCGATTTTGAACCCGTCAAAAGGTGGGCCTGCATGGAGTTTGGAAAAAGCAGGTTTTTTGAAAAACGAACAACTCAAAAAAAATACCGCCAAACCTAATCCTGATGGCACCATTGAGGAAATCAGAGCGTACCTTGACAAGGATGTGGAGGATAAAAAAGCGAAAGTTATCAACCGTCTCAATTTCCAAGGCGAAGCTTCGGCGGGGCAGGAGTTGAGCTTTTCGCATTTGTTGGTGATTGACGTAAAAGAAGGAGCAAAGCCATTGCCGTTGACAAAAGGGTTTTATTCTTACGGATCAGGTGCATGGTCGGGCGATGGAAAACAAATTTGGTTTGCCACGCGTACCGATACGCTCGTTCACCCTGACCGCGACCTAGCCAACCGAATTTGTGTAATGAATGCCGACGGAAGCGGTGTTCGTACTGTTTTGACGGACAAAGCGCGTAGTTTTGGACAGCCTACGCCTTCGCCCGATGGACAGTGGTTGGCGTTTACAACGTCGCAAGCAGCCATAAAATCAGGTACGCTTGACCAATCGCATTTAGGCTTTTTGAACTTAAAAAATGTGGGTGCTACCTACAGTATTAATCCCTTTGACCGTTCGCCAGGTAATTTGAAATGGGTGACGTTGACATTTCCCAAAAACAAAAAAGAAGTAGGTAAAGTCGAGTATGTTTACTTTACAGCTTCTTCAAACGGAGGTGCGCCGTTGTACCGCGCAGTGCCAACGGTAGAAAAAGTAGAGCAACTTTCTGACTATGACACAGGAGTAACCGATTTTGATGTACAGCCCAATCAAGTAGTTTTTGCCAAAACCGAAGTTACGAATCCATCCGAGTTGTATCGGGCCGATGTGTTGATGAAAAATGCCCAAAAATTGTCGTCGCACAACGATTGGGTAGCTAAAAAGGCCTTGAGTATTCCTACCAAACACACGTTTACGAACTCGAAAGGCCAGACCGTGGAGTACTGGATTATGAAGCCAACGGTGGTGGAAGCGGGTAAAAAATATCCGTTATTGCTGAATATGCACGGTGGCCCAACCGCCATGTGGGGGCCAGGCGAAGGCTCTATGTGGCATGAGTTTCAGTATTTCTGTGCCCAAGGTTACGGGGTTGTTTATGCCAATCCACGCGGTTCAGGAGGCTACGGCGTAGAGTTTATGCGCGCCAACTACCGTGATTGGGGAACAGGCCCTGCCGAAGACGTATTGCGTGCTTGTTCGGAAGCGGCCAAAGAATCATGGGCTGACACGTCGCGCCAAGTGATTACGGGCGGGTCGTATGCGGGTTATTTGACGGCGTGGATTATTGCGCACGACCACCGTTTTAAGGCGGCTTTTGCGCAGCGCGGTGTGTATGATTTGACGACTTTTATGGGCGAAGGAAACGCGTGGCGTTTGGTGCCTAATTATTTTGGTGGCTATCCGTGGGAGGCTGAAACGAAGGCGTCGATGGATGCGAATTCGCCTTATACGTTTGTGGATAAAATTAAAACTCCTTTTCTGATTAAACACGGCGAAAACGACTTGCGCACGGGCGTGATTCAAAGTGAAATGATGTACAAGTCATTGAAAATCATGGGGAAAGAGGTGGAGTATGTACGTATGCCAGGCGGAACGCACGAATTGAGCCGCAGCGGAAATCCTCGTCAGCGTATCGACCGTATGTTGCGGATTTATGAGTTTTTTGAGCGGTACGTTGGGAAGAAGTAAAAATACTTCCACGATTGCCTTTTGAAGAGTAAAATAAAAACCCATTGAAGTGTGATGATTTTGGTGTCAACTTCAATGGGTACGTATAAATTAGTACAAACCCTTTTTAATTAACTACATGAACAATCGTCGCTCGTTTATCAAGCAATTAGGGGCTGTGGCAGGGGCTGCAGCGCTTGCTCCTGAAGTGTTGGCCTTTGAGCCCCAGAAAAAACTATGGTTTGAGATTTCATTGGCCGAGTGGTCGTTGCACAAAGCTATTTTCAACGAGAAAAAACTGACTAACTTAGACTTTCCCGTGGTCGCTCGTAAAGAGTTCGGGATTGGGATTGTGGAGTACGTCAATCAGATGTTTAAAGACAAAGCCAAAGACACGGCTTACCTCAACGAGCTTTTGATGCGTTGTAAGGACAACGACATCAAAAACCACCTCATTATGATTGACGGCGAAGGTGGCCTAGCCGAAACGGATGATGCAACGCGTAATAAGGCCGTTGACAACCACAAAAAATGGGTAGAATGTGCCAAATACTTGGGTTGTAAGACCATTCGGGTAAACTCATTTGGTCGCGGTACAGCCGAGGAAGTAGCCAAAGCTGCCGTTGACGGATTGGGTAAATTGGGTGAATTTGCCGCTCCTGTGGGCATCAACGTAATCGTAGAAAACCACGGAGGTTTTTCATCCGATGGTAAGTGGTTGTCGGGAGTGATGAAGCAAGTAAACATGAAAAATGTAGGTACCCTTCCTGATTTTGGCAATTTCTGTATCAAGCGCAGTACGGGTGGCGAGTGGGGTGGAAGCTGCACCGAAGAATACGACCGTTATTTGGGGGTAAAAGAGTTGATGCCATTTGCCAAAGGGGTAAGTGCCAAAACCAACGATTTTGATGCCAATGGCAACGAAGCGAAAATGGATTACGCCAAACTTCTCAAAATTGTGAAAGACGCAGGTTTCCGTGGCATTGTAGGTATCGAATACGAAGGAAATGTAACGTCAGAATACGACGGTATCAAAGCTACTAAGAAACTTTTGGAGCGTGTAGGCGCAAGTGTTTAGAAGGTGAGGAGGGTTTCTCAAAACCCGACTGTCTTGTGTGCGTCGGGGTGCTTACACCCCGACGTATAGTCCTAAAATGCGGAATCAAAATTCAGGTTGTGAGCACCCCTCTGCACATTTGACATTCTCTACTCTGCACTCGACACTCTTTTAATGCCCAATTAAGCGAGTAGCAGGGATATTTAGTCCTTTACTCAAACGCTTAATCATTGAAAGAGTTAATTCTCTTTTTTTATTTAATACCTTAGAAACCATAGCTTTATCCCCAATAAACGGAATCAGATCTATTTGTTTGAGTCCATTTTGAGCCATCTTATTTTTTAAATAGGCTACGGGATCCGAAGCACTCATAGGGTAGTGGATAGCTTCGTACGATTCAATAAGAGTTACCAATAACTCCAATTCGTCGCCTTTTTCGGTTTGAGGTTGTGGCTCAGTTTGAAGTAAATGATAAACACGCTCAAGTGCCTCCTCGTACTGCTCTTCTGTCTTTATCGGTTTTATCATGGTTGAGACTTTCGTTTAAATTCAATTTTTTTTGCATCAATTCTATCATAGGCAGCGTGCGTTCCTACCCACAATAGAATAAAAACTCGGGTTGTGAGCAACCCTCAGCACGTTCGACATTCTTCATTCACCCCTCGACACTCAATGAGTGTCTTTTTCGGGCTCGCCTTTTTTATTTAACATCAAGCCTGCCATCATAATGAGGGCAGTGAGAATAATGATTTGAATAATCAGAGATTTGTTGATTAGGGGAATCATTTGAGTGGCAGGAATGCTTAAAAAAAGAAGAATGGTGATCAAACCACGTGGCGCGACAAACACCAAAGGTGAAAGTGGAATGCCGTATATTTTTAGGGCAGCAGCTCGGGCGACAAAAATCCCCGCAACGATACCAACTGCCCACACAAACGTATTGGGGTTAAAAATTTCGGCACTTTCCATTAGGTAACCAAACAATAAAAAGAATAAAACCCGAATCACAAACGTCGCTTCGATGACAATCTCCTTGAACTTCGCCACTTCACGGTCAAGGACATTGGGTTTAAGCCTCTCTACCCAGCCAAATCGCTTGATTTCGTCTAAATTTCCCAGAAACAATCCAAAAATAAGAATAAAAATCAGGGCAGGAAGGTGATAAACTTTCGACACATTATAAATCAAAATAATGAGCAGAATAATGGGCGCAAACTTGATGTGGTGGTCGATTTTGCTCAATAAGTAGGACAGCGCACCCGTAGCCACAAACGAAATGAGAATAATAGCCAGCAACTGACCAACAAATTGGGTAAGTGAGCTAAAGCCGAAGGCTTCGTTGAAGGCCACAAAATTAAAAAATACCACCCCCAAAATGTCAGAAAGACTACTTTCATAAATGACAAATTCTTTTTGGGTATTTGGTAAATTTTTGACGCTCGGAATGGCAATGGCGCTACTGATGACGCACAACGGAAGTACGTTTAATAGGGTATCCTTAAAAGATGTTCCCCCCCAATAGACAAAAGCGGCAGTCGTTCCGATGGCTAAGACTACCATAGGAAGCAATGCTACCATGAACGATTCTTTGACAGACCCAAGTTTTGAACCATTGAGTTGTAATTCCAGTGAACCTTCTAAGACAATGAGGATTAGTCCAATAGTCCCTAAAATGGGTAGTACAGGTGTGAGATTTGGAATAAAAAGCCCCGTTGACATCGAAAGCTGACGAACTCCCCATCCCATGAGGAGCAATAAAATAACGGATGGTATTTTGGTTTTTGAAGAGGTAATATCAAATATATAAGCAGCTAAGATTAAAAGACAAATGGTGATGATAATCGCGGTTGTCATTGGTGTAATTTGGTTAGGAGAACAAGCAATAATAACTAAACCTCTGAAAAAAACAAAGGGTTAGGACTTTTACAGCCCTAACCCTTTGAGTGATAAATCAAAGATTATAAATTGAATCCAAACGAATAAACGTCTTCTGGATAATCGAGGTACAAACCTTCCATCTGAACGCGACCACCATTTTTTCCTGCCAATGCTGCTTTAAGTTCTTTGACTGAATGAACAGCTTTGTCGTTGACTTTCGTAATCACAAAACCTTCTTCTACACCTACTCGGGCAAGCTTTCCGCCTTGCATGGCCGTTACTTTTACCCCTCCACTGATGTTGGCACGTTGAAGACGTTGTACTTCGCGTGAGTTGAGGTCCCCAAACTGGGCACCAAGCGAACCAAGGGCTGCATCTGCTTCATCGGTTTTGATGATTTCTTTTCCACCTTCGCGGTTACGGAGAATCACACTATAATCCTTCACCGAACCATTGCGGTTGACGGTCAAGTTGACGGCTTCGCCTGGGCGCTTACGGGCCACAAGTTCGCGGAATTTAGGGTCAGAGTCCACCTCAATGCCATCGACTTTGGTGATAACGTCCCCTACTTTTAAGCCAGCGTCTTTGGCGGCACTACTGCCATCACCAAATCCTTTGACATAAATCCCCGTTGCGACTCTAACGTCGTACTGGTCAGCTTTTTTGCTGTCTAGTTCTTCTGGGATGATACCAATGTATCCACGTTGAACCCCACCGAACTTAATAATATCGCTTGACACTTTCTTCACCAAACTAGCAGGTACGGCAAACGCATAGCCTGCGTAGCTTCCCGTTGGGCTGGCAATCGCCGTGTTGATACCTACCAATTCTCCTTTCAGGTTAACCAAAGCACCTCCTGAGTTACCAGGGTTGACTACTGCATCGGTTTGAATAAACGATTCAAGCGGTGTATCGCCACCTTGACGGTTGGCTGATTGGCGTTGGTTCAATATGCCAATTCCACGACCTTTGGCACTGACAATCCCCGCTGTCACGGTCGATTCTAAGTTGAAAGGGTTTCCTACGGCTACTACCCATTCTCCCACTTTGATGGCGTCGGAGTTCCCAAACGCGAGCGAAGGTAGGTCTTTGGCAGGGATTTGAATCACCGCAATGTCCGTAGAAGGGTCAGTACCAATTACTTTGGCTTTGTAGGTGCGTTTGTTCGACATGACTACTTCGAGTTCTTCGGCACCTTCTACCACGTGGTTGTTGGTGACAATAAAACCGTCGGCGCTAACGATGACCCCCGAGCCTGATGACTCTTGCTTTTGAGGCCCGCCACGGCGAAAACCGAAATCTTCGCCAAAGAAATCGAACAAATCCATGCCTCTTTGCTGGGCTTGGCGCATGGCCGATGCTTTGATGTGAACTACGGCTGGGGTTGATATTTCGGCCGCATAGGTAAAATCAACGGCTGCACCCGCAGGAGGAGCCGAGGTGAAGCGCGCCAATGGGCTGTCGGCTTCTTTGAAAATAACGTCTTTGGTATCGTCAAGACCTCCAATAAGCTTGTAACCTCCGATGGTCGCTGCACTTGAAATAAGTCCAACCAATGCCAATGATTTCCAATTCTGATTCATGACTTTTATGAGCTTTTGGTTATGGTTTTTTTGAGTGATTGCTTGTAAAAAAAGTACCGAGATAACGCGTTTTAAAAGCATTCCGTGCCCCAATTTCTAACTTTTAACAATATTTAACAAGACATTGTTTGGAGAACACTTTCTTCTATAAAATAATAATGCGAGCGCTCCAATTCTGCCAAAATGTCATTTCGCTGGGGCAGCTTTTCAACATTTTTCCCCAAAGAGGCTGACGAATTTTCTGCTATATTTGCAACTTAATTAATTACGTAAACCTTGTAGGTTTTCAAAACCTATAAGGTTTAAACGATGAAACAACGAATAAATGGCGCGAATCATTGCGATTGATTACGGGACAAAACGGACGGGTATTGCCGTAACAGACCCATTGCAAATCATTGCGACGGCGCTTGATACGGTTCGTTCGCACGAATTAATCGACTTTTTGAAGCGTTATACTGCCGCAGAAGCCGTGGAGTCGTTTGTGGTAGGAATGCCCCGAAAATTGGACAATACCGATACCAACAACACGCCGCACGTGAAGGGCTTTATCAAACAACTCAAAAAAGCTTTTCCCGAAACACCCGTTTACGAACACGACGAGCGTTTTACCAGCAGTATGGCACTCCAAACGATGATTTCGATGGGAACTAAAAAAAGTGACCGTCAGGATAAATCCAACATCGACAAAATGAGCGCGACCATCATTTTACAATCGTATTTAACCACGAAAAAATAATTTCCATGATATTTCCCATCGTAGCATACGGCGATCCCGTTTTGCGTAAAGTGGCTCGACCCATTGAAAAAGACGAAATCAACCTGGCCGAATTTGTAGCAAATATGTACGAAACCATGTACGAATCGTCGGGCATTGGGTTGGCAGCGCCACAAGTAGGACAAAGTATTCGTGTGTTTGTCGTAGATGGTACTATTCTCAACGAAGACGAAGAAGAAGAGGACAAAGACCCAAGTTTGGAAGGATTCAAAAAAGTGTTTATCAATCCCCAAATTTTGGAAGAAACGGGCGACGAATGGGCGTTTGAAGAAGGATGCTTGAGTATTCCAGGCATTCGGGCGGATGTATATCGTCCCGAAAAACTCAAAATAAAATACCGTGACTCTGAGTGGAACGAACAAATCGAAGAATACGACGGCATGGCGGCGCGTATCATTCAACACGAATACGACCACCTAGAGGGTAAATTGTTTACGGATTACTTGCCGATGCTCAAGCGCCAAATGCTCAAAAAACGCTTAGCTGACATTACCAAAGGCGCAGTGAAGGTAGATTACCGAATGCGCTTCCCGAAATAATTGTTTGTTGTAATCGGTCGGGTTATGAGCAACCCTCCACACGGGTGGGTCAGGTTGCTCACAACCTGACCGTAGCGCACAAGCAAGTGACTTCTGATTTTTTCTTACTATTCGTTCCTTAAACTGCATCGCCATGGACCTTCGCAAAAAAGCTAAAAACGTACTTTTTATCGACATCG
Source organism: Runella defluvii (assembly GCF_014195535.1). Lineage (GTDB taxonomy): Bacteria > Bacteroidota > Bacteroidia > Cytophagales > Spirosomataceae > Runella > Runella defluvii. The sequence goes on along the minus strand of NZ_JACIBY010000002.1, from coordinate 138,712 downwards.
AAACGGTTTCGTCGAAAGCTTCATTTGACCAGCTTGACGAACGAATGCAGGAGCAGTGGGAACGTAAAGCCGCCAATATTCGCAACGACGACCACGTGGCTCCGTTCGACTTGTTTTACCGTCGGGCGGCAATTTATGCGGAGTTTGGAAAAATCATTTGCATCGGAGTTGGGGCGCTTTATTGGAATACCACCGATGAACAGCCGCGCTTTAAAGTAAAATCCCTCGCGGGCGACGACGAGCGGGCGTTGTTGTTGGAGTTTAAAGAGTTGCTCGAAAAATACCCTCAAAACCAGCTTATTCTTTGTGCTCATAACGGTAAGGAATTTGACTTCCCCTACATCTGCCGACGGATGCTAGTCAACGGCATTACACTTCCCGAATCACTCCAACTTTCGGGCAAAAAGCCGTGGGAAATCCTTCACCAAGATACGCTCGACATGTGGCGTTATGGCGACTACAAAAGCTTTGCGCAGTTGGACTTGTTGGCAGCGCTGTTTGGAATTCCGAGCAGTAAGTCAGACATCAGCGGCGAAGACGTGACGCGGGTGTATTATGCTGAAAAAGACCTCGACCGCATTCGGCGCTACTGCAAAGAAGACGTGGTCGTACTCGCTCAACTGTGGCTGCGTCTCAACCAATTTGAGACCGTGAAGCCTGAGAATATTGTGCGGGCGGAGTGAGGGGCTGTTTAGGTGTATGAGGAATGCTTCCACCATTCTTATTAACCTTAGCAGGCAGAAACATAGAGTAAAATTTTACTAACTTTGATACAATGACAGCTGCAGATAAGATAAAGTATAAGGGCAATTTCAAAAAAGAACTCGATAGATTTACCCAAAAATTAGAAAGTTATGTTTCAACTGATAATGGTGATTGGTCGATAAAAGGTTTCATTGACGTTTATAAGAACATTTATACGATTTCGTCTGATACTAAAATTGTTTCAAAAATTCTTGAAATACACATTTTTCCTCAAATTCTTCAGTTTGCTGACGAAATTGGGTATAAAATATTGCTAACTGAACACCAAAATTATTATCCTGACCTTACTTTTATAAATAAACACAATGAAGATGTGAAGTTTGCGGTAGATTTGAAAACAACTTATCGTAAGAAAAGTGGAATTTCAAGTTTTACACTAGGTAGTCATGGAAGTTATTTTAAGGAAAGAGATAAGAAAAAGAATATTCAATTTCCATATAATCAATATTTAGGCCATTACTGTTTGGGTGTTATCTATACAAGGACTGATATAGATGGTGACGCTATTTCTGATACAGAAATTTATCAGGTTCAGGAAATGCAAGAAGAGTACGAAATACCAAATAAGAAGATTGGTGAAAGAGAGGTTACAACGGTTAAAGATTTAAAATCCATAACATCTGTAATCAAAGATTTTGATTTTTTCGCGGCAGAAAAGTGGAAAATAGCAAGTGACAAACAAGGCTCTGGCAATACAGCAAATATTGGTTCTACATTAAGCATTGAAGATTTAAGAAACGAAAATGGGGTCTTTAGCCAACTTGGAGAAGAGTGGTTTGACGAGTATTGGATAAATTTTGGTTTTGCAACGATGGTGAAAAATGGTAAAACCATTAAAATTACTAACCTCAAAGATTTTCTAGAATTTAAAGGTAGGACGGATTTGTGGGATAAAATTGTTACAAGACATTCAAAAGAGTAAGCTTATGAAAGTAATTATTCCACCTATAAAAAGCCAGGGTATTAAGACTAAATTGGTTCCTTGGATTAAGGATTTAGCAACAATCGCCAATCAAAAGGGGAAATGGATAGAACCGTTCTTAGGTACTGGAGTCGTAGCATTTAATGCTGGTTATAAAAACGCAATTTTAAACGATACGAATCCTCACATAATAGGATTTTATAAAGGAGTTCAAGAAAAAAGCATTTCTGCTCCTTTAATGAAAAAATATTTAGAAGAAGAGGGAAGGTTGTTGAGCTTGGCCGATAATAACGGCTATGAGCACTATTTAAAAGTTCGATCTCGTTTTAATGGGGGAGAGTTTTCGCCTTATGACTTTATTTTTTTATCAAGGGCAGGTTTTAATGGAATGATGCGTTTTGGTAGTAAGGGTAATTGGAATATTCCATTTTGTAAAAAGCCTGACCGTTTCGCACAAGCCTATATTACTAAAATCACTAATCAGGTTGCAACTGTTTCTCAAATTATCCAACCCGAACCTAATTGGTTATTTTATAATAAGTCTTTTGCTGAAATAATTCCATTAGCTAATGAAAACGATATTATTTATTGTGATCCACCCTATTATGGAAGACATGTTGACTATTACAATGGTTGGAAAGAGCAGGACGAAGAGCTTTTATTTAACTTGCTGTCAGAAACTAAAGCAAAGTTTATTCTCTCTACTTGGCATCATAATGATTGGCGAGAAAACGAAATGATTAACAAATATTGGAATAAGTTTAATATTGTTACTAAAGACCATTTCTACCATAATGGTGGTAGTGTTGAAAATAGACGAACTGTTGTTGAAGCGTTAGTTTGTAATTTTGATACCGACCAAATCGACCAGCATAATCATGGAGTGAAAAAGAAACCAAAAGAACAACAATTAGAATTTATTTGGGTTTAAGAATAAGATAAAAGCTTTACCGTGAAGCCCGAGAATATTGTGCGGGCGGAGTAATGACTTTAAATAAAAAAAGGAGGCATTTCTAACGAAGCGCCTCCTTTTTTTATGCTGAATTATGCTTACTTCAACGGCGTTGATAAATTGATAAAATAGATGCGATTCATGTCCACTTTTCCTGTAGCAGGCAGAATCTTTGTGGTAAAGCTATTTTGTCCGTTGTCCACCACCCCAAAATCATCGTCGTTAGAAACCGCGATGAGCGTGTTGCTAAGAATGGCAATACCTTCGGCTTTATCGTGAGGGTAAACGGGTGATATTTGCGTTAATAAATCAAAGACCAGCGACTTAGTCACGGGGACAATGCCCGCAGCAGTCAAACCTGCCTTGTCTTTTAGCTGCTCTACGGTCAAGCCGTTGTACAATTTGCCTCCGTCGCCATTAGCACCGTCAGAAATATCGGTAGCGCCTGCCAAATCAAACTTGTAGATTCTTTTGAAAGCGGCTGGCTTGGCGGGGTTTCCACCGTAATCTCCGTCGCGCTCCAAAGCAAGAAAAGTTGTGTTGGTGATGGCTACGATTTCGCTGCAACCCGTTAGGCTGGCGTTTTCCATCAAATACACATACTGTTTGGTGGAACCCGTGGCAATGTCAAACGTCATTACGCGCAACACCAACGAGCCCGAAACTGCCGCCGAAGAAGGGTTGTACAAAGGCGACTGCATTAAACCTACCAACGTCTTTCCGTCGGGTGTAATGGTCAACCCTTCCATTCCCCGATTAGGACGACGGCGCGCTAGAACTTTGGGTAGTGTGCGTCCGCCCGTTCCCGAACCGAAGGGATTGATGCGTTCGAGGGTCTTGCCCATTCTGTCAAAGTGTACAAGGTGAGGGCCGTATTCGTCGCTTACCCAAAATGTACCGTCCGACGCAAGGGCGAGCCCTTCTGAATCAAGTCCATCTGCGCTGGGGGCGATGGGGTTGCCATTGAGGTCGAGGGCGGTTTCTCCCGTACTTCCTTGACCCGTTGGGTTAGGGAGTCCGTTGAGCAATTGACCTGCGGCATTTTTCAATAAAATGGTCTCTTCCAACACCAACTGATTCCCAATTAACCGAAACTTGCCAACTTGTGGAGTAAAGTCCGATTTTCCAAAAATGATGGAATTAGCGGCCGTTCCAGCGGCATTAGGGCCACGGTCGGTGAGTAAATAGAAAACGTTAGCATCCCTTGGGTCGGCAACTAGCGCGGAACCAAATCCACCGTTGTAGAGTACCGTTCCGTTAGCTGCCGTAGAAAGGATTTTGGGTGAACTAGCCTCGGCAAAAGCGGGGTAATTGACAACGGGTAAGCGGTGATCGTTGCAGGAAACCAGCAGTAAGCCCAACGTGAGCGCACCACTAAGAGCTACGACTGAAGTAAATGAGTGTGTAGTCATGTAAAGGAGGAAATTTGAATTAAAGATTCAAAGCTATCCCCCTTTTATGTGGGCTAAAAACATCCCCGATTATGGTTGTATTAAGTTTAGGGGGGGCTGCTTAACATAGGGTTGGCTAATGGAGTGATAGCTCAGTTTGTTTAAAGTGTTACCCGCAGATTGGCGCAGATTGAAAGCCGCAGATGCCCGCTGATGTAAGCTTTTTTCAGCGCCAATCTGCGGAGGAATTCTTCAGCGGCCTTCTGCGGGCGAGACGATGCAATCCACCTTAACAATAAAATAACACAGATGGCGACTTTGTCAAAATTTTCTGTGGAGATGTCGCCATAGTTTGTTTTCTTTGAGCTGCCTTTTCAAACAAAGACCAAATCCCAATGAAAAAAATCTGCCTGTTGGCGGGAGCCATGGCCCTCGCTGCTTCCTCTTCATTGTACGCCCAACGTACCCTCATCCACTGCGGAAAACTCATCGACGGCTTGGCTGATGCAGCCCAAGACCAAATGACGATTGTGGTGGAGAAAAACCGAATCACAGCCGTAGAAAAAGGCTATACCAAAGGCCAAGGCACCGACAAAGTGATTGACCTAAAAAACAAAACGGTTTTGCCTGGCTTGACCGACATGCACGTGCACATCGAAAGCGAAACCAGCCGAGACCAGTTTGCCAAACGCGTCAGCTATACGCCCGCTGACATTGCGTTTGAAGCCCAAAAGTACGCCTACATCAACCTCATGGCGGGCTTTACCGCCGTGCGCGATTTGGGCGGAAGCGGCGTCAATATTTCACTGCGCAATGCCATCAACAAAGGCTTGGTCGTGGGGCCGCGCATTTTTACGGCAGGCCAAACTCTCGCAACTACAGGTGGCCACGGGGACCCTACCAACGGTTTAGGCAACCACTTTACCGCTCCCGAAAAAATGACTGATGGCGTCGTGGACTCGCCCGAAGCTGGCCGCAAAGCCGTGCGCCAACGCTACAAAGATGGGGCCGATTGCATCAAAATCACCGCCACGGGTGGGGTATTGAGCATTGCCAAGAGTGGAAAAGCGCCTCAGTTTACCGACGATGAAGTATCGGCCATCGTTTCTACGGCCAAAGATTACGGCTTTCACGTAGCTGCGCACGCCCACGGTGCCGAAGGGATGAAGCGGGCGTTGCGCGCGGGAGTGACAACCATCGAACACGGAACGTACATGGACGATGAGGCCATTGAGATTTTCAAAAAAACGGGCGCTTATTACGTACCTACCATCATTGCGGGGCGTTCGGCGGCCGATTCGGCCAAAATCATTGGGTATTTCCACCCGTTTGTACGGGCTAAAGCGTTGGAAATCGGGCCATTGATTCAGAAAACGTTTGAAAAAGCCTATAAAGCAGGCGTAAAAATCGCTTTTGGAACCGATGCGGGTGTGTTTGCGCACGGAAAAAACGCCAAAGAATTTGAGTACATGACCGAAGTGGGAATGCCGCCAATGGAAGCCATCAAGTCGGCGACCATCGTACCCGCGCAGATTTTGGGCGAAGAAGCCAACATGGGCAGCATTAGCAAAGGAAAATACGCCGATATTATTGCGACCGATGAAAACCCGCTCCAAAACATCAAAACGCTTCAAAATGTTACGTTTGTGATGAAAGACGGCGCGGTGGTGAAACAGTAATTTTTTAACTTTTTTGCGTATATTCAAAAACCGTTGATGGGGTTTGCGAGTTTAATTACTACATTCATCACGGAAGAACAATTTATACGTTGAAAAAAGTAATCGTCATAGGAGCAGGTTTTGCGGGGCTTTCGGCTGCCACTAGCCTTGCCAATAAAGGGTTTGAGGTAACCATTTTAGAGAAAAACTCCGTGCCTGGTGGACGGGCACGGGTTTTTCGTGAAAAAGGTTTTACGTTTGACATGGGGCCCAGCTGGTACTGGATGCCCGACGTGTTTGAAACGTATTTTGGAAAATTTGGCAAAAAGCCTTCTGATTACTATCAACTTGTGCGGCTAGACCCCTCGTATGCCGTTATTTTTGATGCCACTTCGGCCGTCGATATTCCTGCGGGAATCGAAAAACTAAAACAACTTTTTGAGCAAATAGAGTCTGGCAGCGGGCAACGTTTGGAAGCGTTTTTGGAACAAGCCGCGTACAAATACGACGTGGGCATGAACAAATTTGTTTGGAAGCCAAGTCGAAGTATTTGGGAGTTTGTAAGCCTAAAACTCCTTTATGATTTGGGCCGAATGGACGTGCTTCAGACTTTTGCTGGGCATATCCGTAAGTATTTTTCGGATCCAAAATTGCTGCAATTGATGGAATTTCCCATTCTATTCTTGGGAGCAACCCCCGAAAATACACCTGCCATGTACAGCCTGATGAACTACGCCGAAATTTCGATGGGGACGTGGTATCCGATGGGGGGAATGCACGAAATTGTGAAAGGAATGGTGGCGTTGGCGGAAGAAAAAGGCGTGAAAATCTTGCTCAACCAAAACGTGACCCGCATCGACGTAGTGGGTGGAGTAGCCAAACAAGTCGTGACTGAGACGGGTACGTTCGACGCCGACGTGGTGGTGGCAGGAGCTGATTATCATCATGTTGATACAAAACTGCTGGGTCAGTACCGCAATTATTCGGATACGTATTGGGATAAACGTACCCTTGCGCCATCGTCGTTGCTATACTATTTAGGGGTCAACAAACGTATCCCAAAACTACAGCACCACAACTTGTTTTTTGACGAAGATTTCAAGCAACACGCCCACGAAATATATACCAAACCACAGTGGCCGAGTAAGCCGTTGTTTTACGCATCGGCACCCTCCAAAACCGACCCGTCGGTGGCGCCTGAGGGCTGCGAAAATTTGTTTTTGTTGATTCCCGTAGCGCCTGATTTAAAGGATGATTCGGAAGAAATTCGCGAACAGTATTTCAATGTTGTGATGGAACGCTTGGAGACATACGTCGGGGAAGACATTCGGTCGCACGTGGTCTATAAACGTACCTACGCCCATCGCGATTTTATGTCGGATTACAATGCGTTTAAGGGGAATGCCTATGGTTTGGCAAATACACTGATGCAAACGGCATTTTTAAAACCAACACTCAAAAACAAAAAGGTGGCTAATTTGTTTTATACAGGACAACTCACCGTGCCTGGGCCAGGCGTACCGCCGTCGCTTATTTCGGGTCTAGTGGTCGCTGATGAAGTTGAGAAAGCATAAAGAAACCAAACCATTCTCCATGATACAGTTATTTAATCAGACAGCCTTGGAATGTAGCAAGCTTATCACGGAGCGCTACAGTACTTCTTTTACACTGGGTATCAAGACATTAGATGTAAAATTTCACTTGCCCATCTACGCCATTTATGGTTTTGTTCGCTTCGCCGACGAAATTGTGGATACGTTCCATGACCACGATAAAAAGTTTTTGTTGGACAAATTTCGTTATGACACGTATGAAGCAATCGAGCAGCGTATCAGCCTCAATCCCGTGCTTCACGCGTTTCAGTTGGTGGTGAATGAGTACCAAATCGAACGTGATTTGATTGATGCGTTTTTGCACAGCATGGAAATGGATTTGGCTCCCTTGGAATACAATAGAAATTTATACGACGAATACATTTATGGCTCGGCAGAAGTGGTTGGATTGATGTGTTTGCGGGTATTTTGCGAAGGCGACAGCAAGATGTTTGACCACCTCAAAGAAGGAGCAAGGAGATTGGGTGCGGCGTTTCAGAAAGTGAATTTCTTGCGCGATTTGAAAAGCGATTTTGTCGATCGTGGGCGGATATATTTCCCAGAAGTTGATTTTCGTTTATTTTCCAAAGAAGCCAAACGAAAAATCGAAGCTGACATTCAGGCCGATTTTGACGCGGCCAACATTGCCATCCAACAGCTGCCAAAAAGTGCCCGAATGGGGGTTTATTTGGCCTATGTGTATTATTTGACGTTGTTCAATAAAATCAAAGAAACGTCGGCATCTCGCATTCAAGAAGAGCGCATTCGGGTGCCAGATTTTCAAAAAATGGCACTTTTGGCCAAAACATACCTCCAATTTAGGCTCTCCTAAATTCAATACCCTGCTCTAAGCATTATGGCGGCTTCCAGCTTACTTTCTCGTAAGTTGGAAGCCGCTTTTTTATTCTTTATCCAATAACTTAAGCCAACTGTTTAGACGGAGTTTGTAGGTGACACCTATCTCAATGGCCTTGTCGTCGATGTAAAGATTTTTCTTATCAAAGCTTGTTATCTTCTGAATATTAACAATGTAGGATTTGTGTACCCGAGTGAAAATTTTGGCGGGTAGCTGGTGCTCAAGGCGGGTAATTACATCGTTGATTACCAGTACTTTGCCGTTTGGTTTGCAGATTTTTGAGTACATGCCATAGGCTTCAATAAACAAGATTTCATCAAAAAGAATAGCGTGTATTTTTCGCCCAATTTTTACCATGATTTTATCCGCTAACGTCAAATTACTGGCGTGGCTCATTACTTGTAGAGCTCGATAACAAGCTTTTTGAAAGCGCAGCGGAATCAGCGGTGAGACCAAGTAGTCGAGTGCCCCCACATCAAAGGCTGCTAAGGCCATCTCTTTAGAATGACTCACGACAATAACGGGGGGAAGGTTTGTTTGGAGTTGAAACAAATCAAACCCAGGTATGTCGGTGAAATCAGCCCCCCAAAAAAGGATATTGGCATCTTGAGTATTTAGAATGCCCAACAATTGGGTGCCTGATTGACACACAATGGGAGGTTGCATAAAAGGAAGTTTCATAACTAACTCCCTCACTTGATCCGCAAGGTTTATATCAGCAATTGCAATAACAGGGGTCAGACTATTCATAACGAACGGAAAAGTAAATTTATGTAAATACGCAAGCCCATTAATCAGTAAATGGATGATTAAAGCCGTTGGTTTTTGTATAACAAAAAGCGTGCTAGATATTAGTATATGTTTGTAGTTATTGGTATTTAAAATGATTGTTGATATGCCAAAATAGAGTATTGGTATGTTAGATATTGGCATTTCGTGTAGTTTTTTGGGTAGGAAAGGGTGAAGAAAAAAAATATACAAAGTATCGTTCAATTCATCAGTATATTTTTTGAATTAACCTATGCCAAAGTGTGAATTGGCTATGTAAAAAAAAAGCGCATTTTTTTTGCAGGTTGCTTGGCCTCAAAATTGATGCTAGATAACTAAAAATAACACTGATTTGCTAGGCCCTTTTTGGAGGTTCACAAGCAGGTTTTTCAAAGAAAAAAATGACAATGTAGCAGAGAAGTACAATAAAAATATCAAAAACAGGAGGGAAAGAATCCTTAGTACCGACCAAAGTAATCAAGCCTTCTTTCTCCTCCTTCGTTGGTTGAACCCCAAAAACAGGTTAACACCATGCAAAGATACTGCAAAAATGGTGATAGGGAACTTTTTGTCCCAAAATCATCACTATCAGACGATTATTCGTCATTTTCAAGGCTCAGGGAAGCTGCGAAACAAGGTGTTTTATTTTCTAGACTCTTCCTCAGAACGGTTGCTCGTGGTGTGAGCACTACCTGTTTATCGTTTATATCTTCTATCAAAAATACCCCTTTTCCGATGAAACAATTTGTACGACTGTTGGCAGCCGTTGGTTTGCTATTGGTGTCGGTTGCGACCTATGCCCAAAAAGGCTCTTTTGCCGTGCGTTTGAGCCTCAAATCGTTTGATTGCCTTACCAAAAAAATGGTAGTGCAAGTCCAAGTTAAGGCCAATAACGCCGATAGTACATTCCTAATGGGAGATGCAAATTATCGTTTTCGGTATAGTACCCAACAATTGGCCAACCCCACGATTGTAAGCGAAGAAAATTTCTCAGGAAATGCACCCGCCAGCCAAATCGCCTACCAATCTCAGAACTTAGAAGGAAGTACGGCGGGGGCTACCAATGGTATAGTTTCTCTAAACACCATTTTTGCAGGCAGGGCAGGGGCAAGGCAAGTAACAACCGACTGGACAACGGTGAGTTGCTTGTCGTTTGATGTCCTTGCCATAACGGGTTGCTACACACTTGCGTGGCAGAAAGATACAGATTTTCCAAGAACGGGTATGAACGAGGTAATTGTAACCTCTGCTACCCCTTTTGCTTATACAACTAAAAATGTGGCCTCGGCCAAAGTTTTTGAAAACCTAACCGTGTGTGCTGATCAGTTTTGTCAGGCAAGTAAGGCCAAATACGGCGTACGGTTATCGGTAAAAAGCTTTGATTGTGAAACCAAGAAGGTCGTGTTGCGGGTGGAAGTACGCGCTGCGGATGCCGAAAGTGCTTTCTTGATGGGAGATGCCAATTACCGCTTCAATTACAGCGCAACCCTTTTAACAAACCCACAAATTGTTTCGCAAGAAGCTTTTTCATCTGTTGCTCCCGCATCTGACAACCGCTACACGGCCCAGAATTTGACAGGAAGTACCGAAAATGCGACTAGCGGAGTGGTGTCGCTCAATGTAAAGTATAGTCCCACAGGAACGCCAACGGCGCGCCAAGTGACCCAAGCATGGACGACCGTATCGTGTATTTCGATGGATTATAAAGGGGCGTTGACAAACCCTTGTTTTGATTTAAACTGGCAAACCAGTACCGATTTCCCTAAAACAGGGATGAACGAGGTGAACATTAGCGGCAATCAATACACACTTACGGATGTGGCCACAGGAGTGGAATATACGAAAGCAACGCTTTGCCCTGCGCAGCGTTGTGCAGGAAAAGTTGCGGATTTGTCATTGAGCAAAAAACGTATTTCGGCTGCTCAAGCAACTGTAGGTAGTACGGCCATATTTAAACTAACTGTCAAAAACGATGGGCCAGACTCAGCGACAAACGTTGTGGTAACAGACTCGCTTCCAGTGGCTTTGAAGTGGCTTAGTTCTTCGCCAGCACTCACGCCAGCAGGCCAGGTGGTGACGTGGAGCATTGCAAGCATCGCGCCAGGTGACAGCGTAGAGCTAACAATCAATACGCAAGTTTTGGCAGAAGGCGTACATTTTAACCGGGCGGAAGTGACGGCCTCAGACCAAGACGATCCCGATTCGACGCCAAACAATAACTCACTACTCGAAGACGATATAGCCCATGCTTGTGTGAGCGTCCCAATCAAACTTTGCTCAAATCAAGAAATTACGGTGACCGTGCCAAGCTTCTTCACCAACGTTCGGTGGTTTAAGGGAACGACGCAAGTGGGTACTGGAAATTCCATCAATTTATCGGAGGCAGGAGCATACAGCATCAGTGCCGATGCAGGAAGCTGCCCTGCGGAAGGGTGCTGTCCTATCATCATCGAAGCAATTGATTGTTGTCCACCGAATTTGTGCATACCGCTGGTGGTCAAGAAAACCAAGAGTGCAGGCAAGCCTATTTAAGGCTTGCTTTTTCCCGTTTTGAAATCTCTATTATATCCCCTTATCAAATCTCTTATTAATTATGAAAACGTTTATGCTAGGAACAACTAGCCGAAGCCATTTTTTTTGGCTTTGGGTAAAGCTCGCCGTCGCACTGGTATTTCTCTACCAAGAGACCCGAGCGCAAATTGCAAACGCACCTTGTAATGACCAAACAGAGCTGGTCAACGGTACATTTACAAACATCGCGGCAACGGGAACTACCTTCGGGGGTTGCGTGCCGATTGTTTCGTTTGTAAGCAATGAGGATAGAGTGGTGAACAGTACCTTGACCGACAATGCGTCTATTGCATTGTCGGGTATTGGTTGTGGTGGTAGGATTATTGTTAAAGATAACGATGCTGCCGACGAATACCCTGCGGGGACATTTGCAGGGTTTGAAGTGGGTACGGCAGGGCTTATCGGAGCGTCAATCGCTTCTACAGTAACGATTTATACCTATAACAATGGGTCACTTCGTGAGACATTTAATGCGGTTACCAATGTGTTAGGTATCAACTCTAGTCTATTAACGGGTAATGGCCATGCCATTTTAGGTTTTGTCACTACTCAACCGTTTGATGAAGTACGAATTGAGTACACGTCGCTTTTGGGGGTTTTGTTTAACGCAAGTGTTTATAACGTTATTATTCAAAAGTTTTGTGCTGGTCCAACATTGGATTGTAACACTCAAACTTCGATGAATAACCCGACGCATCCAACTTCAATAAGTGGTGCCAATACGGGTATCTCAGGTCTCGCATGTGTTGGTTGTTCGGTAACGGATGCTTCGAATGCGATAAGTGCAAGCACGACAGATTACGCGACCATTACGATGGCGGTGTCGGCGGGGAGTGTGGGGTCATTGGCCGTCAAAGACCAATTGACAGATTACCCAGCGGGAACATTTGCAGGGTTTAACATTTCAAACCCAGCTTTGATTGGGGTGGATTTATTGTCAGGGATTACGATAAAGACATATTTGAACGGGACGTTGCAACAGACGTCTGGTTCAGGAACGTTGTTGTCCTTGAACTCCATCTTATTAACAGGTGCAGGGCAGCAGCTGGTAGGGATGGTGACGACGGCTCCTTTTGATGAGGTGAAGATTGAAATCAGTAACTTATTGGGTGTTTTAAGTGTAACAAGGGTGTATGATGCTGTTTTTCAGAACTTTTGTGCAGGTGCAGCGTTGGATTGTAACACCCAAACTTCGATGAATACACCTGCCTTTCCTACGGCTATAAGTGGTGTCAATACAGGTATTTCAGGTGTGGCGTGTCTAGGTTGTTCGGTAACTGACGCTGCCAATGCAGTGAGCTCAAGCACGACGGATTATGCGACTATCACAATGGCGGTATCAGCGGGTAGTGTGGGTTCATTGTCGGTTAAAGACCAGTTGACAGATTATCCAGCAGGAACATTTGCAGGGTTCAACATTTCAAACCCAGGTTTGATTGGGGCGAATTTATTGTCAGGCATTACGATAAAGACGTACTTGGGTGGGGCGTTGCAAGAGACGTCGAGCACAGGGACGTTGTTGTCGTTAAATTCGGCGTTGTTGACAGGCACAGGTGAGCAGTTGGTAGGTATTGTTACAACTGCAGCCTTTGATGAGGTGAAGATTGAGATTAGTAACTTGCTAGGTGTTTTGAGCGTAACAAGAGTCTATGGTGCGGTATTCCAGCGTTATTGTGCTGGTCCTGCATTGGTTTGTAACACTCAAACCCCGATGAATAATCCCGTTTTCCCGACCTCAGTAAGTGGAGCCAATACGGGTATCTCAGGTGTGGCGTGTCTAGGTTGTTCGGTAACGGATGCTTCGAATGCGATAAGCGCAAGCACGGCGGATTATGCGACCATCACGATGGCGGTGTCGGCGGGTAGTGTAGGTTCATTGTCGGTTAAAGACCAGTTGACAGATTATCCAGCAGGAACATTTGCAGGGTTCAACATTTCAAACCCAGGTTTGATTGGGGCGAATTTGTTATCAGGCATTACGATAAAGACGTACTTGGGTGGGGCGTTGCAAGAGACGTCGAGCACAGGGACGTTGTTGTCGTTAAATTCGGCGTTGTTGACAGGCACAGGTGAGCAGTTGGTAGGTATTGTTACAACAGCAGCCTTTGATGAGGTGAAGATTGAAATCAGTAACTTATTGGGTGTTTTGAGCGTAACAAGAGTCTATGGTGCGGTATTCCAAAGTTATTGCGCTGGACCTGCATTGGTTTGTAACACTCAAACTTCGATGAATAATCCCGTTTTCCCGACCTCAGTAAGTGGAGCTAATACAGGTATCTCAGGTGTGGCGTGTCTAGGTTGTTCGGTGACTGATGCTGCCAATGCGATAAGCGCAAGCACGGCGGATTATGCGACCATCACAATGGCGGTGTCGGCGGGTAGTGTAGGTTCATTGGCGGTTAAAGACCAATTGACAGATTATCCAGCAGGAACATTTGCAGGGTTTAATATCTCAAACCCAGGTTTGATTGGGGCGAATTTGTTGTCAGGCATTACGATAAAGACGTACTTGGGTGGGACATTGCAAGAGACGTCGAGCACAGGGACGTTGTTGTCGTTAAATTCAGCGTTGTTGACAGGCACAGGTGAGCAGTTGGTAGGTATGGTTACAACAGCAGCCTTTGATGAGGTGAAGATTGAGATTAGTAACTTGCTAGGTGTTTTGAGCGTAACAAGGGTCTATGGTGCGGTATTCCAAAGTTATTGCGCTGGACCTGCATTGGTTTGTAATACTCAAACTTCGATGAACAATCCCGTTTATCCGACTTCAATAAGTGGAGCTAATACAGGCATCTCAGGTATTGCCTGTCTAGGTTGTTCGGTGACTGATGCGGCCAATGCGATAAGCGCAAGCACGGCGGATTATGCGACTATCACAATGGCAGTGTCGGCGGGTAGTGTAGGTTCATTGGCGGTTAAAGACCAATTGACAGATTATCCAGCAGGAACATTTGCAGGGTTTAATATCTCAAACCCAGGTTTGATTGGGGCGAATTTGTTGTCAGGGATTACGATAAAGACGTATTTAGATGGGGCGTTGCAAGAGACATCGAGCACAGGGACGTTGTTGTCGTTAAATTCGGCGTTGTTGACAGGCACAGGTGAACAGTTGGTAGGTATTGTTACAACTGCAGCCTTTGATGAGGTGAAGATTGAGATTAGTAACTTACTAGGTGTTTTGAGCGTAACAAGAGTCTATGGTGCTGTGTTCCAAAGTTATTGCGCTGGACCTGCATTGGTTTGTAACACTCAAACTTCGATGAACAATCCCGTTTATCCGACCTCAATAAGTGGAGCTAATACAGGCATCTCAGGTGTGGCCTGTCTAGGTTGTTCGGTGACTGATGCGGCTAATGCGATAAGCGCAAGCACGGCGGATTATGCGACCATCACAATGGCGGTGTCGGCGGGTAGTGTAGGTTCATTGGCGGTTAAAGAGCAGTTGACAGATTATCCAGCAGGAACATTTGCAGGGTTTAATATCTCAAACCCAGGTTTGATTGGGGCGAATTTGTTGTCAGGCATCACGATAAAGACATACTTGAACGGGACGTTGCAAGAGACATCGAGCACAGGGACGTTGTTGTCGTTAAATTCGGCGTTGTTGACAGGTACAGGTGAGCAGTTGGTAGGTATTGTTACAACAGCGGCCTTTGATGAGGTGAAGATTGAGATTAGTAACTTGCTAGGTGTTTTGAGTGTAACAAGGGTGTATGGTGCGGTATTCCAGCGTTATTGCGCTGGACCTGCATTGGTTTGTAACACTCAAACTTCGATGAACAATCCCGTTTATCCGACTTCAATAAGTGGAGCTAATACAGGCATCTCAGGTATTGCGTGTCTAGGTTGTTCGGTGACTGACGCGGCTAATGCGATAAGCTCAAGCACGACGGATTATGCGACCATCACGATGGCAGTGTCAGCGGGTAGTGTAGGTTCATTGGCCGTTAAAGACCAATTGACAGATTATCCAGCAGGAACATTTGCTGGGTTTAACATTTCAAACCCAGGTTTGATTGGAGCGAATTTATTGTCAGGCATTACGATAAAGACATACTTGGGTGGGACGTTGCAAGAGACGTCGAGCACAGGGACGTTGTTGTCGTTAAATTCGGCGTTGTTGACAGGCACAGGTGAGCAGTTGGTAGGTATTGTTACAACAGCAGCCTTTGATGAGGTGAAGATTGAGATTAGTAACTTGCTAGGTGTTTTGAGTGTAACAAGAGTCTATGGTGCAGTGTTCCAAAGTTATTGCGCTGGACCTGCATTGGTTTGTAATACTCAAACTTCGATGAACAACCCTGTTTATCCGACCTCAATAAGTGGAGCTAATACAGGTATCTCAGGTATTGCATGTCTAGGTTGTTCGGTGACTGACGCTGCGAATGCGATAAGCGCAAGCACGACGGATTATGCGACCATCACGATGGCGGTGTCGGCGGGTAGTGTAGGTTCATTGGCCGTTAAAGACCAATTGACAGATTATCCAGCAGGAACATTTGCAGGGTTTAACATTTCAAACCCAGGTTTGATTGGGGCGAATTTATTGTCAGGCATTACGATAAAGACATACTTGAACGGGACGTTGCAAGAGACGTCGAGCACAGGGACGTTGTTATCGTTAAATTCGGCGTTGTTGACAGGCACAGGTGAGCAGTTGGTAGGTATTGTTACAACAGCGGCCTTTGATGAGGTGAAGATTGAGATTAGCAATTTATTGGGTGTTTTGAGCGTAACAAGAGTCTATGGTGCGGTATTCCAGAAGTTTTGCGCTGGACCTGCATTGACCTGTACGACAATAACGGACTTTGTACAACCAACGTATCCTGCGGTGATTAGTGGGAGTCGCACGGGTATTTCAGGAGTCGCCTGTTTGCTTTGTGCTGTAAATGATGCAACGAATGTGGTCGATAA
This sequence comes from Runella defluvii, assembly GCF_014195535.1. Classification (GTDB taxonomy): domain Bacteria; phylum Bacteroidota; class Bacteroidia; order Cytophagales; family Spirosomataceae; genus Runella; species Runella defluvii. The sequence continues at coordinate 122,323 of NZ_JACIBY010000002.1, read as the reverse complement.
TTCGAGTGCAAACTTTGCTGAAATTATTCTGACGGCAGGAGTTTTAGCCAACGGCTCGATTTCGATTAAAGATGGTGCTACAGTCCATGCCGCAGGTGAGTTTGTAGGTTTTGATATTGAAAATGCGTCGTTGATTGGGGTAAACCTCGTAAATGCCGCGACTGTTTCGACCTACTTGAATGGTGTTCTTAGAGAAACGAGCGGAGGAAACTTAATTTCACTTGAACTATTAAGCGCATCACGTCAAATTGTTGGATTTACCACCACACAAACCTTTGACGAAGTGCGAATTACTGTAGGTAACTTGGCTTCGTTAGATATTGGTAATACCAAAGTATTCAAGTTAATCATGAGGGGTGCTACTGCCGCAGGTTCTTTGCCTCCTGTAATCACAGCGACAACGGCAGCCAATACCTGTCCTAATGTAACGGTCAATTTGAATGCATTGACAAATACAGGTACTGTACCAAGTGGTACGCATTTGGTTTGGAGTACTTCAAAAATTCCAACTTCAGCAGGTGATACACTGACAAATGCAACGGCGGTAACTACTGCGGGTAAATATTACGCTTTGTATTTCGACAAAAACACGGGCTGTTTTAGCTTCAGGGCCGACTCAGTGACCGTGTCAATAAACGCTTGTGTTTGTGCGGCAGGTTCGGTAGCTCCTACGTTATCAGCAACGGCAATTACCAATATATGTCCACTGCCAACCGTAAGTTTGACAGGTTTGGTAACAAGCACATGTCCAATAGGTTCACTTTTGGAATGGCATACCACAAACACGGGCTTATCGGCCTCCACAAAAGTACTTTTGCCAGGAACGGTGGGTGTAGGTGGCGTGTATTATCCTGTTTGCTATGATGCCATCAACAATTGTTATAGCCCTGCGCCAGCGGTTGGGGTCACGGTCACCCTTTCGTTGCCATGTGTGACTTTACCAGCAGTACAAACGGCCGTGACGGGAGAAGTCAAGACTGGAAATGCAGCTACTGAGTTGCAACCACAAGGAGGACTTCCGCCATATACCTATTCAAATGGCGCTTCCGACCCTGGCTGCACCGCACCAGTAGGAGCAAACCCGCTACCTCTAGCTAGTAATTTGACCATTAATAGCACGACAGGTGCATACTCATACACCGCGCCAGCTACGCCAGGTACGTACTATTTCTGTGTCAAAGTATGTGATAGTACTAGCCCGATTGGGTTTTGCACAACTGTCACTTACACCGTAATAGTGACTTCCGCAGGGCCTGCAGGTACGATAGATTGCCCAAAAACCCTTATTTATCCAGCCCCAGTTGCAGGTACGCCAAGTCAGCATACGTTGGTGGTGACGGTCAATGTGACCACTGCGGGATGTTTTACGCCATTGACAGTGAGTGGTTCGGGCATAACACTCGCAAACGGTGTTACACAAGCATGTGCCACGAATACGGGAGTTCAGACATTGCACATTCCTATTCGCTATGACGGAACAGCGCTTGGTACGTTGAACTTCACCATTGGCTCTTTGACAACATGTACTGCTGATTTATTGACGATTACTCCTAAAAAGATCATTGCGGATGTCTGGACACTTGACAACTGTTCGGCAGTGCCAGTAGGACCACAATTGAAATAAATCATCATTACTCAACATAACGAACTTTGGATATGAGAACCAATAGAATCTTTATAGGTTGGGTAATGAGCATTGTTTGGTTTTTGGGTATATCTATAGGATATGCCCAAACGCCAACAGTGGATCTTACTACCCATCAGCCCACGGCGGCACCGCCAGCAGGGGCTACTTTTGAATGGCACAATGGCTTCCCTGTTTCAGCAGCCAACCTAATGACCAATACCCAGACGGCAGTAGCAGTCCCAGGGGTGTATTATGGTGTGTATAATTTTGGAACGTGTTACAGTCAAGCGTCGCCGCTTCGGGTGGCTACAAATTCTTGCCCTATCACAACGGTTGATTTACGGGCATTTGTAGATTCGACGGCCAAGCCATTTGGAACGATTGTTACCTTCCACAGCGCGCTTCCAGCAAGTAGTGTCAATAGGTTGACGGCTAGCGCCGTAACTACTGCAGGGGCAGGTACGTTTTACGTAGCTTTTTATGATCCCGTGGCTTTATGTTTTAGTAGTGCAAGTGTGATTGTGGTGGCGAGCACCAGTTGCGTGATAAACTACCCACCTGTTGTTGTAGTTCCGCCCATTGTAACGAAGCCAGGGGTACCCAAGACGGTCTGCGGGGAAATCAACGACCCGAATGTTGGAGACACGCATACGGTAACTGTATGTGGCGCAGCCAGCAAAGGGACGACTGTTCAGACGGTGAACAATCAGACGGGGAAACTCTGTATTACTTACACGCCTAATGTAGGCCAAACGGGAGTGGATAATGTATGTTTGGTTGTGTGTGATCAGGGCGGCTTGTGTGATACCGTCCGAGTTCCCATCACGATTGTGCCCGAGATACCGACTTCACCAACGAATCAGCCTCCTGTGGTGGTAGTGACGCCCATTATCACGGTACAAGACAGCACAACGACGACGTGTATGCCGATATTGGACCCGAATGGATTGGGAACCAATAGCTTCATCGTTTGCGGTGCACCCAAACACGGTACGGCGAACCCAATAACCACCGTCGGTGGGCAGTTGTGTATCACTTATACGCCTTCATCGGGTTATTTTGGACGTGATTCTATTTGTGTGATTGTGTGCGACAATGGCAGTCCGTCTCTGTGTGACACGGTGAGTATTCCAATTACGGTGTATCCACGGGTTCAGGTACCCACCATCCCCCAAGCACCGATTGTGTCCTTACCGCCAATCGTGACGAAGGAAGGTGTACCTGTGTCGATATGTGGGCCGATTAGCGACCCTAACGGCGGCGACACGCACACCGTAACGCAGTGTAATGTACCCTTGAAAGGCAGCGTATCAGGTTTGTCGGTCAACAACAGTAGCCACGAGGTATGTTTGACATACACGCCTCAGGCAGGCCAAACTGGGAATGACAAGGTTTGTTTAACGATTTGCGACCAAGGTAATTTGTGCGTGACCGTAGAAGTCCCCGTGACGATTATTCCGTCAAACTTCCCACCAGCTAACTACCCACCCGTTGTTGTAGTTCCGCCTATTGTAACGAAGCCAGGGGTAGCCAAGACGGTGTGCGGGGAAATCAACGACCCGAACGTTGGAGACACACATACAGTAACGGTATGTGGCGCAGCCAGCAAAGGGACGACGGTTCAGACGGTAAACAATCAGACGGGGAAACTCTGTATTACTTACACGCCTAATGTAGGCCAAACGGGAGTGGATAATGTATGTTTGGTTGTGTGTGATCAGGGCGGCTTGTGTGATACCGTCCGAGTTCCTATCACGATTGTGCCCGAGATACCGACTTCACCAACGAACCAGCCTCCAGTGGTGGTAGTGACGCCCATTATCACGGTACAGGACAGTACAACAACGACGTGTATGCCGATATTGGACCCGAATGGATTGGGAACCAATAGCTTCATCGTCTGCGGTGCACCCAAACACGGTACGGCGAATCCAATAACCACCGTCGGTGGGCAGTTGTGCATCACTTATACGCCTTCATCGGGTTATTTTGGACGGGATTCAGTTTGTGTGATTGTGTGCGACAATGGCAGTCCGTCCTTGTGTGACACGGTGAGTATTCCAATTACGGTGTATCCACGGGTTCAGGTACCTACTATTCCTCAGGCACCGATTGTGTCTTTACCGCCAATCGTGACGAAGGAGGGCGTCCCTGTGTCGATATGTGGGCCGATTAGTGACCCTAACGGCGGCGACACGCACACCGTAACGCAGTGTAATGTACCTTTGAAAGGTAGCGTGTCAGGTTTGTCGGTCAACAACAGTAGCCACGAGGTATGTTTGACATACACGCCTCAGGCAGGCCAAACGGGAAATGACAAGGTTTGTTTAACGATTTGCGACCAGGGTAATTTGTGCGTAACGGTAGAAGTTCCCGTGACGATTATTCCGTCCAACTTCCCCCCAGCTTGTTTGACAATGGAGTTGAAGGTACTTCTTGAAGGCCCTTTTAACCCAAGTACAAGTAAGATGGAAACGACGCTCAACCAACGTGGATTGCTACCTGGCCAAACGCCAATCGGCGATTTTGCGGTGGCAACGCCAAAAGGACAACCGTATAACGATGTGCCTTGGAACTATACAGGAACCGAAGGACACGCCAGTGGGTTTATTTATCCAAATACAGTAGTTGACTGGGTATTGGTGTCGTTACGGACTGATTCTGTGAGTGTAAGTAATGTTTGGAAAGGAGCGGGGCTGTTGCATGACGACGGTACGATTACCTTTATTCAACCATGTTATACAATAAACACGACAGCGTCGGCCTTGTTTGTGGTGGTCGAACACCGTAATCACCTCGGGGTAATGTCTCCCACAAAAGTGCCTATTGTAGCGGGTAAAATTTCTTTTGATTTTACCCAACAAGATAGCTACGTGACAACCGACCCGCCGTCGTTTGGACAAATCAAAGACGCCACCACCAACAAGTGGCTGATGTACGCGGCTGATGGCAACAAAGATGATTTCTTTGAAAACTTTGACATCAACTTCAACGACTCGAACAGGTGGAAACTCGAAAGTGGTATTTTTGACCAGTACAAAAAAGGAGACTACAACATGGATGCCGATGTGAACTTCTCTGACAGTGTACTTTGGAAGAAAAACAACGGACGTTATTCTCGTACTCCTCACTAATTCAGAAAAATGCGTTCGCCCTGCTTTGGTGGGGCGAACGTGTTGTTTCTCCGTAAAACGACTGGAATCATGAAAAAAATAACCTTATTATTCCTTCTCTTCGTCGGGCTGTGGAGTCAAGGAAACGCCCAAACCATGTTCAATGCCCGCCTTAGAGTAAGTAAAATCGACTGTAACGCCAAAATTGCCCAAGTGGATGTTGATGTTCGCGCGGTGTCAATGAACGATAATTTTAACATGGGAGATGCCAACTTTCGTTTTAGCTACGATAACCGTATCCTCAAAAACCCCGTGCTAAAAAAACAATACCGATTCAGTAGCGAAGCCGACAATGGCCAAGAATACGGCCCCCAAAACCTCAACGGCTCGACCGAAGGCCAGAGCAAAGGCTTGGTTTCGTTGAATTTGTTTTACACAGGTACGGGAAAAAGTCCCCAACGCTTGACGACGGATTGGACCACGATTGCCACCATTCAGTTTGATATTGTTAACACCACCACCGCTTCTACTTCACAATTGACGTGGTACACGCCTCAAACCTTTCCCAAATCAGGTTTGTCGCAGGTGTTGACGACAACCAGTGGCTATGACTTGAAGGAAGTAAGTGCAGGGCAGTTCTCCAACGGCTCGTTGGCAGCCTTGTCAGAAGCGTGCCCAAACGTGACAACGACTACGCCGCCAAACAACAATAACATCGCAGGAGGTGGCACGACAACAACAACGCCTCCCAACTCCTCAACAACCGACCCCACAGCCAACGTACCCGACCGCGTTGTGACGCCTACCGACGAGCCTGATTTGGTGATTCCCGAAGGGTTTTCACCCAACTCCGACGGCATCAACGACAAGTTTGTGATTACCAACAAACGTGGTATTAAGCTAAGTTTGGAAGTATATAATCGTTACGGAGGAGTGGTATATAGCAACGCCGATTACCGCAACGATTGGCAAGGGAAAAGTACTGATACGGGCAAAGAAGTCCCCGATGGTACCTACTTTTACATCATTAAGTTGGCCGACGGGCAGCTGTACCGCAAAGCGTTTACGATTGTACGATAACTTTTAAATTTGTTGTAAATAATGCGAATCGGTACTAGAAGCCTAGTACCGATTTTTGTTTTAGCTCATCGCCCTGATGTGCCGTCGGGGCGAAAATGTGTGTTAGCGGCTGCCACAATGGTTTACACGATTTTCAACGATTGAATTAATCCATCCTCAAATTCATAATGATACGTCATTGTAATCGGACTGCCAGGAAAAGTTCCTGATACTTCTGTTTTCAATGTATGTTCGATTTCTGAATATTCAAGAGGTTTCATCGTTGCTTGGTAGTGTTTATTGGCTTTTTCTATCCAATTTTCTATTTCTTTTCTTCCGTTGTGCGTTTTGCCCTCATCAAAAACTACGGCTGTTTCTGTAAAACACTTTGCATAAGCAGCGCTATCAAAGTTGTTTTGTGTTTTTACTAATTCTGCTACTACTTTCGGTAAGTTCATGTTTAATGTTTTAAGATTATTAAATTGTTGGCACTGTGCCACCATCTATTACAAAATTTGTCCCTGTTAAATAATTAGCCCTTGGTGAAACCAAAAAGCCAACGAATTCTGCTACTTCGTTCGGTTCGGCAGGCCTTCCAAAAGGTATTCCACCCAATGCGTCCATGACATTTTGCTGAGCTTCTTCTACAGTACTATTTGCATTTCTTGCGATTTCGCCCAACCAAGCTTTCGATGCTGTTGTATTTATCCATCCTGGCGAAACAGTTAGGACACGAACTCCTTTGGGGGTAACTTCATTTGATAAACTTTTGCTATAATTTATCAAGCCTGCTTTTGCAGCTGCATACGGCAATGTGGAATCATATAGCGGTAGTTTACCTTGAATGGAAGCTATGTGAATAATAACGCCACTTTTCTGATGTATCATTTGTGGTAAAAATCCTCTATCCAGTCGAACAGGAGCAAGCAAATTAGCTTGTAGGGTTGATTCCCAATCTTTATCAGTTAATACAGCATAACCACCAGCAGGAGTTACTGAAGAGCCAAGGTTGTTTACAAGAATATCGAGCCTACCATAAGTCGATAAGACCTCACTGACAACTTTTTGTGCATCTTCTGCCTTGCTTAAATCGGAAGGAATGAAATGCAGATTGCTGTTTTCTTTTTCTGGTGCGTTTCGTGCAGTAATGATAACTGTTGCCCCAGCTTGCAAAAGCCTTTCTGCAATCGCTCTACCTGCTCCTTTTGTACCACCTGTTACTAAGGCAATCTTGCCCGATAACTCATTGTTGAAATCAAATTGTTGTTCCATTTGCTGAAATTATTTTATGCAAATTTGAGACTTATGTACGCTCCTCACAAGTACGGAATTGCGATTCAGATAGGGGTTAATTTTTCCCCTATTGCATAATTTGGAACATTGATTTACGCTCGTCTTATGTATGAACGAAAGATTTTGCCGAACTTAAATTGCGGTTTGGGTTTGATTGGCGAAGTGCTATACGGTAAAAATCTAGCCCGCTAAAAAGTTGGACTTGAACTAGGATTCAACTTTTAAATTTGTGATTCAATGAGTAAACTGTCGATAGCGCGAGCGTTTCGCTTGTGCTGACTATTCCAAGGCTTCTAGCCTAGTTTGGTAATAGCAAGGCTAGAAGCCTGTAAATAAGGGATACGAGCGGGGACGCTTGTACCATCGAACGGTGATGTGGTCGTTGTTATTTAATCTGCCATGCAATTAGTTTTCCAATTTCTAAAATAGTCCGATATTACCTTGTCAATATTCTCTCTTGTCGCTCCTTCCCAATACCATTGATTTTCTGAATAGGATAAGTCGTCTTTAGCGAAATAAAGGGAATAGAAATCATACAAATATTTTTTATAGCCAAGTTCAATACATATGTCTTTCAGTATACCAAGTACGTTGAAATTGTCGAGTTGTCCTTCAAAGGACTTGTCAATTAAATAACTCGTATAGTTTTTTATAGTTTGGTCTTTGTCCGAAGAGTCAAGTTGCAACTCCGCCAAAACTTTGTCTGTAAGCTCTTGCATTTGGAATTGATTAAAAGGCTCACTTTCGCCCGCAAGAATTGTCAAATTTTCGGTGTCGAAACCAACCATAAGCATATCAACTGCCCAATCAACCCAAGTCTTGTCAATGTCTCGGTTGAGTGCTTTAAAGGCTAAAATTTCAGATGTAGCTTTTACTGGTTTCATCTTATCTGTTCGGTCGTCCAATAGTGCAGCATAATGATTTCGGGCTTTGTGATTGGGCGGGTTTCGGAGCATCCAGAAATCTTTCGGTATTAACCAGCACTGAACTTGAATAGAAACACAAAGCTCTAAGTTTGCACGCCACCCTGCCTAACGTAAAACCCGTGTTATGAGTCCGTTGTTAAATCAAAATTTGCCCAAATAATTTTTCTGTTTTGCGTCGTAAAACGCAAAAAATGATTGTAAATCGAAGTCACATTAAAAGAGGGGGCTAGTGTCAACCACCATGTTTCGTTGTCATCTTTCAAATTTATAGCAGCCAAAAAATACATTTTCTCTATTTCGTTTCTTGTCACTTCAAATTCTGTATTCTTGTATTTTTTGTAAGCGAAGTCGTAAAAATTGGCTGCAATAGCCTCATAGTCAGCGGCAAATTTTTTGACTAATTCAATTTTTTTATTTAGGTCTTGGTCAATATTCTCAACAGAAATACTTAGTTCGACTTTGTTGCCTGGGCAAATATTATCTATAAGTCCAAACCACTCTTTGTCTCTCTTATTAAATTCAATATTTCCAAAACCTTCTATTGTCATACAGTTGTCACTTAATATGCACTCAAAAATATACGAAACCCCAACTATACAGCCGTTTCGTACAACTAGACAAATATAGGGGTATTCGCGAAACTGCCGATAGCGCGAGCGTTTCGCTTGTGCTGACTATTCCAAGGCTTCTAGCCTATTTTGTCAATAGCAAGGCTAGATGCCTGTAAATAAGGGATACGAGCGGGGACGCTCGCACCATCAAACGTCACTCGCCCCGACATCCGTCGGGGCGAAACAACCTAGCGTCTTTGACGCCATGGAAACGAATTCACTGCTTTTGACGAGTTACCCGATTCAAGGCAATCAGGGAGCCTAGCATGAGAGCGATGCCCATTAGTTGCGAGAAACTGATGGGTTCTTTGAGCAAAAAATGTGCCGTCAATACCGCTACGGGCAGCTCGGCAGTAAGTACCAAACCGCTCGTCGAAGCACCAATTTTGGGCATACCGATGGCAAAGAGAATAGGGGGTAATACCGTACCGAAAAATGCTAAAAATACCCCCCATTTGAGCAGACCTAGGCCGAAGTGGTTTTCAAACACAAGGCTGTGGAAGTTCATCAAAAATATCGCGACCGCCGAGCCAATCATCATCCAGGCGCTTTTGGCTTGCCACGAAGTTGCTTTGTCGGCTCGACTGTTGATGACAATGTAAAGGGCATATACCACCGAGGCGCAGAGCACAATAACAACTCCGCGCAACGACAACAAAAACGGCCCTTGCGCGAGTAACCCACTCGCCAATACGCTGCCCCCTAAAATAACAACCGTAATGATGCCTTCGGAAAGTAAAGGTCGTTTGCGGAAGAATAGCCATTCGAGCAATAAACTAAACCACGTAAACTGCATCAACAACACGATAGCGACGGAGGCGGGAATGTACTTGACCGATAGGTAGTACAAAAAAGTAGCCGCTCCAATAGCCGCCCCCGCCACGAGCAACAACGGAATTTGGGAACGGGAAGCATTAGGTTTGCCCGATGCCCCCCATACGCCTAGCAAAAGTAACGCCCCGAGCAGGGCTTGTAAAAACGCGATTTCGGCCGAATGATACCCGTAGCCGTAGGCCAACTTAACAAAAGAAGACAGAATTCCGTAACTAACAGCGCCCGTTAGTACCATCAAAATGTATTTAGTCATAAAAAAGATTGTCTAGCGATGAATACAATAAAAACTGCGTGTATGGGCAGAAACTAAACAACCGAGCGGGCTTGCCAATAGGCAATACAAACACGCTTCTTCCGAAGAAGAATGGACTCAAAACCCAAACAGACTGCTTAGTTTAGCAGGCTACTGGCGGAGGAAGTAAGCTTGAAAATGTAGAAGGATACATAAACAAAAAATTGAATGAGGCGAAGGTAACGATTTTTGGGGAAGTAATAAAGCTGATAGCGCGAGCGTTTCGCTTGTGCTGACTATTTACAGGCTTCTAGCCTATTTCGGTAATGGCAAGGCTAGAAGCCTGTAAATAAAGGGGTACGAGCGGGGACGCTCGCACTGTCGAAATGTTCAAAATGATGTAATGAATAGAGGAAGAATGGGTTTGAAGTAGGTTATTGATGCCGTAGTTTAGGGTATCAACATCATTTTTACTGATATATCGCATAAATTGAAGAAGCATTTACCCCAAACTCTCTTTTGAAAGCTGTTGAAAAATGCGATAAATTTTCAAAACCAACCTCCAAATACACATCAGATGGCTTTCTGTCCTTTTGTGCGATAAGAAAATAGGCCATCTCCAACCGACGTTTTTGTAGCCATTTTTCGGGAGTTGCGTTGAATATCTTCGTAAAATCCCTTTTAAACGATGAAATGCTGCGACCTGTGAGCTGAGCGAATTGCGTAATAGGAACATTGTATGAAAAATACCTGTTCATATACGCTTCTAAATCAATTTTATGGGGTTCGCTAAAATCAAACAAAAAGTTTTTCATGGCTGGTTTTTGAAGCAGTATTTCAATTATTTCGGTCGTTTTTATTTGGGCTAAAATTGGCGTCAGTTTTTCGGGTTGAGAAAAATACGGCATAAGCGAATTGAAATAGGCTTTCATAAACGCATCATTTTCTATTGCGATATTTGGCTCACCCAAATAGACTCCGTCTGCTTTTACGTCATATTGATCACTAAATCTTTTTAATGTTTGGTAATCAATACAAATGCTGATGGATTTAAACGGTTTTTCTCCATCGGCTTTTTTTACAGTTTTTACCAATTGATTTTTTCGTACCAAACCCAATGTCCCTGGAGGGTGAGAAATGACTCCTTCGGGTGAAAATACTTCTGAAAAGCCCGATACAATAAAGACCAGCCAATGCTCGGATACGAAAGGGTCATGCGAAAATTCTCCTGTGAGTGAGGAGAATAATACGATATTATGTTTTACTAAATCTCTCATTGTACTAGCCTTTAAATTGATTCATAATTATTTTATCCAATACCTTATCAGAAACGATTTTTCGAGCAGTTAAAATTTGTTTTGCATTAAAGCCCCCCGAATACCGTGTTTTCGGACTTTTAGCTTCAATGCTTTCTTTTATCAGTTTGGCAATGACAATAGGTTCTGGAAAATTATCGCTTGCATTTAATTTTTCTAAACTATCGGCCATTTCTTTGTAAATCGTGTTGGATGAAGTACGTTTCAATGTTTGGTTGGCAACATCTGCCCATTCCGACTTTATTCCGCCTGGTTCAATCACAATTACATCAATTCCGAATGACTTTACTTCCAATCGTAAGCTATCGCTCAATGCTTCAATTGCAAACTTGCTTGCGTGATACCATCCTGCCATCGGAAAGGCGATTTTTCCACCAATGGAAGAAATATTGATTACTTTTCCGTACTTGTTTTGTCGCATTTTGGGGAGCACCAATTGCGTTAAACGCATTGCGCCAAAGACATTTACCTCTAATTGGTAACGTGCATCTTCCATTGATACGTCTTCAATTGCACCTGACGAACCAAAACCTGCATTGTTTATCAAAATGTCGATACTTCCTGCTTCTTTGGAAATTTGCTCAACACAGGCTAAGATGCTTTCATCTTTTGTAACATCCAACGAAATTGGCTTAATTCCGTAACTTTTTAAGTCTTGCATTTTTTCTGTTCTGCGGGCAGCACCATACACATTGTAGCCATTTTGTGCTAAATAGATTGCGGTTGCTTTACCAATTCCTGCCGAAGCTCCTGTTACCAATACTGTCTTTGTCATGATTTTTTGTTTTTAAATGATGACACAAAAGTAGGCAAGTGCAGTGGGGGAGAGGTTTTCCGAAAAGTCCAAATTTGTTTGGTGAGAAGCTCAAGGGGTGGGGAGCAAAAAAAGTAAACCAATCATGATTTACTTTTTTGAAATTGTATTAATCAGCCGATAGTGCGAGCGTTCTGCACCATCGAAAATAAGTTTAACCAATTTTGTTTGTATTTTATACTCGATAAAGGCTTCAATAAAAGTAGCATCCAAATAATATAACAGGTGTTTTCTGTATCAAAATAATTGGCCGTTTTAAGCTATTCGGTTATAAACTGTTTGATGTTCTTAATATCAATTCAGCGACTTTTTATACTCAATTGGCGTCACATTTGTTTTTTTCTTAAATAATTTGTTAAAACTTTGTGAATGTTCAAAACCTAATTGATAGGCAATTTCGGAGACTGATAATTGTGTAGCAGTAAGATATGTTTTGGCTTTTTCAATCAACTTTTCATGAATATGTTGTTGTGCATTCTGTCCTGTGAAGGAACGTAACATATCACTTAAATATCGTGGGGAAACATGTAGCTGACTAGCAATGTATTCAACAGTAGGTAAACCGTTTTGAAGGGCGTCCGCATTGTCAAAGTAGTTATTCAGTAACTTTTCCATTTTTATCAGCAAATCATTGTTTACCGTTCTTCTTGTTATAAACTGTCGTTTATAGAAGCGGCTGCTCAGGTTGAGTAATACTTCAATGTGAGAAACTAAAACCTCTTGGCTAAACTCGTCAATTGAATTGCTTAATTCATCTTTTATGTTTTCGAAGACAGATATTAAAGTTCGTTTTTCTTTATCAGAAACGTATAAACCTTCATTGGCATCATAATTAAAGAAACCGTAATTTTTTATTTTTCCCCCTATGGGCGAGTGACGGATAAAATCAGGGTGAAAAAGCAATGTATATCCCGAGTAATCAATACCATCTTCAGCACTTGAAATGACCTGGTGGGGCGAATAAAAACAAAGCCCGCCTTCGGCGAAGTCATAATAACCTTGCCCGTATTTAATTTTTCCCGCGAAATTGAACTTGAAAGAGATTTTATAAAAATCCAACACCAGCAATTTGGGGATTTCTTCATCGGGTAGTTTTATGTCGGAATAGTTTACTAAACTAACCAATGGGTGCAACGGTTTGGGCAGTCCTAAAGCCGTTTGTAATGCTGATATAGAGCTGAAACTTAGTGGTGTTTTTTGTTTCGATTTCATCTTGCAAATTTAAAAATAAGGCTTAGCGGAATTGAAAATATTCTCAAAATAAAGTGTAACAAAAAAACGTTGTTTGTTGCTCATACTTTTCTGGCTTTGTGCTCGTACTGCCAACGGGCAAATACCCATTCGCAGCACGAACATGATTAATTTTTATGTCATTTTATAAGGTTTAAAACCCTATGGTGGGTTTTCTGTCTCTGCCAATTGCAGTATGGCCTGTGCGACTTTTTTCTTTGACTTTATAACGTTTCTGCCAATTCGATTAAATTGCCGTCAAGGTCTGAGAAGAACGCCAGCCGCTTGCCGATGGCAGGCAGGTTGAAAGGTTCGCCTACGATCGTTACGCCACGGGATGTAAGTTCAGCAAGCGTTTCATCAACGCTATCTACATTTAGGCAAAAATGATGATAACCTTCAGGATGCAGGCTTTCATTAAGGTCTGTGAATTTTTGTTGAGGAGCAGGATTGGCACCAGCTAATAATTCAATCCAAAAATTATCATCGTTAGCGGGGGCCAGATAAGCCAGTTGTAAGTCTCCAAAAGGCCATTCATGGACTACCCTGAAGTCTAACTTTTCGGTGTACCATCTTTTACTGGCTTCAAAGTCTGGAACTCGTAGTGCAACATGTGCTCCTTTGATGCTGCTGAGTTTGCTGTCGGTGTTCCGTGTAGGAACGTTGATAATTGTGCTCATATTTTTTTGTTTTAATTTGATGGCACAAATTTCAATAGGTTTTATCTTTTGTGTGTAGCTGTATTGAGTTAGGTTGTAGCCAAAATGACGGTGTTCAGATTTTGGGAAAGAATCGTCTGGCCATTGCTACCGCCGACAGCGCGAACCATTTCAATGCTTCGGGCCTAGTTTGGTAATAGAAGGCTGGAAGCCTGCAAATAAGGGGTACGAGCGGGGACGCTCGCACCATCGAAATTTACAAAAGTTTCGCCGTACTTTTTATAACGTTACGCCCACCAATCACCCTACTACAAATTTACAAAAAAAGCCCCGACAACATCCCGTCGGGGCGAAAAAGGTTTAGCGTCTCCGACGCCTTGGCAGGAAAAACTAAAACTGAATGGGTAACTCAATCACGGTGGTGTCCCAGCCCATGCGTAGTAGGGCATTGGTTCCTTTCGGAAACTGAATAGAGAAATTTTCGATGACCGTGTCTGATTTTTTCGGGCTCACCGTAAAACGCGCCACGTCGTTGGCTTCTTTGTACTGATACGCCCCCCAATAGTTGAGGTCTTTGTTCAAAATTACTACCCATTCGTTTTCATTGGGAATGGTAAAAAGGGAATACGTACCCGCCTTGATTTTTTTGCCTTGGAGGGTCGCATCTTGGTAAAACGTAATTTCGGTGTTTTCATTGGCACCCGTCCGCCAAACTTGACCGTAAGGAATGAGCTTCCCAAAAATTTCACGGCCATTTTTCGCAGGGCGACTGTACAAAATGCGCACCAAGGCTTTTTCATCTCCTTTGCGGTCATGGGCAAAGTTGTCAGGGAAGTAAGCCGCATCCATCGGACTTTTGTCCACGTTGCGAAACCCTTGGGCCGACGCTCCCACCCAAGCAAAAAGTACGAAAGCGATGATTACTAAGCTATTTTTCATAATTGTGAATTGGTTATCTGTGTATTGGTTATCCGTTATCCGTGTACTGGTTATCTGTTATCCGTGTACTGGTTATCTGTTATCCGTGTACTGGTTATCTGTTAACGAGGTTGATGTCAGCGAATAACAATTAACGGATAACAGTTAACGGACTGTCTTGTCCTAGCATAGGTTGACCACAAAATCAACTATTAACTATGGACAAATTGCACAATTCTAAGAATTTATCAAAGGTTGTTCGACATTTCAGTGTTGACTTTAAGAAACAAATCATTGCTCAATTAGATGCAAACCTACTTACTATTGCTGATATTGTCAGACAATACGAAGTATCTGCTGTAAGTGTATGCCGATGGCGACAACAGTATTCTAAACATTACCAAAAACCGACAAGATTAGTCATCGAAATGGAATCAGAAGCACTAAAAACGAAGGCTTTATTAGAACGAAATGCGGAGTTAGAGCGCATTATTGGGCAAAAACAATTAAAAATCGACTACTTAGAGAAGCTAATAGAAATAGCTTCTTCGGACTTAAAAATTGACCTAAAAAAAAGTACAAATACCCCACTTTCGATTACTTCAAATCTCATAGAAAAGACTTGAAAGTAACGATGAAAACTCTCTACGAGTTAGAGAAAGCAAGTAAACAAGCACATGCCCAACATCAAACTAAGGAGTTGATGGCAACTATCAACGAACAAGAAATTTTGAATCAAATTGCTCAATTGCGAATTAAACACCCTGTGTTAGGGTTGAAAAAGCTCTACCACAAAGTTAAGCCCGTTAACATGGGTCGAGACCGATTTATTACTCTGGCTATGTCGGCTAATTTAGGCATAGAAAAAGCTAAAAACTATCGTAGAACGACCTATTCAACCAAAAGCAATCGGTATAGAAACTTGTTAGAAGGGCTTTTAATCGATGATATTAACCAACTATGGGTAAGTGACATTACTTACTTTTGGGTAGTAGACAGGTTCTTTTACATCGTACTAATTATGGATGTTTATTCCAGAAAAATCATTGGCCATTATGCCTCAGCCTTATTGGTTGCATTGGCAAATGTAGGAGCATTAAAACTGGCCCTTAAAACTCGAAAAGGGCAAATGCTAAATCAGCTTATTCACCATTCGGACAAAGGTACTCAGTATGTTTTCAGTGAATATGTGCAATTACTCCAAGATAATAACATTCAAATTAGTATGGCTAATACAGTTTATGAAAACTCCCATAGTGAACGCCTGAATGGAATTATAAAAAATGAATATTTATCGCATCGAAATATTCAAACTTTACAACAACTCATCAAGCACTTAGATAGAGATGTTAAACTTTATAACCAGGATAGACCCCACTGGGAGCTAAACATGATGTCACCCATTGAGTACGAAGAGTCTCTCTCAAAAACACCAAAATGTCAAAGAACAAAAATGTCTATTTACGTAGACAGTAATACAGTTTGTAACCAAAAATTTGCAAACCAACTTGTACTTTTCTAAGTTTACAATTTATAAAATAAGTCAACCTATTTCAGGACAAGACAGACGACGTCCCCCTACCTCATACTAGGACGGGGTAAAACGGGGAGGCTCTCGTGGCCATCTTCGCCAACGGCTTGGACGGCAAAGAAATAATTGTCTTTGGAATAAGGCAACGTGAGGCCGTTTTTATCCGTAAAAAACTTCTTTTGCCAAAAAGGCCAGTTCGTTTCGCGCATCAACACGTAGTACCCTTTGACCTTGCCAGCCTTGGGCGCTTGCCAAAACAGCGAAGTGCTGTTGGTGAGGTTACGGGCTTCGAGCGTGACGTTTTGGGGCATCGACGGCGCTTTGGCCAAGTTCGACAGCGTAGCAAGGTTAACCGCCGTGTTTTTGCGCAAATACTCAAAATCCATGTTTTTGGCATAATCGCCGTATTCCACGCCTTTTTCGGTGCGCAGGTCTTGGTGTTGGTTGTTGAAATTTTCGTTCATCTCCGTCAAACGCACGGCGGCAAAATCGCGGTTGACAAACGGAGTGTGGTCGCCGCCACGGAGGTAGCGGTCGTTGCGGTAAATGAGCTTGATTTCGAGGTTGTCCACGTAACGCTCGCCTATTTCCTTGACGTAACGGGCCAACGTACGCGCTTTTCCGTCGTTTTCAGTGCCGTATTGGCGAATGCCGTTGGCGCGTTTGTCGGTGTCAAACGCAGGTAATCCTTCGCTGAATACCCGCAGTTTGGTGTTGTCAATCAGGCGGGTGTCGGGGCTGTGGTTCGAGCCCATAATGTCGTTGTTGAGGAGCGCTTCCAAGTTCCATTTTTCGTTGGTGGCTTTTTCGGCCAAATGGTTCGCACCGTACAAGCCCTGCTCTTCACCGCTGACTACCACAAAAATAATGGTGGCAGGAAACGAGGCTTTGCTCATCACCCGAGCCAACTCAATCACCGCTGCCGTTCCGCTACCGTCGTCATTGGCACCTGGAGCGTCGGCTTCGCGGTTGTTGACGTCGGTCACGCGGCTGTCGATGTGCCCACTGACCATAAAGATGCGGTCGTCGTTGGGGTCGGTGCCTTTGAGGGTCGCCATCACATTCCCGATTTCGTGGGCTTTGTCCACGCGCCGCCCGTCGGGTTCCAGCATCCAGGTGTCAATGACAGCCGTCATGCGTCCGCCCGACTGCTTGGCGTAGTCATTAAACTTGCTCAAAACCCAACGGCGAGCCGCGCCAATGCCCCTTTTGGGGTCGGTAACGGTGCTGAGGGTGTGCCGTGTGCCAAAACTGACCAATTTGTCAACGTGACTGCGGAGGCTGTCGGGCGAAACTTCGGCAACGAGCGACGAAATTTGCGGGTCGCGCAAAACGACCTGTTGCGCACGGACAAAGCTCGAAACTAAGAGGGATCCAATAAGTAAAGTAGTGGTTTTTCTCATGCGTGTAGGTTTTGACAGATAACTTATGGCAACGACGAAAAGTTGATGGCAGGCGGCGACTTTGCGGCATTTCTTTGGAATGTGCCGTCGAGTGGGACAAAATCGTTGAAAAAACCACAATTTTTCAAGAAAAATGCGCCCTTGGAAAGTCCTCCCGCGTAGTCTTTTCGGTAGTTTTTGCGGGCCGTGGCGTCACCCGTAAACTTGGCTTCGGTTAGCTCTATCCATTGATTCTGAGACGTCCATACCCATTGGTTTCCGTACAAAGCCATGCGGGATTGGTTGCCCGTGTCAGGGGTGAAATTTTCCAAAAACGAATAAAGTGATTTGAGGTAAGTATTGGTTTTGGGACGCTTAAAACTGGCAATCAACCGCCATTGATTTTCTTCAGGGGCAAAGAAATAGGCCGTGTAACTGGTGTAATTGTCGGTGGTTGGTTTGCCCTGCAACAAAAAACGGTACGTGTTGCCTGCCTTCCACGGGTACTTGAGGTAGCTTTGGCCACCTGAGCCTTCGTTGCCAAATTCACCTGTATAAACATCCGCCCCTTTCTTGAGCATCACAATTTTCTGGTCGTCGGGAATGGCGTTAGGGTTGTCGGTAGAAAACGGACTCCAAACCGAAAACAGCACCCTACGCTCCGTCGGGGAGTTGACCTGCATTCCAAAATATCCTTCGCCAAAGCCGTTGGCCATGTAATACGAGCCTATCACGTCTTCTTTCTCAGGAACAGTCAGTTCGCTGTAAAACCACTCGATGTTTTGGTTGGCAGGAAGCGTATAGCGAAGGTGTACCGAAGGGCCTCGACGTCCCCAGTAAAAGTAGTTGTCAGTATTGTTTTTGACAAAAATAGTACCGCCCCCAAGCGCGCTTCCGCTGAGGGTAAATTGCTGTAAATCACCAAAGTTGTTGCCGCTTCGGCGCATACCTTGCGCGTCGATGGCAACGTAGCCCGCTTGCGAAATTTCCCATTCACCGATGGCGTATTCTTGCGTTGTAGTAGGGACGATTTTCACCTGAAAAGGTTTTCCCAAAACCGTAAATTGAACCTCACTTTCGCTCGCTCCGCCTTTGAGGGTAGCCGAAAGTTTGAGCTTTCCTGCTTGACTTACCCGAACGTAGGTGCGGCAAATTGTCGAAAGTTGATTCCATTGAACCAGTCCATCGTTGGTGATTTTTTCATTTTTATCGGTCGAATTCAGCAACCACGCGTTGCCTCCCACGGGTACGATTTGAGAAGGGGTTTCGTGAAACGGAGCAGGAACTTGAGAGGTGGCAGTACAAGCCGACAAGCAGCTAAAGATAGCCCAAAGGAGCAAATTAAAACGGCAAAATTGACGCATAGAAATGTAGAAAAGAGAGTGGTTTTGGTTGTTGGAACAAAACTACAGGAAAAAACGTGGAAATAGCTATCTATAACTTTTAGTAATAATTGATGCGTTTTTATGATTGGCGTGTTATTGCAAAACGTTCTACTTTTGCTGTCGTAAATCTGACTGGTTAAGCAGCGGATAAAACTGAAAAAAGTAATAAATTTTTCAAAAAATAAATCTTTTCTGTTAAAATCCGTGATAACCCGTGTTGGAACATCCGTTCAATCCGTGTCCCAATACCGTGCACCGATAAAATTACTAATAGTTATGATAACAACAGATATTTGTATTGTAGGAGCAGGGCCCGTGGGGCTGTTTAGCGTTTTTGAAGCAGGACTTCTCAAAATGCGTTGCCATTTGATTGATGCCTTGCCGCAGGTAGGGGGGCAGTTGTCAGAAATTTATCCCCAAAAACCTATTTACGATATTCCAGGCTACCCCACCATCAAGGCGCAAGAGTTGGTGGATAACCTCATGGCGCAAATTGCTCCCTTCAAACCAACGTTTACGCTGGGCGAGCGCGTGGAAAAAGTAGAACGCCAACCCGACGGTTCGTTGATCGTACGTACGTCTGACGACACCGAGGTGCATTGCCAAGTGATGGTCATTGCGGGTGGGTTAGGATGCTTTGAGCCACGTAAACCAGAAATTCCTGATTTGGAACGGTTTGAAGGAAAAGGAGTGGCTTACATGGTCAAAAACCCAGAGAAATTTAGGGACAAAAACGTGGTGATTGCAGGCGGTGGCGACTCTGCCCTCGACTGGACGGCCTACTTGGCCGACGTGGCCAAAAACGTTACCTTGATTCACCGCAGCGATTCGTTTCGTGGCGCACCCGATTCGGCAGAGAAAGTGTTTGAGTTGGCGCAACACGGTCGTATTAACCTGTTGTTGCAGTCAAATGTAGTTGGCTTAAACGGCAATGGTCATTTGAAAGAGGTAGTTGTGGCGGCCAAAGACAAAAGTACCACCCAACTGTCGTCCGACTTTTTTATTCCGCTGTTTGGTTTAAGTCCGAAACTCGGCCCCATCGCCGATTGGGGGCTAAACATCAGTAAATCAGCCATTGAAGTAAATACGCTCGATTATTCGACCAACGTCGAGCGCATTTATGCCATCGGAGACATTAACACCTATCCTGGCAAACTCAAACTGATTTTAACGGGTTTCCACGAGGCCGCCATGATGTGCCAAAGCGCCTTCAAATACGTGTATCCCAATCAGCACCTCAGTTTTAAATACACGACGGTAAACGGAGTAAATGCTTTTTAATAACGCTGCAAACGACATGATACAATTCACAATAGAAGACCGCACGGGTGAGCGCCAAACGCTAGAAATTCCCGAAGGAATAGGACTCAATTTAATGGAGGTTTTGAAAGCTTCCGAGTATTTGATTTTGGCCACTTGCGGAGGAATGGCGCTCTGTGCCACTTGCCACGTGGGTGTCTTGGACGGGGGAGAAAACTTGCCATCGGTAAGCGACGCCGAACTGGATATTTTGGACACTTTGCCCTCTGCTACCTCGTGCAGTCGACTCGCCTGCCAACTACGGGTGGACGAAACCCTGCAAGGAACGACGTTTCAACTACTGGGGGAGGAGGAATAACGCCTCCCCAATCTATAACTACTCTATTGACAGCCTTTTATTTCGGCCAGAAACGTACTTGTTTTTTCGGCAGAAAAGCCAGGAAGCAAGGTGATGGAGTTACCTGCTTCATAGACGACGTTGGCGTTGGGCGTAAAATTGACGTTGCCCACTTTTTTATTGGAAGTAAGGGTCGTGGATGCTTTGAATCGCTCCTTTTCGGTGACCACGTTGTAACCTACTGCTAGGGTATTGGTGGCTACTTTCACCGTGACAGTTTCCGTGCCGCCTGTGCTGCAATTGGCGGAATAAGAAGTAGTAAGCGTAGGACTTACGGTGATTGAAGCCCCCGTTTGTGGACTTGCTCCACCCCGCCAAGTTATCGTGCCCGCGCATCCACTCGCTGCCAGGGTAATGGACGTTCCTGGACAAATAGCAGGCCGCTCGGGTGAAATGGCAATCACCGCTGGGACAGTGCAGTTTTTAGAATCTCCCGAGATGCTCCAGCCCTTACCTCCCGAGGCGACGGGCGTAGTAAGGAGCGTGCGGGCCGTTTCTGCATTGCAGTACGTAAGATTTGAAGCACCCATATTTCTACCCGTTACCGAGCCAGCCGCAAAAGCGGTGAGCGTCGCATCGTAGTTGGCCACACTCATGCCGCAGTTACCCAAAAAATTAACGAGATCCACATTGGGGTTAAGATGGTTACCCCAAGAAGCTAAATTTTGGTTAAAGGAACTACAAGCATAAAACATACTAATTAAATTTGTCGCGGAAGCAGTGTTAAAATTGTTCACTGATTGGTTAAAATCACGGCAATTGTAGAACATAGAACGCATACTTGTAACGGCAGCGGTATTAAAATTGCTCACTGATTGGTTAAAGACAATACAACTAGAAAACATTTCCCACATAGTGATAACCTTTTCGGTATTAAAATTACTTACCGATTGATTAAATGCACGACAATTAGCAAACATAGAACGCATATTTGTAACGGCAGCGGTATTGAAATTGCTCACTGATTGGTTAAAGACATAACACTCATTAAACATGCTATTCATACTGGTAACCTTTTCGGTATTAAAATTGCTAACTGGTTGGTTAAAGCTATGACACAAAGTAAACATTCCATCCATATTAGTAACGGCAGCGGTATTGAAATTGCTCACAGATTGGTTAAAGACAAGGCACTCCCCAAACATATAACTCATATCAGTAACGGCAGCTGTATTAAAATTGGTCACTGACTGGTTAAAGACATAACATTCATTAAACATATAACTCATATCAGTAACGGCGGCTGTATTAAAATTGCTAACCGATTGATTAAAGGCATGACACAATGTAAACATTCCATACATATCGGTAACGGCAGCGGTATTAAAGTTGCTCACCGATTGGTTAAAGGCAAGGCAGCGCCCAAACATTGAACTCATATCAGTAACGGTAGCAGTATTAAAATTGTCCACCGATTGGTTAAAGGCACGACAATCATAAAACATACCGCTCATATCAGTAACGGCAGTAGTATTAAAATTGCTTATTGGCTGGTTAAAGGAGCGACAAAAAGCAAACATAATACTCATATTGGTAACGGCGGCGGTATTAAAATAGCTTATCGATTGGTTAAAATTACGGCAATCATAAAACATAGCACTCATATTGGTAACGGCAGCAGTATTAAAATTGCTTATCGATTGGTTAAATATATAACAACCAGCAAACATATAACTCATATTGGTAACGGTAGCGGTATTAAAATTGCCCATCGATTGGTTAAAGGAACTACACCCGAAAAACATATAGCTCATATTGGTAACCTTTTCAGTATTAAAACTGCTCACTGATTGGTTAAAAGATCTACAATCAGCAAACATATAACTCATGTCCGTAACAGCAGAAAAGTTGGGGGTATCAGTGGCCGTGAGTGTCATGTTTGAGCAGCCGTAAAAAGCGTTCTGCATACTGGTCCAAGCCACTGTACCCCATTGCTTTATTTCCATGAGTCGTTGGCGGTCTGTTCCATTGTTGATGATAATCCTTTGAAAATTAACGGGGTCAATGCTTAGGTCGATGATGGCATTGGCAGGTAAGTTTGTGATGATGAGCGTACTTCCGCTAAACGTTCCACTGCCAGAGGCTGCTCCACCTACCTGCTGCCAAATATAACTTACGGTACCAGCGGTGGCTACGCCAAATGTCAAGGTCGTGGCAGCGCCGCCTGTTTTCGATAAATCCCAACGGGTAATAAAGGGGCTGCTTTGGGCTTGGGCAGAGTGCCACATAGTTCCCCAAGCAAGTAAAAAAATAGTCAAAAAATGGAGTACGATTTTGGGCATAAAACGTTTTTTTCGAGAGAATATTTACAAATGTAGAAAAACGTAGGTTTTAAATACGAATACTTTAAGTGCTAAAGCACAAGTTATCCGTTCAATCCGTCTCATCCGCGTGTCATCAACGACGATTTTAGCCCAGGGATGAATCGGATGCAGTAATAGGCGTCAGAGAAGTTAAGTAGTTGAGCATAAATTTTAGAGTATTAGAGTTTACACTGCTTCGTAGAAGCGTAACCTTTGTAGTAGTAGTAAAGAGAGCCATATATAAAACCCTTTTGCTTCGGAGAAGCATAACAAAGCACCAAGTTATGCTTCTCCGAAGCAAAAATTAAAAAATCACCTGCTGTTACTACAAATGTTGCGCCTCTACCGAGGCTACTTTGAATTACTCTAAAACTTTTGCTTTATTACTTAAATGAAAAATATGAGGAGGGGTAACTACTTTATTGACAGCCTTTTATCTCCGCTAGAAACGTACTCGCTTTTTCGGCAGAAAAGCCAGGGAGCAAGGGGATGGAGCTACCTGCTTCATAGACCACGTTGGCATTGGGCGTAAAATTGAAGGTATAATGAAACTTTAACGAGAGCAATTTTTTGTATCTCCCAAAATAGTCCAACCCTTACCACCAGAAGCGGTAGGTTTGGTAAGGAGTGTGCGGGCGGCTTCTGCATCACAATATTTAAGATTTGTAGCCCCCATACTTATACCTTTTGCCGAGGCTGCCGCAAAAGCCTTGAGAGTGGCATCGTAGTTGGCCACGCTCATGCCGCAATTGTCTAAAAAATTAGTTAAGTCAACATAGGCATTGAGTTTGCTGCTCCAAGTAGCCAAGCTTTGATTAAAGGCACTGCAACCATTAAACATTCCACCCATATCGGTAACGGCGGCGACATTAAAATTACTTACCGATTGATTAAAAGCACTACAACCAAAAAACATTGACTTCATGAAAGTAACAGCGGCAGTATTAAAATTACTCACAGATTGGTTAAATTTACTACAACCGCTAAACATACCATGCATATTAGTAACGGCTGAGGTGTTAAAATTACTAACCGATTGGTTAAAGGTACTACAATTAGCAAACATATCACTCATTTCAGTAACGGCTGTAGTATTAAAATTACTAACCGATTGGTTAAAGGTACTACAACCAAAGAACATATAACTCATATTGGTAACAGAGGCGGTGTTAAAACTACTTACCGATTGGTTAAAGGCACTACAGCCAGAAAACATAGAGCGTATACTGGTAACGGCTGAGGTATTAAAATTACTCACAGATTGGTTAAATTTACTACAACCGCTAAACATACCGTACATATCAGTAACGGCTGAGGTGTTAAAATTGCTTACTGATTGATTAAAGGAGCTGCAACCAACAAACATAAAACTCATCTTAGTAACAGCGGCAGTATTAAAACTGCTTACCGATTGGTTAAAAACTGTACAACCAGAAAACATACCGTACATATTAGTAACGGCTGCGGTATTAAAATTGCTGACCGATTGATTAAAGGCACGACAGCCAGAAAACATTCCCTCCATATTAGTAACGGCTGCGGTATTGAAATGACTTACCGATTGGTTAAAGACATAACAATCGCTAAACATATAACCCATATTGGTAACGGCTGTAAAGTTGGGTACATCAGTAGTTGTGAGTTTCATGTTATAGCAGCCCTGAAAGGCGCTCTGCATACTAGTCCAAGCCACCGTGCCCCATTGTTTTACTTCCATGAGGCGTTGGCGGTCTGTTCTGTTATTGATGATAATCCTTTGGAAATTAACGGGATCAATGCTTAGGTCGATGATGGCATTGGCAGGTAAGTTTATGATGGTGAGCGTACTCCCGCTAAATGTACCACTGCCAGAAGCTGCTCCACCCACCTGCTGCCAAGTATAACTTACGGTACCAGCGGTGGCTACGCCAAATGTTAAGGTCGTGGCAGTGCCGCCTGTTTTTGATAAATCCCAACGGGTAATGAAGGGGCTGTTTTGGGCTTGGGCAGGGTGTAGTATGGTTCCCCAAGCAAGGAAAGAAATAACGAGAAGTTGGAGGAAAGTTTTAGGCATAAAACGGCTTTTTTCGAGAGAATACTTACAAATGTAGAAAAACGTAGGTTTTAACTACGAATGCTTTAAGTGCTAAAGCACAAGTTATCCGTTCAATCCGTCTCATCCGCGTGCCATCAACGACGATTTTAGCCTACGGATGACTCGGATACAGTAATTAGGGCGCCAGAGAAGTTAAATGAAAAATAGGAGGAGAAATAACTGCTCTATTGACAGCCTTTTATTTCGGCCAGAAACGTACTTGTTTTTTCGGCAGAAAAGCCAGGGAGCAAGGTGATGGAGTTGCCTGCTTCATAGGCCACGTTGGCATTGGGCGTAAAACTGACATTGCCCACCTTTTTATTGGAAGTAAGGGTGGTGGATGCCTTGAATCGCTCCTTTTCAGTGACCACGTTGTAACCTACTGCTAGGGTATTGGTGGCTACTTTCACCGTAACGGTTTTTGTACCTCCCGTGCTGCAATTAGCTGAGTAGGAAGTAGTAAGTGCAGGGCTTACGGTGATTGACGCCCCCGTTTGTGGACTTGGGCCACCCATCCAAGTTACCGTGCCCGCGCATCCACTCGCTGCCAGGGTGATGGACGTTCCTGGACAAATAGCGGGCCGCTCGGGTGAAATGGCAATCACCGCTGGGACAGTGCAGTTTTTAGAATCTCCCCAGATGCTCCAGCCCTTGCCCCCCGAGGCGACGGGGGTAGTAAGGAGCTTACGGGCCGTTTCAGCACCGCAGTAGTTAATATTTGAAGCACCCATATTTCTACCCGTTACCGAGCCTGCGGCAAAAGCGGTGAGCGTAGCATCGTAGTTGGCCACACTCATGCCGCAGTTATCCAAAAAGCCAATGAGGTTCACATTAGCATTAAGTTGACTACCCCAAGAAGCTAAACTTTGGTTGAAAGAACGGCAATAAGCAAATATATAATTCATACTCTTGATGGAAGCGGTATTAAAATTGCTAATTGGTTGATTAAAAGTGCTACAACCAAAAAACATATAATTCATATCAGTAACTTTTTCAGTATTAAAATTGCTTACTGATTGGTTAAAAACAGTACAATCAAAAAACATATAACTCATATCAGTAGCCTTTTTAGTGTTAAAATTGCTCACTGATTGGTTAAATGAGCTACAATCAGAGAACATCGAACTCATATTAGTCACAGCAGCGGTATTAAAATTGCTGACCGATTGGTTAAAGGCATAACAACCATCAAACATCCCCCACATATCAGTAACTTTTTCGGTATCAAAATTACTGACCGATTGGTTAAAAGTGCTACAACCAAGAAACATCCCGCTCATAGTAGTCACAGCGGTGGTATTAAAATTACTTACTGGTTGATTGAAGTTCCTACACTCCCAAAACATACTGCTCATACGCGTAGCCTTTTGAGTATTAAAATTGCTGACCGATTGGTTAAATGAGCTACAACCAGAAAACATCGACCAAAAATCAGTAACCTTTTGAGTATTAAAATTGCTGACCGATTGGTTAAATGAGCTACAATTACTGAACATTCCGCTCATAGTAGTCACAGCGGCGGTATTAAAATTGCTGACCGATTGGTTAAATGAGCTACAATTACTGAACATTCCGCTCATAGTAGTCACAGTAACGGTATTAAAATTGCTCACTGATTGGTTAAAGGCACGACAACCAGAAAACATCGAACTCATATTAGTTACAGCGGCGGTATTAAAATTGCTGATTGATTGGTTAAAGGCACGACAACCAGAAAACATATAGCTCATATTGGTAACTTTCTCAGTATTAAAACTGCTCACTGATTGGTTAAAGGCACTGCACTCCCCAAACATTCCACTCATATTAGTCACAGTGGCGGTGTTAAAATTGCTCACTGATTGGTTAAAAGATCTACAATCAGCAAACATATAACTCATGTCCGTAACAGCAGCAAAGTTGGGGGTATCAGTAGCCGTGAGTGTCATGTTCGAGCAGCCCCAAAAAGCATTCTGCATACTGATCCAAGCCACTGTCCCCCATTGCTTTACTTCCATGAGGCGTTGGCGGTCTGTTCCGTAATTGATAATAATTCTTTGAAAATTAACGGGGTCAATGCTTAGGTCGATGATGGCATTGGCAGGTAAGTTTTTGATGGTGAGCGTCTTTCCGCTAAACGTACCACTGCCAGAGTCTGCGCCACCCACTTGCTGCCAAGTATAGCTTACCGTACCAGCTGTTTCTACGGCAAAACTTAATTCCGTAGCTGTCCAGCCTGTTTTTGATAAATCCCAACGGGTGATAAAGGGGCTGCTTTGGGCTTGGGCAGGGTGCCACATGGTTCCCCAAGCAAGTAGGGAAATAACAATAAGTTGGAGGAAAGTTTTAGGCATAAAATGACTTTTTTCGAGAGAATACTTACAAATGTAGAAAAACGTAGGTTTTAACTACGAATACTTTAAGTGCTAAAGCACAAGTTATCCGTTCAATCCGTCTCATCCGCGTGCCATCAACGACGATTTTAGCCTACGGATGACTCGGATACAGTAATTAGGGCGCCAGAGAAGTTAAATGAAAAATAGGAGGAGAAATAACTGCTCTATTGACAGCCTTTTATTTCGGCCAGAAACGTACTCGCTTTTTCGGCAGAAAAGCCAGGGAGTAAGGTGATGGAGTTGCCTGCTTCATAGACGACGTTGGCATTGGGCGTAAAACTGACATTGCCCACTTTTTTATTGGAAGTAAGGGTCGTGGATGCCTTGAATCGCTCCTTTTCGGTGACCACGTTGTAACCTACTGCTAGGGTATTGGTGGCTACCTTTACCGTAACGGTTTCTGTACCTCCCGTGCTGCAATTGGCTGAATAAGAAGTAGTAAGCGCAGGACTTACGGTGATTGACGCCCCCGTTTGTGGACTTGCGCCACCCAACCAAGTTACCGTACCCGCGCATCCACTCGCTGCCAGGGTGATGGACGTTCCTGGACAAATAGCGGGCCGCTCGGGTGAAATAGCAATGACCGCTGGGACAGTGCAGTTTTTAGAATCTCCCCAGATGCTCCAGCCCTTGCCCCCCGAGGCGACGGGGGTAGTAAGGAGCTTACGGGCCGTTTCTGCATCGCAGTACTTAAGATCTGAAGCGCCCATATTTCTATCTGTTACCGAGCCAGCCGCAAAAGCTTTGAGCGTAGCATCGTAGTTGGCCCCACTCATGCCGCAGTTATTCAAAAAGCCACCGAGGTCCACATTCGCATTGAGTTGACTACCCCAAGAAGCTAAACTTTGGTTAAAGGCACTACAACCAGAAAACATATAGCTCATATCAGTCACCTTTTCAGTATTAAAATTGCTTACTGATTGGTTAAAGGCACTACATTCAGAAAACATAAATCTAATATTGGTAACAGCTAAGGTATTAAAATTGCTTACTGATTGGTTAAAGGCACTACAATCAGCAAACATATAGCTCATATCAGTAACCTTTTCAGTGTTAAAATTGCTCACGGATTGGTTAAAGGCAGGACAACGATAAAACATATAACTCATATTAGTAACCGCGGTAGTATTAAAATTACTTAATGATTGGTTAAAGTTACTACAACCGAAAAACATATAACTCATATTAGTAACCATTTCAGTATTAAAATTACTCACTGATCGGTTAAATAAACTACAACCCATAAACATCCCACTCATATCTGTGACAGCAGCAGTATTAAAATTGCTTACTGATTGGTTAAAGGTTATACACCCCAAAAACATATAGTTCATATCAGTCACCTTTTCAGTATTAAAATTGCTCACTGATTGGTTAAAGGTATTACACCCCCAAAACATATTATTCATAAGAGTAACCTTTTCAGTATTAAAATTGCTCACTGATTGGTTAAAGGCATGACAATTATAAAACATACCACGCATATCGGTGACGGCAGCGGTATTAAAATTGCTCACCGATTGGTTAAAGACATTACACCCCCAAAACATATTATTCATATGAGTAACCTTTTCAGTGTTAAAACTGCTCACCGATTGATTAAAAGAGCTACAACCTTCAAACATACCACTCATATTGGTCACCTTTTCAGTATTAAAGTTACGTACTGATTGGTTGAAGGCACGACAAACAGCAAACATAAAGCTCATATTGGTCACCTTTTCAGTATTAAAATTGCTCACGGACTGGTTAAATAAACTACAATCTGAAAACATACTATTCATATTGGTAACGGCAGAGGTATTAAAATTGCTCACGGATTGGTTAAAGGCACTGCAACCTAAAAACATAGCACTCATATTGGTAACGGCAGAGGTATTAAAATTGCTCACGGATTGGTTAAATGAATTACAAAAAGCAAACATCCCACTCATATCAGTAACTGCTACGGTATTAAAATTACTCACTGATTGGTTAAAAGCACAACAAACAGCAAACATATAACTCATGTCCGTAACAGCAGCAAAGTTGGGGGTGTCAGTAGCCGTGAGTGTCATGTTTGAGCAGCCGTAAAAAGCCCTCTGCATACTAGTCCAAGCCACTGTACCCCATTGCTTTATTTCCATGAGGCGTTGGCGGTCTGTTCCGTAATTGATATTAATCCTTTGAAAATTAATGGGATTAATGCTTAGGTCGATGATGGCATTGGCAGGTAAGTTTGTGATGGTGAGCGCACTTCCGCTAAACGTCCCGCTTCCTGAGGCTGCGCCACCCACCTGCTGCCAAGTATAACTTACGGTGCCAGCGGTGGCTACGCCAAATGTCAAGGTCGTGGCAGTGCCGCCTGTTTTTGATAAATCCCAACGGGTAATGAAGGGGCTGTTTTGGGCTTGGGCAGGGTGCCACATGGTTCCCCAAGCAAGGAAAGAAATAACGATAAGTTGGAGGAAAGTTTTAGGCATAAAATGACTTTTTTCGAGAGAATACTTACAAATGTAGAAAAACGTAGGTTTTAACTACGAATACTTTAAGTGCTAAAGCACAAGTTATCCGTTCAATCCGTCTCATTCGCGTGCCATCAACGACGATTTTAGCCCAGGGATAGCTCAGATTTGCCACAGTTTTTAGGAATGTAACAATCTTCGGCTGAATGAGAAGGATAAAAAAAAATGGGACTGGTTGTAAGCAACCAGCCCCACGGCAAAAACGGTTAATAATGAAAAAAACTATTGCCCCGAGTTAAACTGGAGCCATTCTACGCCAAACAAACCATTGCCTTCGGGCACCGATTTGGTGGTCGTGAAAACCAAATATAAATTGTGTACTTTGTTGTCAGGCTTGCGGAGCGATAACGTTACAGCCCCCATTTGACTGTTCGATACTTCGGTCTGACCAATCAACGCCCCCGTTGGACTATCCAAACGTACTTCGATGGTGCCGCCTACGGTGCGGTCAGGAGTGGCATACACCATGCACGATAAACTGCTGACATCGGTCAAATCCACGTCTTTGTAAAGTGCGTAGCTACCATTTTTCACTGGAGCCAATACTTCCGATTTTGTCGGAAGCTCAACCGTCGTCGCGTCTTTGGCTTCGTCGTTCCAAGTTGCTTTCAATTTGGCAGGACGCAAGGCCACCGTGCTTGTAGAAGTCTGAGGACCAACGACAGGATTTCCTTTGTCGGTGTAGCTGGCCCTGAAAATATACGAACCTTCTTTTTGTTTAGCCGCTGTTACGTACTCGCCTTTCACAGGTTTTTTGTCGGGGCCTTTTTCGTTGCCCAACGACATGATGTACTTCACGATTTCTTTGGCTTCTTCTTTCTTGATTTGAGGGTGGGCGCTCATGGCTTGTTCGCCCCATACGCCACCACCACCGTTGATGATTTTATCGGCTAAACGGCTTTCAATATCGCGCGCACCTTTGTATTTTTTGGCTACGTCGCGGTAAGCAGGGCCAATCGACTTCTTCACTACGTCGTGGCAGGCTTTACAATCCGACAAATCCATCAAGCGTTTGCCCGTCGCTACGCCCAAATTGGCTTGGTGGCCTTGTGCCAAAATCGTTTTGTCAAAGCCTTCCAAGTAATCCACCGTTACGGTGACATCCTCTGGATTGATTTTTTGATTGGCCAAACTGCCGTCTTCTTTGTCCGAAACTTTCACTTCGTAAGCAACGGGTTTGTTTTCCCAGTAAAACGATTTGTTTCCTGCCAATGCCACTTCTACTTTAGGAGGTTCGTTTCCTACTTTTACCTCTACGCTGCTGCTACGTGCGTTGCCTTTGCTATCGGTTACTTTGAGAGTAGCGGTGTAAATGCCTGGTTTTGTGTAGGTAAATGTTGGGTTAGCCACGGTACTTTTGGGCAAACCTTTTCCAAACGTCCACTCGTATTTGAGGGCATCACCGTCGTAATCCACCGTTCCTTTCGACGAAAACTCGGCTTTCATGGGCGCTGCACCCGCTTTTTTCTGCACACTTGCCACGGCCAACGGCTTACGATTGCCCGCGTTGTAGGTGATGCGCGACAAGCGCGAGTCGTCGTTTTGGGCAAACCAAGTGTTACCGTATTCGAGTACGTACAACGAGCCGTCCACCGCAAACTGCATGTCGATAGGGTGGCTAAACTTGGTGTTAGGCATAAACTCTTCCATTTGCACAAAGTCGCCGTCTTTGGTCATGGTCACGGGGTGAATCCAGTCGCGAATCCATTCGTAAGCAAACAGCTTGCCGTCGTAGTGACGAGGGAATTTTACGTTGGTTTCTGGATAATCGTCGTAGTAGTAAACAGGCCCTGCCATGGCATTACGACCTCCTTTTCCTACGATTGGGCCAAACTCAGGTGAGTCGGCGTAGGGGTAAAAAATGAACGCTTTTTGTGCAGGAGGCAATTCGGTGATACCTGTGTTGTGGGGAGAATCGTTGATGGGCTTGAGCGGGTCAAAACGTTCACCCGATACTTTGGTGCCCATGTCATAGCGATTATAAGGACGGTTGTCGCCAATAAAAAGAGGATAGCCAAAATACCCTGCTTTACGGGCTTGGTTTACTTCATCATAGCCTCGCGACCCACGTGTTGGGCTGTCGTTGCCTGCGTCAGGGCCTACGTCACCCCAGTACAAATAATTGGTGCGTTGGTCCACCGAAATACGGTACGGGTTACGTGTTCCCATGGTATAAATCTCTGGACGAGTTTTGGCTGTACCTACGGGGAATAAGTTACCCGCTGGAATGTCATACCCACCTTCAGGACGAGGCTTGATACGAAGTACTTTACCGCGCAAGTCGTTGGTGTTAGAAGACGTTGAGCGGCCGTCCCAATTGGCGCGACCAGGGCGACCATCGAGAGCGCCGTAGCCTTCGTTGCCAAACGGATTGATGTCATCTCCCGTTGAAAGGTACAAATTTCCTTGTTTGTCCCACGCAATCGACCCACCCGTGTGGCAGCAGTCGGTACGTTTGACGGGCACGCGCAACAAGACCTGTTCGGTGCTAGGCAGGAGCGTATCTTTTTCGGTATCGTACTTCATACGAACCAATCGCTGCGAAGTATCTGCTTCGGTCGATACGGGCGAATAGTACAGATAGACCCATTTGTTCTCTTTAAAATTGGGGTCTAGGTTGATACCCATCAAGCCGTATTCTTGCAGAATGTACACAGGTAGGTTGGCTACTACTTTGTACGAATTCGGTTTTTTGGGGTTGAACAATTTTACTTTCCCTTTGCGCTCGGTTAAGAGCACGCGCTGGTCTTCCAGTACTACAAGCTCAGTGGGTTCGTCGAGCTTTTCAAGTAGAATGTTTTTGGTAAAGCGGTTTTCCTCAGGGGGAGTGGAGGTTTGCCCCATCACTGAGGGCGACATCGCTGTTAGGAGCAAGCAAGCAGCCAGTGCCAATGATGACTTAGACCCAAAAAATGGCTTCATAATGTAGTTTAAAATGAAAATTTGTATTGTGTTACCTTATAAAGTACGGCTATCGAATAAACTAATTTGCTGACTTACAAGTTTTATGAATTAATAAGAAATTGTATATAGTACGATGTAGGAAGTAAAATGAACTATCGAAAAAAATAATTCGTTCTTTTCTTGCACGGTTCATACAATTTAACCGATATTTG
Organism: Runella defluvii; assembly: GCF_014195535.1. GTDB lineage: Bacteria > Bacteroidota > Bacteroidia > Cytophagales > Spirosomataceae > Runella > Runella defluvii. The sequence goes on along the minus strand of NZ_JACIBY010000002.1, from coordinate 89,364 downwards.
TCACGTTTTTTTTCAAAAACAAAATCACAAAAGTGGCCAAAACGCTCTCACATACTCGCTGCGCACATACTACGCCATTTATTTGTAGGTCCGAAAGGACACAATGATACCCGTTTGCCTATGTGGTAAACATACTTCGCACTTTCCCCAAAAATCATCAATTTTCAACACCAAAGCGGATTATTTGTCTCCGCAGAGGATTTAATCCTGACTAAACGACAATGTCAAACATCGAAATCGTATCTGACCAATACATTGTAGAAACAGCCGAAGAAAAACATTTTGACCTCGCCGAAACCATCTGCAAAGAGATGGAAGAAAGCGCCAAACAACGCGGAACAGGGATTGCCAAACGCTCTCCTGTTTACATCCGCGAAAAAATGGCCGAAGGTAAGGCAATCATCGCCACTACGCTTTTGGGCGAGTGGGTTGGTTTTTGCTACATCGAAACCTGGGAACATGGCAAATTTGTGGCTAACTCGGGGCTTATCGTTCACCCTGATCACCGTAAGAGTGGCATCGCAAAGGCCATCAAGCGCAAAGCATTTGAGTTGTCGCGCGTGAAATATCCTGAAGCAAAAATCATTGGTATCACTACGAGCCTAGCCGTGATGAAAATCAACTCGGATTTGGGCTACGAGCCAGTCACTTTTAGTGAGTTACCAGCGGATGATGCTTTCTGGAAAGGCTGTTCTAGCTGCGTAAACTATGACGTACTGACGCGTACCAACCGTAAAAACTGTTTGTGTACGGGAATGATGTACGACCCGCATGTAGCCCATAAAAGTGGGAAAAAAGCACCTTGGGATTTCTTGAAAGAGTCGAAGTTATACGAACGTTGGATGCGTCTCAAACAACGCGTGTTGCTACAACGCGAAATCAGAGAAGCAAAAGCACGTCATCGTCAACAAGAATTAGAAGTAGCGTAGGAAAAGCCTACCTTGCATACTAACCCGCTGGCGTTAAGGTCAGCGGGTTTATTTTTTTAGTAACCTTCCTTAGATTATCTTAACTTTGCGGCAACTAATTGTATTTACCACCGATGTCAGAAAAAAAGAAAGTTGTTTTAGCATTTAGTGGAGGTCTTGATACCTCGTTTTGTGTCAAATATTTGTCAGAAGACAAAGGCTACGAAGTTCATTCGGTATTGGTCGATACTGGAGGTTTTTCGGACGAAGAACTGAAGGCCATCGAAGCTCGTGCGTATTCGTTGGGTGTAAAGTCGCACGCGACTATCTCAAAAACAGCGGCTTACTACGACGAGTGTATCAAATACTTGATTTTTGGAAATATTCTGAAAAATAACACGTACCCACTTTCGGTGAGTGCCGAGCGTATTTTTCAGGCGATTGCAGCGGCTGAGTTTGCCAAAGAAATTGGCGCAGCAGCCATTGCCCACGGAAGTACAGGCGCAGGAAACGACCAAGTACGTTTCGACATGGCGTTCCGCATCATCATGCCTGAAGCCGAAATCATCACTCCGATTCGCGATATGCGCCTTTCACGCGAAGCCGAAATCGAATACTTAAAGTCAAAAGGAGTTGATCAAGAATGGCATAAAGCAGCGTATTCTATCAATAAAGGTTTGTGGGGAACATCGGTAGGTGGAAAAGAAACCTTGACGTCAAATAACTACTTGCCAGAAAGCGCCTTCCCAACGCAAGTAAGCAAAACCGAGGCCGAACGTGTTACGTTGGGCTTTGAAAAAGGTGAACTTTGCTCACTTAATGGCGAAGCGATGAGTGCGGTAGAAGTGATTCAAAAATTGACCGAAATCGCCGCACCTTTCGGTATCGGACGCGACATCCACGTGGGTGACACCATCATTGGTATCAAAGGACGCGTTGGTTTTGAAGCAGCCGCGCCGTTGGTGATTATCAAAGCGCACCATACGTTGGAAAAACACGTATTGAGCGAGCAACAATTGTATTGGAAAGAACAATTGGCCAACTGGTACGGAAGTCTGTTGCACAAAGGCCAGTTTATGGAGCCTGTGATGCGCAACATCGAGACATTCTTGGCCGATACTCAAGCGCACGTTTCGGGATTGGTACACATTCATTTGGCACCGTACCGTTTCCACGTTGAAGGCATTGAATCAACATACGATTTGATGTCGTCGGTGTTTGGTAGCTATGGCGAAATGAACAACGCTTGGACTGGCGATGACGTTCGTGGTTTTGCCAAAGTAGCGTCAAACCAAGTGATGATTTATCAGAAAATTAGTGAGTTGAATCAGTAATTCGTTGTCTGTTAATTGTTATCTGTTATCAGTAGTGAACAACTAATAACAGATAACAATTAACGGATAACGAAAATCTCAAGGGCCGCATGAGAAAAGCTTTACCCTTTATAATCGCGTTTTTGTTGGTGGTGTTGGAGAGTAGGGCCCAAAACGAAGGGTGGGCTATCTGTAACAGCGGTGCTAATTTGTACTTCAAAATAGTAGGAAGTGGCAATCCCGTTCTCGTCGTTAGTGACGTGGGAAATTCTTCGAGCTACTTAAAAGAACTCGTCCAAAAGCTATCGGAAACCAACCGTGTTGTCTTCTACGACCCGCGCGCAACGGGCAAAAGCCGTTTTCCATACATTAGTGATTCTACGGTCAATTTCAACAAAGCCGTGGCCGACATTGAAGCCCTCCGAATGGTATTGCGTATCCCGAAATGGTCGGTGATGGCGCACGGTTTTGGGGCTAAAATTGCCTGTGCGTACGCGTCGCAAGCGGGTTCGCATTTGGGGCAGCTTATTCTTGTGAATCCCGTGTCGATGACAACCTTACCCAATAGCTCAGATGTGTATTTTGACACGCACGAGGACTACGGTTTTTCGGGAATGCTGTCGCAAGAAGTCATCAATCGGCGATTTGAAAAACTACAACAGCATCTTCAGACAATTTCGCCCGATTCGGTGGCACGCGCCAAAGCCATCATGGGTTTTCAGGCCGCCACTTACGTACACGATACCCTTCACGAGCCCATAGCGGCAGGGTTTTTGTACGAAAAAATTCAGAATATCGACGTAAAGAGCAGGGTAAGTAGTAAATTTGTTCCTAATCCGTTTGATTGTGTTACCAGCATTCGTCAGCGCGGAATCCCCGTCATGGTGGTATTGTCGCGACAACGCTTTAATCTCAGTGGATTGGTGAATTATTGGAAAAAAGCGCTGCCTGCGGCCTCTATTGCGGTGATTGACCGAGCGCATCACTTTCCTTGGTTGGACAATCCTGCGGTGTTTTACGCAAAAGTAAATACGTTCTTACAATCATTTATCCCCGAAACGAATGTCATCGTCGCCCAAAAAAAAGTTAGTCGTCCTGTCAGGCGCGGGTATCAGCGCCGAAAGCGGTATTAAAACCTTTCGCGATTCGGATGGATTGTGGGAGGGCTATAGCATTGAGGACGTGGCCACGCCCGAGGGCTGGCGCAAAAACCCGCAGTTAGTACTTGATTTTTACAACGAACGCCGCAAACAGGCGCTTTCCGTCGAGCCAAATGCGGCTCATTTGATTTTGGCTGAATTAGAGCAACATTTTGACGTTCAGATTATTACCCAAAACGTCGATAATTTGCACGAAAAAGCAGGTTCAACCAAAGTGCTCCACTTACACGGAGAGTTGTTTCAATCGCGCAGTACGAAAAACCCCCGTTTGGTGTATGATATGAAAGGGTGGGAGCTGAACTTGGGCGATAAATGCGAGCTTGGAAGCCAACTACGACCCAATATCGTGTGGTTTCATGAAGAAGTGCCTATGATGGAACCCGCCGTTGAACTGACTGAGCAAGCAGATATTTTTGTGGTGGTTGGTACGTCGTTGGTGGTATATCCTGCGGCGGGCTTGGTGTACTACGTTCGTCCCCGTGTGCCGATTTTTGTGGTTGACCCCAAAACGCCAGAGTTGGCTGGGAGTACCAAGTACGTCACGTTTATTCCCGAAAAAGCAACGGTGGGTATGGAGCTGTTGAAAGAGACGTTGTTGAGGGAGTACGTTTAGGAAGGGGGTATGAAACTTTGCAGGTGACTATGCAAAGTTAAACACATAGGCCACATAGAATTTTCACATAGCACACAAATCTATTGTTTACTATGTGTTTTAAAAGAAATACTACCCAATCCTGCATTTATTCGTACACCCTTTGGGAATGAGCAAAAGCAATGCGAATGAATGTTTTGTATTATGCAGATGTTACAAAACTGGAGAAATTTGTGATAACTGAACAGAGAATGAAAGCCGAACGAAAGACATTAAAAAGTACTGCCCGAAAAATTTTGACTGACAAGAAGATAATTCAAGCCAAAGGCATGGAAAGGGCTGCTAGCGAAGATGGAATCAAATTTGTCAAACCTTTCTCCATTACATCTCTATAAAATCCTTTATTAGAGCGTTTTGAATCAGATTTTCGATTTTTACGCTCTTACCTCAAATAAATCGGAGGTATAAAATCTGCAAAAGAATTATCAATTATACAAAATGCAACTTTTAGACGGTAAGGCCCTGTCGGCGCAGGTAAAAGCCGAAATCAAAGTAGAAGTGGATAAAATCAAAGCGGAAGGCGGAAAAACGCCTCATTTGGCGGCGATTTTGGTAGGAAACAACGGCGCAAGCGAAACCTACGTAGCGTCAAAAATCAAAAGCTGCGAAGAAGTTGGGTTTAAGTCAACGCTTGTGCGTTTGCCCGACACTACTTCAGAAGCGGAGGTTCTATCACACATCGAAGCTCTCAACAACGACGCAGACATCGACGGTTTTATCGTACAGTTGCCGCTTCCTTCTCACATTTCTGAAAACACCGTGATGGAAGCAGTAGCCCCTGAAAAAGACGTGGACGGCTTTCACCCCATCAACGTGGGTCGTATGTGCAAAGGCTTGCCTGCGTACATTTCGGCTACCCCGTTTGGGATTTTGGAAATGCTAAAACGCTACAACATCGACACCGCTGGCAAGCATTGCGTAGTAGTAGGACGTAGCCAGATTGTGGGGCTTCCGATGAGTATTTTGATGCAACGAAATACCGCCCCAGGCAACGCTACCGTGACGATTTGTCACAGCCGTACGCACAACTTAAAAGAGGTTTGCCAGAGTGCCGACATCTTGATTGCGGCCTTAGGACGCCCCGAGTTTATCACCGCTGACTACGTAAAAGAAGGCGCGGTTGTGATTGACGTGGGTATCACCCGCGTGGTGGACGAATCCAAAAAAAGCGGGTTTGCCATTAAAGGTGACGTTAAGTTTGACGAAGTAGCGCCCAAATCAAGCTACATTACCCCTGTCCCAGGAGGAGTAGGACTCATGACCATCTGTGGCTTGATGACGAACACGCTTTTAGCCTCGAAGAAGGCTATTTTTAAATAGGGGATTTGGTTATCCGTTAACTATTATTTGCCATCAATACGAATAACGGTTAACAGATAACCAATAACTTTACCTAGCTAGGCATATAATTCAAATCGTTATTACGCTTGAGTTTGATGATACCCGTTGCGTTCAGGAATAAAATGAACGGATAGGTAGGGTCAAACTCATGCCATTTTACGCCAAAATTGGCCCTTCCACCCAATTTGTGGTGGTTGTTGTGATACGATTCTCCCATCATCAAAAAGTCGAATGGAAGCAGGTTTTTGGCCGTATCGTTTACTTTGAAATTGGTATAACCGTACTTGTGCGCGTACCAGTTGATGATAACTCCGTGCACAGGCCCCATCAAAAAGTGAATGGGCAACAGCAAAAACATCCACCAAGCCGTCGCAAATTTGATGTAAAATAGCGTGTACAAGACTCCCCAACCAATACGAATAATCCAATAATCCCCGAGGCGCTCCATAAACTGCCAGTGAGGAACATCCTTTTTAAACTTGGCAGGAATTTGGTCCTCGCGGTGTAAAATGTTGTTGTAATAATTCTTGGTTTTCCACATCATATCAAAAAGACTCGACGAAAAACTCGGCGAATGAGGGTCTTCTTCGGTGTCGGCATAGGCGTGGTGAAGGCGGTGCATTACCCCATACGCGTACGGACTCAAAAACGAAGAACCTTGAAAAATAAAGGTAAGTGTGTAAAAGAATTTTTCCCAAAACGGGCTCATTGTGAACATTTTATGGGCGGCATAACGGTGCAAGAAGAAGGTTTGCATCAAAAGAGACAAATACCAGTGGGCTACAAAAAAAACAAGAATATACATAAACGGAGAAAATGAATTGTGACTATACTACCACAAAAGTATCGGTCGGGTTTGGAAGAAAAGATGAGAAAAATCAGGTTTCTTTGTTTTTTAAAACATCATAGAAAATGACATTTAACGATTTTAAACAAAGTCTCTCGCTCTCAGGGCCATCGTCGGATTGTCCTATTTTAGTAAAAGCTCTATGGTACGACGCCAAAGGGCAGTGGGATGAAGCACACGATATAGCTCAGTCGCGTGAAGGCACGCGCGACTACGACCGCTTGCACGCGTATTTGCACCGCAAAGAAGGCGACCAATGGAACGCAGGCTACTGGTACCGCCGTGCCCGTGCCGAAATGCCTTCGTATTCGTTGGAACAAGAATGGGAAGAATTGGTAAAAATGTGGCTGTGATTTTGAATGTCGAGGGTAGAAGGGAGAGTGTCGAATGTGTTTCTGGTTGCTCACAACCAGAAGACGCGACGTTGTAGGTAAATGCAAGTAAAAAAATACTTTTGGAGAACAGAATCTATTGACCCACTTTTTACTATTCTTTTTCCTATGAAGTCTTTCTTTTTTGTTTTGCTGTTGTTGTCGGCATCTTTCTCAGGGTTTTCTCAAGATAAAATAGGGATTGTCAAACACAACCACATCGCACTTCAAGTGGCCGATTTGCAGGCGAGTGCGAAGTTTTATGGGGAAGTGTTGCAATTGGAACGCATTGAAGTGCCTGACAATTTAAAGGCGATTCGGGCGTGGTTTAAAATTGGCACTGACCAACAAATTCACCTGTTGGCTGGACGTACACAGCCCGTAGTCAACGACCGAAATGGTAGTCATTTTGCGATTTTTGTGGCTTCCATGGAAAAAGCAGAAGCGTACCTAACTCGCCTAAAACTCCCTTTTCACAAACAAACACGTTTTGACGGAGTCATTCAAATCTACGTTCCTGATCCCGATGGGTATTTGGTCGAACTCAACGAGTGGAAACCTTAACGAGTGTCGAAGGTAGAATATCGAGTGCAGAGGGTTGCTTACAACCCGATTGAGCGCCAAGTGTGCTTCATATTTCGTTGAATTTGTTTCAGGTTTTGAGAAACCTGAAACAAATTCAACGAAATATGAAGCACGTTACAGCTTATTTCCTCGCATAATGTGCCGCAGGTTGTGAGCAACCTGCGTTTAAGTTTATCTGTTACTTCCTCGCATAAAAATACAAGTTAACTGACGGAACATTTCGTCGCTCGCTGAGGGTAAAATAACCTTTGTTGTTTAAGTCAAAACAAACTGCTTCGCCTTGAGGCTCAAAGATATACGGCAAGCTTTTGGTAGGGGCGCGAAGCAGCACTTCGCCTACAGTTTCGGTGGCTTTGCGTTTCCAATAATAAATGGCAGTATAGCCTCGAACGATAACTTCAGTACCAATCGTTGAAATTGCACCGCCTGTCAAATCAGCTCCGACGGTCATTTCTCCCACTTTTTCGGCAGTGATAACTTCCGTCGTAGATTGAGGGTAAGCCAAGCGATACACACGGGCGTTGGTGAGCCATTTGGTGACGACGTAAATGTCTTTTGTCAAAGGGTCAAGCAACAGCGTTTCGGAGTCATAAGCCCCGTCGGGAAAGCGAAAACGAATCCAATCAAAATTGGTAATTTTAGAGGTTAACGTGCTAGGCTCTGGAAAACGGTAGATTTGTTTGATGTCCCGAACGTTGGAGTTATCTCCAATATCAGCCAGATAAATGTACGACTCATTGGCATCGGGGCCTGGGCCAACGGCCATGTCTTCCCAGTCATAATTGATAAAAGGAGTGGTATAATTTGCCACAATTTTACCTTGACGGTCAAGTAGATAAATGCGGTCAGGCGAGCCAGCATCTTCGTGCGTCCAGAGAAAACCAGCTTGTTTTTTACTGTCGGCCAAGCCTGAAGCCTCGTCAAGTTCATCGGCGGGAGAAACAGCATGAGCGGTCGGGGTTCCTGAAAAATTCTCAGACAACTCCGTAGGTTCACCAGGAGTTGGGGTCGGTTTTTCACACGATACTACTAAAAAGGCGCAGATACTTACCAAATAACAAAGTTTATTCACGGCAATTGTTTTCAAAGTTTTGTAATAATCAGCTCCACGCGGCGGTTGAGCTGACGAGTTTCTTCGCGGTTGTTATTGGCAATTGGCCTACTGGAACCAAAGCCTTTGCCCGTAATTCGACTGGGGGAAATGCCTTTTTTAACCAAAAAAGCCTTCACTACTTCCACCCGCTGACGAGAAAGGGCTAGGTTTAAATCAAAATCCCCTCGGTTGTCGGTATGGCCTTGGAGCTCGATATTGGCCGTTGGGTGTTCTTGCATAAATTTGAACAAATTCTCCAATTCCGCATTCGACTCAGGCAGTAATTCGGGCTTGCTTTGGGCAAAACGCAGGTTCTGCAATACAATCGCTTTCCCAACAGAAACGTTTTTGTTGTCTAATGAAGTATAGTTTTTGGGAGGTTCAGGCGTATTTTCTTTGGGGACTTCCTTGGGTAGAGGCGGAGAAACCACGGGCTGGGGGGCAACGGGAGTAGGGGTATTTACCACCAAAGGCTGGCTGATTTTTTCTTCAAGTAGTTGAAAATCACGCTTGATGCTAGCAGGGTCAACCACGTAGTCGTACAATTTAATCATTGCTACAGCTCCGTCACTGGCTTCGTCTTTGACGATAAGGTCATCAAAGAAAAAGTTGAGCATACCGTCTTCGTCGATGATGCCTTGGGAAAAACGGTCAGTAAATTCAACTTTCGACTCCCCGTCCACGTACATTTTAAGCTGGTTCGTTCTGGCATCCCGCGCTACCACGTAGTGGGTATATTCGTTGGGGTTGACGGGGGCTTTGGTTCCGGTCGCGAAATTGTAAAAATTGAGTTTGCCGTAGAAAATATAGCAGCCATTGTCAGATTTACGATTTTTAAAATCAATGACTCGTTTCCAGCTGTCTAAGGAGGTAAATCGGAAGTAAATCTCAATGGTATATGAACCGCTCAGGAAACCATTGGCGGCACGGTTGTCAAACTGTAAACCACAGTTTCGGTCGAATACATAAACGGTACGTTGGAGGTTTTTGAGTTCGGGAAGTTTTTCGTTTTGAAATGTGCCTTCTTGACCCAACACCTTGAGTTTCGGGAGCTTGCCCGATTCTTCTTCAAACGAGTTTTCAAAACGATAAACGGCAGTCCTCTGAGCTTGCACGCTCGACAGCAACGCAACAATACACCATAAACACAGGATAGTGAAACGCATGGGCTAGAGTGGAAAGGGTGAATACTATGCCAAAAGTAGTGAAATTGATTCAGACTTTTCAGAGCCTTTCTATCTCCTCTTGGGTCAGCCCTGTTGATTTTAGAATGATTTCAATGGGGAGGCCATTATGTTTTAATTCGCGGGCAATTGCTTTTTTCTCGTCTTTGCGAACCCTTTCTTCTTCGTCTATTTGCATCGTCCACAACATACTAGCTTCATACCTTAGATTTTCGATGTGTTTATGGTAGTTGAGGCGTTCTTCTTCATTAAGGTTATCAACTCTCCAGAGTTCTTTGGCTTTCGAGATTCCTTTGGCTTTAAATTCGTCTTTGATTTCGTTGTTTTTAAAGTAATAAATCCATTCATCTAGTGAATCTTTGGCCACGTTATTGAACTGATTTACTTTTAAAACGTAATACTCGGGAAAAATTTGGTATGGTTCTATTTTTCCAAGAATTTCAATTTGTTTGTCCGAAAGCCTTAATCTGTCAGAAGTATGAATGCCTAGAAAGTCGGTTTTCCCATGATAGACGTAGTCGTTACCTTGGCCTAGATCAAAATAGACGATATTGATGGAATAAACTTTTTTGATGTTTTTGTAAGGTTCCCCGACAGAAATATAATCAGTAATCACTTTGGAGGTGCCGTAAGCCATTCGATGAAAATAATCGTATTCATTTTGGTTCTGGATTTCTACAATCACTAGCTCTTCTTTGGCATTTTTAATAAGTATATCGACTCGATTAAACTTATCAGAATCAATGCGTTGATTGCTTTCGCTCTCCAGAATAGTCTGAATCACAATATCTTCTTTGAACAATTCTGAAAGAAAGCCTTCCAGTACAGAGTAATCAGCTTTGTTCCTCAACAATCGCTTTATAGCCCAATCAAATCGTATTAAATTTCGGTTGTTCATTGTTTTGGTTTTTAAATTTTTGCCCTATTTCTGAATCTCCCCCTTCCACTGAAATCGCGAATCAAAAACCATTGGAGTTGTGTTGGTTACGCTGATTCGTTGCGTATCTGGGTGGTGGGGGTTGATGAGATAGTTAAATTCTTGCGGGACAATACTACTTGGAACTTTGAGCACTGCCGCTTCGCTGTCGAATACAAAATCGTCGCCAATTGTTTGGGTCGTGAGGGTAGGGGGCTTTGCGTTCCAGTCGTCGGGTAAGTCGTTGAGGATTACTTCCAAAATAGGTAGGTCGTCGGGAATGTCAATTTCGACGTAATATCTATCTAGTGGCAAGTCCTCGCTCAAATCGAGGTGAACGGAAACTTCCAAGGTCGCCAAGGCACGACTTTCGGCAGTATATACCAATCGGGTATGCAAACTATTCCATCGGTAGCCTTTGGTCATGGAAGCACCTATACCTAACAAAGTGGTTTTTAAGTATTTTTCTCGTTCAATCCTATAAACTTTCATTAGGCAAAATTTCCAAACTCAATTCGGTTGAGGCAAAAAGTTACTTCATCAATTCCTGTAACAGTATCTAATAAACTTTCGGGGGTGTGTCCACCAAGAGATAGGTTAGGTTTTTTTAACCAACGCTGAAATTTATCTTCCTCATTGTTAAATACTTCCAGTCCAAAATCAATCAGCTCAGTGATGAGGACGATTAATTCACTGTCGCGAGTGTCGAGCAACGAATGTTCGCTTTTTTTCTTGTTGTAGGTGGTTTGCGGCATTCCCACAATGGAGAGCACGGCCTTTACGGGGCGATTTAAGCGTTTGCTGATGAGTTCAATGCTATCGTACGGAATCCCACGTCGGATGATTCCTACTCGTTCCATCTTGTTACTCCAAGTATATTTTTTGCCTTCTGATTCAATCACCCATTTTTGGTGAGTTGTTGCTGCTTCGGATGCCTTTTTTACACTTCTTTGAGTGTTAAATGGCAAAGTATTACTGATTTTGTGTGCCATTATGCAACATATTTGTTGTGAAGATATAACAAATAGGTTGTATCAGAAAGTTCTTTGCGCTTAATTTGATGTTTCAATTCAATCAATCTGCGATGAAACCTGCATCCACCCTCGAAGTGTGGCTACGTGGCCCACTCCCCGAAATTCCCGCTTTATTACAACCCGTGGCTCATGCACTTTTACAAGCCCGCGAAGAGGTGGAAAAAATAGCTGGAGGGTTTCCCAACGAAAAACTATGGGAACGACCCGTTGGGGTAGCCTCGGTAGGCTTTCATTTACAGCATCTTACGGGGGTATTAGACCGTCTTTTTACGTACGCGAAAGGCGAAATGCTCAGTCCATCGCAACTCGAATGGCTGGCCAATGAAGGAAAGCCGCAGGCTGGTCAAGCGTCGTTTGAGGAACTGTTTCAGCATTTTAGCCAGCAAATCGACAAAGCCCTTGCCCAACTGAGCGCTACCGATACTTCTACATTGTTGGAGGGTCGTGGCGTGGGGCGTGCTCAAATTCCTTCTACGGTATTGGGACTTCTTTTTCACGCTGCCGAGCACACCCAACGGCACGTCGGCCAACTACTCGTGACGGTGGCGGTGGTGGGTAGGAATGTCGAAGGCAAAGTGCAGAATGTCGATTTATAAAAATAGGATGATTCAGAAACAAATGCCCCCAATATGTAAATGTTCGACATTTTGCACTCGACATTCGACACTTTCAAGATAGCTTTAGGTGAAGAATTGGATAGGGTTTGCCCAAGCCATCGGTTTCGGAGCGGTTAATGATTTGGAAACCCATTTTCTGGTAAAAACCTACGGCTTGGGGGTTTTGCTCATTGACATCGACCCGTGTTACGCCTAGTTCATGGATGGCGTGTTGAACAAAAAACGACCCCAATCCTTGTCCGCGAGCATCGGGGTGAATAAAAAGCATTTCAAGTCCATCGCCGTGGACACCCATAAAACCCATAATAGCACCGTCGGTACTCCGAATACATTCTAAATGGACGGCTTTGAGGTATTCGTTGAGAATGAGGGGTTTGAAGTAGAGAATGTCAGATTCGGGTAAAAAATGATGGGTGGCGCGTACCGAAGCTTCCCACAACTCGGTGATTTCGACGTAATCGGTGACTGCGGCCATTTCAATGACGAGCGGCGTAGAAAATTGTGGCATAGGTTTCAAACGTAATTTTTATAAAAGTACATGGATTGGAATGTTCTTGTATTTTTGCAACTCATTTTTCTGTTCCTAACCACTTCTTCAACCTATTTTATAATGGGCCCGACAACCAACTCATTTCTATTTTGCCGTAGCGCTGCGCGTTTATTCTGTTTTCTTTTGCTGTTTGGCTCGGCCTCGCTGAAAGCGCAGTTGGCCGCTCCGTCGTTGAAAATTAGCTGGGAAATTGTGGAAAACAACCACAAAGGTAAAACGGCTTCGTTGACTTCGTTTACTTTTACAAATACGTCTAAAAAAGCGCTTCCCAAGTCAGGATGGAGTTTGTTTTTTAATAACGTTCGTACGATAGATACGACGGTTTCTCCCGATTTTACCATTCGGCATGTCAATGGTGATTTGTTTCAATTGATGCCTACGGCGGCGTTTCAGGGGCTAAAAGCGGGTGCTTCCACCACAATTTCGTTTATTTCTTCGGCTTGGGTAGTCAATTTTACCGACGCCCCCGCGGGCTTGTATTGGGTGTGGGAACAACAGCCCGAACGCGGCTATCCGCTAACCGATTATACCATAAAGCCTTCTACCCAACCGCGTCAATACCAGCGTTTTGCGGGAGATAAATTGGGGTTGATTACGCCCGAAATGATTTTTAATCAAAACAAAGCGACGGAGGAAATTGCCGAAAAAGAATTGCCTAAAATTCTCCCTAGTCCACAACAATACCGCGAACGAGGTGGGTCGTATGTCATTACTCCTCAAACCGTTTTGTCTGTGCCTGAGGCATTTCGCGATGAGGCGAGTTATTTGGGTAGCCAACTTGCGTCGATGCTAGGTTCGCCTTTGGCGTTTTCTACCGAAAAACAAACCACTGGAATTGTACTTAAACAAGAAACCATGCCTAACGAAGCGTACCGTTTGATGGTTAACCCGAGTGGAATCGAAATTACGGCGGGCGACCGAGCGGGGGCTTTTTACGGAATACAGTCGTTGTTGGCGTTATTGCCACCGTCGGCTTGGGGAAAAACGCAGTCAAGGTTGTCGGTCACAGGCGTAGAAATCAGTGACCAGCCGCGTTTTGGGCACCGTGCGATTATGCTCGACGTCGCTCGGAATTTTCACTCAAAAGCGCAAGTAATGAAGTTGCTCGACTTGATGTCTTCCTACAAACTCAACGTGCTACACTTGCATTTTTCGGACGACGAAGGTTGGCGTTTGGAGATTCCATCGTTACCCGAATTGACGCAAATTGGCGCCGTGCGCGGCCACGGAACCGACCCCCTCAAATTGCTTCAACCATCTTTTGGTTCAGGCCCTGATGCTTCACAGAACGCAGGTACGGGCTATTACAGTCGCCAAGATTTCTTGGAATTGCTGCGTTATGCCACCGCGCGTCACATCAAAGTCATTCCCGAAATCGAAGCCCCTGGGCACGCCCGGGCGGCTGTGGTGGCGATGAAAGCCCGCTACTCCCAAAAAATGGCTCAAGGGCAAAAAGAAGAAGCTGAAAAATACCTTCTGCACGACCCCGCCGACCGCTCAGTGTATCGTTCGGTACAGTCGTGGAACGATAACGTGATGAACGTGGCCATGCCGTCAACCTACCGCTTTTTGGAAAAAGTAACCGACGAAATCGTGGCGATGTATCGTGATGCCAACGCGCCTCTCGAAACCATTCACTACGGCGGCGATGAGGTACCAGGAGGCGTATGGACGCAATCGCCTGCGGTGCAGCAGTTGCGTCGTGACAATCCGAGTATTCAGTCAACCGACGACCTTTGGTATTATTTTTACGGAAAAGTAATAGACATTGCCCAAAAACGTGGTCTTTATGTCTATGGTTGGGAAGAAGTAGCGATGCGCAAAACCATGCTCGACGGTAAAAATCACGTCATACCCAATCCTGATTTTGTGGGAAAAGGGGTACAAGTGGATGTGTGGAATAATGTGTTGGGCTGGGGAGCCGAAGACTTGGCCTATCGCCTTGCCAATGCGGGCTACAAAGTGGTGCTTTCGTGCGTTACGCACCAGTATTTTGACATGGCCTATTACAAGTCGTTTGACGAGCCTGGGTATTATTGGGGCGCGTACACCGACGTTGACAAGCCCTTTTCGTTTATTCCGTACGATTATTTCAAAAATTCAAAAGAAGACCGCTTGGGCAATCCGCTCGACCGCTCGATTTTCAATGGGAAGGAACGCTTGACGGATTACGGGAAACAAAATATTGTAGGGATTCAAGGATTGCTGTGGAGCGAGACAGTCAATTCGCCCGAACGGATGGAGTACATGATGTTGCCAAAATTACTTGGAATGGCCGAACGGGCGTGGGCATTGTCGCCAACGTGGGCGGAGAAAAACGACGATAAAGCCTATCAAAAAGCGTGGTCAGTGTTTGCCAATCAACTCGGCAAACGCGAGCTTCCTCGTTTGGATTTTCGCGCGGGCGGGTATGCGTATCGGGTGCCAACGGCAGGGGCTGTGGTTGAAAACAACCAAGTAAAAGCCAACGTGCAACTCCCTGGACTGACGATTCGATACACCACCGATGGCTCCGAGCCTACAGCAACCAGTGCGGTGTATAGCCAGCCTTTACCCGTAAGCAAAACGATTAAAATGAAGGTGTTTACGTCCAATGGTCGCTCAAGCCGCACGGTAGAGGTGAATCCGTAGGAGGGGAAAATGATTTTTTACTTATTTTCATCAAAGTCTCCCATTAAATCCTGAAATGCAGTGGTAATAGCTTCTTTATAAGGGTTATCCTTTTTGATAATCAGAGAATTAAAGTAGGTTACATCCAGAAGCGGATCAATAAGCGAAATCATAATGATTAAAAAGCATTACGAGGCAGATTTTTTATGGTTAGGTAGGTGGAACAGCCTCAAGAATCTTGTTGGTTTCTCGGTAGCGCTCAGCCAATCGTCGTGAAACTTGTAAAGCTTTTTCATGCTTATCGGCTTTTGTTGAATTTTTTTTAGTTTCCATGATGAGAATGTTTTTACAAATTTACAACGGTTCTTATCTTCATCTACGAAAACGATTTTGTGGGAAGGGGTATTGTCAATCTATCAAAGGTAGTTAGCAGCCCCCCTAAACCCCCGCAGGCTCAAAATAGACCTTCATCAGTTGATGGGCGGCGAGGGTAGGCAGGGCGTAAGTAACGCCTTTGGTATCAGCGAATTCGACTAAAAAAACATCTTTGTCTAATACCTCTACAATAGTTCCTAACTCTCCTTTACGGAGATTGGTGTGGGGCAATGCTTCCGTCAATACCACCACATCTAATAATTCAAGGGTTTCCATGTCTTTTTTTGGTGGATTTTCTACCTCAATATCCACAACGTATAAGTCGCCATACTGGTTTGATTCCGTGAAATTAGCTTCATTTTTTAAAATAGATTGCAAAATAGCGTTTTTCAATTGTTGAAAATGCTCAATTGAGAACCCAAGTGCTGACTTAAATACCTTAGCTTTGTGTTTGCCAATGGGATGCGATTCTGATAAACAATAATCCATCAATTTTCGGTCGTCAATGAAGGCTCGATTAGCATTAAGCGGAGTCATGGAAGTAATGGTTTCGAACTCGATTTTGAAAATATAGATAAAATCTTGAAGGCTTTTTACTTCTCATTCAACCGCCTCACTCCCAAATACAACGGGTAGCTCAAAACCAAGAAAACCACGGCATATACACTGCTGCCAGGGTCTTGGAAACCTGCCCCAACTAGAAATGCCACCGAAGCAACGAGCACAATCCACGGCACGACGGGGAAGCCAGGGACTTTCCAAGGACGAGGGACGTTGGGTTCGGATTTGCGAAGGTACAACAGCGACGCAAAGCCCGAAGTATAGCCAATTACGAAGAAAAACGTAGCAATGTCGGAGAGTTTGCCACTGGCTTCTTTTCCGCTCAAAATAAACACAATGGCCATCGCGACCGACAGCGGCATGGCAATGCTGGGCGTACCTCCTGCATTGACCCGTGTTCCTTGGCGAATAAACAACCCATCGCGACTCATCGAATACAACACGCGAGGGTTAAACATCACTTGCGCATTGACAATCCCCAAAATCGAAATCATCAAGAAAAAGGTCACTATTTTGCCCGATTGTTCCCCAAAAATGAGCGTAATGGCGTCGGCAGCGGCGAGTTTGGATTGTTGGAGGGCAGGCATGGGTAAAATGTATAAAATGGCCGCGTTGACCAATAAATAAATCACGACAATGAGCAACAGCCCTCCAATCATCGACTTGGGTAAGTTACGCGCAGGGTCGGCGTCCTCTTCGGCAAAATAGGCCGCCGTGTGCCAGCCGTCGAACGTGTAAAAAATAGCCTGTAAAGCAAAAATCAACGACCCAATCATCGAACCTTTGGCGACGGCATTGGTGGTAGTTTCGACGACTTGGTCGGTAGAAACATCGTTGCCGTACACAAAACAAATCACCACAAAGCCAAATAACCCAACGGCTTTGGCCACACTCATGATTTCTTGGGCACGGCTGGCGGTGCGTAGCCCCACCCAGTGCAATAAACCCAACCCAATGAGAATGGCCGTGGCCATGTAGCTTTCATAACCCGCCGTGGAGGGGAGAAGTAAAGCGATGTATTCGCTCATGGTAAATGCCCCAAAGGCCGTAGCCGCCGAGGTGCCCAGCCAACTGTTGAACCCCACCACAAATCCTGCGTATCCTCCAAAAGCCCGCCGCGCATATACGTACCAAGCCCCTGCTTTTGGGAAAGTCACTCCTAACTCAATGGTACATAAGACTCCCAAAAGCGCATAAACACTTACCAGTATCCACACCCCCATGATGAGCCACGGGTCGCCAAGGGCTTGGGCAATGGGGCCTGGTTTTCGCAAAATTCCTGTGCCGATGGTTCCACCAATGGTGACGGCAATGCCGAAGCCTACGCCAAGAATTTTAAGCAGCTGATTGTCTTTGGATTGGGTGTCTGTTGATTGCATTTCAATTAGGTTTAGGAAATTCCTTTCATTATTGTCGATACAACGATGAAAAGGGGAGTGGGCAGCCGTTGCTAAATTGGTAAAAAAAGGCCAATAAGCCTAATTTTTGGCGTCTTTTGGCATTTGTGAGATACTACTTCTGTACAAATAATCATTATCTTTGATACGATGTCTATTCCTAAACCCCTTTATCATTATGGAAACTCTTCACCAGTTTTTAAACAGAATTGCCAATCTTAAAACCTTTTTTGTGCTTTTGGCGGCGTATGTTGTATTCCCTGGGTATATTTTAAAAAACGCCGAAGCCAACATCAATCAGTTTGCAGGGAAACCCATCGGACCTATTGACCTTACTTTTGGTTTAAATCCTTCCAAAACCCTAGAAATGGTGGCTGCGTATGGGGAGCAGGGGCGCGCCTATTACGCACAAGGGGAAATGACGATGGATGTCATTTATCCGATTGTTTATACTTTTTTATTCGCAGTTATTCTCACGCTATTGTTTCGAAATAAGCCATATACTCCTTTTCGGTATGTCAATTTGCTTCCTTTTCTCACAATGCTGTTCGATTTTATAGAAAATGTGTTTATTGTCATCTTGTTATACCGTTATCCTGAGCAGTCGATGATAGTGGCGGTATTGTGTGAAATAGCCAAATTGTTGAAGTGGTTATCGCTGGTTCCAGTAGTATTTGCAGTTCTGTACGGCCTTTTCAAAAAAATACGTATTCCTAATGCTTAACAATTATGACAAGTCAACAAACGCCCTCGGAAATTTATTCGTCATTAGAAACTACCATCAACCGTTACATTGCTTCGCTTGATAAATATACCAACGAACAATTTTTACACAAACCCGCCGAAGATGTTTGGTCGCTTGGACAGATGTATGAACACGTACTGATGACGGCTAATTTTTCTTTTTTGGCCAATACTGTTCGGTGTTTGGAACAACGCAAAGGACAACTTGGGGGTGAACATAATGCTTACGGCGATAATATTTTCAAACACAATGGTTTTCCGCCCATCAAAGTAAAAGTGCCTGAGAGCCTTGGAAAAATAGAACTTATCCCAAAAACCCAAGACGAATACCGCGAGCAATTGAAGAAAGTCTTGAGCGATGCCAAAGCGTTGATTGAACCCGTCGCCAACGATGCGGGAGAGTACAAGTGCTACCATCCTGTTTTTGCGTGGCTCAATGCCCACGAGTGGTTTCATAACCTAGAGATGCACAGTCGCCACCATTTGCGTCAACAGAAAGAGCTGGAGAGTTTAGTATTTTGAGACTATAATTCGTTATTTTTGTTAAAGATAAATTTTAGATAATAGACGGCTATGATACCCACTGCACAAACAACATCATTTCCTACCACGCTTGAAGAATTTGAGCGTTGGGAGTCTAACGATGGCTACAAATATGAATGGAATGATGGTGAACTGATTAGATTTACGGGAATGAAAAGAAAACATCTAAAAATTATTCAGGCTTTGAATCTTTTGTTTGATACAACAAAGGCAAAAAAACAAAAAGCACTACTTATTTGCGAACAAGATGTAATGCTAACGGGAATTCAAATGAGACGCCCCGATATGGCACTTTTTACTGATGAACAAATTAAAAGCGAGGAAGATGAACCTATTCCAGCCTTTTGTATTGAAATCATCTCTTCTAATGACCAAATCAACGACGTAAAGAAAAAACTCAAGGAATATTTCAAGCATGGTGTGAGAGTAGTATGGGTAATACTTCCCGAAGAAGACATGGTAGAAGTTTATACGTCAGTAAAAAACGTCAAAATTTGCTTAGAAGATGATATTTGTTCAGCCGAACCCGTGTTGGATGATTTTAAAATCTCAGTAAACGAATTACTCAAATAGTCTCTTTATTTTTCCACAAGATACTTCACCATCAATTCGCCTGCGCGTTCGGACGCTCCTTTTTCACCCAAAATGGCTTTCA
Source organism: Runella defluvii (assembly GCF_014195535.1). Lineage (GTDB taxonomy): Bacteria > Bacteroidota > Bacteroidia > Cytophagales > Spirosomataceae > Runella > Runella defluvii. The sequence continues at coordinate 69,908 of NZ_JACIBY010000002.1, read as the reverse complement.
CTTGTCGATAGTCGTTGATTTGTTGCGTTCGTTTGAGGCCATTGGGTAAAATAGCTTCTAGTTCGCTCGTAAGATTTTTGGGGGTCAGCTCATTTTGAATTAGCTCTTTAACGGCTTCTTTTTGCGCAATGAGATTGACCAACGAAATGTACGGAACCCGTATCAATCGCTTTGCAATGGCGTAGCTGACGCCCCCTGTTTTGTAACAAACTACCTGAGGGACTTCAAAAAGTGCAGTTTCGAGTGTGGCGGTACCTGAGGTGACAAGCGCGGCCGTAGCGACCGAAAGTAAGTCGTAAGCAGCGTCCGTGACGAGTCGTACCCCTTGTGCTACAAAAGGAGCATAGAGCGTTTGGGGAAGGTTACTAACAGCCGCAATCACAAATTGTGCACGGGGGAAGTGTGGCTTGGTTTGTACCATCAGCGTCAACATTTGCTCCACTTCTTGCTTGCGACTTCCTGGGAGTAGCGCCACAATGGGTTGGGCTGGGTCAAGTTGATGGTCGGCCAAAAAGGTTGGATTGGGCGTAAAATCGGCAATGGCGTCAAAAAGAGGATTTCCTACGTAGTCCACGTCGTAGTTGTATCGGTGAAAAAACTCTTTTTCAAACGGGAAAATCACGAATAGGCGATCTACGTCGCGTTTGAGTTTGAGGGCACGTTTTTGATTCCAAGCCCACACTTTGGGCGAAATGTAGTAAAAGGTTTTAATGCCGTTTTCTTTAGCAAAACGAGCGATTCGCATGTTGAATCCTGCGTAATCAATCAAAATCACGACATCGGGTCGATAAGCGAGAATATCGGCTTTGCATTTTTTCATAAAACCCGAAATCGTACCCAGGTTTTTGGCCACCTCCCAAAAGCCCATAAACGCCATATCGGCATAATGCGTCACCAACTCAGCCCCCGCTTCTTGCATCATTTCACCACCCCAAGCCCGACATTCGGCTTGCGAATCGTGGCGACGAATGGCCTTAATGAGGTTGCTACCGTGCAAATCGCCCGAGCGCTCTCCTGCTATAAGATAATATTTCATGGGCTGCTAGTTGACCAATTTGGTGGAAAGCGAATCAATCTGAATCGATTGTTGTAAATAACGCAAATCGTAGCCTGTTCCTTTCGGACTTAGGAGTCCGATGCGATACGTGTCGGGGGCAAAGTTTTCGTTGTAAACCGTCAATTCAAAACCAGGTTTATAGACCCGTGCCGAAGTGAAAAACGCGCGTTTCCCACCTTGAATGGGTAAAGTAGGAAGCAAATAGGTTTTATTTTTTGCAGATTTTAGTACCAAAAACACGCCAACACCTTCGCCAAATTCTGGCTGAAGTACGTCTGCATTAATCAAGGAAAACTGCGCAACTGTTTGAGGATGTCCAAAAAAATCAATGTTTTTTTGAGTGGTTGTAAGCGTAAGTTTCAATGCGTCGCGCTGAGTAGTATCGGCGGGTAAACTGAGTAATTGTTCAGTAGCGGCACCGAGTGGAAAATTTTCAAAACGGTATATACCTTTTTGGTAGGCAGGAAGCGTGAAAAAATCGGCCAATTCGCTCCGAAAATGGGTGGTGAGTTTGCGGTGCTGTCGCCAGTTATAGTGGTCTGCAATGAGGCTTCGACGGCGTTCGTCCATATCTCTTTGGTATTGATACAAACTCATGGTCATAAAAACACCTCCAAAAACAACGGCTATCCGAAACACCCAAGAAGGAGAAATGGACTTCCAACTCAGCAACGCTAGGTACGTAAGTGTCAATAAATGAAGGGGATATAAACTATATCGACTCGTGAAAACCGAATAAACGTCGCGTCCTCCTCTTGATACCGCAATGATGCCAATCGTCAGAATCGAAAATACAAAAACCCCAACCCAAAGATAGGGACGACCCGAACGGGGGCGCTGAGGTACCATGAATAGCTGATAGCCAAGCCACAACGTAATGCCTAGCAAACTCAACATTCCTACCAAAAACGAACTCCACAACAACCACTGAGGGCTACTGCCTTTGAAAGCCGCCATCCAGCCACCCGACAATGCCGCAAAACTTACCAGTAGATTTCCGACAAATTCGCCCGAGAAGGCCACTTTAGTCGCTTGTCCTACTTGATAGTTGAGAAAATAAGCCAATAAGGATGCAATCATTCCGATGGTCCAGAAGGCACTTTTTTTCCAGTCTTGGGTCAAAAGTAAAACCGCTAACCCCGCAGGAAAAACCAGAAATCCATTCCCATTGGTAAAAGTAGCGGCAAACCCAACGACCAAAGCCGCCCCAAAAGCCCAATGGTTAGTGGAATAGGAAAGTAGTGCTAAGGTGCCGAAAACCAGTAGGTTGAGGGTAGTATGTTGCATCCCGTTGATTCCCCAAAGCGTCACATCAAACACAAAGGGTGTAAGATACCACAGCAGTACTGGTAAGAAAAACCAAGCATTGAGCCCACGTTTGAGAAAACTCAAAAACCAAAATCCCAAAATCCCCAACAAACTCAGATTGACGACCCCAATCAGCGTTCGGTAATTGATAAACCCTTCTACGGCATAGCCTGTGAGCGCAATGGAGCGCGGAATAAGAATACGGTGGTCATTTTCAGGCTCTAACAGCAGTTTGATTTTCTGCCACCAACTGAATTCTTGCGTCAAAAGCGTGTATTTTACCCGAACCAAATCATAGTCGTCAGTAATAGGAATATTGACAGCATACATGTTGATATACCACAGGTAGCTTCCGATGATTAGGAATACAAGTAGCCAGAAAAAAAGCCCGATACGTGGTTGATTCACAATGATTTTTGGGGATTGGAACGCGAATATCGTTTAAAGCGAGCTTATTCGCCGTAATACTCTACGTAGTTTTTGGGGGTTTCAATGAGCTTGATGTAGTGCAATTTGGCGTGAGGTGCCACTTCGTTTAGTCCTTTTGCTAGGATAGCCCAGATTTCAAGGACAAAATTTTCACAGCTAGGAATGATACCTTGCATAAAATCTACATCGAGATTAAGATTTCGGTGATCAACTTTGTCAACCACACTGTCTTTCATCAGTCTGCCGAGGAGTTTCATGTCCACCACAAAACCCGTTTCTGGGTTGATAGGGCCTTTTACTGTGACAATCAGCTCAAAGTTGTGGCCGTGAAAATTTGGATTGGCACAAATGCCAAATACTTCGGTGTTTTTTTCATCCGACCAGCTAGGGTTATATACCCGGTGGGCGGCATTAAAATGTTCTTTTCTTGTTACGTAAACTATCATTCTAATCGACAGTCAATAGTCCACAGCGCCGAGAGTGCCGTATTAAAAATAAGAGAAACGGAGTCACTTTGCTGTCTAATAAGTTTCGACAAAATTACGACCAAAAAACGGTATCCAAAAACATCCTAGATTTCATTGAAAATTCTTTAAAAAGTTAAATTTATTCATGGAATTTTCAATGATTTTTTGTGTGAAATAATACCTACCTTTGTAGCGTTTTTTTTGAGTATTTTTACTGTTCCAACTAATTGACTACCCACTATTTAAACGCCTTATCATAAGCTATTTCTATGATCATTGTCACTGGGGCTGCAGGCTTTATCGGAAGCTGTCTTATCAGCAAGTTAAACGAGGAAAATTTCAATTTTATCATCGCAGTTGATGATTTCTCGAAAATTGAAAAAGCACCAAATTTAGAAGGTAAAAAAATTCAAGAACGAGTGGAGCGCTCTGCTTTTTTTGAATGGTTAGACCAAAATTACTACGAAGTAGAGTTCATTTTCCACATCGGTGCCCGCACAGATACGACGGAGTTTGACCGTGATGTTTTGGAAGAGCTTAACGTTCGCTACTCACAGCAGATTTGGCAAAAATGTATCGATTATCAAATCCCGTTGGTGTATGCCTCTTCGGCGGCCACCTACGGTTTAGGGGAATTAGGCTACGACGACAACGAATCGCAAATCCCGCAGTTGAAGCCGCTCAACCCTTACGGGGAATCCAAAAACGATTTTGACATTTGGGCGTTGCAACAAGAAAAGAAACCTTTCTTCTGGGCAGGCTTGAAATTTTTCAACGTGTATGGCCCCAACGAATACCACAAAGGACGGATGGCATCGGTGATATTCCACGCCTACAACCAAGTAAAAGCCTCGGGTAAAATGCGCCTCTTCCGCTCACACCATCCCGATTTTAAAGATGGCGAACAAATGCGCGATTTTGTTTATGTAAAAGACCTACTGGAAGTATGTTCGTTTTTGATGCACCACCGTCGCAACTCAGGTATCTATAATCTTGGAAGTGGCAAGGCGCGTACGTTTAAGGATTTGGCCATCAATACATTTACGTCGATGGGGTTAGAGCCAAACATCGACTTTGTGGATACACCAGCCGACATTCGCGACAAGTACCAGTATTTTACCCAAGCTAATATGAACAAATTGCGTTCGATTGGCTACACCAAACCTTTCCATACGTTGGAAGAAGGTGTGAAGGATTATGTTCAAAACTATTTGTCGAAAGAAGCATATTATTAACCTTGAGGCAGGCTGTTTATCTCCCGCCTAAGCAAAAACCCCGACCACTGGTCGGGGTTTTGTCTTTTATGGCTTTGTAAGAGGAAAAAAGCGATAGAACGGCTGTTAGAGCAATTCAACAAGGTCTTCTAATTTGTTGATGATAGTGCAATTGGCTCCCACTTCAATGTCTTGCCCGACTACTTGGTAGCCAGTAAGTAATATTTGAGCTTTGGGGAACTGCTGACAAAGTTTGTTGACGTATGTCTGAACTTCGTCGTGGGCAGGTACGGAGGTGATGTTTGCAAAGACATAATCAGGTTGATGAACATCATAGGCAAAAACGAGCTCATTAAACGGCAGTGTTTGTCCCAAATAAACAACCCGATGGTGATGCGCCCGAATGACGTAGCTGGTAAACAACAGGCTGATTTCGTGCAATTCACCTTCTGGTAAAAACAGTAAAAATTTCTTAGAATTGGGATGGTATTTTATTACTTGACCGTCGATGGCAACAATGACTTTTTGTCGAATCAAGTTGCTCATAAAGTGCTCTTGTGCAGGCCCAATAGAACCTGTAAGCCACAGCGTACCGATGCGAGTCAAGAAAGGATAAATGATATTGAGCATGGTATTTTCAAAGCCATTTTGAAGAAAATTGGTGCTAATAATTTTTTCAAAACGATCTTCGTCCAAGTCAATCATCGCAATTGTGAGGGCGTGAATTTGGTCTGGATAGTTCAGTTTTTGATCGGAAATAGCCATAACTTCTTGGCTAATTTCGTCCAAAGAAAATTTCGCAATGTCCGAAATTTTGTATCCGTGATCTTTCAGCAAAGAAATATTGAGGACCAATTTTAAGTCTTGGTCGTCATACATCCGAATATTGGTGTCAGTACGCTTTGGCTGAATAATGTTATAGCGTTGCTCCCAAATGCGAATTGTATGTGCCTTAATGCCAGAAAGTTGTTCTAAATCTCGTATGGAATAGTTACTCATTTGGCGTTCACTTTAAGTGTATCAAGCTTTTGGGTCTTACTGTATTGGCTTTTGCCAAAAGTCAATACATTTGCTCTTATTGTGGTAACTTTTTGTTTCCGAAAATGTTTTGACTTTTCTTTATCTGAATAAATAAAGTAGGATGTTGAGCCCCCAAAAAAACGAGCATTGAGCAAGGACGTACATGAATGCCACTGGATTTTCTTTGCGAAAATTAGCACGTTCAAAATACCAAAGTAAGCCCGCTGCAATAATGAACCAAGCGACGTAGTTTTGAAGAGGAATTGTGTTGTTTTCCCAACTCCAAAAGTCATACGTAATAGCGACTTTTTCAATCAAAAAGTCAAGAAAAACGATGCAGAAAGCAATAGAAATTATTCTGATGGGGGAGCTAACTTTCCAATCGACCATAAGAATACCTGCCGAATAAATAATTGCGAGCCAGTTAAGACCAATGGTCAATGGAACGCCAATGACTTTCCAGCCTAGTGTTTCGCCGTACTGATAATGTCCAAAAATAAGACCTGTGTGGACGCCCAGTGCTTCTACACCAAATCCAATGAGATAGGTAACGATGCAATAAATCACAAAAGAACGGTTCCAGTCTTGGTGAAAAATCATCATGATGAACAATGAAGTTACCAAGTGAAAAGGAACGAGTGCTTTGAAGAACTCCTCGGATTCTCTAAGGAACAAACCTGCCAATCCAGTAAGGTTCATAGCAGGTAGTATAATCCAGCAGGTGTATTCAAAGGTGGACGAGGCGCGCAGAGATGAGAAAAATGTTTTCATATAGTAGTACTTATCTAACAAAAACTCGGAGAAAAGGTTTTTTGAATCGATAAACACAAAAAATCCCAACGCTTTGCATTGGGATTTTTTTAGGGAGGAAGATGGGGTTCGAACCCACGGCCTTCGGAACCACAATCCGACGCTCTAACCGACTGAGCTACAACCTCCGTGTTTTGGGAGTGCAAAGATAAGCACACCTTTTTAAATTTTCCAAGCCTTAGCGCATTTTTTTCGTAGATTTGCAACATAATTTTGTAAACTATTTTAAATCATGACGCTGAAGAAACGCATAGACGAGGACATCAAGCAGGCCATGCGCGATAAAAATCAGGATACACTCCGCGCATTACGTGCCATTAAGTCGTTGATTCTCTTGGAAGAAACGAAAGAAGGAGCAAGTGGAGATTTGAGTGCCGACGATGAACTGAAGCTGTTGACCAAAGCCGCCAAACAACGTCGTGATTCGGCCTCTATTTATGAACAACAAAATCGTCCCGATTTGTTGGAAAAGGAAGTAGCCGAAATCGCGGTCATTGAAAAATATTTACCACAACAACTTTCAGAGGAAGAAGTAAAGGCCAAACTCGTGGAGATTATTGAGCGGGTAGGGGCTAAATCGCCTGCTGAAATAGGTAAAATCATGGGCGTTGCTATGAAAGAACTGGCAGGCCAAACCGACGGTAAAGTGGTACAAACACTGGCGAAAAGCTTGCTCGTGGGATGAACACCCTAGATTTGCTCATTATTATCCCACTCGCTTGGGGAGCATTTAATGGCTATCGCAAGGGGCTACTCGTCGAAGTTGTCGGCGTAGCAGCCTTTGTGATAGCCATGATTGTGGGTTTTAAATTTCTTCGTTTTGGTACCGATTTGCTCGCACCTTACCTGACGGTAGAGCTTACGCGTAAGTTTTTGCCATTTATTGGCTTTTCAGTTATTTTCTTCCCGACCATCTTCATGGTCAACCGCATTGGGTATTCGTTACGTTCCATGCTCCGTTATACCATCTTAGGCACGCTCGACAACCTAGCAGGGGCTGCTGTTGGTATATTTACGTGGGTGTTTGGTATCAGTGTTTTCTTTTGGTTGCTTAGTACGATTGGGGTAGCCATGCCGCCCAAATACCGCAACGAAAGTTTTTTATACGAATATACCGTTCCCATTGCTCCCAAAATTATCAGTGTCATCTCTGATTGGATTCCCGTAGGTGGCAACCTCATTCGTGAATGGGGAAGAGGAGAGTAGAGAGAGAATGGCGATTTTCGTGACTCATCTCTCATCACTTATCTCTCATCACTCATCTCTCACCACTCCTTTATCGAACCCGCTGAATACTTTCAGACAAAACTTCATAGATGCCTTGCCAAGCAGGATAGCGTTCGAGGTAGTCGAGGTGCGTTTCGATGGTTTGATGGTCGCCACGGCGTGCTGGCCCTGTCTGGACGAGCGCAGGGTCGGGGCTTTGAAGGGCCTTGCGGAGTGTTTCGCGGATGAGGGGTTTGAGCAAGTCAAACTCTAGGTGCTCGGCATCCAAAATTCGTTTGGAGATGGCCAACAAATGATTGCTGAAATTGCAGGCAAAAACCGCCCCAATGTGCATCAAACGCCGTTCTTCGGAGGTCATAAGATAAACAACATTACTGATGCCTTGGGCCAATTGAATCAGCATTTTTTCCGTAACGGCTTCCGACGATTCGATGCAAAATGGTACATCAACTAGCGATAGTTCGACGTCTTTGCTGAACGTTTGGAGGGGATACAAAACGCCCGTTTTGGCAGGAATGTCGCTATAAATATCAATAAGCTGCTGAAATTCTGCCAGTGATTTTGTGCCTGAAGTGTGAACCACCGTACAGTTTTCGGGAAGTACCAACCGCGAAACCACGTCGGTAAGGGCATCGTCGGCAACGGCCAAAATGAGCAATTCGGCAGTGCTTTCGGCAAAGTCAAGGTCGGGAGCGATGTGGGTATCGTATAGTTTATTGACAAGCCGACGAGCGTTTCGGGCATCGCGACTGTATATTTCGACAATATGGTGGCCTGCGTTTTCGAGGGCTTGGGCTAGGTGCCAAGCTACGTTTCCTGCTCCTACAAAAGAAATGCGCATAGTTTGGACAAGTCAGATTGAGGGTCAAATATAAAAAAATAACCCGTCGGCTGGTGAGCACGACGGGCGATCAAAGCGGGCTAGTTGAACGTTTGGTAATAAAAAGTCACTTTGGTGGCCTAAATGGCTTTTTTCCCAAACTGATACATGACCTTAAATCGAATACCTAAGTTGCGGTTTTCGGTGAGGTATGACGGTTTTTGTAAATAAGGGGCAATATAAGTTTCTGCTTGGACGACAAGGTGTCTCCATTGTTTTTCAACACCAGCGGCCGCAATAAGGTCGTTTGACAGCGTAGGTTTAAGCACAAAATCTCCCCGTTTTTGTGTCAATTCTCCGTTGCGTTCGCGGGTATAAAAACTAAATGATTGACAAGCGGATAAATTAAAGTTGGTTCCTCCCGATAATAAAAAGGCAAACCCGTCATTCATTGGCCAACGATACGTCAAACTCACGGGTAGCTGCCACAAAGTAGCACTGGTTGAGATATTGAACGCTTGAGGTGGCGCCATTGGCGGTTGAATGGGCCCTTTTTTGTTCCAATCTTTAAAATCGCTTTTCGTTTTTTCCTTAAAATTATCTTCGGTATAGTATTGGGGCCCTATGATAAAAGCACGCGCTAGACCCACGTTTATACTCCAAAACTTGCCCAAAAGCAAGCTTGTATTGGCCGTATAAGTGGTTGAGCCATTGCTAATGTTTAAGCCAACACCCATTCTGAATTTCATGTTTTTAAACGAAATTGAAGGAGGAGGAGGTGGTGGTGGTGCGGCCGCCGAGGCCGCAGTGGTAGCCGCCGAAGTGGAGGTTGCCTGATTAGAAGGGTTTGATAACTTCGTATAGGCATACCGCTCTACTTTGGCTTCTGCGGGAGGGATACCCGCTAATTCTTCGATTTCGGTGCGGGGTTCTAGCAAGGCGATGGCTCCCGACTCGCTTTCTGAAAGAGCACTTTCAGGGCGTATTCCATTGGATTCTTCAGAAAGAACTTTGGACGTTTGGTATGTGCCTGTATTTGTGTTGTTTTTGCTGGTTGATTGTTGCGAAACCAACGAGCTGTTTTTTGAAGAAATCGACTCGCGAGCGGCAATTTGGTTGCGGTTGACACGACCCGCCTTTGCCTCGTTTTCACGGGCGGGGCGGACGGGATTGCGGACTGAGTTGGCATTTGCATTTACCCCATTTCCTCGTTGGATCACATCTTCTTTCTCAATTCCTTTTTTGTTGATAACATCGCTTTCAACTTCGCCCGACACGTCGCTAACGGCATCCACTTGTTTGGGCGTACGTTCAAATGCGTTGCTGATTCGTTGGTTAGGACTTTGACGAATAATCTTTCCAACATTTTTGAGGCGTTCGGCTACGGCGGGTTCTTGGCCTATTGTTTCGTCGGGGCTTTCGTCATTTAAAGAAGGTACAGATGAATCATAGGTATTGAGTTTAGAAGATTTTACTTCGATGTATTTGGTAATATAAACAGTATCTACGCGGGTAGTCACTCGAACGGGAGCGTCTTTTTGCTTGGCAATAGTTGCTTTAAGCTCGACTACTTCGTGGTCCAGTTTTTTGTTGGTTCGATACTGATAGACATTGGCAAATACCATCATGGCAGCCGCTACACTAGCAGCAGTGTACCATGCAGTGCGCGCACTAAAGCGTTGGAAAAAGGGCTGTGAAGTATGGGCTGCTTGGTAAGCGGCAAACTTCGACCAGTCGTCTTCTTGAAAACTGGGCTGAATCCCTTCCAACTTTTGGCGTATAGCTTCGTCAAATTTATCGGGTTTCATTGTTGTTGGTAGCGTGTTTTCACACTTAGTTTATTGTTTTTGGGCTGAAAATCGCCGTTTAATTCAGTAATTTGGGGTACTCACTTAAACTTCTGTTCTACTTTCCCCTCGCTAAAAAGCGGGTATGATTGCTTGATTAACTCTTGCAAACGGGTACGGGCTCGTGAAAAATGCGAGCGTACGGTGGCTTCATTAAAATTGAGCACATCTGCAATCTCACGAAGCTGGTAGCCGTCCACCACGTGCATCGTAAAGACAGTACGATAAATCGGTTTCAACTGTTGCACCAAAGCCAAAATCTCCTCGGCAGATATTTGGTCAATGACCGACGCGTCGTTTGATGGCTCGTGAATATTATCTAGCCCAATCTCGCCATGAAATTTTTGATGCTTTCGGTAATAGCTAATCGCGGTATTGACCACAATCGTCCGCAACCAAGCCTTGAAAGGCTGGGTGAGGTCGTAGCGGTCGATGTGCTGGAAAACCTTTAAGAAACTTTCGTTCAAAATTTCTTCAGCTTCTTCCATCGATGACGAATACCGCAAGCTGATTCCCTTGGCATAACCGAAAAATTGCTGAAAAAGCACCCTCTGCGCGCGGCTGTCGTTGCTCCTGCACGCTTGGATGACTTCCTCCAGGTCATCTTCGGTAAAGTTGGTTTTTTTTCGAAAAAACAAGGTAGTAACGGATTTGGATGGTTGTTAGCGGCTTCAATATCTGCCTGATACATACACGCCTGTACGCTATTATGTGGCCTAGTGTTGCAACAAATTACACTTTTTTTTTCTTAAAAAAATTTAAAACTTTTTTGCCACGCCCTGCAAAAACCCTACGTAATGGCTACTGAAATCAATTTCCAACTATCAATTTTTCAACTTAACAAAAACAAACCATGAAAAAGACATTGTTTTTTGTGTTCGCGTTAGTAGGGCTATTTTTGGTGAGCTGCAACCGTGAAGACATCAACGCCAATTCGACAACGGAAGATTTGACAGAAGTAGTGCAGCTTTCGGCAGCTCGTGCTGCGGCCACAACCGACACTGTAACCAAACAAAAGTGTAAAGGTAAGCTAACCGAAATCGAAGAAGCAGATTTGCCAGCAGCCGTAAGTTCTTACATTACCACAAACTACGCGGGAGCGGAAATTCAGTTTGCGGGAAAAGACGCAGCAGGACAAATTGTGGTAGGGTTGAAACTCGCTGACGGAACGCACACTGGCGTACTCTTTAACGCAGATGGTACTTTCAACAAAGTGCTTGAAAAGTATGGTAAAAAAGCCAAGTTGACAAGTGTTGAAATTGCCAGTCTGCCAGCGGCTATTACAACGTACATTACGTCGAACTACGCCACCTATACGGCCGTGAAAGCAGGAACAAATGAAGCAGGGGATTTCTTTGTTGTGGTTGAACTTACATCGGGCACCGACGAAGAGAAAAAAGCATCTCGTAAAGTAGTACAGTTTACGGCAGCAGGTACGTTTACGCAAGAAACAACGCCGCCAGCGCACCCACAACGCGGTAAAAAAGGAAAAAAAGGCCGCTAGTTTAGCTCTTTCGCAACCCAAGCCATAAGCTTGGGTTGTTTTTCTTAATAATGTCTAGTTAGAAGTACATACACTATTACACACCTAAAGTTTATGAAAACAATCTCAAACCTCTTCTTAGGAAGCATTTTCGCGCTATTGAGTGCTGCCCTTTTGTCAAGTTGTTCCAAAACAACCGTCGATCCTGAGCCCGCCGACCAAGTGATTGGGTCGTACAACGGCACTACCTACACTGAGTCAATCAATGGCGTAGCCCAAAGCATTGACTTAACCAATACAAGTATCAAAGAAAACATAACGATTGAGATGTCAGTGGCCAAAAAATCGGCGAACATCGTCAATATTGTCTTGAAAATTTCGCAACGCGATAGCACAGGTACCATGCAATCTTATACCGAAACCTACGATTCCATTGAGCTCAAAGCCTTAGGCAATGGGTCATTTGATATGTTGTCGGTGGGTGAAACTATTGGGCAGATTGGCAATGGAGCCATAAAACTCCAAGAAACTTATACCGATACCGATGCCACAACGGGGGTTTCTGCTCAAGTGACAGTGACCATCGCGGCGGCCAAGGCGCTTTAAACCGTCGTCGGATTTTGACGATACATCTACACATAGAAAATTAATGCCACGCAACGACGGCAGGAAACGTACTCGAAGGTAATAAAACTACCGAACGACGTTACCGCCGTCGTTGTCGGCTTTTTGAACTATAATCCATACTTTATGAAACAATTATTACTCGTTCTTCTTTTGCTGGGGACGTTTGCTGGATGGGCGCAGGGGCCTGCGGAGGCAGAGCTTGTTATCAAAGACGAATTTTATAACAACAAGCCTTTGCTGTTTGTGTTGACTGATTTGAAGAAAAAGTACAATGTCAAGGTCGATTACGACGAAGAATTGGTCAAGAAGTACCGCGTATCGTATTGGTTTGATAACACCAAATTTCTCGATGGCTTGAAAGGTGTACTGCGCGATACCAAAGAGCTTACCTTTTATATTACGGAGGCCAATATGGTTAAAATTGTCCCTAAAAACTCGCCTGAACTTCCCAAAGAGGCCCGTAAAGAATTTGATACGCGCTATCGTGGTGTACCTACCCGCGCTGATTTTACGCTCGTGGGGCGAATTGTTGAAAAAGGAACTTCTGAAAACATGCCTTTTGCCACGGTAGCGGTTCGAGGAACCAACATTGGGGCACAGACCAACGTGGACGGATATTTTACGTTGTTGAAAGTGCCTTCCGATACTGCTACGTTGCTGGTTAGCTACGTGGGCTACAAAAATGCGACCGTGTTTCTATCCCCCAAAACACCGCTTGATAATTTTATTATCGAAATTGAGCCAGGCGAGCAGGAACTTGAAGAAGTGATGGTGTTGGGAGAAAAAACGGAAGTGCTAAAAGCCAACGAGATTGTGGGAATGATTAAAATGACTCCCAAAAATTTAGCAAAACTCCCCAATATCGGTGAACGGGACCCCTTTCGAGCATTTCAATTGATGCCTGGGGTCAGTGCCTCCAACGAATCGTCGTCGGGGCTATATGTTCGGGGAGGGACTCCCGACCAGACCCTCGTTTTGTACGATGGCTTCACGGTCTATCATGTCGATCACCTTTTTGGCTTTTTCTCAGCTTTTAATTACAACGCCCTCAAAGATATTCAGCTCTACAAAGGAGGTTTTGATGCCAAGTTTGGCGGGCGGATTTCGGCCGTAGCGGAAATTACGGGGAAGGAAGGAAACAAAAATAAAATCAACGCAGGCGCTGATTTGAGCCTGCTGAGTGCCAATGCCTACCTTGAAACGCCGTTGGGGAAAAAATTGACGCTTTTGGTGGCAGGGCGGCGCTCGTACAAAGGGCCGCTGTACGAAAAAATCTTTAACACGTTTACCTCCGAACGCCAAACGACGGTAGCCCAAACGGGTTTTGGCCGTCCCCCTGGTGGTCCTGGAGGACGATTTGGGAATAATGCGCTTCAAAACCAAACAGCACAGTCGTATTTCTATGATTTAAACGCTAAACTGACGTGGAACCTTTCCAAAAAGGACATCTTGACGTGGAGTTTGTACAATGGAACGGATAAGATGGATAACTCGTCGGCGTCATCTTTCAACTTCGGTCGTGGTGGCGACTTGGGTGCTTCCACTTCTTCCAATGACATTTCGGCTTGGGGGAATTTGGGAAGTAGCTTTAAATGGTCGCGGCGCTGGAACGACAAATTGTACAGCAATATGCTTGTAAGCTATTCTAACTTTTACAGCAACCGCGACAATACCCGCACCGTCGTTAGTACCATTCCTGCCACGGATACTTCGGTGGCGATTACGCGCAAACAAAATATCGGACAAGTTGAAACCAATGATTTGAAGGATTTTACGGCCAAAATAGACTTTGAATACAAACTTACGCCGCACAATCAATTGGAGTTTGGAATCCACTCGACGGCCAATACCATTGATTATCAATACATCCAAAACGACACTGTCAATGTACTAAGCAAAAACGACCGCGGCCTTATCACGGCGTTTTATTTGCAAGACCAAATGCGGTTGTTTAATACCAAGTTGTTGTTGAAACCAGGTCTTCGTATCAATCATTTTGACGTGACCAATAAACTGTATTTTGAGCCCCGCCTGAGCGCAACTTTTGCCCTAAGTGATAAAATAAAGCTCAAAATGGCGACGGGGCGTTATTTTCAGTTTGCCAAACAAATCAACCGCGAAGATTTGACGCAAGGTAACCGTAGTTACTGGTTACTGGCCAACGGCGGAACGCTTCCCGTCACGCAGTCGGATCACCTCATTGTGGGGGGAAGTTATGAATACAAGCAGTACTTGGTGGACGTGGAATTTTATCAAAAAAACAACACGGGTATCACCGAATATACCCTGCGTTTTGTGCCCCAAATTCGCCAAGGGTTGAGCGTTCAGGAAACGTTTTTTAACGGAAATGAAGTAGTACGCGGCGTGGATGTGTTGGTGCAACGCAAGTTTGGGGATTTCAACGGCTGGATAGGTTATACGCTCTCAGAAGCGCTTCGGAACGTGTCAGCGTTTTCTGATTTGCCCTACCATTCCGACCAAGACGTGCGTCATCAATTTAAGTTTATTGGGGCATATCGTTGGAAAAACATCGACTTCTCCCTGACTCAAATAGTCTCGACAGGCCGTCCTTATACTTCCATTGTGGGGGCATACCAAGTTAAGTTGTTGGACGGCTCGATACGTAATTTTACAATGCCGTCGGATAAAAATGCGACCCGTTTCTCGTCCTATAACCGCCTCGATATTTCGGCGACCTACAATGCGCGTTGGGGAAGCATCGGACTTTCGGTATTTAACCTATACAACCGCAAAAATGTGTGGTACAAACGTTTTGAAGTCATTACCGAAAACGGCGAAAGTGTGCTTCAAACCACTAATGTCAATTACTTGGGATTCACGCCAAACGTCACTTTCTCGTGGAAACTCCGCTAGAAGGCGAGAGGAGACTGTGTTTTTGTAAACCTCAACATGAATTTTTCGATGAACTACATAGCAACTTTTTTCCAGAAATTTCAACAAATAACGCTGATGGGTCTGCTCTTAGGCGTGTTTGGCTTGGCGTCTTGTACGGACACAAATCAGGTGGTTTTTTCTAACCAAAAACCCGTCGTAGAAGCTTTCTTAGTGCCAGGAAAACCTGTAAGCTTAAAATTGACAACGGTGACTTCCTACGCTGCTTCGAGCGACGATGCTGATTTGGTTTCAAGACCAATAACGGGGCAAACGATTAAAATCCACGTAAGCAACGGGAAAGTTTTTACCTTAAAAGAAGTCAGCGAAGGAATGTACGAGTCGGCTGCGACAGAATTGGTGACTTTTGGCTTGACTTACACCTTAGATTTTGAGTATAAAGGATTGCCTGTTTCAGCAATTACCAGCATTCCGACACGCCCTACGGGTTTTGCCTTGAGCCGAAACGTAATTTATCGAACCCAAATCGACCTTAGTAGCGGCACGACGGGTGGTTTTCGTCCGCCGTCGGGGGAAGACCGTAGCCCAATTGAGGCAACGTGGAACAATCCCACCAGCGATTATCATTTTGTAGCGTTTATCAATACCGAAACAAACCCAACGCCTATTACAATTTTGCCCGCCGAAACTACCCAAAGCCCGTTTGCTCGTCGCTTCAACAATGAACCAACGATGGCGAGTTCGAGTAGCATTATGCCGCAGACATTTCAGTATTTTGGCAAGCATTACGCAGTTTTGTATCGGTTGAATGCGGACTATGCCGCGCTTTACAAATCAACAGGAACAACGACCCAAAACATCAGCACACCTCCAACGGCCATTACCAACGGTCTGGGTGTCTTTACGGGCGTAAATGCCGATACGCTGATTGTCAATGTATATCAGTTGTAGTCCGTGCAGGAGGTTGCTCGTATAGCGTGTAGGAGGTTGCTCACAACCTCCTTGATTAGCGTATAATGTGCAGGAGGTTGCTTACAACCTCCTTGGCTAGCGTATAGTGTGCAGGAGGTTGCTCACAACCTCCTTGATTGAGCGTATCTTTAGTAAAACTCAGGTTGTGAGCAACCAGAGACACAAGAAGGGAGGTTGTGAGCAACCTCCCTCTCACTGACTAATCGTGTTTCTCCTTTTGAAATACTTGAGCGCTATAAATGCTTGAGTGCCCCGAAAAAAGGTAAGCGATGACGCTCGATAAGGCAATAAAAACGCCACATTCGGCCCCAAAAAGCTCCATCCCCATCAGTGTACAGGCAATCGGCGTATTGGTCGCACCTGCGAAGACAGATACGAAACCCATCCCTGCCAGCAACGCCATCGGCAGCGGTACGAAAGCCGAAAGTGCATTGCCCAACGTAGCGCCAATGAAGAAAAGGGGAGTGACTTCCCCGCCCTTAAAACCTGCGCCGAGGGTGAAGGTGGTCAACAAAAGTTTGAGTACAAAATCGTAAGGAGCAAGCGGCTCGGTAAAAGAGGCGACAATGGTTGGCACGCCCAAACCAATGTGCCGAGTTGTGCCCAAAAGCCAAATACAAACCGCCAATACCGCTCCCCCAACCACGGGCCGAAGTGGGGGATAGGCAATGGTTCGTTTGAAAAAATCACCCCAAAAGTGTACGATTTTAGAAAAAGAAAGGGATGTTAGACCAAATAAAATGCCCGCAAAAACGACCCAAAGTAGCGTATCTGCATGAATATGAGGTACGTTGGGGATACTATAATGCGTATGAGCTACTTGCCATGCGTGGCAGGTATAATCGGCGACCAGTGCCGTGAGAAGGCTAGGTAAAAGCGCTTCGTAGCGCATACGCCCCACAATCAGGACTTCGAGGGCAAAAACACTGCCCGCTAGCGGTGTCCCAAATACCGAGGCAAACCCCGCACTGATTCCAATGATTAGTAAAATGCGGCGGTCATCGTCCGAAAATCGGAAGAGTTTGGTAAACTGATCAGCAATAGCTCCCCCCATTTGAACGGCCGTACCTTCGCGCCCCGCTGAGCCGCCAAACAAGTGCGTAACTAACGTTCCAAAAAGCACAAGCGGTGCCATTTTGAGCGGAACAATCTGGGATGGACTGTGAAATTCTTCGATGAGTTGGTTGTTGCCTTTTACCACATCTTGCCCCCAATAGTAATAGGCGGCTCCGACGATAAACCCACCGACTGGCAAAAACCAGGTAATCCAAGCATGCGTTTCTCGCCAGTTGGTAACCCAATTGAGCGATACCAAAAAAAAAGCCGAAGCCGAACCCGCCAAAACTCCCACGATAAGGGCCATTACCAACCATTTGAACACAAAAAGAAAAGTAGCGCTGGGGAAGATGACGGATTTGTTATTTTTCACGGCTCGATGGGTTATTTTGCCCCGAAAAGTACGAAAAAGTGAATTATTACCCTAGAAAATTAGTATGCAACAGGCAGAGGGCTTGCTGTGAAAGATAAGTTGTGTAATTTTGAACATGAATTCTATCCTTGACTTTTTCCAATACCTCCTTAACTCCGAGGAACTTATCCGCACGGGAGGGCTAGTGCTCATAACGCTTATTATTTTTGCCGAAAATGGGCTGTTTTTTGCGTTTTTTCTGCCAGGCGACTACCTCGTTTTTTTGGCAGGTGTATTTTGTGCGCTCAAAATCCTCGACGTTCCCATCTTTTTGTTGCTGACGTGCCTGTTTTTAGCCGCCATTGTGGGGTCTTTGACGGGCTACCTAACGGGACGTTTTTTTGGGGATCGCATACAAAATCGACCCGATTCGCTGTTCTTTAAGAAACAACACATCAACACCACCCGTAAGTATTTCGATAAGTACGGAAGTCGCACCTTGGTGATTAGTCGATTTTTGCCCGTTGTGCGCACCTTTGCGCCGATTTTGGCAGGATTGGTGCGGATGAACATTGGCGGCTTTATGTTATTTAATGTGTTGGGAGCGGGATTGTGGATTTTTGGATTGACAGGTGGAGGATATTATTTTGGGGAAAAATTTCCGTGGATTATAGATTACGTACATTACATCATCTTTTTCTTTTTAGGAATTACGACGTTTACGGTAGTAAAAGGGTATTTTAACGCCAAAAAAGAAATTGCTGACGAATAAATTGCCAATATCAAAATAGCTAGTCGTTATTATGTTCGTTTTTCACATCGGTTTTTTGAACGTTGAGTGGGTTGACGTCTTGGATATTGCCTTGGTAGCTTTCCTTTTGTATCAGATTTACTACTTGGTGCGGGGAAGTTTGGCGAGTAGGGTATTTTTAGGGTATTTGTTGATTTACCTTTTTTACTTGGTCGTCAGGGCCATTGGTTTGGAATTGCTCACCAAAATCCTGGAGTATTTCATGGGTGTGGGCGCGGTGGCTTTGATTGTTATTTTCCAACAAGAGATTCGTCGTTTTTTGTTGTTTGTCGGGAAATCAACTGCTTTTGCCAATAACCGTCTCATTGGACGTTTTTTTCGCCAACCAACTTCGGCCGATAAAATCAATGAAATCAAGCCTATCATAGAGGCGGTTCGGGCACTGGCAGCTGAGTTTACGGGGGGCTTGCTAGTACTCAAGAAAAACGATGAACTCGATAAATACATCCAAACGGGCGAAGAGGTGGACAGTGTGTTGTCAAAACGCCTTTTTCTATCGCTTTTTAATCAATACAGCCCTATGAACGACGGGGGCGTCATCGTGGCCGATGGGCGCATCAAAGCTGCACGCTGTATTTTACCCGTTTCGGATAGCGATGATTTCGGAAACTTGGGCTTCCGTCACCGCGCGGCACTTGGTATGAGCGAAGTAACCGACGCGGCGGTGATTGTCGTTTCGGAAGAAACAGGGCGTATTTCGTTGGCCATAGAAGGCCAATTCCTTAGCAATATTTCGGCTTCAGAAGTCGAAGAACGCCTCAAAAAGTACTTGTTTGAGGTAGGCAGAAAGTAAACGGCGCCGTTTTTATCCTTCGTTTTTTAATAAGTACTTCCGACGGATATCGTTGAGAAGAAACTTCTTTTGGGCGGTAAAACTCTCAGGGTGAATTTGAGAGAACAGCTGCTCCCATTCCTGAAAACGCTCCGCTTCTTGTTGGCTAAAGGTTTTTGTGTCAATTTTTTTGGTGACAAGGTATTCTTCAAAAGTCATGGCAAAAAAGTTTGAGTATGAACCACTACTAGACTAAATCAAATCGGGTAAGGACGTCGTTGAAGTCGCTGTGCATTTGCTGAAAACGGGCAAACACACTTTTTAGGAAAACCTCGTCCGCGAAAATTTCTCTCAAAGCAGCTTCGTCTCCCCAAAAGTCCAATTGATTTACTTTATACATTTGTTCGTAAGGCCCAGCTTCAATCTTGACGATGTATTTTTCATTCCAAGTATAGAGCGAAATTTTGTACGAATCAGTCGTGGCGATGTCTCCAACGTAGCGCATGTAATTGTGTCTTATATTTTTGAAATTTACTCACACGCCTCTTTGCGGCGCGTATCAATGATGCTGAGGATTTTCCAGCCCGCAGGTGTTTTTATTAATTGAAACGCATTGACACCACAGTGGCTAAAATTGCCTTTGTAATAAAATTTGTAGGGAGTCCAAGCAGTGGCCAAGTCACCATCAATGCGAATTTGCATTCCCGAGAGGCGTTCGTCAAGGTCGCCAGGTGTAGCTTTGCCAATGCTTTTTAGAAACCCATCAAACGAATCGGACTTAACACTGATGTCGCCCGATTTGGCTTTCACAATTGATTCGAGGCGGGCGTTGGCAAGCAATGTTTGGTGTACCATCGACGAGTCACTTTTTTTCATTCCTTCAAAAAGTTGTTGAATCGGCACTTTGACGGCAGCTTCTTCGGTTTGCGAAAAGCCAATAAATGACGCAGTGAGAAAAAAGCAAAGGAGAAAAAATGGTTTCATTGGTTTAGTAGAAGGTTGATGGAAACAAAAGAAGCGACGCTTGTTCGAGCGTCGCTTCAAATTTATAACAAATCCCGCAGAAATTATTTCGCTGCTACAACTGTATCAGCAGGGGTGGCCGCAGGAGCAGTAGTTTCTGGAGTAGCACCACCAAACAATTTTTCACGGATGGCGTTGGTACGTTGCTCCAATTCTGGTTTTGCCGTATATTTAATCTTGGTTTGACGAGCCGCCGAATCGGGATGAACGCCGTAAACGTATTCATCACCAGCACGCAAATCCGTCTGTTCGATGGTATTGTTCTTTTGATACTTACAAGAGGCTAAAGAAACCGTCAACAACAAAGCACTTATTTTCAAAAAGTTACGTTTCATCTTCAAGATTCGTTTATCAAATTTGTACAAAAATAGAGGTCAAATTTGAAAATGCCAACGTTTCTACATTTGTTTTGCAAAAAAAATGCCCTTATTGCCTTCTTAAATTTATCTATTTTCACATTGTCAAATTAACGGATGTCCTCACAATTAGATAAACTAACTCCCCGCGAAATAGTCGCCGAACTAGACAAATACATTATCGGGCAGCACGATGCCAAGCGCAACGTGGCGATTGCACTCCGAAACCGTTGGCGTCGGATGAACAGCACGCCCGAGATGCAAAAAGAAATTATTCCTAATAATATTTTGATGATTGGCGCGACGGGGGTCGGGAAAACCGAAATTGCCCGCCGCTTGGCCAAAATCGCCGATGCCCCTTTTGTGAAAGTAGAAGCATCTAAATTTACGGAAGTGGGATACGTGGGGCGTGACGTCGAAAGCATGGTGCGCGACTTGGTAGAACAAGCCGTAAATATGGTGAAAACGGCCAAAAAAGAAGAAGTAAAACAAAAGGCACAGGACATCGTAGAGGAAATTATTTTGGATGTGCTGATTCCGCCGATGTATCCCAATAACACGCCCAAGAACAACAGCCGCCCAAGCGTAGGTTTTGAGATTACGGATGATACCGACGCCGTTAATCCTCCTCCGCCTGTTTCGTCGATGCCCGACCACGAACTCAACGAGCGAACACGCGTGCGTTTCCGTGATAAACTACGGGCGGGTGAACTCGAAAATCGGAAAATCGAGATTGATATGCAGTCTTCGTCGGCTCCAAATATTGGTGTTATGGGTGGACCTATCGACGATATGTCGATGATGAATTTGCAAGAAATGCTTGGTAACATGATGCCTAAGCGTAATAAAAAACGTAAAATGAGCATTGCCGATGCCCGTAAGATATTGTTGGAAGAGGAAGCAGCCAAGCTCATTGACATGGATGAAGTCAAAGAAGAAGCGTTGCTGAAGGCCGAAAATTTAGGAATTATTTTTATTGACGAGATTGACAAAATCGCTAATTCCAACGGAAAAGGCGGAGGACCTGACGTAAGCCGCGAGGGGGTTCAGCGCGATTTGCTCCCGATTGTCGAAGGCTCAACGGTCAATACCAAACACGGCCCAATCAAAACCGACCACATTTTGTTTGTAGCAGCGGGGGCTTTTCACGTGTCTAAACCTTCGGATTTGATTCCAGAATTACAGGGACGTTTCCCGATTCGGGTCGAATTGCAAAGCTTGACGGAAAACGATTTCTACCGTATTTTGAAAGAGCCGCGTAACTCTCTCACGCGTCAATATTTTGCGTTGATGGAGGCAGAGGGTGTCGAATTGACGTTCCAAGATGACGCATTGCTAGAGTTGGCAAAATTGGCATTTACCATCAATTCAGAAGTGGAAAACATTGGTGCGCGTCGCCTTCAAACGGTGATGAGTACTTTACTCAATGACTTCATGTTTGACATTCCTGATGTTATCGGGCCTAATGCCCACGTGATTGTGACCAAAGAGTTGGTGCAGGAGCGTTTGGCTAACTTGGTCAAAAACCGCGATTTGAGCCAATATATATTGTAATGCTCAACTTTAACCTCCCGAATGTTCGCCTGCGTAGAGTACAAACATTCGGGAGGTTTGCTGTTTTAACGAATATGATTTGTGCTCAACCTCCCGAATGTTCGCCTGCGTAGAGTACAAACATTCGGGAGGTTTGCTGTTTTAACGAATGTGATTTGTGCTCAACCTCCCGAATGTTCGCTTGCATCGAGTACAAACATTCGGGAGGTTTGTTATTTTAACGAATGTGATTTGTGCTTAACCACCCGAATGTTCGCTTGCGTAGAGTACAAACATTCGGGAGGTTTGCTGTTTTAACGAATGTAATTTGTGCTTAAGCTCCCGAATGTTCGCCTGCGTAGAGTATAAACATTCGGGAGGTTAGTTAACGAATAACAATTTGCCCTTCTAATTTCGCCAATAAGCCATCCCGATATTGCATCCCAATCGGAATCTGCGTATGCGAATGAAATGATAACATATTGCCGCTGATGCTTTTGATTTTTGGCAAACTGGCAATGTACGATTTGTGTACCCGCACAAAGAGGCTTTCTGGCAGGCTTTCTTCCATTTTTTTCATGGTTAGGTACGTCACGATAAAACGGTCGCGGAGGTAAATTTTAACATAATCCTTCATTGCTTCTACGTACTGAATTTCATCAAATAGAACCTTGACCAAATTCCCATCTTCTTTGACAAAAATCCCGTTGTCTTCCCCGCGAGGCGTTGGGGGAGTTTTGGCTTCGGTTTCCAGTGCTGGTTCTTGTAGTTCGTTGCGGCGTTTTTCGAGGATTTCTTTGGCCTCTCGCCGCTCTTTTACTTTTTGGATGGCCCTTAGAAAACGCTCAAAGGCGATGGGTTTGAGCAGATAATCAGTAACATCCAGTTCAAACCCATCGTGAGCATACTGGTGAAAAGCCGTTGTCATAATCACTTGTGGCCGATACGACAGCGATTTGAGAAACTCCAAGCCTGAGATTTGGGGCATTTCAATATCGCAAAAAATCAAGTCGATGGAGTGTTGTGATAGAAGCTCATAGGCTTCAAAGGCGTTGCTTGCCTTGCCCGTAAGCTCTAAAAAAGGAAGCCGTTTGACAAAAGTCTCGATGATTTCCTGGGCGATGGGCTCGTCTTCAACAATAATGCAACGGAGATTTTTCATAGCTCAAGTTTTAAATCAACTTTATACATTCCTTCATTTTCGATTACCTTCAATCGATGCTTGTTGGGGTACAAAAACGCCAATCTTTTTTGTACAGTTTCGATGCCCGAATGCTGGCAGTCGGGAACGTAGTCCGACTCAATTTTTACCTCTAACACCGCGTCTTGCGTTTTTATATCGACCTCGCAGTTGGATTTTATACATTTAAAGGCTTTTTCTAACAGGGGAAAAATTAGTAATGGACTAATCGTCAGGCTGTCGAGGAAATGGGTTTTGAGCCGAAAATTGACGTTTACGTGGTCTGCGAGTCGCGTTTCTTGCAAATCAACGTAATTAATCATAAAATCCAATTCCTTCTGAAGCGCTACTTTCTCGACATCCGTTTCATAAAGAGTATAGCGAATCATATTTGAAAGTTTGAGGGTCATTTGTTCGGCCTTTTTAGGGTCGGTATTGACCACATTTTTGATGTTTTCGAGCGACTCATTGATAAACTGAGGGTTAATCTGCGATTTTAGAAGCTTTATCTCCAAGTCCATTTTGTTTTTATTCAGCGCATTGTTTTTGCGTTGCTCTAAGGCCAAGTCTATCATTATCTTTAAGGAAATGGGCAACCAACGGGAGGCTTGTATCAAAAATATAATAGGGTTGAGCAAAAAATCGGACAAGCGCTTCAGTAGTCCCCCTCCGTCGATATTGATCATTTTTTGGTAGTCTTGGTTGAACGTTCCAAAATCAAGGTGGCTTAGCGCAATTTGCCAGATGATTTCGTTGACGACCGTTTTGACTAAATGTCCCACCACATATACTAAAAACAAATAAATGACATACTTATAGTGCACAAACAGCCGACGCACACAGTACAATGCCAATCGGTAAGTGATGTAAAAAACGATGATGTTTCCGAACGACCAAAACAAGGCACCCGACGTGAACATATTGGTGGTAGAGCCGACGTAAATGGTATTGTTGAAAAACCAAAAAAGCCAAAACAAGAACTCAAAAATGCCTGCTCGTTTATCATAAAGGTAATCTAAGGTGGACTTCATAGCTGTTTGGGTTATCGTGGATTTGGAGCGAATGGTCGGGGTAAAGAAGCGATAGGCGGCGTTTGATATTGACCAAGCCTATTCCACC
Source organism: Runella defluvii (assembly GCF_014195535.1). Classification (GTDB taxonomy): domain Bacteria; phylum Bacteroidota; class Bacteroidia; order Cytophagales; family Spirosomataceae; genus Runella; species Runella defluvii. The sequence goes on along the minus strand of NZ_JACIBY010000002.1, from coordinate 45,572 downwards.
TACTTTGGTTTTCGATACTTTTAAATCGGGTTTTGAATTGTAGATATAGAAATGCAACTGGTTGTTTTTCAGGGAAATGTGGATGTCGATTTGGGCGTATTTGAGGTTGTCGCTTAGGCCATGTTTGAAGGCGTTTTCGACAAAAGGTAACAAAACCCGAGGAGCAATGAAATGCTTATTCACCGTGTTTTCGTCCACCTTAAAATCAATATGAACGTTTTGGTCGTGCCTGATTTTTTCGAGGCTGATGTAGTTTTTGAGGTAATTAATTTCTGAAAGTAGCGGTACGTTATTGCCCTTAGAATCATCAAAAGATTCTTTCAAAAGGCTCTGTAGTTGGCTGATGGCGGCGGTGGTGGTAGGCTTTTGGTTTAGAATGAGCCCATAGATATTGTTGAGCGAATTGAATAAAAAGTGAGGATTAAGCTGACTTTGCAAAAACCGAGATTCGAGGTCGTGGTTAAGGTCATTGAGGTGTTTTTGCTTGATGATATTTTCAATAAAGTACTTGACGGATTTTACGAAAATAATGAGTCCAAAATGAGACTTGAATTCAAAAAACACGACAAACGCAAACGATATGCTTCGAAAGTGCCCCCACAAACCGTATCGACTATAGACGTCGAGAAAGGCAAGGAAAGGGTTATCTTCTCTGGATGCCGAATAACTAACAACGGTATTGTTGCTGTACACTTCTTGAAGAAACGCGTGAGTGAAATAGCTAAAGACCGTAAAGTACCAGAAAGCGACGGGTAAAAAAAAGTACGAGTAGCGTTCTGTGACGAAGTAGGTAGGAAATAAATAATAAAAAATGGCGTAGGCAGCGGCTAAATTGGTGAGCCAGTACACATAAAAATGGACGCCGTATTTTAAGTCTTCAACGAAAAACTCGTTGGCAAGAAATGTATAGCTCAAGTAAATGTAACACAGATGTGCCAAAATACGCAGCCAAAGCCTAGAATTATAGAAATCTAAGGCTTGTTCAACGACATCAAATAGTTGTAGATTCGGTTGGTCGAGGCGATTCATACGTTCGTCTAAAAATTTGGGCAAATTTCGTCAAAGTGCATTAGTTTCTATCAATATGTGTCGGTGGTTATGTGCCTGCGGTTGCTCACAACCGCAGAAATCGCCGAATTGGGTCGGTTAGGAGTAACCTCCCGCACGTGTGGGCGGTTATGTGTGGGCGGTTGCTCACAACCGCAGAAATCGTCGAATTGGGTCGGTTAGGAGTAACCTCCCGCATGTGCCTGCGGTTGCTCACAACCGCAGGAAATCGTCGTATTAGGGTTTGGTCGTAAGCAACCTAAACGTCCCATTTGTTGAGTTTTCGTCGAGAGGAAAGCGAGGTTCGTCAAAAAACTTTGGTAACGACAACGTATCCGTGCAGTTTTGAACCACGATTTCTAAACAAACCAAAGCGTATGGCAAACCGATTTTTTCTCTGTATTTTCTTACTTTTTGCAACTGAAAGCATGGCCCAAAACTGTGAATGCTCGGCGGTATTGGCTACGTATATCCAGAAAACAGAAGCCAACTATGCAGGTTTTCAAGACAAAGTAACTACCCAAACACGACCACGGTACGAACGATTACTGGATAGTTTGCGAACGGCAGCCCGTGACTTGCCAGGTGATAAACAGTGTTTTCAATTGGTACGGGCGTACAAGCGTTTTTTCAAAGACGGGCATTTTCAGGTTTCTTTTAATACACCCGAAGTAACGGTTCCCATTCGTACCATCAGCACCGACGAGCAGCAAGCGAAAAGCTACTTTGATGCCCACGTTGGCAAATTACACCCCTTGGAAGGCATCTGGGAAATCGTGGATGGTAGTTACCGCGTGGCACTCATGCGTGACCCACAACAACCCGATAAAATGGCAGCGGTGGTGTTGGCGGCTCAAAATAAAAAATGGCAAGTAGGCATGGTTAAATTTGAAGCCGCCGCTAGTGGCCCAAGCCCTTATAAAGGAATTTACTGGGCAGGCGACCTCACTTCGTCTGAACGTACCTTCCCGCTGGAAGGAAACTTGCTCAACGTCCCTAATTCGGGCTACTGGGTACGGCAATATCCGCAAAAGGCAACCCCCGATGAGCTCGCTAAAGCACAGCAGGCTGAGGAGGAGTTTCATGTAAAAGCGATTGATAAGCAAACTTTTTACGTACGAATTCCTTCCTTTGGTATTTCCTTTGAAATGGTAGATAGTGTCTTGAAGGCACACGATGCAACGATACGGAATTCCTCCCATTTGATTGTAGATATTCGTGACAACTTCGGCGGAATGAATGGGTCTTTTCCTGCCATTTTAAAATACCTCAATACCAATACTTTTCGAGATATTCACTCACATTTTAGAAGTACCCCCGACAATTTAAAAGCGGAAGAAGCGATGATTGACCGAGCGCTGACTCAAGGGTGGATTTCGGCCAAAGATGCAAAACCTTGGCAGGAATCACTGGCTAAAAACCGATTAAAAGTGGGACAAATGGTGGAATATCCTGCCGATACGATGTCGTACGGGGAGGTGCTGCCGTATCCCCAAAAAGTGGCGGTGCTAATGAATGAAAACTGCTACAGCAGCGCGGAGTACTTTGTGTTTTATGCCAAACAAAGTAAAAAAGTGACGCTCTTCGGTAACCATACAGGCGGAATGATGGACTATGGTAATGTGCGTGAACACGAGTTGCCGTGCAAAAACTTTGAATTACGCTTGCCCACCACCCGCACAGGTTGGGTCGATTATGCCCCCATCGACAACGTTGGTTTTCAGCCCGATGTTCAGATTCCAAGCTCGGAAAAAGATTGGATAAAATTTGTTCAAAATTACTGGCAATCAAAATAGCGTTTTAACCCTTTTTTCTTAACAGTAATGAAACATCTTTTCGTTGTACTGACCCTGGTCAGCGGGCTATGCTTTGCCCAAAACAAAGGAAGCATCAAAGGACGCACGGTGGAATTGAGCACCCAAAAAGGCGTGGAGTTTGCGAGTGTAGCGCTGCTATCATCGTCAGATTCATCGCTCGTAAAAGGGGGCGTGACGGACACACTGGGGCGTTTTACGCTGCAAAATATCGCAGATGGACACTATTTGCTGGCCATTTCTAGCGTTGAATACCAGCGTTTTGTGTCGGCTCCAATCCATATTAATGAAAACCAACGAGACTTGGATCTAGGGACGCTATTCTTACAGGCCGACCAAAAACAGCTCAACGAAGTCGTGGTGAAGGGGACTAAGCCTGTTTTTGAACAAAAAATGGGGAATATCATCGTAAATGTGGACAGCAAAATGTTCAAAACCGCTACCAACGCCCTTGAAGTAATGCGGCGTTCGCCAGGGTTGTTGGTGGACATGAGCGGAAAAATTACGTTTAGAGGAACATCGCCCAAAATTTTGATTGACGGCAAAGACCTACGAATGACCGAAGAGCAGGAAAAAAACTACCTCAAGTCGCTGACCCCCGACCAAATCGAAACGATTGAACTCATGCCCACGCCGCCTGCCAAGTACGAGTCGTCGTTTCAGACGGTGATTAATATCAAGCTCAAACGTGATCAAAACTTGGGCGGGCGGGGTTCGATTTATGGGACGTATTTGCAACACCGTTTTGCGACGGGCGATGCGGGTGGAAACCTAACGTATAAAACGCAAAAAATGGCGTTTTCGCTGAATACAGGCTGGAATTCATCCAATTGGTACCAAGAACTGACCGACCGACGTGTAATGGGAAAAGAAGGAAATAAAGATGTGTTTGAGTCGTATTCGTACCTCAAAAACCCCACCCAGAGTTTCAACGCAGTGGCAGGGGTAGAGTACGTGGTCAGTCCGCATCATAGCTTTGATTTTAAAGTTACGGGTGATGTGGGCAGGGCTCCCAGCTCAACCTATGCGGAAAATAAGTCGGTGTTGCGTGGAAATGAGCAACCGTTGACGGTGAGTCACAACCAAATGACGGAAAATAGTCGCTCGTTGACGGGATTGGCGGGCTATACGTATAAAAATAACAAAGGCCGTGAACTGATGGTGGAGGTGGCCGTGGCAGGTAGTCAGAAACCAGGAACGCAGAACATGGTGTCGGAATTTGTGCGAAACAACGAACAAGTGCGGGGTATATCGGTGCAGCGCAATGACCAACTTGCTAATTCCACTTTCAGGACATTGAATGCGATTTACACGGATGTTGTGGGGAAAGAGTGGAAATTGGAGGCAGGTTTTAAAATGAATTACGTAAAAAACCTTGCTAAAATTGACTACGATACACTCATTCGGACGGACGCGTCTCGCTCGACTCCTTTGACAGTAGCGGATTTTCGTAGAGATTTTGGGCGAAGTAATGAGTTTACATTTGACGAAAACATCACGATGTTTTTTATGCAAATGAGCAAGCAGTTTAAAAAGCTAGGTTTTACGGCAGGGCTACGGGCCGAAAATACCGTTACCCAAGGTGAATCCGTCACATTGGGAGCGATTGTAAACCGCAACTATTGGAATATTTTACCTAACCTGACATTGCAGTATAAACTCAACGACAACAGTAATTTGGTATGGAGTTCGTCGCGCAAACTTTCGCGGCCTACTGTTTGGCAGCTCAATCCTTTCCCTTTTTTCATCGACCCTTATACAGTAGCGATGGGAAACCCGTTTTTGTATCCTCGTATTCGGAATGTATCGGAGGTGACGTATTCGTACAAAAAACTCATGTTGGTCACGGGTTATAACTACAACCAAAACGGGGTGACTCAGTTGCCATTGTACAATGCCACTACGCGTCTTACGACTTGGCAACAGGTCAATGCCAACAACCATCGCCTATTTTTTGATGTGAGTCATTCGGCTACGTTACTGCCCAAATGGAACTATCAAATGTACCTCAGCACGGCCTACGGGGGCGAAAATGTCACCCTCAATGGCCAAAGCAATTCGGTGGCTGGGCTATCGGCCTCGCTCTGGGTGTCCAACATGTTCACGTTGCCCAAAGGATACACGCTCGAAGTATCAGGTTGGTACAATGTTCCCGAGCGTGCTAGTTTCTACCGAGCGCGCTCGTTGGGAGCAATGAATGTAGGCGTCCAAAAAAGCTTTGCCAATAACCGCTGGAATACGCAACTGAACCTCAACGATATTTTTTGGACGAGCATTTTTAGGGCAAACATCAAAGTGGATGATTCGGATATGACGTTTACCAACGTGCAGCCGCAGCGCTATGCGTCGTTTCGGGTGACGTACAATTTTGGGAAGTCGAAGTACCAAGCTCGGGGCCGAAAATCGGGGGTAAGTGAGGATGCGGCTCGGATTCGTAAATAATGCTGTGTTACTTTAATTGTCTCTTTTTCAATGGCTGCCTTTGTGCTTTGCAGAGGTAGCCGTTGCCATTTTTAGCCCAGTGCTGGTCGATACAAAAAGATTTTCCGAAAACTGGCGAATCTTATTGTTTATGTGGATAATGTCCTATATTTTGGGGTTTTATTCCAATAAACTACTTCAACCTTGAAAATAGCTATTTTGAAAGAAACCAAAACCTACGAAAAGCGGGTTGCGGTCACACCTGACATTGTTAAGTCTCTTCTCAAAGCGGGTTTTACCTGCGCCGTCCAACATGATGCTGGCGAGAAATCTTCCTTACTTAACACCGATTACGAGAAAGCAGGCGCTCAAGTGGTAGCAGATGTCAAAACGCTCCTTGCCGACGCCGATGTCGTTCTAAAAGTCAACGCTCCTACGCTGGAAGAAGTGGCTCAAATGCGCGAAGGCGCAGTGAGCATTTCGTTTCTGTACGCCTACACGCAGCCTGAACTGGTTCAAGCCCTCAATGCCAAGAAAATTTCAGCCTTTAGCATGGATGCCGTTCCACGTACGACCAAAGCCCAAAGCATGGATGCGCTCAGCTCGCAGGCCAACCTCGCGGGCTACAAGGCGGTATTGCTGGGAGCCAACGCGCTGGGTAAAATTTTTCCGCTGATGATGACGGCCGCAGGAACCATCAAACCCTCGCGGGTACTGATTTTTGGCGCTGGGGTGGCAGGATTACAGGCCATCGCGACGGCCAAACGCCTTGGCGCGGTGGTGGAAGTAACCGACGTTCGCCCCGAAACCAAAGAACAAGTGGAGTCGCTGGGTGGGAAGTTTCTGAGCGTCGAAGGCATGGAAGCCAACAAGTCGGAAGGTGGGTATGCCAAAGAAGTGTCGGCGGAGTTTCTCCAAAAACAACAAGACCTTATCAAACAGCGCATCAAGGACGCAGACATCGTCATCACAACGGCCTTGGTGATGGGTAAAAAAGCGCCCATTTTGGTGACGGAAGAAATGGTGAAGTCGATGAAAACGGGCAGTGTGATTGTCGATATGGCCGTAGAATCGGGCGGTAACTGTGCCTTGAGCGAAGCCAATCAGACGGTCGTAAAAAATGGGGTCACGATTATTGGAGAGTCAAATCTACCCGCACTACTCGCGACCAATGCCAGCGACTTGTACGCCAAAAACATCAGTACGTTGCTATTGCATTTGGCCAACAAAGATGGTTTTAAGTGGGAACTGGAGGAGGAAATTACCAAAGGAAGCCTCATCACGCACCAAGGTCAGCTGGTCCACGCCTTTACCAAATCAATTTTAAAATAACGTCATCTTCAAACTATGGACGCAATCATCACATTTATTGGCGAAAACATACAACTCATCTACATCCTCATTCTCTCCATTTTTGTGGGGATTGAGGTGATTTCCAAAGTACCCTCCGCCCTGCATACCCCGCTGATGTCGGGTGCCAATGCCATCCACGGGGTGGTTATCATCGGGGCGATTATCGTCATGGGTCATGCCGAAGCGGGTAACTGGCCCGCGTTGATACTCGGCTTTTTGGCGGTTATTCTCGGAACACTCAACGTTGTGGGTGGTTTCGTCGTCACCGACCGTATGTTAGAAATGTTTAAAAAGAAAAAGTAACCGTCAACTGAAATGATACAACAATATTGGTTATACCTTATTTACCTTTTGGGCTCGGTATTTTTTATCGTAGGATTAAAAATGCTTTCGGGACCCAAAACTGCCCGTAATGGCAACTTCTTGGCAGCGGCAGGCATGGCGATTGCTATTTTGGGTACTATTTTTATGCATACCAACGAGGACGGCGAGCCTATTGGCAACTACGGCTGGATTTTCGGGGGGATTGCCATCGGAACAGTCGTCGGTTGGATTTCGGCCAAAAAAGTAAAAATGACCGATATGCCGCAAATGGTGAGCCTTTTCAACGGAATGGGAGGCGCTTGTGCAGCACTTATTTCGTTGGTCGAATTTGGACACCTGCACGACGATGCTTCTCCCGCCACGGTTTTGACGATTGTAGCAGGCTTGGTGATTGGTAGCGTGTCGTTCTCAGGAAGTATCATCGCCTATGCCAAGTTGCAGGAAATTATGAAAAAAACCTTCCGCTTGCCTGCGCAAAACATCCTTACCTTGGTGTTGTTGATAGCGACGTTAGGACTGACTGTTTACATTGCGTTGGGGCATCCAAGTGCGGTTTTGCTTTACACCGTTTTTGCGTTGTCGTTGGCCTATGGTGTCCTTTTTGTGTTACCAATTGGAGGCGCCGATATGCCAGTGGTGATTTCGCTTCTTAACTCTTTTACGGGAGTGGCGGCGGCTTTCGGTGGGTTTTTGTACGATAACCAAGTGATGCTTACGGGCGGGATTTTGGTAGGTTCGGCAGGTACGTTGCTGACGATTTTGATGTGTAATGCCATGAACCGTTCCCTTACAAACGTGATTTTTGGCTCGTTTGGCGGGGGTAGCGCTGCTGCCGCTGGCGGAGGAAGTGCCACAACGGGCGGGGCCGTAAAAAGCAGTACGCCTTCTGACGTGGCGATTATGATGAACTACGCCCAAAAAGTGATTGTGGTGCCAGGCTATGGTTTGGCAGTAGCGCAGGCGCAGCACGTAATTCACGAACTCGAAGCCTTGCTCGAACAGCGTGGTGTGGAGGTAAAATACGCGATTCACCCCGTGGCAGGACGGATGCCTGGGCACATGAACGTGCTTTTGGCAGAATCGAACGTAGCCTACGATAAGTTGGTAGAAATGGAAGAAATCAACGACCAGTTTGCGACCACCGACGTGGTGTTTGTCGTAGGCGCCAACGACGTAGTAAACCCCGCAGCCCGCAGCAATCCCGCCAGCCCGATTTACGGAATGCCCATTTTGAACGCCGACAAAGCCAAAACGGTGATTGTCAGCAAGCGTTCGATGGCGGCGGGTTACGCTGGTATCGACAACGAACTGTTTTATTACCCCAACTGTATGATGTTGTTTGGGGACGCCAAAGATTCTATCACCAAAGTGGTAACTGAATTGAAAGGCATGGATTAGCAAAGGTAGAATCAAGAAATGACGAAGTACGAAATTGGTAAGGCGCTTGGGGAAACCTGAGCGTTTTGCTTTTAGTAGGTAAAAGATAAAACAGCCTGTAGCCGAAAACTTGAACAGGTATTATGTTAGAAGAATCAGGATACCGTTATTTTTATAATAAAAAGCAATCGAAAAAAAAGGCATAATGAAATTTAAAGACTTTGAATTTACCGAAGACAACCATTTTGTCGCTATGGAATACTACAATCTTATTCTAAACAGAACCTATCTGGTAGTAATTGTGAAGGATAAATTGCTGGGAATAAAAGTAAATGGGCTGGTTAGTGTAGAGGGAGGTGGCGACATTTTGACGAAAAAAGTAACAAAAATGATGGCGATAGAAGGTGATTTAAGCAACCCCTATTCGTATTTGAGCGCTAAATATGTAGATAAAATACAAGAATGTGAACTGGAAAGTGAAGAGGTATTGGCCTATGATAAATCAAATTTTATACTTCCCTTGGCTCACATAAAAAAGGTCTACCATGATCCAAAGAACAAGTGGGGTATGGGATATTATCCCCACGACGGCAAAGTTTATGTCGAAACATCTGACAAGAAGAAAAAAGAATTTATCATATTGGGGAGTCAGTCAGGGAGTAAAATAGCTAACTTTATTTTAGGGAAATTAAAGGGGGGATAGAAATGAGTAAAGAAGACTGGAGTGATGAGCGGTTGTTAGTGAGGCTAACTCAGAATAAGTCGGAGAAGGCTCGTTGGGGGACTATTGTGATTCTAAGAAAAAGACCGACCGAAAAACTTTTTAACAAGTGTGAAGAATTTATCAAATCATCAGATTCTTATAAAAGGTGTCTAGGAATTGATATTTTAGCCCAATTAGGGCCTTCTCCGAGGCCATTTCTCCAGCCAACTCTCCAATTATACTTCGATACAATTCTAAGAGAAACGGATTCAAAAGTAATAATGTCATTGCTTTGCGCGATTGGTCATAATAATGACGACCTAAATGATATTCAGGTTGGTATTGTTTCATCTTTTGCAGAACATAAAGACAAAGAGGTACGAAAAGCAGTGGTTTTTGCTTTACTCGGATTGACTAATCTTAGGGCAGTTGATACCCTAATTAAATTGTCCTCAGACAAAATTAGCTACATACGAAACTGGTCAACTTTTGGACTCGGCAGGCAAATAGAAGTACATAGTGAATCTATTAATAAGGCATTGTGGCGTAGAGTTTCCGATAAATATCAGGAGACAAGATATGAAGCTATCATAGGTTTGGCCAAACGCAGAGATGACAGGGTTTTGCCTATTATCGCCCAAGAACTTGAGAAGGGAGAGTTTGGAACGTTACTTTTAACGGCCGTACTTGCGAGCGAAAAAGTAGAGTTAATCCCTTTATTGCAGCAAAATTTGGATTCGGCTAGAGCCGATACAACTATAAACCCTGAGTGGGTGAATGAACTTGAAAACTGCATCAATGAGTTGAGTGAGCGTACACCGTCATTCTGAAATTATATATAGACAATAACCCTTTTATCCACCATGTCGGAACAAAATAGCATACAAGAGATATTTTTTACGTTTTTGATGCAGTATCAGTATCGGGAAGAAGACCTCGATTATACCGTCCTTCCTGCGCACGTGTCGGCTTTACAAACGCTCTCCCAGATTGGAAATTCGGGTATCAGTATTTTTGATATAAATAAGAAGCAAATTGCCTTTTATTCAGCCAACTATGGTAAGTTGTTAGGCTATTCACCTGCTGATTACGAAGGTTTAGGACATCAGTTTTTTGATGGTAAAATTCATCCCGAAGATAAAGTTCAACTGGCTCTGAATGGGATTTCTATCCTGAAAATGTTTAATGCGTTTTCGAGCGATGAAAAACTGAACCACAAGGTCATTTATGAATACCGAATGCTGAACGCCGAGGAGAAGTACGTTCGCCTTATTGAGCAGTATCAAATGCTGGAATTGGACCGCAAAGGGCAAATCTGGCTCATGCTCAGCATCGTGGATGTGTCGCCCAACCAAGAAGAAAACCTACCCGTCAAGTCCCAGCTATTGAACTTCCGAACGGGGCATTTTATTCCCTTTGATACTCCCCCTAAAGCTGAATTGGAGTTGACCAAAAGAGAGTTAGAGATTTTAAAGTTGGTCAAAGAAGGTTTTTTAAGCAAAGAAATTTCGGACAAACTTTCCATCAGTGTGCATACGGTTAACACCCATCGTCAACGATTTTTGGAAAAATTAGGGGCCAATAATTCGTTTGAGGCTGTCAAATTTGCCTCCAAGTGGGGGCTTTTGGAGTAAACCTACTGATAAATCAGTATTGTGCTGGCAAGTGATTTGAGGGAATTTTGTGTCCTCAAATCACTCACTGCACAGTCCATGAAATATTTATTTTCTATCCTCTTTTTTTGGGGCATAGTCTTCACATCTGCCGCCCAGCCTAGCCAAACCATTCGCGGAACAGTCATCAACGACGCTACTCTTACCCCCATTCCGTACGCCTCCGTGGCTGTTCTTGCCACTACGCCTTTGCTGGGAGTGCTCACCGATTCACTCGGCAATTTTACCCTTTCCAACGTGCCCGTTGGGCGTTATACCCTCAGCGTGTCTTGTGTGGGTTATGAGCCTGTGCTCCTGCGCGAAACCGTGGTTAGTTCGGCCAAACAAACATTTTTGTCCATACAATTAAAAGAAACCAGTCAATTGCTCGCTGAAGTGGAAGTACGGCCTAAGGTCAACAAAGAACTTCCCCTCAACCCGATGGCTACCGTAAGTGCGCGGATGCTAAGCGTGGAGGAGGCCAAACGCTACGCGGGCGGCTTTGATGACCCTTCGCGGTTGGCGTCTTCGTTTGCAGGAGTAGCTGGCAACACCGACGATAACGGAATCATCGTACGGGGCAATGCGCCCAAGTTTTTGCAGTGGAAAATGGAGGGAATTGAAATCCCTAACCCCAACCATTTTGGCGATTTGAAGTCGTTTGGGGGTGGGTCTTTGACGGCGCTAAGCAGCCAAATGCTGGCCAATTCCGATTTTTTTACGGGTGCTTTTCCTGCCGAATACAACAATGCCTTGTCGGGCGTGTTTGACGTTTCGATGCGAAAGGGAAACAACCAAAAGCACGAACACACCTTTCAGGCGGGGGTTATTGGCATTGACGCCTCGTCGGAGGGGCCGTTTAAAAAGGGAGGAAAAGCATCCTACTTGTTCAATTACCGCTATTCGACGTTGGCCTTGTTGACGCCTATTTTACCCGAAAATGTCGGCGGCCTGAAGTTTCAAGATTTCTCTTTTAAATTAAATTTTCCGACCAAACGAGCGGGTACTTTTTCGGTTTGGGGGATTGGGCTGGCCGATAAAACGGGCGCAAAAGCCAAAACCGATAGCACCCAATGGAAGTACGACGACGATAGAGAACAAAACGATATTGAGCAATACATGGGAGCCGTAGGGGTAAAACATACATTGGTGCTCAAGAATAGTGCGTACCTCCAAACCACCCTCGCGGCCACTACAACAGGCACAGATTGGAGAACACAACGCCTCACGTCTGCCTTGGCTTTGGTACCCAAAAGCAACATTTCAGTGGCCAATGCTACGTTTGTTTTATCCTCTTTTATCAATAAAGCTTTTGGTACAAAACATACCAATAAAACAGGTATGTTGCTCACAGGAATGCAGTATGATTTAGCCTTGGCCAAGGCGCAGGGAGGGAATGATGCCCCGCTAAAATCATTGGTCGATGCACGCGGGTTTAGTACTTTATTGTCGGCGTACAGCAGTTCTTCGTTTCAGCTGTCCCGCTCGCTTTCCATGAATGTAGGTATTAACAGCCAGTTTTTTTCGTTAAACAAGCACGTCACGCTTGAACCCCGAGTGGGATTCCGCTACCAGTGGAATCCCACTCACTCGGTGGGAGTGGCCTATGGGCTGCATAGCCGATTGGAGCGTTTGAATTATTATTTTAACAATTCATTGGCAACGGGAGAAACCGCGGTCAATAAAAACCTAGATTTTACCAAAGCCCATCATTTAGTGTTAAGCTATGATTGGGCTATTTCGGACGTTGCTCATCTACGCATGGAGCCCTACTATCAATCGTTGTTTTCGGTGCCCGTGATGTTGGGAAGCTCTTTTTCATTGCTCAACGTTCAAAATGACTGGTTTTTTGCCGAAAAGTTGCAAAATACAGGAGCAGGGAGAAATTACGGGGTGGACATCACCCTCGAAAAGTACCTATCCAAAGGCTACTATTACTTGCTGACGGGCTCCCTTTTTTCGTCTGAATACAAAGGTGGCGATGGCGTGTGGCGAAACACGCGCTTTAATCGAAATTTTGTGGCTAATGTCTTGTTTGGAAAAGAATGGCAATTGGGCAACGAACACCAAAATGTGCTAAGCCTCAACGCTCGCTTTACGTACCAAGGAGGCAACCGTTATTCGCCCGTTAATCAGGCGGCGTCGGAAATAGCCAAACAAGCGGTTTTTGACGAAACGAAGGCATTTTCGATGCAAGTGGCTCCCGCACTCAATGTGCATTTTACGGCAAGTTATAAACTCAATAAGCGTAAAAGCTCCCGCGAAATTGCGCTGAAAATTCTGAACCTGACTTCCCAGCCTGATTTTAACGGGTTTCGCTATAACCTTCAAACCCGTGCAGTTGAGAAGGATTTGAGCCCGATTGTTATTCCCAATTTGAGCTATAAAATCGAATTTTAAAGGGCGATAGCACGAAATAACATCTCGTGCTATCGCGAACCATTACATTGCTTATTTGGACAATTGACTTGCCTCGTCTTTGGCCAAAATCGCAGCGGCGTCAGTATCGTCGTATTGTCGAATGAGTTGTTTTAGGTCGGCCGTAAGCTGTTTTTGAATCTTCTGATAGGCGGGTTTGCCGTACAAATTATTCATCTCTTCGGGGTCTTTTTGGAGGTCGTACAACTCCCAAAACTCACCGTCTTTGTAAAAGCGAATCAGTTTATAGCGGTCGGTGCGGATGCCAAAGTGCGTTTGAACGCTGTGTTCGGCGGGGTATTCGTAATAGTGGTAATAGGTCGATTTGCGCGCTTTTTTGCTAAAAAACGACTGCCCTTGCATATCAGTAGGAACACTCAGCCCTGCTTCTTGTAAAATAGTGGGGGCAAAGTCGGTATTGTTATGAATAGCTCGGTCGATGGTGCCTGCTTTGAGGCGTTTTGGATACCGAATCAGCATTGGCATGTGGTGCGATTCTTCGTACATAAATCGCTTGTCGAACCAGCCGTGTTCGCCCAAATAAAACCCTTGGTCGGACGAATACACCACCAAGGTATTTTCGGTTAAGCCTTTTTTGTCCAAATAATCAAGCACTTTACCCACGTTACGGTCGAGCGAAAGGAGGGTGCCCAAATAATCTTGCATGTACCGTTGGTATTTCCACTCATCAAGCGCCCGTCCCGACAGGTTTTGTTTCTTAAAATCGGCGGTTACTTGGTCGTAGTAAGCGAGCCACGCCTTGCGTTGGGCGGGGTTCATGCGTTTCACAAAAGGGTCGTTGCCCGCGTCCACTTTGAGGTCTTCTTTCAAGCGCATGGTTTTGGTGACGGTCATGTCTTGGCGCTTGGCGGCAATCCGTCCTTCGTACGAATCGTAAAAACTCTTAGGAAGGGGGAATTTTACGTGGTCAAAAGCCCGCAAATCGGTGGTGTCAGGTTGCCAATTTCGGTGCGGACATTTGTGACCAATCACCAAACAAAATGGCTTCGAAGGGTCACGGTCTTGGTCGAGCCAATGAAGCGCTTTTTCGGTAATGACATCGGTAGCGTAGCCTTCTTGGCGAACCGTTTTTCCTCCCATTTCGATAAAATCAGGGTTGTAATAAGCACCTTGCCCAGGCAACACCGACCAATAATCGAAGTATTGAGGGGTAGCTTCTAAGTGCCATTTGCCAATCCAACCCGTTTGATAACCAGCGGCTTGGAGGTATTTTGGGTACATCGGTTGGCCTGCGTCAAACTTTGTGAGGTTGTCGCGGTGGCCGTTTTTGTGGCTGTATTTCCCCGTCAGCAGCGTAGCACGGCTAGGGGCGCAGAGGGAGTTGGTACAAAACATATTTTGGTACAATGCCCCCTCTTTGGCCAAGCGGTCGATGTTAGGCGTTTTGATGTAGGGACTGCCGTAAGCGCTGATGGCTTGCAAGGCGTGGTCGTCCGAAAACAGAATCAGGATGTTTGGGCGTTTATCTTTGGGCTTAAACGACAACAATCCCATGCCGAGTGTCAGCCCAAAGGCAATGGTTGTGAGGAAAGTTTTTTTCATGTTTTTCAGTTTCGTGTTTACAGTTTCGAGTTTGCTCTATGTTTCTTTCGAGCGGGTTGTGAGCAACCCTTGACACGAGCGTGCTACTTATCAATCACAATTCCTTCAAAATCTGCCAACTTAGAAAGCTTCAATTCGAGCACCCCGTTTTTCCACGAATACACCACGGGTTCTTTGTTTACCATCGAAAAAACCTTGGAAGGTTTGAACGGCGTTTGAATCCGAAAACTCAGGTTAGCAATGGGCAGAGGAGCAAAATACGTATTTCCACTAAAACCAGTAATATTCACCAAGTGCAAAATCAGGCCATCGGAAACAGATTTATTTCTGTTTCCGGGTATGTTTTTGGTATATTCTTTCAAAATCACCTCTACGCGTTCGTGGGCATTGGTTTGTATTAATTCACCTGCTTCGGGATAAACGAGGTTGAGGGCATCGAGGAGAATGTTTTTGTGTTCTTCGTACCCATGTAAGTAATAAAGCTTACCGAGGTTGATGGGCAATAGCACTGCTTTGCTCCGTGCATGTTGTTTCATCCCCATCGCAAAATACCCCGTCGGGTCGTGACCACCAATGATTTCGGGCGGGCCAGGGCGGCCTTTGGAAAGAATAGGTAATAGTCGTTGGTCGGTGCCCGAGAAGTCGTACAGTCCCAAGTTAAATTTCCAAAACACCATTTTTTGTTGGGCAAAACGTTTGAAAACCTCTTTGTTGTCGGGTGCAAGGTAAAAGCCGCTGCCTTCGTGGTCTTTGTTGATGATTTTTGCGCCAAACAATTCTTGCAAAGCCGCTGGGTTATCAAACATCGTTTGATTGGTGGCAATGAGCTGAACTCCCTGTTTGACTGCTTCTTTCAATGCCTCAATGGCGGTTTTGCTCAAATACGTAATGTCAGGTAAAATCACCACTTTGTAACCCTTTATTTTGGCGGCTAAATGCTCAATTTGAGCGTCTTCAATAATGTCAAAAGGCAAATGTGCTTCGCGTAACATGAGCTGAATGCCACGGTATTCTTGCATGGGATTGCCGCTGGGCCATGCGCCTGGGGCTACCACAGCTATTTTGGCCACCGATTTATAGTTTCCGAAATAAGGCTCGTATTTTTTGTGGTGGGCGTATATTTTTTTGATGACTCCGTAATTGCGCTCATCCTCGTAGCCGCGCATGTCGCCCATCATGCTGATGTCGAGGCCAGAGCCATTGGCAATGTTTTCGTACAAACGAATGGATACTTCCTCGGGTTCCACGGCGTTGTAGCGCGACTGAAACGAGATTTGCTGAATACTACTGTTGCTAATGATGTGGTTGGGAAACGAATTGATGGCATTGCCCACGTTGTCGGAGGCTGAGTAAGGCCAGTACGGCAAGCTGTTGGTTTGCGACTCGTGCCGAATGATGTCCACGAAACGATCCATGTAGGTGCAAATGGCGATTTGCTCGTTTTTCGACTTTACCAATGTATGCAACCGCTCCGACCAATCTTCGACCGTGAATTTTTTGAAAGCGAGGTATTTTTGAAAAACGGGGTCGGCTTTGTTTTCCTCGACGGGCAGCGACAGGCCATTACTGTATTGCGCAAATCGCTTTTTATCCGCTTCGTTTTGGTCAATGCCGTGGTATTTGCCTTCGTACGGATTATTGACTTGGTACCCTGGCATGTTCAGAAAAATACCGTCGATGGGGTAGTTGTCGATGACCTCTTCGATGATTTTAAAAGCACATTCCTGAACGTAAGGCGCATTGATGGACACCACGTACATATCTGTATTGATGATTCGTTCGCCTTTGGGAGAAATATAGCACCAGTCGGGATGGGCTTTGAAAATGCTTTCGTGAACGCGACTAAAATCAAACCGAACAATGACCTTGATGCCTTTTTGATGACAACGGGCAACAACGTCGCCTAGCATGTTGCCCTTCATGTAGGGGTTGGTGTAATGGAAAGGTAGTTTGGTGGGGTAAAACGCCATAATTCCACCCGCATTGATAAGTAGTGTATTGGCGGAACAAGCTTCCAAATCTTTCAGCAGTGAGTCGGCATTGAGGGTAGCGGCTTCGTAAGCAGGTAGGTTGGTTTGGATGACGCGCAGGTTATTGCGCTTCCACCAAGGCAAATCGGCAGGCCATGTGCTCGCTTTTTGTGCAAAGCTCAGGCAACTACACAAACTAAAAAACAGGCAAAACGTAACTGATTTTAACATTGAAAGGAGGGGTTAATCATTTCTCAAAGCATTTTATGGGTAACGTTTACCTAACTCTTGCTTATGTATTGCATTCTGCATTCGGTCAGACGATAGTCAGACCGCGTTATAGCCCATTGCGTTGTTTATCGGTCAGATGATAATCAGACCGCTTTATGAGCTCGGTCATCTTATATCGGTCTGACTGTCGTCTGACCTAGTCGTTTTTACAAACTATTTATGAAAAAGCTATTTTTGGTAAGCATTGCCCTTTCGCTACTGGCCTTGTGCGCGTTTCAAGCACCACGTAAGGCGCCCAATATTGTTTTTATGTTGGCCGACGACCTCGGTTGGGCCGATTTGGGATGTTACGGCAATACGTTTCACGAAACCCCCAATCTCAATCAGTTGGCGGCCGAGGGAGCGCAGTTTCAGCGAGCCTATGCTGCTTGTGCGGTTTGCTCGCCTACGAGGGCGTCCATCATGACTGGAAAATACCCCGCCCGCCTCCAAATCACCGATTGGATTCCTGGGGTGGTGTATCCTTATGCCAAGTTTCAGACGGCCAAAATGCGTTACGAATTGCCGAAAGAAGAAGAGATTTTGCCCGAACTATTACATAAAAACGGATACGCCACCTACCACGTTGGCAAGTGGCATTTGGGAGAAACCGAGGAGTTTTGGCCGCACAATCGGGGTTTTGATGTCAATATTGGAGGACATTCAAAAGGGCAGCCTGGGTCGTATTTTTATCCCTACAAAAACGTAACGCCTAACGCCGATTATTCCGTCAAATTCCTTCCCGAAGGTGGAAAAGAAGGCGATTATCTTACCGATTTTTTGACGGACCATGCGCTGAAGTTGATTGAAAAACACGCCAATAATCCACAGCCGTTTTTTCTCAATATGAGCTACTACCAAGTACACACCCCGCTGCAAGGGAAACCCGATTACGTCAAAAAATACGAGGAAAAGAAAAAGACATTGGGAGTCAGCAAGCCAAATCCCATCTATGCCGCCATGATTCAGAGTTTGGACGAAAGTGTAGGCCGAATCTTAAAAAAATTAGATGAGTTGGGAATGCGCGACAATACAATTGTGGTGTTTACGTCGGACAACGGTGGGCTGGTGGAGGTCGATGGAAATGCACCCCTGCGCGAAGGAAAAGGCTTTTATTACGAAGGCGGGATTCGAGTACCGTTGCTGGTGCGTTATCCTGCCGTAACTCAGCCGCGTTCTACGCCGCAAGACGTGGTCGCTAGTATTGATTATGTGCCTACGCTCCTCGAATTGGCGCAATTGGCGAAGAAAAAAGACGTGGATGGACGGAGTTTTGTACCGACATTGAAAGGGAAATCTCCCAAAGAAACGCGCACATTGTACTGGCATTATCCCCATTATCATACGCCGCAACGCCCGCCTACGGGGGCAGTGATGGCAGGAGACTACAAATTGATTGAGTTTTTGGGCGAAAACCGTTGGGAGTTGTACAACGTTCGTGACGACGTATCGGAGCAGCATAACCTTGTGACTGAAAAACCCCAATTGGCAGCGCAATTACGAAAAAAACTCCAGCGTTGGCAGTCGGAGACGGGGGCAAGATTTCCGTCGCCTAACCCCAATTATGATTCGGAGAAACCCTTTCGAAATTCCATTACAGCTTGGAAAGGTGAAAACCGGCTGTAAGGTGTTTTCGGCTACCCAAAGCAAGTGTTTTCGGTTACTCCTAACCGAAAACCGAGGTTTCTCAAAACCTCGTTAAGTGTTGAACATGCATGGATTTTTGTTAACTTTGTTTAGAGCTCATGGTAAAGCCCCTTCTCCTATGAAATACCTTTGGTTGTCTTGGTGGCTTACATTTTCATTGGTACTAAATGCACAGCGCTATACCAAAGCAGATTCGCTCAATATTTATGGATTACTCAATGCCGCAGACGCGGCTGAGGAGGTGTCTCAAGCATTACTTTTGGCAAAGCAGGCGTTGTCTTTGAGCCAACAAACAGCGATGTTGCGCGGTGAAGGTTGGGCTAATTTAAAAATCGCTTTTTTATTGGTAGAACACACGCCCAATACCGATGTGCGGCAATATTGGCAGATAGGAACCCGCATAGCCACACAACTCAATGACCCCTTCATGCTTGCATTGGCAGAGTTACAACAGGGTAAATATTGGATGTATAACAATGATTTACCCGTAGCAGAACAGTTTTTTCAAAAGGCGCTTACTACTTATTTTGACAAACAAACTTCGAACTATACGGCGGTATTGTACAATGATTTGGGGGTATTGGCAGGAAAACAAAACCAGCGCGAACAAGAAGCAAATTGGTACTTTAAAGCCATGAAACTGCACGAACAGCTCGGGGATTTGCATGGCTGGGCTAATTCGGCAGGCAATCTTGCCAATGCTTTCTATCGACTTGAGAACAAAGAGGAGGCTATCAAGTACGCCAAAGAAGCCTTGCGAGTTCACGCAAAAAATAACAATGTTTTGGGTTTGGCTACGGTAACAGGTAACTTGAGTACCATGTATTCAGCTTACAACCAGCTAGATTCGGCGACAGTTTATCGTCAAAAATCTGTCAAATATGCAACTATCAATGGGCAAAAAAAGCACCTAGTGCAAGCATACCAAAATTTGGCCTTGTTGCTTGAACGTCAGCAAAAATACCCAGAAGCGCTAGAGGCGATTGAGCAGTCGATTGCTTTAAGCCGAGCTACCAACGACTTGGCTAGTGCGGCGGCTAAAAGCCGTATTGCTGCCGAAATTTGCGCAAAAATGCAGCATAATGATCAGATGGTTCGGTATTATAGAGAGGCTGAGCGATTGGCTGATTCGCTTCAACGAAAAGATATTTTGCGCGATGTATATTTGAGCCAGTCTTCCTACTTTGCCAAGGTCAACGATTTTAAAAATGCGTACCTACATTCGGCCCAATACCACGCACTAAAAGATAGCTTAGAGGGCATACAGTTAAAAAAGAATATTTCAGATTTGCAGGTAAAATATGAATCGGAACGGAAGGATTTTGAAATAGCCAAGCTGAATACCGAAAAACTCATTCGTCAGCTAGAAATAGAAAAACAAAAGGCGATTATTGTGGGGGATAAACTGGAAGCCCAACGGAAAGAAGATAAAATTCAACTCCTTACCCAGCAACAAAAGCTCCGAGATGCCATTTTTTCTCGACAAAAGGAGTTATTTGAAAAACAACTTTTGATTACTAAAAACAAGGAACAAGAACTTCAGTTGGCTCGTCAGCGATTGGAACTTAGCCAAAAAGATAAAGAATTGAAAGAACGGCAGCTTCAACGCCAACAGATGATTCAGATGGTGGGAGCAGGGCTGGTGCTGCTGTCGATGTTGCTTGCCTGGATTTTATTTAACCGTTATCAGCTTCGCAAAAAACTCCAAGAAAAAGAAGCGCTTCTGGCCGTCAGAAACACCATTTCAAAAGACTTGCATGATGAAATAGGCTCATCACTGACCAACGTTAATATTTTAAATGAACTAACCAAACGTACACTTTCTGTTCCAACTCAGGCCCAAGAATACCTTCAGCAAGCAGGGGAAAGTATCCAACAAATCAGCGAAAGTTTGGGAGATATTGTGTGGAACATTAATCCACAATATGACGATATTCAAAACTTGTTGGTTCGGATGCGCCGCTACGCCGCTGATATGCTCGATGGAGCTTCGATTCTTTACCAATTGGAATTCCCAGAAGACGTGAGTCACTTTAAACTTCCGATGGACAAGCGGCGAGACTTTTATTTGGTATATAAAGAGGCCATCAACAATTTAGTGAAATATTCAAAGGCCACCAAGGCGCAGATAAAGCTTGCCGTGATAGGAAATGTGTTGCATTTGCGAATAGAAGACAATGGAATTGGATTTGAGATGAATACCATTCGTAAAGGAAATGGCCTTAACAACATGCAGCACCGTGCCGACTTGCTCAAAAGTAAGTTTATGATTTCTTCTCAACCGCACAGAGGTACCTCAATTGAGCTTACCATGGAAGTATAACCGCAAACAAAAATCACCCAAAAGGGTACTTTACAAACCCATTAACATCCACTAATTTTGTGAAATGGCAACCTCACTCCTCATCTTTGAAGATAACAACCAACTTCGCCAGTCGCTCCAATTACTTTTGAACGATGGAATGTTTTTTAGCGTCAAAGCTGCGTTTGAAAACTGCTTGCGTGCGGCAGAAGAAGTCCTCTTGCATGAGCCCGATTTGGTCATTATGGATATCGATATGCCTGGACGTAGTGGGGTTGAAGGTCTTAAAGCTATCAAAGCAGTACGCCCAGCCACCAAAATCATCATGTTTACGGTGTTTGATGACGATGAGCAAATTTTTGAGTGTATTTGTGCAGGTGCTGATGGATATTTACTCAAACATACGCCTCCCGCGCGCCTCATGGCTGCTTTGCAAGAAGCAATGGAAGGGGGCTCGCCCATGAGTCCTCAAGTAGCCAACAAGATTTTTCACTACTTCCGACAGGCGTCAAAACCAGCGCCAGACTACAATTTGTCGGAGCGTGAAAAAGAAATTTTACAATTACTCATCAAAGGCAACGGCTACAAAATGATTGCTGCTGAGTGCTTTATTTCATTAGATACCGTTAAAAAACATCTCAAAAACATTTATACCAAACTCCACGTGTCGTGCGGAACGGAGGCTGTGGCCAAAGCCCTCAAAGAAAAAATTGTAGCCGTTTAACATATATAAACTTATGCTAAAAAGCCGTCGGGGAACTTATCCTCGGCGGCTTTTTGGTTTTAAAAATCACCCAAAAGGGTAATTGACGAGCGTGCGTTGACCCACTACCTTTGACCCATCAATTCAACATAACTTATTGATTATCATGAAAAAGCTAACAACATTATTATCGCTCGTATTAGGACTTGTAATCATGACAGCAAGAGTTCACGCTCAAGAGAGACGCACTACGTTTGACCCCATCAAGCATGGTTTTAAGTTTTCCAACGAATTTCAAACCCAGATTCAAATTGCGGGTCTTAATGGCCCTCGTTTTGGAGGTCTGTGCGGAGGGATGGTTTATTCGGCACTCGATTATTACAAAAACAACCAGCCTATTCCAGCCCAAACCCACCGCCCTGCTTCGGGTACAACTTTGCAACAGTATATTTTGGCGAGACAAAATAACTCTACTTTACTCAACGTCAACGGTAGCTCAAATTCCGATAAGTGGGCCGAACTGATTTTTAATCCATTCGGCTGGCGTACAAATGAATTTTTTAACTGGGGGCTGCAAGGAACCAATGGTGGCAGGATACAAGAATTGGTCGAAATGATGCGCTCAGGAAGCCCAGTTCCACTAGGGTTATTTAAAAGCGGAAATGGCGGGGTAGGCCCTCACCATCAGGTCTTGGCTATAGGGTATGATTTGGGACGTTACAAAGGGGATTTGGGCGATAATAAAGAAGATTTTAAAATCTTTATCTATGATCCCAATTATCCGAACGAAACACAGACGCTGCGCGTCAATGTTACCGCCCAAAATTACTACTATCAAGAACGTCCAGCGAATAAGTGGCTCACGTACTTCGTAGATAAAAAATATACCACTGTGCGTCCACCTGTCATTTCTCCCACCCCCTTGGCCAACGATGGATTGGTACGCCAATTACTGATTGAAATAGGCACAGGTGGCGACGACTTGCGTGGCGGTAATGACAATGTCAATGTGATTGTAAAATATGCCGATGGGTCAACGGATGTGTATGCCAATATCAATAAAAATGTCCGTTGGATGGACAATTATACCGAAAATGTACCGCTGACCCTTCGCCGTGCAGCTCCATTGAGTCAAATCAAATGTGTGATGCTCCAAACTACTTTTGGAGGAGGAATAGGAGGAGATAATTGGAACGTCGATTTGCTTCGGGTGGTAGCCAAAAGCAGTGACCAAGAGCGTGTTGTATTTGCCCAGACAGGCCGCCCGTTGGTACGATTTGATGGAAATAATCGCCCTTTTGAAGCTACTTTTCGCTAAAGCTCCATAATCAGACATGAAATATCTTATCACCCTCGTTTGTGCCGTAGTAGGGTTGTTTTTAGAAAACAACCAGGCCGTAGCTCAGTCGCCCGATAGCCGTATTTGTCGCTGCTTTTCTGAGGCTGTTACCTCCAACTTTATGCTGGGTTCTAAGGCAATTTATGGCACTGTTGGCGTCATGATTTCACGAGATTTAGAATTGCCGCCCAGCCCCACACAACCCGTACAATTTATTATACCTACACTGCCAGTGCGTTCGGGTTGTCAGGGGCATTTCTCACTGTACATTACCAATGGTCGGAATGAAGTGCTTTACAATCAGACTTCTACGAGCAACGAATTTCGATATACTTTTCGAAATGTAAACGAAACCTACGATGTCATGTTGATGGCAACGGGGAGGTCAGTCACAGGGCGTGATGGAAATTGCAGCCGTTCGATTCGCTTCACTGTTAAGCCGCGCGTGTTAGCTCCTCGTTCCTGAATTTTCTTTACTTTTAATAACAACTACTTCCATGAAGCCTTCATTTTTTTCTTGCATTCTCATAACACTTTTGGCAGTTTCTTCTGTAGTGTTTTCTCAAACGAGCCAAATTCAGCCTAAACTCGCCGACCCCTCCGCTGCGGTGATTCGGGGAGCCAATTCAGGTCGCTTAGGTACTATTGACCCTGCCATTGATGACATCCGTTTTTCATTTCTAAAACTTAATACAGGCGACAAAATTCGTGTTACAGTCACCGTCAAAAACTTGGGTTTAATGAATTATGAAAGCGGAAGCAACCAGCAAAATGTTCAGCTTTGGGAGGAATATAGCAGCACAAATCGAAAAATGGTAAAGCTATTTCCCTTTCAAAACCTCAATGCAAATGCCTCTTTTAGTTTTTCGTACGAGCGCCCCGCCTTCAAGCCAAGCGATGAATTTCCTCCTCAGTACAAGGCAATTATTGTATATGAGCCAGATATTTTGAGTGATAATAATACAAAAAATGACGATTCGAAGGCGTCTAACAATTCGATGACGAAACATCCGCGAGACTAAGGCGACTCAGCCTTGCAAAAAGCGTCGAGGAAACCACCTCGGCGCTTTTTTGTTGATAACCTAGCATAGGTGGTGGCAACTGCTTTTGGTTACTCATAGCAAGTGCTTTCGGTTAATTACAGCAAGTGTTTTCGGTTACTCCTAACCGAAAACCGAGGTTTCTCAAAACCTCGTTAGGGAGTTTCGAGCGCTTTAATATTTTTCTAATGTAAAAAATTGGGCATTGCTTGGTAAATTGGGGCGTTGAAGTCACTTTTAGTATAAACTCTGACCCATGTCCAAACGCTTTTTAGGGCTGCTACTGTTTCTTGTGGGTAGCCTACACACCACTATTTCGGCGCAAGTGTCGGCCAGTCACGACCTTGTTTTTGATAAACTTCCGACGCGTTGGGACGAGGCATTGCCGTTGGGGAATGGCTTCGTGGGAGAGTTGATTTGGCAAAAAGATGATAAGCTGCGTTTTTCACTCGACCATGCCGAACTCTGGGATTTACGCCCGATGGAAGGCATGAAAAAGCCTGAGTTTACCTACAAGTGGGTTCAAGAACAAATCAAGAAAAATAACTACAAAACAGTACAAGAATACGGTGATGTGCCGTACGAAAAAGAGCCTGCTCCCAGCAAAATTCCTGGAGCCGCCCTCGAAATCGCCTCAAAAGAATGGGGTGCCGTAACCAGTGCGCGTTTGGACATTCAACGGGCGGTGGCAGAAGTGAAATGGGCGAATGGAGCGCGCCTTACCTCCTTCGTTCATGCCAATTTGCCGTTTGGGTATTTTCGGTTAGAAGGCGTAAAAGAGTTTGATATTCAGCTGTTAGCCCCCAAATACGAAGGCGAAGTGGACAAAACAGCAGGCGGCTCAGTAGCGGGCGACGATTTGGCGCGGTTGGGGTATAAACAAGGGAAAGTAAAACAAAACTCAAAGTCGGCGACGTACCGCCAAAAAGGGTGGGGCGATTTTGAATACGAAGTAAGTATCCGTTGGAAAGAAGTGGCTGACAAAACGTGGGAAGGCGTGTGGAGTATTTCGGCGCATTACCCCAACAAGCCCAAAACACCTGCCAATGAGTTGACGGCCACGGCTATGTCGTACGAAAAAGCGATGCTTCCGCACTTGAGTTGGTGGAAAAATTTTTGGGGAAAATCAAGCCTCAAATTGCCCGACCCATTGCTCGAAAAACAATACTACCTCGAACAATACAAATTTGGCAGTACGGCCCGCAAAGGAGCGCCGCCCATTTCGCTGCAAGCCGTGTGGACGGCCGACAATGGCCGCCTTCCACCGTGGAAAGGGGATTTTCACCATGACCTCAACACGCAGCTAAGTTATTGGCCGAGCTATGCCGCCAATCACCTCGACGAAGCAATGGGCTACCTCGACCACCTTGATGCCAACCGCGCGGCGTACCGCGAATACACCAAATGGTTTTTTCAAACGGATGGTATCAACGTCCCAGGCGTAACCACGCTGACGGGCGTGCCCATGGGAGGTTGGATTCAATATTCTTTTTCTCCAACGGTGTCGGCTTGGTTGTCGCAGCACTTTTACCTTCAGTGGCGCTACAGCATGGACCGCCGTTTTTTGCAAGAACGGGCGTATCCGTGGTTTAAACAAGTGGCCACTTTCCTCGAAAAAAACACCATTCTCAACGACGATTGGAAACGCCAACTGCCGATAGGCTCTAGCCCCGAAATCAACGACAACCGAGTGACGGCTTGGTTTTCGGAAAATACCAACTACGATTTGTCGTTGATGCGTTTTGCGTTTGGCAAAGCCGAAGAACTGGCCACCGAACTAAATTTGACGCAGGACATGGCCCGTTGGAAAAAATTGAACAAACAAATGGCCGATTATGCCTTGTCGGATAGTTTGGAATTGAAGGTTTCTCCGTCGCTGGCATATGCGCAATCGCACCGCCATTTTTCGCACATGATGGCGATTCACCCGTTGGGGGATATTCAGTGGGAAAAGGGCGAACGTGACCAAAAAATCATCCAAAAAAGCATAGCCTTGCTTGATTCTATCGGACCCGATTGGTGGTGCGGCTACTCCTACGCTTGGCTGGGCAGTCTGAAAGCGCGTGCCAAAGACGGCGCAGGTGCGGCCAAAACCCTCCGAACGTTTGCCTCGGCTTTTTGTTTGCCTAATTCGTTTCATGCCAATGGTGATCAAACCAAATCGGGTTTGTCCAAATTTACCTATCGTCCATTTACCTTAGAAGGAAATTTTGCCTTTGCGGCGGGAGTTCAAGAAATGCTTTTACAGAGTTATTCGGGAGTGATTAGCGTGTTTCCTGCCGTTCCTGCCGATTGGGCGGAGGCGTCCTTTCGCGACCTGCGTGCGGAGGGGGCGTTTTTGGTAAGTGCCACTCGGACGGGCGGAAATGTGGATGAAATTCAGCTGTATTCAGAAAAAGGCGGTGTGGCTCGCCTGAAACTTCCTTTCAAAACGCATCTTGTAAAAGTACAACAAGGAATGATTGTGAAGCCCATTGATGAAACCGAAATTGAAATAGTAGCACAAAAAGGGGGAAAGATAGTATTGAAAAATGGCTACGAATAGGCCAGCATAAAAATATGACGATTTGTCCGTAACTTTGCCAGCCTTTAAACGAGCGATTATTGAATATGTATTCCCCAAAACCACTTATATTGGTCAGCAATGACGACGGTATTACCTCATTAGGAATCAGGACGTTAGTAGAAGTAATGCAGGAGTTAGGAGAAGTGGTGGTGGTTGCCCCCGATAGCCCTCAGTCGGGCATGGGACACGCCATCACCATCGGAGAGCCGCTTCGATTACACGCTACTCCCATTTTTGAAGGCATAAAAGCCTACGAATGCAGCGGCACTCCTGCCGATTGTGTAAAATTAGGCAAGCACTATGTCCTCAAAGACCGTACACCTGACTTGGTTGTAAGTGGTATCAATCACGGCTCAAACACCTCGATAAGTGTCTTGTACTCAGGGACAATGTCGGCGGCGATTGAAGGAGCCATCGAAGGAATTCCGTCGATTGGTTTTTCGCTTTGCGACTTTGCGTCTGACGCGGATTTTTCGCACGTTAGGCCGTATGTAAAACAAATCGCCAGCAATGTTCTTGCCAACGGATTACCAAAAGGGGTAGCGCTCAACGTTAATTTTCCGAAAAAATCGGAAGACACCTTGAAGGGAGTACGTATTTGTCGCCAAACAAACGGCAAATGGCAAGAAGAATTTGACAAAAGAAAAGACCCACACGGCCGTAGCTATTTTTGGCTATCGGGCAATTTCGTAAATTTCGACGCAGGTCAGGAAGATACGTGCGAGTGGGCACTAGAAAATAACTACGTGTCGGTAGTTCCGTGCCAATATGATTTAACAGCCTACGAAACCATGAAGCTCATGCAGCAATGGCAATTCTAGTCTAACCTATAAAGAAAAGATACACAACACTAAAAACCCCTGATAGCATGGCACTTTTGGGAAACTTGTTAAAAGGAGGAATCAAGCTCTCAACTCGTATTCAGAAAGAAAATGTAGATTTTGCTAACATACAGCGTAAAACCCTGAGCAAGCTTCTTGCCAAGGCTCGTTATACGCAGTTTGGTGAAAAATACCAGTTTGAGGACATTCTCAACGCAGCCGTTTTTGACGAAAGCAAAACTTTTTACGAAAAATATAAAGAATTTGTTCCCGTTCACAACTACGAGAAAATCTACCGTGAGTGGTGGAGCATGGCGCGGGAAGGCGAAAAAAACGTCTGTTGGCCTGGGCGGGTTAAGTATTTTGCGTTGAGCTCAGGCACGTCCGAAGCCGCTTCAAAATACATCCCCGTGACGAAAGCCATGGCCAAATCGTTTCGTAATACGAGTTTACGCCAAATCTTTTCGCTGGGACGCTACGAAGAAATTCCGAGTGATTTGTACGAGAAAAGTTTCTTCCTCGTTGGCGGAAGCATCGACCTGACGGCCATCGACGAAGGGCGTTTTGAGGGAGACGTAAGCGGTATCAATGCCAAAAATATTCCGTTTTGGTTTGAACGCTACTACAAGCCAGGACGTGAAATTGCCCGCGAACGCGATTGGTCGCGCAAGCTCGAAAAGATTGTAGAGGAAGCCCCAAGCTGGGACATTGGTTTTATGGCGGGGGTGCCTGCGTGGCTTCAAATCATCATGGAAAAAATCATTGAGCGCTATAACCTCGATACCATCCACGACATTTGGCCCAACCTCACCGTTTTTGGTCACGGAGGGGTTTCGTTTGAACCTTACCGTGCAGGTTTTGAGAAACTTTTGGCGCGTCCATTGATTTACATCGACACCTATTTGGCTTCGGAAGGGTTTATTGCTTTCCAAAACCGCCCCCACGCCGATGGGATGCGCTTGGTGCTTGACAATGGCATTTTCTACGAATTTGTGCCTTTCAACGATAAAAACTTCAACGAGGACGGTGAGCTAATTTGCAATCCCGAAACGCTGATGATTGATGAAGTAGAAGAAGGGGTGGACTACGCACTTTTGCTTTCCACTTGCTCGGGGGCGTGGCGTTATTTGATTGGCGATACGGTCAAGTTTGTCAACAAAGAACGCGCCGAAATCGCCGTGACGGGTCGTACCAAGCATTATTTGAGCCTTTGTGGTGAACACCTTTCGGTCGAAAACATGAACAAAGCCATTGAATTGACGGCCGAAGAACTCGACATTACCATCAAAGAATTTACCGTAGCGGGCATTCGTTCCGATTCACTTTTTGCGCACCATTGGTATATCGGTACCGACGACCACGTGGCTCCCGAAGTGTTGCGAGAAAAAATAGACGGACACCTCAAAGTGTTGAATGACGACTACGTGGTAGAGCGCCGCCATGCGTTGAAAGATGTGTTGGTGACGGTCGTTCCTTCTAGTACATTTTACGGCTGGCTCGAAGCCAAAGGGAAAATGGGGGGACAAAACAAAGTCCCACGCGTATTGAAGAAAAACTTACTAACCGACTGGGAAAGCTACCTCCAAAAGCAAGGTCTAACTGTGTAAAAGTTAGTGTGGAGGGTTGCTCCCAACCCGACTTTTGCTAGAGCGCTTTATAAATAAAAAAGGAACCCAAAACACACCGTTTGGACATGATACCTACCCTTAGCATTATCCAAGCCGCCCACGAGCGCATTCGTCCGCACGTACACCGCACGCCTGTGCTTACGTGCCAAACGATTAACCGAATGAGTGGGGCAGAGATTTATTTTAAATGCGAAAATTTTCAAAAAATTGGCGCCTTTAAAGCCCGTGGAGGGGTAAATGCGGTGTTATCGTTAAGTCCAACGGAGTTAAAAAATGGCGTGACAACGCATTCGTCGGGCAACCATGCCCAGGCGATTGCGTATGCCGCAGGACTGGTAGGAGCCAAGGCGTACATTGTGATGCCTCGCACGGCTCCCCAAGTCAAAAAAGACGCCGTACGTGGCTACGGTGCTGAGGTAATTGAATGCGAACCCACGCTCGAAGCCCGCGAAAGTACCGTGGATGAGGTGATTGCCAAATACGGCGCCACCATGATTCACCCCTTCAACGACTACCGTGTTATTGCAGGACAAGCCACCGCTACCAAAGAACTTATCGAAGATTACGGCAAGTTTGACACCATTATGGCGCCTGTGGGCGGTGGGGGATTGCTCAGCGGCACGGCCTTGGCGGCGCATTACCTTTGCCCCACGGCCGAAGTTATTGCGGGTGAACCCGAAGGGGCGGCCGATGCGGTATTGTCCTTCAAATCAGGGCGGATTGAAAAAGCGCCTTACATCAATACCATCGCCGACGGACTAATGACTAATTTGGGGGATAAAACCATCGAAATCATTCGTTTGCACGTCAAAGATATTCTTCTTACGTCCGACCCCGAAATCATCGCTGCCATGCGTTTGATTTGGGAACGGATGAAAATTGTGATTGAACCTTCCTGCGCCGTACCTTTTGCGGCCTTGCTCCGTAACAAAGAGCGTTCTGCGGGCAAAAAAGTAGGCATCATCCTCACAGGCGGCAACGTGGACTTGGGGAAATTGCCGTTTTGAGAACAGGTTGAACGCATCAAAACAAAAAGCTAGCATTTGTTGCTCCAGAGGAGCTACATCTTAGTAGCAAGAATGAACCAGGTTTGAAATCAAGCCCCATCGGGGTGTCCTCTTTCTGAGCATCGGTTGCCCCGATGGGTTTTTCGGGGGAGGTTTTTTGTCTTTTTCTACTAAGATTTAGCCTCGCTGAGGCTTTTTTGTTTTTAATACGCTTAACCTGTCCCCTGAGTAAAGATGAAGATTTTAAAGCTTTATTAGCTAGGTTTTCAAACTAGCTTGCGAATTGGTGAAATTTAAAAGAGCGAGTTGAACTACACCATTGATTTTCATACCTAACCAGCCATTTTACAACCATGCGTTGCTCGCTCGTTACCGCTTGGACAACTATTGTCCTACTGATACAAGCATCCCTTTTTGTTCATGGACAAACCACCGCCACACTCACTGGCCACGTAGGAGATGCCACCACGGGAAAGCCCATGCCGTTTGCCAACGTATATGTGAATGGTAGCACGCGGGGAGCGGTGACCGACGAAAAAGGAGCATTTACGCTGGTTGGAATTCCGCTTGGTACGGTTGAAATTGTGGCTTCTTTTATTGGGTATGAGTCCGAAAAACGTACGTTCAGGTTTGACAATGCCTCTCTCCAAAAAGCTGATTTTCGGCTAAAAGCAAGCGCACAAACCTTAGAAACGGTCATAGTACGGGGTAATCAAAAGCAACGAGAACAACAGCTACGTCAGTTTAAAAAGGAGCTTCTCGGTGAACCATTTGGTGGGCAGTGCCAGCTTGTCAATAGTGATGTGCTGTATTTTAACGAAGAGAACAACCACCTGTATGCGACGGCCAACGAGCCGTTAATGATTGAAAATCAGGCGCTGGGCTACCGATTGGTGTATGATTTGCAACATTTTGATGCTGCGGCTTCAGGAAAGACGTATTCGGCGGGGACTGCGCGTTTTGAAGAACTAAAACCCGAAAGCGAACGGCAAGCCAATCGGTTTCGGCGCAATCGGTTAGCGGCCTACCAAGGCTCTATTCGGCATTTAATGGCCAGTTTGGTCGATAATACGTTTGAGCAGGCGGGCTTTATGGTTTTTCAGGAAGATGTTACTAAACCAATGCCCGCAGACCGTAAGTCCATTACGCTCGCCGCCGCCATTAGCGAATACAAGCGCTTGATTCCAGTCAAGGCTACTACGTTGATTCAACCTGGAAAGATATCGACCGAACGCCGATTGGTTTCGTCCATGAAGCTCATTGTATTTTACAGGAATGCCTCTTCCAACTTTTCACCTTATCCCGATGCCCGTTACGAATACACCGAAATATCGCTCCCCAGCGGATACCTACAACTGGCTACCAATGGGGTGATTACGAAGCCTGAAGGAATGGTGGCGCAAGGCTCAATGGGGGATGATCGACTCTCGACGATGTTGCCCGCCGAATGGCAACCCGAAGCGCATGAGAAGGAGTCGCTTACAAACGATCCGTTGGCAATGCAGGGAAAAATTGCCCTGCCTGATTCCAGCCTAAAACGCATTACTGCTGCTTTCAGTGAACGGTTTAAGTTGTTGGCTCCTACCTTGTTTGTACACATTGACAAACCCTTTTACGCCACAGGAGATCGGCTCTGGATGAGTACGTATTTACTCGACGCGGCCAACCATCAGCGGGCCAGTGGCGAAACGGCCATCCATGTGGACCTGCTTACGCCATCAGGCAAACTGGTGCAGCACCAGTGGGTGCGCATCGTGGAAGGACGTGGTGAAGGTAATTTTCGCTTGTCGGATACGCTCATGACGGGAACCTATCACCTGCGCGCCTATACCGACGAAGACGATGCCCAGCGACGCCCAGCGTTTGAGCGTTCGGTGACGGTCTATAATCTGCTTCGGAATAGCAACGCAGCCATGCCTAATGATACTGTGTCTAAGCTATTAGACGTTCAGATTCTGCCAGAAGGGGGGCGTTGGATTTTGGGATTACCAGCGCGTTTGGGCGTAAAAATTCTACAGCCCAATGGACACGGCTTGGCTATTGCGGGACGTATTGTTGACGATTTGGGAGTGGAAGTCGTTGGGTTTAAAACCAATCAGCAGGGGATGACGAGCGTGTTGCTGGAGCCCAAAGCACAGCGGACTTATTACGCCAATTTAACCTATAACAAACAACCGCAACGTGTGCCATTGCCCGAACCAGAAATGGAGGGGCTGTTGCTTTCGGCTGATGCAACCACCGACACCACCCGTCTAATGTTGACCATAAGGAGTTCGAAACGTACTTCACCCGACTCTGCCTATGTGATAATACAGCAACACGGTCGGGTGATTGACCAGCGAAAAATTCTTTTGCAAAACGGCGTGGCGAAGATAAACTTGCCTATAACGACTTGGCCAGCAGGGTTTGCACAAATCACCCTGTATGATGCCTTCGGTAAGGCCCACGCCGAACGATTGGTATTTGTCCCCGAATCTACTGCGCCAGTCCGTGTAGTGACGAGTTTGAACAAAAGCCGCTATCAGCCACGCGAGCAGGCCATCTTGAGCATCAATTTGAGTGATAATGGAGCACCAGTGTTGGCCGCTTTATCAGCCTCGATTACCGATGCCGACCAAGTGTTTGATGATACCGCCGAAGCTAACATTCACACCCACTTATTGCTGACGGGTGAGCTCCGAGGGCGTATCGAAACCCCCAACCAATATCTGAAGAATCGCTCTACGGAAACCCTGCAAGCACTGGACGACCTACTGTTGACGCAGGGCTGGCGACGCGTTAGTGGTACGCCCGAAACAGAACAGTTCGGTGGCGTATCGCTCAAAGGCCGCATTCTAAACGCTAAAAATCAACCTATTCCTGGGGCGAAACTCACGGTAGTATCGACAGGCACTGGCAAATCTTTTGTAGGAACGGCAGGGGCTGACGAGCAGGGGCGCTTCCGTCTCGTAGGAATGGCGGCGACTGATACGCTACAGTTAATGGTGCAAATTACGGATGAAAAGTCAAGAAAACTTTCTGCCAAAGAAGCCTTTTTGGTCTTGGAAACGTCGAGTAGTCAATGGGAATCGGAGCGCATAACAGCGTCACCCGATTGGTTAATGTTGCGGGCGGAATCGAAAGCGGCTCGGATTCGACAGGAGTCCAACGTTGATTTTTACCGTGATAAAACGGCTCAAGTCTTGCAAGAAGTGACGGTTCGAGCGCGTAAAATCGAAGAAAGACCTGAGGATGTTCAACTGCGGAGTTTGCACAATGCGGCCGATGCCGTTGTTGTGTTCGACGACAAGTCACCCGTTTTTCAAAATCTGTACGAAATGATTCAGGGACGGTTGACGGGCGTGACCGTTCAACGAGAGGGGGTGTCCCAAGCGCGTAGCTACAAGGTATTTATGCGGGGGGTAAATAGCTTCAAAAGCGGGATGCAACCCTTGTATTTGATAGATGGTGTCCCCATAGAGGACCGCGACGGAACGGCTTTGCTGTACTATAACGCAGGAGACATCGAACGCATCGAAGTGCTAAAAAATGCGGGTACTACTGGGACATACGGGGTTCGAGCGGGCAATGGGGTCATTGCTTTTTACACCAAACGTGCTCGGTCGATGCAGAAAAATTCTAAAACGAACGAAGGAATGACGCCAATTCATTTCATTGGTTATCCGTCGGTACAACGCGAATTTTATGTGCCCCGCTACGATGCGGAGGCAGCAATAGGAAGTACTTCAAAGGTGGATTATCGGGATGTTTTATATTGGAAACCCCTAATGCAAACCGACGGACAGGGACGCAGTCAGTTGCGTTTTCCGTTGTCAGACGTAGTACGGACGGTGCGTGTGGTCATACAGGGGGTTACCGCCGACGGTCGTCCAGTGGTGGGTGTTCAGTTAATTAGGGTTCAATAATAGAGGGATTTATTTGCAGATTGAAAGGAAATGTGTCGTTTGAAAAAAGAGAATTTTCTAATTTTGTACGTGCGTTAGAGCACCCAATTAAACCATTCTAACTTATAATTGCGAACCCCTTATTCGACATTCTGCATTCAAAAACTCGTCATTTAAAAAATGTCTCTCACTACTCTTGGACTCGAACTGCCTACCGACCCGCGTTGGGTCAATATTGCCGAAATGCAGTTGGAAGAAATTCTCGTAGATCACGCTTATTGTGAGCAAAAAGCAGCTTCGGCTTGTATTTCGATGATTGTGCATTTTCCCGAAAAAGAAAAATTGGTCGAAGTAATGACGCCCGTCGTTGCCGAAGAATGGGCGCACTTTCGGATGGTTTTGAAAGAACTCCACAAACGCGGCTATAAACTCGGGCGCGCTCGTAAAGACGAGTACGTCAACCGCCTGCAAGAAGTGGTGAAGAAAAAAGGCGACCGTGAGGAAGTGTTTCTCGACCGCCTTTTGTTTTGTGCGCTTATCGAAGCCCGAAGTTGTGAGCGGTTTAAATTACTGTCACAACATATTTCCGACGAGGAACTACGGAGCTTTTACCACGAGTTGATGATTTCGGAGGCAGGGCATTACCGAAACTTTATCGAATTGGCTGAAGAATACCTCCCCGCCGAAAAAGTACGCGAACGCTGGAAACAACTCTTGGCCGAAGAAGCCAAAATCATGCAAACCCTCGAAGTGCGTGGCGACCGTATGCACTAAGTGCTAGAACTAATCCAAAAATCAGCTATGAAACGTTTATTGTGTTTGTTTTTTGTGGTGCAAAGTTGGGCGGTGAGTGCCCAAAACTGCGATTGTCGCACCAACCTTGACTCCTTAATTCAAAAAATAAGTACCGATTATGCAGGGTATAGCGACAAAGTTAGCACCTCCAAAAATCGCCTTGCGTACGCTCGGATGGTGACGCAGTTGCGTATTCAGTCGATGCGCAGTCCGTCGCGGGCGGAGTGTTTTGATATTTTGGCTACCTACATCAACTATTTTCAAGACAAACACCTCCAAATAGGCGTTTACAACAAAGAACACGTCGCGAAGATTTTTGACCCACTTACTGAAAGTCAGGCGCGCCAGCTGACCCAAA
Organism: Runella defluvii; assembly: GCF_014195535.1. GTDB lineage: Bacteria > Bacteroidota > Bacteroidia > Cytophagales > Spirosomataceae > Runella > Runella defluvii. Next base: position 10,570 of record NZ_JACIBY010000002.1, on the reverse strand, counting down.
AAGTGCCTAGTTCGTCGCCCGAAGGGATTTGGTGGCATGATGAGAAAAAGCTCAAAATTGCGATTGTGAAAGACGGCAAAACACCTGATGCTTACAAAGGAATTGTACTTGAAAGTGCCGATACGACCTATAAAACGGGACAATTGTTTTCCAAAATCAAGAAAAACGGGTCATTTTACAACGTCCACGAATTTGGCAGCTATTTGCTCAGCCTCGACCCGCGCGCGAAGTTTCAAGGGAATCTTTTTTACAATTATTTTCCTTGGAAACGACTCTTCCCGCACAATGCAACCCCTGCTGAAGAACAGGAGGTAGCCACTTGGCAAAACGGAAACAAAGGCTTGGCGTGTTGGAAACCTTCACCCAACGTGGTGTGCGTACGAATCCCCACTTTTGGAATGCAATGGAGTCAATTTGAGGCATTTATCAAAAAGAATGATTCGCTCATTCGAGCTACTCCGTACTTGATTATTGATGTACGGAACAACGGCGGCGGCAATTTTGGCATGGAATTGCTGTTGCCTTATCTATACACCAAGCCGTTTGTGGTAAAAGGAGGGCTGATGCAAGCCTCTATCAACAATAACCGCGTTTTTAGCAGCGATTATAGCAGTGACAGTACGTTGTTACGAAAATTACGCCAAAATATCGGTGCGTACGTTCCCCAGCCCGACTTTCCTGTGAGCTACGAAGCGGCCTTGCCCAATCCTAAGAAGGTGGTTGTTTTACAAAACGCACTATGCGGGAGCGCCACCGAATACTCGATTCAGGTGGTCAAGGATTTTGAAAAAGTAATCACTATGGGTGAAAACACGATGGGGATGATGGACTACGGTGACCTGCGCCAACCTACCCCCATTCCGTGCCCTGATTTTACGTTTGTGATTCCCATTGTTAAATCTTCGTGGACCGATACTGCACCCATTGACCAAACGGGTATTGCCCCAAAAATTCAGCTCAAGTCGCCCGAATCGGATTGGTTGGGTGAGGCAGTCAAGTACCTCGAAAATCAGAGATGATTCTCGTTTTTTGACCGAGAAAATGCCTAATTGTCGTAAAAAGGAAGAAAAGATACCATTCGTATCTGGCTAGGAATGGTAAAGTGTGTAAATTGCGGCGATTTGCCATAAATAATTCTACATCATGCTTCACAAACTAAAACAAAGACTACTTGGCTTGTGCTTTTTAATTACATTAAGTCTAAATTTAAATGCACAAGTGATTGGTTTAGATACCGTTACAGTTTCAGGGACTAGAATGTTCCTAAAAAAGAATCAAGTTCCACAGAAAATAGAAGTACTATCAAGTCGCGATTTGGAACTTACACCTGCCAACGATATAGCTGATTTTTTGAAAAAATTAGCCGCATTAAACATCGTTCAATACCCTCATGGATTTTCGTATGTAAACGTGCGGGGATTTGCTCCCAACACTTTTCACGGCTCTAATTCGATTCAGCCCGAGACATCGGTGCTTATCAATGGACGCCCTGCGGGAACGGTAAATCTTGCCGTTTTAGACAGAGGTTCTATAGATCGTATTGAGGTACTGAAAGGACCATCGGCAGCTATGTATGGGGCCAATACGATGGGGGGAGTCATTAATATCATTACCAAAAAATCGCAAGATAAAATAGGAGGAAAAGCCTATGTGGGTTATGGAACTTGGAATACGTTGGAGGTAGGTGCCGATGTTGGGGGAAAAATAACCCCTAAACTCGATTTTGACCTCGCGGGTACTTTTTTCAACCGAGGTGATAACTATAAAATTGGAAAAGGAAACTTTTTTAGAAATGCGTTTGGGTGGCGTAACTCGACTGTGACTGCTTTGGATCAAACTACGTTAGATACGCCCGATGATGTATATGATGGCGTTGTCCGTGAATACACGCAAATGCAGAATTATTCTATCATGGCACGGCTAGGCTATCAAATCAGTAAAAACTGGCGAATTGATGCGATGAGCCAAGGGTTTGCAACCAACAAAGTATATACCATTGGAGATATGCGAACAACCACCCGCGATCAGGCAGAACGTAAATACAATACCTCTGAGGTGGCGCTAACAGGTAAGGTTGGGAAGCATAGCTTGTTGGCAAAAGCTTATATCTCAAAAGAATACGTAGGAACGCTGCCTTTTGTTAATGCCACTACTGGTCAGGAGTTTACACCTTACAAGTCATATGAGAGCAGTGTTGATTACAAAGGTTTTCAATTACAAGACGAGGTTAAAATTTCGGAACAATTTCGACTTGCTTTTGGTACAGATTATTACACTGCAGGGACGGATTTGCGATACTGGAATGCCCCAACGGCCGCAACGGGAAATGTGCCCCAAGAAAGGGCGTCGTCAAGTCCAAACGGGCTAATTAATGACTTTGGTATATTTGCCCAGGGGTACGCTTCAGTGTTCAATAATCGTTTGATTTTGAACCCAAGTTTTCGCACCGATTTTGTCAATTATGCCATGACTAGGAGTTTTGGACTGGAAGATAAAACAAATATAAAAAGTGAAAGTAAGACCATTTATAGCCCCAACTTTGGAGCGCAGATTAACCTGACCAAAGCACTGGCTATTCATGCAAATGTAGGGACGGCATTTCGGTATGCAGTAGCCAACCAAATTGCAGGCTATTTTGAAACATTTACGACGACCAATCCTGTGAGAGTGAATGTGACATTGGGAAATCCTGATTTGAAAAATGAAAATAGCTTAACATGGGAGACAGGTTTGCGTTTTGGGAAAGCAGAAAAAGGGTTTTACCTAGATGCTACCTATTTTAATACCAAAGTCGATGATCGAATTATTACAATTTCAGATGCCTCTAAAGTGAACACCGATTGGCAGGCGTTGGATGGTAAAACCTACAAAGTAGCTTCGTATCGCACGTATGCCAATGCCAATTACTCCAAACTGTCGGGTATAGAAATGGACGGATATTATGATTTTGGGGCAATCAATCAGTTTAAAAAATCATATAAACTGTTTTTTAATGCGACCAAGATGTTGGCGTACGATGATTATATAAAAAGTACTGACCCCGCAAGTCCCGATACCAAGTCGAAGGCCCGCCACGTAGCCGACCTGAGCTTAGGAGGAGGCTTTGAATTTGATGACCTTAAACGATTTTCTGTGCGCCTGTCGGGCAGGTACATGGGTGCAAGAGAATACGTGAACTTTAATGATGTGGTCAGTCCTCAAAAATTCAGAAGTCAGCTGGTGACTTACCCACCATACCTAACGCTCGATTTGGTTGCAAACCTTACTATTTACAAAAAGCATACGGTATCGCTGCGCGTCAATAACCTCACCGACGAAAACTACTACGAGCTTCGCTACCAGCCCATGCCTGGAAGAAATACTTCGCTACGATACACGTTTAGATTCTGATATGGAACAACTTATCCAAAACACGATTGGGGTCTTGACCCAACTACTTTTATGGCCTACTATCCTTCTGCTGTTGTTTGGAATTGGCTACTCATTTTTTATGTTGGGCAGTATGCTTGTTGAGTCATTTCAACGAAAAGGCGAGCCCGAAACCCTGAAAAACCCCCAACAACCTTCGGCGCATTTACTAAGGCTCTATGGCATCAACGAGTGGAAAAAACAACTAGGCAAAGACCCCGAAGCGCCTTTATGGCTCCTTCATGACCGCACAGAGGCGGCGTTGAAAAAAAGAATCGACAACATAAAAGTGTGGGTTAGACTTGGTCCAGCGTTGGGGTTGGCAGGGACACTCATTCCGTTAGGCGGAGCTTTACAAGCAGTAGGTGTCAACAACCTGAAACTGTTGTCGGACCACCTGAGTATTGCTTTTGGTTCTACGATTCTGGGCCTTACGGCAGGGGTGATTTGCATGATTATTTCGACCAACTATGAGCGGTGGTATAGCCTAGATTTGGCCGAAATCAGACAGGCGATTGAAACTCAATCAGAAGAAACAACCCGCTAATACCGTTGACTATGAAACCAACAAGAAGAAGAAATTTGGGATTAATCAACGGGCAAGGCGACGATAACAACCCGCTTTCTATCATGGCCAATCTATTCGAAACAGGATTGGTGTTTGCTTTGGGGTTTATGGTGTCGCTGGTGAGTTCGATGAACCTCACTGACATGCTGAATCCTGATGCGAAAGTGACCGTTACGACCGAACGCAAGGATGGTATTCAGGTATTGGTAAAAGATGGGAAAAAGACGACGATTCGGCGAATGACAAAAAACATCGGTGAGGGAGAAGGCCATCGGTTAGGAGTAGCATACAAGCTCGAAGACGGCTCGGTAATTTATGTGCCTGAAAACGACGAAAAACAGGATTCGACGCAGAAAAATACCCAATAGCTGTTACATCTTTCATGGAAACTGTTAAAATCTATTTTGCTATTTGATGAGTGAAGGTCTAAAAAAATACATTGGTGGGGCGTTTTTAATCGCTTTTGCGGGCGTTTTTTTCTTCTTTTTGAGGAACAGCTCATTGCAACAGACCGACCATAAAACGGTGTTGTTTGTAGTGGGTGATAACAAAGCCGAAGCCCTCGTAAAAGCAATAGACTATTTTTATCGGGAGTACCCCAACTTGGCGAATAAAATAGATATTATTATCCGTACGCGCTCCAACGCTAATCACGGAAAAGACCCCATTCCTGCCTCCGACTTGATGCTTATGAAGGTGTCGGAAACCGAAATGTTTGAAGAACACCTTGATTTTTTGAAACAAACAAACGCCAGATTTCAGACCAACCGCACGTTAAAGCTGATTCTGGGCGAGCCTTCTACCAAATATCCAATTGAGGAACTTGAACAATTTGGGATGCAGGCCGACGAAGAATTGAATAAATACTACAAAAACGAATCTCCCGATGAGCTTAAAAAAATGCTTGTCTATTTGTTTTCCAGTTATTTAAAAATACCCTCTTTACGGGTTCAACCCCCTAATCCGCCCATTGCCAAAGGTTTTATCGTTTTTAAAAACCGAAAGGTTCAAAAAATTGTCAAAACGTGGGAAGAGTGGGTCAATCAGCAACAGCCCGACCCTAAAAAAGATAAAATTGCGGTGTTGGTGTACGAATCGGCGATTAAGGAAGGCATCCTGACGATTGAAAATGAGGTGTGTCAAAACATCGAAAGGAAAGGTTTTCAGCCAGTTATGGTGTTTGGGTATCCTTCAAGTAAAGCCCTGAAAAATACGCTGATTGATACTTTGTTGTTGAAAAATAAAGGCGTGAAAGCCGCAATTTCATGGTTTTATAAATTTCCTGATTCGCAAGCAGAAAAGGTGTTGCCTGTCTTAGATGTTCCGTTGGTCAACGCCATTGATATTTACGGAAATGGCATCAAAGAATGGGAACGTAATAAAAAAGGGTTGTCGAGTACGGAGGTAACTTGGCAAATGGCCATTCCTGAGATTGCTGGAATGGTACAGCCAACGGTAATCGGTGGCGTGGAATTGAAAGACGGAATCCCTTACAAACGAGCCATTAAAAGTAGAGTTGACCGTATTGTCAACAGAGCAATAAGGTATATCAACTTGCAAAACAAGCAAAACAAAGATAAAAAAATCGCTTTCCTCTACTGGAATTACCCACCAGGAAAAGATAATATTGGGGCGAGTTATTTGAATATTTTTGAAAGCTACCCAGTACTGTTAAAAGAGCTGACCAAAAACGGCTATACCACCCAAAATTATTCATCAGCTTTGGATGAATCGTTCAAAAAACAAATCAAAGAAAAGGGGAGAAATATTGGTAAATATGCGCCAGGGGAATTGGCCAAACTGGTCGAAAAAGGCGGTGCTATTTTAGTCCCGTTGCGCGTTTATACCGCGTGGTTCAACCAATTAAATCAGCAGTATCAGTTGGAGATAACCAATAAATGGGGGCCGCCTGAGAAAGCAAATATAATGACCATCCGAAAAAATGGAGAATTGTTTTTTGTGCTCCCTGCTGTTCGGTATGGCAATGTTTATTTTATGCCGCAAGCCGACCGCGCTCGTACGCAAGACCTAGCGGCGTTGTATCACTCACAAACCTTACCGCCTCACCACCAATATATCTGTCAATACTTATGGTTTCAGCACAACATGGACGCCATCGTTCATACGGGTACCCACGGCACCCACGAATGGCTCGATGGAAAGGAGTCGGGCTTGTCTGATCTGGATAGCCCTGAGGTATTGGCAGGCGACCTTCCGATATTATACATCTACAACATGGATGTCGTCGGAGAAGGGCTGCAAGCCAAACGGCGAGGTGCTTCAACCATTGTTGACCACTTAACTCCTGCCCTTGGTGAAGCAGGTATGACGCCCGAAATGGTCAAAATCAGTCAGTTGATTCGGCAATGGGAAACTGCTAGAGCCCTTAACCCTGACGGAACGTCTCAGCTTTTAGCGCTTATTGAGCAACAAGCCACCCAGCTTGGTATCAAAAAAGACTTAGAGAAAGACGGTTGGGGAGCTCACAAAAAACTGGCAGAGCAGCCGCCCACGGGCGCAAAAGAAATGATTGAGACTTTGCAACACTATATAGAGCAAACTCGCTCTCGTGCTACCCCTTTTGGGTTTCATACATTTGGGGTTTCGCCCGAGGGAAATAAACTGGATAATTTTGCCAAAATCATAGCCAAACCCAACGGTTCTGAACGCATCGAAGAGTTTAAGTCAAAATTGGCTCGTTCAGGAGGAGAAGAAATCCGAATGCTACTCCACGCCTTGGATGGAAAGTTTGTGGAGGCACAAGTGGGCAATGACCCTATCCGTAGCCCTGATGCTATTCCTACGGGGCGTAATTTTTACACCTTCGACCCCCGAACTATCCCAGTTCCTTATGCCGATTCTATTGGAAAGCGCTTGGCCGAAACGTTTGTTGGAGCATATAAAAAGAGCAATGGTGCATATCCTAAAAAGGTAGCGTTTGAGGTATGGGCGGTCGAAACCATTCGTCATCAAGGGGTGCAAGAAGCACAGATATTGGCCTTGTTGGGGGTAAAACTCAAGCGAAATAAAAAAGGACAAGTTGAAGGGGTTGAGCTTGTTTCCCGACAAGAATTAGGCCGACCACGGGTGGATGTATTGATGAGTTCGACGGGGCTTTACCGTGATAATTTCCCCATGTTTTTTGAGCTAATGAACGAGGCTTTTCAACTCGCGTCCGAATCGCCAGAGGAAGATAATCCTATTCGTAAAAATTCAGAAAAATTGCGACTAGAATTGATTCAAGCGGGTGTAAATGAGCAAGATGCTAGGCTACGGAGCCAAATTAGGATATTTGCTGAGCCGTCAGGAACCTATGGTAGTAAGATGGGAGAAGCCATTGCTTCGTCGGGTTCATGGGGAGACGAAGCACAGTTGGCAAAATTGTATATCCGACGAATGGGCAATGGCTACGGCAACGGTTATTGGGGTGAAAACCTCGAAAAAGAGTTTAAATCGGCCTTGTCGGGTGTTCAGTCAGTGATTCATAGCCGTTCTTCTTCGGTATATATGTCGCTCGACAATGATGATTTTTTTGCCTATGCAGGAGCGATTTCCATGGCAGTAAGGCATGTTGACAAAACAAAAAAAAGCCCCGCTTTGAACGTGGCAGATTTGCATATCAAGGGAAATGAAGAAATTAAGTCGCTGGAAAAATACATGGGACAAGAATTACGTTCGAGGTATTTTAACCCTGCGTATATCAAGGAGATGCAAAAAGAAGGGTACGCAGGTGCAAGGCATATCATGCAGGGCGTAGAGTTTCTTTGGGGCTGGCAGGTCGTTTATCCCGAAGTAGTAAACGATGAAAAATGGCAGGAGTTTTATGAGGTTTGGTTAAAAGATAGATACAATTTAAAGACAGAATCGTTTTTTGAAGAGAAAAACCCACATGCCAAAGAAAGCATCAGCGCCCGTATGTTGGAGGCCATCCGAAAAGGGTATTGGAAGCCTTCAGATGCAGTGAAAAACGATTTGGTAAAAATGTACATTACCACTATCAATAATCATGGGGTTTCGTGCAACCATACCACTTGCAATCATGCTGAATTGACCGACTATATCCGTAGAATAGGATTGTCTTCTAAAAGCGTGGTACCTAAGGACGTGGAAGCTTTTGTGAAAAAAGTAGAAGTGGCGATTCAGAAGCCATTGAACCAAGCACAGGCGGAGCAACAAGCCGATCGGAAACGCTACGCTGACGATGCAAATGTGCTTCCTTACGACCCGAACGCTCCGCAAAAAAATGCCCAAAAGACGCAACAATTGCAAAACCGACAAAAGGTATCGGGGTACAAAATGCTAGAAGAAAAAGTACTGACCGACAACAGTGCGCAAGGAACTCCTAAGCAAAAAGGAGTGCAGTGGTTTACCCCGTTGATTTTTGGGCTTTTGGTATTATGCAGTTTATTGGGGGGCTTCCTCAAATACCGCAATTAGATGGTGCCTTATTCGCGGATTTCTTTGCCTTTGACGGTCATTTCCCAGTCACCGAGGGTACCGTACAATACCAACGAGCCAAAGCGAAACTTATCCACGATTTCGGTGCCTTCCGATACGCTGTCGTAAAAATCTTTATCGACGGGAAGCTCAAATTCGATGGCATTTATGGCGTTACGAATGTGCTTTTTTACGCTCAACGAAAAGCTAGCCTGTTTCAATTTTAGCTTGAGGATGTACTTAGGCTTTTTGGCGGCATTGAGCAAGTCGAGTTGTGCTTTTAAATCGGTGTTTTCTTTGCGCAGGCGTTCCAACTCTTCGGAGTTTCCGCAGGAGGCCAAAAGACCTACAGACACGAGGGCAAGTAAGAGAGATTTGTACATGGGAGGTGAATTAATTGGTTTATTTTTTAGCTCGAATGTTGGAAAGGGCAATCCATTCGTCCCACTCGCTGCCGTAATCGTTGTAATGAATATAGTGTAAACACGAATACGTTTTTAAAACTTTGGCGGGATACCATTTTTTATCGTCGGCATAATACACCTCAACGGACGAACCTACGGGGTAGCTTTTGGGACAAACGAACGGTTTTAAACGCGAAGACGCTACCCAATCGGTTTCATTGTTGGTATAACTGTAAAAACGAACGTTGAACTTTTTTCCTGCGTCACTGTCCACGACAAATCCCAGCCAATCGGTACCGTCATAATCCACTTGGACGCGCTGACCAATCCGTTTGTCTTTTTTGGGAGAAACGTTGCTGCTGATGGCCCAAGTGCGCAAGGTTTCGGGGACAAAATAAGCCGCTTTTTGTCCTTCTACAATCGCCATTTCTTCGTCGATGTAGTTGGCGAGTTCACTCAGTGTAATTTTACCGTTTTGGTCGGTATCCACAAACGATTCTCCTTTTAGACCGTACAACAACGCATTGGAAAAAGTCCAGTTGCCCGTCGAGACGTTGGTAGGTACGACAGAGTTGAGCGCGACATAATTGCGTTGGGGAAATTTACGAACCTCCTGCGACAACCCGCCCGAATTACAGCAGTCGGCGGTAAAGAAAGCCGTATTTCCCGCAAAATTTTCATTGACAGTTCGCACCATTTCTTCGGCTGACCAGTCGGCGCCTTGGTAGCTGGCAAAGCAGACTTTTTTGGCGTCGTTTTTGTAACCGTGCCCACAGTAGTAAAAAAACAACACATCGTTGGGCTTGGCCTGGCGTAAAAACGGTGCCATCGCCGCCCGAATGGCTTTGGTGGTGGCTTGTTGGTCTTTGAGGTAGAGGATTTGTTCGGAAGGTACGCCTTGCTTTTGGAAAAATTGAACGATTTTAGCATCGACGCGCCCTTTTTTCTCAAAAGAGGCAAAGCTATTGGCATCGGCCCATTCCAACACGCCAATCATACATACCCACGTACGTTGCGGCTCAAAACTTGATTTAGACTGGGCTAGACTTGTTAGGGTAAAAATGAAAAGAAAAAAGGCTGTTTTCATTGTCTTTGTGAAACCTATGAGGTTTTCTACTGAGTTTATTAACGTAAACCTCATAGGTTTGGGAATGTATATTAATCAAAACCTATGAAGGTTTGGGATGAACTATTTTAACGCAATCGGAATCTCTCGTAGTCGCATATCTTCAATAAAGCGTGCTTTGTCAAAGTCTTCATTAAGATGGATAGTTCGTACTTTCTTATTTTTTAATAAAATATGCCCCGCCAGCCATTTATCGGGTCTCTTTTTGTTGATTTCTATTTTTACAATATCTGTTAAATGCACCTTCGCTTGGGTAGTGGTTCTTCGCCTATTGACGAATATTGAAAAAGCGGCCACTCCCAACATTCCCACTCCTAAAAATAGTTTGAAATAATCGTCTTTCTTTATGCCTTCTCCCACATTGGCACTACCTAAAATCACGAAAAAAAGGAGAAAAAGTACCTCCGTTTTCCATTGTTTCTTTTCTGTATCATCAATGAAAAGCTGTTGCTCTTGAATTTCCAAGACGCCATTTTCCAGGATGTAGTGTGCGTTGTTCATAGTATGTTAGTCCAAACCTGATAGGTTTTTGAAACCTACCCGATATACACATCTTTTTAAAGTTCTTTGACATATTGTATCTTAGTGATAAAAATGGTTGTTGAAAAACGGTTAGACTTTCAATAT
>NZ_JACIBY010000001.1:1073810-1162394 GCF_014195535.1 Runella defluvii | reverse complement strand
AAAGAGATTTATGAAAGCAGCCCGGAGAACCTCTCCTACAAAAACGGGCTGGCAATTTCCTATTCTAAATTGGGCGGCATTTACGAAGCCACGGGCGATTGGAAGAACGCGCTCGTCAATTATCAAGAACAATTACGCATTTTTAAAGAGATTTATGAAAGCAGCCCGGAGAACCTCTCCTACAAAAACGGGCTGGCAATTTCCTATTCTAAATTGGGCGGCATTTACGAAGCCACGGGCGATTGGAAGAACGCGCTCGTCAATTATCAAGAACAATTACGCATTTTTAAAGAGATTTATGAAAGCAGCCCGGAGAACCTCTCCTACAAAAACGGGCTGGCAATTTCGCTTGCTCGTTCGGGTACTTTTTATTTGAAACAAAACCAAATCGGGGAAGCCCTTACTCACTTTTTGGAGAGCCGTACGCTCTTTGCCGAGCTTTGGCAAGCTACTCAGGGGCAAATCGTAGCTTTTACTTTTTATTTTGCTATGAATACCCACGATGTAACAAGGATTGTCAAATACCTGCTCCAAGAAAATCAATACCCTGCCGAGCAAGCCCCCGCCATCAAAGAGAGCATCAAAGCCATGCGCCAAGAGGGCTACGCCGCCCTGCGGCCTCTCGCCGAGGCAGGTGTACTACAAGAGAATCAAAAATGGTTGGTAGTGGAGTTAAGAGATGAGAACTGGTATCACTTTTAATACTTATCGAAATGAAGTTTCGCACCTTTATTGAGGCATTGGAGTATTACGATACCCAAGCCATTCGCTTCAAAAATCATTTTATTCTTCGCAATTGGCTGGCAGGAATTGGCTGTGGCTTAATAGCAGTCATTCTCTTTTCCACGTTGGTAGCCTTTCATGCGTACCTTCCTCCTCTGTGGGCGGGGGTAGTGCTTCCCACGGCAGAGGTACTGCTCGTCGCGGGTTCTTTTGTTTTATTGGGCTATTCGGCATCACGGGCCAAACTACGTTTTCTCCAGCACCGTCACTGGGCGGAGTACCTTCGAGTGCGTACGTTGTTTACCGAAAATGGCCTGCCGCTCATTACCACACCGCTCAATTATAAAGAAGGAATGAGGGCCACCGATAAAATCCACTTTAAAATCCCGAGCGAACTACGTGAATTAGAAAAAAGCTACGTACCTGTTCCTACCCATGTCTATAACCTTTTCGAAATCAAACAGTCACTCATTACTTTTATCAACAGCCAGCAAAAGTACCATACCGAGATTCGGATTGAAGGGTACGAAGAAAAAGAACACCGTTTGGAGTTTTGGCTAAAGGTGATTTTGTACGTTTTTGGAGGAGTGGTAGTGGCCAAATATGCCTTTGAATGGATGGAATACACCCATTCGCCTTTTATTCACGAGCACCTGTACTTGCTCAAAGCTACCAAGTTTTTGGTGATTTTTTTGCCACCCCTGTATGCTGCCTTAGAAGGAATATACTACTTCAGCGAATGGAAACGGAATATCCGTATTTCGCAGAAAGTCCATGAACGGTACGAAAACGTTCGGGTCAAAATTGAAGAAAGTCAAGACCCCGCCCAACTTCAAGAAGCGGCCAAAAGTCTGTATCGTCTTTTTATGGGAGAGCACATTGATTGGTTAAATTGGTATCAAAACAAAAAAGTAGAGGCCAAGGTGTAGAGAAATAAGGCCTGTTATAATCAAATTAACCCTGATGGGCCGTGTATTGGGTTAATCAGGGTTAATTTGAATTAATTCAAGTTTTGGTGAGTGATTTATCAATCCTCAAAGGGTTCACCGAGGTGTTCAATAATCACACTAACTTGTTTGGGAGTTAATACTCGTGCATTCACCTGAATATCAAGTTCGGGTATTTTGGATAGCCATTTTTTGAGGGTTTCTAGGCTGACACCGTATCGTTTGGCTAGTTCAATTCGGGTGGCAGGTTTGTGCTTTTTTGTTTCCATTTGACTGTGCTTTGAAACGTTAGAAACGAGAATATCTATCAGTAAGTCTTTCTCGCTTCTAGTGTTGTTAAAAGGTGAATTTCATTGAAAAATAATTTCATTAACGTGCATCTGTCGTTTCCAAACAATAGAGGAGTTGAGTTTATAATCAACATGTTTGGAGTCCTCAATGCATTGGTTTAACATGAGTACGTTAGGGGATGTGAAGTCTGAACGGTTCATTTGTGTCGCTGTTTAGAGGAGTGGCAAATGTCATCACGTTCGATTTCGGAGCGAGTTTTTTGTCGTTTGGAAGCAATCCAATCATCCAGTTCTTCTTTTAAGAAAACCAGTCGTTTTCCCAGTTTTTGGTGGGGAATTTCACGAGCGGAGGTCATTTGGTAGAGGGTGGCTTTTGGGAGCCTCAGATAAGCGGCTGCCTCATCAATAGTGAGAGGTTTGGAGGGCGACGTTGTAGGAAGTTGTTGTTCCACAAGCGCTTCTCTGACTGACTTTACAATCAGTTCTGTGAGTTCTTGAGCTGTTAATAAAACAAAGTGAGCTATCATTATAACGTTCAATTAGGGGGTTAAGTTAAATGGCATTTTCCCAATCGAGCGTCACAAAGTTTTTAGGGTTTTTTGGGGTTATTTGTCGATTTGTAGGGCTACTTTTTAAATTTGTAGCCTTTTTTTGTGTGTAAATTCTTGAAAATCAAAAAGTTAATTTATTGATTAAATTTTGGACTACCTCTTTGTCTGATTCAGAAAATTTGTCATCGAGCATTGCAGTTTTTATATTTTGCCTATTGTAACCAGTGAGTACTTGTATTGCTTTATAGATATTTTCTTTCGACTGATAACTTTCGTCTTTAAAAATTACCTTATGCTCTCTAAGTAAGCTGAATAGTAAAGCTGTTTGGTTTATGGTTAGACTTGTGATACCATCGTTTTTATCTCTAGGCTTTAATTTGGGCAATCCTATTTCTAATTTTTTACTGAAGGAGTCATTTTCAGCAGATACTTTTGTTATCGTCTTATCTGGAAGGGGCTTTCTGTCCTGAGTTAGCCAACTTTCGACAGATTCAATGATAAGTGGTTTCAAAAATACAGGTTTGTATTTTCTTATTAATTGTTCCAGATACGCTTTGAATTGTGTAAAATCTCCCCCAAAATTTCTATCAAGTTGAAAATCTAAAAATGAAAACACTTGCATCAAATCCGTAAGATTAAGCCGAAGAGCGAAATAGAGATCGAAACTGTCAAACCCGAAGATTTCCTCGTCTTTGTTTACTACACAAGATTCACTAAAATGAGTTATGTACGGTTTCCGATCTAATTTTCCTCCCTCATACCAATATCTAAAAAATGCCATAGCTGCTAAATCAGCAGTATTTTCTTTATCTAATTGTTCAATTATCGAAGCATTTTCCTCTGAAAAAGCAATTGTTACAATTTCCTTTTGAATTAAGAGCGTCATTAGGGAGCCTTTAAAAAGAGTTAAAACGTCTTGTGGGTATTCATTTTTAAAATATGATAGTTGACTGTTAATGAATCCTGAATCTATTTCGTTTGGCTGGTAATATGTGTTAGGTTTGTTGGGTTTCATTTTTGAGCAAATTAGATTTAGTTTTTTGATTAATAGTTATTTGATACGCTTCTAGGAGCAATGTATTCGTTGAATTATAAAAGAATGTCGTAGTAAGTTAATCGACTGAATTATTGATTTTGTTCGTTCCATACTTCGTCTGCCCATTCGTAGAGGGTTTGAAACGTTCCCAATAGTTTCCAATAGCTTCCTCCTGCGGTTGCAGTTGGACTTTGATTTTCAGGATGTAGGGCTGTGAGTATAATTTGAGTTAGATTTGATATAGAGTACTCATTCCCGTCGTGTAGCCACTTGACTGCATTTGCCTTTCCCTGCTTGCCTGTAATTTCTGCTTGAAAATAGGAGTCAAGTTCATTGTACTTTGCTTTTACATAATCAGGTAAGTAGCCTGCCATTATCAAACGGTCGTTGGCTTTCAGCTTACCGCTGTCAAGCAAAATTTTTATGGTAGTAGGCCGTTTGGTACGGGCCGAACTATCTTGTTTGGCTTCCTCTTTGCGTTGCACCTCGATTTAGTACTGTTTGGCTTCGGGGACGGGAATAATAACGCTAGGTACGACTACAATTTTATCACCAACTCGGTGGGGCCTAATTCTAACGCAGGTAATGTCTAAGCTACATTTGTTAAGCCATAAAACTGTCGTTGTAAGTTCTGAAGAAAAGTTTTCAGAGCACAGAATAATACGTGGTCGGTTAGAAAGTTCACTAAAGTCGTCCTTTTCCACAAATTCTTTTAATTCTTCAAGAGCTCGATCAGAATTATAGTCATATTCTTGATAATACTTTCGCCGATAGTCCACTACATAATGGATTAGGTTTTCAAGAGTCATTGAAGATACCATTGCAGCATATCGGAGGGCTTGGAGGTCGGCATAGCCCGCAAATTCGTCTCTCTTTAGTTCGACAACTACCAAATTTCCTTTTTTATCCAGTGCCAAGACATCTAGTCGGTCTGATGACTCTTTAAACCTATCAAATTCAATAGTTACTATAAATAATTCTTCTCCTAGTATGCGTGGTTCTTTTCGTATCCACTCTTGAATATGTTTACGTTCCCAAATGTTAAAGTCTGCAAATGATTCAGAGTAGGTACTGACAAAGTGCTCTGGATTAGCTTGATCAATGATAAGAAGGGGCGATAAATTACGTGACATACAAATTAGGCTATGAGAAAACCCTAAAAAATGGTTTAGTGGAGATGACGTTGTTGAGGAGGGTTATGTGATAAAAAACGAGGTTAATTTCAATTAACACCTAACAACTCGTATTAACCCTGCTTAATCCACAGTGGAGCGATTGGGGTTAATTAGTTTTGAAGCAAATCTAAATAAAAATAAAATGATATTTCATCAAAATCAAGGTAGAGCTTTACAGTTGGAAGGACTTGAAAACGCTCGAAACAAAGTGACAGTAGGTTTTAAGTGTGAACCTTTAACCAAAATTGAACTTGCTCAGGAGGCGCATCAATGTGGTCTAACACTTAGTGAGTATGTCGAAACCCTCATCTCATTGCGACATACTCAGGAGGTTGAAGACAGTAGCCAGTTAAAAAATGCCAATGAAAACATTCAATTGCTTGAGAAGGAGGTGTTTTCATTGGAAACGGACTTGGACATGCACAAAACCCAACTGAGTTTTTACGAAGAAGACCCAATTATGCTTCAACTTTTTGAAAGCTATGCAGGGCAAATTTTTAATTATCGTACTCCTGAGGGTGCTTTAAAAACACTGCGCATTG
Source organism: Runella defluvii (assembly GCF_014195535.1). Taxonomy (GTDB): domain Bacteria; phylum Bacteroidota; class Bacteroidia; order Cytophagales; family Spirosomataceae; genus Runella; species Runella defluvii. The sequence goes on along the minus strand of NZ_JACIBY010000001.1, from coordinate 1,157,130 downwards.
AGCAGGTAATGGACATTTTTACAATTTTAATTAACAGCTTTATTCCTCAAAGACAATGATTCCTCAAACTTCATTTCCGCAGATTCAGCAAGAATATAGTTTTTTGCTGAGCGCCAAGCCTTTTCAAGCACCGGCTCCTTCAAAGCCTTCAGACTCCAATTGGTCAACTTGGTTTTTTATTCTCTTAACACTGTTCGGATTAGTAGGAGTAGTGTATTGGTGGCAAAAAAAGAAGGCAGATTGGCTACTAGATTAACAAAAAAGCACGGACAGCGTAATGTCCGTGCTTTTTTGCATAGGTATTTGCCTAATTTGTCCCAATTAACAATTTTACCTAGCCCAGTCCCAAATTTTCTCAGACAATAGTCAACTTTCCCTAGATGCGTTGGCCAATTAAAATGAAGCAGTTGGTTGATTTTGGTTATTTATTACCCAGGCATCAGTTTAAACCAGAAGAAAAATGTTTAAACTATATTTAAACCAATAAAAAAGCACTTACGTTTTTTAATCGTAAGTGCTTGATTTTCAGTTGTCGGGATAGCGGGATTTGAACCCACGACCCCTTGCCCCCCAGACAAGTACGCTACCGGACTGCGCCATATCCCGAAACTTTACCGTTAGCTTCCGCTAAAAGTGGCAGCAAAAGTATTTTATTTTTTGATAAGTGTCAACTCTTACTGAAATTATTCCCTTAAAAATTGACTTTCTTCCTCTAAAAAACGCTGAAACCGCTCCCGAATTTGACGATAAGCTGCGATTAACACCCACGCTTCCTCCGTCACTGTCGTCCCGCCACCCTTCTCCCCGCCTGTTTGGGTAACTACCAATGGTTTTTGGGCTTGCGCATTTAAAGAATTGACCATCTCCCACGCTTTTTTATACGACATCCCCATTTGCTTGGCAGCTTGGTTGATAGAACCCGTCTCGGCAATGCGCTCCAACAACTCTACCCTACCTGGCCCTAAAAATCGCTGCTCATCACTTTCTATCCAAAGACTTCCTGATACCCTAAATGGGATTTCCTTTAAAAGATGCTTCACGTTCTACTTTTTTTCTTGACCCAAATCTACTGATTGTCAGTGATTAAAAAATTATTTCCAAAAAAATAATAATCTAACTGTTGACAGTGTCAAAAATCGGCGTACCTTTGCACCACGTTTCACAAACGCAGCGAACAATGAGACCAGTCGGCCCGTTCGTCTAGCGGTTAGGACACGACCCTTTCACGGTTGAAACAGGGGTTCGATTCCCCTACGGGTCACAATCGCAGCGCGAAACGTAACGCCTCAAAACTACAAGTTTTGGGGCGTTTTTGTTTTCGAGTACTTTCAAAAAAATAAAAATATTTTTGGTGCAAATGTTTTTTGTGTAAAATATAATCGTACCTTTGCACCACGTTTCACAAACGCAGCGAACAATGAGACCAGTCGGCCCGTTCGTCTAGCGGTTAGGACACGACCCTTTCACGGTTGAAACAGGGGTTCGATTCCCCTACGGGTCACAATCGCAGCGCGAAACGTAACGCCTCAAAACCACAAGTTTTGGGGCGTTTTTGTTTTTTGGCCTTCCCAAACGCACCCGCTATTTGGCCGTGACCAATTCAAGCATCGTGTAGGATTTAAGACCCATGCGTTGGGCGTCTTGCAAAAACTCTTCTAACAATTGTACAGAAAAAGCGTAGGGTTCTTCCGAAGGCGTAAACAGTGGACGATGCCCCAACAACATGAGCACAGAATGGGTGTTTTTAGCCCGAATCAGGCCATCTTTCAATTGTGAACGAGTCAGGTGGGTGTATTGATCAATCAGCAACGCGTGAACCTTTTGTGAGCCATCAAACTGATAATAAATATCGTCGATGGCAAAAATTGGCTGACGAATCGTGATAAAAGGCAAATGTCGCTCGGTCATCGAAACATCGCGTAAGAGTTTAAAATAATCACGCAAGAGTCGTCGGTCGGTCCACCACGTTTGTTGCCCCCCCACGTGCGCAAACGTAACGGGCCGAAAACCTGCTTTGCGCATTCCATTTAATTCGCCTTCTATTTCAAATTTGTAAAAATCATCCAAAGCTCCTCCCCCTCTAATCCAATCCAATACTCGGATATGGGCTGCACCATGCGCTCCAATTTCGTGTCCGTCGCTCTCTAATTCGTGCAATAGACGAACGTCGTTGGGGCTCAAACTGTCAAACTGAGTCACGTAAAACGTCGCCTTAGCACCGTATTTTTTTAGCAATGGCCGAAGTCGCGTCCATTCTTCTACATAACGGTCGTCAAATGTCAACGCAAATCCTGCGGCATGTGACTGTTTTGGTGCCTGATTGCAGCCCAGCAACAAGACAAACACCCCTGCCAGAAGCAAAAAAATAAGTTTTTTCATCCCCAAAATTTTCAACTTTTACTATCCCCAAAACTCCATTGTTTTTTGTTACAACGGGTACTTGGTTTTCTATGAATGTCTTTGTATTATCGTCGCGGCAAATGTAGTGCCCTAAAACCAAACCACCTACTTACTCATGTTTGTTTTGACCCAACAACCCTCCGTAGCCAACCATTTTTTAGCCGAACTTCGTGACGTTGACGTTCAACAAGACCGCATGAAGTTTCGACGCAATCTTGAGCGAATGGGGGAACTTTTGGCGTATGAAATCTCTAAATCGTTGCCATACCGTCAAGCTCAAGTGACTACGCCCCTCGGTATCGCTCAAACTAGGCTGTTGCGACAAGCGCCCGTTTTGGCCACTATTTTACGGGCAAGTCTGCCGTTTCACCAAGGCTTTCTCAATATTTTTGATCAAGCCGACAATGCGTTCATTGGCGCGTACCGAGGCCACCACATTGGGGAAGAGGATTTTCAAGTAGAAATGGACTACATTACCGCCCCTGATTTACAAGACCGTACGCTCATTCTGATGGATCCCATGCTGGCCACAGGTCGGTCGATTGAAAAGGTATATCATGCGCTCCTTCGGTTTGGGATTCCTGCCCAAACGCACATTGCCGCCGTCATTGCCAGTCCCGAAGGGGTAAAATACCTGCAAAGCCGCATGCCAGAATGTCGTCTTTGGATTGGTGCTATCGACGAAAAACTTGACCCTCATTATTACATCGTGCCAGGTTTGGGTGATGCTGGCGACTTGTCCTTTGGCGCGAAAGTTTAAAAAAACAAATGAGCAAGGGGCAAATACGCAAAGGGCAAGTTTACACTGAGAGCTCATCCCAAAAATAAACATTCATTCCAACAATCAGCTACCTAATGTCCAGCATCAAAAACGATACTCCAACCTCAGTACGGGAAGGCGAGCAGCTTGACTTATCCCACCTCAATGCCTATTTTGGGGCGCAAGTACCCGCAATCGGGACGGTTACGGAAGTAAGTCAGTTTCCTGGAGGCTATTCCAACTTGACCTATTTCCTAAAAACCGATACAGGGAAAGAATTCGTGCTGCGACGCCCACCATTTGGGGCTAAAAATATCAAAGGAGGGCATGACATGGGGCGGGAGTTTCGGGTGTTATCAATGCTGCACGCGGCAGGGTACACCAAAATCCCTACGCCTATTGTTTTTTGTGACGATGAAAGTGTCCTCGATTGCCCATTTTACGTCATGGAGCGCGTTCAAGGTGTAATTTTAAGGGCGCATTCTGCCCCCAAATTGGGTTTGAGCGAAGCAACCATGCGGCAACTTTCGGAGGCATTGGTGGACAATTTGGTGGTTTTACACGGCTTAGACATTCAGCAAACGGGCTTGATTCAACTTGGAAAACCTGAAGGATACGTACAGCGCCAAGTAGAAGGCTGGTATCGTCGGTATCAAAACGCCCAAACCGACGAGGTGCCTGCTTTTGAGCAAGTGTATCAGTGGTTGGTAGAAAACCTTCCCGCTGAAAATCCCCCTACCCTTATTCACAACGATTATAAGTACGATAACGTCGTGCTAAATGCCCAGAATTTAAACGAAATTTTGGCGGTATTGGATTGGGAAATGACCACCGTCGGCGACCCACTCATGGACGTAGGCACCTCGCTTTCTTACTGGGCACAGGCGACCGATGGCCCTTTTGAGAAAAGTTTTAACCTAACGTGGCTTCCTGGTAACCTAACGCGCCAAGAATTTGCCGACCGCTACGCCGAAAAAAGCGGCCGCGATTTGTCGAATATTTTGTATTACTATGTGTTTGGCTTGTTCAAAAATACCGTTGTCATTCAGCAGATTTATGCCCGCTGGAAACAAGGATTTAGCAAAGACGAACGCTTTGGAGCCTTATTGATGGGCGTTCATGCGTTGACCAATTCCGCCTCAAAAGCCATTGAAAAAGATAAAATCTAAGTCGTTTTTTGCGTCTAGCAACTAGGCGCTGGGATCACAGCAAAAAAGTTGACTTTTTCAAATAGTTCTGATTGGGAGAAAAAACAAACAGGCAAGCCCCGTTTTTGAGCGTTTCGATGATGTCTTTATGAACGCCATACGGCACGGCTGGGCAGCCAAAACTACGCCCTAAACGACCAATTTTACGAATAAAATCCTCACTTACGTAATCGGCGCCGTGCATAACCACCGCACGGTCGAGGGCGTTGGTGTTAAAGCCATTTTCAAGCCCTTTGAGTTTCAGCGATAAGCCGTGTTTGCCTTGGTATGTCCCCAAGGTTTGGTAAAAACCTAAACTCGATTGGAGTGATGAGACTTCATTAGAAAATTTTTGAGCAAACAAATCTCCCGAATTGCGCCCATGTGCCACGTAAGTACGAAAAAGAAGCTTACGTTTGAGCAAATCAATGACGTACAAACGCTTATTCACCGAAGGTTGGCTCAAATCCACAATGGCCAGAATGGCTTTGGCGGGGTTGACTTTCTGAACTCCGCGAATGGCATAGTCAAAAACACTGTGGCTAAGTCCTGCTTCGTCCAAGCTGAGTTCTTGGTAAATGGTTACCAACGAACTGTAGGTGGTTAAGCGAGGTTTGGCGGCGACTGTAAGGGAAGAAAGTACGAATAAAAAACCAAATAGGCGGGCATGTAATGACTTCATAAACTCCATTTTCGAGATTCACATTTCTATTTCACAAAAAAGCTAACGCCTAAATTAAAAAAAATGTTGCACTTTTTACGATTCTTTTTCCGATAAACTGATTATAATCAGGATAGTAGAACAGGCTGCTCCCCAACAATTGCCTTTGTTTATTTGAATATTTTTCGAATAAAACTTCCTAAAAAGCTTCCAGTGAACGCAGGGAAAAATTGCAATAAAGCGGTAAATTGGGTCGCTTCGGCATCATGTGGAGTCATGATTTTGAACGTATTGAACGCAAAATAAAACACCGCAATTAAGACCGTTTGTTCAATGGCCAAAAGCCAGCCTTTCTTGGGCTGAAGCCAGCCTAGCCCCAAGGCCGAAAGCATTCCCACCAGAAAAGGCGTGTGAATCGTTGGGCCAATAAAACAAAATACCGTGACAAGCAAGCTCGTTCCAACGGCAATAAGTGCGTCACGAACCAGTGTTTTTGTCCAAAAAGGAGCCATGATTTTTTAATTAAAATTTCTGCAAAATTAACTCAAAACATCCCATTTATCAGGCTTTGGTTTTACCTATCTTCGCAACTTTAAACCTCAAACCTATCTTCAATGAAAAAAATCGCCATTGCTTGTGTCTTACTTAGTAGTCTAATTGCCTGTTCTCCCGACCCAAATCAATCAACAACTGCTGAGTTTCCCATTATTGGGACTTGGAAACTTTTGTCGGGTACGACCATCAAAGGCAATGACACGACTCGTACCGATTATACCAAAGGACAAGAAATGATTAAAATCATTAGTCCAACGCACTTTGCTTTTTTGCGCCACGACCTCCAACACGGCAAAGACTCTACCGCCGACTACAGCGCAGGGGGTGGCCGCGTGACCATTGGCGAAAAAAACTACACCGAATACTTGGATTACTTCAACGTACGGGAGTGGGAAGGTGGGAAATTTGACTTTGAATACGACATTTCGGGAGATACGTTGACGATTACGGGCATCGAAAAAGTAGAAAAACTGGGTGTCAATCACCTCAATATCGAAACCTACATTCGTCAAAAATAAACAACCCTTTACGCTTTGCCATGAGCTTTTTTAAAGACCTATTTCTTAAAACACGTCATTTTGCTTTGTACGGTTTCCTCATGGCTATTTTGGTATTTACCCTGAAATGGCTACAATGGAAGTTTTTAATCATGGACAATTCCATTGACATTTACGTAGGACTCATTGCGGTCTTTTTCTTATTACTTGGTGTGTGGGTGGCCAAACAACTTATCAAACCCAGCGTTGAAACCGTCGTTATCGAAAAAGAAGTGGTCGTTGCAAGTCAATCAGCCATCAATGAAAATGAACTGCAAAAACTTAATTTAAGTACGCGCGAATACGAAGTTTTGCAGCTTTTGACGCAAGGATACAGCAACGCCGAAATCGCCGAACGGTTGTTTTTGTCGCTGAGTACCATCAAAACGCACGTGTCCAATTTATTTGTAAAAATGGACGTCAAAAGCCGAACGCAGGCCATTGAAAAAGCCAAGCGACTGAATATCATCGCCTAACATCCGCTCCTACTTTAGTCTGAATTTGGCCTAAAAACGCATTTTGGTACTTTAGTATGAGTCCTGAGCCACGTACTCAACCTAGTTTTGCCGAAAATAAAACCCTCAAAAACAATGAAACGCTACATTCTCATTTTCGGACTTGTACTGGGCACGATTCTATGTGCCAACATGGTTTACATGGTCAACTTGTGTTACACTAACCCCGATTTCAGCGGCAACGAGCTCATGGGGTATGCGGCCATGGTGCTTATTTTTTCGCTTATCTTTTTTGGCGTTCGCAACTACCGCAACAAAGAGCTGGGCGGACATATCTCGTTTGGTCAAGCGTTTAAAACGGGGGCTTTTATCGCCCTCATTGGCTCAACGATGTATGTCTTTGTTTGGCTTTTTTACTACTATTTGTTTGTGCCTGATTACCTCGACATCTACATCAAGCACGTGCTCAAAGAAGTTGCCCAAACCGACACGGCGGCGTTGGCAGCCAAAACCAAAGAAATGGAGGAATTTAAAGAAATGTACAAAAGTCCATTGTACGTCACCCTAATCACTTATACCGAGGTATTACCCGTGGGGCTGATTGTGGCACTGGTAAGTGCGCTTATCTTGAAGCGAAAAAACAAGGCAGAAGTGTATTTGTAGTACTTATCCTCCAATCAACCTCCCGAAAGTTAAAAACTTTCGGGAGGTTAGTTCAAAACTTTCGGGAGGTTATGACATTTATTGAGCATTAAAAACCGCATCCATGCGTTCGCTGATAACCTGCAAACGCTTACGGTCACCGCCAGGAACTTCGGCCGAGCCCCAGCCCGAATAGCCTACTTTTGCCAAGGCTTTATTGACTACGGGCCAATTGCAATCGCCATCCATCAACTCCACGTCAAACCCTTTCCAAAGGCCCTCGTCTTGTTGTTTTTTGCGGCTAAATTCTTTGATATCGACTTTCATAATGCGCTTTCCGAGCGTCTCAATCCAATGCTCAGGCCAACCGTAGCGAAGAATATTGCCCACGTCGAAATACCAGCCTACCAGTGGGTGGTTGATTTCATCGACAAAACGAGCTGCTTCTACGGGACTAATGAGAAAATTGTTCCAAACGTTTTCGAGCGCAATTTTTATTCCCGTTTTTTCTGCTTCAGGAATTAACTTGATAATTTCCTTTTGAGCACGTTGGTACGCATCTTGGTAGCTTGTACCCGCATTGACCACGCCTGGCACCAACAATACCGTCGTTCCGCCGTAGAGCTTACAGTCGTTCAACGATTTAATCATTGATTTCGAGCAGGTTTCTCTCACCTTAGGGTCTGCGTCCGAAAGTGGCGATTTCCAGTGTACCGAGTTGACCACCCCAGGAAGCAACAACCCCGTTTTGTCACGGGCTTCTAAGACTTCTTTCGGATCTAACTCATTGGGAGAATCAAGCTCCACGCCGTCAAATCCTAGGTCTTTGAGCAACTTAAACTTGTCAAGTACCGAAAGTTTTTCGGTTACCATGCCGTATTTAAGGCTCTTTTTTACCAACGGGCGCGCTACGGGCTTTGCCGCAAGGGCAGCACGATCTACCCCCACCACCGCAGCCGTAGCTGCGATGGTGGAGTTTTTTAAAAAATCTCTTCTTTGCATGAGGTGATTAGAAGAATGGCGTAAAACCTGGGCGAGCTACTTCTACCTTTGGTGCAGGCATATCCCAGCTTGTAATGTCTGGTGCCAATACTTCGTTCGACTTAATCGCTTCGTCCCACGTAATTTTCTTCCCTGTGTAAGCCGCCATACGTCCCATAATGGCAAGCATGGTACTGTTGGCCATCCACTCACCGTTGTTGATGGGCTTGCTGTTACGAATCGACGCAAACAGTTCGTTGTGTTCTGTTTGGTACATATCGTTTTGAGCGCCAGAATATTCCCAAGGATTCGCGCCTTCAATTTTGTGCGTTGGGCGTGAGCAGTTGGCCATTGCACGTCCTTTCGTACCAAAGGTTTCTACCAAATAGCTACGCTCGCAGTTTTCTTGCTGACGCGAGAAGTGGAACCCTTTCGCCCCGTTTGGATAATCGTACGTAATGGCAAAGTGGTCATAAATGTGTCCGTACAACGGATCAACGCGCACTTGGCGGCCACCTGTACCTACCGCACTGACGGGCAGAACATCGCCCATTGCCCACGACATCATGTCGATGCTATGCACGGCTTGCTCTACGATGTGGTCACCTGCTAACCAAGTGTAATACATCCAGTTGCGCAATTGAAACTGCAAATCGTTCCAGCCTTCTTGACGCGGGAATGACCACGCACCTCCTGTGTTGTAGGTGTTATAAATAGACATTACTTCGCCAATTGCCCCTTCGTTGATTTTACCAAATACAGCGCGTTTTGGCTCGTGGAAACGCCAGCAGAAACCCGACACCAAAGAGACATTTTTCTCTTTGGCTAATTTTGCCAATTCCAATACTTTACGAATACCAGGGGCATCAACCGCTACTGGTTTTTCGCAAAAAATATGTTTTCCCGCCTTGATAGCAGCTTCCAAGTGAAGCGGACGGAAATGCGGTGGCGTCGCCAAAAGAACGACATCCACACCCGAGTCGATTACTTTTTGGTACGCATCAAAACCTACAAATTTACGACCTTCGTCCACCTGAACTTTGTCGCCGTGTACTTTACGAAGACCTTCGAGGCAGGTATTAAAACGCTCTGGGAAAATTTCGCCAAGGGCGTAAAGAACAACGTTTGGATCGGCTTTCAAAGCTTGCATGGCAGCTCCCGAGCCACGTCCACCACAACCAATAAGACCTACTTTAAGTGTTTCCGAATTCATACCAGCAAACGCTTTGTTCGGAATAATGATGGATGGAAATGCAGTTCCTGCTAAAGCAGCACCTGCCAATTTTAGCACTTCACGGCGAGTGGTGTTCATGAGAATTGAAAGGATTTAGAAATGAATGAGCTAACTAACTGAACGCTCGATTTTCAACAAAAATACGATTTTATCGAAAACCTCGCACCCAAATTTTAACTCAAATTTGATACTATTTTTTTAAAATATATAGCACAAATAATAATTTTTTTTAAAAACAAGCCTAGACTTCCTCCAAACGGTAAAAACGAGCGGCATTCTGACCCAAAACTTTGGCTTGGTCATTTTCTGAGAAACCTACCCGTTTCATGTACTCTTGGACGACGCCAAGCACCTGTTCGTACTCCGCAGCTACCAAGCAAACGGGCCAATCGGAGCCAAACATCAATCGTTCAACGCCAAAAGCTTCAAAAACCACGTCTAAGTAGGGAAAAAAGTCTTCAGTTTTCCAATTTTTCCAATCGCCTTCCGTCACCATTCCCGACACTTTGCACTGTACGTGGGGGAACGCCGCCAATTGCCGCATGTAGTTCGACCACGTATTGATTTTTTGATCTTTGATGTAAGGTTTGGCAATATGGTCCACCACAAACTGCACCTCAGGCACCTCGCGCACCAACTGCAACGCGGCTTTTAATTGGGTCGGATAAATGAGGATGTCATAGGTATAGTCAAATGCGCTCAACTGCCGTATTCCTTTGATGACTTCGGGACGCGCCAAAAAATCGTCCGGCTCGCCTTGCGCCACGTGCCGAAATCCTTTCAATAATTCATATTGGGAATAATAATCGAGTCGGTCGTAAAGGTCATTGGCCTGCAAATCGACCCACCCCACTACTCCTTTTACGAATGAGGAATATTTTTCAGCCAAAGCCAACAAAAACAAGGTTTCGGCGTCCGATTGGTCGGCCTGAACGGCCACACAGCCCGAGACACCATTCGCCTCAAACACTGGTTTCAAGTCTTCGGGAAGGAAATTCTGACGGATGCGCGTCATTTCGTCGTTAATCCACGCGTCGCGTTCGGCATCGTATATCCAAAAATGTTGGTGCGAATCAATAATCATTATGAGTCAAGTTTGCTAAGGTTACTTAAATTCAAGATGCATCTCCGATGCGAAAATGCAATTTTTCTTTTTATTTCAAAATTTCCATTGATGTCAGTTCAGGCCCGCCCCCTCGATTGCCCGAACCTGCCGCTACATATACCTTTTTCTTATAAATCGTCGCGCCTGTTCCGTGACGCCCTTTATTGAGGTTGGGTAATTTCTCCCACTTCATCGTTTTGGTATTCAGTGCCTCAACTTCCGCGTGGGCCTCCACTTGAGCGGGGCTTTCTCCCCCCATAATCAACAATTTATACCCAAAAGGCACCGCCATATTTCCCGCCCGCTGCGTTGGCAAATTTAGGTCAGCGGGTAAGGTCGTCCACGTATTTGTTTTAAAATCAAAGACATCGACGGCGGGTTCGGTAAGGTTGAGCACCTGATTAATGCGCGCCGTCGAGCGGCGGCCACCCGCCACGTAGAGTTTATCGTTAATGACGGCCACCGAAACGTGGTCACGCACGTGTGGCGCGTCGGGAAGTTTACGCCACGTATTGGTTTTAGGGTCAAATTCATCGAGCCAGCCCACGTGCCCGTCGTAATGCCCATCCTGAATGCCACTCACCAAATAGAGCTTGTTGTTGTAATTTACGGCCCCCGTCGCACCACGAAGCCTATCCGTAGGAATGGCAGGCCCTTCGCGCCACTCGTTTTTGGCAGGATTAAAAATATAGATGGAAGTCAACGGTTTTTCGTGCGGGTACTGTCCCATAAATGCCCCCATGACGTAGGCTTCGTTATTGTATTCAATCGCCTGAAAATGGTTCATTTCCACGGGTGGTGCTGCGAGTTGTTTCCATGTATTGGTCTTGGGGTCAAATTCATCGACGGGGCGTGTGCCACGTCCACCAATCAGGTACAATTTATCCCCGACTTTGGTAAACGCATTTTCGTGACGAGCCGTACAGCTATTGGCGGTCTGAGCAATTTCCCAGCTAGTCGTGGCTTGGGCCGATGCAAGGTGTGCAAAGCCCATCATTAAGCCCAAAAGGCTCATTTTAAGGTGAGTTGAGTTCATGTTTGGTAATACACGTTTAGGGTATAAATCTGGCATAAGGCATTTTTTACTCGCTGCAACAGCAATTGATTTTGGGAAAAATGTAAATTGCCAAACCAACTAACATCCCCCATTTCTCCGTTCAAACCATGAAAACGTTTTCTCAACTATTATTACTAGGGTTACTTCTACAAGCCTGCTTTGCCGATCACCGAGTGGATGTGGGCCTACCCAAAGAATACGAAGCCTGCTGCGGCCTTCAACCCGTTGATTTTAAACACAGCAACGGGTCTATATACATGCCCAATGTGTTTACTCCAAATGGCGATGGCATCAATGATTTGTTTTATCCTTTCATTAGCGACGAAATCCTAGAAGTACAAGGGTTTACCATTTTGAGTGCCAGTGGTGATACGGTCATTTTTTCACGCCCCACAGTACTTTACGACCGCTTGAATGAGTTTGCTTGGAACGGTCTGCGAAGAGATGGAACGCTTTACCGAGGCCGTTTCAAATACGGGATGCGGGCGATAAGTAAGGATTTTAAGTTGCGATTATTAGAAGGAGAAGCCTGTAGTGTACTTTGCGAGCCTGGCACAAAGGAATTGAAAGTCAAAAAGGGGTGCTTTTATCCGATCCAAGCGGGAGGGAATGGCAAAGCTGGAAAAGTGGACAGTACACTTACAAATAAAGAAACCGATTGTCTGAAATAGTGCAGCCTCAACCCTTCCAAGTTTCTACTTCGGCGATAACAAAAACTTGGAAGGGCTCGTTCGGGTTGTGAGCAACCCGCTACACGGCAGCCCTTCCAAGTTTCTACTTCGGCGATAACAAAAACTTAGAAGGGTTTGTGCGGGTTATGAGCAATCCGCTACACGGCAGTCCTTCCAAGTTTCGACTTCGGCGATAACAAAAACTTGGAAGAGCTTGTTCGGGTTGTGAGCAACCCGCTACACGGCAGACTGTAGATTATTTACTCCACTTTTATAATAGTTGCTTGTCGTCCAATCATAAACCATTGATTATTCGCATATTTCCAAATATTGGTAAAGCGGCGGGTTACAGTTTTGCCTGCATGTTGCTGTATTCCCTGCGGTTTGGTAATTTCCTCTCCCATGACCATCGCAATGTTATCGTTAAAAGTGACTTTTTCGATGGTTCGCACAAAAGAAGCATACGCCAAATTTCCCGTACGAAGCTGCATTTTCGAACCTTCTACTGTTCCGACACGATTTGCAGGCGTATTGACAACCATTTCGTTCGACCAAATTTTGCCAAACAACGTCGCCGAATCTCCACGCATCGTAGCCTCTCGTTCGAGGTTTTCAAGACGGCGAAGTTCTGCTTCGCGTGGGTCGGTTTGGGCAAATGAAGTGATGAATGATGTGAGAGAAGTGAGGAGAATAAGAAATGTTTTTGTCATGACAATTTTAGTTTAATACAAAGTTTCTACCCACCACTTGGCAAACCCCTGCCATATAGCCGAATGACTACCTATACCCGCCGCATTCATGCAAAAGGCAACGAACACATAGAAACCCATCGGAAAGGCTGATTTTTTGTTTTTGATGTCCATTATTAGCCAAACAATAGGCACAATAATAGTACATATCAGCATTATAATGCCACCCACTGGGCCTGGTAAGTTCAGAAAAGCGAACAAAAACCGACCTAATCCTGGCCCCAATATAGCTAAACCTGTACTTGCCATAAAACGCATGTGAAAACCCACATTTTTCTTATAAACCATGGCAAATGCAAAGGCCAATCCCAGAAAAAATATATCAATAGTTCCCCCTAAGGGCATCTGAGCCAGAGCATCGGCTTGTGGCATTTTTTTAATATTTCGGAAGTACGCTTCCTTTGCCACGAAAAATAAAGAGGCTAAAAACAAAGGAAAAACGATATACGAAAGCTTGCCAATGAGCTTATGCAGTTCATATTTATTGGCACGTATGAGATAGGCTTGTGCGATAAGCATCAATATCCAAGCCATCGCCAACATCCCATGTATATGATACACCGCAGCAAAACCCTCAAATGTTGGAAAGTGAACGAGATAGGTCTTGTAAAAACCCAGATTGGTAATAATAAATAGGGCTACAAAAAAGTAAAGTAGGCGATTTTGGAGTGCTTTTTCCATTGCATTTATTTCGTTAAACGATTTTACAACTTATCAGGACTAATCGGCTGTGGAACAACGTTTTCAATCGGCTTACAGCTTTTTAAATAGGCAAAAATCGCTATCAAATCCTCTTTTTTACCATGAACATAGTTTTGCCAAGGCATCGGCGGCAACAATGGACGAGCCGAGCGAATACCTTTGCTTTTGCCCTCAGTCATGGCAATGATAAATTGCTCTTCCGTCCAAGAGCCGATACCCGTAGCATGAGGGGTAAGATTGGCCGAGAAGGTGGCTCCCCAAGGCCCAACAGCAATGGTGTTCATGGGATGAAAAAGTACCCAATCTTGGGTTTTTACGACTTTACCGATTGGGATTTGGGCGGGGTGTCCGCTTAATCCCAGATCAGGGTCAGGGATTGGCCCTTGAGCAGTCATTTTTTTGGGTGCGTGGCAGTCAGCACATCCCATCATTTCGACCAAGTACTTGCCCTTTTCGATTTGAGCTTGGGTATTTAGCTTCCCTGTCACACCGTCGGGACGAGCCGTAGATACGGCTAGCGGACTGACAGACATTAAAACTGCCGTACCGAAAACTGCAAGAGCTAGGACTGAAATTTGTTTTTTCATGATACAGTATTGGTTTAAAAAAGATTGAACGATTAAGCAGGTAAACGCCTAAAATTTTATGCGCTAATTACTCGACCCGATTTGTTTATCCACCGCCGCGCGGGCACTTCTACCAACCGATAAGTGAGATACGATACCACCAGCGTAATGCCAATAAATACCAAACATATCAGCCAGCCCGTGAGCATATCTGGTTTGGACGGCGGGCCTGTTGTTGGATTAGGCGCGGCGGTCAGTGTCATGATGGCCTGAATGGTGTACAAGAGAGGTTGATGCACCAAATAAATCGAAAACGACCAATCACCTAAACGTTGTAAGGCATTTGTTCCCAAAAAAGCATTCAAATTTGGGCTTCCATACGCAGCCGACAAAATCATCAGCGGAAAAAACGAAACCGTAAAAACATCTGGAACCGCAAAGTGCATACAGAGTCCCAAACCTAACGTGAGCAATAGAAATGAGTAGCCGTTGGCAAGCCAACTTTTCCCCCAATTGTCCTGATAACCAGCATACATCATCATACCCAACACAAAGCCAAACAAACAGCGCAAAAAGCCGAATTGGTAGGATACATTGATACTCAACAGCGCGGGATCAACCCGTACAAAGGGAATAGAAGCAGGCTCTGTAACCAACGGAACAATCCAGAACGTTATGGCTAAATAGCCAGCAAAACAGGCCAGCACGACTATTATTCTACCCAATGCCCCTAATTTTAAAAATGGTTTTACCAAAAAAGGAAACAGCATGTACATCCACCATTCGGTACTGATTGACCACGAGGCGTTGTTCCACGTAAACCAATCGTTCACATTCATGCTGTGGAGCAGCAACAGATGACTCGGAATGGTCGAAAAATCGTTGCTGACAGTATCCATCGGATTGGCGGGGGCGTTGTTGACCAACATAATGATTTTAAGGCCAATACAATAGAGCAACGTAACAAAATGTAACGGATACACCCGCGCAAAACGCGCAATGGTAAAGCGTTTGAAATCACTACCCAACACCGAATCGGTAAACCATTTACCATATACGTGCATCATGATAAATCCACTTAATACAAAGAAAAAATCTACCATCAGGTACAGGCGGGTGAAAAGCAAAGAGTCTTTGAATTTAAGCAGCATATCACCTCCCATACCGACCATCAAATCAACGTGAAAAATAACCGTAAGCAAAGCTGCAATACCACGCAGCGGTGTCAGATTAGAAAGATAAGTAGTAGTTGTTTTCATAATTTTTATAGACCTCGTTTTTCGTTTTCAACTATCGACTAAAACCTTACTGGCCAATAGATAAGGCAAACGTAGGCGAAAATGTCTTTTTGTGACAAAAAATGGGGTAATTGGGAAGGCTTTGGGGTGAATAACAAAGCCATGTGAGTAGAAATACGTGTCTGTTTAGGACGCTAGTACCACTTGTTTAGCGTATCCTCTGGAAACGGGCAAGGGTTCGGCGACTTGCCAAAGGTGCAGTTTATACCCCTGCGCATTACCCGAAACTTTATAGACTCTTTGGAGATTGACCATGTAAGATCGGTGACATCGCCGAATGTAGGTAAATTGAATTTGAGATTCTACTTTGCTAAGACTACTTCTCAAAAGCTCCTTTTTCAGTTTGCCGTCGCTTTCTTGATACACCACTGTTACATAGTTATCGTCGGCTTCGATGTAACACAAATTTTGGGGAGTTAAAACAATTTTATCCTTCCCATTTTCGGCCAATAAGGTTAGAACAGAATGCGTAATTACTGTTTGATTGTTTACTGTTTGCTTCTCTTCAACAAGCGCAGTTTCCATCACTTTTGCTGGGCGACTGTATTGACGGTTGAGTCTATAATATCGAAACCACACAAAAGTAACTGCTGGAAAAAAACTGATAATGGCCGTAAATAAAAGCATCATTCCAAATCCCTTCGCAGTGGCAGGAATTTTATCGGAGTGCTGAAGAACCACGTTGGCAAAATTGCAGATGGCAATTAATAAAATAAGCCCCATCACAAATAGGATTTCGCTCCCTACAGTCCATCCTTTTTCATGGTACACTTTTGAAAAAATACGTCCCAAGATTTCGATCATAAAGATGACGCAGAAAGGAGGCCCCGCAGCAAATCCCGAAATAAGGCTTAGTTTGTAAAAAGGATCGGTGATGGTGTATAACGTAAAAGGCTCAAAGATGTATAAGAACAAAAACGGGAATACGCTCGAACCCACTACCAACGGCCAATTATGCCAGCCAATAGTGTAAGCCATGTAAGGTTGACCGAGCCAATTTTTGATTTTTTGAAGCACTTTTAAGGGTAAGTGAGTTAGGTTCTCTTACGCTCAAAAGTATTATTTGATATGTGAAACTACAAACTCTCTGTACCTGAATTGATTAAACGGTAAAATCAACCGCATTTTCAATGTTTTTAACGAAAAATAGTAGCGCCCTACAAAAGTTCGCTACTATTGTATTTCATGCTTACCTATCAGTTTTAGTGGGTTAAAATACCTTCCAAGTTTTGACTAACTTGGAAGGTATTTTTGCGGGTTGTGAGCAACCCGCTGCACGGCAGACCTTCCAAGTTTCCACTTCGGCGATGACAAAAACTTGGAAGGTATTTTTGCGGGTTGTGAGCAACCCTCTGCATGGTAGTCCTTCTAAGTTTCAACTTCGGCGATAACCAACTTGGAAGAGCTTTTTACAAAATTTGGTTAAACTCCAGGCGCTCTCCCTCGGGGCCTGTGATGTTAAAATATTTACAGCCTCTCTGCCAAAAAGCAAGAAAAACGGGCGATTCTTCGATGATGTTAAAGCCTTCTTTTTTCAAAAGCTCAAATGTTGCCTCAATGTCTTCCACGTCAAACGCTACGTGGTCGATGTGACCGTCTTTGCGGGAGCGAATCTCATTTAAGGCGGGGTCGGGCATTTGATAAATCTCAATGATGATGTCACCTTGCTTCATCATGGCCACTTTCCCTTGACCTCCTTCGTGCTGAAACGTAGAAGACATCACATTAGTAAAACCTAAGCGATTATAAAATGCCTCTGAGCGCACCAAGTCTGCTACGGGTATTCCTACATGCTGAATTCGGGTTAAATTAAGATTCATGAGTGCTAGTCAGTTAGAAGTAAAAACGAAAGGGCTGTTTGCTCACACCTTCAAACAGCCCATCGTTTATCGTTCATCATAGGTTTATTGTGTAACAAAGGTAATGGCTCTTTACACCACAATTTTATTCTTCTCAGTTTAATTTTATTAAATTTATAACAAAAAATTGAAATATATTTGGAACAATTTAGCACAAAATTTCCAAAATGAACATCAATAAAAACCTCTGCGAAAAACTGTATTTGGAAGTAAAAGCCAAGCTTCAAAACGAGTTTATACAGCGAGGTATGACCTACCGTGGTTCTGAAACTTCCATTTGGAAATTGGTCAACCCAAGCACCGACAAGACTTATTTTCAAACGATTTTGGAAGAACATACGCAGTTATTGTTTTCTACCACTTTCAATACCATGTATCTGTGGCGAAAAAGAAACGAGGTACAAAGTCGCGAAGTGGTTAATTTTCAGGAGGATTACTTAGAGTTGTTTACCAAATTTCTGGGGTATCCCAACCCACAATCGTACATAAGCGAGTTTTCACTGACGTTGCACAACTATTTTGGTATTAAAAACGAAGGAAAAATTGTGGTTGTTCAACCCATTTTTGACGCCAATAAAGACGTACCACCGCCCGATATGCAAGGAAAATTTCCGCGTGCCAACGAGCAAACCGTCGATTCGCGGGACACGGAATGTTTGTTGGAGCTAATTCAATTGTTTCACAGCTATCATCAAATCCTTCCACAACGCGTCTATGACCAAGAATTAATTACCCACAAAGGAGACAAATACGAGTTTAACGAAACGATTTTAAACCTAAATAAAACAAATTGTATCTTTTCGATTGGCTTCTATTCCAATTACTTTTTCCGCTGGGTATTGGCAAATTACGCCTATCCTTACCTCGAATTTGATGATAAAAACATTCGCTTTCGGATAAAGTATTTTCATCCTATTTTAGAACAGACCGTTTGGAGTGATTTTTACCAAGGAAGCGACAATTTTGATGTAGGTTTTATTTGCAAACTCCCCATTCAGTTTGGAACGAGCACCGTACCTTGTTATTTCTTCTGTGGGCTCGAAAATAAAGCAACCCTCGCCATGACCATGTACCTGTGCCAAAGTTGGAAAAACCTCTCACAAAAACACGATACTGAGCGCGACTTACCAATTGGAGATGCACCGTTTGTGATGGTGATGCGCGTCAATCGGAGTAATTTGAAGGAAATTTATTGCGAAAAAGTAGTGGTATTGGACTTTGAATAAAAGTTATTCGTAATAATATACCCGAAGATAGGCCATGTCTCGCAAAAAATCGAGTTTTTCTACCTCTACCCGAATGATTCGCAAGCCCGTTCGCTCTTGCAAATCTTCAATCAGCGCTTGTCGGTGACACTTGGCCGTCAACGAGATTTTATCGTACATAATCTCTTTCATCGATTGGCGACGGTACAAGAAATTGCTTTCAAGAATAAACGTCAACAACAACAACAGCGTCGTTATGATGGCCGTAATACCTGCTGAATTGGTCGAAATGCCGTGAATTAGCCCTAAGGCAATGACCAAAAACAGGTACGTCATATTCCGAGTCGAAATACCCTCCGTTCGATACCTTAGCATCGAAAACACCGCAAACAACCCAAAAGCCGCCCCCATCGACACCTCTACCTTGTTCAGTAAGTACGTAACCGAAAAGATAATAAGGTTAAAAATGAGAAAAGTAAAGACAAACTCAGTGTTGCGATAGATTGGAAAATAAATCAAACGTAGCAAAATGGCCATGCTCATCAAATCAAGGCCAAGTTGAAAAAACAGTTCGTATGGTAAATCGTTCGACATAATGAGTTAGGTATCCGTGGTGTTTCAATATTCGTTTAATCGATGGATTTTTGAGTACATAGGTTTGAAAAGATTTGCTTTTATGCCAGGTTCAACGCTCATCAAACCCAAGCAATACTTGCTCAATCCCCCCTCCCGAATGCCCATATCTCTCATCAACAGGGTAAATGGACTTTGAAAATACGTACGCTGCTTCGCTTCTGCCACCACAATATGTGGGTAAATTCCTGATTGGTCTTGCCAACGAAACCACATATTGAGGTCAAACGTGACGCGCTCAGGGCAGGTTTTATTCACCAGCGTAAATCGGTGATAATACACCCAAACCGTTGGTTCTAGGGTCATTGCTGAAAATTCGCCCGCTACATTATCCAAAAAATCTGTACTGGTTGGGCACAAATCCAGCGACAACTCTTCGATGGCAATCCGTTTTTTTATGGTTCGTCGCTTATTGTCCTTTAATTTTACTTCCAAAAACTGTGCGTCGGTGTCCACATATCGCCTAGCTCGCACTTTGTATCGATTGAGCTTGCCGTGCAAATGCTGGTGGTAGAACAAGCGTTCGGGTGTGTCAAAATAAAGGGTATCGTAACGAAAAACCGTTTTGGAACTCATCCGCAAAACGTGGTAATAGGGTTGCAATTGTGCTAGTACATCGCCCAAATCATCTTTACGAAACATGTATTTAAAGTCGATACGGTTCATCAAACGCGTTGATTCCATATCGTTGAGCGAAATCTTAGAAAATGAATCAAGAAAACGTTCAATCATACATTTAGTAGTAAATCAATCGGGTTGTGAGCAAACCTCTACACAATAGCCTAGTACATTATAAAACCAAAAAGGGTACAATCAAAGACCGTACCCTTTTTGGTTTTTTCACTATATATTTTTCAAGAAAATTGCGTTTCCGCTAAGATTCAAGCGATTAGTTAATCACTTCTTCCTCTTTTTTCTTCACCGTAATCACGAGATTATCGCTTCCATCTTCATGGTCAGCCAATAACGTGTCTCCTTCGCGAAGATCGCCCTTGAGAATTTCTTCCGCAACGGGGTCTTCAAGGTATTTTTGGATGGCACGATTGAGCGGACGCGCACCGTACTGTTGGTCATATCCTTTTTCTGACAAAAAGTCTTTCGCTTTCTCAGTCAACTCAACTTTATATCCCAAAGTAGTGATACGATTGAAAAGTTTACCCAACGAGATGTCGATGATGCGGTGAATGTCTTCGCGTTGAAGCGTATTAAACACAATCACATCGTCCAAACGGTTCAAAAACTCGGGAGAAAATGCTTTTCTCAAAGCATTCTGAATCGTGGTTTTCATCATATCGTCTTGGTTTTCGGTTTTTGCTTTGGTAGCAAACCCAATACCCGAGCCGAAGTCTTTCAAATCACGTACCCCAATGTTTGACGTCATAATAATAATCGTGTTGCGGAAATCCACACGACGACCCAAACCATCCGTCAAAATACCATCGTCGAGCACTTGGAGTAAGAGGTTAAACACATCAGGGTGTGCTTTCTCAATTTCGTCCAACAATACGACGCTGTAAGGCTTACGGCGAATTTTCTCCGTCAACTGTCCACCTTCTTCGTACCCAACGTAGCCTGGAGGCGCTCCGATAAGGCGAGACACGCTGAATTTCTCCATGTATTCGCTCATATCAATGCGCACCAACGAATCGTCTTTATCGAAAAGGTAAGTCGAAAGTACTTTGGCCAATTCCGTTTTTCCTACCCCTGTTGGGCCTAAGAAAATAAACGAACCAATTGGCTTTTTAGGGTCTTTCAAACCAACACGGGTACGCTGAATGGCTTTGGTCAATTTTTCGATGGGACTATTTTGACCAATCACTTTCGCTTTGAGTTCGTCGGCCATTCCCAACAACTTCTGACCTTCGTTTTGAGCCACGCGGTTTACTGGAATTCCCGTCATCATCGCTACTACTTCCGCCACGTTATCGTCCGTTACGGTATAGCGACGCTTTTTGGTTTCCTCTTCCCACGCAATCTTCGCACGATCGAGTTGGTCAAGAAGCTTCTTCTCGCGGTCGCGGAGTTGCGCAGCTTCTTCGTACTTCTGGCTTTTCACGACGAGGTTTTTCTGTTTCTTCACCTCCTCGATTTGTTGTTCCAACACCACAATGTCTTCTGGTACGGTGATGTTGCTGATGTGTACGCGCGCACCTACCTCGTCCAATACGTCGATGGCTTTATCGGGCAAGAAACGGTCGGTAATGTAACGTTCCGACAATTTCACCGCTTGCGCTATGGCCTCGTCGGTATAGTTTACGTGGTGGTGATCTTCGTACTTATCTTTGATATTATTGAGGATTTCAATCGTTTCCTCTACGCTTGGCGCGTCCACCATTACAATTTGAAAACGACGGGCCAAGGCTCCATCTTTCTCAATGTACTGACGGTATTCGTCGAGCGTGGTGGCACCAATACATTGGATGTCGCCCCGAGCTAACGCTGGCTTGAACATATTGGAAGCATCTAATG
The DNA here is from genome assembly GCF_014195535.1 of Runella defluvii. Classification (GTDB taxonomy): domain Bacteria; phylum Bacteroidota; class Bacteroidia; order Cytophagales; family Spirosomataceae; genus Runella; species Runella defluvii. The sequence goes on along the minus strand of NZ_JACIBY010000001.1, from coordinate 1,135,405 downwards.
AACCCGATGCACCCCCTGCGCCTACAATGGTATGCAACTCGTCGATGAACAAAATTACTTCGGGCGATTTTTCTAATTCGTTCATCACGGCTTTCATACGCTCTTCAAATTGGCCACGGTATTTGGTACCTGCCACGAGCGAAGCAAGGTCAAGCGTCACAACGCGTTTGCCAAACAGCACACGCGATACTTTCTTTTGTACAATTCTAAGTGCCAAACCTTCGGCAATCGCCGTTTTACCAACGCCAGGTTCTCCAATGAGAACTGGGTTGTTTTTCTTACGGCGGCTAAGTACTTGGGCTACACGTTCGATTTCTTTTTCACGACCTACAATCGGGTCTAACTTACCCAATTCGGCCATCTTCGTAAGGTCACGGCCGAAATTGTCTAATACTGGTGTACGCGACTTTTCGGCACTTTTGGGGTCTTTTCCTTGCTGCGAACCGCCGCTGAACATGCTCCGTTCATCGTCGTCCTCAGTATCGGGACCCGCGTGGGGTTTGGTGCCTGATGATTGATACTCTAACATTTCCTTAACGATTTCGTAGTTAACATTAAACTTGGCTAAAATCTGCGAGGCCAAATTATCTGGGTCACGCAGAATGGACAGGAGTAGGTGCTCCGTGCCAATGAGTGGGCTTTTAAAAATTTTTGCTTCTAAGTAGGTTATTTTCAACACCTTCTCCGACTGGCGGGTCAAAGGAATGTTGGCCAAGTTTTTGATATTGTTGGTCGCGGTTCCTTTGGTAACTTGCTCAATTGTCACGCGCAATTCGTCCAACGAAACGCCCAGTTTTTTTAACAGGGCCAATGCCACGCCCTCACCCTCTCTGATCATCCCCAAAACGAGATGCTCTGTACCGATATAATCATGTCCCAAACGGAGGGCTTCCTCACGGCTGAATCCGATGACTTCTTTTACGCGATTTGAAAATTTTGCTTCCATTCGTTGGAGTTAAGCTGTTGTGAAACGTAAGGTAGGTTAGTTTTTTTAGAAAAAAAAACGTAATCGACGACGTAATTCATTAAATTTCCCTTTTTTTCTTTTGTTTCCTCCTTTTTTTAACAGAAAATAGGTGTCCAAATTATATACAAAAATAGTGTGTTTTTCATTCCACCATTACCGACTGTTTCAGCAAACGCGTTGCATCTGCTCCTTGGCACATCAGCAAGTCAAGAATACTCAAATTAGGAACAAACTCAGTTCCGAAATTTTGTTGATAAACAACGGGTTTACTGAAAATGTTGTGCCCCGATGGATTTTTGGGGGAAATCTGTGACAGTGCGTCAAAATGCCCCTCGGGAAGACTCGTTTCAAACACCTCTGTCAGCCGTATTGTCGGTTTTTGCCGTAGTAATTTCAGACAGATTGTCAGCAACTCCCAATTAAGGTCAAACAAAAAATTAGGCTTTTTGAGATACACTCGTTCAAAATCACTTCCAAAATATTCAAAATAGGGTGCTTTCCCATAGGCCGCCACAATGGCCCCCCAATGCCGCCGTACCCAACCTTGCGAATAATCAATTTTCACTTCACGAATCGGCATTTTGGGCGCTGAATGAATCACGGGAACAATGAGCGTATCAACACCGTTAGCGGCCAAAATGTGACACCGATTTCGGTAAGTTTGTTTCACAAAATGCTCCTGAGCTTCCAACGACACTTCACCGTATTTCAATAAACAGGCAAAATAATCGAGACTCGGTAAATATTGTAACTCTATTCGTACTGACAATGCTTTTACTTAAATAAATGTGATTATGTAAGTAAAGCAATTTGAATAATATTATCAAAAAAATCACAAAAAAATTTACAAAAAGCCCTTAAACGGGCACAGTAAGTAAGGAAAGTACAAATTTTCTGTATTTGATTACGTAGTAAAGCTTTTTACATTTGTGCTAATCAAACAAGTTTCCACCTTATATTATTGGCCATGAGATTTTTGAGTTGGATGGGGTATTTACCTCTGTCGGTGCTGTATCTATTGTCAGATTTTGTGTATTTTCTGCTTTATTATGTTGTCGGTTACCGCAAAAAACTCGTTTTCAAGCATCTTCAACACGCATTTCCTGAAAAATCGTCGCAGGAAATCAAGCAAATTGCCCGAAAATTTTACCAACATTTAGCCGATATTTTCGTAGAAACGCTCAAACTTCCTCACCTTTCCGCAACTGAAATCCAACAGCGAGTAGAAGTTCAAAACATTGAGCTATTACAGGGTTTTATTGCTAACAATCAGCCTTTTTTATCGTTTGGAGCGCACACGGCCAACTGGGAATGGGTTCCCGCAAGTTTGACAACGCGCGGAATTCCTGTAGATGCCGTTTATAAAACGTTGACCAATGAAAAATCTGATAAATTTATGCAGTCTTTACGCGCCTCGTTTGGAGTTCATCTGATTCCGATGCCACGGTTGATGCGCGAAATTGTTACCAGAAAACACCTACCAAGGCTCATTGGGCTTGTAGCGGACCAATCGCCCCATTCTCCTGAACACGCGCATTGGTTTTCGTTTTTGCATCAAGATACCGCTTTTTTCCCTGGAACAGAAAAAATCGCACGGGCAACCGAAATGCCCATCGTTTTTGCGGATATTTATCGAAAACGACGCGGTTATTACACTGTTTCTTTTCAGCTCATCGGCCTGCCGCCCTATCAGTCGCTTTCGGAAGGAAGTATTACGGAAATGTATAAAAATAGATTAGAAGAAAGTATCAAAAAACATCCTGCGGATTGGCTCTGGTCACACAATCGCTGGAAGCACAAACGAAAATAAAAACCCTTCCAAGTTTACAAATTCGTTACAAGTTAACCGTTAATTGTTATCCGTTCAAAATTAGCGAATTACATTAAAAATACCCTAACACTTTTGGACTGTAACTTAAAATCGAAACTTGGAAGGGATTCCGTGAAGAGGGTTGCTCACAACCCGTACAAAAAAACCTTTCAAGTTTGCTTATTCGTTGAAATCGAAACTTGGAAGGGCTTCCGTGAAAAGGGTTGCTTACAACCCATAAAAAACCCTTCCAAGTTTTTTATTCGCAAAAATCGAAACTTGGAAGGGCTACCGTGAAGTGGGTTGCTTACAACCCGTAAAAAAACCTTCCAAGTTTACGTATTCGCAAAAATCGAAACTTGGAAGGGGTATGAATTAAAGCATACCAAAGTTGTTCAAATAATCCGTTACCGAGTTACGAATCACTTGATGCGCTTCTTCCCGACCATATACATTGGCGATTTCGCAAGTCATTGGTTCGCCTGGCAAGTTTTTGTAAGTCAAGAAGTAGTGTTGAAGACGGTTAACTACGCTACGAGGAAGCTCGCTAATGTCGCGGTATTTGCTGTAGAGCAAATCATCTTTCAACACCGCAATGATTTTATCATCAGCTTCACCTTTGTCAATCAAACGCAAGCCACCAATAGGAATCGCTTGGCAAATGATGTCACCGTGAGGGATGTTGCTTTCGCTCAACACACAAATATCCAACGGGTCGCCATCGCCTTCTTTGATGTCATTACGTCCCGACTGCTGACGGGCATATTCAGCAATGGTATCGCCGCAGTAGGTTTTTGGAACAAAACCATAGAGGGCAGGAACAATGTTAGAATATTTTTGCGGGCGGTCAATTTTCAGATAACCCGTTGTTTTGTCGATTTCGTACTTAACCGTATCCGTAGGTACAATTTCAATAAAGGCCGTTAAAGTTTCTGGGGCATTTTCACCGATGGGAATACCATGCCAAGGGTGAGACTTATAAACGCTTTTCAAGTTTATTATTATTTTTGGTTAGTGACGATTCTCTCATTATCAATAGCAAATGTAATCAACCCTTGGCAATGGTTTTGAGTTTTTAATAAAAATGTAGATTTTGCAACATAGAATCACCGAAAAACCACTTTTCATCAAACCTACGAACCAATCCAATGTCTGAAATCAAAGTACCAACCATGGCCGAAATGGCTGCAAGTGGAGAAACCCCCGAAGTACTTTTCTGGGTAGGCTGTGCGGGGTCATTTGATGACCGCTATAAAAAAGTGACGGTCGCATTTGTCAAAATTTTAAATGCCGTTGGGGTAAAATTTGCCGTTTTGGGCACTGAAGAAGGCTGCACAGGCGACCCTGCACGACGGGCTGGCAACGAGTTCACCTTTCAGATGCAAGCCATGGCCAATATTCAAGTACTCGATATGTACGGCGTAAAAAAAATAGTGACGGCTTGTCCACACTGTTTCAATACCCTCAAAAACGAATACCCTGCCCTCGGCGGAACGTACGAAGTTATTCACCATTCGGAGTTTTTGCAACAGCTTATCAACGCGGGCAAAATAAAAATTGAAGGTGGAGGAACATTTAAAGGAAAAAAAATCACATTCCACGACTCCTGTTATTTGGGCCGTGCCAACGACATTTACGAAGCTCCACGGGCGGTTATTGAAGCATTGGATGCCGATTTGGTGGAAATGAAACGTGCAAAAGTAAAGGGACTTTGTTGCGGAGCAGGCGGTGCTCAAATGTTTAAAGAACCCGAAAAAGGTAAAAAAGACATCAACATCGAGCGCATCGAAGAAGCCCTTGCCACGGGTGCCGAAACCATCGCCGTGGGTTGCCCCTTCTGCATGGTAATGATGACCGACGGCGTCAAAAACAAAGAAAAAGAAGAGTCAGTGAAGGTTTTTGATTTGGCAGAATTGGTAGCGCAATCGATGTAATCCCCATAAAAACGGAACTCAAAAAACCACAAAAAACGTTATTTTGAGTGTCGAAGAAAACTCACACATAAACGCTAATTGTCATGTACATACCATTTCACGATATTGCTTTTGAAGCCCGCGTCTGGATTTACCAGGCCAATCGAAACCTGACTGACGATGAAGTAGGAACCCTTACCGAAACCCTCAAAGCCGCGTTGGAAGGTTGGGAAGCCCACGGCGAAGCCCTTACGGCTTCAGGAAAAATATTCCACCATCGGTTTGTGGTGATTGCGGTGGATGAAAGTGAAACTTTACCGAGTGGTTGCTCTATCGACAAGTCAACGCGCTGGCTGCAAGAAATTGGGCCTCGTTTGAATGTCGATTTTTTTGACCGCTCTTTGGCTTACCTTGATGCGCAAGGGAATATCCAAACCGTTCCTGTCTCCGCCATCAAAAATGCCGTTTTAAACGAAGAAATCGAACCCAATACAACTGTGTTTGACAATACCGTAGCGACCAAAGCCCAATGGATGAGCCGCTGGAAAACCCGCGCCGACCATACGTGGCTCAAACGCTATTTTAAGGAACAAACGGCGTAAAAATAGTGCTTACTCACACTCTTAAATCCCCTTCTGCCAAAGGGGATTTTTTTGTTATCTACATTTTGCAATTTTTATCTAAAAGCATCAAAATATTTGCCAAACAGAACGATTTAACGGCGTGAAATAACCAATCATTAACAACTTTTTAAGGTTTTTTTGCTTATTTTGAAGGTTCATAAAATTTCAAAATTCGTATGATTACTCTCATTATTGCCGTATTTATCATTGGCTACATTTTCATCACCATTGAGCATAGTATTCACATCAATAAAACCGCAACCGCCCTGCTTATTGGTGTTATTTGTTGGTCTTTGTATGCATTTGGCTCGGTTGATTCACACCAGGTTGGAGAAGAGTTATCACACCATTTAGCAAGCATCGCCGAGATTGCTTTTTTCCTACTTGGTGCCATGACTATTGTTGAACTCATTGATGCCCATCAAGGCTTTGGAGTCATCACAGAACGCATTCATACCAAAGACACCCGAACCCTCCTTTGGATTATCAGCATTCTTACTTTTTTTCTATCGGCCGTACTCGACAACCTCACTACGGCTATTGTAATGGTATCATTGTTGCGAAAAATCATTCGTGATACCGATATGCGCCGCTTTTTTGCGGGAATTGTCATCATCGCTGCCAACGCAGGCGGTGCATGGTCCCCCTTGGGCGACGTGACAACAACCATGCTTTGGATTGGCGGACAAGTATCTGCCGTCAATATCATGAAAATGTTGATTCTTCCGAGCTTGGTTTCTTTGATTGTACCGCTGGTTTATCTTTCGTTTCGCCTTAAAGGTTCACTTGAGCCACCTAAACCCCGTAAAAAAGACATCGACGATACGATTACTACTTTTGAGCGAAACACTATGTTTTTTACGGGTATAGGTATGTTGCTTTTTGTACCCATTTTTAAAACGGTGACCCATTTGCCCCCTTACATGGGCGTTTTACTGGCGCTCGGAACGGTATGGGTTGTTTCCGAAGTACTTCACTCAAAAAAAGACGAAGAAGACCGCAAACCTTTTACGGCGGCCCATGCGTTGAGCAAAATTGATACCAGTAGTATTTTGTTTTTCATGGGAATTTTGTTGGCTATAGGCGTCCTTGAAGCAACGCACACGCTTTCTGGTTTAGCTGCTTGGATGAACGATACCATCGGGAATTTGGACGCCATCGTATTTATTATCGGGATTGCCTCCGCTGTCATCGACAATGTACCATTAGTAGCAGCTTCTATGGGCATGTACGATTTGGCTACTTACCCTCAAGACCATCGAATTTGGGAGTTTTTGGCCTACTGTGCTGGTACAGGTGGGAGTATGTTAATTATTGGTTCAGCAGCTGGGGTAGCAGTAATGGGCATGGAAAATATCAGTTTCTTCTGGTATCTCAAACGCATCAGTCTTTTAGCACTTCTTGGCTACGTTGCGGGAGCACTGGTCTTTATTATGATGTAATTCATTGATTTTAAAATCAAAAACGGCCACAAGGAACAAGTCCAAGTGGCCGTTTTTGTATAAACTACCTTCCAATTATTTTGTGGTGTAATTTGGAGCTTCTTTCGCAATGTGAATATCGTGAGGGTGGCTTTCCTTCATCCCCGCCGCACTGATACGAACAAATTTCGCTTTTTGCAGGGTTTGAATATCGGCTGCACCGCAATAGCCCATTCCAGCTTTCAAACCACCTACCAATTGGTAAATGATTTCGGCTACTTTTCCTTTGTACGGAACGCGGCCGACGATTCCTTCGGGCACAAGTTTCTTGATGTCGTCTTCCGCATCCTGGAAATAACGGTCTTTCGAGCCATCTTCCATTGCTTCCACCGAACCCATTCCACGGTATGATTTAAAGCGACGTCCTTCGTAAAGAATTTCTTCCCCTGGTGCTTCTTCCGTTCCCGCTAGCAACGAGCCAATCATGACGGTGTTTGCACCCGCAGCAATTGCTTTTACAATATCACCCGAATAGCGAATACCACCGTCGGCTATCACTGGAACTCCTGTGCCTTCAATGGCTTTGGCTGCTTCGTAAACCGCCGTCAACTGTGGCATCCCGATTCCCGCAATGATACGCGTCGTACAGATACTTCCAGGACCAACGCCTACTTTTACCCCATCAGCACCCGCTGCAGCCAATGCCTGAGCAGCTTCGCCAGTCGCAATATTTCCAACCAATACATCCAAATTAGGAAATTGGCTTTTCACGCCTTTCAACGCTTCAATGACACCCAATGAATGACCGTGAGCAGTGTCGATACTTACCACGTCCACTCCTGCTTTAAGAAGTGCTTCAACGCGACGAATCAAATCGGGCGTCACACCTACTGCCGCTCCAACGCGCAGGCGTCCAAGGCTATCTTTGCAGGCATTTGGGCGGTCTTTACGTTTAATGATGTCACGATACGTAACCAAACCTACCAATTTGTGATGTTTGTCAACGATAGGCAATTTTTCAATCTTAAACTCCTGCAAAATACTTTCAGCTTCTTCGAGCGTGATACCTTCTCTTGCCGTGATAAGATTGTCTTTGGTCATCACTCCTACTACACCTCTTGTCAAGTCCTTTTGGAAACGCAAATCGCGGTTGGTGATGATACCAATCAATTTACTGTCTTTATCAACCACAGGAATCCCTCCGATTTTGAACTCAGACATAATGCGATGTGCGTCACGCAAGGTAGCATCTTCGTTCAATGTAATAGGGTCAACAATCATCCCACTTTCGGAGCGTTTTACTTTACGTACTTGCGCAGCTTGGGCTTCAACAGTCATGTTTTTATGGATAATCCCGATTCCTCCCTCTTGCGCCATGGCGATGGCCAATTGGTACTCAGTAACGGTATCCATAGCAGCAGATAACAGTGGAACGTTCAATCGAATATTTCGAGTGAGTTGTGTTTGCGTGGTTGTGTCACGCGGGAGCACTTCGGAGTAAGCAGGGACGAGCAAAACGTCGTCGTACGTGAGGGCCTCGTAGAGGAACTTGGATGTGTCTGAGAGCATAGCAAATAAACGATTCCTTATTTGCCGCGTAAAATTAGTAGAAATTTCGGTGAATTGAAAATCTATCCCAAAATTAACAGAAAAATAATGCGACTGGAAAATGTGTTTTACTCCTCGGCGGGCACTGTTTAGCTCAATTACACGTACGTAATTCTGCCACAAAAGTCGTGGTAGCAGCCGTCGTGGTAGCAGCCGTTGAAAAACCTGGATTTAAGGTAATCGATTGTGTTGTGTGGTACCTCGTAGTCCCTTCAAGAAGCAGGGCAGCGCTTTCAATTTTCTTGGTTGCGACGTACGTATCTGCTGCCAAATTTCCAGTGGCATGGGTCAAATTTTCTTGGCATACGGGCGGAGTAGGGACTTGCACTCCCTCACGGTTTTTCACTACAATAGCGCCTAAATCATTAGGAAGGCACTTTATTTTATCTGTATCAATGGTAAGGCTAAACAAATTTTCGACGTGGATAGTTGGCAAACAAGTCAATTGATTAGAAGAAAGATTCAGCAATATTCCTCCCCTAGGGAAATTGCTTAAAAAAGAGATTTGGTTATTACTACAGTCCAATTCTCTTATGGTATCGGGCAACCGAGGCAATGATTTCAATTGGTTATTAATACAATGTAATGTAAATAATTGAGATAGTTTAGGCAACTGTTTCAATTGGTTGTCATTGCAATATAAAAACCTTAAAGAAATCAAATTATCCATTTGGGGCAAGTGCGTAATTTGATTTCTACTACACTCAAGGATATGTAAATTAAAAGGAAGCGCTTCGGGCAATGCCTTCAACTTGTTACTACCACATATTAAACGCATTAATGAAGTAGGCAAAGGTGGTATAGTTTCTAATTCATTTCCTGCACAAAAAAGTAGTTGTAGCGATTCAGGAAGCTTTGGGAGTTGCGTAATTTTATTGCTGTTACAAAATAGCCATTCTAATGTAGTTGGCAATTCAGGCAGGCTAGTTAATTGATTTGCGTTGCAAATCAATTGTTCCAATCCAGCAAACCCCTCTAACCCAGCCAAACTGCGAATATTTTTCTCTGAAACATTTAAAATTTTCAAATTTGCCGCAGCTGGCAAAAGTTTATTTGTGCTGTCAATACAATCAGGGCAAACAATACGTATTGCTTGGGCGAAATTGGAGTCTGGGACTATTTGTGCTTCGCTTTTTGAAACAGGTACAAATAGTCCCAGAAAAAGGAGGAATACAAAATGTAATCTCATAACGTTCAATTTGTTACATCATTCCCCAAAGTTTAGATTTCTCTACTTACACGTGCGCACCTCTACCAAAAATGTAGTCGCATTCGAAGCCACAAAACCTGGTTTTAACGTGATGGATTGGGTAGCAAAATAATTTGTTTTACCCGACGAGAGTGTAGCTGTACTTTCTATTTTTTCTTTTGCTACATACGAGTTTGCCGCTACTGATCCAGTTGGATGATTAATGTTAGTTGGGCAAACAGGCGGAGTTGGAATTGGAATACTTGAAGCATTAAATACAATAATACTGGCAGGTATGTTTGGTAAACAAGTAATCTTATCCGCATCTATGTATAAATACATTGAGCCATTTTTCAACTCTGGAAGGCAGGTAAGTAAGTTGTTCTGAATATTCAAAAAGTACAAGCTTTCGGGCAAAGCTGGCAAACTTAACAAACGATTATTTTTAATATAAACGACTGACAATAAGGCAGGAAAAGGCGGCAAGCTGAAAATTTGATTATTTTCTGCGACCAAAGTATTTAGGCTTGTCGGCAATGTTGGAAGCGTCGTAAGTGCGTTAAATCCGCAATCAATCTCTTTTAAGCCCGCAGGCAACGCAGGCAGTGCAGTGAGTTGATTTTTTGCACAGTTCAGCACCTGCGTTAAACTAGCAGGCAATTGGGGTAAAGATGTTAATAGGTTTTCGGCACAATAAAATGTAGTCAAGACCGATGGCAAGGTCGGAATAGCGGTCAGTTTGTTGGTTGAACAACTCAAGTATTCGAGTGTCGATGGCAAGCTTGGCAGTGATGTAAGCTCATTGCCTGTGCAACTCAAGTAACGCAAACTTGTAGGAAGCGTTGGAAGCGATGTTAATTTGTTGCGATTCCCGTCCAAATAAATCATGGAAGAAGGCAACGCAGGTAAAACGGCGACCTCGTTGTTATTAAATGCCAATTGAGTCAGCGACCCAGGAAACGATGGAAGTGCTGTTAATTTATTAAACTTACAACTCAGCATGACTAACCCCGAAGGTAAAGTCGGCAAGCTCGTCAAGTTATTCAAATCACAATAGAGTGAAATTAATGTAGAAGGAAGCGGCGGCAAGGTAGTTAAGCTATTCGTAATACAAATCAAGGTTTCTAACGAAGTAAAGCCCTGAATTCCTTCTAAGTTTTTGATGCCTTTGCTGGATACATCCAGCCCTTTCATGTCTGCTGCGGGTGGCAACAATTTATTATCGCTGCCAATACACGTTGGACAAGCACTACGTATGGCATTTGCGAAATTGGTATCTGGAACTGCAATTTGTGCGTATGCACAAGCACCCACCATCCAAAACAGAAGAAAAAGTTTACCAAAAGTTGGCCGAATTAATTTTTCTGAAAATGTACAAAGCTGTTTCATAATTGTAAATAGAGTATCTAAGCCCCTCAAAATGCGATTGCATTGGCTAAGTTAACAGAAACCACGAAGAAAGCCTTCGTTTTTTTTCATTTTTAATTACACTTTCGGATTTCAGCTTAGCAAAACGCCTTATTCTTCATCTGAAAATCAGGACATAACGCCATAAAAAAGTCTCTTTGTTTTCTTACAGGAGTTTCGGGTTTTAACATTTTTGCCAACCAAAGCAAAAATCCCCGTACTTTTGCGGCTCTAAAATACAGATAAGCCGTCAAGATTGCAAGAAAATGACTAAGAATTTCATCGAAGAATTGCGTTGGCGTGGTATGCTCCACGACATGATGCCTGGCACAGAAGAACAACTCCAAAAAGAAATTACCTCTGCCTATATTGGTTTTGACCCCACAGCGTCCTCTTTGCACATCGGAAATTTGGCAACCATTATGCTCCTAAAACACTTCCAGTTGTGCGGACATAAGCCATTTGCTCTGGTGGGAGGTGCTACCGGAATGGTGGGCGACCCTTCAGGAAAAGCCGCCGAACGCGCTTTCTTGTCAGAAGAAACGCTTCGCTACAACGAGTCTTGTATCAAAAAACAACTTGAAAAGTTTTTGGATTTTGACTGCGGCGATAATTCAGCCCAAATTGTAAACAACTACGACTGGTTCAAAAACATTGGTTTCCTTGAGTTTTTACGGGAAGCAGGGAAATATATTACAGTCAATTATATGTCGGCGAAAGACTCCGTAAAAAAACGCCTCGAAACAGGCATTTCTTTCACCGAATTTAGCTACCAGCTACTCCAAGGGTTTGACTTTTATTGGCTCTTTAAACACCACGATGTTCGTTTGCAAATGGGTGGTTCGGACCAATGGGGAAATATTACGACGGGTACAGAATTGATTCGTCGAAAAGAAAATAACAACGACGAAACCGCCGAATACCGTGCTTTTGCTCTGACAACTCCTTTGGTGACAAAATCGGACGGAACAAAATTTGGAAAAAGTGAAAGTGGAAACGTTTGGCTGGATTCTTCCAAAACTTCTCCTTTCCAGTTTTATCAGTTTTGGCTTAACTGCGCCGATGCCGACTGCTCGCGCTTGCTCCGCGTATTTACGCTTTACACAAAGGATGAAATAGAGGCTTTTGAAGCCGAACACGCCCAAGCTCCTCACCTACGCGTTATGCAGAAAGCTTTGGCAAAGGATGTGACCATTCGAGTTCACTCATTATCAGAATATGAGATGGCAGTAGCTGCCTCTGAAGTTCTTTTTGGAAAAGGAACCCTTGAAACACTTCAAAACATGGATATGCTGACATTTGAAGCGGTATTTGATGGAGTGCCGCAAAGTGTCATCAGCGCAACCGCATTGGCTGAGTGTACCAACGTCACTGATTTATTATCGGTAGTAACCAACAACGAAATTTACGCATCGAAGGGTGAGGCACGACGGGCTATCCAAGGAAACGCCGTAAGCATCAACAAAACCAAAGTCGCTGACCCCAATGCGCAACCTGCATTTGAGTTGTTACAAAATAAATTTTTGTTGGTTTCTAAAGGCAAAAAAAATCACTTAATCGTGGTCGAATAAGCGCCTTTTTATCACCATTTTTTACCTCCCTACAAAGCCAAACATCCAAAAAGATGTTTGGCTTTGTCACTTTTTGGCATTTTTTACGTCCAATAAATTACCAAATATTCAGTAAAATATATACCAAAACATAATATGTTCATTATCAACAACTTACGCCATTCGTATCTTCTCCCAAAAGACATAATTTTCTTCCCAAAAAAAAGCTAAATCAAAAAATACTTTTAAAAAATTAACCAAAAAAAAGAAGTTAAATGTAGTTTTGGCACGACTGTTGATAGAGGCTATTTCTGTAAACAGACGATAATCCAAAAAACATCGCATGGAACAAGCTTTATAACCCCACTCTATCATGCAGAAGTTAAGCCTAAACCAAACATTACAACAAAAGCTCTCGCCGCAGCAGATACAATTTATCAAGCTGCTCCAAATTCCGACGGCAGAATTAGAGAGCCGAATTGAGGAGGAGTTGGAGATTAATCCAGCATTGGAAGAGGGGTTAGAACAGGAAATGAACGAGAAAGATGACATCTATGATGATTCATCTGATAGTGAATACGATGACGAATATTCGACCCGTGATGACATTAGTCTTGACGACTACCTCAACCATGACGAATATGGCGGTTATAAAATGTATAGCGATGGAAACTTCCCAGAGGATGATCGGGAGGTACCAATTGCTACCATCAATACGTTACAAGATGCACTACAGCAACAGTTTGGGTATTTGAAACTCAACGAACGCCAGTCGGTCATCGGCTTACAATTGTTGGGAAGCATCGAAAACGACGGCTATATCCGCCGTTCTATGCAAGCTGTTGTCAATGATTTGGCCCTTTCGCAAGGGTTTTATACCTCGGTGGAGGAAGTGGAGGTTGTGTTGAAAAAAATCCAAACATTTGACCCTCCAGGCATTGGTTCCCGCAATTTGCAAGAATGTTTGTTGCTCCAGCTTGATCGTAAAAATGCTTCGGACATCTATGTCAACTATGCCATCAAAATCATTGAGGATTATTTTGATGAATTTTCAAAAAAGCATTTTGAGAAAATTCAAAAACGCCTCGGCATCAATGACGACCAAATGAAGTGCGTCATTTCGCTCATCACAAAACTAAACCCAAAACCTGGCTCAGTAGAAGGCGAAGACGGATTAGCACAATATCTTTTGCCCGATTTTTGGATTCACAACAACAACGGCAAGCTTGAAGTACACCTCAACTCAAAAAATGCACCAGAACTGCGCATAAGTCGGTCTTTTGCCGAAATGCTGGATACCTACGACAAAAGCGACAAATCCAATCGACATATCAAAGAGACGGTCACTTTTGTGAAGCAAAAACTCGATGCCGCAAAGTGGTTTATTGATGCCATCAAACAGCGCCAAAATACGCTTCAACGTACAATGAATGCCATTTTACAGTACCAATATGAGTTCTTTTTGGATGGCGACGAAACCCGCTTAAAACCGATGATTTTGAAGGACATCGCGCTACGTATCGAAATGGACGTTTCGACGGTTTCACGCGTGGCCAACAGTAAGGCTGTCCAAACAGAATTTGGGGTATATCCGTTGAAATATTTCTTCTCAGAAGGAATTTCGACTGAGTACGGCGAAGACGCAAGTAGCCGTGAAGTGAAGTCTATTCTGAAAGATTTGATTGACCACGAACCAAAAGGCAATCCGCTTTCGGACGATAAGTTAGAGAAACTCCTTAACGATAAAGGCTATAACATTGCCCGTCGAACGGTGGCCAAATACCGCGAACAGCTCAACATACCTGTTGCACGATTACGCAAACAATTATAGTGACATCGTCTGTTATTCGTTACCTTTGTGATAATCAAAATAAAGGTCGGCAATAAACAGATACATTCGCTTTGAATACGCCACTTGCTAAGTCTCTTTCGGTTCTGCTTCATCCACTTCTGATGCCCACGTTATTGTTGGGCATGTTGTTTTTTACCACACCAGCCGTTGTTGGCGTCGATATGTTCTCCCCGCCCATCCGCCTTACCCTTTTGGGGTTTGTGGGCATGACTACTTTTGTGATTCCTGCCTTAGGAATTTACTATTTATACCGAGCAGGTTATATTCAAAGTCTCCACTTAGATAATCTTGCCGACCGACGCCTTCCGTATTTTATTACAGTGTTGCTTTACGGCTTTGCTACGTATTTTTTTCGGTATCAACTCGCCCAATTGTCAGAGTTAGCCCCCCAAATTAGCATCGTTCTTGCCAGTGTAACGGTTTCTATCGCTTTGGTCGCCATTATAAGTTTAAACTGGAAAATTAGCGCGCACGGCACTGGCTTTGGAGGGTTGTTGGGTGCTACTTTTGGTATAGTTATCAAATTCGGAGAACACATCCTCCTCTATCCTCTTTTAGGGTTAATCGTACTAGGAGGACTTTTAATGAGTGCACGCCTTCACCTCAATGCCCACACACCTGCTCAAATTAGCGCGGGCGTTTTGCTGGGTTTGGTGGTAAGTTTAGCAACTGTTTGGTGGTTTGTCTGAGATTATTACATTTACGTATTTTCTGCTTCATCCTAAACCCAAAAACCATGTTTGAGTATTTAACCTACGAAGTAAACGATGGCGTTGCCCGCATTACGCTCAATCGCCCTCAAGTTTACAATGCTTTAAGTGCAGGCTTGTTAAAAGAAATGACACGCGCCATTGAAACTACAGCCGCCGACGAAACAGTACGTGTGGTGGTCATAACAGGCGCTGGCGATAAAGCATTTTGTTCGGGTGCCGACCTCAAAGAAGGAATGGGGGGCGCCAATAGCCTTGGGGATTCGTTACGACAAAACTACAACCCGCTTATTTTAGCCATACGGTCATTGCCCAAACCCATCATTTGTCGGCTCAATGGCGTAGCGGCGGGGGCTGGCTGTTCGCTTGCTCTGGCCTGTGACCTTGTCATAGCCACCGAAGAAGCATATTTAAGTCAAATTTTTGTCAATATCGGCCTCATGCCCGACGCTGGCTCTACCTTCTTTTTACCTCGATTGGTCGGAATGCAAAAGGCCTTTGAAATAGCCAGTACTGGTCGAAAAGTATCTGCCATAGAAGCCGCTCAGATTGGACTGATTCACAAAGCTGTACCTGCCAGCGAGCTAGATGTAGAACTTGCCGACATTGTTTCTTATTACCAAAATGCTCCTACAAGATCCATTGGGGCGATGAAACAAGTGATGAACCAGGCCATGTATTCTACCCTCGACCAAATGCTTGAGCTTGAAGCGACCCACCAAGACCAACTTGGCCGCACGCATGACGCAGCGGAAGGAATTATGGCTTTTTTGCAAAAACGCAAGGCCGCGTATCGTGGAAAATAACTTCCTCAATATAGAATCAATATGCTTATCCGAATCGTACGAATGACGTTTCAGCCTGAAAAAGTGGCTGATTTTTTAGACGTTTTTGAGCAATCAAAAGAAAAAATCAGAGCCCGTCAAGGCTGCCATCGACTAGAGCTTTTACGCGACTTAAACCACTCCAATGTTTATCTAACATACAGTTATTGGGACGACGAAGCTGCCCTAAATGCGTACCGAGATTCTGAATTATTCAAAACAACATGGGCTAAAACCAAGGTCCTTTTTGCGGACAAGCCCACGGCCTATTCCGTCGAACGATTGCAGGAATTAGCATAAAAAAAGGAGCTGCTAGGCAGCTCCTTTTTTTATTATTCTCCATTTTTAATCAATCTTCAAGACTTTCAATGTCTGACTTTTTGTAGCTCCTACTACCTTTAAGAAATACATACCAGCCCCCTGTGCTGTTACATCCAACGTTTCTTTGTGTTGGTTTGTTTCAGCAACAATCTTTTTTGATTGCATCAAACGGCCTGAAATATCCATAAACTGAAGGTCAAACGTTTGACCTTTGCTGTCATTAATTTGCACCTGTAGAACATTCTTCACTGGGTTAGGCATCACTTCGGCCAATGTACCATTATCGGATGTTATTACCCCTTGTCGCGCGGCTCCTTTGCCAGGCCCTTCTTCCGAAACCACTCTGAACCAATATTCTTGGTAAGCTAATACGTTTCCTACAGGTAGGCGTTTTGAAGGATAAATACTACCCTCCCCTTTTGCATCCCAATAACGCACACTTAGCTTGTACAAGCCCTTCGGAAGCCCTTCATCATATTTGTTGCCTCCGCTTCCATTTTCTTCATAAAAACCATACGCTGGGTGATTTTGAGCATATAATTCTGTCCAGCCCCCGCGATTAGCATACATAAAATAAGGCGCGTTGTTTTCGTGGGTATTAAAAGAGCGCGGTACTCCAGTTTCTGGTGTCAACAACATATCAAATGTCAACGACCCGCTTGTCCCCAATGCACATACTTCGGCATTGATTGTCCAAAAACGGGGGGCCATTTTATTAACCCGCTCAGTGAAGTAAACCGTGGGGTTCGTTTGCAAACTTTTGTCTAGCGATGGCCCCGCATCAGGTGTAAGAAATTGACCCGCCCATGCTAATTTATTATCTTCCTTGGTTGCTGATTGACTTTGTCCAACGTTAATAATGGTAATATCAAACGCTTTCCAAAGCACTTCTTTAGGCGTACTTGAAGCCGTTTCACAACCATTAGGGAAAATACATTTTACCCAATATGACTGACTAATCACGTTATTAAAGGCCACTTTAAAGCTACTTTCCTTAACACCCGTGTTCCAAAATGCCACCGAAGGAGCAGGACAATTAGAGGAAACCGTTACTTCTGTTCCAGCACATACGATATCTGAACTGACAGTTACTGCTGGAGCGGTGGTTGTAGAGAAATAAGTAAAAGTGACCGTATTACTTGCCATACTTAGGCAACCTGTTGCCGATAGACAGCGCGCAAAATAGGAAGTAGTAGCAGTTGGGGTTTGTGCGGGTAATGAGCTAATGGCCTGTTGGGTAGTAGCATCATACCATATTGTTTGAAGCGCTCCGCAAGAAGTAACTCCTGTCATTGCCGTTGGTGTTCCACAGCCGTTCATTGGGCTAATACTCACCGTAGGAGCCGCCAAAGCAGGCGTCAGACGCAAACTCATCGCCGCCGATTCAGACTCAATACAAGAAATTGTCCCGTCCGATTTACGGCAACGAACACGGTAATTGTGTACTGCGCCATCTGCCATTTGTGTAGGCACAACCGACGAATAATCACCTCCATCAACAGAATATAAAACAATTTCTCCCGCCCCACAAGTTGCGTTAAAAGTGAGGGTATTTCCTTCAATATCACACACATTTTTTGATTCACCCGCCGCAATGGTTGTTCCGTCCGCCACCATCGAAACATTTTGAGGTACGGCAGCACGATACTGCACTGCCACATTGATTATACCTGAAAAAGTTGATGAACAAGCTACGTCGCACGAAGCTTGATAACGATACGCAACGGCATCCGATGGTTGAGTTGCAGGTGGGGTTAAACTCCAGCTGCCCCAAGCACCATTTCCTACCTGAGTACGCCACATCAATGTGCCCGTTACGCAAGAATTAGCCACCGAGAATAACAAATTATTAACTGGATTTGCATCAGCATCGCAAAGAACAGTTGTTGACCCTTCGATAAATGTTTGGGTATTCAACAACAGGTTAATGGTAGGCTTGCCATTAATGGTCACTACCGCGTCTCCCGTCTGGTTTTGTCCGCAGTTTGCGTCACTCACACTGACCAAAGTATAAGTATAAACGCCCGCAGTGGTGGTGGGCACAGTCACCGTAGCCGTATTTCCTCCACTCGTAGTTACTTCTTGGGTTAAACCACCATTAATTGTGTATTTAAACGTATAATTCCCTGACCCATTGGCGCCTGTAAAAGTAATAACGGGTGCAGTTGCATCTTTACAGAGGGTTGTTGCTCCCGAAATTGTCGCCGTTGGGATGGAGTACGCCACTAAAACGGCCGAGCCCGTCATCGTCGAAGAACAGTTCGTCGTTGCGTTTACAGCCTCTACAGTGTAAGTACCAGCTTGAAGGATATTTCCAAATGAAAGCGGATTCCCTGTTCCTGCTACCGTAGAAATTAAATTTACGCCTTCCATGAGTTTGTAATTCACCCCTGTTGCCGAACCACTTAAAGTAATTTCTAAACCTAGTCCGTTGGGGCAAAAACTACCACTACCTGCTACCGTAAATAAACTTGGATTAGCTGGGGCCGTCAATGTAGCCGAAAACGATATATTTTCTGGAACGCAACTACCACTCAACGTAAGGGCGTAGGTGCCTGCTCCCAAACCTGTCAAGGACAACTTGCCCGTAGCATCGCTGGAGGCTGTTACATTGACCGTTGGGCCGCTGGTCGAAGTTACCGTATAACTTGTAGAGGCGTGCAAGCCTGTAATATCAACGATTCCATTGGTGGGCACACAGGTTGTGAGGTTGGTCGCAGCCGTAGCAAAGACAGGAGTTCCTGAACCGATTGTAAAAGTGCCACCGTTGAAATTTTGAACAATTCCAGCATTGGAACTAATGGCACTGTTCCCGCTCGCATTTTCAATTATTTGCCCTGAATTGGAAAACGTTCCTGCGTTGGCAATCACACTATTAGACACTAATTTTAACAAAGCACCGCAACCATTGTTGTCGAAAGTAGCTCCAGAAGCATTGTTAACGCCCGTTCCTGCCACACTAGCCAACGCTTCTATGACAACTTTCGCTTTATTCGTAAAGGTTCCTGCGAGGTTGTTTAAGGCGTTCCCTGTTGCACGATCGATACTGATTACTCCACCAGTGTTATTATTAAAAGTAGCCGTATTGGCCAAACCTGTTGCGCCGACGTCATCAGCACTACCAATCGTAATTTTAGCGGCGTTTGTAAACGTCCCCAATAAGTTTGAAAGGCCAACAAGGGTCGTTTTATCCACTTTTATTTCACCCGCTGTGTTGTTAAAAGTAGATGAGTTTACAATACCCGTTGGCGAACCGCTGTTTGTTCCACCGATTGTAATGCTTCCTTCATTGGTAAAAGTACCACCAGGAAGGTTAGAAATACTTGTAAGGGACGCGCGGTCAATCAAAATGGAAGCGGTGGGTTTATTATTAAACGTAGCGGTGTTTGACAAAGCAGTTATACCACTTCCATTATTTGCCCCTAGTTTTATGGTGCCTTCATTTGTGAAGGTATTTGTTGTATTGCTAATACTATTAGTCGTAGCACGGTCTATTTCTAAGACTCCCTTATTAGTAAATGTAGCAGTGTTAAGGACAGATACCAATCCGCCAATGTTAATTGACCCTATCTTGATAGTACCCTCATTAGTCAGCGTCGAGCCGTTGCTGATACTATTTGTTACCGCTCGGTCGATGGTAATCGTTCCCGTTGATTTGTTATTAAAAGTATTACTTCCACCAATCAAAATCCCAGTTAATCCAATATTTCCAGTACTTCCTATTGCTATTTTCCCTTCATTATTGACTGTACTCCCACTTTCAGTTGTAAATCCACTCACCGTCGAGTTATCAATTTTTAATTCTCCCGTTGTTGGCTTATTGTTAAAAGTTCCAACATTCCTAAAACCTCGTCCAACTCCCAAACTAGGTGATATTGTTATTATGCCAGCGTTGTCAATTGTCCCCAAATTGTGAATCGAAGCTGAAATAATCCCAATCAACTTAAAATTACTGGTCGTAAGCGTTCCAGTAGATGCAATCGTTAAGGTAGCTCCGCTTTGTACCTCGACTGTTCCCGCAATAGCAGTACCGTTTACTTTAGGTTGGTTTGAAGGAGCAGCAGGAATAACAACATTACTGGATAACGATGGTATTGTGCCACCACTCCAGTTAGCGGGCGTCCCCCAATCAGTGCTTACAGAACCATTCCAAGTTTTTTGCCCAAAAGCAATTCCACTTAATAGACAAAACAACAAGCATATAAGCATCTCCTTTTGGGGAGTCATCGTTAAAAGAGCGACCCGACAGACGTCTCGGAAAGTAGAAAAATTGTCCATACTTTTTCTTGTTAAAGTTAATGGGAAGAGGTTGAAAAAATTGATTTATAGAATGTGTAAATGGCACTGCGAAAGCACAAAAAGAGAGGCATTGTGTACTTTAGATACCAAAGATACACAATGCCCCTCTTTTACTTATGCCAAAAAAATGTAAATTTATTTAGCGGTAATGGTATATGTTTATAAACGTATAACAAACTCATCGGCATCCAAATGCGCGGGAAAACGCGTTCGGAAAGCAGTCAATGATTCTTTTTGTAATGTATAAATAATAATGCGTTCCTCCCCTGATGTCCGCTCCAATACCTCCCCTTTAAAATCAACTACGGCGGAGTCGCCTGTGTGTGGAATGCCATTCCCGTCATTGCCAATGCGGTTGACCCCAACAACATAACTCAGGTTCTCAATGGCTCTGGCTTGAAGTAGCGTATTCCAAACATGGCTACGAACGGCAGGCCAGTTGGCGACGTACAGCAGCAAGTCGTATTGAAGGGCTACATTGCGCGACCACACGGGAAAACGTAAATCGTAACAAATCAGCGGGCAAATTCTCCAACCCTTCCATTCTTTGATAATACGCTTACTACCAGCCTCGTACGACTCATGCTCCCGCGCCATTCGGAACAAATGTCGTTTGTCATAATAGTCGTATGCACCGTTTGGCTCTACCCAAAGCAGTCGATTAAAATAGTTTGTTCCTTCTTTGGCGACAAAACTTCCCGTCACTACTGCGCCCGTTTGCGCGGCCATTTGCTGCATCCACTTGGTGGTAGTCAGGTTCATGGGCTCTGCCACCGAAGCAGGATTCATCGTAAAACCCGTTGTAAACATTTCGGGTAATACGATGATATCTACTGGTTCAGCGATGGTGGCTATTTTTTCTTCCATTGAAGCCAAGTTGGCCGTTGCATTTTCCCAATATAAATCGGTTTGAATCAGCGCTACTCTTAAATCCATCTCATTGTATTTTTAGACCTTCCAAGTTTTAAAACCTTGGAAGGTCTCTTTTCTCTTATTTCAATTCACTCGCTTTGATTTCGCGTTGCCACTGTTGGCTTCCTTTGGCATCGTAAATTGTTACTTTTAGTACACGATCCTTTTCTGGCCCTGTGATTTCAAACATACCAAAATTACGCTTATTCTCTACATTGGTACCTGCCACGTACGTTTCGGTTGTTTTTTCAGCATCGGCTGGTTTTCCCGCCCCCGATGTCAGCGGAGATACTGTAAAATCGTACAATGGATAGGTACCAAAACGATTTAAACGGTGAAGCACTGTGTGGTGGCGGTCGCCAGTTAAAAACAATACGCCTGGAATATTAGCCTCAGCTATTTTTTGAAGCAACAACGCCCGCTCTTCGCCATACGTTGCATAATTTTCAAACAAAGCGGCCGTATTGAGGATTTGTCCACCTGCAACGATAAACTTGAACGTCGCTTTACTTCCTACCAAGGCATCAATCAACCAACGGAGTTGCGCTTCCCCAAAATACGTTCGGTCGTCTTTTCGGTTATTGGGTGAACGAAACCAGCGGTCGTCCAACATAAAAAACTGGGCATCTCCCCACTCAAAAGTACTGGTACAAGCTCCTTCAAAAACGTAATTGGGATTTCCCCAAAACAAACGAAACGCCTCTGAAGTCATGTTTTTAAGAGCAAAACTACGGTCTGAGTCGTTTGGCCCAAAATCGTGGTCATCCCAAATGGCGTAGTTGTGGGTAGAGGCTAACAAAGGCTGCAACTGCGACAACGAACGCGTGTGGGTATTGCGGTACAACACACCCGTGCGGGTGTTCCAATCGGGTTCGCGTAGGTACGTATTGTCGCCACCCCATACCATAAAGTCGGGTTTTTGTTGGTATATAGCAGTGTAAATGTCATAATCACCACCATAAGCCGAAGGACGGTCGTAGGGGGCGTCATTGACATAAGCGCAACTTCCAAAGGCAAATTTAAAAGCTGGTGGGTCGGTGCGCCATTGCCACAACGTTTGGCTTTGAAACGAAAGTGGATAGCTAAAACTCATTTTTTTACCATCAACCCACAGTTCATAATCGTACTTTTTACTAGGCTGAACTTGGTCGGCGATTAGTTTCGCGACAAACGCTTTGTCTTTTTGGGTTAACAATTCGTCCGTACTCATTTTTTGGGTAGGATTGCCCTGTTCCCAATACATAAATTTTACTTTGGCTGCTTGTTTGGTCTGAACCCAAAGCAAAACTTCACGCATTTCGGAATAACCCACCATGGGACCCGATTGAACTTGCGCAAGGGAACGAAGCGCAATAAAAAGACAGATTAGGAGTGATGAAGATTTTTTTATCATGATTAGGCGTATTTTTGGTGCAAGTTAATACAAACACCTGTTGGTCGCCGCTTACTGAGTTTAACATTTTATGAAAGATTTGTTTTTTGACAAAGCAACTGGCATCCACTATCTTTGCGGCTCGAAATTTCAGCCCATGCAGATTATCAACCACCAATACCAGATTCAAAACGTAGCTGTTCTTGACATTGCACAGCAATTTGGCACACCACTATACGTGTATGACGCCAACAAAATCGTTGAAAAAATCGACGAGCTTAAAAGTGCTTTCCCAAACGTCAAGCTTAAAATTAAGTTTGCGTGTAAAGCACTCACCAACGTTTCGATTCTGAAACTTATGCGCCAAAACGGGGTTGAAATCGACGTCGTTTCTCCCCAAGAGCTTCAACTAGCCCTTCATGCGGGTTTTGAAGGCACCCAAGTCACGTTTACGCCCAGCGGTGTTTCGTTTGACGAAATCGAGGCGGCCGTCGAAACAGGCGCTATCATTAACCTCGACAACTTGAATGTGCTCGAAAAATTTGGCCAACGCTACGGCAATCGTGTGCCTTGCATGATTCGTATCAAACCGAACGTCGCCGCAGGAGGAAACGCCAAAATAATGACCGCCCACGAAGGCTCTAAATTTGGAATTGATATTCGTCAACGCGATGAAATTTTAGCAATCGTCGAAAAATACAATATCAACGTTGTTGGACTTCATCAACACACAGGCTCGGACATTAAAGAAGCCGAAGCCTTTGTGAAAGCTGCCGATGTGATTTTTGACTTTGCTCATTCTTTCCCAAATCTTCAAATCATAGATTTAGGCGGTGGTTTTAAAGTAGCCTACAAAGAAGGCGATTACACGACTAATATGCCCGAATTAGGCGCAAAACTGAGCGAAGCCTTCTTAAAACTGAGCGAAACGCTGGGTAGAGAGCTACAACTTTGGTTTGAACCTGGGAAGTTTTTGGTAAGTGAAGCTGGCGTGCTTTTGGTACATGCCAACATGGTAAAACAAGCACCTGGACGTACTTTCGTAGGGGTAAATTCGGGGTTAAATCACCTTATTCGTCCAATGATGTACGATGCTTATCACCACATTGTCAACGTATCAAACCCTGAAACGGAAAGCAAAGGCACGTATGATGTCGTAGGATACATTTGTGAAACAGATACCTTTGCCAAAGACCGAGAACTAAACGAAGTCCGCGAAGGGGATATTCTGGCACTGCTCAATGCAGGCGCATACGGGTTTACCATGAGTAGCCAGTACAATAGCCGCTATCGCCCTGCGGAAGTACTCGTCTATAACGGGCAAGCCCATGTAATTCGTGAACGCGAAACGATGGACGACATTCTGAGAAACCAAGTATTACTTGAGTTGTAAGAGATTGCCCAATAATGCTAATCTAAATTCTAATCAATAAAATAAAGTTACCCAATGGGACGCGCGTTTGAATACCGTAAAGCTAGTAAGCTAAAGCGTTGGGGGATGATGTCTAAGACGTTTACCCGCATCGGAAAAGATATTGTAATGGCCGTAAAAGCAGGTGGATCTGACCCTCAAAACAACTCACGTTTGCGGGCAATCATCCAAAACGCTAAGGCGGCAAATATGCCTAAAGATAACGTAGAAAGAGCCATCAAACGGGCTACTTCTAAAGACCAAGAAGACTATAAAGAGGTAGTTTTGGAAGGAAAAGGCCCACACGGAATTGCGATTTTGATTGAAGCCACCACCGACAACAACAACCGAACTGTTGCCAACGTACGTAGCTATTTCAACAAACTTGGCGGTTCTTTGGGGATTTCGGGAATGCTTGATTTCTTATTTGACCGCAAATGCGTGTTCAAAATCGCCAATACGGGTGCTGACTTGGAAGAATTGGAGTTTGAATTGATTGATTTTGGCGCCGAAGAACTTTTCATCGACGAAGAAACCAACGAAATCAACATCTATGGCGAATTTACGGCCTTTGGTGCCCTTCAAAAATACTTGGAAGAAAAAGGCTACGAACTGAAAGGGGCAGAATTTACGCGTATTCCGACGGAGATGAAAGAGCTTACCGAAGAACAAGCAGCTGAGGTTGAAAAGCTTATTATGAAGATTGAGGAAGACGACGACGTTCAGAACGTCTATACCAATATGAAGTAAAATGCTGTCGAGTTCGGAATGAGTGAATGACAACCTGACCATTCGCTCATTCCGAACTCTAAACAATTATTTACAATTCAACTCATACAAATACACCGTTTCTCGAAGTGTATTGTCGCTTGATTTAAACTTCATTACTACCTGCGTCGGAACCCGTTTGGTATTGTACTGATACGAAACTTCCACACTCTGCCCCCCCGTCACGTACGTCAACGGGTTTCTTCGGCTGTGAGGACGCCCATTGAGCAGATTAACTACCTGCATTCCTTCCGCAAACGAATAAATATTTACCTTGTCGTCGTACGAACCGTACTCGGCCACCAAGCTATCTGTTTGGCTCAATGGCTTACGAATAAACCACTTTTTGACGTTAGCCGCCGTATCGTATTCCCACTTTGATGTAAGACCTGTTCTTGACTTTATTTCCGAAATTCGGTTGTTTGTTCCGTAGGTAATTTTCAACGAATCTTCCAGCTTAGGCCCTGAGTTATAGACCCTAAACGGTCGAATCGTTTTCAATTTTGAATCGCGGTCGTAGTCCAATTCATAAATAAAGCTATTGTCTTTGACAGCCAAATTTGTCTCCCGAATACGAACTAGTCGGGTTTTAGAAGTGTATTCAAAAGTATATCTTTTGATAATTCTATTGTTTGGTTCAATCCCCGCATACTCAACCATTCGCTCTAAGCGGCGGGTTGAGTCGAATTCGTACGTACGCAGTAAAATTCCATTCACTTTTTCGTTGAGTAAAATACACGAAGATAAGGCAGTAGAGTCAATGGGTTCTACGTCGTCTCCTCCTCTTGGACGGCACGCGTCAATCAGAGCGACACCTCCTAGTAAAATCACTAGAACCGCCCAGTAATATCTTGATTTATCTAACATATCTATAGGTTGGTTATGACCAAGTCAAAACTATCTTAAATCTCCATCAAAAAAAATGCCAAGTCTTACCTTTATTTCCTATTGGGGCTTTTTAGGTAAAATACCCTCAAAAACCCATCAAGCAAGATGTTTCTAATGAAGTTCACCTCGCTCCACAAAAAAAATGCCTAAAATAGTAATTCCTAGATTTATTTTAACAAATGGGTCTGTTACGCTGCACAAACGAAAAAAGGGATGACCGACGGCCATCCCTCCCACATTGCACAAGTAATATTTTATTCTCCCTGGCGACGAATGCGGCTTGCTCCCGACGCCGACGACTGAAGGTTTGGAATCGACCCTAAGTTTGCCTTACTAACACCCGACGCTTCCACGTTGGCATTTTGAATCTGCATTTGTTCGGTATCAAGCATACAAGCACCCGACAAATCAGCCTCAAGGGTATTGGCTCTACCGTGGAGTTCTACCTTAGATGCTCCCGAAACATCTAGCTTCAGTTCTTTTACATTGACATTAATCAAGGTTTTTGACGCACCCGAAATCTCAACTTTCAAATCGTTACTGTTGGTAAATCCTGTTATTTTGGTCAAGGTTGCCCCAGACAAATCCACCGATTCAAGTTTAGGCATCGTGATGGTAATACCCACCCGCTTATTATTTGCAAACAGTTTAGCTTTTTTACGATTTTCGATTTTCAAAACCCCGTCATTTACTTTGGCTTCAACCTCATCCAAATCTTCCTCACGGCCATCGGCAGTTACTTTAAACTCAGTTCCTTGTTCTATCTTAACTACAAATGCCCCACCAACTCTCACTTTGTCAAAACCACTGAGGTCAAATTGTTTTACTATTTCTCCCCTAGCCTCAAACGATTTATCAAACGCATCGTTCAATCCAGATTCGATTCCCCCGCTGATTTCATCAATGTGGCTATCATTATCACCGTAGCTTCCATCGTGTTCTTCCTTTAAAATGGGGCGGTCGAGACAAACCAAGCCAGAGTCAGATTTAATAGTCCACTTCAACGTTTTGAATATTTCATTATTTACCTCCAAATCGTATTCATATTGGCTACGCTGACGAACTCCCCAAAAGTGGTTATAGAAATCGCGTGTCATCTTAAACGCCTTATTGTAAGGCAAATAGAATTGCATTCTCACATTTTGTCCTCTAAAGCGCGGCGCTTTGTCTGACAACATAAAGTCTTCATCAAACACAATCGAAGAGTCGCTTTGTTTTACGTTGTAAAGGATATTGGAGGCATTAAACTCCGCATCTTGACGCGAACGTCCTTGCGAACGAAATTCAAGCTCTAGCTTTGCCTCTGTTCCATCGTAGCCATCCAAATCTAGGTGGGTATTGTTGTAATTATCGCTGTCGCCGTTGTCATTCAACTCCAATAAAATAGGGTTAGCAGGAAGTTTGTAGGTTTGCACCTTTTCTACGCTACCATTCCGACGAAAGTTTGAGCCATATCGTACGCCATAAACGGTACTTCCGATGATTCCCACCAAAAACAGGCCGAGCAATGTTTGCCAAATAGAAGCCGTAAATTTGTTTTCTTTGGTCAACAACGACACTCCCAACCACGCAATAATTGCAAAAGGAGCGCCAATCGCCATGAACAAGAACACGTAAGCAACGGGGGTTACTTCACCAAAAAAGAAGTTGAGCGGCATAAAATCGCTATCAATCGACCCAAAATCCCACGTTCCTAAGCCCAGCACAGCAAACAACGCAGTGATAAGACCAATCAGCGCACTTGCGCCCACCATTACTAAAATTAACCCTGCAAAAATGCGCATTACCACTACCAAAAATCGCATCATGGGCGTCAATCCACTAAAAATGGCCGCAATGGCGCGAAAAGGCAAAAGCAACAGTTTTGTTAAAATACTTTCTTCTTTTTGTTGTTCAGGCTGAAGGGCTTTTTTGACGTTTGTTTCAATGTTTTCGAGCGTAATAGGCTGGCCCGTCATTTCCATTTTTTCGGTCAACGTATTGGCTCTCGGGGTAATGAGCCATAAAACGATGTACAACAACAACCCCGAGCCAAACAATAAGATACTCAACACCCACGCAAACCGAACCACACCCAAGTCCACCCCAAAATAAGCGGCTACCCCAGAGGCTACCCCTCCTACTACTTTTTTATCGGGGTCGCGGTAAAATTTCTTCAAATTTACGTCTTCCTCCAGCGTTGTTGACCCTGGAAAAGCCACCCAACACGCGATATAAACAATAAAAATAAATCCGCTGATCGGGCCAAATATCTCTGCTACTTCGTCTCCAATCATGCCACCTCCAGCGGGAAGCCCCAAAAAGAAGAACAAAAAGATTAAACGAATCAAAAGGGGATCGGTATTGAAATAGTGGGCAATGCCTGCACAAACGCCACCGAGCAATTTACGTTTGGTGTCTCTTACGAGTTTTTTGGGTGCATATGGCGCCGACGGAGCTTCGGTGGTAGTTTTTTCGCGTTTTGGTTCACCCGCAGTTTCCACCGTTTCTTTTATATCCGCCAAGTCTTCCTCCTCTTCGATAGCCTCAAAATCGGCAACGGTACCCATGCTTTTGATAAGCTGCTCCACGTCGTCGAGGGCAATTACTTGCTGTTCGGCTGATTTTTGTTTGGTTAAAAACTTTTCGGCAATGCGGCCTTCGATGTCAGAAATGATTTCTTTGCTGTCTTCGTACGACGAAAAATACTTCTGAATGGAGTTTAGGTAATTTTTTAATTTATCGTATCCGTCCTCTTCAATATAAAAAATCAGACCGGCGATATTGATGCTGATAGTCTTTTTCATGGCAAATCTAGTTAGTAGATGACTCTTTGTTTTCGTTCTCTAAATGCTGCGTTTTCTGCACAATCGTATTGACCGAGTCCGAAAGCTCGTTCCACGTTTGCTGCATTTCGTCCAAAAACTTTTTCCCCGTTTCGGTCAGTACGTAGTATTTACGTGGCGGCCCCGACTGCGACTCTACCCATTTGTAGTCGAGCAAACCCGAATTTTTGAGGCGAGTCAATAACGGGTAAAGCGTTCCCTCAACGACCATAATTTTGGCGGAGGTGAGTTCATCAAGCATATCCGAGGCATACACCTCGCCGCGAGAAATGATGTGCATAATGCAAAACTCTAGAATCCCTTTTCGCATTTGCACTTGAGCGTTCTCAATATTCATGCTACTGTCATGTTTTGGAATTTTTTGATTAAACGTCATGGCTGAATTTGTTAGAATGATGAGTTAAGAGTGATAAGTGATGAGTAGTTTGCCTCAGCTTATCACTCATCGTTTATCACTTATCACTCAGCACTTCCTTTTTTGTTTTCAATTGGCTGTTAATTGGTAATCCATGGTACAAAGCTAATATAAGGTACTTTGCGATGCAAGGTACTTGGCTAAAATATTTTCAAAACTCACTGAAACGGTAAAATTCAAGGATAAACGGCAAAATAATGTACTATCTTTGTTTCTCATCATCACAAAAACCATTTCCATGTATTCCTTCAACATCAAAGAGGTCGTTTCAGTCACGCTGATTCTATTCTCTGTCATTGACATTTTGGGGGCAATTCCCATTATCATCGACCTCCGAAAGAAGGCAGGCAGCATCAATGCCCGCCGAGCTACCCTGGTTTCGGGCGGTTTGATGATTGCTTTTCTGTACGTTGGGAAAGAAATTTTGAAGCTTTTTGGCGTTGATGTCGCCTCCTTTGCCGTTGCAGGTGCCCTGATTTTATTCTTGATTGGTCTTGAAATGATTCTTGGACGAAACATCTTCAAACACGATGCCGTTCATACCAATGCCACCTCTATCGTTCCTATTGCTTTTCCTATGATTGCGGGGGCAGGTACCATGACAACCATTCTCTCGCTCAAAGCCGCTTACCAAGAGATAAATATCATTGTTGGTATCCTCATTAACCTTGTTTTTATTTACCTGGTACTGCGTTCATCGGCATGGATTGAGCGACAATTGGGTGTAGCGGGCACTGACGTATTGCGCAAGATATTTGGGTTAATTCTCATCGCCATTTCCATCAAATTATTTAGAAGTACACTATAGTGCTGTAGTGCTTGAGATTTCTCAACAGTGCCTGAGGTTTCTCAAAACCTCAAAAAGGGTTGCTCACAACCCAATGAATCGCGCAACAACCTCTGGTTTTGAGAAACCAGTGGCACAAACAAGTGCTTGAGGTTTCTCAAAACCTCAAAAAGGGTTGCTCACAACCCAGTGAAGCGCGCAATGTCCTCTGGTTTTGAGAAACCAGAGGCACACAGGGAGGCACTCAAAAGTGCTTGAGGTTTCTCAAAACCTCAAAAAGGGTTGCTCACAACCCAATGAATCGCGCAATGTCCTCTGGTTTTGAGAAACCAGTGGCACTCACAAGTGCTTGAGGTTTCTCAAAACCTCAAAAAAGGGTTGCTCACAACCCCGTGAAGCGCGCAACAACCTCTGGTTTTGAGAAACCAGTGGCACTCAAATGCTCACAACCCCGTTAATGATACAGTTTCTTAACAAAATAAATGATATGTGGATAGAACAAAACAACAAGCTAGTTCGTGAATACGAATTTGAAGACTTCAAGGAAGCCTTTGCATTTATGACCAAGGTAGCCGAAGTAGCCGAAGCCATGAACCATCACCCATGGTGGTCCAATGTCTGGAACAAAGTAACGATTGAACTTACTACCCACGACGCGGGCAATACAGTCACTGAAAAAGACGAAGCATTCGCAGAAGCCATCGAAGCTATTTTTGACGAAATGTAGTACAAAAAAAGCCCTCTCCGCAAAGCAGAGAGGGCTTCTGTCACTCTAAGCAGATAAAAAAATACCTTAATTGAGTAACTTTAATTTCAAGTCATTCAGTTGTTTACGAATCGAGGCATCTACCTGGCGATCGCCTACACGAAGGATATACCCTCCGATTAACTTATCATCCACTTTCTCCTCCAGCTCTACTGTTTTACCAGTAGCTTCTGCCACAATCGTAATGAACTGCTTACGCAACGCATCCGTCAATGCAGTAGAAGAAGTGATGTAGGCTTTCACAATGCCTTTACGCTCATCGTACAATTTGATGAATGCGTCGGCAATGCTGTGCATGATACCTTCACGGTTTTTGTGAGTGATGATATTGAAGATACCAAAAGAAACTGGATCTACTTTATCTTGAAACACTCCTTTAAGTATAGCGAGTTTTTTATCATGGCGAACGACGGGGCTTTTCAACGCCAACATCAACCCACGATTATCGTCGGAAACGGTTTTAAAAAGAACCATGTCTTTATAAACAGTTTCCACTACATTTTTTTCTTCTGCTAAATCAATCAATGACTTAGCGTATCGTAAAGCTACGGTAGATTCAGACATTTGTTTCGGCGCTTAGTTAAGTCTAGCTTCTTTTGCCAAATCAGCCACAAGTTGTTCTTGTGCCGACTTATCGCTCAATTCTTTGCGAAGTACCTTTTCTGCTATTTCAAGCGAAATGGTAACAACTTCTTTTTTCATTTGGGCAACAAGGGCAGCACGTTCGTTGCTGATGGTTTCGCGGGCATCTTCGATGATACGCTTACCTTCTACTGTTGCTTTGTCTTTAGATTCTGCAATGATACGATCCGCAGATTCTTTTGCTGCTTTCAAGATGCTATCGCGTTCTGCGCGGGCTTCTGCCAACAATTGTTGGTTGTCAGCTTGCAATTTTGCCATATCGGCGCGCGTCTTTTCAGCCAAGTCCAAAGCACTTTGGATCTGGTGTTCGCGCTCGCTCAAGCTTGACAAAATTGGCTTCCAAGCAAGTTTAGCCAACAAGAACAACAAAATTCCGAAGAATACTAATTGCCAAAATATGAGGCCGAGTTGGGGGGTTACTAATTCCATGATATTGAAATAGCTTATGAGTTTCTATTTACTAATCATTCTCCAGAAGCTTGCCTACTGCTTGCAACTGGAGAATGGTCTATCTTTAAGCAGTTACTAACGGATGCTGGTACCTAATGTACACAACGGTCAAGAAACCACTTTTTGGTAGGACGATGAATTACTTCAACAAAACTACCAACAAGGCGATAACGGCACCGAAGAGGGCAACGGCTTCAACGAAGGCCGCAACGATCAACATAGCACCTTGAATCTTTCCAGAAGCTTCTGGCTGACGAGCGATACCTTCCATAGCTGAGCTACCGATACGACCGATACCCAAACCTGCACCGATAGCAGCAAGACCAGCACCGATAGCGGCACCCATGTAACCAAGTGATGCGCTGCTCTGAGCGGCTTCTTGAAGCAAAATGTTAAGCAACATGATTGTAATTGATTATATATGAAAAAATAAAGTTTACAAAAATTAGTGGTGATGCTCTTCTACGGCTGCACCGATGTACGAAGCTGTAAGTACCGTAAAAATGTACGCTTGCAAAGCCGCTACCAACAACTCAATAAGGTTGATAAAGGTAGAGAAGATGGCAACCGCTGGGCTTACTGCAAGACTTTCAAAAATGAAAATCATGCTCAAAAAGCTCAATAAGATAATGTGACCCGCCGTGATGTTGGCAAAAAGACGAACCATCAATGAGAATGGTTTCATGAACAAACCAACAATTTCTACGGGAGTAAGGATAATCAACATCCATTTTGGAACGCCTGGCATCGCAAAAATGTGCGTCCAATACGTGCTTTTACCATTGAAGTTAACAACGATGAACGTAATCACCGCAAGGGTCATCGTCACGGCAATGTTACCTGTCAAGTTGGCGCCACCTGGAAGTAAACCCAACAAGTTGTTGATCCAAATAAAGAAGAACAAGGTCAACAAATAAGGGGTAAAACGACGGTAGTGTTTTTCACCGATGTTGCTTTTCGCCACTTCGTCACGAATAAAAATGATGATGGGCTCAAGAACCGACTGCAAACCTTTTGGCGATTTTCCTGTACGCTCCTTGTACGACTTGGCAACTGTCAGGAAAATAGTCAACAACAAAACAAAGCTGAGAATCAACGATGCTACGTTTTTCGTGATTGAGAAATCTTTCACGTGTGAGCCGTCCAATGCCGTGATGTGTTCGTGCTCTAGTTTATATCCTTCGTACGTACCGTCTTCGCTGTGGTAGAAGTGGCTTGAAGAGAAAACTTTGAATCCTTTGCTTTCGTCATAAATAATGACTGGAAGCGGAATCGAAATGTGCGTGTGACCGATGGTTGCAAAATGCCACTCGTGGCCATCTGCCACGTGGTGCATAATCATTTCACCTGCGTTAAATTTCTCTTTCTCACCGTGTTTGTGAGGTTCTTCGGCCATTACTTGCGGCGAGACAATGGCCGCTAAAAATAAGAAAAGTACAAATAGACGGATTGAAATATGTTTCATTATTGCTCTACGGTTTCAAATCGCGGCGCAAGTTACGATACATTCCGACAACTTCAAAGCAAGTATAAAATAAATATAATGCAAAAAAGGTAATGATGAACGAAACTACCTCATTTACTTGCAAATAGACGAATACGGCAACAAATACCATACACAAAATCAGCTTTATCACTGCCGATGCCAAATAAAACTGCACAAATTTGTCGTTATCGTCCTGAAAACCAAAGGATAATATCCTGTGCTGAAGGATAGATAACGTAAAAAAGAAGGCTAAAATAAACCATTTTTCTTTTGGCAAAATGGCACCAAAGCCAAAGTATTCGGCTGTAAAAAATACAATTCCAATAATTGCAGAAAATAATATTGTCCGAAGCATAATTTCTTATTCGCTTTTTACTTGCACAATCATAAGGTATAAAGAAGCCCCTACTGACCCCAACGAAAGCACCAGCGTGAAAAGTGGAAACTTGTAGGCCAACCATTCGTCGAGCTTCAATCCAGCATACACCCCCAAGCCTATTGTGCCCAACATTTGGAACGCAATGCCCGAATATTTGGCATAGTTAGAGGTAAATCGTTTCTCCTGCTTAGGGTCGGTAGGGGTGCTCATTCGTTTGTTTGTTAAAAGCGTTAGTTGAGAGAAACCTTGTCAAATTCATGAATTTTTTGAACATCCACCCTAACAATCCCGTCCACTTTGGTGCCGTCAAACATGGGTCTAAATTTAGCCCCCCACGTAATCTCTTCGTATCGGTACGAGTAGCGGGCATGAACCGGCTGCAAAAATGTTTCTTCCGTAGCGCGAATATACACCAGTATCTC
Source organism: Runella defluvii (assembly GCF_014195535.1). Taxonomy (GTDB): domain Bacteria; phylum Bacteroidota; class Bacteroidia; order Cytophagales; family Spirosomataceae; genus Runella; species Runella defluvii. The sequence continues at coordinate 1,101,388 of NZ_JACIBY010000001.1, read as the reverse complement.
CGTATCTGAATCTCTCAACCCTTCTTCGGTGACGCCGTACAAAGGACTTTCTTCCGTCAAAGGATGAACGAGCGTCCAGTGCATGGGGAAAAAATTCACTTGGTTTCGCTCCAGTTTCAACGGATAATACTTACGCGTTCGCTGCCCCGACGGTAGGGTTTCTAAACGCGATAACGACACCGACACGTTCACGTCCACCAACTCGTTGGGACTCTCGTTGATCATCCGAAACATCCACGCGTTGATGTCGAGATAAGGTGCAAAAATAGCATTTTGGCTAAACAGTATCTTAGGAACAGGGCGAGAAAAACGGCTATAAACCAAACCCGTCGCAATGGCAAAACCCAACACCCCCACCAACGACTCGACCGACGACAAAGCGCTTGCCATCAATCCCGCAGGCGATACGTGCCCATATCCTACTGTCGTGAGCGTTTGGGCGCTAAAAAAGAAGGCTCCCCAAAATTTATCCACCACGCCCGTCCCGTGAATACCTTGCAAATTTTCGACCCCAATGACCAAGTAAAGAAGCGAGAATAGGCAGTTAACCACAAAGTAGATGAGAAAAACAACCACAAAAAAACGTGGCCAAGACAACAGCGTCAGGCGGTGAAAAATATCAGCCCACGCCCAGAAAGACACGTTGACCCGTTTGGCATTAAAACTACCATCAGGATTGACCAGTCTTCCCTGTAAACCAGTGAGCTGCGTTCCAAAACCAAGTTCTACTCGCTGTTCTTCGCGTTCCAAAAGCGCACTTTTTTTAATTGAATTGATAAGTCTATTTGTTTTCATTGTTTGTTCGTACATTAAGGATGGTTTAGAGAGGATTGAATACATAAATCCGAAATCCTTCACTTTTGTTCCACGACAGTCGTTTACCTTTGCCGAAAAAACGAACTTGTGAAGAAAGTCTCCATTCTCATTGCAGCACGCAACGAAGCAACCAATATCCTCGAATGCTTGCAGTCGGTTGAAGCACTGACCTACCCCAAATCGCACCTGCAAGTGCTCGTGGGCGACGATGCCTCGACCGACGAAACGGCAGACATTGTTCGCAACTTTATTCACAACAAGCCTCATTTTAAATTAGTTAGCATCACCCATACCCTTCCAAATTTAAAAGGAAAAACCAACGTATTGGCCCAGCTCGCGCACCATGCCACGGGCGAGCACCTATTTTTTACCGATGCCGACATCGAAGTACCTACCGATTGGATCCAAGAAATGCTGCGGCATTTTAAACCCAACGTGGGGGTAGTAACGGGCATCACCACCATGCAAATACCTCCATTCCCTCATTGGGGATTAGGAGTCTTTCAGGGCATGGAATGGCTTTTTTACCTCTCGCTCATGCGGCTTTTTGGCCTATTTGGCATCCCCGTCACGGCCATGGGCAACAACATGGCCACCACCCGCCAAGCCTACGACGCCGTGGGTGGCTACGAAGGCATCCCGTTTTCAATCACCGAAGATTACGCACTTTTCAGGGCTATTTTGGAAAAAGGCTTTCGGTTTGAGCAACTTTTCGACCGCCGCGTGTTGACGATTTCAAAGCCTGTTCCGACCTTTCAAGAATTACTAATCCAACGCAAACGCTGGATGTACGGAGCCATGTCGCTGCCGTGGGGACAGCGGATTGGGGTCTATCTCAACGGCCTGCTGATTCCAATTTTGCTCGTTTTAGCCCTCTTTTTCCCAAAAACGGCCCTCTTTTTAACCTTTGCCAGCTACGTTTTTACCACCGCTTGGCTTGTGGGTAGCCTCAGTTGGTTGCAGCTCAACACGCTGATGCTGGGAGCGCCGTTTTTCTGGTTTTATCACCTCGGAATGAACTTTACCATGCTGATTAACTTTTATACAACCAAAAACACCCAGTGGAAAGGAAGAAACTATTTTTGAATGACGAGTGACGAATGTAGAATGTCGAGTTTTAGTGAGGAGGGTTGCTCACAACCCGACATTCCGTGGGGAGGGTTGCTTACAACCCGACATGGATTAGAAACACTCGACATTCTGCATTCTACCCTCGACATTCCATTCGACACTCTACCCTCGACACTAAAAAAATTACTACTTATAAAATGATAGAAACCCACGCACATATTTACGACGAAGTATTCAACGACGACCGCGAAGCCATGCTCGAACGAGCGTTTCAAGCAGGTATTCAGCAAATATGGATGCCTAACTGCGACCACACGACCATCGACGGCATGATGGCCTTGGCCGAACAATACCCCAACGTGTGTTTGCCCATGATGGGCCTACACCCCACCTACGTCAAAGAAGATTTTCAGCAAGAATTATACATCGTTGAAGAGTGGCTTAACAAAGCGCAGGCAAGCCCCTCCGCTCAAAAATTCGTCGCCATTGGCGAAATAGGCATGGATTTGTACTGGGACAAAACCTTTGTCGAACAGCAAAAAGAAGCCTTTTTGGTACAGTGCGGCCTCGCCCTCAAACACAACCTCTGGATTGACATCCACAGCCGAAACGCCTTTTGGGAAGTGGTGGAGTTGATAGAACAAGTGGCCAATCCGCAGCTCAAAGGCATTTTCCACTGCTTTACGGGTACGTTGGAAGAAGCCCAAAAAGCCATCGAACTCGGCTTTAAACTGGGCGTGGGAGGCGTAGCGACTTTCAAAAACGGCGGCCTCGACAAAGTCCTCCCTTACATCGACTTAAAGCACATCGTCTTGGAAACCGACTGCCCGTACCTAGCGCCCGTCCCCTACCGAGGCAAGCGCAACGAAGTCGCCTACATCCCGCTCATTGCGCAGCGTGTTGCGGATTTGATGCAGGTAAGCGTGGAAACCATTGCCCAACAAACCACCGAAAATGCGCTAAATTTGCGCTAAATGCACCCCACCCTAAATCCCTCCCCAGTGAGGGAGGGACTTTTTTTCCTTGCAGTGCAAGGGGATTTCATTCGTCATTCATCAACTCGTCATTCGCTATCATGTTTTCTTACAAAACCGTCACCATCAATCCAGTATTGCCCAATCGCCCTCGGGCTTCGGTCTTGGTTATTTATACGGGGGGAACCCTCGGAATGGTCTATGAAAAAGGACAGCTTGTCCCGTTCGATTTTGAGCAGATTTTGGACCGACTCCCCGAAATCAAACGCCTCGATTTTGAGATCACCTTTACCAGCTTGGAGCAAATCATGGACTCCTCCAACATGCGCCCCGACGTGTGGGTAGAGCTGGGGCAGTTGATTCGGCGCAACTACGATTTTTACGACAGTTTTGTGATTTTGCACGGTACCGACACCATGGCCTACACCGCCTCGGCGCTGAGTTTTATGCTCCAACACCTCCAAAAACCCGTGATTTTGACGGGGGCCCAACTGCCCATCGGGGTAGCCCGCACCGACGCCCGCGAAAACATCATTACGGCCTTGGAGATTGCGGCGGCGCAGCACAACGGCCAACCGATGGTCCCCGAAGTGTGCATTTATTTTCAGAATGTGCTGCTCCGTGGCAACCGCGCCAAAAAGAAAGAAACTTCGCAATTCAACGCCTTTCGTTCCGACAACTACCCGCCGTTGGCCGAAGTGGGCGTGACGATTGAGTACCACCTCCCCTACATTGCCACACCCGCCTTGGGGGGTATTTTTGAACTCTGCCCCACGCTCGACGAAAACGTGGCGATTCTCAAGCTATTCCCTGGCATTACGCCCAACGTAGTACGCTCGATTTTGGAGATTAACCACCTAAAAGGCGTTGTTTTGGAGACTTTTGGCGCAGGAAACGCCCCTACGCTGCCGTGGTTTTTGCAAGAACTCAAAGACGCCACCGACCGAGGCGTGGTGATTATGAACGTATCGCAGTGCGACGGCGGGCGCGTGATGCAAGGACGCTACCAAACCAGTACGTGGTTTGACAAGATTGGGGTAATCAGCGGCGCTGACATCACCACCGAAGCCGCCATCACCAAAATGATGTGGGTTTTTGGCCAAGAAACTGACCCCGACCGCATCAAAACCCTCCTCGCCCAGCCGCTTGTGGGGGAAATGACGGTTTGGTAGGGGGGAGTTAATATAACCTCTACCCCACGCCTCGCATGACCATTTAATAAGTTTTTGGTGAAACAAAACGAAAGACATTGTTTTGTTTACTTGGGATGGGTACTTTTAGGCGGAATAGAGTCGTGAACAGCACTAAAAGCAGTGCAATGAACGCTTGTGAGTAAACAGATTCAATTTGATAAGTATCTTGTTTTTAAGTAATTTTATATTGTGGAAGCATTGTACACAGACGACCAAATCTTTATTCCGATAATCTCGGACTATGGACGGTTCGCCGTTGCGATTTAAGGCTACTTTTGGCAATGAAGCAAATACCCTGTTTTTGCGTAAGGCTTTGCAAGCACTTATCAAATCAGAAACCCCTATCAAAGAGGTGAAATTTGATAAAAACACTTTTGAGGGCATTACTAGGGATGGCAGAAGTGGTATCTTTGATTTAGCTTGTACGGATGACAATGACAACCATTTCATCGTTGAAATGCAGTACGGGGATGCTCCCTACTTTGTACAACGCATGAACGGGGTCGCCCGAGCGATTTTACGCCTTGCATAAATTCAATGCAATGGTAAAACGTGGCAAATTTGACTATGGAACACTGACCAAAATTTATTGTGTAGCTATTTTAGTGAATAACATTTTACCTTACGACGATTTTCATACGCTAGCGAACCTACGAAATGAAAAAGCCGAAATATTTGACGACCAAATGACATTTGTTACAGTAGAATTAGACAAATTTATGCTACAAGAAGCTGACTGTCAGACCAATTTAGAAAAACTGATCTATACAATGAGAACGATACACACAGTAACTCAACCAACACAGTTTCCCAAATTTTGGGATGAAGAGTGGCTTAAAGTTGCCATTGACGAATTAGACAGCCGCAAAATGACACCCGATGAAAAAGCATCCTTTGAAATGCTTGTTGCAAGAAATGCCGAAGCTGTAAAAGCTGAGACGCAAAAACTAAACTTAGAAAAAGCCAAGTTTGTGAAATATCTGTTAAACGAAGGGAACAAAACTTTAGAACAAGTAGCAGATATTGTAGGCAGTTCAGTTGATTTTGTTAAGTCCGTACAACGACAACTGTTTGATAAATAGGTAGATTTGCTTTCTCTTACTCCAGCCACCTACCCTCTACTACTCCACTCACTCTGCTTGAAAAATTTTTTAGGAATTAGACGATTAGTTTTTAGAGCGGTTACCCTTTAGTAATTATTTACAAACCAACATAAACATCCGCCAAAGAGGGGTGCAAGAGTGGTTGAAGTAATTGCCAACGTTTTATGAAATTTTTCACCTACCAGTACCTCGCCCTATTTTACCCTCGCATTACCGTTTAATAAGTTTTTGGTGAAACAAAACGATAGGCATTGTTTTGTTTTTTCGGTACGGGTATTTTTGAGCGGAAGAAGGTAGTGGATGATACAAAAAATAGGGCACCTTAAATACAATATTTTCTTTTTATAGGACAAATAAACACAGGAAATACTACAAAATTTTCGCATATTCGGGAGTTAGCAGCAATACAAGGCACGACACAAAGTAAGATGAAAGGACCAGAATTTTTAAAGTACATAAACCCTGTTTTGACAACCTTGCAATCGAATGGCGGTGCTGGTGAAGTTACAGATGTTATTGAGCAAGTGATTGACAAACTTGGAATAACTGAATCTGAATTAGAAGAGACAATTTCTAATGGACAATCTAGAGTGAGAAACCAAATACAGTGGGCAAGATTTTATCTTTTCAAGGCTGGACTTATTGACAATGCTCAACGCGGCATTTGGCGATTGACAAATGAGGGTCTTGATAAAAAGTTATCTGATGATGATGTTTACAAACTCTTCAAAGGAGTTCAAGACAGTGTAAAAAAGGAGACACCCTCACAACCTAAAAAAATCGAACCCAGGTTTGAAAATACTCCGACAGAAGACGAAGAACATTCAGTTGGCTTAATCAATATTATTCAAAATCTTCCTGCTGCGGGATTTGAAAAGCTATGTAAACGCCTTTTGACAGAAATTGGTATTAATGAAATTACTATTACAGGTGGTTCAGGTGACCAAGGCATTGACGGAAAAGGAATTGTAAAATTGAATGACGTTGTGAGTTTGAATATAGTTTTTCAATGTAAACGTTATAAAGAAACTGTTTCACCACATCACGTTCGAGACTTTAGAGGTGCGATGCAAGGACGTGGTGAAAAGGGTTTAATCATTACTACTGGACGATTTACAAAAGAAGCGAAAAACGAAGCAAATAGAGATGGTGTGACACCTATTGAATTAATTGACGGCGACAGACTCGTAGAATTATTCGAAAAATATCGGCTCGGATTAAAACCTGTTACAGTTTTTGAAATTGAACAAGAATTTTTCAGAACCTTTAACTGACAAGTAATGCCGCTAACATTGCATTAGCAATATGGCGATGCGACGAATATATTTTCAGCTTTTCATTCGCTATTTAGCTTCGGTATAGGCAGATAAATAACGCCGAGCAGAAGAATAGACAATGAGCTTTTGTATCTTTAATCAGCAGCAGCACCGAGCAGTCGAAACATAGAATCCCGCCACATAGCCAATACTTCAACGTTGTAGGTAAGCCTAATGAGTACTGTACTCAGAATCGAAATACAAAAACTTCATAAAAAATGAATGGAATAATATTAGACAAAATGCAAGAAAACGGAGGGACTTGCTATTTGACAAAAATCACTCTATCCGACTTTGTCACCTCACTTCCTTTAGGTTACCAGGACTATGAAGTTCAAAGGGAAATTGTTACTAACACATATCTAGACAATTTAATTGACACAGTACTTCAACAAAAACACATCCCCCCCATTGTATTAGTAATCGATGCTGGAAAATTCACAATACAGAATGAAAAGATAACTATAACTGAATTTAAAATTCTTGACGGCCTTCAAAGAACATATCGCTTAAAGCTTATTTGGGATTCCATTCAATTTTTCAATGCTCAAGTTTTATTATCGGACGAAATACTTGGATTAAAAAGAATACAACTATCAAGACGGTATTCTGAAGCACTTGAAAAAATAAATTCAAACTCAAAACTTTTAGAAGCGATTATAAAGTTTTACAATGAAAAGTCAAAACCAGAACAAAATGCAGTTGTTGAGAACTGTTTTAATAACTATCAGTGGTTTGAAATATGGTCTGGCCTAACACCGCAGCAGGAAGTAAATAAGATGCTAGTTTTAAATGCTGGCCATAAACCAGTAAAGACACAGCACCAACTTGAACTTTTGTTTTTAAACCTAATTCCAATTATCAAAAAATCAGGTCTTGACTCATTTGTCTTGATAAGAGAAAAAGATTCAAATTCAACAGTATTTAGCAAGAATAGAGAAAAAGGACAGTTTCATTTCTCTCATCTTATAACCTCAATCCTTTCTTTAAATGAGGGCAAACCAATAACTGCGAATGTCAACTTAGTTCATAAAACCCAATCGTCAGATTTTGATATTGAGCAATTTGACAACTACTTCAACTATGATTTCTTACACAAGTTCATAGATACACTTTTAAAATTAGACACCGCTATTAAGAACCAATTTGGTGAACTAGGTACAAAATGGATGGGGCGTGAGGTTTCATTGGTCGGCATGTTTGCTGCCCTAGGCAAATTCGGAAGTCAAGAATCTCAATCTGCATTGACTATGTTAGAAAAGTTGAACGACACAATTGTGAAAAACCCCGCCTCACTTAACTTAACGGAATATGAAGTAGTTCGCAATAGCCTTGACCTTAGTAAAATAAATATTGGAACCGTAAACAAGAATGCTATTTATAATGGCATATATGCACTGCTTCAAAATACTGAGCAAATAATCATATGGTCTAACCACTTTAAAGGGCAAACCGTATGAGAAAGATTGATATAATTTACCCTAACCTAATTGCTCTCTTAAATAATCTCACAATTGATGGTGCTTCTTTTGCCGCGTTTCATGATGGTTTGGACGAAGAAGGGCAAAATAAATTGATAGATATTTCCGAAAAAATAGCTACGGAGAAAAGAGAAATTACTAAAACTCAATTGAGAAGAGAGTTCTATCCCGATTTTACCAATTTACTAAATTTCATAACTGAATATAATGACAACTTCAACGCTTTCCCAAATTTCAGGAAAAATGAATTGGTTGCCATTATTAGCATTATTCAAAAGTTAACCTCTGAATTCGGGGGAGCGGATACTTTAAATTTAGAAGAAGAAGTGGCAATCGAGGACTTTGATATTGTTGAAATGAATGAAGCTATTGTTCAAGATAACTTTTTGCATTTTGATACAACTGACATAACGCATTCATTATTTCTTTTTAATATTAATAAATCCACAGAGTTTAAAAATTATATCGATTCAATAAACAGTGGCGTCCATATTTTGTATTATCTATTATCAAAAATAGGTGTTCACGCTAACCTCTTGACTGCCGACAAATATGTTTTGGTTAAGTCAACATTTTCAGCAAAACCTAAAATCGTATGGGCAACATTGTGTCTACATATCGTAAAGACTGGTGGAATTATTCATAGTTCTTATGAATATCTCTTACCCCCTGCAATACCAACTTCTTTTTTGGTCTCGCTAGGGAAGAACTATCAACAATTTTCAGATTCAATAGGCATTATAAGCGAGTACAATTATCAAAAAGATATTTTGGATAAATACCTTAGGGTTTACCATGTATTCGAAAATTTCATGTATAAGTCGCCCTTAGTTAAGCTTGAAAGAGATTCTTCTGGAGAAGTGTTTTCTATTCGAGATTTTAAGAGAATGTACGATAGGATTAATGATTCCGAAATTAATATGCTAAAAAAGCTTTTTGAAAGTATTTTAGCTTTAGAGCATACCCCTGGACAAACTTTCAATACAAAAATATTGAATAGTTGGTCTGGATTAATTCCCGGTTCATTTGTAGATGCAGTAAAAATTAACTTTCTGATTGATGTCTTAAATATCAAGACAGGAAAAGGCAACACAATAGTACATGGGGATATAACTGCGGATACACTTCCTCATTTTTTTGCCAAGCTCGTTTATGCCTTCAGAAATTCAATGGTACATAATAGAGAAACTGAATTTCATTTGACCCATCAAACGTTGCTGAATCATCCTGTTATTGAAAATACAGCATTGATAGTTTTAGAGAGCTTTCTTTTACCTATTTTAGAAGAAGTAGTGTTTTACTTAATTATCAATGAGAATACAATTGTTTGGTATGACAACTCAATTTTGAAACTTTGGGAAAAAGACTAAAGGCCTACCTATAATAACTAAGCATTCGTAGTGACTGAAAGCCACACCATAAAACTCTCGAAAGCGTCCAGTCTTGAACGAAATTCGGGCGGCTAGCCTAGCGGTTGTATGGAATTTCCTTTGAACGTGCTTGAGCTGCGGCCAAGTATCGAAACACTACGCACAAAACACTATCCCTTTAAAATCAAGCACTTATCCAATGATTCGATGGATGAGCGTATTTTCTTGTAGCTCATCAGAGTACTTTTTTGTCATGCTCAATTTTACTATGAAAGTGAAGTGCTAATTCAACATTTTAGAAGCAAAAAATTGTTTTGCGGTGTAAAATCCTTATTTTCACCGCATATTTTGCGGCGGTAATTATGTACATACACGAAAGAGAAAATTGGACAAACTTTGTTTGGGATAACGACAAGTTATCGCCTGTCTTGGCCTCTGTAAGGCATTTACAAGGACGTTTATTGGGTCGTATGGAAAGTTTAGGATTCGATTTTATAGAACGTGCCACTTTAGAATCGCTTATTTTAGAGGTTGTAGATACATCAAGAATTGAAGGTGAATTTATAAATCCTGAACTTGTTCGCTCGTCTATTGCCCGAAAATTAGGCATTGAAAATGCTGATTTTGTACAGACACCCCGAAACATTGAAGGGATTGTTGATGTTATTTTGGATGCTACCCAAAATTTCGACAAACCACTCACAGAAATACGCCTTTTAGGTTGGCATCACTCACTTTTTCAAACAGGTTTTAGCGGTTACCAGCAAATTGATGTTGCCAAATATCGTTCAGGGGGTATGAAGGTTGTTTCGGGCATTTTTGGCAGAGAAAAAATACATTTTGAAGCACCATCAGCCGACAGAGTTCCACACGAAATGGAACAATTTTTAAATTGGTTGAATAGTGAAAAGAGGTTGGATTTGGTTCTGAAATCTATCATTGCTCACTTTTGGTTTGTCACCATTCACCCTTTTGATGACGGCAACGGACGGATAGCGAGGGCCATTTTAGATATGTGGTTAGCAAAAAGCGATAATAGTAAAATTCGTTTTTACAGCTTATCAAACCAAATTTTCAAAGAACATAAACACTATAACAACATTATTGAAAAAGCACAAAAAGGAACATCAGACATCACACTATATTTAGAATGGTTTCTCGGCTGTTTTGAAAGGGCGTTAATGGCAAGTGAGCAAAATTTGGAAATCATTTTGGACAAAGCACACTTTTGGGACAAACACAAGTCAACAAATATTAACGACAGACAACGACTTGTAATCAATTATCTGTATGACAATTACGGCAAAGAAGTGGGATTTTTACGAACATCCACTTACGCCAAACTTACCAAATGCTCCTCAGACACAGCTTTACGTGATTTGCAAGATTTGGTCGCAAAAGAAATGTTGAAAGCAGAAGACAGTGGAAAGAAAACAAATTACATTATTATAAGTCCAAAAAACATAAGAATACCGAAAATAGCGGACGAGAAAACATCTGTATCTTCGTAGAAAGAAATAGCCATCCCCGTTCCCACCTCGACGGCAAATTCTTTGTAGTTATATGTTTTTTTATTCAAAAAGCTTTTCTATATTAGCACTGTAAAAAAACTCAACACAACAACGTTAGAAAAAACTCGTACTACTCGCTTAGGCTTACATACGCCTGTGCACATTCCCCGCCCTTACGGGCATTTCCCCTAATTTATTTCAACAACGTTTTATGAAAAAGAACCCAAACAAACTTTTTAGCCAGTCCTTAATAGTCCATAGTCGATAGTCTATGGTCGATAGTCCGTGGTTTATGGTCTATCGACTAAAATCCATAGTGCATAGTCCACAGTTGACAGTCAATAAACCGTGGACTATGGTCTATCAACCGTGGACTAAAACTTATGGTCTATCGACTATGGACTCCCCCCGTCATTCGTAATTCCCATAACCAATAACCAAAAAAACATGTCTTATTTACATTTCCCTAGAATTGTATTCTCTGGAGACTTTTCCTCGGATGTTTCCACCGTCAACAACGACACGCAGCACTACAACAACGCTACGTTTGAGTCGAGCTTTCAGATTCCTGGGCAAGGAGCGACCAACGGCTGGTGGAACCCCGAAGGCGGTGCTACCTTTGGCTTTCAAAATTGCACGATTCAGCAAGCCACCAACGAAAACGGAACGACCATTACCGACCCTGCCTTGGATGGCATCATTGGACAGCTAGTGACGGGTGCCGAAGGGCGAAACTCGGGCAAAATGGTGGACTTAGACCCCGACCAACAAATGGTGTCGGAGCTTTGGGGCGTGACTTTCCGAATCCTTTCGGCCCACAATGAGTTGTTGCTCGAAGGAAGAATCAAACCCACGGGTTTTCGAGATTTGCAACGCCGCCAAACCAACGGCGGACAGCCCAACGGTCAACCCATGGGTGCTTCGTGGACGTCGGTGCTGGAAGATGTCAAGTACGGGAAATTGGCCGAAAAATCACCCATTTTGATGGCGTTGAAGGCCAAAACCCAACAAAACAAAATCAGCATCAACCTCAACGGCTTTGGCTACTACTACGCCCACGCCGACGGACGCTTTTCTCTCGGAAAAATTCTGGGCTGCATCGGCCCGTGGTTTGAAAATGAGCCTGATTTGTTTGCCCCCGCGCGGAGATTGTACGGGGTTTATCAACGAGGCCAAGTCTTTGGCGGTTCTAATTTTATATTCGATGCTGCCAACGCCCGCTTGTCGATTGACTTGGGCGGTTCGTTTCCCATTGCCGATTCCATCGGAACCATCAATACGACCAATGATTTCTACTTGGCGGTCAGCAAGCAACCACTTACCAACCCGCCCGCCATCAGAAACGTACTCATCGACAGCAGTCAGCTTGAAATCATTGGCAAAGTCCCGTACCAACAAGGTTCCACTTGGCTCAATAGCACCTGCGGCATTGTCGATTTCAATCTGCTGTCGGCAGACGTAGTGAATGACCTGAAAAACAACCAGTTGGTTCTCGTAGCAGCGGGCAGCAGTTCTACCCAATACCTGCTGATTGCCCGCGAGGCCATTGACGGCATCGTGTGCCGCGCCGACAATTTTGTGCAGCGCATCGACACCAACCAAAAAGTGACGGTCAACCTCTACGCGTATCAGTACGGGCAGCCGCTACCGCAAACCGAATTAACGATTACGATGGAGCCGCCCACGCCCGATACGCCCAAAGACAAAAATTCGCCCCCGATTTCTATTACTTACGGCAACAACAAACCTCAGGACGGGTTGAGTTTTGCGCCTTCATGCCAAACCAACGCCCAAGGCATGGCCCAAATCGAAATCACGGGCAACAGCATCCATTCGCCACGGGTGTATATCGACGGGCAAATCTACCTATTGGACTACACCTTGGCCAATCAGCAACCCGACAGCGCCATTCCTGGAGCCGCGCCCATGTCTATTTCAATCCATTTACGGGACGATTTCCCCATCCCCGAAACCCCTACGTGGAGCGACATTTCGGACATGATGACGCAGTTTGCCAACCTATACCCCATCATGAGCAAGTACTTCATCAATTTTGCTGATCCACAAGCCATGATTGCCAAAAAGGACATCTTGAAATTTGCCTTTACCCGCGACATCCACGACCCCATCTACATGCCTGCCACGCGGGACTTATCCGAAACCAAGCGACTCACGATTTTGAAGTGGTTGGACAACCCCATCGTTGATGACCCCGCCACCGCTGCCGCCAAAGGAATAAAACTGAAAAGCGTTGACGCCAACGCCGAGCTCGACACAGCAGCGCCTTCTGAGCAGCAACAAAAGTTGGTCGAGGCCACCAAAGCCAAAAATGGCTCTTTGATTAATTTCCCAGCGTTAACCAATTTGTTTGAATTCTAAACCTGAATAATCATCATGCTCAAGATAAGTCCAAAATTTGTAAGTGCGGTTCAAAATGCCAAAAGCTTAGCGGAGCTTTTTCCGATGCTGCAAAATGCCATTGAGTTGGAACATTCCACCATTCCTCCGTACCTAACCGCGTTGTTTTCGTTCAAGGCCAATACCGAGTCTGACATCCGAAAGGTCATCCACTCGATTGTGATTGAAGAGATGTTGCACATGACCATTGCGGCCAACATCCTCAATGCCGTGGGCGGATGCCCCGCCATCTCACGCCCCGATTTTGTCCCCAATTACCCCACGCATTTACCCATGGGCATTGGCGGTTCGCTCATTGTGGGCATCGAAAAATACTCCCTCGACGTGGTTCACAACGTTTTTATGGAAATTGAAGAGCCCGAAAACCCCATCGAGTTTAAAACCATGGCGCTGGCAGCAACCGAGGCTACGTACAAAACCATCGGCGATTTTTATCGGGCATTGCAGGCCAAAATAGCCGAACTCGCCCCCGACGAATTGCCTGGCAATCCCGCCAAACAGGTAACTTCCAGCTTTTTCTCTTCCGACCTCCTCTACCCCATCCTGACCAAAACGGACGCCATCAATGCCATCAACGTCATCGTAGAACAAGGCGAAGGAAGCGAAGTGTCGCCGTTGGGCACCGACGACGAACTCGCCCACTATTATAAGTTTGAGGAATTGTACAAGGGCAGAGAACTCGTCAGAGACCCCAATGCTCCCAACGGCTATTCGTTTACGGGTCCCGTTATCCCGTTCGACCCCTCTAACGTGCTTCCGTTGTACCCCAACACCAAAGCGGAGATGTTGCCCGAAGGCTCCGAAGAACGTCGGTTGTTGGACTCGTTTAATCAAACGTACAGTAACCTACTTTTTGGGCTGCACCAAACTTTCAACGGCCATCCCGACAACCTCAATAACACCATCGGACTGATGTTTGATTTGAGGCTTGCTTGCCAAAAACTCGCCGAAATGCCTTTCCCAGGGCAGGATGGCTACACCATTGGGCCATCGTATGAATTTGTGCAACCCACTACCCAATTATGACCTTTCATTTACAACAATTAGTCACCAAACTATCGGTCAGCGACGTGCTGCGCTCACAGGCATTTTACGAAAATGTGCTGGGCTTTACCGTGGATGAACGCTATACCATCAGCGACGGAGGCACCTATGGCACGAACTCCTACCTCGAAATGAATGCGCCCTGCGCACAGGGCGGGACTTTCACCATTGGGCTGTACAAAGACATTGACGCGCCTTATCCATCCATGCCCGCCAACGGCACCGTGCCCAGTTTTATCGTGGACGATATAAAGGCGGCCTTGCAAGATTTGCTCCAACAAGGGGTGGTAGTGATGCCAATGGGCGGTGGCGAAGGCGATGACAAATACATCATTTCCAACACCTCCGACGAGGGCTACGTTGACCTTTTCTTTTTCTTCTGCGACCCTGATAACAACTCCTTTGTCATTAGGCAGAACATGGGGAAAGGGTAGCTGAGTGTTCGGAGATAAAGGAACATCCCGCCCCAACTTGCTGGTTGGGACGGGATGAAAAAGGACTGCGCATTTTGGGTTTATTCGTCGCTACTTCGCAATCGACAAACACCTCACTATAAGAGCATTACAAATGCTTTTTTGGTATTTATAGTGCGTTTTCTATTTTAATAGGTTAAACGCATTAAAAAAAACAGCCTCGGAGAGGCAAAACCTTTGTAGAAAAATAATAAACCCCTCCCGAAATAGCCGACGCTTAGTGAAAGAGGTCACCGAACGTCGGCCGCACCGACGGGGCTTTAGGGGAGGATAATTATTTATTTCTACGAAGATTTGGTTCCTCTGGAGCAAGAAGCGGCCAGCTTGGCAGTGAGTGACCCCAACCTCCGATACCGCGTGCATCCTACACGTGGCCTTTATAAGCCTTTCGACTGTCAGCCTGGGCTCGAAGCCTTGGGATAGTAAGCACGAGTGGAACACTCGCGCTATCAGAAAGTTGGTTATCTTTGCTTACTAATTATAGATAAAGCGATGAAAGCAAAATATGTAAACCCTTTTACTGACTTTGGATTTAAGAAAATCTTCGGAGAAGAGGCAAGTAAACCATTATTGATTGACTTTTTGAACGCTCTTTTGCCTCAAACCAGCAAAATCGTTGACCTGAACTTTAAAAATACAGAACATTTAGGACAAACCGACGCTGACCGTAAAGCTATTTATGACATCTATTGTGAAAACGAAAAGGGCGAAAAATTCATTGTAGAACTACAAAAAGCAAAACAAAATTATTTTAAGGAAAGGACTATCTATTATTCGACTTTCCCTATTCGGGAACAAGCCGAAAAAGGTGACTGGAATTACAACTTGAAAGCTGTTTATTGTATTGGTATTCTTGATTTTACGTTTGACGACTACGAAAATGAGCCCGAAAGAAGTGGAGTAGTTCATACCATCAAATTGAAAAACCAAAACGGTAAAATTTTTTATAATAAGCTAACCTATATCTACCTTGAAATGCCCAACTTCAAACAAACGGAAGATGAGTTAAACACCCGTTTGGACAAATGGTTGTATTTCATCAAGCATTTAGAGGATTTTCAAACCATTCCAACAATTTTTAAAGACGAAGTATTTATCCAAGCCTTTGAGAAAGCAGAACTTGCCAAGTTTGGCCAAGCTGAATTGGACAATTATGAAAACAGTTTGAAAACGTATCGAGACTTAAAAGGTGTTATTGACACCGCTTTTGGCGAAGGAAAAGTTGAAGGAAAAATTGAAGGAAAAATTGAAATGGCTAGATTAATGAAATCAGACAAAGAGCCTATTGACAAAATAATGAAATATACAGGCTTGTCAAAAGACGAAATCGACAAGTTGTAGGACAAAATGCACTATGCCCAATAATTAAGGTTTCGTAGTAGCTGAAAACCACGCCATGAAACTCCTGAAAGTGTTTGGGATTGAACGGAACTCGGGCGAGCGGCTAGCTTGGCAGTGAGTGCTCCCAACCTCCGATACCGCGTGCATCCCACATGTGGCCTTTATCAACAAACTTCTAGCCTTTCGGTTCCTAACCTAGGCTTGAAGCCTTGGGATAGTCAGCACGAGTGGGACACTCGCGCTATCGCAAAGCAATTTTAAACTAAAAAAAACACATTATAATTGTTTAGTTTTATGAATTTAAATTTAGCAGGCATTACACTATTACTGATTTTTACGAGTTTTTTTTCATGTAATAAAACCCCTAAAAACGATCCAGCTATTGAGAACACCTCACCTGAGTGTTTACTAAAAAAAAGCTCAAGTTTGTCACAAGGCAACAAAGGCGGTGGAGGTGTAACAGCAATTTACAATTATAACAATGACAATAAATTGATTAGTTATTTTGAGATTGAACAAAACGATACTACAAAATATACATACCAAGAAAATAGAAACAATTTAGACTCAGATATAAATCCATATATGGTCAAGTATGTTAATGGTCTGTTGCTTACGAAATACTTTTGCGATAAAAATGGGAAAGTCATGCGAAGGGAAATATTCAGTAATCCAAAAGGTAAATTTCCTACAACAACTATTTTCTCAGAATATGATAGTAAAAACTACCTGATAAAATCAACCCAAAAAGACCAAAATAGCACTACAGGAGAATTTACAGGAGATTATTATATCAATGAATTTGAATATTCTGAAGGTTCTGTTTCAAAATGGTACACTTCTTCTTTTGTTAACAAAAGAAATTCTGAAAAACATCTATTTTATCAATATATAATTAGTAAAATTCCTATTAAAACGAAGATTCCTTATTTTTGCAGCTTCGGGGAAAGTGATAAGTTTTATCCTGAACAAGCAATTAAATTCAATGGAAATTCTACCTCAAAAGGCATGTATGTATATCAATTTAATGCAAATGGCTTCCTATTGTCAAGTGAAATAATATTTAGTGATGGAACATTAAGTAAAGAATTTGGATATATATATCAATGTAAATAGTTTACTTCATTTGATTTTCTCGATGTTACGCCCCCCACACGTGGCCTTAGTCAAAAACTTCTAGCCTTTCGGTTCCTAACCTAGGCTTGAAGCCTTGGGATAGTCAGCACGAGTGGAACACTCGCGCTATCGGAAAATAATCAAATTAAACTACCTTAGCGTATTCTGTCAGAGATAAGGCATTAACAAAATGAAAAATACTGAGGTAACAAAATTCTTGGATGAGCAAAATCATCTGTTTAGAGAAGAAATAGAACAAGTAAGAAGTTACATTCTATCTGCAAATCCAGATTTAACAGAAAATATAAAATGGAATGGCCCCAACTACTGCGTTGGCAATGCGGATAGAATTACAATGAGAATTCAACCTCCCACGAAACAAGTGCAATTGATTTTTCATAGAGGTGTAAGCAAACAAGCACAGCCTGAAGACAAACTAATTGCGAATAAAAGTAAGAGGTTGGTCTGGAAAGAAAATGACCGCGCAATTATAACTTTCAAAAGTCTGGAGGACATCGAAAATGGAAAATCGGAATTGATAGAGATTGTCAACGAATGGATAAATGCAACGCCTTTGCACCAAGTATAACCAACAATAGCAACAGCCAAATCATGAAAAACACCCTGTTTGACTTTATTTCAAAATACATCACTCTGACCGACGATGAAAAAAACGTCCTGCTTTCGTTAGACCTCTTTCACTCTGTCAAGAAAGGGACGATTTTACTCAAGGAAGGTCAAAAATCAAAAGAGAGTTACTTCGTACTAAAAGGCTGTATTAGAAGCTATTACATTTTAGACGGGGAAGAAAAAACCACTGCTTTCTACACCGAAATGGAAGCCTTAACGCCTCCTTGCGTGATAAATAAAATGCCATCCGACTATTACGTCAGTTGCGTAGAAGACAGCATTCTTACCGTTTCAAATTCGGACATGGAGGTAGAAGTCAACAGCAAGTTTCCCAAGTTTGAAATCATGTGTCGGATGTTATCGGAAGAATTGTTGGCCAAACAACGTATAGACTTTGACGAGTTCAAGACTTCTTCCCCCGAGCAGCGCTACCTAAACTTACTCCATAAAAGACCCGACCTGATTCAGCGAGTCCCACAACACCAATTAGCCAGCTATTTGGGTATTAAACCCCAATCGTTGAGCCGACTACGCGCCAGAATTACGGAAAAAGATAAAAGCTAAGGTACGTTTCTTAACTTAAGTGAACGAGGTTAGGCAATCCCTACTTCTACTTTTGCAGCATCGTTTAACACAAATGAAAACAGACATGCAAAAGAAAAATTTATGGATTGCACTCGCCTTAGTGCTCGTAATTAGTTCACAGGTAAAGGCACAATATGCCAACCAAGAAAACACCTATAAAAAGTGGTTTGTTGGCAGTACGGTATTTTTATTGGGCAATTTGGCCACGACCAATCCCCCCAACTTTGCCCAACTCAACATTGGTTATCGTATTACGGGAAAAGATGTAATTACCTTAGAACCCAAAACATGGAAATATGCTTGGCCGAATGGGATTCACCCCTTTTTAAACAAAGCCTATGGAAAACCAGAAGAAAAATTCCCTGGGTATGTCCGTGAATATGGCGTTTCGGTGGCGTACCAACGTTTTTTGTGGCAAGGTTTATACGCCGAACTGAATGTCATGCCAACGTTGCAAAAATTCGTGAATACTGACGGCAAAAACATTGACAATGGCTTTCAGATTTTCAACACCTACCGCGTTGGTTATCACATCAAACTCTTTAAAGACAGGTTTTTTATTCAACCCTCCATTGCCATTACCCACCGTGCTTATCACACAACATTACCTGATGGATTCAAACAGTTGGATGATAAATGGTCGAAATTTGTCTGGGGAGAACCAGGCTTTCATTTTGGGTTTAATTTTTAATCATTCGTCCGTAACTTGCAATGTGGAACAGAAAATAGCCGACAGAACCAAAATGAAAATTGCAATCGCTGCCTTCTTTTTGCTAAGTGCCACTTGTGGCTTAGCCCAAAAAACGGTTTCTTTTGCCGATTCAATCCGCAAAGCTTACCACATTCCCGAAATTAACTATGCCGTCGTCGATGCTAATTCTACCTTAGAAATCGCCGCTTTGGGAAGGCATTCTATCGCACTACCCGACACGGCCACCCTCAACGACCGCTTCCATATTGGCTCTAACACCAAAGCCATGACGGCTTTTATCATTGCCAAGTATGTGGAAAAAGGCAAGCTAAAATGGACAACGAAGTTTTTTGAGGTATTTCCCGAATGGAAAAAGAAAAGTAAACCTGCCTATGCCGCCATTACTTTGCAGGACTTACTCTCACATAAAGCAGGAATTTTGCCTTTTCAGGGAGAAAATGACCCCGTAATTCCCGCTTTTAAGGGGACAAATCCGCAAAAAAGGAAGCAGTTTGGGGCCTTTGTTCTTACCCTCGACCCCGTAAAAATGGACGAAAATACTCCCTTTATTTATTCCAACGCAAGTTATACCCTAGCGACCCTGATGCTGGAAAAAGTAACTGCCAAAAGTTGGGAGCAGTTGGTGGACGAAGAATTGAACAAACAACTCAAGCTAAACGTCCAATTGTCTTGGCCCGAAAATCAGAAACATAAAGATACGTGGGGGCATAGCTTTGAAAACGGCAAATTGCAACCTGTCCCCTCCACTTTCGATTACCATTTGGACTATACGGAACCTGCGGGGGACATCAACATGCGTCTCACCGATTACGTCAAGTTTATCCAACTCAATTTACAAGGACTAAGTGGGCAAAAAAATTACCTCGCTCCTACCACCTATCAGTTTATTCACAAGGGTATTAAAAATTACTCCCTCGGCTGGTACAACATTTACGAAAACGGCAACGAACTTTCGACTCATTCGGGTACAGTTGGCACCTACTATACCATTGCCCACATCGACCGACTCAAAAACAAAGCTTACCTTATTTTTACCAACTCGTTCAGCCCCGACACCCAACAGGGAGTGCGGCTTTTGATGCGAAAACTAAAAGAAAATTACGGTCACTAATTCACCACTTCCCCCATTAAATTTAAGTTATGCGAAAAGTACAATCCTATTTCGAGTCGCTTGGTTTTTCAGGAAAAGACCTTGAAAAAATTCTTAACGCCTTTGAATTACGGCATTTCAGCAAGAACGATTTTTTGGTGGAAGAAGGCAAAATAAGCCGACACATCGGTTTGGTAGAAAGTGGAATGTTTCAATACTACGTCATCAAAGACGGTGAAGAAGTAACTTCGTATGTGTCTATCGAAAATACTTTTTTTGCGTCGGTGTATAGTTTCATCGGCGAAAAGCCTGCCCTCGAAAACGTAAAAGCATTGACAGACAGCAGCATTAGCTTGATTTCTAAGACCAACCTAAAAATGTTGGTGGCCGAAATTCCAGCTTTCAAGGATTTCTACATTGGTTTGTTAGAAGCCAGTATTTGTGGCATTGATGCAAGCCGTCACGATTTGATTGTGCTTACTGCCGAACAACGCTACGAAAAACTTCTCAAAACCGAACCGCACCTTTTGCAACACATTCCGCTGCAACATTTGGCGTCGATGCTGGGCGTTACGCCGCGACATTTGAGCCGAATTAGAAATAAAATCCGCTGATTTTCGCTTTTGGACATTTGTCTAGTAGAAAGAAATCTTGAATCAGGAAATTTGCATCATCAATTAACAATCAAAATGCAAATCAAAATGAAACAAGTATTTTTTACACTATTCGCACTCCTTTTATCGTCTGTCGCTTTCTCGCAAAGCCGTTTTTCAAACAATGAAATCAGCATTAATGGTTTCCGAAATCCTTCTATTGGCGTTGAATATCGTCACAAACAAATTTCGGTTCACGCGGGTTATTACATCACTGCTTTTGAATCGGGCGTTACCACAAAATTCATCAAAACAGGCGTTACTGCTTGGTTTTTACCCGTTGGTAAAAAAGAAAATCCTTCTTCTTTTTATGCAGGCGTTTCGTATTTACGAGGCATCAATTTAGACTACAAAGACCAAAATGCGTTGGGAATGGAAGCTGGTTTCCGATGGATGGTTTGGAAAGGTCTTAACTTACGCATCGGCGGAATAGCAGTCGCTTCTAAAGGCCACGATTTAAAAATTAATCCAACACCAGGCATTAGTTATTCATTTTTCTTTTAAGAATTTATATGAGTTATTTGGGCAGCTTTTCCGCATCACTTCGTGAGCAATTTTCGATAAAAGCCTTCGCTTTTTCTCAATTGTGTTCCCGCTTTTTTGTTCGTCGTTCCTCCTCACAAAAAGAGCTCCACTCAGGTCGGGCTGCAAACATTCAACTTCAAAATATTTTCAACAATAATTTATCATGAAAAACAATTCAAAAACAATCGGTATTTTACTGATTATAGCTGCCGTTGCATTGCTCATTCCTTACACAATGCTCACCATGAGTTTTGATTATCCCGATATTTTGAGAAAAGATACCGCAAGCGTTTTACAACGATTTTACGAAGGTGGCCATTCTTTAATCTGGACTTGGTTTGCATTTGCCGTTACGGGTTTGCCGCTGATTCCTGCGTATAGTATGATGGGTCAAAAATTGGAGAATAAAATTCCGTCAGTTCGCACAGCTACCACGATTGGCATAATTGGATTGGTGGTGCAAATGATTGGTTTATTGAGATGGACTTTTGTAGTACCCGTTCTTTCCGATACGTTTGTGAATGCTACGGACGAAGCTACCAAAGCGGCGGCTATTGTGTCTTTCAAAACCATTCATCAGTTTGGCGGGGTGATTTTGGGCGAACATCTTGGGCAACTTTTTACCATTACCTGGACATTGATGATGACCTACGCATTTTCAAAACTAAAACTAATGCCAAAATGGGTCAATGTGTTGGGAATAGTAAGCTCAGTGATTTATTTTTTGGCACAAGCCGAATTATTTGCAACCGTTATCAACGGTTTTCCTGTGTGGGATTTGGCGGGATTTCTTGGCAGCACACTTTGGCTCATTTGGCTCATTATTATCGGCAGTATGTTCATTAAAAAGAATGATTTAATCTAAAAACTCAACAAAAAATGGCAACAAAAATCGTTCTCTTCATCACCATTTTGGCGTACAGCATTATTGCAAGCCAAACTTTTATGTACATTCTTTCCCTAAAACAATTACAGTTAGGACTGAATGCGGAATCGTACCTCGAAATCAGAAAACTGACCGATACATTGATGAGAGCCAATTTCAAATATGTGATTTACACCGCGTTATTGGCTAATCTGTTGCTGGTAATTTTCACCGTTCAAACCCCCAAAACTTGGTTATTTATCTGTGCAAGCATCGCTTTTGTCGCTTTAGTTGCCGATATTTTACTCACGCTAAAAGGCAGTTTACCAATTAATGATGTCATCAATAGCTGGTCTGCTCATACGATTCCTGCGAACTGGCAAAGCGTCCGAGAACAATGGTTTATCATTTTTCAGTACCGTCAAATTGCCAATATTATCGGTTTATTGAGTTTGCTATTAGCGGCAGTTTTTGGAACAAAATAAAATTAAACGGTATATTTGACCATCTACTCTGCATACCACAACCTTTAATCTTCACTCATGGAATACGTTCTAATCATTCACGAAGTAGCCGACTACGATGCTTGGAAGGCCATTTTTGACCAGGCCGCAGGCATCCGAAAAGAAGCGGGCGAGCAATCGTACCAAGTCTTAAAGTACGAAAACGACGCCAACAAAATCGTCCACTTCTCCGTTTGGAATAGCCTAGAAAACGCCAAAGCCTTTTTTGAGTCTCCTAAATTGGTACAAATCCGAAAAGAAGCAGGCGTAAAATCCCCCGATTTCATTTATTTGAAGGAGTTAGAGAAAGGAATACTTTAGTGCGTTAGAATCGGGTTGTGAGCAACCCTCAACACAATTCAAATCGGGTTGTGAGCAACCCTCAACACAATTCAAATCGGGTTGTGAGCAACCCTCAACACAACTCAGCAACCCTCAGCACAATTCAACAACCCTCAGCACAAAATTCGACATTCTGCACTCGACACTCGACACTAAAAAAATGCTTCCCCCCAACACGCTTCTCCTCACCTCCATCGACCTTATTGGCACCTTTGTTTTTGCCCTCAGTGGCATCGAACTTGCTTCCAACAAAAAAGTGGATTGGTTTGGAGCGTATCTCATTGGACTGGTTACGGCCATTGGGGGTGGTACAGTCAGGGATGTGTTGCTGGGTATTCGACCATTTTGGATGCAAGAGAGCCACTATTTTGTTATGACGGGCGTCGCGTTGGTGGCGGCACTTTTGTTCAAAGACAGCATTTTCAAGTGGCAGCGGGCGTTGTTTTTGTTCGACGCCATTGGCTTGGGGCTGTTTACTACAGTGGGGATTAGTAAAAGTTTTGCCATGGACTTGCCATTTTGGGTGTGCATCGTCATGGGCACCGTCACGGGGTCGATTGGCGGCGTCATTCGCGATGTATTGCTCAACGAAGTGCCCCTCTTGCTGCGCAAAGATATTTACGCTTTGGCTTGTGTTGCGGGCGGATTGGTGTATTATGCGGGGCTTCAAGTGGGTTTTTCTACCAGTTTTACCCAACTCATCGCCGCAGTTGTAGTAATTTTTGTCCGAATCATTGCCCAAAAATACCGTATTCATCTGCCCGTCGTTTCTATTAAAAAAGACACGAATCACCCGTAAGCACACCACGTTTCAACGGCCTAAAAATACACTTCCCCGACAGCATCTGCTGGTTGAACCCCTATTGACGTGCCTAACGTTGGCAAATGCTGTATTTTTGGCATTGAAAACGTCATTTTCACTCCCATGAACTTCCTTACTGAACTCAAATCGCGCAACGAAACGCTCTTTTACTTTGGCTTAATCTGCAACCTACTGACGTTGGCCTTTTTGGTCCTTAGCCAAGTGACTGCAGTTCAAGTTTTTAAGGTAAACGCGTGGAACAAACCTTTGAAATTCGCTTTATCCATTGGAGCTTACGCATGGACGATGGCTTGGTATTGCTACTATTTACCCAAATTTAACTTATCGCTTTTCAACTGGACTACCGTTTTATTGCTTGGTTTTGAACTCTTCTACATTGCCTTTCAGGCAAGCAAAGGTCAGTTGTCGCACTACAACGTCAGCAGCCCAATCTATTCATTATTGTACGGATTGATGGCCATCGCCGCCAGCGCCACCACCGTTTACACGGCTTACATCGGCTGGTTATTCTTGCAGCAGGAGTTCCCTACCCTCCCACTCCACTATCTATGGGCCATTCGGTTGGGTATTCTTTTGTTTGTGATTTTTGCATTTGAGGGCTTTGCGATGGGTTCGCGCCTCAACCACAGCGTAGGTGCTTACAACGACAATTCCAATTTGTTTGTGTTGGGGTGGAGTAAAACCGTCGGCGACCTTCGGGTTGCTCATTTTATCGGGATGCACGCCTTGCAAGTGTTGCCCATTCTTTCCTTTTATTTACTCAAAAACACCAAAGCCACTGTCGTTGTCGCGGCGTTGTATGGGCTACTTGCGGTGGCTTCATTGGTACAGGCGTTACAAGCCAAACCGTTGCTGAGGTAAATTCTAGTGAGCCACTTTTTTCCCTTTCTGAAAGGCAATCAATATTCCCGAAACGATAATTAACACAATCCCAAACCAGCTCAACGTGGCAGGTAGCGCATCGCCAAGAAAAATGCCGAAGATGACCGAGAAAACGATATTGGAATAACCAATAGCCGCCACTTCCGCCGATTTACCATACGTAAAAGCTTTGGTCAAAAAGATTTGTCCCAACAAAGCAGAAATTGCTAACAACGCAATCCACAGCCAATCGGTACCCGCAGGTTGCACGTATTTTGCGATGAGAAACGACCATTCGGGGGCATCTACCATTTCACCCAATCCGAGTGAAAGCATTGGCATCAAAATCCCTGAAAGCATAAACGACAGCACAATGCTGCGGGAGTCGTAATACCCCGCCAACTGCGCAATACTCATGTATGCCAAGGCCGTCATGATGGCATTAGTAAGACCGAGGGCGTGGTGTTTTAGGCTCAAAAAATCGGTGTGAAACTGCGGCAAAAAAATGAAACAAATGCCCGAAAATCCAATAAAAATAGCCCACCAAACGGGTGTTGATAGTTTTTCTTTTAAGAACAACACGCCAATTAGTGCCAAAAAAACGGGGTACGATTGCTGGTAGGTAATGGCTTCGGCCAGACCTATTTTGGTCACGGCAAAGAAGAACAAATACAGCGCCAAGGTTCCGATAATTCCTCGAAAAACAAGCAATCCCAGCCTTCCTCCCGTCTGCACCAAAGGCCGTTGCAAAACGCTAAACAACACAAAAAGAACGCCAATGATGTTCCGAAAAAAAACCAGTTCGACGGAGCTAATGTGTTTGCCTAACACCCGCGTACAAGCCCCCGAAACCGAGAAGCAAAATGCCGCAAACAACATACTAAGTAAGCCTGAAGAAGAAGGAGAGAAATTATTTTTCACGTTTGACAAGGACGTTTCTTGATGGTTCTTTGCATCACTGCTTTGACACGTTGAACCGTATGTTAAATTAAGTTGGATAAAAGCAGTAAAGTTCCCATTTGAGTTTCAACTTCTTTTGCCCACAGATTGACCCCAATATTTTTCACAGATAAGAATATTGTTTTGGCATACGATTTTAGTCTATTTTTGGGACAAAACTTGGAAATTTAGCTTTACATGGACTTTCCAAGTTTGAATATCGTCCTGTTTTAAACTTGGAAAGCCTGCCACATTATGCAAGTACATGGACTTTCCAAGTTTGAGTATCGACTGTTTTAAACTTGGAAAGTCTGCCACATTATGCAAGTACATAGACTTTCCAAGCTTGAGTATCGACTGTTTTAAACTTGGAAAGTCTGCCACATTATGCAAGAAAGCTACATACAAGACCAATTATTTGATAAACAAAACTTCACCGAAACACCTCTTCCCAAGGGCGAATACGAAAGCTGTGTGTTTCAAAATTGCCTTTTTGCGGACGGCGATTTATCAAGCATAAAATTCATCGACTGCGAATTTAAAGGCTGCAACTTGAGTATGGCAAATCTAAAAAATACGACCTTGAATGGGGTGATTTTTAAAGATTGTAAACTTTTGGGACTACGATTCGACAACTGCAATGGCTTTGGCCTTTCTTTCTCTTTTGAAGGCTGCCAACTCAACCACTCCTCGTTTTTTCGGACAAAAATCAAAAAAACGCACTTTAAAGATACCCAACTCCAAGGGGTTGATTTTGTAGAATGTGATTTGAGTCAGGCGGTTTTCAACAATTGCAACCTTGAACTTGCCAGTTTTGACCGTACTTTGCTTGAAAAGGCCGATTTTAGGTCGTCGTACAACTACGTGATTAACCCCGAAACCAACAAAATCAAAAAAGCGAAATTCTCGCTTTTAGGTGTGGCGGGGTTGCTAGAGAAGTATGATATTGTAATTGAGAAGTAAATCAACCAACCTCCCGAAAGTTCTAAAACTTTCGGGAGGTTTTTTCGGGAGGTTAATTTTATTTCTTCCGCTTCCGTTGCATCTGTAACGGTACACAAGGTATTTCAGGACATTCACAGTTTACTGGCTGCAAAACTACTTTCTTTTCGGCAAAGCAACCGTTGACCGTCATTACTCGAATCGCGTAAGTAACCGCCGCCGTTGGATTGGCAATCGCTTCCAACAACCTTCCATTGGCAGGAATCGGCTGCTGAACAACGGTTTCGTCGTAGGTTGCGCCTACTGTAAGTCCGAAAGTAGCCGTTGGGTCAAAGCCTGTAATTTGCAAATAGCCGTCCTTTTTCGCGCTATCGCCCGCACAGGTCGGAGGAGACAACAAGACGCCAAATGTCGGTGCAGCCAACCGCGTAATGCTTACCGTATCCACGCAATTTTCAAGCGTTGACGTTAAGATAAATCGGTACGTACCCGTTTTATTCAACCCTTTCACCAAACCCGTGCTGTCAATCGTTGTAAACGACGGGTTTCCACCCACGACACTCCACACGCGGCCGTTGCTGGCTTTGGGTAAACTATACGTAAAAGTAGGTTCGCACATCGTCACGTTGGGGCCTGCTGGATTATCAACGCATTGCTGCGGTGGATTAGCGTCGCACAAAGTACGGTCCACTTGCTTGACAAACGTACAACCGCTTGCCGATTTCACCGTCAAACTCGCCGTTTGCGCAATCGGTATGTTGGAAATCAAAAACGTGTTGTTGCCTTCCGAAGTAACCGTTCCCAAACTTGACTGCAACGTGCTTTGCGCCGTTACTTTTACCCGCACCGAATAACTCGTCAACGAACATTGCGCCGATTTC
>NZ_JACIBY010000001.1:970668-1073715 GCF_014195535.1 Runella defluvii | reverse complement strand
ATCAGTCACTGTTACGCTGTATTTCCCTTTAGCAATAGAAACCAAATCTTGCGTAATCCCGCCATTTGACCATACATAACTATACGGCGACGTTCCACCCGACACTTCTAAGTTGATGGCTCCCGACTGAGGTGTTGTACAATTTACCACCTGCGGAGTCAATACCAACACCAACGGTTCTGGCGCTTTTTTCAACACTATCTTTTCTTCCACAAAACAGCCCGTTTCTGAATAAACCCTCAACGTATAAGTTATATCAGTCGTGGCACTGCCTGCATTTTTCAATACCAAACCATCGGCAGGGATTGGCGCAGGCGTTTGGTTGGCATCATATACATTACCAACCGTCAACCCGTACTGCGAAGTAGCTGCGAAATTTTTCAACTGAATAAATCCTTTGGCCGCCACGCTGTCGCCCGCACATTGGGGCGAGGAAGCTACCAACTGGTACGTCGGTAAAGCGTTGCGAGTGATGCTTACCGTATCGGTACAGTTATCTAGCGGTGAAACCAAAATAAAGCGATATAGTCCATTGGCAGTCATGCCCGTCACTAAGCCCGTAGTATCTGCAAAGGCCGAACTTGGATTCGACGCCGATGCAATCCAATAACGGCTATTGGTTGGTTTTGGCAATGGATGTGTTTCGGTGGGTTCGCAAATAACCGCGTTAGGTCCCGCAGGATTGTTGGTACAAGGACTTGGCTGGTTGGCGTCGCAAATGGTACGATCCACTTTTTGAGACATCGAACATCCTGCCTGATTGGTGGCCGTGAATGTGGCTATCTTGTTGTTGGGAATATTACGAATGTAGTACTTGTTGTCGCCCTCGTACGTGACCGTTCCTTCATCGGATGAAAATTGGGCATTAGGAGAAACTTGCACCCGTATTTCGTACGAATTAGGAATGCAGCCCGCATAAATCACCATCACCGACGGGCGCTGGTGAATCACCACCTGAACCGTATCAGTGCGGAAACATTCCCCTTTGGTCACGGTTGCTACGTAAGTTCCCGCTTGGTACAATTGCGAATTGATAATCATGGGGTTAGGATTGCCCGAAGCATATCCCACAGGCCCCGTCCAGCTAATTTGTGCCGTTGGGTCATACGTAGCCGAAAGCTTCACGGTATCACCTTCGCAAACGGTATCGCCCTTGGCCACCAACGACAACAACGCAGGATTTGCCAGTTGAACACTGTCGGTAGTCGTACATCCGTTGGCATCCGAAACCACTACTTTGTACCAACCACTCTTTAAATCGGCAATGTCCCACATTTCAGCACCGTTTGACCAGCGTACCTTGTACGGCGTTGTTCCACCCGCAATGGTCAACGTTACTTTACCGTTTTCGCCATCGTGGCAGGTAGGTGCAGTAGGTGTTAAGGTCAACGAAAGTGGGTTATTAGGCTGGGTGATGGTGAAATCAATGTCAATCGAGCAATTGTTTTCGTCTTTCACCGTCAAGCGATATACGCCTGCTTTCAGGTTCGAGATGTCTTGGGTAGTTGCGCCGTTTGACCACGAATAGGTATAAACGCCAGTCCCCCCCTGAACGTTAAAATCAATGCTGCCGTCGTTTCCACCAAAACACGATACGTGCTTAATTTCGGCGTTAGGAGCTAATTCGGCTGGTTCGACCAGGGTTGCGGACGCTGATACTACGCAGTTGTTACTATCCACGACGGTCAAGGTATAAGTTCCTGCGGGCAGTCCATAGACGTTTGGCAAAGTAGAGCCGTTCGACCACGAATACTGATACGGTTTTGTCCCGCCCGAAACTGTCGATAAAATCGTCCCTGAGCTTAGTCCTTTACACGTTACGTTTTCGGGAGAGAGCGACAGCTTCAACGAATCTGGCTCGCCAATCACCACGCGCAGGTCGGTGCTACAACCGTTTTTATCGGTCACTACCACCGTGTAAACCCCTCCTGCAAGGCTCGTAACATCTTGGCTCACCGCTCCGTTTGACCAAGTATAACTGTACGGTTGTGTACCGCCCGTCACTGTAATGTCGATGCGACCTGTGTTATCGTTTTTGCATTTTACATCGTTGGAAGCGTAAGTCGCTTTCAACGGGTCAGGTTCCGAAACGACCACCGTCAGGCTGTCAGAACAACCGTTGGCGTCTTTCACTTTTACTTTATAAGAGCCCGCGCTGAGGTTGGCAAGATCTTGAACCACCGCACCATTTGACCATTCATAACTGTAAGGCATCGTGCCACCCGTTACCAACAAATCAATACTTCCTGTGGCTCCACCTTTACAGCTTACGCTTTGGGCAATGGCCGATATTTTAAGCGAGTCGGGTTCCGTAAGGACAAACTGCAACGTTTTAACGCACAGATTCGAGTCCGTTACCGTCAGCGAATACGTTCCTGCCTTGGCTGCCAATAAGTCTTCCACCGTCATTCCGTTCGCCCATTGGTAGGTGTAGGGTGCTTTTCCTCCGCGCACACTTACGTTGACGTCGGTGGTCGCTCCTTTGCATAAAATTGGGGCGGCTTGGTAAGTGACTATCAAGGAATCAGGTTCGGTTAACGTAGTTTGGAAAACGGCACTACAACCGTTGGCATCTTGCACCGTGACAGAGTAAGTGCCTACGGCCAGCGACTCAATGTCTCGGGTCGTCTTTCCGTTCGACCAAGTATATTGATAAGGAGTAGTACCTCCTGTAACGGTCAAATTGATTTTACCATCGGTGCCATTTTTACAATGAATGTTCTGCACCACCGCTGAAATATGCAACGAATCGGGCTGCGTCAGGGTCACATTGACTCCTTTTTCACAGCCTTGGGCGTCGGTGACGGTCACGGTATAATTTCCTGCTTTGGTGGCCAAAATATCCTGAGAAGTAGCTCCGTTTGACCACGCATAAGTGTAAGGTTGCGTTCCTCCAAAAACACTCACGTCTATTTTACCGTCGGTACCTCCGTAACAGTTGACGGCTGTCAACAGCGTTTCAATTTTTAACGAATCAGGTTGGGCTACGGTAATCGTCAGTTGTTTTTGGCAAAGATTAGAATCCGTGACAGTAACGGTATAAGAACCTGCCTCCAAGTTCTGAAGTTGGGCAGTTGTCGCTCCGTTTGACCACGCGTATTGGTACGGTGCTACGCCGCCCGTTACCGAAACTGAAATTTTTCCGTCGTTTTTACTGCGGCACTGGGCATCGGTTTTGGTAAACGCAATGTGCAGCGAGTCAGGCTGAGTTAATGTCACCGACAACGTGGTTTCGCATTGGTTGGCATCTTTCACCACTACCGAATACGAACCTGCTTTTACGCCCGTCAAGTCTTGTGACGTTGCACCCGACGACCAAAGATACGTGTAAGGCGACGTTCCACCTTGAACGGTCAAATCCACCTTGCCATCATTGCCATTGTAACAACTTACGCGTTCGGTCGTGGCCGACGTTTTGAGGGAATCAGGTTGCGCAATGGTCGTTTGTCCGTTGGTTTTACAGCCATTGGCATCCGTTATATTGACGGTATAAACGCCTGCCGCTAGGCCCGTTACGTCTTCGGTGGTGGCATTGGTTGACCACAGATACGTATAAGGCCCCGTCCCGCCCGTCACTGTTAGGTTGGCTTGTCCCGTACTGCTTCCCGCACAAGTGGCGTTTTGGGGAACAATCGTTACGTCTAAAGGCGTAGGCTCCGAAACCGTTACGGAAGTCGTTACAGTACAGCCTTTGTTATCTTGCACCGTCACATTATATGTCCCCGCTGCTAAGTTTTGCGGGTCTTCGATGCTGCTTCCATTTGACCAGCCAAAAGTATAAGGTTGCATTCCTCCCGTGACCGTCAAGTCAATGCGTCCGTCGGCCCCTTGGTAACATTTGGTGGCAATGCCAACGCCTGACGCCGCAAGCACCGAAGGTTGGGTAATTTCAATGTCCGATACCGTAATTTTACAGCCATTGGCATCCGAAATCTCTACGGAGTATTTTCCAGCCACTAAGCCCGTACGGGTTGCCCCCGTTCCTCCGTCTGACCACGTATAGGTAAGTGTCCCCGTTCCGCCACTGGCATTGACAGTAATGGTTCCGTTGTTGCCATTGGAGCACGACACAGGAGTAGTTTCGTACTGAGCTGATAAAGTGGGCGGCTGGCTGATGGTCGTTGATGCTGTTTGTTTTACACAGTTATTTGAATCAATTACCGTGAGGGTGTAACTTCCAACGGGCAAGCCATAGACGTTGGGCGTAGTCGCAATCACGGCGTTGCTGGCGTTTTTCCATTCGTATCGATACGGTTTTACCCCTCCCGATACCGACGAAATGAGCGTACCCGAAGAGCCATTCGGACAGGTAACATCGTTGGACGTAACCCCCACTACTAACTCCGCAGGCTGACTTATTTGATTACTTCCTTTGACCGTACAACCATTGGCGTCGGTCACGGTTACGGTATAATCTCCCGCTACCAAGTTGGTCAAATTACGCGTTGTGGCCCCATTACTCCACGAATAGGTATAAGGAGGCGTTGCACCATCAACGGCATCAAGGGTAATGGTTCCTGTGGCTTCGCCGAAACATTTTACGTTGGTTTGGCTGCCAAAAATAAAGAAAGAAGGCGCTTGAGTTACGGTGGCCGAATCACGTTTTACGCATCCGTTGGCATCTGTGATGGTCACTCGGTACGTACCCGCTTTCAGGCTTATGATGTCTTGCGACGTTTGTCCCGAATCCCACACGTAGGTATAAGGCTCTGTGCCTCCCGTAACGGTCAAGTCGATGGCTCCCGTGTTTTCGTTGTAACATTTTACGTTGGTCACTGCCTTGCTACTTGCCAGAGCAGAAGGCTGAGTAATGCTCACTTGGGTCGATTTCTGGCAACCATTTTTATCGGTTACAGTAACTGTATAAGTACCTGCCGTCAACCCCGTTATGTCTTGGGTTGTTGCACCATTGCTCCATTGATAGGTGTAAGGAGCCGTTCCTCCCGTGACAGTCAAATCAATTTGTCCCGTTGCGGCACCGTTGCATTTTACATTCACTTGCGTCGTTGACAATTGCAGAACGGTTGGCTGCGTAATGGTATCGCTTTGGGTTACCGTACATCCGTTGGCATCGCGCACCGTGACGCTGTAAACACCTGTAGATAAACCCGATACGTCTTCGGTCGTTGCGCCATTTGACCACGCAAAGGTATAATTGGGTGTTCCGCCCGTTACCGTCAAATTGAGGCTACCGTTTGTTAAACCATTGCACGTAATGGGAGTTCGAGCGATTGAAGCTATCAACTGAGAAGGCTGCCCTACGGTGGCAGAAGCCGTGGCGGCACATCCTTTTACATCCGTCACGGTCACCGAATAATTTCCTGCGGCGACGTTACTAATATCCTCTGAAGTAGCTCCGTTTGACCACAAGAAGGTATAATTGGGCGTTCCACCCGTTGGGGTTAAATTAACACTTCCCGTAGCTGTTCCAAAACAAGTAGCATTGGTCGCCGCTGCCGAAGCAGCAGGTAGAGGATTGACCACCAACGTTACTTTTCCAACGCTGAAACAGTTTTCGTTGAGCCTTGAAACGCGCACAAACACCGAATCTCCATTCACTGCCGAACGCGTACTTCCCAAAGGACTTACGTTGGCAACGGCATTGGCCCGAGTCGCAAAATAAGTTACCTGCATGTTGGCCTGGCCACCCGTTACCATGGCGTTGGCATTGGTTAGGGTAAAATCAACGCGACCGTCTCCGTCGTCGCATTTTTCGAGCGTCGCGTCGTAGGCAACAGGTGCGGGGTTAATGGTAATTTGCACCTCATCGGTGGTCACGCAACCGCTCGCGTGGGTGGTGCTTAGTAAATATTTACGAACGATTGGCGTCGTACCGTTGTTGACCACCGTTACAGTTGGGTTGGCCACAGTCGTGCTGCTCAATTCACTCAACAATGCCGCACCTACGGGCGTCCATTCGTACGTATAGCCCACCAAGCCTGCGCTACAACCAAGTTGGGCGGGGGCATTGCTACAAGTAATGGCATCGGCACCCGCGTTTTCGTATTTAAAATCGCCTCCTAAATTCTTTTGGTAAGTCGTACAGGCACAACCTTTTACCAACACCACCAACGGACACGGAATGGGTTCCGAATAAGGAATAGCGCCGTTTAAAGTAATGGTTTCGTTGGTGGCAATGGCCTGCGTCGTCGAATAGGTTTGCAGCAGTACGTCGCCTGCCGTATAAGTGCCACTCTTGTCTTTGTCTTGGTAAAGCTCCACAGTCGTGGCGTTTCCAGCGGCTACGGGAGCTCCCGTATTTTTAAACTTAAACTGTCCCGTCGCACTACTACACGTAAAGGCTATACTGTGAGAAACGTAAGTAAAATTGGCCTTTTTGACCGAAATAGTATCCGAAACCAGCCCCGTTAGTACCCTAAAATCGGGGCAAAGCGTTGTTCCACAAAATACGTCAAATGGCAAGGAAGTTTGGGCAACCACTTGCTCGGTGTTGCAAGAGGTTGAGGAGTTTACCTGTACTTGGAACGTAAAATTCATGGCACCTCCAATGGGCATTCCAGCCGCCACTCGCCACGTCAGTGACTTACCACCGTTGGGCAAATTTACCACCGTGTAACTGTTCAAATTGGGCGGACAAAAACTAGAACTACATACCACCGAACCCGCTACGGGCAAATAACCCACAGGAAGTTGTACCTCCACCAAACCACTGTCGTTGGTGGCTGACAAACCCAAATTTAAAACGCTTACTCCAATCGGATAATTAACATTGGCACAGGCATTAATGGAAGGTAATGAGAGGCTCACCTGCGTTTTGTAAGGGGTATTTGCCCCCCGAATATTGACCGCAAACCCTTGAACGTACTCTGAATTACCTAGTGCTGGATTCGCACAAGGGTCTTTTCCATACACCCGCAATCCAAAGGGTTGTCCAGATAATAAGTCACAATTAGGTTGAAGTTTAAAGCGAATAACGGCTTCATTGTTGGGAGCTGCCCCAACCCCTGACAAGCTTTTTCCTGTACCAAAATTGGTAGGGTCAATGACGCCCAAATCAAACGGCAGTGTTGAATTTTGGGCACTTTGGGCTGCAATAATCAAGTTATCGCCTGCTGTACTGAAAATACGTTTTGTTGTTCCTTTGGGATACTCAATCGTGCCTGACCCCGCGATGTAATCCAACCCAATCTTTCCGTTGTTGGTCGGCAACTCCAAGTTGGCCAAAATGCTATTGACCGATGTGGGCTGCCCCGACACAATGCGCACTTCTACTTCAAACGGCTGGCACATATCGAAAGGCCCAGTGGCTTTGGTAACGGTAGCCGAAATCTGAGAAGGTTTTACCTCGTAATAAAGCGATAATGAGTCGGAAACATAAGGAACAGTTCCTAAAGTGGTACCGCTAGAAAGCCCTAAGCATGACCAACTTGTGAAAACTTGAATGGTATCTCTTCCACAAAAATTGGTAGTCCCCGTGATGCGGTATTTTCGGCTGCCACTTTTGGCAATCGTTGTACTCCCTTGGTATAACCCGCCCGCATTGGGAGAAATAGTAACCGCCGTACCCGTAATGTCTTGGACTTGGGTCAAAACAAACGTCCCGTTTTTGCTCTTAACTGTCAGCCACGGAAACGGCGCATCAGCCAAGGTGGAGGTATTGCTCACCACCACATCCCACGACACCGAACTCGACGTTGCATTGACCGTAGGTTGTGAAGTACTTAATTTTAAGACAGGCGCATTGTAGCTTACTGTGCTACTCAAGGTAGTGCTGTTGACAGTCGCTCCCGTCAAAGACGAAAGCGGTGACAAATTTCGGTATTGCGTAAAAGTCCGAATTGAGCTGGAAGAATTGACGTAACCTGCCGCCCCAATCGGCGTAAGCGTGAGGGTTTCACGGAAAGCGTAGCCTTCTTCGGGATAAGGCAAAAGCCCGTTCACAAAAAGTTGCTGAAGATTGACAACCAGGGTATCTCCCGAATAAAAATAATACGAACTTGGGATGGTAATGTTGGTCGTCGTGGTGTTATACCCTACCGAGCGAGTCAACGATATATCGACTTTATTAATGGTATAAGTAGCAGGCGAAGCCAGCGTTTTGGAAGTAGCGGGTACTTGGAAAATGCGGTATTCGTTGGTAAAAATGTTAGCACCTGCAGTAGTGCTGGTAGAAGTTCCAACGCTAAAATTGAAGTTGTTGACCAACGTAAAACTGCCACAACCGTTCAAATTGGTATTGGAAGTAGTAGTGCTGTTGAAAATATCAAAGTGCCGCATCCGCCCTTTGCGCGTTCCACATTGGTACTTTTGAGCAGCCGTTGGGGTTACGACATTGGCTAAATAGAACTCAGGTGTAATGTCCAACACTTCTTCTACCGACGAATTGGCAGTTAAGTTATTGGCAATGTATTTAGCCGTTACCACCACCGAATCGCCATTGGCAAATGTAAAACCTGCAGGTAAACACGACCTTGAAATCAAGGTAGTTGTGCTAAAATCGTACGTAAATACCTTGGTCGTTGTCCCTGTTACCGTTGCCGAGAGGTTAGTACAAGTATAAGAATTAGCTCCTCGAATAATTTGGACGGTATAACGCGCATCGGCGATTTCGTCGGCATTGGTGATGGAAGCCGTGGCGTATCCGTAGGTAAAACTAGGGATGGTTGCCGACGTTTTTACTCTTCCTGCGTAGATGGCACGAAGGGTATCGCCGACCACAAAACGGTCTAATTTTGCCAAATCAAGGTTTCCTGTGGCATCGGGACTGCTGTCGTTGTTATTATCGGGGCTGCCCGTTGTTATGCGTCGAATATCGTACAGCGCCCAGTTCATTCCGTGCGTACAAGCACCGCCTGGACACAATAACTCAGTGACGATGCTCGAACACTGCGGCGGCAACGCCCCGCAGCCCGTTGTACAACTTGGGTCAGTTATAAATTGAGATTGAAAACTTATCGTCTTGTTTCCCGACGTTCCGCATTTAGCGGTGAGTTTTAGAAGTGCCCTTGCGCGGGTTTGGCTAAAACTAATGGGGGCATTGAAGCGCACCGTAAGCACTCCCGCGGTATAATTGAAAAAGTTGGGCGTTCGAGTCACCCCTCCTGCATCAATGAACGAAAAGTCAGCGGCATTTCCCGAAAACAGAAAACCGTCAGGAATCGTGTATTTGTATTCCAAATAGGCAGGCGCGGTGTTGTAGTTTGAAGGAATACTACTGCTGTTTGAAAGTACCTCCATCGTAAACGTTTGACCATCATAGATTTGCAAAGGTGAATCTAACGTAAAAGTATTGGCAGTATAACTTTCGCTTTGTCCCGTCTGAATCGTGCGCGTGTAAGTTGTGGTCGCACAGGCGCCACTGTAAGTACCCGAATACCCCCAACGGCGAGGCGTGTAAGCCGCGTTACAAGTAGCAATACAACAAGAAACGGTATAAAAATCAATGAAAGCCGTATCGCCAGGTGCTATTGTCGGAATAGTGATTTCCATTCGTGACGGGGAATTAGCAGGGGCGCAGGCATTGGTTGCCGTGGCTAATTGAGTCGGCGTCGCTGTTTGAGGTGTTCCAAAATTTTTGATTCGGTAGGAATATGGCCCTGCTAAATACAGTTGCTGGGTATTGTCAAAATTAGGAGTACTATTGACCGTTCCAAACTGCACTTTTACGTTGGTGGCCGCATAGGCCGTTGTATTAGCCACCACAATGGTTTGTTTGGCGGGGGTATCAAAACAGCGCGGCGTGGTCGTTCGGGTTGAAAATGTCAACGTTGGCTGCACGCTTGTGACCGAAATTGAGGGGGTATTGTCAGTGGCTGTTTGGCAAATTTGCCCGTCGCAGCCCCATTGCGCAATGAGTTTCGACGTCACAGTACTGGCTGGACAGCAAGGGTTTACGGTAATTTTATATTGTAAAACAAAATTTTCATTCAATTCAAACGCTTCATCCCCGTCGCCAATAAATTTAATCAACGCCTTGTTGAAAGCTACTTTTACCGAATCGCCCGACGTACTGATGGCCGACACGGGAATACTGATGTTGGTATTGGCGGGGTTGATGCGAAAATCGCTGTAGGTAAACTTGCCAGCGCTGGTGATGTCGGCAAAAAGAAACTCCTCTAACTGCCCAAATGACCCGTTGCTGATGGTCATGCTACGGGTGGCGGTTTGTCCAGGATTAATCGAGACGGGTGAAGTACTGGCCGACGTGATGCTCAACGACGCATAAATCACATCATAATTAACCGTTTTTGTCCCTAAAATGGATAGGGTTGTTCCGCTGCTATTTTTAATAGAAATCACGTCTTGGAAACCACCGCCGCTGATTTTTTGGGCACGCGCAGCACATACGGCCTTTTTCCGAAACGAAAATTTCAAGGTCGTATTGGCAGGCCAAGAAGCTACCGTAAAGTTAGGTGCATTTAA
Source organism: Runella defluvii (assembly GCF_014195535.1). Lineage (GTDB taxonomy): Bacteria > Bacteroidota > Bacteroidia > Cytophagales > Spirosomataceae > Runella > Runella defluvii. The sequence goes on along the minus strand of NZ_JACIBY010000001.1, from coordinate 1,063,332 downwards.
GTTCACTGCCGTTCCGACCACCGCTGGGCCTTGCAAGGACTGCGTGGAAGTTGGAATCATTTGAATGCCCACACCCAACTGAATTGTAATGGTCGCGTTGGTCAGGGCTGTACTGCCATTGGTAATGGTGACGACGGTTTCGGCGCCGTTGGGTTGGCAAGTAATGGCGGGGCTTTCGCTCGTGAAGCTATTGACAAGTTGTGCATAAGACTCTTTAACTGAAAGAGCTAACCAACAAACTATCAACGCAATGGCTTTATAGAAATAATGTTTCATTCGACGGCTTTGGCTTTCGATTACAACTTTTCGAACTGTGCCTAGCGTGTCATCAACAAGCGTGCCAAAATTCCAGTAACAAACTATACTAATAACGGCGCGCCGAAACGGCTTTTTCAAACAAAATATCCATAAACTATGTTTTGATTTTATCTAACCTCATCCGCTGTATTCCTAAAAAAGCATGTTGACTGAACAAGATATTGATAGAATCATTCAGATGGCCTGGGAAGACCGAACTCCTTTTGAAGCCATCGAAGCACAGTTTGGACTGAAAGAAAAAGAAGTGATTGCGACCATGCGTACCCACATGAAACGTAGTAGTTTTGAAATGTGGCGAAAACGAATGAACGGCCGCAGCACCAAACACCAATCCTTACGCACCGACGAAATAGACCGTTTCCATTGTTCTCGTCAGCGTAGCATTAGTCTTAACAAAGTCTCAAAAAGATGACATTAACTCACTGGATTGGAATTGATTACGGCTCAAAAACTTCAGGCAACACTGTCATTTGTCACCACGACGGACAGGTGCTTCAGTTTTACGATGCCGACCGCCGCGATGCCGATGCGTTTATCATACGCTTTGTTGAACAACCTCAATCATCCTCCATTCAACACGTCTTTATCGACGCGCCACTCTCATTGCCAGGAGTTTATACGCAGCAACAAGGCTGCACCAATTTCCATTATCGGCAGTGCGATATGGCCCTCAAAGCCATGTCTCCGATGTTTTTGGGCGGCCTCACAGCAAGGGCGATGGAATTGCGGCAAACGCTCACTACAAAACATGCCCTTTCGGTATATGAAGTATATCCAAAAGCCCTAGCTCAACTCGAATTAAAAAACCAATACCACAAAAAATTGGCTAAAATTGACTTTCCAAACCTTTGCGATTTGCTTACTTCAAAGTATCCCAGCGTACTTTTTAACGAATATCCGCGCCACCAACATCAGTTTGACTCGCTGCTTGCGTGGCTTTCGGGCTATCGTTTTATCCATCACCAACACCAAATTATTGGAGAGCTCTCCGAAGGTCAAGTGGTCATTTAATGACTTTTTAAGCATTATTTGTTTAATTGCAGGCCAATTCACCACCCATTCAACTGTGTATGAAGCTATTAGTTGTTGAAGATGATGTAAAAACGGTACAATCTATCCGTCAGGGACTAGAAGAAAATGGCTATGAAGTTGATATTGCCTACGACGGCAAAATTGGCCACCTTTTAGCCAAGCGGACAAGCTACGACCTCATCATTACGGATGTCATCGTGCCCGAGCTCAACGGCGTTGAATTTTGTAAATTACTTCGCCAAGAAGGCATTCGCACCCCAGTTGTGATGCTTACGGCGTTGGGGGCAATTGAAGAAAAATTAATGGGGTTTGACGCAGGTGCCGATGATTATTTGGTAAAACCCTTTGATTTTTCGGAATTATTGGCCCGCGTTCGTGCTTTACTCAACCGCACTTCCGATTCGTTTCCCATTACCTCTTCCACTTCCCTGTCCTACCACGATTTGGAAATGAATATCGACACCCGAATTGTCAAAAGGCAAGGAAAACGTATCGACCTAACGGCCAAAGAGTTCTCTTTGCTTGAATATTTGCTTAAAAACACGGGGCGGGTTTTGACGAAAGTTGATATTGCGGAGAAAATCTGGGACATTCGGTTCGATACAGGAACCAACGTCATAGAGGTGTATATCACATTGCTCCGAAAAAAAATTGACAAAGATTTTTCGGAAAAGCTTATTCACACTGTTTACGGCGTTGGCTATGTTTTAAAACTTGACCAATAATGAACATCAGGACACGACTTACCGTCCAGTTCACGGTACTGGTATCAAGTATTTTACTCATCACCTTTCTAACTATTTATCTTTTAAGAGTCGAATACGTAGAAGAGGAATTTTTTGACCGCTTAGAAAAAAAAGCGCAAACAACGACAGAACTTTTAATGAAGGTCAACGAAGTAAGTTCCGACCTACTCAGAATTATTGACAAGTCAAATTACGATGTATTTATTAACGAAAAATTAGTCGTTTACAACGCCAAAAACCAAGAAATTTATACCAACAACGACACAATTACCTATCAAATTACCCCTGAATTATTAAACCGCATTCGTCAGGAGAAAAAAGTTCGACTTACCCTAAATCATCAATTAGCACTGGGACTTTTTTTTGCCGATTCGTACGGCGGCGTAACAACCATCATTGGAGCAGAAGATTTATGGGGCAGGGAAAACCTAGAAAGTCTTAGCCAAATCTTGGTGTGGCTTTATTTGCTCGAAGTTATTCTTTTTGGTTTTGCAGGATGGTACTTTTCGGGAAGAGCTATGTCGCCCATTACGCGTATTATCAACCAAGTAAAACAGCTATTTCCCAACCAACTTGACCAACCCCTTACGGTCGAAAATCCACAAGATGAAATTGGACAACTGACCCTCACCTTCAACGATTTATTAGGCCGTTTGTCCGAAGCGTTTAGGCTCCAAAACCTTTTCATATCGAACGTGTCGCATGAGTTAAAAAACCCACTTATGCGCATGGGAACCCAGCTTGATGTAGCGATGCTCAAGGAAAGGAGTACCGTTGATTATCAATCACTTATTATTTCTGTTCGACAAGATATTCGCGAACTTAGTCACCTTGCCGAAACCCTGCTCGACCTGGCCAAAGTAAATGACGAATCTCAACGTATATTCTACGGAGAAGTTCGCATAGATGAAGTGCTTTGGGACGCGCGCAGTCTTTTGTTGTCTGCCGAGCCCAACTACCTAATTACCGTCCAATTTGACGAAGATATCAGTAGCGAAAACCAATTATTGGTCAACGGCAACCCGCATTTGCTCAAAACTGCCTTTGTGAATTTGATGGAAAATGGTTGTAAATTTTCGGACAATTCCCACGTCAATGTACACGTATTTTTCACCAAAGAAGGTATTCAATTGGAGTTTCAAAATACAGGTGAGACAATCGCCTCTGAAGAAATGAAGCTTATTTTTCGACCTTTTTATCGACGAGACGGTGCCTCGCACATCAAAGGCTACGGGGTAGGACTATCGTTGGTAGAACGCATCATAAAATTGCACGAAAGCTGGCTTCATGTATCCTCAGACCAAGCTACCCGTACGACAATTTTTACCATCGTGCTTCCTTATTCAAAAACTAACGACAATTTAGTAAGTTCTTAATGACTTTTTAAGCATTGCCACCGTACATTTGTGATGTAATGGTTTTCTTATACAGTAAGAATAGTTGAAAGAAATAAAACCGACGTCCGTTTGTTGAGCGTCGGTTTTTTTAAGTATTTGTGTGTATTTTTTTTAAGTGTTTGTGTGTAAAATATCATCTAACCTAACACGAGAATTCGATAGACTTATTATCGTAAGAGAGAAAGTATAATGTGGGTAAAGTAAGTTCTTACGGTCTAATTGATCAAAGCAACGGCAGGGGTTTTCCTCCTGCCGTTCTTTTTTGGGATTCGTTCAAACAATTTCCTCCACCAAAGGTTGAAACATCAAAACTCATTTTCAACTTGAAAAAACAACACTTACCTACCAAAACCTGCCTCGTGTGCGGTCGACCTTTTACATGGCGCAAAAAATGGGAAAAAGTATGGGAAGAAGTGAAGTATTGCAGCGACCGCTGCCGCAGTCAACGAAACAAGAAAACCCTTGAAAACACTTAGACTTATTTTAGGTGACCAGCTCAATTATCAGCACAGTTGGTACACTCAGGCTTCACCCGATACGCTTTATGTGCTGATGGAACTGCGACAAGAAACCGATTATGTGGTGCATCACGTCCAGAAAGTCATTGGCTTTTTTGCAGCCATGTACAATTTTGCGGCTTATTTACAAAAACGAGGGCACCGTATCGTTCATTTACGCATCAATGACCCCAACAATACGCAAAGTTTGACCCAAAATCTTGACTGGCTTATTGAGCAAAATGGCATCGAGTGTTTTGAGTACCAACTCCCCGACGAATACCGCCTCGACCAACAGCTAACCACTTACCGTCAGCAACTTAACATTCAGAGTAAAGTCTATGACACCGAACATTTTTACACGACCCGCGAGGAAGTGACGCAGCTCTTTGGTTCAAAAAAAACCTACCTCATGGAAAGTTTTTACCGAACCATGCGCAAAAAACACAAGGTGCTCATGGATGGCTCAGAGCCTGCTGGAGGGCGTTGGAATTTCGACAGCAACAACCGTAAACCTTTCAAGGGCAACCCCGTTCAGATTCCGACCCATCAGTTTTCGCACGATTATCGGGATATTTTGGAGGAAATTGACCGCGCAGGAGTTCGGTATTTGGGCACTCCCCTCGCCGACCGTTTTCCTTGGCCCACGACCCGCAAACAGTCGCTCGAAGTCCTTGATTTTTTTCTAACCTTTCTTTTTGCCCATTTTGGAAATTACCAAGATGCCATGCACACGGGCCATTGGTCGTTGTTTCATTCCAAACTTTCATTTTCGCTCAACACCAAAATGATTAGCCCTGCGGAAGTGGTCAACGCCGCCGTTGCGTACTGGGAAAAGCATCCCGAGCGGGTCAGTATTGAACAATGTGAAGGGTTTGTCCGCCAAATTTTAGGTTGGCGCGAGTACATGCGCGGGATTTATTGGGCCAAAATGCCCGATTATCAGCAACTCAATTACTTTGGGCACGAGCGTTCGCTTCCCGATTGGTTTTGGACGGGCAAAACGAAGATGAATTGCCTCAAACATGCCATCGGTCAGAGTCTCAATTATGCTTACGCACACCACATCCAGCGGCTGATGATTACAGGCAACTTTGCGCTTTTGGCAGGCATCCACCCCGACGAGGTAGATCAATGGTACTTGGGCATTTACATCGACGCCATCGAATGGGTAGAAATCACCAATACCCGAGGCATGAGCCAGTACGCCGACGGAGGGATAGTTGGTTCTAAACCCTACGTCTCTTCGGCCAACTACGTCGATAAAATGAGTAATTATTGTGCGTCTTGTTTTTACGATAAAAAATCAAAAATTGGCCAAAAAGCCTGCCCATTCAATAGCCTTTACTGGCATTTTTATGAGCGAAATCGGGCGCTGTTGGAGAAAAATCCGAGGATTGGGATGATGTATCAATTGCTCAATAAAATGTCCAACGCCGAAAAACAGGCCATCTTGGAGCAAGCTGACGTCCATCTTATCAACCTACCAAACCTTTGATTATCTGAAGGTTAAGAAAATAAAAAAATACTCAAAAAAAATAAATTCAACAAATCATTGGAAAATACAATTTTGTTTTTCCTAATTTTGTGACACAAATTAAAACCAACACAACTATGCTACGGTATTCGCAAAATATAGCAATCAGCCAAGTCGCAGGTGTCTGCGTCAGCGATGCTATGCGAGTCGGCAAGTATGTGTTTTAGAGCGAAATTCCTCCTTCAACATACCCAGCCCGACTCTTCCCAGTCGGGCTTTTTTTGTGCCATTTTTTTCTTAACAATTTACCTTCTCCTGTTTGGAATAACTGGCCCAACAAGTTTCAAATTTTCAAAACTATTCAGATGAACAGTTTATTCACCATCGAAGAAATCTTAGTGCTGGCTGATATTCCAGCCTCATTGCATACTACGTTTTTGCGAGTTGCCAATGGGCTTCACCAACATGCCGAATATCCCAAAGAAAAGGTATTTGAGCTTTTTGCTCGAATGTTGGAAAACCCTAAAAAGTTTGCCTACTCCAAAAACAAAGTAACCAATTTAGCCAAGTCTATTTACGACTTACAAAAGGAAAAGGTGTTTATTCCCCTTTCGGAAACAGGTAAGTCATTTTTACCGCCACCTGAACCTGCTTTTGTGTTAAATACTTCTGAAAAACAAGAAGTTACAGAGTTCAACTTGCGTGAAGCACCGTTGCCTTACGCCATTTTTGGACGGGAGCATATCGAACAAGGGGCATTAGACCAAATGAAAACGGCGGCGAGTTTGCCGATTTCTATCGCGGGGGCGCTTATGCCCGATGCCCATCAAGGCTACGGCTTGCCGATTGGCGGCGTTTTGGCCACCCATCCAGAAACGGTCATTCCGTACGCAGTTGGGGTGGACATTGCCTGCCGAATGTGTATGTCGATTTTCGACTTACCTGCCGATTTTTTTAAACGAGAACCTCATTTATTAAAACGAACGTTGGTCGAAAATACCAAATTCGGAATGGGGGGAGAAACGGGTAAAAAGTTTGACGAAAGTGTGATGGACTTGCCCGAATGGCGAGCGACCAAAATCATCCGCGACCTGAAAGACAAAGCTTACCGTCAGTTGGGTACGTCGGGTACAGGTAATCACTTTGTCGAATGGGGCGTTGTGGAAGTCTTTGAACAAGACGACCTCCTCGGCCTACCCGTTGGCAACTATTTAGCTTTGTTGTCGCACTCGGGTTCGCGAGGTTTTGGAGGAACAGTTGCAAATTACTACTCCAAACTCGCCATGCAAAAAACGCGCTTGCCAAAGTCAGCGGCGCATTTGGCGTGGCTCGACTTAAACACCGAAGAAGGACAAGAGTACTGGATTGCGATGAATTTAGCGGGCGAATATGCTTCGGCCAATCACCACGAAATTCACGCAAAAATCGCGCGGGAATTGCGAGAAAAGCCCCTAAAAATGGTCGAAAATCACCATAATTTCGCTTGGAAAGAAACCCTTTCCAACGGCGAAGAGGTAATGGTTCACCGAAAAGGAGCCACGCCCGCAGGTCCCAACGACCTCGGAATCATTCCAGGTTCGATGACGCAGCCAGGATTTGTCGTACGAGGAAAAGGGCACGACACCGCACTCAACTCGGCCTCTCACGGAGCGGGGCGAGTCATGTCACGAACCAAAGCGTTTGAGAACATTACTCGTCATCAACTCAATAAGATTTTAGAAGAGACCAATATCCAATTGATTGGCGGGGACTTAGACGAAGCACCGATGGTTTATAAAAACATCGAAACGGTGATTGCGGCCCAACAAGACTTGGTGAAGGTTTTGGCAAAATTCAGTCCTAAAATCGTCCGAATGGCCGACGCCAACCGAAAAGAAGGCCGAGAAGATTAAAAAGCAGGGTGAAGTTGAACACATAGTTCACATAGAGTTTTCACATAGAAAACAAAGCTATGTTCTATGTTTTCTATGTGTTCATACTAATATGTTCTATGTGTTTTAAAAGGAATACTACTAAATCCTGCATTTATTCGTACACCCGCGTTTAAGGCGCTGACAGGGATAAGGGGATTTTTCCGTACTTTTGCAAAAAAATTAGAATGACAACCAAGCCGCTGATTCGTTTTGACTGGGCCATGAAACGCCTCCTTCGTCAAAAATCCAATTTTGTGATTTTGGAAGGATTTTTGTCTGAACTTCTCAAAGAAGACATCATCATTGAGCAAATTCTTGAAAGTGAATCTAATCAAGAGAGCTACGAGGATAAGTTCAATCGGGTGGACATTTTGGCGTTGAATAGTAAGAAAGAGTTGGTCATTTTCGAAATCCAAAACAACAAGCAGGTTGATTATTTCCAACGAATGCTCTACGGAGTCTCTAAAGTGACCACCGAGTACCTTGGACTGGGCGAAAGGTACAGTCGAATCAAAAAAGTATATTCAATCAATATCGTCTATTTTGATTTAGGGCAAGGAAAGGACTACGTCTATTACGGAAAAACTGATTTTGTGGGCATCCATCAAGGCGACTTATTAGAGCTTTCTGCCAAACAAAAGGAATTATTTGAAAAAGAGGCTGTTTATCAACTTTTCCCAGAGTTCTATGTCATCAAAATCAACAATTTCAATGATCTGGCCAAAGACACCCTTGATGAATGGATTTATTACCTTAAAAATGACGAAGTTCTCAATAACTCTAAGGCAAAAGGACTAAAAGAGGTGGCAGAATATTTAAAAATACAAAACCTCCCCGAAGCCGAGCAGAATGCGTACTTCAAACACATCGAAAACAAACGCATTGAAAGAAGTGTCATCGACACCGCAGTCATGGATGGGATTGATATTGGCAGAGCTGAAGGCAGAGCCGAAGGAATTGCGGAAGGAATTGCGGAAGAGCGAGCTAGGGCGGAGGAAGAGAAAAGACAGTTGGTATTACAAACCGCTCGAAATCTTAAAAACCTTGGTCTTTCCAACGAACAAATTGCCATTGCCACAGGGCTTCCTGTTACCACAATTGAAACGCTTTAAAATTAACTATTATCATTACTTAAATCTCCCTTTTTTAAGAACGATTTAAGTGGGGTTACTTATAAACCAACAAACATGATTTCAAAAACCTACAATCCGCGCGACATCGAAGACAAATGGTACAGCTATTGGATTGAAAACCGCTATTTCAATTCAAAGCCCAATCCTGACAAAGAGCCTTATACCATCGTCATCCCTCCGCCCAACGTAACGGGGGTATTACACATGGGGCACATGCTCAACAATACCATTCAGGATGTTCTTGTCCGCAAAGCGCGCATGGAAGGAAAAGAGGCTTGCTGGGTTCCTGGTACCGACCACGCTTCGATTGCGACCGAAGCCAAAGTGGTTGCCATGCTCAAAGAAAAAGGGATTCAAAAACGCGACTTAACTCGCGACCAATTCTACGAATATGCCTGGGAATGGACACACAAGTACGGTGGCATCATTCTTCAGCAGTTGCGTAAATTAGGGGCATCATGCGATTGGGATCGTACACGTTTTACGATGGAACCCGCTTTGTACGATGCCGTTATTGATACGTTTATCGACCTGCATAATAAAGGATACATTTACCGTGGCCATCGCATGGTCAACTGGGACCCTCAAGCCAAAACAACCGTTTCGGACGAAGAGGTATTGACCAAGGAGGTAATGACCAAATTGTGTTATTTGCGGTATAAAATAGTGGACAGTGACGACGCCATCATCATCGCAACAGTTCGCCCTGAAACCATCATGGCTGACTCGGCCATTTGTGTTCACCCCGACGATGAACGCTACAAACACCTACACGGTAAAAAAGCGTTGATTCCTCTCATCAACCGCGAAATTCCAATCATTACCGACGAATACGTTACGATGGATTTTGGAACGGGTGGTTTGAAAGTAACTCCTGCGCACGACCAAAATGACTATGAATTGGGGCTTAAACATAACTTGCCCATTATTGATATTTTGAACGAAGACGGTACACTCAATGAAAAAGCCCAGATTTTGGTAGGTGAAGACCGTTTTATTGCACGCAAAAAAATCATCAAACTTCTTGATGAAGCGGGTTTTGTTGAAAAAATAGAAGACTACAAAAGTAACGTTGGACATTCAGAACGTACCAACGCTGTGATTGAACCTCGTTTGTCGTTGCAATGGTTTGTGAAGATGAAAGAACTTTGCCAACCAGCCCTTGAAAACGTAATGAACGACAATATTCAGTTGGTACCGCCTAAGTTTAAGAATACCTACCGCGTGTGGATGGAGAACGTTCGCGACTGGAATATCAGCCGTCAGTTGTGGTGGGGACAACAAATACCTGCGTATTACCTCCAAGATGGAACGGTGATTGTAGCTAAAACCAAACGCGAAGCTTTACGCAAAGCACAACACGAATACCAGTTGTTTGCCCTCACGGAAGAAGATTTGACGCAAGACCCCGACGTAGTAGATACGTGGTTTAGCTCGTGGTTGTGGCCGATTACGGTTTTCGATGGCTTGAAAGACCCTAACAACGAAGACATTAACTACTACTACCCTACCAACGACCTCGTGACAGCACCTGAGATTTTGTTTTTCTGGGTAGCACGGATGATTATTGCAGGGTATGAATTTAAAGGCGAATTACCATTCCGTAATGTCTATCTAACAGGGATTGTTCGTGATGCGAAAGGCCGTAAAATGTCTAAATCGTTAGGAAACTCACCCGACCCTTTGGACTTAATTAATATTTACGGAGCCGACGGAGTTCGTACGGGAATGCTATTCAGTTCGCCAGCAGGAAACGACCTTCTTTTTGACGAAAAACTGTGCGAACAAGGGCGTAATTTCTGTAACAAAATTTGGAATGCCTTCCGTTTGGTAAAAGGATGGACAGTTACCCCCTCTTCCAATGAAGGCGGTCAAGTAGCTGCCCTCCCCATTGCGTGGTTTGAGGCAAAATTGAACCAAACCATCGCCGAAGTACACGATTTGTTCAGTAAATACCGTTTGTCAGATGCACTCAATGTGATTTATAAACTCATTTGGGACGACTTCTGCTCGCAGTACCTCGAAATGATTAAGCCTGGTTTTGAGCAACCTATCGACCAAGCTACGTTTGAGGCAACTATCGGCTTTTTTGATAAACTAATGGCGTTGACTCATCCGTTCATGCCGTTTATTACCGAAGAAATTTGGCAAGACATCCGCCCACGCGGCGTAAAAGAAAGCCTTTGCGTAGCCGAATTCCCCAAAGTTGCGCCGTTTGATGCAACGATGTTGGCTAATTTTGAGATTTTCTTTGAGGTTGTTACCAACGTTCGCAACCTACGTAGTACCAAAAACATCAGCCCTAAAACAGAGCTGCCATTGACCATCAAAACTGAAAATCAAGCACTTTATCAACCCTTTGAAAGCCTGCTTGTGAAGTTAGCGAACATTTCGGACATCAGTTACACAACGGGCAAAGCAGAAGGCATGTCGTTCTTGGTAAAAGCCGACGAGTTTTTTGTCAACTTGGAAGGTGAACTTGACGTAGAAGCCGAACGTGAAAACCTTCAGAAGGAACTCGAATATACGCTTGGTTTCAAAAAATCGGTAGAAGCTAAACTTTCAAACGAACGTTTTGTACAAAATGCAAAAGCAGACATCGTTGAAAAAGAACGTCAAAAATTAGCCGATGCCGACGCTAAAATTGTCACTATTCAAGAAGCATTGGCTCGTCTCAGTTAAAGGTCAGACGACAGTCAGACCGAATTAGCGAGATTAATACGCGTCAGACTACCGTCTGACGCATAGCCAAACAGCAGTCAGACGATAGTCAGACTGCTGCCCTCTTCAAGAAAATAAGTCTTAAATGCACGCCGAAGCACTCCGCGTGCATTTATTTTTGGCTCATTTTATAATTACCTACCATTGTTCCAATAATCAAAATCAAGTACGAAGCCATCGTCCCCAGCACCGCAAACCCAATGGCAATCATGGGATTAAAAGGCAGCGATTTATGAAAAAGCCCTACCCATGTAAATGTCATTATCGCAACAAACGACATTCCGAGAACCAAGCGCTGTAGCAACTTAACTGACTCATTTCCAAACACATTTACATACATTAAGCCATAAGCCATAGTGGCTATACTACTCGTCATCACTGCACTAAAACGACTTAAAATACAAGCAACAACGAAGAACAGAATGCCTAAGGTTGGCATTTTCCATTCGGGGAAAAATACATTTGTTTTTGGAGGAAACAACAACGAGGTTTGCTCAGGTAGCACCAAAAACTTCAGGCTGTGCCATTCGTACAACAAGGCCGCTAGGTTTAACAATGTAAAAACTGCATCAACGTAGGGAGTTCCTTGCCAATTTTGGGAAATTGTCACCGTCAAAATTCCCAAATTCATTGGTACAAGCATAATAAGCCCTAGTAACGAATACCGCTGCGACATGACCAACGCACCCACTATTACCTGAGAAGTTGCAATAAAAAAGCCAAAAGTACGTAATCCGTGCGGGGTCAGTTGCTGAATCAACAATGGTGGGCCAATCAATTGGCCAAAATGCCCTTCGGTAAGTTTACATAGGCCCGATGAAGTAAACAAATATCCCAGAAAAAGCCTGATAAGCAATACATTAAAATCTTTCAGTGCTATCATAAGTTATTGATTTAGCTTGTACGGCACATACACAAGAAGCGGGGCTGATGGCCCCGCTTCTTGTATTGCCTCTAAAAGAGAGAGAAACTAGTACGGAATTGGCAAAACTTTGCTTTCCTTGAAGGTCGATAAAATCACCATCGTTTGGGTATTGGCTACTTCTTCAATTTCATTGATACACTCAAGAAGCAGCTTTTGGTACGACGCAATGTCCTTTGAAATTACTTTCAACAAAAAGTCGCCCGAGCCCGTAATGTGGTGACATTCTATGATTTCTGGAATTTCATTTACCCTCTTCACAAACGACTCTGTCACATCTCTTTTATGGCCCACCAAAGTAACTTGGATAAACGTCGTTACGCCAAGACCAACTTTTTCACGGTCCAATTGAGCGTGATAGCTCTGGATAATCCCGTGTTGTTCAAGTTTTTTAACACGCTCAAGGGTGGGCGCAGGGGAAAGACCTATTTCCTTAGAAAGTTGGGCATTGGTAATTTTTGCATTCGCTTGCAAAATATCCAAAACCTTGCGGTCTATCTGGTCTAATTTCATGTGTGAAGCTAATTTTTAAAAACTGGCAAACAAATATTATACTGCAAATGTAATGATTTTGCGGAAGTATTTTCTAAAAAATAGGGATTTTTATTCTATAAAACAAAACAAAAAACAACTTTTATAAAATTATCAATAACCGTTTAATAAATTTTTACAAAAAAATAACTACGTATTTTACAAATAAATCATCTAATAGTATTATTTTTAAGCATTGATACACCGTAAGATTTATGAAACAGAAGTGCATTTTTTTGGATAGAGACGGAGTGCTCAACCAAGATTTAGACGGTTATTTATATCGTCCAGAAGAAATGGTTATTCCTGATGGGGTAATCGAGGGCCTACAACAGATGAAACAAGCTGGCTATCTGTTGATTGTCATTACCAACCAAGCTGGTATAGCCAAAGGGCTATATACAAAAGAAGCGGTATGGCAATGCCACAACCACTTTCAACAACAGTGTGGGCATTTACTAGATGACTTATACTATTGCTCACATCATCCCGACTTTGACAGTCATTCGCTGATGCGAAAGCCTGGGTCGTTGATGCTTGAAAAAGCAATGGCTAAATATGATATTGACCCCAACCATTCGTGGATGGTTGGCGACCGCCCCCGCGACATGCAAGCGGGCAAGCGCGCAGGAGTTCGCACCATTCATTTAGGTACGAATCCTCAAGAATCAGCAGGAGACCAATTTGCCACTAATTTCTTAGCCGCCACTCAATTGGTATTACATTCGGTGTCTTAGGCTTTTTTCTGAACCTTTACCGAACTGTCGTACGCAGGACAATATCCTTTACGATTGCAGCTGGCAGCGCCCAAAACGAGCATTATTAGTGCGAAGGAAAGTAGTTTTTTCATGGTATTTTGTAAATCTTTAGCCAAGAGCAACTTCGAAATAAGTTGCTCTTGGTGTTTTATGTAGCTTATTACGAAAATCGTGCCGAATTTATTGTCAACTATGCGCCATCTCTTCCACTGCCTCCATGTCCATCTCAGCAGGGTTGAGGGGTATTGATTCTTTATTGCGTGCATATCCCAAGGTTGACATCATGCTCTCACTTCCTTGCTGATCCGCAAACAGACGCGTAACGATATTACCTTGTTCATCGCGATCAACCAACACATGCTTAGGGGCAGGAATCAAGCAGTGCTGAATACCACCATATCCACCCAATGATTCTTGATAAGCTCCTGTATGAAAGAATCCTACGAATTGTTCTTCTTTCTCAAGATCAAATACGGGCAAATACAAGTCAGCGCTGTGTGCTTCAGTGTTGTAAAAATCCTGAGAATCGCAGGTGAGACCTCCAATATTTACTTTTTGGTAGGGATTATCCCAATTATTTACCGCCAACATAATATATTTTTGGTTCATTCCCCACGAATCGGGCAAATGTGTGATAAACGACCCGTCAATCATGTACCACATCTCCTTGTCATTTTGGAGTTTTTGGTCAATAATCTGGTAAATAACGGCTCCGCTTTCTCCCACTGTATAGCTCCCAAACTCGGTAAACAAGTGCGGAACAGGCACATTGTTTTTATTACAAATCCACTGAATATTTTCCACGATTTCGTCAATCATTTGCTGATAATCGTAGTTAAATTGCAATGAAGTTTGAATTGGCAAACCACCACCAATGTCAATTGAATCCAGATCAGGACAGATTTTCTTCAATTCGCAGTATTTAAACATAAAGCGTGTCAACTCGCTCCAATAATAGGCAGTATCTTTCATACCCGTATTAATGAAGAAGTGTAACATTTTCAGTTTAAACTTAGGATTATGCTGAATTTTCTCCTTGTACAACTCATTGATATCAGCATACCGAACGCCCAAACGAGAAGTGTAAAAAGCAAAATTTGGCTCCTCATCTGTCGCAATCCGAATCCCAAAATTCACCGACTCTGCCGTTACATTTTTTGAGTAATAGTCAATTTCACGCAAATTATCCAGTACAGGCATAACGTTAAAACCTTCGTTAATTAACTCAGTAATAGCCTTTTGATAATTTGGCAATTTGTACCCATTACATATAATGTACGTACTTTTGGCAATCTTTCCTGTATTGTACAAATTGCGCACAATCGGAATGTCAAATGCCGAGGAAGTTTCGAGATGAATGTTATGCTGGAGGGCTTCTTCAAGCACAAAACTAAAATGGGAGGACTTGGTACAATAACAATACGTATATGACCCTTTGTAGTTAAAACGTTTGAAAGCGTTTTTAAAAAATTGTTTGGCGTTACCAATGTGTTCGCCAATTTTGGGCAGATAGGTAAGTTTTAAAGGAGTACCATACTGGCGAATAATATCCATGAGGGGAACATTATTAAACGATAGCTCATCGTTTTGGACGTTAAACTCCAGCGTAGGAAATTCAAACGTCTGCTCAATTAAGTTTGTGTAAGTGCTTTTCATCTTGCCTTAGAAGCATAAAAAGGGTGTTTGGTGAAACATGTGCAAAAAGCCTGCGAAATTCTACCAAAATAACGGGTTTTGCAAGAAAAAAGTGCAAAATACCTGCGACGATTCCTTACTTTTGCACCCCAACAGACCCAAAGAAGCTAACTAAGTAGGCGCTTAATGATTATTTTACCAAATTTCAGATGCTAATTTCATTTTTTAAACGTGCCCAAACCCTCAAATTTTTACTTTGGTTTGGGATAGGACTACGAATCGTTTTGTATTTTACGCTTTCTCCCTATGGTGCTGATGCCCACGGAGAGATTATCAATTTCATTGCAACCCATCATCGACTTCCAATCACCAGAGAAGTTTTTTGTGCTATGCACCCTCCTCTCTATTACCTATTGGCCCAACCTTTCTTTGCATTTGATAGCCTAACAAACCAAAAAATAACGCAATTACTCTCTGTCTTAATCTCTTCTCTTAATCTTTATTTGTTGTATTTATTAGGGAAACATTATTTTAAAAACACCCTGATTCTGAACATAAGTTTTCTGTTGGCCATTTTCCTTCATTCTTACATTACTTTTTCATTGTACGTCACAAACGACACCCTTTCGTTTTTGATTGGAACATGGTGCTTTTGGCTACTTTCAAAATACTTTCAAGCACCTTCAAGGAAAAAAGAATATTGGTTAGCGTTTGCTCTTGGTTTGGGGCTTTTAGCCAAAGGCACATTTTTAGCATTTGTTCCTGTAGTGTTTGGAGTCATTGCACTAACTCTATATATCTTAAAGATAGATTGGAAACAAATTATCTCTCGACTCACTATCTTTGGGATACTTACCCTCGCAATTGGAGGGTATAAATTTGCCGAAAACTGGTACTATGAAGGCCGTCCCGTTGTACACAATATGGATATTTTCCCCTTAAATAGTCAAAAAACGTACCAAGGGCCAAAAAGTTTTTATGCGTTCAACTTACCAAAATTGATGAAAAGCCCTACGATTTATAACCGTGATTTTGATTTAATACACGTGTATCCCATCGTGATGTATGCTACTTTTTGGTACAAATACGCCGACCTTGAAAATGATTACGACTTGGGAGTAAAAACAAATTTTAAATACATCGGGAGTCTAATTTACCTAGTTGCGCTCATCCCTACCCTAGTTATTTTGCTTGGCTTGTGGCTTTTAATCGTTCAATCAATTCAATTTTTGACATCTTTTTCATCTTTATCCAGCGGTGAAGCCATCAGTGCGCTAGAAAAAACGACTTGGTTGGCCTTGTTACTCATGAGTGTAGCTTTGGTACTGATTGCTGGATTCAAATACGATGCCTGGTCTTGTTTTCATGGGCGGTTATTTTTGCAATCATTTTTTAGTCTCTTAGCCATGCTCTATACTGGGCTGTCGTATTTACAAGCTCGATCCACGCTTCTCTTCAAACTGAGTAGTTTGGGAATCATTTGCCTAGCTTTTTTATACTGTTGCTATTTCGGTATCGAAAGTTTGTATAAGTTTATAGGGTAAAACCTTTAACCAAATGTCAAAATACGTAGCCGCAATTGACCAGGGTACTACCAGTACCCGTTGTATTATTTTTGACCGCCAAGGAAATATCATTTCAGTAGGTCAAAAAGAACATCAACAGATTTATCCTCAACCAGGTTGGGTAGAGCACGACCTAGAAGAAATCAGAAAAAACACGCTCGAAGTTATTGCTCAAGCACGCATAAGTGCTTCGATTCAAGCCAGCGACATCGCCGCGGTGGGCATTACCAACCAACGCGAAACTACCGCCGTTTGGAATCGCCGAACAGGAAAGCCCTACTACAATGCGCTTGTTTGGCAAGATACTCGTACTGGTGAGCTGGTGAGCCAATTTGCCCAGAATGGTGGCCAAGACCGTTTTCGTACCAAAACTGGACTTCCGTTAGCAACTTATTTTAGCGGTTTAAAACTTCGTTGGTTGCTAGATAATGTCGCTGGCCTACGCGAGGATGCAGAGCGAGGTGATGCTATTTTCGGAAACATGGACACTTTTCTCATTTGGCACCTCACGGGGGGAGCCAACGGAGGCACCCACGTGACGGACGTTACCAATGCCAGCCGAACACAGTTGATGAACCTCGAAACACTACAATGGGATGACGAACTGTTATCAATTTTTGAGATTCCTCACTCAATGTTACCTGCCATTAAAAGTAGCAGTGAAGTCTATGGAAATGTAGTTTTGGATGTTTTACCCAATGTCCCCATTGCAGGTGACCTCGGAGATCAACATGCTGCATTGGTAGGCCAAACCTGTTTTGAGCCTGGACAGGCTAAAAATACGTACGGTACGGGCTGTTTCATGCTTTTAAATACAGGCACCGAATTAAAAGTTTCAACCCAAGGGCTACTGACCACCGTGGCATATCAATTTGGTAATCAACCTGTTTGTTATGCACTTGAAGGCAGTGTGGCCATTGCAGGTGCACTTGTTCAGTGGCTACGCGACAACCTTGGCATGATTCAAAAAAGCAGCGATGTAGAAGAGCTTGCCAAAGCCGTTGAAGACAACGGAGGAGCTTATATTGTACCTGCTTTTTCTGGGTTATATGCTCCTTATTGGAAAGCCGACGCGCGCGGTGTCATTGCAGGTTTGACGCGCTACGTAAATAAAAATCACATTGCAAGGGCTGTCTTAGAAGCAACTGCCTACCAAACGTTAGATGTGATGGAAGCCATGGAAAGAGATGCAAACATTGAGCTAAAATCCCTTCGCGTCGATGGAGGAATGGTCGCAAATCAGACCTTGATGCAATTCCAAGCCGACATGCTCAGTGTTCCTGTGGTTTGTCCAGCAGTTACAGAAACAACGGCGCTGGGTGCTGCTTATGCGGCAGGTTTAGCCGTTGGATACTGGAAAAACTTCGACGATTTACGTCAAAACTGGGGTGTAGCCCAAACTTGGAATCCTCAAATGACCGAAGACCGCAGGTCCAAGCTATACAAAGGTTGGAAAAAAGCAGTTGAACGTTCTTTCGCTTGGGAAGACTAATCATTGGTTGGCAACTAGGTGTGTGTTGGTTGCGAGCAGCCAACACCACTACACCATCATTAAACGCCATACGCCACAAATAAAGAAAAGCACAAGCGCAACGGGTGTTAATACCTTCCAACACAAAAACATAAGCTGATCGACACGTAGTCGGGGAAACGTCCAACGTACCCACATTTGCAGTAAAATCGCAAAACCAGCTTTTAGTATCAACCAAAACCCCGCGGTTAAATTCCCCCAAATAGTTCCAGGTGCTCCGCTTGTCCAATCTGCCAGTCGTACTGGTCCAATATTGGGTAAAGGAGTATTCCAACTACCTAAAAACAAAATTGCCCCCAAAAGCGATACCAAGAGCATCATGGCATATTCAGACAAAAACAGCAATGCCCAGCGCATCCCTGAATACTCCGTATGAAAACCACCAACTAACTCAGACTCTCCTTCTGGGATATCAAAAGGTGCTCGATTACATTCTGCCAAAGTGGTGATAAAAAAGACGATATACGCTAAGAATAGAAACGGATTACGAAAAATGTTCCAACTTAATATACCGCCGACTTGAGAAATATCAATTCCTAGCGATTTCAGCCCAAACAAATACACTGGCTCATCAGAATATACACCTTGCTGGTAGCTAATCGCTTGTAAATCGAGCGTTTGTGCAGTCATTACTACACACAATATAACTAATCCAAGGGGAATTTCGTAGGAGACAATTTGTGCTACAGAACGCATCGCCCCAAAGAGAGCAAATTTATTGTTTGACCCCCACCCTGCCATTAAGATACCAATCACATCCACCGAAATAATAGTCATCAGAAAGAAGAGCCCTATCGCAGTCCGTGAACCTTGCAAATCAGGGGTTAGAGGGAGCACCGCATATCCTGCAAAAATAGCCGTAAATATCACTAAAGGGGCCAGTAAAAACAGCTTACGATCAGCAGCAGCAGGAACAATATCTTCTTTTTGAAGGAGCTTCATCAAGTCAGCGATAAGCTGCAACAAGCCCCATTTCCCTACCTCCATAGGCCCCATACGGTCTTGGATAAAGGCTGATATTTTACGTTCTAAATAGACCCCTACTACTACCGAGGAAAGGGCCATGATTAAGAAAATGGGAAGTGTCAGGGGCATGGGTAATCACAAAATTTTGCCCCAAAACTAACGAAAAATACCACGCTAGTGGGAGATTATCGTAAAAAAGGGCTTCATACGGTATAAGTATGAAGCCCTTTCAACAAAACTTTACAAAAGTATGTACTTAGCGATTGATAGAAACTTTCTCGTTAAATACTTGATTTTTTTCAGGTCTTACAACGCGCAAGAAATAATTACCAGTACCTGCGGCATCTTTATCCAATGAATAGTTGGTTTTCAGACTTTTCACTTGTCCTTCTTGTTTTACAATGGTTTTACCAGTAATATCAACGATGTCCAAGGCAACTGTCTCGTCTGCACTAAAACCTTTCAATTTTACCTCAAACACACCATTGCTAGGGTTTGGAAAAACGCCAATTTCTGGTTTGCCAGCCAATTCAGCCCGCTGAGTACCTACAGTAAAATAGCTTGTACCTTTCAAAACGGCTTCCGAAGAAACTGCATTTGTAGAAAGCGTGCTAGGATTCACAGCCCACTGATTGTTTTTCATCTGCAACAACTGAAAACGGCTATCATCAGCGGGTACAGTTACTTGCACACTGGTTTCTGTTGCATTTTTAACTGACCAGTAACTATCACTTCCAAACTCCTCTACTTCTGCCGAGAGCTTGGTAGATAAACGTTCTGGGCGTTGGCGAACATATCCTACTTGAATTTCTTCGTATGATGCTGGTTTAGAAATTGAAAAAGCTTGCAGGCGACTTCCGTCACCAACAGGAAAACGAAACGCCTCAGCACCTTGTTTAACCATATATCCTTTTATATGGGAATTGTTTGAGCCGCCAAGCACTTTTGCAGTCGAGCCTAGCATCAATAGAGCCGACTCAGAGTTCTCTAAAATACCATCTCCAAGCACCAACTGGTTGTTGACTTGCAGCGGGCTTTTCAAAAGAACTTTGCCAGTTTGACCTAATACAAGCGCGTTCATTTGAAGTGGGGTCATACTTTGAAGCGACTGAGTACCGTTGCCATTAAGTACGACTTGGCCATTAAGAACCATCTGCCCTTGGTTCATTACCCCTTTACGAAGGTGTAAATCACCCTCAAGTTGAAACGTACCTGTATTGGTTAATTCCTCGTTGACAGTCATAATCACCCCAGATGTTACTGTAACATCGGTTGACGAAACCATCTGTGCCTGTGCCGCCAACGTCACCAAGCATCCTGCAACTGCTATAGAAAATCTTTTCATAATCGGTTTCAAGCGTTTAACTGATACATCAATTAGCCAAAAATAAGTTAGATTTTTGAGGTTACCTACAGAGTTTGCCAAAAATTATCTAACGGTCATTTCCAGAAAGAAAATTATCTTAAAATTTTAATCAAAAATTACCAATTATATAGGGCACAAAAAGTACCGTTAGATAATTTTTGTGCAAACACCTTTTTAATTCGCTCACAATGTTCTAACTTTCGTCTCGAAAAACAGAAATCTATCCAATTAACTGCAAACATTATATGAAAAGACTGCTTACTCTAGCATTGGCGATGGGCTCATTGGGAGCTTTGGCCCAGCAATCGGGAAATGTTGGTATTGGTACAAAAAGTCCAGACCCATCAGCTATCCTTGACTTGAGTTCAACCACAAAAGGTCTTTTGTTACCTCGAATGACTCAGTCTCAACGTGATGCCATTTCAAATCCAGTAGCAGGTTTGATTGTATTTCAAACCGACAAAGCGATTGGTACCTATTTATACAATGGTACAGCTTGGTTACCTACCAGCGCACGTCTGGGAGAGACTAGTTCAGTAGGAGCGTGGGACAAGCAAGGAAACGCCATCGACGGAACAGACTTCATTGGTAGTACGAATGATTTTGATGTTGTTTTCAAACGCAATAATATTCAAGGCGGAAGAATTGGTGCTTCAAATACTTTTTTGGGTAATTCAGCTGGTGCAAATAACAACGGAACCAACAATACCGCACTAGGTAATGGTGCACTTCAATATTCTACAAATTCCTCATTTGGAAACGTTGCTCTTGGTGCTAATGCCTTAAAAAATAACCAGGGTGGTAGTAATAACTTGGCTATTGGTACTAATACTCTCTTATCAAATAGTGGCGGGTTTGGTAACGTAGCCATTGGTAATCAAGCAATGACATCGAATCAGACTGGTTATCAAAACATGGCAATCGGGGAAAATACACTTTTTTCATTATCGGGAAATAGTGATGGTGGAATTGGTAACGTTGCAATTGGAGCTGGGTCTTTATTCAAAACAAATGGAAGTGGCAACGTAGCTATCGGTTCATATGCAGGGCAAGAAAGTCTCGGTTCTGGAAACCTATTTCTAGGATTCAATGCTGGACAAAGCGAAACCGGTAGTAACACACTGTATATTTCAAATACTGGAACAAGCAATCCCCTTATAAAAGGTAGCTTTCATGCAACAGCTCCATGGGTTAAATTTAACGTGAAAGCCGCTCCTGGCTCACCTACTCCTACAACTACTGGTTATCTAGCGATTGGAGACTTTGATACAGCACCTGCAGGTGCGGGTGCGGGTGGCCTAGGATTACCGAGTAGTTTTAGTGCTGGTGCATATCGTTTGTATGTACAAGATGGAATTCTAACCGAAAAACTCAAAGTAGCTCTTCGTAATTCATCTGATTGGGCTGACTATGTTTTTGCTCCTGATTATAAACTTGCCCCTTTGGAAGAGGTAGAAACATTTATCAAGGCAAATAATCACTTACCAAATGTTCCATCGGCAGATGAAATGGCCAACAACGGGCTAGATGTTTCTAAAACGTCAGCAAAATTGATGGAAAAAATTGAAGAATTGACTCTGTATGTAATTGAGCTAAATAAACAAGTTAAGGCCCTACAATCAGAGAATAAAGCGCTTATCCACAAGATTGACAATAAATAGCAGGTAAGCTGGAATAAAAATACCCAATCAAACCATGGTTTGATTGGGTATTTTTATTCCAGCTTCAACGAGCATCTGTTCATTTCAAATTCTTAAACATTATTCGTAACTTTGCATTTTAGTAAGAATAAAATCAAGAGATATTTTGCTACAAGTTACTTCTTTGAAAAATGCGTCATTTTTAAAACGATTTTTTAGTGGCGTAGGTGCAACTTTTATAAACCAACTTACTTCACTAGCAAATCAATTTGTTTCCATTGGCATTTTTATATCTTTTTGGGGAGAGATGTATTATGCAGAATGGATTTTAATTTACTCCTACTGTCAATATTTAACAATGGGAGATGTTGGTGTCAGTGCCACGCTTAGTAATAAAATTGCTTCATTCATTGAATCGAAAAAAACCGAAGAAGCGAACAAATGGTTTATTAATGGCTGGAT
Organism: Runella defluvii; assembly: GCF_014195535.1. GTDB lineage: Bacteria > Bacteroidota > Bacteroidia > Cytophagales > Spirosomataceae > Runella > Runella defluvii. The sequence continues at coordinate 1,040,722 of NZ_JACIBY010000001.1, read as the reverse complement.
TATATCAACTTTCTTTTCTCTTATTTTCTTCTTAATAATCTTTTTTATAATATTATTTTTTCAAAAAAACAACATTAAGTATATTGACCAAAGTGAATTATATATATTCCTTTCTCTATTATCTATCTATTTATTTATCTACATTCAAAGTAGTTTGTTAAGTGGTATTTATTCTGCATCACTTCAATTTACAAGGCAAAAAAACATTGATACTTTCGCAAAGTTATTTGATTTTATTGCAATTTTAATTTCATTAAATCTTGGGGGGAAAGTTATATTAACATCTGCGTTACTTATTTTATTTCGAACTATTATATTTATTTTTATAATTTATGATGTAAAAAAAAGGTTTCATTGGATAAAATTAGATGTTAATTATATTCAAACTAGTACAATAAGTGCTATTATTAAACCTGCCTTTGCAAACATGTTTCTGAATTTGGGGTATTTATTATACTACAATGGACCAGTCATACTTGTAAGTAATTTGCTAGGCAATACCTACGTACCACAATATTATGCTATAATTACGATTATTAGAGCGGCAAAACAAGTACCCTATTTAATTACTTTGCCCCTTTATCCTGAATATGCACGTTTAATTGAATCAAAAAGCTTAGAATTGGCTAGGCAAATGCACCGAGTTGCTCTGAGGCTTACGTTTATTTTAGCCATTGTTGCAATTCTATTTATCTTCTTTTTTTCTGATTTTGTCATTAAAATGCTGCTACAAAATAATTCGCTAATCATTGACAGACCTTTTTTTATATTGTGTTTAGTAGCTCTACTTTTACAGTCAATTTGGCATGCAAGTAGTGCAGTTCTAGTAGGGAGTAACAACCATATAAAACTTGCCTATCATTTTACATTAGCTAGTTTCCTGGGTTATACTGTAATGATATTATCAATGGAAAACCTAAAATTAACATCTGTTTCATTAGGACTTCTTGTGATAGACATTTTCATGATACTAACCATTTTTTATCAGGTTTTTATATTACTCGATGAAAAACTTGACAATTTTTTCCGTTTTGATTTAAGAAAAGTAAACACTCTATTTAAACATGATTAATAATAAACTCGTGTATGATGTTGGTTTGCATCTAGGTTATGATACCAAACTTTATTTAAGTAAAGGTTATAAAGTAATTGCTATCGAAGCTAATCCCACTTTGATTAACCTATCAACTATTCAATTTAATCAAAGCATTAAAGAAGGTAACCTTACATTACTTAATAATGCTATATCAAATATTGATAATGCAACTGTACCTTTTTATATTAGCCAGCTTGGTAGTGCTCAAAGCTCACTTCAAAAAACAATGGCTGAACGAAGAGGAGGTATTCTTGAAATACAAATAGAGACAAAAAAATTATCATCTATTTTTAGAGAACATGGAACCCCTTATTATTGTAAGATAGACATAGAAGGTCACGATTTTATCGCACTTGAAACACTTTCAAACTCTAATTTACGTCCAAGGTTTATTTCAGCAGAAATAAATAACGTTTCCGATGATGGAATTTTAGTGAGTGATATTGTTGAAATAGACAAATTGTATCCAATTTGGTTTTCTATTCTAGAAAAATTAAACCATTTAGGCTATTCCAAATTTAAAGTTGTCGAACAAGCCTCTTTAAGGGTATTATCGCTTCAAATGCTTCAAAGAGATGTATTCTTTCAAAATGGTAGTCTCATCTCTAGAATTAAAAACAGGTTGAATAGAATTTGGACTTGTTTTAATTTCAAACCAGCACTCAACAAAGGTTATTTTAGTGATTGCTCTGGGCCATTTGGGGAATCCCTTGAAGGAGAATGGGTTGGTTTTGATGAAGCTAAACAGATTATTATTTCTTTTGGCCAGCAAATGCACAATAGAGGTATAAATGTATTATGGTGTGACATTCACGCTACAAACTAAAAGTAATTTAAGTAGAACCTTTTAATAATGTTGAAAAGAAAGATATTAGTTGTTTCATTGGGAAGAAAAGCACTTGAGGAGCATACAAAAAACATGATTGCTCATTTAAGTACTGAAGAGTTTGATTTAATATGTTCAAAGTATTCTGAGACAGACTACAAAGTTCCGAACATTATTTTTAAAACTAAGACTTATCAATCGTCTTTAACTTTTATTATTAATTCAATTTTTATACTCCCTGTATTACTTTTAAAGTTAACAAAATTAAGAAAATCGCACGATATTATTTATTTTCCAACCGTCCATCCTTGGAATACATTAATAATTTTCGTTTGGAGAGCTCTAGGGAATAAAACCATTTTGACAATTCATGATGCAGTTTTGCACCCAGGAGAAGAAAATTTTCTTTTACAATTGAGTCTAAAATATTCAATGGTTTTTACTAGCCATTTGTTATTTTTAACTGAATATGTTAGACAAACTGCTTACAGTAAATTCAACTTAAAAGCCCCATACAAAATCATAGCTCAGGGACTATTGCCGCTTCCTAACATAATAACTTCAAGAGGCATCAAAGGAAAAAATATTTTATTTCTAGGTCGTATTTCAAAGTACAAAGGAGTCGAATTGTTGGTTGAGGCTGTAAATGAGTTGCCAGACAATGCTTATGATTCACTCACAATAGCTGGTATGCCCATTTACAAAGTTATTTTACCAGAAGAAAATCCTAAAATTAAGCTCATTGAAAAATATCTAGCAGAAGAGGAAATGTCTGACCTTTTAAATGGCGCTGACATAATCGTACTACCTTATCTTGAAGCATCTCAATCAGGAGTTGTACTTCTCGCTATATTAGCCGAAAAACCTATTATTTGTACTAATGTAGGTGGTATATCTGAACAGCTCAATTCTAGTGAATGTTATTTCATTAACCCTAATAAAGAAGAATTAAAAAAAGCAATATCCACTTTATTATCTAACAATAAAATGTATATTTCTATGCAAGAATCTTTAAAAAACAAGCAACAAGATTTATTATGGGAACACAAAACACAGCAATTATTAAAATATGTTCAAGATATACGTAATGCAAATTTTGTATAATTATAGATTAACAACACATGCTCAATTACCCAATCATCGGGATTGCTGATTCTTTCTCACTATCTATTTATATTGTACTATATGTAATTTTCAGAAAACATATTAGACAGTTTTTAGGTAGTGATTTCAAACTGTATGAAAGAGGGCTATTTTGTTGGTTTATTGGGACTTTATTATTTTTTTCTCTATTTTATTTTTATTACGGGTGGGGAGATACTTTTAATTATTTTAGTTACGGAAAGCAATTACAGAAATATTTGTTATCACATCCAAATGCTTTTTTTGAGATATATTTTTCAAAAAACATATCTTATCTTTCTCAGAAAAGTTACTACTTTTATTCAATGTTACCAGATTTACTATTATTTGAAAATACATCAAACTACTTCGTAATAAAAATAGTATCACTAGGACTTATTTTTACTTTTGGAAGCTACTTGTCACTTTCATTAATTTTAACAACATTTGCTTACAGTTCACTGTGGTTGATATTCAGTATTTATAGACGAATTTATCCTGACGTTCAACAATTTTTATATATTACTGTCCTCTTATTACCCAATACGATTATTTGGGGAAATGGAATTTCTAAAGAATCCTTATACTTAATAGGTCTAGGGATTTTATTTTGGGGATTTTACTATTTTATAATTGAGCGAAAAAAGTCAATAAAATACATTTTTGCTATAACCTTCGGTTCCTATCTTATTTTTTCAATTAAAAGTTATATTTTTTTCTGTATATTCCCATCATTATTAACTTGGAAGTTCCTAATTGGTTTTTATAAATATTACAATATAGTTCCCAAAAAAACAATTCTTTTTACATTATCAACTATTTTATCTTTAGCACTTATTGGAAGTTTATTAGGAGTTGGAAACTTCATGAGTTCATTTGCAATAAATACCATTATTGAAGAGGCATTAACCTACGGAAATCAAGTTTATGAATTAAGTGAATCAATGAATGGATCTAGCTACAAACTCAGTGATTTTGACCCAACTGTGTTTGGTGTGCTTAAAATTATTCCAGAGGGTTTAATTACTGCTCTTTTTAGACCATTTATATGGGAAATAAGAAAACCGATTAACCTACTTAGTTCAATAGAAGGTGTTATTTTATTTAGCATAATCCTATATTTGATATATAAAATTGGAATTTTAAAATTTTTACAGACAATATTCAAATCTCCCAATATTCTCTTTTGTTTAATTTTCTCTACCCTTTTTCTTATTGGTATTAGCATTAGTTCCTTTAACTTTGGTACTTTAATACGATATAAGCTACCTGGTGAAATGTTTTTTGTGATTGGGCTTTGCTTAATCTACTATGAAGGATATCTCAAACCGATGAAATGCAATGAAGAAAACAGTGCTATTTATTATAACTAAGAGTGAAACGGGAGGTGCACAAAAGTTTGTTTCTGAACAAATTCAAGCACTTAGTAGTACTGGTAAATGGCAGTGTTTATTGGCGACCAATAAAAAAGGGTGGCTAACAGAAACCGTTCAACCATTTGTTAACGAATCAGACTTACTTGTTAATGAAAAGCTTGAAAGGCTTTATAGTTTTTACTACCTCTTAGTACTTGTTAAATTTATTTTGAGAGTGAATCCTGATTTGATAATTGCCAATTCTGCAAATGCTGGAGTTTATGGAAGAATTGCAGGTTTACTAACTCACACGAAAGTTATTTACGTATCACATGGATGGTCTTCCATTTATAACGGAGGAAAATTAAAATCTTTTTTTAATTTTTCTGAACGCATACTAAGTTATATTTCAAGCTCAATTTTATGTATTTCCGAAACTGATAGATTAAAGGCAATAGAAATAATCAAAATACCCGCATCAAAACTCCAAGTAATACCTAATTCTATCCTACCTCCTAAAGTTGAACATCTAAATTACAAAGCTGATGTAGTAACTGTTTGCCGACTAAGTTCTCCTAAGAGGGTAGATCTTCTTATCCAAGCGATGTTTCATTTGCCAGAATATACCCTTGACATTATTGGCGATGGCCCTCTATTCTTGGAGTTGCAAAGCTTGGCTACCACAAATCAATCAACAAATATTCGATTTGTAGGAGAAAAACCAGGTTTTGCTGATTTTAATCAATATAAAGTTTTTTGCCTAATTTCCGACAGTGAAGGCATGCCAATGTCTGCCATTGAAGCCATGTCTTGTGGACTTCCATTAATTCTAAGTGATGTAGGTGGTTGTAATGAATTAATTTTCAATAATGGTGCGTTAGTGCGCAACTCACTCACCGACATTACTCAAGCAATAAAAAACACACTTCAAAACCACGCCTATCTTTCTTCAGCTTCGAAGCAACTCTTTGACTCAAAGTTTAATTTAAATATCACACTAAAAGATTATGAAAGTTTTTACTTAAAATTGCTAAGTAGTTAAGAATTATTATCATTTTTTATTTCTTCATACAACTGCAATGTTTCTTTTGTCATTACATCAATCCGAAATTTTTGGTCAAATATCTCTTTCGATTTTTTCCCCATACCTCTTCTTAGCTCTTCATCACTATATAGTAAATTAATCGCATCCGTAACTTCCTTTACACCCTTCCTTGGCACTAAAATACCATTAGTTAAATGTTCAATCTCCTCCTTAACTCCGGCTACGTTAGAAGCAATAACGGGCAGACTGTATGACATCGCTTCTAAGATAGATATAGGTAAACCTTCCCAATTTGTGATTAACAAAAAAACATCTGCCCTTGCCAAATAATCTGAAACGTTATCGACTGCCCCTTCAAAGTAGATTTTATCATTTAGTCCCTCTTCTCTAACTTTATTCTTCATATCTGTCATTAACTCCCCATCACCTAACAAAAAAAGCTGCCATGTTTTTTTTTTCAACGGTACTAGAGCAGCAATGAGTGTCTCATGGTCTTTTTGTGCCTGAAAACGCGCTGCCATCACCATTGTAAATTTTTCATTTTTTTGTAACAATAAGGTATCATCAACTTTTGGAAGCCGTATCCCATGATAGATTAACTTCATTTGAGACGATTTAAGTATTCCCAATTGAAGTGCATATTGGCGGTCTGACTCTGCAATGACTATTACTTTGCACGAAATCCAACCAATCATTTTTTCAATTACTTGAAAAAACTTTCTTGACAAAAAGGCACTTCCCTCAGCAAAAGACCAACCATGGACTGTGAATGTGTTTGGAATTCCTAACCACCAAGCGGCAATTCTTACTAAAATACCAGCTTTGCTTGAATGAGAAGCCACAATATCTGGCTTTAGCTCTTTGAAAAGCTTTACCAGTTCAATAATCCCCAGTATATCATGTATAGGCTGAATTGGCCTTTTAAGATGGTTAAGTAAGTAGGTTTGCAATCCAATAGAACGCGCCGCATTTTCAGTCTTCCCTGAAGTACCCAGAAGAAGTATCACTTCATGGCCTTGAGCTTTAAGGCTTTCACTCAAATCAAGTACATGCCTTTGTGCTCCATATAGCTCATTACCAAGAGTGATTACTTGTATAATTCTCATATTTTATTTCAACTTTTGAAAGCTTTTCATTAAAAAATACAGTTCACAAATTTTTACCCTACTTGCTCTGTCATATTTTTAGACTGTAAAAATGCTCGGTGATAACTTATTTTCCCCCAAAAATAGCGTATGATATTGTTTTTACAACTTGGCAAAATCCAAAATCTTGTGGAGATGTTTGGCAATCCGCCAAGACTTGCCTAATTTTGAACCTCGGAAGTTTTTCTATTCTTCTTCCCGAGATGAATGTCCAAACTACAAGTTTATATGTATTTAATGAAAGTGACTGAGAGGATTTGGCTACTCTCTATTTGCCTTCTCTTCACTGGCTTTTCCCTTCTTGCTCAAAGTCAAAAATCGACTTCGACCAGTGTTAATCAACTCTCAGACGAACAAGTCTTAGAATTTTACAAAAAGGCGCAAGCAAGCGGTTTGTCTGAAATGCAAATTGAACAAGCTGCCCTTGAACGTGGCTATACTTTGTCCGATATTGCACGAATGCGGCAGCGAATTTCAGAGGTTCAGAATAAAAAAACTTTAACTGATAAAAGAGACCTTTCAGACTCAACTACTAAAGTTAATGGTAGAAAACAATTGGGCGATCTTAGCAAACGTGAGGTCCTTAAAAAGAAGAAGGAAGATGAAGATACATTGAAACAAGTTAAGTCAAAAAAGCTTGAAATTTTTGGTAGTAAACTTTTTCAAAGTACTGACCTTACATTTGAACCCAACTTACGTATCGCCACACCCAAGAACTATCAACTTGGCCCTGATGACGAACTTGTTATAGATATTTTTGGCAATGCCTCTGACAGTTATCGTTTAAAAGTTAGTCCAGAAGGTACTGTAAAAGTTTTAAATCTCGCACCCGTATATGTTAGTGGACTGACTATTGAAGAGGCGAAGGAACGTCTTGTCTCTCGCCTACGTCAAGCTTATTCGGGTTTAAATTCGGGGGGAGGCACGTATGCCGTTGTAAATTTGGGCAATATTCGGAGCATTCGAGTGAGTATTATCGGTGAAGTTGTAAAGCCTGGCTCCTATACCGTTTCTTCGTTGGCGACCGCATTCAATGCCTTGTATCTATGTGGCGGACCAGATAGCATGGGGACTTATCGAAATATCCGAGTTTTAAGAAACAACAAAGTAGTCCGAACGATTGATCTTTATCAATTCTTGTTAACAGGCGAACAGGCTGACAATATTTTACTGCAAGACCAAGACATTATTCAAGTCCCGTTTTTTACCAATCGAATTGAATTGGATGGAGAAATTAAACGCCCCGCCATCTACGAAATTAAAGAAAACGAATCTCTTGAGCAATTACTTCAATTTTCTGGTGGCTTTACAAGTATGGCTTACAGAGCCTACGTGACAGGTCGTAGGCCGACAGATCGTGAAATCGAGGTATTAAATATTCCTCAAGGAGAACTAAAGAATTTTAAACTTCAAAATGGCGATAGGATTGAAGTGGGAAAAATCCTTCTTGATCGTTATCAAAATCGCGTTCAGATTCAAGGAGCCGTATTTCGCCCTGGCGACTATGCTCTTACTCCAGAAACCAAAACATTTGGACAACTCCTAAAAAAAGCGGATGGGCTCAAAGAAAATGCTTTTAGGAACCGAGCTGTTATTTTTCGTGAAAAGGAAAACGGTGAGCCACAGGTAGTTTCTGTTGACATTAACAAGATACTAAAAGGAGAAATTCCTGATATTGAGCTACATCGCCAAGATAGTATTGTCATCAAAACCATCAAAGAACTACGTGAAGAAGCTTTTGTAACCCTTTTAGGAGAAGCCAATAGTGAAGGAGATGCTCCTTATGCAGAAGGAATGACAGTAGCCGATTTAGTGCTAATTGGAGGTGGATTTACGGAGGGTGCCATTGGCTCTCGCATTGAAATTGCACGGCGGGTAAAAGAGTTAAATTCTGACCGAGTATATAAGGTTGAAATAATACGGTTAGATATTGACCCTAAGCTCAATCTATCTCCTGAAGACTCCAAATTCAAACTGCAACCATTTGATATTGTGTATATCCGAAAAGCTCCTAACTATGAAGAGCAACGAAGTGTACATGTAATGGGCGAAGTCAACTACCCTGGTACGTATGCCATTGTTAATACCGATGAAAAAATTTCCAATCTTCTTGAGCGCACAGGAGGAATCAAAGTTACAGGTTACTTACCTGGCGCCTTGTTTCAACGGAAAGGTGCTCGAATCGGGATTGATATTGCTCAAATTATGAATAACCCTTCAGTAGAAGGAAATATTACGCTTGAAGATGGAGATACGCTCATTGTTCCAAAACGCTCTGAAATCGTAAGTATTGGAGGGGCCGTTCTTAACCCTTCTTCCATTAACTTTACAAAAGGATATGACTTCAGAGATTATCTTTCTCAAGCAGGGGGGTATCAAGAATTAGCCCAAAGAGGCCGTGGATTCATTACTTACGCCAATGGATTTACCCAACGAACACGTAGATTTTTATTTTTTAGAATTTACCCTAAGGTAGAACCTGGCTCTACAATTTATGTACCTTTCCAGCCAGTTGACAATAAAAGGTCAGATATCACAGCTCCAGTAATCTTGTCATTTACAAGTACGCTAATTATCGCTCTGGCAACTATTCTGCGTAATTAAAAGGGCTAACTTAAACCGTTTCATTTATATTAATGAATAGCACTGAACGTCAAAATATTCAATCAACGGCTGACATTGAAATCAGCGTTTCGGATATTGTATCTTTTCTAAAATCAAATGGAAAAAGAATAGCCATTTGGGGAGGGGCTTTAGCCATTGCAGGAGTAATATATGCCCTTCTTGCCCAAAAAGAATTTGAGTCTTCCACCCAGCTCATGCCTGAACTCCAATCAAGTAGTGCATTGGGGAAAATGGGAGGTCTTAGTGCCTTAGCGGGGCTTGCAGGTATTGATTTGAATCAGATGAATACAACGGATGCAGTTCGTCCAGATTTATATCCTAACATATTACAAAGCTTGCCTTTTGGTCTGTACCTTTTAAAACAACCTGTTTATGTTGCAGAAAACCAAAAAACGATGACCTTAGAACGTTTTCTTGATGAAAAAGGTCAATCGTGGATATCAACCATAGTTCCTGATAAAGCACCTCAACAAACTTCACTTCTTGACCCTAAAAAATCAAGCAATGCTTTTGAACTTACCAAAAAACAGCAAGATTTAATCAATGAACTACAAAAAAGGGTTATTATAACATTTGATCGTAAAACAGGTGTAATCGTAATCAATGCGAAAATGCCAGACCCTGTCGTTGCAGCAACAGTCGCACAAAAATCAGTTGAATATTTAAAAGAATACGTAACGAGTTATAGAACAGATAAAGCGAGAAATCAGGTAAAGTTTCTAGGAACTCAGGTAATAGAAGCTAAAAAACGATATCAGAATGCAGAAGCTAGGTTGGCAAACTTTAGAGATCAAAATAGATTTTTAGCACTGCAAACTGCTAAAATTGAAGAACAACGACTTCAGGCCGACTATATCCTTGCTCAAAATTTATTTAATAATTTATCACAACAATACGAGCAGGCAAAGATTCGAGTAGAAGAAGAAACACCCGTATTTAAAACTTTAGAACCTACAACAATACCACTAAAAAGAAGCGAGCCTAAACGTACTCTAATTGTAATTGGATTCGGTGTTATCGGGTTAATTATTGGTGTAGCTATTAGTATTTTAAAGAAAATGCTTTAAGTATTGGGGGTAAACAAAATCGTTTATGCATAACCGGCTCATAATAAATGCCATTTCTACAGTCGGGCAAGTCATCATCACTGGTCTTACCTATTTTTTCCTATACGGAATATGGATACGTGAATTAGGCGCAAAACAATTAGGAGTTTGGTCGATTGTTTGGACAACGACCTATTTTGCTGCAATGGCTAATAGTGGAGTTCCAGTTGGGATTGTTAAGTTTATTGCAGAGGCCCATGTCAAAAAAGACATGATACAAGCACGCTCTATCATTACCATGTCTATAGGAATCACTGCAATATTAAATCTATTTATTTGTATTCTACTTTATTGTAATTCCTCCTGGTTATTTAATTTTCTAATCACCTCACCCTCTGAAGTAGCCTCTGCCAAAGAAATATTCCCACTTGCTTTATCTGCCTTTTGGTTATTAAATATTGCCAATGTATTTATGTTTACATTGGATGGTTTCCAAGCAAATTATCTTCGCTCATTCTTAAATATTGCGGCAAGTTTAACCCTATTTATCTCAGCCTATTTTTTGCTTCCTAAAGGATTATGGGGAATCGCATTAGCACATATTATCTATACAATATTCATGTTTATAGGCAGTATTTTTATGGTATTTTACTATTTCAAAAGCTCTCTGATATTAAGTTTCACTTTTGACAAAAAATTATTTTTAGATTTTTTTAAATATTCAATAAAATCTCAAATTGCATCTTTTACAACTTTACTCTACGACCCAATAACAAAATTTTTCTTAGCAAAGTACAGTTCGTTAGACTCTGTAGGATTTTACGAAATGGCTAATAGGCTCGTAACACAAATCAGAAGTGTCATTGTCACTGCAAACCAAGTAATGGTACCGAAGATAGTTGAAACCTCAATCACAGCAACGAATAATTTTCAGCGTTTATATACAATGATGTTCAGGCTTTTAACAATTATTAGTACCCCACTTCTATTCTTATTCTTTTTCTTCGCACCATTTATCTCATTAGTATGGATTGGAAAAATTGAAACTTTTTTTGTTTTAAGTATTTATACTTTAGTCATTGGATGGTATTTAAATACTCTTAGTGTTCCTGCATATCTAAGCAACATGGGTGTTGGTCAACTTAGACATAATATTATTCAACATTTATCGACCGCACTACTCAATGTGCTTTTGGGAATTATCGGGGGATATATGTTCCAAGGATATGGGGTCGTAAGTGCGTGGTCATTAAGTTTAATAATAAGCTCAGGTATTCTGATTTACCTTTACCATCAAAAAAACCACTTGAATTTTGAAATTCTGAGGTTTAAGGGAGACTTCGGTTATTTCACTTCATTGGTTTTCTTAATCTTGGTATCTTGTGTTTCTAATTATATCATTTCAACAAATTCTACAAACTGGGGGCTTGCTTTGTGTGCTTACACGACTATATATTTTATTTGGTTAGTATGGATTATCAAAAATATTCCATTTATCAACGAAATACGCCTTCGGTTTAACAATTTTCGTATTAAATAATAAATTAAGCAATTTTATGGTTCGCCCACTGAGTAATTTACGAAGCTTTGCAACAAATATTATTAAGTCTTTTTTTCAAAAAATGGGTTTATATCTTCAATATTATAACCCTTCAAATTCAGAAACAGCACTTATTAGTTATTTATTAAATAAATACGATATAAAAACAATAATTGATATTGGAGCAAATGAGGGTCAATTTGCTCTTAAACTTATTAATAACAACAATTACAACAATAAAATTATATCTTTTGAACCCGTTTCAAGTGCATATCAATCATTGTTGAAAAATAGTAAGATAAAACAAGAATGGGTAGCTATCAATAGTGCTGTCGGTGATATCGAGGGAACTTTACCAATAAATGTTTCACTCAACTCCGTCAGTAGCTCACTACGTAAGGTAAAGTCTCATACAATTGAAGCGGAATCAGGTACCGCAATTTTAAAAACTGAGACGGTTCCAATAAACACTTTAGATAACTTGTTAAAGCAAGTAAAATGGGAAAAAGATATTTGGCTAAAAATTGATGTGCAAGGTTTTGAGCGTGAAGTTATTCGAGGAGCTATTGAAACGTTGAAAATTGCGCGAGTTGTCCAAATCGAACTTGCAGTTATTCCATCTTACGAACAAAGCCCTTACTTAGAAGAAATTATTGCGGAATTACGCACTTTTGGGTTTACACTTTATTCAATTATGAGTGGATTCCGTAATTATGAAACAGGTCAAATGTTTGAAGTAGAGGGCTTTTTTATTCGTGAAATATAATAAAAGCAATCACTAAGGTTAAAAGTCCTCAATTACAATGATTAATGTAGCGTCATCAGCACAAATAAGTATAATAACAGTTTGCTATAATAGTGCAAGTACAATCGAAAAAACAATAAAATCAGTCATAAATCAAGATTATAAAAATATTGAATATATTATTATTGATGGCAGTAGTATTGATGGAACTCAAAAAATTATTGAACAATATAAGGATAAGATAACTAGAGTAATTTCTGAGCCTGATAGCGGAATTTATGATGCTATGAACAAAGGCATCAAAATCGCAACTGGCGACTGGTTGTTTTTTCTAAACTCTGGAGATATTTTTTTCAGTTCAACAACTTTAAGTAAAATTGTTCCTCAACTGAATGATGATTTCGTACTTGTATTTGGGGATATTGTTTTAGATAATTTAGACAATAGCACTACATACGTTCCTCAGAGACATATTACAAATCTTGCAGGAATAATAGTTGGTGTTTGTCATCAAGCAGTGTTCTTCAGCACAAAAATCAAAAAAGAACTACTTTTTTACAGTAAAAATTTAAAGTATTGTTCTGATTTAGAAACCTTGTTAAAAATTGAAAAATATTATTCAAAGAAAAAAATCAAAAAAACAGATGTAGCTATTTGTTACTATTTATCAGGAGGACTTTCAGATACAAACTTAAATGTAGTTTTGGATGAAAGAAAGAAAATAATAAACTCTTTTTATGAAAAATATTCTATTAAATGGATTTTAAATAGATTGAATTTATTTAGGCAATACTTAAAATACACAAGTAAAAAAAAGTGACATTTGGATAATTTACTAGACATATCAAAGGCTAATAATAATGGACTAAGAAGAATATTTTTATTTCTTCTTTTATTCCCATTCCCAACTCCATTAAATGATTTTATACAACAAAAAACTTTTTGGATTGTAAGTCTAAGTGTATCTAGCATTTATCTTATAAAGCAAAAAACATTCCCTTTATTTATAACCAAATTATTTACTTTTTTTTATGGTGTCATTTTACTTTCTGTTGCTTTAAATATCCCTCACATACCTTTTAATGGATATTACGATGTTATTTCTGAATTAATACGTTATTTTAGTTGCTTTGTACTATTTATATCTATTTATAAATATAGTCAAACATTCGAATCTGAAGATATAAATTTAAAAGAAATTTTAATTGTATGCTTAGTTTCACAATTGTTTTTCTGTATATTGTATTACACTCCATTAATTTCTATACTAAAGTTCTGGTTTAATCTCAAGAAAAATGAAATTGGGATCCCCTTTACCTCGGACAGGCTTCGGCTTGTAGGAACATTCGAAAATCCAAATTACTTAGGATATTTTTCAATATTGTTACTCATTATACAATTTGAACTTGGAGTTTTCCAAAAAAGGTATCAATCGATTTTATTTACTTTTATATGCACATTCTTGATTTATTCAACAGGGTCCAGAACTGCTTTAATTTGCTTTTTGGTAACAGTAATATGTTACCACCCTCTTAAATCATTTGGAATTTTATTTAGCTCTTTGCCTTTTATCGTACTTTTTTTAGAAAATTCTAGATTTGGCTTTTTAGTATCTAATCCAGAAATACTTCTTAGCTTTGACGACCTAAGCGCTTTACAAAAAGCCGATGAATCGTATTTTGAAAGGGTTACAATCATTAAAGATGCAACGATTTCTATATTCAAAAACCCGTTCTTCGGTGTAGGATATACGCCAATTTCAATTACCGACAATTATTATATGATAATTTTGTTAAGGTATGGTTTTATAGGTTTATTTTCAATATTAGTTATATACACCTATTTTTTATACCATGAAACTAGAAATTATTACAAGCTAATGAGATTATTTAGAACTTCTGTTCCTATTTTTTTATTTTTATGGACTGGAGAATTTTTAGATAACTGGAGACTTTTTATTATTTCTTCGTTTTTTCTAATATTTCTAATTAAAAAAATACAAATTCAGTAAAGCAAAGTGAACAATTTCCAAAAACAAAATAATATGGGAGAGCCTCTAAAAATGTACAATGTCTCAGTCATTATAATAGGGAAAAATGTTTCAAAAACTCTTTATGAGTGTATATCTAGTATTAAAACTGCCATAAATTTCGATTCATCTATTAATTTAAGTGAAATTATCTATGTAGATTCAAACTCTTTAGATGACTCTATTAAAATTGCTCAAGCAAATAATGTTAGAGTTATCAATATTATATCTACATTTACGACAGCATCTCTTGGAAGGTTTTTAGGAATTCGGCACGCAAAATACAATAAACTACTTTTTATTGATGGTGATATGATTTTAGAAAAAGACTGGTTTTCTAAAACAAATACCCTCATAGACACATACCTTGGGATAGTCGGAGACCGTTACGAATTCTTAATTAAAAATGATACTGTTATTAAGGAAATACCCCACTTTTATAACTATACGGAGTTTCAAAAGGCGCCAAAAATAGGCGGTTTTATATATTTCAATAGCTCACAAACTCCATCTGCAAATTTTTCACCTTTTCTACGAGAAGAAGAAGAGTGCGACTTTTATGCAAAAATACGTAGCACTGTTCCTTTTTATGAAGTACCATATCATGGCTTTAAGCACTTAAATAGAAATCTTTCAGGCCAGCGATTGTTATCTTACCTCCAGCCCTATGTTAAAATGGGTTATTTACTATCACTATTTAAAAGTATTAAAGATGGGTATTTTATAAATTATTCAGTCATTCAAAAAAAATATATAAAATCAATCCTTATTTCTTTATTAACATACACTTTACCTATTTATCCAAATTTTTACTCATTAATTATCATTTTATTATTAACATTTAGTAATCAAAAAAGTGATATTCGGGGGGTTATTATCACTTCCATCGCTTTTCCGTATAAATTAATCACTTCAATCTACTTCTTGATTAAGTACAGAAATGGCATAGACTTAGAATACTCTTTTGATTCTCTCCATTTCAAAGAAAGAATAATGTTGTAAATAATATTTACAATCACATATTCTTAAAAAAATCTAGCAAACTCAACAATCAAACCCTCCAAAAGACGATTTTATCCAATTCAACTGCTAAATTTGCAAATCAGTTGACCTACACTCAGGACATTATTCAAAATTTAAAGCGGTTATCCACCAATTCTTAGCTTTTGGCCAACCCTGTTGAACGTAGGTTAGTACATGCGATACTTTAATATCTTCTAATGAAGCACACAATACTGGTTACTGGAGGGGCAGGGTTTATCGGGAGTCGGTTGGTAAGAATGCTGTCTGAAAATGGCTTTCAAGTCGTTGTGATTGATAATTTGACCAGTAATCTTCCATTTGTCCAGTTACCAAATGTTACCAATTATAACCTCGACGTCCGAGATGCCACGGCATTAGATGAAATTATTGGGGCTTACAAACCCTACTGTGTTGTGCATCTGGCGGCCATTCACCACGTCCCCACTTGTGAAATTGAACGTAATTATGCACTTGAGGTCAATGTCATCGGTACTGAAAACCTCCTGCTTAGCATAGAAAAACACCAGGTTTCAAAATTGGTCTTTGCCTCCACAGGTGCGGTGTATTCACCCGACTTCCCAATCTTGAATGAGGATGAAACGCCCGTTGATCCGTTTGATAATTACTCTTTGTCGAAATTTACAAATGAAAAACAGATTCGCTTTTATCAGCAGCGTACTGAGGCCGATGTGTGTATTGCCCGTTTGTTTAATACCATCGGAGCCAATGACCCTAATGCCCATTTGATTCCCGATATTTTACGGCAAATTGACCCTGAAGTAAGCCATGCGATTGTCAAGCTTGGAAATATAAAAAGCCGTCGGGATTATATTCACGTAGAAGATACGGCCAATTTGCTCATGCTGATGGCCACCTCTGCTCCTAGAAAAGGGCTGAAAGTGTATAACGTTTGTACTTCGGTCGAATATTCAGTTGAGGAAATTGTTCAGAAAATTGGGGTGTTGATGAACAAACCCATTTCAATTGAGATTGACCCTGAGAAAATTAGAAAATACGACCGAATTAGCCAAATTGGCAATAATCAAAAAGTATTGACGGAGTTTAATACCCACCTATTTTTCACCATCGAAGATGCGCTGAAAGATATTTTGGCAAAAATGTACGACTTCCAAACCTAGTCGTCAAAATAAAGATAGAATGGAGTTAGCGAATCGAACACGCATCGGAATATTATTTACCTACTTTGCTGCCGACTGGATTGGAGGTCATTATTACCTTATCAACATCATCAATTCATTGAACAGCCTCCCCGACGCGCGTCGCCCTCATATTTTTGTCTTTTACGATCATAAAGTCGAAAGTTCGCTTGCCCTTATCTCCTACCCTTACGTTACCTACGTTTATCATAAAGCTCCCGCTAACAATTACCTCAATTACGTAAAATCGTGGCTTTCGCGTAAGAATTTTTTCATTGGAGATATTATCGAAAAATATCAACTCAAAGGTATCTATCCGCTCATGGATTTTCCACTGGGAAAACCCGCCCTTTCGAGTAAAGTAGTTTCATGGTTTCCTGACTTTCAGCACCGATTTTACCCCGAGTATTTCTCTAAAATCAATATTTTTTTTCGCGAACTCCGCGTAAAACGTTTGTTACAACGCACACATGCGCTGGTATTATCAAGCCAAGACGCTTACAATCACCTCAAACGATTTTACGCCGTTCCCGCCAGCTTACCCGTTCATATTTTGCGTTTTGTTTCGCAAGTTGAGCGTCCGCAGAATTTGTCATTTGACGAAATTACGGAGCTTTACCAAGTTCCCAAACGCTATTTTATTGTTTCTAATCAATTCTACATTCATAAAAATCATTGGGTAGTACTGAAAGCCCTTGAGCAGCTCAAGCAACGTCGAAATGATTTTATCGTTGTTTTTACGGGCAAAGAAGAAGATTATAAAGTCACCAATTTTGTACAAGGACTCAAAGATTTTGTCACCGAAAAAGGGCTGTCAGACTACGTTCGTTTTCTTGGAGTTATCCCTCGAACGCATCAGCTTTACTTAATGAGCCAATCTATTGCGGTAGTCCAGCCAAGTAAATTTGAAGGTTGGAGTACCGTTGTGGAAGATGCAAAAACGCTCCAAGTTCAGTTAATTTTGTCGGACATTGATGTTCACCAAGAACAAATGCAAGAACGTGGCTTTTATTTTTCTCCCTATGATGTTGATGAATTAATCAGATTAATGGAAGGGTTTTTGGATAATACCATTGCGCCAAAACCTACTTTTGATGATTTTGAGCAACGTATTTCAACATTTGCGAATACTTTTGTAAAAATCTTTCAAGATTAACTCTTAGATTCGCTTTATTATCGCCTAAGCTCTTGTATCAATGCCGTTATCCAATTTTCGTAAACTTCTCAACTACCTCATTGTTGGCTTTCCGTTTGCGATACTTTTGGGCTGGTTTTATTTAAAGGTGTATCAATTTCAGTACCTAAATGAAAATTTCGTTGATGGACTGATAGCCCTCCAATTGAGCCGTGGCTGGTTGGAAGGACGCCCCATATTGTTTGATACCTATTACGGTTCTCACTGGCTTCACCACAATTATTATTTTATACTGTTGACGGGCTTTGTCACCAAGTTTACGGGGCTTTACGGCTTATTTCTTATCTATTTGGGGCTTTTAGCCACTTTTTTTCTCAAATTTTACCGTAGTATCCGCACAAGAAACTGGCTTAATGACTGGTTTATCGTTATTCTTTTTGGCGTAGGGCCACTTGCCTATCACGTATATTTGGACAATTATGGTTGGCATCCTGAGCAATATTTTTTGCCCCTGTTGGGCCTTTTTTCGCTCAGTTTAGCCCGACGCAAATGGATAGAAGTCGCTTTTTGGGGGCTATTGACACTTTCTATCAAAGAAACTGCGGTGGTTTTGCTTTGTGGAGTGACGCTGTTTGCTTCGGTGTTATCAAGTCTAGTTCAACATCCAACCCAAAAATGGCCTCATTATTTTTTTAACCGAAACAACTACCTCATCGTTGGAATTTCAATCGTTGTTTTTGCCGCAGGAATGTGGTGGTTGTCGTACCTCAATGGCCCTCACCCTAGTCGATTGGGGCAAGCTGTTTTGCTTATTCAGAAAAAAGCATCTATCTCCATGACGGTCGCTTACATTGGTTTAGTTGCTTTTTTTTCAAGTGTATCTTTGGCTGCGGCTTGTTTACTTTTCATTCCTTGGTGGCGGGTTATTCCCCAACCGAAAGTCATCATCGGCGTATTTTTAGGGTTTTGCTTTGTGTTACTCACCGTTTTTTTTGTGGAAGGCATGTTGTATTTCCCCGAACCCAACATGAGTATTCGCTACCCTGCACGCGTCGGAAGCTGGTGGGCATTTATGATGAGTTGTTACGTTTTTATGACCATTCGGCTGGTCGAAGCCAAGCTCCAACCCCATTCCAATCAGCGCGAATGGCTGCTTTGGGCGGGGCTTTTTCAGTTTTTTATCACCCCAATGGCCGTCAGTAACGCCTCGTCGATTCACGGTCAAATGTTTAGTATCAAAAAGAATTTCTTGTTTATTCACAACAATCGACTCGGTACAAAACCCTATGCCCAAAGCCCCGCAAAGGTGCTGTATGAATTGGCCCAAAAACTCCCCAAAGGCTGCGAAATCGTATGCCCCGCTGAGTATGTAGGGATTTTTCAGAATGTATATGCCAACGAATGGAGTTATGATTTGCGCATTTTGACGCGGCCATATTTGTATATTTACGAGAAAAAAGACCTTAAAACGAACAAAAAATACATTTTTCCCAAAAAAGAGGGTTATACGACCGTACCGCACCCTCAATTTTTGATTTTAGCAGACGCTGTATGGTACAATCAACACTACAAATGAGTGGCGAAGAACGCGAGAAGTGGATACGACAAAATCGTTACTATTATACCTGCCTCATTCAATATCTTCGATTTGTCATTCCTTCCAATGCCTCTATTTTAGAAATAGGCTGCGGCACGGGGTATTTGCTCGAAAAGCTCCAACCAAGCCGTGGCGTTGGTATTGACTCCTCGATAGATATGATTGAATACGCCCGCCAACACCGTGGCCAGCACGATTATTTTCACATGGATGCCGAAGCACTCGAACTGACCGAAACCTTTGACTATGTGATTATTAGCGACACCATTGGGTACTTTGGCGACGTTCAAAAAGTCTTTCAGGAAGTCCAAAAAGTATGTTCTCCCCAAACCCGAGTTATCATTAGTTATACCAATTTTTTTTGGTTGCCGTTGTTGCGTTTTGCCGAAATTATTGGCCTCAAAATGCCCCAAAAACGCCAGAATTGGCTTGATATTAGCGACATAGCCAATTTGTTGACGTTGGCGGATTTTGACGTTGTTCGGCAAACAAAAAAAATTATTTTCCCTCGGTATATTCCTTTGGTGTCGTGGTTTTTAAACAAATACGTTGGCAATTTGCCCTTGTTTAACTTCTTTGGATTGGTCACATTTTTGGTCGCAAGAAGTGTCAAAAAACCATTTAAAGCAGCAGAAGACCTGACTGTAAGCGTGGTGATTCCTGCCCGAAATGAAAAGGGTAACATCGAAGCACTCGTGCAACGCACTCCTAAAATGGGAAAAGAAACCGAAATAATCTTTGTGGAAGGCAATTCGACCGACGATACTTGGGGTGAAATTCAACGTATTTGCCAAAAATACCAGGGGCAAGTACCTTTAAAATGGATTCAACAAGAAGGTAAAGGGAAAGGAGATGCCGTTCGCAAAGGATACAGCATAGCTACGGGCGACGTTCTGATGATTTTGGATGCAGACATGACCGTTCCCCCCGAAGATTTGCCCAAATTTTTTGAAGCCATTGCGACGGGCAAAGGAGAGTACATCAACGGTACGCGGCTCGTGTATCCGATGGAAAAAGAAGCCATGCGAACCCTCAACTTGCTAGGCAACAAGTTTTTTAGCATTGCTTTTTCATGGTTATTGGGTCAACGTTTGAAAGATACGCTCTGTGGCACGAAAGTGATGACGCGCGAAAATTACCTCAAACTTGCGGCCAACCGTTCTTATTTTGGTGATTTTGATCCATTTGGCGACTTTGACCTCATTTTCGGGGCGGCAAAACTCAACCTTAAATTTATTGAAGTCCCCATCCGTTATCGTGCCCGAACGTACGGCGAAACCAACATTTCTCGCTTCAAACACGGGTGGCTTTTGCTCAAAATGACCTTTTTTGCCCTCAATAAAATCAAATTTTTGTAACAACGCATGACTTGGCACGAAACCATCGAATACATCCAAAGCAACCCACAGTTTGCCGAGATTGTAGCCAATACCTACATTCTCCCCGAGCTGGGCGTCAATGTAGAACGGTTTCGTCAAAGTGCTGAATTCCAAGAAACTTTGCGTTTAATTCGACATTATTGTCCTATTCCTAACCCGTATCTTTTAGACATCGGCGCTGGCAATGGCATTGCGAGTATTGCTTTTGCCCTCGAAGGTTTTCGGGTCGTTGCCCTTGAGCCCGATCCAAGCCCAATGGTGGGAAGTGGGGCTATCAAAACGTTGGTGACTATGTATGAATTATCAAATGTGCAAATTGTCGAAGCATTTGGCGAAGAATTACCTTTTGATAATCAGACATTTGACATCGTTTATGGTCGTCAAGTCATGCACCATGCCCACCATTTACCCAAATTTGTGGCAGAAGTCGCTCGGGTACTTCGACCAAAAGGGTTGCTTTTTACAACACGCGACCACGTCATTAAAGACGAAAAAGACAAGCAAAAATTTTTAAAAAAACACCCATTACACGGTTTTTACGGAGGAGAAAACGCTTTCCGCCTGACTGAATACCGCGAGGCTTTTGCCAAGGCATCCATGCAAATTGTGGAAGATTTAAGCCCTTCCCAATCGGTCATCAACTATGACCCCTGGAATAAAAAGCGCCTCACTGACCTCATTGGCAACAAAATAGGTCGTATTTTTGCTAATCAGCAATGGCTTGTCGATATTGGTTGGCAAGCATTGATGTTCCGACAAGAACACTTGTCAGGTAAATTGTACAGTTTCATCGCGCGAAAAGAATAAATCCTCCATGCCCTCCTTTCTGTACCTTGAGCAATACTTTTTTTTGAGCAACTTTTTGGTTGGACTGGCATTTTTTTGGGCGGTTTATGGCTGGGGTTTAGCCTTTTTAGATTTGTTTGGGATTTATTTACCCACTCCCTTAAAACAAATCATTGCGGTTATTTTGGGTTTTTTAGCCGTAAGTCTTACTGTTCAGTTGCTCGCCTTTGGTTTTTGGCTAACGCCTCTGGCAATCAACGTGCTGTATGGAATACTCGCGGCGGGTCTTGCCTATTCAGTAAGCCGTTTTAGTTTTTATTTTAAAACCTCAAAAATCACCTTTTCAACCCCACAATTAATCTTAGCTGGCGTTGGTTTCATTTGTCTATTGCCCATTTTCATATACGCCTTGTTGCCTTCTACCAAAATTGACGAACTGTTTTATCATCAGTTGGTGGCGCAACGAATTGTGATGGATGGTGGACTTATTTTCTATCGCCAACCTTGGGAAGCCGCCATTCCTCCGCATCTTATTTACAATTTTTCGCAAGTTCCGCTTGTCAGTCTTGGGTTTACCGATGCCCCCAATGTGGTAAGTTTTTGCTTTTTGGGATTATTTCTCTGGTCAATATACCAATGGATGCGCCAAGCAGAAACACCTGTGTTTTGGATAAGCATAGGTTTATCTTTGTCTTGCTTAGGCATGTATCGCTTGGTTTTTACTTCCGCAGGAAGCCATCATTTTGGAGATTTAGCCGCATTTGCAGCTTTTTATCTCACCCTTAATTTTTCGCAACTTTCCCAAACGCAGTCGGTTAAAAGTCTGCTGAGCGGAATTGGTTTACTTTTACCCGCAATTCTGGGTGCCAAAATGTCGCTTGCACCTTATGCGGCGTTGGTTGGTTTAGCAGCAATCTTTGAATTGTATCAACAAAAACAATTTTCTGTTCGGAATCTGTTGTTACTCCTTTGGCCAACCCTGGTATTTTACCTACCTATCGTCATTTGGACGTATGCACAAACCCATTCACCTTTCGGTTTAATCTTATCTCAATACTTCGATACTACACTCATAGACAAGCACTTACTTGCTTCAACTTTACAAGCAGAAGTCGTTAATACTCCTACTTTTTTAGAACATACTCAAACCGCACTGTTGCACTTTCCATACCTTGTTTTGGGTTCGTTTGTTGTGTTTGGTTGGAGCAATTACCCTCGGCGTGATAAAATTAAAATGTACCTCATCGCCATTTTATTTTTATTGATTCTGTACAAATTCGACTTGCTTTACAGCCCACGCTTTTGGGGGAATTTACCGTTGTGTTTTTTCATAGCAACCCTACTTTCTCTGCCACAATGGGCTACAAAACCAACATATTTTTACCTCAAAGCAGGTTTAATTTTTGTAGCTGTACTTCCCTATCTCGGCATGACGTACTTGTATTTGTACAATTTACGACCTTTTCCGCTTACCACAGCGCAGCGCACACATTTTTACCATCGTTTTTTGCCCCTATATGACGACTTTCGGGCACTTGATAACATCCTTCCTACAAATGCGTGTTTATACACCCAAGAAAGGATAAATCTTGTTCACGCCCCTCGTCGTATCTTTCGCGATAGCCTTGATGTCTGCGATTGTCCATCGGTTTATGCACTAGAATTTAGATATAAACCGTTGTCATTTCCACTTTCGATACAACACCGCAACTACCGCACTGGCAAAATCATATACCAAAATCCAACATCTGTCATTTCCACATACCGAACCCCAAATAAAAAGCCCAAAACAGAGCACCTGACGGTATATGAACTACGGCCATAAAGTAAGCAACGTATGAGTTTTCCTACCCAAACCACAGAGCCTCGCATAAGTATTGTCACCGTTTGTCTCAATGCCGCGGCACATTTGACGACCACCATTCAGAGTGTTGTAAGTCAAACCTACCCAAACATTGAATACATCGTTATTGATGGACAATCGACCGACGGGACCTTGGATATACTTAAAAAGTACGAAACAAGCATTACAAAATGGGTCAGCGAAAAAGACAAGGGAATTTATGATGCGATGAACAAAGGCATACAAATGAGTACGGGTGATGCCATCTTGCTATTAAATGCTGGGGATTTTCTTCAACCCAATGCCATTGAAGAAATGGTGCAAAGGGCACAGGGAAACGTGAATAACAAAATCATTTGCTGCGACTGGGTCGTATTTTTTTTAAATTCGACCAAAAAGATACACCGCCAAGCTGAATTTAATTTTAACCGAAAAAATGGTATTTGTCACCAAGGGACACTCATTGGCCGCGAGATTTACCGTACTTTTGGGGGCTATGACACGTCTTATCGTTACGTAGCCGACTATGAATTTTACCTAAGAGTGTGGACCATCACCCCAAGCGTCTTTGTCCGTGCTCCACAATACTTAGCCAATTTTATGTTCGAGGGTTTTACCACCAAAGGGATACGGAAAAGTAACATTGAACGTTGGAAAGTAATAGAACGGTACTTTTCGTGGAAAGAATCATGGTATCTACGTTTGACTACTATGGCCGCCATTATGGTCCGAACGTTGAAAGCTGTGACTAGTTAAAAGGGTGTTAATGAGAGAACTGCTTTACCAATTAGCTTATTTGCGGACACAACTGACACAATTAGAAAAACTATTTGTGTGGGCAATTCTCTTCGTTTCAGTCGATGGCTTTCCACTTTTACCACTCAACAACGAAAACAGACCCCTATCTACCGTTATTTTGCTGGTTTACTGGATTTTGCAAAAATTAAAATCCAGAAGTATTTCTGTCTTTGAAATCCGTTTATGGCTAGGACTCTTGGTACTCCTACTATTCACTTTTGCTAAAGCCTACTTTGTTTACCACGATTTTCGGGGACTCTTCAAGTTTTGTATCACGGGCACCTTATCAGTGATTACCATTGCTACTTGCCGCCATTTTTTGAAAGGTTTGCTCGAACGGTTTTCTACCACTGAAGTTATTCGACTCCTGACCTATAGCCTCATTTTATCTTCTGTTCTTCCAATTGGCATTGGTTACGTTCAGTTTTTTGCTATTCAAGGGCTACTACCCATGCCCATTGCCAATTTATTTACCAGTTTATTCAGCTATCGCCCCTTACTCGACCGTCCGCAACTTACCACTACCGAAGCCTCCCACGCGGCCACTTATGTGCTAATTGTACTCTTTTGGGTCTATTCATTTTATCACGACAACCCTACCTTTCGACGTATCTATCTAACCGTTTTATTCGTATTATTTTTGTTGATAAGCTCCTCGATTGGGTACGTAGCATTTATTGGTAGCTTATTTATATACTGGCTATTTTGCACCAAAGTCAATTTTCGGAGGTTATTTTCTAACGTGAGCGTTGGTCTTATTTTTATCGGGTTAGCCTATTCACTTAGAGATTATTTTCTTATCGAATACACGGTTCATCACCTCAGTATCGTAGGTGATTTGCTAAGTAGCTTTAGTGCCGATAGACTCACTTATTGGCTACAAGAAGATTATTCTTTTCTCGAACGTTTTGGAACGCCGTTACTGGGTTTTCTGTCGCTCTATGATTCTTCTTTTTTAGGAATTGGCGGAGAAAGTTTCTATTACATTTTCCCACAACTGATGTCCGATTACTTCCCCAATATGCTCACCAATCCACTATTATCTGAAAGGATGCAGTTGGATGCCCATTTTACTGTTAAATTTTTACCCGCCAAGATTGCTTCCGAATTCGGGATTTGGGGATTTTTGTTATTTATGTGGTTTTATGTTTCTACTTTCAATAAAATTAACCATTTTCAAAAAGAATTTAATAATCCTACCTACCGTGGATTATGCCTTTGCTTTATTTATACAATGATTAGTACGTATATGTGTAGCTACTTCAACTTCATCGTCATTCTAGTATTTGTCGTTACGCCTTACTTATATTTTGATGATTTTGAAGCTGTAATCCATAACACCCCTACCCTACCTCTTGGCCAATGATTTCTATCATTACAGCAGCTTATAACTGTGAAAAATACTTAGGACAAGCCATTGACTCCGTCATTGCCCAAACATTTCAAGATTGGGAAATGCTGATTGTCGATGACGTATCGACTGACAGAACAACTGAAATTGCCCAAAAATACGCCAAAAATGACCCCCGAATCAGGCTTATTTGTAGTCACCAGAAATTATACTCAGCTGGAGCGCGCAACTTAGGCACCCAACATGCCGCTGGTAGCTATATTGCTTTTTTAGATGCTGACGACTGCTGGCTACCCCAAAAATTAGAAATTCAGTATGAGTTCATGCAAAAAAATAACCATGCCTTGAGCGTTACTTCTTATCAAACATTTAACCACGAAGGCCAAATTCATCCTCACATTCTGAAAGTTAAACCGATCATAAAATACCACGATTTTTTTTATTCTAATCCCATCGGCTGCCTGACAGTCATGTACGACAGAAACAAAGTAGGTAACTTATATTTTCCAACCGATCTTTTTTTTCAGGAAGACTATGTGCTGTGGGCCAAAACTTTGCAACAAACAAAGTATCATTTTTATGGCATCGACATCCCCTTGGCTTTCTATCGTTTACATCCCCACAACAAATCATGGAATAAGTGGAAAGTAGCGCAGTACCATTGGGCAACAGTTTATCGACGTTGTTTTAACTGGAATTTCTTTCAAAAGCTATACTATTTTACATTTTACATCATAATCAATCTGCGAAAATACTATTACCTACGCCCTTTGAAATAAGCACTGGAAGTCAATAAACGCAAAAAGCGACTTGAAATCTCTCCAAGTCGCTTTTTGCAAACGGTTAACTATTTCTACAAATGCGTTTGGGCCGCATATAAATCCCGTGGTGATACCTCCGCCCAAGAGTAATCTGACACTTTGTCGGTCGCTAAAATATTCGCTCCCATGCCCATTGCCTTGTCCCAATCGCCCTCACTGTCCACGTCATAGACGCGAATCAAGATTTTTTTCTGCATCAAATCATTAAAATCAGCTTGTTTTCCGCTGCCTGACTTTACGTTATAGACAACCCTCGAATTTGGGACAGTTAGCTGGTCTGCGTTGTCACAATCGGCAAAACAGATACGCTGCGAACGGTTTTTTCGATAATACACTTTCTTCCAATCTTCGTTGCCACTCAGGCAAAAGATAAAATGATTTTTTAACGAGCCAAGGGTGGGCCAGCCTTGTGCCTGGACTACATCTGAGAGTTTGTTGGAATCTGTTAAACCTGGAAAAAGGTCATGTGGTGTTTTTATCAATTCACGACCAAAATAGGTTGTCAGATAGTTATCTATTTCATCTGGAAATAGCCCTTCATCACCTTGGTCACTTTTGATGTCCAACATAACCCAAATTACATCGTGGCCAGGGTTTTTGGTATGCCAATCTGATAATTGATCCAAATACACAGATAATTTTGGCCCTCCATTCGTCGCATGATTCACGGTAAAATACCCATCATTCATCGAATCACTTGAATGTCGCCAAATGTCGAGTTCTATCCCTCTGCATCCACATTGATAGATGGGAGATTTCAAGGTAAGTTGTTCTGAAAGGCTTTCCTTCCGATCGTACGAATTGTGCGATGCTTTAAACACCACGTTTTGAAACGGGGTACTGTCTTGTAAACTTGCCATAACGTTGAGTAAAGATAAAAATGAAACCAATTGATAATTAAACACTAACTGCTGCCGCCATGCTGTAAAGATTCACTTTGGCTATGTGTGGAATTTTTTTGCGACCATCGGTACTTCCATTAATACCATAATCGTCTTTGATGTGCGCCTGTATTTGGTCGTGAATTTGATCAGGAATGTCACCTGTTGTGATAATATCGGTTTGAATGGGGTCTTCGTTTTTCATTTGCACAAACGCCTGAGCATAACAAATCACTCCAACGGCGTTGTAGCAGGCCATCAAGATCAAATGGTCGTCTTGGTTATCTCCGCGAATATGGTCGATTTTGGTAGAAACCAACAGACCAGAATTGCCTTCCATCTTGGTCAATTCTTGGCGCCACGTACGGTAGTTGTGATCATCGTCGTACGAGTATTCTACCACCAAGTTAAAATCAGAATCATCTTTTGAATCTTTGTAAAACCAGCCATGGTTTGTGCTGCTATGTTTTACATCTACGTCATCGTAGGTATCTAAAGTCGAGCTAAAAGTATCATAGTTGAAGTTCATGACAATAGGAAGTTAAGGGTGAATTAAACAGATACCGAATTAGTGAGGCGAATGATACTGTGACAAACCACAGGGATGAAGTACATACGTCCTCCGTTGTCACTCCATTTCACCACAATTTTGGAAATATCGTTGTACGCTTTGCAACATACGTCGAATACTTCTTTTGTTCCTTCGGCTACTTCTTCCGAAATTCCTGCTGTTTCAAAAGCACCCAGTAAACCCGCTACGTCAAAGGCAATATCGACGGCCTTGATGAGTGTTTCTGGAATTTGGTACCCGTCATTTCCAGCTTCCCACGTATAACTTACGCTCGATAAATGGGCTTTATCGTCATAATTGAGAACAAGTATCACGTGGTCATCGGTTGCCCCTCCCCTGATATGGTCAAGCTGAACCGTCATTTGCATCGTCGTTGATGTTTTAACGACATTGGTTGGATAATAAACCCGATAGTTTGAGTCTTCCACTTTGTACTCAATTGCGGTACCGTCATTGGTTTCTTCGCAATCAGGATAAAACGACCGAAAAGTGGTCTTGTTAAATGTGTAGTTCATAACGTGAAAAGTTAATAGTTTAAAATTTTGAAGAGTTTTTCATAACGTTGGGTAAAATTATGTTGAGCAATTAACCATGACTTAGTTGTTTAAGCCGATACAAAATTGAAAAACATCTACCGCCTCCGTATCCGTTAAAATACCCTTTTTTCAAAACGGGCATTTTAACCTATACCAACCCCGTAATTTTACCTATATACCAAAAACAGGCATTTTTACCTATAATTCTAGCTGGGGAAGCCCCTAGATTTGTACGTTTTCTTTATATTTAGATTTTTCAATCAATCATCCCTCAACTTAAAAAAAGACTCATGAGTACGCACGTAACCAAAGACCAAGAAAACGAATGGCAATCAGTAGCAGTACCCCTAGCCGACGCCCAGTCGTGGGTATCAAACTGGATCAATGCCAACCCTGCCAATGACCCTGATTTTAAACCTTCAGACATACGCGCATTTGTAGTTCGCCGTGCCGATTTTGTTGAAGCCCTTGCTCAACCTGACACCGAATATGCCCGTATCTATATTGGACTTAAACCAAACCCTGACACAAAACTTGGGTATGAACCTTGTATTATCATTGCAAGTGCAGCGGTAAAAGGGACAACCATTAAAGATTATGACGGCGATGACAAAGATGTCATCATTGATTTGATTGGAGAGCAAACAGTCTATGATATAGCTACAGGGAAAGAAGTTCGAGGTGATTACCAAGTTTTCGATGTGAGTCGCCCTTGTCCGCCTATTTGCGACCCCAAAAGCCCTCTTTTTATACCAGCTCCTGACGGCTCATCTTGCGATTAAAAATTAGCTATAAAATAAATGATACAAGATTTCTTGACATGGATGCTCTATCATACGATTTACTTCTTGATATTTCCAATCGGAATTGCACTTTACCGATATAGATTTATTAAGAAAGAACGTACGTACGTCATTGCATTTCTAGGTCTTGGACTTTTAACGGAGTTAACTGCCACGTGGTTTAGTGAAGTATTTGGCACCAATTTACCCATACTTCATTTATATACTGTGTTAGAATTTAACCTCATTGCGTTATTTTATTTTAGCTTTTTTGGCTATTTCTATAGTCGTCGTTTAGTGCCTAGTTTGATGGTTTTCTTTACGGGATTTGCTGTGTTGAACTCCTTGTTTATTCAAAAAATCACGGAGTTCAACACCTATTCTCGGGGATTAGAAGCCCTTTTGGTGATTATTTTTTCGCTTTTATGTTTTTACAAACTATTGATTGAACTTAGTTCTAAAAACCCTACTCAACAACCCATTTTTTGGATAAACACGGGTTTCTTGCTCTACTTTGCGGGCAACCTCGTTTTGTTTATCCTAAGCAACGTCATTTTAAAAGAAAATAAAGCTTTCAATTACATGTCGTGGGGGTTACATTCGTGCCTGATAGCCCTTTTGTACATCTTAATTGGAATAGGTTTATGGAACAGTCCTCATCAGAAGTAGATTTATACCTTGCTATTTTCGGTGGGTCGTTTGTGATGATTTTACTGGTAGGTTGCGTGGTAGGGTTTATTGTACTTTACCAACGCCGTCTATTTCGTCAAGAATTAAACTATAGAAAAATGGAACTTAAATACCAACAAGAACTCATCAACAGTACGTTGGAGGGGATTGAGTCGGAGCGAAAACGGCTTGCCCGTGATTTGCACGACGAAATTGGGGCTGCACTCTCGGCCATGCGCTTGTTGGTAGGCCAAATGCCTGCTGAGTCAAAAATTTCGCCCGAAATCGTTTCCTTAACCAAAAAATACAAAGAACTGATTGACGCAACCATTGATAGCGTTCGACGTATCTCTAACGACCTACTCCCCAGCGGATTAGAAGAGTTTGGATTGAGTTATGCCATCGAAGGGTTGTGCGAAAAATCGCTTGAACTGACTGAGGCCGACATCGACTGGCAAATTGAGGACATTCCCGAAGCCAGCGTTTCGCTCAACTTGATGTTGTACCGACTTGTGCAAGAATTGCTCAATAATACCATTAAATACGCACAAGCAACTCAAATTCAGATTACAGTTCAAAAGCAAAACACCCAACTTACCCTACTTTACATCGACAACGGGCGCGGTTTTGATTTTGACGAGGCTTATCGCAAAAAAAGCTTAGGTCTTAAAAATATCGAAACTCGTGCCCGTATGTTTGATGGTACATTGCAGTTTATTACCCAACCCAATCAAGGGACCAAAGTGACCGTTAACGTTCCTCTTTCCGCATACTAATTCTATGGCAAACATCCGCGTAGCCATTACCGACGACCAAGTACTTTTTCGGCGCGGAATGGCGTCAATTATCAATACTTTTGAGAATATTTCGATTGTGTTAGAGGCTGATAACGGCCGTATTCTACTTGATTCGCTTCAAAATTTTGAACCCATTCCCGACGTGGTCTTGCTTGATTTGTCGATGCCTGAGTTGAATGGAATTGAAACCACCAAGCTCCTCCACGTACACTATCCTTCTATCAAAATAATTATACTTTCGGTCTATGGCGAAGACCGTTTTGTAACTCATTTGATGGAACTGGGGGTAAATGCCTATCTTTTCAAAAACGTTGAGCCTGAAGAAGTAGAACGAGCCATTCGGACAGTTATTGACAAAGATTTTTACTTCAACGAGGCGTTTCTGAACGCCATGAAAAATCGGCTGACGAATAAGCGTCAAAAAATTACGCTCACCGATAACATCCCTTCTACCCTCACGTCACGGGAAATGGAAGTACTTAGCCTCATTTGTAAACAACGAACTGCCCAAGAAATTGCCGACCAACTTTTTATTAGCGTTCGTACTGTCGATGGGCATCGCAACAATTTGCTCGAAAAAACGGGCGCTCGTAACTCAGCGGGTTTGGTTCTTTTTGCCATCAAACACAGGCTCATTGACCCAACCGAGCTTTTATAACAACAAGACCCGCCGTAGCGGGCCTTGTTAATTCATTTTGGTAAAATCCAACTCTTTTACGGCATCTTCACCACTTTCAGGGTAGTTTGTTGATTGTTGGCAACAACTTTTAAGAAATAAACTCCTGACTCAAGTCCTTCAGTAGCCATTTCTTCACGGTGATTATTGGTATCGGGCACAAATTGACGACTCAAAATTTCACGGCCCGAAACGTCGGTCAGTGTTGTTTGCACCGACTGCCCCTTGCGGTCTTGCACCTGAAGACGGAGGATATTTGTAACTGGATTGGGGAGAACTGTAGCAAATGCTTGCTCCTTACCCCCTGCCATTTGCCCCTTGCTTTTTGCCCCTTCACTCACTGCTACCTGCTGATTGCTCTCTGCTGTCCGCGCTCCTCCGACACCTACTCCATCTTTGGACTGAATTCTGAACCAGTATTCTTGATACGCCAACACGTTGCCTTGTGGCTTACGGGTAGCAGGATAAATGCTTCTCCATCCTTTCATGTCCCAATAACGCACACTCAATTTGTACAAACCTTTCGGTAGCCCAGCGTCATAAACGTTCCCGCCACTTCCATTGTCCTCATAAAAACCATACGCGGGATGATTGGGTCCGTAAAGCTCCGTCCAGCCTTCGCGGTTGGCATACATAAAGTACGGGGCATTGTTTTCATGGGTATTGTACGAACGAATGACGCCCATTTCTGGCGTTGCCAACAAATCAAAAGTCAATGAGCCACCTGTACCTAAGCCACAAGCATCCACGTTGATTGTCCAGTAACGAGGCGCGGTTTTATTGGTATTTTCGACAAAATACAACGTCGGATTTTGCTGCGTACTTTGCTCCAATTCTGCCCCACCATCTCGGCCAATAAAGTTACTTTTCCAGTCATCGCGGTTGTTTGTTGGCTTTACTGCCGACTGACTTTGGCCTAGATTAATCAGCGTCAACACAAAAGCATTCCAGCGTATGTCCTGATGCGCACTTTCCAAACTTTGGCAACCTCCTTCAAAAATGCACTTGGCCCAATAAGACTGCTTTGTTACGTTGTTAAACGATACGTCGAAACTTGGCGATGTCACGCCTGTATTCCAAAAAGTACTACTGCCAGCGGGACAATTGGCCGAGACAGTCACAGTAGTCCCCATACAAACTGAGGCTTGACTTACCGTTACGATTGGAGCAATATGAACTGGGTTTACGGTGAATGTTACGACGTTACTTTTTCCACTCAAGCACCCATTTTCGGTCTGGCAGCGTGCATAATACGAAGTAGTCACCGCTGGAATCGTCGTAGGAAGGTTAGGAAGTGCGGCCTCCGTGAGGGCATTGTACCATACCGTTTTCAAGTTTCCGCACGAAGCTTGTCCACTAAAATTTGCGCCCGCTTGACAGCTTACGGTTGATGACAGTGCCGCAGTTGGCGCCGCTGGCATCGCTACCAATTTTAAGCGCATCACCCCCGACTCACTTTCAACGCACGAAGCCGTTCCGTCCGATTTTCGGCAACGCACACGGTAATTGTGAAACTGATTGTTTATCAAAGCCGCTGGGATTGTGGCGCTATACTCACCCCCATCAACTGAGTAAACAACCACCTCTCCAACCGCACAAGTGACATGAAATAATAGCCCTTGGCTGGCCGAGCTACACACTTCCTTGGTTTCACCAGCCACAACGTTGACACCATCCGCCGTCAGAGAAACCGCTTGAGGAACAGAAGCACGCTGGTTGATTGTAACCTCCATTGGACTTGTAAACGTAGCGGGACAATTAATATCACAGGCGGCTTGGTAACGGTAAGGTTGGTTATTAGACAATTGGGAAGCTGGTGAGGTGCCTGACCAATCGCTCCAAGCGCCATTGCCAACTTGCACACGCCAAATAACAGACGAACCCGAAACGCACAAACCCGAAACCGTAAACTGTAAAAGGTTCACAGGATTCGAATCAGTATCACAAAAAACGTGAGAAGTTCCTTCATTAACAGTCGTTTGTTGCACAGAAAGAGTTATGCGAGGGGCACCCACCACCGAAATTTTGGCAGTTGTATTACTCACTGTTCCAGTGCAACCATTGGCATCCGTCACACTTACCAACGTATAAGTAAATACCCCTGTGGTGCTGGTTGGGACTGATACCGTTGAAGTTGTGGCCGTTTGGTTTGGTTCTCCATTGAGCGAGTAAACAAAAGTATATGGGCTCGTTCCACCCGTCGCTGAAAAAGTTACCGATGGTGACGGTGAATTTTTACAAACTTCACTGTTTCCCGAAATACTCGCATTGATGGGCTCATTGAACACGATAGCCGCACTTCCTTCCATACCAATGTTACAATTGCCCAATGATGCTTCAACGGTATATATTCCACTCGTCGCCACTCCTGCAAACTTTATTCCTTTGCCCGTGCCAGCTACATTTGAGCTTAAAATCACCGCATTATCTTTGACTAACGAATACGAAACACCTGTTTCCGAATTACTCAATGAAATAACTACCTCATTTCCTGCACAATAACTTCCTCCTCCGCTTACGGTAAAACGAGTTGGTGTTGTTTCAATTTTCACTGTTTTGGTTGAAAAAGTGGCTGAACATCCGCCGACTGTGCGCGTTGCGACAACGGTGTACGTTCCAGCAATCGCTATTTTTCCAAACGAAATTGCACTTCCCGTGCCTTCAATGGGGGCGTTTACATTGTCATCTCCTTTCTTTAATTGGTATTTTACTCCCGTTTCAGAATTAGCTAACCCTATCTCAACGCCATCTCCACCAGCGCAAAAACTCCCCCCGCCAGTTACTTCAAAAGCCGTTGGGGTCACACACACCACCTCAGCAGGGCTCACTTTCGTGCTTATTTCATTACTGGTCGCCGAAGTAGAAGCGGCACAAGTAACATTGCTCGTCAAAACGCAGCTAATGACGTCACCATCTGCCAGTTGCGCATCCGTATAAGTAGTACTAGAAGTACCTACGTTTTGGTTATTTTTCTTCCATTGAAAACTCGGAGCATCGCCTCCATTGGTTGCTACTGCCGTGAAGTTTACAGTTGTTCCAGCAATGATACTGTTATCTGAGTCGTCCGATGAAATTACCACCGAAGCTGTCACCAGAGGCTTGATTGTTATTTCAAAAGAAAGGTAAGGTCGGCATGCAATTTCGGTCAACTGGGCATCTGTTACGTCAAGAATGGCATACACGTAATAGTTAACAGCAGCCCCCGTCGAATTGACTGGAAAAGTCAAGTCATTAAAACTGAGAAGATAGGGCGAACTTGCCCCCGTAGGCGTCAACGAACTCCCGAGCGAAGTACCTCCCGAATACATAGATGTACCTGTCTGTGCCGAGGTAAAATAGACAAGTTTTACATCCAAATCATTTCGAGTGGAAGTCAAGGAAACATCCGTCGAATTGTCACCTGAACATATTTCTACATTTGTACTGCTTGAAGCAATCAATGTTGGACAATTAAATGCTTCATCGTTGTCCGCAATTGTCACCGTCATTGCTGGCATAACAATTCCATTATAATTTGCATCTTCACTGCTAGTTGTATAGGTAATTGTTTCCGTATGAGTACCTTCAATTAGGACATCGTCCACCGCCGTAACTATCACTGTTTGAGCAATATTCCAGTTGGCAGGTGTAAAAACAACGCTTGTAGGATTGGTAGTTGTTTGTCCTCCAGGAGTGATGTTAATCGTAACATTCGCCATAGGTTCACTTTTGAGCACTATTGTATAGCTATCCGTTTCTGCCCCCTCTTTTACCTTCGTAGAACCTCCCGATTCTGTCAAAATAATACCTGAAACATCATTGTCAGTAATCGTAATCATTTGCGAAGTGGTTTCTCCCAAACTAACCCCCGAAGAAGGATTGATGACGGTAAGAGTGGCTATTTCGGTAGTTTCTGCAATAAAATCATCGACAACTTTGAAGGTGATACTTCCTGAGTTTTTACCATTCAGAATCGTTATTTTGGTTGCCGACAATGTGTAGTCGCCCGTTGTAACTCCCGTTCCCGAAACAGCTACTTCCACCGTTTGGTCGCCTGCTACATTAGAGTTGGTTGTTGCCGTCAAGGTTATTTCAGTTTTATCCGCTTCACTTCCCGAAGTGCTACTGGCTGCCAGGCTTACGGTTGGGGCAACCGTTCCTACGATTATCAAATCATTATCAGCCGCAATTGCCCCTGCACCAATTCGTAGCGTTCCTGTTAATCCAGGATTTGAGCCTGCATTAGCCGCCGAACCGTAACCATATAGCCGAAAAGTAATCGTACCCGCAACATTGGTCAACGCATTGGCAAAAGTAATTGTTTCCCAAAGAGGTTCGGTGGTCACTATCGCACCTCCCAAATCTGCCCCATAATTATCTACGCTGCTTCGTAAAGTGACTTTGTTTGGCCCCGTATTTGATGAGCGAAGTACAAGCCCAACCCCCGTCAGTTTTGCTTTATATCCGTCTGCAATGGTGAGGCTAAATTGGTAATAATCGTTGTTGGTAATTGCATCGGTCAGTGTGGTTGGCGCAGTAGAACTAAACCAGCCATTGGCATTGATAGACCCCGAAAATCCAAAGGCTGTGATACCAGCCCCACGGTTTAAAAGACCCGAATTGATACCAGTTGTAAGGGTTGAAGGGGTATTACTTGTTTGACTCCCCGTCGCTCCTGATAATTCCCAAACCACTAAGTTTTGGGAAAACACGAGTTGAACGTACAAAACCAACACAACGGTTAGCTTTATTCTTTGGCGGAACTTTAGTAAGCTTTGGTTCATGGGTAATTAATGGTTAAATAAAATACTATACATATATACATACTATACTAAAAACTCATAATTAAACCTACTAAAAATCAATTTAATAGGTTTAACATACCAAGATTATACCTACCAACCTACGTATCCTTCAGGAGTGACACCTTTCAGGCGTAAGTAACAAATCGCTTGTCCGCGGTGGTGAATAATATGGTTTTCCATGGCGTAGAAGAAACGCCACGCTTGAATTTTTCCACCTGCATACCCTTCATGACGAGCAAGTCGGTCGGCGGGAAGTTCGCCAACGACCTTTTCAACCCACGCATAAAAACCCTTCATTTCTTCGATGAGTTGGGCTTTTGAAAGTTTTTGCCAATCATTTTTGGTATCGTAAGGGTTAGGGATATCGAACCTTCCCGCAAATTGCATGGCAGTAAATACAATACAGTGCACAAACTGCCCGCGAAAAGTCATGGCTTCGGGGGTATAATGAAAGTCCAAATGCTCTTCGGGCATTTGCCCAATAATCGTCAAAGAATAGTCGAGCGAACGGCGCCAGGCCACGCTAAACTCTTCTTGAAACTCTTTTAACTCTTTTTTGGAACGTTCTTGTCCCAACACGGGGAGTGTTCCGCCTACTCCAACCAAGGCACGAAGTGCAGTCTGACGATTTATTTTTTTTGTCATGAGATTTTTAACTCGAATCTAGAAATGGTTTTTTATTAATGTTTTACAATCATATACGGAACTCTCTGTCTGAAAGTCACTTATAAGACACTATATTTTTAAATACGCATTATCGCTCTTTAAAAAAGCTACCATTGGTAGTCGCTAAAAAAGCTTCAAATGGTATTTCTTCTTGTTTGATAAATCCCTGCTGCGGCAATGTGCCATCGGCTACCATCTCTACCACTGCCGCTACCGAAGCCGCCGTTGTCCACGAGATAGCCCGCCAATGCACACCATCTATTTCTATGGGGTGATACGCCCGATAAAACTCTTCGCGCGCAAGCCCCTCGGCCTGCCAACCTTCCACAACGGCATAGACATACACGACGTCTTCTTTGACGGGTGGTTTGGCCGCAGTCAAGATTTCTTCCAACTGTTGACGGTTGTTTTTCAGGATTAGTTCGTACAGCATGAAGCGCATCAGCTTGGCATGACCTGGATAACGAATCGTCTTGTAGTTGAGGGTATCCACTTTTCCAAGGTAGGTTTCGCACATAGTTCCTAACCCTCCCGACGTGCTAAACGACTCAAACTCCTGCCCTTCAATGTTAATGACTTCGATACCATCCAACGACGACACCATTTTGCGCTCGCCGTTTTGAATCACTTCAGCGTCGTTGATGTATTCGTTGATAACTCCCGCAGGCGACCACGTAAAAGAATACCCCAGCAACCCATTGGGGTACCTTGGCAATGCTCCCACCCGAAGCTCAATATCACGCAAACGCTCGAAACGTTTGGCTAAATCAGCCCCCACAATTCCAATTAACCCTGGCGCCAATCCGCACTGCGGCGCCATCACAGCACGGTGAGTGTCGGCCATTTCTCTGATTGCCGTTGTGGTCGGAACATCTTCGGTGAGGTCAAAATAATGAATACCGTTTTTAAAGGCTGCACGCGCAATCGGTAAGTTGAGGTTGTAGGGCATACACGATACAACGGCGTCAAACTCCGACAAGGTACGTTCGATGAAGGCTTCGTCGGTCACATCGCCTTCAATCACCTCAAAAGCAAAGCTTCGGCTAGGCTTGCGCTTATCTAACCCTTTGACATTAAAACGCTTGTGGAGCAAAGTAGCCACCAATGAGCCCACTTTCCCCAAGCCAATGATTAATACATTTTGCATGGTAGTTTGTTGATTTTTGGAATGAAATTGGGAAGAAAAAGAGTTGCCCACAGAGGGGCTTTAACCTTGCTCGTTAGGGAACAAATGAACAAGCGCTACGTAAGTAGGCAAGTCGAGCGAGGTATTTTTTGAGGTCAGGATTCATTGTAAAGCAAATGTAAAAACCCTTACCTATTTTGGCAAGGGAATGTTAAAAATATCTAAACAACTCGGAATAGATTCTGGGATACCTAAACGGAATTGACTATATTTTCGTTACTTTGCAAGCTATGAATACCAAACGTTGGACATACCGAACGACACTTTCAGAATCGCAACAAATCCAAGCGGAAGCCCTTGCCAAATCCATCAATGTCAATCCATTTTTGGGACAACTCCTTGTGCAACGTGGTATTACGACTTTCGACGAAGCCAAAGACTTTTTTAGACCTTCGCTCGCTCACCTCCATAACCCTTTCTTAATGAAGGACATGGACAAAGCCGTAGCGAGATTATTACGTGCTTTTGAAAACAACGAAAAAATCATCATTTATGGAGATTACGACGTGGACGGCACTACGTCGGTGGCGCTCTTCTATGGTTTTCTCAAAAAATACTACACACAGCTCGAATACTACATCCCCGACCGATATACCGAAGGGTACGGGGTGTCGTGGCAAGGAATTGATTATGCCGAACAACAAGGGGTTAAGCTCATTGTAACGCTCGACTGTGGCATCAAATCGGCCGATAAAGTAGCCGAAGCCCAACGTCGCGGCATCGACTTTATCATTTGCGACCACCACCGCCCCGACCAGCATCTTCCTCCTGCGGTGGCCGTTCTTGACCCCAAACGTGAAGATTGCCCTTATCCTTACAAAGAATTGACGGGTTGCGGCGTCGGGTTTAAACTCTTACAAGCCCTTTGCGAACAAGGAATGGGGGATGAAGAGGTTTTGTACCAACAACTTGATTTATTGGTCGTCAGCATTGCTGCTGATATTGTGCATATTACGGGAGAAAACCGTGCGTTGGCCTTTTTGGGTCTTAAAGAGCTTAATAAACACAAACGACCTGGCATCAATGCCCTCGTGGCACTGGCAGGACTGCGCAACGAACTCGATATCAACAGTGTGGTTTTTGGACTAGCGCCACGGATCAATGCCGCTGGGCGGATTGCGCACGCCAAAGAGGCGGTTCGACTTCTTTTGTCAAAAGATAAAACGGAGGCCGAAGCATTTGCCCAAGAAATCAATCAACACAACAGCGACCGCCGAAATTTTGACACCAGCATTACCGACGAAGCCCTGAACATGATTCGTGAAGATGAATGGATGCTATCGGCCAACAGTACGGTGCTTTATAAGGAAGATTGGCACAAAGGCGTCGTGGGAATTGTGGCGAGCCGCTGCATCGAGCATTTTTTCCGCCCAACGGTTATCCTCACCAATTCGCACGGCAAAGCGGCGGGTTCGGCGCGCTCCGTCCCTGGATTTGATGTGTATGAAGCCATCGAAGCCTGCTCCGATTTATTAGAACAATTTGGAGGTCATACCTTTGCCGCAGGGCTTTCGTTGCCCGTTGAAAACGTTGATGCGTTCCGCAAAAAGTTCAATGACATTGTAAGTGAACGCATTCGCCCAGAGCAACTTACACCGCTGATTGAGATTGATATGGATTTGGATCTCAATGCCATTACGCCCAAATTTTACGGCATCGTCAAGCAGATGGCTCCTTTTGGTCCCGAAAACATGACACCCGTATTTGCGAGTCACCAAGTGAGAATGAGCGGAAATCCGACGTTGATGAAGGAAAAGCATTTAAAATTGGAAGTGTTTCAGCCCAGTCCGCAAGGCCCCACCAAATACACTGCGATTGGCTTTGGCATGGTCGATTTTTACCCAAAACTTATGTCGGGCAAGCCATTTTCAATCGCTTATACCATCGAAGAAAATACGTTTCGCGATAAGACGACGTTACAGTTGTATTTGAAAGACATACGATTTGAAGAAGGTTGAACAGAAAATTATGATTCTCAGAACAGAAAATTTGATAAAAAAATACGGTTCACGCCTTGTTAACAACAACGTCAGCTACCAAGTTGGGCAAGGTGAAATCGTCGGATTGTTGGGACCAAACGGCGCAGGTAAAACGACATCGTTTTACATGGCAACGGGGCTTGTCAAACCCAACAGCGGCCATGTGTATATCGACGATAAAGAAATCACCGATTTGCCCATGTACAAGCGTGCGCGCTTGGGCATTGGCTATTTGGCGCAGGAAGCTTCTGTGTTTAGAACCCTGACCGTCGAAGAAAACATCATCGCCGTCCTTGAAATGACCAACCTGAGCAAAGCCGACCAAAAAGCCAAATGTGAAGAACTGCTGGAAGAATTTAGCCTTACCCACGTCCGTAAAAACAAAGGGATGGTACTGTCGGGTGGCGAACGTCGGAGGACGGAAATTGCGCGTTGTCTGGCCGTTGACCCTAAATTTATTTTGCTCGATGAACCATTTGCTGGCGTTGACCCCATTGCCGTCGAAGACATTCAGACCATTGTTTCAAAATTAAAATTCAAAAACATCGGCATTCTCATCACCGACCACAACGTATCCGAAACCCTCTCCATCACCGACCGCGCCTATTTGTTGTTTGAAGGTAAAATCTTAAAACAGGGAACACCCGAAGAACTCGCCGCCGACCCACAAGTGCGTCGTTTGTATTTAGGAGAAAGTTTTGAATTGAAACGCAAACTTCAAGATTAATTACCACTAAACTAAGCTACTTTATGGAACAACAACCTACTACAGCCCGCGCCGCCTTAAAATGGGGTGCTATTTCAGGAATTGGTTCAATGATTTTTAGTACCCTTATTTATGTAACTGGCCAAGTAACCAACCCAGGACTTGCTTGGCTGGGCATTATCATTCCTATACTTGCGATGATCATGGGAATGAAAGAATTTCGCACCCAAAATGGTGGTTTTATGTCTTATGGCCAAGGTCTTGGTATCGGTACCTTATTGTCGGGTATTGGTGGCTTTTTAGCAGGTGTTTACAACTATATTTACAACGAATTTGTGGATCCTACTTTACGCCAACAAATTCTGGATAAAACCAGAGAAGACTTAGAAAACCGTGGCATGGATGATGCCCAGATTGATGCTGCGATAGAAATGAGCTCCAAATTTTCAACACCTGGCATCACTTTCGCAATTGGCATTTTTATGGCCATCCTTATGGGATTCATCATTTCATTGATCGTTTCTGCCATTATGAAAAAAGATAAACCCTTTGATTTTGAATAAAAAGACCTCCATTCGTAATTCCTCATTCCCAATTCGTAATTAGCTACTAATGTTTGCCATTTTCCAAAAAGAAATCAATGCCTTTTTCAGCTCGCTGACGGCCTATATCGTCATGGCGGTATTTTTGACCGCTGTAGGGCTATTGATGTGGGTATTTCCCGACACCAATCTCCTCAATTACGGGTATGCCGACCTGACTTCGTTTTTTAACCTTACTCCTTTTGTCTTGCTTTTTCTTGTTCCTGCCGTTACGATGCGGTCGTTGGCTGAAGAGTTTCGCAACGGGACGATAGAGTTGTTGCTCACCAAACCATTGAGCGATTGGCACCTTGTTATTGGGAAGTTTTTAGCCGATTGGGTATTGATTATTCTCACCCTAGCCCCTACCATTTTATACTACATCACGGTGTATCAATTAGGTAGCCCTGTGGGAAATGTGGACTCTGGCGCCGTTTTTGGTTCATACATTGGTTTGGTTTTATTGGCTGCTGTTTTTGTCGCCGTTGGACTATGGGCGTCTTCCCTGAGCGACAACCAAATCGTCGCTTTTGTGTTAGGCGTTTTTATCAGCTTTTTACTTTTTGCGGGCATAGGCGCCGTGGCCAAACTTGATTTTTGGGGTTCTTTGTCGTATCCCATTTCGTGGATTTCGCTCGACCAACAATACGCCGATTTGGGGCGTGGTTTGGTTGACTCCCGCAACGTGATTTATTTGGTAAGTGTCACCGTTTTATTTCTTTGGCTCACGCAAGGGCAAGTACATCGAAAAAGAAAGTAATTTTTTATCAGAATCATCCTTTAAACTTCCCGAAAGTGAGCCCACTTTCGGGAAGTTATTTTAAATACCCCCCTCATTATGTGGCACATTTGGATTGATACAGGCGGTACTTTTACCGACTGCCTTGCGCTTACTCCTTCTCAAGACCTTCTCCGAACCAAAGTACTTAGTAGCAGCTTTTTACGAGGTAGAATTGAACAAAAAGTAGCCTCTCATCAAGTCCAAATTTCCTCGTCTTGGGCATTTCCCCCTGAATTAATTATTGGTTTTTCCTTCCGAATCGTTGGTCAAACCGATTTTCTCCACATAACGGCGGTTGAAGGCAATGTATTAACGCTTTCCCATGATCTTTACTTGGATGGCGACTCCGTCGATTTTGAAATTACAACCCACGAAGAAGCGCCTGTATTGGCGACAAGGATTGTGACGCAAACGCCGCTCGGCAGCGCTTTTCCACCCTTGTCGATGCGGCTTGGCACGACCAAAGGCACCAATGCGCTTTTGGAACGAAAAGGCGCGAAAGTCACCCTTTTTGTGACCAAAGGGTTCAAAGATTTATTGCGAATCGGGACACAACAACGCCCTAATTTGTTTCAAATTGCCATTCCTGAACCCACGCTTTTGTATCAGCATGTGGTTGAGGTTGAAGAACGACTCGATGCCTCAGGCACTGAAATAGAAGCACTGACACTGCCTGTTTCTAATAAAAACGCGGGTGAATCCATTGCTATTTCTTTCCTCAACAGTTACCGAAACCCAGCGCACGAACAAGCTGTCCAACGTCACTTTTTGGCGCAAGGCCACCGCTACGTCAGTAGTTCAACCGATTTATACGCGGGGATTAATTACCTAAAACGTACCCAAACGGCCCTCGTCAACGCCTACCTACAACCGATTCTTTCGGATTATTTAAACAACATTACCGCCTCTTTTCGCCTAGAAAACAGCGTCCATTCCAATCACTCGGTCAGGGTAATGACCAGCGCGGGTGGCTTGGTAAGCGCCGAAAGTTTTCAGGCCAAAGACAGCCTCTTAAGCGGCCCAGCGGGTGGAATGGTAGGCGCGGCGGCCATTGCCAAACGCCTTGGTTTTGAACGCTGTTTGACCTTCGACATGGGTGGAACCAGCACTGACACCGCGCGTTTTGACGGAAAATTGGATTTAGAATTTATCACCAAAATCGAAGGCATCGAACTCCACAATCCCACCCTCGCCATCGAAACCGTGGCGGCTGGTGGTGGTTCCATTTGCGGATTCGACGGGCATCAACTACGCGTCGGTCCCGAAAGCGCAGGTGCTTATCCTGGCCCCGCTTGTTACGGTGCAGGAGGCCCTTTAACCATCACGGATGTCAACTTACTTTTGGGCAAACTCGACACCTCTCGTTTTGGGATTCCCGTTCGGGTTGACAAAGCCAAAGAAGCTCTTCAAACCATTCAGCATCAGATTTTTGCAAAAACCCAACAAGCGATTTCGGAAGAAGAATTGCTGCGGGGATTTGAACAAATTGCCAACGAAAAAATGGCCGAGGCCATCCGTCGGATTTCTGTCGCCAAAGGTTTTTCACCCAAAGAATATCCCCTCCTTACCTTTGGAGGAGCAGGTGGGTTACACGGTTGCCAATTGGCCGAAATTCTCGGTATTTCAACCGTTATTCTTCCCTACGATGCAGGGCTTTTGAGTGCTTATGGCATGGGTCAAGCCTCTGCCCAACGCATTGTTACTCAGCAAGTACTTTTACCTTTGTCCGAAATAAATGAAACGCTTTTTTCACGCTTGAACCAGCTGACAGAACAAGGCACTCAGCTTCTCCAACAAGATGGTACGGAACTTATTGACAAAGAAAATGCGCTCGCTTTGTTGTATCTACGTTTCAAAGGCCAAGAAAGTACGATAGAGGTAGCCGTCCCCGCGCAGAAAACCCTTACTTTAGACGAAATTGAGGAACATTTTTACGATAAATACCGCCGTTTGTTTGGTTACTGTCCCAACAACCTGACCATCGAAGTAGAAAGTATCAAAGTTGTCGTTTCGGAAAAAGCGGCCAGCCAAGCAACAACCGAAACCGCTCAATTACAACAACTTGCCAGTCCCATTCACCAAGCAAAATACCCCGCTTATGACTGGAATCAATTGAACCCAGGCGATTACTTTTCGGGACCTGCGGTGTTGCTCAATACTACTTCTACCAGTTTTATTCCCGAAGGATGGCAAGCCGTCATCACGCCTACTACTGACGTCGTAGTCACTTTGGTAGAAAAACGGAATAGTATCGTTGACGCCCAAAGCGAAGCCATTGAACTAGAGCTATTTACCAACCGTTTTATGGCGATTGCGGAGGAAATGGGCGCTCAATTGCAGCGAACGGCGTTCTCAGTCAACGTCAAAGAACGCCTTGATTTTTCGTGTGCATTGCTAGATGCCGATGCCGAGTTGTTGGTCAATGCCCCGCACATTCCTGTGCATTTGGGGAGTTTGGGCGTCTGTGCGCGGCTCGTTCGGGAAAAAATCAACATTGGCGTAGGCGATGTCATCATTACCAATCATCCCAAGTACGGCGGCTCTCATTTACCTGATGTTACCCTTCTGTCGGGCGTTTTTACCCCTGAGGGAGAACTTATCGGCTATGTCATCAACCGCGCTCACCACGCCGAAATAGGCGGAAAAACACCAGGCTCTATGCCTCCCGATGCAACCTCGTTGGTGGAAGAAGGAGTGGTTTTATTGCCCACGTATTTGGTTAAAAATGGTGAAATGCAGTGGGAAAC
Source organism: Runella defluvii (assembly GCF_014195535.1). GTDB lineage: Bacteria > Bacteroidota > Bacteroidia > Cytophagales > Spirosomataceae > Runella > Runella defluvii. Next base: position 995,916 of record NZ_JACIBY010000001.1, on the reverse strand, counting down.
CGTTACCGAACTGTTCACCAATGCGCCCTACCCTACCCGCGCTTTGACCGAAAATATTGCCGACATCAACGCCGCTTTGGCTTCCCTGCGCTCAGGCGAATGGGCGCTCCAACAGCTGGTCGAGCAGCATGGTTTGACGAAGGTGCATCGGTACATGAAGTTACTGAAAAGCAACGCTTTTGAAGCCCTCCAACAGGCTTTTTTACCGTATAAAAACCGCGTTTTTGAGGCGTCCGAATCGCTTGATGACGGGCATAGCATTCAGGTGTCAATACAGCCAAACGCAGCGGGAGGAATTGTGTTTGACTTTACGGGCACCTCCGATTGCCACCCTAACAACCTCAACGCCAACGTCTCCATCATTTACAGCGCCATTTTGTACGTCCTTCGTTTGCTGGTCAACAAAAACATCCCGCTCAATGAAGGATTAATGCAAGGCGTAGAGGTTCGTTTGCCCGAAAACAGCTTTTTGCATCCTATTTTTAGCGATGAAGCCACCGAATGCCCCGCCGTTGTGGGGGGCAATACCGAAGTCAGCCAACGATTGGTGGATACCCTCCTCAAAGCCTTTGAGTTATCGGCTTGTAGTCAAGGAACAATGAATAACTTTTTGTTTGGAAATAGTGCTTTTGGCTACTACGAAACCATCTGCGGCGGGACGGGTGCCAGCCAAGGCGCTGACGGCCGTTCGGCCGTTCACCAACACATGACCAATACCCGCATCACCGACCCCGAAGAACTCGAACGGCGCTATCCTGTCCGTCTCAAAAACTTCGCTGTTCGGACGCATTCGGGCGGGGAAGGACGCTGGAAAGGTGGTGATGGAATCATCCGCGAAGTGGCCTTTTTGGCTCCGCTGCGCGTGACGCTCATTACCCAGCACCGCGTTGTGCCTCCTTATGGGCTGGTGGGAGGGCAAAATGGCAAAGTAGGCCAGCAAACCCTGACCCGTACTAACGGAACGCAAGAAGTCTTGGCAGGGATTTGCAGCATCGATGTCGATACGGGCGATACGCTTTGTATCGAAACCCCAGGGGGCGGCGGCTATGGCGATTAAAGAAAAAGTGCTAAATTTACCCAAATCAATCAATAGGAAAGCGAAGCCCAGGTTTTCGAGTTCCTCATGTTTTACTCATCCGCTCATCAAGTGCCACTGAACCAAGATAATATTCGCCTCGTTTTTGGACTTAAACTAAAACAACTTCGCCTCGACAAATCACTGTCTCTCAGCGACTTGTCACAGCGCACGGGGCTTTCTATTTCTTACATCAATGAAATTGAAAAAGGGAAAAAATACCCTAAATCTGACAAAATCATTGCACTTTCACGTGCCCTTGAAGTAGAATATGATTCGTTGGTTTCGATTAAGCTCAGTAAAAAATTAGAACCTATTTCGGAACTGCTTCAGTCAAATATCCTGACCGAACTTCCCTTAGATTTGTTTGGCATCGACCCCGCCGACTTGCTCGAAATGCTCTCCGATGCCCCCACGAAGCTCAGTGCTTTTATCGGAACGCTGATCGAAATTGCCCGCAACTACAACATGTCGGTTGAGCAATTTTACTTCTCGGCTTTGCGCACGTACCAAGAGATGTACGACAATTATTTTGAGGATTTGGAACAAGAAGCCGAGCAGTTTTTGGCCCACTACCAAGTCCCCGAGGAGTTGATTTTAAACGACAAATACTTGGCGGATTTGTTGGTTAAAAACTACCCCTACGAAATTCAGTTTATCGACGAAAAAAAATACCCCGAACTCATCGGTATTCGGTCAATGCTCGTTCCGCGAGGAGACAAATTGCGCTTACTGGTCAGTCCCCAACTCGATGCCAACCAGCGTGCTTTTATTTACGGTCGGGAATTAGGCTATCAATACATGAAGCTCAAGAACCGCCTCAATACCACGCACTTAGTGGAAGCCGAGTCGTTTGAGCAGCTTCTGAATAACTACAAAGCTTCTTATTTTGCGAGTGCAATCATTATCAAAGGAAAGGTACTTGCCAAAAAACTAAGTCACTTTTTTGAGCAACCCCAATTTGACGGCGAAGCCCTCGTCCAACTAATCGAATATTTCCACAGTACCCCCGAGTCTTTCTGCTATCGACTGAGCAACATTCTCCCTAAGTACTTTGGAATCAGCCAATTGTTCTTTTTGCGTTTCAACAATTTTGCGGGTCAAAATCGTTTTGACCTCACCAAAGAAATGCACATCGCCCGAAAACACAACCCCCATACCGTACGCGACGAACACTACTGCCGCCGCTGGGTAGCGTTGACAATTTTACAGGAACTCGCTGATTTACAGTCAAAAAGCCAGTACCAACATACCTTGTGCCGAATGCAGATTTCGCATTACATGGACACCCAAGACGAATACTTTGTGGTGGCTTTTGCCAAGCCGATGTCTCCAACTCCCAACCTCAACGTAAGCGTTTCCATGGGTATTCGATTGGACAATAATGTGCGGGCGAAGATTAAGTTTTTGAACAATGCCGACATCCCCAAACGCGAAGTCAACGAAACGTGCGAACGTTGTCCTTCGTTTGACTGCAAAGAACGGATGGCTGCCCCCACTGTATTGCAACGCAAACGCAAAAATGAAGCCATTCGCAAAGCCATGCTTCAGCTAAGCGGAGAACAATAGTTTTTACTTTTAAGCTACAAACGGAGAAGGCCATCGGCCATTTCTAACTTACGGTCGGCCAAGTCGGCGAGGTGTTCGTTGTGGGTGACAATCACAAACGTTTGGCGCAATTCGGTACGAAGTTTAAAGAAAAGCTGGTGCAAATCTTCGGCATTTTTTGAGTCTAAGTTTCCGCTTGGCTCATCGGCAAACACAATGGCAGGGTTATTAATAAGCGCCCGCGCCACGGCTACCCGCTGCTGTTCTCCGCCCGACAACTGCGAAGGCAAATGTTGCATACGGTCTTTGAGCCCCAACATTTCTAGCAATTCGCCCCCTCGATTTTTAATTACAGCTTCGGGCGATTTTCCCCCGATGAAAGCAGGCATACACACGTTTTCGAGGGCCGTAAATTCTGGAAAAAGGTTGTGAAACTGGAAAATGAAGCCTATTTTTTGGTTTCGAAATGCGGCTAACTCTTTCTCTTTCAACGCAAAAACGTCGGTATCGTCCATCCAAACTTGCCCGCCGTCGGGTCGGTCGAGCGTTCCTACAATTTGAAGAAGCGTGCTTTTTCCCGCCCCCGAAGCGCCTACTATCGTCACCAGTTCGCCTTGATGAATATCGAGGTCAATTCCTTTTAATACAGGCAGATTACCATAATTACGAACGATATTGCGGGCTTTGAGCATGAGAAAATTCTAATTGTGTATCCATTTAAAAAAAACAAAGTAGCTGGCTACCGACCATAAAAACAAGCTGAGTTACAAATTTATTTGTAACAACTAAGCCTATTTTTTGCGTTTCTTTGGCAACAAATCTTCAAATGCCATGATTGACTTTGCTCACCTTGTATTGTTGGAAGTAGCCAAACAACTCAACTTTTCTAAAGCCGCCGAAAAACTGTACTTATCGCAACCTTCGGTGAGCAAACACATCAAAAACTTGGAAGGGGTCTATGGAGTGGCCTTGTTTGAACGTAAAACCAACGGCATTAGTCTGACCGAAGAAGGCCATATTTTGGTTGATTTTCTTACCAAGGCCCATCAGTTAAACCAAGAATTGCAGTTCGAAATTTCGACACTTCGTAACCAATCCGACGCCAAAGGTGCGCTCGTTGTTGGGGCAAGTACCACCGTCGCACTTTATCTCATACCGCGTATTTTTTCTTCTTTCCGCCAAGCATTTCCTAACATTCAGTTACAGCTCATCAATCGAAATTCAGACAATATTTTAAAAGCCTTGCTCAACCACGAAGTAGATGTAGGGATTGTGGAAGGAGCCCACAAACTTAGCTCGGTTTCTTACCAATTCTGGCTTCGCGACGAGGTAGTGGCCGTTTGTGCCTCCAATAGCCCATTCGCTAAAACAACCACCCTGTCGTTGGAACAACTCCTTCGTACGCCCATTGCGGTTCGCGAAAAAGGCTCAGGAACACTCGCCGTAGTGGTTGATGCGTTAAAAAATAAAGGAATTGCACTTCCCCAATTGCCCATTCAAGCGGTCATCGGCGGAACGGAAGCGCTTAAAAATTTCATTTTAGAAAATGGTTCATTAGCCTTTCTTCCTCAATTATCTGTCCAAAAACAACTTGTAAACGGGGAGTTAACCAAAATTGAAATTCCAGGCTTGAACATTCACCGTGATTTTTACATCGTCCAGCGCCAAGGGGCAGAAAACCACAAACTCCCGCGACTGTTCATCAAACATTGCCAGCAGGGTATCAACTTTTAGAATACCCTATCAAAAATCTGACTTTCCACCGCGAGGTTTGGGGTAGTAGTTTTGTCGAAAAACAACCACCATGCTCCTCTCCCACACCTCCGTAAGTCGGGTTGCTGCGTTGCAATGTAGCCATTGTCAGAAAGTTTATTCGTCCTCTCAACTTGCTACCTTTTCGCCCTGTTGTCAAAAACCTTTGTGGGCTACTTACGACTATTCGGCGCCGTTGTCTCCTTCCCTGTTGGCAACTAGGCCCCATACGCTTTGGCGTTATCGTGAAATGCTTCCCGTTTTTGATGACCAACATATCGTATCACTCGGCGAAGGTGGTACACCCCTATTACCTTTACAAAAATGGGCAAGTCTGTACGGCTATAAACAATTGATTCTCAAAGACGAATCCAACAACCCAACGGGGTCGTTTAAGGCACGAGGCTTGAGCATGGCCATTTCAAAAGCCAAAGAATTTGGCGTCGAATCGTGCATCATTCCCACCGCAGGAAACGCAGGGGGCGCTATGGCAGCCTATTGCGCTCGTGCGGGTATCAAAGCAACGGTAGTCATGCCACGCCACACGCCACAGGTGTTCAAAGACGAATGCGAACTGTACGGGGCCGAACTTGTTTTGGTCGATGGCCTCATCAACGATTGTGGTAAAAAAGTAGCCGAGATGAAAGGCAAAGCCCCTTATTTTGACGTTTCTACGATGAAAGAACCGTATCGGTTGGAAGGAAAAAAAACGATGGGATACGAGATTGCGGAACAGTTAAACTGGCAATTGCCCGACGTTATTCTCTATCCTGCTGGCGGCGGAACGGGCCTGATTGGCATTTGGAAGGCTTTTTTTGAGCTCAAAGCCTTGGGCTGGATTGCGAAAGACGCCCAACTTCCGCGTATGTACGCCGTACAAGCCGAAAACTGCTGCCCCGTCGTTAAAACGTGGGAAAATACGCAACCTAACGCTTCTCAGTATCAGGGCAAGGCTTCGTTGGCCAACGGACTGGCTGTGCCTCAACCGTTTGCCGAAACGTTGATGTTGGAAGTAATGCGAGAATCGGGCGGTTGCCCTATCGCCGTTTCAGACGCTGACATGGTTGCTGCCGTCAAGGAAATCGCCCGTACCGAAGGGTTACTCATTGCCCCCGAAGGAGCTGCTCTTTTTGTTGCCCTTCAACAATTGACAACAACTCAGCAAATTCAACGTTCGGAAAACATACTTTTGCTGAATACAGGAAGTGGCTATAAATACCTTGAGAACCTTATTTCTTAACTGTTTTACTTTACACAGAGCTGCTTCAGGTCCTCGACTTCGCCTAAAAAAACATTGTAGTCAACCGTACCGCGAATGCCGTTGACGTAGCCACTTTTTGAATGTTGCCAAAAATGGATGCGGGCATCGTCGTAGCGGTCGAGGGTCCAACCCGAATAATCGGCAATCCAAAGTGGATACTTATCCAAATTTCCTTTGATGTAGCGGCGATAAAAGTCGGCATTGGTATAAATAATAGGGCGAACACCGTAGTAGTTTTCGGCCAACCGAAGCCACGTAGCGACGTTTGCAACGACTTGTTCGCGGGTATAGACATTGGTTCCAATTTCAAAATCAAGCACAGGAGGCAAATCCCCGCGCTTTAGTTTTACCATTTTTTTGAAATTTTCAAACTGCGGTTCTGGTGCTTTCCACGGAATATAAAAATGGTACGCCCCCCGATACAGACCTACTTCATCGGCTTTTTGCCAACTGGTTTTGAAATCTTTGTCCATCAATGATGTTCCTTCGGTGGCCTTTACATAGACAAATTGCAGGCGAATGTCTTCAAACCGCATCGCCCGAAGGTTGTTCCAATCGATGCGACCGTTGTGTTTTGAGATGTCGATACCATGAATTTGAAATTTCATGGGCAAACGAATCCCTAATTTCGACACATGCCTCCATTGATTGATATTCAGGCGGTTATAATACCAAACTCCTCCTCCAATCAGCACAAGAAGCCCCACCAAAATGGCCCACCCAACGGGCGGAAGGGGACGTTTTTGGGGTGTAGATGATGTTACTCGACGCGTCATAGCGGACAAAAGTACAAACAAATCCTCAATCCTTCAGTGGCACTTCGGCCACTTCGGCGTCGGGGTCGTTCAATTTCGATTCGTCGATGAGCGATAAGGGGACTTCAGCAGACAAGCGCTTGGGCGTTGGAATTTGACTTAAAAAAAACAACACCAACCCCGCTGCTATGCCCAAATACATGTTTGTTCCCGTCAAAAAATAGGCAATCAGCGAAAACAAAGAAGCTCCTTCAAAAAAGGCATATTTGACCAAAATGGTACTTTGATACGTGCGAAGTTTATCAGAAAGTGGATCATTTTCTTTCAATTTTTTCAACGTACTTTTTGACAAAAACCACCCCAAAAAGGGCATTAAAATCAAAATTGGTATCAAATATTGAAAGATTTCGCCCAGTTCGGCATTGTTTTGCATCACTTCCTCTTGGGTGCTTCTTAAAAAAAAGAAGACCGCTCCCGTTCCCACCTGCGCTAACAGCATGACTCCATAAATCAACATCAAAAGCCTGAAATATTGACTACTGGTCAAGATTTTCACCTCCATAGTTTCGATGAGTTTTTCTTTAAATTAATTTTCCCTCAAAAAACAGACCAAACTAATTCGCGTTTGGCTGCCAGCGCCACAAATAGCGGCAAGCCAAGGTGCGATGCGGGCGCCACTGCTCGGCAATTTCGTGCAATTGTTTGTACAAAGGTCGTCCTGTTTCGGTCAGTTGATACGCTTTCACCATTTTTTGACGTATCACCAAATCATCCACGGGAAACACATCGGGACGATTCATCACAAACATCAGCAGCATTTCAACCGTCCAGCGCCCAACGCCTTTGATTGGAATCAAATAATCAACGATTTCGTCGTCCGTCAGCGTGTCCAAATGCGCATAATCCATGCCTTTTTCGAGCGAAAACCTAGCCACATTGCGGAGATAATTGATTTTCTGAAACGACAGCCCTGCACTTCGTAGCTCTTCGTCGGTTTGAGCTAAAAGCAGGTCGGGATGTGGATAGTGCTCTGGAAATAAAGCCCTAAAACGGGCAAAAATCGAATCCGCAGCTTTGACCGAAATCTGCTGAGAGACAATACTTTCCAAGAGTGCCAAGTACAAATCTTTGTTCCAATCCGTTTTCTTAAAAGTAGGAGTAGCTTCAATAATAGACGCCAAAGTAGCATCCTTGCTAGATAGATAATTTTCGGGCGACATTGGGTAAAGTGTAATTTATTCGAAAGATAATCAAAAAGGTGATTCAGAGAAACGTTAATTTTGGCGCATTACTTTTTTTATTGAAAATGACAACCACCACGTTCTTACATACACCCATTGAAACTTCAGCTACCTATTTGCTGACCGATAGCCGTCAATTGGTGTTTCCGAATCAGACGCTCTTTTTTGCCATCAAAGGGCAGCACCACGATGGTCATCACTACCTCGGTGATTTGTACCAAAAAGGCGTACGGCAATTTGTGGTCGAGCAAAAAGCCCTCACCAATGCCCTTACCGACCAATTAGAAAGTTTTGAAGATGCCCAAATCTGGGAAGTTGACAATAGCATCAAAGCCCTCCAAGAACTGGCCAAACGCCACCGCGCCCAGTTTGAGATTCCAGTGGTTGGTATTACGGGAAGCAACGGCAAAACCATTGTCAAAGAATGGTTGAGCCAGTTGATGAGCAACGATTTTCGGATTGCCAAAAGCCCCAAAAGCTACAATTCACAAATTGGCGTTCCGCTTTCGGTTTGGCAACTCAATGAAAATCATACGCTTGGCATTTTTGAGGCGGGTATTTCGCAGTCGCACGAGATGAAGGCTTTGCAAGAAATCATCCGCCCAACCATCGGTATTTTTACCAACATTGGCTCCGCCCACGACGAAGGCTTTCGGAGTCGCAAACAAAAAGCGACGGAAAAACTTCGGTTGTTTACCCAAAGTCAGCAACTGATTTATCGGGCCGATTATGCCGACATCGACGAAGAAATAAGACTGATACTCAAGCCCGTTAACCCCAATTGTGAATTAATAAGCTGGGGAACTTCGGAGAGCTGTACCGTCAACGTGGATTGGCACAAAGACGCTACCCAGACGTATATCGTCATGAAATCGGAGGTCAGCAAGTTTGACGACCAACTCTTTTCGGTGCCGTTTACCGACGATGCTTCGGTCGAAAACCTCGTTCATTGTTTGATTCTGATGCTTCAAATGGGCATTCCTTCGGGCGAAATCCGTCAGCGAATTTCCCGTTTAAAGCCCATTTCGATGCGGCTTGAACTCAAAGAAGGCATCAATGAATGTTATTTGATTGACGATACCTACAACAACGACCTCGTTGGCCTAAGCATTGCCCTTAATTTTCTGGGCCAGCAAGAACAACGCCCGCAAAAATGCGCGATTCTTTCTGACTTACTTCAAACAGGACAAAAAGAAGAGGAGTTGTACGCCCAAATCAATACCCTTTTGCAACAAAAAGGGGTAGAAAAACTCGTTGCCATTGGCGATGCGTTTGCTCGTAATGCGCACCTCATCAGCATCCCTGCCGACTTTTACCCGAACACTTCGGAGTTTTTGGGCAGCTTAGATACCAATGCTTTTAAAGACGCGATTGTGCTTATCAAAGGCGCTCGCCCCTTTCAGTTTGAGCGGATTGTCAACCGCCTACAGCAGCGCGTTCACGGAACGGTGCTAGAAATCAACCTCGATGCCCTTACCCACAACCTCAATTTTTACCGCAATCGGGTGGGCAACGATACCCGTATTATGGTCATGGTGAAGGCGTTTGCCTACGGAAGTGGCAGCGCCGAAGTCGCACAACTGCTACAGTTTCATCGCGTTGACTACTTAGCCGTTGCCTACACCGACGAAGGAGTTACGCTTCGCCAAAACGGGATTGAGCTTCCCATTATGGTCATGAATCCGTCGCTTTCGACCTTCGATAAGTTGTTGGAATGTCAGTTGGAGCCCGAAATTTATAGCCACAAAATCTTGGCCGAATGGCTCGAATTTATCACCGAAAAACCATCGGCCGCCCACTTGCCCATTCACCTCAAACTCGACACGGGAATGCACCGTCTTGGGTTTACCGAGGCCGACTTACCCCGCCTCATCGAGCGGTTGGCGCAGTATCCTACCTTAAAAGTGGCGTCCATTTTTAGTCATTTGGTAGGAGCAGACGAAGCCATTCACAACGATTTTTCACGTCTCCAATACGAGCGTTTTGTGGCAGGTGCGGCACAGCTTGAGGCGGCGTTGGGGTACCGCCCCCTGCGTCATATTCTCAATTCGGCGGGGATTGTTCGTTTTCCCGATTATAAACTTGACATGGTTCGGCTAGGAATTGGGCTGTACGGCGTGGAGGTCAATCGTCAGGAACAGCGTTTGTTGCAACAAATTGGACGGTTTAAAACGGTCGTATCCCAAGTAAAACATTTGCCCGCAGGCGAAACTATCGGTTACAGCCGAACGGGCGTACTAGAAAAAGCCTCCTCAATTGCCACGATTGCCATTGGCTACGCCGACGGCTACGACCGTCGTTTTAGCAAAGGGGTTGGGAAAGTGCTGATCAATGGTGCTTTGTGCCCCGTGGTTGGGAACGTCTGCATGGACATGACGATGGTAGATAGTACGGGCGTACTGGTAGAAGAAGGCGATGAAGTCATTATTTTTGGGACAGAACTTCCCATTTACACGCTTTCTGACCAAATCGGCACCATTTCGTACGAAATCCTAACGGGGATTAGTGAACGCGTCAAAAGGGTATTTTATAAAGAGTGACAAAAGAATTAGGAATTAAGAGTTAGAAACTAGGAGCGAACGATTCGTAATTCGTAATTCCTAACTCGTCATTCCTAATTAACCACTTATTTCTTCAACTTCCGTTTTTCTACCCCTTCAAACGTCATTTTTACGTCTTTGATGGTGCCGTCTTCGTTGAAATACATGTGGTCGATGCAGACAACGCGGTGGTCGCGGTCTTTATTGGGAATAGGACGGCGGTGGTAAACGATGTACCAATCGTCCGTTTTGGGGATATTAATCACCGAATGATGGCCTGCGCCCGTTGCCACTTTTTCGTCGGCAACCAAAATCGTTGATTTTTTCTCAAACGGCCCCCAAACCGAGTCCGCTACGCCGTACGCCACTTTATAGGTGCCGTTTGTCCAGCCTCCTTCCGACCACATCAAGTAATATTTCCCGTTCCGAATAAACATAATGGGCCCTTCTACGTAGCCTTTGGGCGTAATTTCTTTCACCATTTCGCCGTTTTCGAGCGGCACAAGTCCCGTAAAATCATCTTTTAGCTTGGCGATATTGCAGCGCCCCCAGCCACCATAAATGATGTAATATTGGCCGTCTTTGTCCTTAAAAACAGCTTGGTCGATGGGCTGCGCTTTGTTGTAAAACTGATTGATGAGCGGTTTGCCCAAATAATCTTTGTACGGCCCCTCGGGACGTGACGCTACCCCAATGCCAATCCCGCCGATTTTATCGTCTTTATCGGGGTTGTTGGCGCCAAACCCTTTTCGTTCCGAACTTTGAATGTCATTGGCCGCAAAAAACAAAAAGTACTTATTGTCTTTAGGCACAATGCAAGGCGCCCACATCGCCATTTTGGCCCACTTGACGGCCGTGGTGTCGATGATACGCGGGTGCTTTTCCCAGTTCACCAAGTCTTTTGACGAAAACGCATCCAAAAACACTTGGTCTTTGTATTTGGCCGAAAAAGTTGGAAAAATCCAGTATTCTTTCCCCAAAATAACGGCTTCTGGGTCGGCGTACCAGCCATCAAAAATGGGGTTTCCTGAGGTCTTTTTGGAGGTTTGTGCAACAGCAAAAGTAGATACGACGGCGGCAAGCACGACGATTGCCACCTTACATTTGGAAATAGAAATCATGGAATGATGTTTAGGATTCGGCGCTAAAATTAGGGGATATTCGTCGGTTATCAAAAATACCAGTAAGAAGGTATTTTAAACCCATCTGCGGCTTTTTATGGTATGTATGCCCATTAACTCCATTCCAATGACGCCCAACCGCCTTGTTTTCATCCTCCTATTGGTCACCCTTTACTCCGTCGTTCGGGGACAACAAATGCCCGCAACCCTCTTGATGGATGCCAAAATAGTGACCCATAACCAGCAAGTACGCAAGGCAGGAAACCCCGCCCTCGCCGCCGCCTATCGGCAGTTGATGCAGGAAGCCGACCAATTGGTAAAAAACAACAAGGTGTATTCGGTGATGGACAAAATCCCGTTGCCGCCGAGTGGCGATAAACACGACTACATGTCGCAGGCGCCGTATTGGTGGCCCGACCCTACCAAAGCCGACGGCAAGCCCTACATTCGCCGCGACGGGGATCGAAACCCCGAAATCAATGGCATTACCGACCACGACCATTTTGATAAACTCATGGCGGAGTCGGAGTTGTTGGGCTTGGCCTATTTTTATTCGGGCGAAGAAAAGTACGCCGAATTTGGGGCAAAACTGCTCAAAACGTGGTTTTTGAACCCTGAAACCCGCATGAACCCTCATTTGAAGTACGGACAGGGAATTCCTGGGGTAAACAACGGACGTGGCATTGGCATCATCGAAACCCGCGAACTGGGCAAAGTCTGCGACGCGTCGGCACTGTTGGCAGGCTCCAAACATTGGGACGGGACCGCGCAGCAGGAGCTCAACAAATGGTTTTCGTCGTACCTAGAATGGCTGATGACCAGCGACTTGGGCAAAGACGAAGCCGACGAACACAACAACCACGGGACGTACTACGACGTGCAGCTCGTCGCCCTGGCCTTGGCATGTGGCCGCCGCGACCTGGCCGAAAAGCAGCTCACCGTGACCAAACAACGAATGGCAAGCCAATGGAAACCCGACGGCAGCCAACCGCACGAGTTGGCAAGAACCTTGTCGTGGAATTATACCAACATGAATTTGTGGGGATTTATGACCTTGGCGCGGCTGGCCGAACACCTCCGCATCGACCTTTGGACGTACGAAACGCCCGACGGGAAGGGAATTCGGAAGTGCGTTGATTTTTTGGTGCCTTTTGTGGAAGGGCAAAAAGCGTGGACGTACCAGCAGATCAAACCCAAATCGTACGAACACAGCGCGGCCATTTTTACGTTGGCTTCCCAAAAATACCACCAACCTGCGTACCTAACCCTCCTCCCCTCCGTAAAACCCGAAGGACGAAACGCGTTTATGCTTCCGTTGCTACTCGGCACCACCTCCAAAGAATAAACTTTGTCACCCCCAACTTTTGTCACCTCGACGAAGGAAAGGTCTAACACCCATGGCACAAACCTACCCCTGCTCCGCAATTTTAAAAAAACTTTTAGGAATTAGGCAGTTAGTTTTGAATTCAACTAATCTTTGGGATATATTTACAAAGCGGCATACGCCTTTGCTTTTCGCCCTCATTGGCTTTTAGATACGTTTTTGGGTGGAATCGGTTTGCCCGTGAAGTGGATGAGATTTGGGGGGTAGGGACAATAAGCACGACACATAAAATACAATACATTCTTGATAAAAGTCAAATAAATACAAAAAGTACTACAAAACTTTCGCATATTTGAGAGTTGGCAGTAATTGTAAAAAGACAGACACACAAACAATAAAAAACGTAAATTTGAAAAATGGGGAATTAGCTTAATTGGTAAAGCCAGGGCACCGAATTAAAATTGACCACCACCTCAAAGACATTGCCCAGGATGTAGGTTCGAGTCCTGCATTCCCCACTTATTTGACAATGAAACAATCACAGGCATATAAAGAATTTAAAGAGCGGACACAGGAAATTTTCAATTTTGCTGTTTTGGTGACTTTAAGTGTACCTGTATTAAAACAGAATTTGAAACTATTCAATGACAAGAAAATCAAAAGACTGCCCGACCCAGATTATTTTGAACCTTCTGTCGTTTATGAAATATCTGATGACACTATTTTAACACTTACAGAAAAAGGATTACCAACCGACAAAATCGAAAAACTGAAACTATTATTAAATATCCCAATAAATAGTTCAGAGTTTAAAAGTAAAGTTATTGATGCAATTGGTGAGACGGACTACAAAACCTATAGAAACGAAATCAAAAGACAATCAATAAATTACTCTGAGAACATCAGTAATTGTACATCAAATTATCAATCAAAATTAGCGACATATCTATATTTTTCAACGTTCTCATACTTTGAAGCTTTCGTAATGGACATTGCAATTGAACTTACAAATTCAATTCAAACGGTTGACAGAGAAAAGTATCTTACAGATTTTCAGCCTACCCACGACACTATTTCAGATATAATGAAATTAGACAAAGATTTTGACCCACGAAAAATAGACAGGTATAAAAAGTTCTCCAATAAACTAAAAATTCAAGGCTATATAAACCCAGAGAGACTGCTTTTATCTTCTTTAATTGACATTTACAACAATAAAATTGACAACCTCAAAGCAAATGAAATCCCGACATTTCTTGAGAAAACTTTGTTGTTCAAAATGACAAAGGATGAATCAGACACGTTTCATTCAATTAGAGATAATAGAAATAAAATTGGCCACGGTGCTAAACATTTTAATCCTCATTTAAATGATGTTATTAATGCAAACAAGTTTTTTAAGTCATTAAGCGACAGAATTGATAAACACGTAACTCTATATTTTTTCAAGGCAAAAAACTATATTGACGAATGAGAACAACTACTGCCAACAGGCATTTGGCTCAATGGCGGGTGAAGTGGTTAATTGAACATTCTACCTCGCATCAACTATTGTGGTTTATTGACAGTTTTGTGCTCCGAAATCCGCCACTGCGCCAAGCGCCAAAACGTTAGTGGCAACTCTAAAGAACCACAGAATAAACCAAATAGAAAATAATTCATGACACTTTGTATAGCTTGGAAAAACGGAAATAATATCAGATTTTCTTCTGATTCAAGGTTTTCAATAGACGATGACCATTATGCAGACATTGGGATTAAGGTAATGCAGATACCTGTCATTATTAAGAACCCAACTCCAGTTGAAACAGGCATAGAAGAAATTATTTACAATCACAAGCTTGGGATGTGTTACTGCCGTGACACTACGAATGCGTTTTTGATAAAAGAAACAATTGCAGAAGTATTGCAGAACTTACAATTACTTCCCGGATATACAGACTTTTCTTTGAGAGGAATTTGCAATGTTATTGTGAAGTTTTTGGAAAATACATCAGACCACCTGAGAGATGGAATGGATTGGGACCCTGATGTTGAGTTTTTAATCGGTGGATATTGTCCTGAAAATCTAAGAGTAATGGTCTATAAATTTCAGTTAGTTGACTATGGCGACCATTTTGAAACTATGTGTGACGAGGTTTTAGAAGATGACAATGATATGATTATTATGGGTTCAGGAACAGACAAAGCAGAAGAGTTGATAACCGCTGGAAATATTCAACCAGGAAACAAATTATTAAAAGTATTGCGGGATGTTTGTAACGATGATTCTGTTCCATCTGTTGGTGGACATATACAATATGGGCAATTTGACAATAACGATTTTAGAATACTCGGAGTAAATGATTACAAAATACTTCCAGACGGTCAAATTGAATATATATATGCTTACAGAGGAACGGTTTTTTATAAGGATAAATTTGAAGCCAACGAAAACGACTATCATATTGCAACAAATTTTATAATGCCATTTCAAGACGAGATTGACGAATATTGGAGACAACAAGGGATATAGAAATAATCCAAAAAAAGAGCAGCCACTAATAACTAAGCTTTCGTGGTGGCCGAAGGCCAAGCCATGAAGGCGCTGTTGAACGAAGCCTTCGGTGGCGGTGAGAGCTCACCAAACCCTTTTCTTTTATTATGGAGTTGCGGAGTACAGTCACAGTCGCTAACAAGTATCTGGTTCAATGGCGGGTGAAGTGATTAACTGAATATTTTACCTCGCATCAACTTTTGTGGTGTATTGACAGTTTTATACTCCGAAATCCGCCACTGCGCCAAGCGCCAAAACGTCGTAGGCAATCAATCTTAGGTACAACCCCACGCCAACCGAATAGAATTATTGTTTGAGTTATAAGAAATATACACAGCAGATTTATTCACGAAAAAGAAATAGAAGAAAAAATGAAGTAGATGAAAGTAAATAAAGCACACGAAATTGAAAAGGTTGCAGCGGTAACAGAAGAAGTTGAGGCTTCGTTCAAACTGATTATAGCAGGACTAAAAAACTTAAACGACCAAACTTCGTTCGTTTCAAACAATCACGTTACCTTACAATTATTTTCTTCAGGTTTTGAGAGAATAGTAAAAATACTTTTGCTTTTGAAAGATAAATATTTAACAGGTAATTATCCCGAACTACAAAAGGCAAAAAACAAGTTTAATAACTATGACAACGGACATGGAATTGAGAAAATGTTAGACGATTTGATCAAGTATTCAAAAGATGTTGAAATTATGCAACGTGTTCCAATGGTAAGGGAGGATTTGAATTTTATTGAAAACAATAAATCTTTTCGTGAATTTCTAAAAATCATAACAGAGTTTTCAATCAGACAACGATACTATTACATTGACACAATCATCCTTGAAAATTCAAATCAAACCTTTAATCCATTTGATAATTTTAAAAAGTTCATATATTCATTTGGTAGTGAAACAGATTTAACTCAATTAACCCATCAACAAGAAGAAAGACTTGTTATAAAAGGTGCTATTGTTTGCATTGAAAAAGGCGTTACTGCTATTTCAAGATTCTTCACTCATGGCTTAGGGGATTTTGGAAAACAATTCTATGGCGATTTTTCAAGTTTCATTATACTGAACGACAAAGACCTTGGGAAACTAAAATATCTTGAAAAGAAAAAAGTACCTTCTAACAGTTACAAAGCAATAAATCCATTTTCGCTTTCATTTCTTTTCATTCGTTTATCTTCAAAATCAAAGACACTTTATTCAAAGAATTATGACAATTGGGCTTTCACAGTTGACAAAGTAAAAGTGTATTTCAAAAAACCAAATTTTTATTTTACAAAAATCGGTCAGAAAGTTTTTGCCTTGACAGGAAAAACAAGCACCCGATTTAAAACACCAACATATTTTAACAGTGAAAAACTCAAACCAAAAGCGTATGCACTTTACTTATTGGACGAAGCGAAAACCTTAAATGAAAAACAAAAAACGACATAGGGAATAACGGAAGAAAGAAAAACTGCAACTAATAACTAAGCTTTCGTGGTGGCCGAAGGCCAAGCCATAAAGTCCCGAACGCTTTCGGGATTAAACGAAACTTGGGCGGGCGGCCAAGCCTGGCGGTGAATATCCCGATGGCGCGAACGTCACGTTCGTGTCTTTTATTATCAGGCTTCCAGCCTTGCATTTTCCCTTCCAAGGCTAGAAGCCTCGAAATAGTGAGCACGAGCGATACGCACGCGCTATCGTAGGTTTTGGCACAATGGCGGGTGATGTGGTCAATTGAACATTTTTCCCGATGGCGCGAACGTCACGTTCGTGTCTTTAATTATCAGGCTTCCAGCCTTGCATTTTCCCTTCCAAGGCTAGAAGCCTCGGAATAGTGAGCACGAGCGATACGCACGCGCTATCGTAGGTTTTGACACAATGGCGGGTGATGTAGTTCATTGAACATTTTTCCCGATGGCTCGAACGTCACGTTCGTGTCTTTGATTATCAGGCTTCCAGCCTTGTATTTTCCCTTTCCAAGGTTAGAAGCCTCGGAATAGTGAGCACGAGCGATACGCCCGCGCTATCGTAGGTTTGTGCTACTTCACTACGTGCTAAAACGTTGGTGGCTATTCTATAACAGGCAGCAATAAACAAACAGAGATGAAATTAACAATACTCTTAATTTTCAGTATTATACCCATTTTCACTTCGTGCAATGGGCAAACTTCTAATTCAAAAAACCATTCTTTCCTTTTAACAGAAATAAAGGTAAAGGGCGACACTGTAAAAGAACTTGGAAGCAGTAGTATGGTGATTTACCAAGACAAGAAAAATAATTATTGGTTTGGTAGTTGGAAAACAGGCGTGTACAAATATGATGGTAAAACCTTGATAAATTACACAACAAAACACGGTTTGTACACTGATAGAGTTGATGATATAAAAGAAGATGATTCGGGCAACCTATATTTCTCAGGTATGAACCCAAATGCTACAATAACAAAGTTTGACGGAAAATCATTTACCAATATTAGAGCCACTCCGAGTAATGAATGGAAACTGGAAGCGAATGATTTGTGGCTAAAAAATGCTTATCAAGACAAACAAAAAGTTTATCGTTTTGATGGAAATACCTGGTATGAATTGACACTTCCCAAGCCCCCCAAACTTAACAATCCATTTGAAGTTTACAGCATTTATAGAGACCGAAAAGGTAACATTTGGTTTGGCACCAATCCAGTTGGCGTGTGTCGTTACGATGGAAAATCATTCGACTGGATTACCGAAGAAGATGTGACAGAATTTCGCAACGAAGGAGCAAATGGAGTGCGTTCTATTACAGAAGACAAAAATGGCGACTTTTGGTTTAATACCGAAAACCGTTATAGTGTTTACGACAGTACAACTTTAAAAAACAATACCTTTTATACAAGACACGAAAGCATTGGCAGTTTAGATGGAAAAAATACAAGAGGTCTAAATGAGTATCTTTCAACGGTAAGAGACAACGAGAATAATTTGTGGTTTGTAACGTATCGTGATGGAGTTTGGAAATATGATGGAACAAAAATTACGCACTTTACCGTTCAAGTCAACTCCAAAGACATTACTTTATTCAGTATTTACAAAGACAACAATGGCGACCTTTGGCTTGGCACACACGAAAATGGTGCATATAAATTTAATGGAAAGACATTTGAAAAGTTCAAACCATACTGACGAAACAAAACATTTGTCTTGCATCCCCTGATGGCGCGAGCGTGCCACTTCGTGTCTTTGATTCTCAAGCTTCTAGCTTGTCATTTTGCCCTTCCAAGGCTAGAAGCCTCAAACTAGTGAGCACGAGCGATACGCCCGCGCTATCGTGCATCGACTAAAAAATCGTACTTTTGCCCCATCGTAGGTAAGAATCAATGCCTAGCGACTTCCTAATTTAGTACGCATCCACCAATGAAAAGAACATCATTTCTACTCAGCTTTTTGGGCGTTTTGTGCCTGCATTTCACCCTTCAAGCGCAGCTAAAACACGTATCAACCAGCACCAACGTCCCTGCGCACCCGCGAATCATGCTGCTGAAGGGAGAGGAAAAGGAGATTTTAAAAAACATTTCTTCGGATAAATCGTGGGCAAAACTCCACCAAGCCATTGTGGCCGAGTGCGACAATATGATTGCCCTCGAACCTCTGCAACGGATACAGATTGGACGGCGGCTATTGGACAAATCGCGGGAGGCATTGCGTCGAATTTTCTACCTGTCGTATGCCTACCGTACTACCAAAAACCCTGCTTACTTAAAGCGGGCGGAGACCGAACTGCTGACCGTGGCGCAGTTTTCGGACTGGAACCCTTCTCATTTTTTGGACGTGGGCGAAATGACGATGGCCGTGGCGATTGGCTACGATTGGCTGTACCACGACCTCCAAAAAAGTTCGCTGCCCGTGTTGCGAGAGGCCATTTTGAAAAAAGGTTTAGAGCCTTCGTTGGATGCCAAATACAACAGTTGGCTAAAGGCGTCGCACAACTGGAATCAGGTGTGCAATGCAGGCATGACGTACGGCGCATTGGCGATTTTTGAAGACAAACCCGAATTGGCCAAACAAATCATCGACCGTGCCATCGAATCCATCAAACTCCCGATGGAAGACTACAACCCCGACGGCGCTTACCCCGAAGGATACAGCTACTGGGGCTACGGCACGAGCTTTAACGTGCTGTTTTTGAGCGCTATCAACCGCGCTTTGGGCAGCGAATTTGGGTTGTCGCGGGGGCGTGGTTTTTTGAATACGGGCAGTTATGTGCAGCAAATGGTAGGAACGTCGGGCAAGACTTTCAACTATTCCGACGCAGGAAGCGGCTCGGGCGGACTGAACCCTACTTTGTGCTGGTTTGCCGAACGTACCAACGACGCCTCTTTGTTGTTTTTACAGAAAAAAGCATTTGAAAATTTATCCCCCTCCGTCACCAAAGACCGTATCCTTCCTGCGGCGTTGATTTGGGGTAAAAACCTGAAAATCAGTACTGCTCCTGCGCCAAGTGCGTTGGCGTGGGTGGGTCAAGGCAAAAATCCCGTCGCGCTCATGCGGACTTCATGGACCGACCCCAACGCCATTTACGTGGGGCTAAAAGCGGGCTCTCCGTCGGTCAATCACGCGCACATGGACATTGGTTCGTTTGTGATGGATGCCTTGGGTGAACGCTGGAGCATGGACTTTGGCATGCAAGAATACGAGTCGTTGGAATCCAAAGGGGTGAAATTATGGGGACGCGAACAAGAGGCCGAACGCTGGCAAGTGCATCGATACAACAACCTAGCTCACAGCACGTTGGCTTTCGACAATGGTTTTCAACTCGTGGACGGCTACGCCCGAATCACCAGTTTCACCCAACGCCCCGTGTTTTTGAGTGCCACCACGGATATGACATCGGTGTATCGAAATGCGGTTGCGATCGCCAAGCGTGGACTGGCGATTATCGACCAAAAATACGTAGTGGTGAAAGACGAGATTACGACTTCCGACAAACCAACGGTGGTGCGCTGGGCCATGCTGACACCCGCGGAGGTACGAATAGGTGCCAACGGTAGCGCTGAATTGTTCCAAAACGGGAAACGAGTGCAGCTCAAAGTCATGGAACCCGCCAGCGTGACCCTTAAAACGTGGTCAACACAACCTACCCACGATTACGATGCCCCCAATCCTGGCACGACACTGGTGGGTTTTGAATTAACGCTACCCTCCAATACGTCCCAAATCATTAATGTCCAGCTCATTCCCGAGGGTATTTCGGTGAATGAAGATACCAAAATCCCCTCGTTAAAAGACTGGAGGAGGTAATTTTGCCCCCTTCCCGAAAGTTCTGAAACTTTCGGGAAGGTAATCAGAACTTTCGGGAAGGTAATCAGAAGCCCTATTCTACCACAACCCCCAAAAAACCAATGAAAAACACCTTTTTCTACGCCATTGCATTGACCGTTTTTTGCCTGCCATCGCTGCAAGCGCAAACCCTCAACCAAACCGATGATGGTTTTCGAGGTATTTGGTATCATATTGGTAAATTAGACAACGAATACGTCCACAAATACAGCGGTGGATTGGGAACGTATCCATCCAACCATAACCCTTTTGCGGTGTATAGTCCAGAGGTAAACAAAACGTTTTTTTGTTACGGAGGGGCTTCCAAAGCCGCCAAACCAAGCCTTCTGCACGAAATAGCCTTTTACGACCACCAAACGGGGCTGGTTTCAAAACCCACCATTGTACTCGACAAAGCCACCGATGACGCCCACGATAATCCCGTCTTGAACATCGACGCCCAAGGCTATATTTGGGTATTTTCGACTTCTCACGGGGTAGAACGCCCGTCGTACCTTCACCGCAGCCGCAAGCCGTACGACATCAGCGCTTTTGATAAAATCGAAGCTACTTTCATCAAAAATGGCCAAGAAACGGCCTTTAATAACTTTTCGTACTTGCAAAGTTATTACCAAAAAGGCAACGGTTTTTTTCATTTGATGACCCACTACGAACGAGGAATCTTAAAGTACGGCGCTAAAAAACCGCGTCGCACCATCGGTTTTATAACAAGTTTGGACGGACTCAAATGGTCAGCAATCAAGAATATTGGCACCATTCAAGAAGGGCATTATCAGACCAGTGGGCAGTGGAAAAACAAAATTGGTACGTCATTTAACATGCACCCTGATACTGAAAAAGGGGCTGGGCTAGATTATCGAACCAATTTGTACTACGTCGAAACCGCTGATTTTGGTAAAACGTGGCAAAATGCGGCGGAAGAAACGGTTCAGTTGCCGCTGGCTACGCCTCAAAACGCGGCATTGGTCAAAGACTATCAGTCGTTGGGCTTGAATGTATATATCAACGATGTGGCTCATACTTCCAAAGGCTATCCCGTCATTCTTTACGTCACCAGCAAAGGCCCCGACCCAGGGCCAGCCCAAGGCCCGCATACGTGGCAGGTGGCGGCTTGGAACGGCAAAGCGTGGGACATTGCTACCGTCGCCCTTTCTGACCATAACTATGACATGGGGTCGTTGTACATCGAAAATACCAATCGTTGGAAAATCATCGGCCCCGTGGAAGCAGGCCCTCAGCCGTACGGCACGGGCGGAGAAGTGGGCGTGTGGGTGAGCAACAACCAAGGCAAAACGTGGAAAAAGCAGCCTTCTTTGACCCAAAACAGCGTTTATAATCATTCATACGTGCGTCGGCCTGCCCATGTTCATCCCGATTTTTACGCGTTTTGGGCAGATGGGCACGCGCGTCAGCCGTCGGAATCATCGCTCTATTTTGCCAATCAAAAAGGGGAAGTATTTCGCTTGCCCCGCCAAATGACCACGGAAATGGCGAAGCCAGAACGGGTTTTGGTAGCCCCTTCCCGAAAGTTTTGATACCTTCCCGAAAGTTCTGAAACTTTCGGGAAGGTATCAAACTTTCAGAATCACAAAAATTTACTTTGTAATGTGTTTCATTGTTATAAACTTTATTGTTGAATTCGCTATGTTTAATACTTATGAATAACTAACGCAAAGTACAAACTCTATTGTAAATTGTAATCTTTAATCTGATCAAAGGTCTTACGCATTACTTCTGGAACCAACTCGTTGATTGAATCACATTGTAAATAACATGAATTCAAAAAATATACAATATTATTAATAGTAAGGGGAAATTTCACCTGACTATCTAATAAGTGGCTCAATAATTTACCCCTGTTAAGTTTAAATATACTTTTAACTAAATTATGATCTTTTTGAAATAGCTTTTCTATATCTGGTGTTAGATGCACACTACTATCCAAACGCATACGCAATTTTGTTCGTAACATAGCATCCCAGTTACCACTTTTATAATGCTTGTATGATAGGGTATCAAGAAGAGAAAGCATTGTCCAATCGTTAGTTTCAAGTGAAGCAAGTATTCCGTTTAAAACACGACCAAGATCATCATGATTATTCCAGTGCTCGATATGTTTATATCTGAGGTCGTGTTCTACTTCATGCCACCCTTCAGAGAGGACTGTTCTTAATTGTAGTTCAAAGGTATTATCAATACGATTATCATTTATTGATTCACTAAATTCTAATTTATATTCTTCTGGAAGATCAAATACGTAATTAATTCTGGTAGGTTTAAACTCAGTTTGGTTTATTTTGTCAACAGCTTCATCTTTTTTCTTATATCGAGAAAGCATCGTTTTCCTTACAATTGGCAAATCGTCCACAAAATACAAATTAATTCTTATCCCAATCATATCCCTAAGAAAGGTTGAGACTCCATCATATCCCTTATTTATTATCTTTAAATCAGTTGAATTTTTCGATTTACACCTATAAAATATTCTATGCATGATACCTGCACGGCTTATTTCTTCACCAATCTCATCAACTATGCTTTTAGCAATTCTTTCTAAATCAATCATTTTCTTTATGAAGAATTTTTTTTATATCATCTATTCTATTTAATTGAAATTGAATTTCGCTCCCTTTAATCTGAATTAAACCTTTACTTTCTAATGAATACAGAGCAATACTCACCCTTCTATAACTTGCATTATATACTTTCCTAATTATTGCACTTATATAATGCTTTCTGTGAACGTTATATTCCCAAAGCAAATTTAAAATATCAATTTCCAACTCATTCATATTTACTTGATTATTTTGAGAATATATTTCTTCATCTCTTAGAATAGTACAGCTTTTCTGAGTGCATTGTATTAGAACAATTTGGGGATAATCCTCAAATTGTTCATCTTTTAAAATAGATTCGCATTCCAAAAAATGACAACTTATAAAACTCATTCCTTGAAGTTTTTTGAAATCAAAACGGCAACTTCTAAAACTACAATTTATAAATATAGATTCTTGCATATTATTTATAGAAAAATCTACATTCACAAAACTTATCTCTTTGACAGTAAGACTGTTATAATCAAACGCTGGGTGATTTAATAGAGTTACATCAAATATAAAAAGTGTATAATCACCAAATCTCTCTTTAATTTCGACAATTTTTTCCCAAAGCTGATATTTTTTTTCGTTACTTTGAACTCTATATGCTGTAACAGCTAATTCTATCATATAATCTGAATATATGTTTTGAGATAAATGCATATCAGTTTCATTAATAATTTCTCCAATAAATACACCTAGAACAAAATCATTAATAAAACCTATCTTGTTTCCATCCCGACCTTTTCGATCTAATAGTGCATGTGTAGCTAGAATATCAACTAGGTTATCGATAGTTGGTTTTTCAGGATATAGTAAGCGTGTACTTTCTAGTATTTTTAAATTTTGTTCTTTTATTATTTCTTTGAAAAATTCTTTTTTTTCAGAGGTGCTATCTAAGTCTAACAATAATTTTACAACATTTTTGAAGATCAGAAGCTGTGTCTCTGGGGTCGCCAAGAGGTTCTGCCTATCTTTTTCTCTCTCCAACATTTTTTGAAAATACTGGTCAACCAAATTTTCACCATTCGAAATTACAGATATATAACTTTCCTCATCTAGATTTTTTAAATAAGCTAACATAACAGGGTTAGCTAAATGGTGAAGAATCATATTATTATTTTCTAGAATTTGGCATCTATCATAGCCTAACCAGTCTTCTATGCTTGGTTCTTTAATTGATATTCGTATAATTTCAAATTTATTATCCCATTTACTTGCCCATTTTTCAAACTCATAATCATTAAAAATGGCCGTTTTACGAGTTGTTAACACAATTTTAGCCCGACCAACTAGTAACTCACCAATTGTATTTAACATTGGCTCTATCTCGTCAATCGACGACATATCAGCTTCAAGATTTATTTTATCTAGTAATTCATCAAAACCATCAATAATTAGCGGAACTCTACCATTTTGTATTTCTTTAATTACCAATTCAGAGTTTAAAGTTGGGAACTCTTTATCAATTACATCAAGTAAGATATAGCGAAATATATTTGCGCCTCGGTTTCGGGCAAGTTCTGTTAGAATAGGACTTATAATCAAGTTAGTATTTTCTATTAATGCTTGAAGAATTTGATAAGCAGTACTTGTCTTCCCATAGCCTGCTGCCGCTTCAATTATAATCAAATGAGCTTTTTCTACTGTAGTTATAACATTATGGACTAACTCAATTAGATTTCCATCTCCTTCAGCATTATAAATTTCAAAAGGCGAACTTATATATTGATAATCGCTTCCTAAAAGGTTATACGTTTGTTTTTTGACAAATTCAGAATATTTACGTTTTAGCCTTGCTTTAGTCGCATCAAATGAAAAAAAGCTCTTAAATAGCTCTATTTCAGCCTCTTTTTCATTTTTTATATATTTAATCGTTGTTGCAAAACCACTCTGAGAATACTCTACTTTAAGTCGTTCGACATAATCTTCAATTTGTTGATTTTGAGCTAAAGGGACAATATCAACTCCGAAGTAACGACTTTGTTTATATGAAAAAACGACAATGTCTTTAGTTGTTATTTCTTCCTTTTCAAAGCCGTAAGACTGATAAACTTTGACTAAATCATCTACATTAATCATTATACTTATAAATTGTGCTAATAAAATCCTCTGCTGGCAATTTATTAATATAATTAGTTAGAACAAAATTATTTTATATTATTATTTCGATGGCGCGAGGCTCCAGCCTCGTG
>NZ_JACIBY010000001.1:499747-970568 GCF_014195535.1 Runella defluvii | reverse complement strand
ATGATTATCAAAAGGCTTCTAGCCCAGTTTTTTCAACAAAAGGCTGGAAGCCTTGGAATAGGTAGCACGAGGCGGAGCCGCGCGCTATCGAAGAAACCTTCAAGAAGGGTCGGGTTGTGAGCAACCCGCCTCACGACGTCCGATGGCGCGAAGCTCCAGCCTCGTGATGATTATCAAAAGGCTTCTAGCCCAGTTTTTTCAACAAAAGGCTGGAAGCCTTGGAATAGGTAGCACGAGGCGGAGCCGCGCGCTATCGAAGAAGGAGCGGGTTGTGAGCATCCCTACTCACAGATACCTTCCCGAAAGTTCTGAAACTTTCGGGAAGGTGGGAATTACTGCAAAATCTGAATCACATTAACGGGACAAGCCGCGGCGGCTTGCTGATTTTGAGTGAGTTCGTCTTCCGAAAGTGAAATTTGATAAATCCCTTTTTTCTCTTTGGCTCCCAACAAAACGGCCTTACCGTCTTTTTTGGACATGCGCCAGCGCTCAAACGCAATCTCCACGCAGGCGTTGCAGCCAATGCAGCGGTTTCGGTAATGAAAGACTTTAAACATCGCTGCTCACTACTTTATAAAGTTTGTCTGAAGGTCTGATTTTTTCAGGAATACGAATCGCCACGGTGTGTCCTTTGATGGCTTTATCGACAGAAGCACCCGAATCGAGGCGAATTTCTTCGACAGTTGTCTCTACGTAGCCCGTTGTAGGGCCTGTTACGATGAGCTTATCGCCCACTTTCACGTCGTGGCTTTCGAGGACAAACTCCCCTACCCCTACTCGTTCAAAATACTTGACGCCCTTACCAATGTACAGTTTTTTCTGGGTAGCTACGGAACCGTATTGATTGCTCCATTCTCCCATTTTTCTTCCCAAATAATAGCCATCCCAAAAACCACGATTGTAAACACTGCTGAGGCGTTCTTTCCAATCTTCGATTTTTTCTGGGGAATAAGTGCCATTTTCGATGGCATACACGGCTTCGCGGTAACATTGGGTAGTGGTATAAACGTAGTCGGCAGCACGGCCACGTCCTTCAATCTTGAGTACGCTCACGCCTGCGTCAATGATTTTGTCCAAAAAGTCGATGGTACATAAATCTTTGGCCGACATGATGTATTCGTTGTCGATTTTGAGCTCAATGCCTTCTTCGTCAGTCACCACGTACTCACGACGGCAGTTTTGGATGCACGCACCGCGGTTGGCCGAGGCATTGTGGGAGTGCAAACTCAAATAACATTTGCCCGAAACGGCCATGCAAAGAGCGCCGTGGGCAAAAATCTCGACCTGCACCAACTGACCCGACGGCCCTGTGATTTGGTTACGATGAATGGTTTTGACGATGTCGCCCACTTGCTTGAGGGTAAGCTCGCGCGCCATCACCACCACGTCGGCGTAGTCGGCATAGAGTTCTACCGTTTCGATGTTGGTAATGTTCGATTGGGTCGAAATGTGCAACTCCATCCCTTTTTTACGGCAATAATTCATCACCGCCAAATCGGAAGCAATCACGGCCGTGATGCCCGCCTCTTTGGCTTGGTCGATGATACGACGCATGAGCGAAATGTCGTGGTCGTAAATAATCGTATTGAGCGTAATGTAACTTTTTACGTTGTGTTCTTTGCAGACGCGCGCCACTTCGGGCAAGTCATCTACGGTAAAATTATTGGTTTGACGGGCGCGCATATTGAGCTGTTCCACGCCAAAATAAACCGAATTAGCACCCGCTTTTATGCCTGCCATCATTGATTCCCACGAACCAGCAGGGGCCATTATTTCGATAGTTTGCTTTGTTGCCATTGGACAAAAATTGAAATCGTACAAATCGGCCACAAAGGTAACGTTTTTGTCGGTACCGTTAAATAACCCGTTTCAAGGCAAACTCTGCCACCACAAGGCGGCCATTACGCCGTACGACAAGTTGTACCTCCTTGCCTTCTTTTTGCTGAAATGTTCGATAAATCTCTGAAAGTGTGAGGGTTTGCACAGGTTCATGGTTAACTAACATCAATTGGTCTCCTATCTGAAGTCCCGCTTGGTGGGCAGGGGAGTTTTCGGTAATACTTTCGATAAAATAGTGACGAAAATCATTTCCTTTGGCCCTAATATCGATACCGCTCATGTCATGCTCAAATTTTTCGTTTAAAAATCGACGAACAGGTTTAAGAACGATGTAGCCTTCTTCGTAGTTGAACGTTACCTTAAAACGTCGCAAAAACTCTCCTCCGAGGTTCCCATGTCGTTGGGGAGATTTCGGAGAAAGTTTAATACCCAACGAACTGCTATCAGGGAAAGTCGCGAGTACGTCGTTGAGTTCATACTGGCCAATTCGGACTTTAGCCAGGCGCCCAATGTGTCCGTTGATTTCTCCTCCTAATCCTACTCCTAGTTGGGCTTTGATAACTTTCTGGGGCAGTTGGAGGTGCGAGGCGGCAGTATTGAGCATCAAGGCATGCCCTGCACCTGTATCCAATACCACCCGAATCGGCAGTTCTTGGTTATTGGAAAACACCGTGACGGCATCCAAGTAGGGTTTCGAGCGTTCGATGGTAATGGGCAATTTACTGCCTTTTTTGGGAGAATATTTATAATGTTGTGGGGTCGTTAGCGTAAGTTCACTCGTTTGGAAATCAATGGTAACCACAAATTTACTAAAAAGCTCATAGCCAAAAATACCGTGAATCTGCGTACCTACTAACTCAGAAAGCCGTAGCACATCATCATCCATCACCACGATGGTTTGCTTCAATCCCCGCATCTGTCCCATCACAAAGGTATTCCCGATGGTCACGTCAGCGCTGATAGGTTGTCCTCCGCCGATGCCCTCGATGGCCATTTTCCGAACCGATTTCATCCCGAGTTTTTGGGCAACGTCACTATTGGTGAGCATCATCGAACTTACCCCCGTATCTAAAATAAATCGTAAGGTGTCGGACGCATTGATCTTGACGGGCACGACAATCAAATTGGAATGTAATTCAAACGGAATACGGGTCGTCTTTCGACCGTGCAATAGGTGAAACCCGTGGACGTCTTCTTCTTTCTTGAGAGGTCTGGCCAAAGTACTGATACTCTGCACCAACAGTACACAACAAAGCAAGTAATAAGCGATAGATTTCATGGAAAGGAGGGTTTTTGGTGAACGAAAATTGGCTGTCATCTTTCCCATGAAATTACACAAAAAACAAAATCGGCGCATCCCCCCAAAATGGTGTTTTTTGGAAAAATGCCCCGATTTTTATCCCCCAAAAAAGGGGATTTTATATTAATTTGTCTTTGACCGCTTTTTTCAGCGCTTCTGTTTTGTTGGTGACGTGTAGTTTTTGGTAAATATTCCGAATGTGAGTTTTGACCGTTTCGACACTGATAAACAATTCATCGGCAATCGAATGGTAGGTTTTTCCTTTGGCCAAAAGCGTCAGAACGTCGGTTTCACGGTCAGAAAGTGGCGAATTCAAGTTTCTTTGAAAAGACTTTACCACCAACGAAGCAATCTTAGAACTCATCGGAGCCCCACCCGTCAGTACCTCGTCGATGGCGTTCAAAAGGCGAATGTGGTCGGTGTCTTTGGTCAAATACCCCGACGCGCCCGCACACAAAGCCTCAAACACAAGTTTGCTGTCTTCGTGTACACTAATCACCAAAATAGTGGTAGAAGGACGCTCGCGCAAAATGCGTTTGATGCCTTCAATGCCGTGCATCCCTGGCAGTTCGAGGTCAATCAAAACCAGCTCAGGCGCGTCTTTTCGCAGGTTTTTCAAGGCATCCAGGCAGTTGGTGTAGGTATTTACAACCCTAAACCGCTGTTGGCTTCCGATGATGAGCGCCAAGCCATCTTTGACCGCTTCGTTGTCTTCAATGACCGTAATTTTTGTAACGTTATTCATTATACGTATTTTGTTTAGGCCCCTTCTTTCTACCGAATTTTGGGGGAGGCTGTTTTGGTAGGAATCGTACCCGTCAGTGTCAGCGCTGTTCCCGAAGGAGAACGGGGCGCAATCGCGAGCGAGCAATGAATTTTTTCGGCACGTTGGCGCATGTTATTAAGCCCTTTGTGATACCCATCGGTGGGAAAAACAATCCCGCAACCATCATCTTCCAACGAAAAAGAAACGTTTTGCCCTTGAAGGGTTGCACAAAAGTAAATATTTTGGCATTGTGCATGTTTAATACAGTTGGTTAAAGCTTCTTTAAAAATCATAATAACCTGAATACTCCAACCTGGCGGTAAGGTTACATTTTCGAGCTCAAAAGGTATGGTGGTATTGGAATGAAACCGTATGGTGGTGTCCTGAAGAAGGTTTTCCCCAAAATCTTTGATGTACAAAACAAGCTCTTTTACGAGGTTGCTTTCGGGGTCAATCGCCCAAATAAAATCTTTAGTATCCCGAAATAACCGTACCACATTTTTCTCAATTTCGCCCACAATTCTTTTTTCTTCGTTGCCCGTTTCTCTGCTTTCGTACCTCAATTTAAGAACACTCGACTGCATCCGAATGGCCGCAAGTCGATTACCCAGTTCGTCATGAAAATCCTGCGCCAGCTGCACCCGAATAGCCGCCTCAGCTTCTTGCTTGAGCTTTTCATAGGCCAATACCCGCCGCGTACGGTACTGAATATAAAGCTGTTGGACTAAACCTACGGAGGCAATCAAAAGACTAATCACCAAGGCAATAAACCAAGAACGCTGATAAAAAGGCGGCACAATCTCAAACGCATACACGGCCGTTTCTCCCCAGCGATTATCCCCCAAAGATGCCCGAACGTTGAACCGATACTTGCCTGGATTCAGATGCGAATAAACAACACTGGTCTGCTCCGTAGGGCCCAGCCACGCTTCATCCTCGCCTTCGAGTTGGTATTGGTACCTGACAAGGTCAGGATGGCTGTGATTAATAGATATAAAACTGATTTTAAGCTGATTACGGGTATGTGGGAGCGACAACTCATTGGGTACGTTATACCAAGTGTCTTTACTTTTGGCAAATTGAACCAAGTTTGTCGTGTCAAACGGGGATTTCACTTCGGTAAAGTGGACTTTTGGGGTAGTTGGCAAACGGAGTTTTGGATTTTCACGGTAATGAAAAATTCCTTTGATGGTGCCAATCCAAAAGTCACCGTTCGGACTTACGTAAGCCGTATTGGCGTTGGTTTCACGGGCGGTAAATCCGTCGGTTTCGTTGAAGTGCCGAATAGAAGCAATGCGAAATTGCGCATCCAACGTCAAAAGGTCAATCCCCCGTTCTGTACCTATCCAAAGCCTTCCTTTTGGGTCAAAACTCGTATTGTAAATAAGGTTAGAACATAGCCCTTGCTTGACGGTAAAAAAGCGTTTTTGTTTGGTTTTTGGATCAAAAACAACCACGCCATCTTCAAAACTACCCAAAGCCAACAGCCCGTCGTAGCGCTGCGCCATACTTAACGCAGGAAATGAAGCCAGTTCATTATCGTACTGAAAATCAGAAACTTTACCATTACGAACAACATTCAAACCCCTTGGCCCCGCCGTCAACAGCTCGCCCGATTGCAACAGCAGCGTGCGCCGCACAAAACTGCCTTTGAGCCCTTCTTTGGAATGAAAATGCTGGAACGATTTTCCATCGTACAATAAAACGCCGTTTGAGGTGCTAATCCAAACCTCCTTCCCTTTACCTGCCTGCATAAACAGCGTAACACCTTGGGACGAGATATAGTCGTCGAGGGGAAAATATGTCACCTTATCGGTTTGCACTTTATAAACCCCTGGCCCCGCCAACCCTACCCACACATTCCCTTCATTATCAACGGATAAGCAATTAACCCTTTTGCGTTGAAGCGAAAGTGGAACGGGCAAAGGGCGGTTGGTTTGGGTGTCAACGATGTCTAAACCTCCATCAAAATAGCTTACCCACAGCCTCCCCGTGGGCGACAAAGCCAAAGAAGAAATCGTGTTCCCGTGCAAGCCAGTTTGTGTGTTAAGGCTCGTAAAAGCAGGGTTAGTGAACTTATACACGCCGTCGCCGTCGGTGGTAAACCAAAGATTTCCTTCACGGTCTTCGAGCAGTCCACGAACCATAAAGTTGGAAAAGCCATTGTCGGCATTAAACCGCAAGATGTTTCCTTGCTGATACCGCAATGCCCCCATCGAAAGCCCCATCCAAATACTACCGTCGGACGCTTCGGTCATTTCGTGGACAATGTCGTGGCTAATAGCGGTCAGTGCCGAAGATGTCTTTGCGTTTGTGGTAAACACCCCTTCGTCAGTACCTAGCCAAAGAAGCCCCTGATTATCAAAGAGAATACTTCGTAGTACCAACGCAGGTGAAAAATTATAGCGGCGAAATAACCCTTTGGGAGTTACCTCAAAAATCTCTCCGCTGTAGGTCGAAACCATGAGTTTTCCGTCGGGTGTCACCGACATATCACTAAAAAAAGAAGGTCGGTCGGAGCTGTTTTTTTTCAAAAATCGAAGACTATCCCCCAGTAGCAACCCCAATTGGCTAGCGTTACAAATGGCATAGACATTGCCTTTGGTGTCGCCAATGACCGACGAAACGGTGTAGGGTTCGCGGTCGGATGTCCGCACGGGGCGGGTACGTTGCCCATCGTAAATCGACAATCCAAAGGGTGTCCCCATGTACATGGTGCCCTTGGTGTCGATTTCGAGCGATAAAATATTGTTGGCGGGCAGGTTATCTTCTTTTCGGTAGGTCGTAAAATGCAAGCCATCAAAGCGCGAAAGCCCTCCTCCCCGAGTCGAAAGCCAAATATAGCCCAAGCGGTCTTGTTCGATGTCGGTGACTTGCGACTGCCCCAACCCCGAAAAGATGTCGTAGTGCTGAAAATGATATACCTGCGCTACGGATGTATGTACCACCCACATGACCCAAACGGATATAAGCCATCCGCAGGTCTTTGCTCGTCTGCTTAACATTTCACGACTGTCACATTAAAAATGAAGTGGACAAAAATACGATAAATCGACGGAAGACCAAGAGACGTATAAAATACCTTTTGTCGTTCTGACAAACGAAAAAACATAAAAGTCAATATTTCATTAAAAGTCGTCAAAAATCCTCCACCGAGCTGTCGATACTTGTTGTAATTTTGGCCATCCAACTTGGCAAGGAATACTACATAAAAAAGTTTACTATGAGCAACATTACGATTGTAGGCGGAGGCGTAAGCGGCCTTTTTTCGGCCTACTACCTCCAGCAAGCAGGCCACAAAGTCGCTATTATTGAACAGGGCAACTTCAGCGACGGCTGTTCGTTTGGCAACGCGGGGATGATTGTGCCGAGCCACATCGTACCTTTGGCACAACCTGGCATGATTGCTAAAGGGCTTCGCTGGATGCTCAAGTCAACAAGTCCATTTTACGTCAAACCAAGATTGAGCTGGGACTTAATGCGCTGGGGAATGTTGTTTTGGAAACATTCGACCGAAGAACACGTACAGCGCTCAATTCCTATTTTAAGAGACATGAGTTTGTTGAGTAAACAACTATTTCAAGAGCTCGCCGCTACCAACGAAGTAGATTTTGGGTGGCACGAGCGCGGGTTGTTGATGTTGTACAAAAACGCCGATACCGAACACGAAATGGCCGAAGAAGCCGCAATTGCCAACAAAGCAGGCATTGTAGCCGAAGTGCTCGACGGGCGCCAAGTGCAAAACCTTGAACCCGACGTGAAGGTGGACGTACGCGGGGGAGTCTATTATCCTGGCGATGCCCACATTACGCCTAATTTGCTCATCAAAAATTTGGTTGGCTACCTCCGAGCCAAAGGCGTCGCTTTCCACGAAAACCACGAAGTGACCGATTTTGAGAAAAATGGAAAAAAAATAACGGCTGTCCTGACCCGTACGGGAAAATTTGACGTAGAAGAACTGGTGATAGCCGCAGGAGCATGGTCGCCTGTATTGAGTGAAAAGTTGGGTATTTCGTTGCCCCTACAAGGCGGAAAAGGCTACAGTTTCATGCTAAAAAACAAAACCAACAATATCCACGTCCCAGCCATCATGTTGGAAGCACGCGCCACGGCCACACCGATGGGCAGCGATTTGCGTTTTGCGGGGACGCTCGAAGTGGCAGGAACGGATTTGAGTATAAATATGAACCGAGTGCGGGGAATTGTGCAGGGAATCAACAATTATTACCCCGAAATAGAAGTACAACTTCCTGAAAAAGAAAAGGTTTGGAGTGGACTACGTCCGTGTTCACCCGACGGAATTCCGTACGTGGGTCGAGTCGAGCACTTTAATAACCTTACCCTCGCCACGGGCCACGGCATGATGGGAATTAGCCTTGGGCCTGCCACTGGGAAGCTAGTGTCGGAGATAGTGACCCATGAACCTACCAGTATGAACATGCAACCTTTTGCACCGTTACGTTTTTCTTAGAAGTAAAACCTCCCGAAAGTTTTGAAACTAACCTCCCGAAAGTTTCAGCCTAACCTCCCGAAAGTTTTGAACTTTCGGGAGGTTGAAGCCGATTAATTATTTGTATGAGGCATTGATTTTTTCTTCTCCAAATAAAGCGCCCACTGCTCAGGGGTCAGAATCTTTTGATACTTGGCTTCGCGTTCGGTCCACCACGTATCTACCAATTTACGAATATCCTGCAACTCTTGCTGCGTTGGACGTGTATTAGCGTGGGTTTTCATAAACGCCTCTTGATAGTCCATCATCCGCAAACAATAATCCAAATTCACCGTTTCGACCGAAATCTCTTGGTCTTCGTTTAATTTCAGTTTTTTCTTCATCCATTTGGTTTGGTCTTCGGCCATTTTGTCCGAAGTAAGCGCCTTTGGAGGTGGATTCGGTGTTTGAGGAAGTCGGCCACCGTAGCCTCCTCGCCCGTAGCCGCCGTAACCATACTGCGCCATTGAACTAACACTTACAAATAGCAGCGCAACGAGAAAAAAAAGCTTCATGTTCATCGTAATCGTTTTTATAAAAAGTGACTGATAAAGTACTTGTATCAATTGATTTCCAAAAATAAATCGAAAAAACAAACCCACCACATTTCTTGCGCAATTTCTCAAAATGGCGTGTTTTTAAACTGCTACTGTCTTTTTTTGTACAAATCCTTGACAATCCTGCCTGACCGTCCTACATTTGTGGCATCAATTTGTACAATTCTTCGTGAAAACACAGAACTACGCCTTTTTTCGACATCGTCACTTCCACGCCTGCGGGCGAGCGTAGAACCTTTTTAGTTAAGTTTTTCACATTTTTCAATGGTCTCGTGGTTGTCTTGAAGACGAAATGGAACCTACACCCACTGTTAAACACAAACAATTCATGTTACGTATTGCCATTCAAAAATCGGGACGTTTGAGCGACGATTCCATTAAGTTATTTAAAGAATGTGGTATCCGTTTTGAAAGCGGTTCGACGGGTAAACTCAAATCTCTTTCGACCAATTTCCCTGCGGAGTTTCTTTTTCTTCGCGACGATGATATCCCAGGTTACGTGGAAGACGGCGTTGCTGACTTGGGTATTGTGGGCGAAAACGTACTCGTTGAGTCGAGCAAAAACGTACGTGTCGTTCACCAATTAGGCTTCTCAAAGTGCCGCCTCTCGTTGGCGATTCCGCGCAGTACGCAGTGGAACGGTGTGCAAGACCTTCAGGGACGCGGTATTGCGACTTCTTATCCACGGATTTTAGGAAATTATCTCCAAGAACACGGCGTAGAAGCCGAAATCCACGAAATCAGTGGCTCAGTCGAAATCGCGCCAAGTATCGGTTTGGCCGATGCCGTTTGTGACATCGTTAGCTCAGGTAGCACGCTGTTGAGCAATGGTTTGAAAGAAGTAGAAGTAATTTTCAAATCAGAGGCCGTGTTGATTGGAAGCAATCAATTATCGAACGAAAAACAAGTAATTTTGGAAAGCCTCTTGTTCCGAATCAATGCCGTTCAAGCAGCACAAAGCAATAAATACATTGTTCTTAATAGTCCCGTTGAAGCCATTGACCAAATTGCGGCTTTGCTTCCAGGCATGAAAGCCCCCACCGTAGTACCTTTGAAAACGGAAGGATGGGTGTCGTTACATTCGGTGATTAATGAAAACGATTTTTGGACCAACATCGTCAAAATCCGCGAAGCAGGCGCTGAGGGAATCTTGGTTATTCCGATTGAAAAGATGGTTTACTAACAAGTTTCAAAACGAGTTATCTGTCACTATGCAAATTATTCCTTTTCCTAAAAAATCAGACTGGCCTGCTTTGTTGGCACGACCAACGCAAAGCATTGCCAATATTGAGAAAGCCGTAGCGCCTATTTTGGAGAAAGTCCGTAGCGAGGGCGACGCCGCCATTCGTGCATTGACGTTACAGTTTGATAAAATTAAACTTGGGGAGATTGCCATGCCCCAAGCTACTATCGACGCTGCCGAAGCAGCCCTCTCGGAAGAGTTAAAAGCGGCGATTCGCCAAGCGTACCAAAACATCCGCACCTTTCACGAGGCGCAACACCAACCCGTGCAGAAAATCGAAACGATGCCAGGCGTTACGTGTTGGCGTAAAAGCGTGGGGATTGATAAAGTAGGCTTGTACATTCCAGGTGGGTCAGCGCCTTTGTTTAGTACGGTGCTGATGCTGGGGGTACCTGCCCAATTGGCAGGCTGCCGCGAAGTCGTTCTTTGTACGCCAAGCGACCACCCTGCAATCTTGTACGCGGCTCAATTGGTCGGCGTAACAAAGATATTTCGCGTAGGTGGCGCAC
Source organism: Runella defluvii (assembly GCF_014195535.1). Taxonomy (GTDB): domain Bacteria; phylum Bacteroidota; class Bacteroidia; order Cytophagales; family Spirosomataceae; genus Runella; species Runella defluvii. The sequence goes on along the minus strand of NZ_JACIBY010000001.1, from coordinate 959,865 downwards.
AAGCTATTGCGGCGATGGCCTACGGAACAGAGTCAGTACCAAAGGTGTATAAAATCTTTGGCCCAGGTAACCAATACGTGACAGCCGCCAAAATGTTATTGGCCAAAGAGGGCGTGGCGATAGACATGCCTGCGGGGCCGTCGGAGGTAGCGGTGTATGCCGATGCTACCGCATTGCCGTCGTTTGTTGCGGCCGATTTGCTCTCGCAAGCCGAGCACGGTGCCGACAGCCAAGTATTGTTGGTATCGACGGACAAAAAGTTTTTGGCCGCCGTCAATCTTACTTTATCGACACAGTTGGAAGCCCTACCGCGCAAAGAACTGGCGCGCCAAGCAATTGAGAACAGCAAGGCGATTTTGGTCGAAACCCAAGAAGAAGCCATTGAATTGCTGAACGAATACGCGGCGGAGCACTTGATTTTGAGCGTCGAAAATGCCGAGGCGGTTAGCGAACAGATTTACAACGCAGGCTCGATTTTTTTAGGAAATTATACTCCCGAATCGTGTGGTGATTATGCGTCGGGTACGAACCATACCTTGCCAACCAACGGTCACGCGCGGGCGTACAGCGGGGTGTCGCTAGATAGTTTTGTGAAAAAGATTACGATTCAGCACATTACCCCCGAAGGGCTTAAAGAACTTGGCCCAACCGTGGAAGCCATGGCCGAAGCGGAGTCGCTCCAAGCGCACAAACGCGCCGTGAGTCTTCGATTGAGTAGTTTGAAGTAATGCCCAGTTATATCATATTTACGAATTTCAACTAAGTGGACAACCACTTTTTAAATACAATGACATTTGATTTAGCTTCGATTCTTCGTCCACACATTTTGAATTTGGTCCCCTATTCCTCGGCGCGCGATGAATATACGGGCAAAGAGGGTGTGTTTTTGGATGCCAACGAAAACCCGTATCAATCGGTGAACGGGCAGCAATGGAATCGCTACCCTGACCCGTACCAATGGGCTATCAAAGAAAAATTGGCCCCTATCAAAGGGGTCCGTCCTAGTCAAATTTTCTTAGGGAATGGCTCTGACGAACCGATAGATTTGCTCGTTCGGGCTACTTGCACCCCGCGTGAAGACAATATCCTTATCATGCCGCCTACGTATGGCATGTATCAGGTGAGCGCTGATATCAATGATGTTCCCATTGTTAAGGTACCTCTGACGCCTGATTTTCAAATTGATACCGAAAAAGTGTTGGCAGCCGTTACGCCAAAGACCAAAATTATTTGGATTTGTTCCCCCAACAACCCTAGCGGGAATTTAGTAAAACGAGAAGCTATTTTGACCATTCTAACCAATTTTTCAGGGTTAGTCGTGGTGGATGAAGCATATATTGATTTTGCTGAACTTCCCGAAAGTTCAGAACCTCCCGAAAGTTCAGAACTTTCGGGAAGTTTGACAGCCTCTTTTACCAACGAATTGGACAATTACCCCAATCTTATCGTACTTCAAACGTTTTCTAAAGCGTGGGGTTTGGCTTCGCTGCGTTTAGGAATGTGCTTTGCGTCGGAAGAAATCATCAAAGTTTTGAACAAAATCAAACCTCCTTACAACCTCAGTGGGGCTACTCAGGCGATTTTATTGGAAGCCCTCGATTTTGTAGAAACCAAGAATCAGCTAGTAAAAGATATTTTGGTTGAAAGAGAGAGGTTAGCGCAGGAGTTGGTTGTCATACCTACAGTGAAGCACATTTATCCGTCGGATGCTAACTTTTTATTGGTAAAATTTGAGAAAGCTAAACAGCTCTTTGATGATTTAATTAAACAAAAAATTATCGTCCGCGACCGCTCTAAAGTAACCCTTTGCGAAGATTGCTTACGCATAACGGTTGGGACAAGCGAGGAAAATAATGTACTATTGGAAGCGTTAAAAAAACTAAGCGAACAATAATCCATGGAAGAATTTGTCAGTGATGTATCAAAACAATCGTTCCCAATTTCCGACAAAGTCGTGGGAGGATACATTACAGGTTCGCTGTACGAATTCATCCGTTCTGAACATCCCGACTTTAGCAAAAACAGTTCGCTGTCCATTGCCGAGCTAAACGAATTGCGGCAAAAGTACATTTCGAGTTGTTTGATGAAGGATGGGCAGAAGTTGTCGAAGCTACAAAAGGACTTTACCAAGTCGTTACACAAGCTTCAAAGTCTGACAAAAACGGTAGAAGAGACTGACTTTTCGGATTTGACATTGGGGCAGCGCATTGCCGATAAAGTAGCTACGTTTGGCGGAAGTTGGACATTTATTCTTTCATTTGCTTTTTTTATCACTGTATGGATAAGTGTAAATATATGGGTGTTAGCCTCCAAACCATTTGACCCGTATCCATTTATTTTGTTAAACTTGCTGCTGTCGTGTTTGGCCGCCTTACAAGCTCCTGTGATTATGATGAGCCAAAATCGACAGGAAGAAAAAGACCGAGAGCGGGCTAAAAAAGACTTTTTGATCAATCTCAAGTCTGAGTTAGAAATCAGGTTGTTGCACGAAAAAGTTGACCATCTGATTATGCACCAGCAACAAGATTTGCTTGAGATTCAGAAAATTCAAGTCGAAATGATGGATAGTATTATCCAGAAAATAGAGCATATCAACAAAACTTCAAACCCATGAAAAAAGCCATTATTACGCTCATCTTTGTTCAATGCATTGCGTTTGCCTCGCAAGCACAATACAACAATTGGGCCATTGGATTTCAACTAGTTGAACCATCTGGACTTAACGTCCGAAAGTACTATGGCGACAACAAGGCGTTGGATGTTTCGTTTGGAACGTATGGACTTTTCTACGGTCGCGACCGCAAATACCGTAAAGGTTTTTACCAAAATGCGGGCTTTTCGTTGCGCGTAAATCACCTTTGGCATACGGCTTTATTCAAAAAAGAACAACTCAGAGCGTATTACGGATTTGGTGGGCAAATCAACTCTCGCCGCTATTATTTTGACTCTAGAAATTCACCAGGTACAAAAGAATTCACGAATTCCATTTCTTTAGGGGGCTCAGGCTTGGCAGGAGCAGAATATTTTGTTTCCAATAGCCCATTGTCTTGCTTTTTAGAAACAGGGCTTTACGTCGAACTGGTTCCAGGAATCTTTTTTGTACATCCTCAAGCAAGTTTGGGCGTACGGTTCAATTTTTAATCTTCCGTCTGACTGTCGTCTGACGGAGTCACCTTGGTCAGACGATAGTCAGACCAAGACCTTATCTAACAAACCTAAAAGTTAACTTTCCGTCTGACTGTCGTCTGACGGAGTCACCTTGGTCAGACGATAGTCAGACCAAAAACTTGCCTGATAGCCTCCTGCGGGTCTGACTATCGTCTGACCTAACGGAGGCGGAGTTTAAGCTTGGCTATTTCTGAAGCGGGCGCTTCTCGTTCGTATAAAATCTTGTACGTAGCTTCTGTTATCGGCATTTCTACGCCGTATTGTTTATTCATTTCGTAAATGCTATTGACCGCATAATAGCCCTCAGCAATCATTTTCATCTCCATTTGCGCAGATTGCACACTGTAACCACGTCCAATCATGTTGCCAAAAGTACGGTTACGGCTAAATTGTGAATACGCCGTTACGAGCAAATCTCCCAAGTAAGCCGATGCACTCAAATCACGTTCGCGCGGGTCAACGGCATCGACAAACCGTTTGATTTCTTGCATGGCATTAGAAACCATAACGGCTTGAAAATTATCGCCGTAGCCTAAACCATGACTTATTCCACAGGCCAATGCCACGATATTTTTCATCACAGCGGCATATTCTACGCCGTACAGGTCCGCGAGAGGGTTCGCCGTCACGAAGGAACAACTCATGAGCTGGGCAAAATCAGCAGCACAGGCTTCGTGGGTTGACGCAATGGTCAAATAGGATTGCTTCTCTAAAGCCACTTCTTCGGCATGACAAGGCCCCGCAATAACGCACATTTGATCAATCGGAACGTGAAAATGCTCTTCTACCCAATCAGTTACCAAAATATGACGCTGAGGAATCATTCCCTTGATGGCCGAAACGACTCTTTTTCCTTCAAAGTGTTTGGGGGTCAGTGCCGCTAGGGGTTCTTGGACAAAAGCGGCAGGAATCGCCAAAATAACGTAGTCTGCGCCATTGAGGGCGTCGGTTATTTTGGTAAATGTCTTCACTTTACGCGGACTAAGGCGTACATCGCGCAGATAATCAGGGTTGTAGTGGTGCTTTCGGATGTGTTCAACGGCCGCACGGTCGCGAAGCCACCAACGAATTGAGACGTTGTTTTCAGAAAGAATTTTAATAATAGCGGTGGCCCAACTGCCTCCACCTATTACGGCGATTGATGTCATTTTTGGGGTATTGGTTCCTTCGTTTGTGGCACAAACTTGCGAAAAAACTCGCAGCTTTGCACGGTTATCCCCAACTTTCTGCCTACTTCTCGCAGCCGCACCCCTTGGCACATCCCGACTTTTTGGGACTGAGTTCTTTACGGATTCGATTTCCGACGTATCCTACCGCACCGATAAAAAGCAACCCAATCAAGATCGTTTCAAGCATGGCGTTCTCGTTATTAGTTTTGAAGAAAATGGTTTAAATAACTTTCGTAAAAAACGCCTTTTTGCGTAATTGCGTTCCAGACGACCCTTTTGAACCTAACTTTTATGAAAACTCCTACTTCGGAAGCTGTTTCGCTTCGCCCTCTTGTAAGCTTACCCGTGATTGTGGCCGCTTTGGGCTATTTTGTGGATGTATATGACTTATTGGTCTTCAACATTGTACGCGTACCTAGTCTCAAAGACATGGGGCTTTCACCCGAAGAGGTGTCGCTCTTGGGCGGAAAAATCTACAATTGGCAGCAAGCAGGACTCCTTGTTGGTGGAATTTTGTGGGGAATTTTGGCCGACAAACGGGGGCGTTTATCCGTTTTGTTTGGCTCGATTATCATGTATTCCTTCGCCAATATTCTGTGCGGCTTTGTGCAATCGCCCGATGTCTATGCCCTGTTACGTTTTGTAGCAGGCGTTGGGTTGGCGGGGGAGCTTGGGGCAGGACTTACCTTAGTCGCCGAAATTTTACCCCAACGGCTACGTGGTTATGGTTCGTCGATTGTGGCGAGCGTGGGGCTATTGGGAGCCGTTGTCGCCTTCTTGACCAATAATCTATTCGACTGGCGAACTACCTATTTTGTGGGTGGTGGCTTGGGACTGGTACTGCTGCTTATGCGGGTAGGATTATTGGAATCGGGCATGTTTGAAAAAGCCAAAGTCTTACCCTCAAAGCGAGGAAGCCTGTTGTCATTTTTCACCGATGGCCCACGTTTTTGGAAGTATATGCGCTGCATTGGTGTGGGTGTACCTACCTATTTTGTGATTGGCATCATGGCTACTTACGGAAATGAATTTGGGGCGGCGTTGGGAGTTCAGCCCGACATTGTAGCAGGAAAATGCGTCATGTACGTGTTTATTGGAACGGTCATTGGCGATATGTTCAGTGGCATACTAAGTCAATGGCTTCAATCGCGCAAGAAAGCGATTGGCGTAATGACGACCATGACCCTCGTTGGCATCACGGTGTATCTGTATGGCGGTATCCAAACGGCCAGTTCTTTCTATGCACTTTGTGGCGTACTTGGCTTTTCTATTGGTTACATTGCCATGTTTCTGACCGCAACGGCCGAAAGTTTTGGTACAAACCTTAGAGCGACGGCCACTTCAACCGTTGCTAATTTTGTGCGAGCTACTACTTTACTGACGTTACCCTTGTTTCAAACGCTTAAACCTAGTTTAGGAGTTATAACAGCGGGAGCGTTGGTAGCGGCGCTTTGCTTCTTGATTGGGTATATTTCTTTATACTTCATGGAAGAAACCTTTCACAAGAACCTGGATTACGTTGAATAAAAAATTGGGCGAGCCACTAATGGCTCACCCAACTGTTTTCTGGCTGTTTTCAGTAATTGAGCAAAAGTTTCAGGATACTTGTTTTATCGCAACTTGCTGATTTAAAACAGATAACGATTAACTTGTGCTTTAGCACTTAAAAATGATGTCGGATAGAATTATTGGATAACTTCACCTTGGATATTGAGCGTTACAGCACCGCCTTCGGCGTTAGATTCTACCGTAACTGTTTTATTGAACGAGCCCGCAGCAGCAGCATTGAATGTCGCTTTGATGGTTCCAGAAGCGCCTGGCATAACGGGTTCTTTGGGATATTCTACCCCTGTGCAACCACACGAACCATACGCTTTTCCGATAATTAAAGGTGCTTCTCCTTTGTTGGTAAACTTAAATTCGGCAGTTACAGGCTTCCCTTGTTTGATTTTTCCAAAGTTGTGATTGGTCTCTACCCAACCAAAAGCCGCCAACCATACATTGGCAAAAACAAGGGTAGTTGCAAAGAACATCGTTAGAACTGAGAGAAAAGTTACTTTTTTCATGGTAGTACGTTTTGTTTTGAGTGAATAAATGTGTTGTCGTTTGACGATTCAAAAGTACTTGGTCAATTCGGTACTCGCTGTTAACAAAAACTGAACGTTTGTTAATGCTTTGTTAATAACTTCAAAAGAATCTGACGAAAGCGTTACTTTCGTATGAGATTTTCTACTAATATTGAAGTTAGTACATTTTTAACCTAAAAACGTGCGAAAGCACCATGTCAAGAAACACGATTCGCCTTCTAATCATTTTGTCCACTCTATCCATCATCGGAGTGATCATCACTCAGATCTATTGGGTGCGTAAGGCATTAGATATGCGCGAACGTCAGTTTAACCAACGCGCCCACGTAGCTTTGCAGGAAGTGGCGAATGACCTCTCGAAACTCAACGGCGTCATGTTGCACAACAATCCTGTGGAGCAATTGTCGTCCAATTATTTTTTGGTCAATACCAACGCCATGGTGGACCCCGCTTTGGTAGAACATTATCTTAAAAACCGCTTTCAACAAAACGCCATCGTAAGCGACTTTGAAGTAGGTATTTATGATTGTGCCAGCAACAAAATGTTTTATGGGGTGGCATTGAGCACGCGTAACGACAACAAAAAGCCAACCCAAACGGCCAATTGGCTGAAATCAAACAAATACCCTTACTATTTTGGCGTACGTTTCCCTTCCCAAAACATTTCGGTAATTAGCGATTTGAGGGGCTGGATTGGCTCTTCGTTGTTGGTATTATTGGCGGTAAGCTTTTTTGGGTATGCACTGTTTGTGATTTTGCGCCAACGTCAACTGACGGAAGTGCAACGCGATTTTATTAATAACATGACACACGAACTGCAAACGCCCATCGCTACCATTCGTATTGCCGCCGACGTGTTGAATACGCCCGCTATCAAAGACCAACCTGAGCGTTTGAAAAAATACACGTCTATTGTAAAAGAAGAAGCCTTACGCCTGCAAAACCAAGTAGAAACGGTGCTGAATATGGCCAAGGCTGAAAAAAATTCTCTTCCGTTAACAATTGAATGGCTTGATGTTCACCAAATTATTTCATCATTGGCCAACAAATACGAAATTAACCTGACGCTCCACCTCAATGCCACGGAGCCCTATATTCACGCCGACCGTCTGCATTTGTCAAATGCCATCAGTAATTTGATTGACAATGCGTTTAAATATACGCCGCAAAATCCTGATATTCATTTGGAAACCGTTTCTCAAAATGGCAGTTTGATAATTATTGTACGCGACAATGGCATCGGAATTGCTCCCGAACATCATCGAAAGGTATTTGACAAATTTTATCGGGTTTCAACGGGAAATATTCACAACGTGAAAGGTTTTGGCATTGGGCTGAGTTATGTCCAACAGATTGTGAAAGCGCACCATTGGAAACTTGATTTGAAAAGCGAGCTTGGAAAAGGAAGTGAGTTTAAAATAAAAATCCCTTTGAAGAAAGGGTAAAACGGTTGGTTGGCTTACCAACACGAGGTTTTGAGAAACCTCTGGTTTGGTTGTAAGCAACCAAACACACTTGTGATTTTGGTTGCTTACAACCAAAATGTACTTTGATGTGGTTTTGGTTTCTCAAAACCAAAACGCATATAACGACAAATTATAGAAATATGCCCCGCATTTTATACGTGGAAGACGACCCAAATCTTGGTTTTGTCACAAAAGATAACCTCGAATTAAATCATTATGAAATCGTTCATTGCGTGGATGGACAAGAAGCGCTGACGACTTTTTCGGAGCAGCAACCGTTCGATATGTGCGTGTTGGATGTGATGCTTCCTTTGATGGACGGGTTTACGTTGGCAAAAAAAATCAGAGAACAAGACAAACATGTACCCATCCTGTTTTTGACCGCAAGGGCCTTGCAGGAGGATAAATTACACGGTTTACGCATTGGTGGCGATGATTACCTCACTAAGCCGTTTAGTATGGAAGAGTTGATGCTCAAAATTGAGATTTTTTTGCGCCGAAGCCAACGAACGGAACTCAAAACCGAAAAAGTGGAGAAAGCCCAAATGTATGTGGGAAAATACGTTTTTGACTTTGAGAAACTTTCCCTCCAACTCGCCGACAAAAGCCATACCCTCACCTACCGTGAGGCCGAAGTACTGAGGTACCTCTCTAGCCGCCCCAATGAGGTCATCAAAAGAGAAGACCTTCTTAAAGCCATTTGGGGCGATGATGATTACTTTATGGGACGAAGCCTTGATGTATTTATGTCGCGTTTGCGTAAATACCTATGCGATGACCCAAGCATTAAAATTGAAGGCATTCATGGGGTTGGTTTTCGGATGCGTTGGTCTTAGCTGGATGAGATGGCGACTGAAAATACTCAAACGTGTGCTTACGTGGCTTGTACTAAGTAGAGGGTTTGGAGCGCAAGGGCAAGCCACTCCCGCCCAAGTTCGCAAATCCATCGATTCACTACTAAGCGTTCCCCCCTCCATCAACGCCTCTACCCTTAGGAATAGCTTGCATAAATTGGTGGATTGGGTAGAAGCGAATACCCCCGAATCGCCCGAAAAATACGGTGCCAAAGGCGATGGCATAACCGATGACCGCGCCGCCTTTGAAGCTTGGATAGTGGCCAATCCTTCGGGAACGCTTAGGATTCCTGCAAAAACATATAAAATCAACGGTACATTCACCATTTCGAGTGGAAGTTCGGGCAATTCCAAACTCCACATTGATGCTACAGGGGCCACCATACTTACCGAAAACACTCCGACTACGCCTGTTTTACGCATTGCTCAATCAAAGTATTTGACCATAACAGGACTGACCATTGATGGCCTTGTCGATTTTGACGGCATGTGGTATTCCGATTTCCAAAATTGTAAGTTTTTGAAATCAGTCAAATTTGGCTTTACGAATGCCGCTACTTTCGACGAATTTTACTGGAATACGTGGACGAGTTGCGATTTTAACGAAATTTGGATTCATACAGGAACAGCAGCCGACTTGCGCGAATTTAATGCCAACGCCTTTTACCGATGTTCTATTTGGAAAGGTGATTACGCCATTCGAGTTTTTGGCAATCAGTTGTTGCAAGGTTTTTATTTTTACAATTGTGATATTTCCTACCAAAAAAATAGCCTTTTGTACGTCGATGAACCGCTGGTCGATGGCTCACTGTTCTTCTTCGGAGGGTATTGGGATTCGGAAAAAGGAATGCCTATCAACACCAAAGGGATTGTCATCAATGCGCAAGGGGTAATTACTCCCAACAGTGCCAATGCGAGTTCTTTCACACTACCAACAGGCTCTAAACAAACATCCGATGTGTATTCGGGCGCACGAAATGGCTCTCGTTTGGCGACTTCGGCGGTCAATTTGTTCAAAAACGGAGATTTACAATTTGGCACCAATGCCATCTCTAACGCTGGTCTTACAATGACCCTCAGGCAAGGAACTGGCATGTTTGGGCGGTACCTGCACTGTGAAGCATCAGAAGTGCGGCACATCGACTTTGAATCCATCGCCGCGCCTTTTTCGGGCACCTATTCCGTCACAGTGATTGGCCGAAACACGACAAAGTCAGTGCTGGTGCCTGTGTTGGTCAAAAACAACAAAGAAGTACTTTATACCCCTGTGCATCTACGAGATGCGAGTATAGCCGACGAAAGTTTTGTGGTGAGTTCGGCCAATGTAGAACTAGCTCAGGGCGAAATCTTAACGCTTCGTTTCTACACGCAAGACAAGGTTTTAAACAGTTTTGACATTGCATACTGCGGACTCACCTACGGTAAAATGGGGGTATTGTATGCCCCACTCCATCCTTTGGCCCGCACCGCTACCGACCAAGACGTGTCGGGTATTGGCTTAAAAACGACCTATGCGCAAGCAGAAATTTTGAACGTACCTACTAGCCTTTTTAAGTTAAAGATGTCGAATTATTCCCGAATTTCGGCGGAGTTGACTTGTTTTGGCGAAGACCAAACCTATCCCGACGGCGCAACGTTTTCCAAACACATCATCACCGCTAATCGACACGAAGGAGCCATTACATTTTCACTTTTGCCCGTGGTAGCTAGCGCCAAAGCTGGTGCCATAGCCACTGCGCCTATCATTACTCTTGAAGACAATGGGGGTGGTTTTTTGGAGATAAAAGCAACTGCCACCGACGGCAACGTACGCTTCAAGTGTAAACTGGAAGGAAGCTACTAAAACCAATACATTGATTTTGAATCACTTAAACGCCCTTCCCGTGCGCGGTGTCCACGACGCGGTGGTCGAGGGCAGCTAGGTTGCCTTCTTGTTTGCTATTTCTCTTTTCCATACAGTAAAGACACGATAGCGCGGGCGTATCGCTCGTGCTCACTATTCCGAGGTTTCTAGCCTTAGAAAGGAAAATGCAAGACTAGAAGCCTGATAATAAAAGACACGAACGAAATCCTTCTTGACAACTTGGCAAGAAAATAGTAGATTTGAGTAAAAAAGTACAAAGATGAGAACAATGACCGTCGGAGATTTGAAAGCTAATTTTTCAGAAATTTTGAAAGACGTACAAAGTGGTGAAAAAATCGCTATCGCTTTTGGTAAGAAAAAAGAAATTGTGGCGTATTTAGTCCCCAAAAGCAGCGAAAAACCGAAAAAAAGACCTTTGGGGCTCTTGGAAGGTAAAATGACAGTAACATTTGCGGATGATTTCAAAATGACCGAGGAGGAGTTTTTGGGACTAGCACTTAACAGGCAATTACCACAAAGACCCTTTTGATAAAATGTTGATTTGGCTGGCTATTTCTGAAAACTACACCCTCTTGAGTTGTGACCCATCTATTCAACTTTACGAATCAGAGGGTTTGAAAATACTTTGGTAGTATGCACGATAGCGCGGGCGTATCGCTCGTGCTCACTATTCCGAGGTTTCTAGCCTTAGAAAGGAAGAATGCAAGGCTGGAAGCCTGATAATAAAAGACACGAACGAGACGTTCGCGCCATCGGGGGTTATTACTTATCGGCAGATAGTTTTTGTTGGATACCAATTACAAAATCAATTGTAACACTTGCAGTATCAGCAATCTCTTTTAGAGAAAGTTTCCCAATTCTAATTAAGTTCTCTACAATTTTTGACTTTGCTTTGATGACCAGATAATCATTATCTTCATCAATGTACTTAGCCATGTTCTGTATCATATCGTCAAATTTTAAACGGTTGGCCGCTGCCATCTAATTTACGCAATTTAGACAAAACTCGCAACTGTCGTAGGTATTTTTGAAACGACGTTTGGTCGGTTTTGGTTTCGGCTAATTTTTGAATGATTTGGTTGAGGGCGTTTTCGGGTTTTTCTTTGCCAAAATCACTCAAAACGGCCAAAATGATTTCTTCAGGGTTGGTTGAGTTGAGAAATCGTAGGTAATCAAATTGGGTAATGTTGATGATGCTGAACTGAAAATAGTTTGACGTTCGCGCCATCGGGAAAAATGTTAAATTGACCACATCACCCGCCATTGTGTCAAAAACCTACGATAGCGCAGGCGTATCGCTCGTGCTCACTATTCCGAGGCTTCTAGCCTTAGAAAGGAAAATGCAAGGCTGGAAGCCTGATAATAAAAGACACGAACGGGACGTTCGCGCCATCGGGAAAAATGTTCAATTGACCACATTATCCGCCATTGTGTCAAAACAACGATAGCGCGGGCGTATCGCTCGTGCTCACTATTCCGAGGCTTCTAGCCTTGGAAAGGAAAAATAAAAGGCTAGAAGCCTGATAATCAAAGGCACGAACGAGACATTCGCGCCATCGGGGCGTTATTGGCAGCCGTATTTTCTTGCGTTTTACCAGATTTTCCACCAAGGTTTTTCTGTCCTATTACTAGTATTTTTAGAGGTGTCAAGTTTCATTTTCATCTCTGAAATTGACCTGTCTAGCCACAATTCGTACCAGTCTAAAAAGTTGATTTTGGCTTTTTCTCCAAGTTGAATTGTCGGATATATTCCACCGTCATTCCCTCTGTCGTCTGTCCAAATATTTCCATATTCTTGTCCATTGACGACTAAATTTAGACTTATACCACAACCATAATTACAAATTGCGATAACGCCATTAGTCTGCTCGCTGTCAAAATATAAATCTGTAAATTCTTCGTATTGTCTATCGTATTCTTCTTGATTTTCTTCCTCACTAACTGTCGGCTCAAATTCCATATTCCAAGCATCCTTATGTAAAAAAGGTTTGCTTGGATTTAACAAACTGTCTTTACGTTTATAGTCCAAGTCGCCAAAAATAGCATTTTCAAAAGGTTCAAGCCCGTAAAAAGGTCCTACTCCGCCATTTCCAAGAGTTGTCAAAAATGCGACATATTCATTTGGTAAAGTGATTTTATGTTTTGTTTCAAACTGTATTATTGTGTCCAGTGGAACAGTCGGATTAAGAGTGTACCTGTGTTTTTCAGATCCAAAAATCTCCAAATTAGTGTCCAGTTTCCTTAGCTGTTCAAGTTTGGCTTTTATGTTGTCCAACTGATTGTTCATTATTTGGGTATTATTTTAATATGACCACCAACGTTTAAGCACTTGCCGCAGTAGCAGATTTCTGCCTATAAAACTATCAATACACCCTCCCGAAAGATTTCGGGATTGATGCGAGGTAGAATGTTCAATGAACCACTTCACCCGCCATTGTGTCAAAAACCACGATAGCGCGAGCGTTTCGCTCGTGCTCACTATTCCGATGGCTTCTAGCCTTGGAAAGGAAAATGCAAGGCTGGAAGCCTGATAATCAAAGACACGAACGGGACGTTCGCGCCATCGGGAAAAATGTTCAATTGACCACATTACCCGCCATTGTGTCAAAAACCTACGATAGCGCGGGCGTATCGCTCGTGCTCACTATTCCGAGGCTTCTAGCCTTGGAATAGATGAATGCAAGGCTGGAAGCCTGATAATCAAAGACACGAACTGGACGTTCGCGCCATCGGGTTTGGTGAGCACTCACCGCCAGACTGACCGCCCGCCCGAGTTTCGTTCAACCTCGAACGCTTTCGGGAGTTTCATGGCTTGGTCTTCGGCCACCACGGGGGCTTAGTTATTAGCAGCTGCCGTTTTATTAATTTGTCCCATTGTTAGCTTTAGACGCTAAGCTCTGTTGTTTCAATAGTTCTTTATGTTCAGCAATTATTTCACCGAGTTTCCCAAAGATTGATGTAACAAAGTCTTGGCTCTTTGCTACTTTATTTGTTCCGCCAAGCGAGTCGTAAATCTCTTTTACGATAACAATAGCTTGGTTAATTTTCTCAGGTGAAATTAAAGCAAGGTCTATGCTTTTAATGTCGTTGGGAAAGTATGCCAACTTTTTCAGAGTGTCTGCTACTATAAACATAGATACGTAAAATTTAAGGTCACCAATTTCACTTGTAGTTAGCTCAGGTGAGTATTTTTTTAATGCCTTCTCTACTTGTTTTTGTAATAGCACTCCCTTTGCATAAATATCTACATCATATTCTTTACTGAAAATGCGTTTATATTCTTCGTCATTTTTGATAAGTGTTGAAGGCCTTGCCCTTGAATTATTTGGCTCTCTTAAGGCGATTGAAGTAATAATTTGTGACAAATATGGTATGCTAATAATCTGTTCCGCAGGCTTGCCCAAATTTTTATAGTAATTCTTTCTTCTATCATAGTATAAACCTTGTGATAAGAAATAATCTTCAATGTTTAAGTGAATTTCATCCGTTGCTCTCAATGAAGCAATTGGTACACTAGTTTGGCTGTTTGTGGCTTTAATTATTTTAAGTCTAGATTTTTCATCAATTGGCTTTATTACCCGAACCATTATTTTACGAGAGTCATCTCTATTTCCACCTGTCGAAAAGTGATAGAATAACTCGTGTGATGATTGAAGTCCATTTACAATTTGTGGGTCTTCAATTGTCAAAGATTGGCTTGCTAGTGTTGCATTTGTGGCCGTTATTGTTACACCATTATTTAACCACCAAAAATCTTCATTGTTGGGATTTTTCAAACTGTCCGAAATAGCTTGGTTTACTTCGATTTTGCCTTGATAGTCCCTAACATTTGCATCAAAAAAGGCCTTAATTAATTTATTATTCTCGGCAATGAAATCATAATAATTTGTCAGACTAACTAGAGCTATATAACCACCATCACGAGTATTAATTGGAGTTCCTTCAATATTTAATGCTTTAACTCTGACAGGTTTTTTTCTTGCAAGACTTAATAACTCTTCAATTCCAATAAATGAAAATGTAATGTTACTGTCACTAATTTGGGTATTTATTACATTTTGAAGTTGTGGCACCTTTCTTTCAACGTTAGGATGTAAGTCTGATGCAAGTGCAGCGTAATAGTATGAGATATTTAATTTTGGAAATTTTGATGCAAGTCTTAAGTATGCGTTTCTGAATAACTCAATTTTCTTTCTTAATTCCTTTTTGTATGTTGCTTTTAATGAGTTTAAGTCATTTGATAAGTTCAATAAATCTTGAGCAGATGAAATGAACTTATTCATAGGTTCTTCTGCAAAACCATTTGTATTTTTTGATTGAATGATGATAAGATCTATTACAATTTCCTTTTTCAGCCCAGTATAATCAGTGTCTTCTTCTAATAATTCTCCATTTATAAACGAATAGATAGCATCTATACCACCATCACTTCCTCCTTCAACTATCCCGTCATTTAATTCGTCATATGATAGCTCAAAGTCCTTAAGAATTTGTTCACTTGCAAAAAGATTGAAAAATTCATCTTCTGTCATACTTGAAGCTATCTCAGATTTTTTTTGAGTTAACACTTCCTTTAAAATTGTCAATTTGCTACTGGTCATATTCTAGTATTATGTTTCGATGTTTTCGTTTACGGTTGCTACTAACGTTTTGGCGCTTGGCGCAGTGGCGGATTTCGGAGCACTAAACTGTCAATACACCACAAAAGTTGATGCGAGGTAGAATGTTCAATTAACCACGTCACCCGCCATTGAGCCAAACGCCTGTTGTGTGCCGTATTTATCTTATTGGTTTTATTGTTCCGTGTAAAACTTCTTCTTTTTTTAATTGTTCAAGTCTTTCTTGGAATAATTCTTTATTTTTACAGTTGTCAGAAAGTATATATTTGTTGATACTACCAATAAGTCCTTGACTACAATTTGTTCGCTTAGAAAAATAGTCCGCATATGTTTCTGCTTCTTTTCGTTCTATTTTTTTTGCGTTGTCTATTTCTATTTGTGTGTTACCTTTTAAAATTGAAGGCTCTTCTCTTTTAGGATTTTCATTAAATATATGTCCTAATTCGTGAGAAAAAACTCCGTCAAGTTCACTATCTGTTAATTCAAATTCGTCTATTTTGGTAATATTCAATACAACTAAATGGGATTTAACATTCTCGTATTCTACATTTGCCAATATTCCGCCAAATCCTTCGCTATAAGCCTTTTTAAAAATAGTTTTTAAATTTTCATCTTTATTTGAGTATATACTTTCTGCGGATAAATTGTCCGAAATTATAAGTTGTGAATTTTTGAGAGTTTCACTTAGTCCATTATTGCAATTTTCACAAATTCTGTCAAAAGAGTTTTGAATTCTTTCGTTATTATTTTCTGAAATAATTCTCATTTTCGGTCTGTCTTTAATATATCACACAACGTTTTGGGTATTGCCGAAGGCGGGGATTTTTAGCACTAAAGTTCAATCGAAGAACGAATGTTGAACCTTGCATAAATGTCCAATCGAAGCCGTTCAGCCCCGCTTTTGGCAATACCTTGTTAGCGGTTCGGGCTTGTTCTATGTCGTTCGTTAATTTCAAATTACTCGTTTATAAAATTCTTGTTTTACAAATTTTTTCGCTCCCATTTGCCCTTCGTCAATTAGAAAATAAAAGTCAATAATGGAAGGTCTTATTTGTCTATCAACGGAATACTCTTGTATAAATTTAACTGTTTTTCTGAAATTTTTGTCGCCTGTTTCGTTGTCAACTATATTAAGTTTCTTCGCTACTTTCATAACAACTAAATCAGGTTTCACACAGTCATAGCCGATGTCTAAAAGAAAGTGAAGTAAAGATGTAGTTGATTGAAAGAATGGAATTTTATTGTTTTTAAGAGTATTCAAAAGCTGGTCAAAGCCATTCCAAAAATCATAAATGTCATTCTGTGTTTTTATTGATTTCGGAATGTTCGTCTGATTTAAAATGTCTGCAAATGAACCGATATTTTTAATTTTTCGAGCTAAACTTACAATGTGAAAGAGTTTTGCTTGTTGTCTAATTCCTTTTATTGAAGTCCAATGATTGTCTGCAATGTCGCAAGGGTTTAGCTTAACGACTTCTTCAATTTTAAAGTCATTAAATGCTTTGTCAAATTTTCCTGATTTTAGAACTTGTTCAACAATTTCAGAATTAGAGTTTTGGCTAAACGTAATTAAATAAGAAAGTGTCTTTAATATTTCGTTGTCGTTTGGTATGATTGAAACAATTTTACTTTGTCGTCTGTTTTTTTCGTCACTAAATAATGGGTCGGCTTTAAACAGGTCAACCGTTTCTATTATTTTGTCGATTTCGGTAAAAATTTTTTCTGTTTCTGTCATCTCTTTGTTTCGTGAGGTGCCGTTGTAGCCTGACCGCTAACGTTTTTCGGCTTGGCGATGTGGCGGATTTTCAGCACAAGAGTTCAAAAGAATTACTGCTGTTGAACCTTGCACAAATGTTTCATAGATGCACTTCAGCCGCCATATTGCCAAACCGATGTTAGCGGTTGTTTTTTATCTCGTGTCATACTTGTCGAATGTATCTTCAAAATTTAGTTTCACGTTTTTGTCGTCTGAAACTCCCAAACCTGTCGCTGAACCTTCAAAAATTGTCAAATTGATTTTCTCACAATTGAACCGAATAAAGTTAAAAACGTCTTTTTGTCCAATGATTTGTGTTCCGTTAATTTCAAATTCATCTTTATCAATTCCATAGTCAACAAAGTCAATATTTTGCCCTAAAAGTCTACTGAGTGTTTCATCTTTTTCTGTTTCGTAAACACGCCAGAGGTCTGGCTCATCAGGTAAATTGTTTTCTTTTAGTTTGGTGTCAAGTTCTGAATTGTCGTTTAGGCTAATTCTTATGTGGTCTCCATCAAAATCTCCCTCAATTTCTAAGAATTTATCAAAGTCAGTAAATGTCACGAAGAAAAGCCACGGCAAATAAATGTCATCGTGTCTATTGTTATTGAAGTCAACCTGAAAAACTTTGTCAATTGTTTTTCCATTCAGTTGCGTCAACCAGTTTCCCACATTCTTATTGTTCATCTCAAAGTTCATTTGGTGTCGTGCTAAAATAACCGCTAACGGCTACGTATTGGCGATGGTGGGGCATTTGAAAAACGTAAGCCCAACATTTGTACAAATGCCCAATAGAATTACAAATGTTGAGTTTACAACTGTCAGCCCCACTATTGCCAATACGATGTTGGTGGCTGGGCTTTTTTCATCATTATGTATTTGTCGTAACATTGTCCCACTCTTGATTTAGGTGATTTATTAGCCAATTCAAAGCATAATGTCTTTCATAAACTACACTTGGGTTAAGTCCGCTTGGTGCTTCTTCATTTTTAACTCTTGCATTTACACAAGCCCAATTTAAACGCAGAATTAAGTCTGCCTGATCTAAAATTTCTTCTTTTGTTCTCAACTTTGCAGTGTTTCTAAACTCTTGTTCAGTTTTTGAAAATAGAACTCCAACATCTTCGCCAATATTACAGATGTCCGTGGGAAAATTCAAATTATCAATAAAAGACAAAGACCACAATAAAGTGTGATAACTCTCTGCTCTCCAATTTGCATTTGCTATCTCTTGTTCTGATGGATTTCCATTATTAGCAAATTGCATTTCTAATGTTGTAAGTTTTGTACTTACGTTATACTTTGCTGAAAAACTGTCTAATAATTCCTTTTCAGGGCTTTCACTTTTCAACTCCATATAACATAATGCAATTGCTCTATCTACAACTTCGTCTTTCGTCCTAATTTTTACAGTAGTTTCAGACTCAACGAAGAGAGAATTTGGATTCTTATAAATTGGAACATTGTATTTGCTGCAAATTATCTCAGATTTCTGTCTTCTACTTTTTTGGTCGTCTAAAACAGGTATTTGCTCTTGTTCAAAATATTTAGACTCAACTTTTATGTCTAATTCTGCTATTTCGCAATTGCCTTGACCGTCAATTATGAGTTTTAAATTTTTGTCCAGTAAGTGTTGTCCACTTGACCTACTTATAATAGTATTTGGTTGAACAAATAGAAAAGCGTCAAAAATTTGTGAAATTGTGTAAATCAATTCTTTTAAATCTTTTGTTTGTCCTTGTTCTTGAATAATAGAAAACTCACAATTTATTGTCGTGATTTTCTGTAAAAAAAGTTGCTTGATGTTTTCGTTTGAAGTTGGCAATGATGATATGAATCCATACAGCCCTTTTAAGTTTTGTGATAATGGACAAACATCTTCTTGTAAAAGTTGATAAGAAGGTTTTTGTCTTTGTCTATAACCAACTTTGAGCTTACTTGCAGAACTAAATAGTCCGCCTTTTATTTCTAATTCAGCAGTATGGAATTCGTCTTGATTTCCAAGTGTCAAATTTGATTTCGGATATTTCTGTTTCAGTATTTCAACAATTCTGTCAAATCCGAGATAGTGAGAATAAATTGTACAAATCATTTGTCGTTGTTAAATTTTTGGTATGTGTCTGTTAGCCTTGCCACCAACTCTCAAATATGCGAAAGTTTTGTAGTACTTTTTGTATTTATTTGTACTATTCCAATACTCGATTTAACTTTAGATGTCGTACTTTTTGTATTGTACGCACCTATTATTCCCCAAAAAAACTCATCCATTTCACGGGCAAATCGATTCCAACCAAAAAGCATGAGAAGCCAATGAGGGAGCAAGCTCAAATGCGTATGTCGCTTTGTAAATATATCCCAAAGATTAGTTGAATTCAAAACTAACTGCCTAATTCCTAAAAGTTTTTTAAAAATTATTTGGGAGGGGTAGGTGTTGTGCGGTGGGTGTTAGACCTCTCCTTCGTCAAGGTGACAAATGGGCGTTGCTTGGGTACCCATTAGCGTTCGAGCAAACTCGGATTCGCAATCATTTTTTTGAGGTATTTAAACAACTTTCCCCCGTGCGAGGCGTCCACCACTCGGTGGTCGAGGGCGGCGCCCAGCGAAAGAATCGTGCGGGGAACAACTTCTCCGTTTACCACCCACGGTTTTTGGGAAACGCCCCCTAAAATCAACACAAACGAAACGTTGGCCGAAGGAAACAAGGCGGGGTAGCCCATGTCCAACCCAATGCTGCCGATGTTGGAAAGAAAAAACGCGCCAAAATTGTTGGCCGAAAGCCCCAAACCAGGAATCGTCCACCCCAAACGCACGGTCACGTACCGAATCAGGCGATAGACGTAGTCGCGGAAGGGCCACGGAATACGCGCCAAGGTTTCTTTCTGTTTTTTAGATTTATCGTCGCCCTTTTGCGCCGTTTGAATCGCTTGCCGCAACGCCTCGGCCAGCGTCGCAAGGGTATGTTTGTCAATGTGTTGCATTTTTACCGAACCCATTTCACCATTGGCCATCAAGACACTCACCGTGGCGTCGATGCTCGGAAAAGGTACGATGGTGCCGCGTTTGACGTAGGTATTAAACTCAGGAACTTCGTCGCGGAGGGCACGAGCGGTTGCCAGCAGAAAAAAATGCGTAAGGGTGATTTTTACCCCCGCTTTGCGCTGTTGTTGAATGTAGTGTTCCAGCTCGGTGATGTCCACTTCTACCGACCCAAAAATTTTAGAATCGTTGGGTTTTTGGTAAATGGTCGAGGCCGTTTTGCGCCAAGCGGTGTTAAAATCGTTCGTCATACTTCCGTTTTCCTTCCATTTTATGGTTCAATCATCGCCTCGGCTTCCATTTCGACCAAGTATTCGTCGCCAATCAAATCGGCCCGCACCATCGTATTGGCGGGTTGGATGTTGGCAAACCGAACCCCGTGGGCGCGGGCAATGAGCTCCCAATCGTCGATGTTTCGGATAAAAATGCGCGTCCGAACCACGTCTTCCAACGTCGCCCCCAACGACTGCAACGCCCCTTCCAGCTTGTCGATGATAAAATGAGCCTGCGAAGCGGGGTCGTTGCCGCCAATCGCGCGGTGGCCGTGGGTAGCCGTCGTGCCCGAAATCACAATGTTGTTGCCCCGTTTTACGGCACGGCTAAAGCCCGCAATGTCTTCCCAAATCGTCCCGCTCAGGGCGTGAGTGCGCCCGTCGTGGCCCGTTTTGGTGGCATAAGGCGCGGGAAAACTCGCAATGTGGTGGCTCAAATCGCCCGAGGCCGTGAGGAAGGGCGGCTTGCGGTATTCGTCCCCACAATCGCCCTGAATAGGGTTTAGTAATCCCAAAACAGCGTCAATTTGAGTTTTTTCTTCCTGCGAAAGTTGGAATTCAAACAAACGGCGGTTCGATTGTATGTGTTCGCTTTGGCTGGGCCGTGCCCCGATAATCACCCCACCCACGCCGCGCTGCTCCATGATGTAGCGACTCGCCACGTTGGCCATGTCCAGCGAATGCCGCTGCGCGATGGTCGATAAAGTCGAAAGCAGTTGTTGAAACTGTTCCCAGCTCCCTGCTTGGTCAATAAACCGTTTGTATTTCATCTGCGACCACGTCGCCAACTTGTCTTGGGTTGGTTCGGGTTTTCCCAGCCATTTTTCGCTCAAAAAACCACCCGCTACCGTCCCAAACGCCAGTAGTTGTACGCCGTATTGTTGGCACACGTCCAGCATAAACCGTTGCGCCCGTTGGTCGAGCAGCGAAAAACACACTTGGTTGGATACCACCTTGATGCCACTATCCAGTGCCATTTTCAGGTGCGCGGTGTCAAAATTGGTCAAACCGAGGTGTTTGATAAGCCCTTCTTCTTGCAACTCTTGCAGCCAAAACAACTGGTCGAGCCAGGCGGGGTCGGCGTAGTTCCAAGCGTGGTATTGCAGCAAATCGAGGGTGTCGAGCTGCATTCGTTGGAGCGAAGTCTGTACCGCTTTGCGCACCTGCTCTTTGGTTAATTTCCCTGGCGTCGGCACCCATTTGGTGAGCAGTTGCACCGAGTCTTTGTGAAGGTATTTTTTGTGTAAAATCCCCGCAATGATTTCCGCCGAACCGTAGTGGTCGGCCATGTCGAAGGTGGTAAAACCTGCTTCTACGTACGGCACCAACGCCCGTGCGGCCTCGTCCAAATCCAACGAACGTCCATCGCGTTCCATGTCAGCAATTTGCCAAAGTCCCGTTATGACGTTGGACGTTTGAAAATCGGGGGTTACTAAATTCTGCATTCGTTTGTATCGTTAATCGTTGTCAATCAGCGGCCTTCTGCGAACATATATCAGCGAGGCCACTCCCATCACCAAAAGCCACACGTAGGTAGAGTGAAAATACCACGCTCCTACCGACGCCTGAAGGTCTTTCCAGACGTGTATTCCCAAAAACGCCACCAAACACCCAATCCCTGCCCACGCCAGCGTACGACGAAGCACAGGCAACGCCAGTACTTTGATGCGTTGTGCAATAGCGGGGTTCCGTTTGGGAAGGGTCAATAACGTAATGCACATCAATAAAAAATTGACCAACATGCTGGTCACCATAATGTCAATTCCTAAGAAAAAATCGCTCGCAAAATGGCTTCCTAGTATCCCAATCGTAGCCATGCCTCCGCTCAGTAGTAAGGCGCGTTTGGGCGTATGCGTATTGGGGTCGATGTCGGCGAGGGTTTTGGGAAAAATACCATCTTCGGCCCACGCAAAAAGCAGTCGAGAAACCGATAGCAACATGGCAGGCAGGTCGTTGACCAAAGCAATGGTAGCTCCTATCAGAATGACAACACCCCACTGCGGAGACAATAAAATACTAAACAGCCCAGGGGCAGAAATGTCTTTTTTACTGGCTTCTTCGGCGATGTACTGCCACGGAATAGCGTGGTAAACGGCCGCCGTAAATACGAAGTAAAAACAGCCTACGATGAGTACCGCCAAGGCGATGGCACGGGGCAGCATTTTCTCAGGGTTTTTGGCCTCTCCCCCTGCCTGCGCAATAGAATCAAACCCAATAAAACTGGCAAATAACACCGCACCTGCCGACAAAAACGTGCTCCAGTCAAACGTAGCCACGCTCGAAATAGAAAACGCACGGTTTTCTTTTGCAGCCAAAGCCGCCACAAAATCGGCATGGTTGAAGTAAAAACCCGCCACAATGACGATGGCTCCCAGCACAAACATCAGCACCATGAGCGGAATGAGCGTACGTTCGTAAAACGCCAATCCGCGCATGTTTATTCCCACAAACGTCCACAGCAACACCAGCGCCAACGTGAGTCGTACCCAACCCGTTTCGAGCCATTGAGCGGCGTTGATCCAGTCGAGGGCATTGGCAATGTCCCTAAAAAACGGCACAATGACGTAACAAATGACCCCGATGACAATCGTGAGGCCAAACCACTGCGAAAAACTCGCCACAAAGCCCAAGTACGGATGCAAGCCTCGGCTGGCAAAAACGTAACTCCCGCCCGCTTGGGGCATGGCCGACGATAAACTGGCGTAGGCAAAGGCCGCCAACAACGCAGGAACGGCCGCCAACAAAAACGCAGGCAATACGTACGGGCCAATGCCAGGCACGTTGCGCTGAATCATAATGGGCACAATGTAAATGGAAGCCCCAATCATGGAGCAAATCCCCGTCGCGGTGAGGCTCAGCAGCCCCAACTGACGAGAAAGCGTGGGTGAAGAAGCGGGTTTAGTCATTTTGCGAATTTAATGACAAAACGCTTATTTCTTACCAAAATCACGATTTAGTACGCCCCCGATTACTTTTGTCCAAATTTCGTAGCCTTTTTCGTTGAAATGCAGCTTGTCGCCAATGTACAGTTCGGGCTGGTATTTGCCATCTTTCCCCAACAACTGCGGCATGGTTTCTATGTAGTGTAGCTTGGGCGTTGATTCGCAGTAGTTTTTCAACAACGCATTGGCTTCCAATATTTTATCTTGCACTCCCCAGCGGCGTTCGTTGGGAGAAATTGCAATCCAATAAATAGCCGCGTTGGGTAACTTTGCCCGTATGTTTTTCACAACCACTTTGTAGGTTTCGAGGATTTGCAAAGGCGTTTTATCAAGCGGCGAATCGGCAATGTCGTTGCTACCTGTATAAATCACAATGGCTTTGGGTTGATGTTTCCCCAAAATCTGAGGAATGTAATACGCCATCTCGGCCACCGTGGAGCCACCAAAGCCACGGTGAATGATTTCGTGCGGGGCAAGGTCTTGGTTGATGTTTTTCCACAAACGCACAAACGAGCTTCCCGTCACCAAAATCGCGTTGTTGGTGTAGGTTTCGGTTTTATCGGCCTCCTCAAACGCGAGGATTTCTTTCTCAAAACGCGTGACGTTCAACTTGCCTTTGAGCTGCGCCGCTAACCAATACCCCGCCTCTTCGAGGGCTTGGGTTTGTTTGGACTTATCGTTGTCGAGGGTATGGCCTGTGTTTTCGTACAGACGTATTCCCGTGGCGATGCCCAAAGCCAAGGAATGTTCAAAAACGACCTGACTTCCGTACTTAAAGCCGTTGTACGACAAAGAGGAATCGCTCGGCACGAGTTTATCCGCCACGCCATGAACGTTGAAATTGGGAATATCGCCTTTCTGAATCCAACGATAATCGACCATCGCTCCCCAGCAATTGATGATGGCTTTTACTTTCGACGAATACCCTGCGTTGCCACTATTGCCTTCCAGCATTCCCCAGCGCTCGGTATTGACGTAGGCAGGCACTTCTTTCGCGTCCAAATACGCCGCGTGCAGGGCAGTCATGGCTCCCGCCGAGCCTCCCATGAGGTAAATTTGGGACGTGTCGATTCCGTACTGCTCGGCATTTTTTCTAAAAAAACGAATGGCGGCTTTGGTGTCTTGCACCGCGCGGTACATGGCTTCAAAATAGCTTTTATCGTTTTTGGGTTCTTCCACACCCAGCCGATAGTTGATAGAACCACAGACGTAGCCTCTTTTGGCTAATCCATAGCTGAACAACAGCGGATACCCTACCTTTTTATCTCCTCCCGTAAACCCTCCTCCGTGCACAAACACCACCAACGGACGCTTGCGGAGCGTGTCGCCATGGGGGCTGTAAACGTCGAGCAAGAGTTTTTCGTTTTCACCTTTAACGTTTCGCGCTTCGCCGTAGGGGACGTTGATGACGGAGTCGATTTGGGGAAAAGTTTCGTGTTGGTAGCGTTGCAAGCGCTGCGCCCATCCTGTAAACACGAGCGGGAAACACAAACAGAAAGAAACAAGCAATTTCATATAAGTATTCAATCAAAAATTTTAGAATAATTCAAAGAAGCCTCGGTAGAGGCGCAACAGCAGATAAGCTCATTAGCCGAATTAATCACCCAAAATCTGCGGTTATCTGCGGTTTTAGAATCAGCGTAAATCTGCGGGTAAATTATAAAGAAACTTAGTAAACAACGTATTTATAATCAACTACTTAAAACTTGTATTCAACCCCCGCAGGCAATGGTTCCACGTTGAGTTTCATCCATTTACCATCAATCTTTATGACTACGATTTTGTTGTCTTTGTCATAAAACATTGTACCATCGCCACTTCCTTTCAACTCTTTGAAATTTACGTATTTAGCGTCCGATTGATATACATTTTCGTCGTCGCCTTGTGGCTTCTCGTTCAGTAAATCTTCCTTGCCGATATTGCCTAGTGTAAATGCGTTGGTCAGGCGAAGAGAACCGTAAAAAATGGCTTTGTCGCGGCCAAAAAGGAATGAATGTTGTCGAACATCCGAGCCAATTTTAAACCAATTGTATGCTTGTTCGGAATGATTATAGGCCGTTCCGTAGTAATACAACTCTGCCACAGGACGTTCTTCCTCGATGTGCTTATTGACCAGCATCGTTATCCGCGACTTATCGTCTTTGGCATAGCCCTCAAAGACATGGTATCCCCAGCGTTTTTTGTTTCGCTCTTCGGTATTTCCACGCACTTGAATCATGTAGGGGGTTGAAAGAATCCCGTTCACAGTCGTGTACATGGGGGTCAGCACAGGGTTGAAACCAAAGCTATACCCGCGCTCTTTCCAACGGGTCCAACTGGTATCTATGTCAGAACGTAATTCTACACGATTTGCATCGGGATTGCTGCCTCCTTGAGTGATTGAAATATACCTATACAACAATCCTGGGCTGGGCGACTGTTGCGCCGATACCGCCCAAGAAAAACTCATTAAACCAAAGAAAATCCAAATGCGCTTCATACGAAAAGGGAGTTAACGGCACAAAGCAGGGTTATTCTTGACAAAATAACTGCGGTAAGCCTTTGATTTAGGGTCTTTGCAACCTTCCAAATTAAGGAGTTTGATGTTACGAAAGTCTATCTCTTGTCCTTCGCTTTGGAGGGCGATAAAGCCTTCTTTGAGGGGCTTTCCGTCAATTTTTTGGGCAGGGTCAAAACGGTTGGCCACTCCACCTCCAATTTGGGGTTTTGCGTATTCCAAGACTTTTTCACCGTTGATAAAATGTTGCACCAACGAATCACCCAACACAATCAAATCGGCTTTTACCCATTCTTCTTTTGGGTACGTTTTAGAGGTCGAATTGATGCAGTGACGTGGGTCTTTCACCCCTTTAAAAATAACGTCCGTGCCAGGCGAACACATGTTGCCCGTGGGACGAGGTTTACCGTCGCCTAGCCCAGCCAAAAACTGCATTTCTACCGAAATCGGCCAATCTTGTTCTTTGGGCATGGTGCGGGGGTCTTGCGAATGAAACATCACTCCGCTGTTGAGTTTCGTATAATCGGGAGCGTCTTCGCGCCAAATGCCCGTAAAGCGGTACTCCATCGACAAATGATAGTACGAATAGGGCGTATTGAAGTACAAATGTCCGTAGCGTTCGTTGAATTTATCGTACTTGTCGTAACGCACTTTTATGATGCCATCCTCCACTCGAAAGGTTTCGCCAAAGTTGTCGCCCGTCTCGTGGTGGTGGATTTTGACCGTCCAATTTTTAATGTCTTTGCCGTTGAAAAGATTAATCCAGTTTTCTTTTTCTTTGGCCGTTGGCGTTGTAAAGGAGAATTGGGAAACCACTGGAATCAACAATAGGTAAGCAACCAAGCGTGCGGAGGAAAAGATAGATTTCATAGGGATGTACAAAAGGTGAAAAAGATTTTCGTCATTACTTCAAGATGAAGCAGGTAATTTCCTAACTTAGTTATCTGATAATTTTTACGATAAAATTCAGCCATCGATGAAAACCCATTTTATTATTACGCGCCGCACCCACTGGTGGATGAACCTTTTTCCTCTTACAGTCTACTTGGACGGCATCGAAATTGGAACGCTTCAAAACCACGAATTTATCGAATATGACCTGGTCCAGCGCGAACAGTATGTCCACGTGGTGGTTCAATCGTGGGGGTTTTTCAAGAAAAAACACGATTTTCACCTAAAAGCCACCGACCGCGTGGAGATTCAATTGGTCAGTGGCTGGGACAATTTTTTAAGAATCCTGGCGTTTGTCTTTGCGCTTTTACTTTTTCATTTTACTACAAGCTTCAAAAATGACAAAAAAGTAGAACTATTTTTCGCATCGCTCTTCCTACTTTATCAACTTATCGGCTACGGGGCGGTCAGCTTTATTCAATTCCATTTTGACCGTAGTTTGTTGGTGCGGGACATACAAATTGCTCACGGCTAGTAGAAATTTGATAAACGTATCAATCAAAAGCCCTCCCAACATCATTTGCTGAGAGGGCTTTACACACGAATCAAGCGCATTAGTCAGGTTGTGAGCAACCTTCCACACAGTGAGTCGGGTTGTGAGCAACCCTCACCACTTGGCTACCAGCCTGGGTTTTGTTTTAGAGATGGGTTCAATGCCAACTCGTTGATCGGCAACGGCCACAAATAATCTTTGGCAGGGTCAAACTTACGGAAACTTGCCGCTTGCACTTGGATATAGTTATCGGGGGTTAAGTTTACTTGAACCGTCGTTCCAAACTCTGTTTTAAAGAAATAATTTCCTAAAATTGGTTTTGGCATTTCGGTTTCTGCCATTTTCCAACGGTTTAAATCCCAGTAACGGTGACTTTCTTGCGCCAATTCCACACGACGCTCGCGACGGATTTCATCACGCATGTTCAATCCATTTTTTGTCACAAACTCGTTGGTCAATTTTGGCAAACCGCCTCTGGCGCGGGTACGGTTGAGGCTCAATTCCAAATCTGCATCGCTGATTTTTTCGTCCAACTCAAAGCGAGCTTCGGCATAAATCAACAACACTTCAGCGTAGCGCAAAATCATGTAGTCCATCGTTGATGCTTGGTTGTTCCAATCGTTGATGTCCGAATATTTACGGAACGTAAACCCTGTTTTGGCAAACACCAAACTCGGCACGTTGAACACAGGAAACGTAGCAATCCACGAGTCACCGCGCTTCATGTACGTATCGCTCATGCGCGTATCACGGTTTTGGTAAACTTCTACCGTTGTCGTAGGAGCCGTATAAAGCGGCGATTTCGACGTTGGCAAGCCGTCTTTCATCAAGTACGAATCAATCAGGCTTTTGGTAGGGTTTAGGTTTCCGTTTTCAACCGTTCCACGGAAGTAAGTATGCGTCACTACGCGGTCGGTCTGTGATACCCCGTATTGTCTTACAATGATATTTTCGCGGTTGGCACGGCCTTCACCCGCGTACTGGAACAAGTTGAAGTACCCGCCCGTGTATAAATCGTGTTGTTTGCTGTCAATCACCGCTTTCGCCGCGTTGTAAGCCAACGTCAAGTGTTTGTTGGGGTCGCCGTACTTGTGAAATTTAGCGCGAGTTCCTTCAAACAATGCTACGCGTGCTTTGAAGGCCAACGCCCCTGTATTAGAAATGCGGCCATAGTCTGCCGTTCCTAACACGGTAGGGGTCGGAAGTTTAGAAGCCGCAAAATCCAAGTCTTGGTAAATCTGCTCGATGACTTGGTCACGGGTAGCCGCAGGCTCTTTCAACTCGGCCGACTCGTCCGTCAATGTCTTCAAAACCAATGGCACACTTCCGTACTTGCGCAACAAATCGTA
Source organism: Runella defluvii (assembly GCF_014195535.1). Classification (GTDB taxonomy): domain Bacteria; phylum Bacteroidota; class Bacteroidia; order Cytophagales; family Spirosomataceae; genus Runella; species Runella defluvii. The sequence goes on along the minus strand of NZ_JACIBY010000001.1, from coordinate 931,342 downwards.
GTACCCCATCGCGCGGAAGAAGCGAGCTTCGCCCACGTAGCGGTCTTGAATGGCCGCCGCCAAACTCGCACGAGGTGCTTTTTCGACGATGTTGTTAGCCGCCCGAATCAAACGATACGGGGTGCTGTAGTTACCGTCGGTGGCAGGTGCCAAACGTGTACCATCGCTAATATTGCTAACGGTCAATCCCGTGGCATCGTCCGACCAGTTATCTTCGTTGTTGAAGGCAGGCAAAAATGTGTACAAGTAGTTGGCCGCAGCCTTCAAGTCGGCTTCCGAGCGCCAAAAGGTTTCGTCACTAATCGACGTTTCGGGAAGGCGGGTAACGTCACAGGCAGAGAGGAAAGTCAGCCCGCATACCGCCGCTATTGCTACTTTTTTGGTAAGAAATGAATATGTCTTGTTCATGTTGTTTCAATTTAATAGATACCACCTTTGTTTGAAGTACAATGCTTAAAACGAGAGGTTTAAACCCACCGAAGCCGTAGCAAAGAAAGGATAGTCGTTTTCTACGTTGTCGCGGGTTTCAGGATCGTAGTATCCTTGGAAAACTCCTAAACCTGAGATGGTAAACAAGTCTTGGCCAGAGAAGAAGAAACGAGCGCGTGATACTTTGAGGCGTTCCGTCCAGCGGCTTGGCAAGGTATATCCTACTTGAATGTTTTTCAAGCGGGTATAACGTGCGTTCAAGACCCATTTATCCGACGACAAATAGTTGTGGGTAGCTCCGATAAACGGACGAGGGTAGGTGGCATTGGGGTTTTCTGGTGTCCAATAGTCGCGGTGGATGCCGAGGGCTTGTTTCCAAGTCACCAACAAAGGCGCAATAGACTCTGTAACTGGGCGGTAGCTACGTTTTCCTACGCCTTGGAAGAAGGCCGAAAAGTCAAGTCCTTTCCATTGGAAACCAAAGGTGGCGCCGTACAAATAGCGTGGGTTGGTGGTTCCTAAGAAAACCATATCGCCGTAATCTTCGGTGGTTCCACGTCCAACGGTTAAGCGGCTATCACCGTTTTGGTCGATGTATTTTACGTCGCCAGCACCTGCGCGGCTATCCTGAAACGCCCAAGATTTTACTTCGTCAGCTGTTTGGAAATAACCCGCCGTTTGGTACCCCCAAATAGAGTTAAGTGGGTAATTTTCAATGGTTCCGTTGGTTCCCATTCCGACGATATTACGCCCCGAGAAGCTAATGAGTTTGTTGTTATTGTCCGACAAATTGAACGACACATTGTAGTTAAACTCTTTGCCAACCGTACCACGGTAACGCGCCTCTAACTCCCATCCCCACGATTTTAGCTCACCGTTGTTTTTACGAGGGGTGTTGATACCAATCGTCGATGGCAACAACTGTGCTGTAAGCATGTTGCGGTTGTATTTTACGTAGTAGTCTGCCGTGATTTGAAGTTTGTTTTGGAAGAAGCCCAAATCAGCGCCTCCGTTGGTAGTTTCAATGGTTTCCCAAGAAAGGTTGGCCGAAGGAATGGCGTTTTGGAAAATATACGTAGCCCGAGAATCACCCAAGACCAACGCCGACCCTTGCGAAAGTTGGTTGAGGTAGTCGTAGTTGCCAATGGTGTTACCCAACGCACCACCAAGGCGGCCCCAAGAAGCGCGGAGTTTCAATTCAGAAATAAAGCTGAGGCTATTTCCAAACCAAGACTCGCGGTGTACATTCCAACCCAACGATGCCGATGGGAAAACTTTCACGCGGCTTCCTGGTGCCAACTTCGAGCTTTCGTCCTGACGAAGCGTGGCCTCTACTAGGTATTTGTCGGCGTAATTGTAATTAAAACGTCCAAAAATAGACTGAAACGCGTTCGTAGCAATTGCCTGACTGTTGACTTTCGTTTTTTCGTCGCCTAAGTTGAGGGTAGGAAGGTCGTTGCTCACTAAGTTACTAGCACGGTTGAAGACCTGACTGTAGCGGTACGACTCCCACTGATAACCCGCAAAAAGGCCAAAATTGTGCTTCGCCCCGATTTTGAAATCGTAGTTAGCCAGCAACTGAATGTTGGTATTTTTGGTCAACTCGTTGGTGATTTCGTACGAATTGACTTGGTTGAGGTAGCTCAAAATCCGTGAACGTCCCCAAAGTGGAACGGTACGGTTGAAACGGTTTCTATCGCCACGACGGTACTGCGTTCCTACCACCGCACGAAGATTCAAGCCTTTGACCAAACCGCTGTGCTGAAGGGTAAATGTTCCATCGAAGAAGTTTTTGAAAAGGTTGTTGTACCCTCCTGCTTCCATGGTGGCATAGGCAGTAGCGGCCGAACCCGCTCCGTTGTAACGACCTTCAGGTGTAAAAAACGGTGTACGAGTACGCAAACGGTAGATTTGGTACAACAAGCCGCCCCCGTTTACATCGGCTGCGGGAGTTTTGGTACGTTCACCTGTATAAGCAACTCGCGCATCGAGTGAGAGTTTTTCGGTCAATTTTGCTCCTAAATTGAGGCGAAGGTTATAACGTTCGTTGTTATCAGGCCCCACTTTAAATACCCCATTTTTACCGTAAAAACCACCCGAAAGCATAAAATTGAGCTTGTCGGTTCCGCCACGTACTGTCAGGTTATGGGTTTGCATTGAGGTGTATTTTCTCAATACTTGGTTGGTCAACGGCTCTTGGTTGTAAAACAAGTAAGTGGAAGTATCCGCAGGGTTAACAACATACGGAACGTTGTTGCGAATCTGCTCCAAATCAAAATCTGAGTACTCTGGGCCACTGCCTGAGTTTTTGCGGGCGAGGTTAGAAAACTCCGCTTCTTCCAACAGCGACATCCGACTAGGTACGTTGATTGACCAATCGGTTCCATATTGCGACAAATAGTCGAATGTAACTTTCCCCGATTTTCCTTTTTTGGTCGTCACCAAAATCACCCCACCCGCTGCTTGTGCACCGTAGATAGCCGCGGCAGCGGCATCTTTCAAGACACTGATATTTTCAACGTCGTTGGGGTTCATGGTTTGGAGTGTCGAAATAGGCACGGCCACCCCGTCCAAAATCATCAAAGGATCCACGCTACCGTTGGCCGTCGTTGCTCCCCGAATCTGAATGCTGACACCTTCACTACCAGGCTGCCCTGTCGTACGTTGAATAATCAACCCAGGTGACGTTCCTTGCATGGCAGTTGCCAAGTTGCTCGAAGGGCGGTTTTCAATCGCTTTTGAATCAATGGTCGAAACGGCACCCGTCATGTTTACTTTTTTCTGAACACCATAACCTACCACGACAACCTCTTCTAAACTTTTGTCGTCAGCTGACAATTTAACGTTGATAATACTCTGATTACCAACCACAATCTCTTGTTTGATATACCCAATATAAGAAAAAACCAACACTGATTTCCCGTCAGGCACCGACAAACGATAGCCTCCGTTGGCATCCGTCGTAGCGCCACGGGTTGTGCCTTTTACTTGTACGCTTACACCTACAAGCACTTCGCCTTTATCGTCCGTGATTTTTCCCGTTACCCCTTGGTCGAGCACTTGGGTCGTTAATAAACTGGGCGTTTGCTGCGGAATGGGCAGCAGGCTTACTTCTTTTTTGAAGAGAGCAATTTGCTTGCCTTTCACTTCGTAGCCAATTTTAAGCGGATTGAGCACTTGTTCAAGCACTTCTTTCAGCTTTTCGTTTTTGGCATCTACATTGATTCTTTGAGATACTTTAATTTCTCGCGGATTGTAGATAAAGCGCACGTTGGTCGCTCGTTGAAGGGTGCCTAGCGCAGTTTTTAAGTCCTCGTTGGCAAGCTTTACGGTTACTTTTTGCTCCAGGGCTTCCTGAGCGCTTGCGTCGTGGGCGTGAGATACTCCCATGAACAGGATTGCAATCAGCAGCTGTGTCAATGAAATCCTCATGAGCGTCCAGCAGAAATTGGGTTTGTTGTAGATTTTATCCATGATGAAATATGTGGTTTTATCATGGATGGCGAACCGAAGCCTAAAATACTGCTTTTTTAAAATTTTTTTTTAAAAAAATACTATTTACACCCTCGGCTATGGATAATGATTTGAGCATCAACGATTTCGTAGGTCGAATGCGTGATTTTGCAGATAAGGTCAAGTTTATCAAACAGCGACTCGTCGGAAAGTGTAGCCGTCAGGAAGCAATTTTCGAGGACTTTGGCATCATAAATCACGGAGATGCCGTAGGTTTTTTCTATCAAATCAAACACCTGGCTAACAGGCGTTTCCTCAAACGAATAGCTACTAACGGGTGTCTGTACAACTGCGGCGGGCGCTTCCACAATCGATTTCAAAAAGCGTTTTTCGGGTATCGAAAAAGCTACTTGCTGGTTAGGGGTAAGCACCACTCCCGCTTTCACCGCTTGTTGGGTTGTTGTGGCTTTTTCTAGGTCTTTTCGGGTATAAACCGATACCCGCCCTGTTTTCACCACCACTTTGGCCTCATCGGCCTCCGAAAATGCTTGAACCATAAAGCTCGTCCCTAGTACTTGGGTAGAAATATAGTCGGTATAAACCCAAAACGGCTGCTGGGGATTTTTCGTAATGTCAAAAAAAGCTTTCCCTTCTAAATAGACCTCGCGCAGTTGGGCACGAAAAGGCTGTGGGTACCGAATTCGGCTCTTGGGATAGAGCGAAATCGTACTTCCATCTTGCAACGAAATTTTCTGAACGCGGTCGGTTTGATTGGTCTGTTCGAGATAATCATCTTTGAAAGCTACGACCGTTTTGCTGTCATGAAGCGCCAAGGTGCTAGGTCGAAAATAAGAATATGTACCCCACCCCACGCCCAAAAGCAGGATGATAGAAGCCGCCCATTGGAACAGCGGAAACTGCCAAAACGGAGACGAAGTTTGCGGAGGGGCTTGGAGAATCTGCTCTGTAATGGCGTCTAATTCCAACTCTGGCAAGTTGGTTTCATTTTCTTCTAAGGCCAACAAAAACGCCTTCGCCAAATGGACTTTTTCGCGGCAGTCGGGGTTTTCGGCAAGCCACTGTTGCCAAAATTGGGTATTATTAGGCTCGTGTTCCAGCACCCACTGACGAAACGATTCGTCGCGGGCAAAGTCTTCTAACTGATACGAGCGGTAATAATTCATTGGGTAATAGGCATGTTTTTCTATCAGATGGCGCTAAACCAACCAATATACTCCTTTCTTCTTCATTTTTTTTACAAGGTTTACAAAGGTATCGGGATGGATGTAGCCCAAAGGGGTATATCTAATCATACCATTCAAATACATATCTAGGGTCATAATCCACCCCAAACTTTTCAAGAAACAATAGATATTCCTCTCTAAATGACTGTTTTTTGTGGTGTTCTGGCTGGTTTAGGATGTACTTTACAACATTGTCAATTTGTGATTTGGAATAGGTAAAAGCTCCATATCCATCTTGCCAAGCAAATTTTCCAACAATGTTTTTTTTATCGTTCAACCACTTTGATGAACCTGATTTAACCTGTTCCATCAATTTAGAAGGAGAAACAGTTGGGTGCATTCCTACAAAAATGTGAGTGTGATCAGGGTTACAATAAATAGCGTATGTTTTGCATTTCTGGTTAGTAACAATGCCGCACATGACCTTCTCCAATTCATCTCTGATTGATTCTTTAATGAGGTTTTGCCGTCCTTGCACGGAAAAAACAAACTGAATATACAATTGCGTATATGTATTTGCCATTACGAAGATTGCAGGGCTAACGCCCCTTTTTTGTTTATTTTTATTGCCGCGCGTTCTACGAAGATTGCAGGGCTACGCCCCTTTTTTATTTTTTTGCCTCGCGTTCTACGAAGATTGCGGGGCTAACGCCCCTAATTTCGTTCATATTTCATCCTCGTTTTCAGGGGCGTAGCCCCCTAAATCTTCGTAGAAATCGCAAACCAATTGACAATCTAGGGGCGTTAGCCCTGACATATTTGCTACGAAGATTGCGGGGCTGCGCCCCTAATTTCGTTCATATTTTTCCTCGTTTTCAGGGGCGTAGCCCCCTAAATCTTCGTAGAAAATCGAAACCCTATTGACACGCTAGGGGCATTAGCCCTGACATATTTGCTACGAAGATTGCAGGGCTAACGCCCCTTTTTTGTTTATATTTCCTCCTTGTTTTCAGGGGCGTAGCCCCCTAAATCTTCGTAGAAAATCGAAACCCAATTGACACGTTAGGGGCGTTAACCCTGACATATTTGCTACGAAGATTGCAGGGCTAACGCCCCTTTTTTGTTTATTTTTTTGCCGCGCTTTCTACGAAGATTGCAGGGCTACGCCCCTAATTTCGTTCATATTTCCTCCTCGTTTTCAGGGGCGTAGCCCCCTAAATCTTTGTAGAAAATCGCAACCCTATTGACACGCTAGGGGCGTAGCCTTGGCATATTTGCTACGAAGATTGCAGGGCTAACGCCCCTTTTTTGTTTATTTTTTTTGCCTCGCGTTCTATTAAGATTGCGGGGCTACGCCCCTAATTTCGTTCATATTTTTCCTCGTTTTCAGGGGCGTAGCCCCCTAAATCTTCGTAGAAAATCGCAACACAATTGACAATCTAGGGGCCTAGCCCTGACATCTTACAAACTGTCAATGGAATAAAATTACCCCCAACAACACCTGAATCACTTGCCAATGGGTACGAAATACTTTCAACGCTGACTGTACCAAATTGGAAACCGACTGTGGGTTTATCTCCATTATCTGCGCAATTTCGTCTCGATTCAGGTTTTGATAAAACTGCAAATAGATAACCTCCCGCTGCCTTTTGGGCAGTTTATCCAATAGAATCGTGATTTTCTGTGTCAACAATTCAACGTTTTCCTGTTCAATAATCGCCCATTCGTGCGGAAGCTCTTGTGAATGCCAATCCAAGATGGTGTCGATTTCGTGTTGTTCATCCTTCAAAATTCGTTGCCGAAAGCCTTCCCTCAGCACTTTTTTTCGTACCGAACTCAACAAATACGCCCTGACACTCACGGGAGTGCTGAGGCGTTCGCGGCGTTGCCACACTTCAATGAATACCTCTTGGACACAATCCTTTACAAAATCTTCGGATTGCACAAACTTGCACCCGTAGTTTTGTAAAGGATTGAAATATTTTTTGACGAGCCTTCCCAACGCCCATTCGCTCCCATTTTGCAACTGGGACCATAGCTGACTATCCACTTGTGACGATGAGGTTTCTATTGGCTTCATGTAGAACGTACGTCTATTTTTTCTTCTTGTTCAAGGCTTGGTAACGGAGCAATCCTTCCAAGTAATAGTAATCAGCATATACCAAAGGCACATCTATCTCCGAATTACCTAGCTTGTGTCCTACGCTGTGTTGCAAAATGAAGTGATTGTTTTTGCCCAACTCTGCTTTGTAAGGTGGCTTCGACAAGCTTTCTAAAATTGTGACGGCCGTGTTGTAGTAATTTTTGGCATTTTTGCCTCCGTAAGTACTCAACTCCAACAAGCCCGACGCTAAAATCGCCCCTGCTGAAGCATCGCGCTCTTCCCCTGGTTTGTTGTAGTCCCAGTACGGCACTTTGTCGGCAGGCATGTTGGGGTGGCTCAACAAATAATCGGCGATATTACGCGCATGGTCGAGGTATTTTTGGTCTTTGGTTTCGCGGTACATGACCGTGTAGCCGTACATTCCCCACGATTGCCCCCGCGACCACGACGACTCGTCAAACGCGCCCTGGTGGTTTTTCTTGGCCAATACTTCACCGTTTGGCCCGTAACAGATAACGTGATACGCGCTGTGGTCGGGGCGGTAATGGTGTTTCATGGTGTTATCGGCGTGCGTGATACACAAGTTATACAAGTCCTTGTTGCCCGACTCTTTCGCCGCCCAAAACAAGAACTCCAAGTTCATCATGTTGTCAATAATCACGGGGTAATTGTACCCACCTTTGAAGCTATTCCACGACTTGATCAGCCCTACTTTGGGGTCAAAACGTGTCGCCAACGACTGCGCACCCGTCAGCATTACGGGTTTGTAGGCTTCATTTTTAGTCAAGCGATAGCCGTTGCCAAACGGGCAATAAATCATAAAGCCCAAATCGTGCGTACCTTTGTTGTACTGCTCTTGTTCGACGGCCATCGTCCATTTGTGGGCTGCTTCTTTCCACTGAGGCGCTTTGTTAAATTCATAAATATACCACAAAGAACCTCCAAAGAATCCGCTACACCACCAGCTCGACTTCATGTCGCGTGGGGTTCCGTCGGGGTTGGTCGATTGGGGAAACTTCGTAATGTCGGGGTGAGATGCTAACATTCCTTCGTACTGCTTGGCCGCAAACTCAAACTCTTTTTTTACATCAATTTTGGACTGCCCCCATGCCGACAATGCCAGCACAGTCATAACACAGGTAATGATTTTCTTCATTCAAGTAATGGATTTATTAAAACGTAAAAAGGGATAACGAATTTATTGAAAAAATACAAATTATAGCCATTCAACGAGATTATCCTACATTTATCATCTATGCAAATAAAAGGGCTATTTTGTCTTTCTTTATGTTAAAAGTATAAGTAAATTCACATTTCTAAAAGAAATAACGCAAAAATTGAACATATTTTTGCGCAATATCATCCGCAAACGTTTGCGGTTACGTTTGCGGTTTTTCTGCAACACCTATTTTAAACTTAAAAAAATCAAATATTTCAACTAAAGCTACCAACTGTATCATTTCCCGAAGTCCCTCGGTTTTTGGACCCAAAATGGGTGGCATATTGTAAAAATTATATTTCTCTAAACCCAATGAATAAAAATACGGCCGTCACGATCAAAGACATTGCTAACGCCCTCAATCTATCTGCCTCCACCGTGTCACGCGCTTTGCGCGGGATGCCCGAGATACACCCCGAAACCCGACAGGCGGTGTTGCAGTTGGCCGAAGACATGGACTACCAACCCAATCAGTTGGCAAAAAACCTGGTCAAAAGCCGCACCAAAACCATTGGGTTGATTTTACCGACGTTGAGTTATCATTTTTTTGCATCAATGCTCAACAGCATCGAAGAGGCAGCCATGCAAGCGGGCTACAGTGTGGTGGTATGCCAAACCAACGAATCGTATTTACGGGAAGTCGCTCAGATTCAAAACCTGCTCCACAGCCAAGTTGAAGGGGTGATTATGTCGTTGGCGCGCGACACGAGCGATTTTGAACACATTTACCGTTTGCAGCGAAAAAATGTACCCCTCGTAATTTTTGACCGTTATTCAACCGACATCGACGCCTCGCGGGTCATCGTTGACAACCACGAAGCAGCTTTTAAGGCAACCCAACACCTCATCGAAAACGGTTGCCAACGCCTTGGCTGCATGGCAGGCCCGCCGCACTTACTTATCAGCAACGAGCGTTTGCGAGGCTTTAAAGACGCACTCGAACACTACGGCCTGCCCTACAACGAGCGCTACGTTTTTTACAACGATTTTACCCAAGAAAACACCATGATGCAGGCACTCAACATGATGAGCTTGCCCACCCCACCCGACGGGATTCTGACCATGACCGACCGCATTGCGTTTGCAACCATGTATGCTTTTAAACAAAAAGGAATTCGGATTCCTGAGGACGTGGCCATTGTGAGTTTCAACAACGACCCCACCTGCATTTATCTTTCGCCATCGCTCACCAGTGTCAACCAGCCCATTCAAGAAATGGGTGCGCAAGTCGTTCGGCTTTTGCTCAAACAGCTTGAAAACGACCAACCCGTTGTTGCCGAAACGATTGTACTCAGTACCCAACTGATGATTAGGGAGTCGTCGATGGTAGAAGGGCGAAAAAAATGAGTTTTGATAGGTATCAAATGTCGTTTCATTTCTTTGTAGAAATAAAACTAACCAAACGTTATTATGCAAAGACGTTCTGCCCTAAAAAGCCTAACGGCGGCCGTTGGAGGATTGATGAGTCTGCCAAGCTGGGCGCAAGCATGGACTCCCGAAACGGTAAAAGGGCCTACCCTACTCACAATGGCAGAGGAAGATACCCTCGCCGAAATCGTTGAAACCATCATTCCTGAAACTTCAACGCCAGGCGCAAAATCGCTGAAAGTGCATCAATTTGCGCTTCGGATGATCAATGATTGCTACGGCGAAAATGCGCAAAAAAATCTCAAAAAAGGATTAGCTGACACCAATTCAGCCGCTCAACAAGCATACAGCAAGTCTTTTGCTGCTTGTGACGGAAAACAACGCCTTGAGCTTCTCAAAAAACTGGCCGACAACGCAGATACCAAGCCGTTTGTAAGTATGATTAAAAACTTGACGATTCAGGGCTACCAAAACTCCGAATACGTCATGGTCAACATTCAGAAATACAACATGGCACCTGGATTTTACCACGGTTGTGTTCCTGTCAAGAAATAGCATAGAACTTAATCTTGATTAAGCTTGGCCCAAACTATGATTTGGGTCAACAGTGGCACAGCGTCTCTGACGCAATTCAACCTCAAAACTGCAAACTTACAAATGTCTTATTTCTCAATAGATTCCATCAAAGACCGTACATTTGATGCCATTGTCGTTGGCTCTGGTATCAGTGGAGGTTGGGCGGCCAAAGAGCTCACGGGCAAAGGCTTACGCACCCTTGTGTTAGAACGCGGTCGCAATGTGCAACACGTCACCGACTACCCAACGACCATGATGCGTCCGTGGGAGTTTCCTCACTTGAATCAAATGCCAAAGGAGGTCAAAGACGCCAACCCTATCGTGAGCAAATGCTATGCTTTCAACGAAGATGCCGCGCATTTTTTTGTCAAAGACGCCGAACACCCTTACGTGCAAGAAAAGCCCTTCGACTGGATTCGGGGCTACCAAGTAGGGGGAAAATCGCTGCTGTGGGCTCGCCAAACCCAACGTTGGTCACAATTTGATTTTGAAGGCCCCGCGCGAGATGGTTTTGCCGTGGAGTGGCCTATTAACTACAACGAAATTGCGCCTTGGTACAGTTACGTTGAAAAATTTGCGGGAATTTCGGGCAACAAAGACGGTCTTCCGCAGCTTCCCGACGGCGAGTTTTTACCCCCTCATGAGCAATCGTGCGTGGAAAAATACTTTGGGCAACAAATGGCCAAACATTACGGAGGCACTCGCCCCATCATCATTGGTCGTTGCGCTCACTTGACAAAACCGAACCCGATTCACTTCCAACAAGGACGTGCTCAATGCCAAAACCGCGCGCTTTGCCAACGTGGCTGCCCGTACGGAGGGTATTTTAGCAGCAACGCCACGACGATTCCGTGGGCTATGAAATCAGGGAAGATGACCCTCAAACCTGACTCGGTGGTTCACTCAATTATCTATGACGAAAAACTAGGTAAGGCCGCAGGCGTACGTGTCATTGACGCCAAGACCAACGAAGCAATAGAGTATTATGCAAAAATCATTTTTGTGAATGCCGCCGCGCTCAACACCAACTTGATTTTGCTCAACTCTACTTCTCATCGCTTCCCCCAAGGCTTGGGCAACGACAATGGGCTAATGGGCAAGTACATTGCTTTCCACAACTACCGCACAAGCATTTCGGGCGAGTATGAAGGCTTCCTTGATACCACCTCCGAGGGAATCCGCCCCAATAGTAGCTACATTCCTCGGTTCCGTAACTTACTTAAACAAGAAACCGACTTTTTACGCGGCTACGCTGCGGGCTTTAATTCCAGCCGTATTACCTTCAACGATCGCTCAGGCATGGGTGAAGAGTTAAAAACGTCATTGGCTGAGAAAAAATATGGCAATTGGCGGGTGGGCTCGCACATGATGGGCGAAACCATTCCGAAAGAAACCAATTTCGTAGCCCTAGACCCCAACCTCAAAGATAAGTGGGGAATACCGCAGTTGAGGATTTCGGTGAGCTACGACGACAACGACGAAAAGATGGTGAAAGACTACCACGAGCAGTTGACAGAAATGTTTACCAAAGCAGGTTTCAAAAACATCCAAACCCACGATGTACCGAACAAAGCACCAGGACTTGACATCCACGAAATGGGTGGCGTTCGGATGGGGAAAGACCCTAAGACATCGCTTTTGAACAATTGGAATCAACTGCACGCTTGCAAAAACGTGTTTGTTACAGACGGCGCGTGTATGACTTCTACCGCTACTCAAAACCCGTCGCTCACTTACATGGCACTCACTGCTCGCGCCGCTGACTATGCCGTAAAACAAATGAAAGCGAAGAATTTGTAATCTTTTTTGTCGCCTATAGGTAATTGTGCAAAATTAAACTGGACATTATCAACGATATGTGAGTCCTAAAACCCCCTGGGGTCTGTAAACAAGAGCTTAATCTAGGACTTTAGCCCTGACTTTTTAGCACTTTAATATGGAAAAGTCAGGGCTAAAGCCTCGTTGAGTTGCCTAATTCCTTTTACCCCCAGCCTAAAGTCGGGGCGCCGATGCGGCATGGGGTTTTAGGAGTGATTAGTCATGTGAGAAACTGGTTCTGTAATTGAAGGCGGATAAAATCAAAGCCCTGACTTCCCTCAGTTTTTTATTCATTGCCTCGTGGTACTTTCGCCCAAAACCGCATTGTACCATGAATACTACTCAGCTTATAAAATCCGCACAAATCGACGGCGTGGAGCTTCACCAAGTTCGCTTGGTGTCGTTAGACGAGCATAAAGACCATCGTGGGTCGTTTACCGAAATTTTTCAAGATCACTGGGGTACGGTGCTCAAACCCGTACAATGGAGCGCCGTAAAATCAGAAGCGAATGTTTTTCGGGGAATGCACTTCCACGTCCGCCACGATGAGTACTTTTGTCTTCTCGAAGGGCACTGTTTATTGGGCTTGCGCGACTTGCGGCCTGGCTCGCCTACGCAGCACAAATCTGCCTTGTTTGAATTGTTTGGCGAAGACCCCGCCGCGCTTGTTTTCCCCGTTGGAATGCTGCATGGATGGTACTTTTTTACGCCGTCTATCCACGTACAGGCGGTTTCGGAAGCCTATCCCGACTACGGCGCGGATGACAACTGGCGCTGCCGCTGGAACGACCCCGAACTTGAACTCAACTGGGGCATTGAAAATCCTATTTTGAGTGATTTAGCCGCCAACGCGCCATCGTTACAGGGGCTTATCAATGGCTTGACATTTAAGGGGTATTTCTCTTAGTTTTTGTTGAACCATATAAGACATATAAGCGCATATAAGTTTTTCTTATAATCCCTTCTATGTCTTATATGGTTCAAAATGCTACGGAATAATAGGCACATATCCCTTCGATTGGAGCGTAGTCATTAACACCATGGCCGACAACGTGACACGAATCGCAGGGTTGCGTGGTTCTTTTTCCAATTTACGCATATATAGCGACTGACCGCAGATGTAAAGCTTGACGCCGTTTGCCGCAAGTTCATTGATTAATGCCGTGTTAGGATTCGGCACTCCAAATTTCTTTTTGTAAGCTTCATCGCTCAAAATCAGCGGCGTACCCAAAAAGTGTATCACCGCCACCACATCTAAATTTTGCTTCGGAATTCCTGCCGACAAATGCAGGTTTACCAAGCGAGCCAACTTATCCAAGGTACTGTTTACAGAGTCGGGTTTATCAGCCCCTTTTGAAATTTCGTACAACACTTTGTACTTCATCTTAGGGTCAACAATCGGCTCTGCTTCAGGCACTTCAAACATCCCTCCCCCACTTTTGATGTAGGGGAATTTCTTTTGAGCAAAGCTAGCCAAGCTTACAAATACCAGTAAAATAATCAATCGATAAGTACGCATACGTTTATTTTGTTGAGGTGAAGAAGGAAAAATTTCAACGAAAGATACACAGACTTTACGAAACGAACCTACACGCGGGTCGTAAAACAATCTACATTTCTCCCTATTTTTGTAGCTGCAAAACTGCTTAATAGACTTCAAAGCATCATGTCAATTTCATCTACGCCCAAAGAACAGGGCTTTTTCTTTCCTGCCGAATGGCATCCACACCGCGCTACTTGGTTGAGTTTCCCTCATACCGAAGCCTCTTGGACGTACGAGCGTCAGCCTAAAATGCTTCCTGCCTATTTGGAATTTATTAAGGCCATCAGCGAGGGCGAAAAGGTGTGTATCAATGCGCACAACGAAACGGTTCAACAAACGATAAAACTTCATTTGCTTGGGGCTGGAATCGACCTCAATCAAATTGAACTTCCGCTCCACGCCACCAACGACTCTTGGTGCCGCGACCACGGGCCTGGTATTTTGATTAATCCTGAAACCCAAAAACGTCTGGTGGTCAATTGGGGTTACAATGCTTGGGGAGGAAAATATCCACCGTTCAACAACGACGACCTAATTCCCGTAGCGATTGCTCATTATTTGGGCCTAGACTACGTCACGCCTGGCATCATCATGGAAGGTGGCTCGGTAGAGTTCAATGGAAAAGGAACGTTATTGACCAGCAGGGCTTGTTTGCTCAACGAAAACCGCAATCCGCACCTAAATCAAGCGCAAATTGAAAAGTACTTGTGCGATTATTACGGCGTGGAACAAATCCTTTGGGTGGGCGATGGCATCGTAGGAGATGATACCGACGGGCACATCGACGACACCGTGCGCTTTGTCAATGAAGATACGGTGGTAGCGATTGTTGAAGAGAACAAATCGGACGATAACTACGAGATTTTACAAGAAAATATCCACGAGTTGAAGCAGATGCGTTTGCTCAATGGAAAGCAACTTAACATCGTTGAGTTGCCCATGCCAACGCCTTTGTACAGTGAAGATTTGCGTTTGCCTGCGTCGTACGCCAATTTTTACATTAGCAATGCGGCAGTTATTGTACCCACATTCCGCTGCGCCAACGACCAAAAAGCATTGGATATTTTGAGTCAATGTTTTACCGACCGCAAAGTTATCGGCATCGACTCCACAGAAATCGTTTGGGGCCTCGGCAGCTTCCACTGTCTAAGCCAGCAAGAACCGCTAATCTAGTGTCGAATTTAGAGTGCAGAATGTCGAATGCCTGTGTAGAGGGTTGCTCACAACCCGACGAGAAGTAGTGTAGAGGGTAGAATGCAGAGTGTCGAGTGCTCGTGAAGAGGGTTGCTCACAACCCGACGAGAAGTAGTGTCGAGGGCAGAATGCAGAGTGTCGAATAATTATTCAAATTCGACATTCTGCACTCAACATTCGACACTCATTTAGTGTTCTACCCCACCCTCACCATGAACGTGACCGTGGTCTAGTTCTTCGGCCGTAGCAGGACGAACATTAATCACTGAGCCTTTGAAGTGCATCTTACGGCCTGCCAATGGGTGGTTAAAATCCATCAACACAAACTCACGATTTACTTCTACTACTTGGCCCATCAAACGATGTCCATCTTCATTGGTCATTGGAATCATATTGCCCACTTGAAGCATATCTTCTTGAACCTCACCGTCCACCTTGAAAATATCAATCGGTAGTTCGGCAACGGCTTCCATGTCATAATCGCCGTATCCTTCCTCAGGAGAAAGCGTAAAATCAAACGACTCACCCACGGCAAGCCCGTTGATTTTATCTTCAAAACTTTCTGGCAAGCCACTCATTCCTTGAATGAAGTACATAGGTTGGTCTTCACCGACGGTTTCTACCATCTGCCACTCGTCGGTATCGTTCATAATACTAAGCTCGTAGGCCAACGCTACGACTTGATTAGCTGCTATTTTCATTGGTTTAAATTTTTTGCAAACGTACTGCTTTTTAAGGGCGTAAACTAGCTTACCTTGGCTTTTCGCCACAAAATGATGCCATTTTCTTCCTGTACTTGGGAGAAACCCGCCTTGACCAATACCCTTTGAGAAAGCGGCAGTCGAATGGGCGTTTGGGCAGTAAGGGCATGGGCTGCTGGATGTTTGAACACCCACTTCATCAAGCACTCAACCGCCTCGGTTGCAATGCCTTTCCCCCGAAAATCTTCGTCTAGGCCGTAGCCCATTTCGGTTTCGCCGTTGTCATTGGGCATCCCTGCCACCCCAATTCCTCCCGCCACCGAATTGCTTTCCTTTTCAACAATGAGCCAATTGGTAAACCACTGATAATTGGCCACGTTTGCCGCCGTTTCGGGCAACCAGTAATTGGCCAAGGCATCGTCGAATTCTGACTGAAACTCTTCTTCCATTTTCATGGGGCGGGGAGAAAGACCTAGCGATTTTTGTAATCCTAAGTAGTCACTAGCGTGTAGTTGTAACTGCTGGGTAGTGAGCGGAATTAGCCGCAAACGAATAGATTCTATAAAATACATGATGAAATTCTAGCCTTTTGGGAAGGTTTGGGTACATAACAAAGGTAAAAAAAAATCTATTTTTGCGGCATGAATTTGCTTTTGTACGCCCAACAATACCGCGAAGACCTTTTGCAACGAGTCGTTCCGTTTTGGCTCGACTTCGCCATCGACCGTGTCAATGGTGGGTATTTTTGCGTACTTTCCAACAAAGGAGAGGTTCTATCGACCGACAAATGGATGGCTTGGCACGGGCAGCAAGCGTGGGCTTTTGCAAAGTTACACCAAACCGAACCCCGACCTGCTTTTCTGGAGTACGCCCGCCAAGGCGCCGATTTTTTGCTCCAATACGCCACCGATACCAAAGAAAATTGGTGGGAGTCGGTGGATATTACGGGGCGGGGTGTGGCCGAGGTGAAAGACACCCAAGTGGAAGCCGCTGCCTGCGCCGCGTGGGGCATTTTGTACGACATTACCGAAGATGAAGTCTATGCCGAAGCTGCCAAAAAATCGTTGATAAAAGCAGTTCGTAAGCGCGAAAAACGACTTCAAAAATACATCGACGAGCCCATCAGCGGACGTCATTTAAAACAAATTGGGGAACTAAGCGCCCTTGCCCGTGCATTAATGGCGGCCAAAAACTGCCTTTCTGAAAAAGCGTTTCGCGAACGAGGAGAAGCCCTTTTAAATGAATTGATGAAACATTTTTGGGAACCTCGCGCCGATATTTTACTAGAAAATGTGTTTTCAGAAGGCGGATACTCCGATTGCTTGTTGGGGCGAAGAATCCACGCTGGACGGGTTTTTGAAGCCTTTAATTCTTTTTACGAACTGACTTATTCCCTCAACAAACGGCAAATTCGCAGGCAGTTGGCCCAGCACATTGCTTACTTAGCCGAAACTACTTGGGACGAAGCCTACGGTGGTTATTATCATTGGTTGGACGTTAAAAGCCTACCCGCCAGCGAACCCGACGCTTACTATAAATACGCTTGGGTGCAATTAGAAGCCTGCACGGCATTGTTACGAGCGTATCAAGTTTTGCAAGACCGTAGCCTTCTGAAGCAATGGCAACGGGTAAATGATTATGTGTGGCAACATTTCCCTGACCCTTCTCCTGAAGGCGAATGGGTAGGCGTGGTGAGTCGGCACGGAGAACCGCTGATTCCCCTCAAAGCGGCTTCTAACAAAAATGCCTTTGCCCCCATCAAAAACCTGCTGGCCTCTTCCGAGTTACTGGCAACTATTGGTACCTAAAACGTGACTTGTTCCTCTGTATCAAGCAATTCTGAAACACCGTTCTGACGCAGTAGCACATACATCCGATAGTTGCCTTTTACGACCGCCCCAGGAACAAAAGTGGCCATAAATCCCCTGTCCCAATACCAGCCTCTTCGGAGAAATGTTTTCAACGGAAGTGCCTGCTGCATCCCCGCCGCCATGTAAACGTGCGACGCGGATTTCAGAACAACAAAAGCCCCATCATCCATGTTTTTGACAGGCCGAATAAAATCGCGGTGATAGTAAACATTCAGGTTTTTGTTGCTCCAAAAAACCGAATCAACCTTAAAATTTCCGTTCGTTGAAAGTGAATCTGTCGAAGCTGTCCACTGTTTTTCGTATTGTCTAAAAAACAAGGACGGCTGGTACAGTTTCTGCAATCGGAGAAAGTCAGCCCCCGTTAAATCGAACATTTTTAGCCCCAACAAATCGGCATTGTACATCGAATTAAACTCCTGCGCTACTGCCATTCGGCGGTTGTTGACCGCAGGTGCAATGGCATAATACAACACCAAAGCATTGAAAATCACTACAATTCCCATTCCAATAGCCAACCACTTCTGAGTTATTTTTTCCCGATTCCAATCCAACACCAACAAATACGTCAAAATCAACATCCAAGTGGGGTACATCCGATAGCGCCCTTTGAACATACCATATAACCCATCCCATTCGGCCCGTTTGTAAACGACGCCCAAAGAGGTCAAACACACAAATAACAGCATGTATAGCGCAAACCACTGCACTTTGTTTAGTCTTAAGGTAATCGTGTATTTTTTGAATAAAGACAGGGTTGGGTTGGCGATGTCAGGTCTGACTATCGTCTGAGTTGTTGTAGTTTCTGGGTTGGCGACGTCAGGTCTGACTATCGTCTGACCTTTGGCGATGGTCGTATGTCGTAACAAAGCCCAGACATTTACTGTCAACAGTACTCCCCCAAAAACGACTGAAAGCCATTGGGCCAACGTGGAGGGACTGTAAGCATCAAAATTTACCGAAGACCCAATAAACGCTAAAAAACAAATGATTGCTTGTAAATAGTTTTCCGCTTTTGTCAAATCAAGTGAACTTGGAGACGCGTGCGAATGGGTGAGTGCATATAGTCCCATCGTTAGCACAAATGCCCCTAAAGTGAGCTTCATCTCCTTCCAACGGTTCGACAAGGCCAGGATTGTTCCTCCAATTAGAAAAGTCAACAGGCCATTCCCGTACGAAAATGTGGCAAAAATTGAGAACAAAATCCCTACCCAACTGTACTTGGGCGACAACTGTGTGTATCCATACGCAGCCATCATGGTAAAAAAGAGTAAGCCAAAATTTCCGAGCGAACTTGTTCCCCAAAAGATATTTTCAAACGAATGCACGTTGAGGACAATCCAACACAAAGGGATGAAATACGCAAAAGAGAGATTGAGTTTTCGAAAAACTTTAAACAATATCCCCAATTGGCCAACCCAAAGTAAATTACTGAGGACCATCAACGTTTTAAAATTGACACTTCCTGTCAGCCAGTACGACAAGAGCACCACCAAACGCGTAAACACGATGCGGTGTTCGGGAAAACCGATGGTCAACCAGTTCAATTTTTCGCGCCAGGAT
The DNA here is from genome assembly GCF_014195535.1 of Runella defluvii. Lineage (GTDB taxonomy): Bacteria > Bacteroidota > Bacteroidia > Cytophagales > Spirosomataceae > Runella > Runella defluvii. The sequence goes on along the minus strand of NZ_JACIBY010000001.1, from coordinate 912,322 downwards.
GCTGCATTCTGCCATTGTTCAACAATTTGAAGCACGTGAATATCGTCGTATGCCACGTAGTTGGCATTCAATGCAATGGCTTCAAAAAAAACCACGTATATCACCAGCGGTAACAAACACAGCGAAACTAAGAAGCGTTTTTGGATAGAAAGATTGAAAAAAGTCATGCGTAAGGTCGAAAAACGCTTAAAATTAGTAAGTTCGTAGGCGATTTTAGTGTTTTGCCCCTCAAAATGTACCCCAACCAACCTTAACTACTTCATTATCAACAAAATGAGAAATAGCTTTTATTTTTTACTCTTTTTTCCATTCACCGTGCTCTTTGCCCAAAACACCTACCTTGTCAAAGAAAATGACCAATGGCGCCTTACGTCCGCTGGCGCTTCTTTTTTGGCCAAATTACCGCTGCATTGTATCCATACTGAATATCCCAACAAAACGGGGCACACCATCGAAGCCGAGAATGACGCCAAACTCACGCCCAAGCAACTGCACCCTGCTTTTTATGGTTGTTTGGATTGGCACTCTTCCGTACACGGGCATTGGATGCTAGTTCGGCTCCTTAAAACCTTCAAAGGACTTCCCGAAGAGGTGGAAATACGAAAAATACTGGACGATAGTTTTCAGCCCGATAAAATGAGAACCGAAGCGGAGTATTTTACCAAATACAAGTTTTCGCGGACGTTTGAACGTACCTACGGCTGGGCTTGGTTGCTCAAACTCGACGAAGAGTTGGCCACGTGGGACGACCCGCAGGGCCGCCAATGGCACCAGCATTTACGTCCGCTCACTCAGCAAGTGGTGGAACTTTGGACGGCATTTTTACCCAAACAAACCTACCCCAACCGCACGGGCGTTCATCCCAATACTGCTTTCGGTCTGGTGTTTGCCCTTGACTACGCTCGTACGGTTAAAAATGCCGCTTTTGAGGCCAAAATCGTCGAAAAAGCCAAGTATTTTTATCTAAACAATACCCAAGCACCTGCCATCCAAGAACCCGATGGTTCCGATTTTTTATCCCCGAGTTTGGAAGTAGCAGACCTAATGCGACGTATCTTAACGCCCGCTGCATTCACCAAGTGGTTCAATGGCTTTATGCCTGCCGCTGGTTTGCAAAACATCCTCAAACTCCCCGTCGTAAGCGACCGAAACGACATGCAGATTGTTCACTTAGATGGGCTTTCGTTGAGTCGGGCTTGGTGTTTGAAAGGCATTGTTGAAGCTCTCCCCAAAACCGACCCTCGTCGGGCAACTATGCTCAAAGCATCTCAACATTTTATCAATACTACCCTACCCCAAATCACTAACGGTGGCTACGGCGGCGAGCACTGGCTAGCTTCCTTTGCCTTGTATGCGTTGCAATAAAAATGTGGCACAATTTTTGATAATACTTTTACTAACATGCTCATTAGCACTCAATTAATGGGCATGTTTCCAAAACAATAGTATTCCTTTTTAGATGTGCATTTTTCCTACGCTCTCGTAGGAAACGGCATTATTTTTGCTTCTATTTCTCCGTTGATATACTTCAACACTTGCGTTAAAAACGCATTAATTTTTTCTATTTCTTACTCTTCTTACTTACTTCTATGAGACAACCATTTACTACACATTGGTGGAGGATTTTGTTGTTTTGGTGCCTATCCATAGGTGCCATTGCCCAAAACACAACCACCTCTCAAGAAGCCAACCTTGGTGGTTACTTCTTGAAAAAAGTGGTTAGCAATTCGACGACTCCTACGGGAGTAGGTTTTACCTACACGATTTTTTACACCATTCCTGCGGGTTCACCTGCTACAACCATCACGGATGTAGTACCTAGCCCGTTGGTGGTTGACAACGTCATTGCGACGGCCGTATGTGGTACGCCAAGCGTATCTCAAACAACCGTTGTGGGAGGTACCCAAGTTTCGTATCAGATACCCGCTACGGCTTCAACTTGTTCGGGGTCTTTTCAAATCAACGTAAAGTTTCCCGCTGGAACGACCTGTAACGGTGAAACCGCCCGCAACCGCGCTTGCTTACGAACCTCCACAGGCGCTGACCTTTGTACAGGCTACGTAAGTACCACCGCCCAAGCCACCGACCCGTGGAAAGTCTATAAAGTACCCAGCGGACTGGCCTACACGGGCGGCACATGCCAATGGGCAACGTTGAGCGACACCGTTGAATACATTGTCTCGGTTTACAAAAACACGGGATTGTACGGTTTCCTCAATTTGGAAAATGCCTCCATCGTGGATCGAATGCCAGCAGGTGCCGTATTTATCAGCGGTGCGCCCATTGCTCCCGCTACGGGCACTATCACTGCTTCGGGCACCAATATTACTTGGACGGGCTTAGGGACGCTCGACGCTACACAAAATTATTTCCAGCGGCAAGCCAAAATCAAAATCTATTATCCTGGTTTTGCCGTCAGCACCAGTCGCACGAATAAAGCGGTGTTAACGGGGGATTTGGGCAAGCCCACCTCTCCCAATTGCGGCAAACACGCCGATTCGCTCCAAATTTGCGTTACCAAATCAGCGCCCGTTACCTCTGGACAAATCAGCAAATATTCCTATGTATCGGGCAATGCCATTGGCTGCGCAGGCTATTACAACATCGTTGTCTGTAACAATGGCACCTCTCCGCTCACCAGCTTCAATGTGTATGACAACATCCCGACGGGCATTACGGTCACGAGCATTCAGGTAACAGGAACTGCGGCTAACCCTGTCACTGTCAATGTTAACTCTGCTAACGTTTTGGTCAATGCCACTTCGACACAAACTTACACTGCCACGCTAGGGACTAACCCCGCCATTTATTTTCAAAACAATGGCACCCTCGCCGTTGGGGCTTGCGTTTCGTACCGCATCAACTTTACCATTAACTCCCTAGCTTCGAACAATATCTTAAACTGTGCGAGCTTGAGGTATCCCATGCCTAATCCTACGACGGTTCGTACTTCTTGTAATACCATCGCGATTTATCCACCAACAACCAACGTTTGTGCTTTCAAAGAAATTTGTAACAAACAAACGACCTATAATCAAGGGCAAGTGTTGCGGTATCGTTTACGAGTTCAAAACATCGGAACAGCTGTGCTATCGGGCACATACATCAATGATTTGTTAAACGCAAATTTGCAGTACGTCGGAAACGAAACCTACTATACTTCCAGCAATTACAGTCCAGTATGTACGGCAGGCTCGGGCATTCCCGTTGGAACTACTGCCTGGACGGGCGTTTCTACCGCTCACGCAGGAAATAACCTGCGTTGGAACATCCCAACCATCGGTACTAGCTGTGCCAATGTCTATTACCCCAACTGCGGCCAATACGGCACGGCGGGAGTACCTTTTTACTTCATCGAATTTGACGTAAAAGTCCTCAACAATGCTGCCGTTGGGGTTATTCCTAACTTCTTTAGAGTTCATTCCAATTTGTCGGCAGTATTAGCTACTTCTAATACTGAGTATTTGACAACAAACGCGGTTTTTGGCTTTACGTTGGATAAAAAAGTAAGCAAAGACAATGGCGCAACCTTCGCTACCTCCGCAGTCACCAATCCAAATACAAACGTGATATATCGCTTGGGATTGACCAAAACAGGAGCTGCGCTCAAAAACCTGTTATTCTTTGACATGCTCCCCCGCGACAACGTAACGACGGATTATTTGATGCTCAACCGAGCGGTAAGCCGTGGTAGTCAGTTTGATGTTTTGCACCAAAATTTTGTGGGTGCAACGCCACTGAGTGCTTCGTCCACCTACGCCAATTCGGTCAACATTTGCCTTCCTGACCTTTCGTATTCTCCTGGGGGGTGTAATACCACCACTTGGACAGCCGCAGCGCTCAGTGCTCGTAATGTAAAAGCGAATTTTGGCAGTAGTTTTATGCCAACCGCTACGCAGCAATACGACTTCAGAGCCTTGGTAAGTGCCACGGCACAAAACACCCAAAAAGCTTGCAACACCTTTGCCGCAACAGCAGCTGCCTTGATGTACATCAACAACGCCAATACCGACGTAAACCTCACCCCAAGTGAGTCTAATTTGGCCTGCGTTTCCATCGATGCGGCGGCGGTAAATTGTTGCGAAAAAACCCAAATTGTCCAGACCGACAAACTGTGTTGTAGCAAATTGAAAGTCGCGTGTCCCGTAAAACAAATCAAGGTAACTTTGACCAACGGCACGTTTACGAACTTGGCATGGGCCTGCAACCCCGCACCGACAAGCTACGTAGGAACGTCAACTTATACCTTTACCCCAACGGGTACTTGCGACTCTACGACTGTTGATGCGTGTTTCAAAGCGACTTCGAGCGGCAATGTGGTTGTTACTTACAACATTACGTTTGCCAATGGTACTACTTGCACCAAAACCGAGTCGAAAAAATGTTGCTGTACCCCTGCCATTACTGTTCCCAAAACGGCCTGTTTAGGATTGCCTGTAACGTTGCGATTGGTAACAAGCGATTGTCCTGTTCAAAATGTACTTTGGAACTTTGGCGATGGATTCACCTCTACAGCGCTTAACCCAAGCCACGCTTATGCTAACCCAGGCACTTACACGGTTACACTCACTTACGACAATGGCTGCGGAAAACAAACACTTACGTACCAAATTGTGGTAGCAAAATGTGTATGCACCGTCACGCCATGTATCAGTTATGCAGCTACGGGCTTACAAGTATTGTTTAATTCAACAGGAAGTGCAAGTACGTACCCTATCTCCGCCTACCATTGGGATTTTGGTGATGGTAACTGGTCAAACAGTGCTACCTTCTCACACACTTACCTCAGTGCAGGTACGTACAATGTCTGTTTGACTGTTTATGCCGACAACGGCAATGGCCCTTGTGAGTGCGTAGCCAAAGCCTGTCGTACCATCACAGTAACGCCGGGTATGGGAACTGCGGGGAATTGTGCCCAAATGCTACCTGCCAACCTCTTGTCAGACCCTTCTAATGCTGCTGCACGAGAAGCCGCCGTTGAGGTAACTCCTGCCCTTGAAGAAGAAAAAGAATTGGAACCATCATTGCTAAAAGTAATGCCCAATCCGTTTGAAAATGTGATGAAAGTAAAGTTGGATAACTTGCTCAAATCAAGGAGCTTGACCGACAAATCGCAGCTCGAACTTCATACCATTCAAGGCAAGTTGGTCAAAACGGTTACCCTCAATGGCAACGCAAACGAAGTGGAAGTATCGACCCAAGAGCTTCCCGCTGGTACGTATATCTTATCGTATAAGCGAAACGGTAAGGTAGAATCTTCAGTGAAGGTAGTGAAGGAGTAGAAAAAGAGAACCTCCCGAAAGTTCAAAACTTTCGGGAGGTTTGAACTTTCGGGAGGTTAAAACTTTCGGGAGGTTCTTTTAATAAACCGCCTGATAATCAACCACCACATCCATTTTTGTCCAGCGACGTTTTTGAACTTGGACGGGGTTAATATTCATAGCATCGTCAAATAGATTGGCATAAAGCCCTTTTTCTTCTTTGGTAAACACCGAATAGTAGCCCACTGGCAGCGTCACTGAAAAACGCCCTTTTTTATCGGTTTTTACTTTTCGCACAAGTTTTGAATTCACTTTTTGATAAAAACCCGCATCTTCACCCGCATCTACCTGTTTATCATTCGTCAAAGCATAAATATACACCTCTCTCACCACGGGCACTGCCTTAGGAACTGACGCTTTGGTACCAATGGTAGGCATAAAATTTCCTGCCTTCCAAAGTACTTGTCCCGAAATACCTTGGGTGTTTTTTTGAGCCACTGCCAAGGTTGTTATCAACAACACAAGGCAACTACTTAACCAGTGAGTACGCATAATTCAAAAGGTTTGATGAATCCCTTACGCTTCCACTTTTTCTAGGGCGTAGATGTCGGTTACTTCATCCAAAATCTCTAGAATATGAGCGTAGTCGAGGGTTTCCACTAAACGCATTCGGTAGGGTTTAAAATTGTTCAAGCCCTTAAAATAAGTAGCATAGTGGCGGCGCATTTCCAAAATCCCCGTACGTTCACCCTTCCATTGAATCGAAAAATCGAGGTGTTTTCTGCACACGCGTACCCGTTCGGCGGTAGTAGGTGGCGCTAAGTGCTCGCCCGTTTTGATGAAATGTTTGATTTCGTTAAAAATCCAAGGATAACCGATGCTTGCGCGTCCAATCATGATGCCATCCACACCAAAGCGGTTACGGTATTCGATGGCTTTTTCGGGGCTATCAATGTCACCGTTCCCAAAAATTGGAATTTTGATGCGTGGATTATCCTTGATTTTGCCAATGAGCGTCCAATCGGCATCGCCTTTATACATTTGAACACGCGTGCGCCCGTGTACCGTCAATGCCTTGATGCCAATGTCTTGCAAGCGTTCGGCTACATCTTCAATGTTTTTGGTGGATTCGTCCCAGCCCAAACGGGTTTTAACCGTCACGGGCAAGTGGGTCGCCTTGACCACCGCTTCGGTCATTTTAACCATTTTGGGAATGTCTTGCAGCAACGCCGCACCTGCCCCGCGACAAGCGACTTGTTTTACAGGACAGCCGTAGTTAATGTCAATCAAATCGGGACCTGCTTTGGTCGCGATTTTGGTACATTCACCCATGGTTTCGATGTCGCTTCCAAAAAGCTGAATCCCGATAGGACGTTCGTATTCAAAAATATCTAGCTTTTGCACACTTTTAGCCGCATCGCGAATCAAACCTTCCGACGAAACAAACTCCGTGTACATCAAATCAGCGCCACCTTCTTTACACACCGCCCGAAACGGCGGATCAGACACATCTTCCATCGGCGCCAACAACAATGGAAACTCTCCTAATTCTATATTGTCAATTTTTACCATTGCTAACCAAAAATTGGTACGTAAAATAATTAATCCCCAAAAACACTCCCTTGCGGGGACACAAAGTTCGTTCTTTTTTCTTTATCTCTGAAAATAACCTATTTTTGCTCTCTAAAATTCAACGACACACAAATCGTAATTCATACTTCGTAAATCATACAATAGAAGAATGCCTTATTTATTCACTTCAGAATCGGTATCGGAAGGCCACCCCGACAAAGTCGCCGACCAAATTTCGGACGCCCTTATTGACCACTTTATGGCGTTTGACCCTACGTCAAAAGTAGCCTGTGAAACGCTCGTTACCACTGGCCAAGTAGTTCTGGCAGGTGAGGTAAACAGCAAAACATACCTCGATGTGCAGCAAATTGCACGTGAAGTAATTGCCAAAATCGGCTATACCAAAGCTGAGTATATGTTTGAAGCGCACTCTTGCGGTGTTCTTTCAGCCATTCACGAACAATCAGCCGACATCAACCAAGGCGTTGACCGTCAAGCAGCAGATGATTTTGAAAGTAAGGCAAATGCGCAAGGTGCGGGTGACCAAGGGATGATGTTTGGCTACGCAACGCGCGAAACCGACAACTTTATGCCTTTGGCGTTGGACTTGTCGCACAAGATATTGGAAGAACTTGCCGCTATCCGCCGCGAAAACAAGCGTATCAAGTACCTTCGTCCTGATGCAAAGTCGCAGGTAACAATCGAATACTCTGACACCAACAAGCCTATCCGTATTGACACCATCGTAGTGTCAACGCAGCACGATGATTTTGGCGATGACGAAACGATGTTGGCACAAATTCGCAGAGACATCATTACCTACGTAATTCCACGCGTAAAAGCTAAGTTGAAGCCTTCATTGCGCAAGTTGTTTAACGACCAAATTACGTACCACATCAACCCAACGGGTAAGTTCGTAATCGGTGGCCCTCACGGTGACACTGGTTTGACAGGTCGTAAAATCATCGTTGATACCTACGGTGGTAAAGGCGCCCACGGTGGTGGTGCATTCTCAGGTAAAGATCCTTCAAAAGTGGACCGCTCAGCAGCGTATGCAACGCGCCACATTGCCAAAAACTTGGTAGCAGCAGGCGTTTGCGACGAAGTATTGGTTCAAATTTCATACGCTATCGGAGTAGCTAAACCTTGCGGTTTGTACGTAAATACCTACGGAACATCGAAAGTAAAAGGCGAAAATGGCAAAAAATTGAACGACGGAGAAATTGCTAAAATCGTAGAAAGCGTATTCGATATGCGTCCATACGCGATTGAGCAACGCCTGAAACTCCGCAACCCAATTTACTCAGAAACAGCCGCTTATGGCCACATGGGTCGCGAGTCGCAAGTAGTAACGAAAGTATTCAAAAACGCAGGTCAAGTGGCGGAAGTAGAAGTAGAACTTTTCACTTGGGAAAAACTCGATTACGTTGACGCCGTAAAAGCTGCTTTTGGTTTGTAAGCTAGGTGCTTTCGGTTAGTCATTAGGTGGTTTCGGTTGCTCACAACCGAAATACATATTAAAGCCCCCGTTCTTAGGTGAACGGGGGCTTTTGTTATCGTAAATATTATACCTGACGAAACAACTTCGCGTCGGCCCAAAAAGTACCAAAAGGAACAATAGAAGCAAGCAAGGCCAACGCCGTTTTTTTTAGGGGCCAGTTGTACTCAATTTTACACTGCACAACCGCCAATACGTACAACACAAACAGCAAACCGTGTACCATGCCAATCACTTTGTTGGGGCCTGGCATCTCGGCATAATACTTTAATGGCATGGTTATGAACAAGATAAGCAAAAACGAAACGCCTTCTATGAAACCAATAACCCGCAAACGCCCTATTTGAGTTTTTAATAAATCCATCTTTTTTGAAATTTTGGTTGAAAAACGCACCAATGAATCTACAAAGAAAGACGATTTAAGGCTTTAATTTGCTTTTATATACCAAAATATTAAGGCGGCCCAAACAAAATACCCGTTACTTCTCGCCAGCTTTTGGCCTTCCGAACATCCCTAACAATGTCTCTCCACTCGTGAAAATTAAGATAGACCACATTGTTGGAAGTTACGGGCTTCGTTAGTCCGTAAATAGGTCGTTCGGTTTCTTCTTGAAACGTACCAAACAATCGATCCCAAAGAATAAAGGTAGTTCCAAAATTTTTGTCAAGGTAAGCATCATTTTTGCCGTGATGCACTCGATGGTGCGACGGCGTGACAAAAATATACTCAAACCAGCGAGGCAACTTGGTGATGACTTCTGTGTGTAGCCAAAACTGATACAATAAGTCGATTTGGTAACACATAAACGTAATAACGGGATGAATGCCTGATAGCCAAACGGGCAGGAAAAAGATAATTTTTATGTGCTGCGTCCATGAATTTCGAAACGAAGTGGACAAATTTAGGTGTTCCGACGAGTGGTGTGTCACGTGGGTAGCCCACCAAATCCGTTGTTTGTGCGCAATGTAATGAGCTAAGTAATTACAAAAATCAATGCCCAAGTATCCCAATACCCACGCCCACCAGGTATTCGGGATGCGCCACGGCACAAGTTCATAACAAAACAAAATCAAACCGACCGTAAGCGCTTTCAATAATCCATTGATAACCAAAGCACCCACCCCAATTCCGACCGACGCTTTCAAATCATCCGCGTCGTAATGATGGTGCGGGTCGTGGCGTAAAAACCAGTATTCAAGGGCGACAAAAATAAAAATAATGGGGGCAGCATACAGCAATAGCGGCTGCACGTCTTGTTCAAACTGCAATAAAAAAAGCATTAGAATGTCAAATTAAAAAATGAAGAATATCAATCAAGAAATCACTGAATATCAATGCGTTCGTACGCTTTGGTACGGTTATCACTTTCAACCCCAAAAAGCTCTACGTACTTTACTTTTGGAATAAACGCATTGTTAGCTAACTGCACAAACACTTTCTGTAACAGCACTTTACGGCCATTGATGTGGGTCATAGCCACGGGATTATTTTCTTGATACGTCACCCAAATTTGACGTTTCTTAAACGCATTCAAGGAAATTTCATAGGTGTTGGCACTAGAAGTTGAATGGTGTTTGTAGCCATAAGCTAGCTGCCACTGAAGCGTTGAGAGATCTTCGCGTTGCCCACGGTCGGCGTACCGTATCCAATATACGTTCATCGGGCTTTCATCATCCAATTTTTTGTCCGAATCCACATTCGCCTCGTACATGACGGTATTAATGTTGTTGCTCCGTTGAATGTAGAACAAATGGTTTGAAGTGCGCGGAGGCTCGGGAAAATGGAGTTTTGAGGGCGTTTCGTCGGCACAAAAAGTACCCAACGCCCCTGTTAGCAGGAGCATGCTTAAAAGTTTCATAGCTGTAAGTAAGGTTGTTTTTAAGACCTTCAAATCCATGACAACTCAGCGCAGCCTCCCCCCTATGGCTGCCGCTACTTTTTTGTTTTCTCCCCTTTTTATGCGTCTCTGTCTCTTCCTGTGAATGGCTTCTTTGCAACGCTCTGCGAGAAAATCACGTATTCTTAATTGAGTTTACCTCCTCTTTATTTATCGAACAAATTTGAATACAAACCATGAATCGTCTCAGCCGTCAAATGTTAGTTTGTTTGTCGCTCGTAGGAGTGAGTCTATTACCAGCCTGTTCAACTTCATCGGTTGACCCAGCCACAGACACTTCTACGACCAAAGTAGCTTTTGAGCATGCCACAGCGAAGCCTATTTTTGATACGTATTGCGCAAGCTGTCATGCCTCTGGAAAAAGTAATTATCGCGACTGGTTGTACGATCCAACCGATTATACAACTACCATCAAAGGGAAAATTTCGACGATTTATAATGAAGTTTATGTAAAGAAATCCATGCCCGAAGGCACTAAGTTAAGTACGACCGAATTAGCAGTTTTCAAAGCGTGGTACGATGCGGGTTATCCTGCCAAATAACCTTGATTCTGCCAGTTGATGCGGTGTCAACTGGCGGAACGGCTACCGAAAAATACGAAGTAAATAGGCTGTGAGTATCAAAATCGCCACTTCAAACACCAACAAGGCATTGACAATGCCGACGTGGTCAGACAAGTAGCCAAGAAAAATAGCGGGAATTCCGAAGCCAATGTAACCCATAAACATGTAGCCTGACACGGCCCTTGCCCGCTGAACCCCGCCGTAATTAGCAATCAAAGCCAATCCTCCGACGTACGAAAAGCCGTAGGCCGCCAAGCCAATGAGTGTCGTTCCACTCAAAATCACCCACAATTGCCCCAAATGACTGCCCAACTCCACCAGTCCAAAGCCCAACGGTACCAGTACATAACCGATGCGCACGGATTGTTTGGGATCGTTTTTGCGAATAAAAGGTTGTAAGAAAGCCCCCGTCCAATTGATTAATACCAAGCAAAAGCCCGCGTAAGGCGTCAGGTTAAATTTAGCCAGTTGGGTTGGAATAATGGCAATGACCGTGCCCGTTGCCGCCCAACAAATCGCAATGGCCATGTTGACGGGGAAAGAGCCTTTGGGAAAATACGGAAGCCGAAGAATATTGCCACCAATGGGTTTGGGGTTGGGCAACGTAAAAAGAAGAACAAGCCCAATAAAAGTAATTCCTAAAAGTAAATAATAAGTAGGCGGAACAAGCTGAAAATCAACGAGCAAATACAAGGTTGTGGCAAGTGCGCCTCCACTAAAACCAATGGCCGTAGAAAGCGAAGCCAAATTAGCGGCTTTGGTTGGCGCATTTTTATCGGGGTACAGAACTTCGGTTAAATAAGCCGTTCCAGTGCCCATGCTCAATGCCAAAGCAACCCCTTGCAGCATCCGAGCAAATACCAAAGCCGTTACATTGGGCGAAATAGTAATGACGAGGGTGGCTAAAAAAGAACAAAAAACGCTGACAATTAGCACAGGTTTTCGCCCGATTCGGTCGGAAATACCCCCTAAAAAAACGTAACAAGGCAGCATACCTGTGATGTACGCTGCCAAGACTAAAGCGGTTTGGCCGTTGTTGAGACCCGCTTCAGCCGCATATACCCGAAAAAGTGGCATCGAGATATTGACGGCCAACGTGACCAGCAACAACGCAAACGAAATAATGCGAAAAGGCGGCATTAGCATACACCCGTTTCGAGATCACATGCTTCTCCTTGCGTTGGCGCTTGAATGGGAGCTTTGACGGCAATATCTGGCAATGCCTGCAAAAACAAATCCGTTGGCTGCGCGCCCGACACCGCGTATTTGTCGTTGATGATATAATACGGCACGCCGCTTACGCCCATCAAACGGTTTTGGTAAAGAAGTTGGTCCACTTCTTCTGAGCCCTTTTCAGAAGCAATAAATTGACGCACTTCTTCGGCATCTAACCCCACCGACTGCGCCACAGCTACTACGTTTTCGACATTGGCCAGGTTAACACGGTTTTCAAAATAAGCCTTAAAGAATGCCTCTACCAGCGCTAATTGTTTGCCTTTTTGCTGGGCAAACCAAACCAAACGGTGCAAACCGTGCGTGTTGGGTGAAATTTGTTGGTTCAACAAATCAAACTCTAGTCCTTCGCCCGCCGCCACGTTCGACACTTGGTTGGTCAATTCATAAAAACGCTCTTCTCCGCCAAATTTCGCCGAAAGTCGTTCCTTCATATTTTCTCCTTCCAGCGGCGTATCGGGTGAAAGCTGAAACGGCAAATAGCTGATTTCAAACGTATAATCGTCTTTGAGTTGGTCAACTGCTTTTTCCAAACGGCGCTTTCCGATGTAGCACCACGGACAAACAACGTCCGAAACGATGTCGATTTTAATGTGTGGTTTCATGTAAACTTTTTTCTTATTTGATTACTTTCAAAACCCGTACGCGTTCGTTATCGTTCATTTTTAATACATAACTCCCTTGAGGCATTGCCATCGGTAGTGTCAGTTTACTTGATGGTTCATTGGCCATGACCGACTGCTGTAACCATACTCGCCCCGCCACGTCTGTCAGTGCAACTTCCACTTTTTTCCCCGTAAATTCTGCTCCCCATTGAATCTGCAACGCATTGGCATTCCCCAATGGATTTGGAAACACAATAGCTTCCGTTGGCTTATTTCCACCCACTCCCATGGGTAAATATTTGGCCCGTGCCACCTCAGTCGCCGCCGCAAAAGTAGGGATGCCGTAGCCAAATTGAGGGGTTGGGCTGGAAAAACGATCTCCTGCCCGACGAATACAATCAATGACTTGCATGGCCGTGAGTTGCGGTTGCGATTGCCAAAAAGCCGTCACCAAGCCCGCAATCAACGGAGCCGAATATGACGTTCCATTGCCCGCTGTTACCGTACCTGCCTGATTGGAAAGTACCGTTAAAGCTCCTTGCGCGCACACATCAGGTTTCACGCGTCCGTCGGCTGAAGGACCAATGGAACTAAACGAAGCCAACGCTTTGGTGCTTCCAACCGCACCCACGGCCAACACGGAGTCAGCATCGGCAGGGGCCGAAATGTATTTCCACGCACTTGCCCCTTCGTTGCCAGCCGAGGCCACCACTATCATGCCTGTTGCTGCGGCCCAATCAGCGGCCCGCGTAATGAGCGTCGTTTTACCGTTCATGTCGGCATAGGTATAATCATCGGCTTCGTTGTCGAATTGATTGTACCCCAATGACGTATTGATGACATCGACACCCAAACTGTCGGCGTACTCAGCCGCAATGAGCCAATTGGCCTCCTCCAAGCGCGACTCGCTGTTGTCGTCTTCGGTACGAAGAAGTGCGTAAGAAGCGCCGTAAGCTGGGCCAATCAGGCTATTTTCTTTAAAGCTAGCCATGATACTAAACACATTGTTTCCGTGCGAATGGTCTTCGTAAACACTGGTTTCATTCGCTACAAAATCGTAAGTAACTACCACTCGTTTGTCGGAAAACAATGGACTCAACGCAGGATTTGTATTGGAATTTAAGAAACCAGCATCCAAAATCGCTACCAGCATTCCTTTGCCATTGTAGCCTTGGTCGTGCATCGCATCGGCACCCAACATTTGAATTTGGCTAAGCGAAGCTCCGTAATTGAAAGCGTCCATTCCAAATTTTTGTTGCGTGGCATTGGTTTGTTTTTCAGCAGACAAACGAGCCGTACGAAGGGCGCGGTTAAACTCAACCCCTTTCACCGACGACAACGCCCGAATGGCTGCCAATTGTGTCGAATTAGCCTCAACCAATACAGCATTCAACCAACGAGATGTGTACCAAACCTTGGCACCCGTTTGGCGAATTTGAGATACATAACTAGGATTGACTGGCAAATCTCTCGACGTCAACGCAATCCCTTGCCGCGAACGACGATCCACCGAGCGCTGACTCAGATAGGCCGTGGGTTTGTCGGTCGTAAAGGGGGTTCCTGTTTTGTCTTTTAATAAAACCAAGTACTTGGCGGTCTGCGCCTGTACCATCCCACTCCACATAAAAAGCCAAGTGAACATCGCCACAAAAAGCCATTTACCTCTCTGATTACCAGTCATTTGTATATGTTTTTATCTATTTATTCTTTGTCTAGTAAATACCGCATATAAATCCAAATTCGACATTCTCTCGTCGTGTTATGAGCAACCCTCCCCACGTTTGTAACCCTCCCCACATCAGCACACCTACTCCATACCTGTGCGCTTGAAACGTACAAACTGCCGTGTTCCAAAGTCTATTTGTGCCTTACCGATGCAAGAAGGGGTGGATGAGCAAAATTGCACATTAATACGTTCCCGATAAACCAGCCCTACGCCCGCTGCGTATGTTTCTATCCGTTTATCTTGATTCACCAGCGTCGAGTCGTTTTGCTGAACCACCGTTACCGTTCGGTCAAAGGCAGTTCCTGCTATTTTCAACGCTTTGTTTACATCTTTTAGTACATACTCATCTTCCCCCAAATTGTTGTAACTGTTTCCATTCCACGAACGTTTTTCGGAAGGAGGAAATACCATTTTTACGTAGTCACGCCCACTTTCGTTGCGGACAGCATAATCAATTTTTAACCGTACTGTAAACGTCGAATCTGGCGTCCACGGTTGACCTTCCAGTGTTCGGCGAAAACGAGCAATGCGATACACTTTCTCTCCCGCAGGGTCAAGATAACTTTCTGCCACCTGTTCTTTCCATTGAAACGTCCGAACCACCGCAGGGCGTCCAAGGGCTACTTCTTCTTCGTTTACGTCATATTCCACAAATCGCCCTACTTCCAGTGGAAAAAAATCACTACCTTTCACAGTGGTTTCGCAATCGTCGCAGGGAGAGGTACAAGAATTTATCCCAAAAGTCAAAACCATGCCTACCAAAGTCCAGTTTAGTAAAGAACAACTTCTTAACAAAATGGTCATACGAAAAGCAAAATGTACATGCCTCATTGTCCTATTTTCGTCTTTGTTTGCCAAAATAGACCTATATTAGAATTGAGTTAGAATTAATTAATATTGGAACAAATATAACGGTCTATTGCTTTTTCAACTATCAACCCATCCAAGAAACCGCATGAATTCGCAGTATATAAGGCAAATTGTAGAACAACTTGCCATTTCGACTGGGCAACCCGTTGTAACCCACCGAACGACTTACGATCAAGTCGAGCAAACCTCTTCGTATTCAGGAACCGACATCCATCGGTTTATTGAAGACCTTCACCGAAGCGCACGGCACAACAACCTCACCTTGGTCGTTAATTGTTTACCAAAGAATCAGTTTGTTCCATTTATTGAATCGGCGACCCATCCCGTTCTTTATTTTGAAAAACATAATTTGGGTCTAACACCCGTGATTGTGGGTAAAGATGACCAAGGAACTCCCATTCTCTGGAGCCCCATCATCGAAAATCGCCCCCGTCATACAACAGCAGAGGTATTATCTCCGCTGGTGTTTGAAAACCAGTCCGACACGTCCAAAAATGGCCAAGTACTGTACATCACGGCTTTTCCGATGCAACCTTTGGTCAGCGACGACAGCACGCTAAGTCAAACCGAGAACGAAATTCTCAGTCCCGTTCAGCGGTTGATACGTCTGTTGCGTAACGAACGCAAGGACATTGGTTACATTTATTTTTATGCCGTCGTCGTGGGGCTCATCAGCCTTGTGTTGCCCTTGGGCGTGCAAGCCATCTTTAGTTTGGTTTCAAGTGGTTCGGTATTTAGCTCGGTTTATGTGCTGATGGGCTTGGTCGTTTTGGGTCTTATTGGAAGCGGTATCATGCAAATCATTCAAGTGTCGCTGGTAGAAACCCTCCAAATGCGAATTTTTGCCAAAGCTGCCTTTGAGTTCACTTATCGTGTACCGCGTTTGAAATACGAAGCCCTACGTCAGGACAATCCTACGGAGCTTATGAACCGTTTTTTTGACGTGTTGACCATCCAAAAATCGCTTCCCAAGTTTTTGATTGAGCTTAGTGCTGCTTTATTACAAATCATTTTTGGTTTACTTTTACTTTCATTTTATCACCCCTTCTTTATTGCTTTTAGCTTATTTGTCATCCTTATTTTCTTGGCCATCATTCGCATCAATGGCCGTAAAGGACTGGAAACTAGCATCAAAGAATCAAAATACAAATACCGCGTTGTGGCATGGCTCGAAGGAATGGCCAGCACGTTATTTTCGTTTAAAACCGCAGGCTCAACCCACCTCCCCATTCAGCGCATGGACGGGCTCGTGACCAATTACCTCACGTATCGCAACAAACACTTTAAAATCTTACAAGGGTTTTATTACTATTCGTTGGCATTTAAGGTCGTTGTCATTGGTGGTTTGTTGATTTTGGGTACCTACCTGCTTGTCAACCGCCAAATTTCGTTGGGGCAATTTGTGGCTTCCGAAATCGTGATTGTGTTGTTGACGGGAGCCGTTGAAAAATTACTTCTAAGTATTGATGTGGTTTTTGACCTTCTTACTGCCGTCGATAAATTGGGGTACGTTTCGGATTTAACGTTAGAAAAAGAAGGTGGTTTTCGCTTTTCGGCCACTCAGTTTCCCAAAGGACTTGAGCTTAAAACACGCCATTTAAGTTATGCTTATCCAGATGCGTCCCACCCTGCTATCAAAGACATTTCGATGGATATTCAACCTGGTGAGCGGGTTTGTTTGACAGGACAAAACGGTTCGGGAAAACATACCCTTCTAAAATTGCTTTCTGGCATACTTACTGAGTATGAAGGCAGTCTTATCTACAATGGCGTTTCTATGCGTGACTTAGACATCACTACCCTCCGCAATTACCTGAGCATGAACTTTCCCAACCAAGAAATTTTTGACGGTACTATCCTCGAAAATTTGACCATGGGGCGGGCAGGAATTACGTTGGAACGCGTCAAAGATGCCTTAGAAAAATTACACCTTACGGAAGAAATTGCCCAATTGCCCGATGGACTTGCCACCTCCATCATTTCGGGAGGGCGTCATTTTTCGTTGAGTTTTGTCACCAAAATAGCCCTTGCTCGTTGTTTGCTCACTCAGCCTAAATTACTCTTATATACCGATGCTCTTCGACAAATCGAACGCAGCGAACGCATCCGAATCATTGAGTTCTTGACTGACCCTGCTCATGATTGGACGCTTGTGGTGCTTTCCAACGACCCTGCATTCATGGGAGCCTGTGATCGTGTTGTGGTCTTGGAAGAAGGCCAAATTATTGCCGAAGGCCCCTACAAAACTGTATTAAAGCACGTTGCAACGCTCGAAAACTAAGACCATGCTCAATATATCAAAACAGCGGGTCAATGTACCTGCCATCGAAAACGAAGTCAATTCACTTCATACCCTCCATTCCCCCAAAACAGCACGGATTGTGTATCGCTGGATTTTGGGTATTGTCATTGTTTTAATTCTAGTGATGTTTTTGCCGTGGCAACAAAACATCAACGGAAAGGGCTACGTCACGGCACTTACCCCCAAAGACCGCCCACAAAACATCCAAAACGCCGTAGCTGGACAAATCCAGCATTGGTACGTTCGGGAAGGTGATTATGTTAAAAAAGGAGATACCCTTTTAACGATTTCCGAAATCAAAGACGATTATTTTGACCCCCAAGTACTCGTCAGAACGCAGGAGCAAATTGAGGCCAAACAAGCGGCCATCAATGCTTACAATGCCAAAATTCAAGCCACTGACTCTCAAATTTCGTCCTTACGTCAAGGGCTACAATTGAGCCTTGAAAAAACGCGCAACAAATTGCTTCAAGCCCGCCTAAAAGTAAAAAGTGACAGTGCAGATTTTATCGCCATAAATCGTGGTTTTGACATTACCAAAGAGCGACTCGAACGCGGCGAAGCCATGTACAAAGATGGAACGATTTCGCTGGTGGACTTAGAGAGTCGTCGGGTGAAGTTTCAAGAAGACCAAGCAAAAGTAACGTCCCAAAGCCAGAAATTGGCCATTTCGCGCAATGAGCTCATCAACGCACGCATCGAACTTAGTTCGGTTCAAGTTGATTACCAAAAAGATATTGCCAAATCCTTCTCAGACCGTAGTTCAGCTTTGTCAAGCCTCGCCGACGGAGAATCTGAGTTGTCTAAACTCAAAAACAAATACGAAAATATCCGTATCCGTCGTGAACAGTACGTTGTTCACGCCCCGCAAGATGGCTACATTATCAAAACCCTCAAAGCGGGTATTGGAGAAACCATTAAAGAGGGCGAATCCATTGTTACGCTGCAACCCGACAAACCCGATTTGGCCGTAGAATTGTACATAAAAGCCATGGATTTGTCGCTCATCAAACCTGGACGCCACGTACGACTGGAATTTGACGGATGGCCTGCGTTGCAGTTTTCGGGCTGGCCTGGTACTTCGGTCGGAACTTTTGGCGGAACAGTCGCCATTGTTGACCGCGTCAACAGTAAAAACGGCGAATACCGCCTCCTTATCAAGTCGGACCACGAAGGCAACGAAAACGACAAATGGCCCGACCAACTACGGATTGGTTCGGGAGTGAACGGTTTTGTGATGCTCAAAGACGTCCCGATTTGGTGGGAAGTATGGCGCCAACTCAACGGTTTCCCGCCTGACTACCTCAGCGATATTTTGCCTGCGGAAGAGAAGGAGAAAAAATAAAAAGGGGCAAAGAGCAAGAGAGCAAAGGGCAAATTCGCAAAGGGCAAATTTACGTGCGTTGGGTTGCTCATAAATCAACAAATGCGTGCGTCGGGTTGCTCATAAATCAACAAATGCGTGCGTTGGGTTGCTCATAAATCAACAAAAGTGTGCGTCGGGTTGCTCATAAATCAACAAAAGTGTGCGTCGGGTTGCTCACAACCCGACGAAACTGCAAGCTAAATTCCCACACGGACAACCTTTTTCCTTAGTCGGAATGAAAAAAAATAAAAAGTGTACATCGATGAAATTCGTCATACAGTTATTTGTCGTCCTTCTTTGCTGCGTGGTTTTTTTACCTACATGGGCACAGACCGACACAGGCAAGGTGTTTTCTTACCGCGATTTTTATGAGTTGGTGACCAAAAACCACCCCGTATTGCGGCAAGCCAGTAACCTTTCCGACCAAGCCAAAGCTGAGTTGCTGATGGCCAAAGGAGGCTTTGACCCAAAACTCGAAGCCAGCTTCGACCGTAAATATTTTGACAACAAAGCTTATTTTAACTTTTGGGACAACCAACTCAAAGTACCACTTTATTGGGGGGGAATTGATGTAAAAGCGGGTTTTGAACGGAACGTTGGCGATGTACTTGGAACCGATATTCGCACCCCACTCGATGGGCTCAGTTACGTAGGTTTCACCGTTCCTGTTTTGCAGCGATTTGTTATCGACGAACGCCGTGCAACCCTCCAAAACGCCCGTTTGTTTCAAAACATGGCCGAAGTAGAACGCGTTAAGTTGGTCAATAAATTGATACTTTCGGCCGCCAAAGAATACTGGACGTGGTACTTTGCGTACCGAAACTACGCCCTCGTCCAAGAATTTCACGACTTGGCCGTACAACGGTACGATTTGGTCAAAAAACGCGTAGCGCAAGGCGACTTACCCGCGGTGGATACCGCCGATGCCCAAGTTACGCTCCTCGACCGACGAATTATGCTCGACCAAGCCTTGGTAGATTTTCAAAATGCCCGACTCATTCTGTCAAATTATTTGTGGGACGACAACAATGGCCCGCGTGAGTTACCCAACAATGCCGTTCCTCAGCTTAGTCCTGCCCAACGCATTGATAGCAATACGCTTACACAACTATTGGACATTTCCCGACAAAAACATCCCGAAATTCAAAAGTTGGACATTAAAACCCAGCAATTACGTATTGACGAGCGTTTAGGTCGCGAAATGCTCAAACCCAAATTCGACATTGGGCTGTCGTCGCTCAACTATACCCACCGCTTTATCACGGGGCTCGAAATACCCAATACAGGGCCGTTTCCTGCTTTTTACAAACTGAACGTTGACTTTTCGATGCCGTTGCTATTTCGTAAAGAACGCGGTAAGCTCGAAACTATCCGCATCAAACAAGCTCAAAATAACCTCGAACTCCAGCAAGTTCGTCGCGAAATCAACAACGACGTCCAGGCATCGTACAACGAAGTGCTGAACCTCGAAAAACAGATTCAAAACCAGCAAATTGCCATTGAACGCCAAGCACAAGTATTACGGGCCGATGAGCAGCGGTTTGCCATTGGAGAAACCCAATTGCTTCAGCTAAACATGCGCGAGTCGAAACTCAATGAACTGAAAGTAAAGCTCGAATCCATGAAATCGAAGTACGAAAAAGCGAAGGCAACCCTGTTGTTTTCAGCGGGTTTGAGTGAATGGTAAACGTCCAAAAAGTTAACTAGCCATTAATTATTGAAAAAATCGTTATAAAAACCCTCGCTCGAAATGCCTAATTTTGGGGTCTGATTAAACACTTTCCCTAGTGGGTGGGGCTCTTCTAACGATGAAAAATTACATAAAACACGACCCTTGGTGCATTATTGAGGAAGGATTTTATCCTGAATACAACGAAATCACCGAAAGTCTTACCAGCCTTGGCAACGGCCGCATGGGCCAACGGGGCAACTTTGAAGAACAATTTTCGGGCAAAACACTACTCGGAAACTACGTAGCGGGCGTTTTTTATCCCGATAAAACCCGCGTAGGTTGGTGGAAAAACGGCTATCCGCGCTATTTTGCCAAAGTACTCAATGCTTGTAATTGGATTGGCATCAACGTTGACATCGAGGGAGAAACGCTCGATTTGGCAACCTGCACCGTTTCGGATTACTCGCGCGTGCTCAACATGAAAGAGGGTATTTTGGAGCGTACTTTTGTGGCTACCTTCGCGAGCGGCAAACAGGTACGTGTTCACGCCCAACGTTTTTGCAGCATCGTTGATGACGAAGCAGGAGCGATTCGCTATTCGGTGACGCCGCTCAATTTTGACGGCACCATCACCCTGACGCCCTCGCTCGATGGCGATATTAGCAACAAAGACTCCAATTACGGCGAGAAATTTTGGGACGAAATCCATAAAGAAACGGCCTTCGGGGAAGCTTATCTTGAGATGCGTACGAAAGACACCCCGTTCAAAACGGAGTTGTTCAACGTATGTACAGGAATGAAAATCGACATTCTCGTAAACGGAGAAAGTGTTGATTTTCAAAGCAAACCTGTTAAGTCTGCGAAATATGTTGCGTGCAAAATTGAGCTAAAAGCCAAAGCCAACGAAGAGATTACGTTGTACAAATATGCCGTTAACTTGGCTTCGTTGAACCACGCACTTGAAGACCTTCTCCCCAACGCCAAAGCCTATATCGCGCGCATTTCGGCCAAAGGTTTTAAGCAAATGAAAGCCGAACACGCCCAAGCATGGGCCGAACGTTGGGCTCAGAACGACATTATTATTGAGGGTGATTCGGACAGTCGTACTGATGCGGCGCAGCAAGGGATTCGTTTCAATATTTTCCAACTTGAACAAACCTACACAGGCGAAGACGCCCGCCTTAATATTGGCCCGAAAGGCTTTACGGGCGAAAAATACGGCGGCAGTACCTACTGGGATACGGAGGCGTACTGCTTGCCGTTTTACCTCGCTACGGCCGACCAAAAAGTAGCGCGTAACTTGTTGGTTTACCGCCACAAGCATCTCCAAAAAGCCATCGAAAACGCCGCAATGCTGGGCTTCAACAACGGGGCTGCGTTGTATCCGATGGTGACCATGACGGGCGAAGAATGCCACAACGAATGGGAAATTACGTTTGAGGAAATTCACCGCAACGGCGCGATTGCCTACGCTATCCACGATTACATCCGCCACACGGGCGATGAATCTTATTTAGCCGAGTATGGCCTAGATGTATTAGTCGGAATTGCTCGTTTTTGGGCACAACGCGTCAACTGGTCGGCAGACAAGAAAAAATACGTGATGCTGGGCATAACTGGCCCTAACGAATACGAAAACAACGTCAACAACAACTGGTACACCAACTACCTCGCGGCTTGGTGTTTGCGTTATACGTTGTCAGCGGTCAATAGTTTGCAGGCAGCTGACAGTGGGGTGCAGCCTGCGGTGTTGGGTACATTGAGTGAGGAGGAATTGACCAAATGGCAGCACATTGTGGACAATATGTACTATCCTTACGATGCCGAGCGACAAGTGTTTTTGCAGCAAGACGGATTTTTGGACAAAGAACTTTTGACCGTCGAAGACATCAAAGAACACCGTCCTATCAACCAAAAATGGTCGTGGGACCGCATTTTGCGGAGCTGTTTTATCAAACAAGCTGACGTATTGCAGGGGCTTTATTTCTTTGAAGAAGAGTTTGATACCGAAACCATCCGCCGCAATTTTGATTTCTACGAACCCATGACCGTACACGAGTCATCGTTGTCGCCTTGCGTACACGTGATTCAGGCCGCGAAATTGGGTTACAACGAAAAAGCGTACGAAATGTACCTTCGTACCTCACGCCTCGACCTCGACGATTACAACAACGACACCGAAGACGGCCTACACATCACCAGTATGGCGGGGACGTGGATGTCGGTGGTCAAGGGTTTTGGGGGAATGCGTATCAAAGACGGGAAATTGGCCTTTACGCCCTTTTTGCCTGAGCAATGGAAAGGTTATTCCTTTAGAATTGGTTTCCGTGGGCAAGTGGTTCGCGTCGCCGTTCGCCCAGGCGAAGTGGAAGTAGAAAACCTTTCATCACAGGCGTTGAGTTTGGCCATTAATGGAACAGAAATTACCGTAGCGGCACAAGCAACGGAGGTTGTGAAAGGGTAATAAAATCAAAAATAGTACTTACCAAAAAGCGGAGTTTGACGACTCCGCTTTTTTATGGTTTGGGGAGGTCTAAGCAGGTCTTTGAGTACTTAGGTTAGCCATTTGATAACTTTTCGAAGGTTTTTTTGCCAGTTTTTGGAAATTTGGATAAGATTTTCTTTAATTGCATTGTAGACTGTAATTAATAACATTGTCACAATAAAATTTTTCAGATATGCAATGCTGAATATTCGTAAATTTGTACAAGCTCTAACTTTTATTCTGTTTAATAACTCTAAATAGAGGGACTTTTCACATACTTATCATTCATTATTTCATGTTTAGGGCGCTTTTTTATGCTGAATGTCGTTTTATTTTAAAATATAAATTTTATGAAAACTTTAAACAAGAGTAACGATTTAGAGTTAATGGAGTTTACCTCTGACGACATTGAAAATGCGAATGAAAGAATTGTCAAGAATACAAATAAAAACCATTCGAAAGTTAAATTAAGCATTTGGGATTACATTTTAATACTCTTCCGTATAAAATCTTTAAATGCAATAGTCTTGGATGAAAATACTATAAACGAAACTTGGGAGAGAGTGAAATCGAAACATATTAACAATGAGTAATACAAGAAGCCAGCAGTCTAGAAATCAACATCAAACAGTGTATAATCCTATTTATGAAAAGCTGGAGTCTGACGGGTTGGTTGGGAAAATTGCATACTGTTTCTATAAAGAATCTAAAAGAGCATTCATAAGAGAATATATTGCCAAAAACAATGGGAAGCATCCAAGCCCCGCTGAAGTTAAGAAATTTGTAAGTCTTCAAGAATCTCAGCATATAGATCACTTTAAGCGTGATGCAGTAGAAATGGTCAATGATTTTTTCAACGCTTTAATTGAAGAACATAAAAAAGATTTAAAAATCCAGATTTTAAAAGAAGTTCATGTTCCAAGTTTTTGGAGTGGGATTTGGCAAAATATAGTTGCTTCATTTTTATGGACAATTCTAATTGCTTTACTTTTACCATTTATCATTAGAGCGGCTAAAATTGACTTAGTTGAAATATTAAGAGGTGGTAGTAAGCCAAATACACATTTTGAAAATACAGTAAAAACTGATTCTACAAATTTAAATAAGTAGGAAATTGACAAGAACTTCACTATTCAAAATTTTCTTTCGCTCTAATTCTAGTACTTTTACCAACACTATTTGTGAATTCAAAAAAAATCATTGAATAGGTCACTTAAGGCCTAATGTCCTAATAGATTGTTTTATGTATTTATTGGTGTTGTTTTACCAATACTTCTTATGATTGGCACAAATTCTCTCAAATCAATACACTTTTACACCTAAAGCATATTTACTACATCTGTTGACAAACCAGTCATTTCAGAAATGGTTTCAGAGTCATAACCTTTCTCTTTCATTTTTTTTGCCATTTCGATACGGGCTTGTTGTTCACCTTCGGCTTTGCCTTCGATACGAGCAGTGGAGATGATTCCCCGTTCTGAGAGCAACATTTTTTCGTGTTTTTCGTAGGCTTGTTGCTCTTGTTCAGAGAGTTCATCAAGTTGTAACTGGGCTTTTACCTCCGCCAAACCTTGGGCTTTAAACTCATCTTTTACTTCATTGTTTTTGAAATAATAAATCCATTCGTCAAGGCTGTCGCGCGCTACATCGTCAAAATTGTTGATTTTGATGACATAGTACTCGGGATAAATGGCATAGACATCTTCTTTTTGAAACAACTCTTTTTGTTTGGCAGACAATGCTAATACATCATTTTGATGAACACCTCTAAACTCAGTTTTACCGTGGTACACATAATCGGTACCGTATCCTAAGTCAAAGTAAATCAAATTAATAGAAAACACTTTCTTAATATCCTGATAGGGTTTCCCTTTTTGTAGTGTTTCGGTTAAGTGCTTTGAGGTAGCAAAGAGCATTCGCTGAAAGTAGTCAAATTCTTTGCTATATTGAAGTTCGATGATAAGGCGTTCTTTTTGCTCATTTTCAACCAACATATCTACGCGATTGATTTTCTGTTCATCATCATTTGCATTAGATTCACTTTCTAACAAATTGATAATGATGATGTTTCGTTTGAGCAACACACTCAAAAAACCTTCAAGTATGGCAAAGTTTGCTTTTTGCCTGAGAAGTCGTTTTAAAGCCCAATCAAAACTGACAAGTGTACGATTCATTTCATTGATATTTTCTGTAAAGATAGTATGACTACTATTATTTTACACCACTACAGCTTTTTTGGGCTTTATGTTTTCCCTCTCTATCTTTGGTTGTTAAACACTATCCTGAAAATCAGCATGAAAAATCTAGGCTTCCTTGGGCTACTTTTCATGGGCTTAACGGCCCAAGCCCAAACGCTATTAACGCCCGAACAACTCTGGAAGTTGGGGCGGGTAAGTGGTAAAGGCATTTCTAAAGACGGTAAATCAGTCGTTTATAGCGTCAGTACGCCCAATATCGACGAAAACAAAAGTAGTAGCAAAACGTACGTTATCCCCATCGGCGGCGGAAATGCCTCACTCATTACCAACGTGGACGACCTGCTCGTTAATCCTAAAATTTCGCCCGATGGAAAGTTCAAAATCAGCAGTGAAGAAGTAAAAGTGATGAAAGTGACGGGCAAAGATGCTTACCCTCAGCTTTCAAAAAGTAACGTCCTGATTTATGACCAACTCAATTACCGCCACTGGGACGAATGGGAAGATGGGAAGTTTGGGCACGTGATGCTCACGCCTACAGGAGGCGGAGCCGCCAAAGACCTCATGGAAGGCGAGCCCCACGATTGCCCGCTCAAACCCGACGGCGGTGATGAAGATTTTGTGTGGAGCCACGATGGGAAAAAGATCGTATATGTGACCAAGAAAAAATTTGGAACGGCCTACGCTATCAGCACCAATACCGATTTATATGCGTACGATTTAGCCACGGGCAGCACGACCAACCTCACCGAAGACAACAAAGGGTACGACCTTCAGCCTGCCTTTAACCAACAAGGGCAACTCGCGTGGCTACAAATGAAACGCGACGGCTATGAGTCTGATAAACAAGACATTATTGTAAGCAACGGCACGACCAAAATGAACCTTACTGCCCAGCGCGACGACCTACACGTGGACGGTTTTAAGTGGAGCGAAGATGGGCGTAGCTTGTTCTTTACCGCCGCTACCAACGGCACGTCGCAGTTGTTTCAGGTAACCTATCCTGGCTTGACCAAAATGATGCCCATCATTACGCAAATCACCAAGGGGGATTTTGACGTAAATGGAATCATTGGTCAAAGCGGAAAAACCTTGGTCGTAAGCCGCGCGGACATGAATCACGCCAGCGAATTATATACCGTGGATATTGCTAGCGGCACCATGACCCAACTCACGCACGTCAACGACGCCACCTACGCAAACCTCGGAATGTGCAAAACCGAACGCCGATTTGTCAAAACCGTGGACGGGAAAAGCATGTTGGTATGGGTGATTTATCCGCCAAATTTTGACAAAAACAAAAAATACCCTGCCTTGCTTTACTGTCAAGGTGGCCCACAAAGCGCCCTGACGCAGTTTTATTCGTTTCGCTGGAATTTTCAACTCATGGCGTCCAACGGGTACATCGTCGTAGCTCCCAACCGACGCGGTATGCCTGGCCACGGTACGAAATGGAACGAACAAATCAGCAAAGACCACGGCGGCATTGTGATGCAAGATTATTTGGCAGCGATTGACAACGTAAGCAAAGAGCCTTTTGTCGATAAAAATCGGTTGGGCTGCGTGGGGGCGAGTTACGGAGGCTACTCCGCATTTATGCTCGCAGGTATGCACAACAATCGCTTCAAAACCTTCATTGCCCACGATGGTATTTTTGATTTTCGCAGCATGTACGGCTCTACCGAAGAGCTTTGGTTTCCCAATTTTGACTACGGTGGTCCGTACTGGGACACCAAAAATGCGGCAGCTCAAAAATCTTATAGCCAATTTTCACCCAGCAATTTTGTCGCTAAATGGAACACGCCTATCTTGATTTTTCACGGTGAAAAAGACTACCGAGTTCCCCTCGAACAAGGCTTGCAAGCATTTCAAGCAGCGCAGTTGAGGGGTATCAAAAGTCGATTGGTGGTGCTGCCCGAAGAAAATCACTGGGTACTCCGCGCCCAAAATGCCCAAGTTTGGCAAAATGAATTTTATCGATGGTTGAAGGAAACTTTATAAAAAATGAACAATACCCGAGTTTATAAAATGGCTTTTGCGGGCGTTTATCCGCATTATGTTCAGAAAGTTGAGAAAAAAGGACGCACCAAAGAGGAGTTGCACCAAGTGATTTTGTGGCTAACGGGCTACGACGAAACTGCCCTCCAAAAAGTGATAGATGAACGCACCGATTTTGAAACGTTTTTTGCGCAAGCCCCTCTGATAAACCCCAATGCTAACAAAATTACGGGGGTCATTTGCGGATACCGCATCGAGGACATTGAAGATCCTTTGATGCAACAAATCCGTTATTTGGACAAACTCGTAGATGAACTGGCGAAGGGCAAAACGATGGAGAAAATTCTACGGAAATAGAAAAAAAGTGTCCCGACAGTAAAGTATGTCGGGACACAAATGACATTAAGCCTCTGACTGTTCACTTAGCTCGCGATTTGCCAACTATAGCGCAGTTGATAGTGGCCTCCGTGGTCGATGTAGTTCAACGTTTGAATGGGCGAGTTAGCGCTACCGTTAAAAGTAGCATTGATGCTTCCAAACTCGGCAATCGCCACTTGAGGCGCAAAAGTATCATCTTGAATAAGTCCAACAATCCACTCCACCAAGGCGCCCAAAATAAACCCTACCGCTGCCCCAACTACGATGCCAATGGGTCCACCAACGGTGCCACCAATCGCAGCACCGACTGCCGTCCCGATGGCACCACCTACGGCCGTAAAAACCAATTGGAGTTTGTCTTTGATAGCATCGTAAAGGTCTTTGATAAAACTCGCAAAACCACCGCCGTCTTTTTCTGAAAGTGCTAAAAACACCGCAAAGCTTTTGGGAAATGTCCCTGCTGAAGTAAGGGCAAATTGCTTAAGTAGTTGAGCATAAGTTTTCGGGTTTTACTATTTTTGCAAAATGAGACCGAAAAAATATATCAAGTTGAGTGAAGCAGAAGAGGCTTCATTGGAAAATCTGGTACGAGAAAGCCCTAACCACCGCATACGTCAGCGAAGCCAAGCGTTACTTTGGAGTCATAGGGGCAAAGACCGCATGACTATTGCGGAGTTATTCGATGTAAAATTAGATACTGTAAGCAGTTGGTTGAGCCGTTGGGGAGAAAAAAAACTATCGGGTTTAGAAGATTTGCCGCGAAGTGGTCGGCCATCTATTTTGACAGAAGAAGAAAAAAAAAGATAGTATCAGATGCGAGTCAAGGGGTAGTAAATATTGCTTTATGTTGTTTTGATTGGATTAAAGTGCTGGGCAAGAAAATCAGTAAGTACACTATTGTACGCATCTTGAAAGCCAAAGAGTTTTCATGGAGACGAGTACGAAAAAGTTTACAATCACAGCGAGATGAAGTAATGTTTGCGTTTTTCAAGCAGGAAATCAAGCTTTTACGCCAAGAGCATCAAGCAGGTAAGATTGCCTTGTGGTTTTATGATGAGGCAGGGTTTAACCGCAACCCTAACGGAATCTATGCTTGGTTACCAAAAGAAGCTAAGGCTTGTTTACCTTCGCAACGGGGTAGTGTGATGACAGTAGCAGGTTTTTTTCAAACCGATAATACTTTGCAGGCCTATGAGTGCAAAGGCAGCATGGATAGTGATTTATTCATCGCTTACGTGGATGATTTTCTCTTGCAATACCCTCCCAAACTCAAAACAGTGGTTGTCATTGACAACGCTGCTTTCCACAAGTCAGCCCAAGTCAAGAAAAAAATTAAACGATGGCAAGAACAAAATCTATTCTTTCAGTTCTTACCACCTTATTGTTCAGAACTCAATTTAATCGAAACACTATGGCATCATATAAAACATCTTTGGCTCAAAATTGAGGATTATATCTCGGAAGAAGCACTCAAAAAGGCTATCACAAAAATTATTCATAACATAAAAATCAAATACACCATTACTTTTACTTAACTACTTAATGGTTTTGGCAGGATTGTACGATTTTACGTCGCCATCGTCAAAATCTCCGCCCACAAAAATTTCACTGATGATAGATTCTTTTTTGGCGTCGTCGAGGGCAACACCACCCATGGCAATTTCATCACTTCCAGGCCATTCAGGATTTGTCTCGTCCACACATTTAACCGAATGAACATTAAACCGCAGTGATTTGTTGACCACTGCTCCACCCACATTGCCCAATAACTGCACTCCAAGGTACTTTTCCGTAAACTTCTGATAATACGCCTCATTGAAAGTCGTATTGACAAAGGCAAACTCGCTTTTGAGGTTTAACTGCGCTGAGGCAATTTTCGTAGCCCGCAAATCAACTCCCTTTAAAACAGCAAAGCTGTGCAGCTCAGGTGCCATTAGGTTGGTTGTTTTTACGCGCGTTTCAAAAGCCGCTTTACGATTTGCGGGCATTTTAGCGATGCGGTTTGCAACTGCCGTCCCCGCTTTACTAGCCCCTTTTTTCATTTTAAATACAGTTGGCTGAGAGCGCACCTGAAGCTCTTGCAAAATTTCTAGTTTGAGGATGTCGGTCACTTTTTTAACCAATGAGTTAAATACCTGATCATCCAAGGTTGCAGCATTTCCTAATCGAATTGTTTCCATACTCGTTGACAAAAGAGTTAAAGGTGAAAGGAAATAAACATTGAGAATTCTCTCTGCAAAGGTCACTGATAACCTCCTAAGTTTTTAGAGTGGAAATACGGGAAATAAAAAATGCGTTTTTTTACTTAACAGCCCGTTTTTATTTTCACTAATTACGAAAAAATACTTACGTATTTCTACTGATAATCAAAAGATTACAACAACAAACGGAATATATTTTCTTCTAATTAAACATACATACAGCAGTAAAAATCGCCTTACAGCAAAAAGCACACCTTTTGCCAATATTCATATTTCTACAAATGGTTGATTTTTTCAAAGAACAGTAAATAAAAGGAACAAATTAATACTTCCTTTTGGGCACTTTTTTACAAATATGCTACGTATATATCTGAAAATTACGCACAACCTGTTGTATATTTGGGATGTTACCTAGACAGGTCGCTATCCCAAATATAACATTTTGGTAATGTAGTAGTGGGTAATTTCGTGGCTTGTTATGGTAAGAAAATCAACAATACTTTTAATCCAAATTACAATATCAACACAAATCAAACTAATTTCCATGGCTCAAATTCTACATCATTTTTTTAGGCGAAGGTATTCAAAAACCTTTTTGGAGAAACTAAGTTTTCTCCTCCTCTTTATGTTTATTACTCAAGTAACCGCATTTTCTCAAGCTTCATTTACAAAGAATAATATTGTAGTACTGAGAGTTGGGGATGGTAGTAGTACCCTTGCTAATACGGGTAATCCAGTATTTTTAGATGAATACTCTACAAGTGGTTCATTTGTACAGGCGGTTTCATTACCAACAACTACTAATGGAGCGAATAAAAGATTAATTCTGACTGGAACCGCAGCATCGGAGGGAATGATAAACCGTTCTACTGATTTTAAATACCTTGCAATTATTGGATATGATGCGACTCCTCCCTATACTTCCAATATTACACAAACAGCCTCTACATTAGTAAATAGGACTATTGCATTAGTCAAATACGATGGTACTATAAATACAACTACTGCTCTAACTGACGCATACGGTGGTAATACATCGACCTCGGGAGCTCCTCGGTCTATAGCTACCACAGATGGAACTAAGTTTTGGACATCTGGAAATGCCAATTCTACAGCTGGGGCAGGAACAAGATACACGACTTTGGGAAGCACGACTTCAACACAGCTTTCATCAACTCCCACCAACGTTAGAAATATTGGTATTTTTAATAATCAATTGTACATAACCTCTGCATCTGGTGTATTTTTAGGGGTAAGTTCTGTCGGAAGTGGTACTCCGCAAGCTACAGGCAACACAACGACTGCTTTAAGTGGATTCCCAACTACATCTGGCCCGAGTCCGTATGGTTTTGCTATCAGTCCCGATGGTAACACTATTTATTTGGCAGATGATAGAAACACTTCTAGCGGTGGTGGAATTCAAAAATGGGTTAATAATTCAGGAACTTGGTCACTCAGTTATGTCATATCGACTGTGAATGTAAGAGGTCTAGTGGTAGATTGGTCGGGAACTAACCCTATTTTATATGCAACAACAACCGAAACAAGCGCCAATAAGATTGTAAAGGGGGTTGACACCGGGGCTAGTTCATCGATGTCAACTCTTGCAACAGCATCTTCCAGCACTGTTTTCAGAGGAATAGCCTTTGCTCCATATGACGATGCGGCAGTAGTGGTCCCTAACCTTTCTATCAATGACGTAACAGTTACTGAAGGGAATGTTGGAACGACTACCATGACATTTACGGTGACGCTTTCTTCCCCAGCACCCGCAGGTGGAGTTACTTTTGACATTGCAACCGCCGATAATACAGCGACTGTTGCTAATAATGACTATGTCAGCAATGCGCTAACAGCACAAACCATTGCCCAAGGCGAAACGACTAAAACATTCTCAGTCACTATTAACGGAGATACAGACCCCGAGTCGAACGAGACATTCTTTGTCAACATCACCACTGTTACAGGAGCCAATGTAAGTGATGCCCAAGGTCTTGGAACCATCACCAACGATGACGTTAACTGCGCCACGCCAACCTTAATTTCTACCATTCAGGGAACAGGAGTTACCACTTCATTTTCGGGTACGCAAGTTATTCGTGGGATAGTTGTGGGTGATTTTCAAAACACAGGAGGGGTTACTCGCTTAGGTGGTTTCTACGTGCAAGAAGAAGATGCAGACCAAGATGGAAATCCTGCCACCGCTGAGGGTATCTTTGTTTTTGAAGGAAGTGGAGCCGCTATCGTTGATGTAAATGTAGGTGACCTAGTTTGTGTATCAGGTACTGTAGCAGAATATGCCTCAGGTGCTTCAAGTAGTTTGACCCAATTAACCAGCCCCATTATTTCTATTGTAAGCTCGGGCAACCCACTTCCCACGCCCCAAAATGTACAGTTACCCATCGCTAATACTTCTGATTGGGAACGATACGAAGGGATGCGGGTAATAGTAAAAGCGGCATCAGGAAACCTAGCCGTTACTGACAATTATACACTTGGTCAATACGGTCAGTTAACGCTTTCATCGGGCGGAGGCAACAACCAACCTGGCACCGATGCCCGTCTTGACCAATATACGCAGTTCAACACGCCAAGTACGGCAGGCTACGCCACACACGAAGCTGAAAACGCCAAACGTATTGTCATTTTAGACGACGGCCGCAGCGGCTCTTATCCCGACCCCATTATTTTTGGGAGAGGCGGTAATCCATTGAGTGCTTCTAATACCCTTCGTACGGGCGACGAAGTCGAAGAACTTGCGGGTGTCCTCGACCACCGTTTTGAAGGATATCGTATCCAAACCCTCACTAGTCCCAACTTTATTGCTACCAATACTCGCCCTGCCACGCCGCCATCATTAGGCGCAGCAACACTCAAAGTAGGAAGTGCCAATATCCTTAACTATTTCAATGGTAACGGTGCTGGGGGTGGTTTTCCTACCTCTCGCGGTGCTGATAACCTCAATGAATTCAACCGTCAACGGGCTAAAATCATCAACGGTATTGTGACAGGCGGTGCCGATGTAGTAGGTTTGATGGAATTAGAAGATGATGGCGCAGGAGCAGCTAGTGCAATCCAAGACCTTGTCAACGGACTCAATGCTGCCACAGCCAGTGGTACGTATGACTTTGTTCGCTCTGGCGATATTTCAACTGACCAAATTACGGTTGGAATGATTTACAAACCTGCGGCAGTAGAATTATTAGGGACAGCAGCCATTCCACTCAACTACGGCTTAGGCTCATACGTTCCTGTGGGGCGCAGTTCTTTGGCCCAAACCATTCGTCAAAAATCAAACGGCGCCGTTTTTACGTTGGTTATCAACCACTTTAAATCAAAAGGCTCTAGCTCGGGTGGAGCAAACGATGCCGATGCCAACGACGGGCAGGGCTTCTCCAATGGCACTCGTACTCGTCAAGCTCAAGATTTACTAGCTTGGTTAGCAACAAAACCAACAAGCACCAACGACCCCGATTATTTACTCATTGGTGACTTTAATGCCTATGCCAAAGAAGACCCAATGACAGCTCTTGCTACGGGTGGATACACCAATTTATTAAGTCCAACATCTTATTCTTATTTGTTTGGAGGGGAATTTGGTTCGCTTGACCATGCTGTAGGTAATGCTTCCATTACAAGCCAAGTAACAGGTGCCGAAAAATGGCACATCAATGCCGACGAACCTACATCTTTGGACTACAACACTGAAAATAAAACAACTGGACAGCAGTCAAGTTTGTACAGCAATGATGTTTTCCGCTCATCGGACCACGACCCAATTCTGATTGGATTAAACCTTTGCGCCGACCCAACGATTGCCCTTTCGTCGGCAGTAGGTAGCAATGTGCAAACAGTTTGTGCCACAACTGCCATCACACCCATTACCTACGCCATCGGTGGCGGTGGAACGGGTGCGACCGTTTCAGGTCTCCCTGACGGCGTAACGGGAAGTTTTAATGCAGGTGTCTTCACCATCAGTGGGAGTCCAACCACTGCCGTGGGTAGTCCGTTCAATTATACCGTAACTACTTCAGGAGGTTGTTCGCCAGCAGTCACTGCTACTGGAACTATTACTGTCAATCCAGTTCATACATTGACGCTTACTTCGGCCACAGCTACTTCTAATCAAACACTTTGTATTGATAATGGCATCACAGCCATTACGTACTCAGTTGGTGGAGGAGCAACCAATGCCACCGTTTCTGGCCTTCCAACAGGAGTCACTGGCGCTGTTACAGCAGGCGTATTAACCATTAATGGTACACCATCTGTTAGTGGCTCTTTTAACTACTCCATTTTGACTTCAGGAAATAGTTGTACTACAGCCAGTGGCTCGGGCACCATCGTTGTTAACCCTAATCACGTTATTAACCTTACCTCCGTTCCTACAACTACCGCTCAAACTGTCTGTGTAAATACGCCAATTACGGACATTACCTACGGATTTGATGGTGGAGCAACAGGAGCAACCGTAAATGGTTTACCAAACGGAGTGACTGCAAACGTTGTTGGCAAAGTCCTAACAATTACTGGAACACCTACGCAAAGTGGTAGTTTTAACTACACTATCGTGACAACGGGAAACAATTGCATAACAGTTAGTGCAATTGGCTCTATGACAATTTCTCCAGCGCATACGTTGACGCTTACTTCAGCCACGGCTACAGAAAACCAAACTGTTTGTATCAATACCCCTATGGTACCCATTACCTACACGTTAGGTGGTGGAGCGACAAACACTACGGTAACTGGTTTACCCGACGGCATTACAAGCTTGCTCAGTGGAAACGTACTTACCATTAGTGGTACACCTACCAACAGCGGCAGCTCAAATTACAGCATCGTGACTACGGGTAATAGCTGCGCCGTGGCGAATCGTGCTGGCACGATTAAAGTAAATACCAAACCTTCCGTGGCTATCTCTTACGTGGGCATTCCATTGGAAGAAGGTAAAACGCTCGAACTTTGTGACGCTGACAGTAATCCAGTTAACAGTTTGCAGTTTTCAGTTTCGACATCTTGCGTTTCGGGTGCAACGTTTTGGCGCGTTCAGGCGGGCAGCGGAGCATGGAGCGATTGGTCAACCACAGCTCCAACGTCTCAACCTTCCAACAACCAACCCTACCGCTACCAAGCCGCGTGCTCGGACGTGACTTGCACAACAACCGTGACAGGAGCCTACACCTTGACCATCAACTACCGCGCTGCTGTTCCACAAAATGTGTCTTTGCTAGTCGATGGTGTAACTGTAGCCGCAGGTGAGACGAAAGAAGTCTGTAGTTCGTCAGCCAATACGTTGACGTTTAACGCTACTTGCGGTGCTGGAGAAATCATTCTCTATTCGGTAGATGGTAGCGAATATAGCACAGGAATCCCACAAGCATTACTCGACAATCAGTTTCACAACTACCGCGTCCGTTGCCGACAAGCTGGTGGAATTGGCTCTTGCGTCGAAAGCGAATCTGGCGTAATGCGCTTAAAATTAGTGACCATCCCAGCCGCTCCTACAGCATCCTTATCTGCTACAGGAAGTTGCAATTCTTCGGCAAGCTTCAGTGGTCAGTCAACTTGTGGTAGCTTAAAAACCATTTGGTACAATGCTACTACAAACATCGCATTGCCCAACTTACCTACCACAGTTCCTACCGAAACTACTTCTTATTATGCCCGTTGTCAAACCGAAAACGGCTGTGTAAGCGAGAAAAGTAACGTAGTCACCTTTACAGTGTCGCCTACTCAGATTGCCCCTGTAGTGACTGCCTCTCAGCAGATTGTGTGTATGGGAACGTCCGTAACTATATCGGCCAACTGCCCAGCGGGAAGCACTACGTCTTGGAACACAGGCGTAAATACGCCAAGCTTTGAGGTTTCTTTTAATAATGTAACCAAACAAACCTACTGGGCGAAATGTATCTTTGAAGGAGGATGCCAAAGTGCCGAAAGCGCACGAATCGACGTGTACTGGAATGCTTTTGTGGTGACACTCATTAACATTGGTGAGTCAAAATCGGCCGTTAAAACCAACGACCGTTCAGCATGGACGAGCCAGTTTATCACCCGTGACGGCGGTCCAGAATTGGAACAAAGTACGCAGCAAAACCCGACTTTGTATTTTGTGGAGAATGCCAACAAAATCGCGCCCCGCTACTGGACCATCAATGTGGAAGCTTGTGGTTTGGGAACTGATGGCTCATTGACGTTTGATATGTTAGCAACTCCCGAAATGGGCGTGGTTCGTTCGTTTAACACCCACGAAAACAACGCCCCTTATTTCATGTACGCCAACCGCGAGGGCTGGACCGAACTTTATGCCCAAAACCACCCTGCCTATGGATTCTACCAAGACAATGGAAGCGGCCAAAACGTGTATGACGCAGGTTTACCAAAAGGGTTGTATAAGTTAGGTATTCGCTATTGGGATATGAAAGGCTGGGGAAGTATTTACCCTGCTACGCGTAAGGCCCAAGGCAACGTGCTTGCTTACCAAGAATATTGGTTCCGTATCCAATCGAAAGATGGGGTAGGCGTAGGAGCAGCGAGAGTGGCGGAGAGCGGGCAACAAATAACCGATAACGGGACTTTCGCAACGGTGATGCCTAACCCAATCTCAAACGTTCTTCGCTTAAAAGTGCAAAATAGCAAAGGTCAATCGGTGCAAACCAGCTTGACGGACATCACAGGCCGTGAAGTGTTAAGTCGCTCGTTTGTGGCTGAAACTCACGCTCACTTGGAAGAGATGGAAACCAACAAGCTCGAAACGGGCGTTTATCTTTTGAAAGTTTCTACTTCGGACAAGCACGCTACGCTTAAAGTAGTGAAGCTACCGTAAAAGTGACCTAAGAACAGTATCATCAAAAGCCTCGACCGCAAGGTCGGGGCTTTTTTTGTTGCCTTGACTCAACCTACAATTGCTTTACTACTCATCCGACACAGCAGTGACTCTTCGCTTTTGGGCATAGACCAGAACAAGGAACCCCATCAAAATAGCAGGTAAACTGAGCCATTGACCCATATTTATAACCATCTCATTTTCAAAACTTTCCTGCGGATTTTTAAGAAATTCAACCATAAAACGAAAGCCAAAAAGCAACATCAAAAACAACCCTAAAATGGTTCCTTCTGGCAGCACTTTCCTTTTTTGTTTCCACAAATACAAAGTCAATGCGAATAAAAATAGGCAGAAAAAGGCTTCGTAGAGTTGGGTAGGATGACGGGGAACGAGAGGCAATAAACGAAAGTCGGTTTCGTGGACAAAAACAAATCCCCAAGGCACGTCGGTAGGTTTGCCATAAATTTCGGAATTGAACAAATTTCCAGTTCGAATCAACACCCCTCCTAACGCAACCGCAATGACAATCCGATCGGCCAACCATAAAAATGAAGGGTTACCCGCCTTCCGACTGTAAAGAATCAAGGCCAACACAATGGAGATAATAGCCCCGTGGCTGGCCAAGCCGAAGAAAGGCAGGCTCACCAACGACAACAACCATTCCTTGGGTTGGGAAAAAAGAAGCTCCCATTCGTAGAATAAATAATGCCCCAAACGAGCACCGATGACGGTAGCAACTGCCACATAAACCAATAACGAATCAGCTTTGGCAGTATCCACTTTCTCAGCTTGAAAAATGAAGGTAATCAGCGATTTTCCTACCAAAAAGCTAAAAGCAAACAACAAACTGTACCAATGAATCGGGAAAGTCTTTCCCAAAAAGTCAATAGTGATGAGGTTGGGATGAATATCCCAAATGATATATGCCAACATGTGAAAAAGGGTTATGAGTTTAACAACCAGAAGTAATGCCCATCAGAAAACAGCTTACGCAAAAATGGAGCAAAGGCCGCTGGACTCTTTGGTACCAAAGCACTGGTGCAGGACGGGGTTGGATGAGTCGCGAAAGCTCCGCAGCACTCCACTCCGACTGGTCGTTTACCTGCGTTTTGTAAGACTCCCACAGCGGTTTTAATTCATCTAAATTCATGGCCATTGGTTTTTAAAATTCGTTCGAGTTTTGCTTTAATTCGATTGATTCTGGTACTGACATTGGTGCGGCTCAAGGTCAAAATACTGGCGATTTCGTCGTAGCTGTGTTCTTCCAAATAAAGCGTAATGATGGCCTTATCCAAATCGGAAAGTTGCTCAATCGCCCCGTAAAGTTCTTGGGTAGCCTGCGTTAGTTCGAGTGAACTTGTTGTCTCTGAAATCTGATACACATCGTCCGAATAAGGCTCGTTTTTTGGGCGCGACTTATCCTTTCGCAGCTTCGTAAAGATGGTATTAAGCGCAATTCGATAAATCCAAGTGGATTCTTTCGACTGGTGTTTAAACGAAGGAAATGACTTCCAAAGCTGAAGAACGATTTCCTGAAACATGTCTTTTCGGTCTTCGCTTTGGGAAAAATAAAGGCTGCAAAGGCTATGAATTAGCTTTTGCTGGGTAGTTATTAGCCGTAAAAATTCTTCCTGCAACGAAACTTTTGCCACAACAATAAAGGCTTAATGTGTTTTGAAGTATTAGTTGCAGGAAGGGCTATAAAAGTCACACTTTATCAAAAATAGAGTGCATTAATTCTAATTTTTCGGTTCGAGCAGCCCCATTCCTTCCATCCACGCTTGGCAGCCGTCGGGCCAATGTTTGACCGAGCCTTTTTGCTTTTTCCCCAAACCAAAGCCATGCCCGCCGTTTTCATATACCAAAATAGAAGCAGGAATTTTAAGCTTTCTTAGGGCATCGTAGTACATCAAACTGTTTTCTACGGGTACACCTTTGTCGTCGGTGGCATGTACCAAAAGCGTAGGCGGTGTTTTTTCGGTCACTTGCTTTTCGCTAGAGTAATAGTCCATTTGTTCGGCAGACGGGTTTTTACCCAACAACAACTCAAACGAACCTGCGTGTTTGAAAGGTCCCGAACTAATCACGGGGTAAATCAAAATCGAAAAGTTAGGTTTACAAATTTCGGCGTTGGGAAGGTTTTTCAACCCTGTCATCGAAGGCGCTGATTGCCAATGCGTACTTACCGTTGAGGCCAAATGCCCTCCTGCCGAAAAGCCCATGATGCCAATGCGATTGGGGTCAACTTTGTATTTGGTAGCATTGCTACGCACCAATTGCATGGCTTTGAACGCATCTTGGAGCGCTACTTCGTGTTTGTTGGCCCAAAGTGCATCGTCGGGCAAGCGGTATTTTAGCACAAACGCCGTTACCCCAAAACTATTAAACCACTGCGCCACATCCACTCCCTCGTGGCCAGAGGCTTCAATGCGATAACCACCGCCTGGGCAAATGACCACAGCCGCCCCCGTCGGCTTTTCGGGCATATAGACCGACAGCGTGGGTAGCACAATGTTGCTAATGCGCAAAACTCCGTCATTTCCGACTTCGATTTTTTCCTGAATGTTACGATTTTTTAGGTCATTGGGAATTTGTCCATCGGGCCAAAGAGGAATGACGGTTTGAGAACGCGACATAGTACAACTGAAAAAGAGAGCTATAAGACCAAAAACAAAACGCAAAGATAAGGCGGATTTCATGGGGTTTGTGTTTTTTTCATTCGAGTTTAACATTGCTCTAAGTTTATTTTAGTACGATTTCTACTCATGTGTAACAAATATCACGCTTTTAGGCTGTTTTCTTCCTGACCTTTGTACCATACATTCACAATCTTAAACACCTCAAAGCCATGTTTAGCTTTTTTAAAACCAAGAAAAATTACGAAAACGTAAACGCAGCTACGTTCAAACAATTACTATCAGAAACACCCAACGCCGCAATAATCGACGTAAGAACAGCCGCTGAAGTGCGTTCAGGAGCCATCAAAGGTGCGGTGAACATCGACCTAATGAGAATGGATTTTCAACAAAACATTGCTAAATTGGACAAAAGTAAAACGTATTTTGTTTATTGCCGTAGTGGTAATCGCAGCGGTCAGGCATGCCAATTGATGGGTGATATGGGCTTTGAAAAAGTCTATAACCTCTCGGGCGGCATGATGAGTTGGCCTTATTAGGCAAGTTGGCAAAAGGCAAGGAGCAAATTTGCAAAGGGCAAAAAGTTCAAATACACATTTTAACAAAAAAAATCAAATGCCTGCAATACTTAGAAATTGGGATATAATGCGGATGTTACGCATGGGCATGGGGCTTTGGCTCATTTACTCGGCCTTTGCCGACCACCAGCCGTTGTTGGGTCTTATGGGGGGATTGTTTGCCCTCCAAGCTGCGCTAAATGTCGGTTGTTGTGGGTCGAATGGATGCGCTTCTCCCAATTACCGTCAATCCAAAACTCCAATTCACGAAGAAACCGTTTATGAAGAAGTTAAGTAACCTCAACTGGGCATGGATTGGCGCGGGCATTGGCGCTGTGGGCGGCTATTTGTATTGGAAAGAAATTGGCTGCGTCACTGGTACATGCCCTATCAAATCTCAGTGGCAAACCATGGTCCCTTATGGTACCTTGCTGGGCTACTTGGGGGCTGATTTAGTACAGTCTTTATTGAAACCCAAAGCGTCATAAATTTATTATTTTCAGATTAGTTTTTATACGAAACAGCCCGTCGGCAATGCTGACGGGCTGTTTTTTCTTCTTACTCAACGTTATGAAAACTATCTTTTATTAATCGGATGCTCGTTGGGGTTGTGAGCAACCCCAACACATAATTGAGCAAACTCCGATGCACAATTACTTCTTAATTTTACGCGTCGTAAATGGTACGCAAAGTTGGTCTGAGCAGCAGTTGGTACCCGCTTGGATAATGATTGGGCAACATCCTCCCGTTGGGCATCCGCCGTTGGTGGCAGTGTAGGTGTAATTTCCTACGGCATCCAACAATACCACGTGCTGACCCGCCAAAGCCGTCAATTCTTGACCATCTTTGAACCATTTCACCCCCGTGTAGTTGGTTCCAATGCTTACTTCTACTTTGCTTCCGCTACACAACGGAATTGGTACTGTAAAACACTGACGGTCTAAATCGTCCTCCGAATCTTGGTTATTGCCTGGGGTTGAATCCACGTCTTTCTCCCCTGCCGACGTAATCTCGGCCTTATTGAAGTACAAGCCAGGTTGCAAGACTTTCACGCGGTAAGTGAGCGTTACAGTATCCCCGTTGGCCGCAATATTTCCAATTGACCAGTTGATGATGTTGCCCGTCAGGGTAGCTGCCCCTCGGCTTGTGGCAAAACTATTCGCCACAACTTGCACCGCCGTTGGCAATGTGTCTGTTACCGCGACGTTGGTAGCTCCGTTGGCCGACTGGTTATAAACTTTGATGGTATAAGTCAGTTCCTCGCCCACTTGAGCGATTTTCTTACTAATCAACTTTTTCAATGCCAAGTCAATTTCTACCAAGCAGTTTTGAGCCGTCACCGTTACAGGAATTCGTTCACTTACTTCTCCTGCACACGTTCCGTTGATACTACGGGCTTGTACATAAAACGTAACCGTTCCTGTGACATTTCCTGCGGGTTTGAAGCTCGTCGTACCGACCGCTACTGGCGCACCTCCTGAAGGCAATGTAAACCAATCAATCGTAGCTTGACCAATCACCGTGGCACGAAGCGTTGGGAAAGTATCGTTCAAACAAGCCGTTACACTTGACGCCAATACGGCTGGATTCGACGGCACACAACCACA
Organism: Runella defluvii; assembly: GCF_014195535.1. Classification (GTDB taxonomy): domain Bacteria; phylum Bacteroidota; class Bacteroidia; order Cytophagales; family Spirosomataceae; genus Runella; species Runella defluvii. The sequence continues at coordinate 870,870 of NZ_JACIBY010000001.1, read as the reverse complement.
ATTAGGTTGTGCATAAGTAGTGGTAGCCGAACAGCTAGAGGCACTAAACGAGGCGGTTACTGTCTGGTTGCCTGCTCCCGTTAAACCTGTCAAAGAGAATGACATTGGACTTGAAAACGGTGCGTTGAAAGTCAACGTTTTACCTGCTGCTACGATGGTCAACGTACCTGTGGTGGGGGCACTCACAAAATTCACTACTCCATTCAATGTATAACTACCCGTGGTTGTATTACACAACGTCCCTTCTACGGATACGTTAATGGCACATTGTTGGGTTGTTGAACAATTCTGCGGTGCTTTGTACGTGGCGGTAGCGCTACAAATCGACGTTGCCGAGAAGCTTACTTTCACTTGATGCTGCGCTCCGTCGCTTACTAAACCAGCGATTGAGTACACCTGCGTCGCGCTAAATGGTGCCGTAAACACTTGGCTCTTTCCGCCTACCGTTACCGTCATTGTACCCGTGGTTGGCGCATTGCTTACCGTCACAGTTCCGCTTACAGTATAGGTGTTAGTTGCTGTCACACAGTTACCTGGAGTAGCTGTTATTGATACCCCACATTCATTGGTACGGCAGTTCGCAGGCGCCGTATAGGTAGCTGTACCCACACAACTTGCATCCGCACTAAATTTCACCGTTACCAAGTGACCTGACCCATCGCTCATCAAGTTTTTGATGTTGTATGCCTGAGGACTGGTAAATGGTGCGTTAAACACTTGGCTTTGGCCATCTACCGTCACCGTCATCGTACCTGTCGTTGGGGCATTTGTAAAGCTTACGCTACCGTTCAACTCATACAGACCTGTGGTTGAATTACAAGCCGTTGGCACTGCTGTGAGGGTAGTTGTACATGGGTTGGTTTTGCAATTTGCTGGCGCCGAATACGTCAACGACGACTTGCAAGCTCCATCTGCCGAGAATGCGGCGGTAACAACCTGTGCCTGACCGTCGGCTGGCAATCCTGACAATGTATAATTAATAGGGCTCGTAAACGGTGCGCTAAACACCTGCTCAACACCTCCTACGCTTACAGTCAATGTTCCCGACGTTGGAGGATTACTCAAGGTAAGTTTTCCTGTCAGTGTGTAAGTACCTGTTGCTGGGGTACAGCTTCCAGGTGTCGCTGTCATACTCATCGTACAAGCTACTGGCTCTTGCACGCAAGTTGGCACAATGATTTGCACAGTATCTCTACACGTTTGTCCTCCTCCTGTGATTGAATAAACAAACTTATACGTACCTGCTGTTGTCATTCCCGATACTGCATTGCCTGAAATAGTTGCAACCGCAGGGTTGGTGGCCATTACACTCCAAACGCCACCCGTCGTAACTGGAGCTAAGGTCGCAGTCGTTGGAGAAACTCCACCGCTACCGCATACCAATGTTTGGTCATTTCCTGCATTCGGTTTAGTACAAACCGCACAAGGCTGAACAATCACCGCTACGGTGTCTTTGCAACCTGCCGTGGTCGTGTAAATAAACTGATACGTCCCTGCGACTGTCATGCCTGAAACGCTGTTACCCGAAATCGTCGCTGCCACTGGCGTTGTGCCCAATTGTGCCCACGTTCCTCCCGCTGGACTTGGCGACAAGGTCGTGCTCGTTGTCAACGTGTTTGTCGATGGGTTCGCACAAGCCAACGTCTGGTCTTGACCTGCGTTTGGTTTTGGATTCACTGTCACCACCACTTGCGCCGTGTCTTTGCAACCTGCCGCGTTTTGCGCTACCAAGATGTACGTCGTTGTTCCCGTTGGTTTTACCGACGATGGCGTGATTACTACCGTCCCGTTCGCCGTCCCGATTGTCCACACTTGACCTTGGTACGTGTTATAATTCACAATTTTAGAAATCAAGTCCACCGACTCACCCGCGCATATTGTCGCGCTGCCGTCGGCAATTACTGGTTTGGCTTTTACTTCCACCTGCGCCGTGTCCGTACACGTTTGTCCTCCTGATGTTACTGAATACACAAACTTGTAAATACCCGCCGCTGACAAGCCTGTGATGTTGCCACTTGCGTCGATGCTCGCAGCTGATGGGTTGGCTGGACTACCAATTGGTGCCCACGTGCCACCCGATGTCACTGCTGTCAATTTCGACGTGCTCGTTGGCTGACATACCGCTGCCGCGTCTGGACCTGCATTTGGTTTCACACAACCTGCACAAGGCTGGACAATCACCGCTACGGTGTCTTTGCAACCTGCCGTGGTCGTATAAATAAACTGGTACGTCCCTGCAACCGTCATTCCTGAAACGCTGTTACCCGAAATCGTCGCTGCCACTGGCGTTGTGCCCAATTGTGCCCACGTTCCACCCGCTGGACTTGGCGACAAGGTCGTGCTCGTCGTCAACGTGTTTGTCGTTGGGTTCGCACAAGCCAACGTCTGGTCTTGACCTGCGTTTGGTTTTGGATTAACTGTCACTACTACTTGCGCCGTGTCTTTGCAACCTGCCGCGTTTTGCGCTACCAAGATATACGTCGTTGTTCCCGTTGGTTTCACCGACGATGGCGTGGTCACTACCGTGCCATTGGCCGTCCCGATTGTCCACACTTGACCTTGGTACGTGTTATAATTCACAATTTTAGAAATCAAGTCCACCGACTCACCTGCGCATATCGTCGCGCTGCCGTCGGCAATTACTGGTTTGGCTTTTACTTCCACCTGCGCCGTGTCTGTACACGTTTGCCCACCCGATGTGACCGAATAAACAAACTTGTAAATACCCGCCGCTGACAAGCCTGTGATGTTGCCACTTGCGTCGATGCTCGCAGCTGATGGGTTGGCTGGACTACCAATTGGTGCCCACGTGCCACCCGATGTCACTGCTGTCAATTTCGACGTACTCGTTGGCTGACATACCGCTGCCGCGTCAGGACCTGCATTTGGTTTCACACAACCTGCACATGGCTGAACGATCACTGCTACCGTGTCTTTGCAACCTGCCGTGGTCGTGTAAATAAACTGATACGTACCTGCGACTGTCATGCCTGAAACATTGTTACCCGAAATCGTCGCTGCTACTGGCGTGGTTCCCAACTGTGCCCACGTTCCTCCCGCTGGACTTGGCGACAAGGTCGTACTCATTGTCAACGTGTTTGTCGATGGGTTCGCACAAGCCAACGTCTGGTCTTGACCTGCGTTTGGTTTTGGATTGACTGTCACCACCACTTGGGCCGTGTCTTTGCAACCTGCCGCATTTTGCGCTACCAAGATATAGGTCGTTGTTCCCGTTGGTTTCACCGACGATGGCGTGGTTACTACCGTCCCATTAGCCGTTCCTACTGTCCACACTTGACCTTGGTACGTGTTATAATTCACAATTTTAGAAATCAAGTCCACCGACTCACCCGCGCATATTGTCGCGCTGCCGTCGGCAATTACTGGCTTGGCTTTCACTTCCACCTGCGCCGTGTCTGTACACGTTTGTCCTCCCGATGTTACCGAATACACAAACTTGTAAATACCCGCCGCTGACAAGCCTGTGATGTTGCCACTCGCGTCGATACTCGCAGACGATGGGTTGGCTGGACTACCAATCGGTGCCCACGTACCACCTGATGTCACTGCTGTCAATTTCGACGTGCTCGTTGGCTGACATACCGCTACCGCGTCAGGGCCAGCATTTGGTTTCACACAACCTGCACATGGCTGGACAATGACCGCTACCGTATCTTTGCAACCTGCCGTGGTTGTATAAATAAACTGATACGTCCCTGCGATTGTCATGCCTGAAACACTGTTACCCGAAATCGTCGCTGCCACAGGCGTTGTGCCCAATTGTGCCCACGTTCCTCCCGCTGGACTTGGCGACAAGGTCGTGCTCGTTGTCAACGTGTTCGTCGATGGGTTCGCACAAGCCAACGTCTGGTCTTGACCTGCGTTTGGTTTTGGACTCACCGTAATTGAATGACTAGCACTTGCTGAACAGTTTGTCGTTGCATCCGTATAGCTGTAACTAAAGGTAAGGCTTGCGATATTAAACCCTGGGTTCAAGGTTAGCGTACTTCCATTTTGGGTTGCTGCTCCCGCAGGGAAACCTTGGGGAAGCGTAAACGTTCCACCCGCAGGCGAGCCCGTAAAGTTCACTGGCAGACCCGTTTCGCAAACCGTCGTTGGACCCGAAATTGTTACGACTGGACGCGCTTTTACGTTAATTTCTGCACTGTCTTTTTGCGTACAACCTGCTGTGATTTGGGTATAATAAATGTAGAACGTTTTGGGCGCTGTAGCTGCCAACTGGGTCAGTGCCGTCGTAGTATTCACCGTTGCACCCGTTCCTGTATCCGTCACGCCAGGCCCCGTCCAAGTACCATTCGTACCCGATGGGTCGGGATAGGTAACTTCTGCTCCCACACAAACACTTGCTGCCGCAAAGTTGACAGGTGTAGGTTTGGGATTAACTATTAATTGTACAAAAGCGGTATCCGAACAAGTTGTGTTTCCTGTTGTATTGACAATCACCGCAAAATACTTCGTACCTGCGATGGTCAGCGCCGTACCTGTTGGGGTAAAGCTGGCGTTGGTTTGACCCGAAATAGCCGTTCCAAATGCCCCCGTTGTATCGGTCAATGGCCCGAACCACTTGTACTCTACGCCCGTACTTGGCGTTGCAGCGTAAGCCGAGGCCGTTGCTCCCGAGCAAATGGTTTGGGTTTTAGGACTCACCGCTGCGACTGGCTTGACGCAACAAACAGGTGCCGTTATTTGCAAAGTATCTTTGCAGCTATTCAACGTATAAACAAAGCCATAGCTTTTTCCTTGGGCATTGGCATTGGTGATGGTCACTAAGCCTGCGCTGCTCACGGTCATTCCTGCTGGGTTGGCGGCCAAGGCCGTCCACGTACCATTGGCAGGTGCTCCTGTCAGTTGCACAGTCGCTGGTAAGCTGCCGTTGCTACAGGCCAAGGTTTGGTCAGGGCCTGCGTTTGGTTTGATATTGATGGTATCTTTATCTGACTCCGTAGCAGCACCAATGCTACTAAACGCCGTGAATGTTCCACTTCCTGCGGGGTCTTCTTTGGCTTCGTACAAGTCAAAATCATCTTTTGCTTCTACGATAAACTTATCGCCTGTATAATTGGCAGGCACTTGAATTTTTACCTTAAATACCCAATCAGGGAAATCACAGTTGACATCGTTTTGTCCCAAAGCCGAACAAGGCTTGCGCGCTGTATTAACAGCATCGCCTTCGTCCAAAATATTTGACGTATTGCGGCCTCCATCAGCCCCACCTTGGTCGGTAACAGTTTGGATGGTCAGACCTACGGGTGGATTAAATGGATCAAATGCAGCTCCTCCGTTCAACAACGGCGACGTGATACGCATGTTACGCGCTTCAAAACGGCGTTTGGGCAACGTAATCGTAATACCTCCGACGTTGGCTGTACCTGGGTTTTGGGCCGCATCTTCGTCGATGAGCAAGCGGGCAATCAAATCAGCCTCTACAAACTCGCCAGGTTTCACGCAGTCGTTGGTAATTTCTACGTCCATGTTCACGCCTGCGGTAAATAATAGGTCGGCATTTCCTGCCTTGATGGTATCCGTACCGCACAATCCTTTGGCAAAACCACAAATCAAAAATACATCCCCAGGATTGTAAGGAGTGTTGGTCATGGTCGCCGTAAATAACCACGACTCAAGCGGCTGCATGATGCCATCGTTGTTGACATCGCCGCTTTTCGTAACGGTCAATACCGTTGGTGCGCCAACACTTCCTTTGAAAAGTTTATACGTTCCTTCAAAAGTTACGTTTGATAAAACTGTAGAACCGTTGTTAACCACACCAAACGTAACCGAAACAATATCGTTTTGGGTACGAATGCTTTGAGGAGCAAGAATAATCCCCACTGCCATTTTGGCCGTTGAGCAGACTTCACCCACTTTTACTACTGCGGGGTCAGCATCGTCTTCGTCGCTCAAGGCACTGACTTCGCTAGGATTTCCTGTGCCGTTTCCGTAAATGCTATCGTCGCTTGGGCTCCGTTCTTTCCCTCCCGCGTCGTTGGCTGGATTATCGTCTGGTGTACTATCAATGTCTGTTCCGCCCGTAGCGGCACTGATTTCCGAACGGTTGACCAAATCGCCCGTTGCCGTATTTTCTACCGTTAAGCTAATTGACAAAGTAGTATCACGACCTGCTTTTAGCAATGGTAATGGCGTAATCAGCGTTGCTTTCCCTGCCGTTGCCGCCCATTGAGTGCTTGTCGGAAGGCTCATTCCCGTTGGAATATAATCGGTGACTTGGATATTGGTCGCATCTACCGTTCCTTGGTTAAAGAGGCGAATCCTGTAGTTAACCGTTGCTCCTAGGGTCACTATCGAATCCTGTCCTGGGGCCAACGTTTTACGTAATGCCAAGTCAAAGATAGGATTAGGTACTACTTTCAAACACGCTTCCGCAATGTCTTCGTTGCCTGTCATTACAGGAATGCTACCATTGCTTACAGTACCAATCATGGCATTCATCGGAATCGTATTGCAGTAATCGCCCGCCGTTGCGCTGGTCACAGGAACGATAATGGTGCAGGTACCTGGGGCAATCGTTGAGCCCGAGGTCAACCCTACTTCGTTAGTACTGCTAAAAGTACTGATAGTCGCACACGTTCCTGTAGCCACCCCTGCCAATACTACCCCCGCTGGCAATTCGTCCTTGAAATCTTGTCCGAGCGTAATAGGCGTACTGTTTCGGTTCTCGATGGTGATGGTCAGGGTACTATTTTGGTTGGTTTGTACCATTGCAGGAGCAAACGCTTTTTTCAATAATGGAGCCGCGATGTATGAATTTTTAAATTCAATACATGCTTCGGTGGTATCTATCGTGCTACAAGAGCTAGTTTGAAGTGCCCCTGGCACTAATTTGTTACAATAAATCCCCTCCGCTGGCACAATCACATCTACCTGAATCTGAGTAAGACCTGGCGGAAGCGAAGTACCGTTTGGAATAAAAATCACGTTACTTCCCGCAGCCGCAATGACAGGCGTTGCGTTGTTGACACTTACGTTGGGGTTGGCAGCAACGGTCATTTGCGCTGGGCTACTTGGAAGATTATCCACAAACGTCGAAGTCAACGTAATTGGCGTTGTTTCGTTGTTGTTAATCTTGAGTGTCAAACGAACAGGTGTTCCTGGCTTGGCCGACGACGGGCTAAACTCCTTGGTAATAGTTGGCACGTTTGGCCCTGTGACAGTGATGGTAGCACAATCGTCGTCATCTTCGTTCAAGGCTGGAGCATTACCTGGCGTTGAATCGGGGTCGTTCAGCGGGAAAGCTGTATTTACCCACGCACAGTTGGTAAACGACCCTGCTTTTGTCGCCTTGGTTGTAATGGTCAGCGTCACCGACGCATTGGCCGCCAAGCTTGGTACAATCCACCCACCAATAGGGTTATAGGTCGTTCCAGAAGCTGGGTTACTGCCCAACACCAACAATTCGAGTGGCATATTATCCACTACCTGAATGTTAGTAGCGGTCATTGTTCCCTCATTGGTCAGGGTCAAAGTCCAAACAAAGTCTGAGCTTACGGGACACGTCACCCCGTTGGTCGGGTTCACCGTTTTGGTCAACTTCAAGTCAATGAATGTTGGGCTTTTACAAACCTCGTAGGTAGCTAAGTCATCTTCACTTGTGTTATTATTATTAGGGGTAGAATTGGGATCAGCTTGATCGGCCGATACTACCTGTACCACCATTTTCTTGCATCCACAATCGGTTTCGGCAAGAGTTACAGGAAAATCTTGGTAACAATCATTAGAAGCGTTAAAAACACGTACCGTATAAAGTTGGTTACCATTCGGATTGGGCAAACTACTGAATGTGTAAGCTCCACCCGTCAAGGTTTGTGCCGCAGCATATGTTGTTCCCGAATACGTTCCCCCCAAAGAAACCCCCACTTTATTGCCATTGGTAACTCCCGAAATAGCAATACTTGCATTGCTGTTTGAGCTTGTTCCCGTACAAGTTGCTGGCGTTGGCGTCAAGGTAGCAGTGGGTTTTGTACACGCGCCCGATGGGCAGCTTGTTGGATTAAGCACTACCTGTAAATCAGTGGTACATCCTCCTGAGTTAAACACCCGAACCGTATAGGTGGTTGCCGAAGCGGGGTTAGGCAAGGCACTGGCAATGACACCACCCGCTGGAATCGCCGTGGCAGTAGCGTACGTCTGAGAACCCGTGTAAGTAGTACCGATGACGTAATCGTACTTATCCGTTGCGCCAAAATTCGACAATGTTATTTTGCCATCGTTGTTGGGACTGGTAGCGCCACAAGTTGCTGGCGTAATAGCAGCTACGGGCACAGGGCCACCGCCACCGCATGTTCCATTCAAACATATATCATCATAACCAATGACAGGGCCAACTTTGACTGACCCCCAACTTCCATTTTCAATTAGTCGATTAACCAAACCAAACACAACCGTCCAAGTTACCTCGGCCGAACCATCTGAGTTAAAATCAGCGGTGTTGGGGAATGAAAACGTAAAAGGTGTTCCGTTAACGTTGGATGCCGCTACATTTTGGGTTTGGTTATAAACCAATACTCCATTTCGATATACACCCACCCCTTGCTTTTCGTAAGGAATGGACGTACCATTATACTGTTTTTGAATCAATTTAACCGAAAAACTGGTTAGCGTACCTGACTTTCCTGCGGGCAATTTGTATTCCACATAGATATTACCGCCAATTTCAGGTTTAAAAACGGTTTCTTTGGGCTGCCACCCTTCCGAAACTGCATAGATATTGGTACCAGGGCGCCAATATCCCGACAAACAAAGTGCATTGGCGAAGTCGTTGGTGTTACTAAATCCTTTCGAGCCAAGTAGCGCCTGTCCACACCCGCTGTTTGAGTTGGGGCAAAAGGTATTTTTATTTTGGGCAAGAATAGGTACAGTTTGCTTGTACAACCAGCCTTTGGTAGAAGGCACAGCGCCGTTACATTGGGCTGTACCAGAGTTAAAATCCCATTTGGCGAGTACCGAAGGAGCAGAACTATTGCATTGTGCCTGAAGCTGCGTGGAAATCATCCCACACATGATTCCTAGGACTACGATGAGCGTAAAAAACTGTTTCATCCGATGGTTGAGTTTCAGAAATATGTTGTGAGCGATTAGTTTACTTTTAAGGTGAAAGTCAGTGTTGTATTTCCCACTGCTAGGCTTGGCACCGTCCATTGTTTTGTTGTGCTATTATACGTCCCCGAAGCGGGTGACACCGTTAGCAACGAGGCCGCAGGCTCTGGAATGGGCACAGATACAATCACGTTGGTGGCGGTGGCTGGGCCTGCATTGGTAAGCGTAACAGTGTAAGTAAGCTGCTCGCCTTGCGCACCTGTCTTAGAGGTTGGAGGAGCAATAGTTACGCTCAAATTAGCTTGAGGTGCCGCCGCCGTAATGGTTACATTAACCGCCGTAGTAGCAACTCCAGCCCCCGAATAACAGTTTGAAGTTCCATCAAAAAAGGCCGCATATACCGTTCCTGAGGTAGCGTAAGTCGTTGGATTCGCAATCTTGTTGGCCGTGGTTGCGGGCGTACCAGTATGCCATGTCAGCGTCGTACTTGCAGGTAAATTAGAAGCAGTAATCGTTGAAAGATTTACCGAGCCCGAGCCAGAAATTGAGGTGCTGCTTAGGGTAGGAGAATTTTCACCCGCCACACAACTAAAATAAGTACAAGGATCGGTTGGAGCAAACACGACTAGCTTGGCCAACGAATGATATAGGTTGGCAAAAAACTTATCGGTATTACTTGTTATTGTACTTCCAGTCGTTAGCCCACCTAATTCGGTAATCAAGTCAACATCCGCCAAATAAATATCATTGGTAGTTTTGTCAATAACCCCCGTCGTTCTTTTGGTGGGACTGGCATTATCTTGTACAATCACGCAAGCAGAAGCTGGAATGGCTGAGTACGAGCCAGTATATCCACCTCCTTGGTTGAACCCTGCCACACTACCAAACGGACCACTGATAACAGATTCTCCCAATGTAGTTAGGGCGTTGGGGTTAGTATTACCTGATACCCCTGTATATCCCGACACAAACACGCCTGCATAGTTCTGGAAGGCTAAAATCACGTTGCTTTTAGAAGCGGCATTCCAGTTATTAAGTTCTGTTTTTTCGGCCGCAGTGTAAGCACCTGTTGCTCCACCTGCGTCGGTATTGTCAATCCCCAAATCCACAATTTGGCAACCCGCTGCTTCGAGCCCTGTTTTGGTAAAGGCCACCGTAAAGGGGACTAATTTAAAGGTAAAAGTAGAAGTACCTGTTAGGCTAAAGTTGGCAGCACTGAGCAGTTTAGTAGCAGCGTCTGTGCGTTGCGCCCCTCCAATACCATAGTCTTTTCCTGTTCTATAGCATACTGTAATCGTTCGCTTCAATGGTGGAATTTCGCGGTATTTGACTTCACTTACGCCAGGATTTGAACTTGCCAGTACATTTTTAGGTACATCGACAATCCCGTTGACATCGGCATAGGTATCGGCGGTTTCTGAGCCACTGTCCAAACCATTCAAACCAGGCACTCCATTGAAAGTCAAACCCGACTCTACTTTATCTAACTCTAAATCTCCGTCTGAGTCGGTATCCAAAAAATCTTCGCAACCATCGGCGTCAGTATCTAGCGGTGTCAATCCACCTAAATACGCGGAGTTTACACCATTATTGGTTGTATAAGTAGCAGCGTTATCCGCATTTGAGGCAACGTAAGTAAGGGTAGGTTGGGCTTCAACGTTGTCGGGAATCCCGTCGTTGTCTGAATCTAGATCTAGGCTATTGGCAATGCCATCACCGTCAAAATCACACACACTTTGAACGGCGGTGTTGACAAACAATTCATTGATCCAAGGCGTAGATCGAGACGTCCCTGACACCCCTAACAAACGATATGACTTGTAAGCCGTTGTATTGGCGGCAAAGGGAAAAGTTTCGGCATCGGTACATGTGCCGTAAGCACAAGCCGCAGTAGTCGCTGTACGCGTCGAAGAAATAATGTCCGTCCAATTGGTACCATCATTACTTCCTTGCACTTTTATCACGGCTCCATTGGAAAAAAGATACGCTCCCACCGCCAGCTCCATTCCTTTTAATAAGGTAGGCTTCACAAAGTCAACTCGAACGTAGGTTTTCCCTGCCACCGCTTGAGCTGTTCCCGTATAATAAAATGAATTATTGGTGATATTTCCATCCAATAACACGCTAATACTTCCTGTAACTGCGGCATCCGTTGACACTTGTAACTTGGCTTTATTGGTGAGGTTCGTATTATAATTCACCGCTCCACAATACGCGTCTTCGACGGTATCCAAGATTCCGTCGTTGTCATCGTCCAAATCGTATTTATTTCCAATGCCATCGCCATCAGTATCTATGTAGGGAGTCACGCCTGGGTCAACGATGGTTTCGGTAATGTCGCATGCACTTGCAGTGGGTGTGATGGTCAACGTCACATTTCCTGCCCCTGCTGAGCCTGCCTGAAGGGCAAATGACGTAGTCGCTCCAAACGTGCCCGTTGAAGGTGTGACTGAACCACTCGAAACCGACACGCTGTAAGTAGCACCTGATGCCGCACCCGTCGGATTCAGTTTAAAAATAATTTGGTCGTCGGCGGTAGTTGCTGTACTTGCCCCATAGTTGTTATCAATGTCCGATAGACCCGACGTAAACGCGGGGCTACCAAAGTATAATTCGTGTGTTGCGTTACTCGCGGTTGTACCCGAAATCCCCCAGATTCGATACTGAACGTAGGCCGTAAGGTTGTTAACAATCGGAAATTTACGAGAAACCACCGCTGACCCGTACGCGCCTGCGGTGGTAGTCGTTGAATACGTAAGCGTTCCTGTTAAGTCTGTCCAATCAGTGCCGTTGTTACTCCCTTCCACGCGGTAGGTAGCACCGTTGTTAAGCGGAGAACCCGTTATAATTTCGATACCGTTAATGATTGCCCCAGAAGGATATACAAACTTATACACTACCTTCCCCGCAATGGCTTGGCTATTCGTAAAGGTAGCAGCCGCAGTTGAGGTATTAGCATCGAGTAAGCCCGAAAAAGCACCGCTACTCAACGTCAATTCGGAGGTAATGGTAATGCTTGTTTTATTGGCAGCTAAGTTCCAATTGGCATTACAGGAAGGATTAGCCACCATCGGAGCGGCTTTTTTGGGGGAAGAATTGGCATAGGAAACCAATGGCCAGCCCATCAACATCCCCAAACACGCCACCAGCATCACCTGTATGACATATAAGAATCCTTTGTAGCTGTTTTTGAGTAAAACATGGGTTCTCATAACATTTATTTGAATTAATATGGTTTATAATACGCTTCTTTCACAGTGTCAGATAAGATCAATCAATCGGCTATTGGGTCTTTTTTGCAATGCTTGTTGTTTGGCTTGACGATACGCTGTCTGTTCTCCTCGAAATTTTCGAAGCAATGCTAATTGCTCCTCTACGGGCGCCATCAGGCGCGGCGGTTCGTCGTATTTGATGGCGCTTTGGAGGCTTAAAGCTTCCTTCCAAGCCGCCTCGTTGAAAGGTTGGGTTTTGTCCATGTTGTCCACCCAGCCCGCCAATTCGTAGCGCATCATGTTCATAATATCGTAGGTTTCATTGATGCTCTTAAACTCAGCCGTTGCCTGCCTTGTCGCACCTTGTTGTTCGTATTGGTGCATCAACTGGCTCAATTCCATGCCGTATTGGTTGGCGTCTTGGAGTCTCTGCTGCTGCACAGCCTGCATCCCGAGGCAATACAAACGCAGGGTTTGGTAATAATTTGCCACCAATGAATGCTGAATCGGACGCTGCGAAGCGTTGAGAAGCGTTTCGAGGTACGCCACTGCTTTTTGCCATTCCCCAAAACGAATATGAACCCACGCGGGTAAAACTTTACCTTCATAGTGCAGCATTATTGCAGCGCCTTCGTTGATGGGTTGCGTTTCGGGAGTGACGTTGGCCAGTGAAGTCGCGGTTTCAAGCGCTCCTTTTTCGTCTCCTGCTTCGGCTTGGGCTACCGCTAAAAAATGAAGATTATGTACGTAGTTTTGATTGGCCGAAAAGGGAATCTTTTCTGAAATATGGTAGTCGGTTTCTTGTTTTTTTGCTTTGGCGTAAGCGCTTATTGCTTTTTCATAACTCCCCTTCAAATAGTATAAATGCCCTGGCATGTGCGTAATGTGCGGGGCATTGGGGGCTATTTTCACCATTTGCTCGGCAACAGGGATGGCTTTCGCAAATTCTTGACGCAGCTCCATAACATGAATATAGTAGTGCATCAACGCCACGTTTTTGGGAAACCGACGCATTGATTTTTCGAGCAATTGAATCGCTTCTTGTTGGCTCGCCTCTTTTTCGTGTTGGCGCAGCATAATCGACGCCCACGCAATGGCCTCGGGTTCGTCGGGGTAGGTTTGGTATAGTTTTTTAAAAACTTGGAGTGTTGTTTCGGTCAATCCTTGGTTGACAAGTACTGCTGCTGCCTTGATAAAATCTTTTTCTACGGAAGAAACTGTCCCCGACAATGTCGTTGCTTTCTCGATAGCTTCTTGCCAAACGCTTTTATCATCTCCCCCAAAACCTGGCCGACAAAGGGCAATCCCCCAATATCCCATGGCGCAATCAGGGTCATTTTCAACCACTTGCTGAAACGCCCGATACGCTTCGAGGTGCCAAAAACCGTGTAGATGATTGAGCCCTTGGTCAAACCATCGTTGGGCTTCTTTGCTTTTGGTCGTAATTACTAAATGGCTATTTCCTATTCCCGTTCTAAAGACTGGTTTTGTTATGTTTTTCAGTATATCTCTTGAACCCCCACCTCCAACACACAACGGAATACTATTTTTAACACTAAGAATATCCCCTTTCGCTGTTTCTCTCTTTTGTTGGCAAGCCCCAACCCCTCCCAAGGTAACGTAGGATAGGATAGTTCTAATCAAAAATGCCTTTAAGCGACATTTTTGCAGTTGAGGGACACTATCAACAGAGGTATATACTATCATCGGCTAAACACAACATTGAGAATAGATTTTCACGTTGCCAAAATCAACAATTGTGCCAAAATAGCATTCTCAATATCCCAAATAAGACTATATACCACTTCTTTTCTTTTTTAAACTACCAGAAACAAGAAAAAAATGCCTCATACACCACAAACAAGTATATACCATAAAAACATACATCACTCTATTTCAACAAATTAACCTTAACAAAGACATGCTTTATAACACAAAAACACAAATCATAAAAAACTAAGTTGGCCTATCAAAATTTTTATTCCTTTGGCCTTGTGTGATATTCATCACGTACAAACACGTCCTTCTGCATTATCTTTGCTACATAAAAAAACACATACATGTCATGGACTCGAAACAACAATCTTTCAAAGACATCATTAGCGGAGATACGCCAGTCGTAGTTGATTTTTTTGCGGAGTGGTGCGGGCCTTGCAAAATGATGGCGCCTATCCTTAAAGATTTTGCCAGCCAAATGGGTGACAGAGTGCGGGTTCTAAAAATTGATGTGGACAAAAACCCCGCCGCTGCCCAAGCCTACCGAATTCAAAGTGTACCTACGCTAGTGGTGTTTCAGAAGGGCGAAGTAGTGTGGCGGCAGTCGGGCGTAGTGCAGAAAAAACAATTGGAACACGTGGTCAACCAACTGCCACGTACATACGCACAGTAATTATCCATCGTCGAAACCTCTAAACCCTATCACAATGAAACCAAACATGGGCGGTGCCGACCGCATTATTCGCCTCGTTGTAGCAGCCATCGTAGCTGTTTTGTACTTTACAGGAACGCTTACGGGTACCATAGGCATTGTGGCTCTGGTAGTGGCGGCAGTATTTGTCTTGACCAGCCTGGTAAGCTTTTGCCCACTTTATACACTCATAGGACTGAATACTTGTTCTGTGAAGAAGTAATACAACTTTGCCCTTTCCAAACACCTGCCTCAAGTAATTTGGGGTAGGTGTTTTTTTTACAATTTCCCTTATCGTATTTTTACGATTAACAAATGTTTACTTGAAATCGGTCATAAATTTTAATCATGACTCCTCAACTCAATACCTACTTTGAATCCCTCAATCTCACCGAAGTATCCGCCGAACGCCAAGCTATTTTACAATCCTTAGTAAAATATATAAAAGGTAAATTAGCGACACAACAGCCTATTAATCTGACCTTTATTTGCACTCACAACTCCCGTCGTAGCCATTTAGGGCAAGTGTGGGCACAAGTGGCAGCGGCCTATTTTGGGATCAAAGATGTATATTGTTTTTCTGGTGGAACAGAAACCACCGCCTGCAATCCTCGAACCATTGCGGCTTTTGAACGAGCTGGATTGAAAGTGACAAAGACTACCGAATCTGACAATCCCGTTTACGAAATTAGTTTTGATGATTCGACCAAACCCATCATCGCCTTCTCCAAAGTCTATGACCAAGCTCCTAATCCAAGCAGTGCGTTTGCCGCCATTATGACCTGCGACCACGCCGAGGCCAACTGCCCCTTTATTTCAGGAGCCGAAAAACGCTTACCGATTATGTACGTTGACCCCAAAGTTTCGGACGATACTCCCGCCGAAAGCACTACTTACGACGCTCGCTGTCGGCAGATAGCGACTGAGATGAAATGGGTATTTGACAAGGTCTGACCAGGTCAGACGATAGTCAGACCGACAGTAATTAGGCTATCTACTCCGAGTCTGACTATCGTCTGACTCTCATTACTCCCACCAGAATGACCCACCATACAGTGAATAATCTGAATTATTGACCAGGTCAGACGGTAGTCAGACCGACAGTAACCTAAAAGTCAGACCGACGATAATTAGACTATACGCTCCGAGTCTGACTATCGTCTGACTCTCACCATAGTGACTTATAAAACAAGTAATAGTCTGAATTTGAGCAAATTTCAACTATTCACTGTATGCAAGTTTTAGCCGAACGCCTGTATCATGTATATAACCAAGGGAACAACCAAGAAATCATTTTTCACACCAAAGATGACTATGTCCAATTTCTTAGACACGTCAGAGAAAAGGTACTCCCTCATTGTGAAATAGTAGCCTATTGTTTGATGCCCAACCACTTTCACTTTTTAATCAATACGACTCAAAAATCAATAGAACCTGTTAAGTTGGGACAATTGACAAGCACAGTTTTAAATAATGGTTTCAGGCTATTACTTAGCGGATATGCCAACGAGTTTAACAAGAAATACCATAGAACAGGCTCTTTATTTCGCCAAAAAACGAAATTCAAAAACTTGGAAAGCGACGGTGAGAAGCCAAGCAACAATTACCCTTTCGTATGTTTTCATTACATACATCAGAATCCATTTGTGGCAAACCTTTGCCCCAAAATAGAGGATTGGGAATTCAGTTCGTTCGGGGATTATTTAGGGTTACGGAGTGGTACTTTGGTTAGCAAACAACCCGCGTTTGATTTGATTGGTATTCAACAGGATAGCTTTTACCAAGAATCCTATCAAGTAATTTCCGAAGCTAAAATCAAGTATTTGTATGATTGAGCCAGACGGCAGTCAGGCTCCTCCGCATCAGCTAACGTTGTAACCCACAAAACCCATTGGTCTGACTATCGTCTGACCGAGACATCCTCATGCTCAAGTCAGACGGTAGTCAGACTTCTCCTCATCAGCGACTCAGCGAACATCGCAACAAAAACAATTCATCGGTCTGACTATCGTCTGACCGAGACATCCTCATGCTCAAGTCAGACGGTAGTCAGACTTCTCCTCATCAGCGACTCAGCGAACATCGTAACAAAAACAATTCATAGGTCTGACTATCGTCTGACCTATGTGACCTATGTCACAGTTTCTTATTTGAAAGCAGCCCACTTTTGTAGCACATTAAAACATCTACAAAAATGGCTGCTTTTTTCTTTGGTGTTGTTATGCTACATTTGGTAGCGGGCTTCGGCTGGGTATTGTATAAAATTGCGTCCCCGAAAAAAAACTCAAACTAATCGTCTCCTATGAAATCGGTACTTGCGGCAGGATTGTTGTTTGTTATGGCTATCGTCGGCACGGCTTTTCAGCCTAGTTCGCAGGCTCCTATTGATTACCGAAAACTGGGCGACTCCCTCAGCCTTCAAGCCCAACAAGTACTTGTGCGTAACTTACTAGGCGCGATTCAAAAAGGAGGTTCCGACTATGCCGTCGATTTTTGTAGTGAACGAGCCATGCCCCTGACCGATTCATTGTCAAAGAGATACAAAGTTCGTATTCAGCGGATTTCGGTCAAAAATCGCAATCCTAAAAATGCGGCATCCCTCTTTGAGCGCAAATTATTAGAATCGTTTGCTTCGGCTAATTCTCCCAAAGACACCCTCCTCCAAACACCCAAAGGCATTATTTACTACAAGCCGATTCGGGTAGCGATGCCCACTTGCCTCCAATGCCACGGCAACCCCAAATCAGACATTAATTCAGCAACGCTTTTTACCATCAAGGAAAAATACCGCTTCGACAAAGCCACAGGCTACGCCCTCAACGACCTCCGTGGCGCTTGGAAATTGTCGTTTGAGGAATAAAACTTCCCCTTTTGCTTCTTACCGTTTACTCAATGTGTGGAACTTCCTCCACAATTTTACCCATAACACTGCGTTTTTGGGCTAGGAATGGCTTTTTTGATATTCTTGGCATACAAACACAATTGAGACCTCATTTATACAAAACATGAAACAACGCTGTACTTGCTTTAATTAAGTTACACCAAACAATCAATTTCAATCATGGAAAACAATCAGCAAGGAAAAAGCCCTTTTGCGTGGGTAGCGCTAATCATCATGACTTTAGCGACAGGTACGTTTGGCATCTTGTTTTACAATCAAAAACAAGAAACGGAGTCGAAAGAGGTAAGCATCGTCCAAAAAGCCAAAGAATTGGCCTTCACTCAGACAAAATTAGACTCGGTGTCGCGTAGTTTGGACATCAAGATTGCCGAAGTGCAACAGTTGGGCGGAAACGTCGAGGAACTAATGAAAGTAAAAGCGAAGTTGGAGGCTGATAAAGTAGCATTGCGTAAAAATGCCAAATTTGAAGTTGGTAAATACACCGCTAAAATCAAGGAATACGAGCAGTTTTTGGCCGACAAAGACGTGGAAATTGCGAAGCTGAAAGAAGAAAATGGTTTGTTATCGGTTGAAAATCAATCTTTAGCCAGTGAAAATACGAACCTAAAAACGGAGAAAGAAACCCTTACGCAAACTAAAATGCAGCTAACGGATTCGGTAACAGCCTATTCTAGCAAAAACCGTGAACTTAGCCAGAAAGTAGCAATTGGGGCGGCACTTAAAGCCGAAAATATCAAAGTGTTGGCCGTTTCACCAAAAGGCAAAGTTCGTACCGACGACACTTACCGTTCAAAACGCGTTGACAAATTGAAATTGCAATTTACGCTTCCGCCTAACCCATTGACAGAAACGAACGAAAAAGAAATTTATGTTCGTGTTCTTGATCCCGAAGGAGCGGTTATCACAGACGAAGCGATGGGTTCTGGGAAGTTTAACTGGCAAGGTCAAGACATGATGTTTACGACCAAAGACCGCGTGGCTTATCAAAACACCAATCAAACTGTTGAAATGATGTACGATAATCCACAGCGCCTACGCCCAGGGAAATACAACGTAGAAGTTTATTCTGAAGGTTTTAGAATCGGAAGCAGCCAGTTTACAATCAAGTAAGTGGCCTGAAACAAGAAATCCCTTTCATATATACACAATGCCCAATTACCCAAATGCGGTCAGGTACTTACCCGACCGCATTTTTGTTTTTAAAATTGAAAATTATTAGGATTCGCACGCGTATCAAAAACTGCCAAAATTATAATCAACTCCTCTGTTACTTGATAGAAGAAAGCTGCATTTTTATGAATTACACAGCGGCGAACCAGCGGATTTGTTTCTGACACCTGATGCATAAAAGGCATGGATTCAATCAGCGCAAAATGTTCAGATAAACGCAACAAGAACTCCGTTTTGACACGATTTGAGAAGTTACTTTCAAGAAAAAAGGAAATAGATTCAATATCTTCTTTAGCAGTGTTTGTGATAACAAGCTCTCTCATTTAGCAAGTAATTGTTTCAGATAATCTTGAGCTGGGATATAGTTACCTTCCTTTGCGTCTGACATTCCTCTTTCTATTCTTTCTTTAAGGTAATTAGGCAAAGAATCCCAAAAATCAGGATTATCGGGTACTTTTTGAAAAGAAATTTTCATGTATTGGAGAAGCGATTCCAATACTTTTTCCTGCTCTTGATTTACTTCTACTACTAAAGTGGACATGGCTTTTTCTTAAGTTTTAACAAATATAATCATTCCCTAAATATATTTCAAGCCATCATTCGGTTTTGAGAAACCGAATACGCAGGTTTTGAGAAACCTGCTCACACCGTGCCGCAGGTTTCTCAAAACCTGCCCGAAAGAGATACACCAACTCGCCCGAAAGAGACTCACAAACCTGCCCTAATCAAAACGCTAACCTACCCAACCGAGAACCAAAAACCCACTACACAACAAACCCTCGCTAGAATTCTCTAACGAGGGCTTATCAGTTTATTTATAGAAACCGCTAGGCTACTTCTGCCAAATCGGCCTTTTTGGCTTTCTGTTTCTTGCGACCGCTGAAATGTTCTTTGATACGGTCAACCACCAAGTACGTACCTGGCACGATGAAGAGCGTCAAAACAAGTGAGCTGGTCAAACCTCCGATAATAACCCAAGCCATCCCATTCTTGGTTTCGGCACCTGCACCGCTTGCCAACGCAATCGGCAACATCCCGAACACCATCGCGAGCGTTGTCATCAAGATGGGGCGCATCCGCTCTTTTCCTGCTTCAATCAGGGCGTGTACTACGTCGTAACCTTGTTCTTTGAGGTGATTGGTGAAATCGACAATCAAAATCGCGTTTTTGGCCACCAAACCTAGCAACATAATCATCCCTACAATGGAGAATACCGTCAAACTTTCCATCGTAAGGGCCAAGGCCAACAAGGCACCGATCAACGCCACAGGAATGGAGAATAATACTACAAACGGATAAACCACGCTTTCGTACAAACCCACCATCACAAAATAAACCAGCAAAATCGCGATTCCGAGCGCTAAACCAAGGCTTCCAAAAGCATCAGATTGTTGTTGCATTTGCCCCAAATATTCTACCGAAACGCCATCTGGCAGTTTTACTTCGTTCATTTTTTTCTGAATGTCAGCTCCTACCGTACCCACAGGACGACCTACTACTTGGGCGTTGATGGTAATCGACGAAAGGCGATTGATACGTTCCAACACACTCTCACCCGATTGCTCCTGCACTTGCGCAAACTGCGATAGCTCAAACGTTTTGCCTTGGTTATTGACAAACAACAAGCGACTTACATCGTTCAACCGCGAGCGGTCAAACTGGTCGAGGCTGACCAAAATGTCGTATTCGTTGCCGTTTTGTTTGAATTTCGCACGGTCATTTCCTCGGAATGAGTTTTGCAAAGCCATCCCAACGTCCATGGCACTGATACCCAACTGCGCCATTTTTTCGCGGTCGAGTTTGACAGTTACTTCAGGTTTTGGATCTTTTACCGAAAACTTCACGTCTTGCGTTCCTGGTACTGATTTTACAATATCCAACGACTGCGCCGCTGTTTTGCGGATGGTTTCGAGGTTAGTACCTTTAATCGCAATCTGAATCGGCGCTTGCGATGCCCCTACAATACTGGCTGGGCTTACTGTCACTTTGATACCTGGGAGGGCAAGAAGTTCATGTTTAAGCATTTGGCCAAACTTCTCGGTCGAAAGTGTCCGCTGTTTTTTATCCACCAATTTAATATTCAATTCCGCAATATTGCTGTTGGACGATGCCCCAAAGTTGGTACTTGTGTAACCCACGTTGGTAAAGACGTTGGTCACTTCGGGGTGTTTCATAGTCATCTGCTCAGCCTTCTGCGACAGTTCATTGGTTTGGTAAATCGAGGCCGTCGGTGCTAATTCGAGCTGAATGTTCATCTCTCCTTGGTCACTTTGCGGCATAAACGCCGCTCCAATAAAACCTGCTGGTACCAAATACACCGAAGCAATGAACATCGCCAAAATGGTCAAATACATCCAACGCTTGTGCCCCAACACCCACTTCAAATAGTCAGCATAAACGGCCGTGAGACGGTCGATGAATCGTTCAAAACCCAAATTGAGTTTTCCCCACAAACTATCAGGATTCAATGTTTCAAGTTTACCAAAACGAGATACCAAAAGCGGTGTCAATGTAAATGAAACGACCAAACTCATCAGGGTTGAGAACACCACCACGAGCGAAAATTCGCGCAAAATATTCCCAATCAAACCACCCGTCAAGGCCAACGGCACGAATACCACCACGTCCACCAAGGTAATGGCCAAAGCCGTGAAGCCAATTTCACTCCGTCCATCGAGGGCGGCTGTTCGTTTGTCTTTGCCCATTTCGAGGTGTCGGTTGATGTTTTCCAACACCACAATCGAGTCATCGACCAGAATCCCTACCACCAACGAAAGCGCCATCAAGGTCATCAGGTTCAACGAAAAACCAGCCAAATACATCAGCAAAAACGTGGGTAAAATCGACGAAGGCAGCGCGACCAATACGAACAGCGACGAGCGGAAGCTGTGTAAGAACAACAACATCACGACTGATACAATAAGAATCGCCAAAAATAAGTCGTCCACCACCGCGTGGGCCGACGCCAAAGTATAAACCGACTGGTCGGAGGCAATGTTGAATTTCAGGTGAGATTTGGCGTATTGTTTTTCCAAAACCTCCATTTTTTTGCGTGCCAACTCACTCACTGACACCGCATTGGCATCCGACTGTTTGCTAATCTGAATCCCAATCGAAGGCTTGGCATTGATGTGGTTGATGGCCGTTGGTTTGGCTGTTGCATCCACTACTTCGGCAATGTCGCGGAGCAAAACTTCACTACCGTTAGTACGACGTGCCACCACCAAGTCACGCAAGCGCGACGTTGTTTCGAGCGTCGCATCAAAACGAATAGCATACTGCGCACTCCGCGTTTCAAGCTGCCCCGCTGGGTAGCTGGTATTGGCGTTGTTGATGGCTTGTGACACTTGTACAATCGACACTCCGTATGCTCGAAGCTTGTCGCTATCGACATTGACCTGAATCTGACGCTTGTTTCCACCTACGACGTTGACCTGACCTACGCCTGGCACGTTGGCCAACTGTGGCTTCAACTCATCATCAATCAAATCGTACAATTCGGTGGGCGACAAATCGGCGGTTACCCCCATACGTAGCACGGGAATTTCGTCGGTCGAAAACTTATTCACAATCGGGCGGTCGGCCTCGTCTGGGAGGATGTTGATAATTTGTTCAATCTTCCGTTGGGCATCTTGCTGAGCTAAGGTGGTATTTACACCATTTTTCAACTGAATCGTCACCAACGACACGCCTTGTTGAGACGTCGAAGTCATGCGATCTAAGCCTTCCAACGACGACAGCGCGTCTTCAATCCGTTTCGTCACGTTGGTTTCTACCTCATCGGCCGAAGCGCCAATATAGGTAGTTGCCACGCTAATCACGTTGGCTTCAAATTTGGGCAATAAGTTATATGACAACTGTTTATAGCCCAGCACCCCGAATAAAATCAGGACGATAAAAACAGTAGTGACCAACAAGGGTCGTTTAACGGCTATTTCGGTAATTGACATGGTTGTAATTTTTTACTTGGTAATCTGCACATTACGTCCTTCGCTGAGGTTCAATTGACCCGTCACGACCACTACATCACCTGTTTCAAGGCCACTGAGCACCTCAATGTTATCGCCCAATTCACGCCCAACTTTGATGATACGCTGGTGCGCTACGTTGTTGTTTACCACATAGACGTACGGGTTTTTCAAACTTTCGACCAACGCCAAACGTGGAATAAGCAACGCCCGCTGGTTTGATTTTTGAGAAAAATCGACGTTTACAAACGTTCCTGCTTTCAATCCCGCAGGGCTAGCAATCGTAATTTCAACGGGATAATTGTGCTCATTGCTTCCTTGCGGCGCGATGTAGCTCACCTTTCCTGTCAGTACTTTATCAGGAAAAATATCGGTCGTTACTTTCACAACTTGCCCTACCTTTAATTGATACACGTCACTTTCGTTGACCTGAACATCCACTTTCAGACGCGCCACGTCCAAAATCGTCCCGACCACCGTACCCGCACCCACAAACTCACCTGGTTCGATGTCTTTTTTCACAATACGACCGCTGATTGGTGCCTTCACCGCCGCATCGGCAATTTGTTTTTTGATTTGTTCGGCCTGATTAAGGGCATTTTCGTAGTTGAACTTCACTTCGTTGACCTGTATTTCGGTGGTTGCGTTTCCTGCCAACAAAGTGGTGTAGCGATCCACGTCTTTTTTGAGTTTGTTGATGGTCAATTGCGTCGATTCGAGCGATAATTCTTTCAATTTGTTATCCAATTGTACCAAAACTGCCCCTTGACTCACTTGCGAACCAAGGTCAAAGTTGACGTTGGTAACGCGTCCTGCGGTCATGGCCGTAATAGCCGCTTCCTTAAACGGAACCAAGTTTCCTGTTTTAATCAATTGTTGAGACACCTCTCCTTCCGCTACCTGACTGACAGTGACTGGAATAGGGGTATTATTATTGGTGGTTGGCAATGCTTTTTGGGCATCAATTTTCTTTTTATTGGCCGTCAAGCGAAAAGCAATCAGTGACGCAGCGACTACCAAAACCAGAGCGACGATAAATGAGGACTTTTTCATTTCTAGAGTTGATTATAGAAAGTTAGCAACGTTCCTTGCGACTGTTCGAGGTCGAGGCGCGCTTGGTAAAAATTAATGAGTGAGTTAATGTAATTCGATTGAGACTGACGGTACGAATTGTCGGCGTTGATGAGGTCGGTCAACGACTTGGTACCTTGTTTGTACTGCAACGTCACGACGTTATAAACCTCTTGGGCTTGCTTCACGGTACGTTCATCGTTTTGGATGCTTGTACTGGCTTTTTGAATTTGGGTTTGGGCGTTGTTAAACTGCAATCCAAACGCCGCCACGTTCATCCGCAATTGTTCTTCTTGGGTCAAAATCGTAAGGCGCTGTTGTTTGTACTGCGCATCCCGCTGGAATCCATCGAAAATGGGCACGTTCAAGCGCAATCCCACGCTTCCGAAGCCCGTAAAATTGCGAAAGCCATCGGCAAATTGGTTACCCAACGCCATCGAACCATAACTGGCCGTAAAGCTCACCGTCGGCTGGTATCCTGCCTTAATTCGCTGCAATTGAAGTTTTTGTAATTCCAAATTGGTCGCCGCTTTTTGGTACGACACCAACCCTGGCGCGTTAAATTGACTCGTTTCTACCTGCGGCGTTTGACGAAGTAGCAACGAATCCGAGACATTCACGTCTTGGTCTTGCGTGAGCCCCATTTGGTATTTGAGGCGGTTGAGAGCCAACGCCAAATTGCTCTCGCTCAACGCCAACTGTGAGCGCGTGTTGTTATAAGTAACTTCGGTATTGGTGACGTCAATGGCTTGAATCACGCCATTATCGCGCTGTAACCGCAAGACATTCAACACTTTTTCGGTACGGTCTAGGTTATCTTTCAACAACGCAATCTGCTGTTTTACAATAAATACTTGGTAGTAATTGCTCGCGATGTTGTAGATAATCTCCTCTTTCGTTTGGCGCATCGACAAGTCGGCCAATTTTTGGTTGGGCTCAGCGGCTTTCAAACCAAGCAAAGCGGCTTTGTCGTAAATGGTTTGGGTCAATTGCGCCGAAGCCACGGTTTGGTACTTCGAACCCAACGAAATCCGCTTAGGTTCGGGGCCTGCAAAGCCCGCTGGTAGGAGCGTGCTTTGGAGTTTGAGGTTATCGGTGAAGTTTCCAGTCGCCGATACTTGCGGCATATAAGTGCCCAAGGCTTGCCGAGCTTGCTCGTTGGCCGTCTCCTGTTGGTACTGAGCGATTCGCACCGAACCAAAATGCTGAAGGCCGTAGTCGAGGCAAGCTTTCAACGACCACGTTTGCTGCGCGAAGCTCGGTAGCGAAGCCGACAGCAGAAGCGTTAAAAAGACTGCGATTTTTTTCATGGTTGTACTTTACTAAGAAAAATTATAAGTTGACATATCAACTAATTGAACAAAAAATTTAAAATTCAATGGTCGAAGCTACTTTTTGTAAAAGCTTCATCAAGGTTTCTGATTCTTCTTGGGTGAGTTTACTAGTCACATCTTGGTTGATGACCGCTGCCAAATCAGCGATTTTATCCACGGCAAATTTCCCTGCGGGCGTCAAGTGAATCAGATTACGACGGCGGTCCACATCATCGCTCACGATTCGGATATAACCATCCCTTTCCAAGGTGCGAATCGAGCGCTGAATCGCCGATTTGTCCTTTTGGAGCAAATTGGCAATGTCTTGCTGAGAAAGTGGTTCATCGGCTGAATAGCGAACTAAAAACAAAATCGGGAACTGCTCAATTTGAATCGACAGCCCCGTCTGCCCCAACTCACGATTGATTTTTCTCACAAACAAATGAGACACGTGGTTGATGTTGAAGGTAAGGTACTGGCCCAAATGTTTCCAGATTTTTTCCTTGATATGTATTTCTTGTTGAGGTTCCATGCGACAAAAGTAAAACAAGTTGACATATCAACCAATTTTATTTTAAAAAAAATTATGAATGGTAAAAAAACGCTACCAACGATGAGGAATAGGATAGATTGAAGTCAAGTAGTATTTTTAGCTGTATTTTCTCCGGTGGCGCGAGCGTCTCCGCTCGTGCCTTTTATTAGCAGGCTTCTAGCCTCCTTATTTTCCCTACCAAGGCTTGAAGCCTCAGAATTGTCAGCACGTGCTCTATCTGTAATTTTCATCTTCACCAAAAACACTCTTTTTTAAATACAGGTAGCTGCTTAATGTCAATCTCATTCACTTCAGGGGTATCCTCTTTTTTGACAATATATTTTATTGTCACTTTCTTACCTTTGTACAATGCTGAATTCCAATTTCCTCGTAAAAAACGCACCTGAATAGGAGATCTACTTTCATCGACTAATAGGGTAGATATTATTCCTTTCGATTCAGACACTAAATAAGCTTCTTTAAATGGATAATTTTCTGATTCTAAAGGATGTTCCGAAACAAAATAATACAATGTATCTGAGACTGAAATATCGTAAAATTTTTGCTTTAAAATTTTATTATTTTCTTTCTTATAATATTTTAAAGTATCACCTAAAAGCAAATTAAAATCAAAAACTTTCATAACAAAAACCCCTACATCAAAATCATCATAGTTTTGTTTGTATTCCTCATTATATAAGTGAAAGGACTTAACTTTGATATCTTTAAGTTTTTTTTTTCGTAAATCACTATATGGCCCCAAACTTAGTATAAAATAATTATGATTGTCCAAGAAATAGTATTTAAAACGAATATTCTCTGAGAAAAACCTTTTATGTTCATAGATGTCGTACCCCAACCAAGTATAGCCCGTTTTACGAGTTTCAAAATAGGGGTTGAGTGTTTTAGAGGGCAAATAATAATTAACAACTTTATAACCAAACAAAGCTGCTAAAATCGTCATCAAAATAATTAACTTTCTGTTCATTGCATATTTCATTTTGAACCTTTCCTACTCTCAAATTCCCGATGGCGCGAGCATCCCCGCTCGTGCCTTTTATTAGCAGGTTTCTAGCCTCCTATTTTTCCTAACAAGGCTAGACCTCGGAATAGTCAGCACGTGCGGAGCAATCGCCAGCAGAAGCTTCATAGAATGTTTTTTATAATTATGATAAAATAGGATTCTCCAAAGGCTTAACTTCTTTTAAATCCTCATAGACTTTATCAAAAGCAGACAACATATTTTTGCCTTGTTCTTCTTCGTTAGCCCACTCTACCAACGTACCTCTGACAAGCTGATAGATTTGCTCATAGCGCGGATTGCCTGCTAATTTGGCTATGATGAGTTTGTGAAATTCAGTGCTATGTGTCATAGGAGCTATTTCTCCAAAATCTTTAAATTTCAGCGGTTCGGCATTGATTTTTTGGTCTAACCACCTTACATCTCTTGATTTTTCTAAAACGGGTATCAATAGATTTTCATATTGCCATTTGAACTCTTCAAAATATTGTTTTAAGTCCTGTTGTTCGTGGTTATTCCTTATTAAATCAGCCCCACCGTACATCATAGCATCGTCAGGATATTTTTCATATTTTTTATCAATAAGAATCGCATGTGTTGCTATTGTAGGTACATCAGAAGTCAATGGATACCCTACTATCTCATAATATTTCTCCCAATGTTTTTCAATGTTTTTATATCCTCTGACGAGAACATATTTTACACTACTGCCATGAATCACTTCGGAAATATCAAAAGTGATTTGATCAAAACCAAACGGAAAGAATTTGGTAAATACACAAGCAGGGTCTTCTGCCAAATGCTCGAAACCTTGGCTTATGAGATAGTCAGTTACAATCTCAATCAGGTATTTTTCTACATCTTCAACATGTATCATATCAAAAAAAGTTATTGTTCTATTTCTGTTCGTCGCACCCCGATGGCGCGAGCATCCCCGCTCGTGCCTTTTATTAGCAGGCTTCTAGCCTCCTTATTTTCCCTACCAAGGCTTGAAGCCTCAGAATTGTCAGCACGTGCGAGGACGCTCGCGCTATCGGGCACACGATGGGTAGTCTCCGACGCAAAAAAAACGCCGAGATAGTAACATCCCGACGCATAGTTATTCATTTTGAAAAACAGCTAATCCATTTCTCCAGAAAATAGAGCCGATGCCTTTATTTCAAACATAGGTAGCACAGGTTTTGCCGAGCAAACATCATCTTCAAGGCAAACTTTTACATCGCGGCGAGACGTGTAAACATACACGACTTCATGTTCGGGAATGATGTTCCAAATCACTTTTACACCTGCTCTGAAATATTCTGTAATTTTCTTTTCTAGCTGATTGATTTGGTCATTGTTGGAAATAATCTCAATCACAAACTCAGGAATTACATCCTCCCCCGACCTACTCTTCTGTACTTGTTCTCGGGTAAAATAGGAAATGTCTGGACGGCGCATTTGAATACCTGACAACATCACATCCTGTTCTGCGACTAAAGTTCCTACTTTTTTATATCCTTGTTCGAAAAATAGACCAAGCAGTAGGTCATAGATATAAAGCTGTTCTTTTTTCATTCCTGTAAATTGAATTATATCCCCGTCGTTCCATTCATACTTGTAACCGTCATTAGGTTCCCAATCAAGAAACTCTTCCAGCGTACGAGGTAATTGCACAGTATTTTGTGAAGTTTGTATCATGGTGGTAGTTCTTTTTTCAAAAATACAATTTTTTAGCCAAAACTCTTCCTCCCTACTTTCGCCGCCAATTATCCAGCACAATCGCGGTGGCAATGCCCACATTGAGTGATTCGGCCTCTCCGAAACGAGGAATTGTCACCTTATCTGTCACAAATTTTTCAACCTCGCTCCCAATCCCGTTCGACTCGTTGCCCATTACGATGTAGCCCGTTTTGGCAAATGTAATTTGGTGGATATTTTTTCCTTCCAAAAACGTCCCATACACGCTCACCTCGCTCGCCAAGTGCCCCTCAAAATAAGCCCCTAAATCGGTGTAAAAGCCCTGAACTCGCGTAAACGAGCCTTTGCTGGCTGCCACCACTTTGGGGTTGTACCAATCGGTGGTTGTGAGCGAGCACACCATTTTACGAATCCCGTACCAATCTGCAATCCGAATCATTGTCCCCAGGTTGCCAGGGTCGCGAATATCGTCCAGTACCAGCACGTATTCTCCTTCTTCGGCATACAAAAAATCGTTCGATTTCGTTTTAACCACGGCAAGCGCCGCATCGTTGGATTGCAGCGTTCCTGCCCGTACGAGCTCGTCAGGCGTAGCTATTTCAACCCGAAAAGGTTGTTTCTCTAAGCTTCGCGTGTTTTCTTTGTAAAATTTGTCGGTTGCCACCACCATTTCTACCTCGAAATCGGAGGCAAGTAGTTCAAGGACACTTTTAGCCCCTTCCACCAAAAAAGCGCCGTATTCTTGACGGTATTTTTTTTGCTGGAGCGAGGTGAGGTATTTTAATATGTTCTTAGAAAGCATCAGGTATATAATTGTCGATAATGCACAATAAGGCAACTCATTTTCGCCCCTTTTTGGGGTATTTGTCGCTGATTTTTCTTCTTATTTTAGGTGCTTGTTCTCCCAAAAGTACCCTCAAAAAAGATGAATTTTTGCTTGGAAACCAAAGTTTCCGAGGAAATAGTGCCGTCAAAACCGAAGATTTGGCCGCCCTCCTTCCCCAGCGCCCCAACAAGCGCTTCTTGGCCATACCTGGGGCAACGGTTTCGCTGTGGGTATATCAATACTTCGACAAACGCTACGACCGCACTCCCGCCCGCCAAAAACTTGACTCCCTGACCAGTTATTATGAACTCCAGTTTGAGCGCTATGCCAACGACAGCCGAAAGCTTGCCAAACTGCGTCGCAAATACACGCGTTTGGGAACAAAATACCAAAAACGCATCGAGTCGGGCAATTGGTGGATGCAAACCGTGGGCGAGCCTCCCGTCTATTTTTCGGACAAAGATGCGCAAAGCAACGCCCAGAAAATCAAAAATTATTTGATTAACCAAGGCTACCGCGATGCCCACGTCTCTTTTGCCACCGATACCCTTTTGCGCCACGTCCGAACCACCTATAGCATCAAAGAAGGGCTTCCGCACCGCCTCCGAAACGTCGATATTTTTACCCACAAAGATGCCGCCATTGACTCCTTGTTGCAAAAAAACAAGGAAGTGTCTTTTTTGAAATCTAACAAAAACTACCGCAATAGCGACGTCATCAACGAAAGCGGACGCATTGAACGCCTCATGCGTGAAAATGGCTACTATGGTTTTGATAAAAACTACCTTCGCCCCGTTCAAAATGCCCTTGGGAAACGTTACGGCGGTTTTTTGGTAGATACCAGCGCGCACGACCCCGCCACCGACTCCTTGTTTCACATCGTGGACATTAAAGGTTTGCAGGTCAATTACCCCCGCAATCAGACCACGCATACCCAATATCGGTTTAGCAGCGTTGGTTTTCGGGTGGAGCCACTTCCCAATGACCCCAACAGCACACCGCGAGCTACCACTTCTTTTCGCGGAATTACGTATTCCTTTTTGCCCAAACAAAACTACGCCCCGCGCGTTTTGGATAGCAAAATTTTGCTCCGCCCAGGGGCACTTTACAAACAAAGCGATTGGGAAGAAACCTACCGTCAGTTGAGCGTGCTTGACCAGTTTCAATTTATTAACATCGAATCGGATACTACCAACGGCCAAATTCGGACGCTTATTCGGGTATTGCCCCAAGACAAGTACCAAGTAACGGGCGAAAGTGGCGTAAACGTGGTACAAAACCTTCCTGGCCCTTTTTTGAATGGCACTTTTCGGGTTCGTAATATTTTTGGACGGCTCGAAAACTTCGAGGTATCACTGCGCGGAGCATTAGATGCCAATTTTGGGTTGAATAATACCTCTCAACTCGTTCGTACGCTAGAACTAGGTGCCAATACCGCCCTTATTTTTCCCCGTATTTTATTTCCTGGAAAACTCGCGTCGCGCCTCAACCGCAAGACCCCACGAAGCATCCTAAGCCTTGGCTATAACTACACCAACCGCGATTTCTTGGGTGCCGACCCCGATTTTGTACGAAGTGGTCTTCAGGCGAGTTTGCGCTACAACTGGAAAAAAAGCGAGTACGAATACCTCAACTTCACGCCCATTGATTTGAGTATTTTGGAAAGTAAACAAAGCCAAAAGTTTTCCTATTTGTTGGATTCACTTTACACCTATGGAGGCAATCCCCTGAAATTCAGCTTTCAATCGGCGGTTATTTCGAGCATGAGTTTTTCGTATGTGTTTAATAACAACATCATTGGTCAAAACCGAAAAGCGCACTATTTGCGCTGGTTTGTAGAAGCTGGGGGAACCTCGCTCAACCTGCTCCGACAACAAAGACTCCCGCTCATTCTCACAGGTTTTGAACTCTATAAATTTCTAAAATTCAACGGAGAATACCGAACTTACCACCCCATTGGCCCCAAAAGTACGCTGGTCTATCGGGCCAATGCTGGTTTGATTTTTAATTACAACAACCGACGCGTTGCTCCCTACGAAAAGTCGCTCACGGGCGGTGGTAGCAACAGCCTCAGGGCATGGCCTCCTCGGCGGCTTGGGCTTGGCTCGGCCTACCCCAACGTCGATTTACAAACGGGAAGTCCGATTTTCCGCAACGGCACGACCACCACTTTGCAGCCTGGCGTCACCGAATACAGCAGCTTTGAGTATCGTTTTGAGCAACTAGGAGACGTTTTGATGGAAACTAACCTCGAACTTCGGGGGCATTTGTTTCGGTTTGTGGGCGATGTTAATTACGCTTTGTTTATCGACGCTGGCAATGCTTGGCGCTTACGCCTCGACAAAAACGCCACGCCCAACCAAAATACCCTCAAAGGCGCTTTCGACGTTAGTCGTTTTTACAAAGAGATTGCAGTGGGCACAGGCGTAGGGCTGCGATACGACCTTTCTTATTTCATTTTCCGCCTCGACATGGGGATCAAAGTCTATGACCCGAGCCGCATTTTTGAAACCAAAGACGCCGACGGAAAGCCAATCACCATCGACGAACGTTATGTGCTTCCACGGTTTTCGTTCCGTCGCTCTAGTGCCAATTTACCCGTCTTTAATATTGGTATTGGTTATCCTTTTTAGCCTTTTGTTGAGATAGCGCGAGCGTCCTCGCTCGTACTGACTATTCACTCGTCGGGTTGTGAGCACCCCTCCCCACAATTTGCCCCTTACTTCTTCACTCCCCAAATAATCAGCCACTGAGCTGCGGCGTAGGTCGTCATTACCAAGAGCGATGAAGCATCAAAAGGTTGCATAAATTTATTGAGGGCAATGGTAGAATCGGACAAAATAAACAGCACGGCACCCGCCAAAACCCATACATAGCTCGCTTGACGAACCGAATATTTGCGCAAGGCCGCCGCCACTCCCATACTGCACAAACACACCGAATAAGCCACTACAGGAATCCAAAGCCCCTTGGTCGCGGCATTATTCATCATCGAAGGGTATAAAATCGCCAAAAAACTCAGCCCGTACAGCGCAAAGGGAGCGACAAGTTGCCAAGTTTTTCCTGCTAGTTCCTGCTTTCCTTTGGCCGTTTTTTGCTTTGTAAATGCTGTTATGTAAAACAATTGCATCACCAAAAAAGACCCAAGCCCTGCCATGAACATCTGAGTTCCGCTAAACATCAAAAACACATCACCGCCAAGACCAAACCACATCCCAATCCACAGCAACGGATGCGTTTTTAGGTAGTCGAGGTGCCAATAAATGAGCGATAACATAATGAGTGGCTTCAATACATATACGCCTTCCCGAAAACCCACATAGCCGCAGATGATTTCTGCGACTACGATGGCCATGTAGATAAATAGTTTTATGTTCATCTTCAATCAGTCTTTTTTCTCTTGACAAAGCTCAATCAACACGCCATTGGTGCCTTTGGGGTGAAGAAAACACACCAGTTTGTTGTCTGCACCGTTTTTGGGCGTTTCGTTCAGTAGCACAAACCCCTCATTTTTAAGCCGTTCCATTTCAGACAAAATATCGTCCACTTCAAACGCAATGTGGTGAATCCCCTCTCCTTTTTTCTCAACAAATTTCGCAATCGGACTGTCGGGATTCGTCGCTTCGAGTAATTCGATTTTGGTCTGGTTGATTTTAAAAAAGGAAGTAGTCACGCCTTCCGAAGCCACTTCTTCGTGTTTATAAGGAGCAACATTGAATAATTTGGTAAACAATTCGTCCGAAGCCGCTAGGCTTTTTACGGCAATACCGAGGTGTTCTACGTTCGTTAGCATAGTGAGTTGATGATGAAGATGTAAAGGTACATTTCTTCCAAATATAACGCTCATTTCAGCACTATTCTGTACTTTCGAGCGAGCAAATTCACCCCCACTCGCATGGCCACCGACCGCCCCGTTACCATCAAAGACATTGCACGGAAGTTTAAGTGCTCTCCATCTACTGTTTCGAGGGCATTGAACAATCATCCGTTGATCAATGAAGATACCCGCCGAAACTTGCAAGAATATGCCCAAAAAGTGGGTTATCAGCGCAATTCGGTGTCGTTGAGCTTGCTCAATAAACGAACAGGCACGTTGGGCGTCATCGTGCCTTCGCTCAATCACCAACACGAAACGACCATCATCGAAGGGCTTCAGAGTGTGCTTCAGCCACAAGGGTATTTGATGAATATTTGTGTTACCAATGAAAGTTATGCGTTGGAAAAAGAATACGTAGAAAAACTATTGGCCAACCGCGTAGAAGGAATTTTCCTGTCGATTTCGCAAGAGACCTACGATTCGGGCCATTACGAACACCTCGAAAGCATTATTCAGCGCAAAGTACCCTTGATTTTTATTGACCGCGAATACGAAGGGTTTGAAGCAGGCCGCGTCACCATCGACGATTATTTAGGGGCTTTTGCCGCCACCGAACACCTCATCAAAATGGGATGCCAACGCATTGCGCACCTCAAAGGCCCACAGGGTTTGGCCATTACCGAACAGCGTTTTCTGGGTTATACCGAATGCTTGAAAAAATACAATCTGCCCGTTGTAGAGGAATTGATTGCGAGTACCAATTTTAAAATCGAAAGTGCCATCATTCCGACCCAACGGCTGCTGGATTTACCACAACCTCCCGACGGCATTTTTGGGGTCAACGACCAAGTAGCGATTGGGGCGATGCACGTCATCAAAGAGCGCGGTTTGCACATTCCGAATCAAGTGGCCGTCGTTGGTTTTGATGACTCCCCCATTTCGGCCTATATCTTTCCTTCCCTTACTACGGTGCGCCGTCCTGGCAAACAAATTGGGGCCGAAGCTGCCCGTATTTTTTTGAACGAAGCCGTACAAAAAAGTTCGGCAGAAAGCCTGATGCTTCCTGCCGCCTTGGTAATTAGAGAGTCGTCACTGAAGAGCTAGATTTTTGTTTTTCCTCCAACTCCCTCAACTGATTGCTCGTTAGGGTGCTCCCATCGTGCGACCAGCCAGGGGGATTGAGAAGGTATTTTAATTTTGTTGTAATCCCCACATTCCGCCCCAAATCCTTGGCAATGGCTTTCCATTCGTGAAAAATGGTATTACCTAAACTTGTATCTTCCAACGACTTAGTAAGTCCATATCGCACAGGCTCTTGGTCAAGCTCTTCTTGGAAAGTACCAAACAATCGATCCCAAATAATCAGGCACATTCCCATGTTTTTGTCCAAATAGGCTACATTGGAAGCGTGATGAACGCGGTGGTGGGAAGGCGTCACAAATACATACCCAAGCCAGCCCAATTTTCCTAAGTAATTGGTATGTACCAAAATTCCGTAGGTCTGGGTAATCGAATACATCAGGACAATATCCGCAGGCTTAAAGCCAAAAAGTACCAATGGAATAAAATAAACAAAACGATACAAGGGCTGAAATACCGACGAACGGAAGCCTGTCGTTAAGTTGAAATGCTCGGACGAATGATGCGTGACGTGTACTGCCCAAAACAATCGGCAATAGTGATCGACGACGTGTAAAATGTAAAACACAAAATCTTCGGCCAAAAACAACAAAAACCAATACAAATAAACGTTATCTATGACCGTCACATGGTATTGATAAAACCATACCAAAACAACAACATAGACTGCCCGAAAGGCCAAATCAATGCCTCCGTTGAGGAGCATCAAAACGAAGTTGGTAAGGGTGTCACGCCAGGTGTAAAAATCACGGTGCTGACGGTGGCTCAATAAAGCCTCCAGCCCAATCAAAAGCGCATACAAAGGCGTTGTGAGCTGAATAATGGTTTGTTCTAATTCGTTACTCATTAGAAAAATACTATTTTTGTGCCGCAATTTACGCAAAATCAAACGAGAATTAATGCGATAGAGTTGACAAAGCCGTCAAAAGCTCGTATTATAGCAACTAATACACACAAACACAGCATGGTAGGAATCATAATGGGCAGCCTCTCAGACCTCAAGGTCATGCAAGAAGCGGTTGATGTTTTAAAAGAATTTGGTATCGCTTACGAAATAGACATAGTGTCGGCGCACCGCACCCCCGAAAAAATGGTTGAGTACGGAAAAACTGCCCGTGCACGGGGACTAAAAGCCATCGTTGCGGGAGCAGGCGGAGCCGCTCATTTACCTGGCATGATTGCTTCACTCACTACCCTTCCCGTGATTGGAGTTCCAGTAAAAAGTAGTAATTCTATCGACGGCTGGGATTCGGTGCTGTCTATCTTACAAATGCCAAGTGGTGTTCCAGTAGCAACGGTTGCGCTCAACGGCGCTAAAAATGCGGGGTTGTTGGCCGTACAAATTGTAGGTACTTTCGACGAAAACGTAGCCAATCAACTCGCCGACTACAAAGAGTCTTTGAAGCAAAAAGTAGCCGAAATGAGCCTCGAAGCCCAAAAAACTGTGGCATAAAATTTGCCTTTGTTTTGCAGTCCCGTAGCTTGTTGCGGCGTTATTTCTGAGAATAGTACAAATCGGAAGTATCCTCAAATGTTCTCAACTTTTTTTTAATACACATGTCTGAAAACGAAAATAGAAACCGCCGTCCTGACGAGGCTTCTAAACTACCCTACATCTCTTTACTTGTTTTGGTTGCGATGATTGCTGGGCTACTTTATGTTGGCTATGAGTATATCGCCGACGATGCCGCCGACGTGGATCAGCTCTTAAACACACCCGTTGACCCCAACGCCCGTGAGCTTCAGCCTGTACCTGAAAATACAGACCCTGCAGCTGTTGCGTCCACTGAGCAAACCGAAAATGCCGATGTCGCTATCGACGATAAATCGACACCTGCGCCCGCTTCGGACGAAGAATTAGCGACTGCTACGCCACGCCCAGAAGAGGAAGAAACGCCTAAAAAAGCGGAAGAAAAACCAGTTGAAAAACCCAAACCCGTGGCGGTTGACCCTGGTGGCATTGAAATCACGCACGTTGTTCAGGCAGGAGAAACATTTTATGGTATTGCCAATCGCTACAATGTGCGTGGTACTACACTCAAAGGTAACAACCCAACTATTCAGGACGAAAGCAAAGACGTCAAATCGGGCGTAACCAAGATTAAAATTCGGGTACAGGCGATTCATACCGTAGGCCCAGGCGACATTTTACGGGTGGTAGCTGCCAAATATGGGGTGACAGTAGAGCAACTCATGGCCGCCAACAAAAAGACCCAAAACATCACTGCACGCGGCGAAAAGCTCATTATTCCATTTCCTGAAAAGAAATAGCGAAGGCGGCCGCATCCAGAAATCATCTGAAAATCATTTATGGAAAATCCAGTTCTTATTTTTGGGGCAAAAGGCTTAGGACTTGTTGCCTTAGATATTTTTCAACGTAACAATGTTGTTGTGTATGGCTTGCTCGATGACGACGCCTCACTCCACGGCAGCGAAATTGGTGAATACTCCGTTTTAGGCAACACCGACGACGACGGTTTTTTAAAACTTATTGGCAAAAAATGTGAAGCGTTTGTAGCCATCGAAGAACGGACTATCCGTCGCGACCTCGTCGAAATGCTCAACGAACGCCGCCACGTGATGCCCGTCAATGCCATTCACGATACAGCAGTTATTTCGGCGCTGTCCGAAATTGGCCACGGAAATTTGTTCGCTCCACGAAGCGTCGTCAACGCTACTGCCAAAGTGGGTAGTCACAGCATCCTCCAAACGGGAGCCATCGTAGAGCACGGTGCCGAAGTAGGCGACTTTGTCAATATTGGCGCTGGAAGCGTCGTTGGAAGCAACGTAACTATTGAAAACGACGCCTTCATTGGCTCAGGTGTAACCATCATCGCGGGAGTGACCATCGGCCAAGGTGCCAGCGTAGGGGCAGGCTCCGTAGTGGTAGAAAGCGTCCCAGCGGGAGGCCGAGTTTTTGGAAACCCTGCGAAGAAAGTGTAAGATTTTTATTGGAACGTCTCAATAACAAAAAAATCCCGTTGACTGGTCAGCGGGATTTTTTATGTGCGCCCGAAGGGACTCGAACCTCTGTATTTCACTTTATCACGCAAAAACAAAAAACACTAATTATCAGCTACTTAACAAAATACCTTATCTATCTTTATTAGAACAAATAAGGGTAAATAAGAAAAAAACGTCCCCTCTCGCGTCCCCTCGTATTTTTTCCATTATCTTTGTTTCCGTTCGATAAACGCAGAAATTCATGGGAAAAGTAATCACAAATCAGGCGCGTTTTGTGCTAAAAGAGCCTAATTCAGAAAAACCGACCTTGGTTTACCTTATTTGCCGCACGTGCGTCCCTCGTTTGAAGTACTCAACGGGGGTATCCATTCAGCCTTCTTTGTGGGACTCCACCACCGACCGCCCCACGGTTCAGACCAAAAAGTTTGACCGAACCACCAAAGAACAACTCGACGAAATCAGAAACCACCTCAACCGCATTGCCGACGCAGTGGGGGGTATCAACTCCCGTGTCAAGGCCGAAAAGATTGAACCGACCCCCGAATTTTTCAGGGCTGAACTCGACAAAGAATTTAATCTCAACAAACCCCGTAAAGTTGCCTCTACTCCTGAAAAACTCACCCTCTTTTCGTGGGTTGAAAAATTCATTGAGGAGTGCGCCAACGGAGAAAGAACCATTCCACGTACGGGCAAACGCTACTCTGAAAGTTCAATCAAAAACTATAAAAAGACCCTCAACCATTTACGGGCATTTCAGAAAAAGACCCGCTACCAAGTGGATTTTGATAAAATAGACCTTCATTTTTATCAGAAACTTATCAAGTACCTCAACGACGAAGGAAAGGCCACCAACACCAAAGGGGGGATTGTCAAGTATGTAAAGGTATTCATGCGTCAGGCGATGAAAGACAAGATGCACACCAATACTGCCTTTCAGGATGAGGACTTTGTAAAACCCGTGGAGGAATCAGAAAACATTTACCTCACCCTCGACGAAATCCAACGTATTTACAACCTCGACCTTTCGGCACGGGCTGGACTCGATCGCGTTCGAGACGTGTTCATAATTGGTTGTCACACGGGTTTACGGTTTTCTGACCTCAATCAGTTACAGCCCGAAAACTTCATCAATGATGGCAAATTTGTACGGGTAACGACACAAAAGACAGACCACCCCGTTTATGTTCCTCTTAAACCAGAGGTACGGGCAATACTCGCAAAATACGACGGCATACCGCCTCGCGTTCTGACCAATCAGCGAATGAACCAGTATTTGAAAGAAATTGCCGAACTGGCAGGGCTCAACGAAAAAGTAACCATTACCCAAACCAAGGGAGGTTTGAAAGTAACCAAGACACGCCAAAAATGGGAATTGGTCACAACCCACACCGCCCGCCGTTCTTTTGCGACCAATGCCTATAAAGAAGGAGTGCCAACCATTGACATAATGCGACTCACTGGACACCGTACCGAAACCTCGTTTATGAAATACATCAAAGTAACCAATGAGGAGGTAGCCCACCGAATGGCAGAACACCCATTCTTTACGCAGGAAAAACAGGGAGTCTTTAAAATTGCGAACTAATGGATTTTGACAACTACGGGCATTTAGTCCCCTACGACATTATTGATACTGACTTAGCAGCGTTTGAGCGAATATTTGTTACTGATTTTACTCATTCTTCTACTCGTTCAGGCATTTTTGAAGCATACCTAAACTACCTCTCCGACCTCAAGCAAATTATAGGAGGAGGGTTTTATCAATGGATTGACGGGAGTTTTACCACTCTTAAACGTAACCCAAATGACATTGACCTTGTAACGTTTATTGAAGCACAAACCCTTCAAAAACACGCGTCTGAGATTGGGAAATTACACAGCACTAATCTGTACCGAGGGCGCAAAATTGATGCGTACACAGTCGTAACTTATGAGCCAACTCACCAACATTATGACATTTTTCGCATGGATTATTTGGACTGGCTCTATCAATTCAGTCGAAACACACGTATTAAGGAAAATCCCAAAAAAGGAGTTATTCAAATCAAATTTTAAGCAATGGAACAGGTACTAGAAAACGAAGATTGGACATTACGAGTGTCCAGGCTCTTAGACCTCATTAAACGCTCTTTGGAAGCCATAGAACGGCACAAGGCAGCCAACAGCCCCGACTTTATTGTGGAGCAATACCAACACCTTCGGGACGAACATCTGGCCGAACTAGATGAATTATTGCAAGGCTCAAATATGACTATCCAGTTACGGAATGTAGGCAACGCAGCGTAGTTACTCATAGAATCTTTCGTAAACGAGTACTACACCCATTCTTTACGCAGCATAGGTGTGTTTTTTCTACAGGCGCACGCGTAACAAAGAGACTGCTACAATTGAAAAAATTTAACCAGTATTCAAGAAACGAGGCAGCACACCCACTACCTCTACCCAAAATGCCGCGTAAGGGTGTTTTTTCTACAGGCGCACGCGTAGGGGTGGAAAGATAGGACACTGTAAACAGCACAATAACATTAACACAAAATATTAAAATCAATGAGCACACAGGACAGAAACGACTTAATGGAGTACCTGGAAATAACTTCAAATCAGCGCGGGTACTTATCAACAGAAGAACGAACACGGCAGATTTACCGAGAGTTTTACACTTTCTTAGGCAATAGCCAACTTTCTGCATGGTATCCCGACTTTATCACCTACCTAAAACAGAATCTGTTATCGGAGTTTCATCTTTGTTTGCGCTACCTTAGAACCGTTGAATTTTTGCATTACAGGCAACAACTTGAAACTCATTTACAATAGCCTCAGCTACTCAGAGAGAGAACTAACCACTTTAATACAGTAGGTTAATTTCATGTTCGACTAACTTAACGCCATACAGGATGACACAAGAATCAATCAATGATTTGGTTAGAAGTGCAGCCAATAAAATCAAATCTGTCTTTGGAGATACTCCCACGGTTCATGTATTCCCCGCTGGGTTCAGAATAAATATCGCGACTGGTGAAACTGTTACATTGCCCCCAAGAAAAGGAGATAATAAGACACCTTTCGAGTCATTCTTTGATTTATTTTCGATGGTATTGTATCAACAATATTTGTTTGACATAGAGGCATATATTAACGCAGGTCTGAGCAAAGATTTACTACTGATAGATTTAAAAGACCAATGGACTGAACATCAAAGAAAGGCTAACAATCTTTTGCTAGAACAACGGGAATTAGAGTACTCTTTAGAATATAACCCCGATGAATTAGTATCAGTAGAACATTTCAGAAAAGAACTAGCACCTTGTCAGTTTGACCAAATCAGAGAACAACTTTATGCCGATTTTTATAATGAAGTAATCAAAGAACTAAACACAAAGAGCCAAAACGGCCTTACAGCGGCTCAATTCTGTTTTATAGAATACTTTTCCGAGGGAAAGTTAAACAGTGAACCTAACGAAGATAAAACAAAGTTTTACAAAAGACTATCTGACAAATACGAAAAGACAGAGGAAGACTTTAAAAAGGCCATTAAACGGGTTAATGGCATAATTGATAAAAATATAACTGAATCCCAAAAGAGATACATTAAAGACGATTTAGAAGTAGTAATAAAGTACTTTGATAACAACAACCAGTTAAAATTTAAAAACAAGGTAGTTGAATTTGCTCACACAAGGCAAATTTACCAAGATGGGTAAAATTAGGGAATTCCCTCGCCGTTCCCTCTTTCCCTAACTATAGACCTTTGCACTGTCGGAGTAAACTATCTAATAATCCCCTCCGATTGATGCAAAATGTTCTCCCAACAAACACTTCTTGTCTCCGTCGATACCGACACATTGGCAAAAATGATGCGCGACGCGGTGCGCGCTGAACTAGCCACTTACACACCACCGCCACCAAGCCCCAAAGACGTACTTCCTGAGTACTTGACACGCCACGAAACCGCGAAGCTCTACCGTATTTCGTTGATGACACTCTACGAGTGGGACAAAAAGAGGCTGATTCCGCAAAAAGTAACCCTCAATGGGCGCGTTCGCTACCGTCGTGATGAAATATTGGCCACGCTCGAAACTGCAAAACAGTTGAAGCACAAAAAACAGTCGGCCTAATGAAGAAACTTACTTATGCCCTAGACCGTGAAACGGGATGGTATAAACTCATCACAGCCCCGCCAACTGCCTCTACTCTCCCCAACGAATTGAAAGTGGAGGAACGCAAATCAGACAACGTACAGGCGCAAATAATTATTCATGGGCGCGAACGAATCCCCAAAGAGATTGACCCAAAGAGAGGGTGGAAATGGTTTACAGGTCTAAGAGAAACAAACCACGTAAACGTTTACTCTGGAAACTTCAGAACCTTTGGGCGTTACCGCGGCTCTTTCGTCGAAAACTACTGTTTGTTTCAGTTCTCCCCTGATTCCGAAACACTAACCCTGTTATTTTTTGACGGCCTTAAACGTCGATTTGGAGGCATTGACGATTTAATACCACTGCTACGATGACAGACAATAAAACCACACCCCCAAACGAGGAAAACGAACCGTCTGGGGACTATTTCGAGTCAATCCCCCAACAGCAGCCCGAAGGGTGGCCAAGTTCAGAATTTGAGGCAGTAGATTGGGAATCCGAAAACGACTTTCCAGAGTTTACAGAACTCGAAATGGTAATATTTCCAATTACTGAATTTGACGAATGGAAACCCGAAAACGAGTTTACAGAACTCGAAATGGAAAGTATGTTTCCAATGACAGAATTTGATGAATGGAAACCCGAAAACTATTGTCCAGAGCTCAATATCGAGATTACTACTGAGATTACAACCTTTGATTTTCAGGAATGGACTCCCCCTTCTGAACCTCAACAATAGAGCAATTAAAAAGGCCGCGCGGTGTCCCCGTACGGCCTTTATACTCACGCGTGTTCGACTAACGCGGAAAATTCCGAGTAGTGGCACAATATTACAACAAATTCAAATGTTTGATGGCATCAAGATACTCAACGCCCTGGGCGACATTGAGGCACTGAGCGAAAACGCCTACCTCGACTGGACAAACCACACACGTAACAGCACGGGCGAACTTGAAGGAAGAACCGCCCATTACAACAACCTTTTGTTTTCACTCAAAGGGAAGAACCTACGAATACAGGGAAGTTTACACAAATACTTTAACAGTGGCGAACACAACGCCAACGACTTTAACGCCCTCCAAGTAGAGGAAACTATCCAAGACCTCCAAAAACGTTTTAGAATCACCCCTAACAGTGTTTTAAACAACGTTGAGTTTGGTGTAAACATCCGTACCCCTTTTGCCCCAAAGAAGCTACTACAACGCCTAATTTGTTACAAGGGTGTTCCCTTTGAAAAAACCATAGACAACGGGGTAAACTTCTATCAGTGCAAACACGATAAATTCATTCTCAAGATTTACGACAAAGGCACACAATACGGCCTTAACTTCCATTTGCTCCGATTTGAAGTAAAAGTGCTAGGGATGCAGTTTTTCGCCTCCAAGAGCATTTCAATAAAAACCCTTCACGATTTAACCGACACCGCCAATTATCAACGTTTGGGCAGTCTCTTACTCGACTATTTCGACCAAATACTTTTCGACGAACCCCTCATTACTTCCGAAGGTCTTTCAGCAGGCCAAAAACATCTTTTGGACATAGGTCGAAACCCCAAAACATGGATTCGACCTCAGCGAGACGATTTCCTCACCGAAACCGACTATAACCGTACACGCCAAGAGCAAGGACGGCGCGAAAAGAAGTTTATCCAGTTGCTCCAAGACCACCCAAAGGCCGAACGATGGCAACAAAAAACCGCCGCGCTCATCGCCCAAAAGTGGGAAGAACTAACCTTAAAAAGTTGTCGCAAATGTCTCGACTTTCAGGACACAAATACACCTACCCAAAAAGGGGAAAATGTCGCAAATGTCAACTATACTTTAATTAGACATTTGCGACAATCAGACGAGCCACAAAACACGCTCCCAAAAAGAACCTGTAAAGTCACTGGCACCGACATATCCAACCAGAAAAACAACGCACTGTTTTTGACAGAAACCACCCTACGCAAAGGCCCCGATTTATTGACCGAACTTTGCTCACAGCACCAACACAAGAAAAGAAAGAGGCAGAACCACGACGAGGCGTATTACATTGCTCACAACATCCGCAACGAGTACCATAACGCCGCCAATAACCTACGTAATAAAATCCTCAAAATTCAAACGGCAAACTCACTATTTGACCAATCGGACACAATACGGCTCACCGAGGAGGAAAAACAACTTTTGGAACGGTGGAAGGGAACACCCTACGAAATCAAACTTTAGATAATGGCCAATACCAGAGTTCAAACGGAAGAAAAACTATCAAAAACTTTTAGTATATAAATCCTACGTATTAAAATCCGTCCCCTCACGCGTCCCCTAGAAAAAACAAAACTCACTAACTATCATACAGTCAGTGAGTTATCTATTAAAGTTGTGCGCCCGAAGGGACTCGAACCCCTATCGTTGGTACCGGAAACCAAAATTCTATCCATTGAACTACGGGCGCAAAAAACTCAAATGCTTACGTTATAACTACGGGCGCATTTTGAGCGAATCGGGCTGCAAATATACAGATTTGTACTAAATTGCAAACACCATTCGGGCTTTAATCGTTGCTATTATTAGTTCTACTTTACCATCAACCTAAAAATCAATGAGAAAACTTGTACTTCCCTTAGGGGTTATTGCTGCTTGCACAGGCAGTTTTTTGCTGGGAACAGCCTACCGACCTGCTGAAGCACCCATCACCGCCGACATCGCCAATTACGCCTCCAAGGTCTTTGGAATCGAATTTTCGGCCGCCGAACGGGATTCGATGCTCGATAACCTCAACGACCAACTCAAAGGTTTTGAGCGCGTTCGCAAAGTGCCGCTTACCAACGACGTTGCTCCAGCATTGCTTTTTGACCCCGTTCCCGTTGGATTTGAGTTTGAAAAAACCAAAAAGCCTTTTCAGGCCAGTGTCGTAGGAAAAGTGGCTTTGCCTCAAAACCGTGATAGTTTGGCGTTTTATACCGTGACCGAATTGGGGGCACTCATTCGTAACAAGCAAATTACGTCGGTGGAGCTAACCACCTTTTTTCTTGAGCGCCTCAAAAAATACCGCCCCACCCTGCTCAATGTCATTACCCTCACCGAAGATTTAGCGCTCAAAC
Source organism: Runella defluvii (assembly GCF_014195535.1). Classification (GTDB taxonomy): domain Bacteria; phylum Bacteroidota; class Bacteroidia; order Cytophagales; family Spirosomataceae; genus Runella; species Runella defluvii. The sequence goes on along the minus strand of NZ_JACIBY010000001.1, from coordinate 826,554 downwards.
AAGCCGCACAGGCCGATGCTGAAATCAAGGCAGGCAAATACCGCGGGCCGCTGCACGGGATTCCGTACGGAGCGAAAGATTTATTGGCCAAAACGGGTTACCCAACCACTTGGGGCTCCAATATTTACAAAAATCAACAATTGCCCTACGACGCTACAGTCATTGAACGCCTCGAAAAAGCAGGAGCGGTTTTAGTGGCAAAAATGTCGGTAGGCGAATTTGCTTGGGGTGATGTCTGGTTTGAAGGTATGACCCGCAACCCTTGGAATACCAAAACGGGTGCAAGTGGCTCTTCGGCAGGTTCAGGCTCGGCAGTATCGGCGGGCTGTTTGCCATTTGCCATCGGAACCGAAACGTTAGGTTCTATCGTTTCGCCATCAACCGTCAACGGCGTTACGGGATTGCGCCCTACTTTTGGGCGGGTGAGCCGTTTTGGCGCGATGGCGCTGAGCTGGAGCATGGACAAAATTGGCCCCATGACTCGTTCGGTCGAGGATTGTGCACTGGTGTTTAATGCCATCGTTGGCCCCGACGGCAAAGACGCTACGGTTCGGGATTTACCTTTTAACTACGCCCCGCTTGCCACGCTGAAAGGAACGCGCATTGGTTATTTGAAAAAAGCCTTTGAATCAAATTACCCAGGCCGCGCCAACGACTCGTTGACCCTTGCCAAACTTCGTCAGCTTGGGGCAGAATTGGTTCCGTTTGAGCTTCCGTCGTATCCCGTTGGTGATCTTACTATTACGATTGGGGTAGAAGGCGGCGCTGCGTTTGACGAACTTACGTTAACCAACAAAGACGACCAAATGGTTCGTCAGGGTAAAAATGCGTGGCCTAACGAATTCCGTTCGGCTCGATACATTCCTGCCGTTGAGTACGTGCAAGCCCAGCGCGTTCGTAGCAAAATGATTCAAGATTTGTACCAAGTACTAAAACGAGAAAAAATCGACGTGTATATTACGCCCACGTATGCGGGTGGTAACCTGACGTACACCAACTTATCGGGACACCCAAGTATCTGTTTACCAAACGGCTTTAACCGAAACCGTATGCCAACCAGTATTACGTTCAGTGCCCAACTGTATGCCGAAGCCAAGCTATTGGCCGTCGCTAAAGTATATCAAGATGCCACTCCTTGGCACAAACAACACCCTAAATTGTAATTACAAAATTTAACCCTAATGATGAAAGCTGCGTTCGTTTTTAGTCTTTTCGTGGTTGCTGTTACGCTCTACTCGTGTGCACCCACTCAATCGGCCGCCAATGGGCAAGTTCGGGCGGTTTATAAAGAAGATGACAGAGAGCTAAGTACAAAACCTGAGCCGGTTGATAAAGCCGCATTTGAACAATGGCTCTACGAGCACAACCAACAACTCCAAGCGGCGGCAGCGCTCAAAGGTGTTGAAAAAGTTACGTTAGTACTCACGGTTGACGACCAAGGAAACCTGCTCAAACCCATGGTTTGGCGCGGTATTGGTGCTCCTTTCGACAATGAAGCACAGCGTTTGCTAAATGAGATTCCGTTGAAATGGAAGCCTGGCACCGTACGGGGCAAAGACGTCAATGTAGTAACGTATTACACGGTGTCATTTTTGAAAAAGGGAGAGTAGCAGTAACGGACACCCAAAAAAAGTATTATCGCCTAAATCGTTGATTTATATTGACAAACGTCTTTTTTATTGGTTAATTAGGGCTTTATCTCTAAGCCTTCATCATTGATGAGTTTGTTTTACCCCTTGCCCGAACAACCCGATGGGTTAACGATTTACGCATTTTTGGAACCCACTGAAAGTGTAAGCCTACCTTTCTACCACTCCTGTGTCGAAGCAGGTTTTCCTTCTCCCGCCGACGATTACGTGGAGTTATCGCTCGATTTACTCAAATACCTCGTCGATAAACCCCATGCCACGTTTTGCGTTCGTGTAAAGGGGAATTCAATGGAAGGGGCAACGATTGTTGATGGTTCGTTGTTGGTCGTGGATCGCTCGCGGGTGGTCAAAAACAACGACATTGTCATTGCGGTCATCAATGGAGAATATACGGTAAAGCGTTTTCGACGCGATAAGGGTAAAGTGTGGCTTATTCCCGAACATGCTGCTTACGAACCTATTCTTGTAACCGAAAGTATGGAGTTTATCGTTTGGGGCGTAGTGACGTTCATCATTAATCAACCCAAATAATGGATGTTTGCCCTGCTTGATTGCAATAATTTTTACGTAAGCTGTGAACGCGTTTTTGACGCAAAGCTAGAGGGAAAACCCGTGGTCGTTTTGAGCAACAACGACGGCTGCGTGATTGCCCGCTCCAACGAAGCGAAAGCGTTGGGGGTACAGATGGGTGCCCCCGCATTTTTGATGCAGGAGCTGTTCGACAAACAGCAGGTCGAAGTATTTTCGTCCAATTATGCCCTCTACGGCGACATGTCAGACCGCGTCATGAAGACCCTCTCGGAGCTAGTGCCTAGCATGGAGGTGTATTCGATTGACGAAGCGTTTCTCGATTTACGCAATATGCCCTACGAAAATTTGGAAGAACTAGCACTTCACATCCGCCAGACCGTTCGGCAATGGACAGGTATCCCTGTCAGTATTGGAATTGCTCCTACCAAAACCCTGGCCAAAATCGCGAATCATTACGCTAAAAAACACCAACCACAGCGAGGAGTTTATTTGATTGATACTGATACCGACGCCGAAAAAGCCTTACTCGCGACTCCCATCGAGGATGTTTGGGGAATTGGGCGGCGTTACAGTGAGATGTTACAAAAGCATCATATTATCAATGCCTTACAACTTGCCAATGCCAGCGAAGAATGGGTACGTCAAAAAATGAAAGTAGTAGGAGTACGTATGCTGCGTGAACTTCAAGGTGAAATTTGTTATCAGCTCGACACCGAGCCTGCACCCAAAAAAGGCATTTGTGTTTCTCGCTCGTTTGGCAAATCGTTGTCGGAACGAAAACCAATTGAAGAAGCCGTGGCTACTTTTGCGGCTCGTTGCGCTGCCAAGCTACGAAAACAGCAAAGCTGCGCCCACATCTTGCACGTATTCTTATATACCAACCCCAACCGCCCCGATCAGCCTCAGTATTTCAACTCCAAAGTCCTTCATTTGCCGACTGCGACCAGTAGTAGTTTTGAAATTATTCGCTATGCCCTCAGAGGGCTTGAACTCATTTTTAAGGAAGGTTATCACTATAAAAAAGCGGGGGTAATGATCAGCGGTATTGTGCCCGAAAATCAAGTACAAATCTCCCTTTTTGACGGACGTAAGCGTCAATTAGATACGCAAGCGATGCGGGTACTCGACGAACTCAACCGCCGTATGGGCCGCGATACGGTGCGGGTAGCGGTTCAGGGATTTGACCGCAACTGGCATTTGCGTCAAGAGCGCAAATCGCGGTGCTATACCACTCGTTGGCAAGAACTGCTGGAGGTCAAAGCGTAAAAAAAGAACAAATCATAAGCACACCGCTAACTTTCCATCATTAAACTCAAGCTGATAATCACAAGGGGTGTTGACACCAACACGAATGCCAACGCCTACGTTGTATTTTTGAGCTTGGTGTGAAGTGGGGTACCAATTTCTGTGCACCGTAGAAATGACAAATAAGCCGTTATCGTCGCCCATTGCCACAAAATCAGAGCATTTGGGGCCTTTGTCGAAATAACCTACCCCCGTTTTTTCCAGAATTTCTTCGGCCAGTGTCAACGGCTCCTCCGTTACGATTCCCACTTCATTGAGGCACAAAATACCCTCCGTATCAAACGCCTTTGCTGAGTTATTTTGTAACCCTTCGCGCCCAATAAACTCTAAAATATTTTGGTTAGAATCGTAGAAATAAATCGCTTGGGCTTTCCAATCCTTAAAATCAACGATTTGTTTTTGGTCCTCGTTGGGAATCAGTTGTACCCTCGTTGACAACCAAGTCAACGCTTCTTGCATCTTGTTTAACGAAATATTGAACGCAAAATGATAGGTAGGGCACACTTCTGTCTCAGTCAGCTCAAACGTCAATCGAGAAAAATGAACGGCGTACGAAAGCGAACGTTCGGTTTTTTCAACCAATTGCAACCCCAACGTAGTTGAATAAAACTCCTCGGTTGCTTTTAGGTTGTTGGTCTGAAGGGTTAGGGCTAAAATTTTCATGGTGCTTGCTGTTTTATTGGATTAAAAACAAAAACTGCAACTAACTATGAAAAGCTAATTGCAGTTTTGAAGTAGGACCTAACGGGCTCGAACCGATGACCTCTGCCCTGTCAAGGCAGCGCTCTGAACCAACTGAGCTAAGATCCTAGCAGGTTTCGGCCACAAATATAGTAACTTTATGTACCACTCAAGGGAGTTCGGTAAATTTTTTGCGAAGGAATTCGACGTAAAATCAACAGACCAAGCACAAAAATGAACGCCAAAAACAAAAGACTGTTCCGCATTCCCGAAAGTTGGGTGATAATTCCGAAGATGGTTGTTCCCAAAAACGTCGAAAACTTGTCGCAAGCGTCGTAAAAGCTAAAATACGAAGCCGTATCGGGCGTATTTTCGGGTAAAAGTTTGGCGTACGTAGAGCGTGAAAGCGATTGAACACCTCCCATCACAAAACCAATCATGGCAGCCAAGCCGTAAAACTCCAGCTCAGTATAGACAAAGTAGCCCGACACGCACACGCCAATCCAAATGAATAGAATCAAGGCAATGGTTTTGGTATTCCCCCATTTTCCCGACAAAACCGCCGCAAAGTAAGCACCAACAATGGCCAAGATTTGCAACAACAAGATGGTCACAATCAGTGCATTATCTGGCAAGTGAAGTTCATTACTTCCAAACAGGGTCCCGATGTACATCACGGTTTGAACCCCCATGTTATAGAAGAAAAATGATACCAAAAACCGCTTGGTAATGGGCAAATGGTTGAGCTCGGCCAACACTTTTTTCAGCTCGCGAAAGCCGTTCCAAATCCACCCGCCCGTACGTGCTTCGTTGGAAGGAGTTCCGTTGGGCAAGTAATAAAAAGGGATTTGTGCAAAACCAATCCACCATACCGCCACCGTCACAAACGAAATACGGCAGGCTGTTCCCGAGTCAATTCCACCGTACCATTCGGGTTTGATGAGCATAGTCAAGTTAAAAATCAACAACAAGACACTCCCAACGTACCCCATCGTAAAGCCCCGCGCCGACAGTTTGTCGAAGCGGTTTTCGGTAGCGATTTCGGGCAAGTACGCGTTATAAAACACTATACTCCCCGACCAGCCAATGAGCGAAAGTGTAAACGCCAAAATCCCAATCGTGAGGTGTTCACGGTCAAAGAAGTACAACCCCAAACAGCTCAACGCTCCCAAATACACAAAAAACTGCATGAAGCGCTTTTTCTGTCCGCTAAAGTCGGCAATCGCTCCTAGAATCGGATTGACTACCGCAATGAACAAAAACGCAAACGACACTGCAAACGAAAACAAGGCCGAGTTGTTGACGGTCAACCCCAAAAACTCGACATCAGGGCCCCCTTGCGCATTGACGGCCGTATTGCTAAAATAAATGGGAAAAATTGCCGATACAATCACCAGTGCATGGACAGAGTTGGCCCAGTCGTACATGCACCACGCGTTCAGGATAGAGGGTTTATTCTTTTCCATAGTTGGATTAAGCCTTTCTGGTTTTTGTCGTAAAATAATACACAGGTACGCCAATCGCTGCAATCAATAGCCCCATGCCAGTATCAAAACGGGTTTTGTCATCAATCAACAAAATCAAACAAATACCAAATGTAACAACGAGGTACAAAATGGGCACCAACGGATAACCAACCGCTTTGTAAGGGCGCTCAGTATTGGGTTCTTTGCGGCGAAGCACAAAAATACCCGCGATGGTCACCATATAAAACAACAACGAACCAAAGGTGCAGTAGTTGAGAAGTTCGCCGTACGTGCCCGAAAGACACAACAAACTCGCCCACAAACACTGCAACCAAAGCGCTTTGGCAGGCACGCCGTTTTCGTTGAGGGTAGAAGCTTGTTTCAAGAAAAGGCCGTCTTGCGCCATGGCGTAGTACAAACGTGCGCCCGCCAAAATAAGGCCATTGTTGCACCCAAACGTCGAAATCATAATCAAAGCCGCCATAATCCCCGCCGCCGAATCACTAAAAATCACCGACATGGCAGCCGTAGCCACGCGGTCGTAGTCGGCAAACTGAATCCCTTTTGCCAGTACATCGACGCCGTCGGGAGTACCTTTGAGCGGAAGAATGCTCAAGTAAGCAAGGTTGGCCAACAAATAAATGACGGTTACGATAAGTGTTCCTAAAAACAAACTACGCGGAATATTACGCTTAGGGTCTTTGATTTCGCCCGCAATAAAGGTCACGTTGTTCCACGCATCCGACGAAAACAAAGAACCAATCATCGACACGCCCAAGGCCATCACCAATGCCATGCCTCCGATGGCAGTGATGCCCCCTTCGCTGGTTGCCTTGGAAGCATCCCACGCATTTTCAAGATTTTGGGACAACATTCCACTTTTAAAACCATAACCAAGTCCTACCACAATAAGCCCAAACAAAGCCACCAATTTGGCGATGGTAAAGGTATTCTGAATCATTTTTCCGCTCTGAATCCCTTTGGTATTAATAAAAGTGAGCAAAATAATGCTTGCAATGGCATACAGCGACCCCACCGACACCTTGATGGAGCCAAGGGTAACAAGGATATTTTCTGGATTGAGAATGGGAAAAAACACCGCAGAGAATTTTGTAAAAGCCACGGCCACCGCCGCAATCGTCCCCGTTTGGATCACCATAAAGACCGTCCAGCCATAAACGAAACTCAACAAGGGGCCAAACGCCCGCTGGATATAAATGTACTGTCCACCCGCTTTGGGCATCATTCCTGCCAACTCTCCGTAGCTCAATGCCGCCGCCACAGTGACCAAGCCTGTAATGAGCCACGTCAACAAAAGCCAGCCCGTAGAACCGACGTTTCGGGACATATCAGCACTTACAATAAAAATACCAGAGCCAATCATGGCACCAGAGACCAACATGGTTGCATCGAGCAACCCTAGCGACTGTTTAAATCGCGCAGAAGTAGAATCAGACATGTGGAAAACGAGAAGGTTAGGTTTTTGAGTTGAGGCAAATATAAAGATATTATTGGTGTTCTGGCTATGACAAAAGACCGTTTAGGCGAAAATAGCGACGTAATTGTGAGGTAATAGTTAGGCAAGAAACAATCACTCCTAATCAAAACCTCCCAAAGCGATACCCTTTGGCTTGCAGATCTTTGAGCAGTTGGGACAGATAATTATAAAATTTATCGGTACGGCGTGGGTCTGTCCCGCTATGAATCAGTACAATTGCCCCATTCAAATCAGTAGAGGACGTCTTTTCAACGTTCATCAATCGGTCGTAGAGCTGCTCGCTGCTGCGGTAATTGGGTAAGTCGGGCCAGGTATAATCAGCGTTTGTTCCTGTTCCTGGCGTAAAGTTTACCATCGTCAAACCCAAATCACGCGTCCAGTTCTCCACAACAGCATTGTACCACTCATAGGGAGGCATAAACACGGAAGTTTGCTCAGGACGCAGTCTCAATTTAGCCAATTCCGCAAAATTATCGCGCAGGTCTTTTTCAAATTGGGCTTGGGTCACCAGCAGCGAATCGCGTTTTCCCCAGTCACAATACAACAAATGCTTATCGGAGTGCATTCCCACATAATGCCCTTCCTGAATCATTCGGCGAATGGCGGGTTGAAAGGCTGGATTTCGTAGAAAGTCGCCCGTCAGGAAGAAGGAAGCTTTCACGTTTTGTTGCTTTAACGCATCTAGTACACTCAAGTTTCCTTCCCCAAATTCGTGCCCCGTAAAGGTCAAATACACTTGTTTTTGGGTGGTATCCATTCGTATCCACGCACCCTGTGGCTCTTTGACGGCTTTTTTTGTTTGCGACTGACCTTCCTTTTGGTACGCCGACAAAATATAACTCAAACTTGCCGTTCCGTCCATGGTCGGTTCGTTGGTCGAATAATCCCCATAATCGTCGTGATACACCACCAATTTCGACTGAAAATCAGCGTATTCGTCAGGACTATACAAGGTTATCCCAATCAGTTTCCCAAAAATACTTCCGTAAATAGGCCCGTCTATTAGCCCCCCGTCAATGCGGTAATTGTACAAATGCGTAAAGGCCGAATGCGGGTCATTGGGCCAATCTCCTCCCTCGGGCAAGCCACAAACCATGCTCGTTCCCCACGGATTGCAGCCAAATAGCCAATCGCGCATAGCAGCTTCTACTTCTTCGTATTGGTGGTCTTGGGTAAGGTTTCGATACAAGTGGAGTTGGGTTAAAATCCCGACGGTCAGGTTATTAGAACACCAAATAAACGGTACTCCATTTAAAAAGGGATTGGTTTCGCCGCGCGCTTTTACTTTATCTATTCCCAATTTCATCAACTGGCGAAACTCCGTTTGCGTGACATTGCTATGTTTGGAAAGCCAGTAATGGCCCAAATTCACAAACGGATACCACTGGTAATGTTTGGCAGTATCGGCACCCATCCACGGCGTACTAGGCTCTTTTCGTCCAAACGCCGCCGCTTCTTTCCACAACGTAGCACCCGCCGTGGTCGTTTGTGCCAGTTGTGCTGCTGCCAATTCCATGTCGTCCACGTAATTGTCTTCTTCGTAAAAATACGGAGCACGACCTGGCGCCGTTTGGCACACCCCAGGAAACCGTTTGCCGTACTCATACGCATCTTTGGCTTTTTGAAGCAAATTTTCTGCAAATGTTGGGTAATAATTGGCCAATACCTGACTTCCCAACGCAAAAGCCGACGCATATTTCCCTGCCGTGGAAGCGACTCCCGTTGTACGATTTTTGTACTTAAAAAGTCCTTGTGGCTGCCCCGTTACGCGATAAACAGGACGTCCTAGTCCCCAATTGGGGTTATAAACAATGACGTCTTTGTTGGGCAAACGCATCCCTGCGTGGTCGCGGTCGTCGGCCAATTGGTTGTACATCACGTCTTTTTCGGGATTCATTTTGACCAACCAATCTAGCCCCCATTTGGCTTCGTCCAACACATCTGGAATGCCATTGGGTTTGGGATGACCTGCGGCATCGTGCTTATCGCCAAAAGACTGCGGGTTTTGTTGGTAGGCAAACAGCAGTTGGTACGTGGCATTGGCCGAAGTAGCCACGTATTGCAAATAATCCGAGGCATCGTGCCAGCCCCCCGACGCATCGATAAACGTGCCATTTTTGGTAGAATCGGGATGGTAAATGATGTAGCCGTCTTGGCGGTGGCAGGAGTCTTTCAAAAATGGATTGTACCCGCGGCGTTGTTGGCGCATGTATTTCAACACAAAATCGGCCGTGCCGTCATAAACGTCGTTGGCAATTCGGAAATTGGGAGAGCGTACACCCGCCGCGCGCAAATAATACGCCCCTGTTTTTTTTAAAGTACTGAAATTGAGTCGAAAACCTGACTTAAACGCCGCATACGCCCCGAAGGTTTTTACCGATTTAGACGACCATACGACCTTGTCTGTGAGCGCTTCGCATACCTCAAACGACGAAACACTGGGCCATTCTTTGCTGACCAGCACCGCTACTTTGGTGGAATTGGGCAAATACCCCAATTGGTTGATACGTATCCATGACGTTTGGGCAAGTAGTGTATTGCACACTAGGCAAAAAAAGGCGAATACGGAGATTTTTTTCATGTGTTGAAGAAGTGTAATGAAACGGAAAACCTATCAGGTTTTATCCTCTATCGAGAACGAAACCTTGTAGGTTTAGGCAAAAAACACGCAACCAAACCTATCAGGTTTTGTACTCCATCGAGAACAAAACCTGATAGGTTTAGGCCCAATTTTTACGAAAAACGCTCAAACTTATCCCAATTTGGTTTGCGTTTTTCAAGAAACGCATCGCGCCCTTCTTGCGCCTCTTCGGTCATGTAACCTAAGCGAGTCGCTTCTCCTGCAAACAATTGCTGTCCCACCAAGCCATCGTCCACGAGGTTGAAGGCAAACTTCAACATCCGAATCGCCATTGGGCTCTTGCCCAAAATCTCCTGCGCCCACTGAAAGGCTGTATCTTCGAGTTCGTCGTGAGGCACTACGGCGTTGACCATGCCCATTTCAAAAGCCTCTTGAGCCGAATAATTACGTCCCAAAAAGAAAATTTCGCGGGCGCGTTTTTGTCCAATCATCCGTGCCAAATAAGCCGAACCGTAACCTGCGTCGTAGCTGGCAACGTCGGCGTCGGTTTGTTTAAAAATAGCGTGTTCTTTGCTGGCAAGCGTCAAGTCGCAGACAACGTGTAGGCTATGCCCTCCACCTACAGCCCATCCTGGCACCACCGCAATCACGGGTTTGGTCATAAAACGGATTTGTCGCTGTACTTCCAAAATATTGAGGCGGTCGCGGCCATCTTCGGCGCGGTAGCCTCCTTTTTGGCGGGCTTTTTGGTCACCCCCTGAGCAGAAAGCCCAAATCCCGTCTTTGGGCGAAGGCCCCTCGCCCGACAACAGCACCACACCTACTTTGGGGTCGTGGGTGGCATCTTCAAAAGCATTGAGGAGTTCAAAAGTGGTTTTGGGGCGGAAGGCGTTGCGCACTTCGGGGCGGTTGAACGCGATACGGGCAACGCCGTCGCATTTTTTGTAGGTAATATCGGTGTATTCTTTGGCCGTAATCCAGTTTGGCATAGTCGTAGTTTTTTCTACAAATATGCTGGTGGATTTTGATTTTTCCGAAAACAAAACTTCCCGAAAGTAATAAAACTTTCGGGAAGCTAGTCACTAAGGTACGGGGTCGTGGCCGTGCCCACCCCAAGGATGGCAGCGGCCAATGCGCTTGAGACCCATCCAACCGCCCTTGAGCGCACCGTGCTTTTGCACTGCCTCAATCATGTACTGAGAGCAGGTAGGTGAATATCGGCACGAGTTGGGCAAGTACGGTGACAACATCACCTGATACGCCCGCACAAAAAAAATAAGGATGGTTTTCATAAGGGAATCCCCCCTCTCCTTTCTGGAGAGGGGGGCAGGGGGGGGAGGTTACCACAACTGATTCGGATACTTTCCGTCGTCGTGCAATTTCTTCAAGGCTGCTTGTACCGTCGGTTTGTCTTCGGGATAAGTCACCCCAAACCACTCAGAGGCGTTAGGAATCACTTTGAGTTTTCCTTTTCCGCTCTTAATGAGGTGCGTAGCCACCACGGGAATGTAAAATTCCGCCTTGGGAGCGTTGTAATTATGCCGCGCATAGTCGGCAAACAATTCGTTTGTAATCGGGAACACCGAAGGCTTAAAGCCCCAAAAGTTCATCGAAACGGGCGTTTCGGGCGTAAGTTCGGTAAGGTCGCCGCTCTCGTCGAAGAAAATTTTTCCGTCTTGCGGGAAAATTTTGGTGCGTTCGGTCACCACGTCCAAGTATCCTTCGTCGTTTACCTCACACACCCCGCGCGATACGGTTCCGTTTTCCGAAAGCGTCTTTTGCACTTGGTACGCAATGAGGGTATGTTCCGAATCGTCGGCACTTGTTGTCAAGAAGTCGGCCACCAATTGAAACGCTTCAAGGCCGTAAAAATCGTCGGCATTGATGATGGCAAAAGGCGTTTGGGTTTGTTCCCATCCGCACAACATGGCGTGCCCAGTTCCCCAAGGTTTTGAGCGCTCAATCGTCCCCAATTCCTCAGGTACGTGGCTCTGAAACCCTTGAATGGCGTAATCGTAGTCGATTTTACCTTGAAGTTTGGGGCCAAATATTTCTTCAAAATCGTTTTTTAGCTCTTCGCGAATAATAAAAACAATCTTGCCAAAGCCCGCACGAATCGCGTCGTAGAGCGAATAATCAATGATAGTTTCGCCGTTGGGGCCAAATTGGTCAAGTTGTTTGATGCCGCCATAACGGCTTCCCATGCCAGCGGCAAGAATTAAGAGGGTGGGTTTCATTGGATAAATTATAGTTACAGAGTTTACTTTGGTTGAGGTTTGGACGAAAAATGGGCGGTTGATTTACGCTTTTTTTCGGCTTCCAATTCCGCAGGGATGTGTTGATAAGCTTTTAGCAACGCTTTCTCTACTTTTTCAAACAAAGGGTCTCGTTTAAGAATTTTCATTGTTATTGATTTTAAGCCAAAGTTCTGAGTTTTCAACAATCATATCACCTTGTGGCAATCGTTCCGCAATTCGCAAGGGATGCCCCTCAGTATAATCAGAGTTATCAAAGATGATCCACTTATCTACCAAAGGCATAAATAGTCTTATCAAGTTTTTAAGTCCACCCCAATAACGACGTACAATCACTTCAGTAGCGATATAATGTCCTCCTTGCCTAACACGTCGTGCCACTCTCTCAACGGCATGATTTGGGCTTTCTAACCAAAAATAGATGAGTACTACTTCATATCCCATCTGCTGTGCCTTCTTCACAAGATTAATGTAGGATTTGGTAGCAAGCGTTGTTTCAATTACAAATGTTACTTTTTGGGTTAAGCAGTTTTCGATTTCAATTAACATTTGTCTGCCCGCCTCCATTGCCACCGATTCAGGAGATGTGGGATTGAGATTGGCTGCTATCAAATCTGCATTAATAAACGTATTTACTTGAAATACATCTGGCAAAAGCACTTTAGCTGCCGTCGTCTTTCCTGCTCCATTAGGTCCTGCTATGATGTACAAAGTAGGCATTCGCTAGAGATTTTTACTCATCTCCAACATTCTATCTACCGATTGGTAGGCTTTTAGGCGAATGTCTTCGGGCACGTTGATTTCGGGTTGTTCGTACAAAAGTGCGTTGTAGAGTTTCTCCACTGTGTTCATTTTCATATACGGACACTCGCTGCACGCGCAAGTATTGTTTTCGGTAGCGGGGGCAGGGATTATTTTTTTTCCCGTTCCCGCTGCTGCTTGCTTCATTTTGTGCAAAATCCCCGCTTCGGTGGCCACAATAAACTCGTCGTGGGCGCTTTCACTCACAAACTTCAAAATGGCGGTTGTTGAGCCCACAAAGTCGGCTTGAAGCAAGATGTTGTCTTTACATTCGGGGTGAGCAACTAGGAGCGCATTGGGGTATTTTTCGCGGAGGGCTTTCAGTTTTGCTTCCGAAATATCCACGTGAACGATGCACGCCCCGTCCCAAAGTACCATGTCGCGGCCCGTTTTTTTCGAGACGTAGCGTCCTAAATTAGCATCGGGAGCAAAAATGATTTTTTGGTCTTTGGGCAACTGTTCCACAATCTTCACGGCGTTCGACGACGTCACGATGATGTCCGACAATGCCTTGATTTCGGCCGAGCAGTTGATGTACGAAAGCACCAAATGATCGGGGTATTGGGCTTTGAAGGCCGCAAATTTATCGGCAGGGGCCGAATCGGCCAGCGAACAGCCCGCGTTCAAATCAGGAATGACAACTTTTTTCTCGGGACTAAGGATTTTGGCCGTTTCTCCCATAAAATGAACGCCACAAAACACAATCATGTCGGCAGGCGTACTTGCCGCTTGTTGCGACAACCCGAGGCTATCGCCGATGTAGTCGGCTAAGTCCTGAATCGATCCGTCCACGTAGTAGTGCGCCAAGATAACGGCGTTTTTTTCTTTGCGAAGTCGATTGATTTCAGCGACCAAATCAAGGTCAGGTGCGGCGGTTTCGCGCACGTATCCGTATTTTTTTACTTGTTCGAGAATTTCCATTGTCAACTAATATTTGGCTCAAACTTACACAATTTGTTTTTTGATTTTAAGTAGATTTTTTTGAATTTCAAGGAAGAGTCGTCTTTTAATCCGTAATTTGGAGCTTTTTACCTTAACGATGTATTTCCAAAAATGCCCTGGGCCAAGTATTTATCCGTTATTTTCGCCAGTATGGTCAAGTTTGTAGCAGGCCCCGTCACGGGCTATGCGCTTCAGCTAACCTGGTACGAAACAGCCCTTTGTACGCTTCTTGGCATGATGATTAGCGTCGTGGTCATCACTTTTTTAGGCACGCTTATTCAGCAAATCATCGGCAACTACCGTCGTCAAAAACCCCGCCTTTTCAGCTCACGAACGCGTTTGGCCGTAAAGGTCTGGAAAAAATCGGGTATGACGGGCATTGCCTTCCTTACACCGTTGCTTTTTACACCCATTGGGGGCACCCTTATTGCCTTGTCTTTCAAAGTAAAACGCCCCATCCTACTCACCCAAATGCTCATCTGGGGAAGTGTATGGGGCGTCGTTTTCAGCGTAGCACTTTACTGGATTTTTCCGCTTTTCAAACAATTTTATTGATTCCCCAAAATCACGGGTACTCCTTTACCTCCTCCCATGATTACTACTTTGGCATTAGGCGACGTCGCGAGTTCTTTTTGGGCTTTGATTTGTTCGTACTGCAACTGGCGGTCGGTGAGGCTTTCCGAAATAATCTTTTGGTAATCCGAAATCCCCTGGGCTTCTACCCGCTTTCGTTCGGCTTCTTGTTTTTCTTTGCTCAACACAAATTGCATTTTTTGGGATTCTTGCTCGGCGTTGATTTTTGATTCAATTGTCTTTTTGACCGATTCGGGCAAGTTGATGTTCCGAATCAATAAACTCTCCAACAATAACCCTCGAACTTTGAAATCCTTTTCAATTTGTTGAAAAATTTTGTCTTGAAACTGCTGACGCTTGTTAGAATACAAGGCCACGGCTTCGTAGTTGACGGCATTGTCACGAATCCGCGTACGAGTGACAGGTCGCACAATTTTATCCTGGTAATTCGGCCCAATTTCCCGCAAAATCTTGGGCGCCTCGGTCGGAATCACGCGGTAAAGCACCGTCAAATCGACGATGACCTCCAATCCATCCGAAGTCAACACTCGAATAGCATCGTCGCCTTCTTTATCGCCCTCGTCCCTCACCGCCGACATCGTATAGTTTTGGGTTTTTACGTCGATAGGTTCTACCTCTACCAAGGGATTAACAAAGTTTAGCCCACTTGTTAGAATACCATCACTTACTTTCCCAAAAAGAGATTGAACTCCCACCGTTCCTGCGTCAATTTGTTTGATACAAGCCGTAAGAAAACCAACAACCATCACAATAACACCTATTGTTTTAACAGGGCGAGAAAATTTGGCAAAAGCCAACGCAGGGGTGTTGATAGCAAAGCCTGCTATCAGAACAATGGCACCAATAACTATCAGAAACATAGTAGTTTGAGGTTAAAAATTAGACCACAAACGTACATGCTTCTTCCACGGATTATTCTCGATTTGGAAGAATGGTTTTGGGAGAACAAGAAACGTAAAAAAACGGGAAGAATGGCAAATTACACCGTTTCCTTTTCAGGAACGTCTTCTCGTTCTTTGAGTATTTTTGGTTTGATAATCAGGCGCAACGATTGGTCGTAAGTGACATAATTCCAAAGCCAGTTGATAAAAATCAACAAGCGGTTTTTTACTCCTACAATCGAAATCAAGTGCACAAACATCCACGTCACCCACGCAAAAAAGCCCTGAAACTTCCAGAATGGCAAGTCCACCACGGCCAAGTTACGTCCGACTGTCGCCATCGAACCTAAATCTTTGTACGTAAAAGGCTGCATTTCTTGGCCTTTTAGCAGTTTTACAAAGTTTTTGGCCAACAATTCGCCTTGCTGCATGGCAGGTTGTGCCAATTGTGGGTGGCCATTGGGATATTTTTCTTCGGTCATCAATGCCAAATCTCCAATGGCAAAGACGTTGGTAACCCCTTCAACTTGGTTAAAACGGTTGACTTTGATGCGCCCACCGCGTCCGTAGGCTTCCGTTGGGATGCCGTCGATGCCGTTGGCTTTTACCCCTGCCGCCCAAATCAAGTTGTTGGTACGCAGGCGGTCGCCCGTGTTGGTGTACGCATATTTTCCGTCAAAATCAGTAATACGCATTCCGAGACGCAGGTTAACCCCCAAGTCAGTAAGGTACTCTTTGGCTTTGACCGACGCCTCTTTTGACATCACCTCCAGCACCGCAGGCGACGATTCGTAGAGGTAAATTTGCATCGAATCGAAGTTTAGTTCGGGATAATCTTTGGGTAAAATATGCCGTTTCATTTCGGCCAATGTCCCCGCAATTTCTACGCCCGTTGGGCCTCCTCCCACAATCACCACGTTCATCAACCCCAGCCGTTCTTCGAGCGATTGCGTACTGAGGGCTTCTTCAAAGTTTTGCAACATCCGATTTCGAATCGCCAATGCCTCACTCACCGACTTCATCGGCATGGCATTTTCGATGATGTTTTTCATCCCAAAGAAATTGGTATCTGCCCCCGTTGCCAACACCAAATAATCGTACTCAATCATTCCCAAACCCGTTTCAATGACGTTGGTTTCGGTATGGATGTGCTTCACGTCCGTCACCCGAATGTGAACGTTCTTTTTAGACTGAAACACTTTTCTGAGCGGAAACGAGATAGAACTAGGTTCCAAACCTGCCATAGCCACCTGATAAAACAAGGGCTGGAACTGGTGGTAGTTGTTTTTATCGACAAGAACTATTTGAACATCTGAACGTTGCGAAAGCTTGCGTGCAAGCACAAGCCCACCGAAACCCGCGCCAACAATCACGACGCGTTTGAGTTCGGTTTTGGGAAGATTGGGAGTCATGGTTGAAGAAGAAGCGAGCAAATAAGCAAGTTTGGCAAAAGGCAAGTGAAATGTTGTTCTAGCTTACCTTTTCTGGCTTATTTGCTCCATATAAATTAAATGGCGTTATGAACATCGAAAGCCAACACAGCTTCCTAACTCAAGAACACATCCAAGGGATGGTTGGTTCTTTATTTTGTTACTACTTTTAAAGCTCCTTTTACCCACTCCGCTTTTGTTTTTAGCTTTTCTAGGCTATTGTCTGTCACAGTGATGTGTCCCATTTTGCGGAAAGGTTTCGTGATTTTTTTGCCGTACAAAAACGGAAAAACGCCGTGGGTGGCCAGCACCTCGTCCATGCCTTCGTAATGGGCAGGCCCTGTGTGTCCTTCCTCTCCCAGCAAGTTGACCATCGCCGCAGGTGTATAGGCCGTGGTATCTCCCAAAGGCAAGTTCAGAATCGCCCGCCAATGTTGTTCAAACTGCGAGGTTACATTGGCCCGAATCGTGTGGTGGCCACTGTTGTGCGGGCGCGGTGCTACTTCGTTGATAAGTACTTGACCGTCTTTGGTCAAAAACATTTCGACGGCCAACAATCCCACGATGCCCAGCGCTTCGGCCGTTTTTTTGGCGAGGCTTTCGGCTTGTTGTTCTACCTCGGTCGATATTTCGGCAGGTGCAAACAAATACTCCACCAAATTCGCTTCGGGATGAAACACCATTTCTACCGTTGGAAAAGTGGCCATTTCGCCTTTTTCGTTACGCGCTACAATTACGGCCAATTCTTTCTCAAAATCCACGGCTTTTTCCAACAGCCCAGGAGCGTCAAAAGCTTTCTCGAAATCGGCGGGCGTGGCAATGCGTTGAACACCTTTGCCATCGTAGCCGTCGCGACCTAATTTGTGGAAAGCAGGCAGGAAATCGACGTAATTGGCCACGTCAGCCCGATTATCTGTGAGGATAAAATCGGCCGTTGGCAAACCATGTTCACGATAAAACTGCTTTTGGGTACGCTTATCTTGAATCAAGCGAATCAGATGCGGCTGCGGAAACACCTTTTTACCTTCTCTTTCGAGGGCTTCGAGCGCGTCCACATTTACCTTTTCGATTTCGATGGTCAACACATCCACATCCTGACCAAAGCGATACACTGCCTCGTAGTCTTGCAGCGAGCCTTCTACAAACTCAGGGGCGATGGGGGCACAGGGCGCATCGGCGGCATCAATGATTTTTACGTTTAGGTTCCAATCAATGGCGGCTTGCAACAACATAAGCCCAAGCTGCCCTCCACCTAATACGCCTACTTTTTTGTTAGTATCAAACACTGTTATTTGTTATTTTTTTGTCCGTTAATTGTTCTCTTTTTACCCGTCCCTGTACACTGTTTCAGGTGTCGAGTTCATCGAGGTTGGTTACCTCAAAGCATTCATAAATAGCCTTTTTCACCATCAGTCTTTTGGGAAAGGCATCTTTCTCCTGATTTTGGGTTTGGGGGCAAAGTTACAGACTCCTTTCACAATTATTAGTATCTTGCAGCCTCAAAACAATTCTAACTGAGAATAACCCCTTCACGCAGTACGACATGGCACTTCAAGTTGGTGACAAAGCGCCCTCGTTTGAGGCCAAAGACCAAGACGGAAACTCCATCAAACTCTCTGATTTCCACGGCAAAAAGATTGTTATTTATTTTTATCCCAAAGATAGCACCCCTGCCTGCACCGCTCAAGCCTGCAGTCTTCGCGACAACTATGACGCCTTGCTCGCCAAAGGCTTTGTAGTGCTGGGCGTGAGTGTCGATGACGAAAAATCACATAAAAAGTTTGCTAACAAGTATAGTTTGCCCTTTCCCCTCCTTGCCGACCCTGACCACAACATCGTAGAAGCCTTCGGAGTTTGGGGTGAAAAGATGCTCTACGGACGCAAGTACATGGGCACAATTCGTACAACATTTATCATTGACGAAGCAGGTGTGATTCAAGAAGTCATTTCAAAAATCGACACCAAAAACCATGCTGCACAAGTACTTGGATGAGCTAGTCATTGGGAGTGAAAGACTCCGTCTGTGAAAAAATCTTGTTTTTTCTAAGTAATTATCCTTAAAGTGTCACTTTGACAATTATATTTGCAACAATTTCCAATCTACCAATACTTTACTAATCCAAATGACTGAGCTACAAAGCATTGCTTCGCAAGTAAGACGCGATATTTTACGAATGGTTCACGGCTGCCAATCGGGCCACCCAGGGGGGTCGTTGGGCTGTGCCGATTTGTTAGTGGCCTTGTATTTTCAACAAATGAAAATCAATAACCGCAAAGGCAAAGGCGGATACTTGTCGTTTAACATGGATGGCAAAGGAGAAGACCTTTTCTACTTGTCAAACGGTCACATCTCTCCTGTTTTTTACAGCGTTTTGGCCCGTCGTGGGTATTTTGATGTAACAGAACTCGCTACTTTCCGTAAACTCAACTCTCGTTTACAAGGCCACCCCACTACACACGAGCACCTTCCAGGTATTCGTATCGCTTCTGGTTCGTTGGGACAAGGGCTTTCAGTAGCTATCGGCTCGGCACTTTCAAAGAAATTAAACGGTGACAAAACACTCGTTTATTGTTTGATGGGCGACGGTGAGCAACAAGAAGGCCAAGTATGGGAAGCCGTTCAGTTTGCACCTAACAACAACGTGGACAACCTCGTTGCGTTTGTCGATGTAAATGGTCAGCAAATCGACGGTTCTACGAAGAAAGTAAACGATAACCGCGATTTGGGAGCCAAATACAAAGCATTCGGCTGGCGGGTGTTGCACGTTGATGGTAACAACATGGACGAACTCACGACCCTTCTTCGTAAAATCAAGCGTTTGGTAGGCAAAGGCCAACCCATCGCCGTGATGATGAAAACCGAAATGGGCCAAGGTGTTGACTTCATGATGCACTCGCACAAGTGGCACGGTGTAGCCCCTAACGACGCACAATTGGAACAAGCTCTTTCACAATTAGAAGAAACTTTGGGAGATTACTAGAAATGAAAAAATACACGTTCACAGAAAAAAAAGACACTCGTAGCGGTTTCGGTGCGGGTATGCAAGTATTAGGTCAGACCAACCCGAACGTCGTTGCGCTTTGCGCCGACCTCGTGGGTTCGTTGAAACTTGACGCGTTTATCAAAGAAAACCCAGAGCGCTTTATTCAGTGCGGGATTTCGGAAGCCAACATGATTGGAATGGCCGCAGGGCTTACCATCGGGGGCAAAATTCCGTTTGCGACTACTTTCGCCAACTTCGCTACTAGCCGTGTGTACGACCAAGTACGCCAAAGCGTAGCCTATTCGCACAAAAACGTTAAAATCTGCGCTTCGCACGCAGGTCTTACCTTGGGCGAAGACGGCGCTACGCACCAAGTATTGGAAGATTTGGGGATGATGAAAATGCTTCCTGGCATGACCGTTATCAACCCATGCGACTATAACCAAACCAAAGCTGCTACCATTGCGATTGCTGAGTACGACGGCCCCGTGTATTTGCGTTTTGGCCGCCCAGTGATTCCAGTTTTCACCGATGCTGACCAAAAATTTGAAATCGGCAAAGCATGGATGGTCAACGAAGGTACTGACGTAAGTATCTTTGCCACAGGCCATTTGGTGTGGGAAGCGATTCAGGCAGGTGAAATGCTCGAAGCAGAAGGCATCAACGCCGAAATCATCAACATTCATACCATTAAACCTTTGGACGAAAAAGCCATCTTAGCTTCTGTAAAGAAAACGGGTTGCGCTGTTTCGGCCGAAGAACACCAAGTAGCGGGTGGCTTAGGCGACAGTATCGCTCAGGTGTTGATTCAAAAACACCTTGCTCCGTTGGAATACGTAGGAGTAAAAGATACATTTGGCGAAAGTGGTACGCCTGCTCAATTGATGGAAAAATACGGTCTTTCGGCCAAAGCCATCGTAGAAGCCGCCAAACGTGCTATTGCTAGAAAGAAATAATTGTTAACGGTTATCTGTTATTTGTCAACCGTTGAAATAGTTATAATTTCGACCCAAACGGTTAACCAATAACAGATAACGAGTAACACAAAGCGTAGCGCATGACTGACCAAACCATTATTGAGAAATTTGCCAATCCTGAAAGCCGTAACTTCGCTTTCAATCAACTGGTTCGAAAGTACCAGCAAAAAATGTATTGGCACATTCGCAAGATGGTGATTGACCATGACGACGCTGACGATTTAACACAAGAAACCTTCATAAAAGCCTGGCAGTCGCTCGAAAACTTTCGCGGCGACTCCCAGCTTTATACGTGGCTTTACCGCATTGCCACCAACGAGTGTCTCAATTTTTTAAACAAAAAACGTCGTCGCTTTTTTCTTTCTATTAACGATGTTGAGGGCGAACTACTCGAAAAATTAGAAAGCGCCACAGGACATTCCGACTACCCCATCGCTGGCGATGAAATTCAGTTAAAACTGCAAAAAGCCGTACTTACACTGCCCGAAAAACAGCGTTTGGTCTTCAACATGAAGTATTTTGATGACCTTACCTACGAGGATATTTCTGAAATTACAAAGACGTCCGTGGGCGCATTAAAGGCGAGCTATCACCATGCTGTAGCAAAAATTGAGAAGATTTTAAACGGGGAAGATTAAACTTTATTGTCGCAGGTTTGTCAAAAACAAAAAGGAAACGTAAAAGGGCATTGGGCCAACTACCACATCCATGAAAAAGATAAAACTGGAACAACTTGACCGCAAGCTTCCGTTTGAAACCCCCGAAGGATATTTTGACAAACTTCCTTCAATGGTTCAGACGCGTTTGCATGAACATATCGACGAAAAAGAAACCAAGTTCACCATCGGGTGGTCGTGGCGCCGTACGGCCATCGTAGGAGCAGCGGCCAGCGTGGTTGGGGCACTTTTGTGGGTGACATATCCCCAAAAACAATTGTCGCTGAGCGAAGAAAGCCTCAGTCAAGTCTCTGACCAAGAAATCTATAATTATTTAAAAGATACCCAAATTACCCAACAAGAAATGGGCGAACAAACGTCGCTCAATGAACTTTATTCCAACGAAGACGTATTGTTACAACAACTCAACGTCGATGACGAAGCCCTCCGAAAAGCTATTCAGGAAGCAGATATTGAAGAAAATATTTAGTAGTCAACTTACATACCAACCATGAAAAAGTTACTGTTTGTCGCCATCGTTTCCCTTCTCACCCACGCCGCTGTGGCGCAGGACGGAGGAAACCAAAAAATAGAAAACGCCAAAATTGGGCTCATTACCAATCGCCTCAATTTATCTGCCGAACAATCTCAGCAGTTTTGGCCTATTTACAACGAGTTTGACGGGAAGAAAAAAGAGATTCGCAAGCAAATGCGTCGTCTCATTGTCGAAACCAATACCTTGACAACACCCGACGAAAAAATCCTTGCCAATATCAAAGAATCGCTGAATTTGCAGCAAAAAGAAGTTGATTTGGAGAAAGAATACGTCACAAAATTCCTCAAAGTTATCAACGTCAGACAGTTAGCGGAGCTTTATAAAGCAGAACAGATGTTCACGCAAATGCTTTTACAACGCCTCAACCGCAACCCACGTTCGGGAAAAGAGTAATTAAAAAAATATGTCGTATAAAGGTTAGGCAGGGCAATGTAAATTCCCTGCCTTTTTTGTTAAAAATCCGTGGGCTTGTGTAACTTGTAGGCGCATTTACCTA
Organism: Runella defluvii; assembly: GCF_014195535.1. Classification (GTDB taxonomy): domain Bacteria; phylum Bacteroidota; class Bacteroidia; order Cytophagales; family Spirosomataceae; genus Runella; species Runella defluvii. Next base: position 804,271 of record NZ_JACIBY010000001.1, on the reverse strand, counting down.
ACCTCACGTATGATAGATTTTACTACATCCCGCCGTACGTTTCTGAAAAATTCGTCAGTCAGTAGCCTTTCTTTATGGTTAGCTCCGAACGCTCCAGAAACCTCTGCGCCCTCCTCTTTGCCAATCTCCCCACAACCCTTTTTTGACCCCTCACCTACCCTTGCCCTCGATTTAAGCCCTGCCAAATGGATTTGGTACCCGATGCAGCGGTGCTTGCCCAATACCGTAGTGCTTTTCAGAAAAGAATTGAATTTACCTTCTAAGCCCCGCAGCGCAAAAGGGTACATCATTGGCGATAGTCGGTATCTATTTTTTGCCAATGGGCAACGTATTCAGTTTGGCCCTGCTCCCGCCGACCCTCGTTGGTCAGAAGCCGACCCAATTGACCTCACCAACCACCTCAACGCAGGAACCAACGTTTTGGGCGCGCAGGTGTTGTTTTATGGCCACGGTGATGGAACGTGGCCGGTGGGAAAACCTGGGTTTCTTTTTAAAATTGATATTGAATTTGCCAACGGAAATACCCTCCAAGTAATTTCGGATGGGACTTGGCAAACCCTCATTGCGCGCAGTTGGCCACCTGGGCACTACAAACGCTGGTATTTACGGGCTTTTCAAGAAGAATTTGACGCGCGCCACTACCCCCACAAATGGTACACCACCGAATATGTCCCGTTTGAAGAATGGCTTTTGGCCCAAGAACTCAACAACCCCGCCAACAAGCCCCCCATCAATAGTACCTTCAACGAATATGCCTTAGACATCAGTGGCCGCGTGGAAGCTTCGCAACTACGCAGCCGAAGTATTCCGCTGCTTAAAGAAAACCTTCTTTCGGTCACTAAATTGGCTGAGTCGATGACCGTTCGGTGGAAACGAAGTCCCCAAGAATATTTTGAATTTGGTACGTCCGATGCTTACGTTGTTCAACGCCTACCGTGTGTGGTGAGTAGTACGCCACAAAGCTGGACTGTCAATGTGGACAAAGACCGTGGTGCCATTTTGACGTTTGAGTTGAAAGAGCAGGTCGTTGGGTTTCCCTATTTTACGATTGATGCCCCCAGCGGAACCATCATCGAACTCATGGTACAAGAAGCGCACCTTGTGGGAGGAGAGCCGCTGTTGAATACCAAATTTAATTCGTGGACTCGCTTCATTTGCCGCACAGGCACCAATCGTTTTGAGACCTTTGACTACGAATCGTTGCGGTGGTTACAGCTTCACATTCACGGGAGCGAAGGGCAAGCCATTGTGAGCAACGTGGGTGTTCGTCGTCGGCAATATCCTTGGCCAAACCCCGCCCAAGTTCAATGCAGCGATGCTAAAATTCAGAAAGTACTCGACGCTGCCATTAACACCTTGCATAACTCATGTCAAGAAACGATTGTCGATGGGATGGCGCGCGAGCGTCAGCAATACAGCGGCGATTGTGGCCACCAAATCCATAGCCTTCAAAACACCTTTGGCGACCGACTTTTACACGCTCGTTTTATCAATACCTACAGCCAAGGACTAACCCTCGACGGGTATTTTTTGGACGCATGGCCTGCTTTTGACCGACTCGCGCGCGTCATGGAGCGGCAAGTAGGTCTAACTCCTTGGGGGCCTTTGCTCGACCACGGAGTGGGTTTCAATTTCGACTGTTGGTATTATTACCTTTATACGGGCGACAAACTCGCGCTGACCGAAGTGATGCCTCGGCTGGTCAAGTTTTTTAATTACCTCCTCAAACTTCGTGCTTCCAACGGACTACTTCCCGTCGAGAATTTGGGGGTGCCTACCGTTTGGATAGATCATGATGCCTACAAAAAGCAACGGCACAAGCAGTGCGCATTTAACCTTTACACGGCTGCTATGATGCAAAAGGCTTTCGCGCCTCTTTGCGAAGCGATGGGTATGAACGACCTTGCCAACAAAGCGCGCGCCGTTGGAAACGAAATTCAGGCCACGACGGTAAAGCTGTTTTGGAGTTCGGCTAGGGGAATGTTTGTCAATAATTTGCCTTGGGTAGCCGAAGAAAAAGAAGAGCGCATCTGCGATCGTTCGTTGGCGACGGCCATTTTATACGATCAATGTCCCGAGGGAATCACCAAATTTTGTGTAAAAGCGCTGGCCAATCCACCTGCCAACTTGGGTCTTTCCTACCCCGCCAATGCCAATTGGCGCTACTGGGCACTGGCAAAAGCAGGAAATGTCCAGCCTATTCTCGACGACTTCCGTTCGCGTTGGTACGGAATGGAGTCCGTCGCTGAGAACAATACCTTGGCCGAAACATGGCACGTTCGTCACGATACTACGCAACAATGGAGCCATTGCCCCGTAGCGCCCCTTTTTGTTACCTACATGGGACTCGCAGGCATTCAGCCGCTCAGTCCAGCGTTTAAAAAAGCCCAAATAAGGCCTCAATTGGGTGATTTAGACCAGCTTTCGCTCATCAACTACACCGCCCAAGGTGCTATTTTATTCAGTGCAACGGGAAAACTTGGCAACCGAACCCTCGAAATTTCACTTCCGCAAGGATGCGAAGCGGAGCTTGTAGTACCTGCGGCAGAGGAGCTAAAAAGCCTGCCTGCGATTGGGCAACCTGCCAACGGCCTTCGGAAATATCGTTTAACTTCGGGTCGTACCCACACATTTATTCTCAAAACCATCTAACAAACTAATCAATCACACCGCATGAAAAAAGTGCTACTATTGCTTTTGTGGTCGCCTATGCTATGGGCACAAACTATTTCGTACGAAACCAGTAAAGGTCAAGAAACGGCTACGTACGACGAAATTATTCGCTTTTATCAAGCGTTGGACAAAAAATACGACCAAGCCTCGCTGATTGAAGTAGGCACGACCGACATTGGCAAGCCTATTCATTTGTTTGTGCTCTCGGCCAACAAAATCTTTAAACCACAAGCTGGAAAAGTTACTTTATTGGTCAACAACGGCATTCACCCTGGCGAACCCGAAGGGATTGACGCCAGCATGATGTGGGCGCGGGAATTGTTGGAGAAGAAAGCCCTTCCTGCCAACGTAGTGCTCTGTATTGTACCTGTTTACAACGTGGACGGTGCGCTCAATCGTGGGGTTTCGCGCATCAACCAAAACGGCCCCACTACCTACGGATTCCGTGCCAATTCACGAAACTACGACCTCAATCGTGATTTTATCAAAACGGATTCAAAAAATTCGGAGTCGTGGCAACGGATGTTCCAAGCGTGGAAACCACACATCATTATCGACAATCACACCTCCAACGGCGCCGATTACCAACATGCGGTCACTTATTTTGCAACCCAAAAAGACAAATTTAACGCGCAGGTTTCGGGCTTTTTTAGCAAAGAATTTAATCCTGCCCTCGATCAAAAACTGTCTGCTTCTGGTTTTCCTCCCGTTCCGTACGTCAATGCGTTTGGCGCTACCCCCGAAACGGGTTATTTGGGCTTTAACGACGGTCCACGTTACAGCTCTGGGTACGCGTCGTTGTTTAACTGCGAAACGTTTGTGGTAGAACTTCACATGCTCAAGGATTACCCCACACGCGTCAAAGGAACGTATGCGTTTATGGAAATTACGTTGGAGCTTGCCGCAAAACACGCCAATACGATTGTCGCCAACAAACAAAAAGCAGATGCGGCCGTTGCGGCTCAAACAAAATTTCCGTTGAGTTGGAAAGTAGATCGCGCGGTGGCAGACTCTATTACCTTTAAAGGTTTTGCGGCCAAATACAAGCCCAGTGAAGTGAGCGGACTTAATCGACTCTATTATGATAGAAATGAGCCGTTTACGAAACGCATTCCGTTTTACGACCATTACGTCGCTGATTTACAAATAGAAAAGCCCAAAGCCTACATCATTCCGCAGAGTTGGGGTCGGGTAATTGAGCTTTTAAAACTCAACGGCGTGCAAATGCAACCACTGCCAAAAGACACCGAAATGGAAGTAGAAACCTATTACATTGAAGACTACAAAAGCCCCGCCAAGCCTTACGAAGGGCACTATAACCACACGGGAGTAACGCTCCGTAAGGAAACGCAAAAATTGCCGTTTTACCAAGGTGATTATGTCATCACGACCAATCAGCCGAGTAATCGATACATTGTTGAGACCCTTGAACCACAAGGTCCCGATTCGTTTTTTTCGTGGAATTTCTTTGATAGTATTTTGGCACAAAAAGAGCACTTTTCGGCCTATGTGTTTGAAGACGTGGCGGCCGATTTGCTCCGCAAAGACGCAGCGTTGAAGCAGAAGTTGGAAGAACGTAAAAAAGCAGACGAAGCTTTCGCCAAAAATGGTGCCGCGCAGCTAGAATTTATCTACAAAAACTCTCCGTATTCGGAGAAATCATACTTGCGGTATCCTGTGTATCGCTTGTCGAAATAGCCATTGTATCAGGAGTTTGAGTCGGCTCGTCTGACTCAAACTCATCTTCGCCGAAGTAAAAAAATGGGTCCATAGTATGTTGGGGTTTGTTTTGACAACTGTGTTTGTCATATATACGCAAAAACATACCCTGATGTCACATTTTTTCAAAAAAATATTCTATCGGGTCAGACGGTAGTCAGACCCGATAGTTACTTCTCAGGTCTGAGTTTCTTGTGGTTCGTCGTCTGTGCTGGTCTTTATCAAAACCAATATCAACAATACATCCATAGAGGGTCACAGAAAATGCAATAAAAATAACAGCTATCTTTTTCATATTTCGTCTTTAACGTACATAAAAAAGCACCCTTTTATCATCAAATGAAAATTTATTTTTATGGTTATCAGTCAACTTATGATTTAATTCTTTATTCGTAAAATAAGGATAAATATGCCCTTCCAACTTATTGTTATTACTTTTTATAGCAACAAACTCCTTGAATAAATGTAAAGAATATAATCCTTTTTTTAATGGAACAACTTTGAATTCAAAACTAAACTTACCTGAATCAAACTCGAACTCAATGGAAGGAGGAACTCTGGGAAAGAAACCTTTTTCAGCAATAAAATTAAAAGTAAAAGGTCTATCTTGAATCGGTATTACGTCTCCTATCACAGTATTAATATCAGAAAATTCGGTTAATCCAATTTCAAACCCTACACTGCCAGAAAGTGTGCCTTCAAATGTTCTTTTTCTTTCTCGACTAATGTCTGTCACTTCTACGGGATTACTGATAGCTGCCGAAAAAACCAAAGTATCCCCTATGCTTAAAGTATCTTTAAGATTTGAAACCAATACGGGTACATTGACTCGATGCTGATCTTTATCAAAACCAATATCGAAAATACATCCATAGAAGATCACAGAAAATGTAATAAAAATGACAGGTATTTTTTTCATATTTCGTCTTTAACGTACATAAAAAAACACCCATGTATCATTATATCGAGGTGGATCTTTAGGATTATCAGTCAATTTATGATTTAACTCTTTATTGGCAAAATAAGGATAAATATGCCCTTCCAAATAATTGTTATTATTGTTTTTTATACTTATATACTCCTTGATTAATCGCAAAGAATATAATCCTTTTTTCAACGGAACAACTTTGAATTTAAAGCTAAACTTACCTGAATCAAAATCAAACTCAATAGAAGGGGGAATTCTGCGAAAAAAACCTTTTTCAGCAATAAGATTAAAAGTAAAAGGTATATCTTGAATCGGTACTATGTCTCGTACCCCAGTACTATTCTCAGAAAATCGGGATAATCCAATTTCAAACCCTACACTGCCAGAAAGTGTACCTTCAAATGTTTTTTTTCTTTCTCGACTAATGTCTGTTACTTCTACGGGATTACTGATAGCTGCCGAAAAAACCAAAGTATCCCCTATGTTCAAAGTATCTTTAAGATTTGAAACTAATACAGGAACATTGATTCGATGCTGGTCTTTATCAAAACCAATACCGAAGATACTACATCCATAGAGGGTCACAGAAAATGCAATAAAAATAACAGCTATCTTTTTCATATTTCGTCTTTAACGTACATAAAAAAACACCCATGTATCATTATATCGAGGTGAATCTTTAGGATTATCAGTCAATTTATGATTTAACTCTTTATTGGCAAAATAAGGATAAATATGCCCTTCCAAATAATTGTTATTATTTTTTATACTAATATACTCTGGCTCTAATCGCAAAGCATATAATCCTTTTTTTAACGGAACAACTTTGAATTTAAAACTAAATTTTCCTGAATCAAAATCAAACTCAATAGAAGGAGGAACTCTGGGAAAGAAACCTTTTTCAGCAATAAAATTAAAAGCAAAAGGTCTATCTTGAATCGGTACTATGTCTCGTACCCCAGTATTATTCTCAGCAAATCGGTATAATAAAATTACAAACCCTACACTGCCAGAAAGTGTGCCTTCAAATGTTCTTTTTCTTTCTTTACTAATGTCTGTCACTTCTACGGGGTTGCTGATAGCTGCCGAAAAAGTCAAAGTATCCCCTATGTTCAAAGTATCTTTAAGATTTGAAACCAATACGGGTACATTGACTCGATGCTGATCTTTATCAAAACCAATATCGAAAATACATCCATAGAAGGTCACAGAAAATGCAATAAAAATGACAGGTATTTTTCTCATATTTCGTCTTTAGCGTACATAAAAAAACACCCTTTTATCTCCCTGCAAAGACTCTTTCTGCTTCTCAGTAAGTAAATGTTGATTTAATATTTGCATTAGAAAAATACGGCCACAAATGGCCTGTGAAAGAGTAATTTTTGTCAGATATAGTTACTAAATCTTTTTGTAAATGCATCCCGTATAACCCTTTCCTTTTTACTATCATTCCAAATTTAAAAATGAACTTATCTTTTGAATAATCAAATATAATGGCAGGATAAGGAATGATTTTCAATAACCCTAAATTAGAGAAAAAATCATAAAAATCAGCAGTTTTGTCTGGCTTTATTACTTCATGGTAGTTTCTATCTATTAATGATTCATAAAGTGCTAAAACTATTTCCAAACGTGCGTTATTTGGGAGTGTAGTATTGAATGTTTTCTGTCTGTACTTACTCAAATCTACTACTTCTACCGGATTGTTGATAACCGCTGAAAAAAATAAAGTATCCCCTATGTTCAAGGTATCTTTAAGGTTTGATACTAATACAGGCACATTGATTCGATGTTGGTCTTTATCAAAACCAATATCAAAAAAACATCCATATAGGGTTATTGAAAATGCAATAAAAATGACAGATATCTTTTTCATAGTAACTGGATAAAACCCCTGCCAAGCGACAATACCCTTGGCAGGGGCTAAAGATTATGGTTTTATGTAAATTAGATTTTGAACTCGGTCTGACTATCGTCTGACCTTGACCTAAACTTTTACCACTTCGTTTCGTTCGATATAAACCAGCAACGCTTCGACCTGCTTTTTCCCCATTTCTTTGAACAGATTCACGTACCGTTTTATTTGTCGGCTATGGCTGTCGAGTGGAATCCCCGTTTTGTAATCTAAAATCACCACACGCTCTTCGGGTAAAAACACGACGCGGTCGGGTCGATGAAGGTTGCCATCGGGAGTTAAGATTTCACGCTCGTTGAGTACTGTATTTTCAGCGTCGAACAGCCCTTTCAAATCAGGATGTTTTAAAATATTTTCGAGGCTTTTCTGAATTTCTGCGGATTCGGAGGCATCAATGACGCCGTCGGTTTGCATTTGAGCCAAAGCCATTGGAACATCGCTGGGTGTTTTAACCTTCGATAACGCGTAGTGAACTTTATTTCCGTGGTCTTTTTTTCGTTCAAAAGTCTCTACGTCAAACACCCGATTGGCCAATCGACGAAGGCGTAATTCACGACTTCGGTCAGTGGAAATAACATTGGGAATATAGAATGAATGTCGAGGGTCGAGTGCAGAATGTCGAGTGTGGGAGCTATCTCCTGCTAACACCTGGCTGCTATCTACTAACTGCTGCTCGCTGTCCGCTGACTGCTGGTACTGATACAACCAATAACTAATGCGGCGAGGCGTTTTGATTTTTTCAAAATTTTCCCCTTTGGCCAGTACGTACAACCGCCGCGTAGGGCGAGTAAAAGCCACGTACAACAAATTCAGGTTTTCGACAAATACCCGCTCGCATTCTTCGCGGTACTGCGTTGCGATGGCGTCGGGCGTTTGGTCGAGAGCCGAAGTGACTCGCACCGAACCTGTTTTTAAGAATTTTTCTTCCATGTATTCTATCGCCTCTCCTGCCTCTACCTTTCCAGCTTCCCACGACGATACGCCTAATGCTTCAGCTGGCTCTAAATTCACCCACATGGTATCCCGTTTGGCACTAGGCACAAATTCCCAATCGGCATACGGAATGATAACAATGGGATATTCAAGCCCTTTGGAACGGTGGATGGTCTGGACGGTGATGGCGTTGGGGTCGGAAGGGGCCGAAATCGAAATTTTGTCTTTTTGGGTTTCCCAATATTCCAAAAAGTCGGCCAAGTGACTACCGCGTTGCGTGCTAAATTCGAGCACCACGTCCAAGAAGCGGAACAAATAATCTCGTTCGTCCACCAGTTGAAATAAACGAAACACCTGAATTAGCTTTTCCGAAAGCTCATAAGCGCTCATTTGCAGGAACTTATAAGGCGTTAAGTGCGTGTCGAGGGTCGAAGGCGGAGTCTCAAGTGATTTCTGACCATAAACCGTTTCTTGCAATTTATTCACGTAGTCGTAAAACAAATGCACGTCGGTGGATTCTACAGCCGCCTTGATGAGTCGGTTGTCGTTGGCATCGGGAATCCGCGCCAAAATCAGGCGGAAGTAAAGATACAGTGCTTCGTATTTGTCCAAGCGACTATCGGGTTTTACCAATACTCGCATAAACGCCGTCACCAAGTTGACCGCCGCCGAAAACCGCAACGACAAAGAATCATCCGAAATAATATTGTAGCCGTTTTCTTTTAAGTGGTTGGCAATCTTCTTGGCATCTCGTTTAAAACGGCACAACACCGACACGTCTCCCAACGAAAAGCCCTCTTGCTCCGTCACTTGCCGAATCAACTCCAGCGTTCGGGTAATCATCACGGGGGTATCGTTTTCGTCATCGCCTTCTTTCCCTTCCACAAATTCAATGTTCACTTGGCCTCCTGTTTTGGGGCTAGGCGGAATTTCTTGGGCAACTTGGGCAAACACTTCCTCCGCCAACGGGAATTGGTCGCGGTATAGTTTTTCGACCGTTTCAAAAAAAGCATTGTTAAATTCAATGACTTCGCGGGCGCTTCGGCGGTTGGTACGAAGCACGTCGTCTTTGAGGTGCCAGCGAATATTTTCGAGGCGCTCCACCGTCAGCTCACTGTCGCCCAAAGAGCGATAGAGACGATCCATTTTTTTGGAATGGAGCGCAATGATTTGGTCCATGTCCCCCCCTCGAAAACGATAAATCGCCTGCTTTGAGTCGCCCACAGCCAAATTGAAATGCTCATACCCTAAGCTATTGTCAATCAACGGCAAAAGGTTGGCAAACTGTAATTTGGAAGTATCTTGAAACTCGTCAATGAGTATGTGGTTAAATTTCTCACCCAAGCGTTCGTAAATAAACGGCACGGGGTCTTCGGTGACGATTTTGAGGATTTTTTGGTTAAATTCCGAAATGTGAACGCGGTTATTTTCTCGCAGTTGGCGGTCAAATTCTTCTTTAATTTCGTTCAACAGCGACAAATGGTACAAGTGCGGAATCAGCTGTTGGTACAAGAAATACGGCTTGCTGTTTTCACGGCGAATTTTCTCAATGTGCCCGTAGCAGTCGGCCAATTGGGGTTTCAGTGTTTCAACGGCTTCTACCACAAACGGACGCGCCGACTTTGTCAACCATCCTTTGTCATTTTCAAACGCCTCTTTTTCTCGGCTACCAGGCTCCGACATCGTTTCCGAATCTTCGGTGCGTTTTTTGAAATATTTAAAGACCGTTCCGTACGCAAAATCTTTCTCGTCAAGCCCTTTTTCCAAAATTAGCCGTTGCCCTTCCTCCGCCCATTTAATGATTTGATTCTCCCACATTTTGATGGCTGCCACTAACTGCCGACGGATTTTTTTAAAATCTTTGGCCGTTAGTTCTGAATTTTGAACAATGGCCGCGTAGCGTTGTTCGTTGAGCAAATCGGTGGCAAAACTCGCCAGTGCTTCGGGCAAATTGTGATAGTTTTGACCATCCTGCCCTGCTTCCAAGTAAAAAGATTCCAAAATATCGGTCAATTCTCCGTAGGAATCATCGCCCGTATGTTCGAGCAAACGTTCTACCGCCATCAATAAAAGTTCGCCCGCTTCCATCTCCACTTCAAACGAAAAAGGCATGCCCAGTTCGTCGGTAAATGCACTCACTACCCGTTGGACGAAGCTATCAATCGTCATGACGGCGAAGTCGCTATAATCATGCAAGATTTGCTTAAAAACGCGTTCCGCACGCGTCCTCAGCGACTGCTCTTGCACCTTATAGGCACCTTCTAGGTCATTGAGTGTTTCGGGGTAAAGTTCACGAATAATGTCACCTAACATGGGGTCGTTTCCGCCTTCGGCAAATACCTGTAAACGTCCCAGAATACGTTCCTTCATTTCGCGGGTAGCGGCTTTGGTAAACGTAATGGCAAGAATGTGCTTAAAATAATAAGCGTTATCGTTTTGGAGAACGAGCTTGAGGTATTCTTTGGTGAGGGTGTAGGTTTTGCCCGACCCCGCCGATGAACTAACGATTTTGAACATAAAGCAACAATGAACTTATTTTCGAGGTATGCAAGTTAGTCCATTTATAGGGATACTGAAAAATTATTAAACCAGATAAGACATATAAGAGCATAGAAGTTTTCTTATAATCCCTTATATGTCTTATGTGGTTCCAAAATAAACACCGCTCACCTCAACACGACAACCTTCTGTGAATACGTCTGATTATCAAGATAAATCCGAATCGTATAGGTACCATTGGGTAATAAGCGAGGCAGTGTACTTGATTTTTCACGCGTCGAAATGTTGTTTTCCTGCAAAACCACCCGTCCTAGGGCATCGAGCAGCTCAAAACGCCACGGACTGCCCGTTTGCCCCGTTACTTTCACCACAATGCCTGATTCGGCAGGATTAGGGCTTACCGTTGCTGAAATCCACTCGCTTGGGGTGAGTTCAATCCCCGTAATTGTCGTGCTTGGAGGTATCACAACTACACTCGTTTGACCTACCAATTTATCCGAAAGTTCATTGAGGTAACATTCCAAATTGGTGTAACCTTCCACCCCCGTAAACTTTTTAGAGAGTTGTGTTCCGTTGTGATCTTGTACACTGGGGTTCAAACCATTGGCTGTTTCCCAGTCGTTGGGCATTCCATCGTTATCAGTATCGACAGGTGGCGGTGGGGCGGTATCCAACAGAAATGCGTCGTTGAAATAATCGGTGCCGTTGATGGCTTGGGAAGCAATCGTGTTTGAGGCAATTGATGCCAACAAACGCCGATCCATCGGGTCACGGGGGAACGCTCCCACATTTTTGGTGGCATACATCGGCAAGTCCGTCGCAGTTGTAGGCGTAATCAACGGAAACGAATGGCGCATTGTGAGGCGTTGGGCCGTGCCTAAACTGGTATTGGGGGCGTTTGTATTAAAATCATTGCAGCAGTAAAACAACTGATAATCTGAATATTGCGCATATCTATTCAAACGATTTCCCGAAACAAACAGCCGATTGGACGCGTTGGACAAAAAATCGGCCGAGGCTAATGGGCCGTTGTACGTAGAACGAACCACCGAATAGTTGTTGGTAAAATTGAGGTTCAGTCGAAAATTGGTACAATCGCTCCCACCCGACGTACAGGCATTGTACCACGTCTGAATTTGCTGATCCCAAAAAAGATTTGAGGTGATTTCGATATTCAGCGGTGCCGAACTGCAAAACGGTGACTCACACGACAATTCAGGGAAACGCCCCCCAATCCGATTCCAAACATTGTGGTGAATGCTGATATTGTCTTGCGGGTGGTCGGCACGCGAATAATTGACCAACATTCCCCCCAAATGAAAGTGCTCACCGAGGGTTTCGGACAGCATACTGTTTTGAATGGTAATATTGCGTGAATGCGAAATCTGCACACTTTCGTCAATGGCATTGGCAAACGAACAATGATCCACGATGACGTTTGAAGCGCCGTCGAGTCGCAAGCCATCGTCGAGTACGTACCCTTGGCTGGGCAATGTTTGGGTAGGTTTCGGACGCGAACGCAAGTGACGAATAATCACATTGCGTGAGTTGGTGTTTTGCTCATAGATTTCGTCCAAAATAATGCCCCGAACAATGATTCCTGCTGGGGAAGTTTGCCCCGCAATGGTAACATCCCCTTTGAAGACTTCGGCGGCACACGGAATCACCCCACTCACTTTGAACAAAATATACTTAGCTCCTGCTTGGTTCAAACCGTTTTGCAGCGACCCAGGCCCCGAACAATTGAGATTGGTTACGTAATAAACGTTCCCCCCACGCCCTCCCGTGGCCACCGCTCCAAAGCCCTCCGCCCCTGGAAAAGAAGGAATGGTTTGGGCTAAACTTTGCCATAAAACGCCAACAATAAAGGCAATACTCAACAATAGTTTTTGCATACAACTTTGTGTTCTATTTTGAAAACAAAGCTCGCTTTTTACCATAAAACGCAGACCTACAAACACGACAAAAACTGGTACAATCGCGCCAATCTATGATTTTTGGGCATTTTCTTGAAATTCGGAGGGAGTTTGGCCAAAGTGTTTCTTAAAAATTCGGGAAAAATAGGCTGGGTCAGAAAAACCCAATTCGTAGGCAATTTCGGCAACGTTTTTTGGAGAAGACACCAGCCAGAGCGCTGCTTTTTCTAGTTTGATTTTACGAATAAAATCCGTGGGAGTCATATCCGCTTCTTCCCGCAGTTGGCGCTGAAGCTGGCGTAAGCTGAGGTTAAGGTGTTCGGCAAGGTCAGACGGAGAAAGTTCTTGCTGAAGGTTTTGCAACACAAATCGCTCTGCTTTTCCAACCAGAGTCGCATCGTCCGCAGCTACGTCCGTGGGTGCAATCACTCGATAGACTTTTTCTTCAACGGTTACAACGGTCGGGAAACGGCGCTTCCATTGCCAAATTCCGAAAGCGATTACAATCAAAATGATGCCTAAACCTACTCCTATACCCTTGGTGAATGTACGTCGAAAACCCGTCCACCAAGTTGCTTCCCCCACCAATGCCGCCGCTTGCCAAGTAGTCGGAAAGCCAAAATCTTTGCCGCCACTGATGCTTTCGTAGTCATAAAAAGGAATAGACGCTTCTTCGTCCAAGGGGCGAATATCGAGGTAATGGTCGGCGTCGTTGAGGCAAATATCGACCTTAAAGCGTTTTTGCATCTGCGGGCGAACTCCCAACGCAGCCCAAGCCACCCGAAACTCAATAAGATACCCCTCGTCTTGGTCGGTTTCATCATTGACAGTTCCCTTACGAGCCACCTGATAATCCATCACAAAATGCGACGTCATAGTGTCTTTCGGCACTTTCGATTCGTTTACTTTTATCAAAAACTTATCTCCTCCTCTAAACACAGTTAGGTTTCCCATGGCATCTATAATCAACTGATAATCATCGTCCTCCATTAACGCTTTGCTATTATTTTGGGTATCGATGTAGAACTCCATCCCATCGTTAAACGTAATACGAGGGCTACCGCTTTTATCGTTGGCAAGATTGGTTAAATGGGCATCTTTTACCTCAAAAATGCCGTACAAAAACAGTTCATCAAAACCCAACGCATACCGCATTTCGTTAGTCGATTTTGCCAAACGGCTTTGGGGGCGATACCTCCGAAAAAACTCCTGAGGCCATTCGTTGGATTGGCCGTCGATGGTTGGGAGTTCGTCAAGGTAGTGAATAGGTAGTTGAGCGCAAGCCCAATGCCCAAGAAGCACGAATACCAGCTGTAACGCGAGTTTTTTCATAGAATTGAGCACAAGTTAGCTATTTTTTGTTTTTTTGTAAATAGCCCTAAAATAACAAACCTCTTTCCTTTTGTTACATGATAACATCACCCTCCGATTGGCCACTTTGGCGCAAAGTCATTTTTCGTTTCACAGCCATTTACCTTGGTTTTTACTGCATCAATTTCTTTGGTTTTGCGCAGCTGCCTTTAATAAACACGGTGTACGGCATTTATACCGCCGCTGAAAAAGCAGTGATAGAATGGCTCAACCAGTACTTGTTTCATATCAAGGACGTATTAGTGCCCGTGGCGGGTAGCGGCGACACCTCGTTTGGCTACGCAGCATTATGCTTTCATAGCCTCATGGCCCTCGTCGGAACGGCACTTTGGTCGCTGCTCGACCGCAAAAGGCCAAGCTACGAAACTGCCTACTATTGGCTTATTGTAGGGCTTCGGTATTACGTCAGCATGGTTTCGTTCGTGTACGGGATTATCAAAGTGTATGCTCAACAAATGCCTTTTCCCAATTTGAGCCAATTCGCCACTCCCATTGGCGATTTGTCACCAATGCGGCTTGCTTGGTTTTTTATTGGGTATTCGCAGCCCTACGAGGTATTTTCGGGAGTGATGGAATGCGTAGCGGGGGCTTTGCTCATTTTCCGACGCACAAGTACCTTGGGTGCGTTGGTGGCTGCGGGCGTTTTTCTAAACGTGGCAATGATGAATTTGGCTTACAACATCCCTGTAAAGCTGTTTTCGATGCACTTGTTTGTGTTTAGTTGTATTTTACTCCTGACAGATGCCCAGCGTCTTCTTCGCTTCTTTGTTCTCAATCAGCCTACCGAACCACTGCCTCCTGCGTACGCATTTTCCGAAAAATGGATGCAAACGACCCGTATTTTGTTGAAAGTTGTTTTCATCGGTTTATTTATCGTTTTTCCTTTTTACTCTTCCTACCAATCAAGCCTTCATCCTTTCAACGACGCCCCTCCCAAAGAAGTCTTGACGACGGGTATTTTCGACGTAGCTTCGTTTGAAACCTCAGGGCGAATGGCAACCGATAGCCTCCGCTGGAAGGACGTGATTTTTGAGAAAAACAACAGCGGAAGCATTCAGACCACCGACACGCTGTTCAGAATTCGTTACGGACGGGCGTATTTTGGTTATAAATTAGACTCTTTGCACCAAACCATTTCCTTTAAAAAACGCTCCAGCGATAGTGCTAATTTGTTTATTCTCCAATGCACTTTACCCGACACCAACACCGTAATCCTCAAAGGAAAAGTGCAAAATGACTCGTTGAAAGTGGTATTAAAGAGAAAAAACAAAACATTCCCTTTGGCTAAAAAACCATTTGATTGGATGTTGGAGACGGTACCTTGAGGAATTCTATTTTACAGGCTGTGTGAAAACTACAGATGACATTGGTTTTGTAAGGGAATCAACGTTTATCGCAAACGTTTTCCGTAAAAATAATGTTAGACCATCATACCAAACAGCAAACGTAACCAATTCGCGCGCCTTTGAAAGCACTTGCCCACCTCAACAAATACCTCGTCAAATACAAGTGGTACCTTATCCTTGGAACACTTTTTACCATTATTTCCAACCTTTTTGGCATCATTCCCGCCCAATTGGTTCGCTATGCCCTCGACTTGGTAAAAGATACCCTCGACGTTTATTTTTTGTTTGAAGGCTCCAAAATTCAGTCCAGTTTTTACGACATTTTTGCCTTCAGTATCTTATTGTACGGGATGTTGATTTTGGCCATGGCGCTGCTGAAAGGGGTTTTCTTGTTTATGGTGCGGCAAACGCTCATTGTGATGTCGCGGCACATCGAATTTGACCTCAAGAACGAGATTTATGCCCACTACCAAACCCTGCCGCTGAGTTTTTATCGACGCCACAACACGGGCGACCTCATGGCGCGGATTTCGGAAGATGTCAGCAAGGTGCGGATGTACGTAGGGCCGTCAATTATGTACGGCATCAACCTCATTACACTGTTTATTTTGGTGATTAGCTACATGGTTTCGGTCAACGCCAAACTGACTTTTTACGTTTTGCTGCCGTTGCCTGTCTTGTCGTTGAGTATTTATTACGTCAACAACATCATCATGAAACGCTCGGAGGCATTGCAGGCGCAGCTTTCATCGGTTTCGACGTTTGTGCAAGAATCGTTTTCAGGCATTCGGGTGGTCAAAGCCTTCGTTCGGGAGCGGGAACAACTTCGCCATTTTATCAATCAAAGCAACGATTACCGCAACAAATCGCTTGGATTGACCCTCGTCGATTCGCTGTTTTATCCCTTTATTGTGGTCTTGGTAGGCTTGAGTAACATTCTCGTCGTGTATATTGGTGGGCAGGAAATCATGGCAGGACGGCTCACCCCTGGCAACATCACTGAGTTTATTTTGTACGTAAGTATGCTAACATGGCCCGTGATGGCCCTTGGTTGGACAACCAGCCAAACCCAACGAGCGGCGGCGTCGCAGGTACGTATCAATGAGTTTTTGACCACTAAAACCGACATTGTTTCGGAGAAAAATACAGTACGCGACATTCAAGGCGCCATCCGTTTTGACAATGTTTCGTTTGTTTATCCCGACACGGGCATCAAAGCCATCAAGCATTTTAATCTAAGCGTAAAAGCAGGGGAAACGGTCGCTATTTTGGGAACAACAGGTTCGGGAAAAAGTACCGTAGCCAGCCTTCTCACGCGTTTGTACGACCCTACCGAAGGGCAGATTTTGGTGGATGGTGTTCCGCTCAAAGAGTATAACCTTCAATCGCTCCGAAGCCAAACAGGCTACGTGCCTCAAGACGTGTTTTTGTTTTCAGATTCTATTGCTCAAAACGTAGCGTTTGGAACAACAGGCTTGCCGTTTTCTAAAATTGAACAAGCAGCCAAAGACGCTGATTTGTACACCAATATCATTGATTTCCCCGAAGGATTTGACACCAAAGTAGGCGAACGCGGCATCACGCTGTCGGGTGGCCAAAAACAGCGGCTTTCGATTGCGCGCGCCATTGCCCGCGACCCTAAAATTTTGATTTTGGACGATTGCCTTTCTGCCGTAGATACGCAAACCGAAAACACGATTTTGAGCAACCTCCAACGTATCATGCAAGACCGCACCTCGGTGATTATTTCTCACCGTGTGTCGTCGGCCAAACTCGCCGATTTCATCGTGGTTTTAAACGACGGAGAAATCATCGAACAAGGTACGCACACCGAGCTTCTCGAACGAAACGGCTCTTACAAAGAACTATACGACAAGCAGTTGCAAGGCGAAGAGGTGTAAAACACGCCAAACCTTGCTTACTTTTCGTCCAAACTCATCAAATAGAGCGTTTCTACTTTTTGCCTCGCCCACGGAGTTTTACGAAGGAATGCTAGGCTTGATTTGATACTGGGGTCAAATTGAAAACAGCGGATGTTGACGTATTCGGCCATGGTTTCCCATCCATAATGTGCCACCAAATGATGTAACATCATTTCGAGGGTAATGCCGTGTAACGGATTATTGGCTTGCGGATTATTCATACAATTTTAAGGTTATTTTTTCTTCAAAATTTCAATCAATTAGGTCGTTCCTGATACAAAATAACGTACTTCTGCCACCGTATCTTTCAACAACGCTCGCGTTCGTTCGGGACGGGCATCAGTCAAAAATACTTGACCAAAAGTATCATTTTCAACCAATTGTATCAGTTTTTGGATACGTCGGTCGTCGAGTTTATCAAAGATATCATCGAGCAACAACAACGGCTTCATTTCTTTTTCAATGGCAATAAGGTCAAATTGAGCCAATTTCAAGGCCAACACAAACGACTTTTGCTGTCCTTGCGAACCAAATTTCCGTAGCGCTACCCCGTCCATTTCAAACCCAAAATCATCTTTATGGATGCCCATGAGTGTCCGTTGGGCATTCAAATCGCGCGACCTATGCGCCCGAAAATGATCACGAAAATCGAGGCTTTCAACTTCTGATTCGTACTTAATCGTTACGGACTCTCGCCCCTCTCCCAAAAACGAATAATAGTGCTGCACCAAAGGCTCAAAACCTTCCAAAAAGCGCTGACGACGTTCAAAAATTCGGTTAGCGAGCGCAACAAGTGGCTCGTCGTACGTATCTAGCAAATCATCGTCCACGTAGCGGCGGTCGTAAAATAGCTTCAAAACGCCGTTGCGTTGCGCCAATAATTTATTGTATTGAAGCAAATTTTGGAGATAGTGTTGATCAAGCTGCGACAATACCCCGTCAAAAAAACGGCGTCGTTCTTCGCTCCCGTCGCGGACTAAATCAGTATCATTGGGCGCTACCAACACCACAGGATACAGCCCAATGTGGTCGCTGATACGCTCATACGGCTTTTTGTCGGACAAAATTACTTTTCGTTGTCCGCGCTGCAAACTGCACGTAATTTGGACAGTTTTATGATCTTTCCAGAATACCCCATCCACCATCATAAAATCAGCTTCGTGCTGAATGCTAAAAGCATCTTGCACCTGAAACGCGCTTTTGGTCAGCCCCAACCAATAAATAGCGTCGAGCAAATTGGTTTTGCCACTACCGTTTTCCCCCACGATACAGTTGAGGGAACGACTAAACTCAAAACGTCCCTCTTCGTAGTTTTTAAATCCCATAAGTTGGAGTTTTTCTAGGTATAGCTGTGGCATTGAATGGTTTTATGCTTAATTTCGCGTGGCAAAGATAGAACAGTCAACAGTTCACCGTTCATTGTTTGACCAGAAAACCTTATTTATTGTAAAAAATGGCAACCAAAACCAAAGCAACCCCAGCTAAAATAACCCATCCCAAAGAGAGATACATGTATTGGTATGAGTCGATGTTGCTTCAACGTAAGTTTGAAGAAAAAGCAGGACAACTCTATGGGCAACAAAAAATACGTGGTTTTTGTCACCTTTATATTGGTCAGGAAGCCTGCTCTTCAGGAAGTGTCAGTGCCCTTACCAAAGACGACAAGTGGATTACAGCTTACCGCGACCACGGCTTCCCATTGGCGCTAGGTACAGAACCTAAAGCCATTATGGCCGAGTTGTACGGAAAAGCAACGGGTACGACCAAAGGAAAAGGCGGCTCCATGCACATTTTTGACAAAGAGCATAATTTCATTGGCGGCCATGGTATCGTAGGAGCGCAAATTCCACTAGGTGCTGGTATTGCTTTTGCGGAAAAATACAACAAGACATCAAACCTTTGTATGTGCTTTTTTGGTGACGGAGCCGTTCGCCAAGGTGCACTACACGAAGCGTTTAACATGGCAATGACGTGGAAACTCCCCGTGATTTTCGTCGTTGAAAACAACGGATACGCCATGGGTACGTCAGTCAATCGTACTTCTAACGTGACCGATTTATATACCATTGGCGAAGGTTACGATATGCCATCAGAGCCCGTGGACGGCATGGATGTAGAAGCCGTACACGACGCCGTTAGCCGTGCTGCTGAGCGCGCTCGCCGTGGCGATGGCCCTACTTTCCTCGAATTCAAAACGTACCGTTACCGTGGTCACTCTATGTCTGACCCTCAAAAATACCGTACTAAAGAGGAAGTAGAAGAGTACAAAAAGCGTGACCCAATCGAAATGACGAAAGACCGCATTTTGACAAATGGCATCGCGACTGAAGAAGATCTTGCGGCGATTGATGCCAAAATCAAACAAATTGTGGAAGAATCTGTAAAATTCGCGGAAGAGTCTCCGTGGCCAGATCCATCTGAAATCTTTACGGATATGTACGTAGAACCTGATTATCCGTTTATTGTTGATTAGCCAATGGTCGATAGTCCACAGTCGATAGTCCATAGTAATTTTACCATCGACCATCGACTGTGGACTATCGACTGTCTCAAAAACCATGAAAACGTTAGGAAGGTATTTTATTTTTTTAGGGTCTTTGCTACGAAACCGTGAGAAGTTTCGGGTCTATGTAAAGTTAGTACTCGACGAATGTATTGAGATTGGTATCAATTCCGTCTTTATCGTGGCAATCGTGGCGACCTTTTTGGGGGCAGTAACTTGCGTCCAAACGGCCGACAACTTAGTAAGCCCTTTCGTTCCCAATTACATCATTTCGCTCATTGTGCGCGACAGTAGTATTTTGGAATTTGCCCCCACTATTACGTGTATCGTACTTTCAGGAAAAGTAGGCTCTCACATTGCAGGTGGGCTGGGTACCATGCGTATTACGGAGCAAATCGACGCCCTTGAAGTAATGGGAATCAACTCCATTTCGTACTTGGTTCTCCCCAAAATCGTAGCGGCCATCGTCATGTTCCCCATGTTGGTCATCCTTTCGGGTTTTCTTTCAATCTTTGGAGGATACGTTGCAGGCGTAGCAACGGGCGTCATTACCCCTGAAGACTATATTCGCGGTTTACGTTTCGATTTCCGTACGTTCAACATTCCTTTTGCCCTCATCAAATCGGTCTTTTTTGCCTTCTTGATTACGTCTATCTCTTCTTTCAAAGGCTTTTTTACCCAAGGCGGAGCGCTCGAAGTAGGTCAAGCTTCTACCGCAGCCGTAACCAACAGCTGTATTGCCGTTTTGATTGCCGATTATTTGCTCGCACAACTTTTGCTTTTGTAAAAAACGTATCGTCGGGTTGCATCTGTGAGTCAGGTTGCTCACAACCTGACCTTATCCCGTTTTTGAATCGGGTTGTGAGCAACCCGACTCACAAGGGCTCACAACCTAACCTCTTTCTACCAACTAATTTCTCCCAGCCCGCGCCCGCGAAGGTAATTATTGGCTTGGCTAAAGTGTTTGGTTCCGAACCAACCGCCGCTGTTGGCCGACATCGGCGAAGGGTGTTTAGCCTTCAACACAAAATGGCGTTTGGGGTCAATTATCTTTCCTTTATCTTGCGCATATCGCCCCCAAAGCATAAACACCACCCCTTCTTTTTTGTCGTTGATACACTTGATGACGGCATCCGTAAAAAGCTCCCAGCCACGCCCTTGGTGCGAGCCTGGGCTTGCTTCTCGTACAGTCAGCGTCGAATTGAGCAGCAATACACCTTGCTCAGCCCAACGTTCCAAATTACCCGATACTGGAAACGGCTGCCCGAGGTCTTCCTGAATTTCTTTGAAAATATTGATGAGCGATGGTGGTTTGGAAACACCGTCATTAACCGAAAAACACAAGCCATTGGCTTGTCCGCGCCCGTGGTAAGGGTCTTGCCCCAAAATCACCACTTTTGTTTGGTCAAACGGACATTTATCAAAAGCATTAAACATCAGTTTTCCAGGCGGATACACTTGTTGGGTTTTGTATTCCTCCCGTACAAATGCCA
Organism: Runella defluvii; assembly: GCF_014195535.1. Taxonomy (GTDB): domain Bacteria; phylum Bacteroidota; class Bacteroidia; order Cytophagales; family Spirosomataceae; genus Runella; species Runella defluvii. The sequence continues at coordinate 783,053 of NZ_JACIBY010000001.1, read as the reverse complement.
CCAAATCAGCAAAATACGGCTGTGCAAACTCCGATTGCAAATAAGCTTTCCACGAAGCGTCGATTTTAACGTCCATTTTTCTAATTTTTGCGTCAACTATTGGTTTTTCAACTACAACGACCTAATTTTGGTTACAAAGTTAGGAAAGTATCAAACAACCATGACATCAGCGATAACAGAAGGTGTGAGAGTTAGCGTTATGACGCAGTATCAGCCCGAGTATTCGAGCCCGGCGCAAGCTCATTTTGTGTTTACGTATCGCATTACCATCGAAAACCACAGCGAGCATACCGTTCAGCTTCTACGCAGGCATTGGCATATTTTTGATTCCAATGGCACCATTCGGGAAGTAGAAGGGGAAGGCGTAGTGGGTCAACAACCCACGCTCGAACCTGGCGAAATTCACGAATACGTATCGGGCTGTAATCTTCGTACCAGCATTGGCAAAATGGTAGGCACTTATCTCATGGAGCGCCTCGTGGATGGAAAGCAGTTTAACGTTGCCATTCCCGAATTTACCATGATTGCGCCCTATCGTTTGAATTAAAGACAACTTCTTACCTAATCACCCTATTTTGCAATTACGTTCGCTTTTCAACTACTTTTTGAAAGCTCAAGACGAGCACGGACTTCACTCTCCGTTTGTATTTGATTTGTACCTAAATACAATAAAAAAAGACCCTCAACTCCCTTCTTTTGAGGTTATTGAAGCTATTCGCCAAACGATGCTTCACAGCCAAGAAACCCTCCAAATCACGGACTACGGCGCAGGTTCTCGGGTCAATGCTTCTTCTACTCGACAAGTAAAAGACATTGCCCAGCATTCCAAAAAATCGGCGCGGTTGGCGCGGCTGTTCTATCGCCTCATTCAGCGTTTTGAGTATCATTCTATTTTTGATTTAGGCACCTCGCTTGGGCTGACAACACTCTACATGGCGCAAGCCAATCCCTCGGCCCACATCACTACCTTTGAAGGCTGCCCCGAAACGGCGAGCGTTGCCCAGCAAAATTTTAAGTCGTGGGCCAATCGTGCATTGTCTCCACAGCAATCGTTACCCATTCAGACGGTGGTAGGAAATTTGGACGAGACACTTCCCAAAGCCGTTGAAGACACCCAACGCCTTGATTTTGTTTTTTTTGACGCCAATCATCGCTACGAACCTACAGTAAGGTACTTTGAAACGTGTTTGACCAAAGCGCACAACGATAGTCTCTTCGTTTTTGACGACATTCACTGGTCGCCTGAAATGGAACAAGCGTGGGAATACATCAAAGTCCACCCATCCGTTTCAGCCACCATCGACTTAGCCGCCGTGGGTTTAGTTTTTTTTCGGCAGCAGCAACGCAAACAGCATTTTGTGCTTCGTTGGCCGTTTTGGAAGTAAAAACAAATGGGCAAAAGGCAAGTTGGCAAAGGGTAATCTAAAGCGCAACAAACTCTACTCGGCGGTTTCTTTTGCGGTTTTCTTCAGAAGTATTGGGAGCAAGAGGGTCAAGAGGGCCTCGACCTCTACTTTCGAGGCGGTCGGCACTGATGCCCTTTGTTTTTAAATATTCGACCACTGCTTGGCAACGCTCCCGCGAAAGTTTGACGTTCAAGTCAAAATCTCCCGCATTATCGGTATGCCCACGGATTTCGATTCGTGCCGTTGGATTTTTTTGTAAAATCGCCACCAACTCATCCAACTGTGGCGCCGACTCTGGGCGTAGCACGGGGCTACTTTGGTCAAAATAAATATTATTTAGCGTAATTACCTTCCCCTTGACCAACTCGCTAAAAGGCGATGGTGCAGGAGCTTTCGGTGGTTCTTTAGAAAATACCGACGTTCTAGGCGGTTCGTTGGTCGCAGCAGTAGCCTTGGGAGCAGCAGGGGGCGGCGTGGTCGCTACCACAGGAGGCGGCGTAGGGGTTGGCGCGGGTGGTGCAGGAGCAGCGGGAGCCGCCGTTTTATCTAATCGGTACGTTAGTTCGTACGACTTACCAGTCAGCGCCGTTTCTATCGTTATTTGTTTGGTATCAGGGGTGAATCCTTTGGCCGAAGCCTCCACTTCTAATTGCTCTTCAGCATCGTAGGTCAGTTCAGTAAAACCATCTTTTAAGGCCATAAACTCAACGTCATTATTACTTTTGGTACGTACATTGAGAATACTGCCGATAATGGGTCGATCCGTTGCTTTGTCTAACACCCTAATTTTTAGTACCGATGGTTTTATTTTTTGAAGCTCAAACCCCAACACTCGGTCGTGCTTGATGTCGTTGATATTGGCCGACGCCTCGGTATATCCTTTGGCCGTCACGTAGATACTAACGACGGTATTGGGCAAGACATTGATGGAAAAATTTTTATCAGCGCTGTTAAATTTGGGCTCAAACTCCTGGCCTGTTTTTGAATCTTTGGTTCTCAATTTAACCCGTGTAAGCAGCGCATTTGTTTCCACGTCTCGAATCGCGAAGGTAACTTTGATCAATCCCGACTGTTTTTCTGAATCAACAATCTGGGCGTCTTTAACCTTTAACTCCCCTTTGCTATTGTCCAACGTCGATTTTACGACCGTTTCTTTGGTCTTCTTAGGCTTAACCGTATCAGCAATGGACACTGCCATAAGGGTTTCCTCTTTTTTGGTAAAATAACGGGCTGGGAGAGCAAATGAGCCCCATGCTTCTCCTACACACACCCCCACTAAAAGCAACATCGTCTTCATACAGGCCAAATATCGGGCTTATTTTTTGTTCATCAAACAGTTTTTTAGCACGGTTTTAGTAGCAAATTACCGTCTATCGTGGCTTACGATTTGATAGTCAGATATTCTTGTTTTATTTTGCAAATCAATAGTTAGTAAGCCAACTTGTGTTTCTAGGTCTATAGTAAACGATAAAAATGACTCACCCATCTGATTCCCGTGCTTATTTTTTTAAAATCGACACCACCATTAAGAAAATCAGGAACGTCCTACAAAAGCGTTTTAATGAAGCTGGCTTTGACCTGACCGTGGACCAATGGGTGCTCATCGACCACGTGGCTCGCAACGAAGGAATCAGCCAAAATACCCTTGCCGAGCTTACCACCAAAGATGCCCCGACCGTTACTCGTATTCTGGATTTGCTCGTTAAAAAAGATTTGGTCGAACGGCGTATGTCGGAGGAAGACCGTCGGAAATTTAATATTTATTTAAAACCCGAAGGCCAAAAGACCTTTGAAACGGTATTGCCTGTCGTCAAAGAGATTCGTCGGCAAGGCTGGGGACAGCTCAGCGAGGAAGATTACGGGCATTTTGTTCGGATTATGGACTCGATTTATCAAAATTTTAGCGATTAAAAGTGCGCCTTTTCGTCGAAAAAATCCCCTATTCTAGCATTATTTATTACCAGTTAGTACCTGTTTAACCCCTTAAATCGTCTGCCCAAAATAAGGATTTGATATTTTTTACACAAAACCCTCCTATATTTGAAGGCAGAATTGGGACCAAACACACCCTCCATGTCAAAAAACTTAGTAATAGTAGAGTCGCCGGCTAAGGCCAAAACCATTGAAGGATACCTCGGGAAAGACTTCACCGTCAAGTCCAGTTTTGGGCACGTGCGTGACTTACCCGATAAAGATTTAGGGGTAGATGTCAAAAATGGTTTCCAACCCCTCTACGAAGTATCGCCTGATAAAACCAAAGTTATCAACGAGTTGAAAAAGCTTGCCAAGTCTTCCGAAGAAGTATGGCTCGCTACCGACGACGACCGTGAAGGAGAAGCCATTTCGTGGCACCTCAAAGAAGCATTAGGCTTGTCTGATGGCACCAAGCGGATTGTTTTTCGAGAAATTACCAAAACCGCCCTACAAAAAGCGATTCAAAGTCCACGTTCGATAGACATGGATTTGGTCAATGCCCAACAGGCACGTCGTATTCTCGACCGCCTTGTAGGCTATGAGCTTTCGCCTGTCTTGTGGCGTAAAATCAAAATCGGCAACAACAGCGCCCTCTCAGCAGGACGGGTGCAATCGGTGGCGGTTCGCCTCATCGTAGAACGCGAGCGAGAAGTAGATGCCCACGAGTCGAAATCCACCTATAAAGTAACGGCACGTTTCGATTTGGCAGGGGGCAAAGTATTGGAAGCCGAACTTCCTAAAAACTTTGAAACCGAAGCCCAAGCACGCGCTTTTTTGGAAAAATGTAAAGGAGCCACGTTTAGCATCCGTAACTTGGAAGTTAAACCTGCCAAAAAATCACCCGCTCCGCCATTTACTACCTCTACCTTACAACAAGAGGCTTCGCGTAAGCTGAGTTTTTCGGTGGCCCAAACCATGACGGTAGCTCAAAAACTCTACGAAGCAGGTAAAATCTCGTACATGCGTACGGACTCTACCAACTTATCGGAAGAGGCACTCCAAAAAGCAAAAGACCAAATTACGACCGAGTACGGCGACAAATACCACCAACAGCGGGTTTTCAAGACCAAATCGGAATCGGCACAGGAAGCCCACGAAGCCATTCGTCCGACCAATTTTGGAGAACTTAAAGCCAGTAGCGACCGCAACGAGCAACGCTTGTATGAGTTGATTTGGAAACGTGCCATTGCATCGCAAATGTCTGATGCGCAGCTGGAACGTACGATTGCCACCATTGGCATTTCGACTACTGCGGAAGAACTCGTAGCTCAGGGAGAAGTCATTAAATTTGACGGTTTCTTAAAGGTATATCTGGAATCGAAAGACGACGAGGAAGAAGATACCAAAGGAATGCTTCCTCCGCTCAACATTGGGCAGGTGTTGGCCTTAAATATTCTTAAAGCAACGGAGAAATTTTCACGTCCAAAACCACGCTATACGGAAGCGAGTTTGGTGAAGCAACTCGAAGAAATGGGCATTGGGCGACCATCAACCTATGCGCCTACGCTTTCGACCATCATTCGCCGCGAATACGTGGTAAAGCAAGACAAAAAAGGACAAGAACGCGAATACAATGAGCTTTCGCTCCGCAACGACCAACTTACCGAAACCAAAGGTAAAGAGACGTTTGGGGCCGAAAAATCAAAACTTTTTCCCACCAACACAGGCATGGTGGTGAATGACTTTTTGGTGGACTTATTCCCTGACGTCGTTGATTTTTCTTTTACGGCTAATGTCGAAAAAGAATTTGACGAAATTGCCGAAGGTAAACTGTCGTGGCAACAAATGATTGATGGTTTCTACCAAGGTTTTCACCAAAAAATCGGAGATGTCGAAGGCTCAAACATCGTTAAGAAAAATACGGTTCACGACCTAGGCATCGACCCTAAAAGTGGGAAGCCCGTTTCGGCACGTATCGGCAAATTTGGCCCATACGTTCAGATTGGCGAAAACATCGAAGGGGAACCCAAACCACAATACGCCAACCTCAAAAAAGGGCAGTTGGTAGAAACTATCTCGCTCGAAGAAGCACTCGAACTCTTTGCCCTGCCGCGCGAAGTTGGGTTCTTTGAAGACAAACCGATGATTGTGGGAGTTGGGAAATACGGGCCTTACGTAAAACACGACGATAAGTTTTATTCGCTCGACCGCAACGACGACCCTTATACCGTAGGCGAAGAGGCGTGTGTACTGGCCATTAAGCTCAAACGCGGCGACCTTGCCAACGAAGGTGAAGGACTCGGCGAGCTGGAAGGAAAACCAATGACTACTGGCACAGGACGATACGGGCCGTTTATCAAGCACGATGACAAATACTATTCGTTGCCTAAAGGCGCTAGTTTACAACGCCTTACCCGCGAAGAAGCACTGGAAATCATCCAGAAAAAGCGGGAAGCAGAAAGCAACAAAGTCATCAAAGAGTTTCCCGAAAACACAACGGTCAAGGTACTCCGTGGCCCTTACGGCCCTTATATTGCCGTTGGAAAACGCAACATCAAAATACCAAAAGATACCGATCCAGCGTCTCTTACGTTGGAAGATTGCCTAAAACTAGCAGGGAGCTAGGACTTGGCAATCTCAATTTAAGCTATTTTTTGAAAGTGCGGGCGGTTATGAATAACCGCCCTTTTTTATGTAAATTTTTTAGGATAGGAAGCTTTGAAATCGCCCAAAAAACAAGTAGTTTTTAACCAAAATTGTGTTATTAACTTACTCAGAATCAATACCCATTGCTAAACTACTTACCATCATGGATCAACGCATTATTAACCTCTTCGACGAGTACACCCACAAACCCCTCAAGCGCGAAGATTTTTTTCAACGCCTTACTTCACTCACGGGCAGCACCGCCGCTGCCATGGCCGTTTTACCGCTTTTGGAAGTCAATTATGCCAATGCAATGACGGTCAAACGCAACGATGAGCGTCTTACGACCGAGTATGTTACTTATCCAGGAGAAGAAACCCAAATGAAGGGTTACTTAGCTCGCCCAGCAGGAACTGGCAAGTACCCTGCGGTGGTGGTCATTCACGAAAACCGTGGACTTAACCCGCACATTGAAGACGTTGCTCGCCGCGTGGCTTTGGCGGGCTTTATTGCCCTTGCTCCCGACGCCCTCTCGCCCTTTGGAGGAACACCCAACGGAGACGACGAAAAAGCACGCTCCTACTTTGGACAACTCGACGCCAAAAAGAACCTCAGTAATTTCATCAAAGCTTTTGATTACTTAAAAGGCCGTGCCGATTGTACGGGCAAAACTGGCTGTGTTGGGTTTTGTTGGGGCGGTGCAATGGCCAATCAGCTTGCCGTAAACGTGCCCTCGCTCAACGCTGCCGTCGCTTACTACGGACGCCAAGCCGAAGCAGCCGATGTCCCTAAAATCAAGGCGTCGTTGATGCTCCACTACGGGGGTCTCGACGAGCGCGTAAATGCGGGTATCCCTGCCTATGAAGAAGCCCTCAAAAAAGCAGGTACCGATTACCAAATTTTTGTGTACGAAGGTGCCCAACACGCTTTCAACAACGATACCGCACCTACCCGCTACAACGAAGCTGTGGCTAAACAAGCTTGGGGTCGGACGATTGAGTTGTTTAACAAAAAATTGAAGTAAATCTCAAAAAAGTGGGGTTGTAAGCAACCTTTGTCACGGGAGGTTGTGAGCAACCTCCCACACACGAAAAAAGCGGGGTTGTAAGCAACCCCTGTCACGGGAGGTTGCTCACAACCTCCTCAATACCAGCAAATGGTTTTGGCATCCAAAGCAAAAGCCCCTCCGATTGCTCGGTAGGGGCTTTTTTCTAACGATATGGATATAATCAAAAAGCTGTCCTAACCACCACGGCGTCCACCCATGCCGCCTCCACCACCTTGGCCACCGCCATCGTTGGAGTTATCACCGCCTTGTTTCGAGTCGTCGTTGTTCACGCTTTTCTTACGTTGGAAGAAGTTGCCATCAAAAGACATCTTACCAAAACGCTTGCGGAACGTAATACGGAAACCACGGTTGTACATGTAGTTAACTTGCTCCTGAGTAAATACGTTACCCGGTGTGCTGCTGCTTAAATTTGTACGCTGTTTGAAGGCATTTTGCAAGAAGTTCTCAGCACCAAAGCCAAGGCTTGCTTGTTTCTTTTTGAATTCTTTCAAGATGTTGAAGCTATAGCCCATAAATCCACCTTGCGTTCCTTGCAACTGAATTTCACGAGCACGTCCAAATCCGAACAACTGCGCACTCCAGTCTTTCCCTAATTGGTACTGTACTTGTCCAAAAAGGTTAAATGTCCAGTTTTGGTTGCTGATTCCCAACGCAGGGCTGTTCAACATGATATAACGCACATCGAAGTTACCATTGATGGTCAATCCACGGGCTGGTTTTACCATCGCAAACACGTTAAGTCCGTACGCACGGTTGCTTCCAATGTTTTGGAAAGTTGTTAACAGAGAATTGTTATTCACAACTACTGTTCCAGTACTTACGCCCTGTGCCAAGGTCAATTGGTTAAACAATTCTTGGCCACCACGATAACGAACCGTCTCAATCGAGTTGTCGGTCATACGGGTATAAGCTGAGAAGTTCAAGGTCGTTGTTTTGAAGAACGTACTCAAGTTTACTTCAAAGTTGTTGGTATATTCAGGGTTCAAGTTCGGGTTACCAAACGAGATATTGAAAGGATCACTTTGTGAAACGTTAGGATTCAAGAACTGAATCGAAGGACGCTGAATACGACGGTTGTAGCTAAAACGGATTGTTTTTCCACCTCGCAAGCTTTTCGATACCGTCAAACTTGGAATCAATGAGCCAAAATCAGGCAAGTTTGTTTCTGGCGCATCTTGGTACTTAGCAGCTAACTGCGTGTATTCGTAACGAAGACCAGGTTTGAAGCCCCACTTGTTTTTGGTTTGGAACAAGAAAGATAGGTAACCCGCATACACGTTTTGGTCGTAGCTAAATACGTTGGTACGAAGTGGATTGGCTTTCAATATACCTGTTCCTGTGCTGTCGTAGTTGAAACGGAAATCACTTTCGATGTGGCGCAAAATCATTTTAGCCCCTGTTTCGATTTGTACGTATTGGCTCAACGGGTCTTGGTAGTCAATTTGTACTGTGCGTTCTTGTGTCTTGCTCTTGTTGGGGTTACTTTCACGGTAAGTGATTTCGCCTACTGACAATCCTTGATACAAATCACGCGTGTAGCTGTTATCACCCGTGTTTTGGCTAAACTGGGCCAACACACTAAACTCTTTTCCTTCTTTCTCAAACTTGCGGGTATAGTCCAAGTTGAGGTCTAAGTTATTCCCCAAATTCTTGGTATTAATTTCGTTACCAAACGTAGGTGTTTTTACGCTATTAATAAAGCTATACGACTGCTGGGTGTTATCGAGATTAAACGCACGGCGGCTATTGCGGGCACTAAACGTAAGGCTATTTTTAGCATCAATCGAGTAATCTAAGCTCAACTGAACGTTTCCAAAACCACCCAACTGTTGTCCGTTATTTTCTTGACGTGTACGCAAAGTCTGACCGTTGGCAAGTTCGCGGCTGATGTCGATATAACCACCCGTTGGCGGGTACATCATACGGCCACCTGCATTGAGGCCAACTCCCAATTTCTTGGTACGCAAGTTGACGTTTCCAAACAAGTTGCTCGAACGATTACCACCTGCTATATCAACCGACCCTGTGATTCCTTGAAGGTTGTTTTTCTTGGTAATGATGTTAATAATCCCTGCCGAACCTTCCGCGTCGTATTTTGCTGAAGGCGACGTGATTACTTCAATCGTTTTGATTTGGTCAGAAGGAATCATTTTCAACGCATCGGCTACGCTGTTGGCAACGATGGTCGAAGGCTTGCCATTGATAAGCACGCGGATGTTTTGGCTTCCACGCATCGACACGTTTCCGTCCAAGTCCACCGAAAGCATCGGCACTTTACGAAGTACGTCTCCAGCGTCACCACCTGCGTTAGAAATATCTTTTTCGGCGTTGTACACCAAGCGGTCCACTTTGTCTTCGATAAGGGCTTTTTCACCTTTTACCGTTACTTCAGTCAGCGTAAGTACATCTGGTGGAAGGCTCACATTGCCTAAGTTTTGCTCTTTTTGTCCTTTACCAATGGTCAATTTAGCAACTTCGGTGTTTTTGTAACCGATAAAACTTACCACAAATTTAAAATCACCATCGGGCACACTCTTTAACAAAAATGCACCTTTCACATCCGTCACTGTTCCATCGACAGGCTTTCCTGACTTTACATCAAAAATGGCCACAGTAGCATACTCCACTGGCTTGCCTGATACTGAGTCAACCACAATTCCTGAGATACGACCGTTTCCTTTAGGAAGATCAGGCAACGCTTTCTGTTGTTGATTCATTCCTCCCATTGAACCGTTGCGATCCCCTCCTCTTCCCATACCACCACCACCAAAGCCTCCTCCTCCTGGGAACTGAGCAGAAGCGGCGTAATTCATACCTAAAACGGCTGTTAGAATGTAAAATATTCTCTTCATTGTTGTATTTATAAAAAGTCTGTCTATCTCTTAGACAATAATTCAAGTACAAATGTTGCTGACTCTCTGTTAGTATTCAGAGAAAAACGACCAAATGCAAGGTCTGGACGACTAAATGGGGGTAAATTATAGACGAACTATTAGTCAAATAGCGGCCAATTGATGCCAAAGCCCAAAGAGCGCCCTACAACAGGGTAAAGGGGAGTAGAGAAATAGCCACGGTTAAAAGGCCCTTGAAAACCTTGACCCGCGTTGGCCATTTTGATAAATAACCGCACACGGTTGATACGGGCATTGATAAAAAACTCCGTATAAACCACGCCTTCGGTTTTGATCGAGTTTTGAAGATGAAACTGCTGGGTCAAAGGCATATACGCATCCGCATAATACGTTGATTTATAGTGGATTTCTGCCCCTAACTGCAAGAATAACACTTTATAATAAACGAAGTCAAAAGTAGCTCTAAAGTTGGCCATGAAGCGAGGAATCCGCAGTACGTTGTCGTTCGACACAAGTGTGTAGTAGGTCTGGCTCAAAAACTGAAACTTCCCAGGTTTCCATTGCGCCAATGCCCCCACTTTTATTACACTAAAAGGCGACGTAAATTGTCGTACTACCGCTGCCGTATCATAATAAATATAATTGCTAATCAAATGATAATCAAGGCGTGGGCTGAAATGGACTTTTTTGGTATTGAGGTTAATCTGCCCGTAAATAGTGTTGGAGTTGACCAATCGAAATTGATTATCCCAACGAAGGTGATTACTATTGTAATACTGTTGAAGGAAAGTAGGCGACGACAAAGACGTGAGATAACCCACAGAAAACCATTTACTTACGATATCTCCTTTTATTTTAAAGTCTTTTCCTAGAAGATATTCAAATTCGGCAGTAGCGCGCTGGGTGCTATCTTTCAAATAATAAGCCAACCAAAGCCCCACAAAGTTTTCAAATCTCCTGTGTTTGCTACTTCCATCTGTATTTGATGACAAAAGAGAATCTAACACAATGCTGCGAGGTATTTGATTATGCTTTTCTACCATGTTCATCAAACGCACTCGGTAATGGGCGCGGTAATTGAAGCCAAGGTAACGGCCTTTTATACCAAATTTGTTTTCAACCAGCCTAAATGCAACTTGCTGACGGGTACTTGCCGAATTGTAAATATAAGACCTAGACTGGAGGGTATTTATTTTTTGTAAAGTTGGTATCTGGTAGGTAGAATCATAGTAGTAGTTATTGTAAAAACCGTATCGACTCCCCTGCGATAAATCGCTATCAGAATAAATATCAATGGTTCTTTTATAATCAAACACATGATACACCTGAAAACCCTGCGCCAATACGTATTGCTGGTAAATATGCCAATTGTTACGGCGTTCCCACGATTGGGCCGTTTTTAGAATTGCCGACGGGTTGTTGTATTCTATCGTTCCATCTGACCTAAAATTCAGTGTATCCGACGACATCCCGCCTTGCTCGTATGCACTGTGATTCAGGTGGTTAAACTGACCCATTAGCAGGTATTTCTCGTCTTTGGAACGATAATTTCCGTGAAATACAAAAGCCCAGTTTTGCGTCAGGTTGTTTTGGGAGTCGCTGGTACCACTCGTACCGAAGTACTTGTTGGTTGTAAAACGCTGGGCGTTGATACCCAAATTGAGGCGAGGCGTGATGTTTTGGCTGTGGTCAAAACGGGCAATGTTTTGCCCTAAACCACCCAATGCTAAATAAAGATTGGTGTAGGGAGACTTCGTATCAAAATACTTAACATCCTGAACAGCATAAGCGTAAGGCGTGTACGCATCGTACCCAAACTGCGTTCCAATCTGCTCAATAGGGCGGTAAAAGAGGGAACGAGAAGCCGTTCCCAAATTCCCCAAATCGACCAGCTGAAAATCAGCCCGCTGGACGAAATTATAGCGATGAAAACCGTCGTAAGACGTGTCTATGGCATAGAGCGTCTTGCGGTTGTTGAAGACATCTTCTTCCAAAAAATAGCGCGACGTATGCGGCCCATAAATCATTTTGGTCGAATCGTCGAGTTTGACTTGTCCACCTTGACCTAAGCCACCTCCCCCGCCGCCGCCAAACGACCCGTTTCCTGGCATACGAATTTGGCCGTAGCTTACTGCCGACCAAATGCTACAAACGATGATGAATAACCACTTTTTCACACCGCAAAGTTAGCATAAGTTTCTGCTCAATGCGTTTTCAAAAAGGATTTAAGAAAATTTAACCAATCAAACATTAATCTGGCAGTATCTTTACCATGATGTCTTTGTACATCACTTTGCTTTTGGGGTCGTGGGCTTGGAGGGCAAAAGTACCGTTGCTGATTTTACGGCCTTCCGTAATTTTTTGTCCTACTTCCTCAGGTTCGGTATAGTCAATCACTGTTTTGTCATTGATTTTGACCCGAATACGCTTGCCTTCCACGATGATGTGCTCGGTGTACCATTCGTTGTCGTTGACAAACACATCTTTCAAATCTTGCACGCCATAAACACTTCCTGTACGGCGCCAGTCGGTATGTGAGTTATTTACTTGAATTTCGTATCCTTTGGAAGGCCAGCCTTTTTCTTGGTACTTAGTATGAATGTACATACCAGAATTGGCACTTGGGAAGGTCATTACTTGGGCCTTGTATTCAAAATTTTTGAAGTCGTGGCCGTTGATTTCGCCGTCGTAAAACAAGTGACCGCGCGGGCCATTGACCACAATAGCGCCGTCTTCGACTTTGAACGAACTCGCATTTTCGCCTACTTTCCAGCCTGCCAACGATTTTCCGTCAAAAAGTGAAATCCATTTTCCTGTTTTTGCTTTTTGGGCAAACCCAGCCGTCGCCAAAAAGAGTAGTGCGACAAGACTAACCGTTTTTTTCATCTTTGTTATGGATATAAAGGTTTAAAACTGTATAAGGATGTCGAGGGGTTATTACTACTTTTGTTGTGTCAATTCTTTTTGTCAACCATCGTAATTTTAACGTGTTTTGATTGAGCAACTACTTCTTCGTCATGACTTTGCGCCTGTGGTTCCTTTTCAGTGGTCAAAAGGCAACTACCTTGTGCTTGATTTTACGGACAACAATCCCGACCTAGCCACCGTCGATTTGCAAAACAGTGAAGCTTTTTCGGGCTATGTTTTTGGAAAGCTGCAACAAGCCAAAGTGGTGGTAGGCGTAGGTGGCTATAACGAACACCGCACGATTTACCGCCGCAGTGCGCATTTCCAACAAACCGACGAGCCGCGTTGTATTCATTTGGGCATTGACATTTGGGCGTCGGCGGGTACACCCGTCTTTGCCCCACTCGACGGCAAGGTGCATAGTTTTGCTAATAATGCTAACTTTGGCGACTACGGCCCAACGATTATTTTGGAACATCAACTTGAAGGAACGACCTTTTATTCGTTGTACGGCCACCTCAGCGAAGAGTCCTTGTGGGGATTGTACGAAGGCAAGGTCATTGAAGAAGGGGAACGTTTTGCGAGTTTTGGCAATTACCCTATCAACGGCGATTGGCCGCCTCACCTTCATTTTCAGCTGATGACAGCTATGCTTGGCCTCAAAGGCGACTTCCCTGGTGTGTGTTCATTGGCAGAACGGGAAAAGTTTTTGCAACTTTGTCCCAATCCTAATCATATTTTGAAAATCGAAGAACTGTAATAGGGAGTGTCGAGGGTCGAGTGCAGACGGGGTCGCCCGAGCGATGTCGAATGTGTGGAGAATTGCTCTCGTGAAGAGGGTTGCTAGTGTGAAGAGGGTTGCTCACAACCCGACGAGCCTGCGAATGTCGAGTACAGACGGGGGCGCCCGAGCGATGCAGAACGTCGAATGTAAGAAGGGCGCCAACGTGAAGAGGGTTGCTCACAACCCGACGAGAAAGCCAGTAAATTACCGCACGAGCGGCTCCGTAGTGCCTCAGAATAACAAAAAAACTAGAAAAAGTAACTATAAATATGGGAAATCGTCGTTTGCGAATGGGACAATACAACCGCTTGAAAGTCATTAAGCAGTTGGATTTTGGGATTTATCTCGATGGATTTGAAGATGAGATTTTGGTCCCCAAACAGTACGTTCCAGCCGATATACAAATCGGGGATTTTTTGGATGTCTTTATCTATCGCGACTCCGAAGACCGTGCCATTGGTACCACACTTGAGCCCTACGGAACCGTAGGCGAGTTTGTGTATTTGACGGTCACGATGGTCACTTCGTTGGGCGTTTTTATGGATTGGGGACTCCCTAAAGACCTTTTTATTCCGTTCAAACAACAACGGGATAACATGCTCTTGGGTAAAAGCTTCTTGATTTTTATCCACCTCGATACCAAAACCGACCGTATTGTGGGTTCGGCCAAAATTGAACGCTTTTTGGAGGAAGATATTTCGGAACTTTCGGAAGGGATGCAAGTCGATATTTTGCCCTACGAATACACCGACATGGGGATCAAAGCCCTTATCAATCAGCGGCATTTGGGGGTTTTGTACCGCGATGAGGTATTCAAAAACATCGAATTAGGCAAGCCTACGGTGGGGTACATTAAGAAAATCAGGGAAGACCAGAAGATTGATTTGGCACTGGTAGAGCAGTCGTACAACCGCATCGAAGGCAGTAAAAGTGACCTCTACACCCAACTCCAAGAAGCTCAAGGATTTTTACCTTTTACGGACAAATCAGCTCCCGAGTTGATTTATAAAACCTTCGGAATGTCAAAAAAAGACTTCAAAAAAGCCGTGGGCGGATTGCTCAAAGAGCGTAAAATTGAGCTAAAAGACGACGGAATGTACTTGTTGTAAAGCAAAAAGAGCGTGGCCATGGGTCACGCTCTTTTTCACTAATTTCTATTGTTTACCCCAATAGATGTCTTTATATTCAAACGGGAATGTCAGCGTTAATAGGTAGCTACCACCCTAAAGACGCACCTACTGAGGAAAAGGTTGGAATCGTTTTCAATTATTTTTCACTTTCTTTCATTTTTTTCAAATCTTCCTTCTGGTCATCACGTAGCGTCGGGTATTTGATGCCCAATTGCTCCAAATACGTTTTGTATTTTGTGGGGTCATAATAATACTTCGACAACTCAGGTTTGAACTTCTCCATGATGTTGCGATTCAAATACACTGCAGGGACTTCTTTGGGCGAAATAAGTGGTTCGTACTTCTGCTCTTTGGTTTGGTCGTTGCGGTAATACTCCCACGCTTCTTTGATGATTTCTGGCTTCAACAGCATGTCTATCAGCGTCATAGCCTCCGCTTTTGCACCATACACAACGCCTTTGTGCGCGATAGGCGTCGCCATTGAAATGGCATTGGCCCAGTGGTGACCTGGCAAGCCAGGTATATTGGAAGGATACCGCAGCACGATGGTGGGCAACGACCACGAAATATCCGCAATGTCGTCAGACCCTCCTCCAATCGACATCATTTGCCCGCCCATCATACGAGTAGGCGCCGAAGCCACTGGCAAGCTAATGGTATCTAGTTTGGTCGCTAACCCCGAAATTTTAGGCGCTTGCAATTCTTTTTGCGAAGCTTTGGCCAGCATTTGATCTTCTTCTGACCACGTAGGTAATCCTACTTTTTTGATGTTTTGGTACATGGCCTCGGCAATCGGCTTGTTGAAGTGCCCAGGCCAAGCTGATCCCAAAATTTCGTAGGTAAATTTAGTATCGGTCATCAAGGCCGCACCTTCTGCAACTTTCACCCCGATGTCGAACAATTTTTTGATTTTAGGATAGGTACGTTCGCGGAAATAATACCAAACCGCCGCTTTGGAAGGCACCACGTTGGGTTGGTCGCCTCCGTCCGAAATCACGTAGTGCGAGCGCTGCGTTACCTCTAAGTGTTCGCGTCGAAAATTCCAGCCGACGTTCATCAATTCGACCGCATCCAACGCACTCCGACCGCGCCACGGGGCTCCCGCCGCGTGCGCCGCCGCGCCTTCAAAATTGAAACGAACCGAAACAAGGCCGTTGTTTCCTGCATCGCCGTAGCCAACGCCTAAATTATCGCCCACGTGCGTAAAAATACACGCATCCACGTCCTTGAAATAGCCATCGCGAATGTAAAATGCCTTCGCTCCTACCAACTCTTCGGCTACGCCAGGCCACAACACCAACGTGCCTGGGATTTTTTCCCGCTCCATGATGTCTTTGACCGCCAACGCCGAAATGATATTGAGGGCTTGTCCCGAGTTGTGCCCTTCGCCGTGGCCAGGTGCGCCCGTCACGATGGGGTCTTGGTAGGCTACTCCAGGTTTTTGGGACGCTTTAGGAATACAGTCCACATCCGAGCCAATGGCGATGATGGGTTTTCCACTGCCCCATTTGGCGAGCCACGCGGTGGGCATGTTGGCAATACCACGTTCGATGGTGAAGCCATTTTTTTGCAACAATTCAGTCAGATAACGCGAACTTTCAAATTCTTGGAAACCAAGTTCCGAAAAACTGAAGAGCATATCGTTGATTTGCTGCCCCAATTCTGCGCGTTTCTCAACGCCAGCCACAGCCTCTTGTTTGAGTTTTTCGAGGCGGGCTTGTTCGGGGGTAAGTTTGGGCGCTTTTTTGGATTGGGCAAAACTAACCATGCCTAATCCCACCAAAAGCACTACGGTGTAGAGCGTTTTTTTCATAGTTTGGGTTAAGAAAAAGTGTAACTTACCCAAATGTAGGAAAAAACGCTCATTTTGGCCTATTTTGCCCTTAAAAGTAATTTTTAGCGGGTCGTTTTTAACGCAATTCCCCCGTCGTATCCGTCAAAATGAATAGGGCTTTATATTTTAATGCGTTCAACCTACTATGATTGTTGAGATAACAGCTTATCAATTTCTTTTCGAAATTTTTTCGTTGACCGATGAAGCTTGGGAGCTGGGACTTTTTTGAAATCAAACGCCTTTCTTTCCATCCACACAATTTTTTCATTTTTCACATCTAACTTGTGTTTCTTTACAAAAGCAGGGTATCGATTGTACTCAGGTTCGAGTATATCCACTTTTTTTATGTAAGATGGCTTTAGCGACTTCACAACTTCCTCTTGCACCTTCATACCATCCAAATAATAAATCGGAGATTTGCCCATCCCAATAACCAAACCCGTTGCGGCAGTCCCCTCGCCCCCACGGGCAAAAATCAACATCTCTTTTATCCCGTCTGTTTTTGATGTAATCTCAACTCGTTTGAAGAAAATATCCTTTGAGCGCATTTCCTGCACAATCTTATTGAATTCTGTATATGAATTTTCATCAGGAAGGCGTTCGTCTTGAGCTGTTTTTTGAGGTTCAAAAGGTTCTAAACGCCCATGCTTTTTCATAGACTCAGTCCAGTCTGAACCGATTTCAATATTTGCTTCGCCTGTTATCTTATCTATCTCAAGTATCAGCGCTTCATCAAATCTGTCTTTTTTCCCCTTATCATTATTCCAAGAAACAACATGTCGCAGATCATCCAATACCACTTCATAAAACGCGATTCCTCCATTTTCGTTGTACAGGTCCAACGTCAGCGAAGCCAGTTCTCCCTCTTTTGTATATTTTTCATCTCTAATTTTCAATTCAAACCCTGCTTCTTTGAAATACCTTTGTACTTTTTGAAGAGTTGGAATAGAAATTTTGTCAGGATAGACCGTGTATTTAATTTGGTCTTGGCTAAGTTTTAACATTGACATCTCCCCAGCTACTCCACCCGCCTCATGCTCCTTAGCATTCTTAGTACATTGGCTGATTTTGAGAGATTTGTCACCATAAATCAACGCTATCTGTGGTTTCCAATATGGATTTCTTATACTAATCTCCAAATAACCACCTTGTTTACCCAATTCTCTGGCTTTGACCATATCAATCGCTTCAGGCTTGGTAGATTGGTTGGTTTTTAGATTTTTAACGGCTAAACTAATTTTATCTAGTTTACCATTCGAATCAAAAGAATGTTCTAGCACTTCAACTTTTACCTTCCACCGATTACCAATCAACCGATTGACTTCAGCAATATCTTTGAGATTCATGGAATTAGGATTCACAACGTAATATACCCCGCCTGATTCCAGCATACACAAGTCATTCAATGTCAGATTACTTTCACCGAAAGCCTCCATTGATTCCATATTTTGTTGCTTAAAATACCACCAAACATGTTTATCATGAACTCTCAAAGGATACGTTTTCGCGGGTACTTCTTTGGGGGTAGTCGTTGCTGGTAGTTCGTTATACACAAGCACTTCTTTACGCGGCGCAAAGGCCAAGACTCCCGCTACTCCCAGCGGTAATCCAAAAGCATACAATAGTTTTTTCATGGCAGAAGTTGGTTTTTGAAATAAAAAATGAATACGATTTGTGACGGGATGTTTTCCAAAAGAATGAACCAGAGAATGTGACGATTGGGTCGCCAATTTCAAAATCAAATAAGCGTAAGTTTTGGCATCAAAGCGAGCTGCTAGCTGCGCATCTACCTCATATTCATGGATTTCAGCAAGCGATTTTTTATAGAAATATATGGCGGGATTAAACCATAAAATCACTTTACATAGCTCAATCAGCAGCACATCTACGGAATGAAACAGCCGAGCGTGCATTTGCTCGTGCAACAACACTTGCTGTGTTTCTTCTTCGGTCAACGCCTGCGAATTCATAAAAACAACCCCAAAAAACGACGCGGCAGTAAAGGGTTCCGATACTTCTACCCAATCTTTACTGACGTCATTTTGGCGTTTTTTACTCAAAAGTGCAATTTTCCAAAGTCGTCGGGTCAACACAACCAAAGACACCAAAAGACCTATAACGTACCCCCCTATACTCCCTTGTTCCCACGTCAGCATCGCTAACCAATGCTTCTTTTCAGGGACAGGCTCATTTTTATTTAATTCACTACTAATCAAGCCACTAGACTTCACATCCAACGATTGGGCACTTTGCTCAAAAACCTCACTTTGTGGTGAAGTGACAGGTTCTTGCGCTACGGGAACGACGTCCACAATTCGCTTTTGCTCTATTTCTACCCACGGAATCATAAAACTCAACCCTAAAGTCAGCAGCAGGTAAATTCGGTTGAGACGATGAAAGGTAAATCGTCGAAATACCAAATAGTACAACCCATAAAACAGCCCCAGGCAGGCCGACACTTTGAGCAAATAGAGCAAGAGCAGCATCTTACTGGTTGTTTATAAATTGGCGAAGTCGTTCTATTTCAGCCGCGTCCAACGTTTTGTCATTGACCATAAACGACAATAAACTAGCGGGTGAATTATCAAAATAATTGGCTAATACCTTGTGAAAGGTTTGTTTTCCGTACGACTCTTTGGGGATAATAGGAAAGTATTCGTACGTCTTTCCGTAGGCTTTAAACCCAACAAACCCTTTTTTCTCCAAAATACGAACGACCGATGAAATCGTGTTGTAAGGTGGCTTAGGCTCGTCGTCGAGTCGCTCAATAATGTCTTTGACAAAGCATCGTTCCAAATCCCAAATGATTTGCATGATGCGCTCTTCTGTGCGTGTTAGTTCTTCCATGCCTCAAACTTACACCTGATTTTTCAGTTATACAACTGTTTTATCAGTTTTATTTAAAAAAGTTTTCAATAACCTGAAATACGTATATTTGTCTATTGCCCTTCTAACTTCACTTCAAACCATTTACTTACTCGTATGAGACAACTTTTTCTTGCCTTTTTTATGGGCGTGACCCTGTGCCTTCATGCCCAAAACGGTTACTTTTTCCCCAACAAAAAATTTAATCCTTCGATACCCACCCCCGAACAGTTTTTGGGGCACGCGATTGGCGATTACCAAACCCGTTACGACCGCTTGGTGGCTTACATGTACGAACTCGACCGCCTGTCGGAGCGCGTGCAGGTGAAAGTTATTGGAGAAACCTACGAAAAACGCCCGCACTTGGTCGTATTTTTTTCGTCGCCCGCCAACATGGCCAAGTTGCCCGAATTACAAAACGAGCACTTAAAACTCACCGACCCCAACACGGCCATGCCTGACGTAGCCAAAATGCCCGTTTTTGTTCAGCTCGGGGCCAACGTTCACGGCAATGAAACGTCGGGAGGAGAAGCCATGATTTTGGCGGCTTATTATTTCGCCGCCTGTGAAGACGAAGACGCCAAAAAGATGTTGGACGAATCGGTGGTCTTGATTGAACCCGTGCTCAACCCCGACGGGCGCGACCGTTTTGTGAGTTGGGTCAACCAACACCGTGGTACCCCTCTGGTATCCGACAACAACGACCGCGAACACCTCGAAGTATGGCCTGGCGGCCGCACAAACCACTACTGGTTTGACCTCAACCGCGACTGGTACTTGGCCGTCCACGTCGAAAGCCAGAACCGCTTGAAGTTTTACCACCAATGGCTCCCCAACGTCGTCACCGACCACCACGAAATGGGTACTAACGCCACTTTTTTCTTTGAACCCACCAAAGAAAACGCCGAAAACCCACTCGTGCCGCAGTACGTTTATAAAACCCTCAACGGGAAATTTGCCAAATACTACGAAAAAGCCTTGAACGCCATTGGGTCGTTTTATTATACCAAAGAGTCGTTTGATAACTTGTACCCAGGCTACGGCTCCAGCTACCCCGACATGGAAGGTGGACTGGGGTTGTTGTTTGAACAGGCAAGCTCGCGGGGTTTTGTACAAGACAGCCCCAACGGCCCCGTTACCTTCGCGTTTACGATACGCAACCAACTCGTTTGCGCCTTGGCGACCTGCCAAGCTGCCGTGGACGAGCGCCCAAATTTGCTCAAATTCCAACGTGAATTTTTTGCTTCGGCCATTTCAGAAGGCAACAAAAACCCCATCAAAGGCTATGTAGTAGGCGAAAGTGTGGACGCAACGCGCCTACGCCGTTTTACGCAAACGCTGTTGCACCACCACATCGAATGTTATCAATTGACCGACAACCTCACCATCGACGGAAAGGTGTATGAAAAGGGGAAAGCGCTCTTTGTTCCCACTGCTCAGCCCCAGTACCGCCTCGTGCAAAGTGTGTTTGAGAAACCTACCAAATTTGCCGACAGCCTTTTTTATGACGCTTCGGCGTGGAACTTACCGTTAGCGTTTGGATTAGCCCAAGGCGAGGTTCGTACACCAATTGCAAAGGGAGCGCGCATTGGCCAAGAATTTATGCAATCGACGGTAACTATTCCTACCAAATCACCCTACGCTTACTTGCTCGACTACTCCGATTTTATGGCGACCAAAGCGCTATATCGTTTGGTAAGTCAAGGTATTTTGGTCAAAGTTGCCACCAAATCATTTAAGATTGGGGACAAATCGTACAGCCACGGGGCGTTGATGGTGCCCGTTGAAACCCAAAACCTTTCGCCCGATGCCCTTTACGAAGCCATCAAAGCGGCTGGCCAAGAAGCAGGCGTTTCGTTTGTAGGTGTACCGACGGGTTATAGCCAAATGGGGGTCGATTTGGGAAGTAACACCTTCCAAAAAGTAACCAAACCCGAAGCGCTCATTGCGGTGGGTCAGGGGGTAAATGGCAACGAAGTAGGCGAAGTGTGGTATTGGCTCGATACGCACGTAGGAATGCCTATTACTAAAGTCGATGTCGGGATGCTTCCACGACTCAACCTCAGCAAGTACAACGTCATTGTGCTGGTTTCGGGACAATACGACCGTGCGCTCGCGCCTAAAATCAAGCAATGGGTAGCCAACGGCGGTACGCTCGTAACCCTTAAAACGGCTTCCGAATGGGCGATTCGCAGCGACATTGTCAAAGAGAAATTACGGACAAACACCAAGGCCGATTCGACAGCACTGGCCAAACGCGGGCGTATTAACTACGAAGATGCCGTCGCTTCGGAAGGCTCAAAAAATACAGGAGGAGCCATTTTTGAGGCTGATTTGGACATTACGCACCCCATTGGCTTCGGCTACAAAAACCGCAAAATTGCCCTTTACCGAAACAATAACACCTTTTTAGAGCCTTCTGCTAGTCCTTACAATACGGTGGTTCAATATTCCGACAAACCCTATTTGACGGGCTATGTACATCCTCAATCGTTGAAAAAAATTAGCAGTTCTGCCGCCGTTGTTATAGCTCCAGAGGGAAGCGGACGCGTCATTCTTTTCTCCGACAACCCCAGTTTCCGTGGAATTTGGTACGGGACCGAAAAGATGTTTTTCAACGCGTTGTTTTTCGGTGCCAACATCACTACACCTAACCCATTGGGGGGAGAATAGCGTGCGTCAGGGTACTCATACCCTGACCATTCAGCACAAAAGGCGGGTTGGGAGCAACCCGCTTCACCGTGCGTCAGGGTACTCATACCCTGACCATTCGACGCAAAAGGCGGGTTGAGAGCAACCAGCTTCACAGTGCGTCAGGGTACTCATACCCTGACCATTCGACGCAAAAGGCGGGTTGGGAGCAACCCGCTTCACAGTGCGTCAGGGTACTCATACCCTGGCCATTCAGCACAAAAGGCGGGTTGGGAGCAACCCGCTTCACCGTGCGTCAGGGTACTCATACCCTGACCATTCAGCACAAAAGGCGGGTTGGGAGCAACCCGCTTCACCGTGCAGTAGAAATAGTCGTATTTTGGTTTCTACTATTTTATAAACGCTGCTTTTAACGACAGTAAACAATGCTTACCAAGGAAGAAATTGAGTTTTTGGACACCAACGGTTACCTTAACTTAGGGCAGTTACTTACCCCCGAACAAGTAAAACAAGTCAACGACCGACTCGCGGAGTTGATGAACAACGAAGGTGAAAATGCAGGCTCAGAATTAGCCGATTCCAAATACATTCGCCATCCCAAAGAAGAAGGTGCCGACCGCTTGGCCGATTTGGTCAACAAAGGCTCCGATTTTGACATTTTTTACACCCACCCACGGGTATTGGCAGGAATTGAAGCCGTTTTGGGGCACGAATTTAAGTTGTCATCGCTCAATTATCGGGCCGCCAAGCCTGGGAAAGGTCACCAAAAACTCCACGTCGATTGGCGCAATGCCGTCGCCGACGGCTCTTTTAAGGTGTGCAACAGCATTTGGTTGTTGGACGATTTTACGGAACAAAACGGCTCCACCCGCATCGTTCCCAAAACCCACAAGGGCAGCGCCCTGCCCGACGAAGCCATGGCCGACCCCAACGACAAACATCCCGACGAAATTCGCATCATTGCGCCTGCGGGTTCGGTATTTATTTTTAATTCGCACGTTTGGCATGGGGGCACGACCAACTTCACCGAGCGCGACCGTCGCAGCATACACAGTTATTTTTGTACCCGCGACCAACCTCAGCAAATTGACCAAAAGCGCTACATTACCCAAGAAACAAGTGAACGTGTTGGGGAAGTAGGTCGCCATATTTTAGACGTATAACTAACTGAAAAAGAAGACTTATGTCAACTCCCAAACTCCTCACAATTCCTGCGGATAAAATGCACAAAACGCTCAAGCGGATTCTTTTGCAACATCAATTCCCCAAAAAAAGAGCCGAAGAATGTGCCATGACTTTTACGCAGAATAGTGTTGACGGAATCTATACCCACGGCATCAACCGTTTCCCTCGCTTCATCCAATACGTTCGCAACGGTTATGTGATTCCCGACGCCAAACCGACGATAGTTCACCGTTTTGGGGGCATTGAGCAGTGGAACGGGAATTTGGGAGCGGGGCCTTCCAACGCCATTTTCGCTACCGAACGCGCCATGAAATTGGCCCAAAAACACGGGATCGGATGCGTAGCGTTGGCCAATACCAACCACTGGATGCGCGGTGGGGCGTACGGCTGGCAAGCAGCAAAAGCGGGTTTTGCGTTCATCGGCTGGACCAATACCACTGCCAACATGCCCGCATGGGGAGCCACCAATCCCAAACTAGGCAACAATCCGTTGGTATTTGCCGCTCCCTACGGCGACGAAGCCATCGTGCTCGACATGGCCATGTCGCAGTATTCGTTTGGAGCAATGGAATTGGCCGTCATGAAAAATGAAAAACTTTCCGTAGTAGGCGGATACGATAAAGACGGGAACCTCACCGACGAACCTGACAAAATTTTGGAATCGTGGCGGTCGTTGCCCGTGGGTTTTTGGAAAGGCGCTGGACTTTCGTTTTTGTTGGATGTCTTGGCCGCTACTTTAGCCAATGGATTAGCCACGCACGAAATCACGCAAAAGCCCGCCGAAATGGCTTCTTCTCAGATTTTTATTGCGCTCGATTTGTCGAAACTAAGCAACTTTTCAAGTATTTCTTCGACCATTGACGCCATTATTGAAGATTATAAAACCTCCGTTCCCATCAAAGAGCAAGGCCACGTAAGCTACCCAAGCGAGCGAGTACTAGCAACCCGACTCAAAAACAGTCAACAGGGCATTCCTGTACTGGAAAACGTCTGGAAAGAAGTGACGGGATTTTTATAAGAAGCAAGTTTGCAAAGGGCAAGTTTGCAAGGGGCAAATTGCAAGCTTGCCCTATTTACTAAATTGCCCTTTGCCTCATTTGCCACTTGCCCTATTTACTAAATTGCCCTTTGCCTCATTTGCCCCTTGCCCTATTTACTAATTGCCCTTTGCCGTATTTGCTCATTTGCCCCTTGCTTTTACGCCCACACCTGCGTTCCTTCGGTGCAATTTTTACACATTTCAATTTCAGAACGGGAGCGAATCAGAGCTTGACGAAAATCGGTGTAGGCTTTGCTTTGCCAAAGGGTTTGAAAAGAAGTTTCAGACACGTCGCCAAGACGATAATGAGCGTCTTTATCGAAGCAGCAAGGGACAACTTTCCCATCCCACGTAATGACGCACGAATGCCACATTTTCCAGCAATGTCCGTCGAGGCTATTTTTGATTCGGTAGGTGCCGTCGGTATTTTGGGCATAGCGAGAATACTTATCAATCGTCGGGATAAGCGGGTCGCCTTGCTCGTATTCGTAAATTTGAGCGGTTTTAAAGCCTATTTCATCCACCCCAATTTCTTTTGCGAGGCGTTTGGCATCTTCAATTTGGTGTTCGTTGGGACGCACGACCAAAAACTGAAAAACAACGTGTGGCGTTTTGGAACGGAGTTGCTTCTTCCATTTCAAGATGGTACGCGTTCCTTCCAACACTTTTTCAAGCTTCCCTCCTACTCGGTACTGCTGATACACCTCCTGCGTTGTGCCGTCGATGGACACAATCAAACGGTCGAGGCCGCTTTCCACCGTGCGACGGGCCGCTGCATCGGTTAAGTAATGTGCATTGGTGGAAGTAGCGGTATAAATCCCTTTTTTGGAGGCATAACTGACCAATTCCAAAAACTTAGGATGCAAGTAAGGTTCCCCTTGAAAATAAAAAATGAGGTACAAAAGGGTATCGGCTAGTTCGTCGATGGTGCGTTTGAACAAATCACCGTCCAACATTCCCGTAGGCCGCGTAAACGACCGCAAACCGCTGGGGCATTCGGGGCAGCGTAAATTGCAGGACGTCGTAGGTTCAAACGAAATACTCATCGGAAGTCCACGATGCAAAGCTTTGCCCGTGGACTTCGACTCGTAGAAACTATAAATAACTTTGAGGGCGTTCCAAACCCGCTTGCGCGTGAGTTTGGATAAAAAATTCAGCCCATCTTGTAGGTTGCGATTCATGGAGTGGTTGTTAACACCAAATAACGATGGAGTCAACTATTAACCCAAAAACTGGCGCAAATAGTTTCGGCTGGTCAAAATCGCGGACTTCACATCTTCGATACTGCCTTCATACGCCTTGTCTTCTACCTCAATACACACAGGACCACGGTAGCGCACGTCGGTCAGGGCCGCAAAGAATTTTCGCCAATTGACATCACCTAAGCCTGGGAGTTTTGGACTATGGTATTCGAGCGGATTGGCCATAATTCCTACGCGGTCGAGCTTATCTTTATACACTTTTGCGTCTTTGAGGTGGATATGGTGCAAGCGGTCTTTGTAATCGTAAATTGGCTTGGCTTCATCCATCATTTGCCAAATCATGTGCGACGGGTCGTAGTTCAATCCTAAAATAGGACTTGGAATAATTTCAAACATTCGGTCCCAAATCGCGGGCGTCGTGGCCAAGTTTTTACCTCCAGGCCATTCGTCGTTGGTAAAAAACATGGGGCAATTTTCGATACCAATCTTCACGTTATGTTCCTCGGCTACCTTGATGATTTCGGGCCACACTTGGCCAAACGTCTTGAGGTTTTCGGTCACATTTTTGGACGGGTCACGCCCAACAAACGTATTGACATTCTGCAAACCTAGCTTTGCCGCCGCCTTAATGAGGGTTTTGATGTGCTCACGGAAATAAGCCGCCTTTTCGGCATCGGGGTCCATGGGGTTGGGATAATAGCCCAAGCCCGAAATCGTAATTCCTTTTTCTTTGGCATAATACACCAAGTTTTGGGCGTACGCGCTGTCGGTCAGCACCCGCTCGGCGTTGATGTGCGCCACCCCCGCATAGCGGCGCGCATCGGCATTATCGGAGGGCCAGCACATCATTTCTACACACGAAAAGCCATGATTGGCGGCAAAATCAATCACGTGTTCGTACCCAAAATCGGCCAAGATGGCACTCACAAATCCAAGTTTAAGCATGTTTTGAAATGGTTTTTATCAATTATTTTTGTTTCTAAAGTGCTGCTAGAAATAAGACTACTCCACAAAATACATCTCTATTTCGCCTTTATTTTTGGCAGCAATTTTTCCTCTTGGGATACAATTATACGTCTCTTTAATCAATTCGTACGTCGAACCACTCACGTTTACTTTTCCTGGTTCGCTGTGCTGCTCCATTCGCGCAGCCGTGTTGACGGTATCTCCCCATATATCGTACGCAAATTTATTAATCCCAACGATACCCGCTACCACTGGCCCCGAACAAATCCCTACCCGCACCTCAAAATAAAGTTCTCCTGCCTTGATTTTTTCCGCTTTTAGTTGCTTCATAAAAGCGCATATTTCCAACGCTGCCTGCACGATGTTCTGGGCGTGATGATCGCTAGGGGTAGGCAAGCCCCCTGCACACATGTAAGCATCCCCAATCGTTTTAATCTTTTCGAGTCCGTAGTTTTTGACAATACGATCAAACGCCCTAAAGCAGTGGTCAATTTCGGCGACTACTTTTTCGGCACTTTGGTTTTGACTGAATACAGTAAAGTCTTTAAAATCAGCAAAAAGTACCGACGTTGACTCGTACTTTCGGGCTTTGGCTCTTCCCGTCGCTTTTAACTCATCGGCGATGTCTGACGGCAAAATATTCAAAAGTAAGTCATCCGATTTTTTCTTTTCGATGACCAACTCACGGGTTCGTTCGGCTACTTTTTGCTCCAAGATGACGTTTTGTTCGCGCACAATCCGCTCATTTTCCCTCGTTTGTGCCAGCAGAAGTTCCTGCGATTTTAGCCTTTCTTGCGCTACGGCTTGGCCTTCCCATTCAAAACGTTTGGTCAGCAAATACGAAAGGGTAATTGCCTCCGTAAGAAAGCCTAACGACACATACGACAAATCAAAAATGTACGTTGGGGTGCCTGTCAATTTGCTTTTGGTATCCAGCGCGGCCAACAAGAAGAACAGTAAATACGAAACAAAAAAGTAATACCCGATTCGGTTGCCTTTTCTGCCCGCCTGAATCCCAAAAGTAGCCATAATTAACACCACCATCAGGCCATGGAAGTTGGTCACGTACGCAAGGCTAAGCGGCGACAAAAACCGATGCCAGAAGATAAACGTCAAATAATAAACAAAGAGCCCCCACCCAATTTTATACAGTCGAGTACTTACTTTTTTGATGTCCAAAAAGAGCAGAGCAAAAGAAACTCCAATTGGCATATTGAAAATGGAAGTAATGAACATACCATAAAACAAATCTGCTTTGGGGTGCACATACAAGAGAAACCCTTCGACGTTGGAGGCCGTCAGGTAATAAATAAATACCAGCACCGCATAGTGTGCGTAGGCTATTTTTTGAAGAGAAAAAAAGAAAAAGAGGTTGAGGATAACCACAAAGCCCATGATTCCCGTAAAAACCCCCAAAACGATGCGTTGAGTGCCTATTTTCTCCTCATATACGTTTTCATTCCAAAGCCGAAGTGGCACCGCAAGTCCTAATGACTGGAAGCGTAAATAATAGGTCTGGACGGCTGGGGGCAACAAAAAAAGCTGGTATTGGTGCTTATATGCTTTCTGTTGAATGGGCGTCATAAACCCCTCTTGGACTACGTGCCATTTTTGGGTAGCAGGTTCTTGGTAATAAAAATCGACCCTCGACAAAATAGGCTGCGCTATTTCTAGCAAAACTTGGGTAGCGGTTTCATTCCGAACTTGGACTTTCACCCAATAATAATCTTCATCATTGAAACTCAGCACCTTCTGCTTTGATAAGGTAAACCTATCCGCAAATTGGGGCGAAGCAACGTCCTCTATTTTCAAACGACCACTTGTGTCTTTCAAAATCAACACTTGCTCGGCAATATCGACTACCTTTTGTTTTCCGTCCCAATTGATAACAGGGTTTTGCCCTAACACGGTCATTCCCCAGCAAAAGCACAAAATACCAACCAGCCTGCTTGTGTTGCTGGTGGCTAACGTTGCCCATTGCGTAAGTAGTTGTACAATTATTTCCATCGTATGGCATCGTTTAATGCGATTGTCTCCCCTCCAATAATGCTTACACATTGTCATGTCCCGCTTCCGAAAACTGCGTAGGAATATTGAGTAAAAAGGCAAAAGTTATCCACCACACGCCTGCATATATCCCATAAGGCAAATACCCCAAATACCCTAAAATGGGCATTTCAAACAAATGGTACGCATCTACATACGGCACGCTGTAGGCCCAATAAAGCGTATTTTCGGTGATTATTTGGCCATTGACGTGGTCGGCACTGAAGTAGTTCCAGCACTCAACACACACGCCCGAAACGACCCACGAAAGGGCAATCAGCAAAAGTGGCGACCAATTCCCGTCTTTAATGGACGTAAAAGGTGACCATATTTTCATTTCGGACAACAAGATGGCTAAGATGATCAACGGGCTCAGCCACACGGCAAAGAAAAGCGTATCGGGGAAAAAACTGATGGAAAACATCACCCCAAAGCTCAGCACCAATAGCGTCATTTTTAGCCACTTGGGCAACACCAATTTTATTCCCTTGGAATACTTTGCCTTAAAAGACTCAAACGTATTGAACAAACTATACCATTCGAAAGCAATAGGAAAGACGGCCGTAGAAGCGAGCATGGAGTAACTCAAAAACTCCGCTGGCGGTAGTTGGCCTCCTTGAGGATAGTACCAATTGTCATCCACAAAGAAGTTGAAATACTCAAAAAACATCCACCCTAAAATCGAAGCAAACGCAACACCAACCAATTCTCGATGGCGTATCGTCACCAACGACCGTCTGTTGTTTCTGGCGTACACGATTCCATCAATCATCAACGTAAAACTCCACCAAAGCAAAATATCGATGAATTTAAGAAACCAACGAATGCCTTGGAATTTTCCCCACAACAAAATGAGACACCCACACCAAACCACCAGCGAAATCCAAAACCAAAGGGGCAAAGGAGCTTTTTTCTTGGCCGAAACGTACACCACTACTCGCTTAAAACCAAAAAGCCTTGGGTACATATACAACAACGCGATGGCCACAAAAAAGACAGAAATAATGGCAAATATATACCCATTAAAATGCGATTTGGCTTGGGGAACAATGGCTGGATACGTAAATAAATTGGGGGGAAAATCGCCATTAAACGCAATAATAGCCCCGAGATAAGGTAAAAGAAAAAGCAGCACTAACGAGGTAATAATCCACAGCACTTTTTTGGAGGTTTCCATACAGCATTATTTTTCAAGTGTAAGGTTATGTTTAAGGGCATTCAAAAAGATAGTCAGGAGTAGATCTAGTTTTAAAGCATCATCATACCAATGAAACCATATTTTAAGCGGTAGCAACACGCCCGAAAGTGTCTTTTCGTTGACACTATACGTCACAAAAGACGTACTGTCTCGTAGCTGCTTTCGATAATACGCCAGCCACTGTTTTTCGTTGGCAAACTCCCGTCCATTCCATTTTTCGAGCCCCATAACGGAGCAAAACGTAGAAAACCGCCGTGCACGGTAGCCATTATCACCGAGATAATAGTCCGTCAATAGTTCGGTACACCGCATCCCGTTCGAACTTCCAATCTCGTAGTGATGGGCAATCACATACGCATCCATATCCCCCAGCATATCCGAAGCCGACGCATCTACGTTTATCACTTCTTGTGCATCGTTGCCATTCACCGATTTTCCGTTGTTTTTCAAGTAATCGAAAAGAAAATCGGCCGAACTACTTGCGATGTCGCCCAGCCATGTCACGACATCCACGTTGGAGTCAACGTGCGGAACAAATGGAGTAAGAAATGACAAAAATGAAGGCAATGGGCTAACCACCTGCTTATAATTGATGGCATCCAAGCCCGCCAAGGTGTGGGCAACGTCACAAAAATGCCCTTCGGGCAGCATCACATCTTGATGATCAGCTTCGTAAATAAAGGGCACTTTTCCCGCTCGGGTATCGCCAAAAATCTTGTCGTGGTCGGTATAAGTCACGACTCGATACACGGGCATATACACCAGTTTTTTATACCGAACAACTTCTTTCCCATGATTCACGGGAGAATCATGGAGAGCTGTCTCAAAACGGCTTTCTATCGCTGCCGCCCCGCGTATCAGTTCACTATTCCAGCCCCATTGGTCGTAAAAGATTTTACGCAAACGAGTGATCATTTGCTTGGTATTGTTTTGCTCAGGTGCCCAATAATCCTCTTCTTCTTTCAATAAACGGATAAACTCTTCAATCGTAAGTACACTTCTGGCATGATGCCCGGGTTCAGGTTGATTCGAAACAATAGGTTGAAATAGATTTTTCATAGTAGGGTAAGGTAAAGGTTAAGCTCCTAAGGGAGTAGGTTTTGAGGCGCAACAAGGAAAATGTCAACGCATTGAAAAAGAAAGAGAATGTCAAAGAGCAGAGGCAAATGGAGGAAATTTCTAGCGCAGAAATTAGCTGGACGAATATAATCTATTTCGTCAACTTCTCACGCAAAACGCTTTAATAGTTTTAGGGCTAGGTTTGTAGCGCTAGATCATCAAGAAGACGATTGGTCGGAGAATCAGGGAAAGAGATAGCGGTTAGATTATCGATGGGCGTTTGGACTCAAAATAGGCGGTACGATATAGTGAAACCCCTTGCGTTTTTCACAGTTATTGTACCGAGCAGCTATCGAAGAGGTCATTTCATTGAGCAAAGCGGCGAGCTTAATGAATCTGTCATTGAGTGAGTTTAGGCAGCTACTAAGAGGATAATTACTCAATAAGGTTAACTAAAAACTCATTTTAAATAACTTCCCTTCATCATTTTTATCGTTAAGTTCCAAAATAATACTACTTTCAAGATTCATATTGGGAGGAAGATTATCTTTAATGGCAGAGAAAATATATTGTATATCATGTCTTTCACAAATGTTTCGGCATAACTCAATGAGTCTATTTTTTACTCCATTATCATCGCCTGAAATAACATCATCATGATAGACAAAACGAAAATGAGATTTATCTCGATAATTTATCAGAATTGCTAAATCAAAAGCAACACAAAGTATTTTGTAATAGGTGGCACCATCTGATTTGGCTGAATTAGGAAATTCAGGTCTAAAATCAATATTAAAAGTGTTATTAGGAACAATTTTGATAATCGCATTGTCATTCAAAATTTCCTTTGCTATTTCAGAGAAACTCCTTCTAATACTCATGTACAAGGTACAATTGGCCGTGTTGTCTAAAATTTCTTTCAGTTTATCTTTTACATCTTGTAAATCTCCTTTTTGCTTTTCTTCGATTTCTGTTTTCTTTTTTTCAATCTTATCTATTTCTTCTAGTTGAGCCTGAAAACGAACTAACTCTCGTTCTATTTCTACTAGATTCTTTTGATAAATTGCATATTTTTTGAATAGAGAAGTATCTTGAATTATATCCCTGAACGCTTTTTTTCTACTATTTAATTCTGACAGTCTTGCATTAATATCTTTTTCCTGCTGTTTTTTCTCATCAATCGTTTGACGAATTTGGCTATTTCGTTCTTGGGTAATCTGATGGTTAAAGTCTATCAATTGCTCATACGATTTTGATAGCTGCTGTGGAAAGTGTATTTCAACCTCCTCAAACAAGTTTTTAACTTTTTCTAAGTCGAAAGAAAATTCATTTCTTATTGAATCGCTTAATTTTTGGATTTCGTATTCAATCTGATATAATTGAGTATTAAGAAGTGCTATTTCGTACTCAATTTCACCTACTAAAGTATTGATAGTTTCTTTATCTTTTTGATAAAAATTTAGGTTATCTAATTCTTTTGAGAGTTTATCTCTCTCTATTTGAGTGGTCTGAATTTTACCAACCAATGAATCTTTTTCTTCGGTTTTGATACCAAAAGATTTTTCTTGATTTTTAATAGAAGTATTATCTTCCTTTATAGAATCTTCTAACTCATATTTTTGCTTTAGTAATCTTCCA
Source organism: Runella defluvii (assembly GCF_014195535.1). Lineage (GTDB taxonomy): Bacteria > Bacteroidota > Bacteroidia > Cytophagales > Spirosomataceae > Runella > Runella defluvii. The sequence continues at coordinate 750,661 of NZ_JACIBY010000001.1, read as the reverse complement.
TCAAAACCTAGCAAACTAAAAAGCAACGGTTTCCAATCTTTATCTTTGTTTTTTGTAAACTTTCTTAATTGAAAAATCGTATTCATTTTTGGCTCATAGTCACCCTGAGTACGTAACGAATAATTAATTAATCGCCGATATGCTTCATCATTTTCTTTACAAAAATCAAAATTCAAGAGTTCATTTAATTTACCTTTTGCTTTTTCCAACGCAAGAATTTCATCAAATTGATCGATTAAAGGGTACCCATCTTTTGATTTTTCATTTAGTTTAAAGGCTATTTTCGTAGGAGTATCCACACTTCTTTTCAGTATTAAATAACGCCCATCATTCAACAGAATTTCCAAGTAAAATTCATAGCCAGAAAACTTTTCTTTCGCCGAATCTTTGTAAAAGAAAAAAGATTTATCAACGCCTTTTAAAAGCATAAAATCAACCAAATCTGCCAGTTTAGTCTTTCCAACGCAGTGTTGGTTTCCAGTCCCATCTTCTTTTTGGGAATCAGCAACAATAGCATTTAACCCACCTTTTTTAGTGATAAAGGTAACATTGTGAAACGGGCGATTACTATAAAGTTTACTTAGTTTCATTCCTAAAATATCTTACTTACGAGCAAGTTCAGATCTGCGTGTGACAATAGAATCATTATAATTTTCATGGTACAATTTATTTAGTTGAAACAAGTCTATTTCAGGCAGATAACTTATTTTATTTAACAAAAACAGAAAGTTTAAAACATAAGGAAATATGTCTTTTGCTTCTTTACCGTATGTTGCTACAACTAAACTTAACAACTCATCATATAAAAGACTATTTTTTCTCAGCTTATCAATCACAAAAGCACTTAGATTGATTATTGATAAATCTAAATTAAGATATTTATGAGCAGTTATCATAATGTTCTTCCTATATGGCAATTAAAGTACAAATGATGTAAAAATATCCAGATAAGCCTACGGTCTTGTTTTAATTCTATTTGATTTGCATCGAAAATAGTATCATACAAATACATAAAAATCTCTTCAAACTTACCAAAAGTACTTCTTTTAATTTCAATCTTATTACTCATTTCTTCTGCAAAATTATAATATATTTTGGCATACTCTTGATTATTAAAATTTGACAAAAATTCGTCAATATCTTCAAAATATTGTTGAGATTTTCGTCGAATTTGATTTTCATAATATTCAGTTGACAAATTATTTATCTCATTTTTCCTTACTTTAGATATATTTATTATAGCATTTTCATCTGTCAATATTGCTATTCTACGAATTGCATTAATAGAATTTGAAAAAGCCAAAATGGTATCTTTAATATCAAACTCCGTAATGACTAAAGGTAACGCATACAACCCAATTTTAAAAGTCTTTGCTACATCATCATACTGTCTTAACCAAGTATGAATGGTATCTTTCCCTTTGATATCAACATTTTTAAGACCTGTTTCGGCTTGGATATACTGTACGGCTTTTTCCCTGCTCTCGGTCTCTTTCCGATTAGTGAAAATTAGGTAGTTGTCTACCTCTCCGTTTTCTATAAGTGCTTTAATATTCGCAATTTCACCATTGATTATGCTGGTTTTATTACCGAAAAAAGGATTGTCAGAGCAACTCGCTTGGTAATCATTGGTGTGCTTTGCTTGAATGATAAACTTACCACTCCAAGGCTCTGATAATGAGGGATAGTTATTTGCCTTTCCTGTAAAACGCCCATCTCGACCACCATCTCGACCTTTTGTAAATGCAACTGTAGCTGTACCAAGCACTTTTTGGCATAGTACATTAACCAGTTCTTCAAAGTCGTCCTCTGATAAGTTTTCTAAACGGTAATCCATTGTGTATAATTGTGCGTTGGGCAAAAGTACAGCTATTTTTGGCCTTCTGAAACCTATTTAATGGAAAAAATCGGCTGAAAATAGTAAAGTACAAGCAACTTGAAATCTGCTCATACTTCACTATCATTTTCTTAACTTACCTCAAAAGAATACACACTACCTTCTCGAAAGCTTTAAAGCTTTCGAGAAGGTGAGGAATTTCCTACAGCATTTCCACTTTCATCACATTATCATCCGAAATGCGGTCGATGAGTTTGTTGTAGGGGTCGATGCCGCCTTTGAGGGGCTTACCTTTTACTACCAACTCAATCGTGTGCTTGCCTGGGCTGAGTTTGTGTTTTTGGAGGTAAAGCGGCACTTTTTGCTTCATGCCTAGCTTGTTTTTAGACTCCTCCGTAAACACCCCGATGTCGATATAATTCGGGGTTTTTCCCTGCGCAATTTCCTTGCCCGTTTTGTCAAAATACAGCTTTTTGGTTTCTACGGTCAGCTTTATTTTGTACTGGTCGCCTTTCAGCGGCGTCGCTTCTACGCCCGTTACTTTGTTTTCGTACAAGGTGATTTTCTTGATACAATCCTCCACAAAATACTTGAGCGAATCAGGCGTTTGGGTGTAAATACTGTTGTACCATTCGTCGGTCGTCGTAAAAGGCGCTTTCTGGCGGAAGGCCGTCCGTTCGGCGTAGTCTTTCAGCCACGTGTTGAGGCGCTGCTCGCCCACCATGTCTTGCAGGGCATAAAACGTCAACGTGCCTTTTCCGTACCAAATGTACGCCCCGTTTTCGTTGTCCATCAGCGGCTGTTCGCCTTTGTTTTCCGTTCCACGACCGCGTAAATACTGGTCGAGGGCGTATTTGAGGCGCTCTTGCATCACGTCGCGGCCGTAAGTGTGGTGTAGCACCATGTGCGAACTGTACTCGGCCAATGCCTCAGCGATGTTGTTGGCTCCCCGCGTGAAACTCGGCATCACTTGGTGTCCCCACCACTGGTGCGCTACCTCGTGGGCCGTTACGTAATACGCATAATCGGTTTTGTTGGGGTCTGAGAAATCGGCCAAAAATCCGAAGTTTTCCGAATACATAATGGTATTGGGAAACGACTGCGCAAACGTCTGATAACGAGGAAATTCCAAAATACGCATCTGTCGGAACTGGTACGGACGGAAATTGGACGAGCAGTACCGCAAGGCGTCTTTCAGTCCGTTCATAAAGTGGGTAATGTTTTGGTTGTGCGTAGGATGATGAAAAATCTCCACTTTAATATCCTGTCCATCAGAGTTTTTAACGGTTTCGCGGTGGACAGCATAACGCGCCGACGCGACGTTGAAGAACAAATCCATGAACTCGTTTTGTTGGTAATGAAAGTACTTACGACCATTTTGCGTCCATTCTTTTTGTAGATACCCAGGCATAATCGCAATTTGGTCGGGTTCGGTACTGACCGTACCTTCAAACGTTATCCAGTCGCCTTCTTGGGTAAACAAGAAATTCTGTAACCCCGTGGAATCGGTGCGTTTGGGCATGTCAAATTCCCGAATCGGTAATTTGTATTTTTTCCGATACCGCTCCGACGAAAGTTCGGCTTGCTGACTGTATCCAATGCTCGGGAACAAATCGCCTTGGTTCACAAAAGTACCATTGTCCGTAATCGTAAACTGCTCTTCTCCCCCATTGCGAAAGCCTCTAAACTCACCATGCGACGCGATTTCAAGCACCGCCGAGTCGTTGGGCATCAGCTTTTTAGGCAATTGATAAATATAAAACCGTTGAATCGTATCGTTCAACAATTTCTTAGGCTCTACTCCGTCGATTTTTAGACTCATTCGGTAATGCGGGAAACCGCCTCCCACGTTCAAAATCAGCGAATCCAACGGGCGGTTATGCTTATTTTTTATCACAAATCGACCTCGAGCATCTATCATTCGTTTTTTAGGAAACAAATCTACCTCTACCTTTACCGATGTCACTTTGGGCTGTGCTTTGAGGTAATATTTGCGGTATTTTTCTTCGTACTCCGCGCTTCGTTTGCGGCCCTCTTCGGCGGTACGGTACTTGTTCAATACACTTTGGTTGTAATAAATAAAGCCCGCTGAACCTAACCAAACAAGGGTAAACACCGACAGCAACGCCCCTGTAGCAGGCGTAAAACGCTGCATGGCCAAACGCCAACGATTTTTGAAATTGGTTTCGGTACCGCGCGACCAAAACAGGTTGCCAATCACCAAAAAGACTGCCGCCAATCCGCCCCAGCACAACAAATACCACATCGTATTTTCGGTGAACCCAAACCCGTTCATGTCTGAATACGTCGAAGTAGGAACGGCGTTGAAATACAGCAACATGTATTTGTATTCAGAAAAAGCCCGCGTGCCGTACAGCACCGCCCAAAAAGCAATGTTGACCACGTGCCCCGTCATTTTGTTGTTGACCAACGTATGAATCAAAAACGTAATCATGGTCAAGAACGTCCACTGCAAAATAGGCACTACGTAGCCTTGCAGGTACAGCGCAAAGTTGTAATCGAAGTATCCTTTGATGGTCTGCCAGATAACGCCGCACAAAATCCCCACGACAGGAATGAACAGCATCACCCCAATCATGGCCAAAAACTTGGAGCCATACACCAACCAGTTGGGCAAAGGCAACGCATCGCCAATAAGGTGAAAATTGACCGTTCGGTCGCGGTGCACGACTTCGCCCGTAATGAAAATAATCAGGATAATCACCACAAAATAGAATGTACTGTCTTTCGACTCTAACATCAAATAAGTAGTTGGCAATGAATCGGTTCCGTACATCATCCCTGCGTACTGATTGTCTAAAAACAAGAACAACGCCGCCGCCAACAAAATAGCAATAAAGAAGGGGTCTCGAACAATGTTCCGAAACTCCACTTTGGCCATACTGAGCATTTGTCTCAAATAACGACCCGTGGTGTAGGCTTTTTCGGCCACGGGCAAATCAGCCAATGAGCGTGGAGCAGCCGCTTTTTCGGTCTTCTTTTTGGAGATTTTTTGAGATTTTGGGGCAATGAAGCGTTGGAAATCAAAGCGAAACAACAAAAACAAAAGTGGAGCAAGCCCTACACCTATCCACAACAAACGGTTCCATAAGAAATTACCCTCCAGAGGAAAGAAGCGGGTATTTTGTTCCGTAACTGTCCAATAACGTGTCAAATCGTCGAGCGCTCCCAACGCAAAAGGGTCCAGAATAGCGGCCAGCGACTTGTTGTCCAAATCAGTCATCAACGAAGAGGCGACCAAGTAAGTCACCAACAAAACCACCCCACCCGCATAGGTAACAAACACGCGTTTTGTCAAGGCCACCAAGCTAAAAAAGAGGCTTCCCGCAAAAAACAAATTGGGAACGCCTACGACCAAATAAGGCCACAGGTAGTTGAGTAAATTGTAAGGGCCAATGCGTTCGACATTATCGCCAACGTCAAAGGTTTTTCCGATAAAACAGCCAAACAAATGCCCCACAATCATTCCTGAACCAATAAATAACAGTGTCAGAAATGACCCAACGAAACGACCCATCAAGTAGCCTTTTTCGGAAATGGGGTAGCTGAAATAATAATTTTGGGTTTTGTGCTCAATATCACGATAGACGGGCACGCCCATCACCGCCGTCGCAAGCATGATGCCGAATACGCTCATCACCGCAATGAAAACCCCCGCAATCGCAGGGCCGTTGATGAATACTTTTTCGGACGAGCCTCCGCTGATACTCACCGAACCAAACAGTGCCAGCACCAACGAAAATAGAAACATCACCGCCCAATAGCCCCAAGTTGCGGGTCGCTTAAAGCGGTATTTTAATTCAAAAGAAAGTATGGTTGAAAACATAAATTTAGCTGTGTTTGACTTCGCTCTTTAATTAAAAATGACCCAAAAGACTACACCGCCAGCCCTTGTCGAACTGTGATTTCGGAGAAATACACATCTTCTAAATCAGGCGTAGCCGCTTCAAAGCCTTCGAGTGACTCGTCGGCGATGACCCTGATTTGGGTTTTACCCATCTTCAGCGAAGTCGAAATCACTTGGTAATTTTCGCGATAGTCGTTCAGCTCGTGTTTTTCAATACTTTTCTTAAACACCTTACCTTCAAGGCTTTTGACCAATTCATTCGGATTCCCTTTGGCTACAACTTCGCCCAAACAAATGATGGCCATGTGCGAACAAAGGTTGGTTACATCTTCCACGATGTGGGTTGAAAGAATCACAATCGTGTTTTCTCCAATTTCAGACAGTAAGTTGTGAAAGCGGTTACGTTCGGCAGGGTCGAGGCCCGCCGTTGGTTCATCGACAATGATAAGTTTGGGATTGCCAATAAGCGCCTGTGCGATGCCAAAGCGCTGTTTCATCCCTCCCGAGTACGTCCCCAAGTTTTTCTTACGGGCTTCGTAGAGGTTTACTTTTTGCAGAAGCGCCGTTACAATATCCTTACGCTCGCCACGGTTCGAAATCCCTTTCAGGTCGGCGATGTGGTCGAGCATGGTTTCTGCACTTACGCGCGGATATACGCCAAATTCTTGCGGCAAGTATCCTAAAATTTTACGTACGTCTTCTTTTTGGCGTAGCACGTCCAAGTCATCGAGCGAAATACTACCGCTATCGGCCTCTTGAAGGGTAGCAATGGTACGCATCAAGGAGCTTTTACCCGCACCGTTGGGACCCAAAAGCCCAAACATCCCCTGCGGAATGGTAAGTGTTACATCTTTAAGCGCCTGTACTCCATTGGAATACGTTTTGGAAAGGTTGGTAATGGTTAGCTGCATGAGAAAAAATGGATTTTAGGTTTTAAGGTTTGTGCGAAAATAGAAAAAAACACACGCCGTCTGTCATTTTTAGGATTAATGGCGATATAGGCAGATGAATGTTAGGCAATAGCAAATGAGTTTATTGTTTTGTAGATTTGTAAAAAAAGAAACTTATGACATCTCTTCAATACATAACTGATAAGAGGGGGCGTAAAAAAGCCGTCATTATTCCAATTAAAGAATGGGAGAAGTACCAAAAAGCACTCGATTTGCTGGAAGAGAAACAAGAACTAGAGGCACCCATCTTTACTAAAGATGAAATAATAACGAATATTAAAGAAGCAGTGGAAGAAGTAAAGCTATATCGTCAGGGGAAAATTGAGCTTCAGACAGCAGAAGATTTCTTGGCGGAGCTTAAACAAGAAGGTTATCTATGAAAATCATCGTTAGTAGAACATTCAACCGTGATTTTAAAAAATTGGCTAAAAAGTACAGTTCACTTGGTACCGACATTGCCGCCCTCTTTGAACTTCTCCGAAACAACCCAAAATTGGGAACACCGCTTGGCCATAATTGCTACAAAATTAGAGTTGCTATTGCCTCAAAAAAACAAGGCAAAAGTGGAGGTGCAAGGCTGATTACATGTGTAAAAATGATTGACAATCAGCTTTTTTTGCTTACTATTTACGACAAATCAGAGAAAGAAAATATAACCTCTCAAGAACTTTCTTCGTTATTGAAAGAAATTGAGTTTTCTGATTAATTATGAAACCTTCCTACCATTTACGCCGCTGGCAGAAAGGAGATGAGCGTTCGCTAGTTCGCTATGCCAACAATTACCAGATTTGGCGCAACGTGCGCGACGCTTTCCCGCATCCTTATACAAGTGATGATGCCTTTCATTGGATACACCTGTGCACATCCGAAAAAATACCCACGGTGTTTGCCATTGAGGTCGATGGAGAAGCAGTAGGTTGTGTGGGAATTGTTTTACAAAAAGATATTTTCTGTAAAAATGCCGAAATTGGCTACTGGCTTGGAGAGCCTTTTTGGGGAAAAGGAATCATTACTGAAGCTGTACTAGAAGTCACAGACTATGCCTTTCGTACCTTCAATTTGCAGCGCCTTTATGCAGGGGTGATGGCCCATAATCCTGCCTCTATGAAGGTGTTGGAAAAAGCAGGCTATCACTTGGAAGCCATTCTGAAGAAGTCTATTTATAAAGAAAATACCTTCATTGACGAGCACCTCTACGTCCGATTTCGAGAAGGGTAAATGAGAAACGGGGAGGTTATGAGTAACCTCCCCGCACATTAAAGTGGAGGAGGTTACTCATAACCTCCTCCACCTACTAGTTTTCAAAAATACGTCCTTCGATGTGCTGCTCCATTTCTAAGCGCGGCACACCTTTCGACCACCATTCTGGGGCAGGTTTTCCCTTTAAGAAATGATCAAAAAACTCCATCATCCGCACTGAGTAGTCTTTGCGGTTCGGTTGTTTGGCCAATCCGTGGTTTTCACCTTTGTATTGCACCATCACAACGGGTTTCTTCAAGCGACGTAACGCCGTGTAATATTCCACTCCTTGGGTAAAATCAACGGCTCCGTCGGCATCGTTGTGCAACAGCAGAAGCGGGGTTTGTACCTTTTTGACGTGGTAAATCGGAGAGTTACGGTTGTAAGCGTCCCAGTTTTCCCACGGCGCTACCAAACGTCCCTGCGAACCTTCAAAAATTTGTCCGTTGCTTGTCCCTGAGTTTTTATAAATCAAATTGTACATCGAAATCATGTCCGTCAACGGTGCTCCAGCGGCGGCGGCCTTAAACATATTGGTTTGCGTAATCAAAAAGCTGGTTTGGTAGCCGCCCCACGAGTGACCGTGAATACCTATTTTGGCTTCGTCAATGACGCCCGTTTTAAGCGCTGCTTTTACGGCTGGCAATACGCACCAAACCGCCGACATCCCTGGGTCGTTGAGTTTATACACAATGTCTGGAATAAATACGGCATAACCATTTGAGGTATAAATCGAAGGATTCCAGCCTGTACCCGAATAAGCAGGATTAGCGAAATTATGGAGCGTCTGCGATAGTTTTTCGTAGTAATACACCACCGTTGGGTATTTCTTACCTTGTTCATAGCCCGCTGGCAAAAACAATGCTCCTTGCAACGTATCGCCTTTGTCGCTTACGTAATCGACCAAGCGGGTTCCTGCCGACCACGCAAATTTCTCAAGCAATGGCGCATTTTTGGTCAATTGCTTCTCGCCGCCAAGCTCTGCACTCGTTGTCACAAAATACTGACGTGGCTGGGTAAATGTTTCTTTGGCAAACACAAACGTCTCCGCCTTTTTGGCTTTGGACAAACTACCAACGGCCGCATCTTGCCACAACAAAGGCTTCACAGTGATGGTCTTTCCGATGTCCAAACGCGCTACTCCACTTTTTTTCGTCCACTCGCCATAGGTATGCAAATACAACGGTTTTTTCAAATCAATTCCTTTTTCTTCGGGGTCGAGTTGATAGCGTTGGTCGTAGCGAATCTTGTCTTTTTTACCGTTTTGGGTCAAATTAACCGCCACCAACGCTTTGCCTTTGGTATCTTTTTCGTCAGTAGGGACTTGCCAAATATCCCATCCGTCCGACAACAACACCGATTTGCTATCGCTGCTCCAGCCGACGGCTCCTTGCGGTGGGGTTTGTTGGTTGTGATCATCATCCACATCGACAAACGACGTCGGTACTTTTTCGGTCAAATTACGGCTGTTTTTGGTCGTCATGTCATAGACCCAATAGTTAGTTCCTTCCCAGTAAATAAACTTAGTACCATCGGGAGAAGGCTGCGCACCTGACCAAAAGTTAGGCAAATAATGCTTCGTTCTTACTTTTTCGCGTTTGCCCGTTTTGAGTTCCGTTACGTAAACATCCACGTAATTGCGGCCGTCGAGGCTACTTTCTAGTTCATACTCACTGTTGTCGGTGCCAATACCGTACAACTGTTTGGGAGCGATAGAAATGGATTTTACGCTGCTGTCGGCCAGTTGTACAAATTTCTTAGCCGCCACGTCGTACATCGACACGTAGTTTTGGTTTTTATCTTGCGTCTCCTGAATCTGTTGTCTCGACTGCAAACGCTTGTCTTGCCAGTTCCAAATCGTCACTTCGGGCTTTTCAGTGTCGTCTTTTTTATCGGCACTCGCTACTGCTTTGGTCGAGTCAGTCTTCACTTTGGCGAGGGCTTTTTGCAAATCTTCCAACGTTTTGACCGTAGTATCCGCCTTGATTTTGGCTAACTTCTCCGCGTCAGACAGCTTCTTTGTCGTGTCTTTGGGGGCCGCAGCGGGCTTTTTCTCTTCTTTTTTGGCCAACTCTAACTTATGAACGCCAAAAAATAACCGTCCCAAATCCTCCGACCAATAAGGCGTACGGTTAGGGCTTACGGTCATCCCTTTGGGAAAACCAAGGCTATCGCTTTTGGGGTCGTACGTAACAAGTTCGGGCATCGTTCCAAAGTTTTTAATCCCCAACACGCCCACTCGTTCGTTTTTGTATTTCTCGTCTTTAACGCTTTTGAGCAAAGCCAAGCCATCACCTTTTTCAGTCCAGTTCAGCGACTGATAACGCGCCTTGTCATTGTCCATCGTCAGCGTCACGCCCGTAGTCATGTTCCGCAATTGGACTCCGTTTCCTGCTTTTTCGTTGGCATCAATGGTCATCGCTAACCAGTTTCCCGATTTGTCAAAGCCCATTTCAGCCACGTTCCCTACGTTTTGGGTTTTGCTGCTGCCAAGGTCGTGCAACAATAAATCGGTGCCTTTGGCAGCATCACCACCGCCAGCCGAAGGGCCTGCACCGCCACTTGCAGTAAGCAAAAGCGCCAAGTGCGAAGCTTTTTCGCCGTTGAAGGCAAAGCTTTTTACGCGGTCAAATTCCGTTTTTTTGTTCGACGCCAATTCTACCAAAAATACTTTGTCAGGAATGGGTTTTCCACCAGGTTTAGCAGCCGCTTTTTTGTCTTTGTTTTTGGCAAATACCTTAAAAGCTACCCACTTGCTGTTGTCAGAAAAGCTAATTTGCGGAAACGACGGTGTACCAATCGGATATACGTATTTGGTAGTATCGGACGTTTTCTGAATAATCAGTTCGGCATCACTTTCATAGGTTGCCAATACATAAGCATACCATTGGCCGTCGGGCGAAAGTTGGGTGCCACCAAAAGAAGGAATGGCTTTCCAGTTGAGGACGTCTTTCCAACCCATGGCAGGTTTGGGCTTCGGTTGAGCCAAGGCCACCGTACTGAGCATCACCCCAAACAGAAGGAAGAGTTTTTTCATATACAAGGGAATTTAGAATGGATGAAATTGAATTTGTACCAAAGGTAGAGAAGGAATCGCACTTTTGCTTGGAATTAGCGACGAACTGGCCTTCAGCAAGGTTTAACAAAAGGAAATTGTTAACTTCGCAGCCTTTTCGTTCGAAATTATTGAAAAGATTTTAGCCTTAGAAAATGAGCAGAACCATAGATATTAGCAATCGCCGCGCGTCGTTCGAGTTTTTTTTTCTCGAAACCCATACCGCTGGGATTGTCTTGACTGGCACCGAAATTAAATCCATCCGCGACGGAAAAGCCAACCTCACGGACGCGTATTGTATTTTTTTGGACAATGAACTTTATGTGCACCACTTGCACATTTCTCCGTACGAAAAAGGGACGTATGCCAACCACAATCCCGTACGTGACCGTAAATTGTTGTTACAAAAAAGAGAGCTTAAAAAACTGGCTGCAAAACTCAAAGACCAAGGCTTGACGATTATTCCGACGCGCCTTTTTATCAATGAAAATGGCCTTTGTAAAATGGAAATTGCCCTAGCCAAAGGGAAAAAGCTCTACGATAAGCGCGACTCCATCAAAGAACGCGACCTCAAACGAGGCCGTGGGGAGGAATAACTCCCAAACTTGGAAAGTTGATGAACGAGCCTTTCCAAGTTTTAACTCTTCCCATTACTTAAACTTGGAAAGGCTGAAAGAAAATTTGCGTAGCTAAATAACTACACGTATATTTGTAGCTAAATAACTACACAATGAATCTACGAAGAGATGTTTTTCAGGCCATTGCCGACCCCACTCGCAGAGCAATTCTGATGTTGGTTGCTTCACAGGCCATGACTGCGGGAGCCATTGCGGCCAATTTTGACACGGCACGCCCTACCGTTTCCAAACATTTACAGATTCTTACCGAATGTGAGTTGCTGTCTCAACACCAAAACGGTCGAGAAATTTATTACCACCTCAACCCACAGAAGATGAGGGAAATTGCCGACTTCATTGAGCCTTTCCGTCAGTTTTGGGACGACCGATTTAACAAGTTAGAAGCCATCATGAAAACCTATCAAGCCAATCAATAACCCATGGTGCAGCCCAAAACCAACGTCCATGCCGAAGATGGAAAGCAAGAACTCTTGATTACGAGAGAGTTTGATTTGCCCATTGAACTTCTTTTCAAAGCCTACGTCGTGCCAGAAATCGTCGAACAGTGGATGGGAACGAAAGTGCTCAAACTTGAAAATCATGCCCACGGCGGATACCAATTTGAAACCACCGACCCACGGGGTCACGCGCATCGGTTTAGCGGGGTCATTCATGAGTTTGTCCCTAACCAAAAAATTACGCGAACGTTTGAAATGGAAAATACGCCCTTCGCTGTGCAGCTTGAGTTTTTAGAATTTGAAAAACTCACCGAAACAACCAGCAAACTGACGATGCACATCGTGTTTAAGTCAATTGCCTACCGTAATCAGTTGCTACAAATGCCGTTTGCTATGGGTATTAACCTCGCACACAACCGATTACAGGCATTTTTTGCCAACTAATTCATTTTCAAAAAAATCAAAAACAGCATACACATGAACAAGCAATTACCCCAAGAACGCCGCGAAGAGCTAATCAACCTTCTAAAAACGCGTTTTGAAAAAAATAAAAACCGCCATGCAGGAATCGATTGGGCCAATGTACAAGCCAAAATCGAAGCAAATTCGAATAAAATGTGGTCGCTCAACGAAATGGAAGAATCCGAAGGTGAGCCCGATGTAATAGGTTACGACGCCGCAACAGACGAATATATTTTCGTTGATTGCTCAGCCGAAAGCCCCAAAGGTCGCCGTAGTTTTTGTTACGACCGTGCTGCCCTTGACGCCCGCAAAGAGCACAAACCCACCAACAATGCCTTGGAATTTGCAGAAGAAATTGGGGTTGAACTTTTAACGGAAGAGCAATACAAAAATCTCCAGCAGCTTGGGAAGTTTGATACCAAAACTTCCAGCTGGATTCAAACGCCTGCCGCTATCCGCCAACTTGGAGGGGCTCTTTTCTGCGACCGCCGCTACAATCACGTTTTTGTGTATCACAACGGCGCCGAATCGTATTACGCCGCTCGCGGGTTTCGGGGGTTACTGAGAGTGTAAAAGGTTTGCTGTGTACTTTGGATTGCATACCACTAAATAAAGTCGATGAGAATTTTAGCATTTTTGATTGTCATTATTAGCTACGTCAGTACGGCGTATGCCCAAGGACTGTCTGAGACGAACAAGGAGAATATCCGTTTTTTTATTGACTGCATAAAAAAACAGCAAAAAGAAAAGCTGGCTGATAAAGTGATGTATCCGTTCAATAGAAACTATCCCCTTCCACCGATTCGCAACAAGAGCGAGTTTATCAAACGCTACCATGAAGTGTTCGATGCTGCGTTTACTCAAATGATTTCGAAATCAAACCTTTCAAAAGACTGGGCAACCGTTGGGTGGCGAGGGATTATGTTTTCCAATGGAGAACTCTGGCTAGATTATGACGGGTCTTTGCGGGCTGTCAATTATTCTTCAAAAATCGAAGAAAGCAAAAGACAGGCACGGATTGAAGAAATTCGCACTACGCTTCATAGCAGTTTGAAGGAATTCAGTCAGCCCATTTTAGTGTTTAAAACCAGTAAATTTCTTATCAGGGTTGATCAAATGAAAGATAACACGTACCGTTACGCTTCGTGGACATTGCCCAACAAAATGAGTTCTAAACCCGACATCATCATCCCAAAAGGTGAGTTTTTTTCAGAAGGAACTGCCAGTGAACCCAATTACCGATTCAAGAACAAAGAATTTACGTACGAGTGTTCATTTAATACAATGGTTGAGGCTTTACCGTCTTATTTTGTTAGAATTTTTAAGGAGGAAAAAGAAATTTCACATCAGAAGGCAAGCCTACTTTACTAATCTCCATTTGCTACAACTCCACGTTATTGTACCCGAAGATTTTGTTTTATCTATCCCTTCATCCGTTAAATCCGTGCCATCCGTGTACTGTTATCGACGATTTTAAGTACACAGATGGCACGAAATAGTCGGGCATGGTACAACAACAGTACCTTTTGGAGATTTTTACGTCCTAAAACAAAAACGATGAAAAGGCGAATTTTTCTAAAAAGTATTCCTGCTTCGCTCCTGGCTTCCTCTTACTGGACGACTGCCTGCCAAGCAGAAAATGGGATCAATCCTGCCGACAAAACAGTGGTCGTGATTGGCGCGGGTATTGCAGGTTTGGCAGCAGCCAAAAAGCTACAAGAAGCAGGTTTTAAGGTGAGCGTCTTGGAGGCACAAGATAAAGTGGGAGGACGGGTGCGCACCAATCGTTCGTTAGGGATTCCGTTTGACGAAGGCGCAAGTTGGATACATGGCATCGACGGCAACCCCATCACCGCGTTGGCGCAAGAAGCAGGCATGACGACGTTTCAGACGCTTGATGAAAGTATGAAATCGTACGACATTGGAGGAGCTCTCCGAAAAACTTCTACCTACGACTCGGCCGAGGATGAGTTTTATAACATCCTCGGTTCAATGATGAAAAGGGGTAGCAACGACCAAAGTTTTGCCAGTGTTTTCAATCGACTTTACCCCGAAAAGCAAAACGACCGCTTGTGGAAGTTTTTTCTTTCGACCTACGTCACGTTCGATACTGGTGATTTGGATAAGCTATCATCGACCCTCTACAATGAAGGAGAAGAATACGGAGGTGTAGAAAAAATCGCTACCAATGGCTACGACACCCTTGCTACTTATTTAGCCAAGAACCTATCTATTAGCTTAAATCAACGCGTTTCGGCCATTGATTACCGTACTTCGGCCATTCAAATTACCCACAACAATACCGTTACTCAAGCTGACTTTGTGATTGTAACGGTGCCTTTGGGCGTGCTCAAAAACAACAAACTTCTTTTTACCCCCAACTTACCCGCCGCCAAACAAACAGCAATTCAAAAAATAGGAATGAATTGCGTCAACAAATTTTTGCTCACGTGGAATACCACTTTTTGGGACGACGTTCAATACATTTCTTACACGCCCGAAGTGCGTGATAAGTTTAATTATTTTGTGAATCTAAACAAATTTATTCCCTCCGCCCATGCCCTCATGACCTTTGCCTATGCCGACTACGGCCGAGCCACCGAGACCATGACCGACGCCCAAGTGACGACCGAAATTATGGCGCATTTGAAAGATATGTACGGAACATCGATTCCTGCTCCTACGCGTTTGCTCCGTACCCGATGGAGTACCAACGAAAACGCCTTTGGAGCCTATTCATACACCGCCGTTGGCACCGAAATGCGGCATTTTGAAGACCTTTCCGAAGAAATTGACAATAAGCTATTTTTTGCAGGAGAACATACCGAAGCCGACTACTTCTCTACTGCCCACGGTGCTTATCTGAGCGGAATTCGCGAAGCCGACAAAATCATTGCCTTGCTGTAATCTGTCAATACAATTTCTCTTTTCCAACCTTCTGCCAACTTGCCGCGTCCTAGAGAAAAACAACCCATTCTTTTTCTATGCGCCGCTTCGTTTACTTGATTTTTGTTAGCCTTTTCATTGCTTGCCAATCCAGTGATTATGTGGGCACTAACAAAGAACTGACAGGAACTTGGAAGTTGATTTCCTATTGTAAGTCCACAGGCACCTCTGGCTGCACCCAAACCACCGTTCCCAACGACAAGGGAGTATTTATTTCGTTTTCCAAGAAAAATGAATTTAACGAATACTACCGAAACACCCGCCCCATCGACTACAGTTTTCTAGGATGTGGCGGCGGGAGCTACCAAATCGAAGGCAGCCAAGTGCGCATTCGTGCCACGTGTATGTCTTCTTCCAACGGACAACTCATCGACCTTACCTCTCTCAGCCAAACTCGATTGGTGCTCAACCCTTCGGGAAGGGGAGAGTTCCTTTTTGAAAAACAGTAAAACACAGCCTCCATGAAAACAAGTTTGCTTTTATTCGCTTTGATGCTCACTTGCTGCTTTGCCTGCGAAACATCTTCGGACGTAAAAGCAGAGCGAAACGGCGTATGTTCGCCCGTACAACTTACCTCCAACCTCGACGCACCCACGGGGCTCGACCTTTTTACGATACAATCCACCCAACTTTCCGACCACATTCTCACTGTTTCTTTTGCGTACGGCGGTGGTTGCGACCCCAACCACGCCTTTGCTTTGTACGTTGACCCTTCTCGGCAAGAAGACTCTAAAGGAGTTTACCGAGAAGGGCGCATCGTTTTTACCACACAAAACCCTTGCAAAAGGCTCGATTATAAAGATTTTTGCTTTGATTTGTCCACCCTAAAAAAAGAAGTCTCCTCTGGACGGCTTCGAATCAGGGGAACCGAGCAAGAAATCAAGTTTTAGTATTACCATACCCTTCTGCTATGCCCCATAAAAAGGCCGTTATTTTTGATATGGACGGCGTTATTATTGACTCTGAACCCTTGTGGAAACAAGCTGAGTTTGACGTTTTTTCTTCGTTGGGAGTAGTTGTATCAGAAGAATTTACTCCAATTACCCAAACTATGACAACCACCGAAGTTACTGAGTTTTGGTTTGAAAAATATCCTTGGCAAACTATTTCGTTGAAAGAAGTAGAAGAACGAGTCATTTCGCGGGTCATTGAATTGATTGAGACCAACAACTGTACTATTTTAGGTATAAGAGGCTTTATGGAACGCCTAAAAGCACAGGGGCTAAAAATTGGCGTTGCCACCAACTCGCCTTATCGTATTATTCCTCCTGCTCTTCAAAAAGTAGGTGTTTATGAGTTGATTGATGCGATTTCGTCGGCTGAGTTTGAAGAAAAGGGAAAGCCTGACCCTGCGGTTTATTTATCTGCTTCCCAAAAACTAGCCATTATGCCCCACGAATGTGTTGTTGTGGAAGACTCCCACTCAGGGATGATAGCAGCCAAAAGTGCAGGTATGACGGTCGTCGCATTTACCAATGGTCAACTCCATACATCTTTTGAACTCGCAGATTTTACGCTTAGTCATTTTGACGATTCAAACGAAGCGTTTCGTGTTCTGACAACTTCTGCGTAAACTTGTGAGGTTCTCTACTTCCGCTTTATGACTCCGCTTACTGCCCAGCTTGCCGATGCGTTTGGACTTAGTGTTTCGCACATTGAAGAAATGATGGCAATTGCTTTCCCCAAAAAAGTACGTCGAGGAGAGTTTTTGTTGCGAGAAGGCGAGGTTTGTACGCACGTTGGCTTGGTGGTCACAGGGGCACTGCGGACATTTTACATCAATGAAGAGGGCGAGGACATTAGCTTTTTGTTTCACTTCAACCACCGCCTCGAACACCTCGCTTTTATTGATTATGAAAGTGTGCTGCTGGGAACTCCTACCAAGCTCAACATTCAAGCGACCAAAAATTCATTGGTCTATCTGATTCACAAAGACGACCTGGCGGCTCTCTATCAAAAAAACGAGTTTTGGCAAAAGTTTGAAAAACACATGGCAGATCGTGTGTATTTATCGGCCAAACGACGCGTCGAGGACTTACTCTATTATTCGCCAGAACGGCGCTATCTTCAATTGCTTACCGATAATCCGTTGGTGTTTCAAAAATTCCCTCAAAAACACATCGCCAGTTACTTAGGCATTACGCCCCAGTCCCTGAGTCGAATTCGTAAACGGATTACGATTAATTACCTTTAGTGTACGTTTTTTAGGGTTTCGTCCATCTACCTTTGTCTCACGGTCTGACTATCGTCTGACCTAAACACACGGTCAGACGACAGTCAGACCGTACCTTTTCGGCTAAGACGTCATTCAGACCATATATTTTCGGCTAAGACGCCATTCAGACCATATATTTTTCAGTTATGTGTTGTCTTACTGTCGTCTGACAACATATTTACAACACCTTTAGCACATATTTTATGAGCACAGCCATCATTGGGGCAGGGATTGGTGGACTTACCACCGCCCTTACCCTTCAAAAACGCGGAATCGACGTCGCTATTTACGAAAGTGCTTCCGCCATCAAACCCGTAGGGGCAGGAATTATCATGGCCAACAACGCCATGCAAGTATTCCAACAGTTGGGACTAAAGTCGTCGATTGAAAAAGCAGGCAACAAAATCTCTCGCCTGCGCATCACCGACCCGCAACTCGCCGACTTGTCGGTGATTGACTTGCGCCCTTTTGAAGCTAAATACGGTGTACATAACGTCGCGATTCATCGCGGTGAGTTGCAGCGCATTCTTGCCGACGCTGTTGGTTATAAGCACATTCACTTATCAAAAAGAGTAGCTAAAATTGAAAAAAATGATGACTTTACAATCCACTTCGAAGATAACACTTCCGTAAAAAGTCGCATTCTCATCGGAGCCGACGGCCTCAAATCAGTGGTTCGGAATCAGCTTTTTGAAAAAAGTGAGCTGCGAAATGCGCATCAGTTTTGCTGGCGGGGAGTGGGTGAAATAGAACTTCACGAACGGCATCACCACGCGCCCGTAGAAGCATGGGGCAAAGGAAAGCGTTTTGGATTTGTTAAAATCAGTGATAAAAAAGTATATTGGTACGCGCTGGTTAACTCACTGTCTTTCAAGACAAACAACGCAAATTTACTAGAGATTTTTCGCGAATTTCATCCCGATATTTTAGCAATTATTGCCAACACGCCCCACGCCCAAATCATTGAAAACGAAATCATTGATTTAAAACCGATTCCCCAGTGGCATTCCGAGCGTGTTTGTTTGGTTGGCGATGCGGCCCACGCCACCACGCCCAACATGGGACAAGGAGCCTGCCAAGCCGTAGAAGACGCGTACGTGCTGGGAAAATTGCTGGATAAGGGGCTTCCACTCGAAAAAACGTTTGCCGATTATCAACGACTCCGACAAAAGAAAGCGCGAATGATAGTGAACACCAGCTGGCAAACAGGAAAACTTTCTCAACTCGAAAACGATTGGGGAATTTGGGTGCGAAATACCCTGCTAAAACTCATCCCGTCGCGCATCAATCAGAAACAAATGGAAACTGTTTTTCGGTTAGCCACTGTTTAATTTTTGCTTACCTCCCAAAAGTTTTCAACTTTCGGGAGGTTCAAATGAAAAACATCAAATCCATGAAACAGCACATTGCTCATCTAGCCTTGGTAGTAACCGATTACGACGAGGCTATCGAATTTTACACCCAAAAATTACACTTTGATTTACTCGAAGACACCCAACTAAGTCCAGCCAAAAGATGGGTGCGTATAGCGCCCAAAGGTACTACTTCTGGGCGTGCGCTTTTGCTGGCCAAAGCAGCCAATGACGAGCAACAAAGCCGCGTTGGAAATCAGACGGGAGGTAGGGTTTTCTTGTTTTTGAATACCGACGATTTTTGGCGAGATTACCAATTGTACCTCGATAATGGCGTCAAATTTGTGCGCCAACCCGTTGAGGAACCCTACGGTACAGTGGCCGTTTTTGAAGATTTGTACGGCAATTTGTGGGATTTAATTGAGCATAAATAGCTTTTTCTAACCCTCCCGAAAGTTTGAACCTCCCGAAAGTTTTAAACTTTCGGGAGGTTCGTTCGCTACCCTCGCATTTTTTCCACCACTTCAACGATGTGATGGATGGCAAACGTTATTTCTTCCTCCGTCGTAAAACGACCCAAGCTCATCCGCAAAGACGCATACGCTTGGTCGTCGGTCAAGCCAAGGATTTTTAGCACATAAGACGGCAATACCGACGCCGAAGTGCAAGCCGACCCCGTAGAAACGGCCACATCGCGCAGGCTCAGTAGTAAATTTTCGCCGTCCACGTTTTCAAAACAGATATTGGTCAAATGCGACAGTCGATGCGGAGTTGTTCCGTTGACAAAGGTATCGGGCACTTTTGACAGAATTTCACTTTCTAAGTGATTGCGCAACTCCGCCAATCGAGCCGTTTCCGATTTCATTTCTTTTTGGGCAATTTCACAGGCTTTCCCTAGCCCGACAATCCCAGGCACGTTGAGCGTACCCGAACGACGCCCCCGTTCGTGCCCACCACCGTCCATTTGCGAAGCTATTTCCACGCCCGAACGCACTATTAACGCACCAATTCCCTTGGGGCCATATAACTTATGCGCCGACAAACTGAGCAAGTCAATTCCTTCCAACGGCATATCAATCGGCAGTTTTCCTACCGCTTGCGTGGCATCCGTATGAAACAAAGCCCCAGCTTGGTGCGCTACCTCCGCGATGTCTCGAATGGGTTGAATCACCCCAATTTCGTTATTAGCATACATCACCGACACTAAAATTGTATCCGAACGCAAGACTTCAGCCACTTGTTGAGGAGTAATTAGCCCATCGGCTGCAGGTACCAGATAGGTAATTTCCGCCCCTAGTTGTTCCAAATGATGACAGGTATCAAGCACCGCTTTGTGCTCGGTCGCGACGGTAATGATGTGTTTTCCTACGTGGCTCTTTTTTTCAAAAACTCCCTTGATAGCTAAGTTATTGGCTTCGGTTGCTCCACTCGTAAACACCACTTCTTTGGGCGTAACATGTACTAACTTTGCTAGTTGTTTTCGTGCCGTAGCTACTGCTTCTTCTGCCGTCCAGCCGTACAAATGCGTCCGACTTGCCGCATTGCCAAACTGCTCCGTAAACCAAGGCAACATGGTTTCCAACACCCGCGGATCCACGGGCGTAGTGGCGTTGTAATCGAGATACACTGGAAGTCGCATAGGGTCGTTATTTTTTTGCGAAAATAATGCCATCCTCTCGAAGGTTTACCGCTTTCAAAATATAATTTTTGACAGGCAGTTTTGTAGCTTTGCCACCTATGAAAACTGCGTTGGCTGTTCTGCTTTATTTGACGTTTCCGCTGCTCCTGTTTTGGTGGGGATGGTTTTCGCCTTGGGTTGCGTTGGTAAGTACCGTTGCGTTAGTGGGACTAATGAGTCCATTTTACCCCACTATTGTTTCTTTTTGGAAAGAAAAACCTACCAAAACGTCCATTTTGGCTTTATTCTATTGTGGTATAGCCGCCTTCGCATGGACGTACTTGGCGGGAGTCGGAGGTTTTCGCCCGCAGCATTTCGATTACTACAAACACAACCTCGTTCTCAACAACTTAGTACGGTATTCTTGGCCCGTACAGTATTCCGACGGTAGTTATTTGTGCTATTACCTGGCCTATTATTTACCTGCCTCAGCCTTGGCCAAACTAGCAGGTGGCATGGCGGCCATGCCTTATTACCTTTTTGGCTGGACGTGGTTAGGGCTTTGGCTGGTCGTTTGGTTACTTTATCAATTAGGTGGCAAACGACTTTTGTTGTTTTTTGCACTTTTCAGCAGCCCCAACGGCCTATTATTAGTTTACGAAATCATCCAATCTCCCCTCCCACTCGGTGCTGCCTTGCGGGATATTTGGACGAATGACCACACCATCGAGCTCATTCAATCCCCTGGTGGATTGATGTTTATCAGTCACATCGACTCGTTTTCTGCCTCTCCCCAACACGCCCTCCCCGCTTGGCTTATTACGGCGTTGTTTCTTTATTCATTTCAGAAAACTTTTGTCGTACCGACGAAGGGGGTATCTAGCTTCCTGTTTCTCTCCCTAGTGGCCACCACCCTCTACTGGTCGCCATTGGTGGCGGTGGGGCTTTTGCCGTTTTTGGGGTATCAGGTTTTTCAGGAATACAACGGTCGGCGGGCAGCAGGCAGTAACCTGTGGGATTCCAGTCATCTGTGGACATTTTTGTTAGTTTTAATTATTTCGATACCTGCATTTCTGTTTTTTTCAGGACACGTTCCCTTGCACGATGCGCGAGGTTGGTGGTGGAACTTGTTAGCAACACCGCACCAATTTGTCCTTTGGGGAATTTTCATTTTCTTGGTCGTCGGTGTTTGGGCAATTTTAATCCTTTTTTTGAAGACAAAAGGGGCATTTTCTCCCGCCGAATTTCAGCTACTTTGCCTTTCGCTCATTGTACTTTTTGTACTAACCCTCTTTAAATATGGCCATTACAACGACCTACCTCGTCGCGCGGGATTGCCTGCTACATTGGTGCTTTGTTGGGGGTTAGCTCGCTCGCTTCGTGCCTCATTTTTCCAAGATAAATACCTTCGGGTGGGCCTTGGGTTGGTCGCCATTTTTAGTGCGTTTTTACCTTTCAAACACCATGCACTGTGGCTAACCCCCCGACCGTACATTGCCACTACCGACAAAACCATCCTCGATTTCACCCCTTACTCTATTCATTATCTCAGTAGGTATCATTGGGGCGAATTTGATGTGGTTTCACAGTACTTGGGCGAAAAAAAATCTGCGTATCTACGTTATTTTGCTCCTGCAAAATCCACCCCTCCGCGACAACTAACGAACGCATTTTATTACTGGAAGTCTGAATTTTCGCTTTCGGGGTATGAGAAAAAAGCCCTTGCCCAAAACGGCATCAATAAGCTTTATATTCGATTTTTTGACGTGGACTGGGATCCCGTCAGCAAGCAAGCGGTTCCCAAAGCCGTGGTTTATTTCAAGGAAAATCCGCCCGTTGCGTTTGTGCCTACCGTTTTTATCACCAACCGCACCCTCGAAAAGCTTTCGTGGGGAGGGGTAGAAGAGTTGGCAAAAAAGATTACTGAGAAGATTAAGACATTGTCGGCCACGATTGCTCCAAATCAACCAGTTACGGAAGTGCAAATTGACTGTGATTGGTCACTTTCAACGCGGCGTTCGTATTTTCAACTTTTAACTCAGCTCAACAAACATTTGCCTACTCAAATAACCCTTTCGGCCACTATTCGTTTACACCAAATCAAATTTTACCGAACCACGGGTGTGCCTCCCGTAGCCCGTGGAATGTTGATGTATTACAACATGGGTGATTGGAAAAGCCTCCGCACCGAAAACTCCATTCTCGACCTTACTACCGCCAGCAGGTATGCCGATTACATCTCGGATTATCCATTGCCACTCGACGTTGTTTTACCTTTATTCCGTTGGGCTATTTTTTACCGAAATGGGCGACCATTAAAAATAATTAACCACCTGTCTCACAAAGACTTTCAAAACAATTCATTATTCAAAAAAGCCCCCGAAACCAACCAATACATTGCCCTTACTAATACCCACTTATGGGGGATTTCGGTACGGCGTGGCGACCGTTTTCGGGTGGAAGAAAGTACCGTCAACAACCTTTCAATAAGTGCCAAAACTTTAGCTCAAGAAATACAAAATACTAAGCTTACCTTTGCGTTTTACCACTTAGATTCGACCAACCTCTCCCATTATGAAAGAGATTCTCTCCAACAAATTATTCAAGCGTTCCGCTAGAACCATTGCCGTATTGATACTCCTTGCGTGTGCAGGAGGCCCTGCTGATTTGAACGAATTTACGAGCTATTTTTTACCCGAAACCGCCACTGCCCAAGCGGGCGACGGGCGCTACCACTTTACCCAACAATTTCTGTATTTGGACGATTACAGCGATACCCTTCGTCCTGAAAAAGACATCAACTCCCAAGCCTGGGCGAAATACGCAGGGGTGGACGAAACCATCGCCTACAACTATTTTTATACCGAAAGCGCCAATAATACGCTGCCCAACCGCCTCATGTTGAAGGGCAACAAAGCGGCCGTTACTTATCTCCAATTGGCCAAGTCGATTGAAAAATCGTACCAGCCGTCCGTTTATTCGTGGGAAGAAGGAAGCAAAGATTCGCTGGTATTAGTGGAAGCATTTGCTAAAAGTCAACAGCTTGCCCGCAGTACGACCGACCCGTTTTTAAAAGAGCGTTACGGGTATCAAGCCGTGAAATTGGCCATGATTTTAGAGCAGCCTGACAACTGCGTCAAGCTCTACGATGAGCTTATTAAACCACTGAAAACCAAAACCTTTATCAGTGATTGGGCTTTTTCAAGAAAAGCAGGTGCGACCATGGCATTGGGCGATACTGCCAAAGCGCTGTACGAATTTGCCCAATTGTTTGACCGCTGCCCGTCACGCCGCCGTGAAGCCGATTTGAGTTTGCGTATCAAGGGGGTTCGTTTTCAAGAAAAAGCCTTAGACTATTGCCAAAACAACGACGAAAAAGCCGCTGTTTACGCCCTGAGCGCCATTCAGCCTTTGGAGGATGGATTGCCTATGCTCAAAAAAGTCACGGAGTTAAATCCTAAAAACGCCCTTATTGAGCTTATCACAGCCCGTGAAATCAACAAAAACGAGTACTATGCCAACGGCGAAATGCCTTACGTAGAAGATACCCTTGCCTACGAAAAACGCCGCGGAGAAAGCAAGTCGTACTTTGAACAATTGGGAGATTTTTGCGCCGACAATGCCACCAACAAAGCCTTGAGCAATCCTTCCTTTTGGTACACTTCTGCCTCTTACGTTGCCTACGTCAACAAAGACTACAAAAAATCAGAGGAATACCTTGCGCAAGCCAAAGCCGCTCCCGCCCCCAACGACTACCTCAAACAACAAATGGACATTCAGGAAGTATTGTTGTTGATTGCTCAGCAGGAGGGAATTACGTCCGAGTTTGAAGGCAAAGTGATTGGGATGTTGGAAAAACTCAATAAATCGGTGAATTTCCGCATCGTTAATGCCTATACGCGTGCCTGTGGCTTGTTGGCAAAAATGTACCGAGGGCAACCTACCGAAGAAAAAAAATCAGGCGGATGGTGGTCGAGCTGTAGCAGCAAATCATCGGGCGACGTCTCTGCCACTCATTTGGCCAAAGCCTTTTTATTGGAAGCCGCTGCCAGTTGGCAGTCACGCCCAGCCAATGCCGACGGCTACGCTCCCGCTTTTGCCACCAACCTAGACCGATACGCTGTCGAGGATAGCACTTCGGTAGCAACCCTACGCGAAGCCATTTCGTACGCACAACAGCCCCAATTGGATGACTTTGGCAAACGCCTCGTGGGACTATCGGGGGTAAATGCTGACTACTTGAACGTTGTCTTAGGTCGCCGCCTTTTGGGAGAACACCAGTACGCCCAAGCCGCCGAAGTATGGAAAAATGTGTCACCCAAAACGTGGACGGAATCTCCCTTTAGCGATTACCTTACGGAAAATCCGTTTTATATCAAGCCCGATAATGGCCAAAGTCCGTCGCAAACCTTGACTCCAGCAGCATTTGCGGCTCGTATGGTTCAGTTAGAAACCCAAATGAAAGCAGGTGATGCGCAAGCCGCCTATTTGTTGGCCTGTGGAGCCTACAACATGGGGTATTTTGGCAACAGCTGGTTATTGCTCAACCGCCAACGCAGCAGCAGCGAATACGAATACACCTACCCTCCCCGCGATTTAACAGGCGTTGACTATTACACCGCTGCCAAAGCAAAAACGTATTTTGAAAAGGCATTGCAATTGACCAAAGACCCCGAATTAGCCGCCAAAGCGGCCTTTGGTGCATCTCTTTGCGAAGAAAGCACGTTCTATGTCTTTAAGGCCAACGAAGGCCGCGACCTCGGTTACGACGAAGCCACCCAAGCCGCATTTAAAAAGCGTATGAACGAAGAGCAAAAGAAACGCTTAGGCAAGTACTTTGACTTGCTTCGTCGCAATTATGCCAACTCTGCCTACACCAAAGAAATCATCGAAGAATGTAGCACCTACCGCGATTTTGTAGGCCAATAACGACTAGAAGCGTTTTAGGGCGAAAAATTTTTAAAAATTTTTCGCCCTAAAACGCCTTGAAAAACAACAAGATACAAAAAAAGACTCATTTTTTTGATTTTTTTTCAGCAAAAACGTTTGCATTTAAAAAACACATCGCACATCTTTGCACTCCCGAACGACGGGAACAAAACAAAAAACGATGGTGATGTAGCTCAGTCGGTAGAGCAAAGGACTGAAAATCCTTGTGTCGGCGGTTCGATTCCGTCCATCACCACCATCGGTAAAAGCCGTTATAACGCAAGTTGTAACGGCTTTTTTTGTTTTGCAAGTATCATTATTAGAAGGTTACTCATTTTTTGTATCTAATCCTAAAAATATTGTTCAATATTATTTATCTTTAAATTTCAACCATCATGCTTTTACCATAATCAGGAGATACCAACAATCCATAAGTGGGAATAGTAGAAATAATAATTTTAGAAAAATATAGATAATAAACAGGGCTTCTTTTCTTTGTATAAACAGCATTCTGGCAATTTTGCTATACAATAAAATAACTGGCCGTTCCATTACATTTCGCAATCATAAGCGGCGAATAATGGCTATCTTTACATAAATTGTTGATTTTATGAATCAGGAACTGTTAACACGGTTATTTAGAGCAATAGAGGGCGATTATACATCACCTCTGTTCAAGGTAGCTTACACCATTATTGAAGAAGAGAAGAAAAAAGGACATGAGAAATTAGCAGAAAGATTGAATTCAATTCTTTCAAATAAAAAAAATCGAGCCGAAGGAAATGCCCCTAGTCTCAGATTAGTTAAAGATAGTGTCTATAAAGTCCCTGTAGATAGAAGATATAAATTGCCGCTGGCAAAACATATTGAGCATGACTATTTGCGCCATGAAATGGTTTTGTCGGATGAGGTAGAAAAAAAGATAACTCGGATCGAGAATGAGTATCTTGGGCGGGAGCGGCTTGCTCATCATGGATTGAAGCCCCGGAGAAAAATCCTGTTTTATGGCTCATCGGGATGTGGCAAAACAATGGCTGCTGAACGCATTGCATGGGACTTAGGTTTACCTTTTTACAAGGTACGATTTGATTCAATCATTTCTTCCTATTTGGGGGAATCTGCATCCAACCTCCAAAGCCTCTTTGAAAGCTTAAGAGACTTTCCATGTGTTTTACTGTTAGATGAATTTGATATTATTGGAAAGCAGAGAAACGTATCATCAAACGAAGTAGGAGAAGTCCATCGGATTGTAAACGTTTTGCTTGGGTTATTAGAGGAATACGACGGCGAAGGTATTCTGGTGGCAACGACGAACCTTGAAAGCAGTCTGGATAAGGCGTTATTTAGACGCTTCGATGACATCATCGAATTTCAGAAGCCTACTGAACTTGAAATTGAGAAACTGTTAAAAATATCCTTTTCTGCTTTAAAACTTAGCAAGGAAATAGACTTAAAGAAGTATGCGAAGAAGATGACAGGACATTCTTATGCAATTATTGTTAAGATTGCAAATGATGCTGCTAAGAAGTCTATCATTAGCCTAAGGCCGGAAATATCAAAAGACGATATTGAAACAGCCTTTTTGGAAAATGTAGACCTCGCAAAATAGATGGAACAGTTTGCTCACCTGAGACTTGTCACAAAGAAAACCGGACTGGCCGCTCTTACAGGCGGCGGCGCAGATGCGGAAGAAACAAAGGCAAATAAAGCAGACAGAAAAGGCCACTCGGGCAAGTTACAGCGTTGGCTAACAGATATAAAGACTGATTGGGAAGGTGAGTTTGCCGAACGAGAGCAAAACCAACTGGCGCCGCTGGATCAGGATGTTGTCACGGTCTTTTTTCAGATTAATCCTGACCTATTACTTCCAACGTTTGATCTTGAGGCTTTCGGCATTGAGATTATTTCTGAGGAAGAGGATGGTTTTATTATTGGTGCATCAACGGACAATTTCAGGTCTCTTGAAGCAAAAATTACCGGTTTCGTAACAGAAGAGTATGGCAGCGCAAAAGTAGGAGACCTTTGGAAGATCATTGACGGTGATAGAGGTTCATGGCGTGCTGAACATATTTTATCTGAGACGCTTTTTGCAAGGTGGAAAGATATTCGAGACGACGACCTTCTTAAGCTCGATGTATCTATTGCATTTGCTAAGCCACTCGGAGCTCGTCCAGATCCCGATAAAAGAGGAGGTCCGAAAAGATTAGAAGAATATCAGAGGCTATTTATAGAAAGGGATGATGCGCTTATTGAGCGTCAAACTCACTTTGAAAATTTTGTCAAGTTTTATAAAGGAAAAATTCCTAGCGGTTTAATTGACTTTGATGACAGTTTTAGTGCAAAGGTCGAAATCTCGGGTTTAGGTTTTAAGGATCTGGTTCGAAATTATCCATTTGTTTTTGAAGTCGTTGAAACTGAAGAGGCAGGGATTGGCGATACTGATAGCCAAGAGATGGTTCTCGATGGAATTGAAATTCTTCCTCCGCCAGAGGGAGCACCAATAGTTGGAGTGATCGACAGCGGAATAATGGAGGGACATAAATATTTGGCTCCGGCAATTGATGTTGGACGCTCCTCATCATATCTTAAAGGTGACGGGTCGACTGCTGATTATGTTCCCAGTGGTGGTCACGGTACTAAGGTTGCAGGCGCAGTCCTTTTTCCAAAGGGGATTTCATCACTAACTTCGCCATTTTCACCCCCATGTTTTATCCGAAATTTAAGGGTACTTGATAAAGATAAACATCTGCTGGAGGTTTATCCTGCGCAGCTTATGCAACAAATTGTCGCAGATAATGATGATTGTAAGCTTTATAATCTATCAGTTACAGCAAGCGCCCCATTTCGGATAAAACACATGTCGTCTTGGGCAGCGATGATTGATAAACTCATTCACACTAATGATGTACTGTTTGTTTTATCAGTAGGAAATATCACATTTGGTACTGTTAGTTCTTATCTTCGAAGTGGAGTTACCTATCCTGCTTATTTAGAACAATCATACTGCCGCATTGCAAATCCTGCTCAAAGCAGTTTTGGCATTTCCGTTGGTTCAATTGATCACATTGATTTTCATGATGCTAGCTGGCGATCAGTTGGCGGGAATGGGCTGGTTTCAGGGTATTCAAGGATTGGCCGTGGGATGTGGGGACAGATCAAACCTGATTTGGTTGAGTATGGTGGCGGAATAGTGGCTTCACAGAATGGGTTGTCACAAATTGCGACTAATTCCAATACTGCTACTGAACTTGTTCTTTCAACCCTTCATGGTGGACCTGCAATAGGTACAGACGTAGGTACTTCGTACAGTGCCCCAAAGGTAACGCATATTGCTGCGGTGTTAAAATCCTTATATCCTGATGAAGGAGTAAATTTGATCAGAGCGCTTCTGGTTCAAGGTGCTCGGCTTCCAGGTGATTTATTCTACACCCCAACAGATCTGGGAATGCGGCAACTTGGGTATGGTCTACCTTCCATTGAACGTGTGACAAGTAATACAGACTATCGAGCGACATTTTACAGTACGGGCCTTATTGCTGCCAATGAAGGTCATATATATTCTTTGCGCATACCTGAATCTCTTCGTAATCCGGGAAATGAATATGATGTCTTGGTAGAGGTGACACTTGCTTATACAGCCAAAGTGCGCAGAACAAGGCAAAGACTAAAGTCATATTTGGCGACATGGCTTGACTGGACATCTTCAAGATTTGAGGAAAAGTTTGATGGTTTTTCAGAGCGTGCCCTCAAGCCGGAAGATGGATCTAAAAGAGCCAAGAAAAAAAATGAAAACGGGAAGACCATTCAATGGAAAATTCGGGAAAGAAGTGACCTTGGGGATGTTACAGAGATGAACCGGAACCAAGGTAGTTTACAAAAAGACTGGGTCATTTTGAAGTCGCATCAAATGCCCGAGGAATTGTCATTTGCTGTACG
Organism: Runella defluvii; assembly: GCF_014195535.1. GTDB lineage: Bacteria > Bacteroidota > Bacteroidia > Cytophagales > Spirosomataceae > Runella > Runella defluvii. The sequence continues at coordinate 721,179 of NZ_JACIBY010000001.1, read as the reverse complement.
AGGGCATAAAGGATGGGATAAGGATTTTGAACAAATCCCTTATGCATTTACTGTCTCAATCGAAGTGCTTGGCGCTGAAATTCCTATATACGAAGAAATTAGAATTGAGAACGAAGTCGAAATCGAGATCAAGGTTTAGAAACCTCCCACGATAGCACTTAAAGAAAATATCAGAGTATATGTGGGCAATTTTTCGAATCATTACCTTTGTATTGGTAATACCTCCTTTTTATCTAATGTTCGGGCAGTAATTCTGAAACGGCATTACTGGCACTTTTAAGGTGTTCAGTCAACTGATTCACGAAAACGCTCGGGCTCGTAACAGCACCAAATCAATGTCTTCCGAAAACCGGCTAATAAAGGAAAAACATTTCGCTAGAGCCGTACCACCTTTAAAAACGGTAAATTCCGCCAAAGGGCTCGTAAAAGTATGTTGCAGGGTAAACGTGACCCAATAATCCTTTTCTACATAAATTTCGGGCAAATTCAGATACTCTGCCGTGATTGATATCGCGTCCGCAAATAGGTCTGGGTTTTCGTGTAATTTCATTGAATGTTCCAGTTGGAGGCCGTTTTCAGCAGAGAATTATTGAATCCTAAATTAAACTTTGTAAAAGGATTGAGACTTTCTTTGAGCGGGGTCAAATCCAAATCGCTTTGAATTTCTTCCAAAACGGCTCCCAATAATGCCCTTACCCGTGGGGGATATAACAAGGCATAGGTAATCATTTGGCGTTGCCGTTCGCTGCTCAATGCTTTTATGCGAGTTTTGAAGATGGTCAGCGCTGACTGCATATCCAAATCTGGGATTTGTTTTAGGTCTTTCATCGCATCCAGAAAACCCAGCATTTGATAATTATCTTCAGATACGTCGGCGTAGCTTTTGACGGAGCTGACTTTCATAAAGCTGATTCCGCTCAAGTTACGGCGGGACCGACTGGCAATTTGAATATCGGCTGGTATCTGAGTGGTCAGTCCTAGTTGATTATAGAGCCTTGTCCCCGTGATGTAGGCTATGCGCCGCCCGTTTTGGTACAGGTAAGGTTTAAGTAACTCCGCCTCATTGGGTCGTTTTTTTCCAAAAATAGTCATTTTAGGCTTGTAAAAGCGCCCTTTTGAGACCCTGCTGACCAGCCCTTTCTTCTGCAACCGTTCCAGCGCTTTGGCTGCCGACGCAAACTCTTCCCGACCAATGGACAGCCGATCATAGCCAAAGATTACACCTTCGGGCATGTTCTTTATCGTTTGGGCTATTTTTTCGGCGACACTTATCATTCTGTAAATATAGTATGTTAGTCAAGTACTGTCAAGTTTTGTATTTTATTTACTTGACAATATAAAATATGTTAATGAATACCTAAATTATCTGTTATATCATTTTCAAGTTTTTAGTGCCTTTTTCATGATTAAGGCACCTCTCATTCCAAGTAGGTATTGATAAAATTCGGTCGCCATCTCAGGCTGGCCGCATCACTCTCCTTGGATCTACTTAGACCGAAAAAAAGTAGGCTTCCGATGAACAAGCCATGCGGCGAATATACTGCTTAATCACCGCATAATATGCGTCAATTATCTTGACAATGCGGTAATTAGACACTACATTTACCGCATAACAAGCGGTGAATAGAACATGTACATCCATCAACGACCTCTATGGCCTCATTTTTCGTGGGATAGGCAACTAATTATGGACTTACTGGCTTCCGTTCGCCATAAACAGGGAAAACTCATTGGCCGAATGGAAAGCTTAGGCTTCCCTTTACAGGAAGAAGCTATACTGCAAACGTTGACGTTGGAAGTACTCAAATCCAATGAAATTGAAGGCGAAATCCTCAACGCCGAACAGGTACGCAGCAGTATTGCCCGCCGTCTAGGGATAGACATTGGAGCACTCTCTCCCACAGACCGCCATGTAGAAGGGGTGGTCGAAATGCTACTGGATGCCACACAGCATTTCAATCAGCCTCTTACAGAAGACCGCCTCTTCGGGTGGCATGCCTCACTGTTTCCTACAGGACGCAGCGGTATGTACAAAATCACTGTGGGAAATTGGCGGGATAATGAGACTGGCCCGATGCAAGTGGTATCAGGGCCTCTCGGTCGTGAAAGAGTCCATTTTGAAGCTCCCTCATCCGAACGCTTACCGCAGGAGATGGCCCAGTTCATGGAATAGTTTAATACCCAAAATAACATGGATCCCGTCTTTAAAGCGGCCATGGCTCATTTATGGTTTATTACCATTCACCCGTTTGACGATGGTAACGGGCGTATAGCCCGCTCTATTGCCGATATGCAACTCGCGCGAGCGGATGGAAGTCATCAGCGCTTTTATAGCATGTCTGCCCAAATTAGACTGGAACGCAAAGACTACTATCATATTTTGGAAAAGACACAACGCGGAGATTTAGACATTACAGAGTGGGTTCATTGGTTTTTGACTTGCCTAGACAGGGCATTATCAGCTACAGAAGACATTCTTACGTCGGTACTGACCAAAGCAAGATATTGGCTATTTTTCTCCGAGAAAGACATCAATGACCGTCAAAAATTGATGCTTAATAAGTTATTAGACGGCTTCGAAGGAAAACTCAATACATCCAAGTGGGCCAAAATCACCAAGACTTCAACGGACACCGCATTGAGAGATATACAAAATTTAGTGGAACAGGATGTTTTGGTGAAAGAGGATTCAGGCGGTAGAAGTACCAGTTACAGGCTTATTGATTTGAAACACTAAATTGCAAGGCATTTGATTTCTACTGTCCACCATTAAGCACTTTGACAAAGGCACCCCATCATTCCATCAACAACCTCCTCAATACGTCAATTTCTTAATGTTATCCATGTAGCCTCGGCTGACGCGCACCCAATCGCCGTTTTGCATAATGACATCGTAGCTGCTGAGTTGTTTTTGGATTTCTTTTACAAACTCCAAATGAATGATGGAAGAGCGATGCACCCGAATAAAATGCTGCGGGTTAAGTTTTAATTCGAGCTGGCTAATGCCATAATTGCTCAAATAATTGCCTCGGTTAGTTATAATTTTGGAATAATCACCCTCGGCCGAAATCCAGATGATGTCGCGCACATTGACTGTCACCAGTTTTTGATTTTGCTGAATGAGAATCTTTTCGGGATACTGCAAGGGATTGATGAGGCTTTCGGCCAGTGGTTGAACGGGGGTTAAATTCTGGCTCTGGTTCAACCGCAATTTTTGAATGGCAGCGTTGAAACGAACCCCCGTATAAGGCTTTAACAAATAGTCAATCGCGTGGACTTCAAACGCCTGCAAAGCGTATTGGTCGTAGGCCGTTGAGAAAATTATCTGCGGAATTTCTTCCAAATACTTCAGCACGTCAAAACCCGTCAGGCCAGGCATTTGAATGTCCAAAAACACCACATCGGGTTTAAATTCATTGATAATCTTGACGGCATCGACGCCGTTGTTGGCCTCCCCTACCACAATCATCGTAGGGTATTCCTGCAAATATTGCTTGATGAGCGTACGTCCCGCCGCTTCGTCGTCGGCAATTACTATTTTTTGCATGGCTGTTAGTGGAGCGGTATTTCAAACCAAACTCGAAAACCGCTCGGTTGGTTTTGTTGAAAATGTAACGTTTTCCCAAACATCTTTTCTAAGCGCAATTTGGTGTTGGTTAGCCCCACACCTTTTCCAATAATTTCTCCTTCATTGACCAACCCAACCCCCGTGTCTGTAACCTCCACTATCAAGTCGTAGGTACTTTTTTTGATTGTTATTTTCACTTCTCCCCCTTCGATTTTGGGTGAAATACCGTGTTTGATGGCATTTTCCACAATCGGCTGAAGCAACATCGGTGGCACCCGTTCGGTCATCAATGCTTCGTCCACCTCAATCGTTGTTTGCAACCTGCTGCCAAAACGATCTTTTTCCAAGGCAAGGTATTTTTCAACAAATTCCATCTCGTCTTTCAGTTTGACAAAATCCACCCGAGATGCCTTCAACTGGTACCGAAACAAATCGGCCAACTTGGCAATCATCTCCCGCGTGTCTTCCATCTCGGGCGGTACCGACGCGCTGATGGTATTGAAAACATTGTACAGAAAATGTGGATTAAGCTGGGCTTTGATGGCCGAAAGCTCACTCTCCAGCGACGCCTGTCGAAGGGCGTTTTCGGTCTCTTTTTGGCGTTGGTAGTGCAAATGGTATTCGTAGGCGTGAAAAAAGCCAAATTGAATGACGTAAATAAGCGCGGGAATGTAGATGTCCCACACTTGACTCGACCCTCGTAAATGCCCACGCCCAAGGGTATCCATCGTGAAATAGAAGGCTTTTTGCCACGTAAAAACAAAAAGTAACATCGTAAATACGTGCAAAAGAATCTTGGTCGAAAGCTTCCAATGCGGAATCACCCGAAAGTAGAAGTACCAAAGGGGGATGGTCAGGATAAATTTTAAGGCATAATCAAAAAATTGGCTGACGGCATAGTTGAGAAGCAGTGCGCCGTAGGTCATTTTAACGTACGACAACTCATTGAATGTCAACGTCAAACAATACAAAGCATACAATACAAAGTAAACTCCAACCACGGCTAGCAGTTCTCCAAGCCGAACTCCCCAAATGAGTTTTTTTTGCCAATTTATCATTTTTCTCCGCTGTATTTCTTGTGAATCTGTGTCAAATCTCCCACAAATAATTCGATTCTGCTACGTTTTTTCGACGAACTGCCGTATAAGCCGTTCAACTGCACAAAGTGTCATTCGTCGGGTTATTTGTCGATTCGCCGAATGTCTCTTTGATGGGTTTCGTCAGGACTGCAACTTTGTCCCATCAACCATCGCAACCATGAAAACCATCTTACTTCCATTTCTCGTTTTAATAACCACCGTATCAATGGCTCAGCGCTTTTCCGTTTCAGGATTGGCAAAAAACGAACAAAACGAAGGTATTCCCTTTGCCACTGCAACCCTTTTTAAAGTAAGCGACTCCAGCCTCGTAAAAGTTGAAAGCAGTACCGAAAACGGTCATTTTAAAATGAGCGGGATTGCCCCCGAACACTACTATTTGGTCATTAGCAGCGTGGGTTTTCAAAAATACCGCTCGGTCAATTTCAAGCTCATAGATACCAACATTGACTTCGACGCCTTTGTTTTGCGCAGCGATAATCAACTGGCCGAAGTAAAAGTAAAAGCCCAAAAACCGTTGGTCGAGGTTCTTTCGGACAAAACCATTTTTAACGTCCAAGCGTCCCTCAGCGCTACGGGAACGACGGGCTTGGAACTGCTACGAAAATCGCCAGGGGTGGTGTTGGACAACAACGAAAACATCATTCTCGAAGGTAAAACAGGCGTCCGAATTTTCATTGACGGTAAGCCTTCGGTATTGCAAGGCGCAGACTTAAACCAATTCCTAAAATCACTCCAAGCCTCTGACATTGAAGCCATTGAAATAATCACCCAACCCTCGGCCCGCTACGATGCCGCAGGCAATGCGGGTATCATCAACATTCGCCTCAAAAAAGACAAAGGCTTCGGCACCAACGGGTCGTTGGCGCTGGGGTATGGCTATGGTCATTTTGGAAAAGTTAATAGCTCCGTTTCGTTTAACCATCGAAACCGTAAAACCAATTTTTTTGGCACGTACAGCAACCGAACAGGGCAAAATTGGTCGTATTTGAATTTTTACCGCGAACAAGTCAACACCATTTTTGACCAAAAAGCCGAGACCATCAACAACAACCAAAGCAACAACATCAAACTCGGCATGGACTACTTTGCATCGACCAAAAGTACGTTTGGGCTTATTTTGAACGCCAACCTCAATGCCAACGATAACACCTCGCTCAGTCGAACGCCCATTTACCCCCAAAACAGTACCCTCCCGACGCAGGTTTTGATTGCCGATAACACCTCCCAACAGCACAGCAACAACTTGTACCTCAACACCAACTATCGTTTTGCAGATACCCTTGGCCGCATCCTGAACGTGGACGTTGACTTGGGTTCGTACAACAGCAATCGCCACAGTTATCAGCCCAATTTTTATAAAAACGGGACCGAAACCCAAACGTTGTTCAGCCAAATTTACCGCATGAAAACCCCGACAGATATTGGTATTTTTTCGGCCAAAGTTGACTACGAACAGCCATTTTTAAAAGGGAAACTAGGCATGGGGGCAAAACTATCGATTGTAAAAACGAACAATACCTTCGATTTCTACGATGTGGTTGACGGAATGGATGCGTTCAATGCCAATCGCTCCAACAATTTTGTTTATACCGAACAAATCAACGCCGCTTACGTCAACTACAACCGAAGCCATCAAAAATTCGACCTTCAATTTGGTCTTCGGGCCGAGCAAACCGTGTCGGAAGGGAAGTTGACTGGAACGCAAAAAAATGCCGATGCTTTTGTGCGTCGCAACTACACCAATCTCTTTCCCAGCGGTGGTATCACCTACAAAGCCAACCCCAACAATAGTCTTGCGTTGACGTACAGCCGCCGCATCGAACGACCTACGTACCAATCTCTTAACCCTTTCGAGTGGCAATTGGATGAATTGACCTATCAAAAAGGCAATGCGTTTTTGCAACCCCAATACGTCAACAACCTCAAACTTGCCCATACTTACAAATACACCCTGACGACCTCGCTGAGTTACAGCTACGTCCGTGACTTTTTTGCCCAAATTACCGATACTACGGGCTATAATCGCAACTTTATGATGGAGCGTAACATCGCCGACCAACAAGTCATCAACTTGGGCGTTTCGTACCCGTTTCAGGCGGCGAAGTGGTGGAATGTGTATGTCAGCCTCAATGCTTACCACACCGCGTTCACATCTGACGAGAAGAAATTTATGAACGTAAAAGCCAACGTGTTGAGCCTGTACGGGCAAAACACCTTTAGTTTACCCCTAAAATGGAACTTAGAAGTATCGGGTTGGTACAGTTCGCCAGGCATTTGGGGCGGCACCTACGTTACGCGCAGCCAAGGTTCACTCGACTTTGCGCTCCAAAAACGTATTTTAAAAGAAAAAGTAGCATTCCGCGTGGCCATCAGCGATGTATTTTACACCTCTCCTTGGCGCGGTACCACCCAATTCGGCGGACTACGCATCACAGGTTCGGGCGGCTGGGAAAGTCGTACTGTCCGAATCAACTTGAGTTATAACTTTGGTAATAAACAAGTAAAATCGGCACGACAACGACAAACGGGAGTTGAGGAGGAGAAAAACAGGATTAATTGATTGTTGCAACCTTCAGCGCATCTCCTCCTTATTATTAACCCTTTTTCTCATGCCCTACCTTGCCCATCCCTACAGGCAAGTAGGGCATTTTTAGTGAGTAGGTATTTTTCAAAAAAATTCGTTATCATTGCCATACTGATTGTGTATCAGTACCCTACTCACGCTTTGACCCTCAACTTTATGGCTCTCATTCAACCGCTCGCAAACCAGTTCCACCGTGAACTGCTTCGTAAAAACCTTACCCGTATTTTTGGTGATTTTGACGATACCCTGCTACATAGCCTCGAACCTCAGCTCCAATGGGTGGAAATAGGTGGAGGCGAACAACTTTTTGCCCAAAAAGACGTCGGTGACTCGCTCTATTTTGTCATCAGCGGACGCCTACAGGCCCAGATAACGACCGAAGAAGGCACCCAAAAGGTCATCGGGGAAATTATGCGGGGCGAAACCGTGGGTGAAATGGCCATTTTCACGGGAGAACCTCGCTCCGCTACGATTGTCGCCATCCGTGATAGTGTTTTGGTGAAGCTGTCGAAGGAAGTTTTTGAAAAAGTCATCTTAGACTACCCTGCCGTTTCCATGAACGTCACCAAACTCATTATCAGCCGATTAAAAAATTCGCAAGGGGGTCGAAAAAGCGTAAAAAAACCCGTTAATATTTGTTTATTGGCCCTACACAACAGCATTTCTTTACCCGATTTTTCCCACGATTTATACCAAGCATTAACTGCCAAAGGGACAGTTTATCTGGCCTCAAGCACAGCCGTGGACGAACAGCATGGCATGGTAGGTTTTGCCCAAACCAATAAAAACGACAGAAAAGCCTACCACGAACTATCGCAGTGGCTTGATAATCAGGAGTCGAAACACGAGTATATGCTCTATGTGACGGACTCCGAAAACACCGAATGGACGCAGCGGTGCATTCGCCAAGCCGATGAGATTTTTCTTATTGCAGACGCTACCCAGCCTTCGGTGCTGGTCTCGCACGAACAAAGTATCAATTCTAGGTCTGCCACGACTGGCGTTCCGCAGGTGTTGGTGTTGCTGCATCCGTCAGATACAGTTTCGCCGCGCCACACCCGCGAGTGGCTGAGTTTGCGCCCGAACGTAAAATCTCACTACCATTTGCGCCGAGAAAGCTCCCAAGATATGAAGCGGTTGGCCCGTATTATGAGCGCAACGGCCATTGGTTTTGTGGTAGCGGGCGGCGGAGCCAAAGGGTTTGCGCACATCGGAGTGATGCGTGCGTTGGAAGAATTTGATATACCCATAGATTTTGTGGGCGGAACGAGCGTGGGCGCGATGGTGGCCGCAGCGGTATCGTTTGGAGAGCCTTCCGAAACCGTGCAACGTATTATGAAAAAGGGAGCCATGTTTAATCCGACCAAAGACTACAATTGGCTACCTTTTATTTCACTCATTCGCGGCAAACGCATCAAACAGATGATTGACGACACGATTGAAGCCTTCGTGGGTGTACGCCAAATCGACATAGAAGATACGTGGCGAACGCTTTTTGTGGTGTCGAGCAATTATACCCAAGCCCGCGAAGAAGTACATACCCGTGGCTCCATGAGCAAATACCTGCTGGCTTCTACGGCCATCCCAGGCGTATTTCCACCGATTATTGATGGCGACGATTTGTTGGTGGATGGCGGGACGTTCAACAATTTTCCTGCCGACGTCATGAGCCGCGCCAAGGTAGGCAAAGTGATTGGCGTGGATTTAGCCCGCGACCAGAACTATCGACTTGATTTAGAGGAGATTCCTAGTCCCAAGCAGTTATTACAAGACCGATTTCGTCCCAAAAAACAGCGTAAATATCGATTGCCTTCACTTACGTCGTTGTTGCTCAATGCGACCTTGCTCTACAGTGCCGCGCGGCGCAACGAAGCCATCAGCTACTCCGATTTGTATTTCAACCCCGACGTCAGTCGCTTTGGTATCGTAAGTTGGGCAGCCTTCGACACCATTGTCGAGAAAGGCTATGAACACGCCAAAGAGGTTCTCCAAAACATGAGTAGTGAAGAGTTGGCTTCGTACAAATCCTAAAGCAAAAAACGTTATGCAATTGCTTCAATCGCTGATACATAATTTTAAACAACCGTCTTTCGGGATAGGGCGCGCCTACTACCCGCTGCGTATTTTGGGCTACGCTTACGGCATTCTTTTGCTTGTTTTACAGGGCAATAGCCGTGGTTTTGACAGCAACATTTACCTGCTCATCGGTGTTTTTTTGATTTATCCTCACGTTTGCTTTTTGGTTTATAAATTTTCTGGCTCGAGTCGCTTTATCGAGCTCTCTTTTTTAATCATAGATACCTTTTGGGCAGGTATGTTTATTGGCATCATGTCGTTTGCGGTATTCCCGACCATCATGTACATCGTAATGACCTGGACGGGAAATATAGGCGTGCGGGGCATACGGCAGTGTCTATATGGCATCGTGGCGACCATCGTAGGCATAGGCGTGAGTAGTTTTTTAAAGCCAATTACCTTTGAGCCTGATAGTAGCTTATTGATAGAACTAATCTGTTGTGGCCTGGTCACGGTTTATGCGCTTTATTTTGGCTATACCGCCTATCTTTCTACGATTTATCAGAAAAAACTTAGGAAAGAAATCGAAGCCGAAAAGAAACGTTCGGAAGAATTATTGCTCAACATCCTGCCCTACGAAACAGCCGCTGAATTAAAAAACAAAGGCTACGTGGACGCCCAAACCTACGGATTGGTCACGGTGATGTTCACTGATTTCAAGGATTTCACCAAAGTGTCTGAGCGTATGAGTGCGCAAGAGTTAGTGTTGGAAATTGACAAAATATACCGAGAGTTTGACCGCATCATTGGCAAACATGGCATCGAAAAAATAAAGACCATCGGCGATGCGTACATGTGCGCGGGCGGGCTCCCAAAATCCAACCAGACCCATGCCGCAGACGTGGTGGCGGCGGCTATTGATATTTTAGGGTTTATCCACCAAGAAATCGACGCTCGCAAACGCTTGAATTTGCCCTATTTTGAAATTAGAATTGGCATCCACACGGGGCCGTTAGTAGCGGGCGTAGTGGGCATCAAAAAATTCAGTTATGACATTTGGGGAGATGCCGTCAACATTGCCAGCCGTATGGAAAGCAGTAGCGAAGCAGGAAAAATTAATATTTCGGAAACAACCTATCAACTCATCAAAGACCGTTACGCATGTCGCCATCGAGGTAAAATTACGGCCAAAAACAAAGGCGAAATCGACATGTATTTTGTAGAATAAGAATAACCAACCTTTTTTATGCGCTATCCACTCCTTTTAATGACCCAAGTTGACCGTTATTTGTTAAACGCACTAAAACGGCTACTTTATTACTTCATCACTTGTTATTCTGGGCTGGTTTATGGACAAACCTCCTCAACATTTGACAACATTTCTGCAAAACAACTGGCTAAGTTCAAAGCCGCAGGGGTAGTTAGTTACCGTGATTTTGGCGCCAAAGGGGATGGCAAAACCGACGACATGGAGGCCATTGCCGCGACTCATGCTTTTGCCAATACCAACGGGCTTAAAGTCAAAGCCGACGCCAACGCCACTTATTACGTGAGCGGCAAAGAGCGGACGGCGGTGATCCAGACCGATACCGATTTTGGCACGGCAGCCTTTATCATCGACGATACCGACGTCCAAAACCGCAATGCGTCGGTGTTTACGGTCAGCTCTAACCTCCAGTCGTTTAAGCTTTCTACGGTTTCTTCCCTCAAACGAAATCAGAAAAAAATCGACGCGTCCTTGCCAAGTACTTGCCTAATTACAGTCACCAATGCCAACGTAAAGCAATACATTCGGTTTGGGTTAAATCAAAACAACGGCTCTTCGCAAACCGACATTTTTGTGGTTGACAAAAACGGCAACGTTGACATGAACGCTCCCATCATTTGGGATTTTGACCAAATCACGGATATTACAGCGCTGCCCATCGACGAAAAACCTTTAAAAATCACGGGAGGACGCTTCACAACCATTGCCAACAAAGCCGAATCAAAATATACCTATTATAGCCGAAACATCGCTGTTCGTCGGTCAAACGTTCTCATCGAAGGACTCGAACACCGCATCACGGGCGAAGGCGAAAACGGTGCGCCTTACGGCGGATTTATCAACGTCGGTGATTGTGCCTACGTCACCGTCAAAAACACCTTGCTGACGGGCCACCGCACCTACAGTACCATTGGCGCGGCAGGCAAGCCCGTTTCGATGGGCACTTACGACCTGTCGGTCAATCGGGCGGTGAATGTATCTTTTGTCAATTGTACCCAAACCAACAGCATCGACGACAATACGTATTGGGGCATTTTGGGTTCCAATTTTTGCAAAAACCTGCTGTACGACCGCTGTACACTCTCCCGTTTTGACGCGCACCAAGGGGTAGCCAACGCCACCATCCGCAATTCCACCCTCGGACACATGGGCATCAATGCCATTGGAAGTGGCACGTTTTTGGTCGAGAACTCCACCATTCGCGGTCGAAGCATCGTCAATCTTCGCTCCGACTACGGCAGTACGTGGCAAGGCGAGCTCATCATTCGCAACTGTGTTTTTGTCCCCGCAGGTGGTAAGCCTACCAGCGCCGACCTCATCAGTGGGTCATATTCTGGCCTACACGATTTTGGTTATACCTGTTACATGCCCGAACGAATCACCATCGAAAACCTCCGCATCGACGATTCACAGCACCCCGACAACTACCAAGGCCCTGCCATTTTTGCCAATTTTAACCCCCAACTAACCGACAGTTCCTACCAAGAAAAATTCCCCTACGTCATCACCAAAGAGGTCGTTCTTCGCAACGTCACAACGGCCAGTGGGAAGGCAGTACGGGTTAGTAACAACTTGTTTATGTTTAGGGAGGTGAAGGTAACGACAGCGCCCTAGTCTTTTTTATTATAATATACATTCAACCTCTTTTGGTATCTTTTTTAGCAAAAGGCTTTTTCCTAAATCTACAATTGACGTATTTTGTTGTATTGGTTAAAAACCCATACCAAAACTTCAATTGTGACCAATGCCTACTCTTTCTCCCTTTAAAAATAAACGTTTAGCAGCAATCACCCTGTTCGTTGCCTTATTTTTGGGGTCATCAAGTGCTACGCTTTTGAATGCTCAAAACCCCAAGGTAGCTTCGTTCTTAACGTTAAAAGACCTAGCTCGGTTAGACAGTCTTGAAATGCACTTTATTTGGGCGAGCGAAGAGCCTGACAGTACTTCAATGGCTGCTGATTTGAACGCGATTGAACTGTATGCCAAGCAATCGCAAGACGAGCAGCTACGCCTTTTTCTCAATTACCTAACACTCAACTACTTTACTTTTAAAAAAATACCCAAGCCTAGCTCTAGGTATTTAGAATTGAAAAAATTGCTGGACGGATTAGCAAAACTACCCCAAACCCTTTTAACCGATCGAATCAGGGCTTATGTTGAATTTAGAATGGGTGTGTACCTTTATAACCAACGCGCCAATTCTGTCACCCTCGTCAATCATTTTCTTACGGCGGACCTGCTTTTTCGGAAAATAGGCTATGACAATGTCTTGTTAGCAGACCACAAGCTCAACCGCCTTGGAACGTATTACATGAACCAAGTATCTGATTTTAAGACGGCTATTAAGTATTTCAGAGAAGGTGAAAAGTATTTGGCCAAAGACCCAATTGACCATTATCGGATTGATTTTTATAAAAACTATGCCAACTGTTTGGGCTACTTAAAGCAATACGACCAAGCCATTAAGTATAACAAGTTGGCGATTGCTCAAGTCCGACTAAAAAAAGATAGCTTAAAAATAGGCACCATCAACGGTAACATTGGCGAAATCATCCTCAATACCTCCCCTAATCCCGCCCAATCAGAACCCTACTTTAAGCAAGAGTTGGTTTATCGTTTGCGCTACAAACCCAAAGGGTTGGGCGATATTGCCAAGGTATATGGTAATTTATGCCAAGTCGCTGGGGTCAAAGGCAACAAAGGGGAAATAGTTCAGAATTTTGAAAAAGCCGTTAAAATCCTCAACTCTGATCCTGATACGCTAGATTACCACGCCTTGCTGTCTGGATTATACAAAAACCGAATGATTGCCGATTCGCTGATTGGAGATTTCAAAAGCGCTTTTCTGCACCGAAAAGGGTATTACGAAGAATTGATTGTCAGCAACGAACAAGAAATTAAAGCCATTACTTCGGAAGCTTCGGTACGGTTTGACGTAGAAAAAAATAAACTTCAGGCTGAACTTGCAAATGAGCAAGCCCAAAACTCGCGCTTTTGGGTATTGGCCATTTCATTGGTGCTTGCTATCGTTTTGTTTGGTGCCTACTTTGTTTATTACCGCCAAAAAACACGACGCGAGGAATTAATACAGCGCTTGTCTTTTGAGCAAAAAGAAGCCGAACGATTGGTGGCGTTGGACGAAACCAAAACGCGCTTTTTTACCAATATCTCGCACGAGTTTCGCACCCCGCTGACCCTGCTCGTTGGCCCTTTGGCAGAGCTAGGCAAAAAATACCCCACCGAAGGCATGATTCCTGTCATGCAACGAAACCTATCTCGCCTCCAAAACCTTATCAATCAACTTCTTGACCTTTCCAAACTCGAAGTCGGAAAACTAGAACCCACCATTCAGTATGGCGACGTAGCCCATTTTTTACGTTACCAATTTGCGTCCTTTGAATCGCTTGCGCAGAGCAAACAAATTATTTTTGAACGGACGCAAAGTCATCAAAAATGCCTTGCTTATTTTGACGAAGATAAGCTGGAAAAAATCGTCACCAACTTACTTTCTAACGCTTTTAAGTTTACCAATGAAAATGGGCGCGTAAAAGTGAATGTACAGTACACTACTCCCGAAGGAGATGACCATGAGAAAGGCGCACTTCTCACGCTAACAGTGGCTGACAACGGAATTGGGATGGATGCCGAACGACTCCCCCGAATTTTTGACCGTTTTTACCAAGTTGATGACAGCCAACGACGCCACTACGAAGGAACGGGCATTGGATTGGCCCTCGTGAAAGAATTGGTTTTAGCCCTCAAAGGGACGATTGACGTGACAAGTAAGCCCGAAAAAGGAACCACTTTTGTCGTGACTCTCCCCTGCGATGCTGCTCATTGGGGTGAGTTTGTCCACGTTGGCCAAACAACTGTTGAAAAACCAGATTCACGGCTGGCGTTCGAGTCTAGCGCATCAAGCCTTACGGAAGCTCCTGTTGTCGATAAAAATAGCGAGGCACCGTTACTACTTATTGTTGAAGACAACCCCGATTTGCGCCATTATATCCGAAGTATTTTTAGTAGCACGTATCGCATCGAAGAAGCACAAGACGGCCAAATCGGTCTCCAAATGGCTACCGAGCTAGTTCCTGATGTTGTTATTTGTGACGTTATGATGCCACGGCTCGATGGGTTTGGTTTTTGTAAAGCCCTTAAAACCGACATTCGCACCAATCACATTCCTGTCGTAATGCTTACCGCAAAAGCTACGCTCAACGACCGACTGGAAGGGCTTGAGACAGGTGCCGACGATTACCTGTCGAAACCATTTCATACGGAAGAACTGCAAGTACGACTCCAGAATTTGCTCAAAAAACAACAATTGCTCCAACAAAAGTACGCTCATCTGACCCCGATAGTTCAGGCTACCGACGAAGTCGTTCCAGCGGCGTCGATGGATGACTTATTTTTACAAAAAGCAACCGATGTTTTAGCTAAAAACTATACCGAAAGTAGCTTTGACGTTGACCAGTTTGCGGCGGAGATGAGCTTAACGCCCGTGCAGCTACGTCGTAAATTGAAAGCGCTCACCAACCAAACCGTGACCGAATACGTCCGAAATTATCGCCTCCAACTAGCGGCTGATATGCTGAGGGCCAAGGCTGGAACCGTTTCAGAAATAGCTTATCAAGTGGGCTTTGAGAGTTTGCCCTATTTTTCTAAAATATTTAGCGAACGATACGGAATTTCACCAAGTGAATACGCGTAGCAGACCATGAACTACACCACTATCTATTTCATTGTCAATGGCTCAAAAAAAGCCAGCCAACGTATCATACCTGAAATTACAAATACCTTTGCCGCTTATCCTATAAGCGTTCAACTTACGAACTATAGCGGTCATGCTGCAATGTTGGCAGAAGAAGCTGTGCAATCGGGTGCCTTGGTTATAATCAGCGTTGGAGGTGACGGAACGCTCAATGAAGTAATCAATGGAATTATGAAAGGCTGTGCCAAAAGCGGACTTGATTCCCGTACCGTCGCACTGGGCGTTCTTGCGACGGGTTCAGGTAATGATTTTGTTAAAAGTTTAGCCAAAAAACATACCTTAAACTCATTACTAGAAGCTATTCAGGATTCCAATAACACATTGGTCGATGTTGGAAAAGCTGAATTTTTAACAGTAGATGGCCAACCGACTCATCGTTATTTTATCAATATCGCCGATGTTGGCATTGGTGGCGTCATTGCTGAAAAACTAAGCCGATACCAACGTTGGCTTGGCGCTACTTTTACGTACCAACGGGCGATTTTGGCTACCTTTTTGAGTTATACTCCGCAATGGCTGTTAGTCCGCACCCCTGCGGAAGAAATAGCTACCCCCATGATGAGCTTAGTAGTGGCCAATGGGAAATACTTTGGTAGTGGCCTTGGGATAGCCCCCAGCGCCCTCCTCAACGATGGTCTGCTGGAAGTAGTAATGCTCAAAAACATCACGGTCATCGACTACTTGCGTCACCTACCTACCATCCGTAAGTGCCGCCCTATACAACATCCCCAAGTGAGTTATTCATCTGCTAAATCCATTCAAATTGACACCCAAAAACCGTTACCTATTGATATGGACGGAGAGTTTGTAGGCGTCACCCCCGTTGTTTTTACCGTGTTGAAAGAAGCCATTTCAGTGATTTAAACCCCAAACGACTAACACCCAGCGATGTTGGGCATCAAAGGTTTCGCTTCATTACCTCCACGCATCTCACTAATTCTTCCTCTCTCGACGACGCAAACCCTAAGCGTGTGCCGTTGAGGGCTGGGTGAAGGTGTTTTCCGTTGGAAAAAAAGAGATCGTGTTTGAGACAACGTTCCGCAAATTGTTCTAGGTCAATACTTTTATCAAACAACGTCCAAATCGCCATCCCACCGTCGGGAAGTTGAAACTGTACGTAATCGCTCAATTCGTTTTGAAGTAGTTCGGCAAAGACATCCCGCCGTTTGCGGTATTCTTTCAGCGATTTACGAAGGTGCCGCTCAATCACCCCGCTCTGAAGGAGCTCGGCCACCGTATTTTCCAGCATCAAATCTCCCTGTCGGTCGATGATCCGCCGCAGGCGTGCCAAATGCGCAATGACGTCCTCTGGCCCCACCAAATACCCCACCCGAAAGGCGGGCGAAATGGCTTTGGTAAACGACCCACAATACAGCACCATGCCCGCGCGGTCGGCACTTGCCAGCGGCAGCAGCGGTTTGCTCAAGTAGTGAAAATCGTAGTCATAATCGTCTTCAAAGACAATAAAACCGTATTTTTCGGCCAATTTCAGTAAATTCAATCGGCGGTCGGCGCGTAGGGTGACGGTCGTTGGGTAATCGTGGTGCGAGGTCACATAAACCAAACGAACTGTTTTTTGTTGGCATAGTTTTTCCAGTTCTTCTACCACTAGACCGTATTCATCCACTTCAATTGGCTCAATGTGCGCGCCCGCCTGTACAAAATTGGTCGTAGCCGTTCCCCAACTCATTTTTCCCGTCACGACCACGTCGCCGCGCTGTACCAAACCCGCGCTCGCCAAGTGGATGCCCATGACCGTACCACGGGTAATCAGGATGTTTTCGGGCGTAATTTTAAGTCCACGTGTTTCGTTCAAATACGTCGAAAGTTCTTGTCGCAACCAACCAGACCCTTTGGTATCTCCATAGCCCAATTTTACGTACTGATTCCCCAGCAGCAACTGACTTCGATACACGCGGCTTAGTTCGGCGAGTGGTGCCAAACGTGGATCAGGAAAACCATCGTCCAAATGCAAGGCATACCCCGACGTCAACACATCGCGACGTAAATGCGGTGGCTGGGCAAAAGTAAACCCCGCTTTTTTGGCAGGATTCACTTTTTCGAGCGTCTGTTTGCTCAGTTTTTGGGGTTCAACTTCGGGTAAAGTTTCAACCACGTACGTCCCGCTCCCTGTTTTGCTTTCTAACCAGCCTTGCACCAACAGTTCATCGTAGGCTTGCACGACCGTTTTGCGATGAATATCAAGCAGTTCGGCCAACGAGCGAGTACCAATTAGTTTCTGTCCTGCCCGCAGCTCGCCCGTCCGAATCAACTGAATCAGCTGATTGGCCAATTGCAAATACGCAGGTTGCTTGGCGTTTTTGTCGATGGATAATTGTAACTGAGAAACAAGCATTTTTCGAATGACAAATAGAACGAGTGACGAGTGAGGATTTTTTTGAATGACGAATTTCTCGAATGACGAACTTTTTTTTCGTCATTCGTCACTCGAAGTATTCGTCATTCAAAAATTCATCATTCTCTTAATCTCTATAATTAAGGGCTGGTTTGCGGTCGCCGACCAAGGCTTTATAGGTAAAATCAGTCCCACGGCGTTTTTCAAATTCGGCTTTGGCTTCCGAGATTATTTTTTCGTTTTGGAATAAATCAATGGCCGTCGTTGCCAACGCTTTGGCCGCAATCACCATTCCTTTTCGTCCAATGCTCGTGCCCCCCGCCGCTACTGCTTGCCAACTGTGGGCAGGCGTACCTGGCACCCACGTAGCCGTGCGCAAACCAACAGTTGGCACCGCCCAGCTCACATCACCTACGTCCGTTGAGGCACTGCTTAGTCCCTCGTTGGCCAATGGTTCAATCGTTTCAACTGAACTTAGCTCCCGAATCCCCATTCCTTGCGTTTTGCTGATTTCTTCGGCATATTTCAATTCCTCGGCCGTATATTTCATTCCTCCAATGCCTTTCAAATTTTCGTGCATCAATTGCGACAAAACATCGTTGGGCAAAATTTCGTGTACGCCTCCAATGATTTCTTCTTCCACCGTCGTGCCCGTGGCCAACGCCGCCCCTTGGGCCGCTTTTTGTACGCGTTCCCAAATCGAGGCCACGTATTGACGACTTGGGTGGCGAACGTAATAATACACTTCGGCAAAATCAGGAACAACGTTTGGCGCTTTCCCGCCGTTGGTAATCACGTAATGGATTCGGGTAGCGGACGGAATGTGTTCGCGCATCATATTGACGGCATAATTCATCACCTCTACCCCATCCAAGGCCGAACGACCACGGTCAGGGGCAGCCGCAGCGTGCGAAGAAATGCCTTTGAAACGGAATTTAGCCGATTTGTTCGCCAACGACGACGACGAACTTGCGCTGTTGCTATCGCCTGGGTGCCAGTGCAGTACCACGTCCACGTCCTTAAATAACCCATCACGTACCATGTACACTTTTCCCGAACCACCTTCTTCAGCGGGTGTACCGTAAAACCGAATCGTTCCTTTGTGTCCTGATTGCACCAACCAGTTTTTAATGGCAACCACCGACGCCAACGAACCTACCCCAAACAGGTGGTGCCCGCAAGCATGCCCTGCAATACCTCCGATTGATTTTTTGATGGGAATTGAATCTTGTGACAAGCCTGGCAAGGCATCAAATTCACCCAAAATGCCAATCACAGGTTTGCCTTCGCCAAAACTCGCCACAAAAGCCGTAGGCATATCTGCCACGGCCGACTGTACCTTAAAACCTTCCTTGCGAAGCTGGTCTTGTAAAATGGCCGAGCTTTTGACTTCTTGATACCCTACTTCGGCAAACGTCCAGATTTGCTTAGAGAGCACGCCATACTGCTTTTCTTTTTGGTTAATTTCCTTGATAACACTTTCGTGGGCTTTGTTGGGAACTTGCGCAAAGGCCGTACTGATCCCCGCTAAAAACACCCATAGGTTTTTGGTTTTCATCGTTTGTTTAGGTTAAAAAGTGGACTACTTACTTTATTAAAAGTGGACACGTATAGCAATCCAGTAAAGATATACTTTTGTCAAAAAAAAACCAACCCATGCAGCCAACTCCCCGCACAACTCCAAGTCGTTTGGCCAAACGCGCTCAGTACGACGAAGAAACCGTTTATTCGATTTTGGATGAATCGATGTTTTGTACCGTAAGTTTTACCATCGACGGGCAGCCTTTTGCCCTACCCACTGCATTTGCCCGCTACGAAGACCGTATTTATCTTCACGGGTCGGTGGGGAGTCATTTTATTCGAGAACTAGAAAAAGGCATTCCTGTTTGTATTTCGGTCATGTTGACGGATGCTTTGGTGGTGGCCAAATCGGCCTTTCATCATTCGGTCAATTATCGTTCGGTCGTGGTTTTTTCCAACGCCGAAAAAGTAGAAGATACTACCCTTAAATGGGAGGCACTCCGTTGGATTACGGAGAAAATTGTCCCCAATAGTTGGGAGTACCTACGCCCCATGACGGAGAGCGAGGTTCGTAAAACAACCGTTTTGTCGTTTCCCATCGTAGAAGCCTCGGCCAAATTGCGTACAGGGATGCCCAAAGACGACGAAGAAGACCAAGAACTGCCGATTTGGTCGGGGCTGATTCCCCTTCGTACCGTTCGTGAAACTCCCGTGGGGGATGAATTCAGTAAAAATGTATCTTTACCCGAACATTTAACTCACCTACCTTCATGAAACGTTCCGACATCCAACACATGCCCCAGTTTTTTGATCGTTACATCCTACTTGTTGACGACATTGACATCATCGACGGTCTGGAGGCAACGGCTGGCCTTTATCACGCGCCCGAAATCAAAGAAAAACTGGAAGCACTTGGCGACCAAGTCTATGCACCTGGCAAATGGACTGCCAAGGACATCATCCAACATTTGATTGATAACGAGCGCATTATGTCTTATCGAGCGATGCGTTTTGCCCGAAACGATAAAACAAGCCTTCCAGGATACGACGAAGAATTGTTTGGGGCCAACACCACCGCTAACCAACGCACGTTAGACGATTTGCTGGATGAATTTGCCGTAGTTCGTCAGTCAACCATCGCACTTTTTAAAAGTTTCAGCGACGAGATGTTTCACCGTTCGGGCGTTAGTTTTAACCAGCAAATTTCTCCCTTAGCTTTAGGATTTGTGTTGATTGGCCACCCCATTCACCACTTACGGGTGTTGGAAGAGCGTTATTTCCCATTGATTTAAGGTTCACTTACTACCATCATGTTCGCAAACAAAATTAGCTTGGCAGAAGCTTCTCAAAAACTCAGTCAACACTCCGAGGAATTTATCTCGTTGTTTCGGCGTAGCAACTTAGAAGTGGAACTTTACCAACCACACCTTGTTGACAAACAAACTCCCCACGACCGCGACGAAGCTTACATCATTGCATCAGGGAGCGCAACGTTTGAGTTAGAAGGAAATGTGACCGAAGTAGAAACGGGCGATTTTTTGTTTGTACCTGCCCATGCAGCCCACAAATTCACCCGTTTTTCAGAAGATTTTTCGACTTGGGTGCTATTTTTTTAAAAACTTTGAAAAAAAATAAAAAAAAATTGTGACCTTGTATTCGACCTATAGTCTAAGCTATAGAGTTTTTCATAACGTTGAGTAAAGGTTAAAAATCCGAGTGGGCTTCCCGCTCGGATTTTTTTTTGCCCTACAAACTGGTATTATTGCTTTATCAAAAGCATTTTTCATCCCAAACTGGATTCCTAAGCAAACTACAAGCACTCTTCTACCATGAAAATTTTTCGTCTAGCTCTGCTATTTTCTATTTTTTCCCTCACCCTTTACGCCCAAAAATACACCTTCACGCACGACGATACACTGCGGGGCAGCATTACCAAAGAACGTGCTTGGTGGGATTTGCAGTTTTATCACCTCAATACCCGCATCAACCCTGCCGATAGTACGATTGGAGGCAGTGTAACTGTTCGCTACAAAGTAATTCAGCCGTCACAAGTGCTTCAAATCGACCTGCAACGCCCCCTAACGATTTCTAAAATTACCCAAGATGGTCAGGAGCTCACCTACAAGCGCGACGGAGACGCTTTTTTTGTCACGTTGGCCAAACCCCAAAAAACCAATGCCCAAGAAGAAATCACGGTGTATTATGGCGGACGGCCACGCATTGCAAAACGTGCGCCGTGGGATGGTGGTTTTTCTTGGAAACGCGACCAAAACGGACAGCCTTTTGTCGCGACCTCATGCCAAGGCTTGGGTGCGAGTGTGTGGTGGCCTTGCAAAGACCACATGTACGATGAGCCCGACAGCATGAAAATCAGCATTACGGTACCGCCAGGTCTGACCGATGTTTCCAACGGGCGTTTAAGTAGTGTTTCCAACAATGCCGACGGGTGGCGCACTTTTCATTGGTATGTCCAAAATCCCATCAACAACTACGGCGTAAACGTAAATATCGGCAACTACGTCAGTTGGACCGACACCTTTGAAGGCGAAAAAGGCAAGCTCGACCTGTCGTTTTATGCACTACCCGAAAACGTAGAAAAAGCCAAAGTACAGTTTCAACAAGTCAAACCAATGCTCAAAGCGTTTGAACACTGGTTTGGGCCGTATCCGTTTTATGAAGATGGGTTTAAACTCGTCGAAGTTCCCTATTTAGGCATGGAACACCAAAGCTCCGTGACGTACGGCAACGGCTACCAAAACGGCTACCTTGGCCGCGACCTTTCGGCTACGGGTTGGGGATTAAAATGGGATTTTATCATTATCCACGAGTCGGGGCACGAGTGGTTTGCAAATAATATTACCTACAAAGACGTGGCCGACATGTGGATTCATGAAAGTTTTACAAATTATTCAGAAAACTTATACACTGAGTATCACCACGGTAAGCAAGCAGGAGCAGAATATGTGATTGGTTGTCGAAAATTAATTCGCAACGACAAACCGATTATTGGCGTATATGGTGTTAATCACAGTGGCTCGGGCGATATGTACTACAAAGGCGGAAACATGCTCCATACCATTCGACAAATTGTGAACGACGACGAGAAGTGGCGCGGCATCTTGCGCGGATTGAATAAGACGTTTTACCACCAGACCGTTACGTCACCACAAATTGAAGAGTATATGAGCGCACAAGCGGGCGTAAACCTGTCAAAAGTGTTTGACCAGTACCTCCGCGATGTTCGCATTCCAACGTTAGAGTACAAACTCGAAGGTAAACAGCTTTCGTATCGCTGGAGCAATTGCGTAGCAGGTTTTGAGATGCCAGTAAAATTGAAAATTGGCGATAATTGGAAGACACTACAGCCAACTTCTGATTGGAAAACACTCAAAGCATCTAAGGCAAGCGCTGTGATGATAGACCCTAATTTTTATGTAGAAATAAGAAAATTAGAATAAATCATTACACCATTCTTACGACGTATGCACATCCATTATGAACAACACTCGGATGGAGAAAAACCACTTTTCTCCATCCTCATTCCTACTTGGAATAATCTTTCGCTGGTCAAACTTTGCGTTGAGAGCATCCGCAAAAACTCCACTTACAACCACCAGATTATTCTCCACATCAACGACGGCTCCGACGGCACTGTGGCCTGGGCCAAACAACAACAGCTTGACTTCACCCAAACGGCCGAAAATGTCGGAATTTGCGTTGCTTGCAATGCCGCTTTTACGCTTTCCAAAGCCGACTACATCGTTTATATCAACGACGATATGTACGTGTGCCCCGAATGGGACAAGCGACTTTTTCGGGCAGTGACGGATTATGGAAGCGACGATTTTTACTTTTCATCGACCATGATTGAACGGGTAGCAGCCAACAGCGGCAACGTATCATCACCTCACAACTATGGCGATAGCGTCGAGAATTTTAAGGAGGAACAATTGCTGAAAGAATGGTCGAGTTTGATTATTCCCGACTGGCAGGGCGCCAATTATCCCCCAAGCATCATGCACCGACGGATGTGGAATTTGATTGGCGGCTTCAGCGTCGAGTTTAGTCCTGGCATGTATTCCGACCCTGATATTTGCAGAAAACTTTGGGCTGTAGGAGTACGTAACTTTAGGGGCATTGGCGATAGTCTTGTCTATCACTTTATGTCGAAGAGCGTATCGCGCATCAAAAAGAACGACGGTAGCAAGCAGTTTTACCAAAAGTGGCGAATTTCAGCCCGCACGTTTTTTGATTATTACCTTCAATTTCAGCGCTCAACCCAAAACGCTTATTACAAAGGTATTCTGAGCGAGCCCGCCGAAAGTACCGCGCTTCGTTTCAAACGTACCCGCGACAAAATAAAGTACTGGTTTTAAGTGCAGCGGGGTACTAGGTGTGCTGCGGGGTACTCATACCTCGCTGAGTAACCTACGCAAATAGGTTGTCGGGGTATTGTACTGTGCTGCGGGGTACTCATACCCCGCTGAGTAGCCTACGCAAATAGGTCGTCGGGGTATGAGTACCCCGACGCACGCCACGCACGTACCTTAAAAACTTGGTGTTTTGTCATTCAAGAGTGTGGTATCCACTACGCTGCCCGTGCGAGGAGCACCTGCTTCGATCCACCGCCGCACAAACTCAATTTGTCCTTTATAAAGCGCTTTACCGTTTAGCGGCATGGGATTTCCGTAACTTAATCCGCTGTGGTGACCACTGTCTCCCCAAACCAGTTTATGATAAAAAAGACTTTGCAGCGAAAAATAAGGCGTCACTAACTTTAGTTTATCAATGCGCGCATTGGCGTTTTTAGGGTCTTTGTTGACCAAAAAATCATACGTTTTTCCCTTGGCCAACACCAAACCGTGCTGCGCAAACGTGCTTTCCTGCTCCGACGCATGACAGCCCGCAGTGGCACAAGTGGGCGTCAAAATACGGTCTTGAAGCAAATCAAACGACGCTGCTTGAGGTACGGAAACGGGCGTTTCTTTGGGCGTGCAGCCCTCCAGCGAGAGTCCCAACGCCAATATGCTTACTGCCCAGTACAACTGTTGTCTAAATTTTTTCATGGTTAACTCAAAATTGGCACTGCATCAAAGTTAAACAATTCTCCATTCCCACGCTATTTTACTATTTTTGCAGCCTCAAATTTGATTTATTATCCCATGAGTAAGAAATACACCGTTACGGCGGCCCTCATTTACGCCAACGGCCCTATCCATATTGGTCACTTAGCAGGTTGTTATGTCCCTGCCGATATTTACGTGCGGTACTTACGTGCCAAAGGTGCCAATGTAGCTTTTGTAAGCGGTACCGACGAACACGGTGTCCCCATCACCATCCGTGCAAAAAAAGAGGGAATTACGCCCCAAGAAGTGGTCGATAAGTACTATACGCAAATCAAACAATCGTTTGCTGATTTTGGGATTTCGTTCGATGTTTACTCTCGCACGAGCCTGCCTGTTCACCACAGCACATCGCAAGAGTTTTTTAAGACCATTTACGACAAAGACGGCTTTGTAGAAGAAACCAGCGAGCAGTATTACGACGAAGTAGCGCAGCAGTTTTTGGCCGACCGCTACATCGTTGGAACGTGTCCCGTTTGTGCCAATCCCAACGCCTACGGTGACCAATGCGAACGCTGCGGAACCGCCCTCAGTCCGATGGAATTGAAAGAACCACATTCGACACTTTCGGGCTCAAAACCTGTCTTAAAATCGACCAAAAACTGGTACTTACCTTTGGACAAAATGCAACCCGACGTAGAAAAATACGTAGGAAGCCATACCGAATGGAAAACCAACGTATTTGGTCAGTGTCAGTCGTGGTTGAAAGAAGGTCTTCGGCCCCGTGCCATGACCCGCGACCTAGATTGGGGCATCAAAGTACCCCTTGCCGATACCGACGGAAAAGTGCTTTACGTGTGGTTTGAAGCGCCCATTGGGTACATTTCGGCCACCAAAGATTGGTTGATTCAGCAGAACGGCACCGACGCAGGCTGGGAGTCGTGGTGGAAAAAGTCGGACAACGAAGAGACGAAGCTGATTCACTTTATTGGCAAAGACAACATCGTGTTTCACTGCATCATTTTCCCCGCTACACTCATGGCGATGGGAGGCGAGTATTTGTTGCCCGACAATGTTCCTGCCAACGAATTTATGAATTTGGAAGGCGATAAAATTTCAACTTCTCGCAACTGGGCCGTTTGGTTACACGAATATTTAGAAGAACTTCCTGATAAACAAGACGTTCTGCGTTACGTATTGACCGCTAATGCGCCCGAAACCAAAGACAGCGAGTTTACGTGGAAAGACTTCCAAACCCGCAACAACAGCGAGTTGGTAGCAATTTACGGCAATTTTGTCAACCGTGCCGTTGTCTTAACGCACAAATACTGCAACGGTAGCGTTCCTGCCTTGGGTGAGTTAACGGATTTTGACCGTGAAACGCTCGCATCGTTGGCCGAGCTCCCCGTCAAAATTGGGGATTCCCTCGAAAACTATCGTTTCCGCGAAGGCTTGGCATTGTTGATGGATTTGGCACGTTTGGGCAACAAGTATTTGGCCGAAACCCAACCTTGGCAAGTCATTAAAACCGACGCCGAGCGCGTAAATACCATCATGCACATTGCACTTCAGATTGCCGCCAACTTGGCCATCGTGAGCGAGCCTTTCTTGCCGTTTACCGCCGAAAAGCTACGCAATCAACTGTCGCTCAGCCACCAACAGTGGGCAGAAGCGGGTAGAAGAGACCTGTTGGCAGAAGGCCAAGCCGTTGGCGAGGCTTTCTTATTATTTGAAAAAATCGAAGACTCGGTCATCGAAAAACAAGTACAAAAACTGCACGACGCAAAGAAAATGAACGAATTAGCGACCAAATCCGTCCCTGAACTTAAACCAACGGTTCAGTTCGACGATTTTGCCAAATTAGACCTTCGCATCGGTACCATTTTGGAAGCCGAACGCGTTCCTAAAAGTGATAAGTTATTGAAGTTTTTGGTGGACGATGGTTTTGAAAAACGCACGATTCTGAGCGGAATTGCCAAACATTTTTCACCCGAAGAAATGATTGGTCGCCAAGTGACGTTCATCGCCAACCTCGCCCCTCGCAAAATCATGGGGCAAGAATCTAACGGGATGATTCTCATGGCCGAAGACCGCGACGGCAGCCTATCGCTGCTCCAGCCCCACAAAGAAGTGTGGTCAGGAGCTTCAATTTCATAACTTGCTTCGAACCTGATTTTACAAAATG
Source organism: Runella defluvii (assembly GCF_014195535.1). Lineage (GTDB taxonomy): Bacteria > Bacteroidota > Bacteroidia > Cytophagales > Spirosomataceae > Runella > Runella defluvii. Next base: position 694,751 of record NZ_JACIBY010000001.1, on the reverse strand, counting down.
AGCGGCTGCCCGAAAAGGACAGCCGCTCACGTTGTATAAGTACCAATAAAACGTAGTGCTTCTCCCCTTCCAAAGGCTTACGGGCATTTTATGGCTTGGCATTTAGCGACTATGAAGGCCTTGTTATTGATGTTAGTTTTTTATTTTTAAAGCACTATTTTTTTTAACCACTCCGACATTGTATCAAAATATCCATCACATGGTGGTTGATATTTATTACTGTTTTCAATAGTTTCTTTCATTCCACCTGTTTTACAACTTTTAAGGTTATGGTTACAATCAGGATAAGTCTTTATTGTTAGCTTAGCTTTCGTTTTTTTCCCTATTGTTTCTTTATAGAGGGCAATCGTTTGTCTCCAATTAATATTAGCATCTTTTTCTCCAAAAATTGCTAGTACAGGGCATTGAATTTTCATAAGCGTTTTCCGAAAATTGGGAACGTATATCATTAGCCCTGTTTTTCTGTCAAATTTATGATGTTCACTTATAAATTGTTTCTGCTTAGACAAATAGGACTCTTCGGTTTCTGAAGAATTGTTTAAAAAAATCCAAAAAGAATCCTTCGTTAGATTTTGAGTCGCTTTTTGATATTCAGCAAATGCCCCACCTTTTCTAAATATATCATTACCTCTTTGCCATTCTGAAACCAATAGTTGTATTTCAGTTTCACTTCTGCCGTCAATTCTAAGATTTGTTTCAAGCAAGTAGCCAAAATTTTCTTTATCATCTGTTCCACTCACCGAAATCCAATAGGCAATTTTTGGATATTCTTGAATTACCAAAGGGCAAATCCATCCTGCACGGCAAATCCCCCAAAGTCCAATATTGGTAGCCCCTGCAATATTTTTACTTTCTATTTCTTTAATTGCAGAAAGCACCTCATCGGCACTACTTTGTACTGTTTGATTTACGTCAAATTCACCTTCACTTTTTCCACAACCAGGTTTATCCCAAATAACACAAGCAAGTCCAAGTTTTACAAAGTTTGAGCGTAAATCGTAATACCAATTTCCTTCTACAATATTACTTTTTCCGTAACCTTGAACAATTAAAATTACTGAAGTGGGCTTTTGTCCAATTGGTAAATCCAGAAGTCCACTAAGTTTTTTACCGTTATGAATAAACTCAAAACTTTCTGTTTTAATCTGCCCAAATGCTGAATCACAAACGAACAGAATCAGGATAATGAAGGATCGTAATGCCATGCTTTTTTTCATTTTTTACGTGATTTTTCTATTAGAACTATCCTACTAAAACTACTACCAACGAGCGAATGGACGCCGCTCTAACATTTTGAAACACACAGTTCTGAGTAGCCCTCGATAGGGAGAGCATCACGCTTATACTGTCTATTTGCAAGACTTCGAACCCAGCTTGGCAATAGAAAGGCTAGAAGCCTGCAAATAAGGGCCACGAACGGGACGTTCGCGCCATCGAAAGCTGGGTGCTTTTGTAACGTAACTTGCAGAAAAACAAACCAATAAAAAGCGAGAGACTATCCTTTGGGGACAAACTCTCGCTTTTTATAACTACCTATTTTTATTAGGCCATTGGATAACCCTCTAGTTCTTTCAAGCCCGATTTCAATTCGTCGTCGGTCAAGAAATGGTCGGAGAGTTTACCGTCGAAATAGTCCATGTAAGCCTGCATATCCAAGAAACCGTGGCCGCAAAGATTGAACAAAATCGTCTCTGATTTGCCTTCTTCTTTGCAACGCTGCGCTTCTCTAAATACCTGCGCGATGCCGTGCGTGGCTTCGGGCGCGGGGATAATTCCTTCGGCTTTGGCAAAAGCCACCCCTGCCTCAAAACACTCCAACTGCTGAATGGCATTGGCTTCGATGAGGCCGTCTTTCAACAACTGCGAACACAATACCGACGCCCCGTGGTAACGCAAACCGCCCGCGTGAATGGCCGCAGGGCGGAAGTTGTGGCCCAAGGTGTACATCGGCAACAACGGCGTAAACCCAGCCGAATCGCCAAAGTCGTAGCGGAATTCACCCTTGGTAAGCTTAGGACACGAAGCAGGTTCTACGGCGATGGCGCGCACGTTTTTACCTTCGGTGATATTTTTATGTAAAAATGGGAACGAAATCCCTGCAAAGTTGGAGCCACCACCCAGCGGCGCAATGACGACGTCGGGATAATCGCCCGCTTTTTCCATCTGTACCAAACACTCTTGGCCAATGATGGTTTGGTGCATCAACACGTGGTTCAACACACTTCCGAGGGCGTACTTGCAATTTTCGTCCTGAACGGCACACTCAATCGCTTCCGAAATCGCAATTCCTAAACTTCCTGGCGTATCGGGATATTGTTCCAAAATCTTCCGTCCCGACTGCGTTAGCTCCGAAGGAGAAGGGAAAATTTTGGCACCAAACGATTCGATAAGGGCTTTACGATACGGTTTTTGGTTATAGCTGATACGCACCTGAAACACTTCGCACTCGATACCAAACATCTGACACGCAATGGCCAAGGCCGTTCCCCACTGCCCTGCGCCTGTTTCGGTCGTGATGCGTTTTACGCCTTCCATCTTATTGTAGTACGCCTGCGCCACGGCGGTGTTGGTTTTGTGGCTACCCGATGGACTTACGCCTTCGTATTTGTAGTAGATTTTTGCGGGCGTGTCCAGCATTTTTTCCAAGCGATGCGCACGGAACATGGGCGTTGGACGCCACAGCTTGTAGATTTCGCGTACTTCTTCGGGGATTTCGATGTATCTTTCTTGGGATACTTCTTGCTTAATCAGCTCCATCGGGAACAACGGAGCCAAATCGCCTGGCCCTACGGGCTGCTTAGTAGCGGGGTGCAATGGCGGCAGCGGCTTGTTGGGCATATCTGCCTGAATGTTGTACCAATGTCTTGGAATCTCGTCTTCCGTGAGTAAGATTTTGTGTTGCTTTTCCGACATGATTTAAGGAATTAACGTGATTAGGAATATTAACCTTTAAACTTAAAAAGGATTTTCCCGACCTGCAATGACCTTTGTCGAAAAGTTTTATCGAGACCTTCCCGAAAGTTTCAGAACTTTCGGGAAGGTGGTACTTCTATTTTTTCAAACTCGTTAAGAACTCTACTAAATCGCGGATTTCACGTTTTGACAGAATGCTCCCCATCGGCGGCATCCCCGATGGCATGTTTTCGCGCTTGCCGATGCGCGCCACAGGAATGACCAATGGCTCAGCGTCGGAGGTATTGACAGTGAGTGTTTCGGCCGTTTCTTTGGCTAATGTTCCGTTCACCACTTGACCGTCTTTCAGCGTGAGCGATACCATGCCAAACCCAGGTGCCAAACGGGCACTAGGTTCTACAAGTGCTTGCAACAATTGCTCGCGTGTAAGTTCATCACCAATGTGCGTCAATGATGGCCCAACGGCTCCACCCGTACCCCCAACGGCGTGACAACGTACGCACTGAGCCGCTGAGTTGTTGTTGAATATGTTGCGACCTGAAAAGCGATTTCCGCCAAACAGTGCCTCCGCATATTCATCTACAAGCGAAGCGCCTGGCTTCACCGTTGCCATTTTTTCTTTCAACGCTGCTACCCCCGAGGCTTCTACGGCTTCTTTCAGTTCCAATGACAAGTTGGGAGACAGTTTTTTATCCTTCAATTGGTCTATCAAATCGCCCAAAATTACCTGTGTTTTGTCAGCGTCCATTTTCCCCAACACTTCAAGCATTTTTTGTTGCTCCCGCGTTGTGCCTTTGGTAAAGATCGAATTGACAATCAATGGTAAACTTGCTTTGGTGACGTTGTTATTATTCAACAGCCCCAATGCTACCGTGCGCACACTTTCTTCTTTGTCGTCCATTCCTTTCTTCACAATGGCATCAATCTGCGCATAACCCAACTGATTGAGGGTAGTCAAAATAGCACTTTTTACCCGAGGACTTTCGCTGGCGTCAAAAATCGACACCAGTTGTTCGTTGGCTTCGGTGATTTTTACGTCCGCAATCAAGCCCACAATTGCCGCCAGAGGTTCTGCATTTTTCTCCTTCAAAAACTCATTGATGTAGGGCAACACTTTGGCTTTTACTGCCGCAGGGTCACGCTCAATTTTACCACGGTAACGACCATCAACACGGTCGGTGTACGACGGATTTGCCCACGTTCCGAGTGCGGCCAATGCTTCTGCTTTTATGTCTTCTTTGAGGTCGGTGCGACGGGCAAAATCAAGCAACAATTGAAGCTCTTTGTCGCCGCCCACGCGCAATGCCGCGTTGATGGCACGGCGCACAATCACCTCCGACGTAAAGCGGGTTTCTTTCAACGTAGCAGCCAAGGCAGGCAAGGCTCCCACAATCGACAGGTCGTCGTTGATGGCACGGGCGGCTTCGGCTACGATGTATTCGTCTTTATCGTTCAAGAAAACGGCCACATTTTCATTACGTAAACGTCTCAATACCACCACTGCCGCTGTCCGCAATGCTTTGCTTGGGTTATTGGCCAAGGCTACCATTGGTTCTACTTTTCCAATGCGCGACAAGGCCAACACGCCCGCGTGACGTAAGTAGAGGTCTTCGTCGTTGTTGGCCCCAATCATTTCAATCAGCGGCGTTACGGCATCTGCATAAGCGATGCGTCCCAATGCTTCAGCAGCGTAAAAACGAACACGTGGGTTGGTGTTTTTCAACAAAGGTACCAATGCACTTCCTGCACTCGCGATACGTGCATCTCCGAGCATTTTGGCGGCTTGGGTCATAACCTCAGGGTCTTTGTCATTCAACAACGACATCAACGTCCCAGCGTTGGCTTGGTCGATGCGTGTCAACTGACCAATTCCCCAAATTCCGTGAATACGTGCCAATTGGTTCTGCGTTTGTTCGGCTGCTTTTATCAACTGCGGAAGCCCTTTTTTGCCGCGATTCACCAACTCAAATTGCGCTTTTTGACGAACCCGCATATCGCCGTACGAGAGCAGCGAATACAGTTTTTCTTCGGTTTGTGCAGGGTAACTCAACTGAATCATCCGCTTGGTTTCTTCGCGTACGGCTGCTAGGTCATTTTTATCTTTGGTAACGTCCAATTTCCAGACGCGGCCGTAATTTTTGGTTCCCCAGCCATTGATCCAGTCAGCGACGTACAACGCACCATCTGGCCCAAATTTGATGCCCGTTGGCAAAATCCCGCTCACAATGTCCTTTTCTCCATCGAGATCAAACGTAGCTCCTTTTGGCTTCAGCCCAAACGACCAAATGTGTGACCGTGAGGGTGTTCCGACAAATTCTACCAAGAAAAACTTGTTTTTCCACTCCGACCCTAGCGCCGTGCCTGGGTTGTATTCCATCCCCGTTGGGCCATTATGGTAGTTCATGATGGGAGGCAAAATATAGGCTGCTTGCCCCTCCCAACGTGGTTTGAACAATTTCTCGTTCATCCACACATTGTATTTATTGTTGCGCAGGTCGGTGTATTTTCCATATTGCCAGTTGGAACGCCAGCCCGCGTCATGCCCCTGCACAACGTGCACCAAACGCTCGCTTTCGCCTGGGTGGTCACCGTCGTTGTCGGACGAAATGAGGTTGCCGTATTCATCAAAAACAAACTCGTGGGTGTTACGAAGTCCCGAAGCAAAAATTTCAAAATCAGAGCCGTCTGGATTAGAACGAGCGATAATTCCTGAGTTGGGATTTTCCCATTTTTTGCCATCGGGTGCAGTGATATTCGCCCCAATGTCGCCAATGTTCCAATAAATGCGCCCATCGGGGCCTTCGGTTACGCCCGACATACCGTGACCACTAAACCCAATGTGCACGCCGTAACCGTGGCTGATGGATGTCTTTTTATCCATGATACCATCGCCGTTGGTGTCTTTCAAACGCCAAAGGTCAGGAGCAATTGCCACAAAAATTTCGCCCGCCCGTACGAGCATTCCCCCCGCTACGTCGGTTACTTCGTCGAAAAAGTCTTCTAGCACACGCAGCGAAACGTCGGCGATACCGTCGTTGTTGGTATCTTCTAACCGCCAAATTTCATCTTTTTCGACGGCCAAGTCTTTCCAATCATGCACCCCATCTTCATTAAGGTCGCGCAACCACTCGTTGGCTTTGCTACGCTCAGGAGCAAATGTTTTGCGCAAAAACGCCCGACGATCTTCTACCGTTTGAAGGCCAATCGACTCCGTCATCCAATCGCGGTGCCCGCGAATGTCAAATTCTGAGTTTTTTTGGCGATGGGTACGGTTGATATAGACCCGTCCTTGGTCGTCGATGGCCATGGCCACGGGGTCGGGAGCAAGTGAGTCCGACGCCCAAAGGGTCATTTGTAGCCCTTCGGCAAGCTTTACGGGCGTTTTTTCACGGATTTCCTTGGCCCTAGCAATGGCCTTGGTAGGGTCTTCTTTGATGACAACGGGCTGGCTAGTCCGTGGTGTTTTCATACACGACACCACCAAACAAGCCGTCCCGATTGCCGCCGAAAGTTGCAATTTTGACTGTTTTTTAAAACGCATGGGTTAATCAAACTTTTGTGAGAGAGATACTTAAAACTAAATAAAACGACCAAGTTCTGCTTTTTACTTATCCCACGTCAGTTTTTTAGACGAGCCCTTCTTTTATCGCCTTTTTTATGCCAAATAGTGCGACTAAATTATCGCAAGCGAGTATGAAAAAAGGATTAAAATCGCTTTACAAGGGTTACCTACATGACTACCCAATCGAGTCGGTGTCTATATTTGCAGCAACAGCATTACTCTTAAAGGGGTGGAAACGAACACTTTGACACATCAACAACCCACATCGTTTGTATGAAAATCTTATTAGTGGAAGACGAGGATAGACTCGCTTCTTTTATTCGTAAAGGCATTTCGGCCGAAGGCTATGAAGTAGAAGTTGCCTACGACGGGCGCATGGGTCTGTCGCTGTTTCGCAAAAATAGTTACGACATCATTTTATTGGACGTCAACCTTCCCCATATCAATGGCTTTGAGCTATGTCAGCTTATTCGGGCTGACAATGAAAGTGTTCCCGTACTAATGCTAACGGCCCTCGATAGCCTCGCCGACAAAGCCGATGGCTTCAACGCGGGCGCGGACGACTACCTCGCCAAACCTTTTGAGTTTCAGGAACTGCTGCTGCGCCTTCGGGCACTCACGCGGCGAAGCGGCACTAAGCCAAAACAAGTGTTACGGTTGGCCGATTTGGAATTGAACCTTGATACCAAGACGGTCACTCGCGCTGGGCAACGCATCGACCTGACGACCCGCGAATACTCTTTGATGGAATATTTGATGCTCAACAAAGGGAAAATTATTTCGCGAGTGGACATTAGCGAACGCGTTTGGAGTTTGGATTTTGACAGCAGCACCAACGTCATCGACGTCTATGTCAGTTATTTGCGAAAAAAAATTGATAAAGGTTTTTCTACCAAACTGCTCCATACCATCGTTGGGATGGGCTATGTGCTGCGCGAAGGATAATCGTTTTCTATACTATGCTCATTCGGAATCGACTTACCATCATTTTTACCCTGCTTGCCACGGCCATTCAGGTGACGTTGTCGTTGTTGGTTTGGTACTTTTACTCGCTGTACCGTCAAGAAGAATTTTACAGTCGATTGGAGGGAAAAGCGCGGGTAGCGGGAAGGGTGTTGATTTCGAGGCGGCACCTCCACGATGATTTTTTTAAAAACATGGTTCGTACCGATTTGCTCACCATTGTCGAGGAGCAAATCAGTATTTTTGACCAACAACATAAGCTAGTTTTTACCAACCGAACCCTCAAAGAATCGGATTATTACAAGGAAAAAATCCCGCACCTCCCCTCTTCCGATGCCATTTTTGAATTTCGTACGGGGCACCTTGAGTCCATTTTAATTCCTTACAATGACCAAGGGCAGCGCTTTTTCATTTTTGCCTCGGGCTACGACCGCATTGGGTTTGCCAAACTTGGCACGTTACAACAAATCCTCCTGTTGGCCAACCTATTAGGATTTTCATTGATTGTATTGGCAGGATGGTATTTTTCGGGAAGGGTCTTGAAACCCATTTCTCAGATTGTTGAAGAAGTAGAACAGATTACCGCTAAAGATTTGCACAAACGGGTACAAGAGGGCAACCGCCGCGACGAAATTGCGCAGCTTGCGATGACCTTCAACCAAATGCTCTTTCGGCTCGAAGATGCCTTTGTCTCCCAACGGAGTTTTGTGGCCCACGCCTCTCACGAGCTTCGTACTCCGCTTACCAACACCCTCGGCACGCTCGAAACATCGCTCCGGTACGATCAAAATCCCAACGACTGGCGCGACAGCATGGAAGTAGCCGTGGAAGAATTAAAAAAAGTCATTTCGCTCACCAATAGCTTGCTGGGACTGGCGCGCGTCACCGATGGGGCGCTTACCCTCCAAAGCGTGCAGGTAGATGATTGTTTGCTGACCGCATTGGGACAAATTCATGCCAAATACCCGCACCGAAGTTTACCCCTTCAATTTACAACCGACGACGACCACTCGCTGACGGTAAAAGGAAATGCGACTTTGCTGACCACTGCCTTTCTAAACCTCCTCGACAATGCCTGCAAGTACTCTACTGAGGCCGTTTCGGTACATCTTCAGACGACTTCTGATAAAATTTTGGTCGTTATCAAAGACCGCGGACGGGGCATTGCCGAAGCCGATGTTGCCCACATTTTTGACCCACTTTACCGAGGAAAGAACGTAGAAGGAGTGCCTGGGTTTGGCATTGGCTTAGCCATGACGCAGAAAATCATTGAGCTACACCAAGGCTTTCTTCATTTGAATTCTAAAATCAACGAAGGCACCACCGTTTCCATCTCATTTCCCAGTTTAAGTTAATCTTTTTTAGGAGCGACGCTCATCTCACATTAGAAAATCACCCCATTTTTCTAATGTCTTCAAATTTGTTTCTTAAAAGCAAATAATTGTACAATTCCTATTTTCCCCCAACTTATCAACTATTAACGCACTACCTAAAAGCACTAGAACTGGCTATTAGTAGGTATTTATGCTTTCTTAGGCTGGTACAAGCACTTCGAGTCACTTAGATTTTTCTAATGTTTTCTAATTTGCTTCTCACACCGTTTTAATACCTAAGTGGTTGCTTTGTTTTGTCAATCAACATAGCTATCCACTCTATGCGACGCCATTATTTTCCATCGATTTTGCTTTACGGCTTGGGGCTCACATTGGCCCTCTCGCTAGGCTTCAACGGCTTTTTACTTTACCAACAAACCCGCCAGCGTAGCCTCTATGAATTTGAATTAGCCAGCGTGGCTAGCAGTGTCGATAATGTGTATTGTCGGCAGCAACTTTCGGAATGTATTCGTCACAACCAAGAGAAAGATAGCCTCTTACGAGAATTGGTCCAACACCCCAACGCTCCCCCGCTTTACAAAACAAACTCGCATTCAAAAAAATAAATCCACTCACATTATTCCCCATTCTCCCTACACAAAACGTGAAATCAGTATGAATAAGACCCTCATGCTCGCAAGTTTCTGTGCCTTGTTGTGGTGTACAAGCTGCTCAGAAAAAGAAGAAGAGAAGGAAGAAATTACCAAGTTTTTGGTAACTACCCCCCTCAAAAAAGACACTACCATTACGAAAGATTACGTCTGCCAGATTCATGCCTTTCGTCACATTGAGCTCCGCGCTCAGCAGCGAGGCTACCTCCAAAACATTTACGTGGACGAAGGTCAGTTTATCAAAGAAGGCCAAATGATGTTCCAAATCATGCCCAAACTGTACGAAGCCGAGGTGCAAAAAGCCGAAGCCGAAGCTAAGTTTGTCAGCATCGAATACCGAAATACCAAACGCCTTGCCGATAGCAACATCGTAGCGCCCAACGAACTGGCGATGGTCAATGCCAAGTGGGACAAAGCCAAAGCCGAACTTGCCTTAGCCCAAGTTCACTTAGGTTTTACCAAAATCAAAGCACCTTTTTCGGGCATCATGGACCATTTCCAAGTACGCCCTGGAAGCTTGGTGGACGAGGGCGATTTGCTTACCACGCTCTCTGATAACAGCAAAATGTGGGTGTATTTCAACGTACCCGAAGCCGAATATTTAGACTTTAAAGCCAAAGCTCAAGACGGCAAAAAGATGTCAGTTAACTTGTTGATGGCTAATAATCAACTCTTTGGTCATTCGGGCATTGTCGAAACAATTGAAGCCGACTTCAACAACGAAACGGGAAACATCGCCTTTCGGGCTACTTTCCCCAACCCCAAAGGGCTGCTTCGTCACGGCGAAACAGGCAACATCCAAATGGTAGTTCCGCTTCGCAACGCCATCATCATTCCTCAGAAAGCGACTTTTGAAATTCTGGAAAAACGCTATGTGTATGTGGTAGGCAAAGACAATGTTGTCAGATCGCGCGAAATTAACATCGCCGCCGAAATGCCCGACCTCTACGTGGTGAAAGATGGCCTAGCCGCCGACGAACGCATCTTGCTTGAAGGTATCCGTAAAGTACACGACAACGAGAAGATTCACTTCGACTACCAAGAACCGCAAAAAGTGTTGGCCAATCTTAAAGTATATACCGAGTAACAGCCGTCCCCAAAACCTCGCACGAATATGTTTAGTAAATTCATACATCGGCCAGTACTTGCTATCGTCATCTCGCTGGTCATCATTTTTATGGGAATATTGGCTATCACTAGCTTACCCATCTCGCAGTTTCCCGAAATTTCGCCCCCAATGGTCATCGTACGGGCCTCTTACCCAGGGGCTAGTGCGAAGGTACTTACCGAATCGGTGCTGATTCCGATGGAACAGGCCATCAACGGCGTACCTGGCATGAAATACATGACTTCTGACGCCACCAGTGCGGGGGAAGCCAACATCCAGATTGTCTTTAACCTCGGCACTGACCCCGACCAAGCGGTCGTCAACGTCAATACGCGTATTGCACAGGTGCTCAACCGTTTGCCTATTTTGGTACAACGCGAAGGGGTCATCGTAAACCGCATCGTTCCCAACATGTTGATGTACGTCAACTTGTACAGCAAAGACCCCAAGGCCAACATGAAGTTTCTCTTCAACTTTGCGGGGGTAAATATGTTGCCCGAACTTCAGCGGATTACGGGAATTGGACAAGCCAGTATCTTGGGTAGTCGCCAGTACGCCATGCGGATTTGGCTCAAACCCGACCGTATGCGGGCTTATAATATTTCGGCCGACGAGGTGATGGAAGCCCTCAACGACCAGAGTGTGATTGGGTCGCCTGGGCGGATTGGCCGAAGCGACGGAAAACGCGCCGAAGCCTTGGAATACGTACTGACCTACCAAGGGCGTTTCAACGACGTGGAGCAGTACAAAAACGTGATTGTGAAGGCAAATCCTAACGGTGAAATTCTGAAACTGAAAGACATTGCTGAAGTGGAGCTTGGTAGCGAATATTATGACATTTATTCCAACCTCAACGGCTATCCATCGGCAGCGATTATGCTCAAGCAAACCTACGGAAGTAACGCCAGCGATGTCATTAAAAGCGTAAAAGCCAAACTGGACGAAATGAAGAAAACGTCGTTTCCGCCTGGCATGGATTACGAAATTAGCTACGACGTTTCGCACTTTTTGGATGCCTCCATCGAAAACGTCATTCATACCCTGCGCGATGCCTTTATTCTGGTGGCTTTGGTGGTCTTTATCTTCTTGGGCGACTGGCGCTCTACGCTCATCCCTACGCTGGCCGTGCCCGTATCGCTGATTGGTGCGTTTATCTTTATGCAGCTTTTTGGCCTGACCATCAACATGATTACGCTCTTCGCGTTGGTACTTGCCATCGGTATTGTGGTCGATGACGCCATTGTGGTCGTGGAGGCCGTCCATGCCAAAATGGAAGAAGAGCCGCACCTCACGCCTTACAAAGCCGTCAAGAAAGTACTTCGTGAAATCAGCGGTGCCGTTATTGCCATTACGTTGTTGATGACCGCCGTGTTTGTCCCTGTTGCCTTTATGACAGGCCCCGTGGGGATTTTCTACCGCCAGTTTTCGATTACGATGGCTACGTCTATCGTCATTTCGGGGCTGGTAGCGCTTACCCTTACGCCTGTGCTTTGTGCCATGATTTTGAAAAACCACCACGGCCACAAACGCAAGAAAACCATCATCGACCGCTTCATTGATGCATTCAACCGAGGTTTCGAGAAACTGACGGGTCGGTACGTGGGGCTTCTGCGCCTCATCGTCAACCGCCGCATGGTGACTTGGGGAATCTTGTTGGCGTTTGGAATTGGAATTTTCGGAATTACGGCCAAACTCCCCTCGGGCTTTATTCCGAGCGAAGACCAAGGCATGATTTACGCCATCGTACAAACGCCGCCTGGCTCGACCTTGGAACGCACCAACGACATTACCCGCAAACTCCAAGCCATTGCCGAAAAAGTAGAAGGAATTCAGTCGGTTTCGGCTCTTGCGGGCTACGAAGTCCTTACCGAAGGGCGGGGGTCAAACGCGGGTACGTGTTTGATTAACCTCAAGCCTTGGAACGAACGTAAACACACCGTCAATGAGATTATTTATGAATTAGAAGAAAGAGCCAAAGTAATCCCTGGGGCAACCATCGAATTTTTTGACCCACCAGCCGTACCAGGCTACGGAGCTGCGGGTGGTTTTGCGCTGCAATTGTTGGACAAAACCAACACGGGTGATTACAAACAACTCGAAAAAGTCAGCTCCGACTTTATGAGTGAACTCAAAAAGCGGAAAGAACTGACGGGCTTGTTTACCTTTTACAGTGCCAATTACCCCCAATACGAACTCGAAATCGACAATAAATTGGCCATGCAAAAGGGAGTTTCGATTGGCAACGCCATGAATACCCTCTCCATCTTGATTGGTAGTACGTACGAACTCGGTTTTATTAAGTTTCAGCGTTTCTTTAAGGTGTTTGTGCAAGCATCGCCCGAATACCGCCGACTCCCTGACGACATTATGAACCTGTACGTTAAAAATAAGTACGACGAAATGGTACCATTCTCGGCCTTTATGCGCATCAAAAAATCGCAGGGCGCCAACGAAATCAACCGCTATAACATGTACACCACTGCGGCTTTCCGTGGGGCACCCGCCAAAGGGTACAGTAGTGGGGAGGCCATCAAGGTGATTCAGGAAGTGGCCAAGAAAACCCTTCCACGTGGCTACGACATCGACTGGGGTGGGTTGTCGAAAGACGAAGTAATGCGGGGCAACGAGGCACTTTACATCTTCCTCATCGTATTGGCCTTTGTCTATTTTGTCCTTGCTGCCCAGTATGAGAGCTTTATTCTGCCGCTGGCGGTGGTCTTCTCGCTGCCTGCGGGGGTCTTCGGTTCTTTCCTACTCATTAAAGTGATGGGACTTGCCAACGACATTTATGCCCAAGTAGGACTGGTGATGTTGGTTGGGTTGTTGGGGAAAAACGCGGTCTTGATTGTGGAGTTTGCCGTTCAGAAACACAAAGAAGGATTCACCGTTTTGAACGCCGCCATCGAAGGGGCCAAGGTACGTTTCCGCCCCATTTTGATGACGTCTTTTGCCTTCATTGCGGGGTTGATTCCGCTTGTGCTTGCCACGGGTGCAGGGGCCATCGGAAACCGTACAATTGGTTCGTCGGCACTAGGAGGAATGCTTTTCGGGACTGTATTCGGCGTGATTATCGTTCCTGGGCTGTACTTTATTTTCGGAAAAATAGCCGAAGGTCGTCAGTTGATTAAAGGCGAAAAAGAGAATCCGTTAACCGAAGAAATTGAGCACTAATGTTTAAGAAAATCATCATACTCGGTCTTGGAGTTGCGGGGTTAACGTTGGCCATTTCGGGCTGCAAAACCCCAGCGCTGGTCACCAGAACCGAACGAAACACCTTACCTGCGAGTTTTAATAACTCGCAGGACTCGACCAGCAGCGCCACGATTCGATGGAAGGAGTTCTTTACCGACCCTTACCTCACCGCACTGATTGACAGCGCCTTGCAAAACAATCAGGAACTAAACATTACGATGCAGGAAATCGAAATGTCGCGCAACGAAATCATGGCCCGTCAAGGGGAATACAAACCTTTTGTGGGCATCCGTGGCAGTGCGGGTGTGGACAAAGTGGGGCGCTATACCAACATCGGAGCCAGCGAAGCCACCACCGACATCAAACCTGGCCGAGAAACCCCCGAACCGTTACCCAATTTTCTGGGAGGTCTTTTTGCTACGTGGGAAATCGACATTTGGCATAAACTCCGCAATGCCAAAGATGCCGCCGTGCATCGGTACTTGGCTAGTGGTGAGGGTAGAAATTTCATGGTGACCAACTTAATTGCCGAAATTGCTACTTCGTACTATGAGTTGTTGGCACTTGACAATCAATTGGCGATTATTCACCAAAACATTGATATTCAGAACAATGCCCTTCGTATTGTGCGCCTTCAAAAAGAAGCCACCAAGGTAACAGAATTGGCCGTACGGCGGTTTGAGGCTCAGGTATTAAACACCCAAAGTTTGCAATACAACATCCAGCAACGAATCATCGAAACCGAAAACCGCATCAATTTTTTGGTGGGACGCTATCCCCAAACCGTGGCGCGTAGTTCACAAGATTTTAGCAATTTAGTCCCCACGACCATTCATACGGGCTTGCCTTCGCAGTTGTTGGCCAATCGCCCCGACATTCGTCAGGCAGAGCAGGAATTGGCCGCCAACAAACTCGATGTGCAAGTGGCCAAAGCCCGTTTTTATCCTTCGTTGGGCATTTCGGCAGGACTGGGCTATCAGGCTTTTAATCCGCTTTATTTGTTAAAAACACCCCAATCGCTCCTTCTTTCTTTGGCGGGGGATTTGGCGGCACCGTTGGTCAATAAAAACGCCATCAAAGCCTCGTATTTCAACGCCAATGCCAAGCAGATTCAGGCCGTGTACAACTATGAACGTACGTTGTTAAACGCCTACATTGAAGTGGCCAACCAAATGGCCAAAATAGGTAATTTGGAAAAAACGTACGACACAAAATCAAAAGAGGTTCAGGCACTTACGCAGTCCATCACGATTTCAAACAACCTGTTTAGCTCGGCCCGCGCCGATTACATGGAGGTATTGCTGACACAACGCGACGCCATAGAATCGCGGTTTGACTTGGTCGAAACCAAGATGCAACAGATGAATGCCGTTGTGAATATTTACCGCGCCCTGGGCGGGGGTTGGAATTAATTTATTTTCCGTGGTCAGTATGAAAAGGTTTTTTTTGCCATCTATTGTAGCGACGTTGCAGTGCAACGTCGCTACAATCAAAAGACCAATGAAACACCTTTTCACCACCCTCTTAATCGGTTGGACGGCCATCGCCAGCGCCCAAGTAACCCAACGTAACCTGCTCGGTACGGCCTATTCGCTTGAGGCCGTCAAGCAGTCGCTCCTCCCCCAAGCACAATTTAAACCCTACCCCAAAACCGCCGCCGAATGGCAATCCCAGCTTCCCGATAGTGTGGTGGCACGGGTGATAAAAGCGGGAGAAGTTGTCTTGAACTACAAATTTGAAGCCATTCCAGCCAGCGTTTCGATGGATTTTGTACGCTCAGGCGACCGCGAACGCCACGGTAAACTCTCGTACGGAAAACGTAACGCCCTCATTGACCTTGTTTTGGCCGAAAGCGTCGAAGACAAAGGCCGTTTTACGGAAGCCATTTTCAACGGCGTTTGGTCCATTTGTGAGGAAAGTTTTTGGGGCGTTCCTGCCCACATTAGCGGTACAGGTCTGCCCAACGTCGAAGACCCCGTCGTGGATTTGTTTGCGGCCGAGACCGCAGCCGTACTTTCTTTCGCCGACTATTTTGTGGGTGAAAAATTAGACAAAATCAATAAACTTATCCGCAAGCGAATTTACGTTGAAACCAATCGTCGGTTGTTTGTTCCCATGATTCAAAACCCCGACCGATACGGTTGGATGAGCAAGAAAAATGCCGTCAACAACTGGAATCCGTGGATTATGTCCAACTGGATGACGGCGGCGCTGTTGTTGGAAAAAGATGAAAAACGCCGCGCCGAACAGCTCTACGCAGCCATGCTCGGATTGGATTTATACCTCAACGGCCTCGGCGAGGATGGCGGCTGCGACGAAGGCCCAAGTTATTGGTTTGCGGCGGGCGCCTGTGTATTTGACTGTTTGGAATTACTCGAATCCGCGACTCAAAACAAAGTAAGTGCGTACCAACAGCCGCTTGTTCAAAAAATGGCGTCGTACGTATTCAAAACCCACATTGCGGACGATTACTTTGTCAACTTTGCCGATGCCGACCCCAAACTCAAGCCCGACGGCATTATGTTGTATCGTTTTGGCAAAAAAATCAACGATGCTCAACTCATGCAATTTGGTCTATGGGCAACTGAAAAATACCCCTTGGCAGTGTCTAACAACGGCTTTCACCGCATGCGTCGCATCCAGAACTTACTTACTATCAAAGAATTACCTTCCACCAAAGCGACGTATCAACCCGTCAAAGACGCTTGGCTCGGCGATATTCAAGTACTAACGGCCCGTAGTTCCAACGGTCTGTATTTGGCTACCCACGGCGGGCACAATGCCGAAAGCCACAACCACAACGATGTGGGCGATTTTCTACTTTATGCCAACGGTGAGCCTGTTATCATCGACGCAGGTCGCGGCAACTACACCGCCCGCACTTTTTCGTCGAAGCGGTACGAGCTTTGGTTTACCCAATCGCAATACCATAATTTGCCCATTGTCAACGGACTAGGACAACTTGCGGGACGCACCTACGAAGCGCATAACGTCAAAAGTACCATCAACGAAAAAGAAGCAACTTTGTCGATGGACATTGCGCCTAGCTATGCCAAAGAAGCGGGGATTCAGGCTTGGAATCGCTCGGTGAAGCTCAATCGCGTAAAAAATGTTGTCGAAATAAACGATGATTTTGCGTTGGCGCAAAAACCCACTTCGCTCCAGCAAATTTTTATGACGGTTTGCGACACGGATTTAACCACTCTTGGCAAAATCAAATTGACTACTCCCAAAGGCCAAACCTTTGTTATTCAATACGATAACAAACTTTGGGACGTATCTGCCGACCTCCCCTCCACCGACGGAATGGAGTACGTTAGTTTCAAAACCAAATGGGACAATCGCCCCGTGCGTCGATTGATTCTTTCGCACAAAGCACTGCCTCAGAAAGGAAAATCGACATTTTTAATTATGCCGAATTAGGTACATTGTTTGCTACTTTTTTTAAGTTTTACCCGCAGATTAAGAGCCGCAGATATTCGCTGATGAAAATAGCTTCATTAAGTCATTTATCAGCGAATATCTGCGTTTGTATTATTCTGCGCGCTTCTGCGGGTAAAAAATGAAATTATGTATTAAGCCTAGTATTTCCCCTTTTTTCATCGTCGATGTAGCTAAATAGGCGCTAAAGTCAAAACTTAGCGTTAACTTTACTTACACATTCTACACCAAAGGACCAAAACAGCTGTTTTTGACGCCTTATTGCTCATTTTTTTCCCTCAAGTGGCTAATCATGGCATGGTTCGTGTAAATGAAATTAAGTTAGTTACATTGACGATTGGTATGGAGATGCTGACTTTTAGGTTTACTTTACTCCTTTTTATAGTTGAATTTGTACTTGGCACACGGTCTCAAGCGTGCGTGGTAGATTCTTCTAATACGGGGTCGTCAGCGCATTCAACCAAGAAAATTACGGTAGCTCCCCCCAAAAAAAATAGTCCTCAAAACCCCAAGCGGTTTCCTCAACTCAACAACGGTGGCATTCAGTACGCTTACAATCAGCGGTACCAAAGTGCGCAGTCGATGTTTCTGCAAGCCCAAGAATACCAAGCCAACAACGACACCCTATTATACAATCTCGCGCTTGTCACTGGCGTGTTGAAAGAATACGACACCGCCCTGCAACTACTGACTCAGACTGGAGCTGGGCGGCGTTATTTGCACAATAAGGGCGTTTGGGAAGCTCAAAAAGGCAATATTCAACAGGGCTTGGCCACGTGGGAACACGCACCTCCTAGCGATACCCTCATTTTTAACATCGCATTGGCCCATTACAAATTGGGCGATTTGCAGCAGTCGCAAGATTGGAGCAAACGAATTGGGTTTGCCAAAGCGGCCGAATTTCACGAATTGGCCGCCAACGTTCATTTTAAACTTGGCGACTACAAACAAGCCGAACGCCTCTACGAAAAAGCCGACAAGCTTGCCACGCGCGTGGGCAAGCATCCAAGCGGGCCTCGCTTTTTGGTACAGCGCGGGAATAGCTCGCTGGCCTTGGCCGAATACACCACAGCCGAGGGCCTTTACCGCGAATACCTTGCTACCAAAGACCCTTATTATCGCTTTGCGGCAAGGCTGGGTTTGGGGCACGCGCTTTATCGGCAACGTAAGTACCAAGAAGCTGTATTGGAGTACGACGCGGCTTGTCGGCTCAATGATTTTTCGGCCGAAGCGTGGCTAAGTTTGGGCAATGCGTACGTCGGCACCAATGGGCAACGTCAGGCGCAAAAAGCGTACGAACGGGCGTTGGATTTAGATTCTACCCAAAAACACGCGTGGCTTGGTTTAGGCATTATTTATTATCGACTCCAAAACTACGGGGAAGCGGTATGCTGCTTTGAGCAAGCGGGTGAAATTTTGAATGCCAAAAACCCACATCATGCCGATTTTTTTGCCGCACGGGCATTTTGTCGGCTCTATTCTCACCAAACAGCCTTGGCAAAAGATGACGTTCAAACGGCGGTGCAACTTTCGGGCAAAGGACTACTTCCGTGCTTGGCCATGAGCGAGTATTGCCGCATCGAAGGGTATTTTTTGACTTCCTTAAAATGGCTGGAAAGAGCCATTCGGGCCAACCCCGAAATCAGCGTTCGGATGCTCGTCAATCGAGGGAATATTTACCTCAAATGCAACGAGTACCAGCAGGCCCTCGACGACTTCACCCACGCCCACGCCCTCGACCCAAGCAATATCAACGCGAGCAACGGGTTGGGCGTTTCGTACCTCAACATCGACGACATCGACCGCGCGAAGGTGCTCTACGATAGCCTTTTGCGAAAAAAGCAATTGCCGATGTTGTACAACAACCGTGGGATTGTTCAGTCGTATATGTCATTGCGTGAACGCCACAACCGCGACCAAGCCGAAGAAGCCAAGTTTTCCGACTTATCGCTCAAAGATTTTGAAAAAGGCTTGGAAATTGATTCTACCAAAAAGGCGTACAATGTCAACATTGGGAATGTCTTCAAAAACCGCAACGAGGAGTCATCGGCCATTGCGCATTATCAATTGTATTTAAGCAAAAACGCCATCAACAACATGGGGGTTTTGTTTGCCAAAGACACCCGCAAAGACTTTTCGAAGCACTACATCGACATTGCCATTACCTACGACTCGTCAAACACGATTTATTTGTACAATCGCGCCAAACTTCACCACGATCATTTTAAAGAACAGTTTTTCCGCCGCGCCGATTTTCAACAGGCGTTTAAACTAAAACCTACCCAAGACATCAGCCTCAAGTACAGCCCCGATGGGTTTATTACGATTTTCTTGTTTGATTACGAATTTGAGACGTACCATTTTCCTGGTGACCCGCTGTTCGACATTCATCCTCAGCCGATTAATGACTTTGCTTTTTTGCCGTCGTTGGATTTTATTCCGATGAAAGAAGGGGGAGAAATTAGGACGCGAAACGGAAAAGGAGGGTATTTGGTCACGAAAAACCAACTTCAATTTCGACCCGCTTCGCGCAAACAACGTGGGCGAACAAAATGCCCTAAGATAAGATAACACCTTCCCGAAAGTTTTGAACTTTCGGGAAGGTAAACCTCACACTTAAATCCGATAATAATCCTCCCAGCCTTTGCGCGGCGGAATGCCTGTGAGCATCGCGTTGGCAAAAGAATGATTGGTAATGGTTTTTGTCGTACGGTCAAACAACAGTTTCGTGTTCAGACGCTGCGCCATCACGCCCAACGCAAATACCTGACACAACGGCCCTGCGATTTCAAACGGTGAACGCGTTTTTTCTTCTCCTTGACAGGCCAACAAGAAATTCTTGAAGTGGTTGGACGGGCTGGCTGGCACCACTGGCAGTTTTGACTGCATTTCCACCGCTTTTTCTTTCGGAATAATACTCAACGTACTTCCGTGCGAACCACCCTTGAAAATGAGGTCTTTTGAATAAATAATCTTGCCTGGGTTCAAGGTCGCCGCCTTGATTTTCTGTCCTGCTACCACTGGAATATTCGGGTCAAGTTCTGACAAACCGTATCCGTCGGGCAGCGGTGGCTGGTTATTCACCCCATCGTACCACGTAATATCCACGGCTGGCATTCCTTTGCGCTCAGGAAAGCGGAACAAAAGCGTCGATGACATTGGGAAGAAGTAGTCGTTGTGTCCGTCCAACTTCACCGCAGTCACTTCGTTAGGCAACCCAAGGTCGAGGAATTGGTGCGCCGTATCCAAGATGTGTGCGCCCCAGTCGCCCAAAGCACCCATCCCGAAATCGTACCAGCAGCGCCAGTTTCCGTAGTGGTATTTTTCATTAAAATCGTGGTACATCGTGTTCAAATGCCACGTATCCCAATCCAACGTTGACGGAATGGGCTGAGCTTCGGGGTATTTTGAAATCTTAGGATCCCAACCGTGCCATCTGCGGGCCGAGTTCATGTGGGCCGTAATTTTGGTTACGTCTTTGATGATACCCGCATCTTTCCATGCTTTAAACTGGAAATAATTGGCCTCCGAGTGCCCTTGGTTTCCCATTTGGGTCACCACTTTTGGGTTTTTCTTGGCCAACTTCATCAACAATTCCGATTCGTGGAAAGTCCGTGCCATTGGTTTTTCAACATAGACGTGTTTTCCCAACGACATCGCATGGACGGCCACTACGTAGTGGGCAAAATCAGGAATTCCGATAGAAACCGCCTCAATCTGATTTCCCATGCTGTCGAACATCTTACGGAAATCTTGGAACTGTTTGGCATTGGGAAACATGGCCGCAATCTCTTGCGTATGCTTGGCGCCCATGTCGATGTCGCAAAGCGCCACAATCTCAGCTAAGCCCGTTTTGTTGAGTTCTTTGATAATTTCACTCCCACGGAAGCCAATCCCGATACACGCCAATTTGACTTTTTCGCCTTTTCGTGCTGGATTTGTCATGATGCTTGGGCTCAATTGCCCCAAAGCTAGGCCCGAACCCGCAACCCCTGCTTTTTTTATAAAATCCCTTCTCGTTGTCATTTGGTAACGATTATTTTTTTTCTAAAATCTTAATGTTTTTAAACCATACTTCGTCTCCGTGGTCTTGGAGTAAAATCGGAGCTTCGGTAGCATTGCCAAAATCGGCGTACTTTTTGTATTTGCTGTAGTTGACCAACGCCCGCCACATCTGGTTGTTGCGGTCGTATTCCACTATTTTCACGCCATTGAGCCAGTGTTCTACGTGATTGTTATTCACAACAATCATGGCCGTATTGAAGTCGTCCTTTTTAAGTGGTTTTTTGGGGTCGGCCGTAATCAAGTCGTACAAAGAACCCAAGGTACGGTTGCCCTCCACGCCTGCTTTGGCATCGGGGTGTTTGTCGTCGTCCAACACTTGGTATTCGCAACCAATTCCCGACGAATTTACGAAGTACTTGATGCCGCTGTTGGCACCTTCGGTCAGTTTGAAGTCTATTTTTAGGACAAAGTTTTTGTACTTATTCGTCGTAATAATATCGCCTCCTCGGGCGCTTTTCAAGACTTTCAACACACCACCTTCCGTTGACCAACCTGTGGCAGGAAACCCGTCAGCTTTTGTGCTTTTCCAGCCAGCGTTGGTTTTTCCGTCCCAAAGGAGTTTCCATCCTTCGGTTTTTTCCTTCTTCGTCAGGGTATTGTCTTCCGATTGGGCGTACGAGAGTGACGTACAGAACAATAAAGAAGCCAACAAACTTTTAACTTTCATGCTTTCTTAGATTAATATTTACCCTAAGAAGGCATTTTTGGCCAAATGATACTGCAATCAGAGCGGAATTTTAAGTTCTACGCGCGTGCCTCGAGGGTTTCCCTGCTCGTCCATCAAGTCGATGGTAATGGCACTAACGGCCTGGGTACGGTTGGCATTGAGGAGGCGAATCCGACTATCGGTAAAAGAAGTACCGCGCGAAATGTGCGCGCGACGGCGGTGGGAGTTGATGTACGCAGCGGCCTCGCGGCCAATACCGTTGTCTTCAATGACGCACAACAAATCATCAAACTGTCTCAGAATAACCACTTTAAGCTGCCCTCCACCCTCTTCTTTCGGACGAAGCCCGTGTAAGATGGCGTTTTCGATGTAGGGTTGGAGCAACATCGGCGGAATCTCCGTCCGCTCGGCATCAATGGTTTCGTCAATGTCGATGAGGTACTCAAATTTATTTTCAAATCGAAGCCGCTCTAAATCAATATAATACGACAACGCCCGTGTTTCGTCGGCCAGCGCCACGCGGTCATTCACCGAGTTTTCCAGCATCTGACGAATCAGTTTTGAGAATTTTGCTAAATAATTCAGCGACTCTTTGGTCTCTTGTTTGAGGATAAAATGCTGAATCGACCCCAGTGCATTGAACAAAAAATGCGGATCCATTTGGGCCTTCAATGCCTGCAAACGCAGGTCGTGGTTGATGTGCTCAATGTCCAAGCGCTGGCGCTCAATTTCCTCGTTTTGTTGGCGAAGCAACGCGTTGGTATCGTCCAACACTGCCCGCTGACGATCGGTTTCGTCCAACGCTTTTGTCAGCTTTTGCTGATTGCCACGATTAACCAGTTGAAGATAAATAAACGCCACCGTCAGCATAACCATGCTCCAAATGATACCCATGTGTGCTACGTACGGGTTGTCGTAGTGGGCATCGTTGGCAATCCAGGCCGACCGAGGAATTAAGTCTGTCACGTAGTCAAACGACAGCACCGTCAGAAATACCCACCCAAGCCCAAGCAGCATTTGAAACCACTCGGTGATTTGAAAAAGTAAAATAGGCAGGATAATCATGGCCATAAACGAAATTTTGGCCGCCGATGCAGGGCCTTCGGTTAGCAATCCAGCACCTATCAAATTGAACACAGGCGGCGTGAGCACAAACCACCACCGCGCCGTCGAGTACCACCCCAAACGATTGATAAAAATGGGTATCAAATAGCTCAGAATCGCTAAAAAATGCAGAATGAAGACATCCAGTACTTGAATGTAGTTGAACAACGGCCCAATAAGCATCAAACTAACTGTTGCCGCCAAGCGGTTGGTCAGTTTCACTTTGTTTCTACGGTCTTCGGAAAGCGCGTCGGTAACGCCTTGTCTCGACACCCAACGCCATAAGGGACGAACCCAACGGACCAAGGTCTGTGAGAGGGCATTTTTCTTGGCATTTAACGATTCCGAAAGCGCTTTCAACATACATTATGATTTTAAAACACGATAACGGATTTCGTAACGGTTAGGGACAGACGTCGAAACCGTAATCGTACCTGCTTGGGCTGCGTTGTAAAGCTCCATCCGTTGCCACATCAGGTTCAATGAAGCGTTGTCCGTCTCTGATTTATTGCTGATTCCCACTAAAGGCTCTCCCGTTGGCGCATTTACTTCAATGCACCCCACAATGTACCCATTCTTATAATCAAAGCCAATTTGCAGAAAACCATCGTTGTCTTTTCTAACCAAAATACCGCGGTGCAAGGCAGTTTCAATCAACGGGTATATCAACAACGTCGGAATCTGCCAATCTTTGACGGCTTGGTCATACTGCACTTCAAAGCCAAATTTGTCGGCATAACGGATTTTTTCCAATTGCAAGCACTGCGTCATCAACTGACATTCTTCCTCTACCGTACAAAAGGTTGTTTCGGATTGCTGCAACAAATTATTCATACATTCCGACAGCGCCGTCAGGTACGCCAGTGTGCTTTTTCGTTCGTTGATGCTTACAAAATACCGAAATGTATGCAGTGCATTGAACACAAAATGAGGAGTTGTTTGCGACTGCAACACCCGTAGCTGCAAATCCCGATTGATGCGTTCTATCTCGCTTTTTTGGGTCAAAATCAACTCGTTTTGCGTTCTCAACACTTCCGAATAGTGCTTTTTGCTACGATATCGAAGATAAAATACAAACATCAATACCAATGCGAACACACCCGTCAGCAGAAGAATGTTCCGAACGTCACGCTGAAACTCTGACTCCTGAGCGGCTTCGATGACGCGTGCGGCAAACAAGTCTTTCTCAATTTGTAATAACTCCAAATCGTTTTGATTTCGCATCGAATCGTTCATCACGTTTAGAAACACCAATTTCCACATGTGAGCGCCCAAATACTTACGGGCGATTTGCTCAAAATCACGCTGAAAATCAGCACTTTCAAAGTACGCATCGACGGGCTCTTTCCAATCACTTTTTTGAGGATAAATCCCCGCAAAACCTGGACGTTTTACGGCCCACACGGGCTGGCGTTTGACTTTGAGGCCACGCTGGAGCGCCACAATGTATATCGACAATGGCAGATACCCAAACGCTTTCTCATCTTGGGAAATGGCCTCGGCAATTTCATAATCGTTGTTTTTGAACGTTGTCGCCACCTGAGGAATCCGCGAGCGAAGTTTGGCCAGGTCTTCAGCCATCGTGGTGTTGTTCATCGCAAAGCTGTGCATCTGTTTGGCACCGTCTAAAAACGCTTCGGGCGATTTGTACAATGCTCGGTTGGCGTGTGTCACGAGCACGTTGAGGTCGGGCATGTAGGGTGGGGTAAATTGAAGAAACTTGACCCGCTCGGCGGTGATTGAGATGTACCCCCACGCAAAAACCCCTGCTTGTTTACTGTTTTTGATGGCCGCAATCATCTGCTGAAAATCGGGGTTTTCCACCCAGTTCACGGCCAATTTTAGCCCGTATTTTTTTTCGGTAAAACGCACAAATGCTTCCATCACTTCGTACTCCACGCCCATCAGCCGCCCATCCGAAGCCTTAAACACAAACGGGTCGATGCCGTTCCAAAGCGACGTGACTGTTCCTTGTTTATTGCGCAGTACTTCTTTCCACGAATCACCCTGATACGAGGCTGTTATCTGCGCAAAAACACTCAGTTTCCACAGCACAGCCAGCCCTATCAGTAGCACTTTTTTCATTGATTTCGGTTCGCGATTTTGGAGTTTTATCTTAACCTCCAAAAATACCAAAACCCAGCGAGACCATTGGCATATATATACGTAAAATGCCCCGAAAAGGGGCATCCACTTATTTAGCGTAACAAATACGTCTTTTTCCGAAAAAATAATCCCCTAAAAATACTTAATGAATAGCTCAATGAGCTTCTTGACTTTGTCAGTATAAGGCGGATAAATAAACTTCATCGTTCCAAATTGTCGTTTGGTTACGCCCCGCAGGTTGCTCATTTCTTGAAACCCAAAAAAACCATTCGACTTTCCAATTCCGCTGTTGTTTACGCCCCCAAAAGGCACTTCGGCGTTGCTAAACTGCAACATCATGTCGTTGATGACGGTATCGCCCGCCGTGGTATTGTTCAGAAAATAGTCGATGCTCCGTTGACTGTTACTGTGAATGTACAAAGCCAGCGGTTTTTCTTTACTGTTAACGTATCCAATCACCTCCTCTTTGTCGCGGTAGGTCAATACAGGCAACACAGGCCCAAAAATCTCCTCTTGCATCACTTTCATGCTATCGTTGACGTGGGTAAGGAGCGTTGGTTCAATGAAGTTTTGGTCAGCAATGGTCGCCCCGCCCACTTCAATTTTAGCGCCCTTTTCTACGGCGTCGTTCAGATACCCTTTGATGCGCTGAAAATGGCGTTGGTTCACAATGCGGGCGTAGCTATCGGAGGCTTCCACTTTGTTGCCATCTGAGGCATACATCTTTTTGACAACTTCGCGATAGGCATTGACAAATGCGTCTTTTTTCGACTCATGAATCATCACGTAATCGGCCGCAATGCAGGTTTGGCCGTTGTTCAAACATTTACTCCAAGCCGTCATTTCAGCCGCTTTCTGAATATCAGCCGTTTCGTCGATGATATTAGGCGATTTTCCTCCTAACTCCAGCGTCACCGATGCCAAATGCTCAGCCGCAGCCCGCATCACTATTTTACCAATGGAAGGCGCGCCCGTAAAAAAGATATGATTAAATGGTAGTTTCAACAGCTCCGTGGCCACAGCGGCATCGCCTTCTACCACCGCCACTTCGTTTTCATCAAACAATTCACCAATCATTTTTTTGATAAATCCCGAGGTATTGGGCGTCATTTCTGAGGGTTTGATGATGGCGACATTCCCCGCCGCAATGGCCGATACCAACGGCTTAATGGCCAACGAAAGCGGGTAGTTCCAGGGAGAAATAATGAGTACATTTCCCTTGGGTTCGTGTTTGATGTAGCTTACGGTGCCTATCATCCCCATGGGCGTCGAAAGCCGTTGCGGCGCCATCCAACGTTTCAGGTTTTTGCAAGCAAATTTTATCTCCGACGTAATGCTATAAACTTCTCCCAAAAGCACTTCAGAAGCTGGTTTTCGGAAGTCATCGTACATGACTTTTTCCACTTCTGCTTGGTGTTCCATCAAATACGCCTGAATCTTTTCGAGTTTTTCTTTCCGCTCATTGGCGTCCGTAAGAGCAATGTAGGCAGCTTTACGCCGCTGTTTTTCAAAAATACGCTTACAGCCCTCATGGACTATTGGTTCTTGAACTATCATAGGTTTTTGGTCAAAAAGGTTAGGTTAAGTCAGCGTTGGGTAAGTACAAAAATACAATTTTTCAGCAGGATAGTTACATATTTTTAGTAAAACAGAAATTTATCTACTTTTACTAAAATTTTTATCAAAATCGCCATGAGCATTGTCAGCGACAACATGAAATACTTGCGGAAATTGCACGGAATGACGCAAGACCAATTTGCCCGCCGAATTGGCATAAAACGGGCTTCTGTGGGCGCTTACGAGGAACAACGCGCCAATCCCAACATCGACGTTTTGAAGGTAATGTCGAAGTTGTTCAATGTTTCTGTGGACGATTTGCTAAAAAAAGACCTTCGGAAAATCCGCGAAACACCGAGTCTTATTCCCATCGACAAACCAGCGGTTTCGTCGTTGGTATCGGAGCCTCAAGAAAAAGAGCCACAGACACTTTCGAGCATTTTTGACCAGTTTTATGTGCCGCCTACGTCCACGCAGCCGCGTCCACAGCCTGTGCCTGTAAGCCCACCCGCTGCCGTAGCACCGCCCGTGATTGAACCTCCCAAACCACCGAGCCCACCCAGTTATTCGGCGCCCGTTACCCCACCACCTGTTGTACCGACTTATGCCCCAGCGACGACGTTCAACAACAATTATGACGGCGGTTCGGCTACCATTGTCCAAACACCGAGTGCGTACGACAAGCCAAATCCACAGGCGATTCCTTACGTTCGGCAGTCGCAAATGAAGGAGTACATTGATAAATTTTCGCAAAACGATTACGTCAAACGTCTTCCTTCTTTTGAATTTCCCCTTTTGCCCAACGGCAGTTACCGTGCCTTTGAAGCGGGCGACGATTTTTCGTACGTCAATTCGTTTTTGGTGGGTCAACAAATCAGCAATTGGTACGACATCGCCGACGGGAAAATGTACGTCTTGGTAGCGCGCAATTTGGGCGTCGTTTGCCGACGAGTTTATAACCAAGTAAAAATCAAAGGAACACTTTTACTGAGTTCAGATAAAGTAAACATTCCTACCTTTGAGGTACCCATCAAGGATGTACTGGAAGTGTGGGAAATCAAGGCATTTTTTAGCACAGTTTTGCCCGAGCCTACCGTTTCGCTTGACCATCTTCGGTATTTAGTGAATCAAATGCACGAAGAACTGAACCAAATTAAGAAATAGATGGGTTGTTAATACATGTCTAAAGTTATTCTCATTACTGGAGCTTCGACGGGGATAGGTCGCACTACCGCCGAGTACTTAACGAATCTAGGGCATCGCGTGTATGGCACCAGTCGCAAACCCTTCAACGAGGTCGTTTCTTTTCAAACGGTTGTGATGGACGTCACCGACGATGCCTCGGTACAAAGCGCCATCGCCCACGTTTTGCAACGTGAACAACAAATCGACATCCTCATCAACAATGCAGGGTTGGGAATTATTGGCGCCCTTGAAGAGGTTCCCGAAGAAATGATTCAACGAGTTTTTGACACCAACGTTTGGGGACTTTTGCGGGTTTGTCGCGCCGTGTTGCCCGCCATGCGCCAACGCCGCAGTGGGCTTATCATCAACGTAGGCTCGATTGCAGGCCGCATGGGCTTGCCTTTCCGTGGCATTTATAGCGCCAGCAAAGCCTCGGTAGAAATCCTGACCGAAACCCTCAGCATTGAACTCAAACCGTTTGGTATTGAAGCGTGTAGCGTATTGCCTGGCGACGTCCGCACCAACATCAACGCCAACCGTTTGGTGGCGCACAGCCCTTCCAATTCGCCTTACCGCGCTTACGTGGACGACATGAATGCCAAGGTAAAGGCCGAAGTAAGCGAAGCCGCCGAACCAATGTACATTGCCGAAACGATTGAGAAAATTATCAACGCAAAGTCACCCAATATTTATTACGTAGCAGGGCCATTCCTCCAGCGCGCCTCGTTATGGCTCAAGCGCTTCCTACCCAGCCGCATTTTTGAGTACTTGCTTCGCGAAAATTATGGAATGAAATGATGTAGAATGACGAATGAGCGAGTTACGAATGACGAATGAGGCAATTACGAGTTATAATAATCTTGGCGGGTCTTGCCTATTTTTGAAATAATTTCAAATTGTTATATAATATAATTAAAATATAGACAAAGTCTTTTTTTTATACCTCTTCAAAAAAGGAGACTTATTAGCTATCTATTTGGAATTACAGCCCCCAATATACGCCTCAAATACGTTACCAGTAGCCGAAAACCCTGGTTTGAAAATTATAGATTCTTCAGCTTTAATCCTCACATCAGTGTTAGAAATTTTACTAATGATAGAAATTTTGCCCGCTTGATATACTGTTGTTTCTGATATAGAATAATTATCAATATCCAGTTTGGGTTGCCCAGATACCGAAATACTAACGTGTTCTGATAGTTTTCGACTACAGCCATTCGCGTCACTAACACCATCAAGCGTGTATTTGAAAGTTCCAGAAGTTTGAGTGTTATGGGAAATACTAATAGAAGTATTCATGCCAGTAGTAGTCATTTTTACATTACCCCATCCATTTGCCCCATACGTAAATGTATAAGGAGGCATGCCACCACTACCTGTATAAACAACATTAAGAGGAGGATCTCCCTTACAAACCATCGTGGTACCAGTAATACTCGCTTTTGGAGCAGGGTTGACCAATATGTCCACCTCCCCTTTAGAAAAACCCGTTGTTTGAACCGAATTGTCAGGGTAAGTGACTGATACTAAACTATAAGTATTTTTAGGGGGGACGGGATTAGTAAATACGTCAAAAGGGATTCCGTTTGTGACGTCAGTAACCGTTCGATTAGTTACTCCGTCATTATATACGATTGTATAGGGACCAGAACCTGCATTGGAAGTCCAAGTTAATTTGCCTATTTGTGATTCACAAAGAGGACCGTTTGCTGCTACTCCTCCTTGTGGTATCGTTTGTCTGTACACTGATATATTTTCAGTGTTACTATTTGATACTACTAAATCCGATTTTCCATCACCGTCTAAATCTCCAATTGTTGAAAAGAAAGAAAAAGTCCATTGAGAATTGGGATTCGCCAATGTGGAGAAATCTACTTTGGGGGCTAAATTCACAGTGCCAGGGGTAGATAAATTACGAAAAATAGAAACGGTGTTACTTAAACGGTTAACAACTGCTAAATCGGGTTTTCCGTCCCCATTAATATCACCAATTGCAACGGATTGAGGCGAAATACCAGTGTAAAAAATTTCTCCAAATGCAAAACTGAGGGTGGTTGAAACAGAGGTATTTCGATAAATGGATAATGCTCCTCCCTGATACGTCTCATTTACTGCAACTAAGTCTCGCTTACCGTCACCATCAATATCTATTGATGTAACAGTTACATTCGCTCTGATTGGCCCTGTTTGATAGGATACTCCTTTATCAAAGCTGAGTGTCCCCAAAACAGAAGTGTTACGCATCACTTGTCCGACCGAAATTAAATCAGGTTTCTCATCACCATCTAAATCTCCAAGTTCAGAAAACCATACTGCAAAATCTCTTCTTGATGCAAAATTGATAGTACCTGACGTAGAAGTATTATATAGTATCGAACTAACTGCATTTTCGCCATCCGAACCAATGAAAATTTGGTCATTTCTTACAACTAAATCGGATTTACCATCACCATCTATATCGCTTATGGATACTAGATAAGGGTATGGTCCTGTGGAAATATCTATTTGGGGGGCAAAACTTACCAAACCCGCAACGGATGTATTTCTAAGAATGGATACATGACTCGAATTCTGACTCGTAAAGGCTAAATCTAGTTTGCCATCCCCATCTATATCGCCAATACTTAATGAAGTAAGTTTTGCATCAATTTTAAAGTCAATTTTAGGAGCAAAGCTAATCGTACCAGAAAAGCCTGTGTTACGGAATATTGATATACTATTATTCCCTTCATTAACTACAACTAAATCAAGCTTTCCATCGCCATCTAAATCACTCACTTTTAGCAACTTAGGAGTTAATCCAGTGGCATAATCTTGTTTATTTTCAAAAGCAATTTTTCCTGCAAAAGTGGTAATAAAAGGTTTAGCAGAATAAGCTGTTAGATTATTTATTAAATTAGTAACTGATATATTCTGGTAGGTAGCTCCACTTGGCACCGTGACAGTCAAACTGTTAGGACTCGCGACCAAAATATTGGCTTTCGTTGCACCAAAAAATACAACATTATTGGCAGGGGTAACATCAAAACCTGAACCCGTGATTATGACACTTGTGCCAATGGGACCAGAAGTAGGCGAAAAAGTGGTAATAATGGGGGCTTGTGCCTTGATATTCTGCAAGGTCACTATCACGAGCAATAATAGTAGCACATTTTTCATAATAGAAATGGTTGCTGGTGTGTTTACGTACTGTTACAAAAGCACAATTCTCAAGTTATTAACACAAATATATAACCAATTAACAAATTTTTTTAGTTAATATCCAAAAAGCAGAAAATGAGCTTACTCATTTTCTGCTCATCAACAACTTATTTATTGCATTCTCTCTGGCCTCCTATTCGTAACTCGCTCATTCGTCATTCCTAATTCAAATTTTCCCTAAAGGCTTTTTTCGTGTAAAACTTCACATTGTGTTGGCGAAGAAACTCCTTGATGATGTCGGCGCTAATGCAAACGCCTACGTGCAAAAAGGGATGATTAGAAATCTTGGCGCGGTGGGTTCCCCCTACCCAAACGTCGTGATTGACCATGTCAAACCCCATGTGCAAGTGCCGAGTCGATTGTTGCATTCCGTAAACGGTCCCTTCGGTATCAAACAACGGGCCACCACTTTGTCCTACCAATCCTGGGGTACTCATTTCAATCGCAAAAGGAGTTCCTGACTCATCGGCAATGTATCGAGTGACAATTCCATCAATGGGAAACGAAGGAGTTACTTGGTTATGGGTACGAACCCACTCAATGTCGTCTAAATCTGAATTGTAGCGAAAGTTGGTGTATTCGGCAAACGGATACCCCAAGCGGCACAATGACTTTCCAGGCTTCGCACTGGCTCCATCGGCGACAAATTCGGCAGGACGTTGAAAAAACTTTTGCCCCGTTCCCTCAAAACGCAAAAGTGCTAAATCGTATTTTGGGTGGTACGTAACGTGGATTTGGGACAGACTTTCAAAGCAATTGATAAAATCGAATTTTTGCCCAATGACTGTCCCCAACTTCATATTAAACTGGTCTTCCAATCGTTGTCGCAAATAGTCGTGCTGAGGCTCGCGTAAAATTTTACGGTATTCCGCCATAAAACGTGCATAGTGCTGCTGGATAGCTCCCACGTTGACAATCAAGTCGGCTACGTGCTTGCAAGTGATGGCATCGCCATTTTCATTGATAAAAAACAAGGTCGCAGCACCAGGTCTGATTTCGGCTTGGTTATATAAACGAGTGATAATATGAATAGGTCGAGTAAACTCACTAACGCGTTCGATGGCTTTTACAAACATTTTTTCTCTCAGGTATAAAGTTATGGCAAGGTATAGTACAATTCTCGTACCACAAAAAAGCCCTCAGCGAGATTTCTGAGGGCTTTGGGAATTAAAAAAGAGGAAGAAAATCGTTAGGCCAACGGCGCACCCGCTAAGATTTGCGGACTTGCGTAATCGCTGTATTTAGCAAAGTTACTGCGGAACAAATCGGCAAGGTGCAAAGCGGCGTGGTCATAGGCTTCGGCATCGGCCCAAGTCGCACGTGGGTTAAGCAATTCGCTAGGTACATTTGGACACGTTTCGGGCATTTCAAAGCCAAAAATCGGGTGTTTTACGTAGTTTACCGCTTCCAAATCGCCTTTTAATACCGCCGTTATCATCGCCCGCGTATAGGCCAGTTTCATCCGCTCACCTTCGCCATAGCCACCGCCCGTCCAGCCCGTGTTAATCAGCCAAACGTTTACTTGGTGTTGGTTAATTTTTTTACCCAACAAATCAGCATAACGCGTTGGGTGAAGTGGTAAAAAAGCTGCTCCAAAACAAGCTGAAAAAGTAGCTTGTGGTTCTTTGATGCCCATTTCAGTGCCTGCTATTTTGGCAGTATATCCCGAAATAAAATGATACATCGCCTGACCTGTCGTCAGTTTTGAAATCGGTGGCAGTACGCCAAACGAATCTGTGGCCAAGAAAAAGATGTTCTTAGGCGCGTCTCCCCGCGACGGCTGCATGATGTTCGGAATGTAGTCAATGGGGTAGGCAGTGCGGGTATTTTGCGTCACCGAGCTATTGGTATAATCAACGGTGCGCGTTCCTTCGTAAAAGCGGGTATTTTCGACAATCGTCCCAAAACGAATCGCGTTAAAAATCTCAGGTTCGCGCTCTTGGGTCAGGTTAATGACTTTGGCATAACACCCTCCTTCAAAATTAAACACCGTGTCGCCCGTCCAGCCGTGCTCGTCGTCCCCAATTAACGAGCGGTTGGGGTCGGCCGATAAAGTGGTTTTTCCCGTCCCCGACAAGCCAAAGAAAACGGCCGTATCGCCTTCTTTGCCGACGTTGGCCGAGCAGTGCATCGACAACGTGCCGCGTTCGTGGGGCAATTTGTAGTTTAGCACCGAAAACACCCCTTTTTTCATTTCGCCCGCGTAGCCCGTTCCCCCAATCAAAATCACATTTTTGGTCAGGTTTAGAATGGCAAAATTTTCGCTGCGGGTTCCGTCAACGAAGGGGTCGGCTTTAAATTCGGGGATATTGATAATGGTAAACTCTGACTCAAACTGGCTCAATTCTGTTTCAGAAGGGCGCAAAAACATGTTATGACAAAACAAATTGTGCCACGCCCAGGTGTTGACCACGGTCAGATTGAGGCGATAATCGGGGTGGTCGCACACGTAACCTTGACGAACGTACACCGTTTTATCCTCCAAAAAGTCCAGCATTTTTTTGTGTAAAGCATCAAACTTTAGGGCGTCAAACGGGGTATTGATGTCGCTCCACCAAACCGAGTGTAATGTTTTCTCGTCGTTGACGATGTAGCGGTCTTGCGGTGAGCGTCCTGTAAATTCGCCCGTATCGGCCATGAGTGCCCCTGTATCCGTAAGGTGGCCTTCGCCGTTGAGGAGCGCGTGTTCGACCAACGTCGCTGGTGGTAAATTGAAATGAAATTTGTTGACCCGTTGTAGTCCTAACGAGTCGCGAACCTCTTCGGTATCGACGAGGACGCGTTCCAAAATTGCAGTCATTTTAGTATGTTGTGTTGATGAAGTGGAAGGGGTTAAACTAACCACTACAAAAGTACACAGCAACCGTAATTATAAAAATAACCGCTGGCGTTTTTTACAATTTTTGACCATTATTTCATCATCGATTTAAAATTTTCTTCAACTCCTTCACATTGCCAATAATAATTAAGCGATCACCAGGCCGCAGTTCGGTTTCGGCATCAATCTCTAGGTTGAGTTTTTTAATTTTTCGGGTATTTCCCCAGAGGCTTTTTTCATTTTTAACCTGCACGTACGCTACTACTTTTAGCTCTTTGGCCTGCGCCAGCTCCGTTTCAGCTAATTTTTGGTAATAAAACTTTTGGGGAATCGACAATTCCATCATCGACGAATTATCACAAATCTGCACAGAGTTATCAACCAATGGCAAGGTTAACTTATTGGCGACTCGTTCGGCAGCATCTTCTTCGGGAAAAAGAATTTCGTCCACGCCCAAGGCTTCAATCACCGTTCGATGCACATCGTTGAAAGCTCGGCTTATGAGTTTTTTTACATTTTGTTGTTTCAGCAACGCCGTAATCAGTACCGAAGCCGCAAAGTCTTCCCCAATCGCCACCACTACCACATCCATTTCTTTCAGCGGGACGGTGTGGAGGTTGGTCGCGTCTGTGCAGTCCATACAAACGGTATGCGTGATTCTATTTTTGAGGGATTCGACTTTATTGAGGCTAATATCGGCTCCAATCACCTCATGCCCCATGTCGGTAAGCCGAATGCTGAGGGTAGAACCAAAATTCCCAAGACCTACTACAAAAAACTTCATGATTTTCTAGTTTATGAAAACGTTTTCGTTGGGGTACTGATAGTTCAGCGCTTTGACCCGTCGCACAAAAGCCACAAACAAAGTAAAAGTACCAATCCGTCCAACAAACATAAGAACAACTAATACCAGCTTGGTACTATCTCCCAAAAATGGCGTAAGATTTAGGCTCATTCCTGCCGTTCCAAAGGCAGAAAAGCACTCGAACGCCAAGCCAATCAAAGGTTTTTCGGGCTCTAAAATGGTGATAATGAGAATGGCAGGACCAATAATCAACAAAGACAACGTAATAACAGCAAACGCCCTTCTGACAGATTCAGAAGGAATTCGACGCTTCATTACCTCTACCCTGTCTTTGCCTTGCGCCAAGCTCAGGACGTTGAGCAATGCCACCGCAAAGGTGGTAACTTTTATCCCTCCTCCCGTTGACCCAGGAGCGGCCCCAATCCACATCAACAACAAGAAAATCAGGACAGTGGCAGGGTATATTTGCCCAATGTCAAAGGTCGTAAAACCCGCTGACCTTGGCGCGGTTGAGGCAAAAAACGCCATTGTAATTTTTCCAAATGTACTGGTTTCATTGGCCAACGCGCCGTTGGATTCGCTCCACCAAAATGCAAGCGTACCGACCAAAAGCAGCAAGGCGGTCATCACCATTACCAAACGGGTATTGATACTGACCGACCGAGACATGTGATGTACTTTGAGACCGTAGCGTATCCACAAATAAAGCTGTCGGCCGTAGTGTTTAAGGTATAGGTAAAAGTCATTGATAATACTGAATCCAATTCCTCCCATGATGACAAGCACAATGAGCACCCAATGCAAACTGATATTTTGACGCAGACACTCATTGTAAAGGCCATTTGGAACAGAAGAAAAACCCGCATTGCAGAATGCAGAAATGCTGTGAAAAACGGCAAACCGAAGCCGCTGACCATTGGTGGCAAAAAGACCCGTGGTATCAAGTGTCAAATAAATAAACAACGCCCCTACCAGTTCGATAAACAGGGTAATAAAGATGATTTTGAACAAAGACCGAAAGACATCCCCAATGCGGTCGGAAGTGGCAATATCTTTTAGAAACAACTGATTTTCAATCGAAAAACCACCTTGGTATAGATACCCAAAAAAGCTGGTAAATGACAGCATCCCCAGCCCACCCAGTTGAATCAATATCAGCAAGATAATCTTACCCAAACGGGTAAATTCTACGGCGACATCCACCGTCGATAAGCCCGTCACACATACCGCACTTACCGACGTAAAAAGCGCATCGACAAAGCTAAGGCCATGAACCGTAGCCCGAGGTAGCATCAGTAACCCCGCCCCTATCAATGCCAGTAATAAAAAGCTAAGGATGAATGAAAGTGCAGGATTGAAGCGTTGAGAGTAAAGCGAAAGCACTTTACGCGAAACATCAAAAAGCAACAAAAACCCACAAATGGCCAAGCTGCCCACGTTCATCCACGAATGCGGAGCAAACGCATGTTTGAGGTGATTAAATTTATAACCACAAACAAACAACAGCACGATAATCAAGAGCAGCCGCAACGCGTTGCTCAAGTTACTTTTACTCGGGAACAGCAACGTACGCAGGATAAAAGCCACGGTAAAAGTGCTCAGAAAAAGCAAATAGACACTCGAAAAAAAAACGGGCTTAGAGACGTGCCGAAACCCTAGATCATAAGCCATTACAACGGCTGTTACAAGCCCTATGTACAGAGAAAATTGCTCAAAAAAATTGTGTAATGAATGGAGCAATTTTATCTTGAAGCGCTGATAACGGTGATAAAGACGACGTAAAGCCATTGAATCTCAAATAGGTTGTAATACGATTTTAAAGAAACGAATTAGTTATATTTTGGTGAGACTATCAAACTTATGCCCATTTTTTATCTCCCCAAGCTACTCCTTATTCCCCCGTCCCAAGGTTATTTCACCAGTTTTTTCGGCCTTTTCTATACCTTTGCCAAAAAATACGCACTTCACACATGAAACGCCTGCTGTTCCTATTCTTTCTAGCTTTTTTATTGGTTCAAACCAGTTTCGCCCAACAAACTACCCCGCCTTTTCTCAAAAACCCAAATCAACGTTGGGTTGACTCGGTATTTAACAGCCTTACCGCCGACGAGCGCATTGCCCAACTCATCATGGTCGCTGCGCACGGATACCCCAACAATCCAAGTCGTGTGATCATTGATACGACTTTTACCAACCCGCGTGTGGTAGCCAAATATATTAAAGAATATAAAGTAGGCGGAGTGATTTTCTTCCAAGGCGGGCCAGTTCAGCAAGCACAGTTGACAAACTATTATCAGTCGATTTCGAAAGTACCATTGTTGGTCGCCATGGATTCGGAGTGGGGACTCGCCATGCGCCTCGACAGTTCGGTACGTTTTCCCTACCAAATGACGATGGGGGCGATTCAGGGCAACGACGAGCTGATTTATACAATGGGAAAACTCCTAGCCGCCCAAAAACGTCGCTTGGGGGTACACATCAATTTTGCACCTTCGGTCGATGTCAACAACAACGCCAACAACCCTGTCATTAACTTCCGTTCGTTTGGCGAAAACCCGCAGAAAGTTTACGAAAAAAGCTACGCCTACATGAAAGGAATGCAAGACGGAGGCATTTTGAGTTCGCTCAAGCACTTTCCTGGTCACGGCGATACCGGCGTGGACTCGCACTACGACCTGCCCGTTATTCCTCATAACCGCGCCCGCCTCGACTCAGTGGAGCTATATCCATTTCGTAAATTGATTGAACAAGGAGCCGACGGAATCATGATGGCACACTTGGCCATTCCAGTATTAGATACGGCAAAAAATGTACCTTCAACGCTTTCAAAACCCATTGTAACGGGGCTACTCCGCGACCAACTCAAATTCAACGGCCTGATTTATTCGGACGCCATGAACATGAAAGGGCTTACGAAGTATTTTCCGAATGGTTTGGGCGATGCCAAAGGATTGGAAGCAGGCATGGATGTGCTGGAATTTAGCCCCAATGTCCCTGCGGCCATTGCGGAAATCAAAAAAGCCGTGGCCGAAGGACGTATTTCTCAAGCGGAAATTGACGCACGGGTAAAAAAAGTATTGGCAGCAAAAGCGTGGGTGGGACTCGACAAGTTTACCCCCATTAAAACCCAAAACCTGATTGAAGACATCAACGATAAACAATCAGAACTTATCAATCGCCAATTGACCGAAAATGCCCTGACCGTCCTCAAAAACAACGACAACGTCCTCCCCATCAAAGATTTAGACAAAGTAAGTATTGCCTCTATTTCATTGACCGACGCCCCCGCCATTACCACCGTTACCAAAGATGGGGTCATTGCCCTTGGTACGCGCAACGAAACGGCTTTTACGGGCGAACTGACCACCTTCCAAAAAACGCTGTCACTTTACGCCAACATCGACCATTACGTTATTCACCCAAAAACGCCTGACAGCCTTCAAGGTAGCATTCGAGCGGCCCTCAAAAGCTACGACATTGTACTGGTAGGGGCGCATTTGAACAACATTCGCCCAGGTACCAACTATGGCATTACGCCCACCACCGCAGCTTGGGTGAAAGAACTTGCGGCCAACGGCAATTCGGTCATTACAGTATTTGGGAATGCCTACGCACTCAATAAACTACAGGACATTGGCAAAGCCAAAGGTTTGGTAATGGCCTATCAGCTGACGCCATTTACGGAAGAATTGTCGGCCCAATTGATATTCGGCGCTATTCCTGCCAAAGGAAAACTTCCTGTATCAGTCAATACCCAATTTCCGTACGGAGCAGGCATCGAAACGCCCGCGATTGGTCGATTAAAATACACCATTCCCGAAGAAGTGGGCTTGGATAGCAAGTGGCTTTCTTTCAAAATTGACTCCATTGCCAATAATGCCATCGCGTTGAAGGCGGCGCCGAGTATGGTAGTACAATTGGCCAAAGACGGCAAAGTATTTTATCGAAAAAGTTATGGCACCCTAATCCCCAACGAGGGTGCTACTAATTCTCCCTCCTTGGGGATTGGGGGGCTCTATGATTTTGCTTCTGTTACCAAAATTGCGGCCTCTACCCTAGCATTGGCCAAATTGCACAGCGAAGGTAAGTTCAACTTGGACGGCACGATGAAAGACTATCTGCCGTTCTTGAAAAAATCGAACAAAGCCGACTTGGTTTGGCGTCAAGTGCTTACCCACCAAGCAGGGCTAAAAGCGTTTATTAACTTCTGGCGCGATTGCCGCAAGCCAAATGGCAAATGGAAGCCTCGCACGTTCCGCTGGGGTAAAGAAGCCCACGGCGCTTATACCGTGCAGATTACGGACAGCCTTTGGTTGCACAAAAAATACCACAACAAGCTGTTTGCTTCGCTCAAAAACTCAGCCCTCAACGAGAAAAAAGAGTACGTGTATTCCGACTTGTCGTTTATGCTTTATCCGCAAGTAGTGAAAAACCTCACGGGAATCGAATTTGAAGAGTATTTAAAATCGAACGTTTATCGAAAAATCGGGGCTAATAGCCTTACTTTCAATCCACTTCGCTTCAACAAATTAAGCCAAATCGCTCCTACGGAACGGGATACTTTTTTCCGCCAAACACTGGTTCACGGGCGCGTACACGACGAAGCAGCCGCCATGTTGAATGGCGTAAGTGGCCACGCAGGCTTGTTTGGCAATGCCAATGATTTGATGAAAGTCACGCAGTTGTTTCTCCAAAAAGGCAGCTACGGCGGCGAATCGTTCATTTCTGAAAAAACAATGAATGAATTTACGCGCTATCAGTTCCCAGAGTCGCGCCGAGGAATTGGTTTTGACAAACCTAGCCGCGTTTACAACGGCAACGCGCCCAAAAGTGCCAGTCCGCAAAGCTATGGACACACAGGTTTTACGGGCATTATGATTTGGAACGACCCTGCGTACAGCCTCAATTACGTATTTTTGTCAAACCGCGTTTATCCAACGCGTGACAACAACAAACTATCCTCCCTCAACGTCCGTACAGCCATCATGCAAGTAGTGTATGATGGATTGGGAATAAAGTAAAGTTGGTATATTTGTAAAAAATAGCACATGTTACAAGCCTCTCAAAAACAGCAAATTTTACACTATTTACGTCCTTTTCACCCGACGTTAGTAGGGGTTTTTGGCTCTTATGCTCGTAACGAACAGCGTCCTGATAGCGACCTTGATATTTTGGTAAAGTTTGCCCAGCCAGTTAATTTATTAGACATTATTGGGCTTGAAATGGACCTTTCGGATGCACTTGGTATTAAAGTAGATTTGGTAACAGAGCCTTCCCTGTTACCAAATCTACGGCCTTACATTGAAAAAGATTTACTTTTACTATTATGAGTAAATCTCCTTTAATTTATGTGGGTCATATCTTGACCTGTATCAACTCCATTCTTGATTATACAACAGGCATGGATAGTGACGCTTTTTTAAGGAATAAACTTGTTCAAGATGCAACATGGGAATAGACATAGAAGCTATTTTACGAGCAGAAGCAGCCCCCTAACCACATCCCTTATTTTCCTTCCAAATACCTCTGAATATTATCTGCAACCTTATCCATCAATCGAATTCTGGCTTCGATACTCGACCAAGCTATGTGAGGGGCGAGCAGCAGTTTTTCGGGATTTTTAAGTTGTAAATAAGGATGGCTCGCGGGAATCGGTTCCTGCGTAAATACATCAATAGCCGCACCCGCAATCAAATTATCGTCGAGGGCACGTACCAAATCTACTTCATTCACGATTCCTCCCCGACTTGTATTGAGCAACAAAGCCGTGGGCTTCATTTGGGCTATACGCTCGTAGGTAAGTAAATTATCGGTATGTTCGTTGAGCGGTGCATGTACAGAAAGCACATCGCACGTCGCCAAAAACTCTTCCAACGAAAGAGAAGCATAAGGTACGTCATACGTTTGTCCTGACGCTGAATAATACACCACTTCACAACCAAAGGCGGCTGCAATCTGCGCAACTTGGCGACCAATTTCGCCCAGTCCCAAAATCCCAAAACGTTTCCCTCGCAGCTCCCAATAAGGCCGACCAAGGTGCGTAAACATTCGTTCTTTAGAATATTCCCCCGATTTTACGTACGCATCGTAGTAGGCTGTCGAGTTGAGCAATGCCAACAACAACGCCATCGTTTCTTGGGCTACGCTGTCGGTTGAATATCCTTTTACGTTCTTTACTTGTATTCCCAACTCCTTGGCAGCGGCCAAATCGACATTGTTCGTTCCCGTGGCTGCCACACAAATGAGCTTCAACGACGGCGAGTTCTCCATCGTTTGACGAACCACTTTGACTTTGTTTGTAATCACGACTTCGGCCCCCTCTATGCGCGAGGCGACTTCGTCGAGTTGGGTATCGGGGTAAAAAACAACTTCGCCTAGCTCAGACAATTTGACAAGGTTAGGAATATCTCCTAGCGTGCGGGCATCTAAAAAAACGATTTTCACGGGATATAGCTTGAAAGATTAACGTTTGGTGGCCTCGAATGACCATTTATTAAAGCAAAAAATGGGGCCAAAATAACCCTGTTGCATAACAAAAAATCCCTGCCTTGTGGCAGGGATTTTCGGAAATTAGTTTATTATCAAGACCTTGACTACTGCGCCAATTTCTCAGCAATCAGTCCTTCGAGGTATTCTTTGATAGCTCCAATTTTGATTTGGCTAATGACATCCTCACAGAAAGCATACATCAACAACGTCTGTGCTTCCGCTTTTGGAATCCCGCGCGAGCGCATGTAAAACAACGCTTCGTCGTTAAGTTTCCCCGTTGTCGTTCCGTGCGAACACTTTACGTCATCGTTAAAAATTTCCAACTGTGGCTTGGTATTCATGATAGCCTCGTCCGAAAGCACCACGTTACGGCACGACTGGTACGCGTTGGTTTTACTAGCTCCATCGCGTACAAAAATCTTCCCGTTGAACACCCCCGTTGATTTGTCTTTCAAAATCCCTTTGTACAACTCATTACTGTACGAATTTGGCTGAGCATGATCCACCAACGTATGGTTATCAACGTGCTGTTTTCCGTTCGGGAAGTACAAACCGTACATAAACGCCTCACAATTTTGGCCATCCAACACAATGTTAAGGTTGTTTCTGACAAACCCACCATTGATGGTTACCGTTACGGCGTAGAAGTGGCTATTTTGCTTTTGGCATACTTGGGTAGTACCCACATGATACGATTTTTCGGTATCGTTCTGTACTTTGTAGTATTGAACGTTGGCATTTTCTTCCACCACAATTTCGGTCACGGTGTTTGTAAAGGCACCATTCTCCCCCATTGTACGGAAAGCCTCGGCGATTTTTACTTCGGCATTTTTACCAACTACCACCAAATTACGGGGCTGTGAAGCCACATTGATACTGCGGGCGTCGGTAATAAAACGCAAGATAATTGGCTGTTCTACTACTTTCCCCGCAGGCACGTTGATGACAACGCCGTCGTGGGCAAAAGCGGTATTGAGAGCCGTGAAAGCTTCATTTTGGTAATTGGCGTATTGGGCAAAATACGTTTCCAACAAAGTCGGATTTTCTTTTACCGCTTGGCCAAAATTCAAAATTTGCAGTTGGCTCTCAGGCGAAACAATGTTCGACAGCTCTGCATTATAAATGCCGTTGATAAAGTACAAAACGTTTCCTTCCAAATTAGGGATTGAAAGGGCAGCAAGTTCATTTTCCCCGAACTCCGTTTTGACGTTAAAGTCAAACGCCTGCTTTACTAAATTGCTGACGTTGCTATATTTCCACTCCTCGTGCTTGATAGTTGGGAAGCCCAATGTCTCAAAATTTTGCATTGCCGCCCGACGCGTCTGATGCACCGCCGATTTGGTTTCGCCATTAAGACGTCCTTCGGTCGCTTGAAAATTGGCAACGAGTTGTTCTTTTAAATCTATATTTTTTGATAAATCCATGTTTGAATTTTTACAACTCAATAATGAAACTTGCAGCTAATGATGATAATTTCATCGTTTGTAACTTGATATACTAAGCGATGTTCATCATCTATCCTTCTCGACCAACACCCTTTAAGGTTGAACTTCAAGGGCTCTGGTTTTCCAGTTCCCTCAAAAGGATTTCTTTGAATTTCTTCCAGTAGTTTAATAATTCGGTCTTGCATTTTTTTATTTATGTTTCTCCAATCATTAAACTGGCTGAAAGCCGTAGGTGTAAAGGAAATATTCCTCATTTACTCAATTCACTTAACTCTATGGCTATTTTTTCACCTCTTTTCGCCTCCTCTAATGATTTCTCTAAGGCAGCACGGTTAGCTTGAGTTGAAAGCAGATAATCAGTCTCATCCATTTCACTATCAATAGTCAAGCGAATTTTACGATTTTTATACATGGCTCTCAGTCCTTTAAAAAACTGATAATCAAGCTCTTCTGCCTTCAATTCTATGGTAGTAGTCATAGGAATTAGTTTTTCAATTTCGATACTACATCGTTGCCGCTACTTCTGCCTTAATCCAGTCGTATCCTTTTTCTTCCAACTCAAGTGCCAATTCTTTTGGCCCTGATTTTACGATACGGCCTTTGTACAATACGTGTACGAAATCGGGCACGATGTAGTCGAGCAAACGCTGGTAGTGCGTCACTACGATTACTGCGTTTTCTGGCGAGCGCAACTTGTTTACCCCTTCAGCCACGATACGAAGCGCGTCGATGTCCAATCCTGAATC
The DNA here is from genome assembly GCF_014195535.1 of Runella defluvii. Classification (GTDB taxonomy): domain Bacteria; phylum Bacteroidota; class Bacteroidia; order Cytophagales; family Spirosomataceae; genus Runella; species Runella defluvii. The sequence continues at coordinate 651,400 of NZ_JACIBY010000001.1, read as the reverse complement.
GGTCTCGTCCAAAATCGCTAATTTTGGCTCCAACATCGCCATTTGGAAAATCTCGTTGCGTTTTTTCTCACCACCCGAGAAACCTTCGTTCAACGAACGCTTCAACAATGAGTCGTCGATGTTTACCAATTTGGCTTTTTCACGCATCAATTTCAAAAACTGCGCGGCATCCAACGACTCTTCTCCGCGCGATTTGCGGATTTCGTTAAGAGCCGTTTTCAGGAAGTTGATAGTCGTTACCCCTGGAATTTCTACAGGATATTGAAACGCCAAGAAAATACCCGCAGCCGCTCTTTCTTCGGGCGACATTTCGAACAAATCTTCTCCGTCAAAATCAACGCTACCGCCTGTTACTTCATATTCTTCCCGCCCCGCCAAAACCGAAGCTAAGGTACTTTTACCAGAGCCGTTTGGCCCCATTATCGCATGGACTTCGCCAGCTTTGATTTCCAAATTGATTCCTTTCAAAATCGCCTTGTCGTCAACCGACGCTTGTAAATCCGTGATTGTAAGCATAATAAGTGTTTGTTATCTAGGTAAGGACGAGAATGATTCTCGTAATACATCCGAAAAAGTCTGCAAAATTACAACAAAGAGTCCATAAACCCTTGTGTTTGAGTAACAATTCTAATGAAGGAAAAGTTGGACTAAGGGCTAAAACATTTACAAGAAAAACACCTTGCCTCTTTTAACAACAATTTAATATTTGTTTAAAGCTTCTTTAATACACTGCGAAGACCTTTGTGCGCATCAATACTCAGTTGTGTATTATTACCTCTAGCCAGCCTCTTTTGAACCTAATAGCGCTTGTGAAAAATATTTTATTCATTTTCCTCTTGTGGTGCAGCTGCAATATGCGGGGCTACACCCAACCCTCTCCTGCGAAAGGTATATCACTCGCAGACGCTCTAGCCCTTGCCAGCGACAATAGCCCTTTCCTCAAAGTGGAAGCGCACGGAGTCAAACTCGCAGAAAGCGACATCACCAGCGCTTACTTACGCCCCAACCCTGTGTTGAATAACCAAACGTTATTTTCTGCCAACTCTCAGTTTTACCCCGACAATACTCGCTTTGGAGGAAGGAGTAATCGCCAAGTTTGGTACCAACTTACCAAGCCAGTTCAATCGTCGGCCTTGCGGCAAAGTCGAATTGAGTTGGCAAAACAGGGAGTAACGTTAGCGAGTGAGCAATTTGGCGAAATTAAACGAGGCATTCTGTATGACGTGGCCAATCAGTGGCTCAATGCCTGGTCGGTAGGGGTTCATATCAACGTCTTAAAAGCCGCCATCTCCAACGTTGATTCATTGCTCATTATTAATCGGCTTCGACTCAAAAATCAATTTGCTACTGGAACGGAGGTTACTCGAACGCAGCTTTTGTACGACCAATATTCGGTACGGTTAAAAAACCTCGAAAAAGATTACCAAAACGAACTGAAACAGCTGGCTTTTTTGGTAGGAAGCGACACTCCTATTACGTTAGCTGCGATTGAGAACGACGATTGGCAAAGCCTCACGCAAAGTTTGCCCGCGCTTGTAGAAGCCACCCATCGCCTTCGCCCCGACCTAAAAGCTACGCAACAACAACAAAATGTAGCAGACGCAAATATCAACTTGCAGAAAGCGCTTGCAAAACCAATTCCAGAAGTTGGACTGATTTATAATCCGCAAAACAAAGCGCCGTATTTTGGTTTTTATGGTACCCTTCCTCTTCCCATTTTTTCGCGCAACCAAGGCGAAATTCAAAAAGCAAACGTGCGAAAAGAGCAAGTGAAGCAAGCAATTATAACGGCCCAAACGCAAATTAGCACCGAGGTGCAGATTGCGTACGAAAGCTATTTGACCCAAAAACAAAACTTAACCCGATGGATTGACATCAATAAGCAATCGGAAAGTGTACTCAATACCGTTCGGTATGCCTACTTGCGCGGAGGAACTACCATCGTCGATTTTTTGGAGGCACAACGAGCGTGGTACGATACGCAAATTACCTATAACGATGTGCTTTTGGAATACCGCAGAAGTTATGTCGAGCTTCTTTATTCGACGGGGCTCATTATGGAGAAAAAATAACGTCGTCTTCCTCTTTTCAGATACTCATTTTTAATCAACATTCTCTATCTCTACTTTTTATGCGTCGATTCGTACAGTACATTTGGATAAGTGCAGTTTTGATGGTTTGGAGCTGCAAAAAAGAAGAAAATACGCTTCAAACAGCCTCCGTAGCCAAACCCACTGTTTCTGCCGACGGAATTACTATTTCGTTTGCAGATACAATCGGAATCAATGGCTTTTTGTACTACAATGTGGCTAAAAAATCCATCCGCACCGACCTTGTTGCACCTGGGCGGGTAGTGGCCGAAGTGGTTCGTTCGTCGGATGCGATGGGGCAAAATTTAGTCCTATTCGATAACCCCGACCTGACCTATAACTACACTGAGATGCTTCAGCACCTCATCAATATCAATAAACAAAAGGGAATCATTGCGCAAAAGAAGGTCATTTTACAGCAGAAAAAACTCCAATTGACCCGCGTCAAAGACTTGGCTGACAACCAAGCCGCCACGGGGCAAGATTTGACCAACGCGCAAATTGAAGTAACAAACGCCGAAACCGAAGTTGCACAGGAAGTAACGGCCCTTGAAAACGAAAAAACCTCGCTTTTGGAACACGAAACACGCCTAAAATTGGCAGGATTTGACCCCAAATCGCTCGTAAATGCCAAGCAAAATGCGACCTGGGTCATTTGCGAACTTCCTGAGAATCAATTCCAAAAAGTAACCCAAGGCCAGCATTGTTTTATTCAGTTTCCTGCCTTTAACGACAAAAAATTTGAAGGAAGAATTGAAGAGGTCGGCGAAGTGGTGGACAATCTTACTCGTTTGGTAAAGCTGCGGGTGGCGGTCATCAACCCCAGCAGTATTTTGAAAGCAGGGATGTTTGGGAGCGTGCATTTTGGCGTGGCCGAAGGTGATTTTATTACTGTACCGCGCGAAGCCCTCGTCGTGGTGCAGGGCAAACAATACGTTTTTGTAAAAACCAAGGAGCGAACCTTTGTCCGCCGCGAAGTTATGGCGGGGCAGCCCGTCGAAAATGCCGCAGTTATTTTTGCGGGGCTTCAGCCCAACGACCAAGTAGTGACCCAAGGTGCCATGCAATTGAAAGGACTTAGCTTCGGTTATTAATCATGCTCAACAACTTACTTACGTTTTCGCTCCGAAACCGCTGGGCCGTCGTGGCCGTAGCGGCGGTTTTGATGGGGATTGGCTTCTGGTGTTTTACCCTGCTTAAAATCGAAGCTTATCCCGATATTGCCGATGCCAACGTCATCATCATTTCAAAATACGATGGCCGCGCTGCCGAAGAAGTGGAGCAGCAAGTCACGATTCCAATTGAACGCGTTCTGAACAACATGCCACGCGTCATTGACCGTCGGTCGAGAACCATTTTTGGGTTATCGGTGGTTCAGTTGACCTTCCAAGACGGCACCGACGACTACTTTGCACGTCAACAAGTTATTGAACGATTATCGTCCGTCAATTTGCCCGAAGGAGTCACCCCCGAACTGGCTCCGCTTACCACCGCCGTGGGCGAAATTTATCGCTACGTCGTAGAAGCACCTCCTACCTACACCCCCATGCAACTTCGGGATTTGCAGGACTGGGTCATTGTACCCTATTTACTGCAAGTACCTGGCATTGCTGACATTACGACCTTTGGCGGCCCTAAAAAAGAATACCACGTACTGACCTCTCCCGACAAACTTCGCAAGTATAGCCTGACGCTCCAAGACGTAATGGAAGCCGTGGAACAGAACAATCAGAACACGGGCGGAAATATCGTTGAACGGGGTGAGCAAGGTTTTGCCGTACGCGGGCTCGGCGCCATCAAGCACTTAGAAGACATTCAAAACATCGTTCTGAAAGCCGATAACGGTATTCCTGTTTTTTTACGCGATGTCGCCTCGGTCGAAATTGCCCCACCCCAACCCTCTGGCGTGCTGGGCTATACCATTCCAAGCGCTAAGAGCAACGTAGCAAGCGCCACGGAAGGGATTATTTTGCTTCGACGGGGTGAAAACCCAAGTGAAGTGCTGGGACTGCTCAAAGACCAAATTCAACAATTGGAAGCCAACGAACTCCCCCAAGGCGTGCATTTGCGGGTACTTTATGACCGCAGCTTCCTGATTGACCACTCACTCGAAACCGTGGCACACACGCTTTTTGAAGGAATTTCGATTGTCATGATTATCCTTGTCATTCTCCTTGGGAGCTTACGTTCGGCACTGGTGGTCACGGTGATGATTCCTTTTTCGTTGCTATTTGCCTTTATTTTAATGAAAATAGCAGGTATTCCTGCCAATCTACTTTCCCTCGGTGCCATTGACTTTGGTATTATTGTGGACGGTGCTTGTGTAATGGTGGAGCACTTGATGAGCCGCTACCGAAACGCCACCGAACTCGACCGCAACCGAGGAATTGCGACGTTTACGTTGGGGGCTGCTCGCGAAGTGGTCAAAGAAATTTTCTTCTCGGTAGGTATCATCATTTTGGCTTATATGCCCATTTTGTTGATGACCCGCGTGGAAGGTAAGTTATTTTCTCCGATGGCACTTACACTTTCGTTTGCCGTGATTGGGTCGTTGGTGGGTGCTCTCACCATCATTCCCGTTTTGATGAGTTTTGTGTTCAAAAAAGCGTACCAACAAAACAAAATCAAAGAGCACCATAACTTCGTTTTGGACGCCTTAGACCGTGGCTATGAATGGTTATTAAAAACTGTTTTGCTCAAAAAATACCAAGCATCGGTGGTTGTGGGCATTGGAGTAGTATTGCTTCTGGTATCTTTTGGAGGAAAACTAGGCACCGAATTTTTGCCCGAATTGGACGAAGGTTCCATTTTTATGCGGGCTTTTTTACCCTCAGGAGTGAATATTCAAAAAACAACATCGATGATGCCTGCCATTCGCGAAACCATCGCGAAGTACAAACCCGTTAAATCGGTCATTACGCAAGCAGGTCGCAATGACGACGGCACCGACCCTTTTCCTGCCAACCGCATGGAAATTTTGGTCGCCCTGAATGATTACCACGAATGGTCGGATTCGATTTCCAAAAAAGAGCTAATTCGTACCATTCAGACCGACCTTCAACGGCAATTCCCAGGCGTCTTTTTCTCCTCGGGGCAACCCATCATTGACCAAGTAATGGAAATTGTGACGGGAAGTGCCGCCGACCTTGCGGTATCTATCGTGGGCAACGACCTCAATCTGATGCGTTCCAAAGCCGACAGTATTGCTAAAATCGTTCGTGAAACGAGCGGAGCGGTTTCGGTCAACATTGAGCAAGAAGGCCCTCAGGCGCAGTTGACCATTCAGATTAATCGCGAGCAAGCCGCTCGTTTTGGGATTAATATCACCCAAATCGAAACCATGATTGAAGCCGCGATTGGCGGAAAAGTAGTCACCACGCTTTATGATTCTAACCGTCGGTACGATGTTTTGGTACGGTATTTACCCGAAAATAGAAATTCGATTGAAGCCATCCAAAACCTGCAAGTTCCTGCGCCAAGTGGGGCATTGATTCCGATGCGGCAGTTGGCCGACGTAAGCTTTACCGACGGCCAAACCAACATTTACCGCATCAACGGCAAACGGATGATTACGGTACGTACCAACATCCGAGGCCGCGACCAAGGAAGTTTTGTACAAGAAATTAGTCAACGCATCAACAAAGAACTGAGCATTCCCAAAGGCTACCAAGTGGTGTACGGCGGGCAATACGAAAACCTTGCCCGTGCTGGAAAGGGATTACTCCTAACGATTCCGCTTACGATTGTGCTGGTGTTTTTGGTACTGTTTATGCTTTTTGGCAACCTACGCCATACAGCGGTGACATTTACCTGTATTTTGTTTGCGCTGGCGGGAGGTATCATTGCGTTGCTCATCCGCGATTACCACTTCAACGTTTCGGCGGGGGTAGGCTTTGTTTCTATTTTTGGAATTTCGGTTATGGCAGGCATTGTATTGGTCTCTGCCTTCAACCGCGCTCCCGACGTAGAAGGCCAATCGCTCAACGAAAAAACGCTCCAAATTGCCGTCCGTCAGCTTCGTCCACTGCTTTCGATTTTGGTTGTTGCGATTGTGGGATTGATTCCTGCCGCTACCTCTACAGGCATCGGTTCGGACGTTCAGCGCCCTTTGGCAACGGTTATCATTGGAGGACTTACCAGCACGTTGTTGTTTACCCCGCTGTTGCTTCCACCACTTTATCAATGGATAGAAGGTCGCGCCAAGAAGAAAAAGACGGTTTAACTTGCTTTTAATCCGCCTTTAAAATGGCTTTAATTCTCTTGTTGCACTTTTGGAGTGTTAAATCAACACATCCATTCTATGAAGAGATTACTCATCTTAGCTACAGCCATCGGAATGTTATGGCTCCAAGCTTGTAAGCACCGCATCAGTCAAGACCAGATTCCCGCCGATGTTCGTGCGAGTTTGACCCAACACGTTCCTCAGGCCCGTCAAGTAGAATGGGAAGAAAACCCAGACTACTATTTTGCCTACTTTACCGAAAACGAGCAGCAAGGCATGGCATTGTTTTACCGCGCAGACGGCCATTGGATTGAAACCGACGAAGCCCTCAAGGTAAACAATCTGACAATCGATCAGAAAAAAATGCTCATGAGTTTTAAGGCAGCGCACATTGAGCAAATCGAAGAAGTTAAGAAAAGCGACAGCACCGATGTCATCCGTGTCACTGCCAGTAAATAGCTTCCCTAAAACCAACTTCTCGAAAGCAATAAAACTTTCGAGAAGTTGATAAAAACGGTGCTTTAACCTTGAAGTCCAGTCAACAGCCTAACTAACACTCTATTTACATTTTATCTAGCTATGCGTATTGTATTATTGCTTTTTGCCATCACGATGGTGACTTTAAGCGCACGCCCCGTTCATGCCCAATCCGACTCGTTGCGACTTTCTTTGCCCCAAGCTGAGCAACAGTTTATCCAAAAAAACTTTGTATTGTTGGCTCAAAAATACAACGTCAACGTAGCCGAAGCTGCCAAAGAACAAGCCAAACTTTGGTACAACCCCAACTTATTTGTAGAAACCAACCTCTACAACGGGTACAGCAACAAACTGCTTCCTTATGGTCGTAATGCTGATTTGTACAACCCAACGGGCGGTGTCGTCAATGTTCAGGTGCAACAAATCGTCAGTTTGGTCAAACTCAGAAGTAAACTCGTTCAACTGGCCGAAACCAACATTTCGCTCCAACAATCTGCTTTTCAAGACCTTATGCGAAACGTTCGATTTCAGTTAGCGCAGTCGTTTGGCAACTTGGCTACGAATCAGCAAAAACTAACCATGCTCCAACTACAAGGCCAACAGCTAGCCTCATTGTTAGAAGCATTTCGGGCGCAATTAAAACTCGGCGTGATTGCCCCTTACGAAGTAACGCGTCTTGAATTGGAACAGAAAAATTGGGAAAGCGACCTCACCGATTTACAAGCCCAAATCAGCCAAGACGAAGCAACGTTGCGTACTTTGCTATCCATCAACGGTACAACGTATATTATTCCCGTTAATGAAGGAAACGCCCCCAAAACAACCGCACCTTTGAACGAATTGGTCAGTCAAGCATTATCGCAACGCCCCGATTTACAACTTGCCGACCAACAAATCACCTATAACCGCCAAAATCTTACGTACCAAAAAGCCCTTGCCACGCCTAATCTTACGTTGGGAGCTGATTACCAGCGGGTAGGCGCTGCTTTCCCTCACTATTTGGGCGTCCAAGCTTTAATAGATTTACCCATTCGGAACAAAAACCAAGGCAATATTCAAGCGGCACGCTGGGGCATCGACCAAGCCAACCAAAGCCGCAATGCCGTGGGGATTCAAGTAGAGCAAGAAGTCGTAAATGCTTACCAACAATACACGCAAGCGACGCAATTACAAGCCAAAATCACCCCCGAATACCTCCAAAGTATCCAAGATATTTCTAAAAATGCCACCGAAGATTATACCCGTCGGGTGATTGATTTGGTGAGTTTTATTGATAAAATCAGGGCTTACAAAGATGCCCAAATGACGCTCATCGACAGCGCCAATCGCCTGTACCAAGCCCAACAACAACTTAATTACGTCACCAACGCGAAGGTGTTTTAACTCTCAATTCTGCCATCCAATGAAAACCAAGTTACTTGTGTGGGTACTTTGCCTACCCGCTATCGTTCTTCTCTCGTGCCAAAGCGAACAAAAAAACGAAGAGCCCAAGACCAAAGATACAGGCTCGGCGTTTCGCACCGATACGGTTCAACTTCGTAATTACGAACAAGAACTACAGTTTACGGGTCAAGTCTCGTTTGACCAAAAACAAGTGGACCGCGTCTATCCGATGGTCAGTGGTAATGTACTGGATGTCAACGCTGAACTCGGGGCTTTTGTCAAAAAAGGACAAGTATTGGCCAAACTTCAAAGCGCGGACGTAAGCCAATTTGTGAAGGATTATAACACCGCCAAATCGAACTACGACATTGCCAAACGCAACGCCGATAACGTAGAACAGTTGTATAAAACCAAGTTTTCGTCAGAAAATGATTTGGTCAATGCCCGCAAACAACTCGAAATCGCCTCTTCTGAATTGGAGCGTTCGAGCCAAGTGTTGAAAATGTACGGCGGAACTTCGGCCAATAGCCAGCCTATTTTTACCGTCACCGCCCCCGTAAGCGGCTACATCGTAGAGCGGAACATTAACCCCAACATGCAAATTCGTCCCGACAACGGAAACAGCCTGTTTACGATTTCTAACCTTTCGGATGTGTGGGTGCTTATCAATATTTATGAGTCTGACATTCAGGCCGTAAAAATAGGGCAACAAGTCAACATCAGCACGCTTGCGTATCCCGACCGCGTGTTCCAAGGCCGCATCGACAACATCAGCCAAGTCATCGACAACGATAGCAAAGTATTGCAAGCGCGCGTAGTGCTTCCCAACCCTGGGGGCTTGCTCAAACCTGACATGTTTTGTACGGTAAAACTTCACATCGAAAAACCCGAAAAATTGTTGGCCGTCAACCCCAAATCAGTCATTTTTAGCGAAGACCGCTACTTTGTCATTCTCGACAAGGGAAAGGGAAATTACCAATCTATCCCCGTAGAAGTCATTAAAAGCACTTCCAAATACAGCTACATCAAAGCCAATCTCCGCGACGGCGACCAAGTTGTAACCGAAGGTGCGCTCTTGTTATTCAATGAATTAACCGACTAAGTCATGAACAAATTCATCAAAAATATCATTGGCTTTTCACTCAAAAACAAGGGCATCGTCTTTTTTGTCACCTTGTTGGTCGTGATTGCGGGGGCGGTAAGTTTTTACAATACCCCCGTCGAAGCCTACCCCGACGTCACCAATACCGAAGTGGTGATTATCTCCCAATGGCCTGGTCGGAGTGCCGAAGAAGTAGAACGTTTCATTTCGATTCCGATTGAAACCGAAATGAACTCCATCAGCCGCCGCACGGCCATTCGTAGCGTCAATTTGTTTGGGTTATCGTTTATCAAAATCATTTTTGAGGACGGAGTTGACAACTTCAGCGCCCGCATGGAAGCCAGCCAAAAGCTCTCCAACGTGGATCTTCCCGAGGGTGTAAACGCCGAAATCCAGCCTCCCGCAGGGCCTACGGGCGAGATTTACCGCTACACGCTTACATCGCCGACCAAATCGGTGACTGAACTTAAAACCATCCAAGATTGGGTGATTCAGAAAAACATCAAAGCCGTTCAAGGCGTAGCCGACGTCGTGAGTTTTGGAGGACGCGTACGTACGTTTGAAGTGAGCGTTAACCCCAATTTGCTTACCAAATACAACCTTACCGCGCTTGATGTGTATGGTGCTCTCCAACGCGCCAACGTCAACGTAGGAGGTGACATCGTGCGAGAAGGGCAGCAAGCCTTTGTAGTGCGCGGGATTGGCATCGTGAAAGACGTTCCTGACATCGAAAAAATCATTGTCAAAAACATCAACGGCGTTCCCGTTCGGATTTCAAACATCAGTACCGTTCGTCCTTCTAATTTACCACAGCTAGGCATCGTTGGTCGCGATTTTCACGACGACGTCGTAGAGGGAATTGTGTTGATGCGGAAAGGTGAAAACCCAGGCGAAGTGTTGCCCAAACTCAAAGAAAAAGTAGCTTATCTTAACTCGACAGTATTGCCCCAAGACGTTAAAATCAAGGTATTTTACGACCGTACCGAGCTCAACAACCACACCATGCATACGGTAGGCGAAAACGTGGCGTTGGGCATTACACTCGTAACGGTGATTCTTTTGATTTTCTTGGCCGATTGGCGTACGACAGTCACCGTGGCGCTTATCATTCCGTTGGCGTTGCTATTTGCCTTTATCTTAATGCGGGTCAAAGGCATGACAGCCAATCTACTTTCTATCGGCGCCATCGACTTTGGTATCATCATCGACGGGGCAGTGGTCATGGTCGAAGGACTGTTTGTGATGCTGGCACATTGGGCCGAAAAAGAAGGCATGGAACGTTTCAACAAACGGGCTAAACTCAGCCGAATCCTCAAAACAGCCGTAGAAATGGGAAAATCTATTTTTACGTCTAAGCTCATCATTATCACGGCCTTATTGCCTATTTTCTCTTTCCAAAAAGTCGAAGGAAAGCTCTTTAGTCCGTTGGCATTTACGATTGGCTTTGCCTTGTTGGGCGCGTTGTTGTTAGCCCTTACGTTTGTGCCAGTATTGAGCAGTATTTTGCTCAACAAAAACGTTCGTGAGCGTCATAACCCCATCATTACGGGACTCAACAAAGCCTATGCTCCTTTACTTGATGCCGTTATGAGTCATCCCAAACGGGCCATGGTAGCGGGCGTTACGGCGCTTGGTTTGGCACTCGGTGCTTTCCACTTTGTAGGTTCCGAGTTTTTACCCCAGCTCAACGAAGGCTCCATTTACGTTCGGGCGAGTATGCCCCTCAGTATTAGTCTCGAAGACAGCTACCACTTTACGCGCAAGTTCCGTCAGGTGTTTGAGCAGTTTCCTGAAGTAAGAGGTGTCATTAGCCAGACAGGTCGCCCCAACGACGGTACTGACCCCACGGGCTTTTTCAACCAAGAGTTTTTTGTGGATTTGTACCCTGCCAACGAGTGGAAACGCGACATCACCAAAGACCAATTGGTAGCCGAAATGCAAGCAAAATTGGCAGGCTTCAAAGGCGTGGATTTCGGATTTTCACAACCTATTTCGGATAACGTAGCCGAGGCAGTTTCGGGGGTAAAAGGGTCGATTGCCGTAAAAGTACAGGGCGATGACCTCACTATATTAGACAAAAAGATTACGCAAGTTTTCAATGTCCTCAAAAAAGTACCTGGCGTGGAAGATTTAGGCGTGTTCCGTAACTTGGGACAACCCGAACTTCGCATTACCCTCAACCCCGATAAAATGGCGCAATACGGCATTGATGCGGCCGACGCCAATGCGGTCATCGAAATGGCGATTGGCGGAAAGGCCGTAAGCCAAGTGTATGAAGGTGAAAAGAAATTTGATTTGCGTCTCCGCTACGACCAGCCGTTCCGTTCGTCGATTGAGCAAATTGGACAGCTCCAAGTACCTACCCTCAACGGCGGAAAAATACCTTTAAAACAAATAGCAAACATCGAAAACGTCGCTGGGCCTGCCTTTATCTACCGCGAAGACAACGCCCGTTTTATCGCCGTGAAGTTTTCGGTACGGGGTCGCGACTTAGGAAGCACCATCGCCGAAGCTCAGGCGAAAGTGAACGCCGCTGTAAAATTGCCCAAAGGCTACGAAATGAAGTGGAACGGGGAATTTGAAAACCAACAACGCGCCCAAAACCGCTTGGCCTTGGTGGTGCCTATCAGCTTGATTTTGATTTTCTTTATCTTGTTTGTTTCTTTTGGCAACGCCCTCGATTCCATTCTGGTGCTCCTCAACGTGCCTTTTGCCCTCATTGGCGGGATTGCGGCGCTGCTTCTGACAGGGGTCAACTTTAGTATTTCGGCGGGGGTTGGATTTATTGCCCTGTTCGGGATTGCGACCCAAAACGGGGTTATTCTTATCAACAATTACCACAAAAACCTAAAAGCAGGAATGCCGCTGATTGAGGCGATTAAAGACGGCTCGAAAGCGATGCTCCGTCCCATTGTGATGACCGCCTTGATGGCTTCGTTGGGATTATTGCCTGCCGCTATTTCAACAGGCATTGGCTCCGAAACTCAAAAACCGCTGGCTATTGTCGTCATCGGTGGGCTTATTACGGCTACCTTATTATCGCTGCTTATCCTTCCTACGGTTTATGAATGGATTTATAGCAGCCGCGAAAAACGCAAACAATTATTAAAACAGTAACTTCAATTCTAAACCTATAAGGTTTTTGAAACCTTATAGGTTTATTTTATGAGTTTGCCACTAGCTAAACTTCTTCTTCAAATACTCGATTGAGTGCTTGTACGCATCAGCCGTCGCCGTTGCGTCGTGCTTAGGGTTACTTGGGTTGGCAAAACCGTGTACTGCGTCGTACATTTTCACGGTTACTTGCTTACCCGCTGCCTTCATATTTTCTTCAAATTGAGCCACCATTTCGGGCGAAGGAGCTTTGTCTTGTTTGCCAAAAACACCCAATACGTCCACGTTCAACGTCTTGAGTTTTTCTACATCCTGCTCAGGACGACCGTAGTACATCACGCAACCCACCGCTTGCTTGCCTTCCAACAGCGCCGACTGCAACGACAACATACCGCCGAAGCACCAGCCTACACTCGCAATTTTGGCTTTTTTACCAACGTGTGCCAATGCACCTTGCATGATGGCCGTCAAACGCTCTTTGGGTACTGATTGCATGATTTTGCCCGCTTCTTGCGGCGTTGTACCTACTTGGCCGTCGTACATATCCAAGGCCAACACGTTTACGTCGCCCAAATCGTTGTAGAACGTCTCGGCTTCGTGCTTGATGTGGTCGTTGAGCCCCCACCATTCTTGATAGACAAAAAGCCACTTGTCTGACTTCTTAGGGGCTTTAATCAAAAAGCCCGACGCCTCTTTTCCATCAGGTGTCGAAAACTTAATGGTTTCTCCCTTACCCGCATAGTGATATGCTTCGGGAGCTTCGTGCATGGCCATAAAATTGGCATCAGCCGCCCACGTAGCCATATCGTGCGAAGTTTGACACAATGGAATCGGGGTTTCAACTGGGCGTTGGATAAATGCCTGCATAGCAAACATCGCCCCAACAAGAATCAATTTTTTCATTGGTGAATGAGTTAAACAGTGATATAGGTTGATACACATATTGTCAAACCAAAAATGCAAAAAATGGTTTGGAAATGCACATTAAAAAAAATCCTACAAAAATAGTTTGCAAACTACAGTTATAGTACTATATTTGTAGTATGGAAAAGCTAACCAACAAAGAAGAAGAAATTATGCACGCGCTTTGGAAAGTAGAACGTGCTTTTGTGAAAGACCTTATGCCGTTTTTCACCAACCCGCCATTGCACTACAATACCGTCTCGACCATCATTCGGAATCTCGAAGAAAAAGGCTACATCGGACATCGAACCTACGGAAACACCTACGAATATTATCCGCTGGTGTCGAAAGAGTCCTACCAAAACCAATTCGTTATCAGCAAGTTGGTTGACAATTATTTTGACAATTCGTACAAAAACTTGGTTTCGTATTTTGCCCAAAACGACAAAGTTTCTGCCGATGAACTGCGCGAAATCTTACGCATGATTGAAGGCGGTAGCGATACTTAAACCTCCCCTTACAGTGACCATCCATCCTTTAACCTCGACTAAACCGTGAACTTCGAACTCCTCTCCTATCTACTGAAAGCCAGTTTGGTGATGGCTATTTTGACGGGTGCCTATGCTTGGCTCGTCAAACGCGAAACTTTTTTGCAGGTGAATCGATGGTTGCTGTGGATCAATGTAGCCGCGACCTTGGTTTTGCCCGTCGTCCCCGTCCCCGATTGGGAATGGGTACCCGATGCCCCCGCTCAAATCGTCAATCAAGCCGCATCTTGGACCAAGGAAAAAGCGCCAAAGCAGCCCTTCTCAACTACTACTCAGGTGTCGTCACCGCGCACCGCTGCACCAACCTTTAAGGAAGAGCGTCAGGCGGTCAGCTCTGTCGCATCTCCACAAAAAACGTGGACACTCTTTTCTTGGATTGCGTTGATCTATTGGCTAGGCGTGGGGCTGTTAGGGGCAAAATTTTTGGTACAATTGGCTTCCCTTTGGCGGCTCAAGCAGAAAAGCACGCTTTATGCCACCGATTTTAACGTGGTATTGGTCGAAAACCCAACCCTTACAGCCCCTTTTTCATTTTTTCACTGGATTTTTTACAACCCTCACCAACACACCACCGACGAATGGGAACAGGTATGGACGCACGAGTGCATCCACGCTCAGCAGTACCACAGCCTCGATATGCTCAGTTCGGAGCTGTTAAAGTGCGTTTTTTGGTTCAATCCTTTTGCGTGGTGGCACCAGCGTTTGGTACAAGAAACCCTCGAATACATCACCGACCGCGCCGTGCTTGACACGGGTGTTGAGAAGAAATCGTATCAATTTCATTTATTACGGAGTACCCTCAGCACTTCCCAACAAACCTTCGCCAACCACTTCAACCAATCGCTGCTCAAAAGTCGGATTACGATGATGAACAAACGTAAATCCAACTGGAAAGCCTTCGGTAAGTACGGGCTATTTATTGCGTCGATTTGGGTATGCGCGGCGTTTACGAAGCCTTATCGGGAAGAGGTTGTCAGTCAGATTATTACAAATTTGCCGCAACTAAGTACGCTGGTACCTTCTCCCAAAGACGACAAAAAAGGCAAGCCTACCCCAAAAACAGTAGAGGTTGATTTGGAAGAAATCAGGGTTTATCAAAAAACGTCAAAAGAACCACCACAAGAAGGGCAAATAGAAAGTCGCCTAAACTTAACCAACAAAAAGTACGTGAGGTACAGTGAGAAGAATGAAATTCAAGTGCTGATAACGTCCAAAACTACGCTCTCCGACATGGTTGAAATTCAACAAGAATTCAAACAACTGGGGAAAGATTTAAAAATCATTCAATGGATTACGGATTCATCAGGGCGTTTCTTGCGTAAACTTTCGGTGGAGGTTACTCCTTTTGCTGGGAAAATGTCCACGCTGATTTCACAAGGCACAGATACCACCTTTATGCCCATGAAACCCATTCAGTTGACCGTTCCCGTTTCTAATTTTGGCAACAAGTGGGGGTATGGTGATTGTTGTATTGACCCTAGCCAACAGGCACTTTCCCGCGAGGAGGACGATATTGCAAAATTTGAAGCGTTGGAAATAAACACAAAGCCTGACGTAATCGCAAGATTCAAACGTGGAGGTGACTATTTCAAACCTACCCATATTTTTCTCCCACAGTCGTTGCATTACGAAGGGTCAATGACTGCGTATCAAGCCATTACTACCACTAAACACACTGATCGCATCACTCTTTCCGTCAAAGAACCTTACCGAAACGCTCAATTTAGACTCAACGGCAAAAAAGTCGGCATTGAACAAATTGAAAAGTTATCCCCTGAGCGGTTTTTAAGAGCTGAGAAGTACGAAGTTACCGATGCTTTTGGAAAAACAAACGATACGTACTTTGTTATTTACACCAAACTGTAAAGCCATGAAAACCCTCACCTCCCCCGAACATTTTACGTTTACCAACCACTTCAACCAATCGCTGCTCAAAAGTCGGATTGCGATGATGAACAAACGTAAATCCAACTGGAAATCCTTCGGTAAATACGGGATGTTTATTGCCTCAATTTGGGTATGCGCGGCGTTTACGAAGCCGTATCGGGAGGAGGTGAAAACTACTTTGATTGAAAAAATACCTGTATTGGGCGAAGTATTAGAAACCCCTGTATCGAAGCTCACACCATTGAAAGACTTTGTGTTGGAAGCGAAACGCGAACCTTCATCAAAAACTAAATATGTCCATTTCAATGAAGGCAAACTCTACTGGGTCATCACCCCCAAAGTAACGCTCAAAGACCTTAGTATGATTCAGAATGAATTTGAAAAAGTGGGATGCACTTTTGTAGTTAAACAGCTAAAATTAAACGCACTAGGATACTACATTTCTGAAATCAAAGTAGGAACCTCTCTCCCCAAAGGCGGAGGGCGTTCCAGCTCTGGCCTGATAAAATCCGTCAATAAACCTTTTGATTCGTTTGGTGGGTGGCTAAGTGTCAAGGACGCCTCTTGCGGCATTTCAAGCATATCGTACGATACTCTCTTTAAGAAAGTGGTAGAAAAAGACCAACACTTGCTTAGCGAATGGTTAAAAAAACACGAAAAAGAACATAGTAAAGCTAATAAGTCAGAAGCTTATGATGAGCAAACCCAAAATTTTCGTGAAAATTTTTACAAATCTCCCCTCAGAGCCCTCAATGGTTTAAAAGAATTACAGCAGGAAGAACTTCAGTTTTTAGCGGAATCAGGAGCCCGAAATGGCGTCTATTTTGAAGACGGTAATTTACGGTTAGACCCTTTTTACATAACCGCAGAGATTTTTGTGGATGAAAAAGAAAGTAATTTGGGACAGATTCAACAGCTTGACGTTAAAGACATTAGCGCAATACTTATTTCAGCAGTATATACCGATTCTAGCCGAAAACACCTTACTCGTACGGTTGCCGTTTTTACTAAAAATAACCAAAAACTGCCATGAAAACCTTCACCTCCCCCGAACACTTTACGTTTACCAACCACTTCAACCAATCACTCCTCAAAAGTCGGATTGCGATGATGAACAAACGTAAATCTAGCTGGAAAGCCTTTGGTAAATACGGGCTGTTTATTGCGTCGATTTGGATGAGTGCGGCGTTTACGAAGCCCTATCGGGAGGAGGTGCAAAAGATAATTGTTCAGAAAGTACCTGAATTGGAAACTGTTTTCACTTCCACCCAAACCTCACCAATCGTTCATTTCTATGATTTTAAACTAGCCCCAGCTCCCGTCTCAACAGCTGAAATTGCTTCAACCGCCCTTTCAGATACCTTGTTTTCCAAAACGCCTTACGTTGTGTTTCAAAACAATCGACTTTATTGGGTTCTTACCCCCAAATGTACGTTGCAGGATTTAGCCAATATTCAAGACGAATTTAGAAAGATTGGGTGGAATTTTTCGGTTGATCAAATCAAATTTGACCCACTCAGCCATTTCATCACGGCCATTGACTTAACAACCACCTGGGCGCACAATGATAAAAAAAGCCAATGTCAAAGCAGAATTGATGACACCAACAAACCAATTGCGATTACAGGTGGCTCCATCGAAATCGCAAAAAATTTTTGTAGCGCAGGTCGTTCCTACGCAGCCGCTGCCTCACTCGCGGAACTTACAAAAAAAGACGAACAAGAGGTAAATCATTGGATTCATAGCCACCGCTATGAGCTCCTGAAAAGAGAATACCAAGCACGTATAAAAGCCATCACCCAAGGAAAAAAGGTAAGTTTTTCGGAATTTAAAGAAAGTGGATTCAACTACTTATGCCAAACAGGCGCACGAAATCAAATCTATTTTTCACCCGAGAAACAGTTGCGCATTGAAAGTTTTTACCGAGAGGCCCTTTTTATCATCGACAATCAAACCTCTACCCTCGAAGACGCCGAAAAGCTAACAATCAATAACTTATACGCCGTACATTGTTATGCTTGGTACGATGATGAAAACTCTCAAATCATCAAGCGAGCGTTTGCCATTTTCACGAATCAATCACCAATACTGCCATGAAAACCCTCACCTCCCCCGAACATTTTACGTTTACCAACCACTTCAACCAATCACTCCTCAAAAGTCGGATTGCGATGATGAACAAAACTTCAACGTGGCGAAGCAGCTGGAAGTACGTCTCGATTGGGCTCGTTTTTAGTATTATTTTAACGTGTTTTCAATCATTTACTTTGCCTGAAGTCTCGTCTCCCTCCGAGTTTGGAACTCGTTATTTGGTCGCCAAAAAAGGAAAATTATATGGTGTTATCACTCCTTATGCCACCGATAAAGACCTCACTGCCATTCAAAAAACACTAAAAAAACACGGAGTTACTTTTGAACTTCAAGGAGTAGAACGTGACGCGGAAGGGCGCATTTCCGACATCAAAAACGTAATTTTGGGCAACTATGGCAGCGAAGCCATGAAAATTATCAGGCGAAGAGACAAGACATCAGAAGGATATAAAATGGCCTTTTTTGATTTTTGTTACGACCCAGAAGTGGGTTGCTATCCCGACATTCACCCGTCTGACTACCCCAATTCGCTTTCTCAAGTCCTAGCGCAAGAAGGTTTATTTACCCACAACAGCGCATTTAAGCAATCTCTATTTGACATTTCTTTCAAAGATAAAATCAAAGGGACTCAAACCTATCCCGCCGAATATCGCAAAAAAATGGAAAGAACTTGGTCGGGCAACATGAATCAGTTATTGGAAGCAAGCTTTTTCAAACGACAGGGGACGATGGTGTACGTACGCCCCGACAAATACTTAGACGTTTATCCAAAATACCGCGAGAACGTCACCTTATTTGTAGATGGAAAAGAAGTTAGCACGGAAGAACTTCACAAAGTACACATCCGTCAAGTGGCTGTGGTGTATGCGCACAAACGGCCCGCGCAAGAAGAACTATTTGGCATTTCGACGCGAAAAAGTGGAGAAACTGATTACGTTGTCTGGATTGAACGCGCCTCCAATCGCTTGCAGCGCGACTCTAGCCGTTATGTCGTCAGTCCATTTTATACAGGCGACTTCTAAAAACAAAGACACCTAGGGTCAAACCGACCCTAGGTGTGCTATAAACAACCCATTCTCGCAAGATTTTTATAGTTTGAGTGCTCTGTTCAGCACTATACTTCTAATGTCTCTACAGTTTCTAAGTGGCACACTAGCACGGGAATGTGCGTAGCAAGTACCATTTTTTTCGACACGCTCGGATTGATAATGCCCGATAGCCAATCCCGCTTGCGGGTAGCCATTACGATCAAATCCGCGTGTTGTTCGTCGGCGTACGTTTGGAGACCTCCTACAACTGAGTCGGCTTCTATGACCTGCAAAGCGTACTTTTTAGTACCCAAAACCGCCGCAATGTCCTGCATAAACTCCTCATCGTTAAACACATCCACTTCAAAAGGCGCTCTTACTTTTACTAAATCAAGCTCCGCTTTAAAGTGTTCGGCGAGGTTGAATGCAAATCCAAGCGCATTTTCTTCGGGGCGTTCGAGTTCGGTTGCATACACAATTTTCCGAATCGTACGAGTTTCTGTTTGGGGCGGTAAAACCAATACAGGGCAACTTGCTTTTCCTGCAACACCAGCCGCTACACTGCCAATAATTTTATCCAACCACCCCCCTTTTCCTGTTCTTCCCATCACCACCAAAATCGGCTTTTGCGTTTTGATTTCCTCCAAAATCACTTCCGCAGCCGCGCCGTAAACAAGTTTACTTTGGCACGCAAAACCATCCGCCCTACAGTCACTTTCCCACTTCAAGAGGGTTTCTTGGTTGAGTTTTTCGGTTTGTTCGGCCAACGCTACGAGCGTTTCCGCAGGCAGGTTGGGATCCACAACGGGCGGATGAAAGGCGTGAACCAATGATATACCCGCGTCGTAACGTTCGGCTATTTCCTGCGCAAACTCCAACGCTCGTTGTGAATTTTCGGAAAAATCTATCGGAACTAATAGTGCTCTCATCGTTGTGTGTGGTTGAATTGAACGATGTAAAATTCTCTCTATAAAACTGAAAAATGTATGACAAAAATCAGTTATCTTCCTGATTAACATCAATTAGGACAGTAGATGCTTACTTTTTGCGAATTTTAACCCTAAAAACCACATTTATGAAGCATTTTTTTTCTACCAGTATGCTTGTGTGCCTTCTATTCGCAGGTGCACTTTTTGCCCAGAAAAACCCTGCGGCGGCTGGCTTTGACCAAGCAGGCTCTGACCCCAAAGCCATTGAGCTTGCCGATAAAGCGATGGACGCGATGGGCGGGCGTAAAAACTGGGACAAAACCCGTTTTATTGCCTGGAACTTCTTTGGAAACCGAAAATTGATTTGGGACAAATGGACTGGTAATGTCCGCGTTGACAATGTCAATAATGACCAAACCATTTTATTAAACATCAACGACGGCAAAGGACGGGTTTTCAAATACGGACAAGAACAAACCCACCCCGACTCATTGGCGAAGTATTTAAAGCAAGGGAAAGGTGCTTGGATAAATGACGGGTATTGGCTCACTATGCCCTTCAAACTCAAAGACTCGGGCGTTACTTTAAAATACCTTGGGGAAGAAAAAACGCAGGACGGAGCCGAAGCAGATGTGATTCAATTGACGTTCAAAAATGTAGGAAATACTCCTGACAATAAGTACAAACTTTGGGTCAACAAAAGCAATCATTTGGTGTGGCAATGGGCGTATTATCCCAAATTTGACGCCGAGAAACCTGGCTTTATTCGTCCGTGGACTGATTACAAAAAACACGGAAAAATTTTACTTTCGGGCGAGCGTGGCGACCGCGACTTGACTGATATAATGGTATTTGAGCAACTTCCTGAAAGTATATTTACGGATTTTAAACGCCCTGATTTGAGCCAATACGCTACAAAATAATTTCCACCTCCCAGCTTTCAACCGATTTCGTCGCCGTCGAAAAATTGACGCCCACTGCCACCAATGATTTCCCAAGTGGTTTGTAGGGCGTCAAGTACCCCTTCTCCTTTACTTGTGACAACGCCTCCGATGATGTTTTATCCAACTTAAATTCAAACCCATACACATAACGCTGCGTTTGCACCAGCGCATCACAACGACCTCGTGAAGTATGAACTTCCGACTGTACATATACGCCCAATAAAGTAAACGTCAAGTGGATAAGTGCGTGGTAGAAACGCTCATTCTCATTTTGCCACAAATCATAAGGCAACGACGAAAACACCGTATCCATCACCTCCATCGCCTTCGCTAAGTCATTGTTTTGCAAAGCGTTCCGAAGATGTACGACCATCGACAAAGCTCCTTCACTTTCATCTTGACGATACGCCTTCAACAAATATTGGTTCAATGACAGTTTTACTTCTTGATTGGGAAAATCAAGCGTGTATAAAAAATCCTCTTGGCTGTAACTCACTATCGTCAGGTAACCTGTCTGAAACAATAAGGCGACTGGACGCAAGTTCTCTATATCGAACGAGTTTAACTCATCTTCCGTCACTGACAAATTACTAAAATCATACAAAAACTTTTCCTTAGCTAGTCTTACCAGCCACGTAGGCGTCCCTGTACTGAACCAGTAATTTTGAAAAGCACCTCTTTTTGAAAAGAAATTCAATAATGAAAAGGGATTATAAACCCTATCCGTCCCATTCCAGGAATACCCATTGTACCACTCTTTCACTTTGTCCAGAAACGCCTCTCTAGAAATTTCTTGTTTTGCCGCCAAAACACTAATCTCTTCCTCAAAACTGGCTTCTAATTCAGGTTGGCTTATCCCTACTAAATTAGCGTAATCGTCATCTAAACTTATGTCATTCAGGTTATTCAAATCCGAAAACACACTGACCTTGGCAAATTTGCTCACCCCCGTCAACAACACAAACTCCAAATGTTCGTCCGAAGGTTTGAGTATCCCATAAAACGACTTCAACAACTGACGATTCAAATGCGCAATGGGCAACTCCTCCAAATAATCCACTATTGGCTTGTCGTATTCATCCACCAACACTACTACTTTACGACCCGTCTTAACGTGTAGTTTCTCGATTAGCTCTTGGAACATAAAGCCCACCCCTTCACTCTCCAACAACAAATTATGGCGGCGCGCTTCGTTGCGCAACGTCGTTATCAGCGATTGTTCCAAACCCACATCCCGCAAACTCATCTGATTAAAATAAATCACAAGCGTGGGGTTCGTCTGGCTAAAATCCCATTTATCCCCAATGTACAAACCCGAAAACAGTTCTTGCTTGCCTTCGTACAACGCCTGCAACGTACTTACCAACAACGACTTCCCAAAACGACGAGGACGCGACAGAAAGTAGTATTTTCCCCTACTCACCAAGCGGTAAATCAACGCTGTTTTGTCAACATAGAGATACCCGCCCGTAATAAGCTCTTGAAAATTCTGAATTCCTATCGGATATTTTTGCATCGTTTCTCGCTTTCTTTAAACAAAGATAGACAGAAATTAATAATGACCGACTTACCCATCTCTCAAACCCCCGCCATCTTAGATGCCATTGATGCCGATGCGGCGGCTATCAGTTTTGGACAACCTTCCGATGACCTTACGGGGGCATTTCTTCGTACGCTTATTGCCAGCAAACCCGCAGGCAAATTTCTGGAACTAGGTACAGGGGCTGGCCGCGCCACGGCTTGGATGCTCGAAGGTATGACCTCTGACGCACACCTTATTTCGGTAGAGTCTGACGAAGCACTCATTGCCATTGCCCAAAAGCACCTCGGCGCCGACCCTCGGCTCCAGCTCATTCATAGTTTGGGCGAAGAGGTGATTGTGAAACTTCCTCACGGACAGTTCGACCTCATTTTTGCCGATACGTGGCCAGGGAAATACAACCATTTGGAAGAAACACTGGCTTTGGTCAAGGAGGGTGGTTTTTATATCATCGACGATATGTTGCCGCAACCCAACTGGCCCGAAGGCCACGATAAAAAAGCAGCGAATCTCATCCAAACCCTCGAAAATGACCCGCGTTTTCAGCTGGTAAAAATGACGTGGGCTTCGGGAGTGATTATGCTGGTAAAGAAGAGATAAGCGAGTTCTAAAACCCAATTTCACCATTTCTTTGCCCTCAAGCGGCTCAGGGTTTCGGAGGTAATTCCCAAATACGAAGCAATGTACTTGAGCGGTATTCGCTTGCTAATGTCTGGAAACGATGTAATCAGCTGACGGTATCGCTCGTCGGCTGTTTTTTTTCGCAGACTTTGGGTGCGCTGTTCGCTCAACACATAATAACGTTCCGTCAGCAGCCTTCCGACTTGGTTAAATCCTGGATGTTGGAGGTACAACTGGTGAAGTCGCTGGTAAGAAATAGACCACAAAACACAGTCTTCGAGCGTCTCAATCAGTTCTTCGGAGGGGTGTTGGGTATAAAAACTGACAATAGAAATGACAAAATCTCCCTCTTTCATAAACCACGAGTTTACCTCCGTTCCTTCTTTTAGATAATACCCTCTTAGGCAACCTTTTTCAACAAAGTACATCTTTTTGGCCACTTGCCCTTCTTGTAAAATCACCGTTTTTTTAGGAATTTCTTCCCTGACAACCGCCTCTTGCAGCGCCGCTTCAAAATCGGGGGTAACGGTTGGCCAAAAATGTTTGATAAGTACAGTTAGTGATTTCATGGCGATGAGTGAAAACAAAAGAGGCCGCCATTGTGTGGCGACCTCCTAATCTAAGCAATAAATGTATGTGATTAGCTCAACGCGTTCACAATTTCTTTGAACTGCTCTACGTCAATTGTTTTTGCCTCAACTGCCACTTGGCCGCTCAAGTACTCAAACACTTTGTCGTCAAACACCAAGTTGAACATCTTTGAGTAGTTGTTCTCTTTTTCGGTGGTTAGGTAGTTCATCGCAATTTTGCGGATGGTTTCTTCCATCTGGTCGCCCATTGAATCACCGTAGATACCAAATTGCTCACGAACCATGTCCTCAGCACGTGCAATCACTTCTGATTGATCTACTTTGATTTCGGTTTGCTCGGCCAATTTATTTTTAATCAACGACAACTTCAACGATTTTGTGAATTGTGGATAGTCAGCGTCGATTTGTTCTGCGGTAAACTTACCTTCGTTCAATTGGAACAACCAATCTTTCAAAAACGCTTCTGGAAGGTCGATTTGGATGTTGTCCAACAACAACTGGTCGATGTCGCGGCGCAACAATGAATCTGCTTCACGTGCGTAGTTGCGTTGGATGATTTCGGCCACTTGTGAACGGAACGACTCTTCATCTTCAGCTTTACCTACGCCCAATACCTTATCAAAAAACTCTTGGTTGATTTCTGAAGGCGCTTGGCGCGTGATGTCTTCTACCACAAAGGCGTATTCACCCGTAAATTCAGCGATTTCTTCTTCTTTTTTACCCGTCAAAAGCGCAATGGCTTTGTCGTCCACAAACGTATCGCGAATATCAAACGTCACTTCGCTTCCTTTGGTCAAACCAACGAATTTCGCTTGTGCTTCTTCTTTGATTTGTTTTGAAGGAATCGCTGTTTTAGTAGAAAATTCGCCACCGACTTGCTTCAATTCACCGTAAAGCATATCGCCCGCTTCCGATGTTTCAGGGTTGATTTGACCCGTAAACTGCGTACGAAGGTTTTCGATGGTGTCGTTAAGTTCCTTTTCTCCTGCCTCAATCGTGTAAGAAGAAACCGCAGGCAATGCCCCGATATTTACCTCAAAATCAGAGGCTAAACCTAATTCGTAGCTAAATTCAAATTCCGTTTGTTTGTCCCAATTAACCGCATCTGTTTTTTCGCGGTCAATTTGCGGGTCGCCCACTACGGCAAGTTTGTTGTCACGGATATAGTTACTTACGGTTTCAGAAAGCAAGTTATTTACTTCGTCGATAACAATGCTTTTACCGTACATTCTTTGGATTACATTAGCAGGTACTTTTCCAGGACGGAAACCTTTCAAAGCTACGCGCTTGCTATAATCTTTGATTGTTTTATCTACTTTTGGTTGATAATCCTCTTTCGCTAATTTGATGGTTAGCGTGGCATTGGTGGGTGTGCTTTTTTCTAACAGAACCTCCATGATATATGTTTAAATTTCTGAATTGGGGATTTTGAAAATATGCTATAAAAAAAATGAGTGAATTAGGTTAGCGAAAAAGTGGGTAAGAAATCACTAAATCACTAAGTCACTAAATCACTCATTTATAAAACCAGATAGTGCGGGCGGAGGGACTCGAACCCCCATGCCTTGCGGCGCCAGATCCTAAGTCTGGTATGTCTACCAATTTCACCACGCCCGCAGCGTGTGTGTTTGGGGATGCAAAACTACCTTTTGTAAATACAATATGCAAGCTTTTTTTTATTTTTTTTATCTTTCTTAAAAACAGAAACCTATCTTACTTGGCCTATACTTACTATAAATCAGCCATTTACTCTCAAAAAAAACACTTATTTTTTTTTACTACATCATAAAAAACTTGTTAAAAACACAACGATTTATTACCTTAGTCGTATTGAGTACAACAAATTTCGGATGACCGAACACCAATAACATGCCCATCGAAGTAGAAATTGATTTGGAATTGGAGCGCTTAGAAATTCTTAAAAGGTACCGAAAACTATTACGCGCCGCCAAACCCTTCTTAAAAGATGATGACGCCAAAAAAATTAAAAAAGCGTTCAATCTGTCGGTAGAAGCTCACAAAGACATGCGCCGCAAGTCGGGAGAGCCGTATATCTACCACCCCATTGCCGTCGCCCAAATATGCGTTGAGGAAATTGGACTCGGTACTACCTCTATTATATGCGCGTTGCTTCACGACGTAGTAGAAGATACAGACTACACCCTCAAAGACATCGAACATCAGTTTGGGCCTAAGGTTGCCCAAATCATCGATGGCTTAACCAAAATTTCGGGACAGTTTGAGTTTGGTACGTCGCAACAAGCCGAAAACTTCCGCAAGATGCTCCTTACGCTCTCGGATGACATTCGGGTTATTATGATTAAGCTCGCCGACCGCCTCCACAACATGCGCACCCTCGACAGCATGGCGCGCGACAAGCAGCTGAAAATTGCGTCTGAGACTATCTTTATCTATGCCCCACTCGCCCACCGTTTGGGATTGCACTCGATAAAAACCGACCTTGAAGACCTCTACCTCAAATATACCGAGCCCGAAAGCTACGAGGAAATCAAGAACAAACTACGTGCGACCAAAACCTCCCGCGATAGGTTTATTAATAAGTTTATCGAACCTATTGACATCGACCTCAAAGAACAAGGCTATGACTTTGTTATTAAAGGACGCCCCAAGTCGATTTATTCGATTTGGAACAAAATGAGGAAACAAAAAAAGCCGTTTGAAGAAATCTACGATTTGTTTGCCGTACGGATCATTATGAATTCGGTGGACATTAAGGCGGAGAAATCGGATTGCTGGCACGCCTACTCCATCGTTACTGACCACTACACGCCCAATATCGACCGCCTCAAGGATTGGTTGGCCACACCCCGTGCCAACGGCTACGAGTCGTTGCACATCACGGTTATGTACCGCCCCGAGGGAGCCGACAAAGGACAGTGGGTAGAAGTACAAGTTCGTTCAAAACGAATGGACGAAATTGCCGAAAAAGGCGTAGCTGCCCACTGGAAATACAAAGGCAACGACACCCGCACGGGGCAAGGAATCGACCAGTGGATTAACCAAGTCCGCGAAATGCTTGAAGCAACCAAAGACAGCAAGTCGGCAGCGTTGGAGTTTTTGGATGATTTCCGGAGCAACTTGTTTGCCGAAGAAGTATTTGTCTTTACCCCAAAAGGGGAGCTTCGGGTACTACAACGCGGCGCTACAGCCCTCGATTTTGCGTTTGACATTCACTCTGAAGTTGGCGCACGCTGCATCGCGGCAAAAGTCAATAATACGTTGGTCCCCATTAGTCAGCCACTAAACAACGGCGACCAAGTGGAAATCATCACGGCCAAACGTCAAAAACCAAGCGAAGACTGGTTAAAGTTTGTCGTTACCTCCAAAGCAAAAGCCCGTATTAAAGAACTTATCAAGGAGGAAAACAAACAATACATCAGCGACGGCCGTAGTATTATTGAGAAAAAGTGTAAAATCTTACACCTTGACGTTACCCTTGAGCTTATCAATCAGCTGAGGGCGTATTTTAACTGTAAAACCCCAAGTGACCTCTATTATCGTTTTGGAAAAGCCTACATTCAACCTGACGAAATCAAGAAATTTAAACAGGAAAAGGAGGCAAAACAGAACATACAAGCCAAAATAAATACCGACGACCTCCAAGACGGCAAGCAGTTTACCAAAGAGCTCAAAAAAATGCACGGCGAGCGCACCGACGCCGACGCGCTGCTCATTGGCGAAGACATGGACAAGATTGACTACATCTTGGCCCAATGCTGCAACCCTATTCCTGGCGATGACGTGTTTGGATTTGTGACGGTCAATGAAGGCATCAAAATTCACCGAACTACCTGCCCCAATGCCCCAGAGCTTTTGTCGAACCACGGCAACCGCGTCATTAAAGCAAAATGGACGTCACAGCAAAAAATTGCTTTTTTGGCAGGACTCCGCATCGACGGCACCGACCGCGTGGGATTGGTCAACGATTTGACTCGGATTATATCCAATGAG
Source organism: Runella defluvii (assembly GCF_014195535.1). GTDB lineage: Bacteria > Bacteroidota > Bacteroidia > Cytophagales > Spirosomataceae > Runella > Runella defluvii. The sequence goes on along the minus strand of NZ_JACIBY010000001.1, from coordinate 623,959 downwards.
CTCCACATTAATATTCGTTCTATTTCGGTAGAAACCGAAGAAGGGCTCTTTGAAGGACTCATCAAACTGTATGTCTATGACACTCGGCACTTAGAACAACTCATCCACAAAATCGAAAAAGTAGATGGTGTATTTAAAGTAGCGAGGTTTGATTGAAAATTAGTACTTTTGCCACTCTAATTTGAAAATTTGCAAATGCACCCAATTTGAAAATTAAGGTTCATTTTCAAATTTTCAAATTTTCAAATTTTCTTATTGTAATCATGCCACAGGCCAAGCACGAAAACTTAGAAGCTGCGAAGCGCATTCTGACTGCCTACTTAGAGCGCAAAGGGCTTCGCAAAACCCCTGAGCGATTTGCGATATTGGAAGAAATATACACCCGCGAAGACCACTTCGACGTGGATGAGCTGTATATTTCGATGAAAAACAAAAAGTATCGGGTAAGTAGGGCAACTGTTTATAATACATTGGATGTACTCGTTGACTGTGACTTGGTTACGAAACACCAGTTTGGCAAAAATTTGGCCCAATACGAAAAAGCTTACGGCTCCCGTCAACACGACCACCTGATTTGTATGGATTGCCACCAAGTAATGGAGTTTTGTGACCCTCGCGTCCAGAATATTCAAAACATGGTGGGCGAACTTCTTAAATTTAACGTACTTCATCACTCGTTAATTTTTTATGGTAATTGCCAACGGGCAAACTGTGAAAATAAAACCAAGGCCATTGCCGAACGGCCCAAAAGAATAGAAGTTGAATAGTGCGGAGAGGGGGCTACTTGCCCAACATGCACCGTGCCCTACCCCAACCCTATGGGCATGTATCACATCCAATAAAATCCCCTTCAGGGTTAGGGGTTATAATTTCTAATGAAAGTTGATGTATTACTCGGCCTCCAATGGGGCGACGAAGGAAAAGGGAAAATAGTGGACGTTTTGGCGCCACAGTACCAAGTGGTGGCTCGCTTCCAAGGTGGGCCTAACGCGGGGCATACACTCGAATTTGACGGTTTTAAGCACGTTTTGCACCAAATTCCGTCAGGGATTTTCCGTCCTGAAATCAAAAACGTTATCGGAAACGGGCTTGTACTTGACCCCATCGTCCTCAAAAAAGAAATTGATGGCTTGGCTAAGTTCAATCTCCCACTTGATAAAAATTTGTTTATCTCAAAAAAGGCGGCGGTCATTATTCCAACCCACCGCTTGCTTGATGCCGCCTACGAACAATCTAAAGGTGCTGCCAAAATTGGTTCTACATTGCGCGGTATTGGCCCCACTTACCAAGACAAAGTAGCGCGGATGGGATTGCGAATGGGTGACATTCTTTCTCCAAATTTCAAAGAAAAGTACAGCCACCTAGTGGATCAGCACAAGGTCATCCTCAAGTTTTATAACTATGAGTTTGAAACCTCACTTGCCGAAGCGGAAAAAGCGTTCTTTGAAGCAGTCGAATTCCTCAAACAATTCCAATTTGTTGACAGCGAATACGTAGTGAACGAATCACTCGAAGCAGGTCAAACGGTATTGGCAGAAGGTGCACAAGGTTCATTGTTGGACATTGATTTTGGTTCGTATCCTTTTGTAACCAGTTCTACCACCACCGCTGCGGGGGCTTGTACTGGCTTGGGGGTTGCACCAAAGCACATCGGCGAGGTATTTGGGATTTTCAAAGCCTACTGCACACGCGTAGGAAGCGGCCCATTCCCTACCGAATTGTTGGATGAAGTCGGAGAACGTATCCGTCAAGAAGGACGTGAGTTTGGCTCAACCACGGGGCGTCCGCGTCGTTGTGGATGGATTGATCTTCCTGCCCTCAAATACGCAATTATGATCAATGGCGTCACGCAGTTGGTTATGATGAAAGTGGACGTTTTGAATATTTTTGATGAAATTCAAATTTGTACGCACTACCAATTGCCCGACGGTACCACTACTGACCAGCTTCCTTACGACCTTTGCGACGAAGAAGTAACGCCTGTTTACAAAACGTTGAAGGGCTGGGCTACATCACTAGAAAACCTTCATTCGTACAACGAAATTCCAGCAGAACTTGCTGCGTACATTGAGTTTTTGGAAGCCGAATTGAAACTTCCAATTAGCTTTATCTCCACTGGCCCTGACCGCGAAGCCATCATTCACCGCGAAGCGCAGACCGCTTAAATCAGCGGTTAGCTATTAGGTCAATAAAAATGCCGTCGCCCAAAAACGACGGCATTTTTATTGCTATTCCTTTAACCCCACGCCTTTAGGCTGGGGTCTAAAAAAGAGCAAAACTTAGGGCTTTAGCCCTGATTTTTTGACAGCAAGGCGCTAAAAATCAGGGCTAAAGCCCTAAATAAAACTTTCACATTGTATCCCCAGCCTAAAGGCGTGGGGTTAGAGAAGTTACATATTATTCATAATATCCATGTACCTCTAAAATTCAGGATTTGAGACAAAATTCAGAAACGAATTGCTGTACGTTTTGTATTTTTCTTCGTTGACTTGGTACAAGTACGCTCCTTTTTTAGAAGACTTTTGCTTTTCCTTTAACTTCACCAACAAATGCGTTGAAAGGATTTTTCGGCTAAAATTCCGCTTATCAAAGGTTGTTTGGAAGATGGCTTCGTACAGTTTTTGAAGCTGGGGAATTGTAAATTTTTCAGGTAAAAGCTCAAAGCCAAGCGGGTGCAAAGCTGCTTTGTAGCGTAGTTTCTGAATCGCCAAATCGATCATTTGTCGGTGGTCAAACAATATTTCGGCGGGCATCTCACTGACAGGAAACCACTGCGCATGATGCACTTCCGAGACACTCGAATCATAATGTTCGACATTAATCAGGGCAAAATACGCCACCGAAACCGTCCGTGCGATGGGGTCACGGTGAATGTCTCCAAAAGTGTATAATTGTTCGAGATAGACCTCCTTCAGTCCCGTAAGCTCGTACAAAATCCGCTCAGCCGACAGTTCGAGATTTTCATTTTCGGCCAGCCACCCTCCCATCAGCGACCAAGTGTCGATGGTAGAATCAGGACCACGTTTTACCAAAAGGATATTTAGCTGGTTGCCATCAAACCCAAAAATAATGGAGTCAAGCGCAACAAGGTATTTAGTTTGTTTACTGTAGGATGCTATATCGAGCATAGAGTACTTTTTTCTCATAGGTTCAAAGTCGAAAAATAGTACATTTTACCTATACCCCAATCGTATCCCCTTCATCCATCGGTTTTTTTTCTTCAATATACCCAATTATCAAGTCTGCAACATTGATACCTGTCACCTTTTCGATACCCTCCAATCCTGGCGAAGAGTTTACTTCCATAATCATCGGCCCCCGATTCGATCGAATCATATCAACTCCTGCGACCCTTACTCCAAGTGCCTTTGCCGCTTGTAAAGCTGCTTTTTCTTCCTCTGGCGGTAGCAAAATGGCTTCTGCTTTTCCACCACGGTGAAGGTTTGAACGAAACTCCCCCGTCGTTCCTTGACGTTTCATGGCAGCTACCACTTTGTTGCCCACCACAAACGCCCGAATATCGGCTCCGTTTGCCTCCGCAATGTATTCTTGAATCAAGACATTGGTTTTTAGTCCATAAAAGGCTTCAATCGTCGATTTGGCTGCTTTATTAGACTCCGCCAACACTACGCCCACGCCTTGTGTACCTTCTAGTAGCTTAATAATAACGGGAGGGCCATCCACCAGTTTAATCAAACTATCAATGTCTTTTGCTTGATTAGCAAAAACTGTTTTGGGAATTTGCACCCCAGCTTTGGAAAGAATTTGAAGGCTTCGCAGTTTGTTTCGCGACCGCATGATGGCCTGCGACTTCACCGTAGTAAAGACTTTCATCATCTCAAACTGGCGCACTACGGCACTTCCATAGTCGGTTACCGATGCACCAATTCGAGGAATAACGGCGTCAATCCCTTCAATTTCTTTGTTTTTATACAAAATAACAGGCTTTTCTTCCTCGATGAGTACGTGGCACAACGCGTGGTTGATTACCACTGCCTCATGGCCGCGTTGCTGAATGGCCTCGACTAGCTTTCGAGTAGAATATAACTTAGCATTGGTTGATAAAACCGCAATTTTCATAATTGGAAAGACAAACAATGGAACGCTACACAAGGCTTCCTTTAACCCTCGTGTTTTATGTTCCTGCGTGACAAAATTATAAGGAAGTACGTTGAGATAATATTACGTTTTTGTTAACTACGCTTTGGTCCTACTTTTGCGTTGCATAAAATCGTAGGATAAATTTTCGAGAGAGACATCCACCAAAAAACGACTACGCAGCAATTTCCGCCCCAAAAGCACGGGATAACGCATCTGAGAGCGGTCAGCCAGCGAAAACTCGGTTCTAATGCTTTTGCCAAAAAGGATCACTTTAGTCTTGATGACATACCGCATTTCAGTCTGGCCAAACGAATTTTTGATGGCTTTTAGCTCAAATTGATCAGTCGTAAATTTTTGGTGCTTTTCACTACGATGCGCAGGCAAGAAAAAAGAAAGTACCCCTTCTTCCACACTTATCTTAAAACAATGGATAGACGAAGTATAAGCGCCCGTGTCAATTTTTACACGAACGTTCGTTAATCCCAAATCAGGAAAATCTATCATGTCATTACGGCCAATGACCCGTTTTTCGGTCACGCTAGGCTTCTTTTTCTTTTTGACTTCCATCACAGCAAAAGTACAGCAAAAAGTTAACTTGTTACAAAACGTTTTATCTGTTTTTAATGGTAAAATTCCTTACAATTTTGGTAGTATCTTAACCAAAAATAGGATAAAAACACTTTTTATTTGCACACTCAAACTGATTTCAATCAAGTGCTACATTCAAGCAACTTTATTGGATTATATTAATACAAAAGAAAGTTATATATTAATCAACTAAGAATATTTTGTTCAAAAATTATAAATAAATCGCTTTTTTAGTCAAAATATAGTCAGTATTTGCAAAAAACAGCTAAGTTTTTTGCACTATATCAGTATATATTTGTACATTATATTCTGTAAGAGATTTTATTGTCGCCTTACGCCTATCTATCAATCTAAACATACTTTATGACCCACTGATACTCAACTTCTTGAGGAGTGTTTTTAGGCAGCTACAGCCCCTTCGTCCTATACTCCAAAAATTAATTTTCTCTGATACCGAATTTTTTTCATTTTATCTATCAATTCATAATCCCAATTTCTTATGACAAAAGTGAGCTACAAACTCAGTTTGCTAAGAATGCCTCTGGCTATGCTACTCGTGGGTAACACGATTAGCAGTTATGCCCAAGAAGCAACTCGGTGGCAAGCACGTCAAGAAAGCAAATCGGTGGTATTTGCTAAACTCCAACCTGAGCGCAACTCAGGGAACCTGGCGATTACCGTCAAAGGTAAAATCACAGACGAGCAAGGGCAGCCTCTGCCTGGCGTAAGTGTGGTGGTCAAAGGAACCTCGGTAGGTACATCCAGCGACATCAACGGTGCTTATTCTATCAATGTTACCGATGAAAAAAATGCCACGTTGGTATTCTCATTTATTGGTTATCTTTCGCAAGAAGTACCAGTAAGCAACCGTTCAAGCGTCAATGTAACTTTGGCCGTTGACGTAAAATCACTCAACGAAGTCGTAGTCGTTGGATACGGTGTGCAAAAGAAAGAAACCGTTACGGGTTCAGTTGTGAGCGTAAAAGGAGGCGATTTGGTAAAATCACCAGCCGTTAACCTTTCCCAATCACTTGCTGGACGTTTACCAGGGGTTGTTGCTACCAACCGTAGTGGTGAGCCAGGGTACGACGGTGCAGGGATTCGTATCCGTGGTTCAAACACCTTAGGAAACAACTCCGCACTTATCGTAATTGACGGTATTCCTGGTCGTGAAGGGGGCTTAGACCGTATCAACCCTAACGACATCGAAAGTATCTCCGTTTTGAAAGATGCCTCGGCCGCTATTTACGGTGCTCGTGCAGCAAACGGGGTTATCTTGATCACTACTAAACGTGGAAAGTCGGGTAAACCAGAGCTTTCGTATTCATTCAACCAAGGTTGGGCTCAGCCTACGAAACTTCCATCGTTGGCCAATGCTTCTCAGTACGCCGAAATGTTGAATGACTTGGACATTTACGGTTTACCAGCATCAGAATGGTCGGCTGCTACGGCTGCTTACAAATCGACAGGGGTTTACACAACAGCTGCTGGCGCACAACGTAAAGCACCTTACCAACCTGATGATTTCAAAAAATACAACGATGGCTCTGACCCATGGGGACACCCAGATACTGATTGGTACGGCGCTACGCTCAAAACCTGGTCGCCACAGACACGCCACAACGTACAACTAAACGGTGGTAGCGATAACGTGAAGTACTTGGCCTCATTGGGTTACCAAAACCAAGACGGAAACTACATCAACTCAGCAACAGGTTATAAGCAGTACGATTTCCGTATCAACCTCGACGCAAAAGTAAACAAGTTCATCAACGTGAATTTGGGGGTAACTGGTCGTCAGGAAAGTCGTTTCTTCCCAACCAAAGGAGCAGGCGCCATTTTCCGTATGTTGATGCGTGGTAAGCCAAATCAACCTGCTTACTGGCCAAATGGACTCCCTGGCCCTGACATCGAAAACGGTGAAAACCCAGTAACCATTACAACTAATGCAACGGGTTATGACAGAGACAAGCGTAACTACCTACAAACCAATGGCCAATTGGACATCAAAATCCCTGGTGTTGAAGGTTTGAAATTTACAGGAACCGCCTCTATTGACGTTTTGTCAAGAAATCAACGCCGTTGGGAAACACCTTGGACGTTGTATGAGCGTGGAAGTGGCTTTGAAGCAGATGGGGTAACTCCTAAGCTCGTTGCTAGTAAGCGCGGACCAGCAGAACCACGTTTGACATTGACCAATACCAACCAGCTAAACGTTTTGTTGGGAGGGGTTCTCGCGTATGAGCGCACCTTCGGAGGTCATAGCTTGACTGCTTTGGCGGGTACAAACAAAGAAACGATTCAAGGAGATAACTTCAACGCGTATCGTCGTTACTTCCTTTCTACTGCCCTTGACCAAATCTTTGCGGGTGGTGACTTGGAGAAAAACAACGGCGGTGGTGCTTTCGAGCGTGCTCGTTTGAACTACTTCGGTCGCGTAGCTTATAACTACAAAGAAAAATACTTGGCTGAATTCTTGTGGCGTTACGATGGTTCTGATATGTTCCCAGAAGCAACACGTTATGGTTTCTTCCCAGGCGCGATGGTGGGCTGGGTGCTTTCTGAAGAAGAATTTATCAAGAAATCACTTCCAGTTTTCAACTACTTGAAACTCCGTGCTTCATACGGTCAAATGGGTAACGACCAAGTATATTTGCCAGGTACTGAAACACTTGCTACTTACCAGTATTTGTCAACCTACGGTTTCCGCAGCTACATTATCAACAACACGGAAACAAAAACGTTGTTTGAAACTCGCGTTCCTAACAACACCATCACGTGGGAAGTGGCAAACAATGCTGACATCGGTTTGGAAGGTCAATTGTTGGGTGGAAAAATCAGCTTTGAATTTGACGTATTCAACAACAAGCGTACCAACATCTTGTGGTACAAAAACGCGTCAGTTCCTCAGTCAACAGGTTTGACCTTGCCTGCTCAAAACATCGGTGAAGTATCTAACAAAGGATGGGAATTTAGCCTTGGCTACCGTAACCAATCAGGTCCGTTCAAATACAGCGTAAACGTAAATGGAGGATATGCCCAAAACAAAATCTTGTTCTGGGACGAAGCTCCAGGTGCTCCAGATTGGCAACGTACTACTGGTAAACCAATGAACACTGTACAAGCTTATATCTACGATGGTGTGTTTAAAGACCAACAAGAAATCAATGAAAACAAAATTGATTACAAGGCTATCGTAAATACACTCCGCCCTGGTGACATGAAGTACCTTGACTATAACGGCGACGGTAAAATCACGCCTGATGACCAAGTACGTACAACGTTCAACAACATTCCTAAATTCCAAGGAGGTATTAGCTTGATTGGTAGCTACAAAGGATTTGACGTAAACATCTTATTCCAAGGTTCTACTGGTGCCAAGCAATACGTTAGTCCAGGTGAAATGGGTAACATCGGTAACTACTTGTTAGATATGTACAAAGATCGTTGGACGGTTGAAAACCCAAGCAGCGTACACCCACGTATCGCTAACCGTAGCGACCAGTACTTCTCTGGTGGAAATACCTATTGGTTCAAGAACCGTGACTATATCCGCTTGAAAAACTTTGAAGTGGGTTATAACTTACCTTTCGGACTTACCAACAAGATGGGTATGAACAACTTGCGTCTTTACGTTAACGGATTGAACTTGTTTACAATCAGCAAATTCAAAGAGTTTGACCCAGAATCAGACTCATCTTCTGGACAGTACTATCCACAACAGCGGATTATCAATGCTGGTCTATCAGTTACATTCTAATTTTTCCTAAGAAATACGATGAAAGGATTCAAATATTTATCTATCACTGCCGTTTCAGCTGCTTTATTTCTTTCTGGCTGTAATGGCGACTTTGTCAACACCAAACCTTTAGATCAGCTTTCTGAATCGACGGTATGGACCGATGCGGCTTTAAGTGAGGCTTTTGTAACCGAAATTTATGCAGGGTTTGGACAGGGTGGTTTTAATGAGCAAATGCTTGCTTCTTTGACCGACGAAACCCTCTTTACTCACCCAGGTCGCGGTATTACAACCATCACTGAGTCTCGTTCAAACCCTGCCGATATTGGTTGGGTAAACGGTACACTTAGCTGGCAGCAAATGTACATTCGTATTCGCGCTTGTAACTTAGCACTTAGCAAACTTGAAAAACCTCTATTTAACGATGCAACCCTTGTTGATCGTTTGAAAGGAGAAGCCAAGTTTATGCGTGCTTATTACAACCACCAATTGCTACGCTATTACGGAGGTTTTCCTGTTGTAGAGCGTCCATACGAACTAGGTGAAGCTGACTACTTAGCAGAACGTAGTACCTTTGAGCAATGCGTAAACGCTATTACGAAAGATTGTGACGACGCCGCTACGTTGTTGAATGGAAAGTCATTGGCGTCTGGCCGTGCCAACCGTGCAGCAGCCTTGGCTCTCAAAGCTCGCATACTTACCTATGCAGCAAGTGATTTGCACGATATGACCAAAGCAAAAGCAAAGTCAACAGTATTAGCAAGTTTTTCAAAGCCTGAGCTAATCGGCTACACCAGCGGCAGTCAAGCTGACCGTTGGCAAAAAGCCAAAGATGCAGCTAAAGCAGTATTAGACTTGTCTGGCTATGGCTATGCGCTCACTTTGTCGGCTCCCGCGTCAAAAGATGAAGGAACTACCAACTACCATAATATTTCTATGGCAAGAAACGGTGGTGAGAAAGAGCTGTTGATGGCGCGTTATTTCATTAACGCCAAACAAGAAGACGGTGGTCGCCAAGGATTGTTTAACGGCCCTAACGGTTATCACAACTGGGCTGGAAACACGCCTATTCAGTTGATGGTGGATGACTACGAAATGATGGACGGTAGCAAGTTTGATTGGAGCAAAGCAGAACATGCTTCAAAACCATACGACAACCGCGACCCACGTTTCTACGCTTCTATCTTGTATGATGGTTCTAACTGGAAGCCACGTACGGCTGACGTAGCAGCAAAAGATCCTGCAAACCAAATCCAAACTGGAACGTACGAAGTTTCAAGCGGAAGCTCAAAAGTTCCGTTCTTTGGTTTGGATACACGTAAGTCGTCGGTAGAAGACTGGAACGGTAGCTACACGGGTTATTATGCTCGTAAGTTTGTAGATCCTAGCCCTGCGATTGTAGATCAAAATACGTGGCAACAAATTCCTTGGCCTGTATTGCGTTATACCGAAGCGATATTCAACTACGCTGAAGCGTGTATCGAATTGGGTCAAGATGCAGAAGCACGTACGTGGCTCAACAAAATCCGTTTCCGTTCGGGTATGCCAGCACTTACTGAGTCGGGCGATGCACTTCGTCAGCGTTTCCGCAACGAAAAGCGTATCGAAATGTACATGGAAGAACAACGCTACCACGATACACGTCGTTGGATGATTGCTCCAACAACCCTCGGACGTAAAGCCAACGGTATCAACGTAACAGGTACATTGAAAGCAGGTAAAACTGTGACAATTTACAAGTACGACCCAACTAGCTACGATTACACCTACAAAGTATTTGAAATCGACCCAGGTAAAGAAAACCGTGCTTGGTTGGACAAAATGTATTATTTGCCAATTCACCGCGATGAAATGAACCGTAACAGCAAGTTGGTTCAAAACCCTGGTTACTAGGATATTTCATAGCAGTTACCTATTTGAAAAAATCTACCTCTGCTTTAGAGGTAGATTTTTTCTTTTATTTTTGAGAAAATGTACGTTTCATGACGCGGCTATTGTCTATCATTACCATTACTTATAACGCGGAAGCTTTTTTAGAACGCACCCTCAGAAGTATATCTGCCAACTTGGCTTCTCTTGCTCCCGACCAACGCTCCCTTTTCGAATATATAATCGTGGATGGGGCGTCAAAAGATACTACGTTGGCCATCGCGCAGTCGTATCATTCAATCATCAATAAGCTTGTTTCGGAACCCGACAAAGGCTTGTACGATGCCATGAACAAAGGACTAGGATTGGCAACGGGTGAGTACGTTTGGTTTATGAACGCAGGCGACGAAATACATGACAATGAAGTACTTGCACGCTTGTTTCCGCTGCTATCCGCAAAAGCCGATGTCTATTACAGCGACGCTTTGTTTGTAAACAACGATGGCTCCACCGTTGGCCTTCGCTCCCAAGTGACGCCCCACAGTCTGCCTCGGCAACTTACTTGGCAAGACATGGCACTGGGGATGAAAGTATGCCATCAGGCTTTTATTGCCAAAAGGGCTTTGGCTCCATTGTACGATGTACAAAATCTTAGTGCTGATATCGGCTGGGAAATTGACATCTTAAAAAAATCACGCCAAACTTACTTGGTAGAATTTATCTTATGTAAATACCTCACAGGAGGTATTTCGGTACAAAAACACCGTAAATCCCTCATTGACAGGTTCAATGTTTTATCAAAACACTTTGGCTTTTTACCAACGCTTTGGAACCACGTTCTTATTGTACTAAGAAGTATTTTACGAAAAATAAAATAACCCACTTAATCTGAGCTTGACCATGAAGGCAGTTTGTTTATCTTTAGTAATGGTAATGCTGTACTTCATTCACCCAATGAAGGCCCAAGAGTTTTTTAAGGTAAAAGCTGGCGAAGACCCAAAAAAGGCAATCCCCACCTCGGTACAATATCTTTATCCACAATTTCAACCAGGACGGGTTATTTTTTATAATGGAAATAACACAAACGCCCAGCTTAACTATAACTTGCTTTTAGGAGAGATTCACTTTGTAGGGACACAAAATGACACCCTATCACTCACCAATGAGCAACTTATTAAGATGATTATTGTAGGGAAACAACCCTTTGTTTTTGCCCCCAAATATGGTTACTTGTTCATCGAACCCAACGATTCTTCGTCCGTTCGGCTTGGTAGAAAACAGCAATTTAGGTTAGCTAATCTGGAAAAAATTGGGGCATATCAACAATCAACAGGAGTCTCTTCGATACGAACATTTACCGTTTTTTCCAACGGCAACGGCTCTGTCCAAAAGCTTGACCCCAAAGGCGATGTTGTCTTTAGTAAAAACACTACTTATTACTTTGTTGACAAAAACAACAGTTGCTACAAAGCGTCAAAATCATCGCTTTTCAAAATACTCCCTAAGTATAAAAAACAGATTACGAATTACTTACAAGAAAAAAGACCCGACTTTAGAAATGAAAAAGACCTAAAAGATATTATTGAATTTTGTCGTCAATTCACCTAGTTTACCTTCGATTTCCACTTTTTTATGAAGCTAACATCTACTCTTTATATAGCCTGTGTTGCCCTTTTCCTTGGCGGTTGTACCAATTCTCCCAACAATCAAAGCGCCCAAGAATCCAACGAACCCACGCTTTTTACGCAGCTAACCGCCGAGCAAACGGGGGTTGACTTTCAAAACATCATCAACGAAGGACTCAATACCAACGTGTTGATGTACGAATATTTCTACAATGGTGGTGGCGTGGCCGTGGGCGATCTCAACGGCGATAAGCTCGAAGACCTGTATTTTACGGCCAACATGAGCGATAATAAACTGTACCTCAACCGTGGCAACATGAAATTTGAGGACATTACGCTTCCGTCGGGAGCTGCTGGGCGCTCGGGGCCGTGGAAAACAGGCGTGACCATGGCGGACGTCAACAGCGATGGGAAACTTGATATTTACGTCTGCCACTCGGGCAATTTGATGCCTGAGAAAAAAGCCAACGAACTGTTTATCAACCAAGGCAACAACGCTCAGGGCATTCCTACCTTCGTAGAACAAGCCGCTGAATATGGCCTCAACAGCATGGCATCAAGCACCAACGCGTATTTCTTTGACTACGACCGCGATGGCGATTTGGATTTGTTTTTGCTCAACCACAACATCAAATCGTTGCCCGTCTTGAATGAATCCAATAGTGCGGAATGGATAAAAATGAACGATGAGGTAAGTGGCTCTCGGCTTTTTAGGAACGATAACAAACGGTTTACCGACATTACTACCCAATCGGGCATCAATAGTTCACCGCTGTCGTATGGTTTGGGGGCGGGAATCGCCGACTTTAACCAAGACGGTTGGCCCGACATTTACGTAAGTAATGACTATACCATCCCCGACCGCCTCTATATAAACAATCAAAAGGGAGGATTTACTGACCAACTTGGGCAGTCGATGGGGCATATTTCGCAGTTTTCGATGGGGAATGACGTAGCAGACGTGAACAACGATGCCTTACCCGATATTTTCACCCTCGATATGTTGCCCGAAGAAAATCGACGCCAAAAACTCTTGATGGCCCCCGACAACTACGAAAAGTTTGACATGACCGTGCGCTCGGGTTTTCAAAAGCAGTTTATGCGGAATATGTTGCAGGTGAATACCCCCCTCCCTGCCTCCCCCCTGTCAGGTGGAGGAGCAAAAACGTCCCTCCCTACAGGGGAGGGATTTAGGGAGGGGTTCTCCGAAATCGGCCAAATGGCGGGGATTTCCAACACCGATTGGAGCTGGGCCGCCTTGTTTGCCGATTATGACAACGACGGCTGGAAAGACCTCTACATTACCAACGGCTACTTACGCGACTATACGAACCTCGATTTTCTGAAATACATGAATGAGTTTCAGCAAAATGCGACCAACGTAACCCGCGACGACGTGATGAAGCTCGTGCAACAGATGCCCGCCTCGAACGTGGTCAATTATGCCTATAAAAACAACAAAGACCTGACTTTCAAAAACGTTGGTATGGCTTGGGGATTGGGTCAACATTCCAACAGCAATGGTGCGGTATATGCCGATTTGGACAACGATGGCGACTTGGACTTGGTCGTTAATAACATCAACGCCCCCGCTTTTATTTATCAAAACGACGCCAACAAAAAACTCCAAAACCACTACCTCAAAATCAGTTTGGCTGGTTCAGAAAACAACCGTTTTGGAATCGGTGCCAAAGTGACCATTTTCCAAAAAGGCCAACCTCAGTACCTCGAACAAATGCCCATGCGTGGGTATCAGTCGAGCGTGTCGGGTGTGCTCAATTTTGGATTAGGGACAAACGCCACCGTTGATTCGCTGCACGTGACTTGGCCAAACGGCAAACAAAAGCGCCTTGCCAACCTTAAAGGTGACCAATGGCTAACGCTGAATGAGAAAGACGCGACGTTGAATCCTTTTAAGACTACCACTCCCGCCCCGCTTTTTCAACCTACCTCCTCGCCCATTGTGTACCAACAACCCTCAACAGGCTTCAATGATTTCAAACGTCAGATTTTGATGGTCAACCCACAATCGTACGTCGGGCCGTGTCTTGCCAAAGGCGATGTGAATGGCGATGGCCTCGAAGACGTCTTTGTGGGAGGTGGAAACGGGCAAGCAGGTGCCTTGTTTTTACAACAAAAAGGCAGTTCGGGCGCTGCTCCGCGTTTTGCAAAAAAATCCCAGCCTGCTTTTGAAATGGATGCGAAAAGCGATGCTTCGGACGCCGTGTTTTTTGATGCCGACGGCGATAAAGACCTTGATTTGTACGTTTGCCACGGAGGCTATGCCAATTTTCAGCCCAACGACCCGCTTTTGCAAGATGCCCTTTACCTGAACGATGGACAAGGAAATTTCACCAAAAACGCCGCCGCACTTCCTTCAATGCCCGTAAGCACAAGCTGCGTTCGAGTAGCGGATGTGAATGGCGACGGAAAACCTGATTTGTTTGTAGGTGGGCGAGTGGTACCTGGAAGTTATCCTGAGACTCCGCAAAGTTTTATACTCAGCCCTATTAGCGGCTCAAATGGGGTTACTTTTAAAGATGTAACAGCTAGTATAGCTCCTGAAGTGAAAAAAATGGGTATGGTAACGGATGCCGTTTGGCTTGACCTCAACAGTGATAAAAGACCTGAACTAATTGTGGTGGGCGAATGGATACCCGTAACGGTGTTTGAAAACGTCAATGGCAAATTGGAGAACAAAACGGATGCCTATTTTTACCAAAAATACAGCGGTTGGTGGAACAAATTGTTGGTGGATGATTTCAACGGCGATGGAAAAATGGATTTGGTTGTGGGGAATTTGGGGCTAAACTCGCAAGTAAAAGCCTCGAAAGAACAACCTGCCGAATTGTACTTCAAAGATTTTGACCAAAACGGCCGAATTGACCCCATTTTGTGTACCTACATCCAAGGGAAAAGCTACCCTTATGTCACGCGTGATGAGTTGATTGGACAACTTCCGATTATGGGCAAGCGCTATACCGACTACAAAACGTACGCCGACGCGACACTGCAAGATGTTTTTGACTCGTCGGAGTTGAGTGGTGCGGGGCATTTGGAAGCCACTCATCTTGCCACTACTTTGTTTATCCGTGGTGCCGACGGTAAATTTGCTCCACAAGCCCTTCCGCTCGAAGTCCAAGCATCGCCTGTTCATGCGTTGGTAGCTTTGGATTATGACAAAGACGGTAAAAAAGACCTGCTGCTTTGCGGAAACCAATTACATACCCGCTTGCGCTTTGGACATTATGACGCCAATTTTGGGGTGCTTTTACACAACAACGGCCAAGGGAAATTCAGTTATGTTCCGCAGGCCCGTTCAGGCTTTATGTTACAAGGCGAAGTTCGCAGTGTTCTTTCTGTTACTAATTACCTCTTCTTTGGGATTAATCAGCAGGGGATAGTTTCGTATAAAAGCAATTAGCGAACGTCAGAGACGTAAAAACCGTGCACGCCCCGAATCGTAGTTCGGGGCGTGCTTTGGGGTTCATATCAATCCCAAAACTTACCCTCGCATCGTTCGAGCAGCCGTCAGTGAAATGTCCAAAAAAAGCACTTTAGCGCGGGCATTTCGCTCAAGGTGATAATACCCTTCCGTCATTTCTTGAATGAGCAATTCGATGGAAGCAGGTACAACTGCTTTCCCAAATTTTTGCACAAAACCTAGTTCTTCATCTTGCAAACGAAGCAAATCTTCCACGCCGTTTTGCCATAAAAACAAATCGCGGAAAAGATTGAGGGTGTAGTCAAAAATCCTTTTTTGTTTTTCTTTTCCCAAACCATCAAATTCATCCGCCAACTTTACCAAAGCCCCAAAATCGCGCGAATAGCATTTCCGCATCCAATTGGCAAACCACGCATGGCGGTCGTCTTCGGTTTCGTGGGTCAAGCGCATGGCTTCCGACAAATTGCCTTCGCACAAAAACGCTATTTGCCGCGCACGGCGCTCGTCGATTCCTTTTTGGGATAAAAATTGAGTAACCTCTTCGTCATCAAAACCCCGCACTGCTACCCGTTGTGTCCGCGAAATAATGGTTGTCAGCAGCTTATCCGACTGGCTCGAAATGAGCAAAAACAACGTCTTTTGGGGAGGCTCTTCCAAAATTTTAAGCAGTGCATTGGCCGCTGCTGTATTGAGCAGTTCAGGCTGCCAAAACAACATAATTTTATACTCTCCCTCAAACGCTTTGAGTGAAAGTTTATTGATAATTCCGCGTGATTCACGAATAGGAATAATCCCCTGTTGATTACCCGTGGCATTGATATACGCCAGCCAATCGGATAACGTTCGGTAAGGTTGTTCTTCCAGAAAAGCGCGCCATTTGGGAGTAAGCTCGGCCAACAAATCTTCGCCCTCTTTGGGTGTACGAGGCAATGGAAAGATGTGATACACGTCAGGATGGACGAGTTTACGCATTTTGATACACGACGGACACCGCCCACAAGAATCCTCGGGCTGTCGGTCTTCGCAATTGACATAAGTAGCAAACGCCCACGCCAGCGCAATACCTGCCCCGCCTACGGGCCCGTCAAATAGCTGAGCATGAGCGACGTGGTTGGTTTGAACTGAGCGAATAAGCGCGCGTTTGGTTTCGTCGTGACCGATAATATCTTTAAACAGCAAAACAGAACGAAGTTTAATGTAGGCTGTAAAATTAAAGAATGTCGGTTGGTTTAAGGCAATCGACTTTAAATAAGTGTTAATTAACAACTATCTAAAACCGTGTTATTCATCGCAAGGCTTCAACTCAGGCGGCCTACCACCCTTTCAAATCTTAACAGTAAGGTACGTAATCAGCGCATGGGTATGGTCAAATTCGGACAGCGTGGGGCGTTCGGACAGGACATAAATGTAACCAAGCTCTAGGTCTAAAAAACGGGTCAATGAGCGGGTATAGGTACAAGACAGTCGATTTTGGTTAAACCAATTGGGCTGGGGATGAGGGTGGGTATTTACAAAAAACTCATCGTACAAGCTCAGTGTATTAGCAGGGCTTATCGTCCACCGATTCATCACCCGTGTACGGAGCCTTCCCCGTTTGAAACCATCAAAATTGCGGTATTCATAAATGCTACGAATCTGAAAACGGCGTTTAAGCGCAGGCTTTAGGTATTCAACCCCACCCGATACCCGAAACTCGTGCACCCGTGGGATAGTTGAGTCCGTTTCTTTTCCTAACAATGCCTCCGAGTAAATATTTTCAGCGGGAGATAAGATTAAGTTGAGACGTTTGAGGGAATAAGTCAGGGTTAATTTAACGTTGTTGGTCTGCGGTTTTTCAATCGGATTGAGATGAATGAGGCTATTTTGACGGCGCATTCCTACTTCAGCCATTACGCCTAGTTTGGGGGTTAGTTTTGCACTTAGCGCCAACCGCGACCACGAGCCTACGTGGGTGTAATGTTGAGCAAGGGTAAACAACGGAACAAATCCTGTAAAAACTACCAGTAAAATTTTCTTCATAAAGGTGCTTGGGGGCAGTATTCAACAAAAATAACGGCTTTTACGAAGTTTACCAATACTTAACTTTTTGTTTATTAACACCTCTATCACTTGCCAACGCCTTTTTGATTTGTGACTTTTCATTAAATAAATAGTATATTAATCGTAATTTTTGACTTTCAACCCTCATTACCCATGCACGCAGGAAAAAGATATTCAACCGCCGAACTTCTCATCTGGACTCGAAAAAACATCCTCAAATTCGTCATTCTGAGCGTCATACCTGTGCTTTTGTACGAATATGTAAACTTGCAATGGCTGGCCGTACCTTGGACGGTAGTCGCCTTGTTAGGTACTGCCACGGCCTTCATTGTGGGCTTTAAGAATACCCAAACCTACAACCGAACCTGGGAGGCACGGCAAATTTGGGGTAGTATTCTCAACAGTAGCCGCGCGTGGGGCGTTATGGCACGCGATTTTTTGGACAATCCTCAACAATCTAAACAACTGGTTTATCGGCATTTTGCGTGGCTAACCGCCTTGCGCTATGCCATGCGCGATGGCCGCTCGTGGGAAGCACAGTCGCTTCAGCACAACCTCGAGTACCAAGACAAATATTATTCTGTTCCTGAAAAACAAAGCTCGTTGGAAAGCGAATTGGAAAAATACCTTTCGAAAGACGAGCTTTCGTATATTATGGGTACCAAAAACAAGGCGGCTCAACTGCTGAGCTTACAAAGCAAAACCATCAAGGAGTTGTACCGCAACCACCAAATCGACAGCATTCAATTTGTTGAAATGCAACGCGCCATCAAGGATTTGTACGACCAGCAAGGCCGCAGCGAACGCATCAAAAACTTCCCCTATCCGCGTCAGTTTGCGACCATCAACACCGTTTTTATTCGGATTTTTTGCATTCTCCTCCCCTACGGAATGCTCAAAGATTTTGACAAACTCAATGAAACCATTTCGGGCGTCTTGCAAGGACACATGATTTGGTTTGTGGTGCCGTTTAGTATTCTGATTTGCTGGATGTACACCACGCTCGACCAAGTGGGTGAAAGCACCGAAAACCCATTTGAAGGAAGTCCTAACGACGTTCCGATTTCACAAATGAGCCGAACCATCGAAATTGACATGCGAGAAATGCTCGGAGAAACTGACCTTCCACCCGCCATTCAACCCCAAAATAACATTGTTTTATAACCCAAATTCTCAAAAATCATGCTCAAGAAAGAAAAATTAAAAATCATCCGTCAGTGGTATCCTAATGCCATTACGACCATCGACAGTGTCAATCGTTTTATTGATTTTATTGAAGAACACCTTGACCTCGAACCCGAACAAGTAATGCTTGCCGACAGCGTTTGTAGCGACGACGTCAACAGTATTCAATATCCTGCTCGTACGAAAGAACTGCTCGGCCCCTTCAAAATGGGTGGCCTAGACGGGTTTCCTTTTACGGGACTGACGGGCATGGGCGCTTTTGCCAGCCACGTTCCCGACGATGGCGCGGTGTTTATCTACTACGGCCCGCACATCGGAATCACTAAAACGGGAACTATTGGAGAAATTCACCGTTTTGGTCAGCACAAAAATAGCGGCTGCTGCGGAGCTGCGAAGGGAGCGTTGGCCAAATTAATGAACGACCAAATTGTGGAAGGGAATGTCACTGATTTAGATTACCAAATGAATACCCTTGAACAGATATTACTCAAACAAAAAGAGCGGATTCTCTCCGCTAAAACGCCACTATTTGAGGCAACCGAAGTGATTTATGAAGCCATCGACGCTCGCATTTGCGAATTGGTTTCAAAAACTACCTACAACTGCAAATACGTGATTTTAATGGGGGCAGTTCTTATCAACAGTGATACTGACATGGGGTCTTATACCTCCGCCAAACGCTTTGAGTTAATCAACTTAGAATCGGGTCAAAAACGTGATTTGATGGAATTGCTGACCGTATAATTCCTACCTTTGTGGCAAAAAAAGACCCATGATTTTAGATCAAATTAAAGCCAACGAAGTTAGTTTTCAAGAAGTGATTGCCCACATTGAGGCAAATTTTGAGTTTACCCCTACGGCATTCAAGAACGGAGACACCTACAATGCCGTGGGGCAAAACTCAGGTTCGTGCAAAGTATTTTCTTTTGCCAAATTATTAGGTTTAAGCCAACAAGATACCCTCCACTGCTTTGGTGATTTTTACAACAAAGACGTCCTCGGCAACCCCGATGGCACCGACCACCAAAACATCCGCAACTTTATCAAGTACGGTTGGGACGGCATTCAGTTTGAAGGTGAAGCATTGAAAGCGAACTAATTCGTGAGATAAGCTGCAACATTTAAAAAAGCACGAATCCATGTTACAATCCAAAGCCGCCGTTGCCGATGGCAACGGCCATTTTTCCATTCAAAATATCACCGTAGCCGCCCCGCAAGGCGATGAAGTCTTGGTAGAAATCAAGGCCGCAGGGGTATGCCATACCGATTGGGATTCGCAGTCGTGGGGGAAGCCGCTGGTAATGGGGCACGAAGGGGCTGGTATCGTAAAAAAAGTAGGGAATCGCGTAAAATCGCTACAAGTGGGTGACAAAGTAATGCTCAATTGGGCGATTCCCTGCTACGAATGTTTTCAATGCCAAGAAGGAAACCAACACATTTGCGAACGTAACTCGGCAGTCACGGCGGGAAATAGACTAAGCGAAGGCCATGCAACTTTCAGTTCAACCACCTACAACGATGTGCCGATTGAACGTGCCTTTAGCCTCGGTACCATGTCCGAATACACCCTTGTGCGTGAGGCCGCGTGCGTCAAAATGCACGTTGAGATGCCTTTCAGCTCTGCGGCGATTGTCGGCTGTGGCGTGATGACAGGCTATGGTTCAGTGGTCAATGCCGCCAAGGTAAAACCAGGCACATCGGTGGTAGTATTGGGTACGGGCGGCGTGGGTCTGAACGTCATCCAAGGCGCACGCATCGCAGGAGCAGGCAAAATCATTGCCGTCGATATTAATCCTTTGCGCCTCGAAATGGCCAAAGAATACGGCGCCACGCACACGGTTTTGGCCGAAAAAACCGACAAAGGCTTGGTGAATGCGTCCAAAGTAGTTAAAACCATGACCGACGGGCGCGGTGCCGATTATGCGTTTGAATGTACCGCCATTCCAGAATTGGGAGCAGCACCGTTGGCGATGGTTCGAAATGCGGGGATGGCCGTTCAGGTCAGCGGCATAGAGCAGGAGATTGTGATTGATATGAATTTATTTGAATGGGATAAAGTATATATCAACCCGTTGTACGGCAAGACTCGTCCACAAATTGACTTCCCCATTTTGCAAGACCTCTACGCTAAAGGTGCTTTGATTTTGGATAAAATGGTCACCCGCACCTACCCACTCAGCGATTTGTCGCAGGCATTTGCTGACATGCACGCGGGTGTGAATGCCAAAGGAGTCATTGTGTTTTAAGTAACCCCACCTAAATCCTCCCCTCCAAGGGAGGACTTTCATTAGTTGATAATCAAACCCCTAAAGCACTTACAAGTTTTTGCATAATTACTTGACGAAAGCCCCTATGAGTTCATTTTTTACGACCGAAAATGCCATTTTTCAAGGTTTACACTTTATTACCGTGAAAAGTAATGCGTTGAAAAAACGGGCAGATTTAACCGTTTATACCCCATCAAAGGCGGAGGGAGTGCTTCCTATTGTCATTTTGTTACACGGTGTATATGGTAGCCACTGGGCTTGGGCAGTAAAAGGAAAAGTACACGAAACGGCACAAAAACTCATAGACGCGGGACAAATCAAACCCATGATTTTGGTGATGCCCTCTGATGGATTGTACGGGGATGGCAGTGGTTATGTACCCCACAAAACCGCCGATTATGAGCGTTGGATTGTAGAAGATGTACTACAAGTAGTAAAAGAGCAGTTCCCGCAAGCGACGGACGAGTCGCCCGTTTTTATTACGGGGCTATCGATGGGTGGTTTTGGGGCAATGCGCTTGGGAGCAAAGTACCCCAACTTATTTCGGGCGTTTTCGGGTCTGTCAAGCATTACTCATTTCGAGCAACTTGGTGAGTTTGTGGAAGACTTTGACCAATTACAAAACGATGCATTGGAACAAGATGGCGTGTGGGAGTATTTGCTCCAAAACAAAGACTGTTTACCTCCTTTTCGTTTCGATTGTGGCAGCGAAGACATTTTGATTGAACACAACCGAGAATTACACAAAAACCTAACTGCCAACAACATACCTCATACCTACCAAGAATTTTCAGGCGGTCATTCGTGGGAGTATTGGGAAGAACACATTGCGGATACGTTGCTGTTTTTTAATCAATACGTTTAACCCGCTTTCTTTACTCCACTTTCATATCCTGCAACCCCCACTTACTCATGGCATCAATGATGGGCACTAACGTTTGGCCATAATCTGACATTTTATATTCCACACGGGGTGGAATTTCGGCATAGATAATGCGTTCCACCAGCCCATCTTCTTCTAATTCTCGCAGTTGATTCACGAGCATCTGTTTACTAATATCAGGAATCGCCCTTTGAAGCATCGAAAAACGGTTGCAGTCTTTTCGTATCAAATGAATAATGACGGGCTTCCACTTTCCCCCAATCAGGTTCATGCAATGCGTCACAGGGCAACCATTCGGGTTAAAATCTTTGTTTTTTCTCTTATTTTCCATTAGTCTATTTTTTTTGTACTATATATAAAAAATACGACTACTTATTTTTTACAGACAAATATAAGAGTTTTGTAGCGTTAACTTAAAAAACAGACAAATGAAAACAAAGCAAATCATCCTCGGACTGGCCCTGCTTGCCATCTCAGCCATCAGTTTCAAGGCATTCAGCTTTTCCCGCCTCAATAAGGAAGAAAAGATAAAGCACATTACCGAAAAAATGGCAAAAAAACTGTCGCTGACAGAGGAGCAAAAAACAAAAGTGTTTCAAATCAACCTCGAAAGAGCCAATGGGCATGAAGAAGCCTACAAGCAAGGCCGAAAAAAAGAAGTGATTTATGCAGCTGTTGCCAAATGGCAGGCCGAGTTGAAACAGGTATTAACCACCGAGCAAGCACAAAAATTGCGTATTAACTAACATTAAAATCAACAAAAAAATGACAATTGAGCAGATTAAAACGTACGTACAAGGTGGCGAATGGGTAAGTATTTCGCCTGAACTGCGTCCTTTTGAAGACAGACTTGGCACTGGTAAAATTGAACCTTTTTATGTTCAGCGCAATTTTCAATATTTTTCCAATGACCGTTTTGAGGGAAGTATTTTAAGTTCAGCAGACCCCTATGGACAGCTTCCTTTGGTAAAGTTCACCTTTAAAGGGCACACTATTTGGGGTAAAGCCCACCCAATTGCTGAGGGGGCTTTTGAGGTTGATTACATCTTGGACGAAGGTTTTGAAGTAACTCCCTTACACCCCATGTTTGCCGACCAACTCAACTCTGCTCCCGTAGAAGGTCTAAACACTTGGGCAGTTGGCGTAACGCAAGACATCAAAGGAAAAGAATTTCCATTGTTTGGGGTAAAAGCGGGTGAAACAGTAGGCGATTATGACCTTATCTACATCTACAATGATATGCTCTTTATGGGGGGCAAACATGTGGACGGGAGAGGCTTTGACAAACCCGAAAACCGTCCAACTAATTTACAGGTACCCATTGTAAGAAAGTAGTCATTGAAGGGGCAAAAATCTGTGAACGGAGGTTTGTCCCTTCTGCTATTATTTAAAAAGTCATTTATCATTTATCCCCATTTCATCCATCAGTTCTAGTCCATAGTTTCTGATAACTTTCACTACTTCGATAGCTCTGAGCCCGCGTTCAGTGATGGTGTATTCGGTTTTGGGTGGCACAACTGCATATACTTTTCTTACCACAAATCCATCGTCTTCGAGTTCTCGCAGTTGGGTAGTGAGCATTTTTTGCGATATATGCGGAATGTCTTTCTGTAACTCACTGTACCGCATAACACGGTCTTTCAACCGCCACAAAATCGGCATTTTCCACGTCCCACCAATTCGGTCCATTGCAAACTCTACTGGATTGTAATACATTTTACCGTTGTATCTAAAATCTCCCATTTTGAATTAGTCAGTGTAGAACTATTTGAACCCGCTGATTTCGCAGAATAAATACCCGCAGAACAGCGCAGAATTAGTCAGCGGAAGTCTGCGAAAAAAATCTGCGTGAGTCGGCGGGTAGAAAAACTTTAACCCGCTGATTGCGCAGAATAAATACCCGCAGAACAGCGCAGAATCAGTCAGCGGAAATCTGCGAAAAAATCTGCGTGAGTCTGCGGGTAGAAAAACTTTAACCCGCTGATTGCGGAGCAATTACGCTTATTCGAGACCTATCTGTCTTCAAAAATAAACATACATCTTCATAATTTTATACATACTTTTTAGTGCGTATCGTACAAAAAAGTGGTACACATGGTTTTGTGTGCTTGGCCTCCCAATTTTGCTCCACAAATAAACGACCAAAACACCTCACAATGATTACAGAAATTAACAGCTACGTACATTTCCACGGCGCACCTACTAAGGGCAAAATTTTAATGGTAGCCAGTTCGCCAAGTGTCTCACAACAAACAGGTTGGCCCATTGGTTTTTGGGTGGCCGAACTCACACACCCACTTCGCGTTTTCCAAGAAGCGGGCTATGAAGTAGAACTAGTATCGACCGAAGGCGGCAAATTGGAGATGGATACTTACTCAAATCCTGCCGATGCTAGTGGGTATTCTGCTCACGATGTAATTTCGTTGGGCTACATGCAGCAGCAGTGGTTCAACGACATGCTTTCTAACACCAAAAAACTAACCGAAGTAAAGGCAGACGAATACGATGCTATCTTTTTGGTGGGTGGCCAAGGCCCGATGTACACGTTTCGCGGCAATCACGAACTACAAAAACTATTTGCGGATTTCTACGAAGCTGGTAAGCCAAGTACCGCCGTTTGTCACTCGACAACGTTGTTGCTAGAAGCTAAAAAATCAAACGGCGAACTAATTGTCGCAGGAAAAACGTGGACTGGTTTTGCCGATGCTGAAGAAGAATTTGCTGACCAAGCCGTGGGCATGAAAATTCAGCCCTACCGCATCGAAACCGAAGCTCAAAAATTAGTAGGAACGACCTTCAAAGTAGCTGCTCCGTTCTCATCATACGCAATCCAAGACGAGAATTTGATTACGGGTCAACAACAAAATTCGGGTGCCGCTGCAGCTGAATTGGTGGTAAAAATTTTAACCCGCTGATTGCGCAGAATTAATACCCGCAGAGCAGCGCAGAATTAGTCAGCGGAAGTCTGCGAAAAAATCTGCGTGAGTCGGCGGGTAGAAAAATTTTAACCCGCTGATTACGCAGAATAAATACCCGCAGAACAGCGCAGAATTAGTCAGCGGAAGTCTGCGAAAAAATCTGCGTGAGTCTGCGGGTAGAAAAATTTTAACCCGCTGATTGCCCAGAATTAATACCCACAGAACAGCACAGAATTAGTCAGCGAAAGTCAGCGAAAAAATCTGCGTGAGTCGGAGGGCTAAGAAGCTAAACCATTGACTTTTCGAAAAATGCTTTTTGAAATATCATCCGTATTAAAATTCACCAATATACCGAGTTTCATTCCTGAAAGCTTTAAATAGGTAATGACCTGTTTGTGATGAACATCCAAAAGATTTTCAACCGATTTGAGTTCAATAATGACCTTGTTGTCAACCACAATGTCCAAGCGATAGGCAATATCCACCCTCATTTCTTCATAAATCATGGGAAGATTTACTTGGTTACTAACCATCAAACCTTCCTTACGAAGCTCATACATTAAAGCAACTTCATAAGCACTTTCTAAAAGTCCAGGTCCAAGATTTTTAAACACCTTGAAAATACAGCCTCGTATTTTGTAAGAAATATCGTTTTCGGTCATTTTTCTATCTTTTTGGGCTGGCTTATGACTGATTCAAAACAAGAAGGTAACTTCAATTCATCGAGAAGAAACGAATTTTAACAATCATGATTCTACGCAAAGTATTTAACCCTATTGCCGTTGCTCGTTACATGCGTACCGAATTGCTTGCCTCGGCAGGCCTCTCCGCCGCTGTTTATTTTTTATACCACAATCAGCACCTCGAAAAAGTAGTTTTACCCTTTTCCGTCGCGGCTATTTTAGGGAGTGCCTTGGCCATTTTTTTGGCTTTTCGCAACAACAATTCCTACAATCGCTGGTGGGAGGCTCGCACCCTTTGGGGAAGTATCATTAACAATAGCCGCATTTTTGCGCGCCAAATCATCGCCAATGCCGACAATGCCGTCGCGATTGGCAAAGCCTCCTCACAGCAGGTCGATGACTACAAAAGGGAATTAATGTACCGTCAGATTGCCTTTGCCCATGCACTGCGCTTGCACCTTCGTCGTCAAGATTCGTGGGATGAAATCAGGCACTTATTGTCAGAACACGAATACCAACACCTCCTCCAAAAAACTAACAAGCCCAACTATTTACTTCAAAATCAAGGCATTCGTATCAAAGAAGGAATGCGTTCAGAAATTTTAGGGGCATTTGACAACATTAGTCTCGAACCTACACTAGCAGGCTTCAACAATTTCCAAGGGGCTTGTGAACGCATTAAAAACACGCCCCTTTTACGCCAATACCACTTTTTTACTAAATTATTTATGGTGGTGTTTATGGTTATTCTTCCGTTTTCTTTAATAGGCGACTTCAATAAAATGGGCATTCCTGCGCTGATGATTCCCGTGAGTATCTTGGTTTCGTTCGTATTTGGGGTAATGGGTAAGGTAGGTGAAGTCAACGAAGACCCATTTGAAAATCGAATTACGGACGTTCCAATGACGTCTATTTGCAATACGATTGAGCGGGACTTGAAAGAAATGCTGGAAGAGAGTAACTTACCTACTAAAATCGAAGCCGAAAACGGATTTGTTTTCTAAAAAAACTAAACAGATATGAAAATAGCAATCATCGGTTCGGGCAATGTCGGCGGGGCATTAGCTCAAAAGTTTATCGGCGCGGGCCATACCGTCTTGATGGGAGCCAAATTCCCGTTAAGCGACAAGTCAATCAAGCTCGCTACCCAAATCGGCGAAGACCGTTTTACAAGCATCGAAAGTGCTGTCCAACAATGCGACATCATTGTGCTCGCCACCCCTGCCCCTTTGGCCTCAGAAGTAGCCCAATCGCTGGGCAATACCACGGGCAAAGTAATCATCGACACCATGAACATCGTGATGGGGCGTGGCCCCGCAGGTTTTACCAATACCTCGGAAGCCATTTTGGCCAACACCGCCACCACCGACGTAGTGAAATGCTTTAACACCACAGGCTTTAATAACATGCTTGACCCTACTTATGGTGACCACGCCATCGACGCATTTGTGGCGGGTGACTCAGAAAAAGGCAAAGCCATCGCTTCGCAATTAGCGTTGGATGCGGGTTTTGGTGCTTGCTACGACGTAGGTGGAAATGATAAATTTCAACTCATGGAACAGTTTGCTTTCTTTTGGATAAACCTTGCGATGTTCAAAGGCCAAGGCCGCGACATTGGTTTTAAGCTAATGAGACGCTAGGTGCTCAAGCACATGTTAATCGTTATCCGTTCAAAGTCAACGAATTACACCAAGGCAAATACCCTAATTTTGCTTTCTTACTTAAAAGCACATTCTGCACTTACATTTAGCAAAACGCCACCCTACGGATACTCCGCAGGGTGGCGTTTTTTTAGCACCAAGCTATCAACTTACAATTTCGCAATGGCTTTTGATTTTGAAAGTTTACTCGGTTTTGCCGATGCTGTTTTAGCACAAGATGTTTGGCAATTTTTGTCGTTTTTGGCGCAAGCCTCTGTTTTTTCGCAAGCAGTTTTGCAACACTTCGACTTGTCGCAGCAGTTAGGGCTTGATTGAGCTGACACTCCAGCCGTTGCTACAGCTACCAAAAACAACGCAGACAAAAGAACTTTTTTCATGATAAAAATACGTTAAAGAATGATTAATTGATTTGATTGTTTTAACGCTACAAAGGTACGGCAGCCTCCCCTTTGCTTGGTGTCATTGGGATGTTACCCACTTGTTATCAAGTTGTTATTTTAGGGTTTTATTCTCTAGCTAGGTGTTACATTTGTTCTATGAAAATTCAACGAAACAACCTATCGGTCATTCTTATCGCGTCGGCGCTGGGAGGAATTGCGCTGGTAGTAATTCAATTGATTTGGATGCGGCACTCCTGGCAACTCTCAGAAGAGATTTTTAACCAGCGTGTGTCAATGGCGCTTTGTGCTACCATCGAAACCTACGATGGCGGTTCTCTGTGCGCGGGGAGTCATTGTTCGATGGCCAAAAACTCGGAAACGCTTGTCTTCGCCAATGTCAATCATTTACCCGCAGGATTGATTGATAAGCCCGATTTTCGAACCGAACTCAACAAAACGCTGGCATTCTATCAAATTGATTTGGACTACCAATTGAGCCTTTCGACCACCAAACAATGTCAACCCGATGTTTATCAAACCGTCGTATCGTTGCCATCTTTAAAAGGCAAAGAAGCGTATCTACGAATGAGTTTTCCCAATAAAAAAAGCTTCATTCTTCGCAGTATGAACTTGATGATGTTCGCTACGGTCATAATTTTGATTTTTGTGACAGTACTCCTATTACTTGTCAACTGGTCGTTGATGAAACAAAAACGCTTGCTACAAACCAATGTTGATTTTTTCAACAACATGGCCCATGAATTCCGAACTCCACTTAGCAATATCGGATTGGCCGTAAACATGTTATCCAAAAAACACGGCGAACTAAAAGGCAATCAATTAATAGACATCATCCGTCGCGAAAACAAGCAACTGCTGCACGAAGTAGAGCGAGTTTTACAGTTGGCCAAAGTTGAAAATGGCGACTACGCCCTCGAAAAAGAACATGTATCGGTAAGCCAGCTCCTCCAAAAGGCCATTGATAGCTTGTCCATGCCAATTGCCGAGCGCCAAGCTACGCTCTTACTCGAAGATGTCCCTAACGACCTTTATATCTTTGGAGATAAACAACATTTGGGAAATGTTTTCCGCAATTTGCTTGATAACGCCCTCAAATACACCAAAGAACGTCCCTTGATTCGGATTTCGGTTCAAACCGACGATAAAGGCGTCATCGTAGCAGTTCAGGATAACGGCATTGGGATTCCGACGAACCAACGAGAAATGATTTTTGAGAAATTTCAACGCATTCATCACGGAGACAAGCACGCTGCCAAAGGTTTTGGGCTAGGGTTGGCCTACGTTAAAAGTATGATTGAACTGCACAACGGCTTTGTGCGGGTTAGTAGCGAAGAAAATCGTGGAAGTAAGTTTGAGGTATATCTCCCTACGGTATCAAACGAGGGTTTGACTAGGTCAGACGATAGTCAGACCGTGAAAAATCGTCAAAGTATGGTCTGACTACCGTCTGACCATCAATGGCCTTAACTAACACCCACAATCATCTGAAAATGAAACAAAAACAACGCATTTTACTGGTAGAAGATGACCTCAGCATGGGCTTTTTGTTGACGGAATTTTTGGAGGATAATGGCTTTGAAGTAAAACTGTGCCGCGACGGAGAAAGTGGACTTGTCGCCCTTCAACGTAGCCCGTTTGACCTATGTATTTTTGACATAATGATGCCCAACATGGACGGTTTTACGCTGGCACAACACGCTCGAACGCAATCCTCCTCCACTCCTTTCCTATTTTTAACAGCGCGTTCTCTCAAAGACGACAAACTCAAAGGGTTTGAGTTGGGTGCCGAAGATTACATTACCAAGCCCTTTGACGAAGACGAGTTGCTGTGCCGCCTCAAAGTGCTACTGCGTCGGCAAGTCTCCCCTGCTACCGCCGTGCCTAGCCAACGGTTTTCCATCGGTGCGTATGTGTTTGATTACTCGCGGCAAGAATTAATATACCAAAACGAAACGTGGCGCTTGACCGAAACCGAGAACGAAGTATTAAAACTACTGTGTCAGCACCAAAACCAAATCCTGCGCCGTGAAGATGCGGTGGAAAAAATTTATGGCAAAAAGGATTATTTCTTAGGTCGCAGTTTTGACGTTTTTATTTCAAAACTCCGCAAAATGCTCCAGCACGACTCCCGCATTAGCATCGACAATGTATTTCGGGTAGGTTTCATTTTAAATGTACAAACCGACACTATTTTGCCTATTTCTTCCGAGGTTTAGCACCGCTATTTGTATCTTTGCAGGGTCAACAGCCTTACAAAACAAATTACTCATGGAAGAAAAATTTTCTCTCAAAGACCACCTTTTTAACTCGTCGAAGGTGGCATTTCTCACCCGTTCAATTGCCAATGTGTATCCCGCTTTTGAACAAGAATTATTTCAACAAGAGGTTCTCCAAGCCTTCCCACAACTCGAACTGAAAGAACGCATCGCGCACATTCGGCAGTGTTTTCGGAAATACTTACCCGAAGATTATCAAGAGGCTACCAACATTTTGCTCCGAACACTCCCCGCACCTTTGGACGAAACCTTGAGCGACAATGACTTCGGAGAGTTTATCTATGCCCCTTTCAGCGACTTTGTGGCGCATTATGGCTGCACCCGCGAACAGCTTCATTTCTCGTTGGAAGCCATCAAAGAAATGACCAAACGTTTTTCTGCCGAGTTTTCTATTCGATTTTTTATCAACGCCTTTCCCCAAGAAACCCTAGCGGCGCTCCTCACTTGGGCCAACGATTCCAATTACCACGTTCGGCGTCTTTGCAGTGAAGGGAGTCGGCCTAAATTGCCGTGGGCTCAAAAGATTCATATTGCCGCCGAAGATGCCGTGCCCATTCTACATCGTCTTTTTGCCGATAAAACCCGCTTTGTTACAAGAAGTGTCGCTAATCACCTTAATGATATCGCTAAAATTCATCCCGAATTGGTGCTCACTACCTTGAAACAATGGCAATCGTCGGGGCAACAGACCGAGGCTGAAATGAATTTTATGACCAAACATTCCTTGCGAACATTGGTAAAAATGGGTCAGCCCGAAGCGCTGCGTATGTTAGGATTTGGAAACAGCACCAACCTCAATCTCAGTGCTGTGCAGTTTGATACGCGTGTAAAAGTAGGAGATGCACTTTCGTTTTCATTTGAACTAAGCAGCACCGAAACCAAAGGCGCCGTGGTGGATTATATTCTGTATTTTCAGAATAAGCAAGGAGTGATGACCAGCAAAAAAGTCTTTAAATTACAAACGCTTACCCTTCATCCCGAAGCGCCCCAAACGCTTTCTAAGCGCCATGTTTTTCGTCCCAACATGACTACGCGGCAATTGTACGCAGGAACTCATCAGATTGACATTCAAGTCAATGGAGCGGTGCTAGCCTCTTTTCAGTTTGAATTGGAAGTATAAAAACAGAAGATTGATTTCGTCGGGTTGTGAGCAATCTGATTGTGTGGAGGGTTGCTCACAACCCGATTATCGTGTCGAGGGTTTCTCAAAACCCGACGCTTTTCCCAGCGTTTTTTTATTTTGTCGAAAGCTGGCGTAGCTTGGTATTTTGGGTGCGAATCCGTTGGCAAAGAATTTTGATGATGTTCCGAAGCACTTCGCCGCGTTCGTCCATCAAATCATAAAAATCGCCTTGGTCGATGCGGAACAATTGTACATCTGATAACGCTACCACGCCAGCCGAGCGAGGTTCGGTATCAAGCAGGGCTAGTTCTCCAAAAACATCTCCCCGACCAAAGGTTGCCAGCTGAACTTTGCCATCGTAAATACCAACTTCGCCATCATAAATCACAAACATACTCGTTCCCAAATCGCCTTTGTCAAAGATCGTTTGACCTTCGTGGTAGCTAACTTCGCGCATGATGGGCGCAATGCTACTCAGGACGTTTTCGGGGGTTTCAGCAAAAAGTTCGGTATTTTTTAGAACCATAACCCGTTCCGTAATCGAAACCGTAGCGGTGGCAGAAGAATGACTCATAAGGCGTAAATCGGGGTATTGAAATAGGGTTTCGAGCGGGATACCACGCAGAGCCAATCGGATGGTCCAATCGGTAAAATAGCGTGTTCCTTGCTGTAAAATATAGTCTTTGATAGAACCTGTAACCGTAGATGTTCCCAATTGAGCATCCATCATCCGAATTTTGTCGGCATCGGCAACGTTGTCGAGCAGTGCGTGTAAATTCGCATATACCTGACGAGGCACCACATTTTGAAGCAATTCCAGCGAATTGGCACGGCGTTCGCGCGAGCTGTGCAACAAACTTGCCTGCGTGCTCAGAATCGCCTCTTGGTCATATTGTTGCATCAGCAAGCCAAAAATCCGCTGAATGAGCACTTCTTGCTCGTAGATAAGGCTATTTTTCAGGTCATTGCCAAGGTCTGTTTCATTGGTAGCGTGCAATAAACGTTGTGCCAACAAAAACTCTTCTTTCAGCAATTGCTCAAAAACAGCAGCCTTACCTCGCGCATTGGGATAATTTCGCAACGCCTGCAAAGCCGAAGTTCGAACCGTCACGTCGGGGCGTTGCACCATTTCTACCAACAAAGCATGGGCTTCTTCCGAATGCATCTGTCCCGCCGTAGCTATCACCCGCTGGGTCACTGTCAGGGAGTTAGCCGAGGTTTCTAAAGCAGCTAGTACGGGTATCGCTTCTAGTTTGGCCAAGCTTCGTGCTGCTTGCCGCCAGTATATTTTTTCATTTAATAATCCCGCTACTTGTTCGGTCAGGACTGGGTCTTTCAACCTTCCTGCTGTCTCAATCGCAGACATGACCACTGCGGGGTCAGACTGTTTTAGTGCATTACCTATCAGTTTACTGTGGGTTGATAAGCCCAATTCTTTTACAATGTCGAGGGCGGCCAACTGGCTTTTCACCTGCTCACTTTGCAACATCGCTTTGAGCGCGGTTTGCCCCTGTGCTTGCTCAGGATGGGTGGTCAATAACCCAAGCAATGCCCCCTTTCTAACCACCAAATCGTCGTGGTACAAAAACTCTACCGCCGCCGATTCCGAATCTTTACTCAACACAAATGCCGCTTTCTCCCGTACACTGACTTCCGAGTCATGCAAAATCATCATGCGAAGCTGAGCAGGTTTGAGTTTTACTTTAAGTTGGTCGGCAATGTCAAGGGCTTTTACCCGAATCCGTTCGTTGGAATGCCCTACCAACTCCGTCACGTACCGATACAGCCGATCTGATGACACACTTTTCGGCCGATTGGCCACCAACCATTCAATCGCGTTGATCACTTCTTTAGGTTTATCACTTTGCAAGTTTTTCAACACCGCATGAACAGCCTCATCGGGGACGGCCAAATCTTCGGCCGCCATAAAACGTTTGCTCAATGCCTCTTGCAGCGTAAGCACGTATTGACGGTACGTTCTCCTCAAAAACCACAAGGCAAACAACGCCCCAATCACAATTTCTTCTACCAAAAACCAGTCGCCACCTTGCCACAAATGATGGCTCAAGTACAGCATCAATCCCCCAATTCCTAGTCCCAGTGGCTCGTAGAAACCTTTGGCGAGGGTATGTCCGCGCAGGCGTTGGTGGGTAGAAAGCGGTTGAAAAAGCACCAAAAAAACGGGATCAAACAAAGCCCGACGCACAACCTCAAAGCCTAAATAGACAAAGCAATAAGCCACCAATTGCACCGACACGTCGGCCTCCGTGAAGAAAATCACGCCCAATGCCATCGACACCAACAATCCTCCTACAGGAAGCAATGCCAACATTCGGTTGATGCCAAAGTACTCGACCGTTTGGCGGGAGACAATCAGTTTCACAAACGTTGCCAATAAATACGTGAGTGCCAATACAATACCGAGGTATTTCATCACGTCGGCTTGGCTGTGAAGTTTGTATTTAACGTTAATAAAAAAGGCGTATTCTACCCCCGTTGCCATGATGGCTACTGCGGTCAGGCTCAGACACATGGCAAAAATCAACTCGCTCCCTCCAAACAACTGCGCAATCAGGCGGGGCATGTGGGTACGACGCACAGGAGCGTGCCCGTGTTCGGTGGCGACTTTGTGCGACCGAAACGTTTGCACGGCGGTGTACATCGCCGCCCAAAAGAACCCAAATGCCAATAAAATAAGCACCAGCAGTTCGGTATGGCCATGAATTAAGACTGCCAAAACACCCCCAAGGGCTTTGGCTGGCATATCGCCCGCGCTGATTACCCCAAACAACCGTTTGCTTTGACGCACGTCAAATACCACCGCTGAGACGCCCCAAAATTCAAGATTTGTTAATAAATAAATCGCTCGAAAACCCACCATGATGGCAACGGAGGCCGCCACCGAATGCCCAAAATAAACCAACGCCAAAATGACGGCCGTCAGCACCAGCACTGCCCCAAGCACCCGAATCACCAGGCGGTCGAGCAACAAGTGGTGTTCAAAATAACTATAGATTTTCCCTACTAACATCATCCCCACCGCCGAAGCCATGTACGCCAGCGGGAGGCTCGTTTCGGGGTGATTTTCAAGGAGAATGACGTTGGCCGACACGTAAATAAGCATCGTACCAAAGCCTAAAAAAAAGTGGTGCAAGAAAAACAGTCCTACGGTTCGGACTTCTTCAGCCCTGATGCCTAACGAACGGTATAGTGGGTAAAAAGACATAGCGAGTAAGCAATATTGGACAAAAATACAGATATTGGACAAAAAACAACTTATTGCGACCTTTGATATAACTTATTCCTAACAAAACCTCGTTCGGTCACGGTTATGAGCTTTATACTTCCTTTTCTGGTAGCCTTCTTTTTGCTGCCTTTTGTTCAAAAGTTTTTACAAACTGCTGAGCGCCTGCCCGAGTGGCACGACCGAATTCGCATCGGGCGATTGATTGCATTTGGTTTATTATTGGTGGAGGTTGTGACCGATGGAGAAAAAATCTCCCCACCCGTTTTTTTTGGCTTACTTATTTTGGTGGCATACCCCGCCTATCTTTTAAAAGAAGAAGTCCCTAATGCCCGCTTGTTGTTTTGGATGATTGTGCCATTGGGAGTTGTTTTCTTTATTGATAACTTGGCCGAATACTGGATGCCTCGCTTCTACGAAAACTACGATCTCTTCTTTCAAACGGCCAAATCCATCGTTTTTGTCCTCAGTTTTGTGCTTGCCATTATTGCCCGAAATCAGCAACGAGAGTTTAACAAGCAACGCCAAAAATTGGTCCAAGAAGAAGAAAACAACCGAATCTTGGAAGCCAAAAAATTGGATTTGGAATACCAAGTAGCCGAACGTACCGCCGAAATCACCAAACAAAAAGAAGAATTACAACAAGCCCTCGAACACCTAAAAGCCACCCAAGAGCAACTGATTCAGTCGGAAAAACTGGCGAGTTTGGGCGAACTTACGGCAGGTATCGCGCACGAAATACAAAACCCGCTTAACTTTGTCAATAACTTTTCGGAAGTATCGGTAGAGCTGCTCGAAGAACTCAAAACCGAACGCGCCCGACCCACAGAAGACCGCGACGAAGGATTGGAAGCAGAAATTTTGGACGATATTTTTCAAAACCTAGAAAAAATAAACCACCACGGAAAGCGCGCGTCCAGCATCGTTACGGGGATGCTACAACACTCGCGGGCAAGTACGGGCAAAAAAGAACCCGTCAATCTCAACGCCCTCGCCGACGAATATTTACGACTGAGTTACCACGGCTTGCGCGCCAAAGACAAATCGTTTAATGCCAAAATGAATACGTTTTTTGATGAGTCTTTGCCCAAAGTCAACGTCATTCCGCAGGATTTTGGACGGGTATTGCTCAACCTCATCAACAACGCTTTTTACGCCGTACAAGCCCGAAGCATCAGCCAACCCGAAAACTATATGCCCACCGTGACGGTTAGTACCCAAAATACCGACCAAGGAATCATCATTAAAGTAGGCGACAACGGAACGGGGATTCCAGAAGAACTCAAATCCAAAATTTTCCAACCCTTTTTTACCACCAAGCCCACGGGGCAAGGCACGGGTTTGGGGCTAAGTTTGGCCTACGACATCGTCACCAAAAGCCACGGCGGCACCATCGAACTCGACAGCGTCGAAGGAGAAGGAACGACCTTTACCATCACGTTACCCAATCATTGATGAAGCATTTTTTATTCTTTTTTCTTTTCTGCGCTGCCACCCTCGCCAATGCGCAACTTCCTCCTCTCCAAGTGGACTCTCTACCAGCCACTGGCGTCCGCTTTGATAAAGGATGGAGTTGGCGGTCAGAAAACGCAAAAGATACCGTCTGGAAACCCATCGACGTGTCCCTACCCTTTTCTGAAAACCCTGACTTTGCGTCCTCAAAAGTCAGCTGGTTGCGACTTACCCTAACAATAGATTCCAGCTTGTGTCAACGCCCGCTTGCCATCCTCACCCGTCAGGCAGGTGCATCCGAAGTTTATCTGAACGGAAAACGCATTCGTGAACTTGGGAAAGTAAGCGAAGACCCTACCGCCGAAAGCACCTATTCGACGGGCTTGGGCAGTATTTCCTACCTTGTTTTTCCCAAAGCAGGAACTTATACCCTCACCGTTCGACATTCGTACACCAGTCGTCCAACGACGTTTTTTCAAACGTTATTTCCTTCCAAAAAGGCGCTGTTTGAATGTACGCTGATTGACCCAACGGGGCGTTTTGAAAAAGCCTTTCAATCGGGTCGATACGTCGCTTGGTATCATTGGTCATTGGCGGGATTATTTCTGGTCATGGCCGTTTTGCATTTTATCCTTTACCTTTACAATACAACCAAAAGCTACAACCGCACCTTTGCCCTGTGTCTTTTGTTTGCCACCCTACATTTTGTAACAGGCGATGTTTTATTTGGCACCAGCCATCCTTTTACCGCCTCACTTCTCACTTTTGGTTACAGTCTCTTTATTTCGCTTTATTTACTCATCCTTTGCTATACCATTATCAGCTACTTACAGCAGCCCATCTCTTGGTTTTTTAAGGTGTTAGGCGTCGTTTTTCTAAGTGTTACTTCTGTAAGCATTCTTGCCCCCAACGCTCCGCTCACCCAATACATCTATTACGGGAGTATTCTTGGTCTATTGATAGAAGTCGTCCGAAAAGTCGTACTTGCCCGCAAATCCAATCAGCTCGACTCCCGTTCTCTGATTCTTTCGTTTGTCTTAATGATTGTTTTTTTGAGCGCTCGTTTGCTCATCATTTCGGGAACCATTCAGGTCGGTTCGGTTCAAAACTGGGCCAATTTCTTGATGATTGCTTTTTATGCGTGTACGCCGCTGACGCTTTCCATGTTGATTGCGCGTGGTATTTCAACCACCGAAAAAGAATTGCAGTTAAAACTAAAAGAGCTAGAAGAGTTGTCGTTGGAAAAACAACGCATTCTTTCTCAGCAAAATGACGTGCTTGAAAAACAAGTAGCCGAACGAACCTCTGCCCTCACCCAATCGCTAAAACACCTAAAAGCCACCCAACAACAACTGATTCAGTCGGAAAAACTGGCGAGTTTGGGCGAACTTACGGCAGGCATCGCCCACGAAATACAAAACCCGCTTAACTTTGTCAATAACTTTTCGGAAGTATCGGTAGAACTGCTCGACGAACTCAAATCGGAACGTACCAAAGAAGAGCGCGACGAAGAATTGGAGAACGAGATTTTGGATGATATTTTCCAAAACCTAGAAAAGATAAATTACCACGGCAAACGCGCATCGAGCATTGTAACAGGGATGCTCCAGCATTCGCGGGCGAGTACGGGCAAAAAAGAACCCGTCAATCTCAACACCCTCGCCGACGAATATTTACGCCTGAGTTACCACGGATTGCGCGCCAAAGACAAATCATTTAATGCCAAAATGAATACGTATCTTGACCCATCTTTGCCCAAAGTCAACGTCATTCCACAGGATTTTGGACGGGTATTACTCAACCTCATCAACAACGCTTTTTACGCCGTACAAGCCAAAGAAAAATTAGGAATCAAGGACTATTCCCCCACGGTTTCGGTACATACCCAAACCACCGAGCAAGGAATTGTCGTCAAAGTGGAAGACAACGGAACGGGCATTCCTGAAGAACTCAAATCCAAAATTTTCCAACCCTTTTTTACCACCAAACCCACAGGACAAGGCACAGGTCTGGGGCTAAGTTTGGCCTACGACATCGTCACCAAAGGCCACGGAGGAACCATCGAACTCGACAGCATTGAAGGAGAAGGAACGACCTTTACCATTACGTTACCTGACCCTTCCTAATCTTAGTTTTTATGAAGCATTTATTTAAAGTTTTTCTTTTCATTTTAATCGGTTGTCAGGTTTGGGCTCAAAGCCGCGCCCCTATCAAAAGCATTTCCTCCGATGGCTTTTCCCTGTCTAAATTTTGGAAATGGAAAGAAGGCGACAACGCTGCGTGGGCGGCTCCGTCGTTCAATGACTCTACGTGGAAAGATGCCCCCGTTTTGTACAAAAATATCAGCCATTTTCCCGAACTACGCAAAGCCCAAATTGGCTGGTTTCGCAAACCAATTCGACTCGATTCGAGCCTTGCTAAAAAGACGTTGTTCCTGAATATCGAGCAAATGGGTGCCTCGGAGATTTACCTCGACGGCAAGCTACTCCACAAGATTGGGGTCGTCAGTACCAATCCTGCCGTAGAAAAAACCAAGGTGCTGGCCGAATTACTTCCAATCACGCTTCCAGACACGTTGCAGCACGTATTGGCCATTCGCTACTCGTTTACGAAAAGTAATTTTTATTTTCCAGGCACGGGCCAAGAGCTTTTCAAAATCAAACTTCACGACATTAATCGCTGGGGAGGCTCCTTTTATCGGGATAACCTAGAAATGA
Organism: Runella defluvii; assembly: GCF_014195535.1. Classification (GTDB taxonomy): domain Bacteria; phylum Bacteroidota; class Bacteroidia; order Cytophagales; family Spirosomataceae; genus Runella; species Runella defluvii. The sequence continues at coordinate 585,742 of NZ_JACIBY010000001.1, read as the reverse complement.
GTCGAGCGCTGGCATTTTGCATTGGCGTTTTCTTTATTTTCAGCTTATTACACTTTCTTTTTTATTCAACCAATCGCCAGCAAAAGGTTAGCTTATCGCTGGGATTTACGTTGTTATTTTTTGGTATTTCGTTCTTCGCCGACTTTCTCGACGACCATATTACCACCATTAGTGGACACGAAATCAATGAGTTAATCACGCTGATTACGCTCTACCTTGGCCTGCTTCTCATCAATGTTTCGCTGTATCTCTACCTCGACCAGCCCTTCAAGTATTTCTTTTACCTGCAAGCGGGGCTCATGGTGTTGGCCTTGACCTCCACGATTTTTGACATCACGCTTCCCTTCGAGCTTCAAACTTGGCCTTTCTTCGTTTTGTTATTTGTTGATTTTATTCGGGTCAGTATTCTTGCCGACCGCCGACGCCACCCCAACGCCAAAGTGCCCGTCAATACCCTCATTGCGATGGCGGTTTGTATTGTAGTGTTCTTTGCGGTGTCCATTCTTTTTGGGATGTTGGCTTACAACATTGACTCGATTCAATCTACTAGCGAATACTTCTTGGTCGTTTTAGGAATTTTAGCCCTCATCTTTGTATTGAGCATTCCTGTTGGACTTTCTTTGTCGTTGGTAAAAGAATACACCCGTACGCACCGTTCGTTGCTCAAAAAAATCACCGAAATCGAAGAGCTTTCAGCGCGAAATTTAGCCCAAGAGCAAGAAAAACAGCACCTCTTGAGTACCCAAAATGAGTTGCTCGAAAAACAAGTAGCCACGCGTACGTCCGAACTCAAAAAGTCATTGCAAAGCCTCAAAGCCACGCAAGCGCAGTTGGTACAATCGGAAAAATTGGCTTCATTGGGAGAATTGACGGCGGGGATTGCCCACGAGATTCAGAATCCGTTGAATTTTGTCAATAATTTCTCAGAAGTATCGACGGAATTAATCGACGAAATGAAAGAAGAAATCGAGCGCGGCGACACCGAAGAAGTGAAAGCCATTGCGGGCGATTTACAGCAAAACCTTCAAAAGATTGTCCACCACGGCAAGCGTGCCAGCAGCATTGTCAAAGGAATGCTGGAGCATTCGAGGATGGGTACGGGTGAGCGCCAACTCACCGACATCAATGCCTTGTGTGACGAATACCTGCGCCTTTCTTACCACGGAATGCGCGCCAAAGACAAAAGCTTCAACGCTGATTTTGAACTCATTACCGAACCTGACCTTCCCCGAATCAGTGTAGTTTCTCAAGACGTTGGACGTGTCCTACTTAACCTTATCAACAATGCCTTTTATGCCGTCAATGTAGCACGGGCTTCTAGCCCATCCTTCAAACCTAAGGTAAGTGTGTTCACCGAAAAAAGCGACAACCAGCTCATTATTAAAGTCAAAGACAACGGCGGGGGAATGAGCGACAAAGTCAAAGCCAAAATTTTCCAACCCTTTTTTACCACCAAACCCACAGGCCAAGGCACTGGTTTAGGGTTGTCGTTGGCCTATGATATTATTACCAAAGGCCACGGTGGCAAAATCGACGTAGAATCGGCGGAGGGCAACGGTACCACATTTACGATTCGGCTTCCCATAGCAACCGCGCCCGTTGCCGTTTCCTAGCATTTCCAAACCATTCTTTTCAATACAGCCTTTCCATGAAAAACCCTATTTTAATCCTTTTCTTTTTGCTGTTTTGGGTCGGGGCCCAAGGCCAAAATGTAAACAACATCGACAGCATTCCATCCAAAGGTTTGGTGCTTACCAACGGATGGAAATGGCACGTAGGCGACAACCACGAATGGGCTGACCCCGAATTTGATGACAGCGACTGGAAAATAATTGACCCTACGCAAGACGTCAACGCCATCCCAGAACTCTCTCGAAAGGGCTACGGCTGGTTTCGCACCACGATTGAGTTTTCGCCGATGGTTGCCCAAAAATTAACCACCCTCCAAATCAGCCAAAGTGTAGCTTCTGAAGTATATATCAACGGCATTTTGGCCCGAAAAATCGGCGACATCGACGCCAAACGAGGCATTACTCAAGCGGCCAATATTTTCCACAACAACTCCATCGGATTGCCTTATTCGGTCAGTTATCCGTTTGTACAAATCGCAGTACGGGTAGCATACGAGCGAAACTCTTTTTATAACCGTGTGGGTTTCAACAAGAACCATTGTTTCCGAGCCACGCTGATTGAAACCGAAAACGCCCCCAAAAGCCAAGCTTACCAGCGCCAGCAAAGCGATTACGGTTGGTTTCAGGTCGGGGTCTTTTTTATTCTCACCTTTTTGCACTTGTCCTTTTTCTCCCTCTACCGAACCCAACGCGCCAACCTCTATTTTTCAGGAACAACCTTGGCGTTGGGAATTGCTTTTTTTTGCATTCCCCTTTCTTTTGAGTTTGTCGAAACCCTCTCGCTTTATTTTATTGTCGAGTTCATTCAGACCCTTTCTTTCCCCATTGCGTACCTGTTTTTGATACGGGCCATTTATGAGATTTATCACCAAAAAACAGGGATACTCTTTTGGCTCATTGTCGTTTTTGGGGCGGTCATTATGTTAAGCCTTTTTACCCCCTACTCATTAGGCTCCATTTGGGCCGAGCTCGGTACCGAACTACTGATGACGGCGGAGGTGATTCGGGTGACGGTGGTGGCTTTACGGAAGCATCTCCCTGGAGCTCGCCTCATCATGATTGGAATGGGGATTTCGTTGGTGATGTTTATGCTGTTTTATTTTGACCTTCTCCTTGCATACTACGGTTTTGCACCCTTGTTTCCTCAAGGATTTGGAGGTATTTTCACTTACCAAATCGCCGTTTTGTGCGTACCGCTGTCGATTTCGCTCTATTTGGCCATTAGTTTTTCTCAAACCAATAAAGTGCTGATTGAGAAGCTGCAAGAAAACAATACCCTTACCCAAAAAACGCTACAGCAGGAACAAGAAAGGCAGCAACTACTTGAAGTTCAGAACGAAACGCTTGAGCGACAAGTACGCGAACGAACGTCGCAACTTGAGCAATCATTGGAAGAATTGAGGGCGGCGCAAAATCAATTGATTCAAAAAGAAAAGATGGCCAGCCTCGGCGAACTCACAGCGGGCATCGCTCACGAGATTCAAAACCCGTTGAACTTTGTCAATAACTTCGCCGAATTGTCCGTCGAACTTATTGATGAACTCAAGGAAGAAGCCCATATTGAGGGGTTGGGAGCAGAAATATTGGCCGATATTTCGCAAAACCTTGGAAAAATCAACCACCATGGCAAGCGCGCCTCAAGCATCGTCAAAGGGATGTTGGAGCACTCGCGCATGGGTACAGGCGAACGACAACCCACCGACATCAACGCCCTTTGTGATGAATATTTACGACTCTCCTTCCACGGAATGAGGGCAAAAGACAAAGCTTTTAATGCTGATTTTCAGATTCATCTTGACCCTACCCTCTCCAAAATCAATATTGTGCCGCAAGACATTGGCCGCGTATTGTTAAATCTGTTTAACAACGCCTTTTACGCCGTCAACCAACGAAATACCGTAGGGGCGTTGCATGCAACGTCCCTACCAAACCCAACCGTAACGGTGCAAACCAAACGCCTTGCAAACGCGGTCGAAATAAAAGTAAGCGACAACGGAAACGGGATTCCAAACGACATTTTACCCAAAATATTCCAGCCTTTCTTCACCACCAAACCCACGGGCGAAGGCACGGGGCTGGGTTTGTCGCTGAGTTATGACATCATCACCAAAGGGCACGATGGAACGTTGGAAGTAGAAAGTGCGGAAGGAAAAGGAACAACGTTTACGATAAAACTACCGATTTCAGCACTTCCCCTGGTTTAATTCCCCTAAATACACCTTTACCTATGAAACTCGAAACCGCGCTATTTAAAAGGAGTCACTTCTACTTCGTTGGGTTCTTCCTGTTGATGGTCGGCGGGTTTTGGTTTAGTTATTTTTCCCGATTGCTAGACCAAGCCAATTATCGAATGCATACCCACGGCATCAGTCTCATTTTGTGGTGCGCTATGTTGGTTGTACAACCTTACCTGATTCGCCAAAAGAAAACGGCGTTACACCGCCAAATTGGGAAGTATTCGTACGTATTGGTTCCGTTGATTATCCTCACTACGTTGGATTTGCTCAAATTCCAAATTGACAAAAGCCAGGCGTTAGGAACCATGGAATATTTCTTTATCGCACTGGTAATCAACGCCCTCGTTGCTTTCCTAATTTTGTACGGTTTGGGGATTTATTACAAAAAGAAGGCAACCATTCACGCACGGTACTTGGTTTGTAGTGCTTTTCCCATGGTTACCCCCATTACCGACCGACTCATTGGTCATTTTGCCCGTGGGATTCGGGCTTATCTGCCTACATTAGAAGGATGGCCTATCACGCCCGTGGCAGGTTTTTTATTGGCCGACTTGCTGTTGATAGCGCTAAGTATTTGGGATTGGCGGTCGCACAAACGGCTGAATGTATTTCCACTTGCCCTCGGGATTCTTTTAGTCTATCATTACTCTGTGCTCAATTTCTACAAGTTTCCTTTTTGGCAAACGTTCTGTCAGTGGTTTTATGAGTTGAGTTTTTGATGGCTTATTTAAAAACATGTGTAGATTGCGGTAAAATTAGCGTACCATCTTTTTATTTCATCAATATGCTAAATCGTACCTCTACCTTCACATTGTTTACCTTGTTGAGTTGTTTTGTCTTTCTTCCAAAGCACGGAAATACCCAAGAAAACGGCGAAGGAAAAAGCGGAAAAGTAGAAAGCTCTTATTTGAAAGAAGTAGAGCAATTGGCCAAAACCAAGCCATTGCAAGCCGCGTTTCAGTCCATTCTAGACCAAACCCAGCGCAACCGAAACGAGCTTATCATGCTCACCGAAATTCCTGCGCCACCATTTATGGAAACCAAGCGCGGCGAACGCTTTGCCAGTATGCTCAAAGAAGCGGGTGCTGATTCGGTTTGGACGGATAAGGAAGGAAACGTACTCGCACTTCGCAAGGGAAAGAAACGCACGCGCACGGTTGCTTTTGACGCCCATTTGGACACCGTTTTTCCGCTCGAAACCAAGATTAAAGTAAGCAACAATGCCGATACGCTCTTTGCGCCAGGTATCGCCGATAACACCCGTGGCCTGGTTTTATTGTTGTCCGTAGTTCGGGCCTTGGAAGAGGCTAAGGTGGAAACCGAAGCGGATGTGCTGTTTGTGGGCTCAGTGGGCGAAGAAGGCTTAGGAGATTTGCGCGGTACCAAGTTTTTATTTACCGACCAAAGTCGTCGCATCGACTCTTGGATTGCCATCGACGGCGGCGAAACGGGCACGCTTATCAACATGGGTTTGGGTTCGTTTCGTTACCGTGTTACGTTTCGTGGCCCAGGCGGCCACTCGTGGGGCGCTTTTGGGCTGGCCAATCCGCAACACGCGCTCGGCTCGGCCATTCATTATTTTTCCAAAGCGGCGGATAAGTTTACGCGTTCGGGCGCTCGCACGAGCTACAACGTAGGGCGCATTGGCGGCGGGACATCGGTCAACTCGATTGCATTTGAGTCGTGGATGGAAGTCGATATGCGTTCTGAAATTCCCGAAAACCTCAACATGGTCGATTCGTTACTAAAAGCGTCCATTCAACAAGCCTTGGTGGAGCACAATGCCATGAAACGCATGGGGCCTGCCTTGACGGTAGAAATCAAAAAAATCGGCGACCGTCCTTCTGGCGAACTTCCCGAAAGTCTTCCACTCATTCAACGCGCCATGGCCGCTACTACCTATTTTGGGGTATCGCCTCGACTAACCCGTGGCTCGACCAACTCCAACGTGCCTATTTCCAAAGGAATACCTGCCATTACGCTCGGACAAGGCGGAAAAACGGGCAATAACCACGCCCTTAACGAGTGGTGGTACGACGAAAAAGACAGCTACAAAGCCATTCAACTTGCCTTGCTGACGCTTGTATCGGAAGCAGGTTTGGCCAAATAAAACGACCTAAACGCCCATTCATCATGAGAAAACTCTATTTTGTTTGTTTATTGTTCTTGACAACGTGGTCATTTGGACAAAGTTCCGACTTAAATGAACGCGTAAAAGCATTGGAAGACAAACTCCAATTTATGGAACAAGGTCTTACCAAGACCATCGACGACCTGCTTTGGTACGAAAAACTGGGCGATATCGCCATCATCGACAAAGTTCGGTACGCCAGCAAACCCCCACACGTGGTACGCAACCCCACTGGGCAAGGTGCCTACAATCCCGTGGTTATTCCTGCCTATACTTTTATTCCAAAAAAATACGCTGAGTCGAAAAAATTGCCGTTGATTGTGCTCATTCACGGCGGTGTTCACGGCGATTTCAATACGTTTTATGCCCACATCGTCCGCGAAATGGTTGAGCAAGGGTACATCATCATCGCTCCCGAATACCGAGGAAGCACGGGCTACGGAAGCACTTTTTACCGCCAAATCGACTACGGTGCCTATGAAAACGACGATGTGTTGGCAGGAAAACGCTGGGCCGTCGAAAACATGCCACAAGTCGATGCCGAACGCGTGGGAATTATGGGATGGAGCCACGGCGGGATGATTACGCTCATGAATATTTTTGACCATCCCGAAGATTACCGCGTTGCCTACGCTGGCGTGCCTGTCAGTGACTTGATTGCGCGCATGGGCTACAAAACCCAAAGCTATCGCAACGAGTTTTCATCGCCCAACCACATTGGGAAAGATGCCGCCGAAAACGTGGCCGAATACCGCCGCCGCTCGCCGCTTTGGAATGCTCAAAAACTGAAAACCCCACTTCTCATTCACACCAATACCAACGACGAGGACGTCAACGTACTGGAAGTAGAAGGACTTATCAACGCACTGAAAGCCAACGGTAAAAAATTTGAGTATAAAATTTACCAAGAAGCCCCAGGCGGGCATACGTTTAACCGCATTGACACAAAATTAGCCAAAGAATCGCGGCAAGAGATTTATCGCTTCCTGGCACCCCACCTTACACCGCCTAATCCTGTTAAATAATACAATCAGCCATTGCTATGAAACATTACCTCTATCTAGTTGCTTTTTGGGCCTGGTTTACTCCTTGCACTTTCGGCCAATCTGTTTCTTCCGACACGGCAAAAGTGGAAAAAAAGGCCAATTTTGGCCCGCTCTTTAAAAACGATGACGTCATCAAACTGCGCATTGTCACCAACATCAAGGCGCTCCAAAAAGACCGAGGCGCTTCTCCTTCCAATCACTGGGCCGAATTGTATTATGCCCGCAAAAAGAAAGGGGATTTAAAAATTCCTATCAAACTCAAAGTACGCGGCAACTTCCGCAAAGCAGCTAAAAACTGCATTTTTCCACCTTTGCTGTTGGATTTACCGCAAAAAAAAGACAAAAACTCCATCTTTGAGCGTCAAAATCGACTTAAACTTGTCACGCATTGCCAGAGCGAAGAATACATTTTCAACGAATACTTGGTCTATCGAATGTACAACCTGATTACAAATTACAGTTTTCGGGCGCGAATTGCCCAGGTAACGTACGAAGACTCGGCGGGGCTTCAAAAACCCGTAACAAGTTATGCGTTTTTGCTTGAAGACGAAGACGATATGGCCAAACGCAACAAAGCTAAAGATTATACAATCAAACAAATTCCGATGCCCCGCATTGATTCTCTTCAAATGGCGACGGTTGCGGTGTTTGAATACATGATTGGCAACACCGATTGGTCCGTGCCTTATTTGCACAATATCAAACTGTTAGCCCCCAAAGGAGGAAAATATCCGATTCCTGTTCCTTATGATTTTGACCATTCGGGTATTGTAGAGGCCAAATACGCCCAACCTGCCGAGCAATTGGAACTTGCCTCGGTGCGTGAGCGACTTTACCGAGGATTGACCTATCCGCCCGCTTTGCTCCAGCAGGTTTTTGCACGGTTTAAAGCCGCCAAACCCGAAATCTATGCGTTGTATCAAAACAACCCTCATCTAAAACCAGGCTACGTCAAACGCACCCTTCGCTATTTGGATGATTTTTATTCGATTATCGACAATCCTAAAGATGTAAAGCGCTTGCTGATTTATGGTGGGGGAAAACCACAGGCGGCGGGTGTTGTGATCAAAGGGCTTAACTAACCCCAAACAACACCACCAAAAAGCTAAGAAGAACCAACGGAAAACCAATCATAAACACCAAATAGGTGATTTTCAACAGACGATATTTACGTTCAATGACAAACCCTTGGGCGTAAATATTGTCAATCATCGTTTCTTTCACTCGTTCTTCTTCCGTCACCAGTTGCTTCATTGCTTCTTTGTACTCATCGCGCGATAGCGCCAAATAATCTCCGAAAAACAACAGGTCAATGTTTGATTTATCCAACGTCAGACGCTCGGCTTTTGAGCGTACCGACGGGCGGGTGGAAAGCAACGCCAAAGTGATAGTCGCAAGGCAAACGAGTACCAATAAAGTCATCGGCACCAATAACTGAGGATTGGACTCTACTTCACTCACCAAAAAAGTGATAACTACCGAAATGATGATAGAATTAATCGAAATCATCAAGCCCGCTTTTTGGTCGGCCATGGCACTGAGCTGAAGATGACTTGCCAACGTCGTCCGAAACATTGTTTCGGCGCTACGGCCTTCTTTTTTTTTCTTCTTCTTTTTCTCTTTCTTCGACTTGTCTTTTTCTTTGGGTTGTTCAAACTCTTCCATTGGTCTATTTTTTAAGTAACAGAGCAAAAGTTTTAGGGTGTTTTTTTAACGTAATCCGCTAATTTTGAACGGATAACAAATAACGGTTAACTTGTGCTTTAGCACCTAAGATTGACGCGCCCAAAGTATAAAGTCAGTCGATGGCACTTGCGACAATTCGGGTTTCAAAATGCTGATGATTTGTCCACGATGATAGGCCGCGTGGTGGCTCAAGTGCGTTAAAATATCACCTAACGACGACTGAAAAGTAGCACCAGTGGTGGTTTGGTACGTAATAATTTTATCAAAATCGGCTTCGTCGGTATCTTTTACAAAGCTTGACCATTTTTGGTAACTGTGTTCCAACGTTTCGGAAAGCCAAGCAACAGGTAAGACGTCCCACACGCCTACCACCAAATGATCATTGGCAACGCGTGTAAACCAAACCATTTGCGCATTGAGCACATGGCTCATCAGCGACAAAGCTCTTTCGGGAGGTGTTTCGAGCGATTCAATAGAAGCGACCAATTGGGCGTTGGCCCAACGTTCATAATCGAGAAGTCGGAGAAAATGCGTTTTCATGGAAACAAAAGCTATGATTACTTCGATAAGTTGCCCAGTACGATTACCATTTAATCAGTGCAGACGCCCACGTAAAACCGCTACCAAAAGCGGCTAAACAAACAAGGTCGCCTTCTTTGACGCGTCCTTCTTCCCAAGCTTCGGTAAGGGCAATTGGAATGGAAGCGGCGGTGGTATTACCGTATTTATGAATGTTGTTATAGACTTGGTCTTCGCGCAGGCCCATTTGCTGGCGAATGTACTCGCTGATACGAATATTCGCTTGGTGAGGTACCAGCAGCGAAATATCTTCGGGCTTGTAGCCATTGGCATCCAAGGCTTCGTTGATGGCTTCGGCAAAACGAACAACGGCGTGTTTGAAGACCGCGTTTCCGTTCATAATGACTTCAAATCCTCCCTCGTCCACCATCTCTTTGGTAGCCGAGCGAACTGGGCGGCTACTGCCTGGGTCTTTCACAAACAAATCTTCGGCAAAACGACCGTCGGCGTGTAAGTGCGTAGAAAGCACGCGATGGGTGGGGTCTTCGGTTGCTTGCACAACGGCAGCCCCTGCACCATCTCCAAAAATTACGGCAACGTTGCGGCCTTTATTGCTTTTATCAGTCCAAGTCGATTGAATCTCGGCTCCTATGACCAAAATCGTTTTATACGTACTGGTTTTGATAAATTGGTCGGCAATCGAAAGCGCATACACAAAACCCGAACATTGTTCCCGAATATCAATCACAGGAATACCAATGAGGTCGAGTTCGCGCTGCATCAAAAACGCCGAACCTGGAAAAAAATAGTCGGGCGTAATGGTGGCATATACAATCATGTCAACATCCGATGGCTGCAAACCCGCCCGTTCCAATGCCTGACGGGCCGCCGCAGTAGCCATGCTCGCGTTGGTATCTTTGCCGTAGGTAAAGTAACGACGTTCTTGAATCCCTGTCCGCTCACGAATCCACTGGTCAGAGGTATCCATCAGTTTGCTCAAGTCATCATTGGTTACTACGTTTTCGGGTACGTAAAAACCCAAACCTGTAATTTTGGAATATGGCATGATTGTAGGAGTATTAAATAACAAAAGGCAGAACTTCCTTCCGAACGTTCTGCCTTTATCGCTTCACTAAGCTTCTTTCAACGTGTAAGTATAGTCTTCCATAATCAAATTGGCCAACAATTTACTGCAAGCCGTTTCGACGAGTTGTTGGGCAGCAGCCTCTGAATCAGCGTCTAAACTCAAAGTGATGTGTTTGCCAATACGGACATCAGATACGTCGTCGATACCCAAATTATGAAGCCCGAGTTTAACGGCTTTCCCTTGTGGATCAAGGATTTCTTTTTGGGGCATGACGTTGATTTCGGCGATGAATTTCATAGAACTTAAAGCCCCCCACCCCCAATGGGGGAGATTTTGATTGTTAAGCCCCTTTTGGGGATTTGGGGGCTATGAATGAGAGTAAAATGTAAATACCGACTATCAGCGGAACAGCTGCAAATTTCAGCAAAATCAATAAAACCACCGACACCCCAAGGAAAATATATTTGAGTTGATTTTCTTTCCAACCAAAACTTTTGAATTTAAAGGCCAACAAAGGCACTTCCATGATCATCAAAAACGACATCACGAGCGTGTAGCCGATCAATACCGTTGGATTCACAATGATGGATTGAGACTCAGGATACATCCTAAGAATAAAAGGAAGCGAGGCCACTACAATGGCATTGGCGGGAGTGGGTACCCCAATAAACGAATCGGCTTGGCGGGTATCAATGTTGAATTTGGCCAAACGCAAGGCCGAAAAAACTGCCAGTAAAAACGCCACGAAGGACACCAACATCCCCTCAATTTCGATGGAATCATTGGTACGTTCGAGGTATTGAAACACAATCATGGAAGGCAAAACACCGAACGTTACCATGTCGGCCAATGAATCCAATTCTTTGCCAATGGGCGAGGATTGATTTAAAAGTCGCGCGGCAAAGCCATCAAAAAAGTCCAACACCGCAGCCAAAAATATCAAGGCTCCCGCTAATAACAAATCACCCCGAAAGCTGAACACGATACCTAAGCATCCACAAAGTAGATTGCCGCAGGTCATCAAATTGGGAATCGTAAAAAGGCGCATACGTTTATTTCAAAAAAGGATTATAACGGCGTTCGTAGCCGATGGTGGTGGGTTCCATGTGCCCTGCATATACTTGATAGTCGTCGTCGAGCGTAAAAAACTTGGTACGAATGCTGTTCAGGAGAGCTGCATGGTCGCACAAAGGAAAATCGGTACGGCCTATGCTTCCTTTAAACAACACATCGCCACCAATGACAAATTTTTGCGGATGACAAATAAAGGCAATGTGCCCTGGTGCGTGACCTGGCACAAAAACCACGTCCAACGACGACTGTCCAAACGTCACTTTGTCTCCTTCATCCAAAAACGCATCGGCCTCTACGGGTTCAAAACCAGGAATTCCCCATAACTTACAGCGGCTTTCGACCGCCTCCAATACAGGCAATTCTTTTTTGTGCATGTACATTTTTACGCCATATTTACGCTTCACAAATGCACTCCCGAAGACATGGTCCAAATGCGCATGAGTTTGGAGTAAAGCGGTCACTTTTAATCCTTTTTCAGTAATAAAATTAGCCAATGTTTCCTTTTCCGACTGCATCAAACAACCTGGGTCGATGATGACCGCTTCCTTGGTCTCGTCATAAAGAACGTAGGTATTTTCTGAAAAAGGAGAAAAAACAAAAGAAGTGATTTGAATCATAGTAGTTAAGCTATTCTGCCGCTAAGTTACTAAAGTATTTCCGAAACCAGACGAGTTCTATGCCCAATCCACCTTTCCCTCCGCCCTTCCTCGACCAACGCACGGGCGACTACTATTTAGAAGGCCCCAAAAGCCGTCGATTTGAGTTTTTGTTTGTGCTCGAAGTTTTTTGGGAATTTCTGAAAGGAATCCGTGCCCTGCACTTTGTTGGCCCTTGTGTCACGGTTTTTGGGTCGGCAAGGTTCAAAGAAGGAAGTGAACACTACGAACAAGCCCGTGAGATGGGTCGGCGCATTGCCCAAGAACTTGGCCTTACCGTGATGACAGGCGGTGGGCCTGGCATCATGGAAGCCGCCAACCGTGGGGCGTTTGAAGCAGGCGGGCGTTCGGTGGGTTGCAATATCATTCTTCCGCACGAACAAAGTGAAAACCCTTACATGCACAAATGGGTAAAAATCAAGTACTTTTTCATTCGTAAGGTACTTTTGGTCAAATATTCCTACGCTTTTGTGATTATGCCTGGCGGCGTAGGCACCATGGACGAACTGTTTGAAACCCTAACGCTTATTCAAACGGGGACGATTCAGAACTTTCCGATGGTATTGATTGGAAAATCTTACTATGAGCCACTGATTGAAATGCTCCAAAAGATGATTGACAAAGGAACCATTTCTCCTGATGACCTTAATTTGCTCAAAATCACCGATGACTTGGAAGAAGCGACTCAGCACATCCAAAGTTATTTGAAGGCAAATTTTAAAATCCAACGCCGCCGTCGTCCTATCTGGTGGTTGTTTGAAAAGAGTTAGCGGTTCATTTTCATTTTTTCCCTATTCAATGGCAAATATCAACGCCTTGGCAACTCAGTTTTGAACCTTAGGAGGCATTGGTTGTAGCTTTGAACCATCAAACAAAAACACAACCGCGCTCGACAATGGACTTTCTCGCAACTACCGCCTTGACTTCTTTACATGACCTAGCTAGTCGGATGCCTCATTCGCTCACCGAAGCTGATAATCAAACCCTTAGCGACATTTATTTTGAGTCAGTCGAAGATTTAGAAAACCCCGAGTCACTGTTCAATTACACGCTTACGAAAGCCATGCGTAAGCACACTACAGGTACACAAAGCCAAGAACATATTTATTTACAACGTTTTGAAATTCCCCAAATTCGTTTGTTTGAATTGTTGATTCAACAATTTCCATTGGCAAATTTGAGCCAACATTGCACCAATACTTTATTGATTGACGCCCTCGCCCAGCACACGCATCCCGTCTTGATGGACATCGGTATCGGAACTGGTTTTCAGGTGGCTAACATCATTGAAGGGTTGTCTAAAAAAGAAAACAGCAACGTCAAGCACCTAACTGTCGTTGGCATTGAGCCATTTGCAGATGCCGTGACGACTGCCCACGAAAATGTAAAACGCGGAAGTGCCCAAGCCCCATTCACGGTTGAATTGGTAACGGAAGTCGCATTTATCGAAAACTATACCTTGGAAACGCTGCAAGCACTTCTCCCCGCGCAACACGACGGAATTTATGCCAACGCCTCGTTTGCCTTACACCATATTCAACACGCTTCGCAACGTAAAACGGTGTTTGAATTACTAAAAACGCTCGGTATTAAAGCATTGGCCTTGAGCGAACCCAATTCAAACCATTATGAACCCAATTACCAGCGTCGCTTCCAAAATTGCGTCAATCACTACGGCGCGTTGTTCAGAATTATTGATACCCTCGACATAACCAATACGGAAAAAGCAGCGTTGAAACTGTTCTTTAGCCGTGAAATCGACGATGTTCTGGGCAATTCGGAGGAAGTTCGCGTAGAAAAACACTACGCCACTGAGCAATGGGAACAACTGCTGACCGAAACTGGATTCCAACTTGAAAAACGCGAGGCTCAGTTCCAATACACCCACCTCAACGGAACAGATTTGCAAACCGACCTGCCCAATCGCTACGCCACGGTCTTTGAAGGAGAAGAAATTACAAGTCTTTTCTGGGCTGTTTAATCATTTTATTGTTTTACCCGCAGATTTCGCAGAATTATTACCCGCGGAGTAGCGCAGAAACGGTCAGCGAAAATCTGCGCCAATTAGCGGGTAAAACTTTCAACAACCTTAGCTGACGATAAGCCATACTAAACGCTTCAAATAACTCTCTGAACCTTTTTCTAACATAACAGAACCATGAACTCAATTGCACAACTGGCGGTACCCCGCGAGATACGGAAATCATTTGCCTTTACTCCACAAACTATCTCAGTCGAAACACCTGAAACTGTCGCTCGGCTTCACTGCAACGAAACGCCTTTCGATTTACCCGAAGCATTAAAGCAGCAGTTGACCGCCAAAATGGCATCGTTGGCCTGGAATCACTATCCCGATTTTCACAATACCGCACTCAAAGCGCTCATTGCCCAACAAGCCAATGTAACCTCTGAAAACATACTCTTGGGAAATGGTTCTTCACAACTCATCCAACAAATCGTCAGCTGCTTTTCGAAGGTATTTTCGACGGCCATTCTCGAAAGCCCTACGTTTACGTTTTACCACCAAGTATGTCAAAACGAACGGATGAGCTATAAAGAATGGATATTGTCACCAAACACGGGTTTTGACCTAGCGTCTTTTCCTCAAGTGACGGAGCCTGCGTTGGTGGTGTTAACCTCTCCCAACAACCCAACGGGCGCAACACTTCCGTTGGCAGAGCTTCAAACATTGCTAGAAAAACACCCCGAATGTGTCTTTGTAATTGATGAAGCTTACGGTGATTTTGGGGGCGAAACGGCACTTTCATTGGTACAACACTATGCCAACTTACTCGTACTCCGTACATTTTCAAAAGGGTACGGCTTACCTAGTGTTCGTTTTGGTTATGCCGCTGGCAACGCAGCTCTTATCCAATTAGTGAAGAAATATACGATTCCTTTTACGGTCAATTGTTTTACGGAAGTTATTGTTTCAGAAGCGCTTACCAACGCGGAGTTTATCAAATTCCAGCAAGCCAATATCCAACGTATCAACAACTTGCGCGATTTTGTTTATCAGCTTATCGACGAAGTGGCTACCCCTCATACGTTTTCAGTTCAGCCTTCAGCGGCCAACTTTTTGTTGCTCCGTTTTCACGATGAGGATTTATATAACAACCTCAAATTTGCCCTCCAAGCCAATCGTATTTTGGTAGGTTATCCGCTCCAAAACTGCCTCCGCCTTACCATTGGCACCGAAGTAGAAATGCACCGAGTGGTACGTCTCCTTAAAAAAACGATGGCGCAGCATAAAAGCCGCGCCATCGAAACAAATGTTGTCTGTAACTAAGCAAAAGGGAAGCTAACTACCAAATTTGCTCCAAATCTTTGGGTGTATAAGTATGATTTCTTTCTGCATACACCGTATTTGAATCTGGGCGTTTTACGTTCATTGGATTTTTGGTAGAAAGGCGATAAAGTGTCGCAATCGGCCACAAAAACACGTAAAAGAGAACCGTCAAAATAACGCGTGAGTTAAACCAGCCAAGTCCTTCCGCGATTTTAAACCAGATTTTAACGATAAAATCGCCAACGATTGGGATAAAAATGCTGATAAGTCCCACTGCCCCTGCCGCATACAAAAGATACGTAGCTGCATTTTTGAAAATAAACGAAAACACCACCAGCCCAGTAACAATCACCAACTGGGCTTTACTTTTTTCTGCTTCTGACATTTTTAGGGAAAAAGTTATCTGTTATCCGTTACTGGTTATTAGGAAGTCTGATAACCAATAACGGATAACATTCAATTAAAACAATGTATAAATGAAAGGTGCTACGGCCGAGCCACCACCAATCACGATGATGATACCAATCAATAACAAAAGGATGATCATTGGAGCTAACCACCATTTTTTACGCTCGCTCAAGAACGCCAACAAGTCTTTTAGAAAATCCATTTTTTTAAAACGTTTTTATAGTGCAAATTTAATCGTTGTTACTAGCCTAGCCGAGGTTTTGCGTAACCCTCTGACGCCCGCAAAAATAACCAATATTACGATAACCAACTCAATATGAGCTGCGAATCATATTGTTTTTCAAAACATAGGAGGCCACATTATTGGCAAACACCCGACTACCATCGTCCGTCAAATGGCAAATATCACAGAAATTTCGGCCTTCACGCGGCAAAAGTGGCATCATATCTAGGTAATATACACCCTTGTTCTCGTTCGCAATTTGTTGCATCATGGCGCGGTGGGTCAAAATTCCTTTCTCTACTGCCAAGGGCGTTCCCCACGTCCGAATAGGCGATGATAAATCACAGCCCGCATAATCCCATTCTTGATCTTTAAAATTTGATTTACGCCATTTTTCGGGGATGTAATAGGTAAAGTTCACCAAAATAAGTGGCTCTTTACGCGCCTGTGCTGTTGCTACAATCTGACTTAGATTTTTTCGATACGTAGGGGCGGTTTTAACGTCAAACGCTTCCGAATAAAAGCGTTCGTCGGGAGTATCGTTGATAAAATACCGTTTCCCCACAAGCGTAGAGGCGTAATTTAAGAACAAGTGAACCGTAAACGGAATCACTGTATAACGCATCTCAGGGTGTTGTTTTATCAAAGCTATGTCGTGGTACCAGCGCACGTGGGTATAATCAGAGCGGAACAACGATGCGGGTACATTGTTGAAACGGGTCTCGTTAATCCCTTCATAAAAAACCACCAAATCGAAGCGTTTGTCTCCCAACATCTTGTATTTATACAAGTTGTCGTTGGTATTATGACCCAAATTGGCTAAGTTAAAATACCGAACTTTAGACGTATTTAGTCCTTTTCGTAGCGAATCTTGCAGATAGCGAGCTACTTTACTCCTCCATTCATCAGCCACAACCGACCCACCCAAAATAAGCACATCCAACGAATCATTATCCGTTGAAATAGTCGAATTTTGAACGAGTTTCAATTCCTTATAAAAATGTTCCTCAACGGCCAAGTCGGGTCTAACAAAAGGAATTTCTTTGCTGATTTTCAGGGTTAGACGAAAAGCTAGTTCGCAAAAAAGCCCAATCAATACGATGGTAATTAATGCAAACAAACCTTTCTGCCTCACACTGTTACGGGGTGCTTGCATGAATCTGTTTATATAATAAGTCGGCAATCAACGCATTTACTTTGGCGCTTGCATGACCGTCGTTTTTACCCACAATTCGCTCCTTTGGGGGAATACTGCCCAAATGATCGCTAAGGCGAACGACTGGAATTTTCTGATTAATGAAAAAGTCTTCAATAGGCTTGGTATAACCATTGCTTTTTTCAACGTTCTGTAAAAACGGCACCATCACCACGTACATGGGAGCGTTGTTTTGGCGCGCATAATCCACAATTTTCTGTAAGTCACGCAAGTGTGGGTTCAGAATCGTTGTGTCGGTGTATGATTTTTGAACAAAATCGGTAATCGACGCAGGAGGCATGTGCGGAAATTGCCAATAGAGGTAGTTGGGAAAATAAAAACGCATCACCAGCGAACCTGCTCCTGGAATTTTAATGTCATCGTAAGGTTGAAACTGTGCCAAAGTCAATTTAGCATCGCGCGCCGCTTTCTCAATGTCGTTCGGAAAATACTCCAGCACCAATACTTCGGGCTTTACGGGAAACTTCTGCAAACGCTGAAACTCATCGCGCGTGTCTGAACCTGAAACCCCTAAATTGTAAACAGCGTAGTTATCTGCTCCGAGCTTTTGTTCTAATTGGTCAGAGAAACGATCTTCCGTATTTTCCAATCCGTGCCCCGCCGCAAACGAGTCTCCCAAAACCAATACCTTCTTTTTCTTTTCGGCGTTTGTTTTAGGAAAATCGCGGTAACCCTCAGCTGTGATGGGACGCCAGTATTTGGCAAACCAAATCTGAGAGGCTTTGCTAAGGTCACCTTCGTGGCTTTGCGAAATAAACATGAAGGTTATTTCCAACAATCCCACCAACCAAACCACCATAATCCCCAAGGTGGCGATGTTAGCGATAATCTTGTTACTTTTTTCGTTTTTGATTACTCCGTAATAAAACATGCGGAGCAATTCTACCAGCACCAAAAGCAAGGTCATGGCCTTGGCAAGGCGAATGTAGAAGTTATCAACTAACCCTGCATAGGGGTAGTCAAATTTGATATTCCATTTGTCAGGGAAAAACAACAAGACAAATGGAATACCAAGCAATAAAAGTCTAAAAACAGACGTGACGAGTTTTGAAGTCATTTTTTAATCGAGGACAAACTCTTCTTTCCAGTTATCGGTATCTTGCCACTCAGGCTGTTGACGTTTGTCAAACAAATAGTTACCTACCACCAAGTAGTCCATTTCGGTACGCATGAAACAGCGGTAGGCATCATTTGGCGTGCTAACGATAGGCTCCCCACGTACGTTGAAACTGGTGTTTACGATTACTCCGTAGCCTGTCAACTTCTCAAAATCGCTAATAAGCTGGTAGTAGCGTGGGTTGGTATCTTGGTGAACAGTCTGAATCCGTGCCGAGAAGTCGATGTGGGTAATCGATGGCAAATCAGAGCGCAAATAATAAAGCTTGTTACGCAAGTCGAATCCATCAAAGTCTTTTGGCAAAGGTTTGCGACGCGAATCTTTGACAGGGTGAACCAGCAACATATAAGGCGAAATTCCCTCGTAGTCGAAATAATCACCTACTTTTTCGGCCAACACCGAAGGCGCAAACGGACGGAACGACTCGCGGTATTTGATTTTTACGTTGAGTTTTTTCTGCATTTCGGCATTACGTGGATCGCCCAAAATACTACGCGCTCCCAACGCCCGTGGTCCAAATTCCATACGGCCTTGCACCCAACCTACTACGTTTCCATCTGCCAAAATCTGAGCAACTTCTTTGGTTAAGTCGTCCAATTTGTCAAAATGCTTAAACGAAGCTTTGTATTTTTTCGCGACAAGCTCCACGTCGATGTCAGAGAAAGTAGGCCCTAAATAAGAACCTCTCATGGCATCACGCGTGTAGTTAATGACGCGTTTTTGGTCAAAATAAATATAATAACCCGTCAAAGCAGCTCCTAATGCCCCACCAGCATCACCTGCGGCAGGTTGGATATATACTTCTTTGAAAACGTTCGATTTTTGTAATTTTCCGTTCGATACGCAGTTGAGTGCTACCCCACCCGCTAGGCACAAATAATCGGCTCCTGTGAGGCGTTTGGCTTCTTGTGCCATTTTCACTACCACCTCTTCGGTCACGCGCTGAATCGCCAACCCAAGGTTACAGTGATGGGCTTCGAGCGGGTCTTCAGGACGGCGGGTCTTCATGCCAAACATGCGCTCCCACTCACCTTCGTTTACCATTTTTAAACCTGTTGCATAATCAAAATAGCGTTGGTCTAACCAAATAGAGCCATCTTCTTTGATTTCAATCAGTTCTTTTTTAATGGTCTCGATGTATTTATCAACTTCGGGAGCAGTGGGGTTGCCGTAAGGCGCCAATCCCATCAATTTGTACTCTCCCGAGTTTACTCTAAATCCTAAGAAGTACGTAAAAGCAGAATACAACAACCCCAACGAGTGCGGAAACCGCAATTCTTTGAGAATTGACATCTTGTTTCCTTCACCCAAACAGATAGAAGCGGTAGCCCACTCACCCACCCCGTCGATGGTCAAGACTGCTGCCTTTTCGTAGGGAGATGGATAGTAAGCACTTGCTGCGTGCGATAAGTGGTGCTCAGGGAACAGAAGCTTAACGGGCTTCTTTTTGTCGTAACCTATTTTTTCTAATTCCTCGTTGATAAGGCGCTTCAAGAACATTTTTTCTTTGATCCACACAGGAATCGCCGTAATAAATGACTTCAACCCCTTAGGAGCAAAGGTATAATAGGTTTCGAGCAAGCGCTCAAATTTCAAAAGGGGCTTGTCATAGAAGACAATAGCGTCCAATTCATTGAGGGTAGTCCCACCGTACTCTAAACAGTATTTGACCGCATTGGTAGGGAAATTAGGGTCATGTTTTTTACGAGTGAAACGCTCTTCTTGTGCTGCTGCTACAATTTCGCCGTTATCGATGAGGGCGGCTGCGGAGTCGTGATAAAATGCTGAAATTCCAAGGATTTTCATTCAACCAGAATTATATAAGGCAACAAAACTACGCAGGATTACCTAATATTTCAAAAAATTAGGAAATAGGTTATTTAATGGTAGCTCTTTCCCGTTTACTTTTGCAGAAACTTAAATTGAGACAAAATTGAAAATAGCAGCAATTGATATTGGCTCAAACGCGGCACGTTTGCAAATTTCATCGGTTCTGAAAGATGGAGGTTACACCAGTTTCAAAAAGGTAGAGTACGTCCGCTTTCCACTCCGCTTGGGGCATGATGTGTTTACATACGGTAGTCTAACCCCCGAAAGCCAAGAACGCACCATCAAACTCATGAAGTGTTACAAGCTGTTGCTAGAGCTTCATGACGTGGAAGGATACATGGCTTGCGCTACCTCCGCCATGCGCGAATCGGCCAATGGGCACGAGGTAGTTGAACGCATCGCCCATGAAACAGGGATAAAAATCCACATCATCGACGGCAGCAAAGAGGCCGAACTTATCAATAATGTGGTGGTTCAGGCCCTGGTAGATGGCCAATACCTGCACATCGACGTTGGGGGTGGGAGTACGGAGCTAAACCTGTATTTTAACCGTCAAAAAGTGGCTTCTAAGTCCTTTAAGATTGGTTCAGTACGGCTGCTAGAAGGCAAAGAAAGCAAAGGCGCTTGGCAAAAAATGGAACGCTGGATTGAAGAAAACGTGGACAGCTATGAGCCTGTAAAGGCGGTAGGAACAGGCGGCAACATTTCTAAGCTTTTTAACTTGGTCTCAAAAACGTCCGATAACGCTACGTCTGTCGAGGAACTTGCTCGAATGCGCAACTACATTGCTTCCTTCAGCCAAGAAGACCGCGTCCATAAACTTCGCCTTAACGCCGACCGCGCGGACGTCATCGTACCTGCTTCCGACATCTACATTTCGGTGATGAAGTGGGCGGGAGCCTCCGAAATTATCGTTCCTGATTTGGGACTAAAAGATGGAATTATCCAGTTGGTGTACGAAAATTTGTGTAAAAAATAGCGGGCTTGATTCAAAAAGTTTACACAAAGATAACCTTGACTTGTACAAAGAGGCTGTCTATTTGGGGTACAAATAAATGCAAGATTAATCAGCATTCATTCCAAACCACATAGATCACATTAGAATAAACACATAGAAAATGGAGATAACAGCCGCTTAGGACTTTAGATTTGTCTTCTATGTGAAAAATCTAAGTGAGCTATGTGGTTTTCTGCAAAATTGCGTACACTTTATTCTACTATGATGTAGCCCTCTGGAGCCATAAATAGTAGTTCTATGCTTTAATGCGTTCAAGCTGATTCGCCCACTTGGGAAGTCTTTTTATCAAAAAGTTTGTCGTAATCAGGGCTTTCGGTTTTACCCCATTTATCCCAAAAGGTAAAATACAGTCCGTAGTTGTACTTAAACTGCGAATGGTGTAGGCTATGGTGCGTCGCACCTATCCACCATTTGCCAAACCAATGCCGATGAAAATCGCGCGGATAAAGCTCCGTATTCAGGTGATTGATAACGCTCGTAGTAGTCATTATGAGCAAAATAACCACAATTGCGCTGTAATGCAGGGGAATCACAAACGTCAACGCAGGCAGAACTAACGCCTGTAAAATACTCTCTGTCGGGTGAAAAGAAAAAGACGTCCACGCGGAGGTAGTGATGCTATCGTGGTGGGCTTTGTGCACCCATTTATATACCTTTGGAAGGTGCATCCAGCGGTGGAGCCAGTAGTAATACGTTTCATGCAAAAACAAAACTAAGCCAATACTAAACACAAACCACAGAATAGAATATTGGCTAAAATCAGTATAAATTTTTGTATATCCCTTCTGCCAAAGCACCACCATGGCCGTGCCTACAACGGCAAAAATAACCGATGTAATAAACGAAAAGCCAATTTCGCGCCAATGCTGTTCGGGACGACGAGGTCGTAAATTGACTTCTCTTGGCTGAAAATAAGCTTGGTATTTTACTTTAAACAAGTAGTAAAACAAGGCAGCAATGAGCACATAACGCCCAAAAATGCCTAAAAACATATAGAAAGCCGTTTGGGCAAAAATATCGGGCTGGGCAAAATCAATGGTTTCCATGTTTTTCTAACAACAACAAGTCAATAAGTGTTTGACTGTAACACTATAAAAACTGCCTTAATTATCCGACTTTGAAGTTCATAAAAGGGACAAAGTGTCCAATAAAGCATTTCACTCTCGAACCGCTGCTCGTCGGATACGATCATTGATGGCTCGGCCTAAATCTTTTTCGGGCAAAAGTTCAGTACAAATCACCTCAACCTCAAGTGCATCAAGTTGGCGCATGTATGCAAAAAGGTGCTTGGCCGCCTCAGCATAACTCCCCGATGACGATAAAATGCGCTGGTGCTCGGCAGGAACGAGCGGAGACGTTTTTTTGAAGGTCAAATATCCTACTTTTTGAGCGTCATACGCTTTCACCACCTCCTCCAAAGCATTAATAAAGAGCGGTTTTCGGGGAGAATAATGGCTTTTTAACATACCTGGCGCTTTGGGATTGGAACTTGAATGTGCCACCAAACGGACGGGACCCACTACGTTTTCGATGGCCTCTACCGATGCTCCACCCAACCGATACACCACCGTTTCTTCTTCTTCAAAACCCACAATCGTCGATTCAATTCCTACTTGACTGGCACCTCCATCCAAAATGTAAGGTATTTTTTTACCCAACTGTTTCTCAACGTGCTGCGCCGAGGTCGGGCTAATGTAGCCAAAAGGATTGGCACTGGGTGCTGCCAATGGAAAATCAAGTTCGGAGAGTAACTCCAGCGTCAGAGGATGGTTCGGAATACGTACCGCCACCGTTCCTAACCCCGACGTTACCAAATCAGAAATGGCTTCTGACTTTGGCAAAAGCAGCGTCAATGGCCCAGGCCAGAATGCTTCGGCCAATTGCTGGGCTTTGGGTGGGAAATCAGCCACAAACGTTTTGACTTTCTCCAACGAATTAGTATGCACAATCAGTGGATCAAATTGTGGACGATTTTTAACCTTAAAAATTTGAAGAACAGCGTCATCATTCAACGCATTTCCTGCCAAACCATAGACCGTTTCGGTCGGAATTCCCACCACTTCCCCCGCTTCAAGGAGTTTTTTTACTGCTAAAATATCTGTTCCTATCATTGCCATGCTGCAAAGTTAGCGGAGAGTTTACAGTTCACGGTTTACCTTTTGGGGATTTTTTGTTTATTTGAACAGGATTTTAGGGTTTTGATATGAATTTTAACTACGAACTCACACTCGTCGAGTATATTTTTATTGCTGCATTCCTCATTTTGTACAGTGTGTACATTGGACGAACCTTGTACGTTGCCAAGGCGTTGGGTAGTACTGCGCGGGGCGTAGTCATCAAGTTTTTTTTGAGAACTACCTACGTTGCTCTGTTGATTGTAGCGATTTTAGGGCCTTTTTTTGGTGAACCCGAACGCGACATTATTGCTGAAGGAAAAGACATCATGGTGCTCGTCGATGTATCAAAATCAATGGATGCGACTGACGTTCAGCCTTCTCGCCTCGACAAAGTCAAATTTGAACTACAACGCCTCACTACTTCCCTCAGCGGAAATCGGTTTGGCCTCATGATTTTTTCAAGTAGTCCATTTTTGCAAGTTCCGCTTACGTTCGACCTAAACGCTTTCAGCTTGTTTACCCAAACCCTCAACACCTCTCAAGTCAGCAACCACGGTACTGATATTTGCAGTGCGCTGGATTTGGGGGTAGAAAAACTTGTCCAAAACCGTTCGACCAATACCTCAAAAATTATTTTACTTCTGACCGACGGGGAAAATTTTGGTGCCTGCGAACGTCAAACTTTTACCAATATCAAAAAATTTGACCTTAAACTGATGATTGTGGGCATAGGCACCACCAACGGTGGCCGAATTAAAGAAGGAACAGGATGGGTAAAAGACGACAACGACCAAATTGTAACCACGCACCTCAACAATGCTTATTTAAGAGAGTTAGCAAAATCTACCAACGGAAAATATTTCGAAATCAACAGCCAACAAAACGCCATCGGAGATGTTGTTGATGCCATCAATTCGGTGGAAAATCGGCTAATTGATAGCCGTAAAGTGGCCGTTGTAAGTAATAAATACAGGTATTTCTTGATGGTCGCGCTCGTTTTAATTGCCCTTGACATCTTAGTGACGGTATCGACATTCCAAGTATAGCCTAGCCTCGTTACTTTTTATTTTTTCACTAAACCCACTGACACACCACCATGTCGGACTCAACAAACAACACCCATTTAGAAGCATCCCTTACGCCCACCTTACTTTGGGGGCTGGGCGTCGGTTACGTTATATCAGGAATGTACTTTGGCTGGAATTTTGGCCTTGAAAAAGGCGGCTCCCTCGGCATGGCCCTTGCCACGGGGCTCGTTGTCATTATGTACGTCTGTTTTACGTTTGGCTACGCCGAGCTTTCCTGCGCTATTCCCAAGGCTGGCGGCATTTTTGACTACGCCACTCGCGCATTAGGTCGCGACTGGGGGTTTGTAGCAGGCATTGCCCAAGTCGTTGAATTTGTTTTGGCTCCCCCCGCCATCGCTGTTGGAATAGGCGCCCACGTCAATCTTTTTTTCCCCGAATTACCACCCACGTATGCCGCCATCGGTGCATATATCGTATTTACCTCGCTCAACATCATTGGGGTAAAGTTGGCCGCTACTTTTGAGCTCTTAATTACCTTTGTTGCCATTGCGGGGCTTTTATTATTTGCCTCCATTACGTTCGGGGCGGTTTCGGTTCAGCATTTATCGCACAATGCCCTACCCAATGGCTGGTCGGGCGTATGGGCTGCCATTCCTTTTGCCATTTGGTTTTTTTTAGGCATCGAAGGACTAGCCAACGCCGCCGAAGAAAGCAAAAACCCTCAACGCGACCTGACACGCGGCTTTGGTTCTGCGATGTTTACCCTCGTCATACTTTGTAGCATTACCTTCATCGGTTCGGTAGGGATTGCGGGCTGGGAGGCTGTCATCTACAAAGCCGATGGCAGCTCTTCAGACTCTCCCTTGCCTTTGGCACTGGCACGCTTGGTCGGTGAGTCTTCAATTTGGTACAGTGCCGTTATTGTAACAGGTTTGTTTGGCTTGGTAGCCTCGTTTCACGGGTTGCTAATGGCAGCTGGACGCGCCACGTTTGAGATGGGCCGCGTTGGGCACTTTCCACGGATTTTGGGTCAAATTCACCCCAAACTCCAAACCCCCGCCAATGCGTTGTTGGTAAATATGGTAGTCGGAATCATCGTTTTGTTGTCCAATACTTCGGCCGACATCATCGTGTTATCAGTGCTCGGAGCGCTTACCCTTTATGGCTTTGGGAGTATTTGTGTGATACGCCTCCGCCAAAACGAACCCAACCTCCCTCGGCCCTTTCGTGCACCTGCTTATCCCTACATTCCTTGGTGCGCTTTTGGGCTTACTTTGGTGTCATTAATTGCCGTCGTCGTGTCTAATCCCCTCTTGGCCGCTTATTATGTCGGAACGCTTGTAGTTAGTTTTACCATTTATTGGGCAATTAGTATGTATCAAAAGGAATAAAAGCCGTTTCAGTAAAAATTTCGCACTTTTTAATTTCATTTTAATAAAGAATGCATTAGCTTTGTTCTCGAATTCAATTCTTTCTCATTCGAGAAATTGGATTTATAGAAATGGTGTGGATAACGTCGGAAAGCTGTTCGAAATTTCGAGCAGCTTTTTGTTTTTTCAGCCCTCCTGATTTCCACCCAAAAGCCCGTACTTTTGTGCCATCATTTAGCAACAGGGCTTATTTATGTGGGATATTTACCTAAAACACTTTAAAGATTTTTTACTCCTCGAACGCGGTCTGGCCGACAACTCCGTGGAAGCTTACGTACGCGATGCCACCAAACTCGCCGAATACGTCGAATTGATGGGAGGAAAAGAAATCACGGCGGTGGTTGAGTTCGATATTTTGGGATTTTTGGGCTACCTGCACGATTTGGGACTGGCGGCGCATTCACAAGCACGAATTTTATCAGGTCTTAAAGCATTTTTCAAGTACTTACTTCTCGAAAATATCCTTACAATTGACCCAACCCAACTCATTGAATCTCCCCATTTGTCGCGGCATTTGCCCGATGTTCTCACTTACCCCGAAATTTTAGCGTTGTTGGAAGCCAATGACCTTTCGACCCCCGAAGGAATGCGCAACCGTGCCATGTTGGAAGTGCTGTACAGTTCAGGACTGCGGGTATCTGAGCTGGTCGATTTACAAATCACAAATTGTTATTTTGACGCAGGTTTTTTGCGGGTGATTGGAAAAGGAAGCAAGACCCGACTGGTGCCCATTGGCAGCGATGCCGTCAAACAAACTTTGCTTTACGTCAACCATACCCGTAGCGCCCTCGAAGTACAGAAAGGCCACGAAGATTTTGTGTTTTTGAACCGTCGGGGTAAGCAGCTTACCCGCGTCATGGTATTTTTAATCATCAAAAACCTGGTTGAAGTGGCTGGAATACCCAAAAAAGTCAGCCCGCACACTTTTCGTCATTCCTTTGCCACGCACCTCATCGAAGGTGGGGCAGACTTGCGTGCCGTTCAAGAAATGCTCGGTCACGAATCAATCACTACTACCGAAATCTATACTCACCTCGACCGCGAATACCTCCGCGAGGTAGTCACCAAATACCACCCAAGGGCCTAAAAAAAAGTCGCGGGGGGCATGGCCCCCCGCGATCTCCGCTTTTACTTTACCCCTTATTCAAATCACATAAAAACGTGAATTGAGAAGCTCTTTATGCGTTATCACTGCTAGATTTTTCCCCCACAAAATAGTGCTCAGTTTGTTTGAAGAGCAGGTTGAAGGAGGTCATCGAACCGTAAATCTTGGTGATATACTGCTGAATATTCACTTTTTCTTCGTCATCTAATTTACTCGCATTGATACGTTGTTCCAGTACGCGTAGGCGGTCGCGGGTCATCACGATTTTATGGAAAAAACTATCAATCGTCATTTCTTTGGGAGCCAAATCACTTCGTCCAGGCTTCAAAATCAATTTTCCACCCTTCCATTTATCTCCCAATGGAACAACTTCACTCACATCCAGCCATTTTTGAAGAATTTTAGTCAAAGATTGTTCTACATCAAAAAGACTAACCAAATCGGTGTCTAATTCAACCGCTTCTACAATCTCTAAAGGAGCGTCCAATTTAATGACCTTGTTCCCGTACTCAATAAATGTGATACTATAACTACTCGACTTCACATTTATCACTACCCCATCTCCAAACTCGCTATGACGTACTCGAGAACCTACTCCTAAAATCTGCTTCATTACAAACTGTTTTTGTGAGCTATGCTATTCTTGTAAACAACTTACGTGCCAAACTCTACTTTACTACTCAAAAATTTTTTTTTGTCTTCTAAATAAAAATGTATCAGTTGGTTACAAATCAGCTTTTTTTACTAATCAACATAACAATATATACCAAAATTAAAGCTTTGGAAGAGAAAATGGCGCATTGACTCATTGGTAAAAAAGTTATTTTACTCGAAGCACACCACTTTTTATAGCGATTCAAAGAAAAAACATAAATTTACCCAAACAAAAAACCTTTCGCTAGCAATGATTCAAACGCGCATTATACCCCGCACGCCCTCGGCTTACGACCCGCCATTGATTATTAAAATGTTGTTCAACCAAGTCACAAAATACAACCCACAACGTGAAATCGTGTACCGTGACTTGTTTCGGATGAATTATACCACCTTTGACAAACGAGTACGTCAACTAGCTAATGTCCTCACCGAAATAGGGGTAAAAGGAGGTGATACGGTGGCCGTTATGGACTGGGATAGCCACCGTTATTTGGAGTGTTTCTTTGCGATACCGTGTTTAGGAGCGGTTTTACATACGATCAATGTTCGGCTTTCGCCCGCCCAAATTCTCTATACCATGAACCACGCCGACGACAAGGTGGTGATTGTGCATGAGGATTTTGTGCCCATCATCGAAGCCATCAAAGACCAACTTACTACCGTCGAGAAATTTATCATCGTCAGTGATAAAGTGTATCAAGACCCCAATGCGCCATTGGTCGAAACCTCGTTTCGCCTTGAAGGTGAATACGAAAGCCTCCTTAGTAACGCCTCCGACCAATACGACTTTTCTGATTTTGACGAAAATAGCTTAGCTACAACTTTCTACACCACAGGTACAACGGGAAACCCGAAAGGGGTGTATTTCTCGCATCGACAACTGGTGATGCACACGTTTTGTTTGTTGGCGTATTTTCCTGGCTACCGCGCTTTGCCACTCGACCACCGCGATGTGTATATGCCCATCACGCCCTTGTTCCACGTCCACGGCTGGGGCTTTCCTTACTTGGCAACCATGCTTAACTTTAAACAAGTGTATCCAGGGCGTTACGAACCCGAAATGTTGTTGAGGTTGTTATTAAAAGAAAAAGTGACCTTCTCTCACTGCGTTCCGACCATTCTCAATATGCTCGTCAACAGCCCCGTAGCGAAACAAGTGGATTTGAGTAAATGGAGCGTTCTGATTGGCGGCTCGGCCCTTACAAAAGGACTGGCCAAAGCCGCGTTAGAACTGGGCATCAACGTGACGCAAGGCTACGGAATGTCAGAAACCGCGCCTATTATGTCGGTGGTACACATGACGGACGAACAACTTCAATTGAGTATCGACGAACAATTACCCTTCCGAACCAAAGCGGGGAAAATTGCGCCGTTTGTTGAACTGGATATTATTGACGACGACGGCAATTCACTCCCACACGATGGCGATGCCGTGGGCGAATTGGTCGCACGTGGGCCATGGATGTCACAAGGCTATTATAAAGATGCTGAAGCGTCGGAAAAACTGTGGGCAGGCGGATGGCTACATACGGGCGACGTAGCGGCGATTGGCACCGATTATTACGTCACCATCGCCGACCGCGTCAAGGATGTCATCAAAACGGGCGGTGAATGGGTTTCTTCGCTCGATATTGAGAACTTGCTCTCGCAAGTAGAAGGCGTGGCCGAGTCGGCGGTGATTGGGTTTCCCGACCCCCGTTGGGGTGAACGCCCCCACGCCATTTTGGTCATCAAACCCGATTACCAAGGCAAACTCACACCCGAAGGAATCAAAGCAGGACTCCAAGCACGGGTTGACAGCGGCGAAATCAACAAATGGTACGTGCCTGACAACATTAAATTTGTCCCCGAAATCCCGAAAACGTCGGTGGGTAAAATTGACAAAAAACGGATTCGGGTAGAGATGAAGGAGTTGATTTTGGGCCATTGATAACGAGAAGAAAATTTGAACACAGACTGGGCGGAGGAGACAGATTTACAATGGTATGCAATAGAAAAATCAGTGTAAATCCGTTTAATCTGTTGTATCTGTGTTCAAATTTTATGATTTTGTGCAAAATTCCCTTCCCTAATGAGCAAAGCATCTACGAACCCTCCCTCCTCCACGAACACACTTCTTGGCGCTGCCTTTCTGATGGCGACCTCGGCGGTAGGCCCAGGCTTTTTGACCCAAACTACCGTTTTTACCCAGCAACTGCTCGCCAACTTCGGCTTTGTGATTCTGCTTTCGATTTTGCTTGATTTAGGGGCACAGTTGAATATTTGGCGCATCATTGCCATCACCGAAAAACGCGCCCAAGACATCGCCAACGACCTATTTTTTGGCTTGGGTTATTTACTTTCAGCCCTGATAGTCATCGGAGGATTGGCATTTAACATTGGTAACGTCGCAGGGGCAGGCTTAGGAATTGAAGTCATGAGCGGGTTGGATGTCAAGATTGGCGCGTTAGTGAGTGCAGGCATTGGCATCGCCTTGTTTCTACTTCCCGAAGCGGGCAAAGCCATGGACAACTTCGCCAAGTATCTGGGTATCTTAATGTTACTTCTTATCGCTTACGTAGTTTTCTCGGCTTATCCTCCCGTGGGTGAGGCCCTTGTACGCACCGTTGCTCCCCAACAATTTGACCCCATTGCCACCATCACGCTCGTTGGCGGAACCGTCGGCGGGTACATCACTTTTGCGGGCGGCCACCGCTTGCTCGAAGCGGGTATAAAAGGGGCGCAGTACCTTCCCCAAGTCAACCGAAGTGCTACCACAGGTATTTTGGTTACTTCCATCATCCGTTACTTTTTGTTTTTAGCAACGTTAGGGGTCGTGGCTACGGGACTTACTTTGAGCAAAGACAATCCGCCCGCTTCGGTGTTTCAGTTGGCCGCTGGGCAGGTAGGTTATCGCTTGTTTGGGGTCTTGATGTGGAGTGCCGCCATTACGTCGGTCATTGGTTCGGCTTATACATCGGTTTCGTTTTTACGTACCTTCCACCCATCCCTCGAACGCAATCACCGTTACCTAACCGTCGCGTTTATTACGGTTTCTACCGTTATCTTTTTGGCCGTTGGCAAACCCGTTCAGATTTTGGTGTTTGTCGGTACCGTCAATGGTTTTATTCTACCCATTGCGCTGTCGGTCATGCTCATTGCAGCTCGCAACAAACGATTGGTCGGCAACTACCAACACCCGCTTTGGTTACAACTTGCGGGCTGGCTAGTTGTCCTCATCATGAGCGGCATGGCGATTCAGACGTTGTTGAAATAAGTAGTTGTAACCTAAAATTCGACATTCTGCCCTCTACACTCGATATTCTTTATGAAACGTATCGGTCTTATTTCTGACACCCACCATTTTTTGGACGACGCCGTTTTTACCCACTTTGACCAATGCGACGAAATTTGGCACGCGGGCGACGTGGGTAGCGTCGAAATTTTGGACAAACTAGCTCAATTTAAACCGCTACGAGCGGTATATGGCAACATCGACGCCAAAGAAGTCCGCTGGCAAGCCCCCGAACACCAACGTTTTGAGCTGGAAGGTTTTCGAGTGTGGATGACGCACATTGGTGGCGCTCCCCCAAAATACAACCCGCACGTTCGACCAGAGTTGGTCAATGCCACGCCCGATATTTTTGTGTGTGGGCACTCGCACATCCTCCGCGTCATGCGCGACCCGCAACTTCACAATATGCTTTACCTCAACCCAGGCGCGGCAGGCCG
The DNA here is from genome assembly GCF_014195535.1 of Runella defluvii. Lineage (GTDB taxonomy): Bacteria > Bacteroidota > Bacteroidia > Cytophagales > Spirosomataceae > Runella > Runella defluvii. The sequence goes on along the minus strand of NZ_JACIBY010000001.1, from coordinate 554,526 downwards.
AGAAGGTTTTCACAAAATACGTACCCTTTTGCGGTTTGTTTTAGACAGCGGTAAAATCAGTCAAATGGAAGTGATTGAACTGGGAAAACGTGGCTGATTATAAATAGTTTTGCTATTCCCATAACCTTCGTTTCTTGCCAAAATACCCCAAAAAGGGGGATGTAGATGCTAGTAATTTTGTTCTACTTCGCAGGAAAACAAAACTTCATCTTCCATGAAACGTCTCTTCCTTCTTTTTAGCTGGTACATTGCTAGTGCCTACGCCCTGCTTCATGCCCAAGGCCGCCTCACTACCGCCCCCGATGGTGGCAATAAAAAAGCCTTTGTTTCTGAATACGTTGGCGTGGTGAAAATCGACATTTCTTATCATCGTCCTGGGGTCAAAGGTCGTGAGGGAAAAATCTGGGGAACGCCCATTGCCCCCTATGGCCTCAATGACTTGGGTTTTGGTACGAGCAAAGCCGCTCCTTGGCGCGCAGGTGCCAACGAAAACACAACCATTTCGTTCTCCTACCCCGTCAAAATCGAAGGAAAAGACCTACCTGCGGGCACCTACGGCCTCCACATGATACTAGGCGCAGACGAAACCACCCTCATTTTTTCAAAAAACCATACCTCTTGGGGTAGTTTTTACTACGACCCCACCGAAGATGCCCTGCGTGTGGCAGTCAAAAACCAATCGCTTCCCCAAAGCGAGGAATGGCTCAAATACGAGTTCACTGACCAAACCGAAAACGGCGTAACCGTAGCAATGCAGTGGGAAAAACGCCAGATTGCGTTCAAGGTAGAAACCGATGTTCACGCCGCGCAAGTAGCCTCGTTTGCCAACGAACTTCGCAACACGCCTGGGTTTGCATGGCAGGGGTTTGTAGAAGCCGCCAATTACTGCGTTCAACACAACATTGCCTTAGACAAAGCATTGGCCTGGGCCGACCAAGGCATTTCAGCTCCTTTTATCGGGCAAAAAAACTTCCAAACCCTGAGCGCCAAAGCGGGCGTGTTGTTAAAGATGAACAAAACCGCCGATGCCGACGCACTCATGAAGGAAGCCCTGCTACTAGGCTCGATGAACGAACTCCACCAATATGCCCGAACCTTGCTGGCAGCCAAACGCGCCCGAGAAGCCTTTGAGGTATTCAAAGTAAATTATGATAAAAACCCCAACACATTTACCACCAACGTAGGTTTAGCGCGTGGTTATTCGGCCATTGGCGACAGCAAAAAAGCGTTAGAATACATGAAAGCCGCGCTTCCCCAAGCACCCGACGCCCTCAACAAAACCAGCGTCGAAGCCATGATTAAAAAGTTAGAACAAGGTCAAGCCATCAATTAAGCATCAAAAAAGGAGGGCAAGCCCTCCTTTTTTGATTAAAAAGTATTTATTCGACACTCGTCACTCTCCCACTCGACACTTGTGCCTTATTCTCCTTCTCCTCGAAATTCATCGGTAATCATTTTCCGAATCATTTGGTGTGGGCGAAGGGAATTGCCTTTTTTGCCCGAACCTGTGGTGAGATAATTAATGCTGCGGTCGGCGGCAGTGGCTGCTTTTAAAGCCAAATTATGTGTATTCATCACCGAGTTTCTAAACTGCGTAAACTCTTCTTCGTTCATCAATTCGCGCGCAATTTCACCTTTTGCGTAACCATCGTTGAAAGACGCAATTCGGCTATCGGTTTGGGCCAAACGCGTAGTTTCAATCAGTTCGTCAAGCTCATTGCGGAGTTTGAGGCGTTCGGCACGTAAGTCGTCCAAATTAGGGAGTATTTCTAGCTCGTGCGCCAAAATATCCTTCTGAGTCGTATCTTCAGCCACTTCTTTTTCGGCGCCTTCAATTTCTTTCACCAATTTTTTACGGCGACGACGCAAGCGCCCCAAACGCGGGTCGATTTGTAACCAGCGGTACCAGAAGTTTTGCAAAACGGGCAAGGCCATTCCCAACGAAACAGCACCCGCTAAGGCAAACAAAATTCCACTCAAAACAAACGATGCCAAGGCCCACGGGCTGTTGACCAACCCTAAATTCAGCTCGTCGGAACGTAGCAATTGTTGTTCAATTTTTTGTAACAAGGCTTGCTGCTGCGCGGGCGAAATTGACGCCGTTGGGTCGAGCGGAGTAGCGTTTAACTGCAAGTTTTTCACCGACTTATTGATGGCTTCTTTGAGTTTGTCGGTACGGTACGCCTCGTAACGAAACCAGCCCAAAATCCCCAATGTCACAATCGCAAATCCTGCCAAACCCACCTTAAACCACGCATAACGCGAGCGTGCTTGCTGCGTATGTTGATCGGTGTAGGGTTTTTCAATGAGGCGGTCGTAGGCGGGTTTGAGCAAAATAGAAATCATGGCCAAACCAATGGCAAACGCCCAAGCTTCGTAGTTGTTACGGATGTTGAGGGCATAGGCCACAATTTCGTGCGAGATAATCAAATCGCCGAACACAAAAGCCAAACCTGCCGCAAAGAAAAACAAGCCCGCCAACAGCGAGTACTCCGACTGCGTTTGTTTACGGCGGTTGCGAAGCGCCTCGGTTTCTTCGTCAATTTGGTCACGTTGCATGACTAAATCGGCCAAACGTTTGCTCGATTTGGTAAAACGCTGGACAAATTCTTGCAAATGGTCGTACGCCACCTTGCGTTTTATCGTCGTCTCTTCTATCTGATTTTCAACCCGCTGCACTTCATTGCGACGGTCATTAACTCGTTGCACCAGCCAATTGTAATGTATTTCGCTTGACAAATAGCTTTCGTACGGATTTCGGTTTTCCGATCCTTCAACACCGCTATTGTAGCCGTGCAAAAAATCAGGTTTTTCGGTATGTTGTTGGTTCTCTTCCATGGTTGTTTTTGGCTAAATAAAAAGCACCTACTCAAATCCTTTTTCAAACTCACGCCATTGCTTATCCGTTAGGCGGTCGCGAAGTTGACGTGCCAAGTAAAACTCACTTTCAAACAATTTGATAAGTGCATCGCGGCGGGCGTTCAAACGAGCCACTTCGGCCTCAGCTTTGTTGAGATTGGGCAAAATCTGCCATTTCTGCACCCGTAATGCGTCGATTTCGGCCGTTAGTCGCGCTACTTCGCCGTCCCAAGTTTCCGTTTTGGTTGATTTTTCTTTCTTCAAATTTGTCCCTGTCAACCATATTTTCAAGTCATTTCGCAATACGGTGATGTTGCTTAACAACAATTTTCCCGCAAACAAAAACAAGAAAAACACAAAGACAAACAACGCACCTGCCCGCCAAACACCTTGACTTTGAATAGCTTGCACAAACACAAACAAGGCAGCAGCAAACGGCATCCCCACCTCTTCAAGCATTCGCCGCCACGATACGTTGCTTTCCGTATCATGAAACAACGACACCCGTCCAAACAGGTTGAACATCCCCGCTAAAAACACCCCAACTGCAATCCATTGACTGTTGGGATACAACGGGCGGAGGGTATCGTCAATCAGAAAATAATTCCCCACGCACATCGCCGCCGAAAAGGCCAAACCCACAATTGTACGAGGCAATTGGTGCTCTCCGTCGTGGTTGCGGCTTTCCATATCAGAACATTTTTCCTTGAGCTCGGTGATACGATTTTCCTTTTGCTCAATAAACAGGTTCAGTTCTTGAATTTTCTCCCCGTGACGCTCCACTTCCCGTTCCCAATCGGCCGTTTGGTGGACAAAATAATTACGGATAATGGCCACCTTTTCCTCCGCTTTTGACTCAGACAAACCAAAAATCACTCCTTCATCACGCAGCAGGGTTTCATCTTCTAGCCAATTTGGCCACTCGATTTTTTGGCTAGGGGGCGTCATCACCCACGATTTCGTCTCCGACTGAGGCTCTTCCGCAAACAAAGGTTGTGACGGAGCCGCAACCACCGCAGGCGTGATAGAACCCATAGTGGGCAACGTAGGCATAGTCGCCGTTACGGGCGCAGGCATTGGAGCAGCGACCTTGGGTGGCTCCAATTCATCAAAAGACACCAATTCAGGGTCTTTTTGAAAGTTATCGCGACTAAAATAGGCTTTGACACGTTCAAAGAAGCTCATATTGGATGGTTTGGGCTGTTAAATGCGTATTGTTAATCACAAATTGATACTTAAAAACTCGAAGTTGGCAAAATTTATTGTTTTACTCCCCAAAAATGGGACGAATGGCGCAATTTAAGACGTAGAATTGACTTTTTAACTTTCAAAACAAAAACTAACATTTTGGCCCTAGCCCTGTAAAACTTTTATTCTCTAATTTATGTATTACATTTGTACCATACATGCCAAATACTGCAAGGACATGAAAACAATAGACACTCCCAAAAACAATACCTTCAAGAAGGGCAGCAAACAGTCTAACATGGCCTCAAAAATGTTAGATAATAAAAAGGCTATTTTTGCCCATTTTCGCGGCGAAATAACCAGCGAAGAATTAAATGCAAAAGGCATCAAGCTCAGTTAGACACTACAGTTACACCCACACTTCGAGTCAATTTGCTACTATATTCGAATTCACGACTGATTCGGGGCTAGTCTATGGCGTTTATTTTGTTGGAGGCGAGAAATACCTAGGTGGCAACCCAAATTACCGTGGATACATTAAAGAATTTGGTTTCGATACCATATCAGCCAATCATACATCAGAAGTTCCTACACGAGATGTAAGGATAAAATATACCATCCTAGCCATATTGAAAGAATATATAGATAATAATATTCACTCAAGCATCATTTATGTTTGCGACTATAGCGATGGAAGGCAGCAAAAAAGAAGTAAGCTATTTAACAGATGGTTTGATGACTCAGAAAACTCCGAATACAAACCCGACGTGTCTATTACAAAGTATATAATTCCTGTTGATGTTGAAAACGAATATGGGGAAACAGTCAAAACAGACGTAGTTCTGTTGAATCTTGAAACATGCCTGTTTAGTAAAGAATTTGTCAGTTATCTTCTGAGCGACTAGTAGTCCTCCCCCCTTGTCTTGGGTCATAAATACTACCAGATACAAGGCTTTGCCCGATACCTTGCAAGTAAGTGGGTCGTTTAGCCCTCCTATTGTTTCGCTGTACAAATAAGCGGGTTTCTAAAACAAAAACTCCTCGCTGAGTAGATTCAGCGAGGAGTTTCGACTAGGTCAGACGACAGTCAGACCGATGCTCTTACTATAGCTAAAGTCTGACTACCGTCTGACTTAGATACAGTCTGACTAGCGACTAGGTCAGATGATAATCAGACCGATGCTCTTACTATAGCTACAGTCTGACTACCGTCTGACTTATTTTGTAGCGATTTTTAATTCGTCTAGTTGTTTTTGGTCAATCGTCGATGGAGAATCAATCATCACGTCGCGGCCAGAGTTGTTTTTCGGGAACGCAATAAAGTCGCGAATCGAATCTGCCCCTCCAAAGATTGAACACAAACGGTCGAAGCCAAAGGCGATACCCGCGTGAGGCGGTGCTCCAAACTCAAACGCATCCATCAAGAATCCAAATTGTGCTTTGGCTTCCTCAGGCGTAAAGCCCAAGATTTCAAACATTTGCATCTGTAACGGACGTTGGAAAATCCGCACGGAGCCTCCACCTACTTCTGTTCCGTTGATAACCATGTCGTAGGCATTGGCACGAACCGCGCCTAAATCGGTTGACAACAACGGAATGTCTTCGGGTTTGGGGCTAGTAAACGGATGGTGCATCGCAAACCAACGTTGTTCCTCTTCGCCGTACTCCAACAATGGGAAATCAACGACCCAAAGCACTTTGTACTCGTCAGGATTGCGCAAGCCCAAACGGCTACCCATTTCTAAACGAAGTTCGTTGAGTTGCTTACGGGTTTTATTGGCTTCACCCGCCAAAATCAAGAACAAGTCGCCAGGTTCGGCACCAAACGCCTCGGCCCATTTTTTGAGGTCTTCTTCACTGTAAAATTTATCTACCGACGACTTGATGGTTCCGTCAGCGTTGTAACGCGCGTACACTAGCCCTTTGGCACCGATTTGAGGACGTTTTACCCATTCTGTCAACTCGTCGATTTGCTTGCGGGTGTAGTCGGCACAACCTTTGGCACAAATCCCTACGACCAATTCAGCCGCATCAAAAACCGCAAAGTTTTTACCCGAAATCAAATCGATATCGCCCTTCAACTCCACGAACTCCATGCCAAAACGCACGTCGGGTTTGTCTGAACCGTACTTTTTCATGGCCGTTGCGTAGGTCATGCGAGGTACTTCGGGAAGGTCAATTCCTTTGACAGCTTTAAATAAGTGACGAATCAATCCCTCAAACATTTGCAATACGTCTTCCTGCGTCACAAACGACATTTCGCAGTCGATTTGCGTAAATTCAGGCTGACGGTCGGCACGAAGGTCTTCGTCACGGAAACACTTTACAATCTGGAAGTAACGGTCGAAGCCCGATACCATCAACAATTGTTTAAAGGTTTGCGGTGATTGTGGCAAGGCATAAAACTCCCCTGGGTTCATGCGGCTTGGCACCACAAAATCGCGTGCCCCTTCAGGGGTTGATTTAATCAACACAGGTGTTTCTACCTCAATGAAGTTTTGCGCATCCATAAAAATGCGCGTTTGTTGCGCTACTTTGTGACGCAATTCGAGGTTTTTGCGCACCGTATTACGACGCAAATCTAAGTAACGGTACTTCATACGAAGTTCGTCACCACCGTCGGTTTCGTCTTCAATCAAAAAAGGCGGTAATTTAGCAGGGTTCAACACCTCCAAACTACTCAATTTCAATTCAATATCTCCCGTTGGGATTTTATCGTTTTTGGCAAAGCGTTCAGAGACTGTACCAGAGACCTGAATAACGAATTCGCGGCCAAGCTCACGAACTTTGGCAATGATGTCAGCGGCTGTTTTTCCTTCTTCCACCATCAACTGCGTAATGCCGTAGCGGTCACGCAAATCAATCCATATCATACCTCCTTTATCGCGGATACGCTGAACCCAACCGCTTAGGGTAACTTCTTTATTTACATCCGAAATGCGGAGTTCACCGCAAGTGTGCGTTCTAAGCATAGAATATTATTTCTTAAATTCCTCAAAAAGTCCGCAAAAGTACGGAATAAATAATAAAAACCTTATACGTTTGAGTAGGATGATGGGAAGTAAACCTATAAGATTTGGGCAAAAACAAAGAAGGGCAAGCGGAGAACCCCGTTTGCCCTTTGATTTGACACATTGTTATGACCAATTAGAATCGGATTTTCAATATATCAGTGGAGTGTTGCAATTAAGCAAGCTTAACGTTGGTGGCGTTGATGCCTTTTTTCCCTTGGACTTTATCAAACGTTACAGTATCTCCTTCGGTGATTTTGTCAACCAAGCCAGATACGTGTACGAAAATTTCTTGTCCACCGCTAACGATGAAGCCAAATCCTTTTGATTCGTTGAAGAACTTTACTGTTCCAGTTTCCATTACAAAATAAATTAAAAAAATGAATGATTGGCGTACTGCCAATACAAAAGTAGAGAATTAAAATTATAAAATAATTTTTTTGTGTGTTTTTTAGTTTCTGGCAGCCTAGAACTTGTTTATTCTGCTTTCCGTTATTTACTTTGGGCAATAACGCTGCTGATTTTTCTCCTTTAACCAAGTACGTCTTTGAACCAAGTAATTGACAACCACGGGCGCCCCATCAACTACTTACGGCTGGCAGTAACCGACCGCTGTAACTTGCGTTGTTTTTATTGTATGCCCGAGGAAGGCATCAAATATGTGCCCAAACCGCATCTTCTGACGTGGGAAGAAATGGAGCGTGTTATTCGCATTTTGGTACGCATGGGGGTGGACAAAGTTCGGATTACGGGGGGAGAGCCTTTTGTACGGCGAGGAATTATGGAGTTTTTGGAAGAACTCAGTCAAATCGAAGGTTTACAGCAAATCAATATCACGACCAACGGAGTGCTCACTGCGCCGTTAGTGCCTGATTTAAAAAGAATTGGAATTAAATCGGTCAACCTCAGTTTAGATAGTCTCGACCGTCAACGCTTTTTTGACATTACGCGTCGCGATGAATTTCCGAACGTGTGGCAAACGTTTGAAGCCCTGCAAGCCCACAACATTTCGACCAAAATAAACACGGTGGTCATGTCAGGAAAAAATACGGACGACATTATCCCAATGGCCGAGCTCACACGCCACTCCCCCGTCAGTGTACGTTTTATTGAAGAAATGCCTTTCAATGGCGACGGTGCGCACGAATACCAAGAATTTTGGAATTATCGTCGAATTTTGGACGAGCTAAAAAAAGCCTATCCTGGCATTTATAAACTCCCCGACCCTCCTGCCTCCACGTCTTACAATTATCAAATTCCTGGGCACCAAGGTACGATTGGCATCATTGCGGCCTTCAGTCGCACGTTTTGTGGTACGTGTAATCGGCTTCGCCTAACCCCGCAAGGTCAGTTTAGGACGTGTCTATACGACGATGGAGTTTTTAACATTCGTGACTTGATTCGGCAGGGGCTCAACGACGAGACCCTCCAAACGTACATTTACGAAGCATTACAAAACAGGGCAAAAGATGGCTTTGAAGCCGAAGCTAGACGTAAAGTGGGTGTGGTTTCGGAATCTATGTCAACCATTGGAGGGTAATAATCCCTCTTTTTTTATTCATCATCAATTTTCACGTTCTTCCAGTTTTCTCCCGACCGAATACGATTGAGCTGAGTGTGCGTAATGCCAAATTGCTTTGCAATCATTTTTAAGCGGTTTTTATCGCTTTTCAGCATCTTCTTAATCATCCTTACTTTGGGTTCGGTAAGCTTGTAATTACGGGTACGTATCGGAATCTGTCGATTGATTACCGCTGGGTTGTTGCGGTTGTGCTCCACCATTTCGTCCTTGGTCACCCATTTTAGGTTTTCGGCACGGTTATTTTGTTTATCAAAATCTAAGTGAATAACATACTTAGCGTTTTCACTTTCTTTTTTTACAAACAAATCAGCCACTAATTTATGCACATATCTGTTGATGGTTTTGCCCCCTGTAATGCGAATATTTAAAGAGCGATACCCCTGAATCACAGACCCTTTGATTACTTTCCCTTGATTATCTTCTCCCTGAAAGCTCGCCAAGCGGCCATAGTTAGACACTCTATAATGGGGCGGATTTTCAACTCCTTCAAACTCAATTCGTACCCACTTCTCGTTCCAGTAGTTTGCTATTTTATTATCAGCCATGGTTCTTGTGTTGTTGATTTTTTCAATCCCAGCAATCGTACTTTTTCAATACATTTGTGCATTGTCAGTACAACTAACTTGTGCTTTTTATTGTTTTAAAATTACTATCAATCAAGTCTTAAAATGAAAAAAACGCTCATCCTTGGGGCTTCTACCAACCCAGAACGCTACGCATTTCTTGCGGCACATCGTATTAGCAATCACGGCCATCCCATTGAGTTGGTAGGTCTCAAAGAGGGCGTTGTTGCGGGTCAACAGATACATACTGACAAACCAGCCTTTGACGATATTGATACAGTTAGCTTATACGTTGGGCCACGCAATCAACCCGAATGGTACGATTACATTGTGTCATTACATCCAAAACGAGTTATTTTTAACCCTGGCACAGAAAATGATGAGTTTGTCGCTTTGTTGACACAAAACGGAATCGAAGCCCAAGAAGCCTGTACACTTGTGCTTCTTTCGATTAATGCGTATTAAGCCTATATTTTAGTGTTTGATAGCGGGTAAGTCAGTGGTAAGGTGTGGTTTTGGTTGGTAAGTAGGATTACCCTTATCAAACACTAAGTTAATGAAATGGTTTTCAAATCAAACAAGATATTCTTTTTTTTATTATTCTCTCTCCAATACTATCCCTAAAAGAACGCTTTTTGTCCTTACTTACTCTATTAGTGGTGAAAAACTTCTGTTTCTACTTCACGCACCTCTACTTGGCCCTCTGCGTTAATCTCAATCAGTTGCAAACGTTTTACCTCATTGATGAGTAGCGGGTCGTATTTGGCCGTCACACGCACGTAGTTTTCGGTAAAGCCTTGCATATTACCATCCACCACTTCGTCCTCAAACAGCACCGTCCGCTCGGTGCCTAATTGGCCTTCATAAAACGCCCTACGTTTTTTATCTGACAAAATATGGAGCATTTTTGACCGCTCTGCCCGCTGCGACTGCGGCACAACTGGCTTGATATCAACCGCCAACGTATTGGGGCGTTCGGAGTAGGTAAATACGTGTAAGTACGAAATCGGAAGCTCATTCAAGAAGTTATACGTTTCCAAAAACTCTTCTTTTGTCTCGCCAGGGTGCCCTACGATGACATCCACGCCAATACAGCAGTCTGGCATCAATTCCTTGATTTTCGTCACTCTATCTACGTACAACTCACGACGGTAACGACGGCGCATCAAGCCCAATACTTTGTTTGAACCTGATTGAAGTGGAATATGGAAATGAGGTACAAAACGCTTTGATTGAGCCACAAACGCGATAATTTCGTCCGTCAACAAATTGGGTTCAATCGAAGAAATACGAAAACGCTCAATTCCCTCTACTTCGTCTAGTGCTTGTACAAGTTCAAAAAATGTTTCGGTACGCTTGCCGTCATGAAGGCCAAAATCACCAATATTTACACCCGTAAGCACAATTTCTTTTACCCCCCGTGCTGCAATTTCGTGTGCCGCTTTTACCACATTTTCTACTGTATCAGAGCGGCTTTTGCCCCTTGCCAGCGGAATGGTACAATACGCACACGGATAGTCACAGCCGTCTTGCACCTTCAAAAAAGTGCGCGTACGGTCATTGAGAGAATACGAAACGTGGTAGTCAACGGCCTCTTCAATCGGTGATGCCATCACACGCCCGGGCTGCGCAACGGGCGCTTTGACAAATCCATCCAATAAATCTATCAACCGAAACTTTTCGGCGGCCCCAAGTACGGCGTCCACACCTGGAATTTCAGAAATTTCTTGCGGTTTTAATTGCGCATAGCAGCCAATGATAGCTACGTAACCGTTGGGATTTATCCCTTGCGCTTCTCTGACGATTTTACGGCATTTTTTGTCGGCATTGTCTGTAACCGAACAAGTATTGATGATGAAGATATCGGGCTGTTCGTTAAAGGCTACCTTTTGATACCCTTTTTGCTCAAACATCCTTGATATACTGGAAGTTTCGGAATAATTGAGCTTACACCCCAATGTATAAAATGCAACTTTTTTCATGGTGCAAAATTAGTGATAATACTCGTTTGGGCGACAAACAATCCATATATTCGTCAAATCCTTCAATGGAAACCCATAACTTTGTCAATCAAACAAAAAAAATATATGTTTGGTGCCTATTCCAAAAACAGTTGATTTTCATTCTAATTACCCGATACTTCATTTATGGCAAATATGAGATTCAAGGCCCTTGAAACGGCCCATAACCGCGCAACAATCAGTGTAACACCCCCAAGCGATAAAGTAGCCGATTATTACGGTTCATATACTTTCAGCGACGACGTTATGAAGTCGTTGCTCACGCCCGAAGCCTATTACAAAGTTTCTAATGCCATTAAGTCGGGTTCTCGAATTGACCGTGAAATTGCCGATGAAGTAGCCGCAGCCATGAAATCGTGGGCAACTTCCAAAGGCGCGACGCATTATACCCACTGGTTTCAACCTTTAACGGGCGGAACTGCCGAAAAACACGACGCGTTTTTTGACGTCACAGCTCAAGGAAAAGCCATTGAAAAGTTTAAAGGAAGTGCATTGGTGCAGCAAGAGCCCGACGCCTCTTCTTTTCCGAGCGGGGGCTTACGGGCAACATTTGAGGCTCGGGGCTATACGGGTTGGGACCCTAGTTCTCCCGCTTTTTTGATGGACAATGGCGCAGGGGGTAAAACGCTCTGTATTCCGTCGGTCTTCATTTCTTATACAGGTGAGGCATTGGATTACAAAACGCCCATTTTACGTGCCCTTCATGTGCTCGACAAAGCCGCCACGGCTGTGATGTATTACTTCGACCGCAATGTGGAAAAAGTAACGGCAACCCTCGGCGCGGAACAAGAATATTTTTTGGTTGATAAAGCCCTTTACTACGCTCGTCCTGACCTCATGATGTCGGGAAGAACCGTTTTTGGCCACTCTCCTGCCAAAGGTCAACAATTGGAAGACCACTACTTCGGCTCTATTCCGCCCCGCGTAAATGCGTTTATGGTTGATTTTGAGTACGAAGCTTGGAAATTGGGGATTCCTGTGCGTACACGTCACAATGAGGTTGCTCCAGGGCAGTTTGAATGTGCGCCTACGTTTGAAGAACTCAACTTGGCCATCGACCACAACGCGCTGTTGATGGACTTGATGCACAAAGTAGCCGAAAAGCATAATTTTAAAGTTCTTTTCCACGAAAAACCGTTTGCGGGTATCAATGGTAGTGGAAAACACAACAACTGGTCGATGATGACTGATACAGGCGTGAACTTGTTGGCGCCTAGTAGCAAACCCAAAGAAACGCTTCGTTTCTTGACGTTTATGATGAACACCGTAAAGGCCGTTCACGACCACGCTGATTTGTTGCGGGCCTCGATTGCTTCCGCTGGCAACGAATACCGCTTGGGTGCCAACGAAGCCCCTCCTGCCATTGTCTCCGTTTTCTTAGGCGATGAGCTAATTCGCTTGCTCGAAACGCTTGAAAACCGTGGGGAAATTCAGCTTGAAAAAGGAGACAACGTATTTTATAAACTGGGAATTACGCGCACTCCTCCCCTCATGCGCGACAATACCGACCGCAACCGTACATCGCCGTTTGCTTTTACAGGAAATAAGTTTGAGTACCGCGCCGTAGGTGGAAGCGCCAACAGCGCCTCTCCAATGATTATCCTTAATACAATTGTGGCAAACCAACTCCAAGAGTTCCGCAAAGAACTCGAAGTGCGCCTCGAAGCTGGGGAGAAAAAAGAATTGGCGATTGTGGACATTCTGAAAAACTACTACCGCCATTCCAAGCGTATTTTGTTTCAAGGAAACGGGTATTCTGAGGATTGGATTCAGGAGGCGGCCGAACGTGGACTCACGAATATTGCCTCTACCCCCGTTGCGCTTGAAAAATACATCGAACCATCGGCGATTGCAGTGCTCGAAAAAATGGGTGTCTTAACCGAACGCGAAGTACACGCACGCTACGAAATTGAGCTCGAAAACTATATCAAAAAAGTCCAGATTGAGTCAAGGGTAATTGGTGATTTGGCCCTCAACCATGTGGTTTCAACGACAGTAAAGTATCAGTTTCAATTAGCTCAAACTGCCAAAGCACTGGTAGAACTTGATTTAACGGAAGAAGCTCAGCCCCTAAAGGAATTGATTAAGGAAGTATCTCAACGGGTGTTGACCATCAAACAATCGGTGGATGCAATGACCGAAGCCCGCAAAAAGGCAAATAATACCGAAGACCTCGTGGAGCGCGCCGTGTTGTACGGTTCTGAAGTGAAGGACTATTTTGAAAAAATTCGCTACGAAGTTGATAAGCTCGAATTGCTCATCGACGATGAAGACTGGCCACTTGTCAAATACCGCGAAATGCTTTTTGTAAAATAATATCCAATACCTTTTGTAAAATAATCTTCAATACCTTCCCGAAAGTTTTAAACTTTCGGGAAGGGCATAGTCAACTAACATTCTTATGGTCTCAGAATTTGGGGTAATTCTTTTATTCATTTTTGCGGCGATTGCGCTTATTGCGGTGATGCTCACGCTTGCCAAAGTAATACGCCCTCATCGCCCCAATGAGGAAAAGCTTACTACTTACGAATCGGGGGAAGACCCACTCGGAAATGCCAATGTGCAGTTTAACGTCCGTTTTTACGTGATTGCCATCGTTTTTCTTCTTTTTGAAGTGGAACTCATTTTCCTTTTTCCATGGGCAGTGGTTTTTGGGCAAGCAAACCTCATTCGTCAAACCGATGGGCTGTGGGGCTGGTTTTCGCTGGTAGAAATGTCTTTGTTTGTCGGAATACTTATTTTAGGATTGGCCTACGCTTGGAGTAAAGGCTACTTAGATTGGGTTCGTCCGCGTCCAGAACTCCCCGACGTTCAGACGAAAGTTCCCTCACAACTTTACCAAAAAATCAACGACAAATACGCCCCAAAGAAATAAGCAATGTACCAAAAAGCGAAGTCCCACCAAGATTACAAACCTCGGTGGGACTTCCTTTTTGGCGTTCATCAACTTAGTTGACTCCTACCAATTCAATTTCAAACACTAAATCCTGCCCAGCCAGTGGGTGATTTGCGTCCACGATAATTTGGGTCTCGTTTACTTGCACCACCGTCACAGGAATCGGCTGTGGATTTCCGTCTTGGTGCATGTTTAATTGCATACCTACCTCAAACGGAATATCGGCGGGAAGTTCAGAACGTTCAAAAGGCAAAATGAGCTCTTCTTGTGCTGGCCCGTACGCCTCTTCTACTGGAATATGCACTGTTTTTTTATCTCCAATGGTCATTCCTTGAATCCCGTTATCAAACCCAGGAATCACCATGCCCGAGCCTAATTGAAATTGCAGAGGTTCGCGACCTTCTGACGAGTCGAACAACGTACCGTCGGTCAACGTCCCTTTGTAGTGTACCTGTACGGTATCACCTGCTTTTGCTACACTCATGTTAGTTATTTTTGAATTAAATGGTTCTTAATAAGCCCGTGCAAACAATACCCGCCGCGTTGAAGGTTTGCCCGTCAGGATACATGTTCCTTCTTCTTCTGGTGCATTGTATGGAATACAACGAATGGTGGCTTTCGTTTCGTCTTTAATACGGTCTTCGGTTTCCGACGTACCATCCCAGTGAGCCAACACAAATCCTCCCTTTTCGTCAAGAACTTGTTTGAACTCCTCATACGTATCCACTTTGTGGGTATTTGTTTCGCGGAATGCCAAGGCTTTTTGGTAGATATTTTTCTGAATATCTTCCAACAATTGCTCAATGTACCCCACAATTCCTTCAAGCGAAACCGTCGTTTTCTCTTTCGTATCACGACGCGCAATTTCAACCGTGCCATTTTCCAAATCGCGCGCACCCATGGCCAACCGAACAGGCACACCACGGAGTTCATATTCAGCAAATTTCCAACCAGGTTTGTTCGCATCCGAATCGTCAAACTTCACACTGATTCCAATGCGCTTTAAGCCCTTCATAATTTCTTTTACTTTTTCAGAAATTTGGCCTAATTGCTCTTCGTTACGGTAAATAGGCACAATAACCACTTGAATTGGTGCTAATTTTGGAGGCAAAACCAAGCCTGAGTCGTCCGAATGTGCCATCACAAGCGCACCCATCAAACGTGTACTCACGCCCCAAGAAGTACCCCACACGTATTCTAAGCCACCGCCTTTGCTTTGGAATTTCACATCAAATGCTTTGGCAAAATTTTGTCCTAAAAAGTGAGATGTTCCTGCTTGCAGGGCTTTTCCATCTTGCATCATGGCTTCGATACACAATGTTTCTTCAGCACCAGCAAAGCGCTCATTTTCTGTTTTGTAACCTTTTATTACGGGCATCGCCATCCATTCTTCGGCAAAGCGGGCATATACCTCCAACATCTGGCGGGTTTCGGCCATGGCTTCGTCGGCTGTAGCGTGCGCCGTGTGGCCTTCTTGCCAAAGGAATTCGGCTGTGCGTAAAAACAAGCGCGTACGCATTTCCCAACGCACGACGTTGGCCCATTGATTAATCAACAATGGCAAATCGCGGTACGACTGAATCCAGTTTTTATACGTACTCCAAATCACCGTTTCCGACGTTGGGCGCACGATTAGCTCTTCTTCTAGTTTGGCATCTGGATCCACAATTACCCCACTCCCATCTGGGGCATTTTTGAGGCGATAGTGCGTTACGACCGCACACTCTTTGGCAAAACCCTCCACGTGGCTTGCTTCTTTACTCAAATATGATTTGGGAATAAAAAGCGGAAAATACGCATTGGTATGCCCCGTTTCTTTGAACATATCATCGAGGGCGCGCTGCATTTTTTCCCAAATAGAAAAACCGTACGGTTTTATCACCATACACCCTCTTACCGCCGAATTTTCGGCCAAATCTGCTCTTTTAACTAATTCGTTGTACCACTCAGAATAATTATCGCCACGGCTCGGAATCGCGTTTGCCATCGTTAGTATTTGTTACAGGTTTACTCTTGAACTTTACAGTCACTTAGTTGACTTTTTCTTATTTTTGATTGTCGAATGCGCCTTCTACCAATTTAAAATTTTTTAATTTTTATACCCTGATAGTCAAAGGCTTAAACGTATTTTACACACTTATACCGCTTTAAATGCTAATTATCAGTATTTTGTGGTATTGAGTGTGAAGTTGACATTTATAATTCTTTGATTTTCAATTATTTTACTAATAATAACCCATTAGTTTTTTTATAAAAAATCCTTGCAAAGATACTTTTTTATCCTAAATTTGTGACGAAACTGAATCAGAATCCATCAAAATAACGTTTTATAGGTAGCAGGGACTGATTTCTAACTGAACATAAAACATTTTGAACACCATGAAAACCCTTCGTTCACTCACCCTTTTATCGGCGCTTGGCCTGATGGGATTGTGGAGTTGCAGCTCCAAACAATATGCCACCCAAGATGATGCCGAATACGATGATTTATACGGAAATTCGTCGAGCGCAGCCGTAGCAATGGCCAGTCGCTCAACCGAACAAGCCGCTGACAATCGTAACCTCAATCCTGACTATTATGCAGGCCAGGGTTCTACTAACAATAACAACAGCCAAGAGGATTACTATGACGAATCTTACTTGAGCTCACGCGGCATTGCCCGTAACCTTGGCCCTAATGCAGGCTACAATGCAGGTTTTTCGGATGGCTATAGCTCTGCCTACAACAATCTCAATTGGGGCAATTACTGGAATACGCCTTGGCGTAGTGGGTTCAATACCTGGAATAGATGGAATTCACCCATGATGTTTGGATTAGGCTATGGTCTTGGCAATTGGGGATATAATAGTTTTTATAGCCCTTATGGCTGGAACAGTTTTGGCTCGGCCTATGCTTGGAATGATCCATTCTATTCACCTTGGGGAAATTCGTACGGCTGGAACTCATTCAACTCACCTTGGGGATATTCTCCTTGGGGTTACTCACCTTATTATGGATACGGAAACTCATTCTATGGTGGGGGTAGCTACTGGAATAACAATGCTTGGTACAACGGCCCAACCAACAATATCCAAATTGTAGATGTTCGTCGTCGCCCAGGTACTGATTACTACAACCGCGTTGATCGTTCCTCTAACGCTTACAACAACAATAGCAACAACAGCGCACGCTACACTAACCAAGGCCGCCGTCAGGGATATGACCCGACAGACCGCACTGGAAGCTACAACAGCAACTCATCGTCGTCAAGCGATTCCTACTATTCTCGCCCACGCGGAGGCTCGAATCGCTCATACGATGGCTATAGTTCTAACGCAGGTGGACGCACTAGCAGTGGTTCGTATTCGTCAGGAAACACTGGTACAAATTCTTATTCGTCAGGTACACGTGGTGGTGCCACCCGTAGCTATGGTGAAGCGAGCAGCAGTGGCAGTAGCCAACGCTCATCGTACAACAGCAATTCCAACAATTATTCAAACAATAATAGCTGGAACAACAGCAACAGCAGTCGTCAGAGCAGCTGGAACGACAGCGGAGCGTCTCGTAGTAGCAGCTCTAGTAGCTGGAGTAGCGGTAGCTCATCTAGTGGAAGCTCATCATCGTCGAGCAGTGGCTCAAGCGGTTCGTCAAGTTCGGGTTCACGCGGTCCACGCTAATCATTAAACACGCGTTTTTTTTAACATAGAATCCTCTATTTTCAAGAATGTATTTACATTTGTTGAAATACTCAAACCTCGCTATTCACATCAGTAGCGAGGTTTTTTATGAATTATAAATGTACTTTTAACAATTTTTTTTCTTCCTGCCATGAAAAACCGCCCAATCGTATGGGGAATCTTGCTAGGGTTAGCAGTTTCTTCCCACACCCACGCCCAAAGTCGCTTATACGCTAACACTGCCATGCAATTGTCTGACCTCACTCAAAACGGCACCGCTCGTTTTCAAGGAGTAGGAGGAAACCACGCATCACTAGGTGGCGACGCCAGCAACATTTTTGGCAACCCTGCGGGGATTGCTTTTTTCAACCGCTCCGAAATTAGCCTTAGTCCTACTTTTTATAACATTAGCAACGAAGCTTCTTATATTGGAAATACTCGGAGTGACCAAAAGTTAAATCCAAATCTCTCGCAGTTCTCGCTTATTTTGGCAGGAAACCCACAAAGCTATAACCGCGAGTGGCGTCGTACCTCGTTTGGAATTAGCTATTCTCGCCAAGTGAATGCTAATAATATGATTACGTATGGAGGAACCAATAATCGCAGCTCCATGATCGACAATATCGCCGAGCTGGCTACGGGCCTTTCAGTCAAAACCCTTGAAGATGAATACAACAATAGCCGCCCATTCTCGATTGAATCTGCGTTTTATAATTTATACCAAATAGATGCATTATCGGACAATGGCCCTTACCGTCGGCCTATTCCACTATCGAGAGCATCGTTTGAACAAAGCGGCAACGTCGAAGTTTCGGGCGGTTCTTCTCAGTGGACTTTTGCGTATGCTGGCAACTATGCCGACAAGCTTTATTTGGGTGTTTCGGGCGGTTTTTCTCGTCATACCTTCATCCGTAGAAACAACTACACTGAGCGCTTTGTCAACGGAGGCGCATTTAGGGGATTGGACTACCGCGAGGATGTAAACATCTCAGGAAGCGGCCTTTTTATTTCAGCAGGGGTGATTTATAAACCAAACGCTATGCTACAACTTGGTGCTTCTATCCACAGCCCAACATTTAGCAACCTCCAAATGACCTATCAGGAAGAAGTTGGTATTGACATCCTGAACAACCGCGTCCCTGTGTTTGACGCCAACGGCAACCCCGTTACAAACGCGCAAGGACAGCAAGCCTTTGACCAAATTGTAACGACTCGGGTCAACCTTGAGCCTTACGACTTTGAGTATAAAATGCGCACTCCTTTGCGAGCAAATGGAGGAATTACCATTTTTATTGGCAAAAAAGGATTTATCACAGGTAGCGCCGAGTACGTGGGTTACAAAGGGATGGGTATTAGCACAGCCGATGATAACCAATTCAAAACGAACAACAAGCGCCTGATTCAATCATCCTACAACAACGTCGTCAATCTGCGTGTAGGAGGCGAAGCACGTCTGGATAAATTTAGAGTGCGGGCGGGAGTAGGCTTTTTGCCCAATGCCTACAGTCAAAATTACAACGTTGAAGGTAGCCTTGACCGTTCTAAAATTCAATTATCAGGCGGACTCGGTTATCGTACCGAGCGTTTTTATGTTGATTTGGCAGGTACTTATTTACAGACAAAGGATGCGTATTCGCCGTACCAACTCAGCGACCCGTCCAATTATTTCTCTGCCAAACTTAACGTTACATCGCTTAATTTTACAGGAACAGTGGGGTTGTTTTTCTAATAACCAAGCCCGTTTTTCTTTAAGAAAATATTTTTATAGGAAGCAAAAAAGGAGCAGTATTTCTACTGCTCCTTTTTTTGTGAGTTGTCCTTCTTAGTTTCTTATTTTTCAGGTAGTTACTTTTGTCGGTATTTTTTATATTTCTGTCCGTTTGGTTACATATTATACCCACTCCTGTCAAAATGACTACCATTCTAACCAGTAAAAATATTCGTTACCGCATCCTTAGGGCTTATTTTTTCTCTGTTGTTATTCTATTTTTTATCTGGCTTATCGGTCGAGTTGTCACCTCAGAATTTATACAAGAAATAAGATTAGACAATCAACTGTATTATCATGTTAACCATCAGCTTACTCATTCCGCTATTTTAAAAGAACAACTGCACCACATAGCCGCTTTTCCTAGTGTTACTCCCGCTATCAACCAACAATTTCAAGTCAAAGTAAGACCATTTTATATCAATCATCAAGCATTGGTAAATTCGTACGAACAACAAGATGCGTACTTAGGTGCTCAAATGGAAAAGTACCTACAAAATAGTATTCCGAAAGCCATTCAAGTTTACCAAAAAATTGATAAACAATTAAAAATAGCTGCACAGGGTAACTGGGGCGATAAAAAAAACATCTCCGAAATTTTAAACTACATTGACCTCTACGAAAGCGAGCTACATGCTATTGTCCATAACTATTTCGAGGACATGGAAAGCGATTTCAGTGTGTTGGATATTTGGATCAACTTTGCACTTACGAGCATTCTTTCCTTGGTTGGTATCATCATTGCATTTAAAATTGTCAAGCCCTCTTTTACCTATTTAAATCAGTATTTACTTCAAAATTTACAAAGCCAACGCGAGGTCAACAAAGTCAATCTTGAATTGAGAAGGGTCAATGAAAATCTAAAAACTACCCAACAACTCCTCGAAACCGAGCAAAAACGCTCCATGCAAGCCTTACAAGACAAATTAACCCTTGTGCTTGAGCAGGAAAAATACTTAATCAAAGGTCAAGAAGAAGAACGAAAACGCATAGCGCACGAACTACACGATAGCATTGGCCAAATGCTCGCAGGAATAAAGTATGGATTGGAAAGCTTAAAGGGTTCATTACCGTCTATAAATACGTGCAATCAGTTTAGAGGGATTCTTCAACTTACCAATAAAACGATTGAAGAAACAAGACGTATTTTGATGGGGTTGCTCCCATCCACCCTCGAAACTTTTGGAATTTTGGGTGCTATACAATCATTGATTGACGACCTTCAAGCGCAGCATCCCAACGTACATTTTCAGTTTTTTCAACCCAACACTCCCATTCCTCCACTTTCAGATTGGGTTTCATTGGGAATTTTCCGAATTGTTCAAGAAGCCCTAAACAATGCCCTTAAACATGCTTTGGCAAA
The DNA here is from genome assembly GCF_014195535.1 of Runella defluvii. Lineage (GTDB taxonomy): Bacteria > Bacteroidota > Bacteroidia > Cytophagales > Spirosomataceae > Runella > Runella defluvii. The sequence goes on along the minus strand of NZ_JACIBY010000001.1, from coordinate 533,618 downwards.
AGAAATCCTCGTTGAAATAGAAATTGAGCAAGGAGCACTTACCGTGCGTATTGTAGATGATGGCTCAGGGTTTGATTTAAAGAAAATTTGTCGAATGAGCCAATCGAAATTTGGCATTGAGAATATGCGGCAGAGGTGCCAGTTACTTTCTGGCGACTTTCATCTTGAATCTATCATCAACCAAGGTACAGAAATCAAAGCAACAGTTCCGCTACTGAATTAATAAGTTTATAGACATACATCTGCATTCCACCCGAGAATGTAGCATTTTTTGGCAAATCCACAGAATTATGTTTAATATTGGCGTTAAACTAATACCATAGACTGTACATTTGACATTAGTGATGAATATTAAAATTGTTGTAGCAGACGACCACGAAGTTGTACGGAAAGGTATTATTTCGCTTTTAAGTCAAGAAACAGATTTGGCCGTTATTGGGGAAGCAAAAAACGAGCAAGAAATCTGGGAATCAGTCAATGATAAACAACCCGACATTTTATTGCTTGACTTATTTTTTGACCATCAACCTTTGGGATTGCACATCATCCCCCAATTATTGGCTAAATTCCCGCAGCTCCGCATAATCATTTTTTCTATTTTTAATGACGATAAATACGTATTAGACTGCATTCAACAAGGGGCTACCTCTTACATTGTCAAAAATGCAGACCGACAAGATATTATTCGTTCTATTCGATGTGCTTACGCCCGAACGGCTTTTTTTACCCCAGAAATTGCCACCATTATTCAAAAAGCCCTGATTCAATATCGCCCCATCAACACTCAGCCACTCTCCAGTACACCATCTGCCTATCCTTTACATCTTCTGTCTGAGAAAGAAAAAGCCATTTTAAAATTAATCAGTGAAGGCAATAGTAGCAGAGATATCGCCGAACAGCTAGGGCTCAGTATTTATACGGTGAATAATCATCGCATCAATATGATTAAAAAAACCCAAGTCAAAAATAGCACAGAGCTAGTTCGGGTTGCACAAGAAGCAGGCAAGCTCTGATTACTCGACAGAATTACTTCTACATTTATTTTCTCTTCTTTTTTTATTATTTGTAAACTTTATTTTACAGAAATAACCTCTATTTTCTGCCTTTAAAAACTAAATCTGGTATAACTATGCCTGTGAAATAGCTATACTATCTTGTCTATTTATTTTCAAAAATAGGATAAAACCAAAAGTATTATCCAAAAAACATATACCACTCCCTCGATTTAAAGGCAAAATATACGATACAGCAGAACACAAAAATAGCTATTATTAACTACTTCATTCGCTTGCATTTAGTTATTTTTATTATAATTATTGCAGCAAAATCCCCATTCTATCTAATGAATATACCAATCAATCAATTACCAGAATCAGAACTACCAGTAACATTTGAAGAGGCAACTCTGTTTAAAATCCCCACCCAATACTTGCCAAAATTGACGGCAATGATGGAAGCAGAGCTTCTACCCTATCAAATCATTTCGCAAAACACTCCCAAGAACTTACAACAAGCGATTGAAAAACTTACCCCCAATAAATTGGCGGTTTTAGGGCAATTAGCCAATGGCAAAGGATACGATGAGATTGCCCGAGAAATGAATGTGTCGGTCAACACCATCCGATTTCGAATCAAACAAATTTACAAATCCTTAAATGTCAACAACAAAGTGGACGCTTCTCGCTTGTATTTGGCATACAAAAGCACCAAAATCTAACTACACTCTTATGAACACCAGTTTAGATGCCGTGCAAGTCATCATTAGTACGGTTGATTCCAAAATGGATTTGCTTCCAGTCCACCCTGGCTATTGTAATGTTTATTTTTGTTCAACCAAAATACAGCTTGAGCAATTGGACATCAGTATCGTTACCGATCATCTGTTTATTAATTTCCCTTCTGATAGTTGGCAAATTTCACCCCTGAATGCTCCTGCCAACATCATTACGCTGTCTATGCCTATTTCTATATTTGAAGCATTAATAGCCCCCCAAATAGCGTATGTGAACAACCAAGAGAGTGTGGTGATTCTTCCAACACCAGCCCCTTCAAAAACAATCCAGTATATTTTAGGATTGGTCTTAAAACCAAACGGTATAGCCCTGCAGAGCCTTAGGGAGAACAAGTGTAAATTAGTAGAAGCCCTGATAAAGGCCCTATCTGAACAATATGTACTCCCAAGTATATCAACGTCAACTGGCTCTCTGACCGCTGCACCTCCTTTGCGAGGGTTATCCATAATGACCTTAATGGATTTCATTTATGAAAACTACATACTCAACCACAACAACCAGCAGGTACCCAACGCATCGGAAATAGCAAAGAAAATGCGAATAAGTCCCGCGCTATTTAGGGTAGAGTTCAAGAAAGCGTACGGAAAAACGCTTTATCAGGCTTACCTCGACAAAAAAATGGAGTATGCCAAAACCTTACTAGCGCAAGGGCTCAAAGCCATTGAGGTGTCGCGCATTACTGGATACTCCTCTCCCATCAAATTCAGCAAGCAGTTTCAGAAACACTTTAATACAACACCGTATCAATACAAAAAAATGGCTTACCAGCCTTAAAAGACTGCTGATAGGGCACAAAAAAAACGCAGAGCCTAGACTCTGCGTTTTTTGTACCGAGGACGGGAATCGAACCCGTACGAGCGTTTCGGCTCACAGGATTTTAAGTCCTGCGTGTCTACCAGTTCCACCACCTCGGCAGGGGTATCCCTTTTTGACAAAAAAGCACCGTTTTCGGCGGTGCTTTGAGCGAAAGACGGGGTTCGAACCCGCGACCTCGACCTTGGCAAGGTCGCGCTCTACCAGCTGAGCTACTTTCGCGTTTTGGTTAAACTTGTTTCGGCGAGCCGTTCAAGTGTTATTTGGTGGTGCAAAAGTAGCGCGTTTCACTATATGACGCAAGTGTTTGGCGAAAAAAAATTACAACTTTTTTGAAAGTTTTTTACAAATCACTAAAAATCAACAATATACAAAAGCACTTTTTTTCAAGAAAATACTACTAGGGATTTGTTGTACACCGTAACGGATTTCGATTTCTAAAACCAACCACCCGTTTGGGCAAGCGATACGCTACTGTTAGCCCCCAGAACTGGTACCTGTCTGTTTTTTCAGGATTCGCCGCATGGCTTATGCCATCCAAATAATCTGAAAAAGTCAAACGAAAACCTGCTTCAAGCGTCAAAGTCCACTGAATGTGCGGGCGGTACTTTACCCCCATTCCGAAAGGAATAACTAGGTGGTAGGGGCTGTATGCTGTGTTTTGATCAATTTCAGCCCCTATCACAAATTCAGGCTTGGAAACAATCATGTTTTCTAAATCAGGGGCTGGTCGCGTGTATGCCCCACCTATCCCGACAAACAGAAAAGGGGAAAATGTTGATTGAAAAAAGCGAGGTAAACGGGGTTGCACCAAAGGCAAAATGTGAAGTTCGGTCTGCACAGTAATTTCCGAAACAGGTGATTGGGTTGAGAAATTTCGAAATGCGCGGTCTTCGTAATGGCTATCTCGCCCCGACAAGTACCCAAAAAGCAAAGAAGCACGCACCGCTAAGAAATCCGACGCATTGTAACGAACCAAGCCACCTAGACCCACTTTGGGTTCTTTAGAAAACCAATCAGATTTATTTAAGTCGCCCAAATAACCTGAACCGCCCACAAATCCCCCAAATTCTATGCGCTCTTGGCTCATTGATTTTGTAACCAATAGCAAGCTCAGGCAACAAGTTAAAGCAGGCAAACGCATTCTTTTGAGTTTTTTACAAGAAAACGCAAAAAGTCGAACAGCTTGTTGGCTGTCCGACTTTTTAACGATGCAGTTATTGTAAGTTATTACTGACGAAACGCTTTTACCTCGACACGGCGGTTTTGCTGACGGCCTTCTTCCGAAGCGTTGCTCGCTGCTGGCAAACTTTCACCAAAACCACGGAAAATAATCCGAGTCGCATCCACCCCTTTCGTACGTAAGTACTCAAAACAAGCTTGGGCTCGTTTTTCAGACAATTGTTGGTTGTGTACTTGCGCCCCTTTGCTATCAGCATGGCCCGACAACTGCAATTTATACGTTGGATTTTTCGCCATTGTGTTGGCTACTTCATCAAGAACCATTTGGTATTGAGACTGAATAACGGCACTGTTTGACTCAAACAACACAGGCTCAACTTTGAAATCAACCACTATTTTGGTAGGGTCAAGTGTACCTTTTTGTTTTTTGGCCAATTCGGCTTCAAGTTTCGCTTTCTTCTCTTCCGCTTTGATGATTGCTTTCAACGTCTTGGCGTCTGGACAACCTTCAAACTCTGCTTTCCCTGCAATGTCAGGACAACGGTCTTTGGCATCTTCTACACCATCTCCGTCAGTATCAGGACAACCTCCAAAGGCTGCTACACCCGCTACTGTTGGACAAGCGTCATCTTTGTCGGCAATGCCATCACCGTCGGTATCAGGACACCCCTTCAATTCGGCTTTGCCTGCTACGTCAGGACACGCATCGTCTTTATCCGCGATTCCATCGCCATCCGCGTCAGGACAGCCTTTCAATTCGGCTTTTCCTGCAACCGTCGGGCATTCGTCTTCTTTGTCCTCAATGCCATCTTTGTCAGTGTCAGGACAGCCTTTAAATTTGGCTAAACCTGCTACGTCAGGACAGGCATCATCTTTATCGGCAATACCATCTTTATCACGGTCGGGGCAACCTTGTAACGCGACCAAACCTGCAACCTCAGGGCAGGCATCGTCTTTGTCACGAATGCCATCGCCGTCGGTATCAGGACAACCCTTGTAAGCCGCCAAACCGAAAGTATCTGGGCAATCGTCGTCTTTATCAGCAATACCGTCATTATCACGGTCAGGACAGCCATTCATTTTGACCGAACCAGGCTGCGTAGGACAGGCATCTTTTTCATCAGGAATACCATCGCGGTCAGTATCTTTTTTGTCAAAACGATACGCAATAGACACCGTTGAAAGTTTGTAACGATCATCACGATTTGGATTTGCTCCTTTGCTGATACCGTCTAAATAATCAGAAAATGCCAAACGGAAACCCGCCTCAGCACCCAATACCCAATGCTCTGCAAGGTCATAACGTACACCTATTCCAAAAGGAACGACAAAGTTTGATTTGGAATAATTGGCCGCTTGATCAGCTATTGCCCCTTGTCTATAAATATCGGGTGTCGTGGCAGTGCCCGTAAAATTAGGTTTGGGATTGGTAAAACCTACCCCTGCCCCTGTAAACAAGTAAGGTGACAATCGGCGTTTGAAACGCACTTGGAAAGCGGTGGAATCGTATTTGAAACGTTGACGCCCCAAGAAATCATATTCCACAATGGCTGAAAAGTCGGTAAGAGGCGAACGCGTTGAAAAACCGCGCACTTTACGGTCTTCAAAATTAGCATCATTGCCCGACAATGTACCAAACGTTAAGGCGCCACGAAGCGCCCAACTCCGATTAAAGTGGTAACGACCAAAAACCCCTCCGCTCCCTTTAGGTTCTTGCGAAAAAAAATCTGATTTGTTCAAATCACCTAGGTAGCCCGACAGGCCAAGCCCTGCTCCTACTTCCCAACGCTGATGAACTTGTTGGGAATGAGCTTGGTGAATACCGACTAGCAACAAAACAGCGTATAGATTGCGTAACGTTAGCTTCATACTCATTGTAATTTTTACGTCTAAACCATTTTACGCTTAAAGCTAACAGAACAAGCCTGAATTACCAAAACTTATCCATTTACTTGATTACGAAGCCAATCAATCAGTAATCGAACGCCATAGGCCGTCCCCGATTTCATACTTCCAAATTCTGAATCAGCAAAGGCCGTACCTGCAATATCCAAATGCGCCCACGCGGGGTGATTGTTGGTAAAAACTTCTAAAAATTTAGCCGCTACGATGGCTCCCGCTATGGGCTTTCCGTGGTAGTTTTTCACATCGGCGACATCCGACTTTAGCTCGTCTTTGTAATCATCCCAAATGGGCAAACGCCATACTTTTTCGCCCGTTGTCATTCCACTTTTGTACAAGCTTTCGGCAAGGGCATCATTACTGGTAAACAAACCTGCGGCGGCATAGCCAAGCGTAGCTACGCAGCTACCCGTGAGCGTTGCCAAGTCGATGATGGTAGCTAGCTCAAAATGGCGATGCGCGTACGTCAGGCTATCGGCCAAAATCAATCGGCCTTCGGCGTCGGTATCAATTACTTCAATGGTTTTGCCCGAATAGCTTCCAATCACATCACCAGGTTTAATGGCAAGCCCGTCCATTGAGTTTTCGGTCGAAGGAATAATCCCTATTATATGAACAGGAAGTTGCAGTTTCGCAGCCAACTCCATCGTACCTAGCACGGCAGCAGCCCCGCCCATGTCCGACTTCATGTAGTGCATATTGGTGGAAGGCTTCAGCGAAACACCACCCGTATCAAAAGTCACTCCTTTTCCTACAAGTCCAATGGTTTGGGAAGCGGCGGCATGTTTGTATTCCATGACGATAAAACGGGGTGGGTTTTTGCTGCCAGCACTCACCGACAATAAAGCGTGCAAGCCCATTTCCGCACATTGTTTTTCATCAAACACTTGTACCGAATATCCGTGGGTTTTCCCCGACGAAACCGCCCAATCGGCCAGCACTTGGGGGTACTTATGGCTTGAAGGAGCATTCATCAAATCCATCACCCGAATTTGGGTTTGCGCCGTCGCTACACCATTTTGGACTGCTTGAGCAGCCAAATCCACCTCTTTTTCCTCCACCAGTAGCCACAGTTGTGAGTTACGTTCAAAAAACGTAGGTTCTGTCGCCTTATCTGTTTTGTATAAACCTAAATCGTAATCGCCCAACCAAAGTCCATTGACTACCGCCTCGATTTCGCTCGCGGTCAAGCCTTGGGCGTGCAAAGCAACTGCATCGGGTAATTTCTTTTTTTGGTTAAAAAAGAAAGACCTCAGCGCTTTGATATAATCGGCTGGTTTTGGTGATTTTCCCAACCCAAGGAGATACTTTTTTGAGTTGTCACCATACACCAACTGTGTTTGTTTAAAATCAGCTTTAAAATCCTGAATCAGAAAATCGGCCTGTGAAAACTGCGCCAACTGGTCAGCTAAAGAATCATTTTGGCAAAAAAGATATACCTCGGCCTGGACTGGAGTCGGCAATTGATGAACTACGTCTATATTCATTGAAAAAATACCTGTTAAAAATTTAACAAAAAGCCACTATCTTTAAATAGTACCCGCTGATTAATGACTGATTTCGACACTTTAGCTGTAACGGTCATTTCGCCAGGGGTAAGCAGTGTTGGAGTAACCTCGTCCTTCCCAAAATCCAAGTTTATTTTTTGGTAAAAATTCCAATCGTTTTATCCATTTCGACCCTTTCCAAGCATACAATTGGGGCGTTATCATTCGGGCTGGGCCGCCGTGTTCTTTGGGTAGTGGCTCGCCATAGACCGAATGCGCCAGCAGTACATCGGGTTTGAGGGCTTCTTCCAGCGATACGTTGGTGGTATAAGTATCGTATCCGTAACACATCAAGTGGGTAGCGGTTTCTTTGGGTTGAACCAGCGCAGCGATGTCCAGCAAACGAACACCCGTCCAAGACATATCTAGCTTAGACCACGTTGTTACGCAGTGAAAATCAGAGGTATCTTCCGTTTGAGGCAACGACATGAAATCTTCCCACGTCAAAATCATCGGATGCTCAACTTCTCCATCAATGTACAAACGCCAGCGGTCGAGGGTCACATTGGGCTGATACCCCAAATCTAACACTGGCCATTTTGCGGTTACCGTCTGTCCAACAGGCACTTGAGGCATTCCGTGGCGGTTTGTCTCACCGTGCCCTTGGGGGCGTTCATCCGCCATTGAGGGCGTATTCTGCATTTTTTCTTCAAAACGCGCTTTGAGTTTCATCCGCGCTTCGATGATTCTATCCAGTTTATTATTTTCTTCCATGATTCATTTTTTAGAAATAACCAACCACTGATGCCTTGGTTATCATCCGTTTATTTGTAAAAACACGCCAGCAAAAGAAAAGTTCTGAAACGACTACGTAGCCGAAGAAAGGTAAGAAGAATTTAATCCACCAAAATCCCAGTGGAGGGCAGTATTGTAAAGCAGTTGCCCTTTTTCAATTTGAAGGGGGCTGTCGATGTTGTTGTGGTAAAGTTGGCCAGTACCCAGTCCTTGGGGCAATGTATTGTCAAATTCGGCCGTAAATTGAGCAATCGCATTTAGGCCTACATTCGACTCCAGCGCCGAAGTGATCCACCAACCAATTTCCAAACGCTGTGCTGTTTCAATCCACTCACGCGTCGCTTCAAAACCGCCCAATAAAGTAGGTTTAAGAATGATGTACTGCGGCTTGATACTTTTGAGCAATCGGCGTTTGGCGGCATAATCAAAATTTCCGATTAGCTCTTCGTCCAACGCAATAGGAACGGGGGTTGTTTCACACAGTTCCGCCATCAACTCTTGCTGCCGAGGGCGAATGGGCTGTTCAATGGAATGAAGGTCAAACTCTGCCAATTTTTGAAGCCTATCTCGTACGTTGGACGCATCAAATGCGCCGTTGGCATCGACCCGTAAGGTAATTTCGTTGGAAGAAAAATGTGTTCTAATATGGGTTAGAATAGCGCACTCTTGGTCAAAATCAATGGCTCCAATTTTAAGCTTGATGGTATCAAACCCTGCTGCAATTTTTTCTTCAACTTGCTTGAGCATCGCCTCCTGTGAACCCATCCAAACTAGCCCATTGATTGGGATAGACCGCTGCCCTTCCACAAAAGGATTGGGAAACAAAATACGCTTGCCACCGTTGAGGTAATCAAGCATAGCAGATTCAAACCCAAAACGGATAGATGGCCACTGACTGCCTACGAGCTGCTCAAGAATAATGGGTATATTCCAAGAATATATTTCAAGGTCGAGCTTATTGAAGTTTTGGCATATTTCCTGTAATTTATCCTCAAAGTCAGGACGGTCATCACTGCTTAAACCAGGCAACGGGCCACACTCTCCTACCCCTACAATTGACGGTGCTGCATCATCGTATATCTTCACAAACCACGAAGTTTTTTCGGTCAGAACGCCTCGCGAAGTTCCCGCTTCAAACTTAAACTGTAGCTTATGTGGTTGATAGTGAACTTGTAATGGCATTTTAAAACAACTGTTTGGGGTAAGCAAGCGCACAATTTAGATAAAAATACCTTACTTTGCCAAAGTCAGTTTAAGAAAATGTTAAGAATCTTACCAAGCGGTTTGCGGTGGCTAACGTGGCCTTTTAGTTTGCTGTATCAATTTATCACCTCGGTTCGTAATGCGATATTCGACGCAGGATTTCGTTCTATATACCAATCAACAATCTATACCATCAGTATTGGAAATCTTACCATAGGTGGAACTGGCAAAACGCCCCAAATTGAATACCTGCTCCGCTTACTCGCTAACAGATATACGCTCGCTACGCTGAGCCGTGGTTATGGTCGTAAAAGTAAAGGATTTTTACAGGCTAAAATTTCCTCATCCGCTGCCGAAATTGGCGATGAACCGCTTCAACTCTTTAAAAAATTTGGCGCCAACGTGCCCGTATTTGTCGCCGAAAAAAGAGCAGAAGGACTCAAAAAAATAGAACAATTATTGCCTTGTCCTCAACTTGTTTTGCTCGACGACGCCTACCAGCACCGTGCCGTTAAGCCTCATCTTTCGCTTTTATTGACCGACTATGGTCGCCTCTTTTACCAAGACTATGTACTTCCTCTTGGGTTGTTACGAGAAAGTAGGCAAGGTGCCAAACGCGCCCAAGGCGTGATTGTGACAAAATGCCCTCCTACACTTACGCCGCACGACCGTGAACAAATTGAGAAAAAAATCCAACAATACACCCTAGCCAATACGCCCATATTTTTCTCGTATTTAGACTACGGAACCCCAGTACCCTATTTTGAAGCCCAACCGTCTTTCTCCACAGACACACCGTTATGGCTTGTTTCGGGCATAGCCCAACCCAAACTATTTGAAGAAGCAGCTCGAAATAAATTTAAAGTTGCGGGACATAGCGCCGTAGGCGACCACCATGATTTTACGAAAGAAGAAGTAAAAAAATGGGTCAACGTTAGTGATAATCACCCCATTTTGACGACTGAAAAAGATTGGGTAAAACTGAAACCACTTTTAGAAGAATTGGACTTGGCACACAGTCGCTTTTATTATTGGCCCATTCAAGTGGCGTTTTTTGATGAACGATTTGACCGTTTTTTACTCAGCGAAGTAGCGAAACAACGCCCCGTTTGGTAAATACTCGCCCCACTTTATCCTTTACATTAATCACATACGTGTAAAGTCCAACGGGCAACGGCTGGCCATTAGCTGTTCCGTTCCAAAAATGTTGGTTGGCTGTGCTCTGAAACAGCGGAGAGCCCCAGCGGTCGTACACCACCACTTGCACTTCGGCTGTAGGGTCAGCTTTGATTTCAAAAAGATCGTTGATACCATCCCCATTGGGCGAAAAAGCGTCTGGAATGAATACATTGGCCAAAGAAACACACAACACAGGCGGCGCATCCACGCACACTTTGTTGGACAGTATCGTGCCACTGCGCGTGTCGATTTGTAAGCGATAACAGCTCTGTTTGTTACAATCTCCTGAATTATCTTCTCGGTACAACTCCGTAATGGATGGATTCCACCAGATAGCTCCATTGCGAACCAGCGTCATTTTTGACACTTCCGTAGGTCGTCGGTAAGGGGAAACACTCACAATGTTTGCTTCTAGCGTAGGCGCCACTTTCAGGAAGTTGACACACAACACGTTTGATTCCAAGGATGAAATGCAACTCGCACGGGGCTTTACTCTGTAGCAGAAAATTTTGGTCGTATCCACCAGTACTTTGGCCTTTTCGCCATCGGCTCGAAAAACCGTCCCTGTTGTTACAAACGTACCAGCGCCTTCTTGTCGAAACAACTCCAACTCAATCGCATTAGGATTTGAAACCCTTATTTCCGCCGTGGTAGCATCCAAAATTTCGAGGGTATCGAGTTTTGCCAATTTCGCTCCAATTTCTAGCACAACCACTTTACTACTTTTTCCACCACACAAGCTTCGGAGGCTACGTCCTTGTACCGTTATTTGTTTGGGGGTGACATCGGGGTACTGGTAGTCAATCGTTAGATTAAGCCGATTGATAATGGCGATATTGCCATCTCCCCACTCAATCACGTATTCATCATAAGGCGCAGCAGTTTGGTTGGTAATAGTCAAGGTGACTTTGCCATTTTCACAAGGAACCACCTTAAAATCGGGCGGAGTTACGTCTTGTATCGTAATCTGCCGACATGCTCGAAGCGCTTGTCCTTGTGCACTTTCGGAAAGTTGCATGATGGTATAGATACCCGCTTTGGTATAGGTAAAGTTTCTTGTGGTATCTTGTTTGTAAGAAGCTGCGTTCGGATTTCCCCCTTTGTAGTCGTAAATATAACGGCTTTTGATTGAGCCAGCTTGGGTATTTTGTACCTTAACGGTGAAAGGAGCGCAGCCTATTTCGCTCGAAATAGAAAAGTCGCCGCTACCAACTCCGAGCACATTATCGCATTGATTATCCGGTAATTGTTGGGCAAAAATAGCCGTACTACCAAGCCCCATATACCACCCAACCAAACACAAAATGCCCCATTTGGAAGGTATAAGCAAGCGAAGAAGAGAATGAGTTTTACGGTAGTTATTTCCCAAAATTTGCATTTTTTTGAGTCTATTCCGTAAAAATAACACAATAGCGGGACAAAAATTGTGCCCGCTATTGAAAAATACAAAAGTATGTACGAATAATCTAAGAGTCGTAACTCAAGCCGTATTGCTTCAATACATCCGCAGGAACTCCCTCCCAAGCGTTCGGGCGGTTACCTACATAGCCTAAGTAATTGAATCCAATTTGCGTCGTAAAATAACCCGTAGCCGTTAGGTTACGCATCAAATTAAAGAAAGATACGCCCTGACTCATTTCTGGCTTGGCCTGTTCAGGATATGCAATTTGGTCTAGCATTTTGGTTTGTTCACTTTTGGTACATGTCACAAACTTCTTTCCAAATTGCTTCAAACATTGGGTATCTAACCAGCTCAACCCACCTCGCATTGGCGTTTGGTGTTGAGGCATATCTTTGACAATGAATTCGATAAAATCGGGCACTTTGGCTTCCAATGCACCACCGTGCTGCCCGTCGGCAGGAATGATGTAATTAGCCAATACGCCAATGGTCTGTTTTTCGTGTGCAGTAAAAAACGTCTCAGCCGCAGTTTTTGCATCACGCGCACGTTCTGCCGCACTTTTACCATTTTTAAAATCAGACAATGACAGGGGCGCTACGGGCTTTTTGGGAACATCAGCCTTTGCTTCTGTACCTACAACCGTCGCCGTAATTGTCCCAAGGGAAATCGCTTTTAACGTGTCTCTGCGTTTCATAGGTTTGCTTTTTTACGTTGGTCAATGATGTATTCAGAAGCCCGCATCGACAATGCAAGAATTGTCCAAGTTGGGTTTTTATCCGCTTGCGATACAAACGTACCTGCGTCCACAACGAATACGTTGCGCGAGTCATGCAACTGACTATAACGGTTCGTCACTGACTTCGATGGGTCATCGCCCATACGGGTTGTTCCTACTTCGTGAATGATACGACCTGGCGCTGCCAAACCATAATTCGATTCTGGGCCTGGTTTCGGACCTGTTGGAATACCTCCCATCGCAGTGATGATTTCCTCGAAGGTATCTTGCATGTGTTTTGCCTGCTTGATTTCGTGCTCCGACCACTTGTAGTTGAATCGAAGTACTGGAATACCGTACTTGTCCACCATGTTCGGGTCGATTTCGCAATAGTTATCCTCACGTGCAATCGCCTCTCCGCGTCCTGCCATACCGAAGTTGGCACCGTAGAAGTGGCGGTAGTCTTCTTTCAATGACAAACCATAACCACCCGCAGGTTTTTTGTTGCCGTCTTTGCCTGGGTATTTTCCGTTGGTGTTTTCCATACCAAAGCCAAAACCATAGCCTGGCATTCCCATACCGCCACCGTACTCGATGTGGTATCCACGCGGGAAGTCTAATTTTTTATCGTTCAACCACCAAGGCGTATAAACGTGCATACCTCCTACGCCATCTTCGTTATAACGCTTTCTATCCACCAAATGAGGCAAGAACGCACTGCGGCCTGCTCCTGTTGAATCGTGTAGGTATTTTCCGAGAATGCCACTTGAGTTACCCAAGCCTTTTGTGTGACGCGACGATTTTGAGTTCATCAACAAACGCGCTGATTCACAAGCACTAGCCGCCAATACAACGATTTTGGCGCGTACGGTGTATTCTTGCAAATTTTGCTTGTCAACGTAAGATACCCCCGTTGCAATACCATCTTGGTTGGTGATTACTTCGCGCGCCATTGCGTTGGTAAATACCGTTACATTTCCTGTTTTCACGGCAGGTTTTACCAAAACTGAAGACGACGAAAAGTCGGCATACGCTTGGCAACCACGGCTACACTGTGAACAGTAGAAACATTGACCACGCTCGTTGTTGATAGGTTTTGTCAAAATCGACAAGCGCGACGGAATCACGGGAATGTTTATTTTTTTACCCGCCTGTTTCAGGAACAACTCGTGCAAACGAGGTTTTGGCGGTGGCAAGAAAATACCATCTGGTTCATTGGGGAAATTTTCTACACTCCCAAAAACTCCCACAAGACGGTCCACTTTATCATAATAAGGCTTCACATCATCGTACCCGATTGGCCAGTTGTCGCCTAAGCCATCCACGTCTTTGCGTTTAAAGTCTAGTGGCCCAAAACGAAGCGAGATACGTCCCCAGTGGTTGGTACGTCCTCCAAGCATCCGCGAACGGAACCAGTCGAATTGTGTACCGCTTTTGCGCGTATATGGCTCACCTTCAAGTTCCCAACCTCCCCATGCCGCATCAAAATCACCAAATGGGCGATGAGTACTAGCGCCACGGCGCGGCGATTCCCACGGGTTTTTAAGCTGGGTAATGTATTTGGGATCCGCAGGATCATACCAAGGTCCCGCTTCTAGCAAAGCCACTTTCGCTCCCGATTCCGCCAATACCTTGGCAGCCATACCACCACCCGCGCCTGAACCCACGATACAGACGTCATAAACAGTGGGTTGTTCTTTGATTTGAAAACTCATACTGATAGAAACGATTGGGTTTTTAAAATTTTTGTCAAATATGAAAAAGCATCAGCACTTATCCAAATACTGTAAATAATCAAAGGAAGACTAACATTATTTCAATGTTTTTCTGAGCCATTGAAAATTTTACCCGCTGATAACCGCAGATTTAAAGTCGCAGATTTACACAAATTATTGCCAATAACATAGGTTGAACGCATTAAAATAGCAAGCTCGTATTTATTGCTCCAGAGGAGCTACATCTTAGTAGCAAAAATGAATCAGGTTTGAAATCAAGCCCCATCGGGGTGACCTCTTCCACCGAGCATTGGTCACCCCGATGGGGCTTGGTAGAGGGGGTTGCTCCTTCCTCTTTTTCTACAAAGATTTAGCCTCTCTGAGGCTATTGTTTTAGTGCGTTTAACCTAGCTAACAATTCAAAAGCATTCGTTCCAAATCTTTTTCAGTAAATTTGTGCGCCTATTTATCAACTATGACATTCTATCAACGACATTCTACCTCTTCTAGTAGTTATAGCCCTTTTTTGCTTCTTGTCATTCTTGTAGTGGCGCTTGGCTTACGGCTTTATCACCTCGATGCCCACGGTATTTTTTTCGATGAAAAATCAACGATGGTGGTGAGTCAAGGGATTGTGCTTGACGGAGCCAATCAAAAAGATGTTTTTGACAAAGGGAAATTGGTCTTTACCAACGAAGAGTTTTGGCACGAAAAGAAAATTCCCGACTACTACGAAGCCATGACGCGCAGCGATATTGGCAATAGTCCGTTTTATTATTTTCTGCTCCATCATTGGATGAAGGTTTTCGGGCTTTCGGATTTCTCCGCCCGAATGATGTCCGTGCTGTTTAGCGTCCTGACAGTCTGGTTATTGTTTATTTTTACCCGCCGCTTTTTTCAATCAGAGCGTTTGGCTTTTACTGCTTCTGCATTGGCGGCCATTGAGCCTTTTTTTGTGGCTTATAGCCAGCAAGCGCGCAATTATTCCCTCACGTTTTTTCTTACGTTACTGGCTTCCTACTTATTTCTCCGTGCCTTGGAAGCCGACAACACCAACAAGCCTTCGTTGAAATGGTATGCTGGTTACGCAATCACGGCCTTTCTGGGATTGTATTCTCATTTTCTAGTGGCGTCGGTATTGCTTGCTCATGGTTTGTACGTGCTTTGCTGCGTTCGTAAACTCAAGAGCTGGATTGCATTCAGTTTTTCAGGGGCCTTCGCCGTGGCCACTTTAGCCTGGTGGCTCGTTTATGGTGGTGGTCAGAACACCCTTTTTAGCCTCAATCACCAGACCAAAGTGTATTTAGAATGTGCGCTCAACCGACCGTATAATAATCCATACGGCATTATTCTTCCTGCTACTTTTGGCAATGTAGTCCAGAAAAGTATCCCCATGTTTACCGATTTATGGGTGTTTACCAATGGATTGACGGAGCATTTAGCAGGCAAAAAAAACATGATATTAGCAACGCTTATCGGTGTATTGCTAATGGTTACGTATCATTTTTCGCAGAAAAAACACCCGTTTGCCCACTGGTTGGTCATTGCCTCGGTTGCAATTCTTGGCGCAAGTGCAGCTTTATACAAAGACTATACGTTGGGTTTCTGGGCGCTATCAATGGCTTTGTTTATGACCTATTTAGCTGTTCAAACGTTGATTTCGCGAACAAAAAATTTCGCCAAAAGCTACCTTTGGTTTTTGGTCATTATTGGCATTATCCCTACCGCATTTTTGATTTTTAACGCCGTTAGAAGCGGTCATACCTATGGCCTGATGCAGCGCTATTCGGGTTTTTCCTTCCCTTACGTTACTATTTTAGCAAGTATTGTTTTGTGGCAACTGTGGGAATCAAAAACGACGATTAAGTGGGTTGTCTCTGCCATTTTGGGGATTCAATTGTATTTTGTGATACAGACCCTTCAAACGATTTACGCCGACCGTTCAATAAAATATAACTACCGAAACACCCCTCGCGAACCAAACCCTCATTATGCGGCGGCACAACAAGCAAAAGTGCTCTATCAGAAGGGAGATACGGTATTTTTGCCCGCTCCTATGGCGCATTTTGATAACCCAATGGACCGCACTTATTTGCCTTATTCGGTGGTCGATGCTCAATATTTTAACCTGTATCTACCAAAAGACCGTATCTTTGTGCAAAAGTTGGATACCGTCAACGTGAATAAGATACGATTGAAGAAAGCTGACGGGCAGCTAATTGAACTCATTGACTTGAAAGGAAAACGCTACTAATGGTCGAAACACAAGCTCTCGCAACAGATTATTTAAAACTCAGCGGCGAACTTCGTTTGAAGGTGTTGGGTCTATACAAAAAAGCCAATGCGGGCCATATCGGGTGCTCGTTGAGTTGTATTGACTTGCTCATTGGGTCGTTGGTTCATCACAAGCGTCCGCAAGATTCCTTTATTTTGTCCAAAGGCCACGCAGCTGCGGCTTTGTACGTGACCCTGAATCATTTGGGTGAAATTTCGGACGAAATCTTAGATACGTTTTATCAAGACGGCACTACCCTTCCCGCCCACCCTGCCCCTAATAAACACGCAGGCATTCCGTTTGCAACGGGTTCACTGGGCCACGGACTTCCGATTGCGACGGGCATTGCCCAAGCTAATAAACTATCAGAAAATGATGGAATCTCCTTCGTTTTGATGTCGGACGGAGAAACCAACGAAGGAACCACTTGGGAAGCAGCGCATTATGCCATCCAGAAAGGGTTAGATAACTTGATTGTGTTGATTGACCGCAATGGTCTTCAGGGATTTGGTTATACCAACGAAATTTTGGGCGATTCGGCCGATGCCGTCAAATGGCGCGCGATTGGTTTTGACGTGGTCGAAGTCAATGGACATAATCCTGCCGAACTAATCGAACAAATCGCGGAGCTTAAAACCCGCAAAAATGGGATACCAAAAGTAATTATTGCGCATACCATTAAAGGTAAAGGGGTTTCGTACATGGAAAACCGCATGGAATGGCACTACTTGCCGATGAGTGACGATTTGTACGCTACGGCCGTCTCAGACGTACAACAAACCTATTTATTGTCATGACTGAACGTGAGCGCCTTGACCAATTAGAACTTTTGATTGCCGAATTTGCCATCAAGCAAGACGAACATACGGCGATTTTAGAAGAACATTCGGCCAAACTTGAACGATTGTCTTTACAAATAAAACGCCTCGAAGAAGCCGTTAAACTATGCCTGAGAGGAATCCAGCAAAATAGCGATGATATTCAGTTCCTACTCCGCAAACAGAGCGAGTTTGAAGCCCAGTTAGCCGAACTTAAAGCCCGTTTTGAAACCCTAGAAAAACGCTTTGACAATTTGGAAAACAGACTCGAAAACGTAGAGAACAGACTGGGAAAAGTAGAACAACGGCTCGAAAACGTGGAAACCAAGCTAGATACGATTATTACGATTCTTCAAAATCGCAATTAGAGATTATTGTTAACATGACGACCCAAGAACAAAATACGGCAATCATCAATTACTTAATGCCCTATAAACCGACTAAAATTGGGGTATTTGGTTCTGTGGCTCGTGGTGAAAACACAAATAATAGCGATTTAGACTTACTAATAAACCTAGGAATACCTATTGACTTGTTTCAATTCATGGAAATTTGGGATGACTTAGAAGTTCTTTTAAACACAAAAGTGGATTTAGTAACTGAAAATGCTTTAAAATCGTCGAACCAACGGGTTCAAAAAAATATAAATCAAGATATTGTTTTCATTTATGAAAAGTGATTTACTCTATCTTGAACACATTCAAGGCTGTCTTCTAACAATCATTGAATATACAGAAGAGGTGAGTCTTGAGCAGTTTATGCAACAACGCATGATACAAGATGCGTGCATTAGGCAGTTTGAAGTAATGGGAGAAGCTACCAAGCGCGTTTCTATGGAATTAAGGGAAAAATACCCTTCAATTAAATGGAAACAAATGGCTGGCTTTAGGGATAGATTAATCCACGATTATCTAAATGTTGATTTAGATTTGGTATGGAACGCTTCCAAATACACTTCAATTTCGCTTTTGATTGAAATTGAGGAAGTATTGAGAGTTGAATTAAACAATGAGCAGACAAACTAATACCGTTTTGGTGTACAAAGACAAAATACAACAGCTCAAAGGCCCCATTTTTGTATTTGGGGCGAGTGGTTTCATCGGAGCCAACTTGTTCAAAGACATTTATAGCGTGCGTCAGGATGTGTATGCACTCACCCACGATGCCACCAAAGCTTGGCGCTTAAAGCTTTTGAATGTACCGTTTGAAAACATCGTTCACTGCGATATTTTATCTGACCATTCGGTGGAAGAGATTTTTGACAAATATAAGCCACGTACCATTTTCAACCTTGCCGCGTACGGGGCTTACAGTAAACAAAAAAACGTCAATCTCATTTATGAGACCAACGTCATCGGAACGGTAAATATTCTCGAAAAATGTACCGATGAAACCGTCTATATTCACGCAGGGAGTAGTTCTGAGTATGGTTTCAACTGCTCGGCACCCAAAGAAAGTGACCCTGTAAAACCCAATAGCCACTATGCCGTTTCGAAAGTATCGGCGGCGT
This sequence comes from Runella defluvii, assembly GCF_014195535.1. Lineage (GTDB taxonomy): Bacteria > Bacteroidota > Bacteroidia > Cytophagales > Spirosomataceae > Runella > Runella defluvii. Next base: position 514,829 of record NZ_JACIBY010000001.1, on the reverse strand, counting down.
ACCTGATTGAGTTTTATGCAAAAGTTCACCAACGAAAAGCGCTCAATTTACGCCTCTATTCCATTTATGGTGCTTGGGAAGAGCCTGACCGCTTGATTCCTCGACTGATTGAGGAAGCTCGTAAAGACAAATACCCTCCGCTCGTTTCGCCCGATATTAGCCGCGATTTTGTCTATGTGGACGATTGCGTTGAGGCTTTTATTGACGCTGCGTTGCAAGTCAACTCGTCGATTTCAGGAAATTCGTACAACATCGGAACGGGTCGAAAAACGACCATGCGCGAATTGGTCGATACCACACGCACGGCTTTTCAACTGACCGACGCCCCCGTTTGGGGAAGTATGCCTAACCGTGGTTGGGACTTGGCCGAATGGTACGGCGACCCTACCGCCGCCGAGCGCGATTTGGGCTGGAAGGCACACACACCACTCAGCGAAGGCTTGACCAAATACCGCGACTGGCAAGTAGAAAGTAAGTACGAAGAAAATGTACTTCCTGCTTTCCAAAACCCCAAGCTAAATCCCGTCATTACGGCCATTATTGCTTGTTACAAAGATGCCCAAGCGATTCCGTTTATGTACGATCGCTTGGTGAAGACGTTCAATCAAATGAAGGTTCGTTACGAAATCATCTTTGTCAACGATGCTTCACCCGATAACCAAGAAGAAGTTATCAATGCCATTTGCCAACGCGACCCTAACGTGATTGGGATAACTCACTCACGAAATTTTGGCTCACAGTCTGCCTTTTTAAGTGGAATGGAAATTTCAACGGGCAACGCGGTGGTGCTGATGGACGGAGATTTACAAGATCCACCTGAGATTATCCCTCAGTTTTATGACAAATGGAGCACAGGCTTCGATGTCGTTTATGGCGTGCGCGTACAGCGGGAAATGAAGCCTCATATTCATTTTTTCTATAAAATGTTTTACAAAATATTCCAAAACCTAAGCTACGTTCCCATTCCACGCGATGCGGGCGACTTCTCGATGATTGACCGCAAGGTTGTCAAAGAACTCGTCGCATTGCCTGAAACTGAACAGTTTTTACGCGGCTTACGGGCGTGGGTTGGATTCAAACAAACGGGCGTTGACTACGTTCGTCCTGAGCGAATGTTTGGGGTAAGTACCAACAACTGGCGGAAAAACATTTGGTGGGCTAAGAAAGCGATTTTCTCCTTTAGCTTTGCTCCACTCGAACTCATGAGTTACGCTGGTTTTATGCTCACAGGCTTGTCTATTCTTGGGATTTTCTATCAGATTTTAGCCAAATACTTCTTTGCTCCCGACACCCCGCAAGGGTTCACAACAGTCATTATTTTGATTGTACTTTTCGGAGGATTGACGCTCTTAGGAATCTCATTTTTAGGAGAATACATCAGCAAGATTTTTGAAGAAACGAAGAAGCGGCCTAAGTTTATTCGTACCAAAATCCAAAAAGGGTCTAAGACGTTCCGTACTTCTGAGGAGATAATGACATTAGTGAAACAGCGAAAGAAGTAAACGGAGTGTAGTACGTAACCCATTATTAGTCATTCAATACCGTGTTATGAAACCTCTTTACGTGTGGTTATCATTGATAGCCATTGTCTCTGTGTTTGGCATTTTTATTGGGTATTTCGCCGTGGATCTTCCTCAAGGAGATGACTTTGATTTGATTCTCCACTTCTTGGCGAACTACCTTACCAATGCCCATACGCTCTACGACAAATGGAGTCTGCTAACGGCTCAGTTTGTTGAACACAGGTTGTTTTATACGCGCTTTGTCGTGTTGGGACAGTATTTACTCACGGGTAGTGTTTCTTTTTATCTCATTATCCTCATTGGAAATCTTTCTTTGGTAGGGATACTTTACATTGTTTACCGACAATTACGTCGGGCCAATCTACCCATCCATTTCCTGCTGCCTGCTGCCCTCATTGTATTTCAACCGTCTTATTCGTTCGATGGTGTGTTATGGCCTGCGGCTACATTGGCCTACAATTCAGTGGCGTTTTTTGCCATTCTCACCATTCACTGGCTTTCTACCTCTAAGCCTGTTAATTTTTGGTTGGCCATTGGCAGCGCCCTACTTTGTACTTATACTTTTGGCAACGGAATGCTCATTTGGGGGGTAGGACTCATGGTTCTTTGTCTGCAAAAAAGATGGAAAGACACCGCTTTTTGGATAGGTGCTATTGCCCTCATAATCGGCTTATATTTTTCTAATTACGTCCATTACCAAAGCCGCAACAACCCACTTTCCCATCTGCTCGAACACCCTTTATACGTCATTATTAATTTTTTTGTATTCACAGGTTCGGCACTCAACTGGAGCGAACAATGGCCCAAAAACCTCGCTTCCGATGATTATTGGTCGATTATCACGGGGATTTTGATTACTTGCCTTTATTTATTTTTGCTTTACAAAGTACTTGTCAATTTTCTCCAAAAATCACCCGATATGGATAAAACACTTAGTCGTTATCGGATTTTCATTGTTGGTGTTTTAACTTTTATTATCCTTACTGGTTTATTATTAACCACCGCTCGGGTGCATCGTGACGACATTCTCATGCACATCAATCGTTATCGTGTTCATTCGGTTGTGGTGCTGGTCGTTTCGTACATGTATCTTATTCCGTGGCTGCAAGCTAAGCGACAAGGCTTCCTTGTAGTTACTTCTATGACACTTTTCTTTGCGGTTCTTTCTTATTTTTGTTTTTACAACATTTTTGATTTTTACAAACGTAACTTCACGGCAGGTCAGTTCAATTGGCAACAAAACAGCGAATGGTTTATCTATCGCGATACCGCTTATTGGGAAGGTGCGTCGAAGTTAGTCCTAAACGAAGCAAAAAAAGTCAAGACTTACGAAGTCCCCCCGTCAGCTTTCAAAGTCTTACCCGTCTCTGATTCAACCCAAAGTTTAGAAATCAAATTAGACCCACAAGCGAAAGAACTTCATCTCAAAGGCTTTGCCGATGACTTGTCATCCATCGGCCATCAAAACAATTATTATTTTGTATTTAAGAACCTATCTACCAACAAAATATATTTGGAAGCATCGCATTATGACCATCGAAGTTTTCGATTGGTGCTGATGGGGAATCCGTACTATTACGGGAATTTTAACACCTTTATTACCTACGCGCATTTTCCCAAAGGTAAATACCAAATAGGCTACGCCCGTATAAACGCTCAAAATGAGCTTTCTTATCACTGGCAAGCTTCATACTTTGAGCAATAAAGTAATGCAGTCCCCACGAATTCACTTCTGTGTATTTGGGTAACCTTCCGAATTTCGCTTATTTTGTGGTAAGTTTTCTGAGATTCCTGTGTTCTTACACGGGAAAAATAGCTATACATTATGCGTAAAGAATTTTCAGCCGCTATTGAAAAATTGGCCCTCGCCGATGAATCGATTGTGTTTATTACAGGTGACTTGGGCTACAACGCCCTCGAAAACCTCCAAGAAAAACTAGGCAAACGCTTCATCAATGCGGGGGTAGCCGAACAAAACATGGTCGGAGTAGCGGCAGGAATGGCCTATCGCGGCTACAAAGTTTTTTGTTATAGCATCGCTCCTTTTGTCGTTTACCGTTGCCTAGAACAATTCCGCAACGATGCCTGTTTGCATAATCTCCCCGTTTTTTTGGTAGGTAACGGCGGCGGCTACGGCTACGGAATCATGGGAAGTACTCACCATGCCATCGAAGATTTGGCTTGTTTGAGTAGTCTTCAGAATGTAAAAACGTGGATTCCTGCTTTTAGCGATGAAGTTGAATTTTCATTGACGACGATAGTAGAAGAAAAACGTCCCGCCTATTTACGGCTTGGCGTAGGTGGCCTTACGCCTGAAGGTTCTGTGTTGTCAGGTTCCCTCAAAAAAATTCACCAAAGTACCCAACCGACTACGGCCATTGTCGCTTTAGGTCCGATTGTCTCCAATGTGCTGAAAGCACTCCCTCAAACTGAGCTAGCCGATGAGTGTAATATTTATACAGCGCTTACACTTCCGCTTGAGCTTTCTCCCTCTACCATCGAAGAACTACGCCAAGTCGATACCATTTTGGTGGTTGAAGAACACGTAAGCATTGGTGGGCTCGCCCAGCAGCTTTCGGTAAAATTGCTTGAAGCTGGTGTACATCCTAAGAATTTCAAATCGCTCGCCGCCCAAGGATACCCCGACGGACTCTATGGCAGCCAAAGCTACCATCAGGCACAATCGGGTTTGGATTCTGCCAACATTGTTCGCACGCTTCACTCCTTTAGTCACTCATTAAGTCGCTAAACGGATTTTATGAATAAACGAGCCATCGCTTCTTTAGTGGTTACAATGGCGCTGATATTTGCTTACTATCAGCTCTGGAATCGTTATGCCATCAATATTCCCAAATGGGACGACCATGCACTCAAAGCGACGGTACTTAATTTCGACAAAACCGAAAGTGTCGGGGGCAAACTTTACGAACTCTACCGCCAACACAACGAGCATCGTATTGCCCTGACGCGGCTTGTTACGGTCATTGATTATAAAATCTTTGGGCACATCAACTACGAGCACTTAATGTTCTTTGGCAACCTCGCCTTGCTCTTAATTTGGTGGTTGCTTACGCGCTTTTTCAAACCCCTTCAAGGCGCGGTTTGGTATGCTCTTCCCATTGCTACGTTTTGGTTTTCGTTGGCGTTTTGGGAAAATGCGTTTTGGGGAATGGCAGCGGTACAAAATATTTGGGTCGTTGCGTGGGCCATGCTTACTTTCTGGAAACTCAGCCGTGCCGATGCTTACTGGTGGTGGGCGCTTCCTACAGCTTTTATGGGTCTCTTTACCAGCGGAAATGGCCTGTTCGTCATGCCACTGGCCTTGGGTATTCTTTTGCTCCAAAAACGCTGGAAAATATCGCTCATTTGGCTGGCTTTCAGCGCCTTTTGTATTTTGCTTTATTTTTGGGACTACCAACGCCCTCCTACCGACCTAAGCGCCACGGGAAGTATCAAAGAGTTTATTCGGGGCTACTTGCTTTTTTGTGGTTCATTGACCGAAAGTTTGCCCTTTGGCAACTTTCCCACCCAAATGCCTGTCTGGTTTGGTGCACTTACGATTTTTGTAAGTTTTAGTATGCTGCTCTATATTTTGCGCAGCTACTGGAAACGGAATTTTGAGCTCGACTCTTTCGACTATTTTTACGTGGGCGGTGTCCTTTTTGCTTTAGGAACGGCGCTTATTGTCGTGTATTCGCGGGCTGGACTTGGAGCCGAAATCATGCTTACCAGTCGGTATAAATTATATTCTGCCTTACTACTAAGCTTTAATGTCGCTTATCTGACGCGCTTGGCGCACCCTCGTTTCCGCGAAGTGATGACGATGACGTTTGTTGTTGGGGCGGCCTACCTTTTTGCCTGCAATCAGCATTATCACTTATACGACACGATTCAATTACGGAAGTACAACGTCACCAGTTGCTTCAACTGGCGTAATGATGGCATTACCTCTAGTGCTATTTATCGGGCTCCTTCGTTGTTTTTGGAGAATATCCCTATTCCCAAGGATTCTGTCTTTAAGGGCCAAGCGTGTTTGGTCAAAAACAATTCTCTTGAATTGTTTCAATCCGAATATCGCCTTTACGACCTTCGTGATGGCGGCCTCTACATCGTGCTTTCCAATGCCCAACATCAGTATGTATTTCCTACTTGGCAAGCCCGAAAACATTCGTTTAGGAATATATTCAATTACAAACACTACTTCATCAAAGGCTCAAAAGCCATTGTACCTCCCCCATCGTCAGACATAAAACCTGGTACGTATAAAGTACGTTGGTTGCATTTTGACCGACAAGGAAAGCTTTATTTTGAAGATGCAAAATGCAGTGTGGCGACGTTCCAACCAGCTCAACAACAAAACATTAAGACAAATTGGTAAAACATCAAGATAACTACCTCGTCCAACTCGACGGATTGCGTTTTATAGCAGTTGCCCTCGTTTTGTGGGACCACTGGATGCCAGAACCACACTCACTCCCGTTTGGGAAGTTAGGTGTAAACCTCTTTTTTGTTTTGAGTGGGTTTCTAATCGCTCGGATTTTGCTCAGTAGTAAAGACAAAACCTACGGCACAGAAGGCGGTTTGGGCGCCTATTTAAAGAAATTTTACATTCGTCGTACCATTCGAATTTTTCCCATCTATTACTTGTCGCTGATTGTACTTTGGTTGCTCCACGACCCATCCGTTCGTGGGAAAGAAGGCTGGCAATTTTTGTACGCTTCCAATATTTACATTGTCCTTAATAAGACGTGGTTAGGTGTTACCGATCACTTTTGGTCGTTGGCCGTTGAAGAACAGTTTTACATCTTTTTTCCGTTGCTTATTTTCTTCATTCCCCGTCGCTACGTGGTTTCGTTTTTTAGTATTCTCATTGTCTTTAGTGTTCTTTTACGGGCTTACTTTTGGCAAACCAATGAGCCTTGGTACGTTTCTTACGTGACTATGCCAACCGCTTTGGATGCTTTTGGGGTAGGGGCACTAATGGCCTACGCTCAGCTCTACCACCGCCCATTTTTTCAAAAAACATTCAGTAATCGCTGGTATCTAGGGATTAGCTTTTTGGCACTTGCGGGCATTTTTGTGTTATCACGCCAACAAACCCTCGCAGGGGTAACCCAAGACCAAAACCTGTATATTTCCATTTGGGAACGTTTTTTTGCGTCTATTTTCTTTACATTTCTGATTGGGGGTGGCATTATTGGGTACAAAGGGTGGTTTAAATGGTTTTTAGAGCACCCTGTCAGCAACTACCTCGGAAAGATTAGCTACGGACTTTATGTCTATCATAATTTTGTATATAATCATTACCACTCACCTGCCCTCCACCCTACGGTTCGGTTATTTAACAAACTAAGCCGTATCTTCCCCGACTTCGGAAACATGCACTTTGTCCAGTTTGTCATCCTCTTTGTACTCACCACCATCGTTGCCTCCGTTTCGTGGTTTCTCATTGAAAAACCCATCAACAACCTAAAAGATAAATACGCGCCCTAATAGAACCTACCATAAAATAAATCCTTCGCGAGGAAAGATAGGCCAATCGCCTTTTTTTGAGTAGTTTTGAGAAATTTTTTGTCTTAAAGTCGTTCCGTTTGCACAATAGCGCGTCTTAACACACAAATCCCCAATTCAATAATGAGCCTTTATTTTTCGATTGTGATGCCTGCTTATAATGAAGAAGAGTGTATTGAGCAGGTAGTAACCATGTGGACTTCCTTTCTCAAAAATACCTTCCCAGGCAAAGAGACCAAACTCATCGTTATCAATGATGGTTCAAAAGATGGTACCAAGCAAATCCTTGACCGTATCGCACCTTCCATTGACAACCTTTACGTTGTACACCAGCCCAACGGCGGACACGGAAATGCAGCGGTAAACGGCTATCGTAAGGCGGTTGAACTTAACTCTGAATGGGTATTCCAAACCGATAGCGACGACCAATTTGTCACCGAAGATGTGATAAAACTTTGGGCAAAACGCAACGAATCTAATTTTATCATGGGCTATCGCCAAGTTCGCTTCGACGCCCCTGCTCGTTTGGTCATTACCCGTATCTTAAAATATACGATTTTCTTTGCTTACGGGACTTTCATCAACGACGCCAACATTCCTTTCCGCCTCATCAAAGGAAGTTATCTAAAAAAACTTTTAGCCCAGCTTCCTAATCCAGAGCCGTTTGCGCCTAATATTTTCTTGGCAGTAATGGCTAAAAAAGCGGGAGAAAAAACATTTGATATACCAATTACTCACAAAGAGCGTTTGACTGGGACCGTTTCTATCTTACGTTGGAAACTAATCAAGGTTTGTATTCAAAGCTTTAAGGAGTTGTTGAACTTCCGTTTGGCCCTCAACAGCAAAGTACGCGCTATCAAAGCTTCTTGAGTTGTTTCCTGTTTGGGGTTTTGAAGTTTACTGTTTAGGGCGTTTACTGTTAAAGGTTCTTGTTTCCTGTTTTTAAGAATTGGGATTTCCTAGAACTTCAAACGGTAAATCTTAAACAGACAACCCAAAACCTTAAACTGTAAACCCAAAACCGTAAACTTCCATGAATAGAAGAGGCATCATAGTTGCCATTTCGTTGGTGATTTTATTAGCAGGCTGGTGGGGTTTTCAGCGTTGGCAAATGTATTCGGCAACCGTCTGGAAACTTTTACCCGAAAACGCATTTTTAGTCCTGCAAAGCCAACGAATTCAAGACACAACCTTTAAAGTCCAGAAAGGTGGGATTGAAATGCGCGAAGTACCTCTTCTTAACCTTGCGGCCCATCAAATCGACCACTTTCGCCTTTTGAGTGACGATAGCACCAAAGCGGATAAATTGCTCAAAAACCGTGGAATCACTTACGTTCTTCAAAAAACATCAAGCGGTCGATTTGTCTATTTGGTTTTTCTCCCGCTTGATGCCTTTCAGTCTTATAATTGGTTAGAAAGTCCTACTTCCTCTAAAGTACGGGTGACGTCTCACTTACACAGTGGTCAAAAAATCTACGACGTTACAACCCCAACTTCTGACCCCATTTTTGCCTATACGCGTTTCAATAACTTTATCGTCTCCTGTATTTCAGGTGACGTGTTAGAAGATTGGATTCGCTACGCATCGAGTCCGCTGCGCACCACCCGCCCAAGCCGCTTTGAAACAATCAAAGACGACACCAGTGAATTAAGTATTTTTCTTGACAACACACTCCTGTCTGATGTTTTGCGGCGCGATGTCTCCACCAAATCAGACGCTGGTCTGCTCTATTTTCTTTCTTTCCTGCCGAGTATAGAAAGCTTACACCTCGACCCTGTCTTTTCAAGTAAAAACACGACCCTTACCTCAAAAGGGAAAAAAATAAAGGTAGAAGGCTACCTCGATGCCCTCAACGACCAAAAAGCGAGCCCGTTTAAAAATACCTTTTTTATCCCCAACAATACGGCCATCATGTACCGCCTTGGGTTTGATGATGCAGGTCTGTTTACACGAAAGTTACGGGGACAACTTCAAAGCCTCTCTGCGGATTCAATCAATCAATCTCGGTCAGCACTCCAATCATTGATTAGTGCCAGCCGCATTGACTCTTTTTATCGTTTTGCACACAAAGAACTTCTTCTTTGTCAATTGGAACCCAACAACGTCCTTACCAAAGGCCAAGTAATTCTGCAACAAGTAAGCCCTAACACTTCTTTAGAGCCATTCATTCGACGTTTAGCGATTCTTTTAAACAAAAATAAAGGGTTGCCTATCGAGCCTTTTCAAGGAGGAAAAGTGTATCGAATTGACTGGAGTGAACTTCCTGCAGTACTATTTGGGGGACTTTTTAAAGGGTTTCCGAAATGTTATGTAGCCTTTCACAAAAACTTTGTCGTTTATGCCAACGATTCGCAAGTGCTAAAGGACTACCTCATTGACCTCGAATACCAACGTACCTGGGCAAATTCGGCCGTTTACAATGCTTTTTTTGACAAGACCTTTCGGGCTTCCAACTTTACGTTTGTCATCAATCCGCGTAAAAGCAAAGAATACATGGGCAGCGGCTTTATGAATTATCTTTTTAAAGCCCTTAGTTATGACATTACCGAACAATTGCCCTTTGACCAGCTTGTTTTCCAAAGTGCGTACAAAAAATCACGGGCTTATTCTTCCCTTACTTTTGGGCGTCTTAGTAAGGCATCTAGTGCTAAAATTTTGAATAAAGTATTCCTACAGCAAGAACTTGAAATCCCAGAAGCTCCTTCGGGGGGTATTTTTACCGTTCGTAATTATCCCAATGGAATGGAAAAGGTAATCATCGCAACTGCAAGCAACGAATTACTGAACCCACTTGCCGAAGAAAAAAAACGGAAAATTGCGAAACTAGATGCCCCCATCGTAAGCAATATTTATTCGGTTGATTTTTTGAGTGTAGGCCGCCTTCAATACGTTTTTGCTACCGAAAAAAGCCTCAACGTAGTTGACGAAGACGACCAACAGCGGTACATGACCATTCCTTCGATTCGCTTACCATTAGGTCGAAAAATTAGAAGCCTCCAACAACTTGAAAGTGGAATTGAGGGAAGTTTTCGATTTTTAGTGATTGATACCAATGGGTTTTTATACCTGTGGAATAGCCCTACCCAACCCCCGATTTTGCTCAACACGTCTCGCCCTTTTGCTGATTTACTACTTCCAATTCAGGAAGTCGAATACCAAAGCAAACGTCATTTTTTATTTACCCAGAGCACAGGTCAGATTGGCCTCATCAACGAATCGGGTGTTATTCCTGAACCTTATAAAATCGACTTTAAAATCAATCTTTCGGGGCCATTCTTTGGCGTTTTTCTTCCTGAAAATAATTCAACACGGCTTATTGGTGTAACCAAATATGGTGAATTCATTGAAAATACGCTTGCTGGAAAGACCATCGACCGACGTCAGCTTTTCCGCACCGACCCAACTTCGTTTTTCCGCGCCAAAGCCGCCCCTAACAACCGTGATTGGTTGCTTTTCCGTGAATCAGAAACACAATTTGCTGTGTTAGATAAAAAAGGGAATGAACTCTTTTCGGCCAAAGGTCTTATTGCTGCCAAAAACCAAGTTCAATACCATTACCTGAGTTCGGAAGTAAAGTTTTTGAGTGTAAAATCAGGAAATTACACCACACTTTATGACCTCAAAGGGTATCAGATTGGCGATAAACCTTTCCCAAGTGAGTATCCCGTTCGTATCAACCTTGTCGAAGGCTACAACAAGCTATTAATCTATGGCTTTGCGAATAAGAAAATACAAGTTTGGTCGCTCAAACTACGTTAGTTACCGAATTCATGAAGATTTTTTTAAAATACCTACTCCTATTTGTTGGGTCACTGCTTTGGGTGGTCGGCTGCGTTCCTACATTTCGTAAAACAGCTTTTGAATGGGGCTTAACGAAAGATTCTTACCGTTATGGGGATTTGTATCGTTTGTCCAATTTACCTCAATTCAAAGAAGAACAGCTACCTTGCAATAACACTCCACGTTTCGACTCCCCGACCAATTCCACGGCTCTATACATCATTGGAGATAGTTTTACGGAGCATCAGCGCGTTGGGAAGCAAGATTTCAACGTTGGAGCTTACACCCGCATCCACTGGAACGAAACAGAAACGATTCAACTTGATACGTCAAGGCGAAATATTTTGGTTCTACAAACGGTAGAACGACATTTTCGCGAGCACTTCGCGGCAGAAGTACGTAATTTTACCTTTGGCCCCAAACAACCAAAAGAAAGCGGATTTTCGTTTGAAAATTGGGTGGCAGAAGTATATCAGAGTTTTGAAGAAACCTTAAAGGAAAGCGAAGAATCTTTGACTAGCTTTCTTTTTTCTAGCGATATCTTTTTGACTTTGAAAGAATGGAAAGCCTACATAAACCTCCAGTGGTTTGGGCGGCACAACGACCAAGTAGCCCTCTCTCCCGATAAAACGCAATTACTTTTTGTTTGGGACACTGACTCTAGCCGTATTACATCTTCCTTCAAGTATTTGCCTGATAATGAGCTAAAAACGCTCATTCAACAAGTTAATAAGACCCGAGAGTATTACAAATCGCTTGGTTTTGATGAAGTATATCTTTCTATTATTCCCAATAAAACGAGCATTGTCGCACCCAGCTTGGGGACTTACAACCACCTCATTGAGCGCGTGCAACGCGATACTCTCCTTCAAACTCCCTTTATTGATGTTTGGGCTCCATACACCCAACAACCAACCACCATTTACAGCCTAAGCGACACCCACTGGAGTTGTACGGGGCGGGCAATTTGGTTGGAAAAAGTAAACGGGGCTATTAGTGCTTTATAATGAGCTTTTTACCAAGAACTTTACCTGTATTGGTCATTATTCGTAGTTGATAATCGCCCGTTTGTACAGATTTTACATCAATTTCCCAACTTTCGTTGTTAATACGATGCAGCTTCAGCTCTGATTGATATCCATTTGTATGTACCAAAAATCCTTGTTTTATTTCAGCATTGGGCTCATCTAATTTAATTGTCAAATAATCATTGGCTGGATTTGGGAACGTTTGTAAATCCATTTCTGAATGATTGACAACTATGCGTTCTTCTACCGCTTGTCGCGCGGTATTTGACGTTCTAAAGATCGGGACAGGGGCATACGTACCTAACAAGACCGTATTGGGATTAGGAATCATCAACCAATCGGCCAAAATAGCCGCATAAACTTGACGAAAATCATGCTGCATTTTGAGGTTATTATTCTCCAAATCCAACAGATTTGGGTTTTTCCCAATCATTGATGTTTTAATACCTGCCCCAAATACAAACATCGGAGCCGACGTACCGTGGTCTGTTCCTAAACTTGCATTTGACTTTGCTCTCCTTCCAAATTCCGAAAATGTCATTCCTACTACTCTCTCCGCTACACCCATTTTACTCAAATCATCGGTAAAGATTTTAATGCTATCCGAAAGATTTTTAAGCAAGTTCGCGTGAGTCCCCGTCGAAGTATCCGAAGAAACCACTTGCGAGGCATGGGTATCAAACCCACCGGGTAAGAAACACCTTGTACAGAATTTCAAAAGTAGCCCTGCGAAGCAAATGCGCCGCTTAAGCTTCCGTGAGCTTTGACGTTTGGATATGCAATGATATGTTTTTAAAAAATAAAAAAGAAAACCCCGCCAATTGGCGGGGTTTTCTGCACTAACTCTTTATTGACTATGATTAGTCTTGAGATACTTTCAATACTTTCAAAGCAGCACGCTTAGATGGAGTGCTAACTTGGATGAAGTACATACCAGTATTTTGGCTAGTCATGTCGATTTCCTCACGGTGCGTGTTAGTTTCAGGAGTTACTGAAGAAACTTTGATAGAACGGCCAGAGGCGTCAACCAAGTTCAACTTCACATCTTGACCTTTAGCACCGTTGATTGTCAATGACAACGTACGAGTTACTGGGTTTTGACCCATTGTCACGAATGGAGCTTCAGTATTTTCAGTTACACCCTCACGAGCTGCACCTGAACCGATACCATTTTGCGATTGGATACGGAACCAGTATTCTTGGTATGCCAACTCAGTACCTTGAGTTTTACGTACGGCTGGGTAAAGACCTAGGCCTTTTTGGCTCCAATAACGGATACTCAACTTATACAAACCTTTTGGCAATCCTTGTGCATATCTAGGATCATGAGTAAATCCATAAGCTCCGTGGTTGTGCGCATACAATTCAGTGAAACCATCACGGTTAGCATACATTAAGTATGGTGCGTTGTTTTCAACAGTATTGTAAGAAAGTGGCAAACCTGCTTCAGGTGTTACTAACATATCATAAGAAACTGAGCCTGTATCTCCCAATGCACAAGTTTCAACGTGTACAGTCCAGAAACGATCTGCTCCTTTGTTAGGATTCTCAGTGAAGAATACTGAAGGATTACCTTGTGAGCTGCTTTGCAATGATGGACCTGCGTCAACGGTTACGAAGTTAGCTGCCCAAGCAGATTTTGGTACGTTTGAACCAGGCTTAACTCCTGAACGTGAAGAACCAATATTGATAATTGTAAGATCGAATGTTTTCCAAACTACAGTAGTAGTAGCACTCACTGGCGACTCACAAGTTGTACTTCCTACAGTAATTACACACTTCGCAGTTACGGCACGTACTTGCGGCACATTTGATACCAACGGTAACGCATTATTAGTATCGCCAGTACTCCACTTAACAACAGACCCTGATGGGCAATTAGTAGTAAGTGTTACGTTTACACCCGTACATACTTCTGTACCACCTACAGATGTGATAGTTGGCGCTGTAGAATTACCCACCACTGTCAACGAAGTAGTCGCACTTGCAGGACTCATACATCCACCACCATTCACACATTTAGCATAATAAGAATATGTACCTGGCGTAGTTGGGGTCATTGAAGGCAATGAAAGCAACTGTGTATTTGTAGTTGCATCAAACCATACTGTTGCTAAAGCACCACAGTTTGAGCTTCCACCGAATGCCACTGGCGCTGATGCGCTACATACAACAGCAGGTACAACGCTAGCCGTAGGTGCTGTTGTTAACACTGAATATGCCGTTAAGCTCATTACTCCTGACTCAGGTCCAGTACAAGCTGTTGCACCAGAGCCTGCTTGGCAGCGTACACGGTAGTTGTGTTTGATTCCATCAGCCATCACCGTTGGAAGCGTCGCTGAGTATGGGTTACTATCAACGCTCACAAGCAACGTCTCTCCTGAAGGACAACCCGTAAATACAATAGCAGTTCCGGTTGTACTACAAATAACCTTATCTTGACTAACATTTACTGTTGTTAAAGCAGCAGTCATAGATACTGCAGTTGGTGTACTACCTGCAGGGTTAACAGTATATTTAACTTCTGCACGAATTGGGCTTTCACAGCCGGTAGCCAAATCTTTACATGAAGCATAGTATTTGTACTCCGCTGGAGCTGTTGGTGTAACGTTTGTCAAAGATGCAATAGGGGTTCCACCAGTTGGTGTGTTGTACCACAATGTTGCAAGAGCGCCACAATCTGTGTTAAAGTACAACGCAACTTGTATTTCACCCTGGCAACGACTTGTCTTATTATCTGCATCAATGATGGTTGCAACTGGTGTTTTAATCGTTGGATTAACACTTACGGAAGCTGTTGCTGGAGCTGCAGGGTTAGTACAACCTTTAGCCGAAATACATCTTGCAGCAAATGAATAGGTAGTAGTAGTTGCAGGAGTTCTTGTAATATCTACAGAGAACGAAGTTCCTTTACCAGCTCCTAACAATGTCATTCCAGTAGTAACATCCCAGATTTTAACTGAATCTGTCGCAGCACATGATGTTACTGATAAGGTAATCACACCTGAACATACAGGGCTTCCTGTTGGAGTAATTGAAACTGTTGCAGCTGATGGGAATGCATTGACCGTCAATGTTACAGGAACGCGGCTAGCTGCTGGTGTCTCACATCCTTCTGGAGTTACACATCCTACATAGTAAGTGAATACACCTGCTGTGTTTGTACTTGCTGAACCTGTTGCCACACCACCACCTGCGGTAGTGTTGTCATTGAAAATCATTGGTGAACCTGAGGCACA
>NZ_JACIBY010000001.1:0-499649 GCF_014195535.1 Runella defluvii | reverse complement strand
CACTACAGGGTTTCCTGATGAATCTGTTGTACGGCTATATCCTCCTGTGCTACATGTAGCATTGAACGACAATACTGTCGATCCTGATACTGCACTTACACACAAGCTAATCGAGTTAGCTGGACCTTTCGCTGGTGATACTGATGATACCTGACCCAAAGATGCTGTTGGTGGCACAACTACATTATACGTGTAAGGTACTGAAGAAGCACCGATACATCCTTTTGCTGTCTTACATGCTACATATACTGTATATGTACCTACTGAAGCAAAGTCAGTAGCTGTTTGCTCTACACTGCTTGCATTTACAATAATAGCTGTTTCACCCGCGCCACATGTCGCTGTGAAAACTGGCAATGTACCAACACAACCTGGGCTCACAAATGATGATACCGTTGGAGCTGCCGCTGGTAGCGGGTTTACTTTGAATACAACTGGCGCGCGACTAGCCGCTGGAGTTTGGCACCCTTCTGGGGTTACACATCCTACATAATAAGTGAAACTACCCGCGGTAGTCGTATTGGCTACCACTGAAGCAGAACCGCTTCCTGCAGTTGTATTGTCAGCGTAAAGTTTTGGCGATCCGTTATCACATACTGCACCTGCAGCTAATGATAAAACAACTGCTGGACCAGCCGTTGTTTGGCAAACCTCTGGAGTCGTAAAAGCAATAGTTCCAGTTGGTGTTGAAGGCGTAGCAACTACTGTAAGAGTTACCGTTTTCTCTGGGCTAGAGCAGGCTCCGTTTACACAAGAGATTTTGTAGTTGTAAACACCTGCTGCTGTTGGTGCGGGTGCACCTGGAACAACCGTTGCGTTTGTTACGGCATCTTTAACAACTGTAGAACCTACATCACAACCTGCATTAAAGTCGAGTGTAGTACTTCCTGTAATTGCACTTTGACACAAAGTAATCGAAGATGCTGGGCCTGTAGATGGGTTCGTAGTAGCAATATGCTGTAACGAACTAACAGGAGTCTGAGTAACCATAAAACCAGGAACTGAGCTGTACTTATTAAAAGTACAACCTGAACCAGATGTGCTGTATCTTACAGCGTATGGCCCACCCGAAGCTGGTAGTGGAAGCGATGCGTTTGTTGCTGGAACAGGCGTAGCAGAAACTTTGCCAAGTGTTACACTAGTACCTGAAATCGGGGCAAGTGTAGTAGCATCAACAATTTCAGCTACTACGTCAATGTTTTGACAACCCGCTCCTCCAGAAATTGAAACACTACCTGCTGCAATGGTAAGGGAGGTCCCTCCACACTGCGGACTTGAAGGGGCAGGTGGCTGGGAAATATCCGTTACTGCTTGACCCCAAGCTCCTACTGCTACCATCAACACCGCAAAAAGCGAAAGTAAAGATTTGATTGGTTTCATTTGGACTTTTTTTTGTTTTTTTCCCCACTAAAAAACGTTATTTTAATTTTACAAGCACACTTTGGGGTAGAGGCTTACGTTTAGCATAATTGTCCCTTACCGAGCACTCCCACTCGCAAGAGCCGACAGGTCGTAGGGGCAGTTAGGGTCTTCCTTTGTTTCTGGGTGTTGTACGATTGAGATAGTAAAACATAGCTTAAGGTTTGTGATGTTTTAGTGCTGTGGGTTTCCACCCACATTATAAACCTCACTTAACATATGACTCACAAAAATACAATAAGTATCTACAATTCAAAAAAAATAGGTTAGTGTATTTTAAGTTTTTTTTAATAACCAGCTCAAATCATAAAAATGCGTTCAAAGTCACTCCTATTCAATGATGAATATCAGATTCTTGCATTTATTTAATCTTTGAAAGTTTCTCATTAAATGCTTTACCATCGATTTTAGCGGCTTTTGCAACGGCGATAGCCGACTGTAACGCTTTCTTGGCATCTTCTTTTTTATTGACTTTGAGATAGGCTGTTGCCAACTCTCCATACATATCAGCCACCTCTTTCGTATTTCTCTCTGTAGGTTTCACAAGTTTCAAGCCTTCATTAGCCCATATAATTAAGGATGGGACATAAGTAACATCGCTTGCATTTTCATTAAAGTATCTGACTAAATACGAATAGTCGGCAAAACGAAGCGTTCCATATTTCTTGTGAGCATTTAACCTCTCTGTGGCACCCTTCGTATCTTTTGCCCGAAAATACGCTTCGAGTTCTTTCAAAACTGTTCTAGTACTCGCGACCGATTGTGTGATTCCCAATTGAACAAACGCCTGACGAACTTTAACTACGTCAGCGACATTGAGTGTGTTCGCTCTACGGCCGTACAGTGTAAAATACAAAATCGACTCTCCTGTCTCTTGTACGTCTTTGGCTGGAAATTTGGCTTTGTACTTACCTATGTTTTTGAAGAAATACGCCGCCATCGGATTCTCTATATCATTTATTAACCGTTGAAGAACATAGAAGCCATTAGGACTTTCCATGTCTACTGGCTTCGTAAAAATCTTACCTAGTTCATTATTTATCTGCCAAAGTCGGTCGTTATCCTTTGTCATCTTTGCAAACTTACCGTAGTTAACCAAAAATAATAAATCACGGTCCCCTTTAGCAAATCGATTAGGATACGAAGTAACTCGTTTTGTTGGATCAGTAGCATCTTTCCCATGACGAAGGACTTCTTCTATCGCTTCAGCACGACTGGGCTTTTCAGCTGGTGCTGCGTAGTGGGTCAATTGTCCAGAACTGGAATCAAAAAAGAAGAACAATGGAAATTCCACATAAGATATCCCTTTTTGCTGTTGCATAATTTTAGACTCCTCTGAGTTCGCTTCCATTTTGTAGGAGACAAAATGAGTGTTAAAATAATCTCCTACTTTTTTTTCTTCGAGAACAGGAGCTAACGCTGCACAGTGTGGGCATCCTGTAAGATAGACTTCTACAAAAAGTGGCTTATTAGACCGCTTAGCTGTCTCCACAGCAGCTTGATAGCTTCCTGCTAGAAAACCTATCCCTTGTGCATAGCTAGTTCTCCAAAGCCCTAATATACTAATTGATAATAGTATACTAACTTTCAATTGGAATGTGTTTCGATTAACAATTGACCAGTACATATAATTAAGATAGTTATATTTTGATGTAAGGAATCTGAGTATCGCTCAAAAATTCTCGGCAAATATATGAATCCAATTGTTCTAGCCGTAGTAAATTATCACTATTAAGAAAATAAAACTGTACATTTGGCAGTAGTAATTCTTTCTCCCTCTTATTAATTTGGCCCGAAAGTGTTTAGTACTAACCAAAAACTTCAACAGATTCATAACTTCTCAGTTGTTTTGATAGTATTACTTAATGTAGTATCTAACTCGCTCGTTGCGCAAAAAGATACTAACTCTATTTATACTTCAAATCATATAGAATTTATAGGTGGTTGGGCAAATAGCAACCGTACGCCATTTTGGAACAGAAATTTAGAATACGGATCCGTACCAATATCCTCTCCTTTTTCATTAATTAGGCTTAGCAGTGAAAATAAACATAAAACAGGTAATGTTAGTTGGACTGGACACCTCGAACTAGTCGCAGGCATATCGGATAAGTCAATCTTTCAACTTCCTGTATCATATTTATCTGCCGAATACAAAAATTGGTGTATATATGTCGGCAGAAAAAAAGAGACAATTGGTATTACTGATACTACTCTTAGTTCAGGCTCTTACACCTGGTCTGGTAACGCACTGCCAATCCCTAAAATCCACATTGGAACGAATGGATTTGTTCCTTTACCAATCTTCAAAAACAAAGTATTCATCAATGCAAACATTGCTCATGGCTGGTTTGGGAAGCAGCAATTTGCTAGCAATTATTTTTTACATCAAAAGGTACTGTACTTCAAATTTCAACCCAGAAGCCCGTTTTGGAGGGTATATGCAGGTATTGTTCACTTTGCACAATGGGGGGGGAATGCACCGTGGTTAATAAAATACAACCGGACCGACCCCAATGGGGACTTCCCAAGTTCATTTAAAGATTTTATTAATGTGTTTTTAGCTCGGAAATCTTCACCGTCCATGTTCGAAAATCAATTAGGTAATCATGTTGGCTCAATAGATTTCGCTACTAGCATAAATTATGGTAGGAATAATTGGCTTTTATATTACCAACATAGTATAGAAAGCAGAGGAATTTTAAGTAATTTACCCGATGGGCTCTATGGTATAAGTTGGCAAATAAAACAAAGGAAGAACCAACGTTTATTTACCAAAATCACATTAGAAGTTTTGTCAACACTTAACCAAAATACAAGTTATGATACGACCAGAAATGTTTATTTTAATGATGATTATTTCAATCATCCCTATCAATATTTTGATGGCTGGACATATCAACATAGAGTAATCGGAAATCCATTTATTACGATGCGGACAGAAAGCCAAGCGCGATGGTTTGATGTTAGAGGTTCTTATAAAAATGACGCCTTCCAACAAATCAATAGCAACAGGCTCATTGCAATCTATGGTGGTCTTCAAACACAACTTACTGAAAAAGTAACGCTAAAACTTCGATTATCAACTTGGTTAAGCTATTTAAGCTTCAACCCACTCAATGGCCTCTATCAAGAACCTGTACAACAGTTTTCTTCCTCAATTGAGTTAGCAAAAAAGGCTGCAATTCTCCGCAAAGGAGACATTACATTTAAGATCGGCATTGACCAAGGCACTCTTTTAAGCAATACATATGGCGGCATTATTCACATAAAATATCCTATTCACCATAAATAAAATCAAACTTTAGCATATGAAGGGATTTTTTTGGAGTTCTACACAGCGTCAAGTAACTTTGTAAGTTAAAAAATGGAACCATTTAAAAGAATGCTCTACAAAACAATAAACGATAGCACTACAAAGATGCATCTAAATATATTCTCTAAAGTCAAGCCTCTGGCAATACTTTGCTATTTTTTCTTTATCCTAGCTTGCTTTGGTAGTTGCGTAAGCCCTAAGCAAATTGTATACTTTCAAAGTAATGATACCACTACAATTGTCAAGTTACCTAAAATCACACCCGAAATTAGTAGAATTCAAGCAAATGACATCCTCTCAATAACAGTGGGAAGTTTAAGCACAGAATCAAATGAAATACTAAACTTTGCAAATATAAATGCTCTAACTACATCTAGTTTTCCAGGTCAGGCAGGGGCCAACCAAGGCCGCCAACCATTAGGGTACTTAGTTGATATAACAGGATTTGTGGAGCTTCCATTTGCAGGCAAAATAAATGTTCTTAATCTAACATTAGAAGAAGCTTCACAAAAAATAAGAAATGAAATCGAAAAATCACTTAAGAATCCAGCCATTAATATTAGGTTTTTGAATCATAAATTTTCAATCTTGGGAGAAGTCAACCATCCTGCCACTTATAATCTTGTCAATGACCAAACAACATTGCCCGAAGCACTTGCAATGGCAGGCGATTTAACTATTTACGGCGAACGAAGTAATGTTTTAATTATACGTGAAAAAAATGGGGTTAGAGAACTCTCTCGAATCAATTTATTAAACAGAGATGTCCTTAACTCTCCCTATTATTACATCAAGAATGGTGATGTAATCTACATTGAACCGTCTAAAGCAAAAGCAACTTACACAGACCGTTCAATACAACTAGTACCAGTAATTACCAGTATTACAACAACAATTCTTGTTTTATTAAATTTTATTCTCAAGTAATCACCAACTTTTACATCCTGATTTAATTTTATAAATGGAAGACTTCGAAATATCCAAAGATCAAGATTTTAATCTTAGATTAATTATTTTCAAATACTTGAGATACTGGTATTGGTTCATTCTATCATTATTCTTTAGTTTAGCAGTATCATACTTTTATTTACAATATACGACCCCAATCTACAGGGTGAGTGCCTCTCTTTTAATTAAGGATGAAAAAAAAGGTATGACAAGCGGCAATCAGATTTTAAAAGATTTAGAAATTAGTGGAGGAAGTAAGATAGTTGAAAATGAAATTGAAATTCTAAAATCACGCAATTTAATCGAGAATGTAATAAATGAATTAAATCTTACAGTTGGGTATTATGAAGAAGGTAGATTTAGAGACAGTGAATTATTCAAAAAGTCACCAATTACACTTAACTATACCCAACTTCAAAATAATGCTTATCAAACACCTCTATACATACAAACAATTGATAATCAACATTATAGACTATTAAATCAAGATAAAAACAACCTTGGCACTTATCTTTATACACAGCCAGTGAATTCAGGATATGGCCGTTTTCGGGTATTTATTTCTAAAAAAGAAATCATTCCTAATCAAATCATTAAAATCTTTTTTTATGACAAAGAAAATCTCATTGAGTCATTAACTCAACAACTTCAAGTAAACTTACTCAATACCAAAAGTACTGTACTTGAGGTTGGGTTAGAAACAAATGATCCAGATAAAGGGAAAATTATTTTGGCAAAGCTACTTGATGCCTATTCTTATTCTTCTTTGCAAGACAAAAATAGAGAAGCGTCAAATACTATGCGGTTTATCGAGGAACGTTTAAAGTTAATTACAGGAGAGCTTGTAAATGTTGAAAAAGATGTAGAAACATACAAAAGTTCTCAAGGTATTACAGACTTAAGTACAGAAGCGAATTTATTTCTTGAAAAAGTTAAGGATAATGATACCAAGCTTAATGAGGTAGATATACAATTAAAGGTACTTGATGGGGTGGAAAGATATCTGCAAAGTGGTCAGGGTCAGATTGCACCAGCAACTTTAATGGTTACTGACCCGATTCTTACTTCATTTATTGAAAAACTGGGTGAACTTGAATTACAGAAAGAAAAAGTTTCAAGAAGTGTACAACCTGGCAATCCTTTTTTAGAAACTTTAAACACTCAAATATCCAACACCAAACAAGCTATCAGAGAAAGTGTAAATAATCAAAAGAAAGGACTATCAATTACAAAAAGTGGGCTACAGTCATTAAATACGCGTTTTGAAACAACAATACGAGCAATTCCACGAAAAGAACGCGAGTTTGTTAGCATACAAAGACAACAAAATATTAAAGAAAACTTGTATCTAATCTTACTCCAAAAACGAGAGGAGACTGCCCTGTCTTATGCTTCTACTGTAACAGATAGTAGGATAATTGATTTACCACATTCAACATCTAGCCCCATAAAACCTAGAAAAAGGACGATTTACCTTATATCATTTTTGATAGGCTTTATATTCCCTATTTTAGTATTACATCTCAAAGAGATGTTAAATGATAAAGTTCAAACTAAGAAAGAAATCGAACAAGAAACCTCTGTTTCGATTTTCGGCGAAATCGCTTTGAAACCAAAAGAAGTAAAATCCCCCCTTCTTGATACAAAAAGTCGAAGTTTTATAACAGAACAGTTTCGTATCCTAAGGACAAATCTACAGTACATTAACTCTAATTCAAATAATGACCTTGGGAGGGTTATACTCTTTACTTCTTCAAATAGTGGTGAAGGGAAAAGTTTTGTTACCCTTAATCTCGCAGCTAGTATTGCAGCTTTAGGGAAGAAAGTAGTAGTATTAGAATTAGACCTTAGAAAACCAAAATTAAGTGATTACCTCTCATTACCAAGAGATCATGGTATTACAAATTATTTAATTGGTAATACCACCCCAGATAGCATATTACAAAAAACTGGTGTTGATAATTTGTCTTTAATTGCGACTGGGCCGCTTCCCCCAAATCCATCAGAATTATTATCAAATGGTCGTATAAAATCTTTGCTTGAATTGTACAGGCAACAATTTGATTATATTTTAATCGATACTCCACCAGTTGGGCTTGTGACCGATGCAGTAATTTTGAGTCCATTAATTGACGCCTGTTTCTACATAGTCAGGCATGATATGACACCGAAACGAGACCTCTTAATTGTCTCTGAGTTAAAGAAAAATGATAAGTTTAAATCAATAAGTATAATATTTAATGGTGTTAACTACCGTAACAGCCGAGAATATAGGTATGGCTATGGGTATGGAACTAAATACGGTAAAGGCTACTACTAGAGCAAATTATGAAAATTTCAGCAGAAAAAGTGTATAGAAATAGTGGAAATTCAGCTATCATTGATGCTGTTACTGATTCCGATAAATCAATATTAGATATTGGGTGTGGTTTTGGTGACAATGCACGTATCTTGGCAAGAGATGGAAGAAA
Source organism: Runella defluvii (assembly GCF_014195535.1). Lineage (GTDB taxonomy): Bacteria > Bacteroidota > Bacteroidia > Cytophagales > Spirosomataceae > Runella > Runella defluvii. Next base: position 491,495 of record NZ_JACIBY010000001.1, on the reverse strand, counting down.
TATTGATGGAATTACCCTATCAGAAGAGGAAGCTCGAAATGCTGGTATGTATTTAAACAATGTTTACATACATAATCTTGAAAATGGACTCCCACTTGAAATTGCTCAAAATAAATACGACATCGTTATATGTTCCCACGTTATCGAACACATAGCTTATCCAGAAAAACTTCTCAGTGATGTAAGAGAAATATTATCTCATAATGGGAAATTGATTATCGCATTACCCAATATTATGATTTATCAAGCAAGGTTTCAACTCTTGTTAGGAAATTTCAACTATAAAGAGACAGGAATATGGGACTACACACATTTAAGATGGTATACTTATAAAAGTGCTAAAAACTTACTAATAACACATAATTTCAAAATTATAAATAGTTTTGTCACAGGTGATTTACCTGGATTAACGATTACTAAGTTCATACCATATAAACTACGGCAATGGGCTTTCAAAAATATATTTGTTAGGTTATCAAAAGGTCTTTTTGGAGGGCAAATTGTATTAATTGCTAAGAAATAATACATGAGAATACTTTTTATAACTTCAACTGAGCAAGACTACTTAGCAGATTCTCTTTTACATGGCTTCAGAAGCATATATGGGTATAATTGTATTGATTATCCTAAATGCGATTTTTTATACAAAAACTATCAATCATTTGATAATAAAATTTATGGAGAAGGATTTACTCTCTATAATGGTTTGCTAAATGATGCGCCAATTGACCGGCTAAACATTGATACAAAAATTAAAAAAGAATACTTTGATTTAATAGTAATCAGTAACATACAGCGTCAATTTGGTTTCTTTTTACAATACAGACCTTGGTTAAACTACAAAAACACAATTATTATTGATGGAGATGATACTCCAAAGCCCTATCCCATGAGGGGTATTTGGCTCAAACACTACTACTACTGGTTTCTACCTAGAGCTAATAAAGATTTCCTGTATTTTAAAAGGGAGTGGACAACTGAAACTCATTTTAATATTTACAAAGCATTATCACCAAGTTTTGTAAAAGTCATGTATAAATTTGACAAAAATTTACGCAAAATATCATTCTCTATTCCAAAAGAAAAAATCATTAACCAACTTCCAATAAAGACGAAAGATTTTCCAAGACATATTGTTGATAAAGAAGTAGCACAATACATAAATGAAGCTAGGGATAAATATGTTTTTTCAAATGAAAATGACTATTACTTGGATTTACAGAGTTCTCGTTTTGGAATTACAACAAAACGAGAAGGGTGGGATTGTATGAGACACTATGAAATAGCTGCGAATGGTGCTGTTCCCTGCTTTTTACAACTCAATAAGAAAAATATTAATTGTGCGCCACATGGTTTAGATAATAGCAATTCTATTATTTATCAAAACTATCAAGATCTGATAAAACAAATCAATAAACTTTCAAATGATGATTACCAATCTATTCAATCAAATGCATTGAAATGGATTCACTCACAAACTACCGAAGTAAGAGTTAAAGAAATTATAAACACTTTTAAAATAAAATGAGAAAGCTTATTTATAATCTACCCAATTTTAAAGGTAAACAGAGAATCCTTTTAATTTTAGATAAATTTTTTAAAACGTCCATTATAAATGTACGGAACGGAATTAAGCTCGAAGGTTACTTCTCTAGTTTACAAGATACAGCATTCATAAAAAAGGAAGTTGAAAACTATAAACTAGAATATTTAATTTCTAATTTACCAAATGATGGAGTATTTATTGACATTGGAGCGAATAATGGTTATTACTCTGCATTAGCTTCACAAAAACTGTCACGTGAAGGGTCAGTACTCTCTTTTGAACCTTCCTTAAGAGAATATAGAAGGTTAATATTTGCGAATCAATCCAATTTTCATCAATGCCAATGGCTACTTTTTAATATAGCATTAGGGTCGGAAAATGAAATAGTAAGAATTAAGGCAGACGAAAGTCATACAGGAATAAACTTTATTAGTAAAAATAAAAATGATGGTACTCAAAGTTGTGTTTTAATGAAAGGTTGTGATATTATAAATAACTTTATACATAAGGATAAGGTCATAGATTTAATAAAAATAGATGTCGAAGGATATGAATATTTTGTACTATTAGGTTTATTGCCGATTTTAAAGGATAAAAGAGTATGTAGTTTACAAATCGAAATAACAGATATATTTTTAAAGAGAGCTGGGTCAACTAAAGAAATGCTTTACAATTTATTAAATTCTTTAGGCTATGAAGGACAATATGAATCTGATGAATGGCAATATAACGAAGTTTTTATCTTAAAGGATACTAAAGTCAATGTCATCAGTTAAGCGAATTATATCAGGAAGTCTAGCTTCATGGGGAAGTATTTGTTTGAATTTGGTGATCCAGATTATGTTTGTGCCAATTTATTTGACTTATTGGACTATTGAAACATATAGTATATGGATTTCATGTCAAGCACTTATGTCATTTATTACAATTTTTGAACGAAGTCATCAGACTTTTTTAGGATTTGAATTTTTAAAAATCAAAAATACAGACGTTAATAATCTAAATAAAACGATATCTTCTGGTATATTAATTGGCTTATTACTTGGTTTTATTCAATGTCTAGCAGTTTTATTACTAATTAAATGTGATTTTTTGAGACATATTTTTGTATCAATTTCATCGCTTAATTTACAAACGGCAGGTTATGTATTATTTATTTTAACACTTTCCAATTTATTAAGTAGTAGCGTGGGAGGTATATTGGTAAGGGCAGTGACACCATTTGGTTATTACCCTAGAATGGCTTGGTGGGGAATTTTATCTACCTTCTCAGCTGCTTTTTTCCCTTTATTTGCTGTAACCAAAGGAGGGGATTTAATTACCGTCAGTATTGTAACCTTATTATCAACTTTTATATCTAGCCTTTTTATTTATTTTGACTTATACTTAATATTGAAAAGAGAGAACATTAGATTAGTTAACTTTTCTCTTCAAGAGGGTATTACAAATTTAAGAAACTCAACAATAGTTGCAATAAAAGAGTTTTTCGACAACATTCGCCAACAAGGAACTAGAACACTAATTTCCCCTTTTTTAAGTCCGAATAAGTTTGTAACTTTTACAACCATAAGAACCGGTTCTAATATTGCATTGCAAGGCTTGAATACTGTAGTCAACCCTCTAATGCCTGAGTTAGTAAAATTCTTACACCAAAAAGATCAAGATAAAGTTAATAGTAGTATTAGCGTGCTTTGGGCTATCGTTATACTATTTATGTCTCCAGCAGTAACAATTTTACAAGTATATGTGGAACCTTTATATTTAATTTGGACAAGAAATAAAACCTCTTTTGACCCATATTTATTTTCTTTACTCTCAATTTCAGTTTTAATTTATGCTATAACTCAACCTGCCATATCAATTATAACAGGAAATAATTTATTAAAATACCAACTTATTCTATCAATAGTATCTGGACTAATATTAGTATTGAGTTTAGTTATACTCGTACCCAAATTTAATCTTATTGGGATAGGTGTTTCTTTAGTATTTTCAGAATGCACACTTTCAATTGGATATCACTTTTATTGCAAAAGATGGTTAAGTTTAAACAAATTAAAATGGCCCAATAATTTATTTAACCACTCAGCCTTAAGCGTTTTTTGTGCGTCATTTTCGATGCTATTATTAGCTTATTATACAAATTTTAAAATATTAATCATGGTTTTATCTATTAGTCTTCAAATTGTGATATCTTATAAATATGTTAAGGCTTTACCAAATGTAGTTGTAAATAAAATTTATAACTTTTTTTTAAAAAAAAAAACGTAAAACACATATGTTACCCGAGATATCAATAATTACACCGACTTGGAATGGTTTACCATATATCAAAGAATGTGTAGAATCCGTCATTACACAATCCTTTCAAAACTGGGAAATGGTTATTAGTGATGATGGGTCTAGTGATGGAACACGAGACTATTTAAAAACTTTAAACGACTCAAGAATAAAAGTTTATTTTCAAGAATCAAACCTAGGCATTTTTGAAAATTTGAATTTTATTTTTTCAAAAACAAAATCGCCTTTATCACAAATTTTATGTCAAGATGATTACTTTGTAAAAAAGACTTCAATCGAAACAATTATCAATTATTGGAAGAGAGCTCCAGAGAGTATATCATTTGTTAGATTTAACTTCAATAATGTTGTACAATGTAAATTGACAAAATATCTAAAAGAAATAGCTCCAAAAGTCCTTGATTCTTCTAAGTCAAGTTTATTTTTTTATATATTCGGAAACATTCCAGGTAATCTTTCAAATGTTTCTTTAAGATCTGATATTGTTAAAAAGTTCAACTACTTTCAGCAATCACTACCTTTTGCTGGCGACTTTGATTTCTGGTCAAGAGTTTCAGAAAAAAGTAATATAGGAATTGAAGATGAAATTATCACATTTGTAAGAAGACACCCTAAAGTCGCCTCAATTACTCTTAATAAGAAAGGAGAACTAATTTCTCAAAATAATAAAATAGTAAGCAGTCTATACTCAAAGTTGTTAGATACAAACAGAAACAAAAAATTATTACTAAAAATAATAGGGACATTAAATTACGATTCTCTACAAAGAGATACTGCTCTAAGGAAATGGTTTTACGGGTATTCTGAATACCTAATAGAGTTAAATTTAATTTCTACAAATACATCATTTATATTACCAAATTATATTAGGTGGTTTTTATTTATCGTGTCATTGGGTGGTAGAGTTGGCAGGGTATTAATTGCTAAAATAATTTTTAAAATTGTTACATTATGAAGAAATTAAAAAGAACTATTCGTAAAATCATAGATAGAGTTCAGTATACTAGAATAAACTCTAGCGAGGTAATTGGCAACTTTCAAGCAGATTGGTGTATTGATACAGCATCACTCCAGAAATCTCCAATACTTTTTTCTGGAGGTGCAGGAAATGATATTTCATTCGAACAATTGTTTGTTGAAAAATTTGATGGATGTGTATATTTGTATGATCCATCCCCTACTGGTAGGAAAACATTCAAAGAATATAATGGCCCTAATAAAATAACTTATCATGCTAAAGCCTTAGGCAAAACTAATATGGGAGTGCTTATGGCCAAGCCTCAAGATCCTCAGGAAGGCTCTTGGACGATTCTTCAGAGCAGCAATGGTAATTATGAAGAATTTAAGTCAGTATCGCTTGTTGATGAAATTTTGCGTTATGGGTTATCATATGTTGATGTAGTAAAACTAGACATAGAAGGATTTGAATATGACGTTCTTGATGACCTTCTGGAGAGTAGCATAGAGGTTAGGCAAATACTTGTTGAATTTCATGATTTTTTTGACGGTATAAGTAAATGGAAATCACTGAAAATGAGGTTAAAGCTTAGAAAAAAAGGATATGTATGTTTTCATAAAAGTCGGTATGATTTTTCATTTATAAAAAGATGAATAAAATTACCCAAATTTCAATTGGTCGCTTCCATCATTTTCATTTAGCGCGCCAACTCGAAAAGTATAATCTTCTTGAAGCTATCTGGACTGGCTATCCATCGTTTAAATTAAAAGACGAAGACGGCATTGCCGTAGATAAAATAAAAACCTTTCCATGGTTTCGTGCCCCTTATATGGCTTTAGGCCCTTGGATTGACTATCTACCAGCCTTAAAAAAGCAGTGGGACTGGTTGGCATTTGAAAGTATAGATTACTTTGTAGCTCAGAACATTAAGAGTCCAACAACTTTAATATCATTATCAGGAACTGGACTATACTCAGGGAAAAAAGCTAAATCATTAGGCGGCAACTTTATATGCGATAGAGGGTCATCCCACATCGTTTTTCAAGATAATATTTTGAAAGATGAATATCATAGATGGGGATTTAAATATGAAGGAGTTGATAATCGCATTATTCAAAAAGAACTTAATGAATATGAAATTGCAGATTTTATTACTGTACCATCTCAATTTGTAAAAAACACATTTATAAGTATGGGTGTTAATGAAGAAAAGGTAATAAAAATACCGTACGGAGCAAGACTTGAAAGATTTAAAAAAATCGGCAATCCACCGAGTAATAAATTTAGAGTTCTCTGGGTTGGGGCAGTTAGCATAAGGAAAGGGTTTATTGATTTACTTAATGCCTTTAATTTATTATCACATCCAAATAAAGAATTGCTTGTTATTGGTTCAGTTCAGCCTGAAATTAAACAGATTATCAAATCAAAAAACATTAAAAACGTAATATTTAAAGGCAACTTACCAAATACAAGTCTTGCTGAATATTACAGTAAGAGTCACGTTTTCGTATTGCCCAGTATTGAAGAAGGTCTAGCAATAGTACAAGGAGAGGCACTTTCGTGTGGGTGTCCTGTCATTTCTACTCCTAACAGTGGAGCAGAAGACCTTTTTGAAGATGGCATTGAGGGCTTTATTGTTCCGATTCGTTCTAGTCAAACTATACATGATAAGCTACAGTTTTTAATTGATAATGATTTAATGAGAAAAAAAATGTCAGAAAATGCTATCCTACGGGTAAAAAAAATCGAAGGATGGGATACTTATGGTAAAAACATGGTAGGCTTTTTAAAAAGCAAAACATATGAGCTCAAATAAAAATACGATACCAAATAATATTAACAATTCTAATAGCTTTGTTAATGTATTAGTGCTTTGGGCTTCACGAACATTGATATTTTGTTCACTTTTGCAGTGTATTTTTTTCTTTGACTCCAATAATTTTATCGCTGTATTGACCATAAATATATCATTTTATATTTTAATAATAACCACACTTAAGCAGTCTTTTTTCAAAAACTTCCCATTATCAATTTTTTTGATTATTGGATTTTTTCTAACCCAATTATATCTCCCTCTTATATTTACTTTGTTAGAGGGAAATCCTGTTGTGTTCAATTTAAAATTATCTAATGAAGTATTTTTACACTCATTTTTGATTTTAATTACACTCATAATTTCTCATTATGTATACAGGCAATTTTCGTATTTACACAAGAATAAACTTCGTAATATCCTATTAAGATTCGATTTTTTCACCCCGCCTTCAGATACACAAATTTGGATTATTGGGCTTATAGGTGTATTCGCGACATTCTACGTTTACATATATGCAAAAAGCGCTTTAAAACTTACTGGAGGTTCTTTTGATAAATTTATTGAAAGTTTAATTAATTTCGCTTACGCGCCTTATTTTATTGGAATTGGTATCATTTATGGTCGGAATGAAAAAATAAATAATAATTATCTAATTAAAATATCAGTCTATACAATTATTATTTTTTTAGTAAGCGTGGCTCGAAATAGCCGTGGTGCATTTATGTTTGGTTTTACAAGTTTGGCTTACTCATACATACTCTGTATAGGTTTAGGAATCAAAAAAGCAAACTTTTTTAATAAGAAAAATATTATTTTATTGATTATGTCATTTTGGCTGATAATAGGACCTATATCTGATTTGAGTACTGCAATGGTTGCTGTCAGGAATCAGCGCCATGAAGTTTCAAGTTTCAACTTACTTGAAATGACTATTAAAGCATATGAAAATAAAACCTTATTACAACAATTTAAAAATAATAAGAGTGGTGACGACTCAGGATGGGACGAGTACTATCTTAACAATGTATTATTATCAAGATTTTGTAATATAAAGTTTAATGATGCTAGTCTTATTGAAGCCTCAAAACTCAACTTTAAAATTGACAAAGGTTTTCAAGATTTTTCTATTAATCGTACTATAGCTATTTTACCCACGCCCATTTTGACATTGCTAGGAATTGATCTCAACAAAAACTTAATCAACTATTCGTTTGGAGATTACCTATTCGCAAAAGCTAACTATCTTGGCAATGATTACAGTGTTATAGGTGTAAATCGCACTGGCCATATTTCTGGAACTGGAATGATTTCATTTGGCTGGTGGTATCTTCTGTTACTATTTATCTTTATAATCCCGTGTTATTATATAATTGATTCATGTTACATAAATTTAAAATCAACAATTTCTAATGGATTTGAGCCCAGAATCAGTCTCTGTATCTTACTGGCTATCAATTCAGTATTTATATTTCTCCCAAGCGAAAGTGTAATGACTTTGCCCATGTTTTTAACACGTGGCTGGATTCAAATGTATATTTTATACTACTTTATTTTTAAGTTCAGTTATTTTATAAGTTTTTTTATTAAAAAATAAAAATAGATGAATACAATTTGGTATCTGGGAAGTTCTTCAATTGATAGCACTTCATTCCACAGAAGTAAAGCGTTAAAAAGACTGGGATATAATGTATTACTTTTTGATCCTTATAAAACATTAAACAACCCATTTGATAGATTTTTAAACCCTATTCATTTTAGAACTGGGTACATTCTAACTAATAATAAAATAACTAGATGGTGTGAAGAATTATTGGAGAATCAACCAGCACCTGATATTATCTGGATAAATAGTGGAGAACTTTTTGGCCCAAGTGCTCTTAAAGTACTTAGACAAAAAAAAGCTCCTATTATTCTGTATAATAATGATGATCCTACAGGAAAGCGGGATGGTGCACGTTTTAACTTGCTTTTGAAGTCTATACCCTATTATGATATTTGCGCAGTAATGAGGGACGTTAACATCAATGAGTTTACAAAAAAGAAAGCCCAAAAAGTTGTTAGAGTTACAATGTCCTATGATGAAGTAGAACATGCTCCTTTTTCAGATCCGTTAATTATTTCACCTAAATTTCATAGTGATGTTGCGTTCATTGGAACATGCATGAAGAATGAAAATAGAGACCGGTTTATTTATTCATTAATTAAATCAAATATTAATGTTTCAATTTGGGGGGATAGATGGAATCAATCTCCATACTGGAATAAGTTAAAACCTTATCATAGGGGCAACTCTATAAGTGGTCGAGAATATGTTTCAGCTATCCAAGGTGCAAAAATATGTCTTGGTTTACTTTCAAAAGGAAATAGAGATCTCCATACACAAAGGAGTCTTGAAGTTCCATATGCGGGAGGAGTTCTTTGTGCCCAACGTACGAACGAACATCTTGAATTATTTAGGGAAAAACAAGACGCCCTCTTTTGGTCATCATTAGATGAATGTATCGAAATCTGTAAACATTTACTTGAAAATAATAATTATCGCGAAGAAGTAAGGTTTTCTGGTATGAAAAGAGTTAGAGAAATAAAAGTTGGTAACCAAGATGTTTGTCAAAAAATTTTATCTTCCATTTAGTAACTTGCATTTAATATCCTCATTTCTTTACATTATAATCAATTTATGCCAATGAAATTGGTTTTTCTAGCACATCCCAAATTTATTAATCTTCCAAGCATGGAACGATTTAGGAATTTACTAGTAAATGGAATGCAGCAACGGGGCCATATGGTAAGTGTATGGGAACCTAAAGCTATTTTCTTTTTACTACCATTTTCTGGAAATATTCGTAAATGGCTAGGTTATATTGATCAATTCATTTTGTTTCCATTTATAATATATATAAAAACAAAATTCACAACAAAAAAAACACTTTTTGTATTTTTAGATCATGCTTTAGGTCCTTGGGTGCCACTTCTAGCTCACAGGCCCCATGTGATACACTGTCATGACTTTTTAGCTCAACTTTCAGCATTGGAGCAACTACCAGAACATACTACAAGTACAACAGGAAAACTCTACCAACGCTATATTCGTTGGGGCTATTCAAAAGGTAAAAATTTTATCTGTGTTTCAAAACAAACTCAACGTGATTTAAATGGTCTATTGCCCTCTCCTTCAAAAAACGCTTTAGTTGTTTACAATCCTTTAAACCCATTATTTGAGTTTTTAACACAAGAAAACGGTCGTCAATTTTTTGAAAGTGTAACAAGTTTAGAACTTTCAGGTGGATACCTTTTACATGTTGGAGGTAATACATGGTACAAAAATAGAATCGGAGTACTACATTTATACATTAAATGGCGTAGTTTGAGTAACAAAAACCTACCTTTGCTTCTTGTAGGACCTCCACCCACTGCTGACATGCTTGCTCTCATTGCAAATAACAAATACCAGAATGATATCCATTTTCTAACACAAATTGACGATATATCTCTTCGGTATGCTTATGCAGGTGCGACTTTGTTCCTTTTTCCATCCTTAGCAGAAGGATTTGGATGGCCAATAATCGAAGCTATGTCTTCTGGTAGTATTGTTATGACTACCGATGTTTCTCCGATGAATGAAATAGGGGGCAATGCCGCTGTCTTTATTTCTAGGTATAATAAACAAGTAGAAGACTATGAACAATGGGCTTTGAAAATAGCCCCATTAATTGAAAGCGTTTGTAATTGGAACCCTGATAAAAGAGAGCAGCAAGTTCAATTATCGTTGAAAAATGCGAAGCAATTTAATGTGATAGAAGTTTTAAATAAAATAGAAAATGAGTACAAAAAAATAAATAACACATTCTTTCAGGAGTGAACTGCATAAAACCATGAAAATATTACAAGTAATTGACAGTATGAACTCTAGTACAGGTGGCACGGCTAAAGGTTTAGAATATTCTATAATAAATCTAATTGGTAAGGGTATAAATAACGAAATAGTTTGTTTAGATAATAAAATCTATAGTCCGCTTAATATAAAAGTTCATCTCTTGGGTCCTTTCTTTAGCCCATGGCATTTTTCCTTTAAATTATTACCTTGGTTAAAAAGTAATATTACAAATTTTGATATAGTGATTATAAATGGCTTATGGCTCTATCCAAGCTTTGCTACTTATTTAGCATTCAATCACCTAAAAAGAAACAAGGCACATATCAAAACTTTGCTATTTGTGATGCCACACGGAATGCTTGACCCATACTTTCAAAATGCCCCGAATAGGAAGTGGAAAGCCATCAGAAATCGCATTTTTTGGAAGTTTTTTGAAAAACATGTAATCAACAAAAGCGATGGAATCTTATTTACGACAGAAGAAGAAATGCAGCTAGCCAAACAAACGTTTACCAACTATCAACCAAAATTAGAAATCAATATCGGTTATGGAACTATTCCTCCACCCAGTTTTAATCAAGTAAAAATATCTTTAGGCAAAAACAGACATTGTATCAATAATTCAAATCCATATTTACTTTTTTTAGGCCGTGTTGCTCCGAAGAAAGGTCTTCATATTTTAATAGACTCTTATCTACAAATATTAAATATAAAACCTAATTTATTTGCAAAATTACCAACTATCTTAATTGCTGGGCCTGTTGACAAAAGTAACTATGTTAATGAATTAAATAAAAAAATTGACCAATGTGAACAATTAAAAGAAAAATTTCATTTTCTTGGTATGGTCGAAGGCGACCACAAATGGAATCTCATTTACAACAGTACTGGGTTAATTCTACCTAGTCATCAAGAAAATTTCGGGATTGTGGTTGCAGAAGCACTTGCGTGTAGCAAAATAGTAATTACAACAAATAAAGTAAATACATGGAGAGAAATTGAGAGGTTTCAATGTGGATATGTAGTTGATGATACAGTGTCAGGATTGTGTAATGCTTTAGAATGGTTTCTTAGCCTGCAAGATGAAGATTTAATAAAATTTGAAAACAATGCTTTAAATTGCTACCACTCGTGTTTTAATATAAATAATACAAACAAAAATTTAATTAATTTATTTCAAAAATTCAAATCAAATGCATAATCTTGATACGTTTTCTGGGCCATCATTCTCAATAAAAAATAGACTTTTGAGAGTTATTTGGAACTGCGTATATTTCCTTTTTTTTTCTCCTACTCCTCCTCCATTCCATGTCTGGCGTTCTGCAATTTTAAGATTATTTGGTGCAAAGATAGGGAAGGGGGTTCATATTTATCCAAAAGTCAAAATATGGGCTCCATGGAACCTAGAAGTTGGTGACCAAACGGGCATTGCTAATGGAGTAATTCTCTATTGTCAGGGCAAAATTTCGATTGGAAAAAGGAGTGTCATATCGCAAGGTTGTCATCTTTGTTCAGGAACCCATGACTATAACCAAATCGGATTTCCTCTAGTTACTAAGCCGATTTCAATTGGTAATTACGTTTGGGTTGCAGCGGAATCATTTATTCATCCAGGAATTAATATTGGCGATGGCTGTGTTATTGGAGCAAGATCTGTTGTTATCAAAGATTTAAAAGAATGGATGGTTTACAGTGGTCACCCTTGTATGTTCATTAAATCAAGAAAAAAAATATATTAATTTCAAAATGACCCAAGACATACTTGATTTAACTATTGTAATTCCAACAAAAAACGAAGAAAAAAATATACAACTTTGTTTAAATGCAATAGGTAGAAATTTCGCAAAAGAAATAGTATTAATTGACTCTGGTAGCACTGATAATACGTTAAATATTAGCAGGAAGTCTAATGTCACTATCCTTCATTTTGAGTGGGATGGAAAGTTTCCAAAAAAAAGAAATTGGTTTTTATTTAATCACCCTCCAAAAACAAAATGGGTTTTATTTTTAGATGCTGACGAGTTTTTAACAGAAAAGTTCAAGTTTGAAGTTCGTAATAAATTAAAAACAAGCTCACATGTAGGGTATTGGCTTTATTACACGGTTTATTTTCTTGGAAAACCCTTAAAAGGAGGTTATCCACTGAAAAAATTAGCTCTATTTCAAGTAGGCAAAGGGTACTACGAAAAAATCAATGAAACATATTGGAGTCATTTAGATATGGAGGTGCATGAGCATCCAATTATTGATGGAAGTATTGGAAAAATAACATCTAAGATTAGCCACAATGATGTAAAAAATTTATCCCATTATATAAATAAACATAATGAATACTCCGACTGGGAATCTAAAAGATACATCCATTACCTATACAATCCTCACTTAAAAAGTAAATGGACGTTTTTTCAAAAGATCAAATACAGCATTTTAGGAAAGTCTTATGTAGGTATAATATACTTTTTTGGAAGCTTTATCTTAATGAGAGGTTTTTTAGATGGAAAAACAGGGCTTTTATTTTCACTGATGAAACTTTCATATTATACTCAAATTTACTGCAAAATTAAAGAACTAAATGAAAAATAATAAAATAACAACGGCTTTACTTTTTACTATTCTTTTATTGGAGGTAATTTGTCGTTATTTTGGATTGAATACTTACCCTTTATATATCAAAAGCAAAGATTACGAATACGCCTTAAAGCCTAACCAAAACACTGTGATTTATAGAAATAAATTCATAACTAACGAATACTCTATGAGAAGTACAAGTATGTCATATAAAGACACTAGTGTTATTTTATTAATTGGAGATTCTGTTATTAATGGTGGCAATCTAATAAGTCATGAAAACTTAGCATCAACAATTCTTGAAAATGAGTTATCAAAGGTCTTAAAGAAAAATATAAGGGTATTGAATATTTCTGCTAAGTCGTGGGGACCTGACAATGGGGCTGCATTTATAAAAAAACATGGTTTATTTGATGCCGACATTATTTTTTTAATTGTAAGTAGCCATGATGCCTTTGATACAATGACATTCTCTAACATTGTCGGAGTTTCGCCTGACCATCCCGACAAAAATACATTATTTGCTACACACACTCTATTAAAAAAAATTTATAATAGATATTTCCCAAAGACTATACATGAGATACCTGTTCAAAAAAAATGGAATACAGGATTTAATTATTTTAAAAACATATCTAAATTTAACAATATACCTATATATATATATATACATTCAACAAAAACAGAGCAAAAAGCACATACGTATGAAAACGGTGGAAAAGAAATTATTCAATTTTGCAAAAAAAATAAAATAACTATAATCAAAGGAATAGATTTTGAACAAGAAAAATACTATTTCGATGACATACACATGAATGATTCAGGCCAACTATTTTTATCTAAAATTTTATTTCCTTATATCTTAGAAAATAAAAACAAACTATAGTACATATCTTTTCAATTATTATTTAAGATTTACGTTACAAGACTCGATTAAAAACACAAATTGTATCTTTTCACTATTTCAACATATACAACTGTTTTATCTAACAATTCTTATGACTCCTAACCCAGCAACTACTATTTCAATATTAGGAATACCGTTTTTTAATGGACAAGTTAATGACGTTTATGAGTATCTAAACCAATATGGAGGGCTTCTTACTGTACCTGCGGCTCCTGCTTTAGTCAATATTTCAAATGACTCTGAGTACTACAAGTCTATTGTTAATTCTGATATAATTATCCCTGATAGTGGCCTAATGGTAATCATGTGGAATTTATTCAACTCCAATAGGTTAAGTAAAATTTCGGGCTTGGAGTTTATTAATTTTTTTCTAAAAAAGCTTACTTTTGCTGGTCATGTACGTCTAATGCTTGTCAACCCATCTGATTCAGAGGGGTCAATTAATTTAAATTATTTAAAACAAGTAGGAATTAATACGACTTTAATTGGTTCATATACTGCTCCTTATTACAAAAAAAATGTATTCGATCCTCAATTAGTATCAAAAATTGAAGAATTCAAGCCTCAATGGATTATGTTAAATATTGGCGGTGGAACCCAAGAGAAATTAGGATATTACTTAAAAAATTCCTTGTCATACAAACCAGCTATTTTATGTACTGGGGCTGCAATTGCATTTAAGACAGGAAGCCAAGCATCTATTCCTCAATGGGCTGATTACATTTATCTTGGATGGTTATTCCGGTGTTTACATCAACCAAAACTTTATATTCCAAGGTATATTAGAGGCTTCAGGCTAATTTACCTTATTTTGAAATTCAAATCGAAGAGAATAATATGAAAAAAGCGTTAGTTTGCGGTGCAGGTGGCTTTATTGGTGGCCATCTTGTCAATAGATTAAAATCAGAAGGTTATTGGGTTAGAGGGGTTGATTTAAAGCAGAATGAATTTGGCAATAACCAAGCGGATGAATTTATTATTGGGGACTTGACATTACTCAATGTAGCCATGAATGCTCTAGAAGGTGGCTTTGATGAAGTATATCAGTTAGCTGCTGATATGGGAGGCGCTGGCTACATATTTACGGGTTTTAACGACGCTTCGGTTATGCACAATTCTGCTTTGTGTAATCTAAATATTTTAGAAGCAAGTGCAAATGCTGGTGTTGGTAAAATTTTTTATTCTTCATCGGCTTGTATGTATCCTGAATACAACCAGCTAGACCCTGAAAATCCCAAATGTTCAGAAGACTCCGCCTATCCAGCTGCTCCTGACAGTGAATACGGATGGGAAAAACTTTTTAGTGAACGTTTGTATCTTGCTTATCAAAGAAATCGAGGTCTTGATGTCAGAATAGCAAGATTTCACAACATTTTTGGTCCATGTGGTACATGGCAAGGTGGAAAAGAAAAAGCTCCTGCTGCGATGTGTCGTAAAGTAGCAGAAGCAACAGATGGTACATTCATTGAAGTTTGGGGTGATGGTAAACAAACGCGTTCATTTCTCTACATAGATGACTGTATAGACGCTATCCGAGCACTGGTTAAATCAGATTTTTCAGGCCCTGTTAATATTGGCTCTGAAGAAATGATTTCAATCAATGATTTTGCTCAAATGGTTATTGATATTGCAAATAAAAAACTTACTATTAATAATATAACTGGTCCTCAAGGTGTTAGAGGCAGAAATTCTGACAACTCTCTAATCTTTAAAAAATTAGGCTGGAAGCCATCGCTCACTCTGCGCCAAGGAATGGAATTAACTTACAAGTGGGTCAGTAAACAAGTAGCTATATCTGTCACGGCTTGACACGGAGATTTGTCAGTAACCAAAATAAAAAGGTTTGTATAGGCAAATTGAATCCGTTACTTTTGTACAAGTTGATAGTCCAACACAAAACCTATTAACTTGTACATTTCTTTGTTGAATTCGGATGAGACCTAGTTTACCCTTTTTTTTTCGACCCCTCCAATTCGTTTCTGACCTCATCGTTTTGAGTGTGTCTTTTGAAATCGGTAACGCATTGGTAAGCCCTAATTCTTCGAGTATCAACAATAAAAATATTGTATTTCTATCTTTTCTTGGTTTTTGTTGGCTGTTGATTGTTTCTGTCCTGCGCCCTTACAAACATACTCGCCTCAAATTCCACGTATTCACTCTTATTTACAAGCATTTGATATCAGTGCTTCTCTTTTCTGCACTGGGTGTTTTCATATGGATGCTTCTTCAAGACTTTCATCTACCTAGACTTCAGCTCTTTTACACGTTCTTATTGTTCTGGATTTTTGGGTGCACTTGGCGAACTGCGGCAGTGGTCTTACTTAAAATTTATCGTGCCAACGGCAACAATACCCTGAATTATGTCATCGTTGGTTACAATGATACATCACAAAGAATTAAGCGCTTCTACGACCAACATCCCGAATTTGGCTACAAGTTCTACGGCTATTTTGATGAATTGAGTGCTACCAATAAGCCATTAATTAGGGGCGATTACAGCGTCTTAAACCAACTACTCGCTTCGAACCAGATTGATACCGTTTATTGCTGTATTCCTCGTGTAGGGCATCCACTCTTAAAGGATATGGTAGAGAAGTCAAATACTGCTTCGTACAAAGTCAAATTAGTGGTTGACTTTGCCTTCTTTTTTAGCCAAGCACCTTCACTCGAATTTCACGGGATTACTCCAGTTATCTCACTATCATCGGAATTCTTAGATTACTCCAAAGAGTACATAAGTAAACGACTTTTCGATGTTATTTTTTCAAGCTCTATTTTACTACTTGGGTTTCCCATTTTCCTTTTATTAGGCTTAATAACCAAATTAACGTCTAAAGGTCCAGTCATTTTTTCGCAAGATAGAACTGGCCAATGGGGTAAAAAATTTAAAATATACAAGTTCCGAAGTATGTATGTCGGTGCACGTCTAGGCCATTCGGAAGGTACTCTTGACAAGAGAATAACCCCTTGGGGACGTTTTTTAAGGAAAACCCGACTCGATGAGCTTCCTCAATTTTATAATGTACTTAGAGGCGACATGTCAGTCGTAGGCCCCCGCCCATTAGCAGATTATGATGTTAAAACGTTGATGGATGAGTCACCCGATGATTTTAAACTCATTTTATCCGTCAAACCAGGGATCACTTCCATTGGACAAGTCAAATTTGGTTATGCGGGCTCTCCTGACGAAATTAAGCGAAGACTTCGCTATGACTTACTTTATCTCAATAAAATTTCATTCTTCTTCGATATGTGGTTAATCATGAAAACAATGGTCATCATGATTAAAAAACAAGGAAAATAAATGACAATAGGACTCATTGGGGCTGGTATTTGGGGTAAAAACATCATCCGAGAATTAAGTAACCTAGCGGTTGACATAAAAATCTTCGACCCCAATCCTGAAGCGAAGAAAGATTATCCCCATTTTTTTGTCGATTCACTAGATGATTTGCACACTGCTGATGGAATAGTTTTGGCCTCTCCATCCGTCACTCACCGCTCCATTTTAGAACAAATTGTTCCGTGGGGCATACCCGTTTTTATTGAAAAGCCACTCGTTACTTCACTTGAAGACGCCATCGCTCTTAAAAAGTTTGAAGACTATCCCCTGTTCATGATGCACATTTGGCGCTACCATGCAGGAGTGCAGCTTTTAGGGCAACTAGCTCGTACTAAAGAACTTGGCGAGATTACGGCTCTTTATACGCATCGATGTAACTGGACAAGTCCCCGCACCGACACCGATAGCATTTGGAACTTAGCTCCCCACGATTTGACCATTGCCCTTGAAATCCTTGGGTACATTCCAGCGCCGCGTTCTGCGGTCATTGAATGGCACGGAACTAATGCCCGTGGTATGACCGCCCTTCTAGGTCATTCGCCTTTTGTTCAAATAGAGGTTTCAAACCGCTTTGCCGATAAACGTCGTGAAATTCGACTGCACGGTACCAAAGGGATTGCCATTTTGGCCGATGAAAAAGTAGATTATATCGAAATTTTCTACGGTGACGAATGTAGCTACCCTACGCCAAATAATAGCGAAAAGCGTTTTTTTGACACCACTCCACCTTTACGAAAGGAATTAGAAGCATTTTTAGCCTATTTACGCGGTGGCTCACCTCCTATTTCCACTTTTCAGGAAGGAATCACGACCATTGAAGTTCTTACGGCACTTTACACGTTAGGTGCCACAACTTGTTAAACTTTCGGGCAACATGTCTCCTCGATTTTCTATTTTACTTCCTACCACAAACGACCGTGGGTTGCTACTTCCTTACTCGGTGAGTAGTGTTTTAAAACAAACTATCCCTGATTTTGAGTTGCTTATCATTGGTGACGGGGTGAATGAATTTACGAGGGGAGTGATTCAATCGCTTGTTAAACAAGATACCCGAATCAAGTTTTTTGATTTCCCAAAGCACCTTCGTAGAGGGGAACCCAATCGGCATCAAGTACTTACACACTATGCACAGGGAAAGTATGTAGCGTATCTTTTAGATCGCGACTTGTGGCTTCCAAACCACTTAGAGACATTACTAGAGTTATTTGAAAAAGGAAACTTTGTTTCTTCCAACTATTTCCGACTTTTCCAAAATGGAGACATTCGGTATGGATATTCAAATGCGAGGCAACATTTTGTCTTTTCGGCTGTTGCACATACTTATGAATTTTACAAGAACCTACCCTACGGCTGGCGCACTACCCCTCCCGATGTTTTTACGGATGACTATATGTGGGCGCAATTTATGGAACACCCTGACTATTCTCCATTTTTTGGAAGCGAAGCCACCGTGCTGTATTTTAAACGAGGAGCTACGTATCCAGGAATCCCGACCGAAAAGCGCGTAGAAGAATTAAAAGAGTGGGAAGCAAAACTCAGCGACTCAACATTTCTCCATGTTATGCGCAAAAACGTACTCCAGTCGTTACTCGATGAGCGTGCGGCCTTACAAAATGATTGGATTCGGATTAAAGGCAAGACCCTCGCGGAATTGGTTCCTTTTATCCAAACCAAGCTTACATATAGCCTTTACGCTCTAAAGCGGCGACTAGCGTACGCAAAGAAGGGGCATTAGAGGCAGCATCTGTCAGGATAGGATTTTCAATTCCCCAAGGCAATTCCAATTCAGGATCATCCCAAGCACAACGCCAGTTGTCGTCGCCTCCATAATCCACATAGGCTTCCGAAACTGACTGAATATGAAGCGCAGGCGTATGGAAAAACCAGCCGTGCAGCATCCCTTTCGGGAAAATAAGCGCTGCGGGATCATCACCAAAAAGTTCAAATAGGGCAGATTGATGTTGTGTAGGAGAGCCCGCGCGTAAATCCCGCAAGCCAAGCACGCAATGCCCATCAATGAGACAAAAATATTCGTCGTGGCGTTGGTGGTAGTGCATTCCACGAAACACATTCGCTTCCGATTTCACGACACTCCACTGTACAGGTTTAAGAACCGTCCCCCAATGATCCTGAAAAATTTCGGTAAAGGAACCTCTGGAGTCTTTATGTTCTTTCAATGACACCAATTTCACTTCATGTAATTGTGTCCCTGCAATTTGGGTGGATTTTGCGATAGCGGTGGTACTCATGAATCAACGACCTTTTTTACAAAAGTAATTGGCCTTTGTGATTACCACAAGATTTTTGACTACTTTCTTCAAATCCCCTCCTTATACACTCAAGGGAAAGTTATTTAACGGTATCTAGCTTCTTTGGTTTTTACAAAAATGGGCTTTATCTTTGAACCTCTTCTATTAACAAGAGAATACTTGTAATTATGGAAATTTAAGGTGTTTTTCTAAAAAAAATACAAAATGAAGGAGCCTGAAGTTGAAAGTTTTTCTACCACCTTTGAAGAAATTCCATTGGAAGATTCTACCAAATATCCTACTTCTTACGTTGACATTAGCCCGAAACATTCACCCACACTGGTGCAAAACCCGTTATACATTGTGTGTCCTGAATCTAGTATTCCACTTATAACAGACATATTACAGAACTATTCTTATACTCCCTTATTCAATCAGTGTGATCAAATCTTCAAGCGGCAAGGTGTCATTACTTATTACAATGCGGCATACATTGACGACCTTGAGAGAGAATTTTTACTAAGAAATATAGAATATGGAGTTACTGTAATGCCCTTGGTGGATTTTCTGGAGTCAAAAAATAAATATACAGAAATCAGCCTTTTAAATGGTGATTACTTTCTTAACAAGGAAGCCTTCTCTGTACTGAGAAATCGTACTAAAATTGCTACGAAGCGTTTTTTTGACATCATCTATGCATCTATTCTTTTGGCACTTCTATCGCCTATTATGTTGCTAACGGCTATTGCAATACGACTAGAGTCAAAAGGATCAATTTTCTATCGCCAAAAACGCGTGGGGCTCTATAATATCGAATTTGAGGTTATTAAATTTCGTTCGATGCGGTCTAATGCTGAAGCAAGTGGTGCGCAATGGGCACAAAAAAATGACCCAAGAGCTACTAAGGTAGGTACGTTTATTAGGAAAACACGAATTGACGAGATTCCTCAGTTGTTTAATGTACTAAAAGGCGAAATGTCTCTCATTGGGCCACGGCCAGAAAGAGCTGTTTTTATTGAAATGTTGAAAACAGCTATCCCTTATTACGAATTTCGTCACGTCATTAAACCAGGACTAACTGGGTGGGCACAAGTCAAATACCCTTACGGAGCATCCATAGAAGATGGTATGTGGAAACACAGGTATGACATGTACTACATTAAACACCAATCATTCGGATTTGATTTTAAAATAATTTTACATACCATTAGGGTAGTATTAGCTGGGTTGGGACGAT
Source organism: Runella defluvii (assembly GCF_014195535.1). Taxonomy (GTDB): domain Bacteria; phylum Bacteroidota; class Bacteroidia; order Cytophagales; family Spirosomataceae; genus Runella; species Runella defluvii. The sequence continues at coordinate 470,696 of NZ_JACIBY010000001.1, read as the reverse complement.
AGATAAATTTGCGAGGCTGCCTCTATGAGACATAGGTATTCCATTAATTTTCTGGTGTATTTTTTAATTGGTGCGCTTACCAGTTATGCACAGTTTTTGCCTACGTCCGAGTATAATTTATCGGTAAATGCCTACGGCACAAATTCTCCCACCGTTCCATTCTGGTACTATGCCAATCAATACAACGTTATTCCCAAAAACTCCTCTTCTTTTATAGCAAGGGCCTCGCTTGGTAATACTAAAGGGGACACCGTAAAGTACAGCTGGCGCCAAATACGGCTTTTATATGGACTCGATGGTGCTTTTATTGCCCAACAAAACTCAAATAAATTTAAGCTTATTGAGAGTTTTGCTGGCATCAAATACGGGCCTATTGAATTATTTTATGGTCGTCGGCTCGAAACGATGGGCCTATTGGGCGATACACTTCTTTCTTCTGGTTCTTATAGTTGGTCAGGGAACGCCCAGCCCTTCCCAAAAATTCAATTGTCAATTCCCAACTACGTAGAATTGCCTTTTTTTAGAGGACTATTTTCCATCAAAGGCTCTTTTGCCCACGGATGGTTAGATACCCTTGCAGTTGCATATGGTCCTCGAACCAATGCGGTAAAAGGCTATTATCACCAAAAGACCTTGTTCATCAAAATGGGTCGCCCAAACTGGAAAATCAATTTAATCGGAGGATTCAATCACCTTGCCCAATGGGGTGGAGAAGACCAAATTTGGCCTAACGGGCTTCCTCCTAAAGAGGCTTGGTGGGCCGTTGTGGTGGGAAAACCGTGGCAGGACAGCCGCGTGGGCAATCACCTTGGAACGCTTGATTTAGGGCTGGTTTGGAAGTTAGCTAACAACAAATCTTTGACTTTTTTTCGTCAAAATATATTCGACGATGGTTCCTTATATAATTTCTTAAATATTCAAGATGGACTCCAAGGAATAACATTTAACAATCGAAATGCCCCAAATTACGCGCAAACATTTACCCTTGAAAAAGTCAATTTTGAATGGATGAACACCACCAGTCAAGGGGGAAATGTATTTGATTTTCAACAACAAATTTTTGGGAGAGACAATTATTTTAATCATTATGTGTATTCTGAAGGATGGTCTTATAAAGGTGAAATGATTGGTACGCCTTTTATCCCCAAACAGAGTGATATTATTAGTTCTTTTCCCCTCATCAAAAATGCAAAAACCCTCAACAATAGAGTTCAGATGCTTCACTTAGGTGCAAGCGGTTGGATAGATGAATGGAAATGGCTAGTAAAAGCCTCTTTCAGCAACAACTTGGGTACGTATGATTATCCATTTCCTTCCGCTAGACAACAATTCTCTAGCCTTCTCCAAATCCAAAAGGAACTACCTTGGTTGCAGGGAATCGATTGGACAACATCCATTGCAATCGACGCTGGTACACTCTACGAACCTTCCATGGGAATCCAATTAGGGCTTCGTAAAAGAGGATTTTTTTGATAACTTTGTTTTTTACATTGTTCTCACAAGTATTCTATTCGTCCAGAAATTACTTCTTTTCCATTGAAAAAGCTTTTCGTATTACTGTCTTGTTGCTTTTTAATTTTGGGTTGTGGAGGTTTGGCTACCGCACAAGATAGTACTGCAAAACATTCTTTTAGGACTGATTTCAGTGCTTTTTATTACAACACGGCCACCCAAATGCCCTTTTGGTTACGAGCGAATCAGTACGATGTCGTACCAGAAAAAACAGCCGTTGCGCTAAGCGGGGCAATCGACTTTGAAAGTAACTTATCTGCAAAAAATAATAAATGGAAACTCATAGGTAGTACTCAAGTAGTAGGAAATCTGCTAGATAGTAGAAGTACCACCCTGTTCTTACCCCAGTTGTATGCGGGTGTTAAATATAAAAATTTGCTTTTTTATGCTGGCCGCAAAAAAGAATTGTTTGGTCTAGCTGACAGCACACTTGGCACAGGCTCTTATATATGGTCAGGAAATGCCTTTCCGATGCCTAAAATCCAAATTGAAATACCAGATTATCAACCATTAGGAAAAAATAACCCTTGGTTAGCTTTTAAGGGGAATTACGCTCATAGCTGGTTTGGGACGAACAAGTTTGCCTATGGTTATTATTTGCACCAAAAGTCCGTTTATGTTCGCATCGGTAGGCAAAGCTCTTCCGTCAAACTATATGGGGGTTTTAACCACCAAGTGCAATGGGGCGGAAAAACATTTGATGATATCGGAACGGTCACAAATAAAACACTTCCCAGCAGTTTTGCAGACTATTTATTAGCAGTAATTGCCATTGGTCCAAACATTGGGGTTCGAAAAGGCAATGCCTTCGACTCTACTAACCGCGTAGGCAACCATTTAGGTACAGTTGATGTTGGCTTTGAACTTGATTTGAAAAAAGTAAATATTTTGGTGTATCGCCAAAATATCTACGAAGATGGGTCTTTATTCTACCTTACAAGCATCGCCGACGGCCTGAATGGAATTGTACTCACCAACCTTTACCCTAGCCAAGAAAAAGGTAGAATTTCCTTTAAAAAAGTGGTATTTGAGTTCTTAAATACCCGTAGTCAGGGTGGTGATACGTTTGTGATGACAAATGGCAAAAAGCGCGGCAAGGACGAGTACTTCAACCACCAACAGTACTACGATGGGTGGTCGTATCGACGACGAATTATTGGGACTCCGTTCATTACCAATCAGGAAGATACCAACCGCCCTGAAGAACAAAATACCAATGACATGGCTAACAACAACCGTGTTTTAGTATATCATCTTGGTTTTGAAGGCAATATCGGCCCCTCGATTCAGTTTTTATCCAAAATCTCTTACAGTGCCAATTACGGTACTTACATCTACTCCTACCCTACCGTTCCTAAACAACTTTCGGCTTTGTTACAACTCAAAGGCCAAATTCCTGCGCTCTCGGGCTTAGAGTGGGTTGCCTCGGCGGCTATTGACCGTGGTGATCTTTATACCAAAAATACAGGTTTTAGGATAGGTTTTAGACAAACCTTTGGTACAGGCAAATTCCGTACTTCCAACTAGGACACTTCATCCGTATGCGTTCTTCTTCCATAGCTCCGCAGCGAATTGTGTCACTCGTTCCGTCGCAAACTGAGCTTCTTTTTGACCTTGGTTTGGAGGATAAAGTAGTAGGTATTACAAAATTTTGTTGCCATCCCGCCGATAAAGTAAAGAACATCGCAAAAATCGGCGGAACCAAAAACTTTGACTTTGAAAAAATCAAGGCGCTGAACCCTAATTTGATTATTGGCAACAAAGAGGAAAATTATAAAGAAGGCATCGAAACTTTGCAACGAGACTTTCCCGTTTGGATTTCTGACATCGTCACCTTAGACGATTCGCTTGAAATGATTCAGAAGGTTGGGGAGCTCACCCACAAAGAACCTGAAGCTTTCAAAATTTGTCAACAATTATCTACCCAATTTGACTCACTCCAATCGCCGTCGCTTCGCCCACGCGTAGCATATTTTATTTGGAAAAAGCCCTTTATGGTTGCCGCGAACGGCACGTTTATCCACGAAATGCTAGGTAAAGCTGGTTTTCTCAACGTATTTGGCAACCTGACACGTTATCCCGAAATCTCAGAAGCTGACTTACGACAAGCTGCTCCTGAGCTCATTTTTCTTTCTTCAGAGCCTTATTCATTTCGAGAAAAACACTTACTAGAATTTCAAGAAATTTGTCCCTCTGCCCATATTATGTTGGTTGATGGTGAATTGTTCAGTTGGTACGGGAGTAGGTTATTAAAATCCGTTGCTTATTTCAATGAATTGAGAGATCGTTTGTCAAAATTCTTCGTTTCCTGATTTTGTACAAAACTATCTTTGCAAATTTTTAACATTGTACTCAGTTTCATACGATTTTATACCTAAAACCCTCCTTACTATGCTGCTTTTGTATGTCCTGTTGGGGATTGTAGCCCTTGTTTTGTTAGTTGCCTATTTCCATCTTGATACGTTCATTTCCTTCGTCATCGTCAGTATTGGCCTAGGGTTAGCCTGCGGAATGAGCGTAAGTCAAATCAGTCAGTCGCTCGAAAAAGGCATCGGCGGAACGCTCGGGTCATTGGTAATTATCATTGGTTTTGGTTCAATGCTTGGCAAACTCGTGGCGGATAGTGGGGCAGCCCAACGAATTACGACCACCCTCATGAATATTTTTGGCCTGAAATACCTGCCTTGGGGATTGGCCTTGGCTGGTTTTATCATTGGTTTGCCTTTGTTTTATAATGCGGGTTTTGTGATTGTCATCCCCCTCATTTTTACCATTACTGCTTCCACCCGACTTCCCATGTTGTATGTCGCTATTCCGATGTTATCGGCACTTTCGGTAGCGCACGGTTACTTGCCTCCTCACCCTTCGCCTACGGCCATTGCTACTCAATTTAAAGCAGATGTGGGGCAGACACTCTTTTATGGGATTTTGGTTGCGATTCCTGCCATCATCATTGCAGGTCCTATTTTTGGAAAAACCTTAAAAAAGTACAACCCTAAGCCCGACGCTTCTCTTTTTAACACCCGCCAATTCACCGAAGACGAAATGCCTAGCCTGAGCATCAGCCTTGTAGTAGCGCTTTTGCCTTTGCTTTTACTGACATTGATGCCTTGGCTCAAAGGACAATTTGAGGAAAATTCGGCGTTACATACGGCGTTTACCTTTTTGGGCGACCCCTCTATTTCGATGCTCATTTCAGTACTGGTCGCTATTTATTTCTTGGGAATCCGTCGGGGCAGAAGTACCAAACATGTGATGAAATCATTGGAAGAAGCCTTCAAAAGTGTCTCAATCATTCTCTTAATTGTAGCAGGAGCAGGTGGTTTTAAACAAATACTCACCGACGGCGGGGTAAGCAAGTACATTGGTGAACTACTAGCAGGTGTCCAAATTTCACCTCTTTTGTTAGGTTGGGCGATTGCGGGCGTCATTCGTATTTGTGTGGGTTCGGCTACGGTAGCGGGCCTCACGGCCGTTGGAATCATCGCTCCTTTGGTTCAAAGTCAGGGAGTTAAGCCTGAATTAATGGTGCTGGCCATCGGCTCAGGTAGCTTGATTTGTTCTCACCTCAACGACGGTGGTTTTTGGTTGTTCAAAGAATATTTCAACCTGTCCATCAAAGAAACCTTACAAACTTGGACGATTATGGAAACCATTGTTTCGGTAGTGGGGTTAATTGGAGTTCTAATTTTAAACCAATTTGTTTAGTCTGGCTAAAACCCATCTAATTAAAAATCAACTATTTGAACATAAAATTCTATTTATAAGCAATGATTACTTCGGTAGTCATTGCTTATTTTTTAAATTTATTTATTAATTTGCTTCATCAATATTTCTAACCTTCAATCCCTCCCACTCCATGAAAAATTTCTTGGAACGCCGCTCATTTCTAAAAGCTACGGCAGCCATTGGTTCTGCCTTAGGATTACCTTTTGTTTCTAATGCTCGCTCAAATTCAATAGAAGAAACGATTGCTCAAACGACCGTCATCCCAAAGGCCGTTGGTAAGTCGGTAATTGGTCTAAAATCAGCACCGATTCCGCAGGTTCGGGTAGCTTTTATTGGGGTCGGGAACCGTGGTTCGGGGCACGTAAAATTGGTACATGCCTGCGGAGCAAAAGCCAAAATTGTGGCCGTTTGCGACATTCAGGAACGATATACCAACCGAACCAAACAGTGGCTTGAGTCAAAAGGGGTCAATGACGTCGCCTACTATCATTCAAAAGTGGACGCCTGGAAGGAAATGTGTCGCCGCGATGACATCGACCTCGTTATCATTGCCACTCCTTGGGAAGACCACGTCCCCATGTGCGTTTATGCCATGCAACAAGGAAAACACGCTGCGACGGAAGTACCTGCTGCTTATACCGTAGAGGACTGTTGGAAACTGGTAAATACCGCCGAGCAAACCCAACGCAACTGCATGATGCTCGAAAACGTTTGCTACGGCGACGAAGAACTTTGGGTATTAAACATGGCCGAACAGGGTGTTTTTGGTACCATTACTTACGCCGAATGTGGCTACATCCACGATTTGCGGGAATTGCTTTTCTCCAAAACTGAATACTACAACATGTGGCGGATTCGTCACAATTTGACCCGTGACGGAAACCTTTACCCGATGCACGGCCTCGGCCCTGTGTCGCAATACATGAACATCGACCGTGGCGACCGCTTCAACCACTTGGTATCAATGAGTAGTTTGGAGGCCAGTCTCAGTGAAGACTCTTCTACCATGACCGACCCTTCCAACGAATTTCATGGGCGAAAAGGTTTCAAACACGGCGACATGAACAATACCCTGATTAAAACTCACTTAGGCCGTACTATTTTGGTTCAACACGATGTTGTTACGGCTCGTCCTTACAGCCGTATCAACATGCTGGCGGGAACCAAGGCATTCCATACGGGCTATCCGAGCCGTTTTGCCAAAAAAGGGCAAGGGCACGGTTTTATTAAAGACGAAGAATACAAAGCCTTACGCGAACAATACAAGCACCCTATTTGGGCAAAAATGAAGGAAGAAATCGAGCGTAACGGTGGTCACGGCGGCATGGACTTCGTACTGATTTACCGCTTGATTGACTGCTTCAACCGTGGAACAGCCCTCGACATGGACGTGTATGATGCCGCCTCGTGGTCGTCGGTGACTCCGCTTTCTGCGCTTTCAATTCAAGGTGGCAATGCTCCTGTTAAATTCCCTGACTTCACGCGCGGACGCTGGAAAGAAGACCGTAAACTCGGTATTTTGACCAACGTTTAATATCCCTCCCAATCCTTCCAAGTTTCAAAAACTTGGAAGGATTATTTTACCACCATTCCCATGACCTTTCTGAACAAACTACTCGTTGGTACAGTAGCTGTTTGCGTTTTGGCATACGGCTATCATTCTCTGTCTGAAAGTGAAATTGATTTTAATACGCAAGTCAAGCCTATTCTAAACAAAAAGTGCATGGCTTGCCACGGTGGAGTAAAAAAAGCAGGCGGGTTTAGTCTCTTGTTTGAAGAAGAAGCCTTCGGAAAAACCAAATCTGGAAAGCCTGCCATCATTCCAGGGGATGCTGCTCACTCCGAATTTATCCTTCGTTTGACGCACCCTGATCCTGAAAAATTCATGCCCAAAAAGGGCGAGCCTCTCAGTGAAGAGGAAATAGAGCTCTTGACCAAATGGATTGACCAAGGAGCAAAATGGGGCAAACATTGGGCGTACCAAGCCGTCGAAAAACCTGCTGTTCCAAGTAGTTCATGGTGGAAGTTTTGGGAAAAATCGTGGGTCAACAACGATATTGACCACTTTGTGACCGAAAAATTAAAAGAACAGCACTTATCGCATAGCCAAGACGCCGATAAAGCCACGCTGTTACGTCGCGTAACGCTCGATTTGACAGGGCTTACACCCACCGAGCAACAGTACAAGGCATTTTTTAACAATCCCGCCCCCAATGCCTACGAAACGGTGGTTGACTCTTTGTTAAAATCACCAGCTTTTGGGGAAAAATGGGCTTCGATGTGGCTCGATTTGGCTCGCTATGCCGATTCAAAAGGTTACGAAAAGGACGATATTCGCAATGCTTGGCGTTACCGCGATTGGGTCATTAAGGCGTTTAATCAAAACATGCCTTATGACCAGTTTATCACCGAACAATTGGCGGGTGATTTGCTTCCGAATCCTACCGAAAATCAACTCATCGCCACTGGTTTTCACCGAAATACAACCAATAATGACGAAGGAGGAACTGACGATGAAGAGTTTCGAGTCGCTGCCGTGCTCGACCGCGTAAGTACCAATTGGGTAGCTTTCAACAGTACGACCTTTGCGTGTGTCCAATGCCATAGCCATCCGTATGACCCTTTTAAGCACGAAGAGTTTTATAAATACATGGCCTTCTTCAACAACACGCGCGACGAGGATGTCATGGACGAATCGGCTCACTTGCGGTTTTTCAACGAAACAGACCAAAAGAAGCTGGATGAAGTAGCTCAATGGGTAAAAACTTCCGTTTCTGAAACGAAGTCGAAAGAAATTGTGCATTTTTTACGAACCGTCGAGCCTCGTATTTACGCGCACAATTTTGATAGTTTTCAAAAAGGAACTTCCGAACCTAGTTCATACATGGGAATGCAAAATGGGGGAACCTGCCGTTTGAAAAATGCGCCAACCATCAACAAAAGTCGGATGCTGATTTCGTACGTCACGGCACAAGTGGGTGGAAGCATTGAAATTAGAACTGATAGCCTCAACGGCCCTAAATTGGCCGTGGTAAAGCTTGATACGGCACAAGGACGTAATTTTTGGAACGGCCTTACACTCCTAAAATGGGTAAATCTCCCCAAATTTAGCACAAGAAAAGACCTACATTTTATTTTCCGAAACCCCAAACTAGCCTCTGAAAGTCAAGATGTTTGTTTGGTCAATTGGGTCATGTTTTTGGAAGACGACTTTCCTGGAAAAGGAAAAGAAGGCTACGATACGCAGTTCAAGCATTTCAACGAACTGCTGCTCACTCGCACCGAAAACGTCCCTATCATGCTCGAAAATCCAGCCGATTTGAAACGTACCACTCGAATTTTTGAGCGGGGAAGTATGTTTTCGCCCACCACGGCCGTCGAGCCCGATGTTCCTCATTCATTACACCCTTTTCCTAAAAACGCCCCCCGAAATAGACTAGGATTGGCCCGATGGATTACGGCCAAAGAAAACCCGCTCACGGCTCGAACGCTGGTTAATCGGGTGTGGGAGCAGTTATTTGGAACAGGGCTTGTCGAAACCCTCGAAGACATGGGTTCGCAAGGCTTTGCTCCTACCCACCAAGCGTTGCTCGACTACCTTTCGTACCGTTTTATGGACGATATGAAATGGCAAATCAAACCGCTTTTGAAGGAGATTGTTTTGTCAGCCACCTACCGTCAAGATTCGCACGTTACGGATGAACTTTTGGAGAAAGACCCTGCCAATCGTTATTTGGCGCGTGGCCCTCGCGTTCGATTGACGGGCGAGCAGGTTCGTGACCAAGCCTTGGTCGTCAGCAATTTATTGAGCAAAAAAATGTACGGCCGCCCCGTCATGCCTTACCAACCACAAGGGGTTTGGCAAGTCGTGTACAGCGGTTCAAAATGGAACCAAAGCGTGGGAGAAGATGCCTATCGGCGCGCCATTTATACCTACATTCGGCGTTCAAGTCCGTATCCGAGTATGCTTACGTTTGATGGCTCTACGCGCGATGTGTGTTTGGCTCGGCGGATTCGCACCAACACTCCTTTGCAGGCATTGGTCACCCTCAACGATTCGGCCTTTGTCGATGTAGCCCAACACTTTGCACGTCGAATGCAGCACGAAGGAGGAAAAACTGTGGCTTCTCAGCTTCAAAAAGGATATGAGTGGATGACGGGTCATGTACTTCCAAAACCCAAGCAAGAAGTATTTGAAAAGCTCTATCAAGAAGCGCTGATGCGTTTTCAAAAAAATCCCCAAAAACGCGAAGACTGGATGTGTAACAGCACGGCTGAAGCCGCCGCACTGGCGTTTGTGGCCAATACTATGTTGAATATGGACGAGTTTATAACGAAGGAATAACCCATGAAACTTCAAAACGAACTTCAACTCGAATCCGCTCTGTTGGAAACTCGGCGGCATTTTCTCAAGCAATGTACGTCGGGGCTGGGCATGATGGCCTTAGGAACCATGTTTGGAAGCTGCGGCAACGGAAGTACTAAAAAACAGCTTGTTACCAATCCATTGGATGTTAAGATTCCTCATTTTGCGGCGAAGGCTAAATCGGTAATTTTCTTGCACATGTGCGGTTCTCCGTCACAACTTGAGCTGTGGGATTATAAACCCGAATTGGCCAAATTAGACGGCAAACCTTGCCCTCCTTCCTTTTTGGAAGGTAAAAAATTCGCGTTCATCCGCGGAGTACCCGACATGCTTGGGTCGGTGGGCGTGTTTAAGCAACACGGCCAATCGGGTGCGTGGATGTCCGATTATTTTACCTATTTACCCCAAATGGCCGATGAAATTTCGTTTTTGAAAGCCATGTACACCGACCAATTTAACCACGCCCCTGCGCAGTTGTTTATGCACACGGGCAGTGCGCGCTTAGGGCGCCCTTCGATGGGCTCATGGGTGACGTACGGGTTAGGTTCCGAAAACGCCAACTTACCAGGTTTTGTGGTACTTACATCGGGCGGAAAAGCCCCTGACGCAGGCAAATCGGTCTGGGGAAATGGCTTTTTGCCTTCGGTTTACCAAGGAGTTCAATGTCGTTCAGAAGGAGACCCCGTTTTGTTTTTGAGCGACCCCAACGGTTTGGATAGAGATTTACGCAAAAAAGCCATTGATGCCCTCACGGCGGTCAATCAGCAACAATACGAGGAATTTAAAGACCCCGAAACACTCGCCCGCATTGCACAGTACGAAATGGCTTTCAAAATGCAGGTATCGGTACCTGAAGTCATGGATATTAGCAAAGAACCTACCTACATTCATCAACTCTACGGCACGCAGCCTGGGCAATCATCGTTTGCTAACAACTGCCTTTTGGCGCGTAAATTGGTGGAAAAAGGCGTTCGTTTTGTGCAGCTATACGACTGGGGCTGGGATACCCACGGCGACGGCAAAGGGACTTCATTGGAATTTGGGTTACGCGATAAAATCAATCAAATCGACCAATCCATCACGGCTTTACTGTTGGATTTGAAACAACGCGGTATGTTGGACGAAACGTTGGTGGTATGGGGAACGGAATTTGGCCGAACGCCGATGCAAGAAAACCGCAACGGCAAAAAAATGCCCTTCAAAGGCCGCGACCACCATACGGATGCGTTTACGTGCTGGATGGCAGGCGGTGGTGTCAAGCGAGGATTTAGTATGGGAGAAAGCGATGAGCTAGGGTATTTTGGCATCAAGGACCGAACGCACATTCACGATTTACAAGCGACGATTTTGCACCAACTTGGTTTTGACCACGAACAGCTCATTTACGAGTTTCAAGGAAGAAATTTCCGACTGACCGATACAGCGGGCAAAGTAATTAAAAACGTGATTGCCTAAAAAAGATAAAGCCCCGCTATCGTGAGCGGGGCTTTATACTGACTATTCCTAAACCCTTAACCTTTTCTACATGAAAAAACTAATATTATTATCTATCAATTTTTCTCTTTTTCTTTAAAAACCATTGAGTGAGCTAATTTGTTCCCCTTGATTTTCAAGTTCTTCGCTTTCCATAAGACTGTTCCAGTCGAGCTTCCAGAGAAAATTGATGTTATGCGATGTCTTTTTTAAACTTTGCAACCAGTCTTTCGCATTTGCCTCATTGCTTGTACTCAGCGAATGAATCATTAGACTAACTGCGTTTCTAAACTGCTTTTGCTTTTCAGCATCAACATTCAAAAACTTAGACGGAGAGTTGTTGTAATAAGTCACAATTTCTACAAAAACTTTCCAATCTTCTTGCTCAACGAAAGGCGTGTACTGTTCATTGATGTACTGCTCGAATGCCTTTTGTTGCGCTTTCACCAGTGAAGTACCCTTCGGGCTGGCGTTTGTTTTGCTACTTTCTTTTGCGTTTGACTCGGTCGCTAAAAGTACAAATCCGAGTGCAATTGCAAATATAATTGAGTTAACCGTTACTTTCATAATAAAGTTCAATTTTGCTCTTGCTCATTGAACGATACAAAGGTCGGGATAAATTTTTAATCTGCAAATTTCCATTTTCCACAAATTAAAATATTATTTCGACTAAACTTCTATAAATAAGGGTTTTAGGAACAGTATAAGTAAGATTTATGATTTTTGTCAGAATTTTATTTTGGTTAAAAAAATAAAATGTCGATAAAATTTTTTTTAACAAAAAAATAAAGTTCTTTAAAAAATACAATCATTGATTGAAATTATTCATCGTATTTTGTATTCCTAAAGTACAAAAACTGAGTACTGCGTCGCCAGCACGGTCCAAATCAATAAGTAGTTCTTCAAAACTATCTTCTGGAAAATTACTCAAAACATACCTAACCTGCTGTCCGCGCGGAAAATCACTTCCTACTCCGAAGCGCATTCGGACGTATTCTTGCGTCCCCAACAATTCTTCAATGTTGCGCAAGCCATTGTGCCCTCCATTCGACCCTTTGGGTTTGATTCTTATTTTTCCCTGCGGCAACTGGATTTCGTCCGTAATCACCATTACGTTTTCCAAAGGCACCTTAAAGGCATCCATGTAGTAGCGTAGCGCCTTGCCGCTGAGGTTCATGTAGGTGGTGGGCTTAATGAAGTAAATTTGACGCCCTTTGTGTTTAAACTCAGCCGTATAGGCCAATTTTTGCATGGTAAACTTAAAATCGTGCTGGGCTGCCAGGCGGTCGAGCACCATAAAACCAATATTATGCCGCGTAAGGGCATATTCTGGGCCTATATTTCCAAGGCCAACAATCAGGTATTTCATAGTTTAGACTGAAAATAAAACGAAGGTAGTAACTACTTTTTAGAAGCGACTATTTTTTGTTGAAGGCCATTAAAAAAGGCTTCGCGGTAGGTATCTCCCAATGGAATGTGACCTTCGGCAACCATGATTTGATTGCCATCAATGCCCTGTATTTTGCCCAAAGCAACAATGTACGACTTGTGTACCCGCAGAAAATAGGGTTTTGGTAAACGTTCTTCGAGCTCTTTGATGGTAAGAAGCGTAACGATTCGTTTGTCATCGGTAAAAATCGAAACGTAATTTCCTAGCCCTTCTACGTATCTTATTTCGGAAAGAACCACTTTCAGCAATTTTCCTTTGGTTTCGGTCTTCACAAAAATATAATCGTCGAGAAACGATGTCGCCGAAGTAGAAGCCGTCTTGGGTTGTTCTTCGGCTTCAAGTAACGTATGCGCTTTCTGAACTGCTTTCAAAAACCGTTCAAAACGCATGGGTTTTAACAAATAATCAACAATGTCTAAGTCATACCCTTCAAGCGCATATTCGGGATAAGCCGTGCATAGAATGACCTTGGTTCGTCCACCGAGAAGTTTTAGAAACTGAATACCCGTAATTTCGGGCATGTGTACATCCAAAAACACCAAATCAATCGGCTCTCTTTGAACCAGTTGGAAGGCTTCGATGGCATCGGTAGTAGCGGCAACCAGCTCTAAGTTTGGGATTTTTTCGACATATCGCGAAATTATATCCAAGGCATGTTGCTCATCATCAACGGCAAGACAACGAATTGACATCGTAATTGGGGGTTGGTCCGAACCACAAATGTACAGATTCTCACTCATTGTCAAACGTGATTTATGACCAAGTTAACCTCAAAGTAATGCTTGGTGTCGTTGATAGTTAGCTGATGTGAATTAGGATAAACTAATTCTAACCTGCGTCGTACATTGTTCAGCCCTATCCCGCTCGAATTTTCTTTAGGCCCTTCTGACTTGCGGTTTTTCACCGTAAACACCAACGAAGAATCAGGCGTTATTTGCAATTGAATCTGGACAGGTTCTTCAGCCTTGGTCGTTTTTCCGTGTTTAAAGGCATTTTCAACAAACGAAATCAGCACCAAAGGCAAAATGCGTTTGCTTGTGACATTACCTTCTACCGTAAACTCAACGGCAAGTTTATTCCCAAAACGAAGTTGATGAATCGTAATAAAATTCTTAATATGGCTTACCTCTTTTTCCAGTGATACCAAGCCCGTTTCGTCGGTATCGTGCAAGCTATATCGCATCATATCCGATAACAGCAAAATAGCTTCTCCCAGCGACTCCGAAAGCGGTTCTGCCTGGGCGTGTAGGTAGCTAAGGGTATTGTAAAGAAAGTGAGGATTGATTTGGTTTTTAAGCGAGCTTAGCTCCGCAACCAACGCCATTTTCTCCAATGTTTGGCGTTTTTTTTGTTCCTCAAAATAGTCCAGTAAAATACGATACCCAAACCCCACAATCATAAACACCAACGATGTACGCAGCAACCAAGGAAAATAATCTAAAAAGCTACTTAGGTATTCGGCCGAAAGAGCCCCAAAAAGCAACTCCGTGACGTAGGTTCGGAAGAATGAAAAAACGGCTGTTACTGATAGTTGTAATGCCAAAGAGCTCAAGAGCCATTTGGTTTTATTTCCAGAATAAGGGACTATTTTAAGCAGATACGCATAGCCATAGGTAACTCCTGTCACCAACACCATGTGCAACACAAACCAATAAAAATAGTGCCACGTAAAGGTTTGCTCAAATCGTCCCTGAAGGTAATTGCTTATTGAGTCCTGTAGAAGCAGCAAAGCCCCCCAAAAGGTCCAAAAGAAGATGTGGTATTTGTATTTATGCCATTGGTACATTTTGCTGTGAAATTCTTTTAAAAACAAATATCGGTTAGATAATCCTTATGGTGTTGGTTTATTGGACGAATTTGGTCTTTGGACTGACCAACGAGGAGTTTGTCCATGTGAAACTAAATCACATAAAGTTTGTATTTCAAACCGCGAATAGGGGTGTTTATCACTTTTTTTAGCAGGAGATGCCACTACACCCTACTTTTGAATCACCCAACAGCCATACAGCCATTTTTTTTAAACATACAAGCCATGAAAACGACAAGCGCCCCGTCATTGAGTTGACGGGGCGCTTTGTGTACATTTAAAGGCTACTATAACTGCATCGCTTAGTCGTTGACTTTTTCCACAACTAAATTATGGTTGGTATAAATACAGATGTCGGCAGCGATGTGTAAACTTTCACGAACCATCTCTTCGGCCGAAAGGTGCTGTGCATGTTTTTTGAGTGCCAATGCCGCTGATTGCGCAAACATAGACCCAGACCCAATCGCAGCGACCTGATTATCGGGTTCTAAAACGTCTCCAGTACCTGAAATGACGAGTAACTCGCCCTTCCCTGCCACAATCATCATGGCTTCCAAGCGACGCAAATAACGATCAGTACGCCAGTCTTTAGCCAATTCAATAGCAGCGCGTTTTAAGTTTCCGCCGTACGCGTTGAGCTTTTCTTCAAAACGCTCCATCAGCGTAAAAGCATCGGCCGTAGAACCTGCAAAACCCGCAATGACTTTGCCGCCTGCTAAGCTTCTTACTTTACGAACATTGCTTTTGGCCACGGTATTGCCCATGGTTGCTTGTCCGTCGGCCCCTACAACGACCTCGCCGTTATGAATAATTCCCACTACGGTAGTGGCATGAATTGGTTGCATATTTTTAAAAATAGTGTCAAAATGCTAAACCAACATTCCGAGTGGGTTTTCCAACAACTTCTTGAATGTTTGTAAGAAAGCAGAACCCGTAGCACCGTCCACCACACGGTGGTCGCACGAGAGCGTTACTTTCATGATGTTGGTAGGATAAATGCTACCATCTTCTTTGAAAGCGGCTACTTTCTTGATACCTCCTACGGCCATGATACACGAATCTGGCGGGTTGATGATGGCCGTAAATTCGTCGATACCAAACATTCCTAAGTTAGAAATCGAGAATGTATTGCCTTCCCAGTCTTTAGGTTGTAGTTTTTTATCTTTCGCTTTTCCTGCCATGTCTTTCACTTCGCTTGCAATGACAGAAAGTGTTTTCTTATCAGCATCGCGAACCACAGGCACCAACAAACCTTCGTCAACCGCTACGGCTACCCCTACGTTTACGTAGTTGTATTTACGGATTTTATCGCCCAACCATGCCGAGTTGATGGCAGGGTGTTGTTTAAGAGCCAACGCTGCTGCCTTGATAACCATGTCGTTGAACGACACTTTCACTGGGCTAACTTCGTTGATTTTACCACGCAATTCCATCGCTTTATCCATGGTAATTTCCATTGTAAGGTAGAAATGCGGAGCAGTAAATAGACTTTCGCTCAAACGACGAGCAATCGTCTTACGCATTTGCGATATAGGCGTATCTTCGAAATCTCCAACCGCAGGGGCTGCTGCTGGTGCAGCTGGTTGTGCCTTTGGAGCGGCTGGCTGACTACTAACAGCTGGCTGCTGGCTGCTGACCGCCGAAGCACCATCAATGTCTTTTTTGACAATACGACCACCTTCGCCAGAACCTACGACTTGGCTTAAATCAACACCTTTATCTTTGGCAAGTGCTTTTGCCAACGGAGAAGCCTTAATACGTCCATCTCCGCTTGTAGCAGCTGCTGGCGCTGCGGCCGCTGCTGGAGCAGAGGCTGCTACCTCTGGGGCTGCTGGCGCAGGTGCACTAGCTGCTTGTGGGCTTAGGAGAGATTGATAATCAGCGCCTGCCTCACCAACGATAGCAATAATGCCATCGACAGGTACGGCTTCACCTTCTTTCACTCCTAAATAAAGAAGCGTTCCGTCTTCATAGTTTTCGAGTTCCATCGTTGCTTTGTCAGTTTCGACTTCGGCAATAATGTCGCCCGACTTCACTACGTCTCCTACTTTTTTCAACCATGCTACGAGCACCCCTTCGGTCATTGTATCCGACATTTTGGGCATCCGTACCACCGTTGCGTTTACTGGAGCGGCTGGTGCAGCTGGCGCCGCAGCAGGTGCTGGCGCAGCTACTTCCTGTGGAGCAGGCGCGGCTGGTGCTTCAGCGGGGGCAGGAGCAGCTCCTCCACCTAACAATGCTTGATAGTCTTCGCCTGGAGCTCCGATAATGGCAAGAATACCATCCACGGGTACAGCCGACCCTTTTTCTACGCCAATGTAAAGAAGTGTACCTTCTTGGTACGACTCCATGTCCATCGTCGCTTTGTCAGTTTCTACTTCGGCGATAATATCACCTGATTTGATTACATCTCCTACTTTTTTGTGCCAAGCTGCAATGACCCCTTCGGTCATTGTATCAGACATTTTGGGCATTCGGATTACTTCTGCCATAGTGAGTGGGTATGAATAGGGAATCTTTGTTTCGTTAAATTTCAAGGGTCAAAATTAGTAGAATCACGCAAAAGTCGTCATCTTCTTTGGGAATTAGTTTGACTTTGCGGATTCAAAGGTTATTCCGCTGTATATTTCTTCCATTGGAATTTCGGCTTGGATGGATGAAAACACAACGGTTTGGTCGAGTTGTTCATAGACTCTGTATTCCCACGTTTTATCATCTACTTTGTAAAAGACTTCTACCAAAGGAAACCGTTGTTCAATCAACACATACTCCTGAAAACTAGCAATCTGGCGATAGGTTTTAAACTTTTCACCTCGGTCATAGGATTCTGAACTTTCGGAAAGCACTTCTACAATCAGGACGGGATTTTTAGCGGCCTCAGGATTTTCGTCGTAAAACTCCACAGGTCCACAAATCACCGATGCATCGGCATAGCGGTACTTTTCTTCGCTAATGGCGATTTTGAGGTCGCTGTTATATTCATTACACGGCTTCCGCTTTAAAGCCTGACGTAGTTCACCTGTTACGTTAGTACTTATTCGACTATGCTCGGTTGTTCCTCCTGCCATTGCAAACACTTCTCCCCCATCGTACTGGTACTTGATGCCTGTTTGGCGTTCCAGTTCGAGGTATTCTGCAACTGTGTAGTAGTGGTGGCTATGTTCTGGCAATCCCATAAATAAGTGTGTTTAAAATCATTAATTAATCTTCAACACCGCCATAAATGCTTCTTGAGGAATCTCTACGCTGCCCACTTGACGCATTCGTTTCTTTCCTTTTTTCTGCTTTTCCAACAATTTACGTTTACGCGAAATATCCCCTCCGTAACATTTTGCCAATACGTCTTTTCGCATCGCTTTTACCGTTTCGCGGGCAATGATTTTCTGACCAATTGCCGCTTGGATAGCGATTTCAAACATTTGACGCGGTATCAGTTCCCGTAGTTTTTCGCACAGTTTTTTACCCCATTCGTAAGCCTTCGTACGGTGAACAATAGCCGAAAGTGCATCCACTCCGTCGCCGTTGAGCATCACGTCTAGCTTAATCATATCTGATTCGCGGTAGTCAAGCAACTCATAGTCAAGGGAGGCATAACCGCGAGAAATGGTTTTCAATTTGTCAAAGAAATCAAAAACTACCTCGGCCAGCGGCATCTCAAAAATCAATTCAACGCGCTCGGCAGTCAGGTAATTTTGATTTTTTAGCAGCCCTCGTTTATCCATACACAACTTCAAAATAGGGCCAATGTATTCCGATTTCGTGATGATTTGAGCCTTAATAAAAGGTTCTTCTATCCACGAAATATACGTCGGTTCGGGCATTTCAGAAGGGGCACTTACTTCCAATTCCGCTCCTTTGGTCGTCACTACCTTAAATTTCACAGAAGGAACGGTGGTAATAACGGTCATGTCAAACTCACGCTCCAAACGCTCTTGAACAATCTCCATGTGGAGCATTCCCAAGAACCCACAGCGGAAACCAAAGCCTAGGGCGGCCGATGTTTCGGGCTCCCATACCAAAGCTGCGTCGTTGAGCTGGAGTTTTTCCATCGCTTCGCGCATTTCTTCAAACTCGCTGGTTTCGACGGGGTATAATCCCGCAAATACCATTGGTTTTACTTCCTCAAAGCCTTTGATAGCTTCTTTGGATGGCTTCTCCGTATGGGTAATGGTATCCCCTACTTTTACTTCTTTGGCTACTTTAATTCCCGAAATCAAATAACCTACGTCGCCACATTCAATGACATCTTTGGGCTCTTTTTCGAGACGCAGGGTACCAATCTCGTCGGCGTTGTACTCTTTACCCGTAGCCACAAATTTTACTTTGTCGCCTTTCCGAATGCTTCCGTTCTGAACACGGAAAATTACTTCAATCCCGCGGTATGAGTTAAAAACCGAGTCAAAAATCAACGCTTGAAGCTCAGTATTGGGATTTCCTGATGGAGCAGGAATGCGCTCAACAATGGCATTGAGAATATCTTCAATCCCGATACCTGCTTTACCCGACGCAGGAATGATATCGTTGCGGTCGCAGGCGAGCAGGTCTTCCATCTCGTCTTTTACCTCTTCAGGCATTGCCCCTGGGAGGTCGATTTTATTCAATACAGGAATGATGACCAACCCTTGGTTCATGGCCAAGTAAAGGTTAGAGATCGTCTGCGCTTCTACGCCTTGCGAAGCGTCCACCAAAAGCAGCGCACCTTCACAGGCCGCAATCGAGCGCGATACTTCGTAGCTAAAGTCAACGTGGCCTGGTGTATCAATGAGGTTTAAGGTATATTTTTCCCCTTTATACATGTAGTCCATCTGGATGGCGTGGCTCTTGATAGTGATACCCCGTTCCCGTTCCAAGTCCATATCATCTAACAGCTGGGCCTGCATCTGACGGTCAGTAACCGTTTTGGTAAACTCCAACAAGCGATCGGCTAAAGTACTTTTGCCGTGGTCAATGTGGGCAATAATGCAAAAATTACGAATATTCTTCATTCAAAAAGTCGTTATACTAGCTCACCAATAGACAATTGGTTTGCAAAATTACGTTAGATTCGCCGAATAACAGCGGGTTAGAGGGGATTGTTTAACGATAGTCTTCTTTCACAGGGCTTTCAGCTTATTTTCTGGTCATAAAATCACTAGATAACCACATAGCTCACATAGATTTATCACATAGCAAACAAAGCTGTTCTCTCTATTTTCTATGTGTTTATTCTACTGTGCCCTATGTGTTAACACTACAAATTGAACCAATAGGTCAATTTTGCCTGAATAGAACGGTTTCTTGATTGGCCATTGGCTGTATTATAATTGTCGATATACACCAAAAAGAAATCCGATACGGGCGCAAAACGCCATTGAAAACGAGTGTTGACGTTCATGTTCTCAAACTGACTGTTGTATTGTAAAAAGGTCGTCAAAAACACTTTTTTTGAAAACGTCCAGTCTAACCGCGGCCCCAACAAAAACACATTGTTGTCACCAATCGGGAGGTTGATGCGGTTGTACGTAAAATTCATTGCCAACGCGATATAAGGTTGGTAACGGTAGTTAATAGAACCCGCTAAACTCACAATTGTTCCATCATAATACTGCCCAACGAGCGGCTGCGCAAACAACCACCATTTTTTGCGCTGGTCAGAGAAGTAATTCAACGACGCATTGTAGTACGTATAACTTCCTCCCTGCTTCAGTGATGGCAATTTACCGTTGCTTCGTAAAGCATCAAAATCCGAGAATAGGTAGGTATAGTTTTGGTTCAACGATAAGAGCATTCGTGCTGAACTCTGAAACGACATCGACAAAAATGGCCCCGCTGTAAGGTCGGTGACACCCACATTAGGCATCGAATATTGCTCCAACGCTACTCCTACGCTGTACCGATTGACCAAGCGCGTTCGGGGATAAAACGAAAATCCGAGCGTTGGATTGATACGCAAAAAGTCCTTGCGTGGCACAAAGCCCACTTCGGCGTCGTAGCCTTTTCCTACCCAATCGTGTGCCCAACGAAACGTGTATTTCAGGACGCTGTACATCAACGAAAAACCGTTTGCAAACGCATCTTTTTGTTTGTTTTCGCTGAATGACTGGTGATAATACGCTTTGCCTTGCCAACGGCTGTCTCGCGAAGTAAAATTATACTCCAACCCTCCCACACGGTTGAAACTTGACAAATTCCGACCCATTTCGGGATGTAAGGTTTGTTTATTGACAAAAATCGCCGCAATGTTAGAGCGACTAAACACCTTCCGCTGCACCGACGCCACGGCAAAATTAGCGCCCGAAATCCCTTTAAACTCGTCGTCCGCTGTTTGGGCATTCAACAAACCTATGCGCCAGTTATCATCCAACTTACCACTCAATCGCGCTCCATATACAATGCGATTCGGTACGCCCAATCCTGTGGTCGAATCTTTGGCAATACCAATTTGACGGGAGAAAAAGGGACTTAAAATTTGGTTTCCTGCACCGCCCAAATTGCCTTGAGGAGGCAAAAACGGATTGATAACGTAGCTGCCAAAGCCCGAAAACAAGTCGGAATTTTCGAGAAAAAACTGACGCTGCTCGGGAAGGTTTATGTCAAAACGAGTAAGGTTAATGATCTGGCGGTCGGCTTCAACATTGGAAAAGTCAGGATTAACAGTCAAGTCCAAATTTAGTCCCGACGTCACGGCGATTTTAGCATCCCCGCCTACGTTGAAACGCGTGCCGTTGTTGGGGTTATTGCGATTGACAAAATCTTGTGAATTGCCCGTCGCAATGTACGGAATCAACGAAATGTTCGCCCCCGTTTTACGCAGTGGTTTTTCAAAAACAATGGGAATGGAATACCCCAAATTCATAATCAATTGATTTTGGGGTATTTGAACTACCGTACTTTGTTCATTGATTTGGGTATCAAAACGGTAGCTTTTAAACAACCACTGGGTAGTTCCTTCTTTAAAACGCAGGGTTGTAAACGGAATGGCTACTTCAGTGGTCCAATAGTTGTCGTAAATTTTTGACTCGGCCGTCCATTTATTGTCCCAAAACTCACTGAAGAATGTATTGTCGGTAGCTCCATTGTACAGCAATGCCTCCCGCATGACGCCCAAAGGATTGGTACCAAACAGAAAGGCATTGGTGCGGTCGTTGAACGTATCGAAGATAAAACTCACGTTGTCGTTGCTGCCTGCCCGATAATCCCGACGATACGACAAAACCACGTAGTTTTTATGTTGCGCGTGGCATTTGGCACTGACGTAGATGTTTTTGTCATCAAAGGTCAATTTCACTTCGGTTTTGTAAACAGCCTTGAGCGTATCGGCGGGGAAATACTGCCAAAACGTACCAATCGTAGGAATAGCCGCCCAGGTCTGTTCGTCAAGCACACCGTCAATTTTTATTTTTTCCGTCGTAAACTTGACTTGATAAGGCGGCGCCGTTTGGGCAAAAGCAAAAAGGGGCAAACACAACAACAGTAAAAGTCTCATCGATACGCAAAACAGTTTAGGTTAACAAGCCACAAAACTACTCATACTGAGCCAATAAACGGCGCTTTTTGCCAATATGTACGGTCACTGAGTTGAGTTATTAGAAAACACGCCAAATCGGTTGCGCTAATTCTTTCACCCAGCATGTCTTCTGTACTTATTAACACCTTTTTTCGACTATCCGTCAGCTCGATAAGTGGAAGCCGAACCAATGTCCACTGCGCTTCGCTGCTGCTCAAAAGTTCATATTCTCGTTGTTTATCGGCGGTAGAAATCGGAAAATTGGTTTTCATCCATTCAGTTGAGAACTGCGTTTTAGCGCTTTTTTTGTCAAAAGGCGTATCTACGTTCAATCCTGTCGTCACAATATACCGTTCGATGTTACACTCGTTCATCGCTCTAAGTATGTTTTGTGTAGATTGACTAAAGATTGTAGGTTCACTGTTAGGGATACCCAAACCCAACGTACTTATCACCGCGTCGCAGCCTTGCATCAACCGACGCACGACTTCATAATCTCGGATATTGCCCTCCAAAATTTCAACAGCAGGATGGTTATAAAACAAAGGTAAGTCTCGCGAAGAAGCATCACGAATCAATAACTTCAAACGAAAGCCTTGTCGAAGCAATTCTTTCACTAAATAAGCGCCTGATTTACCTGTGCCGCCTATCACGGCAATAATTGGGGAAGAATTCATAAAAAGTCTTTGTAAAAATTGAAAAATAAGAGAAGCATCAGTCGTTATTTCATCGACTGAGCAGGATGGTAATACTCAGAAGCCACCCAAGTTTCGCGTATTTTTACAAAGAGATTTGAATGAGACAAAAGTAACTTTTTTACAAATACTTCCAAAATGCCCACGGTTTTCGGGTAGTGAGGTAACTCAAATTTTGGTCATTGGCATACGCCTCGCGTTCAAAACAAATGTTTCGATAGGCTCGATAGCGGTGCCGATATACGATAAGGCGCACCAAGAATTCCAAAAGATACCAAACATAAAACAGAAGCAGCCCCGTCTCCGCCTGTTGCCGCAGGTGAATCCGCTCGTGGTTAATAAGCCACGCAGGAGGATTTTGTTTCTTAAAAAAGACCCACGGAAAAAATGTCAGTCCACCTACCCAAAGGAAGGGGACATGCACCGAAATCATGGGTAAACGCAGTCGTTTTAGCATGAAATTGTCAAAAATTTGATTTCTTTTAATGAAAAATCTAATTTTAGCACTCTTTGGCGAAAAGTTAGGAGTTTCTGGCACAAATCACAAAATCGTCGTTTCTCCCTTTAACCAAACCATTAACCTTTACAAGCCCCATGCGATTTACTGCCAACCTCCTCAATGTGTTTGATCACATTATTTCTTATGCCGAAATCGACGTTGAAGACACCCGCATCGTCAACATTTCTATTCTTGGAGGAGAACGAGTAGGTGCTCCCTATGTACTACCTGGTTTTATTGATGCCCACGTCCATATCGAAAGTTCGATGCTAACACCCGCTCAGTTTGCACGGCTGTCGGTTGTTCATGGGACTGTCGGGACAGTATCAGATCCGCACGAAATTGGGAATGTATTGGGCGTAAAAGGCGTCGAATACATGATTGAAGATAGCCGAAGAGTGCCCTTTAAGTTTTGCTTTGGTGCGCCGTCGTGCGTACCTGCGACCACTTTTGAAACCGCAGGCGCCACTATCTCCGTCAAAGAAGTTCGGCAATTGTTGGCATTAAAGGAAATTGGGTATTTGGCCGAAATGATGAATTTTCCTGGGGTGCTTAACGAAGCCCCTGAAGTAATGATGAAGATTCAGTGGGCCAATGCCTTCAATAAACCCATCGACGGTCACGCACCTGGGCTTCGGGGGGAGGCCGCCAAAAAGTACATTGAAACGGGCATCACCACCGACCACGAGTGTTTTACGTACGAAGAAGCATTTGAAAAAATCCAGCTTGGACTCGAATACGTCTTGATTCGGGAAGGAAGTGCCGCCAAGAATTTTGAAGCGCTTATTCCACTGATGGCGCAGTATTCTTCCCGACTGATGTTTTGCTCGGACGACAAGCACCCTGATAATTTGGTCGATGGCCACATCAATCAACTGGTGAAACGCGCTTTGGCCAAGGGCTACAAGCTTTTCGATGTTTTGCGGGCGGCTTGTGTCAATCCTGTCTTGCATTATCGTCTGCCCGTGGGGTTGCTTCGAGAAGGCGATTCGGCGGACTTTATCATCGTGGACAACCTCCATGATTTTACCGTTCTCGAAACTTACATCAATGGCGAAAAGGTAGCCGACCGTGGCACGTCTCTCTTGCCTGATTTGCGCAGTCCAATCGTCAATCAATTTGATTGTCAGCCTTGCCAAGCATCCGACTTAGCCATTCCAGCTCCGAGTACTTTTCTTTCTTTGAGAGTCATTGAAGCACTCGACGGTCAATTAATCACCAACCTGCTTGAGGTACCCGCCCGCGTCGAAGCGGGTTATATTGTTTCGGATACCGAGCGCGATATCCTCAAAATCGCGGTCATAAATCGTTATCAGCCTGCCCCTGTTGCCATCGGTTTTATCAAAAATTTTGGACTTACGCAAGGCGCATTGGCCTCGTCGGTGGCGCACGATTCGCACAACATTATTGCGGTGGGCTGCGACGACGAAAGCCTTGCCAAAGCCATCAATTTGGTGATTGAAGCCCAAGGCGGCGTCAGTGCCGTGGACGGCGAAGGAAGTGGTCATATTTTATCGCTGCCAATCGCAGGTTTAATGTCGGATAAAGACGGCTACGAGGTCGCAAATCAATATACCGCCCTCGATTCTTTTGTTAAGCAAACATTAAATTCTACGCTTGCGTCCCCTTTTATGACATTATCGTTTATGGGGTTACTTGTAATTCCTTCTCTGAAAATGAGTGATTTAGGACTATTTGACGGGAGTACATTTCAATTCGCCAAATTATATTCTGAAAATTAAATGTAAAAAAAACACTTTTTATTTTGCAACTTAATATAAAGAAAATTACATTTGGGCTGTGATTGTTTCAAAACCCCAAACCCCTCCACCCAAATGCCCCGGTTTCATCTAACTACTCAGGAAGAGGTAACTCTTTGGAATCAGTTTCGTCAAGACGACGAGGCAGCGTTTGCAAAACTTTATCAATGTTACGTTCAGCTTTTGTACAACTATTGTACGCAATTTAGTGTCGATAAAGCTTTGATTAAAGATTGTATTCACGATTTGTTTGTAGAACTTTGGCAACACCGTCACACGCTTGGTGACACCACATCAGTTCGTTATTATTTGATGGCTTCGATTAAACGTAAATTGGTTCGCCATCTCAACGCTCAACAAAAAAATACGAGCAGCGAAGAAATTCCTTTGGAGTACCACCACCTTTACACTGCTTCGGCGGAGTCGTACGTAATCGCTCAAGAAGAGTATTTACAAACCAACCGTAACCTCAACGAAGCCATGGAGCGCCTTCCACGCCGTCAGCGCGAGGCCATTTTCTTGAAGTTCTATGTCAATATGACCAACGAAGAAATTTCAAACTTCATGAAAATTAATATCCAGTCGGTGTATAACTTGGTTTTTGGCGCATTGACAAGCATGAAGAAGCAATTATCGGCTGAGCACGTAATTGTTTAAAAACATAGTACTATTCCGACACCTTAATCTTACGCCCGCAACTGAGTTGCGGGCTTTTTTTTATCTGTTAAAATTCAAAGGTATCCCACACAAATCGACAAGCCTTTACGGTGCTTCCTCCGGGCATTACCTCAGTGAGAGTCGCCTGATTAGTTCCTCCTACTTTCTCGTAAAAACCTCGTGCAGGAAGATTGTCTTCCAACACTTTGAGATACAGCTTCGGCTGATGATAGACTTCGAGGCTCCACTCATAGACTTTCCGCATCAACTTTCTTCCAACCCCTCTTCCTTTCAACTCAGGCGCCGCGTGTAGGTTATCTATGAATGTACCGAAAGGGTCGGTTGAGCTACCATAAGCACACACAAATCCCATAGCTCTCTCTTGGTCATCCACACATAAAATAATGCGTTGGTTTTCGGCAGGTTGTTCAATTCGTTCGGTCCAGACCTTAATTCGGTCGGCCGTTACATGATTGTCGAGGTAGTCGTCCGACAACATACCTCGGTAGGTTGTTTTCCAACTCGCCGCGTGAAGGTGAGCGATTGTCTCAATATCGTTGGTAGTAGCAATACGAAAATGCGCCATAAAATGTAGAATGTTATAGTTCCAAAGATACGCTCAAGAAAGTATTTTGGGAATAGTAAAAAAGGAAAACTGCGCGAAAAGGCTCAAAGGTTTGTATTTTTGCCCCACTAATAACAGCAATCATGCCAGCACCCCTACCCGAACGTATGCGCCCGCGCACCCTTGAGGATTTCATCGGTCAACCTCGACTTTTAGGCCGCAACGGCGCACTCAAACGAGCCCTAGAAAACAACCTTATTCCGTCCATGATTTTGTGGGGGCCTCCAGGGGTCGGTAAAACAACGTTGGCGCTCCTTATTGCTGAAACCACCAAGCGGGTTTTTCACTCACTTAGCGCCATTAGTTCAGGGGTGAAAGAGCTGCGCGAAGTGTTGGCAAGACCCTCGGGCTTATTCCCTCCTATTGTTTTTATTGACGAAATTCACCGCTACAACAAGAGTCAGCAAGACGCTTTGCTGGGGGCGGTAGAAAAAGGCCAAATTACGCTCATTGGCGCTACCACCGAAAACCCTTCCTTTGAAATCAACTCTGCGTTGTTGTCGCGTTGTCAAGTCTATATTTTAGAAGGGCTAGGTCAAGATGAGCTCATCAAAATGCTGCACCAAGCTGCCGAAAAAGACGAAATTTTAAAAACAAAAACCATTCAATTTGATTCCTACGACGCCTTGCTTCGCTTGTCGGGGGGAGACGGCCGTAAGTTGCTTAATTTGTTGGAGTTGGTGGTCAATGCGCATTTTTACGAAAACCCTATCGTGATTAATGACGATACCGTAACGGAAGTGGCACAGCAAAATTTAGCCCGATACGACAAGTCAGGCGAACAGCACTACGACATCATTTCGGCATTTATTAAGTCGATGCGCGGAAGCGACCCCAACGCGGCGCTGTACTGGATGGCCCGCATGATTCACGCGGGTGAAGATCCTGTATTTATTGCCCGACGGATGTTGATTTTGGCCTCGGAAGACATCGGCAATGCCAACCCCACAGCCATGATTATGGCCAATGCCTGCGTAGATGCCGTAAAAGCGATTGGTTTCCCCGAATCACGCATTATTTTGTCTCAAGTGGTGGTGTATTTGGCGACTTCTCCCAAAAGTAATGCCAGTTATGTGGCCATTAACGAAGCCTTAGAATTGGCCGAAAAAACGGCACATTTGCCCGTTCCGTTGCACCTGCGGAATGCACCCACCAAGTTGATGAAAGAAATTGGCTACGGCAAAAACTACAAATACGCGCACAATTACGAAGGCAATTTTACGCCTTTGGATTTCTTACCCGACGAATTGAAGGGTACAAAATTGTACGAACCAGGCCAAAATGCCCGCGAAAACGAAATTCGAAAAAGCCTGCAAAAATGGTGGGGAGATTGGTACGGCTATTAAGCCTTAAATTTGGCAATGGCTGCGCGCGTTTGTTCCGACAACACGAGGTGCCCGCTCATGGCTGCGCGTTCGTAGAGCAACGTGCTCCAGTGCTCAGTTCCTTCCCAAAATACTTTTTTAAGCTGTCGAAGCGCTTCGGGGTTATAACTTGCCAGCTGACGGGCTAAGGTAGCCAGGGCAGCGTCCAACGCTTCGATGGATTCGTACACTTCGGCATATAATCCTTTTTCTTTAGCCCAATCTGCGGAGTAAAAGGTAGCGGCATTGAGGGTCATTTGTGAAAAAGCGGCTACACCGATTTTTCGTTCGATGGCAGGCCCTACGACAAAAGGCCCGATGCCAATCAGCAATTCGCTCAAACGTACGGCAGCGTGTTGGGTTGCCAAACAATAGTCGGTGGCAGCGGCAAGCCCTACACCTCCACCCACGGCCTTACCCTGCACGCGCCCAAGTACGATGGCTGAGCTTTGCCGACAAGCATTAATGACCTTGGCAAAACCCGAAAAGAAAGCCAATCCTTGTTCTTCGGTTTCGATGGAGGCCAATTCTTCAAAACTTGCTCCCGCACAAAAGGTACGTTCTCCTCCGCTTTTTAGCACAATTACTTTGGTACGCTCATCTTCTCCCACTTCCGAAATGGTAGCAGCCAAACGTTGCAGAAGTGCACTGGGCATTGAGTTTTGGGCAGGATGAAAAAACGTAATGGTGGCAATTCCTTCGGCGGAATGCTCGGCGGTAACGTAGGCTTCCATGTTATTAGATTAACGTTTGCGCTTTAAAAGTTTCTCGTAGGGTGGAAACCAACATCTGATGGCTTCTTTGGGTTTTCGATGGAAGATAGGCGCATAGAGCCCAAAATACAAATCGGCTCCCTGTGGTTTTCCAATGCCAAAAATCCCCGTAAAATGATCAGTTCCAATCATAAGCGGCCCCACCCGCGCGGCCAATCCAACCGCAACAGCGCGGTAGTTATCATATAAACTTACGGGGGCAGAAACTTCAAGCCAACGCGTTTCGTACCTTGGAGTTACGGCCAAGACCGACTGAGGTCTAATGTTCATGTAGTTTTTTCCCCTCAACCCTTGTACCCAAATGGCGTTCACGTACCAAGGGCCAGAGTGGTGATAGTCAAAACTGACATTGGCTGCCAGCGGAAGCCCCACTTTAAAAGCACGAGGCGCATCGTCTGGATTGATCGACAAAGAACGATTGACTGCCGCCACCGCCAAGGGGGTTGTATTGGCCATGTTAAATTCCGAATAAGAAAATTC
The DNA here is from genome assembly GCF_014195535.1 of Runella defluvii. GTDB lineage: Bacteria > Bacteroidota > Bacteroidia > Cytophagales > Spirosomataceae > Runella > Runella defluvii. The sequence continues at coordinate 442,020 of NZ_JACIBY010000001.1, read as the reverse complement.
GTCCCTTACCTTTTGGACGTCTATTTCCCTTGTATAATTCAGGTTTTTGTAATTAAGCCGCCCAATATCCGTAATCGCTGCCGAAACCCTAAACTTATATTTGTTCTTGTTTGGGTCGGGTTCTTTGCCTCGTTTGGGGACTTTTCGTGTATATTCATTAAACTCAGGGCGATATTCATATACTACCCCCAAATCAGCCCCCCAGCTGCCACCCGCCGAAGCCTTTCCAAAGAGGAATTTAGGACTAAGGCCAATGTTATCAAAAGCTGCTCCCGTGGTGTAGCCATAAGTTGCGTCAAGGTTTTGAACGACAATAAACTCTCTTTCACGATTTAAGCTCTCTACCACAATTCGATGGTCGGTATTTCGTAGATCGGCATGAACGTTATAGACGCCTACCAACCGTTTTACGGTTGCACCCACTTTCAAAAAATGTTCATCATAATCAGCCACTACCGCCCCCAGCGTCATCCCCATTTCGAGAAACCCATTGGTATTTAATTGCGCCTGTTGGTTACGAAAATCTTTGCTTTGAAGGTCTTTGTTATCTGTCCCAAATCGAATCACCCGCGCGGTTTCTTCCGTGACATCTGTTAGACTCATGGCATATCTCCCACGGCTAGTGAGGCCAATCGCAAACCGATTATTGTTAAAAGAATAAAGCAGTGAAGGCCCGCGCAAATCACCTCCCGCGTGCATGTGTTTACGCTCGCCGTTGAGGCGTTCTTGGTAATATTCTTCTTTCCAAACAATCGCTCCTCGTTCACTTCGGTACTTTTTAGGAACAGTATTGGTCATGATTCCGAAAATGGAATACGGAGCTACCCAACGGATGTAATTGTTGGCAAGGAAAATATCATTCCCTACTAAATTGATGTATAACTTATGCCGTGAATCGGCGGCATGCGCTGGATTGAGAAAAAGGGCGTTGGTTCCTGCATAATTGCTCGACGAAACTCCAAGCCAATGTTGTGCTCGACCTTGAACACAAGCAAGCAATCCAACAACAATCATCCAAAAGCGATTCGACATTTTAACAGTAGTAAAGTAGGTGTTGTAAAAGTAAGGGCTCTAAAGTAGCAATGTACTTATTTAAAGTAAAAACTTAACGGCAAAATACTATACAAAGTACGGCATAATCCAATAATTTCCGAAACTTGTCCATTAATACTAACCAAAAGAACAAATTACCACAGAAAATTTGGTAAAATCTCTACTTTATCCATATCTTGTTCGGCAAAACAAATAACTCACCAACGATTTTTCACCATTATGCAATTTTCATTCAAAAACTATGATACCGAAAAGTTCTATGATGAGATGTTTACCCCCGATGGCAAAGTACGCCCTGGGTACGAAGCATTTAAGCAACGTGTAGAGCAACTCAACAATACAGAACTCGCTAACCGTCAGCACACTGCGGAGCGCGCACTGATGTCGATGGGAATTACTTTTAACGTGTATTCGGAAGGTGAAGGAACTGAGCGAATTATGCCTTTGGACATTATTCCAAGGGTGGTAACGGGCGACGAGTGGAACCGCATGGAGAAGGGACTTATCCAACGCATTACGGCGCTCAATCTTTTCATTGACGATATTTACAACGATCAAAAGATTTTAAAAGATGGCGTTGTTCCCCGCGATTTAATCGAGACGTCTAAGTGCTATCTGGAAGCCTGCAAAGGCTTAAAACCACCCAAAGGCATTTGGTGCCACATCACAGGAACCGACCTTATCCGTGGCGATGATGGTCAGTTCATGGTACTCGAAGACAACCTTCGCTGCCCGTCGGGGGTTTCGTACATGCTCGAAAACCGCGAACTTTCTAAGCAGATTTTCCCCGAAGTGCTCGCTCGCACGGGGGTTCGCCCTGTATCTGACTACCCTGCGCGGTTGTTTGAGATGTTGAAATTTATTGCCGACCGTCCCGATCCGAACATTGTGGTCCTTACGCCTGGAATTTATAACTCTGCGTATTTTGAGCACTCGTATTTGGCTCAACAAATGGGGGTTGAGCTCGTTGACGCCCGCGATTTAGTCGTTTCGGGTGGTTACGTTAAAATGCGCACGACGCGTGGTTTTGAAATCGTGGATGTCATTTACCGTCGCCTCGACGACACCTTCCTCGACCCTCAAGTGTTTAACCCGCACTCGTTGCTAGGCATTCCTGGTATTTTTGATGTCTATAAAAAAGGGAGAGTTGCCTTGGCCAATGCCCCTGGAACGGGCGTGGCCGACGACAAGGTAATTTATGCCTACGTGCCACGCATCATTAAGTATTACCTCGACCAAGAGGCAATCATCCCTAACGTGCGCACTTACATCTGTCGCGAAGACGATGACCTGAAATATGTGCTCGAAAACGTAGAAAATCTTGTTATTAAAGAAGCCAACGAAGCGGGAGGCTACGGGATGTTGATTGGGCCTAAAGCTACGAAAGAAGAACACGAGATTTTCCGCCAAAAAATCAAAGAAAATCCGCGTAATTACATTGCTCAGCCCGTAATTTCGCTTTCTCGCGTGCCTTGTTTCTTGGACGACCACGCCGAAGGCCGCCACGTTGACTTACGTCCTTACATTTTGTACGGCGATGGCATCAACGTTATCCCAGGTGGACTAACACGCGTTGCTCTACGCAAAGGTTCCCTCGTCGTTAACTCTTCGCAAGGAGGAGGTGGCAAAGACACGTGGGTCACTTATTAGAATGTCGAATTTAGAGTGCAGAATGTCGAATACTAAAAACTCGACACTCTGCATTCTACACTCGACACTTTTATTTTTCTCCTATTTCGTACTTATCGGTGTACTTGCGGTATTGGCGTTTGTGGCGGTCGTCGAGGTCGATTTTGCGCCCGCGAATAAACGCATGGTCAATGCCGTTGGAACGCATATCCAAAATATCTCCTTTGCACACCACCAACGTGGCCAATTTTCCTTTTTCAATCGTGCCTACGACGTTGTCAATTCCCAACAATTTGGCAGGCGTTGATGTAATCATTTTTAAGGCTTCTTCCGACGAAATTCCGCCAAATCCTGCCGCCGTACCCGCCGTAAACGGAAGGTTACGCGTCCGCCAATAAGCTTCGCCATAACTCAAAGCTACTGTTACACCCGCTTTTTGAAGCAACGATGGCAAACGGTACGGCTGGTACACAGGCTCATCTTGGCGCGTAGGCAAACGGTGCGTTTCGCCCAAAACGACGGCTACGTTATTTTCTTTCAAAAACTCCGCCACGCGCAAGGCATCTTCGGCTCCAATGATGATGATTTTCTTCACGCCATGTTGCTTAGCAAACTTCACTGACTCTACAATGTCTTTGCTATTATCGGCACGGATGTAGAGGTTTTGGCGCCCGTCAAAAAGACCACGCAACGACTCCAATTTAAGGTTGGTAATGGGTGGGTTTTTGATTTCGCTGTAGGCACGTGCATCCGAAAATAGCTGCGCCAACGAGTTAATCACTTCTTGGCGACGCGTATTGCGTTGAAGATTTACCGAAAAATCATCGAAATTAAACTCACGAGCAAAGAACGCAGGCCACGTTAGCCAAAGTCCATCGTCTTTTTTGAGCACGGCATCTTCCCAGTTCCAACCGTCTAATTCCATCACCGACGAAGAACCTGAAAGCGTACCACCTTGGGGCGTCGCTTGGGTTAGTAGCAATCCATTGTTACGCAACGTAGGAATCACTTCTGAGTCGGTATTATACGCAATCAATGCCCGCACATTCGGGGTAATGCTTCCCACTTCTTGGTTATCGACGGTAGCACGTACTGACGAAATTTCGACCAACCCTGTAGTGGCTCCCATCGCAATGAGACCTGGGTACAGGTGTTTGCCCGTCACGTCCACCACCTCGGTTTTTGATTTGTCAAACGTAGTACTTGCATCGCCTACGGCGGTCAATACCCCTTTGTCAAACACCACCACACCCTTTTCAATCACCGTCCCATTGCCCACGTGAACCGTGCCGCCCACTAGCGCCATGGGTTTGGCTTGGGGCTTGGCAGGGGCGGGATTCTGAGCGTTTGATGAAAGCGAAATAAGGCTAAAAAGTACAGGAGCGGAAGCCCCAAAAACCACCTCAGCCAAGCGCCTGAAGGTCGTTGTTTTTGTTTTATTTATGGAAACAATCATGAAAATATCTTTTTAATTCATTCGTAAAAACCAACACAATGTAGCGGCTGGAAGCCTTTTAATAGTCGTCGCTTGCCCAGAGGCAAGCGCCATCGACCATCGGCTATTTCCCTTCTTCTTCTCCTTCTGCCATAATGCCTTCAACGTCTTCGCAATGCCACATGCGCTGACGACGGAACGGTGGGCGAACGGCCGTAGCACCGCCTGTTTTGGCAGAAATCATTTTCTGAATCAAACGCGCACGCTCTTGTTCTACTTCCCCACGGCGCTTGTCGTCGCCATCGGTCGAATAACAAATCGCACCTTCTACAATTGTGTAGTCGGGACGAGCGTAAATCGAAAGCGGGTGATTGTTCCACAACACCAAATCAGCGTCTTTCCCTACTTTGATACTTCCTGTGCGCTTGTCGAGGCGTAAGATTTTAGCGGGGTTAATTGTCACCATTTTGAGGGCTTCCGTTTCGGCAATGCCACCGTATTCAACGGCTTTGGCCGCTTCTTGGTTGAGGCGACGCGCCATTTCGGCGTCGTCAGAGTTGATACTGGTCAATACGCCTACTTTCGCCAAAATCGCGGCATTGTACGGAATCGCGTCTTTTACCTCCATTTTGTACGCCCACCAGTCGGCAAACGACGAACCAGCGACACCGTGTTTTTTCATTTTGTCGGCCACTTTGTATCCTTCCAAAATGTGCGTAAATGTGTTGATTTTGAATCCTAACGAATCGGCTACTTTAATCAACATGTTGATTTCTGACTGCACGTACGAGTGGCACGTAATGAAGCGCTTGCCGTTCAAGATTTCGGCCAACGTTTCCAATTCAATATCACGACGTGGGGCTGGAACACCAATTTTGTTTTTCATCGAATTGTACGCATCCCACGAGCGGTCATACTCACGCGCACGAATAAAATGGTCGTAAAAGACTTGTTCTACCCCCATACGGGTTTGAGGATAACGAATGGTCGCATTGGGGCTATTGGATTGTTTTACGTTTTCACCCAACGCAAACTTGATGTATTGCGCTTCAGGAACAAGCATTTCGTTGACGTTGCTTCCCCATTTGAGTTTTACGACCGCCGACTGCCCACCGATTGAATTGGCCGAACCGTGCAACAACTGTGACATCGTTACGCCTCCCGCCAACTGACGGTAAATGTTAATATCATCAGGGTTAACGACATCGCTCATGCGCACTTCTGCCGAACTTGATTGTCCACCTTCGTTGACCGACGCGAGGGCAATGTGCGAGTGTTCGTCGATGATACCTGGTGTAAGGTGCTTGCCTGTTCCGTCAATCACGCGGGCTGTAGCTGCCGAAAGGTTTTTACCCACTTTGGTAATTTTTCCATTTTCGACCAACACATCGGTATTTGTCAACACGCCTGCGTCTTCGCTCGTCCAAACAGTCGCGTTTTTTACCAAAATTGTTTCAGACTTTGGTTTTTCGGTGTTTCCAAACCCAACAAATGGGTAAAGCGGTTTGCCGACATTCGGTACTGGACGTTGGGTAGAATCGCGGCGGGTTTCAGGCGCTTTGTAGGCTTCTTGGAACGTAGCGGCCCATTTAATAGCTTCTCCTTTGGCATTTTCACCACTTCCTTTCAACGTGGTTCCTTCCAAATAACCCGTCAAACGAGTGGTTGCATTCGGCGTACGGCGGTCGGGCTGGAAGTTAATAGAAATGACGTCGTTGAGGAACGTCACTTTGGGCGTAATCTTTACTGTATCGCGCAACACTACTTGGTAGTCGGGCTTATCGGGCTTTCCAGTAATGACGAGTTTGCCTTTTTCATCGTTCAGGTTCAACTGATACGTCCCACGGATGTCCGTTTGGCTCAGTGAATTAATAACGTATTTTTTGCCGCGAATCCAGTTTTCGTACAGAATATTATCCGCGCTAAAAATACTGCCCGACGTAATGATAAAGTTCGCCCACGTACCTGTTTTGAGGCTTCCGATTTTGTCGCTGCATTGGAGCAATTGGGCAGGAATCGTTGTGAGAGCTTCGAGGGCTTTGGTTTCGCTCAAGCCGTGTTCGATGGCTTTGCGGAGGTTTGGCCAAAATTCGGTTTTGGTTTTTAACAATGCCGACGTCAGCACAAAGTTCACACCTGCTTTTTCGAGGGTAGCGGCGTTGGCAGGAGCCATTTCCCAGTGCTTCATTTCGGCAAGGCTTACGTTGTCGGCATCCCATGCGTCTTCTACATCAAAAGCCGATGGGTAGTTAATCGGAACAATAATGGAGCCACCTGCGGCTTTGATTTCATCCACGCGCTGGTATTCATCGCCTGAGCCTCTAAAGATGTATTGCGTTTTAAATTCATCGCCGAGTTTATCCGCCCGCAACAGACTCCATTTGTCCGTCGCTTCAAATATCGTTGGCAATGATGTATGTTTGTTAAATGCCTCCAATGAGAGGTTAAACTCAACGTTTTTGCCGCTGTTTTTGTACCACTCCGCATCGTAATAGGTCTGGCGGAGAAGGGCCATCGAGCCCATGGGCGAGTTGGGATACTGCTGGGTAGAAGTCCCTTTACTAAACGACAAGTGAAAAGATGCAGGATGGCGAAGTACCGTGGAGTTCTCACTTTCTGAGGACAAACTCACCAACGCCCCCGTTCCGCGCACAATCCCGTCGTGGTGGTGGGTCAATACCGCGCCAAAACCCAACTTACGAAGTTCGTCGGCTTTGGTGGTATTAAGGGTAAAAATCTTACCCGCTTCGGCATCGGCGTTGACGGCTTGGTTCCAGCCATACGCCCCTTTTTTATTGGACTCAATTTGCGGAGAAAATCCACGACCGCCGCGCTGTCCACGCGCGATTTCGGGCATTCCGTAATCCGACTCCATGTCGATAAGCGCAGGATAAATCCGACGGCCTTTTAGGTCAGTAACCACCGTCCCCGAAGGAATTTGAACGTCTTTGGCAGCTGCCACGACAATCCCATTTTTAATCAGCAAGGTCGCATTTTCTACAACCGTGCGAGCATCGACATAAATGGTCGCGTTGGTAAAAGCGTACATTTCTGGCCGCTCGTCATAAACCCCGTTGCGGGGGAAAGTGGGCGTTTGCGCCCTTACGGCCGAAGTTACCGCTAGTGTGATGAGAAGTGTAATAATTTTTTTCATGCAAAAAAAACGGAGTAAATGTGAGTATTCTAACCCAAATCTACTCCGTTCGTTGCGAAAGCCCAAACCCCACTTGGGCTTATTTACTCGTCCTCAGGCGATTTTGCGACCAAGAGGGGTTTTTACGAGTTTTATTTTGTAATTATCTTGACCAATGTACCCTGCTGTACTTGGTCGTTGGCTTGTAGTTGGTTCAAAATTCCCAAGTCTTCCAACTTGTTATCGGGCATTCCAAAGCTTTTCATTACGTCTTTGAATGAAGCCGTGCGCGCTACCGTTTTGATGCGAATGCGATCAGGTTTACGGTTAAGTTTATCGGGGTCGTTGAGGTTACGGAAATTCTCCCCAACATTACGGAACGTAGGTAAATTAGCCGCAAACGTAGGCGCATAACTCATGCCGTGCATCGCCAAAATCATGCCGTTGTACTCGTACAAGTAAGTTGCCACCTGCACAACCGTGTTCGGGTCTTGGGCTTGTTGCGGCGCCGTTTGTCCTCCTTGCTGCTGCTGTTGTTGCTGCTGGATTTGTGAAACCATCACCACTGTAGGGATTCCATTGATGGTTGTTTTTTTGTTTTCCAACACCTTGAAATTATAGTTTTTGACCACGTTTTGGGCAGCTTCATCCAGCGTTTTTCCTTCAGCAACGGTCAGCATCATCATCGACTTGCCATCTTTGGCCGCCATTTGGAACTGCACAGGTGAGTTTTCGTATTGCCAATCACGCGGAACGGGGAATTGGAATTTTAATTCTGGATGATAAAAATTCCAATTTTCTACAAAGCCCTGTTTTGGATCGTCTCCAAAAATAATTCCGTCAATCATGCGCAAGTAGCGCTCTCTTTCCACCAAATACTGCCCTGGGTTTGATTTCTGATATTCTTCGGCCATTTGGCGCACGTTCGTAAAGCGGTCACCTGGATCGGGGTGCGTTGACATAAAGGTAGGAATCGCTTGGCCGCTTTTGTCAGAAATACGCTTGATGGTTCCGAAAAACTGCGCCATTTCGCGGGCATCGTAGCCTACTTTGCTCGAATAACCCACCCCAATTTTGTCAGACTCGGACTCGTGCGCACGGCTGTAGCTCAACAACACCATTTGCAACCCTTGCATGGCTTGGTCGCCCATCTGACGTACTTTATCTGATAACACCATCCCAGCCATTAGCCCTACAGTACCAAGTACTTGGGAGGTCTGCTGACGGGCCGAGTGACGAGCCGTAATGTGACCAATCTCGTGCCCCAAGACACCCATAAATTCGGCTTCATTATTGAAATGCGCCATGATACCTCTGGTAAAATAGACATACCCGCCTGGAACAGCAAAGGCATTTACCACTGGCGAGTCAACGATGTGAAACTGGTAAGGCAAATCAGGGCGGTGCGAAATAGCTGCCATCGACTTCCCTTTTTCATTGATGAAGTTTTGTAGCTTCGCATCTTCATACAGACCCATTGTAGCCACTATCGAAGGGTGCGACTGTGCCCCGAGCGCAATTTCTTGGTCTTGGGACATAAAGATGATTTCTTTTTTACCTGTAACGGGGTTTCGGGAACAACTTTGTAAGCCCAAAGCCACCGCAGTTGCAAAGTATAACCACAAATGCGAGGTCTTTCTCATAGATAACAGGAATAAGTTAAAATATACGAACTATATAATTGACACAAATTTCCAAAAAAGTAACCATTAAGTCACTATAAAATCCGCATCCAAATGGAATTCAAACCTACCAAAGACTTACCAAAAAAATACCAATCGACATTTTTATCCTTTTTAGGGTTATTATTGGGAGTTGTGGGGATTCCGTACTCTATTTTTGGGCAAAAAATTCCCCAATATACAGGATACGCATTGGTATGGTCTGACGAGTTTTCCAACGATGGTGCACCCAATCCACAAAACTGGGCTTTTGAAAAAGGATTTGTGCGCAACCACGAGCTACAATGGTATCAGCCCGACAATGCGTACGTCAAAAAAGGAAAGCTTATCATCGAAGGCCGACGCGAACAAAAACCCAACCCAACGTACAGCGCCCAAAGCCAAGATTGGCGCAAACAGCGTGCCAACATCGACTATACTGCCGCTAGTTTAAAAACCCAAGGGTTACACAGTTGGCAATATGGCCGCTTCGAAATGCGGGCAAAGATAGATACACAAGCGGGAATTTGGCCTGCGTTTTGGACGCTAGGCGTGGAAGGCGAATGGCCACGCAACGGCGAAATCGACATCATGGAGTTTTACCGAGGGATGTTACTAGCCAACGTCGCGTGGGGAAGTGAAACCCGTTTCAAAGCGATTTGGCGCGACCTAAAGAAACCGATTGAAACCTTCCAAGACCCACGTTGGCGTAAGAAATTTCACGTATGGCGCATGGATTGGGACGAAAAGGCCATTCGACTTTATGTGGACGGCGAATTGCTAAATTTTGTGGAGCTTCAATATACGATTAACCAAGACGGCACGCAGAAAAATCCCTTTATGCAGCCTCACTATTTGTTGCTCAACCTCGCCATCGGCGGCGATAACGGAGGCGACCCTTCGTCAAGTAAATTTCCATCTAAATACATCATCGACTACGTACGCGTGTATCAGAAATAAACGTTGCTATGAAATCACTCTTCTTGCCTGTGTTTTTCCTCCTTTCGTGGAAAGCATTTGCCCAAAATCCCGAAAAAATCGTCCAGCAGCAATTGGACGCTTACAACCGCCAAGACCTCAAAGCGTTTGTGGAAACCTACAGCGATACCGTTGAGATTTACAGTTTTCCAAACGCTAAACCGCGCGTTTTGACCAAAAAAGACCTAGAAAATGATTACGGGAGTCTTTTCAAAAAGTTTCCCCAAAACTTCGCTGCCTTGCACGGGCGAATCATTCAGGGCAACTACGTCATTGACAAAGAATACATCACAGGACGCGGGCAGGAGTTTTCGGCCACGGCCATTTATTTGGTGGAGAAGGGCTTGATACGCAAAGTTTGGTTTTTACGGTAAGAAACATTGCCCCCAAACGGTGATTTGGGGGCAGCATGGTTTTGCGTCTCCGACGCACCTTATAATTCCGTACGAATCAGCGAAACTTCAGCTACTTGTAAGCCCCGTTCGGCCTCTTTGCAGTTCCACTGAAACACCACTTCGCCGTTTTTAATGGCCTGGGCAGGTACTTCAAACTCGTATTCGGGTTGTTCGCCCAGCTTGATATAATCGTGGATGAGGCTACCGTCGGAAGTCATCATGCGTACATTCGACTTAAACCTACCGCTGTACACCACTTTCACTTTGTACTTCACTCCCTTTTCCAATTGGTCGTACTTGATTTTCAGAACATTATCGTACAACACTTCGATTTGGCTCGTCCATGCCCTCGGCACGGCTGGAACGGGCGTGCTCATTCTTGGAAAACTATCAAAGTACTCTTTGGGTAAGTTCATGCCATAACCTATCCGCGACGATTGGAGGCTTTCGGGGTCGTTGTTCCAGTTGTGTTTGGTAGGCACTACCCGCGCACGGCTCGTTGGGTTCATAAAATGATCGTAAATACCGCCTTTGCCTGGGTAGGTGCGACTGAGCAAACGCGCCAATGCCTGTTGCCCCTGCGTGTCGTCCATTTTTTCCACTTTTTTCAGCTCGCGCAGTAGCCACGGTGCATCGTTGAGCGGATAATCGAGGTTATCAATAAAATTGCCCCGACCTGGCATAGCGCCGTGTTTGGTCACCGTCAGCTGCGCCCCAATGCTCCTATGCAACGAATCGGCCAAAGCCAAGCACCGTTCTCGTAACAAAACACCAACGGGTTCATTCCACGCTTTGCTCAACACGTTTATGGCTTTTTGAGCTTTGGCTTGGACATTGCCTTCTCCCGACTTCAGAATTTCGTAGGCTTGGTGCTCCAGCTGGGTTTCGTAAATGCTTCTTTCCCGAACGTAGGCATCAAAATACGCCCGAATCAATCCCATTTGAAACCGAGGATTGGCCAGAAGCGTTTTTGAAGCGGACTGCTCCATTTTTTGCCACCTCAGTAGCGTTCGTTCGATTTGATTGGCGGCCAACACAGGCCCTTTAATGTTGGTTTCTAATTCTGATATGCCCAACGCCCCGTCCATGGCTAAGTCTGCCCCAAAAAACAAGCGACTATAGTCTTTTAACGTCTCTCTGACGTCCGTTTTGGGATCCCAATCTTGGTCGCTCCAGATAAATTTGTTCACATCGTCGTTGGTTCCTTCGGAATAACTGATGCTTCCAATGCAGTACGGCGCGACGATGTTGTGGAAAAACTTCTGGTCTTTGGGGCGAGGATTCACCGCTTCACGGCCAAGCGTAACCGCCCAAGCAGGATCCCAGTCGGGTTCGGGGTATTGTGCGGCGATGGAGTGCGTAATGTCTGGATAGTTCCGAATTGGAATCGACGGCTTCACAATTTTACGAATTTGGTCAATCGGCACTTTCACCCAAGGCCCATAGACAATGCCCCCCAACCAAGGATAGCCTTTGTTGACATGCCGAAAAAAAGCCTCAAACCACGCTTTGGTGGGTTTAAACGACTGGGGCGAAATCCAAATTTTTGCTTTGGGATGGTATTTGTTCAACAGCAACGCCATTTTATCCATCCACTCAAAAAGCTCGTCGGGTTCGAGTTCGCCTGGGTCGCCGCCTGGCACAAAAACGGCGTCTATTTTTGAAACAGCTTTAAAGACTATTTCGCGGGCGGCCAACTCATTTTTTACTTTTTCAGGCGTTGTAAAATCTTTCCCAATGTTGGGATACCACATCCAAACGTCCAGCCCGTAGCGTTGGCAAATCCGCGCTTGTTCTTTGACCATGTCCAACGTGGCCAATTTCATGTGACGGCTGGTTGGCTCGTCGTCGGTGCCTGGCGGGAGAATTTCGATGCTATTAGCCCCAAAAAGTGCCAATTCGCGAATGTATTGGTCATACTGCGCCACGGTGAAGGCATCGTACGAGTTGGTTTTGGGACGATAGCCCAATTGATGTCCTCGAACGAGGTATTTGGGACTGGTAGAAAGTCGCAAGTCGGCAGGAAAACGAATGTGTCCTTGGGTGATTTCGGCCTTGCGGAGCAAACGCCCCACGCCGTACAAGACGCCTCGTACGTCTTTTCCCACAATCACAATTGCTTTTTTATCCGCCAAGGCCACCATCCGAAAGCCTTCTTGGGTAGGTGCCGCCAATCGAAGCAGGTCGGTTCGTAGCGTCGAGGATAATTCCGTGAGGTTTTTATCCAGTACCAAATAAATGCTGGCATTGGTCGTTTCTGACAAATTGGGAGAAACACTGGGTGTAATTCCCGAACGCTTTGCGATTTCTTCCTGCAAAACGTTGACAATTTCTTTGAAAGCAGCCGCATCGGCAGGGCGATGGTGAATACTGGCTGGGGTCAGGTCTATCCACGATTGGGCATGGCCGACGTGAAAAACAATAATAAAGAGGAGTGCGGTTAAAATAGATTTCATTGGTGCGTTATTTCAGAATCAGATTTTCCAAGTACAAAAAGAATCTTCCCGAAAGTTTACACTTTCGGGAAGGCTTTAAGTAGAGGAACTCTAATTTTTCAAAGTCAAATTGTGCCAAAAACTACCTAATTCCAAGGTTTGCTTGTGCCTTGAATGAGCCACATTTTGGCGTATGGGTGGTCTTTGCTTTGTCCTGATGGGATATAGTTGGTGCTTCCTAAGCGCTCAACGGCGGAGTTGTAATTTGTCAAATAAGACGGGTCTTGGTTGGGAGACGGATACATGTATCGAATCGGCAAAGCTTTGCCAAACTGCGCTACATCGCCCGCCTTCAACGCAGGAAAGCCCGTTCGTCTCCAGTCAAACCACGACTCAATACCAAACCAAGAGGAAAGCCATTTTTGCTCCATAATTCGCTCCAGCTTGTTGGAAGCCGACGCATAACTAACCAACGGCTGTGCGTAGTATTTTTCATAGTCATAACTCGCCGTAAATACCCCTGCTTTGTCCATAGAAGCCCGAATGGCTTTTTTATAGTGGCCTTCGGCATCGGTCGCCCCAAAACTTCCCGCCAAAGCTGCTTCGGCCAGAATAAACTCCACCTCGCTGTATGTTATGATGTTCATTGGAACATACGTATCCGTGTTTTTACGGTAGCGTTCGTGTAAGAAAGAAATGTAGGGGTTGCGTTCGTTGTTGTAAGCCGTCGCGTCATTGCCTTTGTTGTAAGCGACAGCTTGCGTAATGGCCAAACCCACTGGCAAACCTACATAAAGCGACGTATCTACATTGGTAGCCGTTGTGGGCACATACACCACCGAATAGCTTTCGCCGTAGCTATTTTTGACCGTTACGGTTGTTTCTTTGGTGACTTTGGTATCCCATTTTCGCTGCACAGGTTGTATCCAACGTTGAAGACGCGGGTCATTTAGGGCGATTAACTTATTAACAAATGGCTGTCCAGGCTTTAGCAAAAAGTTGGGATTGGGCGAATTGAGCGGCCCACCTGGGGCTGAATTATCGGCACTTGCACCGACAAACGCCATCGAGGCATCATCGCTATTGCTCGTAAAAGCATCGGCAGACGCTTCCGTAAATTCTGTTTGAATATTTACGCCCAAGGCACTCATTTCGGAACGTTTGTCGGACAAGCGCAAGGCGTAACGCAAACGGAGCGAATTGGCCAATTTCCGCCATTTTTTTCCGTCTCCTTTGTACAAAATATCGGACGTCGGGTTGACGGCATCTTTGCTTTCGAGGCTGTTGAGTAAGGTCACGGCTTGTTTCAAATCGGTCATAATGCCTTTATACACGACGGCCTGCTCATCGTATTTTGGAAAAAATAGACCAGAAGATGCCTTGAGCGACTCTGTGTAAGGTATATCACCGTACAAATCGGTTAATAAGCCAAACACAGCCGACCGCATCGTAAGGGCAATGGCCTGAAAAAAGCGGTTATTTTCTTTGATGCCTTTGTCGTAAATCAACTGATTATTGCGCAAAATCTCATAATAACCGTTCCACGACTCTTGCGTCCAAGCGTATTGGTTGATTACCGCCGCTCCTTCGTTGGTTCCTGCCTGCATGTATTGCATCGCTGCCCCAATTTTAGACCCGTCTCTGCCTAAGCTAAAGAAAGTTTTGCCCGTGTTGGACAGCACATAGGTCATAATGTAGTTGGAAGAAACATCTTCTGGACTGTTAGGATTTTTGTCGATTTCGGTCAAATCTTGGCACGAAAACAGCAAACCACCTACGGTTAAAGCGGCAATCCCTTTTTTTATGTTTGTGAATTTCATCGCTACCCAATTTTAAAAGTCAACATTCAATTTGAAACCTACTGAGCCAGTGATTGGCATCACGTTGTAATATTCAACCCCTTGCGACCAGCTGGTACCCGTGGGACGGAAGGCGCGCTCAGGATCCAAGCCCTTGATTCCGTGACGGGTCCACATGTACAGGTTGTTCCCAACAATCGACAAAGAGGCGTTTTGAACTTTGAAACGGCTCACAAAGCTTTTTGGCAAAAAGTACGTAACCGAAATTTCTCTCAGCTTGACGTACGTGGCACTGTACAAATTGCGGTCAGGGAAAGGACGATTAGCGTAGCGGTACGCGCTGAATGGGTCAATCCATTTGCTGCCCGCTCCGCCCAAATTTTCCACATAAACGGTATTTCCTGCGGCATCTTTGGTAGCAAGAACCCCAGGGTTCAGGCTGGCATCTTGCAGGCGTTTTGCAGCTTCGGTGCTTCCTTCAGGCCACGCAAAACCTCCATAAGCGGCGTTTCTTCCTCCAACCCAATTGCCGAGATACATGTCTGGATTGGCTTTGATTTGTTCGGCAAGGCTACGCGATGGGTCATACGACACGCCTGACAAGGTTTCGTCAAGCATTCCGTTGTTTCCAAGAAACATCATGGTATTAGAATAAAACTGTCCTCCTTGGCGCCAGTCGATATTGGCAAAAATGCTCAAGTTTTTGTAGCGAATCGTCGGCTGAATCCCCATGAGGAAATTATGGTTAAAGTTGCCGATTTTCATCAAGTTGTTGGGGTCGTTATCGGTTTGGTAAAGCCCTCCGCTGGTCACAATCGGATAATTATAATAAGGCGACGCTTTATCTTTTACCCTCAACATTGGCGCCATATAAATATCGCCCACTTGCCCTCCTTCGTAGGTACGAACCTCCGCGCCGCTGTACGATGTAAACGAGAAATACTTGATTCCTTCGGCCAGTTTACGAATGTAGGTGCGGTTGCGAGTCAAGGTAAAATTCATGTCCCACGTAAAGTCTTTGGTTTTGATGGGGGTTGTGACTATCCCAATCTCAAAGCCCTGACTTTCCACCAACCCCGCATTGATTTGCTTGTTGCTCGCTCCTGATTCAATGGGGGTTACGATAGAAAGCACTTGGTTTCTGTTGCCGCGTTTGTAGTAAGTGGCTTCTAGTCCAAGTCGGTTTTTGAAGAATTTAAAATCCACCCCAATCTCATGCGAAGTCGAAATTTCGGGTTTCAAATCAGGGTTTCTGAGTACGCCCGCCATGTACATACGTTTGGCCGCTCCCCAGTCGAGCGCAGTACTGTACGTTTGTGAACGGCTGTATGGGTCAACGTCGTTACCGACTTGGGCAAAGCCCGCGCGTACTTTGGCAAAATCAACCCAAGATGGCATTTTGACTACTTCTGACAACAAGACACTCAACGACGCCGACGGATAGAAGTACGAATTGTTTCCTTTTTTGAGCGTACTCGTCCAGTCGTTTCGGGCGGTCAAATCTAAATAAACAAAATCCTTGAACCCAAGCGATGCCGACGCATACACACCATAAAGCAGTTTTCGTGAAAAAGAACTCAGCGGATTGAACGTTCCAGGCGCACCGTTGGCAATGGTGTATAAGCCTGGAATTACGAGTTCGGTTGTGGCATTGTACAACGACTGGTAGTATTGTTCCAAACGGTTGGCCCCCACCATCGCGTTGAGGCTCCAGCTGTTTTGAAAGCTCTTTTTATAATTGAGCATCAAATCCAAGTTCTGTTCTTTGCGGTAATCGTTGGAAATGGTATAACCACCTTTCAACGCTTCAAAATTGCTGTACGCTTTTTTGGACTCAAAAATCTCGCTGTACGAATCCCGCGCGTATTTGCCCGTTAGGGTCAATTCATTGGTAAAATCATAATCCATTTGAATTTTAGCCACCGTACGGTCGCGGCTAAAACCCGTCAGGTTTTCATAGACCAAAAAGAAAGGGTTGTTTTGTTTGTCTTTGTATTTAAGTTGGGCAATCCCCTCTTGGCCTGGCAACCAATAGTTGCGCAAATCGTTGATATTCACCTGCGAACCCATTTCGTAAACACTTCTAACGGGGTCGTTGCGGCTGGCGTCAATCAACGGTCGGTTGTCTGAGCCCGACTGGGTTACATTCAAGCTTACCGACGTACGAAACTTATCTGTAATGTTATACGCAGAATTGAGGGCAATCGTCAAACGCGATAAATCGGTGTTTGGAATAATGCCCGAGTTGCTCATATTTCCTACCGATAGACGGAAATTTCCTTTTTCATAATTGCCATTCACCGACACGTTGTTGGTGTTGGTTACGCCCGTTTGAAAGAAATCGTTGAAGCGGTTTGGGTACGAAATCAAGGGAGCTTTTTGGCCGTTGCTGTTCCACAAAACCCAGTTTTCGCCCGCATCTAAGGCAGCGCCCCAGCTTTCGTTTTCGGCTTCTTCCAGCACGTGCGCACCCGTTTTTCCTGAACCAAATTTGTTTTGAACGTGCACATATTCCAACGGCTTGTCCATCACTACGGAAGTGTTCAACGACACCCCAATGCCTTTTTTACCTCCTGTCCCCGATTTGGTCGTAATCAAAACCACGCCACTTCCTGCCCGAGAACCGTACAACGCCGCCGCACTAGGCCCTTTTAGGATCGAAATATTGGCAATATCGTTGGGGTTAATGTCCGAAATTGGATTTCCCATGTCGGCCCCCGCAAAGGAGTTGGTCATGCGGTTGGCAACGGGCACACCGTCAATCACAAACAAGGGTTGATTGTCGCTGTTGAGCGAGTTAGCACCGCGAATCACCATACTCACCGATGAACCAACGGCACCACCCATTTGTGAAATCTGCACCCCCGCCACTTTTCCCGCCAAGGTGTTGAGCACGTTGTTTTGGGGCGTTTGGGTAAGGGCGGTACTTTCTACATTCCCCACCGAATAGCCCAACGAGCGCTTTTCGCGTTTGATACCCAAGGCCGTTACAACTGCCTCGTTCAACACGATAGCGCTTTCTTCTAACTCTACTTGTAAATTGGTTTTATCTCCCAACGCCACTTCTTTGGTTTGGTACCCGATAAACGAAAATACCAAGACCGAGGTAGAAGCGGGGGCATCGATGCTAAACGAGCCATCACTTCCCGAAATCGTTCCCGTTTGGGTGCCTTTTATCACGACGTTGACGCCAGGCAAAGGTGCTCCATCCGACTTAGCCACCACCTTCCCCGCAATCACCTTCACCAATTTTCGGGCAGGTGCTAATGCCTGTACTTCCGAAACTTGAGGCGTGGAGGTGGTTGCGGGGGGCGTTACTCGCAAGGGTTCTTGTACAAACCCCGCCCATTTGGTCATGGGCGTCAGTAAGTACAGGTTTTTGTCGAGTTTTTCATAGCGCAGATTTAGTGTGGATGATATAAAATCTAGTTCTTTTTCAAGCGACCCAAACTGTTGCACACCATACTCAATGGTTTTGTTTTCAACGGTTCGTCGGTCATAAGAAAAGGAAACTTTGTATCTCGACTGAAGATCTTTCAAAGCGCTTTTGAGCGATTTGGTCGTTGTTGACTTTTGGTACTGACCCTGAACTGCAGCTACTTCGCGCGAGGCCAGTAATTGTCCCGATGCCTGAAAGGCAAAGCAGCAAAACAGTAGCCCCAGCACCTGTTGCCGTGATTTCCGACGGTAGAAACTTTTCATATAGACAATGGTTTGATATTCTAAAAACCTAACAATCAATTGTTAATAGACTTACGCACTTGAATTCCGCCCTCCACACGAACCACCTGGCCTGGGTACGCTTTTTCCAAGGCATTGATGAGCACGGCGGGGTCGTCAGACGGAAAAGCTCCGTTGAACTCTCCAAGTTCGCTGCCTGGCTCTACTTGCACTTTCAGGCCAAAGCGCCCTTCTAACGTTTTTTGAATTTCGGCCAACGTAGCATTTTCAAAAACCACTTTGCCCGACTGCCAAGCAGCATACGTTTGAACGTTGATTTCTGATTTTACCAAGCCACCCGAAGCCGTTGAATATTCCACCAAATCGCCTGGTTTCATCACTAATTTTTGGGCGTGGTTATTGGCCAATGACAATTCTACTTTGCCCGATTCGAGCGCCACGGATGTCGAGCTAGCGGCCTGTCGGACGTTGAAGCGTGTGCCCAATACCGCCACATCCACCTCGCCCGAATGCACCACAAATCCTCGGTGATTGGGCAAGTGACTTACGTCAAAAAATGCTTCTCCTTTGAGCCATACTTCTCGGTTTCCAGTAGCGTGTTGATTCAAATTTTCTACTTTCAACTCAGCCCCTTTGTTCAGTTTTACCAAAGAGCCGTCGGCCAGTTTCAGTTCCATCATGTGCTCCGAAGCCACATATATGTTGTCGGCCTCTGCTTTGTTCAGGTACCAAACCAGCCCAAATGCCATCAAAACACTCGCTGCGACAGGCCACGCCCATCGAACAAATACACGCGACAGCGAACGCGTTACGGGCTTGGTTTCTTCCCAATCTTGTACCCTCGACATCAATCGCGCAGTCGCTTGCTCTATCTGCTGCTCATTGACCAGCCTCTCTTCTTCGTTTTGCATAAATTGCAACAAAGACACGGCCTCGTCCACGCTCGCCTTGAGGGAAGGGTTTTCGGCCATTGACCTATTCCATTTGTCAACCGACACATCATCGGTTCGGAAATACCAAGCAAGAAAGGTCTCGTCGGTCAGCAATTGTTCTGGTTTCATATCAAGATTATTAACCCTTTCATGTACCAGTACCGCAAAGCATCACGGGATAATCATTTTTTTTCTTATTTTTTTTTTATTCTCAAAAAATTCAAATTGCTACATCATTAAATAGCCTACTTTTGCTTCACTTTTGTAATAGTGGTATATAAACACTTGGTTAGATGGATGAAACTCAATTGTGGAAGGGTTTTCTAAACGCCGACCAAAAAGCTTTTGAGGGACTTTTTAAGAAGTATTACAGGCCGTTATATCTGTATGGGTATAAAATTGTCCGTAATACGCAGCTTTTGGACGACTGCATCCAAGACCTTTTTTTTGAGCTTTGGACGTCCAAAGAACGTCTGGGGGAAGTTACGTCGGTCAAGGGCTATCTCTTCAAAGCCCTGAAATTTAAGCTGACACGGGAGTTGCGGAAAGAAAATCGCTTTGATGCCATTGAAGAAGAACCCAATGAGTGGTTCGAAATTAGCCACGAAAGTTGGTTAATAGAACAACAAACCGACCATGAACAAAAAGAAAGGCTCACACATTTGATAAGCCAACTTACCAAACGGCAGCAAGAAGCCCTTTATCTTCGTTTTTTTAGCCAATTAAATTACGACGAAATCGCCGAAGTGATGAAGCTGACCTACCAAGCGGTCGTCAATTTGATTTACAAGTCCGTAAAGTTTCTGCGAGAACACCTTGTCCCCTTCCTGATTCTCTTGATACAGGCTTCGTTGGGGGTGTTTTAGCCCCCACTACCCCACTCGAAACGGGCTGACAATCGCCGAAAATCGAACACTCTCGTAAATGGTGGAAACGGCTAATGTAAAACCCAAACGATCAAAAGAAATTGTATCGGTTAGCTTCTCATACGTTTGATACAACCACAACTCAGGGTTGTCAGTACGGCTGTACAATTCAACACTGCATTCATACTGAGAAACAATGAGATAATACTGTACCGAAGGGATTTTTTTGTACTTTTTGAGTTTGAAGTCTTTATCGTATTCTGCTGTACTCTTTGAAAGAACTTCTACTAACACAGAAGGATAGGCTACTACATATTCATCTTCTTTATCCCGTTCATCGCAGCTTACCATCACATCAGGATACGGATAATACGCATTTTTTATCGCCTCTAATTTTACACTTTCACTGAATACATCACATCCTTTCGGGCGAAAAACACGCTTCAAAGCACTCTGAATATTATCAGTGATAATGTTATGATTTTTGGAAGTACCTGCCATTGCAAATACCTCACCCTCATAAAATTCATACCGAACTTCACTCTGGTTATCGAGCTCAAAATATTCTTCTAGCGTATAATGTTTTTTCTCCAATTGTGCACTCATGAGCCTCTCAAGTTTAGTAAGTAGGAAGGCAAAATACGCTTTTCTCCGCTGACTTCCTACTTCAGTTTATTCAACGTATAATAAATCGCGCGGTTCATTAGCAGCTTTCCGTCAGCAGTTTTTAGTTCGCCCATTTTGAGGTCATAAACGTAGCCCGCTTTCAATTCGGCCAATTTGAAGGACACTTTTTTTCCGTCGGGCGATACCGTCACTTCTCTCACGGCGACGTCGGCCACGTCGGTTTTGGGCGAGCCGTAGGGGCGGTGGTATTTGTAGTAATAACGCTGAAATTTATACAAACTCGGATTGGCCGCTATCTTGGCATCTACGGGCAGCGAAAACGTAAGTTCAAACCCTTCTTTGGTGAGGTTCATGGCCATGATTTCTAGCGGAACTTTGCCCTTCCAATGAATACGCGAAAGTCCTTCGTCGCCTACCCAACCGTGGTCGTTGTGTCCAATCCACAAATCGCCGTTTTTATCAAATACCAAGCGGTTGTTTCCCTTCAATAGCCCCGTTCCGTCGCCAAAAGCCACGCAAGCGCCCTGCATTTGTCCACCCACTTCTTCCATCAACAAACGCACCAAACGCGGGTAATCCATTTCTCCAATGAATAGTTGCCCCGTAAAGGGTCCAAATTTTCCACCCGTGTTATCGAGCAAAGGCTGCGTCACCGAATGGGCGATTTCGGTATGTGGAAACGCAATTGCTTCGCGGGTACGCATACTGTCAAGCTGTTCGACGGGCAACGAAAGGGGCTTAACGCGAGGAAAGTCTTTTTTCCAAATTAAGCTTGCCACGTGTCCGTAAAACTTGTCTTTTTCAACGTGATACAACGGACTTGTACCGCGCCAATCTCCCTGATTGTCTGACACATACAAACGACCTTTGGCATCAAATCCTAGCCCATTGGGTGAACGAAAACCTGAGGCATAAGGCTCCAATTTTTGCGTTTTTACGTTGTATTTCATCACCCAACCACGGTACGGCACACACGAATACATCCGCCCATCGCGGCTCAGTGAGTCGTACGTACCGCGAATTTCGGGACGAATCCCCGCACCGTTGGAGGCGACGTTGAGGGCAATAAAATAGTTACCGTCTTTGTCTTTGAGCGGCCCAAAAGCAAACTCATGGTAATTGCCCGACATCCCAAAATCGTCAGTGACAGTCTCATAAACATCCGCCACGCCGTCGTTGTTGGTGTCTTTGATGCGCGTCAATTCGGGGCGCTGCATCACCAAAATCTCCGTATTACTGATGGCTGCTACGCCCAACGGATCGTGCAAACCTTCCGCAAATTTCTTCCAAACTTTGGTTTTGGGGTTGTACGTCATCACCTCCCCCAAGTGAAAACACGCCACCAACCGTCCGTCGGGCATAAAATCCATCCCGCCCGTCTCGGCCCGTAGCCCTTTGGGCAGTTTGATTTGCTCGGTTTCGTAATAATTGGTAATCGTGTCGCGCTGCGCAAACAACGGACTTATGATCAATTGAACCAAAAAATAGACAATCAAAAAGCGTTTGTGTGGTCCTCTACTTTTGGGTGAATTCATTGTTGATGCTATGCTTAATTGTATTCGTTTTACGTAATTTCTTTTTTGATAGTTTTCGGTTGTGAGCAACCGAAAACACAATCCGTGCAAGCGGTTACTCATAACCGCGACCCGCTGCGAACTAAATTTCGTCGCAAGATTTTCGGTTGTGAGCAACCGAAATCACGGCTGTTAATGCCCGTGATGCGCTCCGTGAGCAACGGGGGGAGCCTGCATCGTCACGACGCATTTGGTCGTGCCTTTAGGCAGCGTCAGCGTACCGTTTTGCCACTTTCCCACCGACGACTTGTAGGTAATACCATCCGTAGGCTGGGTCACCAAATACACGGTTTGGGTGGTAGGTTTACTAAAAACAAACGTCCGCGATACTCCTTCGTCGTTGGGCAATGCCTTGAGCGTTTCGCGAACCTCTACCCCATCAATAGCATATCGGAACGTCGGCAGGCGATTGGTCAGGGTATAACCTTTAAAATCAACTTCGGGTAACTTATCAGCTTTCCCTACGCGCAGTGGGTAGGTGACGTTGTCTTTAAAATAAATTGTTCCTTGGATTTTGCCTAGCGCATTTCCGTTGCCTTTCCAATGGTCGGTGTTGTCCACAAATCCGCCTCGCCACGCATAACGCAAATAACACTTACCCGCATCAAAACAGTAAGCATGAGACGCCGACAACGCTACGGCAATGGCCGCGGGGCTACAGTCGGGCATGAACGTACGGTAAAGCAACGGATATTCTAACGGAAAAGGGTGCGGCGAACTTGGGATGCGCTCCAACGTTTGGCGCGAAGGTGGAATGTTGGGGTCGGTTGCAAGCAACGGCAACGGCTTGGTAGTGACGTACATCGCACCGTACATCACATAGCCGTGTCCTGGGTAGGTACACACGTACGGGTACACACCTTCGGTCGCAGGTGCAGTAAACGTGATGGTTTCGGTGGTATTAGGCACTAAGATTTTGCTCGCCACGAGTACTTCGGGCATGGGCGGAACGTAATTGACTGCTTGGGCTTTGTCCCCCATTTTGATGACGGTTTCTACCACGAGTAGGCGTTTATCGGGTTGAGTAATCACCAGATTGTGCGCCATGTCGTCTTCGTTTTTAAACAAAATCTTAACTTTTTGATTGGGTTTGACGGCAAAACGCGCCAAATCAAATTGAAGTCCCGTGATGGCTTGCAGCGTAATGGTGGTGTCGGACTGCGCCCACGAACGGAAAGCGAACAAAACAACGAATAGTCGAAAAGCTACTTTATACATGATACTGACGTAATCGGAAAGGTCTCTTGCTATAAATACTGAAAAATGGGAAAATTTACTCCCCCATCATCCGTATTTCAAAAAGAAAAACGCTGGAGTAAACAAATTGTTCTCAAAAGAACCTTGTTTTACTCCAGCGTTTTCAGGAATTCAACGCCATTTTTTAGAGGTGAATCCATTGGGATTCAAATCAACCCACAAAACGCTTCGTAACGTTGATGGCTTTGGCGCGGGTTTCTTCAATCAGCGGATGAATGGGCTGCGCCAACGCCTCTAAAACGTCGTCGATGGTATCTTTGAATAAGAGATTGACTGGCATCACAACTTTTTCTGATTCGCTGGTTTGCAACACGGCAATAGGTTTTACTTTGCCCGAAGCCGACAATTGACTAAAACGACGGCGGCCATCCAAATAGCCTTCTTGGGTGGGTTCAAACACCACTTCTTCGGTTGTAATTTCGGCCAATTGAGCGGCAATTTTTTCGTCCAATGCCGCCAATAATTGGCGCAAATGCACCGTGTCTTTTCCAGTACGAATGCGTTCGCGCAACGACTGACGAATCAAGTATGTGATGGCGTGCGTAACGTCCAAACCAATTTCCGCCATTTGTTTAAAAATCAACGACGTTGGCGACATCCCAGGCAGGGTGTTGGGGTCGTGGAGCAATACGCGTCCGTCGGGCGTTAAAAATCCGTCAATCCGTGCGACCGAATTCATGCCCATTTTTTCAAATACCAGCGCAATGTTGTACTGAATCTTTTGGTTGTTTTCGAGCGACGTACGTACGGGAATAAATTTCCGAGTAACGTTTAGTTTATATTTTGTTTTAAAATCAAACGTCTGATTTTCTTCGAGTTTGGCAATCTCAGTCGGCGGCAACGCAATCACCGTACCATCGTTGTCCTGAATCACCCCGCACGAAAACTCTTGACCTTTCACAAACTCCTCCAACAAGACTTGGTCTTCGGCGTTAGCGGAAAGTAAAGCCCCCTTACCCCCAATGGGGGAATAATTGTTTAATTTCTCAATCAATTCGGTGGGGTGATAGATAAATTCGCCCGTTTGTTCTATCACGACTGGATAACCGATGCTTTCGTCGAGATTGGCAATGCGCTGCGCAAATGCGTGTTTTTCCTCATTCGAATAGCCTTTCCATTCGTCGGTGGTTACTTCCAAAGCAAAAAAGCACTGGTTCATGGCTTTCACAAAGTCTTCGAGGCTATCTTCTTTAACAATTGACACCCCAATCGACGAGCCTTGGTGAGGGGCTTTTACCACAATCGGCAAGCCCAACTCTGCTTTGGCTGCTTCAAATACCTCGGCGGCTTCCGTTCCACGCCATTGTTCCCAGCGAACCACCTGCATTTTTTTCTGCTGGCCATTGGCGCGGGCGATTTGCTCATTTTGCAAAATTTTATCAATACTCACTGCCGACCCCAATAAGCCTGGCCCCATATACGGGATTTTATGCCACTCCAACAAACCTTGGATAGCACCGTCTTCGCAGTCGGGACCGTGAAGGATGATAAAGGCAAAATCGAAATACGTTTTAAAGTTTTTCGGCTGAATTGGCGTTCCAATAGCGTGCATCAATGCCTCAATTTCCTGCGGAGCCAACTGCTGCTGCAACGACTCGATATACACTTCAAACCCACCGTCGCGAAACGCAGGCCCAGGATAAAATTCCCGAATCCCCGAATGATACAATTTTTCCTCGTCGGTCAGGATAAAATTACCGAGGCTGTCCACAAACACCAATACAGGGGTGAACAACGTTTTGTCGATGTTTTCGTAGGCAGTTTTACCACCCGCATAAGAGATTTCGCGCTCACGCGCTGGGCCGCCAAAAAAGATTCCGATACGCATTTAAATTGAGAATTTGAAAATGTGGCAAGAAGATATACTGGCAAAATTACTGTCTAAACAACGTTTTGGAAGCTATTTCCCTAAAAAATAATCCCACGCCACTTTGGCGGCTTCTGCGATGGCTCGGTCGCACTCCGCTTCTGGGAGGGTGGTATTGTTTAGGAAAACTGCGATGGCAAACCGCTTACCGTTGGGCAACTGTACAATACCAATATCGTTGGTAGCCGTGATAACTCCTTGTTTGTTTACGCCCGAATAGCCCGTTTTGTGCGCTACGATTGTTCCTTGCGGCAATACTCCTTTCAGTTTACGCGGCCCCGTGGTGGTGCCAACGAGGGTGTTCCACAAGAAATCCCAGCTGTTTTTGGAGAGGACCTTCTTTTGGTGAAACACCGCCAGCAACTTCGCGGCCGAACGCGGCGTGCTCCAGTTGTCAAATTGTACGCGGTCATCGGCGTGCATTTCTTCTTCGGTACCTACGATATTTACCTCATTGATACCAATGCTTTTGATGTATTTATCCACCACTTTGGTCCCACCCACCAAACGAAACAAAATATCACAGCCGTTATTATCGCTTTGCGCCACGGTGTATTCAAGGATTTCGCGCAGCGGAAGTTCGACCTCACCGTTGGGGTATTTTTCCCGCAAAGGACTCCACGTATTAGGCAACAAGTCTTTTTTAGTCACTTTTATTTTTTGTTCCAACGCCCATTTTCCCTTATCGACTTCACTCAATACCGCCAAGGCCAAGTGGAATTTATACACGCTCTGCATTGCAAAACGCCCCTGCCCATTGACACTCACTGTATCGCCGTTACTCAAGTCAACTATACCGACACCCAACATTCCTTGGGTAGTAGCAGCAACGCGTTGTAAACGCTGCCGAAGCTCGTTGGTTTGACTCCAAGCTGAGCCCCAGAAAAGAAAAAAAGTACCTACTAAATAGATGGGTAAAAATTTCAGGGCATTTGTCTTAGTATAATCCGTTGGCTTTGAATGGATAACTGTTAACAAATAACGATTAACTTGTGCTTTAGCACTTAAAATGGCTAATGTTGAGGGTTTCATTTTGTTTTTGATGAATATAAATTACTGTTTAATGATGCTAATGGCACACCCTCCGCCTTTGGCAAGTCGAATGCTCAGGGTGGTTTTGTTAGTAACGGTCATTTTTTCGATTTCATACGCCTCGGGATTTGTTTTCCAATCAGCCCCCTCCCCGTCGCGGTAAATGGTGGCTTGGTACGTGGCTCCTTCCTCCAAAAAATCAAAGTTTAACACCGAAGTCCGCGCGTTTTCGTCCGAAATAGCCCCCAAAAACCAGTTTGGTTTTCCTTTTGCTTTGCGGGCAATGGTAATAAAATCGCCTGGCTCAGCCGCCAATACTTTGGTATCGTCCCAGTCCACGGGAACGTCCTTGATAAACTGGAACGCATCCAAATGTTTGTTAAAGTTTTCGGGAAAATCGCCCGCCATTTGCAAAGGACTGTACATGGTCACGTACAACGCCAGTTGTTTGGCCAAAGTCGTCCGAACGCGCGTCGTGCGCGAAGCATCGTACTGGTTGAGTTGGAAATGGAAAAAGCCAGGCGTATAGTCCATTGGGCCACCCATCAAGCGCGTAAACGGCAAGATGGTTTCGTGCTCGGGCACAAGTCCTAGTTTAGGGGCGTTGTTAAACTCATTTCCACGGGCGGCTTCGTTGGCCAGCCAGTTGGGATACGTCCGATGCAAGCCCGTAGGGTGCGCAGGCTCGTGGGCTTCCACCATGATTTTGTACTCGGCGGCTTTTTGGGCCACGCGCTCATAATGATTCACCATCCATTGCCCATCGTGGTGTTCACCGCGCGGAATAATCCGCCCCACGTAGCCCGTTTTGACGGTATTCATCTGATTATCTTGCATGTAGCGAAAGGCTTTATCCATCCAACGCTCATAGTTGGTCACCGCCCCCGACGTTTCGTGGTGCATGATAATCCGAACGCCTTTTTGACGAGCATAGTCGGTCAGTTCTTTGGTGTTGTAGTCAGGATAAGGGGTGATAAAATCGAACACATTTTCTTTCCAATTGCCAAACCAGTCTTCCCAACCCTCGTTCCAGCCCTCTACTAGCACCCCATCAAAGCCGTGTTGAGCAGCAAAGTCGATGTAGGTTTTTACGTTGGCCGTATTGGCTCCGTGCTTGCCAGAGGCTTTTTCCCAAGTCGCTTTCCCCACGTGCATTTCCCACCACATACCGATAAACTTTTGGGGCTTAATCCACGAAACGTCCGTAATTTTTGAAGGTTCGTTGAGGTTCAATATCATTTTCGACGCCAAAATATCCGTCGCTTTATCACTTACGTTGATGGTACGCCACGGGGTTGTAAATGGCGTTTGCAAATAGGCTTTGTTGCCCACCGCATCGGGCACAAGGTGAGAGGTCAGGGTAAACGTTTTTTTGTCCAAAGCCAAGTGCATCACGGGGTAATTGACCAACGCCGCCTCGTGGAGGTTGACGTACATTCCCGTTGGGTTTTTTAGCATCAGCGGCACTTGAATCACGTTTGGCCCAATGACCGATTTGAGCGCGATGTCGGTTTCCTTAGCCGCCGCCGCCACTGCGTCCACTTGGCTCAACGGAGTAGTGTTGTACAAATACTCGTTGGTATCATAATCGCCTGGAATCCAGAAGGCTTTGTAATCGCCCGCCAAGTTGATTTGCGTCAGTTCGTCGGCGACTACAAAGTGATTGAGGTGTTCTTGTTTTGGAAATTCGTACCGAAACCCTACTCCTTCGTTGAACACCCGAAAGGCCACTTTCACTACAATCCCCGCTTTGTCTTTGAGCGTCAGCGTGAGGGCTTTGTAGTGGTTCCGAATTTGATTCACTTCCCCCCAAACGGGCCTCCACGTTTCGTCCACGGTGGACGAGTCTATGCTCACCAGCGAAAATTGCGTCAGCATCGTTTTGGGGCGACTCAGCGAAAACCCCAACGTGGACGGCTCCACAAACGTATTTTTTTTGTAGGAAACGCTGTACGACACCGTGCCGTTGGCGGCAAGTTGGGTCTTGAGCACAATGTTTTTGTCGGGCGACGCCACGGTCGTGGTTTGGGCATGAGCGCCCCCTAGCCCCGCCACCAATAAGCCAAGTAAAAGTGTTTTTTTCATTTGTATCATCATAGGTTAAAAACTCATTTTGTGTCACCGAGGCTTCGCCAGCGTCGCTTTCATCCGATAGCGAAGCACTACTTTTTTCCCTGATACTTTTTCCAGTACAGGTTTCAAGATTTGATTGGCGTTTTGTTTGGTCTGCTCCAAAATCCCCATTTCTAAGGCCGCTTTTTGAATTTGCTGTTCGGCATGTTGATAAGCCGCTTGCACGAGTTTTGCCTCTTCCATGAAGGCGTATTCGGTGTTATAAACTTTCGATTTGGAATGGTCGATTTTGTAACTGCAAAGCTCGGGTTCGGGCAAATGTACAATGACTGTATCCGACGCCTCCGTGACGTCAGAAGTGGTGATTTTGGTCAAATCAATGCAACCAATCGCTTCTCCCTGTACTATCAAAACCGCTTTGGCATTAGGAAGCCATTTCGTCACCTGTTCGTGCTCGACAATGTCCTTAAAATTGTACCGAACTAACTCTAATTTCCCCAGCGCTTGTACTTCTTCGAGCACCACGGCGTGGGTAGTTTGGGTCTCGTTTTCAGCCCCTAGCGAAAACCAATTCCCCGTTTTGAACGCTTCCCACAGCGCAATTACTCCGCTGATTAAGACCACTGCAAAAACAACCCGCAACAACAAACGAAAAATCGTGGACATAGCAAGAAATTACTTAATTTGAAAATGAGAAAATTTAAAAATAAAAACACTCGCTCTACAGGGAATAATCCTCCGAATCACTTCTCTGAGTAAATGTACAAAAGTTAGATTAATCTCTTGGTAAGCCAGCAACAGAGATAATTATCAACTTTTTTTAATACAATTTTCACTGCTGTCTATCAACGACTTAGCCTTTTTATTAAAAACCAAGTTCAATTTAGATAGCGACACAGACGTAAAATTATGTACCTTTGTATCCCGTAACCAGTCCAAACAAACTCCAAAGTCATGGCTGCTCACGGGCAAAAAACCGCAAAATATATCTTCGTTACTGGCGGTGTAACATCTTCATTGGGAAAGGGGATTATTGCCTCTTCACTCGCAAAACTCCTCCAATCACGCGGATTGTCGGTCACGATTCAAAAATTTGACCCTTACATCAACGTTGACCCAGGAACACTCAACCCCTACGAACACGGTGAATGCTATGTAACAGACGACGGCGCCGAAACTGACCTCGATTTGGGGCACTACGAGCGCTTTTTGAATGAGCGTACCTCGCAAGCTAATAACGTCACAACGGGCCGTATTTATTACGACGTCATCATGCGCGAACGCCGTGGTGACTTCTTGGGAAAAACCGTACAGGTCGTTCCTCACATTACCGATGAAATCAAAAAACGAATGCTTCTTCTCGGCGAATCGGGCGAATACGACATCGTGATTACCGAAATCGGAGGCTGTGTGGGCGATATCGAGTCTCTCCCCTTCTTAGAGGCCGTTCGTCAGTTGAAATTTGAATTGGGCGAAAACGATGCATTGGTCATTCACCTGACGCTGATTCCGTATTTGAGTTCGGCAGGTGAGTTGAAAACAAAACCTACCCAGCACTCAGTTCGTATGCTCCAAGAATCGGGGATTCAACCCGATATTTTGGTATGCCGTACGGAACATCCACTTCCGCACGAAATGCGCCGTAAAATCGCGTTGTTCTGTAACGTTCAACCCGCTTCGGTCATTGAGGCCATGGACGCATCGACGATTTACGACGTACCACTTTTGATGAAAAAAGAACGCCTCGACCAACGCGTGTTGTATATGCTAGACATCTACGACGACAAAGACGTGGATTTGGATGCATGGCAAACTTTTGTGGACCGCCTCAAAAACCCAAAACACCACATTCGTATTGGCTTAGTGGGTAAATACGTCGAATTGCACGATGCCTATAAATCCATAACTGAGTCGTTTATTCATGCAGGTGCGGTTAATGAGTGCAAAGTCGAAATCGAATGGATTCACTCAGAACACCTCACTCCTGAAAATGCGGGCGAGAAAATGGCGTCGCTCGACGGTGTTTTGGTAGCTCCAGGTTTTGGCGAACGTGGTATTGAAGGTAAAATTGCCGCTGTACAGTACGTTCGCGAACACAACATCCCGTTCTTTGGGATTTGCTTAGGTATGCAAATGGCCGTCATTGAATACGCTCGCAACGTGTTGGGTTGGGCCGATGCGCACTCCACTGAGATGGACAGCGAGACCGACCACGCGGTGATTGGCATGATGGAAGATCAGAAAAACATCACCAACAAAGGCGGAACAATGCGTTTAGGGGCTTATGCTTGTAAGTTGCAGTCGGGTACGTTGGCGCATAAGATTTATGGCAAAACCAAAATCAGCGAACGCCACCGCCACCGCTATGAGTTCAACAACTTGTACCGCGCCGATTTCGAAAAAGCGGGCATGACCATGTCGGGTATCAACCCTGAAAACGACCTTGTAGAGGTTATCGAACTTGCCAACCACCCGTATTTTATTGGAGTACAGTATCACCCTGAGCTCAAAAGTACGGTCATGGCGCCGCACCCATTGTTTGTTCATTTTGTGAAAGCATCGTTGAACAATGCCAAACAAAAACGTTCGACCAAAAAGGTTGTTGTCGTAGAAATGCCTACCGAACCAGCGGCAGAAACGGTGTAATAATTGTTGATAAAACCATTTTTTATTGGTGCTGAGAGACGCGTCTTTCAGCACCTTTTTGTTAATTGACATGACAAACGCTCCGCTCATTGTCATTCTTGGCCCTACTGCCTGCGGAAAAACCCGCTTGGCTACACAGCTTGCGGCCCAAATCGAAGGAGAAATTATCAGCGCTGATTCGCGGCAGGTGTACCGAAGAATGAACATCGGTACAGGGAAAGATTTGGACGAATATGTAGTTGACGGGAAAAGCATTCCCTATCACCTCATCGACATCTGTGACGCAGGCGAAGCGTATCACGTACATCGTTTCCAAGTCGATTTTCAGGCTGCTTTTAGCGATATTCAGAGCCGCCGCCACACGCCTATTTTATGCGGCGGGACGGGGCTGTACATCGAATCGGTCTTAAAGCAATACCAGTTTACGAGCATCCCCGTTGATGAAACACTACGACAGCAACTTGAAACGCTGTCGGATGAAGCCCTGTTAACGCGTTTTAATACCACTTCCTCGGCTTATTCTTCACTAGCGGACACATCCACCCGAAAACGGCTCGTGCGTGCCATAGAGATTGCTACGTACCTACAAACGCATTCGTTTGAAACAGCACCACCCACCCCGCTTCATTACCAAATTTTCGGGCTTGATTTACCCGTCGAAGAACGACGAACGCGCATTACCCGCCGCTTGCATCAGCGCCTTCAAAACGGGATGATTGACGAAGTACAGGCCCTGCTCCACCAAGGACTTACTCCCGAACAGCTCATTTATTACGGATTAGAGTACAAATTCATGACCGAATACCTCACTGGAGTGCTGACTTACGACACGATGGTCGAGCGGCTCAACGTTGCCATTCATCAGTTTGCCAAACGCCAAATGACCTTTTTCCGTAAAATGGAGCGCAACGGTCTAACAATTCACTGGTTAGATGCCCTTGCCCCCATTGACCAATTGGTAGCGACAATAAAAACTAGCCTCTTCCCTAAACTGTCTTGAAGGTTTTTCCAGTGGCGCAGGTTTCTGCCTCGTGGTGAAGGTTTCTGCTCGTGGTGAAGGTTTCTCAAAACCTTCACGGTATCCTCCCTGTGGTTCAGGTTTCTCAAAACCCGAACTTCGTACTTTCGGTTTCTCAAAACCGAAGCCCCTTTCCTCAAAAACACTGAATCAGAACACTGCGAAAGATTGCTGTGTTTACTTTGGAACTTTTACAAGGGGTCAAATGGTTTACTGATTAAATATTTAAACACATATTTATCGTACCGGCGACCCGGTCATTCTTACGAAAATGGGAAAGGCACTCGAAATCACGGATGCTAACTTTAGCGAAATAGTAGAAAATTCTGATAAGACCATTACATTGGTTGACTTTTGGGCAGAATGGTGTGGACCTTGCCGTTTGGTAGGCCCTGTGGTAGAAAAACTTGCAGGTGACTTCGACGGTAAAGCAACAGTTGGTAAGGTTGACGTTGACTCAAACCCTGAAACAGCTGTTAAATTTGGAATTCGTAGTATCCCTACGTTGTTGTTCTTCCAAGATGGCAAGATGGTTGACCGCGTAGTAGGTGCGGTTCCAGAAGCTGCGTTGAAAGCAAAATTAAACTCTTTCTTCCCTGAAAGCGAGCAGGTATAAGCATTTGCATACCAACAACATAAAACTAAGAAAGCCCCGCAAATGCGGGGCTTTCTTACGTAAGAAGATTACTTCAACGTACCGCGCAATGCACGTGGGATTTCCACACCTGCGATTGGCAACGAAGGGTTGTTCAAAATTTTGAACCCTTCTACTTTCAAATGACCTACTTTCACTGATTTACCCAAGTCAAGTTCAGCTACTGGTACATCCACGTAATCAGGGATGCTATCTGCCATACCTAGAACTTTGATTTTGTGGAGTTTTTGTACCAATTTACCCCCTTTACTCACACCTACTGCCGTTCCGATGAAACGAACAGGTACATCTACTTTGATTTCTTTTCCTTCTTGAATCAACAAGAAGTCAGCGTGAAGGATAATGTCACTTACTGGGTGATATTGTACATCCTGCAAAATCGCTTGGTATGTAGTTCCTTCGATGTTCAACGTTACGTTATACACATCTGGTGTAAAAAGTAAATCGCGGAACAAATACATTGGAGCTGAGAAGTGAACTTGCTCTGCACCTCCGTACAATACACATGGAACCATTGCTTCTAAACGCAACGTGCGAGCTTCTTGTTTGCCGAGATTCGCTCTTTTAAACCCTACAATCTCTGTACTTTTCATAATTAATTGGCCCCTAATCCCTAAGGGGAGTGTTTGAGTGAATCGTACCCTGGGATTAAAAAGGTACGTGTTAGATAGCGCAAACTTGTGCTTACGCTGGATTTATAAATAATGAGCTAATAGATTCGTGGTCACGGATGCGGCCGATGGCTTTGGCAAAAAGCTCTGACACCGACAATACCTTGATTTTTTCGTTTTCTTCGCGCAACGGAATGGTATCCGTAACGATGAGTTCTTCCAATACCGACGTACGAATACGTGTGTGCGCATCTCCTGACATCACAGGGTGAGTACAAATAGCCCGAACCGACTTAGCGCCTTTACTCATAACGAGTTCAGCGGCTTTGCACATGGTTCCGCCCGTATCAATTAAGTCGTCAATAAAGACAACGTTGGCGTCTTTGACGTCACCAATTACCTGCATCGACGCCACTTCATTGGCACGTTTGCGGTACTTATCGCAAAGGATAATGTCGGCGTTAAAGAACTTCGCAAAATTACGCGCACGGGCCGCACCACCTACGTCGGGCGACGCGATAACGAGGTTTTCTAACTCTAGGCTCTTGATGTAAGGAACAAACACGCTGCTGCCTTCCAAATGCACCATTGGTATATCAAAAAAACCTTGAATTGCTCCTGCGTGAAGGTCGAGCGTCATGATTTGCTCTGCGCCAGCTGCGGTCAGAAGGTTAGCAACCAACTTTGCCGCAATGGGTACGCGAGGTTTGTCTTTGCGGTCTTGACGTGCATAACCAAAGTACGGAATCACGGCCGTTACTTCGTGAGCCGACGCACGCTTGGCGGCGTCAATCATCAACAACAACTCCAAGAAGTTATCTGCCGAGCCAAACATTGACTGAACCAAGTACACATCGCATCCGCGCAATGATTCTTCAAAACTTGGGGACAATTCGCCATCGCTAAAACGGCGTAAATTGTAACCACCTAAGTCGCGCCCGTAGTGGCGAGCGATCTTTTCGGCTAGGTACGTTGATTGTAAGCCAGAAAATATTTTGATTGGATTGAAAGAGGCCATGCCCTGTAGAAAATTTCCGCAAAGGTAGGGAGATTTTTTTAGAAAAGCGAATAGTCCTTCCAAGTTTTGACAAGCTTGGAAGGACTGGCAACTACTTAGTCGGTTTCATACGGGCGAGCCTTGCTTTTACGGTCACGTTGGTTTTAGAACCTACCACAAACCACTTACGACGTGCCGCGAATTGCGGAAAAATAATCATGTAGTACCGTGGGTTTTTGCGCATGAGGTCAAACATCGCCATTTGCTCCACTTATCTTCAGCAAAAACCTATTTATTTAAAATTTATAACCTAAATGGATGGTTGGAAAAATTGACCATGGTTTAGTGGTATAATTCCCCAAAGCAAAATTCACCTTATTCAAAGGAATATTGTAATCTATGCTTGCCCAAGGTGCAATAAAAATGTTGGAAAAAGAGGTATTTTTAAAGAAGAAAAACCGGTATCCCGTATGGACTCCTATGCTAAACGTTTCTTGATTTTGAACCAATTCGGAGGCCCTATGGGTAATTTTGTGCTTGGCATAACCCGCACCTACGCCAGCAAACCACGTTTCTTTTTGGTTAAGTAGGTAATTGATTTTTCCACCTACCCCTCGGCTGTATGTCAAAAATCCTTTGTTTCCGCTGTAAGCTTCGGGTTGATTAGCTCCAAATATTCCCAAATCGTAGCGAAAACGTTTTTTTACATAAATAACGTGAAACGAATAGCCATTTAGAGCAAAGGCAATCGGGTCAGTTTCTAATTCAATACGACTAGTGGATACAGTATCTTGTATCGCGTTTTTTTGAGCAAATGAGTTTTGTATGAGCAATAAAAGCCCAGCAAGAAAAAATGACTTTTTCATGAGATAAGAAGTAAAAAAAATAAAAATGAGAAAGTTAACTAGACTTAGAACAGAGCCTACGCCCCTTGTTCAGCCCGATTTTTAAGCGCCTGATTCATTTTGACAAAGTTGTTTCGGGTGTCGTTTCCAATTTGTTTTAAAATCAGCGAACTAAGAATGCCCGCGAAATTTTCTCCGTGAATAAGGTTGACTTGGTTTTCAGAAATTTCTTCAATTTCAAAGTAATGATGGCCATCAAAAAGCCCTTTTACCCAAAGCGAACCTAGCCAACCAAAGCTTCGATTAGGCTCTACCTGTATTACTTCTGGCTTAAATACAATGGTTTTATCTCCATTTTGAAGCGTATTTTTGAGTTTTGTACCCACTCGTAAAACGCCCTCACTTTTTACAATAAATGGATTCCAAAGGGCATAGGCATTGAGGTCGGCGAGGATGCTCCAAACCTTTTCTTTGGAAGCATTGATGATGATTTCGGTTCTAATTTTGTGTTTCATGACTGCAACATTTAATGATGTTGCAAAAGTAGCTTGCCAACTCCTTCCCCTCCATTAACAATTGTAAAGAAATGCGTTCAGCTAGCGTTTTTGTTGAGCAAGTCGGTTTCGGATGCGGCTCATCGACACGGGAGTCATGCCCAAGTACGAAGCAATAAGGTGATGAGGGACTCGGAGTAATAAATCGCCATTTTGTTCTACGAACTTCGCATAACGTTCCTCTGGGCTATCAAGCAAAAAAGAGGACAAAATTTGTTGCGAATTGATAAAACGTTGCTCGGCAATCTTGCGGGTAAGCACGTTGAATTTGGGCAACTCTTCGTAGAGTTCGTTCATTTTGGGCTGGGTAATAACCAGCAAATCAGCCTCTTCAAGCGCTTCTAACGACTGAATACTGGGCGTTTGTCGCAAAAAACTATCGTAACTACTGGCGAAGAGATTTTCTCGAAAAATAAAGGCCGTAATTTCATCGCCTTCGTTTTCGTAAAAAAGGCGTAGCATCCCTTTATTGATAAAGTACAGTTCGTTGGCCACTTGTCCTTGCCGCACGAGAGAGAATTTTCGAGGCACTTGTTTGAATACAAACGCACTCTCCAAAATTGCCTTTTCACGGTCGGTGAAGGTGACAAATTGAGCAATCAATTGATGCAGCGCGTCAAACATAAACAAGCAAGATTAGCCTAAAAGTAGTTATTTTTTGGCAAAACGAGCTAAAAGAAAGCTTACAATTTTAACCGCCGCAAAGGCCGCGCCTACCCCAATAATCGCCCCTGCAATGATGTCTAATGGATAATGGACTCCTACATAAACGCGGCTGTAAGACACTAGCGCCGCCCACGGAAAAAACCAAAGGAGATACTTATTGGGTCGTTTGACGGTCGGGACAACCGTACCGCAGAGCAGCCATAAAGCCGTGGCCAATCCAAAACTGTTGGCCGCGTGCGACGATGCAAATCCGTAGGTTCCTCCGCAGCCTTCAACCACCAGGTGAATTTTGTCCTGCAAATACGCGACGTGGCAAGGCCGCAAACGCTCCACCCACGGTTTCAGCAAGCTAGAAGCGGTCTGATCGGCAATGATAATCGTTAAAATCAAGGCACCAATCATTCCCGCCGCTTGCTGCTTGTACTGCCACACCAACCAAATAATCAGCAAGGCATACATCGGAATCCACGTATTTCGCTCCGTTACCCAATACATCAGCGTGTCAGCCCAAGGTGCGTGTGCGCCGTTGAGTGACAAAAAAATCTGCGTATCAAGCTGTTGAATCTCGTGGAGCATTTTTTAGTTTACTGTTTGGGGATTGTGTGGAGGGGTACTCATACCCCGACCTTTTCTGTTTCGGGTTTTCAGTTTAGGGTTTCGAGTTTACCGTTTGGGATTGTGTGGAGGGGTACTCATACCCCGACCTTTTTTTCATGTGACAAAACCTTAAACTGAAAAACCCCAAACCTGAAACAGCAAACCGTAAAAAGTTAAGAAAGCCCAATCTTTTCCCGCACTTCGGCTAGTTTTTTGGAAGCGATGGCGCGGGCTTTTTCTTCGCCTTCTTGGAGTTTTTGTTCGAGTGCGGCGGGGTTTTCTTCGTAATAATACGTAAACATCTCGCGCTCTTTGGCAAAACGTGTTTTTAGAGCTTCAAAAAATGCTTGCTTGGCATGACCATAGCCATACCCACCTTTGAGGTAGTTTTCGCGCATGGTTGCAATATCGCTGTCACTGGCTATGAGCGAATATAATTTAAACGTAAGGTCCGTTTCTGGGTTTTTCGGTTCTTCAAGCGGGGTCGAATCCGACAGGATTTTCTTGGTTACTTTCTGCAACTCTTTTTCTGGTTGAAAAAGGTCAATATAGTTTCCGTACGACTTGCTCATTTTTTGTCCGTCGATGCCTGGGATGGTCATCAAACGCTCGTCGATTTTCCCCTCAGGAATCACAAAAGTATCGCCATAGGTACGGTTAAACGCCTCCGCCATGTCGCGGGTCATTTCGAGGTGCTGCTTTTGGTCTTTACCTACGGGAACATAATTAGCATCATAAAGCAAAATATCCGAGGCCATCAATACAGGATACACAAACAAGCCCGCGTTGACATCGGCCAAGCGGTCAGCTTTGTCCTTGAACGAATGGGCATTGGCCAACATCGGATAAGGCGTCAAGCAAGACAAATACCACGTTAGCTCGGTATGATAGGCCGATACCCGCGACTGACGATAAAACACCACTTTATCGGTATCAAGACCACACGCAAGCCACGCCGCCGCTACGGCACGGGTGTTGTCTTGAAGCACTTTCGCATCTTTGATGGTTGTAAGCGAGTGCAAATCTGCAATAAACAAAAACGACTCATTATCAGATTTTTCCGACAACTGAATCGCGGGCAAGATGGCGCCCAAAATGTTACCTAAGTGTGGTTTACCGCTACTCTGGATACCTGTTAATATTCGAGCCATTGTGTATTGTTTGTACTAGTGACGTTTTCCCTTTTCCGCTGCCTTTTAGACAGACCTACGTTTGGGCGCAACAAAATTGCTATTTTTAGGCCAAAATACGAAATCTGATGTTGACACTATCTACCCTTGAGTTTCTTCAAGAACTAGCCGAAAACAATAACCGTGACTGGTTTACTGAGCACCGCAAGCGCTACGATGCCGCCAAAAAAGAGATGGAGGCACTGGTAAAAGGCCTTATCAAAGGCATTGGAGAATTTGAAAACCTTCCCAATACCGAACCCAAAGACTGCTTGTTTCGTATCAACCGCGACATTCGTTTTTCCAAAGACAAAGCTCCCTATAAACAATGGCTTTCGGCGGCGGTTGGCCCAGGGGGTCGGCACTCGGGGCGGATTGATTTTTACCTACACATCCAGCCTGGAGAATCGTTTTTGGGCGCTGGAATGTGGAACCCTACGCCAAAACAACTGGCGAAGTTTCGACAAGAAATTGATTTTAACCCAGAAGCTTTAAAAAATATCATTGAAGCCCCTGAGTTCCGAACGTATTTCCCCGAAGCGTGGGGCGAAAGCCTACAGCGGATGCCCAAAGGCTACCCTGAAAATCATCCTGACATTGCACTATTGAAGCGCAAACAGCTTTTTTTCATGCACAAATACACCGATGCTGAAGTAACTTCGCCACACTTTGCGCAGGAAATCGTCAACGGCTGCCGCCTTATCAAGCCCTATTGTGATTTCTTAAATTACTTGTTTTTTGAGGAAGAAGAAGAAAGCTTTGAGTTGTAATCTTTAGCTATTTTAAGGGCATTTATCTATATTTAACCATCCATTTAGTGTTTTAGTATCTAAAATCACATTTTTTGTATGGGATTGGTATATGCAGAGGTTGAACTTATCAATGCGGAAGATTTAGCATTGGCTCGCAAGTTTTATATTGGCGAAGATGAAATAAAGCGCATGTATGTTACGGGACTTGTTGATACTGGTAGCTATATGCTTTGTATCAATGAATCCATTCAGGCCCAAATGCAGTTTCCAGTCATGGAAAAACGAATTGGCCAAATGGCGAATGGCGACCGCATCGAATGTGAGGTAGTTAGTCAAGTTGAACTGCGCTTTAAAAATAGACGTACAATTTGCAACGCTATGATTCTTCCTGGCGACAGTGAAGTACTCATTGGAGCCATTCCACTTGAAGACATGGATGTGCTTGTCAATCCTTTGCGTCAAGAGCTAATCGTTAATCCAGATCACCCTTATTTTGCCCAAATGAAGTTAAAAGGAGTGAAATAAGGAGTTTGTTCGTATGAAAATCGTCTGTATTTCTGACACGCACAACCTCCATAGAGCGATGTCTGTCCCCGACGGGGATATTCTCATTCATGCAGGTGATATTACCGTGGCTGGCGATGCGCGTGAAGTAGCCGATTTTAATACTTGGCTAGGCACATTACCTCACAAACATAAAGTCGTGGTAGCTGGTAACCACGACTTTTGTTTTTTACTCTCCTAAATACGACAATTGGGCATTTCCTGAGTCACGCCTCCTTCTCTCGATTTCAATGGGACGTAGTACGAAGTGCCATTGTTATTGAACTATAGCACTTCGTAAAGCAAACGATGCTTGTTTATCATAAGCTACATAACATACCCCCAATACCAACAAAGCAGTTAGGGGCACTGCCAAAACGCCAGTGAAACCATCGACCGCGATAAAACTGACTGCGGCACAAATAAAATCAATGGCAAAACCCGCAAAAGCCCATTCCTTAATACGTCTCGGTAGGAATGGCAGCAGAATAACTAACCCTCCCAGAAACTTAAAAATATTCAGCATGAGAGCAAAATAAGGCGGGTAGCCCAAGTGTTGCATAACCTGTCGGCTTTCTTCCGAATTGATGGTAAAGAGCGGCATTAGACCTTGGGTAATAAAAAGTAGGGCAGCTGTTGTCCAAAAGGTTATTTTCATTGTTTTCATGACCGTTTTGTTAATTTTAGTTGGGTTGGTAATTTATCATTCAATTAATGCCAAATTTATTGCCATAAAGGGTGGAGTTATAGCCGCGTCTCCAAGTACTGATCCAAATTTTCGAGTGCCATAGAAAAGCCTTCTTTAAAGCCCATTTCAACCACTTTTTCGAGGTCGCTCAGTGAATCGTACGAAATCGTAATCTCAACGAGGGTTGTTTTGTTGGCCTTTTCTGCAAACACATTGTTCCATAATGAACGCGGAAAATCTTGCACGACAGCCCCATTTTCGTCACAAAAGGCATCGAGCCCCGAAAAGCTTTTTTTAGGCTCTACTTTTTGGTAATCGGCCCTGCACCAATGCACTTCGTTTTCGGGTGAAATCATACAATAGTGCCAATACCCTCCTTCTGAAAAGTCCATGCTTTTGGTTTGGGTACGATACGGCTTCGGCGCCCACCAAAGGTCGAGCAGTTCGGGATTTGTCCACGCTTCCCAAACCAAATCCAAATCTGCGGCAAACTCGCGTTTTACCTGAATAGTGTTGTTTGCCTTGTTTACCGAAAAATCAAAAAGAAAACGGGTGCTCATTGCTGTTTTTGTTTTTTTAAGGTTGATAATACTTCGTCTAATTGAGAAAATCGGCCTTTCCAAATCTTCCTTATTTGGTTGAGCCATTGGTCTATTTTATTCATGATTGCTCATAATTTTAAACAAAAAGAAACCATTTGGTTGCAAATATAATACACAACCAAATGGTTGCAAATTTTTTTGTATTTTTTTTGTGAGGCCAATGATTTACAAAAAACACTAGCTTGCATTTGGAAGAATACATTATTGTACTTTTTATATAGAATAAGCCATCAACCAACCCAAGAAAATGGCGTTTCTTTATGTGCCCAGCGTAGAAAGAAGTATTATTGATTCAAGCCCAATCTTGGTAGTAATCTTGGTATTTACGGAGAAGCTATTTTTTCGCAACTTGGCTATTTTAGTACAGTTTTACCTATAAAATCTCAATTTCTGCTCTAAATATTTTGATTTTTTACAAAAAAATCGTATATTGTTCGTTTCAAGTAAAATACAATTGTATAAGCCGTAAAGCATTTGTTTCTTTTTTAAGCTGTTTTTCAGCCAACTAACAGCCTCCGAAACAAAAAGTGTTTACTGAGTTCGTCTCGATTATGTAGGCTCATACAAACTTACTATTTCTATCACTATTCTAAGTCAACCATTACGCAGTTTTTGATTTTCAACCTAGGTTGACAGGTACTCTTTTACATTTTTTTAAACCATCCACCCCAAAGCACAGCTATGGAATTGTATTATTCATTCTCGGTTCTCATTGTGTTAGCATCTGTTTTTGCTTACATCAATCTCCGTTTTCTAAAGCTCCCTCCTACCATTGGTATCATGGTCATGGCCATTCTCGTCTCCATTATTCTACGGTTCGCGGGGCATTGGCTTTTTCCAATTACTACCCAAAAACTCCTCAAACTCCTCACCGAATTTGACTTTACGGGAGTTTTGATGGGGGCAATGCTAAATTTTCTGCTTTTTGCAGGAGCTATTCACGTCAACTTTGCCGATTTGAAGGAGCATCGCCTTCCTATTCTCACTTTTTCAACCATCAGTGTTATCATTTCCACCTTTATCATTGGTGGGGTTTTGTTCTATGGTCTTCCTTTATTCGGCCTTGAATTACCGTTTTTGTATTGCTTGCTGTTTGGGTCACTGATTTCTCCTACCGACCCCATTGCCGTTTTGGGCATTCTCAAAAAAGCCAACGTTCCCAAATCGCTCGAAACAAAAATCGCAGGGGAGTCACTTTTCAATGATGGCGTCGCCGTTGTGTTGTTTGCCGTGATTTTGGAATTGACACAGGCTACCACCATCGACATCTCGCTGGGGTCTATCAGTTGGCTACTCGCAAAGGAAGCATTAGGCGGCTTACTGCTTGGGGTATTGCTCGGTTTTACGGCTTCTAAAGCCATCAAAGGCATCGACGATTACATCGTTTCGGTACTTATTACGTTATCGGTCGTGATGGGAGGCTACCTCATTGCGCAGGCGACCCACACGTCGGGGCCACTAACGATGGTCGCAGCAGGGCTTATTATTGGAAATTACGGTAAAAAAGCCGCCATGAGCGACGAAACCAAAGACTATCTGACAAAATTCTGGGAGCTAAACGACGAAATTCTGAATGCGATTTTGTTCTTATTCATGGGATTTGAGTTGTTACTTATTCCAGACCTGAAACTGAACACCTACTCCGTCGTATCAGCTATGGCTATTGTTGTCGTTCTTTTTGCGCGTTTTTTATCTATCTGGTTGCCTTCGCTCATTGTT
Organism: Runella defluvii; assembly: GCF_014195535.1. GTDB lineage: Bacteria > Bacteroidota > Bacteroidia > Cytophagales > Spirosomataceae > Runella > Runella defluvii. The sequence continues at coordinate 399,531 of NZ_JACIBY010000001.1, read as the reverse complement.
CCTTTCAAGCTCAACAAAGGCTCACTCACGATGCTTGTCTGGGGAGGGTTACGCGGCGGGGTTTCTATCGCCTTGGTACTTGCCATAGGCGCTAACCCCTACAAAGATTTGCTGTTACAAATGACCTACTTCGTGGTGGTCTTCTCTATTATTTTCCAGGGTCTGACTTTGGGAAAAATGTCGGGAAAAGTACTCAACCGAGTAGTGTCTAACTAACCGTCATTAAAGTAAAACGCCTCGGGTTTATTCTCCGAGGCGTTTGGTTTAATACTTAATTACCCATTTCCCAATGGTTGTTCCCGACTCCAGCTGGGCGTGGGCTTGCTTGAGCGTTTCGGCCGATAATCCGTGAAGGGTGTGGGTATGCGTATGAAACAACACTCCTTCGTCGAGTAGCTGTGCCACACGGTTAAGAATATGATGCTGTTCAATCATATCGTCGGTTTGGTAGGTCGAACGGGTGTACATAAACTCCCACGAAAAGCTCACACTTTTACTTTTGAGTTTATTGAGCGCCACAGGTACGGCGCTGCCCGTAATCGAAGCAATGTGTCCTTGTGGCTTGATGAGCTCGGCCATGGCATCCCAATAGCCGTTGTTATCCACAAAATCAACGATAAAATCGACAAACTGAAACCCTGCACCGCGCACTTCCTCTACCAAATTTCGGTGGTTAACAACCACATCAGCTCCCATTTTTTGGCACCATTCGATGGTTTCTGGGCGCGAGGCTGTGGCAATCACTTTCAACCCTAGGACTTTTTTGGCAATTTGAATAGCAATCGACCCTACGCCTCCTGCTCCTCCAATGATGAGCAAGGTTTTGTTTTGATCGCGCTCGGCCGAAAGCCGCATACGGTCAAAAAAGATTTCCCAAGCCGTCAGCACCGTCAAAGGCATGGCCGCCGCTGCTTCGTCGGCCAACGTGGACGGCTGTTTGCCTACAATCCGCTCGTCAATCAATTGATATTCTGAATTACTTCCTGGCTTGGTGATGTCTCCTGCGTAATAAACTTTATCACCGACGCTAAACAAACTTACGTTTTCTCCTACAGCTTCTACCACTCCTGCGGCATCCCACCCGATGATTTTGGGCGTATCTAATACGGTACCTTTGGCGGAATTTTGTCGTATTTTAAAATCAACGGGATTGACCGAAATGGCGCTTATTTTCACGAGTAATTCGTGGCCGCTGGGTTGGGGCTTTGCGGTTTCAAATTCAATAAAACTCTCCTCTTCCGAAATGGGCAACGATGTTTTAAATCCTACTGCTTTCATTGTGTGTGCGTTTGTTTTGGGGATTCTTCATGTAAGTATGTAAGGAGGAAGTAAGGGCGGAAGTTCAACCTAAACACAGGCTACCCACAACAGCCCTGCCCCTACATCGACTGTGGTAAGGAGCATTTGATCGTCTTTTCTGATTAATTGAATAAATTCAAGCACTTCAGAAGCGTGTGAGATGACGTTATCAACCACCAATACGGCGCCTTTGGTACGAATCAGCAAACGGCGTAAATCAGGCCAATAGTTTTTATAGAATGCCCGTTCGGCATCCAGAAAAATAAGGTCATACTTAGGCTCAGCATGTTGCAAAAACTCTTGCGCGTCGATGGTCAGGCAGGTAGTATGGGCTAGAAAGCCAAACTTTTCGAGCGATGCTTGAGCCAATTGCGTTCGTTGCGGCTCTATTTCAATCGTAGTGAGGTGTCCGCCCGTACTTTTAAGGGCATCGGCAAACCAAAGTGTTGAATATCCATTAGAAGTTCCTATTTCTAATAAAGCCTTGGTTTGCTGCCCTCGAATAAGCATCGAAATCAGCAACGCCGACTGTGGTTCAAGATTTCGCCACCTGTCTAGTCGATTAGGTTTTTGTTCATCCTCCAATTTTAAGGTCGTGTAGAGGTGCTCCAATTGAGAAAAAAAAGCCTTATTCATGCGTGAAAACGAGTTATTTTTTTCGTCCTACAAACCGTATTACCGAGCCAATTCCATTGTGGTAAAGCCCTTCTGTCAATTCAATGGCTTTTTCTTCCAATTCGATGATTTCATAATTGGCAAAATCGGCTTCGATTTCTTCTATCGAATACAGCATTTCTATTTCCCTTGGCCCACCCACTTTTTCGTTTTTTGCAACATATTCAAGGTGTTTTTTACTAAATGCCTCAAAAATAATGATACCCCCTCGACGCAAATAGCCGTCTAGTAATAGGTGGTACGGTGATTTCATTTGGGCAGGAAAATGGGCATAAATGAGCGCAATAGCATCAAATTGCTCGGGTTGGTAATGGAGTTGTTCTAATAGCCCTACTTCGTAATCTATTGTTACTTGATGCTTTTCGGCCAACTGTAAGGCTTTTTTTTGCCCTTCTTTACTTACATCAAAAGCCCAAGTTTGCCAGCCCAATGTTGCGGCAAAAACTGCGTTTCGACCTTCTCCTTCGGCAGGGAATAAGATGTTGCCTGGCGAAAATTTTTGTAATTGTTCTTTCAAATAATCGTTAGGCATTTCTCCATACGCATATTCTGACTGACCATAGCGGTCGTTCCAGCGTTCAACCCATGCTTCTTCCATTTTGTGTTTTTTTTGAGGCGATTATTAGCTAGTTGAGTAAGTGATAAAACGAGCTATTCGTTCCCAAGATACTATCAATTTAGAGAAATTGGGCAAAAGCCAAACCTCCCGAAAGTTGGAAACTTTCGGGAGGTTCTTTCGCTATTTCCACGCCTGTCTTCGTCCGACCATCCACACAAACTGAATAAAATTAAATTCCATTTGGTCAAACATTACTTTTTTCCCTTCGGCTTTGAGGTGGAGGTTGGGCGTATAGCGAAGGTTGGTACGCAACAACCACGTTTCCGAACGGCTAATGCGAATATCCCAACCAAAAATCACACCCAATGCTACTTTTTTGGCTTCGTATGAGTTAGAGACGCCGTTGTCGGTATCCGTAAATCGCAAGTCTTCGTAGGCTAAAGTAGGGCCTACGTAAGGTACAAAACCGTGGTAATCGCCCAAAAATTTGTAGGTTTCAAAAGTGTAGGAACGGCGTTCGTAATTGAGGTGTACGCCGTAACCGCTCATGCCGTAGCCTAATTTACGGTACGAAACGCCCACATTGGCATCCGCTTTGTGAAAGTAACGTCCTGCGGCAATGTCAGGAATCAAACTTCCTGGGCTTTCTTGCTTTAAAAATGGGTACTTATCTTTAACGTATTCTGATTTTGAGATTTCAAACGAGCTTGAGGGGCCTATTCCCACGTACCAGCAGTTCAAGCGGTTGCGGGATTGTAGTTTTTTCACGCCCATTTTCATGTACTTTTCGCCGTATTTAGAAGCCAGCCCTCCGTTGGAATTAATCCAATAACTGAGTCCGACATTGAACGACCAAGGCGATACATCCAATGCTCCGTACTGGGTACGAGAAAGTGGGTATTGGAAATCGGTATAACGCTGGTAGTTGAGCCCCGCTTGAAACAATACTTTTTTGGTGGCATACACAGCACCTGCTTGAAAGGGAAAGGTTGTTTTGGCCACCGACGGCACTGTGGTATAGGTTTTATTGGGTTCGTTGGAGATTTGAGCAAAACTGAATCCTTTTAAAGCTACTCCTACAAAAGGCCGTAATTTTCCTTCCTTGATAGCCCACGGAAAAAAACGTGCGCCCGTTTCTACGCCTTCGTTGTAGGAAACATTGGCCAATTCGGCAGGGATTTTTTTGCCAAATTGAGCTACAGGAATGGAGACGTAAAAATCAGCGTGTCCCCAAAAGTGCGTCCCGCCTAATAAAATACGGGGTGAGGTAGTTCCCCCAAAATCAACTGATGACAAGCCGTTCGGGGTGAGATATTGCGTCGTTCCACCCGTGGTCGTAAAAGCGTCTATGCCAAAGTAAGATTTGGCAAATGACGTCCGAACTTTTAAGCGTTCTACCGTTGTGTCCTTTTCAGCGGTTTGCGCATACGCCGAGAAGGAGTGAAGTACCGAACAAACGGCAATAGTAAAAAGGGTTCTTTTGAAAGTGGCTGTTAGGTTCAATAAAGCTTCCATAAAAAAACGGGTTTGTGTTTTGACTGACACAAACGTAGAAGCTCAAAAATGGTTGTCCAAAAAAAAGGGACGTTTGCCTAGGTTTTGGGACAAATGACCCATTTTGGGGCTTTTATCCCCTATTTTGGGACGAATGACAAGCTATTTTTTGAAATAATCAGCCATCAAATCGGTGTAACGGCGGGCAACGGGCAGCGGATAACCCACGTTTTTGAGTTGTAATTTATACCCTTGGGCATTGCCCGTGATTTTGGTTACTTGTTTTAAATTAACAATAAATGAGCGATGACACCGCACGATGTCGCTGTTTTGAATCTGTTCTTCTAATCGACTGAGACTACTCCGAATCAGCATTTTTTGAAGGGTATTTTCCTTTAGAAACACCACTTCCGAATAGTTACTAGCCGACTCGATAAACAACAATTCGTCGGGCGAAAGGCTAAAGGTGTCTTTGAGATTTTCGGCGATTAGCGTAATTGTTTCTAATGACGCGGATGTGGGTTGTTCCTCTGTATTTGTTTTAACCGACAGTTTGTCGGTTGCGTATTTGCGCTGCAAACGGGTATAATCAAGCAACGTAATGATGGTCGTAGGAATGATGCCAATGGCGACGGTAATACCTATCCAGCTAAACAGTTCTTTTATCCGAAACGAACTCACAAAAAACCATTGGCTATAGAGCCAGTTTCCGACCGAAATGATGACTAAGATTAACAAGACCCCCAGAATTTCTTTCCCGACCGTCCAGTTTGCTTCCGAATACCAGCGTTTGAACAAAAGTGGCATGGTCAGGCTAATGCCCGACAGGCACAAAAAAGTCACAAGCCCATATCCCGCCAAAATCAGATTTTTATCGGGATGTTGCCAATACGAAGCCCCAAAAGGTTGAAAAACAATCAAAAATAGGGCAATAAAGCACCCTGCGCCTGCCGAAACCAAGAGCCAATAGCGAGAAAATAGCGCGTTGTGCGGGTAGGGTTGTGAAAGTAATGAAGTCATAAGATACAGAAAAAAAGCCACTCCGAGGAATGGCTTTTTTATGAAGATGGTGTAAAAAATTACACTCCCTGTGAAGTCAATTTAGCGCCTAAGTATTCGCGGTTGAGGCGGGCGATGTGCTCCAAAGAGATTTCTTTAGGACACTCTGCCGAGCAAGCACCTGTGTTGGTACACGAGCCAAAGCCTTCTTCGTCCATTTGCGCTACCATACGCTCTACGCGCATTTTACGTTCTGGCTGGCCTTGTGGCAACAACGCAAATTGTGATACTTTGGCCGACACGAATAGCATCGCGGAAGCATTTTGACAAGCCGCTACGCAAGCGCCACAGCCGATACACGCCGCTGCTGCAAATGCTTCGTCGGCGTCTTCTTTGGCAATTGGAATGCTGTTTGCGTCCTGTGCATTACCCGTATTGACCGATACGAACCCACCTGCCGCTTGAATGCGGTCAAAGGCAGCACGATCAACCACCAAGTCTTTGATAACAGGGAAAGCTTTGGCGCGCCAAGGCTCTACCACGATGGTGTCGCCGTCGCTAAAGCTACGCATGTGCAACTGGCAAGTGGTAATACCACCTTTGGGGCCGTGTGGACGGCCATTGATGTACATGCTGCACATTCCACAGATACCTTCGCGGCAATCGTGGTCGAAAGCGATAGGTTCTTTGCCTTCCCCGATGAGTTGTTCGTTCAACACGTCGAACATCTCTAAGAATGACATATCGGGCGAAATACCAGCAACTTGGTACGTTTCGATTTTCCCTTCTGTTTTTTTATTTTTTTGTCTCCACACCTTCAAGGTGAGATTCATATTTCCGTGACTCATTTGAATTTGAAAATTTGAAAATTTGAAAATTTGAAAATCGCAATGGCAAGCCCTCTGGGCAGCTCCGCGTTAAAAATCATCCTTTTGAGGTACCAATGATTTTAGCCAATATTTTCATAATCTGGTTAACCTCATCCAATAGCATTTCACAATTAGGATAATTGGGTGCATGTTGGCAAAGAACCAACCAGTATTCTGTTTCATCAGCTTCTTTCGCGGCTACTTTCATTTTGTGAATAAAATCAGCTTTACTCTCGGCATTTTGAGCCTCTCTGACATTTGCGCCAATTGAAGTCGCCGATTTTAAAAGCTGATTACTTATCACATACTTTCGTTTTTCCTCTAGCAATTCACAGAATGTGATAATTTGAAGTGAAAATTGTAGTGTCTTAGTCACTATTACATTTTCTTTATCATTTCTCATTTTCAAATTATCACATTTTCAAATTACCTCATTATTTATAACTCCGTTGGGCAATCTTGATGTTTTCATACACCAAATCCTCTTTGTGGAGTTCCCATTGGCTTTCACCTTGGTGTTCCCACGCCGCTACGTACATGTAGTTTTCGTCATCGCGAAGTGCCTCACCTTCTTCGGTTTGGTATTCTTCACGGAAGTGACCACCACACGATTCGTTGCGGTTGAGGGCATCGCGACACATCAATTCGCCCAACTCAATAAAGTCAGCCACGCGGCCAGCTTTGTCAAGTTCAGGGTTAAATTCATCGACATCACCCATTACGCGAACATCAGACCAGAATTCCTTTTTCAATGCTTGGATTTCTGAGATAGCCTCTTTCAAACCAGCTTCGTTACGTGCCATACCGCACTTATCCCACATGATTTTTCCTAAACGCTTGTGGAACGCTTCTGGCGAGGTTTTTCCTTGAATAGAAACAAGTTTCGTAATACGGTCTTTTACTTGTTTTTCTGCTTCCACAAACGCAGGGTGGTCAGTAGAAATCGCGTTGGTACGGATTTCGTTGGCCAAATAAGCTCCGATGGTGTAAGGAATCACGAAGTATCCATCGGCCAAGCCTTGCATCAAGGCACTTGCTCCGAGGCGGTTGGCACCGTGATCAGAGAAGTTAGCTTCTCCCAACGCGTACAAACCTGGCACCGTTGTCATCAAGTTATAGTCAACCCAAAGCCCACCCATAGTATAGTGAACCGCAGGATAAATACGCATTGGCACTTCATACGGGTCCTCGCCTGTGATTTGTTTGTACATATCAAACAAGTTTCCGTATTTCTCTTTTACTACGGCCTTTCCTAATTCCGTGATTTTTTCAGCCGACGCGTCATGGAGGTTCAATTTGTTCACTTCGCCTTTTCCATAGCGCTGAATCGCCGCCGAATAGTCGAGATAAACCGCCATTTTCGACGTTCCTACGCCATAGCCAGCATCGCAACGCTCTTTGGCGGCACGCGAGGCAATGTCACGAGGTACGAGGTTACCAAACGCAGGATAACGACGCTCCAAGTAATAATCGCGTTCGTCTTCTGGAATTTGGTCCGCAGGGCGGGTATCATTTTTCTTTTTAGGCACCCAAATACGGCCGTCATTACGCAACGATTCCGACATCAACGTCAGTTTCGACTGGTGATCGCCCGATACAGGAATACAAGTTGGGTGAATTTGCGTAAAGCAAGGGTTTCCGAAGAACGCTCCTTTTTTGTGTGCTTTCCACGCCGCCGTTACGTTAGATCCCATGGCGTTGGTTGAAAGGTAAAATACGTTTCCGTAGCCACCTGTACAAAGCAACACCGCATGACCGAAATGACGCTCTACTTCACCCGTTACGAGGTTACGCGCAATGATACCACGGCATTTGCCATCAATCACTACGACGTCGAGCATTTCGTGACGCGAGTACATTTTTACCGTCCCCAATCCTACTTGACGCTGAAGGCCCGAATAAGCTCCCAAAAGAAGCTGTTGACCTGTTTGTCCAGCGGCGTAGAAGGTACGCTGTACTTGGGTACCACCAAACGAACGGTTTGACAACAAGCCGCCGTACTCACGGGCAAAAGGTACACCTTGCGCTACGCATTGGTCAATGATTGAAGCTGATACTTGTGCCAAGCGATAAACGTTTCCTTCGCGAGCGCGGTAGTCACCTCCTTTGATGGTATCATAAAACAAACGATAGGTAGAGTCACCGTCGTTTTGATAGTTTTTAGCAGCATTGATTCCCCCTTGAGCAGCGATTGAGTGCGCACGGCGGGCAGAATCTTGAAAACAAAAAGCTTTCACAGAATATCCTAGTTCGGCCAACGTCGCAGCAGCTGACGCTCCTGCCAAACCAGTTCCTACAACGATAATTTCGAGTTTCCGCTTGTTGGCGGGGTTGACGAGCGCTACCGTAGAGCGGTACTTTGTCCACTTACTTTCAAGCAGCCCATCAGGGATTTTGGCGTCCAATTTTGGTGATGTTGCCATATTTTCTAATTTGAAAATTGAAAAATTCGATAATTTGAAAATGATGTAATAGTGAGAACTTGGTTGTGCTTCATTAGCACATTTTCAAATTCTCAAATGGGCACATTCATCATCACATGCTCTTGAAAAAGAAGTACAAAGGCATCAAAGCGAAACCAATTGGAATGATGATACCGAATACCCCAACGCCCAAGAAATTGAGTAAAGGGTTGTACTTAGAGTGATTGATTCCCAATGTTTGGAAAGCACTCTTAAAGCCATGCACCAAGTGAAACGACACAGCAAACATAGAAAGCACGTAGAAAAGTACTAAAATTGGGTTTTTGAACCCTTCCATTACGCTACGGTACAAGTCTTTCACGATTACCACGCGCGTTTGGTTTTCTTCACGTACAAATTCCTCCATTTTGCCTTTGATTTCACCTTCGAAAGGAGTAGCTACGACTTCACCAGTGACGAGGTTTTGCTCATACTGCGTGTAAGGCACGTATCCAAACTTGTATTCAAACCAGAAGTTTGACATGTGAACGACGATAAACACAAGCAAAATAGTACCAAGCAACGCCATACTACGCGAAAACCACGAGCTATTTGCTTTTCCGTTGGAAACCACATAGCGCTGATTTCCACGCGCTTGACGGTTTTGTTTTGCCAAATACAAACCTTCAAAGGCGTGTAATAAAATAAGCGCGTACAGGCCGTACGAAACCGTTTTGATGAGGGGGTTGGTGGTCATAAAAACGGCATAGACATTGAAGGCCAAGCCGTCATCATGTTTGAACAACTGTAAATTTCCACTCATGTGAACAATCAGAAAAGAGCATAAAAACAAGCCAGAAAGGGCCATGACCAACTTTTTTCCAATTGAGCTTGATAGTGTTTGAGTAACCCAAGACATATCTAAGTTTTTTAAATTAAAACGATGATTATTACTATTTTCAGCGGTCAAAAGTAGGTCTCAATTAATTTAGAAACAATCTAAAATCAAACTTTTTTTGCTAATTAGCAATAGTCATTTAAAGCACAAATTTGTAACTGAGTGTGTCATTTTTTTGTTTTAGCATCAAGCACAAAAAATACGTCTCTAAAAAAGAAAGCGGTGGAAAAAGCAATAAAATTTACACCATTTTCCTGAAATATTCGTTTTAAAAATACTATTTGCAGACCACTAGCTGCAATCGACACTGTACCCAATCATACCCCATAGTTACCCATGAGGAATTTGACACTACGTATTCTACTTCTTTGGTTGTGCATTTGTAGTGCATACTATTCTTATGCCACGCACGTTCGCGCGGGCGAGATTACAGCAAGTCGCATCTCCGACCGAGATCTTACTTATAGGCTAACCCTCACGACCTACCATGATGAAATTGGGGGGCGCATGGCCAGCGAAGGCCAAAACGACGTAACGTTTTGTATTCGTCCTTTCAACGGAGGGGCAGGAACCACATTGCTGGTTGAACGGACTGGACGAGCGCCCATCAACGTAGCAACTACGATCAACACTTTCAGTAAGCCGTTTACGTTTTCTTCCCCTGGGGTATATGTCATTTCGGTGGGTATTGAAAACCGCAACGATGGCGTAGTTAATATGTCTAACTCGGTCAATACGCCGTTTTACGTAGAAACTGTCTTGGTTATCAATGCCTCTCTAGGGCTCAATCGCACGCCCGTCATGCTCAACCCTCCTTTGGATTCAGCACGTACTGGCCAAAAATTCTGCCATAACCCTGCGGCTTTTGATGCCGATGGCGATAGCCTTTCTTATCGTCTTTCTATTCCAAAACAAGGAACTCCAGGAACCTGTATCAACCGCAACGTAAATGGGTATCGTGATCCTGCCCTTGGCGTAGATCCTGATGCAAAAAACGAATTACAAAATGCCCCAGCTACCTTCACCATCGACCCCATTACGGGAGATTTGTGCTGGGATGCTCCTGCTAGGACAGGGATTTATAACGTTGCTTTTATCATTGAAGAATGGCGCGACGGCGTCAAGATTGGTGAGGTAGTCCGAGATATGCAAATTGTAGTAGCCGATGGCCCCAACCGACGGCCACTGCTCGACCCCATTGCGAATGTGTGTGTAGAAGCAGGGCAAATCGCCTCCCAAACAGCCCGTGCTACCGACCCCGACAATAATCGTCTGATATTTTCGGCATACGGAGGAGTCTTTAACTTAGACCCCCAAGGAAAACCGATTAGTCCTCCTTTGATTGCGACCGACTATGCCACATTTACCCCATCGGTGAGCCAATCGCAAGCCTCTCCTGCCGTAGGAACGTTTCGTTGGCTGACCAATTGCAACCACGTTCGTGAAGCGCCTTACGATGTCGTTATCAAGGTCGAAGATTTACCTGGACGTAATCAAATTCAATTGGCTTCGCTCGAATCGTTTTCCATTCGGGTTGTTGCGCCCAAACCTTCTGGCCTTACAGCCACCCCATCCACGGGCACAGCCGCAGGCTTTACGCTTACTTGGACTTCCTATCGCTGCCAGCTACCTGGAGCTCAAATGATTATTTATCGAAAAGAAGGATGTTCGGGTGGAACGTTTAGCGGATGTACCAACCCAGGTGACCCACTTGCTTTGGGCTATACTGAAGTAGGGCGCGTTCCTGTCAATGCCACTACTTTTACTGATGACAACAATGGCCTTGGTTTGAGAAGAGGTGGTGTTCAGTACAGCTACCGTATTCGTGTGGCATACGCCCTTCCACAGGGCGGATTCAGCCCACTTTCGGACGAAACGTGCTTAGACCTACCTGCGCAAACCCCTGTGCTCACCAACGTAACCGTGGATACAACCAGCACAAACCGAGGTGTTATTACGGTAAAATGGACTCGTCCGCCGTTTAAAGCAAGCGATGTCCCTGGCCCTTACCAATATCGCTTGTCGAGAGCAACAGGCTTAAATGGCACCGACTTCACCCTTATTGCCACCATCAATACCAACTTGGACGCTACGGTTGATACCATTTATGTGGATCGTAATCTCAATACCGTTCAAAATGGGTATCGCTACCGTTTGGAGTTTTTCCATACCCTCAACGGTACGCTCACGAGTCTCGGAGTTACGGAGGCTGCCAGCAGCGTTCGTTTATCCGTTTCTCCTGCCAACCAAGGCTTACGCCTCAACTGGCAAGCAGTAGTGCCTTGGCGCAACGAAAACCAACGACACCGCGTGTATCGGGAAGTTAGAAATCGCCCAGGTACGTTTAACCTCATCGCGGAAGTGTCTGTGCAAAGTGCAAGCACCTTTACTTACATCGACGATGGTACCGACCGTTTTACAGCCGATGGTACGCACACGATCAAACTCTCGACCGATTCTACGTACTGCTACCGCGTTGAAACGGTAGGCACTTACGATAGCCCTCGGATTAGAGTGGGGCAACTGTATAATTTCTCGCAAATTGTGTGTGCCGCTCCCGCCGATAGCACCAAACCTTGCCCACCCGTTTTGACCATTGATGCCCTCAATTGTGATAACCCGACAGGGCTTGAATGTGCCTCTTCGGTCGTTAACAATACCCTCAACTGGACCTACCCTGTCAGAGGCACCAACAACCAAGAATGTGCGGCTGCGGTTAGCTACAATGTTTATTTTACCCGTTATCCAGAAGACCCTTTTACTAAAGTAGGACAAACTACCGCCCCAACAACCACCTTCAGACATACAGGGCTAGACTCCTACGCGGGCTGTTATTACGTGACAGCAGTCAGTCGTTTTGGTACTGAAAGTGCTAAGAGTAATACCGTTTGTAACGACAACTGTACGTCACTAAAATTACCCAACGTGTTTACGCCTAATGGTGACGGCAAAAACGACTTGTTTACCCCACTCTCTTGTACTGCCTTTATCGAAACCATCACGTTTGTGGTATATAATCGTTGGGGAACGAAGGTATTTGAAAGTAACAATCCAACTATCAATTGGGATGGCAAAACGTCGGATGGCCAAGACTTGCCTTCAGGAACCTATTACTATCAAGTAACCGTTACCTTCAAAACCTTGCAAAAAACCAGCGAACCCCTCACTTTAAAAGGATGGATTCAGCTGATTAAATAAGATTAGGACAAAACCTATGAAGCTGCGGGAAACTTCAGCTTCATAGGTTTCATGCAATAATTAAAAGGAGGAAATTCGACACTCGTCATTCACTCATTCGACACTCTTTTCCAATGGATATTATTTTCTTTGATGGAGTATGCAACTTTTGCAATGCAAGTGTCAATTTTATCATTACTCATGATTCGACACGTCGTTATCGTTTCGCGTCGCTTCAATCCGAATTAGGCCAGAAAACGCTTCAAGAAAATGGGTATTCAACCGTTGAATTGAACACTATCCTTCTGCTTCGCAACGGAAAACTCTACCAGAAGTCAACAGCAGCCTTAGAAATTGCCCGTTATCTCAAAGGCTGGTCATGGTTGTATGGCTTTATTATTCTTCCCCGTTTTATTCGAGACGCTTTCTATGGGCTTGTTGCCCGTAACCGGTACCGAATTTTTGGAAAATCAGAAAGTTGCCGCATTCCTACTCCCGAAGAACGCTCCTTGTTTATTGTTTGATAGTTTGGGGCAAGCCTTGTATGTTTGCACTCACATTGCCCCATTCAACGATCAAACTAAACTCCCTCTTGGGGGCGGAGGGCTTCTAAAAATCAATGAAAGCATACGTATTTCCTGGCCAAGGTTCGCAGTTTAGCGGCATGGGCAAAGACCTCTACGAAAACAATGCTCAAGCGCGCGCGCTCTTCGATAAAGCCAACGAAATTTTAGGATTTGAGATAACCAAGGTCATGTTTGAAGGAACCGAAGAAGAACTCAAGCAAACTAATGTTACTCAACCTGCGATTTTCCTACACTCCGTTATTTTGGCTTCGACCGTCGCCGATTTTGCACCCGAGATGGTAGCAGGCCACTCGCTTGGTGAATTTTCTGCTCTGGTAGCGGCAGGCGCATTGTCGTTCGACGACGCCCTTCGGTTGGTCGCTCAGCGTGCGGCTGCCATGCAACGCGCCTGTGATCTAACGCCATCGACCATGGCAGCCGTACTCGGGCTTGACGACGAAAAAATCGAGCAAATCTGCGCTTCGGTAGAAGGTGAAGTCGTGGTAGCGGCCAATTTCAACTGCCCAGGGCAAGTAGTTATCTCAGGCTCACACGAAGGAGTTCGTTTGGCTGGTGAAAAGCTCAAAGAAGCAGGTGCCAAACGCGTGTTGCCACTTCCTGTAGGTGGAGCGTTCCACTCGCCGCTGATGGAGCCTGCCCGCGAAGAATTGGCAGCGGCCATTGAAAACACGCAATTCACCGAACCACGTTGCCCTATTTACCAAAACGTAAACGCCCAAGCTGCTACCGACGTTGCAACAATCAAAGCCAACCTTATTTCACAGCTCACGGCTCCAGTACGCTGGACGCAATCGGTGAAAAACATGGTAGCAGATGGCGCAACCGAGTTTGTGGAATGTGGACCAGGTAAAGTTCTTCAAGGATTGGTAAAAAAAATCGCCCCTGAAGCAGTAACAGCGGCGGTTTAAGCAAAAAAAATATTTGCACAAAGCCGCTGAATATCAAGCGAAAGGCATTTTTTGAAAAATTTATTCTCATTTTTTTTCCAAAAAACGCTTGACACGTAACCAAGAAAGCCGTACTTTTGCACCACCAAAACGGAATTGGTGGATGGTGTAATGGTAACACAGAAGATTTTGGTTCTTTTATTCAGGGTTCGAGTCCTTGTCCGCCAACCGAAGCCTCTCAAGCAATTGAGAGGCTTTTTTGTTTATTGACCTGCTCTTAGCTGTGGGCAAAAAACAAAAAACCCCGACGAAAAAGCATCGGGGCTACTAAGGTATAAAAACGGAAACCTACTTTTACTTCAACTTCATTGCCAGCGTAATGCTGTTGCCCACCATACCTGTACTACGCATATAATGCCCATAACGCACCTCAATGGTATTCCAGTGTTTGATTCCAAACATACCACCTGGAGGCGCAAACCGAAGCCCCATGCCTACGAAATGACTGGTAAAACCCGAAATATCATAGTCGCTGGTATAATACGTTTCGGTGGCTTGGTGCTGGGCGTACGGTTTGAAGTAGCGCACGGCGGTTTGGTTGCTAAACCGATAAAACGGACTAACCGAGAAAAACGGCGTCACTTTGTACGAAGCTTCTACGTTGACAGTATGCGCGGTCATTCCCCAATCATCGTTGTAGAACCGATAAAACCCACGCAAAATAAGGCGGTCGCCTGCAAAGTAGCTGATACGTGCTCCCACGGGGAGTTTAAAACGGCTTCCAGGTAGTTTTTCAACCGTATGTGAACCATTCGTAAAATATACTCGGTGATATGGCGTACTAAGTAACCCTTGCTGGAAGGATGGCTCTACCGTAAACAATACCTGCAAGCGTTTGTTAATCACTTGCGAAAGCGACAGCGCTAAATTGTACGAATTTCGTGGTTTATAAGCCACGGGATCACGGTCTCCTTCGGCCGCAGAGCCATAGCCCGATGGGCGTAGTTCGGCAGGCAAAATCGCCGTCCAAGTATCAAAAAACGCCCCTGCTTTTAGGCTAAACTCACGGTTATTGTCTTTCGACGACTTAGAAAAACTAAGGTTTATCCCGTGCGATTGATAGTCGTATTCGGTCGAATATGAATAACTAATGCCCTTCGTTGTATGCCTGGCATCGTCTTTCACGCTCCACGAAAGCGACGGATAAACGTGCGTATCGCTGCGCGAGGCCGACGAAACCGTCAACGGATCGATATTATCGGAAGAAGCGGAAGTATAATGGTCGATATTGAAATCGGCGACGATGCTGTGTTGGCGGCTTTTTCGGTCGATAAAAGACAATTTCAAATCAATCGAATTGGCAAAATCGCCTAGTTTTTCGGTACCTATCCCACCCGTCACGGCTGAGTTATTGCCATCTTGTCCGTAATAGCTACTGACCAAGTTTACTTCGTCAATTTTGAGTTTACGCTTTTCGTAGGTATCTTTTTCGGATTGGGCATACCCTCCCCGAAGCAGCCCAGCAAGCAGCCCTACACTGATGATGATTTTTTTCATTAAAATTTATGATGAAAGATACATAGGTAGAAAATACGCTAGTTGCAACCACAGCCACCGCCGCTTTTGCCCCCATTGGCTCCTGACGCTCCCTCCCGATAGAGGTAAAAACTTTGCTCAAACTTTTCAGACTTGCGGGCCGACAACTCCATTTCGGAGTCATTGATACGGCTCTTTTGGTATTCTTTCACCGTCACGCAAGAGGTCATACTTCCCACAACCGCAGCGAAGAAGAACCCGTTTTTTAATTGCTTTCTCATAGGACTTTATCAGTCTTTGGTTAACTGATTTTGATATTTTTTGAGGTAAACACACGATTTGTATCATCAATAATGACGCAGGCCATTCCTTGCATCTGGTTGATTAAATCTAACCCAACTCGGACGCCCATCACAGTTACGGGCGTGGCCATGGCATCGGCAATTTCGGCATTGGGGCAAATAATCGTCACACTTTTAATCCCCGATACGGGCAAGCCCGTTTTGGGGTCAATCGTATGTGAATATTTCCTCCCCCCTATCATCACATATTTTTCGTAATTGCCCGAAGTGGCGACTGAAATGTTGCTGATGTTGAAGTACGAAAAAGGCTGTTCTTTGGCATCGGGATGAGCGATTCCAATCGTCCAAGGTTCGCCGTTGGGCTGAGTCCCCCAAGTAGTCAAGTCCCCCGACGCATTCACGATTCCGTTTTCTACGCCTCGTTGTATCATCAGCCTTTTGGCCATTTCGGCGGCGTAGCCTTTACCTATACCGCCAAAACCTATACGCATTCCCTTTTCTTTCAAAAAGACGCTGCCATCTGCTTCGTCCAAAATCACATTACGGTAATTGATAAGTCGCACCATTTGGCGGGCGGTTTTGGGGTCGGGCAAGGCCGTCATTTGGGTATCAAAATTCCACAAACTCTTATCTATCGACCCGTACGTAATGTCAAAAGCTCCTTGGGTAACCTCCGAGATTCGCAGCGAGCGCTTTACTAATTCAAACACCTCTCGATCTACTTTTACGGGCGAAATTCCTGCGTTGGCGTTGATTCGATTGGTCTGGCTATTGTCGTTGAAGGTAGTAAAAAGCGCTTCAATCCGTTGAATTTCGGCTATGGCCTCATCAATTCGCGCTTGCGCCCAAGTTTCATCCTCTGATACAGCGCTGATTTCGAAGCGATTGCCCATCAATCGACATACGCGTTTGTGCAAGATTTTCAAGAAAAGGCGGCGTTTATTGTTTGCTGTTAATCACGGCATCAATATCATTGATGAGCGACTGGGTACTCATTGACGCTGGGTATCCTTCCCATTCTTTCACAACTTTGCCGTGGGCGTCCACCAAGACAGTCAGCGGAAACTTTCCCTGAGAATTGTATTTATCAGCCAACGATTCATTGTGGGAGGTCAGTTTGGCATCAAGCTGATTTTTTTTCAAACGGGGAAAATCGGCCCTTACCAACACCAAATGCTGAGACGCATATTGTTCAAAATCAGCGGATTCAAAAATGTCTCTTTTTAACTTAATACAAGGCCCGCACCAATCTGACCCACAGAAGTTTAGCAAAATATACCTATGGTTTTGATTGGCTTCATTTTGCGCCTTAGAAAAATCGTTGCCCCATTGCGGAGCGGCCAGCCACAATGTGCTGATGAGAAGTGACGTGATAAATTTCATGGTTAATGGAGGAAGAAAGTTTGATTAACTATAAACAACAAGGGTTGTACCATCGGTAGCGGTTTTGTAAACGGTAAGGCCCTTGCTACCAAAACTGTTTAAGCCTTTTCCTGTCAGGTCAAAACGTGCGCCGTGGTCGGTGCAATAGTACTCTGTTTTGTTAAAAATGATTTTCTTTTTAGGTTGATGCGTACACGTTTGGGTCGCCGCAACATACACTCCTGCGCTCGACTGCGCCACCACAATCCCACTCTTAACAAGATACCCGCCTACTGTTTTCAGCGCGGCGTTGGCCGTAGCAGTAAGGTCGATGGTAAGAAGCCGATTGGTAATGGTGCTGAGGTCGGTCGTTGAACCTGTTGTGCTACCCGTGCTTGTTCCAGTTCCTGTCCCAGTTCCAGTTCCAGTTCCAGTTCCAGTTCCAGTCCCCGTGCTTGTACCTGTTCCCGTGCCAGTGCTGGTCCCCGTACTCGAATTTGGGTTAACCGACAGGGCTTCAACGTAAGTATCTTCTTCTCGAATACAAGAGGTCATCAATGCCATCAGTGCAGCCCCCTTAAAACCCATTGACTTTAAAAATTGATAGCGCGAATAGCGTTCCATGTCTTGAACTTTTGGTTGGTCAGTTACCCAACATTACGTACGCTTTCTGTTAAGTGTTGCTCGGAATTAGAAAATAATTTTCAATTTAGAAGTTTTCAAAATAGTTGAAAATCATTTTTGTACCAAAATGATACAAAGACAAACGGCGAGCATTTGCTCGCCGTTTGTCTTATTCACTCTATCTATCTACTTTTCTTTGAAAGTAAGGTGGCTTAGTTGTTATCGCCGCCTTCTTTTACGTCGTCGTTTCTTACGCCTTTGGTTTTCTTAGGGGCAACAAAGCTCATTTTACCAATCTTGTAGCTGAATGTCAGCTTGATGTTTTGGTTATAAATATTGTTGACCATCGTTTGATTCAAAATCGGAGTTACCGAAGTTGAAGTCATTCTCATGCCACCCAAGAAGTTGTCTGTGGCAAGACCAAGGCTTCCTTTTTTATTGTTGAATTCTTTACGAACACCCAAAGAGTACATGTAAAAGCTTCCTTGCACTCCTTGAAGAGTCACTTGGTTTCCTCTCATACCGCCGTGTGCTTGCACCGCCCAGCCTTTGTTGAGTGAAAGACTTGACATGATACGCCCGCCAATCACGACACCCGAGTTACTGGTATTGATTGATGTTCCATCCAAGCCTTGAACTTTGCCTTCCAAGTAGTTATAATACACATCCACCCCACCATTCAACGTCCATTTTGGTGTAAGATACACGTTGGCAAAGATATTGGCTCCCACCACTTGTTGCTTCCCGATGTTTTCAAAGGTTGTAATAATTGCCCCTGCGAGGGTATCAGAAGGCGAACTCAAACGCATGATGCTGTTGTTGGTTGAGCGGCTAAACACCGAGGCATTGAGGTACGTTTTTTTGATGCTTGTACTCAAAGCCAACTCAAAATTGTCGGTCAATTCAGGCTTCAAATTCGGATTACCGATGCTGATATTGTATGGGTTAGCGGCGTTAAAGTTGGGGTTCAACTGCTGCAAACCTGGGCGCTGAATACGGCGGTTATAGGCTGCTTTTACCGTTGTTTTTCCTTTGATATTCTTTGAAATATTGATGCTTGGCACTAAGCTACCGTAGCTAGGAATGTTGATTTTACCAATTTGGTCTTGGGCATCAATCGTTGTGTATTCATAGCGTGACCCTACTTTAAAGGTATATTTGTTGGCAGTAGAGTAAGTGTAAGACATGTACCCTGCCACGATGTTTTGGTTGTAATTCAGCAACCCTTTTGGATTACGTGCATCGGCCGCAAACTCACCCGTCGCCCCTGCCACTTGGTAGCTATAATCACTGTTTACTTGACGCATGATGGTTTTGGCACCGATTTCAAACATCTGATTTGCTTTGATGGGCGTTTGGTAATCGGTCTGAATCGTCGCCTCTTGGTTAACGTTCGAGTTCAAGTTCTTCTGACGGCTCAACAACATGCTGCTTTGGCTCAACAAGTCAGCGTTGAAGTTATTGGTAAGATTACTGCGGCTGTATTGTGTCGAAATCGACCACTCTTTTCCTGGGGTTTTGAACGTACGAATATAATCGAGGTTCATATCCACGTTATTTGAAAGGTCGCGGGTAGTTACATCACGGAGGGTTGTAGAAGTTAATGCGTTGTTGGTAAACAAGTTACTTGTCATGTCTTGGTTACGAATCATGTTACGCGTTCCAAAGCTCACGCCCGCCGTCAATGACTGATTTTTTCCCAAATCATAATCAAATCCGAGATTATAACGTCCAAACAACCCATTGTCATAGGCGTCAGTCGATTGTTTGGTCAACAACGACATGCCGTTTTGAATCGTCGTTTGGTCTAGCGTTGTAGCGGCTTTGTTGTAAAACATCCGTCCAAATCCACCGAGCGTGATTCCCAATTTTCCTTGGCGGTAGTTACCGTTTAGGCTAAGGTTTGAGCCACGCACCCCTACCCCAGCATCGAGGTTTAGGGTAAGCCCTTGGAGGGTTGATTTTTTGGTAATGATATTGATGATACCCGCAGAACCTTCGGCATCGTATTTGGCGGAGGGAGAAGTGATTACTTCCACTGATTTAATCAAATCGGCAGGAATCATTTTCAAGGCATCCGCAATGCTACTTGCTACGATTGTTGAGGGTTTATTGTTAATCAATACTCGAATGTTAGAGCTTCCGCGAAGCGAAACGTTTCCGTCCAAATCGACGCTCAACATCGGTACTTTTTTAAGAATATCCGCGGCATCGCCCCCACGAGAGGTAAGGTCTTTTTCGGCGTTATACACCATGCGATCCACTTTTTCTTCAATCATTGACTTCTCACCCGTCACGACCACTTCAGCAAGGGTACGCACATCGGGACTGAGTTTAATTACCTCCAAATCAAGCTCTTGTCCTTTTGCAAGTTTGATATTATCAATGGTTTTGTCTTTAAATCCAATGAACGAAATCATCAATTTATAGTCACCAGCGGCGATGCTTTTTAAGGTAAACTTCCCTTTTTCGTCGGCCATGGTACCATCTACAGGCTTGCCTGTGGCTTTGTTGAAGAGGGCGATGTTCGCAAATTCCACCGCTTGCGTAGCAGCAGAATCAATCACAAAACCTGTAATGCGTGAGTTGCCTTTAGGAGCGTTACTTTCAAGGTTTAAGCTAGGCTGTTGGGTAGTTGTGTTACGGTTGCGGCCATTGCCATCACCGCTTTGCATACCACCTGGACCACCTGGAAATTGAGCGTGGGCGGCTGTCATGCCCAATGCTACTATGACGAGAGTGAGAATATTTTTCATCTGCTTTGTTCGTTTTGATGACACAAAACAAATAGGTAAGCAGTTCGCAAAAAAATGCAATAGACTGAGGGTAGTCAAACGACGATAAGTGGCGGTTTTTGGCCGATTAGAGGCATTTTTCAGCCTTTATTCGTCCTTCAGACACATTAGTAGAATACAATTCCGATTCTATCGGCAAAAAACGGCAATTAATAGAGTAAAATGGGGTGTTTCGTGGAAAGTAGTGTGGAGTTAAGTCAAAAAATGGGTTAAATAAAAAATCATCGGCTACTAACAAACAGCAACCGATGACTGGTCATTTTTCACCTATCAGAAAAAAGCATCGTTGTCATTCAAGTGCAACTCTAGTTCAGAATAAGAATAACCTATCTAGGAGTAAAAACATCTGAGCGAGGACGCGAGCGAATTCGTGTACGATTAGCTACAAATTCTATCTCATTCCCCTTCTTATTTATTACACCTTTTTCAAATTCTTGACTCACTGAATTACCCGAATTGGCTTTTTCATCTTCTATTGGAAACCCAGCATCGCTATTTTCCCAGCCCATTTGTGCCCATTTATCTCGTATTGAGCCTTTTACTATATGAGCATTCGTCTTTTCTGACCAATAAATAGACCCTCCTTGAAAATGGACAAAAAAACCTTCCTTATCTGGGCACTTGGTTTCGATCGAAATCGGGGATCCTAAAAAACCTGTTTCGGCCCCAAGGCTTTCCCATTTGGAACAAATTGCCCCTAAGGGATTCATAATGAATTCACATTCTACTCTAAAAATGATAGTATAGCTGTAATCATTATAGTCAATATAAATTCCCAAAAGACCATAATCATCATGTTCGCGAAATGCCTGTGAAAAATTTTTAGTACCTCTTTGCCCAAGTGTTAACTCATTAAAATTAACCAATCCTTTGGCATTTCCTAGCGTATCATTTTTGTCATTTTTTATAAAAAAAGTGACAATTGTATCAATAAACTGGAATCCAGTATCTATGTATTTCCCTGATTCATTCCCTGCTATCGGATTTCCACTGTAAGCCGTCACAGCAGCTTTTCCAATTTCTACGGCAAGATTTTTAATATTTTCTTTGTTCTCATACCAACCATCATTTTGGTCAATATCAACAGCATGAACAACAATACCAATGGTTGATTCTTTGCTGAAATCATCAAATAAAAGGGAGGTGTCTGCTGGATAGCTTTTTGTTTGCCCAGTATTGATTCTTAGTAAAGGTAGTGCATACCCTTTTTGCTTGTTCCCAGTTGCAATCAACCCTGATAAAACTAATTTATCTCCAGAATGAATGGACTCTGTATCGCTGCAAGTCACATTTTCGATAACTACTTTGTATTTGTACATTTTTGTTTGAGTTAAAATTAGTAAAACTGATTTTCTTTTTTCGCCATTACACAACTTCTCCAATCACTATTAAATCACATAAGTACGTAAAAGGGGTATGAGTGCTGTCCGCACTTTGAGCAGAAATGGTAATTACATAGTCATCATCAATGATGCGTTTCTCAATATTCCAAATAACCATCCCATTACCCGTACTGTCGCTACTATGTATTGTGGCTGAAACAGTGGGAGGAGATTTGAATTTTGGTACATGAAACTGCAGTTCTCGCACATGGTCCTGTCGGAGATTCATAGGTAAAGTGCCTCTACACATCAGGTGGTGATTGTCAAGTCTAATTTGTGTTAGCATTGTCGTAAATGGTTAATGAGTGGATTGATTTTAGTTAGGATGCTGATTTATTGTACTGCGCCACTACTGCTAGACATATACACTTTTCCATCTATCCATAAGGCAGGATTTGTCCTTGAATCAGTTGTATTTGTTCCCATTGCTATTTTTCTTGCGCCAGTGGCGGCATCAAGCGCATGAATACGAGGATCATACGTTCCATTAATATTTGTTGAGGATGCATACAAAATACCATTGGCAAAGACAGGCCCCAAAAACTGTTTAAAACTGTTTAGAGACCATTTTTTTGCGCCAGTAGCTGCATCAAGAGCATATAGATAATCATCGCCGCCAACAAAGTAAACCAGTCCATTGCCAGTAATTGGAGAAGATTGAAAACTGCCCGAAAGTGTAGTTGCAAACTTCCATTTTTCTGCCCCTGTTTTTATATCTAAGGCATGAAGGGTTGCTTTGTCATAATTGGAAGCATAAACAATATCGTTGGACACAGTAACAGAGCCTACAAATAGACTTCCCCCAACGGCTCTCCACTTAACAGCTCCTGTTGCTGCCTCTAATGCCAATAAGCCTTTATTGTTATTATCAGAAACGATTACTAAACCATTGGCGACACAAACGCCGCCTTTCGAGTCAGAAGAAGCATATTTCCATTTTAAACTGCCTGTTGAGGCATCTAATGCAAAGAGTGTTTTATCGGAAAAGGAGGTTATATAAACAATACCATCGGCGACCGTTGGGCTTGACTGGATTACAGAAGCCACAGAGAACTCCCATTTTTTTGCGCCTGAAGCGGCATCTAACGCATACACTTTATTGTCACCGCTTCCGCCGCCAAAATACAGTATTCCCTTCTCAACAACAGGACTTGAAACAGGGGCACCTACTGTTTGAAACTCCCACTTCTTAGTACCTGTTTTTGCATCTACAGCGTACATTTTGTTTTCATCTGACCCAAAATACACAATTCCATCCAGCAAATACAGGTCCGTTCTGACATCCTTACTATTAGTGGAAAACTTCCAAAGTTGTTTGCCAGTGGCCGGGTCATAAGCCGTTAAACCTCCGAATTCGCCAACATATAAGAAGTTGGAGCCTGTACCGACAACCGCGTCTTTTTTCACAGTTACTTTATATACTTGCGTACTTGCATCCTCCGCCGTAACCGTATAACTCACTTCCTTAGAAAAATCCTGAGCTATACCCGTAGCAGGTGAAATGGTTGCTTTATCAGAAATAGTAATGGTCGGTACAAGTTTGGTCAAATCAGTAGCAGCAGGTACGGTCGCCGAGATGGTTTTGGCAGTAGCATCAATGGTAGCATCTACGGCAGGGCTAAGGGCAGCAAAACTAAATTTAGTGATGTCTTTAGCAGAACTTTTGGTAGTGGTTCCAGGTGTTGGGGTGGGTGTAGGAGTATCAGCCGTTTTGCAAGACCAGACTGAAATAAGCCCAATGATGAAAAAATAGGGCATAATTGTGCGCAAGTGAAAATGTGCTTTCATTTGTTTCTGTGTGATTTTAGTAGAAGAAAAGAGTATTTTTAATTGCAATCCATCAGCGTAATTCGCTGATTACTACTTTTGTTGGCAGCATCAATCGTGGCATTTTCAATGAGATAACCCTGCGAGTTGGTCTTTACGTCCGTGATTTTCTCTTTGCCGTCGGATATTAATTTGCCATCTTGGTCAGCAAAAAATGACTCATAGGTTGTACCTACATTACCCTCGGCGACCTGCCACGAAAAACCAGACAGCACATCAAACGGTAAGCCACTTTTAACCAGCAATTGCTCTGGCGATTTTACTATCCCGACAGGATTAATGATTACTTCAAAGTACTTATTACCCTGTAAGTCGGCAAAGCCGCGCTTTGTGATAATACCATTGGCATCGTATTCAAAATACTGTTTTCCGTCCGAATTAGGGTCGCCCGTTTCGTAGGTAAACTCAGTGATTTGGCCAGCTGCGTTGTATTTAAGGTTGTTGATTCCCTTACTACCGTCGGCGTTGAGATAGGTTACTTTTGAGATTTGACTGTAGTAATAGCTATAAGTTTCCGTGCTGTACTCCTTCCCATCTAATTTTATCGCCGACTTGATAAGCAAGCCAGAAGCATCGTACGTAAAGCTATATATGTAAGTGGAGATTTTGCCTGAGCCCGTTCCATCAAACTCACGAGTCATTTGGGTGATTTTGCCATTCGCGTCGTAGGTATAGGTATGTTTATTGCCATTGCCTCGATCGATGACCGAAACTTTGCAGGGCGGGGTTGGGGTACGATGATCCTGGCAGGCAGCCACAGTAATGAGCAAAAAAGCCAGAGTGATGAGTTTTTGTAGGGTTTTCATTTGAACTATTGGGTTGACTAAGCTGAAGCATTTTTAATAGCCCAAAGTTCAGGAGAAATGAAAAGATAGAAAATCAACAATTTTAGGGATGAGACATAAAAAAGCCGCTCGGAAGGAGCGGCTTTTTAGTAGTTATGACACAGCCTATATTTTGACCTTTGCAACACCATAGGCCATCAATAACAAGGCACTTATATCCATTACCATTCTTACAGTACTGATTTGATAATACAAAATTATATTCTCATTGTATAATAAATCAGAAAAAAAATAGAACAGAATTGAAAAAATATATTGAAAAAAAATGCCACCAACAATGAATACAAGCCCATTTCGAAGAAGAGGCATTTTAAATTTACTTAAAAAATACTGTCTAAAAAATAGAAGAGATAATATAATCCCGTTCAAAGCTATCAGAAAAGATCCAATGGGCTGAGCATCTTTATATCCTTCAAAATAAAGAGTATTTACTATTTCAAACACAACTAAGATAAAGCCTGCATATTGCACCCAATTTCCGATTTTTTTGTCAACAATCTTGCTAAAAAACAAGTTGAGAAATAAAAAATCATTAAGAAAATAAAAAGGTGAAATAAAAAAAGTGTCGTCAATTTCTAAACGAGCTAAGAAAGGCCAAGTAGAGGGGTAATGATTGATAACATAAATAAATACAAGCTCAAAGACAGCTATCAAAAACATCCCTAATGAGTTCCAAAATAGCCAATAAAGCGCTTGTTGACTCGAAATAGGGAAAAGCCTCCTTATCAACACGAAAAGCAAGACTCCTCGTGCAGCTAATAGCCCATACCCCAGATTAATAACAAGTTGTGCGTATGCTGTTTCGGTCATACTGTCGGTATTTTTACTTTCACTCCGTCACCGCCGTGACCGTCATCACCACAGGGTTGGTCTTTCCCTTCAATGATAATGAATTTTTCTCCATTTTGTTCGCACACATTTATTTCAAGCGATACGTCAGTTAGTGCGAACAGTTCGTTTAAAGCGGCCGTGGTAATCCCAAATTCATGATTTCCCAAACTTCGTCCTCTATTGAGCGAGTGAGTAGTTCGTGATATTCGAACTCGGTCATTCATACTTGTCAATCGAATCAACAAACCATCGCTGCCAGTTGACAGCGGATTTATTCTTTCATATCTACTGTTGCACAGACGTTTTATCAGGGTTCTACGCAAGAGGTCTGACAATTCAATTTGCTTCTGGGCAGATTTATCCACATCGGCCGCATCAATAATTCGTTTTCCCATTTTTAAAAAAAATAGTAAGTTTAGAAAAAATTAAAACATGAGCAATATAAAAATTTTACCTATAAATCCGATTATACAACAGGGACATAGGCTTTGTTGGGCTGCCTGTATGGAAATGATCGCTGAATTTTTACCCCCAGCTTCTGACATGCAGCAAAAAGTTCTTTTAGATAACTACTTGCATCTTTTATATCGTAGTGCTACTACTCCAGCCCAGAACCAAGCTTTGACTGATATGTTGAATACACCTCTAATATGTAATGAAAGATATCAAACCATTGCCTCTGATAAAGATGATTATTCTCAAGTTCTTGCATCCGTTGGAATTCAATGCGTTCATTATAAATCCATTAACTTCCCAAAATGGAGTTTTATTCAATCCAAAATTGTTTCTGGAACTCCCATACTTTTAGGAAGTGATTATCCATTTGATGGTGGTCATGCGGTAGTCATTATTGGTTATTTTATTGACGAAAACTCTGCCTCAAAACCTCCGTGGGTACTTGTTAATGATCCTTTGTCAAATAAAGATCCTTGTAATGGTCATGCACAAAGGGCAGCTTGGGTATATCAATCTTTACGAGAATACTGCATGTCTCAACATTCAAAAAATGTTTTTATAACTGATTTTAAAAAAGCAGCGAATCCAATTATTAATTTTCATACTCTTACTTGGCCTAACACATCTGAACCTAATTATCCACGACTTCCTTCTGTCAGTTCTATAGATGATTTTAAAGAGAATATCTATAAAATAATAGCTGTGATTGTTTCAAACTTAAGGGGCTTTTTTAATTTGAATTCTTCCAATTTACATTTAAAAAGTACTAAATTGCTGCGAAAGTATTTTATTGACAGCAGCACCTTAACGAAATTAATTACAAGCCTAGCGGATTTAGGAAATAACAATAATGGCAGTCCACATACTTTGACAGTATATGAATCGGATAGTCCAAAACTGGATTTGGTATTATTTAATTCGCCTCATGATGATGGGTTTTTATTCTTAGGTGCTCAGGAGTATTTGAATGTAACAGTAGTTAAAGATATAAATGCGTTAGTAGAGCTGGATGGTACAATTTTAAACTTTACATTTAACTTTGACCACGAGCATCCAAACTACTCACTGGCTGTTATTACACCCGATCATTTTTATTTTTTGCATTTTCAATCAAATGAACAAGATTACTTCACTCCTTTTTATGACTATGAACTATTGGGGGTGAAACCCGGATATGCTTACGAACGTGCTACATTGGCGGCCATTTTAATAAATAATCTCTCTCTCTGACAACGACTAAACCAACTTCCATTCCAACGCCTTCACCACGGCTTCGGGAGCCGAATTGACGTGAAGTTTCTCGTAAATGTGATTAACATGGGTACATACCGTATGAAAGGTGATACCACAACTGTCGGCAATCATTTTGTAACTCAGCCCTTTTACCATACAGCTCAGGACTTCGCGTTCGCGGCGAGTGAGATCCACAAACGTATGTTGTGATTTTACAAATTGCTGCTGAAACATATCCACCACCTTGCGGGCAATACTCGGTGAGAGGTGTGAACCACCTGCATACACTTCCTGAATCGCCTGCACATACAATTCGGGGTTGGGGCTCTTGACCAAATAGCCTGATGCTCCCGAGCAAATAGCCTGAAATACCTTGTCATCGTCTTCAAATACGGTTTGTATCAGCACTTTTACTTGCGGATACGCTTTTTTTATTTCAATCATGGCGGCAATACCTGAGCCGTGGGGCATTTGTATATCCATCAACACTACGTCGGGTTTGAGTTTTTTGACGATACTTACGGCTTCACGAGCATCGGGATAGCTACCCGCCATCCATATTTGTTCTGTACCAGCCAAATACAGCGCGAGGCTTTCCCTGAAATTTTTATTGTCTTCAAACATCACCACGCGTATCATCTGTCTAATTGGTTAATTGCCTGTCTATCCTAATTTATTTAGCTCCAAAATTCTGAAAAAGTTCTATAGAAAAATATCCATAATTTTGGGGATAAAAAGCTACAATAGCATTTCAATACTTACGATGGTTCCTTTGGTAGGCAAAGAGTTAACTGCCACATTCATCTCTGCTTCTTGAGCACGGGTTTGAAAATTATAGAGTCCATTACCTCCCTGAAGTGTCGAAGCATCAAATCCCTTTCCATTATCTTGAATAAGCATGTAAAACCGTTGTTTATCAGCCGAAATCTCCACCGTTGCTTTGGTGGCTTCGGCGTGTTTGGCAATATTATTGACCGCTTCCTTAAAAATAAGATAACAGTTTTTTCGCTGTTCCATTGTAAAATGAACCTTCTGAAGATCCGTTTCTACCTCAAAACTCAAGGCAACACCACGACTAGACAATAATGCAAAGGCAAAAGAGCGCATCCGCTCAATTAATTTTTCGTTGGAATCATTTTTGGGGCTGATAGTCCAAACTGTATCCTGCATTAAAGATACCGACTCTTGAGAATTATGAATGATTTTTTCTAGGAGAGGCAGCATGTCAGGCGGTGCTTTTTTTCGTAATACTTCTACAAAAATGGCAATACTACTCAAATTAGACCCTACTTCGTCATGGAGATCGGCGGCAATTTGATTACGGATGTGCTGAATTCTAAGTTTTTGACGAAAATTGTACAAAAAGAAAAGATAGAACCCAACTCCTACCATGAAAAGCAGATAAATACCCACAACAGGCCAAAACCACCATTTTTCCCAAAAAGCTTCTTGTACATTTATTTGTACTGTTATTGGCAGAGATTCAAAAGTCGAGGTTCGAGCTTTCATTTCAAATTGATAGTTCCCTCCCCTAAGCTTTTGAAATTGGGCTACAGGATATGCGCACTGCATCCATTGGTCACTACTGTTTTTTAATCGAAAAAAATAAGTGGCCGAATCAGAATATAGTGGAACTGCTTCAATTTGTAGGTAACTGTCAAGCTTTAAAAATACGGGTTTTGCGGATAATGGTTGTTCTACTCCATTGACAGTTATTCGTCGTAACACAAATTGATGGTTGTGAGCTACGTTTTCCGTGGATAAAAAAATCAGCATGAATATCAATATGGCACGCATAGCTCAACAACTTCATGATACAACGTCCCAAATTTGACATAAATATGGAGTAATGCAAAACAGGATTATACCATTTATTCGTTTATTGACACTACACCTTCACAAAAATCTTGTGACGATACATTACGTACAGCATCAACCATACCAACAACAAGCCACCAAGGGCGTTGAAAACTTCGTGCCATGGCTCGGGGGCATGGCCGTATAGCCCCGCAAACAACAACCGCGAGGTTTCACCAAAACTGATAAAGCGACACGCCAAATAAATCACCAACGAATTCATCCCAATTACTTTGAAGAAAAACGTCCAGCGCGTGTATTTTTTGACGTCGATAATCCAGTAGAAAAGAACCACCATCAAAAAAGCCATTCCGCCCGTTAATAGAATAAACGAACTCGACCACAAGTGTTTGTTGATGGGAAAAAAGGGCGACCACGCTAACCCCGCCACTACCCCAATGACGCCCATCAGACTCAGTTGTTTCAGCTTTTGAGCTACTGAGATAGCACTATTTTGCAAAATATCTCCTGCCAAACACCCAAAAATAGTCAGACAAGTGGCCGACAATTGCGTCGTCATGGCAAGTTCATCGTAGGTTTTTTGTTTGAGGCGGCCAGGCATCAACGTACGGTCGAGCCAGCCCACTAAATTCCCCTCAAATGTTAAATCTCCTGCCTGAAAACCAGGGGCAGGAATGAGCATTAGCACCGAAAAATAAAGGACTAAAATTCCCAAAGCGATGTAGAGCATTTGTGTCCACGTAAAACGCATGTACAACAAAGCCACTAAAAAAGTAGCAATACCAATCCGCCCCAAAACAGTGCCATAGCGAATATGAGCAGGGTCGAAAATATCAACGGGGGCGTTTTTGTCCAAAATCCCCAACACAAACAAAACCAACATTCGCTTGAAGACTTTTTTGGTCAGTTCAGCCTGCGATATGCCTTTGGCCAAACCACTCTTGAGGCTAAACGCCAACGACACCCCCGCCATAAACAGAAACAAGGGAAAAATGAAGTCGTAGAAGGTAAAACCGTTCCAATCGGGATGGTGGAATTGTTCGGCGATGGCGTCGATAAACGACAATCCTGTTTTTCCTCCCAACAAATACAGAAAAGCGCCACCGCCCGAAATCATGAGCATGTCAAAACCACGGAGGGCGTCGAGCGAAGCCAAACGGCTCGGTTGAGTTACTGTGTTCACTGTTTTCTAAATTTTTTAATGCGGTGAAAGGTTAGGTAATTGGCGTCGTGGTTGTTGTGTGCCCCCCCTGCGCCATCGTCGTAGGCCGTGCGCGACAAAAACACAATATGTCTGCCCTCAAAAAGCCAGTCCACGTACTGAAAACCGTGTTTCAAAACATCTGGGTGTTGAAGAACTATTTTGTGTAATTTCCAATGAATCAGGTCTTCCGAACTAAACAAAGCTTGCGTATTGCGAATACTGGCAGGGTTGCGTTTGGGATTGGCGTCTTTGATTTCTTGAGGAATATAATTGGCAAGCGTCCAGTAACGTTTTGATTTTGGGTCAAAACGAATCGTGAATTTTTTACTCCCACCAGGGAAATTGACAAAGTCTTTGGCAGGGTCAAACGTGGCGTTTTTGCCGTCGGCACTGATGTGTACAAACGCGGCCTTCTCCTCTAGCGTACTTTTATCGTCCACCCGTAAAATATCGAGCAATTCTCCTTGTGGGGTCACAACGGCATTGCCCTCTATCCATCCCCCAAAATTCCCACCCAAAAGTGTTGAATCGTATCGTAGCACGTTGCTGTGGCTCCAGCTCGAAGCTTTCATTGGGTCGGCATCCAGTGGCATTGACATCATAAACGCCCCGTACCGTTTTCCCCATTTCTTAATCGGCCCCATGGCATCCTCCATCGCACGCCACAAGCGTCCGTTGTGTTCAATCAGCGGAACGGGCGCGCAGTGGTACTCACCAGGCAATATCAGCCCGTTTTCGCCATCGGTAGGCTCAGTCCACGTGACGCCGTTATCAAGCGACTTTCGGATAATGGTGTTGCCATGGTGCTTGCTTGTTCCTAGAAAGTATAGTTTCCCTTGGTGAACAAAGAGTTTTGACCAAAATTGCCCGTTGATTTTTGAGATTTGAGTCCACGTTTTCCCTTTGTCAGTCGAGCGATAAATGCAAGAAACAGGACGCTCAAACTCGTTGGATTGAGGGCCAAATAAGTCGTGTGAAGCTAAATAGTCGCCATTAGTAAGGCGACAAATACTCGGCGAGCCAATGTACAACCCCGACGAAGCTGGGCTGTACGCAACTTTACTTCCTGGGACTTGGGCTAGGCCCCATTGAACCATACAAACCAGTAAAAACCAGCTTGCAACAAGCGTTTTTCTCATGTCAGACGTAGATTAGAAGGGTGCGCGCTCATAAAAGCAACATTACCTCTACAAATACCTCTGAAATAGTGGTTTCGGCTAGTGGAGGAGTTAAAAAAATATGCTCCCCAGCTAAATAGAAAATTAAGGCTGAACTAAGCGTATAAAAAACATATCTGTCAAGAAACTGGCATTTTTTAGCCTAGTATTACCTATTATAGATTCACCAAGATATTGACCTGTAAGATATATATTTTTATTTTGGCCAATAACCATATTAGTAACTATATCCGTCTCTTTCCCCCCGCCACTTATAACCCATTCAGCAGGATAATTATTAGAATATTTGGCGACAAAAAAGTCAAAGCCTCCCGTTGCAGAAATTATTTTAGGTGCTAATGATTTTATAATTGCATTTCCCTTAAATACCCCAGCCAAATACACCGCCCCATCACCATCAGCAGTAAGCGAAACCCCATTTAGAAATTCTCCTTGCGTTTCAAAGGCCGCAACGACATTTGTTTCCGAGAATCTAGCCAAAAAAATTTGATATGTGTTGAGACTACCTATTAATTTGTATATTCCAAATGCCGCAGCACCTTGAAAACGCCCTGCTACATAAATATCATCTCGATTATTAGCAATCACTCTAACGCCTTCAACATTCCCTCGTAAGTTATTTACATCGCCGTGAGCCTGAAAAACAGACATAAAATCTCCATTAGTAGAATAGCGAGCTAGGTACATATTTTGATTTCCAAGGGTCTCTAAAATTTGATTACCAATCCTGAATTTTCCTACGAAAGACCCCGTAATATAAATTTGGTTTCGTGAACTGATAGCAACACTCGTGCAAAAATCATAGTTAGACCCTTCGCTTCCCCCTTGGCGCGCCCAACGAAACGTCCCATCTGGTGTGTACGAAGCTAAGAAAAAATCATTAACCCCAACAGAAGTTAAGGTGATAGTTCCGAAAGTCGCAGAATCAAAGAATGTACCAACAATATAAATATTATCAGCTTTGTCCAGTTCAATATCATTAATTAACAACGCATTTGCACTATCTATTTTTTTTATCCATAAGGGCACTCCTTCGGATGAAAGTTTAGCTAGGAAGCCTTCTGCTTTTCTGGGCAAAGCCGACAGTATTCCTACTCCAAAATTTACGCTATCTCTAAAAACTCCAGTTGCATATAATTCGCCCGTTGAACTTATACATAGGCTCATGTCAGAGACTCCAAAACCAATATTTGAAGCAATTGATTTTACCCACAGAAGCTTTCCTGTCTTATCATATTTTGCCAAGAAAATAGCAGAAGTATCTGACGCTACAATTGATAAAGAACCAAAAATAGCAGTAAGGTTAAAAATACCTACAACATATAGATTATCATCGGTATCAACAACAATATCTAAACCAACTTCAGAAAGAGCTCCACCACCACTCCAAGCGGTCATTAATGGATTTTTTTCATCAGTGCCTAATGGGATCCATTTTATACCATTATATACACGCAAAACATTAAATGTGGTATCAAAAACAGCATCTCCTTTCGTTGGCAATGCCAATTGATTGATTGCTTCGTACGAATTCTTCGGAAAACTTAAAGTGCTTGGGGTGATAGTCTGAGC
This sequence comes from Runella defluvii, assembly GCF_014195535.1. Taxonomy (GTDB): domain Bacteria; phylum Bacteroidota; class Bacteroidia; order Cytophagales; family Spirosomataceae; genus Runella; species Runella defluvii. Next base: position 366,720 of record NZ_JACIBY010000001.1, on the reverse strand, counting down.
AGAAATAACCAACCCATTAACAATAAATAACAAAAGAATAGTAAGAATTTTCATGGTAACAAACGGTATGATTGTACCAATAAATATAGTTTAATTCTAACAGATTTTGCAGTATGGCGAGCGTTTTTTCATATCAGGCTTAAAATTTAAAATATTGACAAACCCCTTACCGCCAATTGTCAATCTTGAGTTGGCGAAAAAACGTTTCTTCCTCCATTTCCCGAACTTGCCCAGGTTGTAAATCTTCCAACGACAGCTCTTCGATGGAGAGCCGAATAAGACGCTGACAACGGTGATTGATGGCCGTCACCATTTTTCGTATTTGGCGAAATTTACCTTCGGTCATCGTAATAAGGAGCCAAGTATGCGGAATTCGCTCGTCAAATTCGTAGCCACTTTGAAACAAATTGGTCGGTTTCTCCACAATTTCTACTTCGCAGGGGGCAGTGACATACAGTTCTTCGGTACCACGAATGCGAATAGCAACCCCCTCGCGGAGGCGTTGAAGGTTTTCTGGACTCACCACTTTATAGACCTGTACCAGATAACTTCGCTTGTGGGTAGTTTCACCTTGAAAGAGTAATCTAGTCACTTTTTTGTTGGTCGTAAGCAGCAACAACCCTTCCGAAATGCCATCGAGCCGCCCAATTGGGTGCGTTCCTTCGGGAAAATCAAACGCCAACTCGTCCAGCTTACGAGCGTCAGCAGGCCCTATAAACTGCGAAAGCATATTATAGGGCTTGTTGAGTACAAAATAGCGATGCGAAGCCTCCGTCATCAGTTAGAGGCTTGTTAAAAATGCCATGGTGTCCACGCCGTCGGCATAGTCAAAAAGCGTAGGAGCTTGGGCTTGTCCCAACGGGAGGCTGTTGGGAAACCAGCCATTTTGCGAAACAATGCACTGAATTTTTTCGGCTTGCTCCGCTAGTTTTTCAGCAAGCTCTTCTGCCGACGTATAAGTTTCGTAAAACAATACTGAAATCGGCGAAACCAACGACGCCGACTGACGCATCATCAAGAAGCCATTGTCAAAATGCGGCTCACGATTCACCAAATACACCGACTTATTGTACTCATAATTATTGAAGTACTTGTGGTGGTTAATGTACGTATTGGCCTTATATTCAATGGTTTCATAAAAAGTATCAAACCGATACCCCTCTGGCACATAGACCTTTGACACGTTGCGACAGCCAAGTCCAAAATACTGAAGGACATCCCGCCCAAAAGCATCGAGTTCTTCGGTCGTTTCAGTACCATTGAGCACACCCACCGACGTCCGATTGCGGCGAATGATGTGGGGTTTCTTTGAAAAATAATACTCAAAATAACGGGCGGTGTTATCGCTACCCGTGGCAATGAAAGCATCGGCGTCGTTGAGGCGTTCGGCTACGGTGATACGTTCGGCCAAAGTAGGGTCGATTTCCTTCAATTGTTGCATCAAAAACAGCATCAATAGGCGGTCGTCCGAACTGAGTTTGGCCAGTAAATGATGCCCACTCAAAAGAACACACAACATATCGTGAAAACCCACGGCGGGAATATTTCCTGCCATCACGACCCCAATCTTTTGCGGCGTCACCACTTCGGCAGTGGCCAAAGCAGGATATGTCTGCAACCACCGCCGAAGCGTAACTTCTTCCAAATAAGCGGAAGCAATGGATTGCAATGATTCGGTCACAAACTCAGGCGTAAACCAGTGGTTTTGTGAATGAGCACGGTACGTTATTTCTTCGATGGCGTTTGTTTTGAGTAATTTTCCTAAGGAAACAAACGGAGCTATGCGTTTTTCGAGATTATTCATTGAACTATTTATAGGAAAAGTACAAATAAAATAAGAAATATATTTTTTGTACCCCAACCGAAACTTTAAATAAGTAAATTTGTTTTTTAATTGCGAATGCAAATATCCCAAAACTAAACGATACTCTGCAATATGGCTATCATGATTACTGACGAATGCATCAACTGTGGTGCATGTGAGCCAGAATGTCCGAATACTGCAATATACGAAGGAGGTGTAGAATGGACCTTCGCGGGAGGAACTGCCCTTGAAGAAATCGACTACGGCGACGGAACCGTTGTCAGTGCAAAAGTAAAGCAAAAACCTGTTTCAGACGAGTTTTACTATATCGTAACCGATAAGTGTACAGAGTGCGTAGGTTTCCACGAAGAACCACAATGCGCCGCTGTATGTCCTGTTGACTGCTGTATTCCAGACCCTGACAACGAAGAAGAGGACGAAACACTTCTTGCGAAAAAAGCTTGGATGCACGGCGAATAGTCGGGCAACGACATTACATTTTGACACCAATATGCAAAAGCCGCTCCGTTCTCGAAGCGGCTTTTTTTGTTCCAACGGCTTGACTAATGATTCATCGACTAGTCTTTATGGTCAATGTTTTCAAGAATTTTAAGCGCTTCTTTTTCGGCTTCTTCGTCTTTGTCGTCAAACGTAATGACGATAAAAAAGTTGGTGCGGCTCTTGAGATCGACGACTCCCGCCAACATCACTCGGTCGCCATCTTTAAAGCCTTCTACATAATAGCCCGCGAAGTCGCCATTTTTGAACGCTTCTTCTTCATCAACTTCTTGTAGCTTGAGCTCTTTGGCAAGCTCAACCGTCGCTTCGTCCATGTCTTCTACCGCAAGTTTCTTTTGGTTCCAGATGTACATGAATAATTCCATGCCATCGCCTTTCATTTCAAATTCGTTGCTGGTATTTTTTACAATTTTAAAGTCGCGCGGAACCGTGATTTCGATGTTATATTGCTCCCAGTAATAGGTCTTATCGACCACGGAAGTAAAGGCAAAAAAAGAGCTGATAACTGCCAACGGAAGCAGCATTCGGAAAATGGTTTTCATACAGGTAAATTAGTTGAGGTTAAATTGGTAAATTAGAGAAAGGTCAAGCCGTGAGTTGAACAAACGAAAGTAAATATATTCTCATTATCAACCAAACAGCCGTTGTCTAAGCCATTGAAGGTACATTTTCTTACTTACCAAAATCGTTTTCTCTTTCCCCATTTAAAGCCTTCAAACCAGCCGACACTGACCAAACCAACCAAGCTAACAAAACCTAACTGGTTCAACGACAACGGCGTAAGTTTGAAAAAATTGGCTAAAACTGGAACATACACCAGCCCCGCCAAAAGCACGATAGTTATCCCAATCACACCCAGCAATAAGTTGTTTTTATACTTAAAACTCTCAATCACTGAGTTAAAGAAAGACCGATTGGCGAGCGTCAAAAAGATGTTTGCAATCACTAGCGTGGCAAACACCATCGTCCGAGTTTGGTCTTCCGAATACCCCTGTCGAACTGAATATTGGTAGATAAACAAAGTTCCCGCCGTAATCATCAGCCCTTGTACAATGCTAATCGACAACTCACGAAGGTTCAGAAAGGTGGTCGTCATCGGGCGGGGAGGTTGGTGCATGCTGCGTTTTTCGAGCGGTTCATTTTCATAAACAATCGAGCAAGTCGGCCCCATGATTAGTTCTAAAAAGATAACGTGAACGGGCGTAAAAATGGCGGGATACACCCAACCTAACACCAGCGGCAACGCCACAGTCAGGATGATTGGAATGTGAATGGAGATAATGTACTGAATCGCTTTTTTAAGATTGTTATAAATTTTTCGCCCTGCCGCTACGGCATCAACCATTTTACCAAAATCATCGTCAATCAGAATCAATGACGAAGCTTGTTTCGCGATTTCCGAACCTCGTTTTCCCATCGCAATCCCAATGTGAGCCGCTTTGAGGGCTGGGCCGTCGTTGACTCCATCTCCCGTCATTCCCACTACCTGTTGTTGGGCTTTCAACGTATTGATAATTTTCAACTTTGCTTCAGGAAACATACGGGTAAACAGCGTCGTTTCGGCAATTTTCTTTTCGGCATCTTCGGGAGAAAGGCGTAGCAACTCCTCTCCCGTCAATGGTGGAGTAGTACTTCTGAAATGCGCCTGTTTGGCGATGGCTTCCGTCGTGAGGGAATTGTCGCCCGTAATGATTTTTAGCTGAATGCCTGCGTCGTAGAACTGCTTAAATACCTTGGCAATATTGGGTTTTGGTGGGTCGTAGAAACCAACCAACCCTAAAAACTCAAACGCCAACTCTTGTTGTTTTTCGGGAAACGTTTTTCCTTCAAAAGAAGCCACGCCTACCCCAAGCATCCGCAGCCCATCGGCGGCAAAAGCCGCGACTTGGCGGTGTACTTTTTCTTTCTCTTCGTCGCTCAACGTAGAATGACGCAGAAGCGCTTCGGGCGCTCCTTTGCAAGCAATAATTCGTTTTCCAGACTGATTTTCAAAGACGTGAGTCATCATCGGCGGCTTCCCCGAAAGTGGATATTCGTGTACCAACCGAAACTCCGAGCGCTCGTCTTTTTCCGTCGATTGGCGATAGGCTTCGTGTAAGGCTTTTTCCATGGGGTCAAAGGGGGCAGGTTCACTTGCCCACATGGCCACTTCAATCAGTCGGCGAGCAGGTGCATTTTGCCACTGATTTTCACCCAAAGCCTCTTCACTTTCGTTGACATACAAACGATGCAAGGCCATTTTATTTTCGGTAATTGTTCCCGTTTTATCGGTACAAATCACCGTGGCCGAGCCCAATGCTTCCACCGTTTGGGTCTGTTTGACGATAATTCCTTGCTGCATGAGCCGCCAAGCCCCAAGCGCCATAAACGTAGCAAATGCCACGGGAATTTCCTCGGGCAACACCGACATTGCAATGGTTAAACCTTTGAGTAAACTGCCTAAAACATCGCGCGATTGAACGTAATTTATTCCCCAAATCAACACGAAAATAACCGCCCCAACCGCCGCCATCCGTTTTACAAATTGGTCGATTTGAAGCTGTAAAGGCGTTTTTTCGGCTTCTATCGTTGCCAAAGACGTACCAATTTTCCCCAACCGCGTATGCTGCCCCACGGCCGTTGTTTCAAACACTCCTTGCCCCGACTGCACCAGTGCTCCCTGAAACACCTGATTATTTTCGGCATTTTGAAGTTCTTTGTGAACCGCAAACGCTTCGCCCGTCAGGATGGACTCATTGACCGAAAAATCGTGGATTTGGAGCAACGTACCATCCGCAGGAATAAGTTCCCCTTCCGATACCACCACCACATCGCCGACCACAATCTCACTCGAAGGAAGCTCTACGACCTCATTGTTTCGAATCACGGCCGTGGAGGCTTGGGTATAGGTTTTTAGGGCTTCGAGGGCTTTTTTACTGCGTGAGTCTTGGTAAAACGAGATGGCCGACACGACCAAAATCGCCCCCAGCATAAAAAAACCTTCGGAGAGTTCATTGAGCGAAAAATAGATGACAGTACAAGCTACCAGCAAAATAAACATCGGCTCCGTAACGGTTTCTTTGAGGGCTTCCCACCAAGCACTATTGGACGTATCTTGAAGGGCATTCGTACCATTTTCTCGCCGCGACTGCTCGACTTGGGCATCGGTAAGACCTTGGAATGGATAAGGATGTGAAGGCATGAGCAAAACGATTTGTGATTTCTTTTTGTGCTTGAAAGAGGAATTGATAAGTTTGCTAAAACTACAAAATATGCGGGATTCCGCACCTGATTTCATCCACAAACTCCTTTTAATAACCCTTATGAAATACCTACTTTTACTTTTCTGCTTACCGCTTTCGCTATTCGCCCAACGTTTTACGAAAGCCGAGATAGCCCGTTATGAGCAGCAAGCCAAGCGCGTGACCATCGTTCGCGACAACTGGGGGATTCCGCACATTTACGGAAAAACCGACGCCGATGCGGTGTTTGGACTCCTCTATGCGCAATGCGAAGACGATTTTAAGCGGGTCGAAATGAACTACATCGAAAAACTAGGCCGTACGGCAGAACTCAAAGGCGAATCGGCGCTGTACAACGACCTCCAAATTAAACTATTGATAGACACCGCAGAAGCCATTTCGGACTACAAAAAAGCCGAACCGTGGCTCAAGAAATTACTTCAAGCGTACGCCGACGGCATTAATTATTATTTGTACAAACACCCTCAAACCAAGCCCGCCCTGCTTCAACGTTTTGAGCCTTGGTTTCAGCTACTTTGGACCGACGGCAGCATTGGAGCCATCAGTACGGCCGATTTGAGCGTGGCAGAGTTAAAGAACTTTTACTCGGGCGAGGTCACGGCGGCCATCGCTCCCCCCAAAGACCCTGAGCACCAAACGGGTTCAAACGGCTTTGCGTTTGGTCCCTCTATCACGGCATCGGGCAACGCCATTTTGTACATCAACCCCCACGTAACGTTTTATTTTCGCCCCGAAGTACAGGTAGTGAGCGACGAGGGACTTCACGCTTACGGGGCAGTTACTTGGGGACAGTTTTTTGTTTATCAAGGATTTAACAAGTATTGCGGTTGGATGCACACTTCTTGTAATGTCGATGTAGCCGATATTTACGCCGAAAAAGTAACCAAAAAAGGAGACGCGTTTTTTTACGAATACAACCAGCAACTCAAACCCATCATCGAAAAGAAAATCACTATTAAGTACTTAGAAAACAACGAATTAAAATCAAAAACATTCACCACCTATTTTACCCACCACGGCCCCGTTATGGCCAAACGCGAAGGGAAATGGGTGAGCTTGCGCTCGTTTAACCGCTCCATGAACAGTCTTGTACAAAGTTGGAAACGTACCAAAGCCAAGGGTTTTGAAGAGTACAAAAAAACGATGGACTTGAAAGGAAACACCTCCAACAACACCGTTTTTGCCGATAACAAAGGCAACATTGCGTACTGGCACGGCAACTACGTACCTATCCGCGACAAATCGTTGAATTGGGCAAAACTGATGGACGGCACCACCCCCACCACCGAATGGAAAGGATTGCACCCCGTGGACGAAACCGTACACATTTACAACCCCACCAACGGCTGGATTCAGAACTGCAATTCTACGCCTTTTACCGTTTCAGGCCCAGCAAGCCCTAAGCGCGAAAACTACCCACCGTACATGGCACCCGACGGAGAGAATTTTCGAGGGGTAAATGCAGTTCGGGTGTTGAGCAACCAAAAAGGATACACGCTAGACAAAGTCATTGAGGCTGGCTACGACACCTACTTGTCGGCCTTTGAGGTACTGGTTCCTGCGTTGGTAACGTCGTTCGAGAAAAATGTAAAACCCAGCGATTCGCTCTATACTTCGCTGGCCGAAGCGGTACAATTGTTGAAAAAATGGGACTACCACGTCGCCGAAAACTCAGTAGCGACCACCCTCGCCATCGAATGGGCCCAAAAACTTACGCCCACGATTACGCGCTTGTACATCGACCAAGGTGAACGCGACCAAGTGGAAAACACCAAGCTTTTTGCCGCCAACGCTACCTTGGCGCAACTTACCACTCCCCTACTCGCTACGTTGGCCGAATTGAAAACAAAGTTTGGAAAATGGCAAATGCCTTGGGGGGAAGTCAATCGTTTTCAGCGCCTTACCAACGACATTCAATCCAAACACGACGACGCCCAGCCTAGTTACCCTGTCAAATACGCATCGGCACTGTGGGGAATGTTGCCGTCGTACAACAGCCGCCCCTACGCAGGCACCAACAAGCGCTACGGCGTGAGTGGCAACAGTTTTATCTGTGCCGTTGAGTTTGGTCCTCGTATCAAAGCAAAATCACTTTTGGCAGGTGGCAACAGCGGCGACCCCGCCTCTAAGCATTTCAGCGACCAAGCCGAAATGTACACCCAAGGAAAATTCAAAGAAGTTTTATTTTACAAAGAAGACGTCCTCAAAAACGCCGAACGAACGTATCATCCTGGACAATAAAAACAACCTTCCCGAAAGTTTTATAACTTTCGGGAAGGTACCCCACTCACAACTCATGGAAGGTTTTTCACTTGTGAAAGGGGTTTCTCAAAACCCCGTATAATTTGTAACTCATGGAAGGTTTCAACCCCAATTTTCTCCAAGATTTAGTAGAAATGAAAATGCCTTTTGGGAAGTACAAAGGAGTGACACTCTGCGACTTGCCAGAGCCTTATTTGGTGTGGTTTCATGCCAAGGGTTTTCCTGCGGGGAAGCTAGGCATGTTGCTTTCTACCCTCTACGAAATCAAAATCAATGGTTTAGAGTACTTGTTGAAGCCGTTGAAATAAATACCTTCCCGAAAGTTTTGAACTTTCGGGAAGATAGCTCAAATACTACGCAATCACTTCATAAATCATCAGCGGGTTGGCTTTGTTTTTGAGTTCAAACCTTCCCGAAAGTTTTGACCTTTCGGGAAGGTGGCCGAAGGACTACGCAATCACTTCATAAATCATCAGCGGGTTGGCTTTGTTTTTGAGCGTCACTTCGCCAATGGGCTTGCATTGAAATGATTCTTTAATGTTATCGTACGCACGTTGGCCAATCACAATTTGACCTGGCTTGGCCGCCGACTGGAAACGTTGAGCTACGTTGACGGTGTCGCCAATCACCGTATAATCCAAACGACGCAAAGACACCGAACCAATATTGCCAGAAATCATTTCGCCAGAATTAATACCAATCGCCACGCGCGGCATAAACGTACTGTGATTCAATAAGTTTTCTTCTATTTCCTCGATATGGGAACGAACCGCTAAGGCTGCCTCAACGGCATGATCGAGGTGATATTCCCCTCGAAAAACCGCCATCACGGCATCGCCCATGAACTTATCAACGTGCCCGCCTTGCGCAATGATTTCTTTCACCATCACGTCAAAGTACTTGTTGATAAGCTTTACCACCGTGTCTGCGTCCACGTTTTCAGTAATGGCCGTAAACCCACAAATGTCGATAAACATGACAGTCGCCTCCACGAGTTCGTTGGCCATCAGCGATGACTCAAACTCTTGACGGTTCATAAAATTCAGCACGTTTTCATCGACGTACATTCGCAGGATGTTGTTTTCCTTGATGGCCTGCAAAGTTTCCCGCAGATGCTGTACGTGTTGAAGCGTTTTTTCGACGGTGACTTCCAAATCGTCAAAATTGACAGGTTTGCAAACAAAGTCAAACGCCCCGCGATTCATGGCCGTACGAATGTTATCCATATCGCTATAGGCCGATACCATCACCACTTTGATGAGCGGGCTCAATTCGTTCACCTTGCTCAACAGCGTCAGTCCGTCCATCACGGGCATATTGATGTCGCTCAACACCAAGTCGATATTTGACTCTTTTTGAATCACTTCTATGGCTTCGGCGCCGTTGGGGGCAAAGTGAAACTCGTAGGAACCCTCCCGAATTTTGCGCCTAAATTTCTGTTTAATAAGCAATTCCAAATCGCTTTCGTCGTCCACGACGAGCATTTTGGCTTTTGTCATAACGATTCAAAGAGTTTTTGTTTCAGACTGGAAAAATCAATGGGTTTGTTCAAGAAATCATCGGCCCCAAACTGCTTCGCTTGGTTGTAGTTTTCTTCGTCGTTATAAGCAGTAATCATCATAATAGTCGGTGGCGACATCGGATGCGTACTACGAATTCGTTTGAGAAGCTCAATACCGCTCATCCCTGGCATGTTAATATCCGACAAAATGAGCACAACTTCTGACAAATGGTCTTTGAGGAAATCGAGGGCTTCTTCTCCCGAATACGCGAAGTTGAAATTCAGTTCACCGCTTCGAATTTCACGCCGAAAGCGCTGTTCAAAAAGGGTTTTTATATCGTGTTCGTCGTCAACAACTAGAATTTTCATAGGGTTGCAGCAGGTTTTGCAGGTGTAATAATACAAAAAATGTTGGAAACTAAAGTAGGGAACCGATAGTTAGGAGAGAAAAGACATAAGGCCATGTCGAATAAATTTTCTGTTGTATGAACAATTTTCAATACCATAATCCCGTGCGCATCCTGTTCGGAAAAGGACAAATGGCGCAACTTCCCAAACAAATTCCTGCTCAAGCCAAAGTGATGCTCACCTACGGCGGAGGAAGTATCTTTAAAAATGGGGTATATGACCAAGTAAAAGCAGCACTCAGTAGCTACACAGTAGTAGAATTTGGCGGTATCGAGGCCAACCCAACCTACGAAACCCTCATGAAAGGGGTTGAGATAGCGCGCCAAGAAGGCATTGATTTTTTGCTTTCGGTAGGTGGAGGTTCGGTACTTGACGGCACCAAATTTATGGCCGCCGCCATTCCTTTTGAAGGCCCCGATGCGTGGCAAATTGTGGCCAACCGTGCCAAATTTACGAAGGCGATTCCCATTGGTGCCGTACTCACACTGCCCGCAACGGGTTCAGAAATGAACTACTACGCGGTTATCAGTCGCCAAGAAACGCAGGAGAAAAAAGGCATGGGCAATCCGCTCGTTTATCCGCAGTTTTCGATACTCGACCCCGAAACCACGTTTTCACTGCCCCCTCGCCAAATTGCCAACGGCATTGCCGATGCGTTTACGCACGTCATGGAACAATACATGACCTACCCCGTCCGCGCCGAAATGCAAGACCGAATGGCTGAAGGTGTGTTGCTCACGCTCATCGACGAAGGTCCTAAAATGTTGGCAAATCCCACCGATTATGATGCCGCAGCCAACATCATGTGGGCCGCGACCATGGCCCTAAATGGCTTACTAGCCGCAGGAGTTCCTACCGACTGGGCTACGCACCAAATCGGCCACGAACTCACAGCCTTGCACGGCATCGACCATGCGCGTACGTTGGCAGTGGTATTGCCTCATTTGTTGGAAATCAAGAAAGAGACCAAACGCGAAAAACTGCTTCAGTACGGCCGTCGAGTGTGGCAATTGACAGGCACGGACGACGAACTAGTGGCGGGCGCTATTCAAAAGACGGCAGATTTCTACGAATCGTTGGGGATTCCTACCAAAGCAAGTGCGTATGCTATTCCAGCTAGTACCGTCACCGAAGTGGTACAGCGTTTTGAAGCACGCGGGATGAACTTTGGCGAGCGAGCCGACATCACACCACAGGTAGTGGGCGAGATTTTGGAGCTTAGTTTGGCCTAGCTTGCCTTATTGACTTTCGCAAATGCCGTAAGAAAATCCATCTGTCGGCGGCGCGAAACAACCTCCACCTCACCATTAGACAAGTGTATTTCTAGCGAAAAATCGATTTGGCAGAAATGCGAAACTTGACTTAAATTAATAAAGCTTCCTCGACTGACCCTAAAAAATTGTTCGCTCGCCGCAAGTCGTTGGGCGACAATTTTTAGGGTTCTTGAGAACAGAAACTTTTTTCCATTGGTATGGATAATTTCGGTATAGTTTCGCACGCTTCGTAACGCAACAATTTCATCGGAAGCAATCCATAACTTATTGGCATGAATAGGAATGAGTAAACCGTGCATCATAATTCAGGTGGAGATTTAGTACTCCTACAATTTCCTAAATCTTTAGCATACTTTACAGCACGACTTTACGAACAAGGCTATTTTCTTTGTGGATGTGAGGGTTTGTTTTGTGAGATTACTATTAAAACTCCATGAGAGTAAAAACAATGGTAGCCGAATAAGACGCAACAGGAGTTAATACCGACAAACCCCTCACTTGGTATTCGATGGGTATATCATTGCGATCGGGGCCTGTTCCTGCAAATAAAGTAGTAGGCATGCTAGTTAATAATGTATAGGTGGGCGTCCCGCTAATCGTACCAATTCCCCCCAAAGTCGTTCCATCACCCGTACGGCGTATCCAAAGTTGCAAATCGGAAGTCCAATTATTGTTTTGTTGCTCTACTTTTACCTCCCAGTTACTTTTCACCGACACCAATGACACCAAGCTTTGGTTAGGACTACTGGTTAGGTATGAACTGTAATTTAAGCCCGCTTCGGTGATAAGTCCTGCCGCCGAGGGATTCCAAGAACCTGTGACCGTAATACTGCTCACTTGTGCCAAACATTTAGACGAAAGCCAGCACATACTTATAATTAATAATGTACGTATCATGATGCGTTAGTAGTCTAAAATTGTGTAGGTAATGGTGAGCGAGTTAGCAAATGTGTACTTTAATTGACTATAATTTTGAATTTCAAGGCCATAAGAGACAGGATACCCCACTCCCATACCACTCCCTGTAAATGCCCCCCCAATGCCAGAAACAATCATTCGGTCGATACCATCTACTAACAATGATGAAGTGGTACGACCACCGATTGCGCCCGTTCCAGAGCCAGCACCCACATACAGACGTAGCCCTAGCCCACTCGGAACACTTCCCGAGCTGATTCGAGCAAATATGGCTCGATTTCCTCCCAGCATTACTGCCGAAGTAAAGTTGAGGTATTTTGTACTACTCATCGTCGTTGTCAATGGGTTACCCGCTTCGGCAGGAGCCTGAAGGGATAAATTAATCCCCGTAGCAGGCTCTATGTCTAGCAGGCTCACGGTAGGTAAGGTCACGTTAATTCCGACCGACGAAGTAATTTGAGCCCGTACACTCACCCCTACCCCTAGTATGATTAGAAGAAATGCCCATTTTTTCATTTCGAACCTGTTTGAATACTTCTATCAATAAAACGGATGGTTCGGCTTACTGGACGAACGACAAACGTCACTTCTTTTGCCTGCTCTGCCACGACCGTAACATCACGCTGAGGCTGACTGATGCTAAATTTCCCTTCGCCCATCATGAGTGTCGCTTGTAACTTCCAATCGCCTGGTTTGATTTCTTTGAAAGTAAACTCTCCGTTTTCATTAGCCAATGTGAGGTGAGAGTCTTCGCCATTAAAGAGTTTTACCAGTACCGTTGGTTTTTCAATTTTATCCCCTGCAAGGCCTGGATTGTTTCCCTTCTCATAATTTACCTTTCCAGCAATCATCCCTGCCTTGATAAACGGAATTTCGAGGCTGTGGGTACTATCGGCTTTTACTTCTACTTCAAGAATCCCCTGATGCGCGGGGATATCGTTCATTGTCATCGACGACCGAAACAAGCTTACAGCATAACGGTCAGGTTTTAGGTTATTAATTACAAACTTACCATCGGTATCGGTGAGGTACTTTTGGCTACCAATTTGCACCAAGACTCCCTCTTTTTTGACGTTGCTTGCACCTGTTATTTGTCCTTTGATACTCCCCAGATTTTTCACCTTGGCCACCGCGATATTGAATAAGTAGCGGTACTGAAGCGATAGAATAAAGTTATTTTGCTCAGAGTATCCTGGGATGTATGTTTGCATTCCCATAGCCGTAAATCTATGATTTCCTAAGTCTAGCTTAGCCTGCAAGCTAAAAAAATCACGACGCACAATAAGCTCATCAGGTGCGTAATTGTTACGATAATTAAGGTTAAAATCAAGAAGATTTTTCACTCTGTATCGAATCAACCCACCATAGTATAGATAATCTCTTTGGATGTTATCAGAAGAAAATTTATTAGTCCGATAAAACTCTCCATTTAACCCTAACGAAAACTGAGATGTTAAATAAAATTCATTTTGTAATATACCTCGATAACTATAAGATGGTATAGATAAATCGGGAGGAACTAATAAATTTTGGGTATTACTAAGTTCTCCCGTAGCCCATAGTTGCATATTTTTTGTAGTGAGAAAAACCATTAGACGAGCTAAATTTTCTCGGTAATTAAATTTCTTAACTTGTTGCCGATCTTCTCTAGCTTGAAACCCAGCGTTGAGAATTGCTTTCCAATTTTTGTTGATTGAATAGCTTATTATTCCAAGGCTACTTTTAGTAAACGGGGAAGTATTGATATTTAATAAATCAAAGCTAGGACTTATTCTACTATAATTGTTAAATAAACCAACTGTTAATTTTGGAGTAACTTGAAATGTAACATTATTTACAAACTGCCAACCGTTATTGAAAAAGCCGAAATAGTTTTTGCCTGCATACAAAAATAAGTTGGTGAGAAAAACGCGCTTCCAAGCGTAGTTGACCATACTATATAGCCCGACGTCAAGTTTTCCATTAGAAGAGTTAGCCGCAACTTCATGCTCCATTGTTAACTGTTTTGTTTTCAATGCTCCTCCCACGCCAATGTGGTGTGACCAAATAGATCGACCATTGAAAAGCATATTTTTGGACATGTAATTAAAAGACGTTTTAAACCCGCTGCGCGACCGAAAAGCATAGCTTCCTCCCAGCGTTTCTTTTATATCACTAATAAATCGTGGTCTTTGATAAAACGCTGAATACATTTTTCCGTTATTTTCTCGTTCAATTTTGACACCACGCCCAAATCGGCTCTGTTCCATAATTTTGGAGAACATTAAACTATAATCTCCAAGTTGGATATTTGTGGTATCATAAGTATAAGAAACCGAGTATTGGTCGTAAGCACCTAAGATAGGCAAGTCAATTTGGTCAGGGCCATGTATGATAAATTCAAGGCGGTGCTTGTTTGTTGGATCGATAAAACCTTTTCCGCGTATGTCATATTGTGCCAAACTTGTATAACTCCCTTGTCGGCTGACTATATTGTACCATGCACCTGCTTCTATTGGGAAACGGTGATAAGGGTCAATAGGCTTTGTTTTTGTGCTAAAAACTGGTATACTCACAACATGGTAAATAGGTTTACGAGCAGAGTCACTTGGTACTAATTTCAAGTCTGCTGTAGCTAGCCACGATTCACCTCCAATTTTGGGAATCACCTGAACAACTGTGATTTTTGTTGATCGATTAGGTTCAATCACTATTGGCCGTTCATATCCTTCAATAAATCCTTGAGAAGTTTCAAGGCGGAGATTCTCCTGTACATTTCCTGCATTATGTACAAGAAATGAACTTCTTAATGTTTCACCTTCTTTGATAAATGCAGGTGGATTAACATTAGTGACTGATATTGAATAAATGGGAGAAACTTTGGTAGTAAAATGCTCAACAAAACTCTCTAAGCCATTTTTAAAAACCATTACGCTTACCTCCCTCTCTCCTGCCGTAGCATATTTACCAACACTAATTGTATAAACAAATCGGGCATTGGTCAGTCCTACCAAACGAGGGGGAACTTTCTTTGCGATAATTTGCCACCCTTCAGGAAATTTAACAGTAGCCCATACTCGTTGACTCATTGGGGTTGGACATGAGATCTCTGCAATCACCGTAAAACGTTCCCCTGCTTTCGTTTGAGCAGGTAGATTTGACAATTTGATTGAAACATTATCCTGAGCTATTACGCTAGTAATACCGATAAGAAAAAACAATAAAAAGAAACCCTTTTTCATAGCAGTATTGGTCTTCAAGGATACTGGTTTTACAAATGCCATTTATTTTATATCAATATCAACATTAGTAGCAAACAAATCTTGCCCATAATCAGCCATTAACAACCCCTCATACTTACCTTTTGGCAAATTTTTAATCATCAACTCATATTCCGCACAGGCATTCGGGTAAATGCGCCGAAACGCACTCTCAGTAGTAGCTAGTTTTTCCCCATTACCATTTACTATATCTAATATCAATTTTGTACGGACAGATGCCTTTCCATCGTTTTTGACCTTTACTTTAACTATTCTCACCGAATCAGAAGGGGACTTAAGATCAATGTTATCAAAATTCAATAAAGGCTGGTTTTCATTTTGTCCAACATTACCTACTACTTGAATCGCATACCGAGCTTTTGACGATATAGTAACTCCCATTTTCTTTTCCTCACCTATTGGAGTATCGCCTTCCACCATAAATACACACCAATAAGAGCCTCGAAGTGAAGAATCATTTGGGATTTGTATTTCGTATAGAAGTTCGTATTCTTCTCCTGCTCTCAAAACTCGTTCATCTACGTTCGTCTTTACCCATTTTGCCAATGAGCGAGGATGAGTATTGGCAGGAGCGAAGTTGCTATTATTTGAACAATCAGTCATCAAATCATTTTTATATACAATAAAACGTTCGTCTGAATTGCCTACATTTTTTAAAGTAATTTTCCCACTGGCCAAAACACCCGTTTCTAATTCATGCACGTGCGTGAGACCATTCACAACCATTATTTTGGCAAATGAAAAGAAGGAAAAAGTAGTAATGAATAATAGAAACAGAATCGCCTTTTTCATAATTTTTCTATCCAATCAGCTAGTAAACTTTCACTATTATGTTCTAAAAAATGGTCGCAACTATACAATGTTGCGACCGAATAAGGTTAGATATCAGACAAAGTATAGGTAACTTGCACAGTGTTGCTTCCGTACCGAATAGTACTGTAAGACCCTGGAAGTATCGCTAAGGTAAACGTAAGTTGGTGTCCTCGGTTTGTTCCCTTTCCAGTATAACAACTCCCGATATTGGTAATAATCGGTGAGAGTGTACTTGTTATGGGAATAGGATCGATGCTTACTCGCGTTCCAACTTGCCCTGCGCCACCACCATTGTCTTGGCTCACCGCTACCGTCAAGT
Source organism: Runella defluvii (assembly GCF_014195535.1). Classification (GTDB taxonomy): domain Bacteria; phylum Bacteroidota; class Bacteroidia; order Cytophagales; family Spirosomataceae; genus Runella; species Runella defluvii. The sequence goes on along the minus strand of NZ_JACIBY010000001.1, from coordinate 350,400 downwards.
CAGTCCCAGAAGGTACGTATCCAGACGTAATTTGTGCACTTATACTGCGAGACGTTTCACCACTAGAAGCCACCGTAGAGGAGTAATTGAGCCAAATTGAACTACTCGTAGAGGGTGCCGTCAAGGGCTCTCCTGCTTGAGTTGGTGCGTTCAATGCCAATGTAAAATTGGTAGATCCACTTGACGCAAGCGCAAGTAATGCCACATCTGGAACAGTTACAGTGACTGGATGATTCTTTGTGTTGTTGGGTGCTTGAGCCTTAACAACGCTTTGTCCAATACTTCCCCCTAAAAGCACCAAGAAAAATATTCTTTTCATGATCGAAAGGAGAGTTAACTACGGAGTAATCGAATACTTACTCCGTAGATTTTTTTAATTATCCGAAAGAGTGTACGTAACAGTAATTACATCCGACGCATTGTATCTTATGTCCGCGTACGCACCTTTGAACGCCAACGCATAGGTCAAAACAGCGCCATTTCCTGCAGCTGTTCCAGTATAACAAGACCCAATTGCTGTAACAATATTCTGTGCAGTCCCTGTTAATGCAAAAGGAGTTCCTATTGCCGTACCTTTCGCTCCATCACCACCAGAAGCTATGACAGCAGAAACCTTTAAATCAAAGCCACTAGGCACAGTACCCGCCGTAATTGCCGCTGTGATCGTTCTGGCCATGTCACCACCACTTGTAGCAACTGTAGAAGAATATTGTAGTGATTTGTCTGAGTTAGTAACACCTGTAACAGATACTGGGTCACCCGCTACTGTTGGTGCTACAACTGCCAACGTAGGGTCTGCACCTTCAATTTTCAATAATGCTACGTCAGGAACTGTGATAGTTACATTGTGATTTTTTGTGTTGTTAGGTGCTTGAGCATAAAGAGCACCACTCCCGATGCTCACGAGTGCCGCAATGGCAAATAGTTTTTTGAACATGTTGTTTGTTTGTTTTTTGGTTTTGAAACATGGATTGTCGGAATTGACGATACAAAGGTGATTGAAAAAAAAGGATGGCGGTATCGTAACGTTTACGAGTCGAGGTCGTAATTATTACGAGTACTTTTCGTAATAATTACGATGGACAAATGACCGTCTGAATCCCAATTTTGTCTTTCCAATCGTTGGGAATCATTCTCAACAACTCGCTTTTCACCTAACTATGGCAGTTGTATTTTTAAGTATAAGTACCCTGCTGGTGCAGGGTGTTCTACTGGCACTTATTATCAAAGCAACAGGCACCAAAATGTCCATTGTATATGGCCTGAGTCGTGGGTTACTGGCCACTGGTGCGGGCATGTGCATAGCCGCTACCCTTGGCTGGTTTTCTCTCACGCCCTTGGTCGCAGTAGTTTTTCTACTGGGTAGTATCCTCATCGAAAGTGTCGGGTTAGCACTTCTTGCCAAACAAATTGAGCAGTCGGTACGGGAGCTACGACTCGACCGATCGTTATTAGAAGAAAGTAAGCGTCATGCCACCGAGCAGCACGCCGAGCAAGTGGAAAAAGCGTTTTTCAAAGGGCAATTAGAAGAGCGCGCTAGGTGGATAACCCAACATCCCATTTTTCCTACCAACGAAGCTGCCCTCTTGACTCCAGACGAATTACTCGAACACCTTCATTTTGGGGAAGTATTGCACCGCCTAGTCAACAACCTCACGCGCAGCACTTCGATGGTGTGTAATTTGCAAGTTAGCAACGACCCAATTATCGGCCTTTTAACTCCAAAAATTCGCTTTAGCATTTATAATACGCTTACAGAATTGATTCAGTTTGCAATCAAATACGACAAAGCAACCTTACTGGAAGTACAACTTCAAACCAAAGATGAGCAACACTTGATTATTACTGTCAGAGATAATCGCTTGGATACTGTGACCCAATCTGATACAGAGATGACCCTTCTGCACTATTTAAGAACTCAGGTAGGCCGCTCGGGCGGCGAGTTTAAACTCATTCGCCAACCCGAACAGCAAGGCTTATGGCTTTACATTTGGTTTCCTTTGCCGCTTTTGGCTACGAGTAAATAGTCAAGGGCCAAATTGAATAATTCTTTACTCGACATAAGTTGATACTTATCTTTAATATTTTGAAGGTGTGTGTACACAGTAGTAGGAGCTTTTTTTAAGTCAAACGCAATCTCTTTGACCGTTGCCCCTTCTCCAATCCGTACCAATACCTCTTGTTCAGTGTCAGTTAAGAGGCCAAACTTAGACGTTTTTGAGGGTTTGGGTGTCGATTGCAAACTATCTGAGAATAACAAATAACGAAGCTCAGTCGGTAACAGTAAAAACTGGTCTTTGTTGCGCGGGTTAAGCGTCCAATCAATAGCATACAAAATATCATCAGGAGTAACCGACTTAGACATATAAGCAGATACTCCCTCGAGAATTGCCTTTCGAATATATTCAGAGCGGTCTTCACCCGTAAGTAAGATAAACTTACAATTGATCCCCATACGCTTGACTTCCTGAATCAGTTGTAAACCATTTCGCTTTTCACCCAAGTGAATATCTACAATCATTAACGTTGGGTGAATCCTAAGTGCGACTTCAAGTGCTTTATCGTATTGTTGCACAGCATCGACCTCTACTTTGTTTAATCGTTCATTCAGAAAGCTCCCTAGAAATCGATTTGACAATTGTTGGTCGTCGACTAAGAGCAACGACACTTTTTCAAGAATTTCAGAATCTCGAAGAGTAAATATGGAAGTGAGCATAATGTAGGGTAAATTACAGATTAATCTTATTCCGTAATAATTTTCAGAAAAATACGCTAGTCTTCAATCAAAACAAATTCAAATATATAGAATATTTAATTTGGCAAAAACGGGAAATTTCCCATTTTAAGTTGGGATATTCTAAATTCTCTTTGTTTTTTAAAAAGCAAAAATTGCAGCGTTTTTCTTCACAAAAGCAACTTACTTTGTGAATCCCTATAAATTTTTTGTAAACAAGGCTATGTGTTTGACGAAATTAAAATCAGTCTTGTTAAGGCTTGGGAGTATTTTCCCCTTTAATAAGTTTCTCTTTTTATAAAAAATCTACAATTTATTTTAAAATGCCCAATCATTAACTGCTATTTATCGACGTCTATGAGACATTTTGTACAAATCAGCAAGCAAGTTTTTTCCCTATTACACCGTCTAACCATATTAATTATATGTCATTATCATTCGCTAGTTCACGCCCAATCCCCCCGCTTCCTCCCTCTCCAACGCCACAAAGTCCAGTGGGCCAATGCCGTTATAAAGAATGCCCTTAAAACCAAAGACACGCTTCAGCTCGCCGAGGGATGGTACCTTTATGGGAAAATCTATCAAGCCTCTGGCGATTGGCTAACCTCCAAACGCTATTTTTTAAAATCACTCAGAATACAGGAGAAAAGGGGCGATTCGTATGAATTAGCACGCTTGTACATCCGTCTGTCCGGCCTTGAGGGTCAACTGTTTCATTATGCCGAAAGCGCCCATTATGCTCAACTTGCCAAGCAGGTAGCCGAACGAATCAGATCGGACAAAGCCTTGTCTCTAGCTTATGGAGCCATGCAGGGTTTGTATGAAACTGACTGGTCAGAAGGTGGCGCAAAACCCTATCCTACCCCCAACCTTGATAGTAGCCTTTACTACCTAAAAAAACGAGAAAAGCTCGCTATAGAAACAGGCAATCAGCTAGATTTAGCAGCAATTATGACGAATTTAAATTATAGAGCTTTTGTAAAAAAGGATATTAAATCAATAGATTACGCACAAAAAGCGGTGGATATCTACCAGGCTCAAAGAGATACTTTAAATGAAATTAAGGCCAGAATTGGACTAGTTAATGCCTACTTAACCTTCAATTATCTCAAAAAAGCAGGCCAAGAAATAGATACAATCGATGCGTTCCAAAAAGCATTATCCATAAAAATCATTGATAATGAGCACTACAAAAGAAGTCTTGCTCAGTCAAAAAGCAGCTATTACGAACAAATTGGAAATTTTAAAAAAGCCCTTGAAAATGAACGCGAATACGTCGCTTTGGAACGGCAAATTATCCACGTTGACCGAGATGGGCTTGTCTCCCGCCTTGGCTTAGAGTACGAAACGGAAAAGAAAGAAGCCGAGCTGAAAGCTCAAAAGCGCCAGCTCCACCTCAGCCAGCAAAACCAACAAACGCAGCAACGCTTTGTTCAAATTTTGGTAGTCTTGTTGGTTGGGGCATTGGGCCTTAGTGTAGCTTTTTATCGTATTTCTGTCAAAAACCACCGCCTGAGTGAATCAAATGCCTTGCTGGTACGTGAGCAAAACCACCGCGTCAAAAATAACCTTCAACTCGTTTCGAGTCTCCTCAACTTACAACTCAACCGCCTCACCGACGATGCCACCAAAAACGTTTTGGAAGAAACCCAGCTCCGCATTGAGGTCATGTCGGTACTCCAACGAACCCTCTATACAGGACAAACCCTCGGCGAAGTCAACCTACACGACTTTCTCAGTGAAATCGTCAAAGTAGGGTTACAAACCTTTGGCTACGAACATGTTCAGGTGCAAACCACCATTTCTCCCTCCTTGCATTTGCCCATCGACCACGCCATGCGCATTGGGCTTATTGTTAATGAATTGCTCACCAATGCCTGCAAATACGCCTTCCCCGACCACAAAGCGCCAAAATGGTCACTCAGCTGTGAACAATCTAACCGCCTTTGGGCGCTCCAAGTCGCCGACAACGGCCCAGGATTTATCCCCGAAAAATCGATTACCAAAAAATCATCCTTCGGTATGAGACTCATCCAACTCCAAGCCGACCAACTCTATGCTACCTATCAATTCGAAAAAAATAATGGCTCACTGTTCCAAATGAAATTTAAAGTACAATCAACTTAAAAGGCATATAATACGGCCACTTATTTTATCAAAACCCTATTTTTCTTTGTGAAACAAGGCATATTCTTTGTGAAACACATTTTTAATGTTTCTATACGTACATTTTCTATTTACCGTTCGATAAGTTTTTATCCTTAAAAAATAAATAAGGCTTATTTTAGCAAGGCAAACGCCAACGGGTCACGGTGCTTGCGATACCTATGAGTAACATTGGATTAAGTATTCAAATGAGCCACTTTGCAAAGGCACTTATCATCCTTGTCATGGTAAGTAGCGTTGGTAGTATTGCCCAAACTCCAACCACCCACTTTCTCCCCCTTCAGCCCCACAAAGTCCAGTGGGCCAATGCCGTCATTAAGAATGCCCTCAAAACCAAAGACACTATCCAACTCGCCGAGGGGTGGTACCTGTATGGTAAAATCTACGAAGCAGCGGGCGATTATCTAACCGCCAAACGTTATTTCTTACGCTCACTGAAAATTCAAGAAAAACGCGGTGACTCCTTCGAGCTCTCGCGCCTATACTATCGCCTCACTACCATCGAAGGAACACTGTTCCATTACAAAGAAGCCTATCACTATGCACATTTAGCACTGCAAGTTGCCGAACGTATAAACTCCTACAAGGCACTGTCATTGGCCTACGGTTCCGTGCAGTCAATTCATGATATGGATTGGTCGGAAGGAGGGAAAAACAAAAAATACCCCTCGCCGAACTACGATAGCGCATTGTATTATTTACGTAAGAAAGAAAAACTGATTAACTCTTACGGCACACCTTTGGACATGAGTGCAGTTATGGTTAATTTGGGAGCTGAATTGCAAAGAAGAAATGATCCAAAAGCCATTGATTATTACCAAAAATCCCTTGACATTTTCCTCAAAAAACAAAACCCTGCCGAAATTGTCATCGCAAAATTACAATTAGGCCAAGCGTGTCTTCAGTTCAAACAACTCCGTAAAGTAAAATCACTCATTCAAGAAATTGAACAAGAAATTCCAGCATTACCGTCATACTCAATTGACAAAACTTTTCAAACCAGTATAAATGCGCTTTATCGGGACTACTACGCCGCTACAGGTAATTGGCAAAAGGCATTCGACTACGCTCAACGGGTACACGGCGCTGAATACCAAAAACTCCACGCCGACCGCGAGGGTGCCATCTCCCGCCTCAGTGTAGAATACGAAACCGAACAAAAAGAAGCCGAGCTCAAAGCCAAACAACTCGAACTTCAACTTAGCCAGCAAAACCAACAAACGCAGCAACGCTTTGTCCAAATTTTGGTAGTCTTATTGGTTGGGGCATTGGGCATTAGCATAGCTTTTTATCGCATTTCTGTCAAAAACCACCGCCTGAGTGAGTCGAACGCTTTGCTCGTGCGTGAGCAAAACCACCGCGTCAAAAACAACCTACAACTCGTTTCGAGTCTTTTGAACTTACAACTCAACCGCCTCACCGACGATGCCACCAAAAACGTTTTGGAAGAAACCCAGCTCCGCATTGAGGTCATGTCGGTGCTCCAACGAACCCTCTATACAGGACAAACCCTCGGCGAAGTCAACGTGCACGATTTTCTAACGGAAATCGTCAAAGTAGGATTACAAACCTTTGACTACGAACATGTTCAGGTGCAAACCAACATTTCTCCCTCCTTGCATTTGCCCATCGACCACGCCATGCGCATTGGGCTTATTATCAATGAGTTGCTCACCAATGCCTGCAAATACGCCTTCCCCGACCACGAAGCACCGCAATGGTCGCTGAGCTGTGAACAATCTAACCGCCTTTGGACACTCCAAGTCGCCGACAACGGACCAGGGTTTATCCCCGAAAAACCGATTAACAAAAAATCCTCCTTCGGCATGAGACTCATCCAACTCCAAGCCGACCAACTCTACGCGAAATACGCTTTTGAAATACAGAACGGCTCTTTGTTTCGATTGAATTTTAAAGTATAACTAACCCACTACCCGATTACCACTTACGATGAAAAGCTTAAAAGTTCTTATTGTCGAGGATGACCTCACCATGGCCGAATCCATCCAAGAGACGCTCGAACAGGCAGGTCATGAAATTATCGGCCAAGCCCGCAATTCCCGCGAAGCGCTCAACGTGGTCAAACACCAGGTACCTGACTTGGCGCTGGTCGATATAACGCTGGAAGGAACGGCAGATACGGGCATTATGATTGCCAAACAAATGATTGCCATCAGCCCAATGCCCGTCATTTACCTCACCGCACACGACGACCCTGGCATTGTAGCCCAAGCCCAAGAGACACGCCCCGCGGCGTACTTACTAAAACCTTTTCGCCACAAAGAATTGGCGATTCAGATTGAACTGGCTTATTACAACTACAAAGCGCAACACGCCACGCCCGTTAATCCGCACACCTCGCTTTCTTTATTTTTGCCCGTAGATCAGGGGAAAGGATACATTAAGGTCAATAAAAAGGAAGTCATGTATTTGATGGCGGCGGGTTCGTACGTAGAAGTACATACCGTGAAAGATGCCAAACCGTTGATATTTTCGATGAATTTGGGCTACTTGGCGCAGTTTTTTATGATTCAAGGTTTTCATCGCTTATCGCGCTCACTGGTGGTCAACCTAGATTACATCGAACGGATTGAGAAAGGCCAGCTTTTTATGACCAATCGGGATACTGCGGTGCCATTTCCCGAGAACCAACACCGAGAACTTCTCCAACGCTTAGCCATTGTACGAACGCCCTAAACATGCGTCTAAACTATTTTTTCGGCCAATCCTAAATTCTCTAGTTGTTTTATTGCCTCTTCCACATTGCAATGAATCCAATTAGGGCGCACACTCAAATTGCCCCCTTGAGGAGTGATTACAAGGTTATGAGAAGTACCCAAATCTGTCACAGATTCGGTTGAACCTCGTTTTAAGGCGGGATTAAGTGACAGTTTGATTTCTATGGATACCATTGGTTGAATACCTTCAACTAACACCAAATCCATTTCCGCACCATTGGATGTACGATAAAAATAGGGGAAAACGCCATTTCTAAGCCTTCTAATAATTTGCTCAATCACAAACCCTTCCCAAGAAGCCCCCGCTATCGGATGTTGAAAAAGATGTGATTGTGTACGAAGGCCATGCAAAAAGTGTAAGCTACCGCTGTCTATCAAATAAAGTTTCGGGCTTTTAACAATACGTTTGGAAACATTTACAAACCATGGTTCAAGTCTCCTGATGATGTATGCTTGTTCGAGGATGGCAATATAACGTTGTACTGTTGTGTGAGAAATCCCAAGCGAATTAGCCAGCGTAGAATAATTGAGCAAAGCACCGTGGTTGTGAGCCAACATTCTCAAGAAATTAGCAAGTAAACTGGGAGAAGCATTAATACCCAACTGAGATAAATCCTGCTCAATATACGTTTTGACAAAATTTTGTTGCCAAAGATACCAAAAGTCGTCACTTGGCGCCAATAAAGCATCAGGAAAGCCTCCCCTAAACCATAACGTTGGCACTGAAATTTGCGTAGATTGTGCTTCTTCAATTTGCAGGGGCATAAGTTCGTGATAGGCAATGCGTCCTGCCAATGATTCTGAACTTTTCTGTAAAAACTGAAGGGATGCCGAACCTAAAAGAATAAATCTACCAGGTTGTCGATCACGGTCAATAAGCCCCCGTAGCTGAGGAAAAATAGGAAGTAGCCGTTGTACTTCGTCAATAATAATAGTTTTTTCACGGTTAGTATCAATAACCCATGCCGCATTTTGGCTAAGGGTTTGGTAGTCGTCAAGTAGTTCTAAATCAAAATATAAAAAGGGTCTTGTTAAATCACTTACTAATTGCTTCGCCAAGGTAGTTTTCCCTACCTGTCGAGGCCCCAAAATTCCTACTGCAGGAAAAAAACGAAGTGATTGCTGAATAATTTGTTGTAGGTATCTAGGAATCATTATTCATGTAATTTGAATTTTTAAAGTTCAAATTACATGAATAATGGCTTAAATCACAAGAAATTTGTAACAAATGTGCTAACGTACTGAGGGTTGCTCACAACCCGACTGCTGACTATTTAAAGGCTTCCAGCCTATTAGTCAATATTGAAAAGGCTAGAAGCCTTATAATAAATATCACGAGCGGAACGCGCGCGCTATCTGGCAGAAAAACGAAACAAAAAAGCCCCAAATTCCAGAGAATCTGAGGCTTTTCTTATGGAAGCGTATAGCTAGTTTTTAGGCTTAGAAAAGACCAAACCAAACAATAGAATTACGACATAACAAATAATCGGTGTCAAGTACGATTGAGCCACGTCGATGTCGGCTACTTTCCCCATGATAGGTGGGAAAACCGCACCACCCACAACTCCCATGACAATAAACGACGACGCGCGTTGCTTATGCTCGCCAAGGTTGCGAAGGCCTAATCCAAAAATCGTTGGGAACATGATACTCATAAAGAAGTTGAGCATCATCAAGGCGATAAACGACGCCCAGCCCCAGGTTTGAGAAATAATCAAACACAACACAATGTTGGCCGCTGCAAAAATCGCTAACAAGGTATTTGGCTTAATAAAACGCATCAAAAACGTACCTACCGCACGACCTGCCAACAACAACACCATGCTAAACGAGAAATAATACCCCGCTTTTTCGTCGGTCATGTCGGGCATGTATTTGACGGCATAGTTGATAAAAAACGCCCAAGTCGCGCCTTGCGCTGCTACGTTGAAAAACTGAGCGATGGCTGCCCAAATAAAGTGGCGGTGCTCAAACAATCCTTTTTTCGGACCTGTGCTAACGCCTTCTTCTGCTTCAGTGCTTTCTTCGGTCAAAGGAGGTACTTTGATAAATGAAAACGCAATGGCAACGCTAAGTACCACCGCACCAATCACGATATACAAATACTTCACTGGCGCAAGGTCATGGACAACGTCGCCCGTAGGAACGTTACGCAAAATGATAAATGACCCCAACACAGGCCCCAAAATCGCCCCTACTCCGTTGAAAGTTTGGGAAAGGTTAATGCGTTGTTCCGAGGTTTCTTCGTGACCCAAAGCCGCCGAGAACGGGTGCGCTACGGTTTCGAGCGTGGCCAGTCCACAAGCCAAAATAAAAAGGGCTAACCGAAAGAAATCAAACGATTGGGACTCGGCAGCGGGATAAAACAGGAACGCCCCGATGGCATACAAGCCCAAGCCAAGCAGTACGCCGTTTTTGTATCCGTACTTTTTCATGAACAATCCCGCAGGAATTCCCATGACAAAATAGGCACCAAAAATCGAGAACTGAACCAAGCCAGAATCAGCGATAGAAACGTTCAAAACCGTCTGAAAACGGCGATTCAATAAGTCTCCCATCGTAATGGCAATCCCCCAAAGAAGGAAAAGACTCGTCACAAAAGCGTACGTCGGGACGTACTTGGCGGTAAGTAAAGGGGCTTTTTTCATCAATAAATTAGTAAGTGAAGTTTAGGGTTATTTGTAAGGTTAGAAATCACCTTCCCGAAAGTTCAGACCTTCCCGAAAGTTCAAAACTTTCGGGAAGGTACAGACTAATGCTTAATAATCGAACGATCCAAATGCACGTAGCCACCATCCACGTGGATAAGCTGACCCGTAGTGTGGCTCGATTTATTAGACAACAAGAAGGTGACCATGTTCGCAATTTCCTCGGGGCTAGTCATCCGATTTTCAAAAGGAATACGGCTATTGATTTCGTTGAGGGTTTCTTCTGGATTCGGTAACGTTTTAATCCACTTTTCGTACAGCGGCGTCCACGATTCGGCTACAATGAGCGCATTTACTCGAATCCCGTATTTCAACAACTCCACCGCCCACTCGCGCGTAAGGGCATTACGAGCGCCGTTCGCCGCGGCATAGGCCGACGTATTCCCTTGTCCCGTTTCGGCTACTTTCGAGCTGACGTTCACAATCGGGCCTTTGGTTTTAATCAAGTACGGCAGGGCGTGTTGTGCCAACAAATAATAGTGCACGACGTTTTTGTGCAACGAAGCCATAAATGCTTCATAGCTGCCTTTTTCAAGCCCTACCCCGTCGTTGACGCCTGCGTTGTTGACCAAACCATCAATCCGACCAAAGCGCTCTACCGTCAACCGAATGGCTTTTTCGCATTCGGCAGGGTCGGTAAGTTCGGCTTCAACGCCGTAAGCCATGCCGCCTAAGGCTTCTATTTTTTCGATAACCACTTGGTTATCAGCCGCGCTTCTCCCCACAATCACAGGAATGGCCTCTTCTACGGCTAAGGTACGCGCAATGGCTTCGCCAATTCCTTTGGCACCGCCTGAAACGATAATGACTTTTTCTCGAAGATGTAAGTTCACAGGTAAAAGAGAAAGTTAGTGAAATGGTTACGTTTTAGATTTAATAAGTACTGTACGGCCTGAATCTCATGCAATACTACTAAAAACAATTAAAAAACGCTTCCTTTCTTCCGCTACCAAATGCTTACCCGAACGCTATCAGGACGATACATTTTATCGGTTGGCTTCATGTTAAACGCTTTGTAAAACTCAGGCATGTTCGACAACGGCCCGTTGACCCGAAAATGCTCAGGCGAGTGAGGGTCCACCGAAATGCGGGTGCGCATCGTTTCGTCACGGTTCTTAATCCGCCATACTTGCGCAAATCCCAAGAAAAAGCGTTGTTCGGGCGTAAATCCGTCTATCTTCTCATTGCTTTGTCCTTGTTTGGTACGTTTGAAGGCTTCAAAGGCAATCGAAAGCCCGCCGATGTCGGCAATGTTTTCTCCCAACGTAAGCTCTCCATTGACGTGGACGTTGTTCAAGACCGTGTAGTTGTTGTATTGCTTCACCACCACCAACGCTTTGCGTTTGAAACGGTCAGCATCGGCTGGTTTCCACCAATTTTTGAGCATTCCCATGTAGTTATATTGGCTTCCTTGGTCGTCAAAACCGTGGGTCATTTCGTGACCAATCACTGCCCCGATGGCGCCGTAATTGATGGCATCGTCGGCATCGTTATCAAAGAATGGGAATTGCAAAATGCCCGCTGGGAACACAATTTCGTTGAACGTTGGGTTGTAATACGCATTCACCGTAGGCGCTGTCATCCCCCACTCGGTTTTGTCCACAGGCTTTCCGACTTTGGCAAAATCGAGCTTCAACGCCGACGCCCGTATCGACTGCCTGTTGGCGTAATAATTATCCGCCACAATTTCCACGTCCGCATACTCTTTCCACGTATCGGGATAGCCAATTTTCTTGAGGTACAAATTCAATTTCTTCAACGCTTCGGTTTTAGTCGAATCACTCATCCAGTCCAAACGCTTGATACGGTCGCCGTACACCACTTGGAGGTTGTTTACCAGCTCATCCATGCGCGTTTTGGCCGCAGGCGGGAAGTGTTTTTTTACGAACAATTGCCCCAACAAATCACCCAAACCACCATCAACGGCGTTGGTAATTTGTTTCCAACGAGCCTCTTGCACTTGCTGACCGTTGAGGGTTTTTCCGTAAAACTCAAACTGCGCATCCCGAAAGCCTTTACTCAACGACGAAGCTGCACCTGTCAAAATATAAAAGCGAATTTTGTCTTTGATAACCTCCATCGACTGTTTTCCCAACAACTGGTCAAGGCCACGGTAATAGTCGGGCTGGCCAATGATGACCGTATCCGTTTTTACGCCCATTTTTTGCACCAACTTCACCCAATCAATGCCAGGCGTCAACTTTGCAAGGTCTTTGGTAGCAAACTTGTTGTAGTTTTTTTCAGGATTCCGTAATTCCACAGGGCTACGGTGCGACTTAGCAATTTCGGTTTCGAGTTGGAGAATACCTTCGGCTTTTTTCTGCGCCGTGGCCGCATCGGTTCCGCTCAAGGTAAAAAGCGTCGTCACGTATTTTTTGAAAGCATCGCGTACTTTTTTCGTTTCGGCATCCGTGCGAAAATAGTAATCTTTTTCGGGGAGCGTCAAGCCCGTTTGGGCAAACTGCAACGCATTGTAGCCTGGGTTTTTCTCATCGCTGCCTACATATAGGCTAAACCACACACTGCCTGGGTCGGACGGAAGGCTGGCTGCGTAGTCGATGACGTCTTGTTTGCTTTTCAATCCATCGACTTTGGCCAAATCGGCTTTGATAGGTTCGTAGCCTTTCTTCTCAATCGTGACGGTATCCATACCCGATTTATACAAGTCACCGATTTTTTGTTCCAAACTTCCTTTGGTATGCGAACCCTTGGCCGTTTCTTCCAAAATAGTGTGGAGCTTGGCTAAATTATCTTCGTACAAGGTATAAAACGACCCCCATCCCGTTTGGTCAGCGGGGATTTTGGTATTTTTCATCCAGCCACCGTTGGCGTATTGAAAAAAGTCATCGGTGGGTTTGGCGGTTGAGTCCATGCCCGTTACGTCAAAAAACGACGTTCGCTTCGGCTGGTCAGACTCCGACTTGCAGCTCACCAAAAAAGCACCTACGGCCATTGCCGAGAGGATTTTCAAGGAATTGTTCATAGGAAAGGTTGTTTATTTCGAGGTACAAAAATTGAACATTAGCGAGATTTCAGAAAGGGTTGGATTCGTAGGTAGGTCAACGAGCGCCAAAGCCATTCGACGGGGCCATAACGGAAGCGCTCAAGCCACCATTGACTAAACGCAATTTGGGCTAAAAACACCATAATTCCAATCAAATATCCAACGGCTGGCGATACCTTCCCCAGCAAATTGAGCCCAAATCCGAAGAAAATAAACCAGCCCAATAAGGTTTGAGTAAGGTAGCTCGTCAGGGCCATTTTACCGATGGCTGCCAATGACGAAAGCACCTTGTTCCAACTTTTTTTGGACAGTAAAAAACTTACCCCTGCCACGTAAAACAGCACCATGCAGGCATTCATCAAGTCGTAGAGCATTGATAACAACGCCGATAACCACATCGGAATCGTTTGGTTGAAAATGCCGCTCAGTTGTAAACCTACGCCAATCAGAAGCAATACACCTACCACCGAAATAGTGTAAATGAGTAACTTCCGAAAGAAAATACGGTGCTCCTCGAACTGCTGGAGGAGTTGCTTACGGGCAAACCAAAAACCCAACAAAAAGAAGCCAAAGGTGATGTAAAGGCGTCCGCTGAGAACTTGGAATTTCATCTTTTTGGGAAACGCAGCCCAGTTATCTTCCAAAAATGGAAAATACTCCCCCGCTCGAATCAAGTTTAGGTAGCGTTTGTTGCCTGGTTCATCAAAAATCGTTCCCCATATCGCCCCCGTGTCTATGTGTTGAAAAGTCATGTACGCATCCTGAAGGCGTGCAGGAACATTGACAATCAAGCCAATAGCAACCCACAGTAAAATCTTATCGGAGACATTGGCAAAAAGTAAAAGTCCGAAACCTACCATGGCATAAATGCTCAGAATATCGCCCCGCCAATGCAAATGATGTAGTAGCCCAATGCCACCTAACAGGGTAATTCGCCACGCAAAACGAGCTAAAAACGCCGCTTTACGGTCGCTGGTTCGGAGGAGCATGAGTCCAAAACTTACTCCAAACAAAAACGAGAAAAAGGCGAAGAACTTCCCAGTCACCAAGATTCCGTCAAATGTCCAGATAATTTGAGAGAGCACGTCCGATTGATACGGTTTGCTCACTTCCTGGGGCAACGACCAGCCGCCGTGCCATCCGATGTAGTGTGCTAAAATGATACCTAAAAGGGCAAAGCCCCGAAGCCCGTCGATAAGCGGGACACGCGAAGTGAGGGTAGAATTCATCTGTTTTTTAAAAGGCTGTAAATTGTTTATAAAAGAAGCAACAGTACTGTTATTACTCTATTATGTGGTATGACACCCAAGTTAGGCACTTCCCTTGTTATTTTATTATATTTGTACCTTACAATCATTCATAGTCATGACAGCTAAACTCACCAACGTACAAATTGAACTTCTGAGGACGTTTGCCTATGAACTTTCCGAAGAAGAATTGACGGAACTCAAAAAGGTGCTAGTTGCTTTTTTTGCTAAACGCATACGTCAGCGTACGTCTCGCCTTTGGGAAGAAAAAGGATACACTGCTCAAACAATGCAAGATTGGTTAAACGATGAAAACCAATAGGTTACGTATTGTATTAGACACAAATGTGTTTCTCGTCTCTTTGGCAGAACAATCACCCTATTCTATCATTTTTGATGCACTTCTTGAAGGAAAGTTTGAACTAACTGTTCATAATGAAATCATTACTGAATATGAAGAAGTAATTGGGAAACGATACGATAAGGAAACTGTTAGCGATGTATTAGAGCTCATTCTACACTTAGACAACATCTACCGACAGGAGGTTTATTATCAGTGGGGTTTAATCCCCAACGACCCTGATGACAACAAATTTGTAGATGTATGCGTCGCATCTCAATCCGACTATTTAGTCTCTAATGATAAGCATTTCAATATTTTAAAAACTACTCGTTTCCCGCCTGTCAATTTGATTAATGCAGAAAATTTTATTCAAATTTTATCAGAGTTATCGTAATACTCCTCCAAATACACTCTTCACTTCTAGTTTCTTTTACTCTTCTTTTCACCCTCTTTACTCCCATTTTTGAGGGGTTTGTCAGAATTGCCCTGTAGAATCCACACGGGCAAAATAGCTTTGTATCCGTTATCAAAACAGCTATTTTTACCTCGTATGATTGTTTCATCACCCAACAGCCCCCAAACTTCCGCCATGGAACTCAGAGCCATTCACCTCGGCTTCGCCGAACTCATTTCAGAAACGCAACGGTTTATCAACCAACATTGGATAAAAGTAGGTGTTCTCAACCTCATCGCGGCTTTTGGGCGATTGGCCCAAGGAGGCGGCTTTGGGGTTATTTCTCCTTGGCTTTTTGCCCTCATTGATGTCCTTGTCGTCGTCGCTCGCCTCGGATTGATTGTCCTTGTTTTGGGGCAAGGCTCTTGGCAAGCGGGGGTTAAACAAATTGTTCTTTTCCCAAAACGCATAACTACCGAAGGAGGGCTTCTTTGGAAACAACTCAAACTGAACGTTTTTTGGAATAAAATTGCATTTTCGGTCAACTTCATCGTCATCATGATTATTGGCACCGTTACCAATTTGAGCATCCAACTTTTTACGCACCTATTCTTCTTCAACTGGCTCAAATCGCATCAGTTTATTGCTCCAAAAACCACCGCTTGGGGAGTTATTCAGTTTTTAGGAAACCTCAGCATTACGCCTTTCACGGTGGTTTTTATGGTATTGGTAGCTATCTTTTTGGTACGTAAACCTGAACAACGATGAGCACCGTACTTACTCCTGACCAACAATTGGGGGCACCTTCTAAAGTGGTGACTTACCCCGCCGAAGGGTTAAAATACCTTCAATTGGAAACACTATCGGGCAACGTAGAATTGATTGGCCACGACGAAAATGCCATTCGGGTAGAGGTTTTTGCCTCCGTACGCAGCTTGTTATCGCTTTTTTTGTACCAAGAACCCGTCACCGAATTTCCCTCCGACATCAACCCTTTGGTGATGACCATCGTGGGCGAATCGTTGAAAATCACGGCGCGTCCCAATTACTTTAACCCTTACAATTGGGTTCATTTTCACCGCACATCGTTTCGTATCTTTTTACCTCCCTCGTTGCATTCGTTTATCAAAACGTACGGTGGGCACGTTCGGCTCCAGCACCTTTCGGGAAACCATAAGTTTGATACTTGGGGTGGGCATTTGCTCTTGCTTCATTCAGAAGGCAACTACCTTGGCAAAACCATGGGCGGCAATATCGAAGTAGCTCATTGTCAAGGCAATATTGAACTCAGCACGTTTGGGGGCAAAGTTACTGTTAGCGACAATGAAGGGTCTATCCGCGCCGACACCAAAGGCGGCAATGTGATTATTCATAACCACAAAGGCAAAATCAACGGAAGTACGTGGGGTGGAAACATCGAAGCCACCAATATCACGGGCGACTTAGAATGTAGCACCTCGGGCGGAAATGTCCGCCTTAGGCATCTCAACGGCAATATCGGCGCCAGCACCCGTGGGGGAAATATCACCGCCGAAGTAACGTCGATTCACCAATATTCGTGGTTTGACACTTCAGGCGGAAACATCAAAGTGGCGCTTCCGCTTCACCAAGGGCTAGACTTGGAAGTGGTCGCGGGGCGCGTAAGGCATCCTCGTTTTCAAGACTTTAACGGCTATTCGTCCCGAAGTAATTTACGAGGCAAACTCAACGGTGGCGGCCCCAACGTCACCATTCGGAGCTTTGGCGGGCGGGTTACGCTGTCGCAGTATCAGTCAGGAACGCCTGCTCCTGCGCCTTATTCGTATGTTCCTACTGATTATCCACGCCATCCGTTTACGGAACCAAATACGCCCACGCCTCCATCACCCACTCCGTCAGCGCCTCCTCCCGCAGTGCCCAACAACCACGAGCGAACGCCTTCGCCCTTTTCGCTTGAAGGAATGCTGATTGCGTTTTTGTTCTGTTTGTTTTTGGGATATGGACTGAGTGGGGTCGTTTATTTCTCTTTAGAGTTTTTTCGTTCCCACAACATTTTATCCACGGGCATCTTTTTTTCCAATATCGCCAATAGCCTCGGGGCATGGTTAGCGCTGCAAATTTTCATTCATTTCCTCGATTCCAAAGTGCATTTCCCTTGGGCCAAGTACCTCACGGTCATTGGACTTACCTTTCTATTTGTTCTTTCGTTCCAAACCGTCATTGGCATTTTTTATTGGAGCAAAATCCCCGTTGCATCTTGGCCCAGCAACGTGAAGTCAACCACTATTTTTTACTTGATTTTACCCCAAATTGTGAGTTGTGCTTATTTGTATTATTGGCAACGTACGCGGCAGATTACGCGCAAAATTTCGGAACAGGAATACCAATTGCTCAATCTCGAAAAATTAAAAACCAAGGCCCAACTCAACGCCCTCGAAGCGCGTATCAACCCGCATTTTCTATACAATTCACTCAACAGCATCGCGGGGCTTGTCCACCTAGACCCCGACAAAGCCGAAGAAATGACGATTCAATTGTCGAAGTTGTTTCGTTATACCACGGGGCGCACTGAGGCGTATAGCCATAGTATTTCTGAGGAATTGGATGTAGTAAAATCGTATTTGGCGATTGAACAAATGCGGTTTGGGAATCGGCTTCAGTTTAAGGTAGAAGTACAGCCGTCGTTGTTGGACGTAAAAATTCCGCGTTTTTTGCTGCAACCGCTGGTCGAAAACGCCATCAAACACGGTATTTCGCAGTTGCTTGACCACGGAATTATCGAAATTTGTATCGAACGTACCTCCAGCCATATTCTGTTTACGATTCACGACAATGGCCCTGCCTTCAAAGAAGAAATAGCCAGCGGATACGGGTTACGAAGTATTCGAGAAAAACTTCAATTGGTATATGGCGACAAGGCCACGTTACAAATTCAAAACAGCGACCACAAAGCGGTCATCATCAGCCTCCCGCGTGACCACGAGTGGACAGACTGGAAATAAACCATCGCCTCTAACGACTTTTAGCTATGTTTACTACCCTTCTTATCGACGACGAGCCCATTGCCTTAGGGCGCCTCAAACGTTTATTGGCGCAGTTTGACGACCTCATTGAGGTGGTTGACGAAGCCCTCAACGGCCTCGAAGGCATTCAAAAAATTGAAACGCTACGTCCCAATTTACTTTTTTTGGACATCGAAATGCCCCAAATGACAGGTTTTGAGATGCTATCACGGCTGTCGTATATGCCTATGGTCGTTTTTGTGACGGCCTACGACCAGTACGCCATCAAAGCCTTTGAAGAAAACTCCATTGATTATTTGCTCAAGCCCGTTGAAAAAGAGCGTTTGGCCAAAACGATGGACAAACTCCGAAACCTGCGTCCCGAACAAGAACCAACACTCAGCCAAGAAAGCCTCAGGCAACTCATCGGAAGCATGGTGCCGAAGAAAGAAATGCACTCTATTTCGGTCAAAAGCGGCGATAAAATCTTGTTTGTCCCGCTGTCGGACATTAGTTTTTTTCAGGCCGAAGACAAGTACGTACTGCTCAATACCGTCGATAATAAACAGTATTTGATGAATTATACGATTACGAGTTTAGAAGAAAAACTACCGTCAAATTTTGTAAGGGTAAGCCGCTCAACGATTGTCAACAGCACCAAAATCAGGGAGATGGAGCGGTATTTTACGGGCAAATACATGATTGTGATGCTTGACCAAAAACAAACCAAAATCGAGTCAGGCAGTACCTATCAAGAAAACGTAAAGCGCCTGATGGAATTTTAGAAATATCGACAAAATCAATCATTCCGTCGAGCGATAGGGGTGATTTGTACATTTTACTGGGTAAATTAAGGGCTTCAATCCACTTTTACAGTAGGGCGAAAGCCCTTTTTTGTCGTAATAAACTTACAAAAGGGGTTGTAGCGTCAAAAAGCCGTTTGCTCTCATTTTTAGGGGCTTTCGGTACGATACCTAAACACCATTTTTGCATAACACTTACATTTGTTTACTTGTTAATACCTCACTAAACGAACTACAGAGCTCTCTAAATCTTATTTTGAATGAATTATTCCAAACCCACGTATTCTTTTTACATAAGTTTATCGACAGTATTGGTTTGTTTGTCGCTGTCGGCTTGTAAAGAAAAAAAGGGAAAAGAAGGAGGTGGCGGTCGCGAAGAGAAAAAAGACAAACCTACCCTTGTCGATGTCATGGTAGCTGCTCCTCAGCCCCTCACGAATGTAGTTGAAGTCAACGGAACGATTATTCCGAGCGAATCGACCGAGCTACGCCCCGAAGTAAGCGGGCGCTTGACTTATCTCAACGTTCCCGAAGGAAAAACGGTCACGCAAGGAGCGATTTTAGCCCGCATCAACAGCGCCGACCTCGAAGCCCAAATGCAACGAACCAAAGTGCAATTGGACAACGCCGTGCGCACCGAAGAACGTTTCAAAAAACTTCTTGACGTAAACGGCATTAACCAAAGCGACTATGACGCCGCTTTAAATACTGTCAACACCCTCAAGGCTGACATGGCTTATACCCAAACGTTGATTGACAAGACGGTACTTCGTGCGCCATTTACAGGAACGATTGGTCTTCGTCAAATCAGCCCAGGTTCGTACGTAACCCCTACGTCCATCATTGCGACGATTCAGCAGTTGGGCAAAAAGAAAATTGATTTTACCCTTCCCGAAGAATACAGCGAATTGGTTCGGATTGGTTCGACAGTGAAGGTACGCGTGGACGGGCGGGATTCGGTTTTGAGCCGAGCCACCGTGATTGCCCTTGAGCCGCAAGCCAACCGACTCACCCGTAGCTTGGTTGTGCGCGCACTCATGGACGATTCTCGCGCCAATCCTGGGGCTTTTGCCAAGGTAATTATTGGCAATGGCAACAACAAAAAAGCCATCATGATTCCGACCAATGCCATCATTCCTGACGACCGCAACAACCAAGTTATTTTGGTCAGAAACGGAAAAGCTGCGTTTGTCAACGTACAAACAGGAATCCGTAGTTCCAACAGTGTAGAAATTACCCAAGGTCTTAACGTGGGCGACTCTGTCGTTGTAACAGGGGTATTGTTTGCCAAACCTGACGCCGTTCTCAAAGTAAGAAAAGAAAAGAAATGAACATTTCAGAATTATCCATAAACCGCCCCGTGCTTGCCACAGTGATGAACTTGGCAATCATTATTTTTGGAGTCGTGGGGCTTTCGTTTTTGGCGGTGAGGGATTATCCCGCCATTGACCCTCCGCAGATTTCGGTGAGCACTTCATATACAGGTGCTAACCCCGACATCATTGAGAGCCAAATCACCGAACCCCTTGAAAAACAAGTCAACGGGATTCAAGGTATCCGCACCATTACTTCTTCTAGCTCGCAAGGAAGCAGCCAAATCAGCGTAGAGTTTAACCTCGGCGTTGACCTCGAAGCGGCCGCCAGCGACGTGCGCGACAAGGTGAGCCAAGCCTTGCGTAGCCTTCCACAAGACATTAACGCCCCGCCAGTGGTTTCAAAAGCCGATGCCAATGGTGAATTTATCATGATTTTGGCCGTTCAGAGCGAAAGTAAAAGTTTGCTCGAATTGAGCGACTATGCCGAAAACGTGCTCCAACAACAGCTTCAAACCGTTGACGAGGTAAGTGCTATCAACATTTTTGGGCAAAAAAGCTACGCCATGCGTATTTGGCTTAATCCCGACAAAATGAATGCTTACAACGTTGCCTTCTCCGACATTCGTTCGGCACTGAACAACGAAAACATTGAGCTACCTCCTGGAAAAATCTACGGTAACAACACGGATTTAACCATCCGAGTATTGGGTCGTATGACCACCGAGAAGCAATTCCAAGACCTTATCATTCGTGAAGATGCGACGGGAATCGTGCGTTTGAGCGATGTTGCCAAAGTAGAATTAGGCCCAGAGCAGCTCGAACAAAGCTGGAAATACAACGGCTTACACGCGGTGGGCTTGGCCATCATCCCCCAACCTGGAGCTAACAACATCAAAATTGCGGACGAAATCTACAAACGCGTTGCGCAAATTCAGAAAGGCAGCAAAAGCGACGTCCAAATCAAGGTATTAAGTGACAACACCAAAAACATTCGTAACTCACTCGCCGAAGTAGAAGAAACGCTCATCATTTCGTTTATTTTGGTGGTTATCGTTATCTTCCTTTTCTTCCGCGATTGGCTCATTGCGATTCGTCCATTGATTGATATTCCGATCTCGCTCGTGGCTACGTTTTTCATTATGTACCTGGCGGGCTTCTCAGTCAATATCCTTACCATGTTGGCGATTGTGCTTGCCACGGGTCTGGTGGTCGATGACGGTATCGTAGTCACCGAAAATATCTTTAAGAAGCTCGAACAAGGCTTCCCGATTCGTAAGGCCGCCATCGAAGGAAGTAAAGAAATCTTCTTTGCCGTTATTTCGACCTCTATTACCCTGGCGATTGTATTCTTACCCGTTATTTTCTTGGAAGGGTTTATTGGTAGTCTTTTCCGCGAGTTTGGGGTAACACTAGCCGCCGCCGTACTCGTCTCCGCCTTTGTATCGCTCACTATCACGCCTGTGTTGAACGTCTATCTTTCACGCAAAAACGCAGGTCATGGTTGGTTTTATCAAAAAACCGAACCTTTCTTCCGTGGGATGGAAGATGGCTACAAAGCTATGCTTACGGGCTTTTTGAAAGTTCGCTGGATCGCGTGGGTCATTGTATTGGCCTGTGGAGGGATTATTTGGTATTGCATGGGTACGTTGAAAAGCGAACTTGCACCGTTGGAAGACCGCAGTAGTATTCGTTTTAACGTAACTGCTCCCGAAGGAACAAGTTACAGCGCCATGTCCAAAATCGCCGATGATTTAGGCAAATTTTTATACGATTCGATTCCTGAACGCGACTTTATCTTCGTTCGTACGCCAGGCGGAGGTCCTGGAGGAGGTGGTGCTACCAACAGCGCAGCACCTCGTTTGGCCTTGGTAGAACCCACCGAGCGTACCCGTAGCCAAAGCGATATTGTGAACGATTTGCAGAAAAAGCTCGGTCGCTTTAACCAAGCACGGGTGTTTGCCGTTCAAGAACAAACGATTTCGGTAGGGTTTGGCTCGCGTGGTAGTTTGCCAGTACAGTTTATTCTTCAAAACCAAGACCTTGATAAGCTCCGCGCTATTATCCCGAAATTTTTGGAAGCAGCTCGTTCGGACAAGACTTTTGCCAACGTCGATGTCAACTTGAAGTTTAACCGTCCTGAGTTGAAACTTTCCGTTGACCGAATGAAAATCAGAGACTTAGGACTCACCACTCAAGACGTAGTAGCCACCATTCAGGCCGCGTTTAGTGGAGGTCGCTTGGCTTATTTCATCCAAAATGGTTATCAGTACTCAGTCATTGCCCAAGTAGAGCGCACCGACCGTAACAAGCCCGAAGACATTGGCCGCTTGTACGTACGCAATTCGCGCGGCGAAAACATTCCGTTGAGTTCTGTCATCCGTTGGGAAGAAAGTACGACTCCGACGACGATTTATCACTATAACCGTTACAAGGCGGCTACTATTTCGGCGTCGTTGGCGGAAGGCTACACCATCGGCGACGGTATCAAAGCCATGGAAAGCATTGCCAACAAACTCCTCGACGAAAGCTACCAAACGGCGCTATCAGGCCCTTCGCGTGACTTCTCAGAGAGTTCGTCGAACATCCTTTTTGCCTTTATGTTGGCCTTGGTACTTATCTATCTGGTATTGGCGGCTCAGTTTGAGAGCTTTATCGATCCATTCACCATCATGATTACGGTACCATTGGCATTGGCAGGGGCGTTGTTAAGCTTGTGGGCTTTTGACCAAACCCTCAATATCTTCTCCCAAATCGGAATGATTATGTTGATTGGTCTAGTTACCAAAAACGGAATCTTGATTGTGGAATTTGCCAACCAACGACGCGAACATGGCCTCAAGAAAGTAGAAGCCGTTATCGACGCTTCAACGCAACGTTTGCGTCCAATCTTGATGACCAGCCTTGCTACTTCGTTAGGAGCCTTGCCGATTGCGTTGAGCTTGGGAGCTGCCAGTACCAGCCGTATTCCGCTCGGAATTGTGGTTGTATGTGGCATCATGTTCTCCCTTGTTCTTACTTTGTTTGTCGTTCCAGCGGTATATACGTTTGTTTCGGGAAAACACAAAAACGCCGATAACGTAGAAGAAAAGACTGTGGAAGTTAGCAACGCCTAACTTCCACCATTTTATCTACAATTAACCAATAATGATTAACTGTGCTTTGGCACGTAATCTCATCACAATGAGGAAATTTTTGATCGTATTAGGTTTGACCATTTCTGGTCAAATCGCCTTTTCTCAAAACTTGACACTGAGCGATGCCATCGGCATTGCCCTCAAAAATAACCTCGACATTGAGGTGTTGAAAAACAACATTCAGGTAGCCCATATCAACAACGACAAAAGTATCGCTGGTGCTTTACCTACAGTAACGGCCACCATCAACGACAATGAGCAATACACCAACGTCAATCAGAAGCTTAACACGGGAGTGGAAATTAAGCGAAACGGCGCGGCGGCCAATCAGCTGAACTCCAACGTGACGAGTAGTATTTTACTTTACAACGGCAACCGCGTTAAATCAACCAAAAAACGCCTTGAACAACTCGAACTGCAAAGCAAGCAGTTGCTCAACGCCCAAGTTCAAAACACAATTGCGGGCGTAATGGCGGGCTATTATGACGTCATTCGTCAGCAAGCGTACATTCGCACCATCGACCAGTCGATTGATGTGGCAGAGCGCCGTCTGGAGTTGGTAAAAGTGCAACAAAACGTAGGATTGGCCAACAACGCCGACTTGTTTCAATCTCAGCTTGATTTGAACGCTTTGCTTCAAACCAAGCAGTCGCAACAACTGATTGTGACCCAAGCCAAAACCGATTTATTGCTTTTGTTAAACCTTCGTCCTGACACGCTTATCGCCATCCAAGACACGATTATGGTTGATAAAAGCCTTCAAATGGATAATATTTTGCGCAACGCTAACCGCAACGCCGACGTGATGGCAGCCGACAACCAAATCAAAATTGCGGAATGGGCAGCCAAAGAAGTTCAAGCACAACGTTACCCCACGCTGCGGGCAAACATGGGTTTCAACTACAACCGTAACCAACAAACCGCTGGGCAGCTACTTCTCAACCAAAGTAGTGGGCCGTTTTTGGGCGTAGGCTTAACGATTCCTATTTACAACGGAGGTATCTTCAAACGCCAAGAACAAATCGCCGCCATCAATACCAAAAATGCAGGCTTACGCAAAGAGATTCTCCAACGGACATTGAGCAACAACGTCGTGAAAGCATA
This sequence comes from Runella defluvii, assembly GCF_014195535.1. Taxonomy (GTDB): domain Bacteria; phylum Bacteroidota; class Bacteroidia; order Cytophagales; family Spirosomataceae; genus Runella; species Runella defluvii. The sequence goes on along the minus strand of NZ_JACIBY010000001.1, from coordinate 325,728 downwards.
CCAAACTTATACGATGAATTTGCAGCAGTTGGAAGAGCAAAAGAAGAACGTAGAGCTTTCAAAAAAACTACTTGATTTGACACTCCAACGTTATCAGCTTCGCCAAGCGACCATCGTGGAGGTACGCCAAGCCCAACAGAGTTTTGAAAGCATCGGGTACGCGTTTGTCAATTATAGTTTTGCTGCCAAAGCCGCCGAAATCGAATTGCTTCGTTTGGCTAATGACCTAAAATAAAATAGCGTGGTTGGGGTTTTGAGAAACCCCCAACCACGCTATTTACCCCATTTGAAATTTACGTTGGCTATCATAAGCCAATCCCACGCCCACACTGTCCAGTTTGTTGGTATCTGATACTTCGGCATGGGAAAACAATTCTCTAAAGGCAAGTTGAACTGCGGGTATCTCGGTAGAACCTCCCGTTAAGATAATCAACTCAATGTCTTGTAGGCGAACACCTGCCTCTTGTACACAAGCCGTTGCGGCTACGGTCACTTGCTCAATTTCTGCGGCAATGGATTCTTCAAAGACCGCTTTGGACGTCTCAACGGTACAACCTTCCGCCAAAAAATCAAGTGATGAGCAATTGACATCGTGGTAAGTCAAAGCGATTTTTGCCTCTTCCACAGCGCCTAACAACACGTGCCCGCTTTCTTGGTCGATGACATTCAACAAGCGTGAAAGTCGCTCAGGGTCGTGCGATTGGCCCAAATACTGGTAAATCTGCATTCGGTTTTTGGGCGTATAAAGCGAGTTGACTTTACTCCATTCGGCCAAGTCGTAATAATACTTGAGCGGTACGGGCAAGTGTTTGTCGCCGTACGTGCTACGAAAACCCAACTCGGGCATAAACGAAATCAAACTCAAGTCTTTGTCAAAATCATTTCCGCCAATCCGCACCCCAGTGTTGGCCAAAATATCGTTGGCGCGGTTGGTTCTATTCAAAAAATGCTGGGAAAGGCGAATCACCGTAAAATCGGACGTACCCCCGCCGATGTCCACCACCAACGCCAGTTTTTCGCCCGATACGTTTTTTTCGTGGGCAAAAGCGGCGGCAATGGGTTCAAACTGAAACTCAATGTGTTTGAATCCTACTTGCTGCGCAATTTTCCGTAGCTCTTCTTGGGCATTTTTGTCGCCTACGGGGTCGTTATCAATAAAATGAACAGGCCGCCCCATCACCACACTGTCGATTTCTTGGCCCGCTTCCAGTTCGGCTTTGTCTTTGAGGTTTTTGACAAACTGACCAATGATTCGACTAAAATACATCGGACTGCCGTTGACGAGCGTTCCTTGTTTCATAATCGTTGTTCCCAATATCCGCTTCAAACTGCGCATAAAACGGCCTTTGTTCCGTCCCAAAAACAGCTGCACCGCGTCGCGTCCGTAATGGGGCGTGTTGTCGATGCGTTCAAAGAAAATCGCGCTAGGAATGGTGGTGTTTGTCCCTTCGACGGGCACCAACGTAAGTTGGTTATCTCGGTAAAATGCAATGGTAGAGTTTGACGTTCCGAAATCAACGCCGCATGAAATTTCCGACATTTGTGCTTGTTATTGTTCTCCAAAAACTTCTTTTGCCAACGCACTATCCAGCCCGTATAAGTCACGGCGGAAGTTGAGCTGACCCGTATTATCCACCCAAGTTGTAAAATAGACAATATACACTGGAAGCGAAGGACGAACGGTTATCCATTTCTCGTTTTGTGTTTTCCAAACGGCATTTAGCTTCTCTTCGTTCCATTCTGGGAGACTTTTTAACACGTGCAGTGCCAATTTTTCGGGTTCAGACACCCTGATACAGCCGTGGCTAAAGGCGCGTGCGGTCTCGCCAAAGAGGCTTTTGGAGGGTGTATCGTGCAAATAAATGCTGTAACTATTGGGAAATAAAAACTTGACTTTTCCCAACGAATTTCCCTTGCCAGGTTTTTGTCGAATGGTATATGGAACGTTTTTAGTGTAAGAACTCCACTTGACGGAGTACGGATTTATCACTTTGTTGCCCGACACCACTTCCATGTTGTTTCGTTCCAAATACCCTGGGTTGCGTTTCAGTTTGGGCAAAATTTCGTTGTTGATGATATTGTTGGTCACCACCCAATACGGATTTAGCACCACGTACGAGAGATTTCCTTTAAAAATACTTGTCTTGGTCGCTTCCTTTCCCACCACCACTTTGCTCATCCAAGACTGAACGCCGTTTTCAAACACGTGTAAGCGATACTCAGGAATATTGACCAGCAGCATATTCGGTTCGAGTTCATCGGGTACCCACCGTAGGCGTTCCATGTTGAGCATCATTTGGCGGATGCGTTCTTCCACGGGGCGGTTCATTTCCACCAACGTCTTTTCGTCCAATTTACCCGTTTCTGAAAGTCCCATTCGGTGCTGAAAGCGTTTTAAGGCCACGGCCACCGAGTCATCAAATATGCTCGTCGAATCCAGCGTTTTTAAGTCGCCCCAGCGGTGTAGGTTTTGTTTCAGCACCAAAACCGTCGAATCTTCGTCGCCTTTTTTGGGCGCTTTTCCCTCAAATTCCAATTTAGGCCACCCACCCTGTTGCTGAAGGAGTCGGTACTGACGCAGTTTTTCTTTCAACAACGTATAATAACGATTGACAGGCTCGCGAATCGGCTGCCCTTTGGCCATCACGAGCGTATCTAACAAGGCTTGAAAATTTTTCTTTTTGCGGGGAATAAACCACTCCAAATCCAACAAATCTTTGACCGTACCCGCGTATGCTTTATCGGCATACTGAAAAAACGCCGTAGTCAGCAGCAATTCGAGGGTCTGTACTTCTACCTTATTGGCCAAAAACTTCGTTCCTTGGGTTTCGGCCTCGTTCACCAATCGGTCGATTTCGGCGTTGTACAAGCTGCTATCGGCAAAATCACTGATGTAGCTTTGCCGTAAGTTATTGAAGTTGTTGGCGGCATTGGCCAGGCGGTTTTCGCTAAACCACGCATACTGATAGCCGCGTCGCTGATAAAACGAGCGCACATCCGATTGAAGGCTATCAGCCAATGAACGCGACGCAAAAAACGACGCTAGCACGGTACTATCGAGTACCAAAGTGGTATAATCTTGTTTGGAATAGACCGTTGAGTCGGGTGCAAATGCTTGTTTAACGGTTTCCTTTTGGCGAAATTGGTAATAGACAGCGGCCCCAATCAGGAGCAACACCCCAACGGCGATGGCGATATAACGTTCGTTTTTGTTCATAGGAGGCATAGGATTCCAGAAATAGTGTCGGAAGAAAACACAAAAAAGTCGTTCCACCTAGCTGGGGAGCGACTTTTTTGATGTCAAACTTACCCAATCACTGGGAATTTTCTTACTTTTTTCTGTTTTCAACTTGATAAAGTTTCTAAATGAAAAAAAGTTAATCAATTGTGCGTTTTGTTAATTTAACTGTTATAAAATTTTAATGTGTATAAATAGTTGATAAATAGAGGTTTTTATTGAATAATATCAATGGTATATTTTCAAACTACTCCCCAAATAGATAATTAAGTAATAGTTAGTGCATATATAAGCAGGATGAGTGATAATCAATTTTGTTGATATAAAAACTTTATTTTTATATATATTTACATTTTTTACGAAAAAACATAGGTTTAATTTTCATATTTTATTGATGAATCAACAACAGATAGATGCTTTTAGAGAAGCTCTTAAATTTTCACCTGATAACTTACCACTTCGTAAATTATTGGCCGAAGCGCTTTTCAATTTAGCGCGTTACGATGAAGCCCTGATCGAATGGAAGGAATGTTTACGACTTTTGCCAGAAGACAATGAGTTGAAAGTAGCGTTGGCCAAGACCTATTTTTACCAAAAAAACTATACAACAGCACAGTATTTGTTGGAGGAAGTGGTTGAGAATCATTCATATGCCTCAGCTGCAATGCTTCTGTCTAAAGTACTGGCTGAGTTGGGTGAATTGAAGCAAGCGAAGCACTATTTTGATGTAGCAATCCAATGGGATAAAGGAGTATATGACAAAGATTTTGACGATTTTCTTGGACGCAAAATTCGAGATGCTGGGTTGGCGGCTCCCAACGACTGGGTAGAGGAGATTGAAACTATGGTTACTCATTCAAACATAGAGAAACCTAAAATTTCATTCAAAGACGTGGGAGGTATGGAGGCTGTAAAAGAAGAAATTGCTCTTAAGGTCATCCATCCCATGAAAAACCCCGAAATTTACAAGGCATTTGGCAAGAAAATAGGGGGGGGGATTTTGCTATATGGTCCTCCTGGTTGTGGAAAAACGTTGTTGGCTCGGGCAACTGCGGGAGAAATTAATGCACACTTTATTTCGGTGGGCCTCAACGACGTGCTTGATATGTGGATTGGAAATTCTGAAAAAAATCTTCATAATATCTTTCAAGAAGCTCGTCAAAATGCTCCTTGTGTCCTCTTCTTTGATGAAGTAGATGCGTTAGGGGCAAGCCGCAGCGATATGCGTCAAGCCGCAGGAAGGTTCATTATTAATCAGTTTTTGGATGAAATGGACGGTGTTAAGTATTCAAACGAAGGAGTACTAATTTTAGGCGCTACTAACTCTCCTTGGTATTTAGATTCTGCTTTTCGCCGACCTGGCCGATTTGATCGTATCATTTTTGTTCAGCCACCTGACCAAAAAGCACGAGAAGAAATTATTAAATTACAACTCTTGGAAAAGCCTACAGAAAGTGTCGATGTTCAGTCTATCGCTAAACAGACAGCCGATTATTCAGGAGCGGATTTGAGGGCTGTTGTTGACATTGCCGTGGAATCAAAACTTCCTGAATCTCTGAAAAAAGGGCGGGTAGTGCCAATAACAAACGCCGATTTAAAAAATGCAGTAGGTAGGCATAAACCTACAACTAAAGAATGGTTTGCTACTGCTAAAAACTATGCCCTGTACTCCAACGAAAGTGGTCTTTATGACGATATCTTGAAGTATTTAAAATTAAAATAATGGAAAGCGAGGGCAAAAAACTATTGTTGAAAGCAGACCATTTACGTTCACTTCAAAGATGGCAACAAGCCATTGATATGTATCAGTCTGCTTTACAGCTTGCCTGCCCTCAAGAAGAGGTCTTTTGTCGAATTGGGCAATGTTACTATTCATTGGGGAAATTTGAGGAAGCAATCGAATATGCCCATAAAGCCATTGGAGTTCAACCCGACTTAGCTTTTGCTTTCCATCTATCTGCTTTATCTTACTTCGCATTGGGAGCAAGCAAAAAAGCGGAAGAATTAGAAAAAATAGCCTTAGCTAACTCTCCTGAAAATCCTTTGAATCATTGGTTACTAGCTAAAATTTATAATTCCAAGAAAGGTTTTTTTAGGAAAAAATACGCAAAAATAGCCCTCACTTACGCTTTACAAGGGCTCAGCTTTGCTCCTTTTCACACACTTTGTTTAATTGAAAAAAACAAAGCATTACTCACGCTAGGACGTAAAGATGAGCTTGAAAGAGGTATGGTGGACGTCATACAAAGTGCCCCTGACTCTACCGTAGCTTTTGAACATCTGGGAGATATTTACACCGCCATAGGCAAACCTGATAAAGCGACTCCATATTTTAAAGAAGCGCTGAAGCTTAATCCGTCTAATCGTGAGTTGATTATTAAATCTAAGCATTCAAAATGGGATAATGTCATCGCAGGATTGGTGATAGCTTTTTCATTTGCAGCCTCTCAGCTTCTACGAGCTTGTATGGGAGAATAATCTAAAACTTTGAAGTTGTAATTTAACCTTATGATAACAGAAATCCATCTCCAACGAGCTCGTCAGCTTTTGGAAGTCAATCGTCAAGAGCAAGCCATCGAAGAGCTTTTAATTGTTCTTTCAACCGACCCTGACAATGTAGACGCATTGTACATGATTGTCCATTGTTTTATTCAAGTAGAAAATAATGATAAAGCACAGGAGTATTGGCAAGGATTAGTTCAAGTAGCCCCCAGCAACTCGGTGACTCACTACTACCATGCAATCATACTTGATCGATTTAAAAAAGCTAAAGATTCGGAAGCTGCTATTTGGCACGCCATTCAGCTTAATCCTCACGAGGCCGCTTATTGGGCTTTTTTGTCGGCGCTTTATATTGATAAAAAAGAGTGGGAAAAAGCCTTGGAATATGCAAATAAAGGGTTAGCCATAGATCCAGAGCACACTACTTCGCTCAATCACCGTACGCTTTGCTTGACAAAACTTAATCGTAAAGAGGAACTATATGATAGCATCAATGATGCTCTTCATGCCGACCCGCACGATTCGTACACTCATGCCAATATTGGATGGACTCAACTTGAAAATAATGAACCTGAGGAAGCTATCAAACACTTTAGAGAAGCTCTGCGACTTAATCCATCTCAATTCTATGCGCAAGAAGGAATGAAAGAAGCCATCAAGGGGCGTAATCCGATATATCGAGCTTTTTTGAATTATGCTTTTTGGATAAGCAAACAACAATCTGTGATGCAGTGGGTTGTGATTTTAGTTATTTTTCTTTCTCAACGCATTCTTCCAGAGCCATTTAGTACTATTGTTACTATTCTTGTCATAGCATCTTGGTTAATTACCCCTTTGGCCAACTTTGTCTTATTGTTTGACAAAGATGGAAAATACTTGTTGAGTAACCTACAAAAAAATGGGGCAATCGCGGTTAGTTTTTTTATTGCCGTTTCCATCATTGGGCTAATAACAGGCTTAATTATAAAATCTATCGACACTATTTATATATTGGGACTCTTTGGGGTTTTTGCTTCTCTACCAATTACTGGGATGATTGCGTCAGAAGAAAGATTTAAGATTGGTTGGGTAAAAGCTTTAGGCTTTGGCTTGCCTGCTTTGGGGATAATCGCAATTGGTGCGTGGGCGATTGATAACCTTCGTGTTTTTGATATGGCGTGGCAGTGTTTTGTTGTGGGGTCTGCGCTAAGTACTTGGGTATTTGCATTAAATAAAAATTAATAAAATGTCCTGTGTTTGCCCATCTATTTATTCGTAATGGAGGGTGCACACAGGACATTAGACGTACTATTGTTACTTCACCCTGCCGCTAGGCCGTACATTCTTACCTTCGCGTTTGGTGAGGTCATCGCCTAAGTCGTCGCGGGCTTCATCGGCTACTTTTTGAAGCTCCGTCACAATCTCAGGATAAAGCTCTTTCACGTCATAGCGCTCCGACGGGTCGCGGCGAAGGTCGTACAATGCCAACGGAAACGGGTGATTTTCGGGGGCTTTTCCTGGGAAACCGTCGTTGCCTGGCTGTTGCCCTTCGTAGGTGCGACCTTCGTGCGGCAATACGAGTTTCCAGTCATCGCGACGCACGGCTTCTAGGTTGTTGCGACGATAATAGTAGTAAAAATACTTCCGAGGCGTGGCGTCCATGTTGCCTTTGAGCAGGGGTAAAATATCCACCCCATCAATCTTTTTGGTAGGGAGTTTTGCCCCGCAGATGTTGGCGATGGTAGGCAGCAAATCAATCGTCGAAGTAAGTTTGTTACAAACGACTCCTTCGGGCGTGACACCTTTCCAGCGAACGATGCAAGGAACGCGCTGGCCGCCTTCAAAACTATTGCCTTTTCCTTCGCGCAAGCCGCCCGATGAGCCTGCGTGGTTTCCGTAGTTGAGCCAAGGGCCGTTGTCGCTCGTAAAAATCACCATTGTATTTTTATCCAACCCATTTTCTTTCAAGGCTTTCATGATTTCCCCTACCGACCAGTCGATTTCGAGCAGCACGTCACCGTAAGTTCCTTGGTTACTTTTGCCCTTAAACTTCGCCGACGCCGCAATCGGTACGTGGGGCATCGAATGCGGCAAATAGACAAAAAACGGCCCTTTTTTGTGCTTTTTAATAAAATTCACCGCCCGTTCGGTATAAATCCCCGTCAGTTTGGCTTGGTCATCGAGGGTTTTGATTTCTTGAATCGTGTCGTTGTTGCTCAACAAAGGCAAATATGGAAAACTCTTTTTGCGGTTGTCAGACTCGTTGGTAATCGGTTTTCCGTCGTAATGAACCGCCCACATATCGTTGGAGTAAGGCAAACCAACGTACTCATCAAAGCCTTGTTTGGTTGGTAAAAACTCAGGTTTATCGCCCAAATGCCATTTTCCAAACATGCCCGTGGCGTAGCCTTTTTCTTTCAACAACTCGGCAATCGTCGTTTCGTCGGGGTTTAATCCCACTTTAGCATTGGGAAACAACGCTCCCGAAATGCCAACGCGGTTGGGGTAACAGCCCGTCAGCAACGCTGCCCGCGAAGCGCTACATACCGCTTGGGCTGCCAAAAAATTGGTAAAGCGCACCCCTTCTCCCGCCAGTTTGTCGAGCTGAGGCGTACGGTATTGCAGCGCCCCATAACAACTCAAATCGCCGTAGCCCAAGTCATCCATAAAAATCAAAATGATGTTGGGCGAAGTGGCTTTGGGGGCTTGTTCGGTCGAAAAAATGGTAAAGGCCGAAATGCCGACCAAGGCACACATTGCAAAAAAAACAGTTGAAAGCTTTTTCATAATTTTAAGTGGCAAGCCACTGTTATCTGTTAATCGTTATTTGTTAACCGTTAATTACAAATCACAGTATATCAAACAATTATGCGACTACTCAAAAGTGAACGTAACTACTATTCACTACTTCTTCACTTCAAATTTTGGATCCACAAACTCCCATTCGTGAACGTGCGCGGGGCGGTGTTCGCGCTGTACGATTTCGTCAAACTCCTTGGCCAACTCGGGGTGAGCAGCGGCCACGTTGTTCCGTTCGCCAATGTCGGCTTTTAAGTTATAAATCTCCCATGCGCCGTTGCGGTTTGCTTTTACGTTTCGTTTTACACCCTTCCAATCTCCTTTCCGAATTGCCAGCTGCCCGCCATTTTCGGGGTATTCAAAATACAAATAAGGGTGTTGAACCTGCGTGGATTTTCCCAAAAGAGTGGGCAAAAACGAAACTCCGTCGGTCGGAAGGGCGGGTTTGGTTCCCAACAAATCGGCACAAGTTGCCAGCACATCGTACTGCGTCGAAACGTGGTCAGTGACTTGTCCAGGCTTGATTTTTCCTTTCCAATACGCAATCATTGGTACTCGGATTCCGCCCTCATATACGTCCATTTTTAGCCCACGAAACGGCCCCGCACTTTCAAAAAACGCCGCGTCCACGTGCTTCACAAACGTCGCCCCGTTGTCGCTCGAAAACATAATGATCGTGTTGTCTTCTATCCCGAGTTTTTTCACCAACTCCCAAATCTGCCCTACTTGCTTGTCCAAATACGAAATCATGGCCGCGTAGGTCGAGTACGGATACCGCGTGGAAGCATAGCCCGTTTGGCCACGGTAGGGCTTTTCGTCAAACTTCCCGATGTACTCTTTGACCGCCTCCGCGGGTGCTTGCAGCGACAAGTGAGGCAAGGTATAAGGCAAATACAGGAAGAAAGGACGGCTTTTGTTATCATTGATAAAGCCCGTTGCCTCTTCCGTCATTTTGTCGATGGCGTAGTCTTTCCCTACGTAATATTCGTAGTTTTCGTCCCCCTCAGGCATGGGGCGATGGACTTTGATGTAGGGGTTATTTAATGCCACTTTTTCCCCATTTTTCCACAAGTGGGTAGGATAAAAATTGTGCGATTGTTTTTGGCAAAGCAACCCGTAGAAGAAGTCAAAGCCTTGTTGATTGGGGTTTCCTGTGGTATTGGCCATCCCCATTCCCCATTTTCCAACCGCGCCCGTTTTGTAGCCCGATTTTTGGAACAAATGCCCAATGGTAAATGCACCTTCGTTCAACGGCATTTGTCCACCCTCTTTTTCGTCCTCAAAACCACCGAGTTCGTAATTTCCGCGAATGTAGGTATGGCCTGTGTGGCGGCCTGTCATCAATCCGCAGCGCGAAGGCGCACACACAGGCGCCGACGAATAATGCTGCGTAAAACGCATTCCGCCCGCCGCCAGTCGGTCGAGGTTGGGGGTTTTGATTTTCTTTTGCCCATACACACCTACTTCACCGTAGCCAAGGTCGTCGGCAAAGATATAGATGACGTTGGGTTTTGAGGTCGATTTTTGGGCCAATGCCATTGTTCCCCAACAAAGGAAAAGCAACAAAAGTACTCGTTTCATATTCTGCTTCGGTTGATTAAACCAGCGGTAGGAACGCACTTGACGTCCTACCGCTGATTGTTTGTTTTAAAATAGAAATGGAGTTGGATACTACTGATGTGTCAGGTCAAATTACCAGCCCGAATTTTGGGTAAGCTCGGGGTTGAGTTCGCGTTCTTTCTGTGGAATAGGCCAGAGGTAGTGTTTGGCAGGGTCAAAAACGCGGGTAAATGAGGCAATCTGAATGGTTTTCAAATCGGCACCGTCTGCGTACGTCATTCCATAAACATCTCCTACCATTGTTTTTTCGGCGGTTTTCCAGCGGCGAATGTCAAACAAACGAAGTCCTTCAAACGCCAATTCAAGCAAGCGCTCTTTACGGACGACATCGCGCAACTGTGCTTGCGATAGCCCCGTCGCCAAAGCAGGCAATTTCACATCGGCACGCTGACGAATTTGGTTAATGGCGTCGTAAACGGTGGCATCTATCTGATTAAGTTCAATTTTTGCTTCGGCATACGTAAGTAAAACTTCGGCATACCGCAACAAAACGATGTTGATTCCGCAGTTTCCACCCGTGGTTAAGTCTTCTTTGTTGATGTATTTTTTCAACACAAAACCCGTCGAAGTGGCTAGGTATGTATTGCCAATGGCATCGGCCGTTCCGCTTGTTGGACGCGGGTCAAATTTCTTCCCATCGGGCAAATCGTCGCCTTGTACAAAAATCGAGGCCCTCAAACGCGGGTCGCGGTTGGCATACGGATTTTTAGGATCAAAACCGCTGGTAGGGTCGGTAATGTCCTTGCCATTGGCCATCGGATACGCATCCACCAGCGCTTTGGTAGGCACGTAGGTATTGTTGGCCGTACGTTGGCTATACGGCCCCATGCTCGCAAACACGTTGTTGGAATAGGTATCCTTAATAAACTGTTTGTCCAAAATCACTTCTGAATTGTTTTCGGCTGCGTACGAGAAAAGGTTGGCATAACTCGAATACAAGGCGTACGTTTTTGAATCAATCACCGCTTTGGCCGCATCCGCCGCTTCTTGGTAACGCCCCGCCCAGAGCGCAGCCCGTGCTTTCAAGGCCAAGGCTGCCCCTTTAGTGATACGCCCTTTGTCGGTTTGGGCTGCGGGTAAATCGTTGGCCGCTTCGGTAAGTTCTTTGAGCACAAAATCCCAAATTTGGGCCGAGGATGCCCGCTTGAGCGTCCGTCCTTCTTCAATACCGATGGTCGTCGTTACCAAAGGTACATCTCCAAAAAGCCCCACGAGCTTGGTATATTGATACGCTCTAAGCGTACGTGCTTCTCCTTTGAGGCGGGCAATAAGGGCGGTGTTGGTCGTTTGGACTTTATCAATGTTGGCCAAAAAATCGTTGGCTAGGCGAATCCCACGGTAAGCCGACGTCCATTCGGTTTGAGGACGCGAATTGAGCGCATCGTGAATGCCTTTTTCAATGTTAGACTCTACTTGAAATACTTGGTTGACGTGCGAAATATCCGTGACGCCTTCAATGGCAAAGATGTTGACCCCGTCCAAAGCAGGATAGAGACCGTTTGAGGCAAGAATCGCGTCTCTTTCGGTTTTCCAGAAAATATCCGAAGAAATACGGTCGTTGGGCACGGTGTCAAGCAGGTTTTGTTCGCAACCCGACAATACACCTAAGCCTACGACAAGAGGGAAAATATATCTGATTTTCATTGTTTTAAGCTTTTCTTAAAGGTTAAAATTGTACATTAAGACCAACCGTGGTCAGCGACGTTTGAGGATAATAGGTCGCGCGTCCTGATTCTGCTTCGGGGTCGAGGTTCCATTCATTCAACTTCGAGAACGTAAGCAAGTTGGTACCGCTCACATAGACCGTAGCCCGCCCCGCTTTGATACGCTCCAGCAAGCCTTTTGGCAAGCTGTAAGACAATTGAATGGTTTTCATGCGGAAGTACGACCCGTCGATAATCATACGGTCAGACGTGGATACGTTGCGCAAATCCAATTTTACAGGACGAGGGAAACGCGCATTGGGGCGCTCGGGCGTCCAGTAGTTATCGGTATAAATTTTGTGCGTAAAACCTTCGTAGTTACCCATTTCGGCCAATGCCCCCGACAAACGCGTGTCCACATCCGCCGCACCTTGCCACTGGGTAAAGAGCGTAAAGTTTTTGTAGCTAAAATTGGTGTTTAGTCCAAAGGTGTAACGCGGGAACGTTAGACCAATAAACGTCATGTCATCGCTATTGATTTTTCCGTCGTTGTTCAAATCCACGTACTTCACATCGCCAGGTTTCATGTTAGGCACCAACGTAGGATAGGCTTTGATTTCGTCGGCCGTTTGGAACAACCCATCGGTTTTGTATCCCCAGTGGGCATTGTACGGCAAACCCTCTTTGATGATGTAGCGCGGGTCAATGTCCGTGCCTGAGATGTAAGGCCCGGTTTTGGCCAAATCAATCACTTTATTGTTGTTTTGGGCAAAGTTTCCGCCGATTTCGTACGAGAAACCACTCTTGGTTTTGTTGCGGTACGTCAAGCCCAATTCAATTCCTTTGTTCCCCACTTTTCCTGCGTTTTGCGGAGGGGCATTCAAACCTACGGTTGTTGGAATGGGTAGGTTTAGCAAAATACCGTCGGTCAATTTGTCGTAATAATCAAAGGTAAAGCTCAAACGATTGTTCCAAAGCTGCGCATCCAACCCAATGTCGGTTTGGGCGGTGGTTTCCCACGTCAAGTTCGGGTTGGCCAAGTTGGATTGAACGTAGCCTTGCACCACCGAGCCGCCAAACGTATAGGTAGAAGAGTTAAGGGTTTGGAAATAGCTGTACAAGCCTACTGCTTGGTTTCCAGTTCTTCCCCACGAACCACGCACTTTCAACTCACCCACCACGGCGCGGAGTGGCTCAAAGAACTTCTCCTCTGATAAACGCCAGCCTGCCGAAAACGACGGGAAGAAGCTATACACTTTGTCACCCGTAAAACGCGATGAGCCGTCGTAGCGCGCATTGGCTTCAAACAAATACTTGTCGGCCAAAGCGTAGTTTACCCGTCCAAAAAACGAGCGAAGTCCCCACTGAGAATCTACGCCACCGCTGTTTTTGTTGTTGTCAGAACCTGCGCCAATCGACTGCACATCGTTGTTATAAAAATCCTCCCGATAAGCATTGATGGTGTTGTATTTGTTCTGAATTTCTGAATACCCTACCAATGCTTTTACTTCGTGTTGACCAAACGTATTGCTGTACCCCAACAAATTATTGAGGGTTGTTTCGCGCGTTACGCTGCGGATTTCGGTCAAACTACTGCGCGGAATGGTTTTTCTGACCAACGATGGGTTGTAATAATCCAAGACCGTATAAGCATTGGTGTAGTTTTTGTTTTGCTCTGCCGTGTAGCGAATGGCGTATTGGCTGCTAAATTTCAAGTTCGGAATGATTTCCCATTCTACTTTTCCACTTCCAAACAAATAGTCCTGAATGTTCCGTGAAAGCCCTGCGATTTCGGCGTACATCAAGGGGTTATTGCCTTGAGCACTCACGCCGTAAGTACCATCAGGATACTTTGGAACAGCCCATAGCGACCCGTGAAACATGGTATTAAATACGTTGAACTCACTGATGGGCGTTTGCCAGTTGTTGTTGCGGTAGTTGATATCCACGCTTGCGCTCAACCGATTGGACACTTTAAAATCGGTATTGGCGCGGATTTCTTTCACATCGCTGTCAAAATTAGGGGCAATTCCTCCTTGTTTTTGGTAACGTACCCCTACACGGCCGCGAAAAAACTCATTTCCACCGCTAACCGACACGTTTTGGCTAAACTGCGGCGCTGCCCGTAACACGGTTTTAAACCACGTGTTGGGCAAAGGAAATTTAAGGCGGTCGGTGGCATTGACGTATTCTGAAATTTGGGCTTCGCTAAACTTCGCCGCTGCGCCCGAATTGATATATGCTACGTTTTGCAAACGCATGTAAGGCTCTAAATCCATCATTTCGGGTTTATTAATGGCATTTTGAACGGCATAAAAACCGCTGTAATCCACCACTGCTTTCCCCGACTTGGCGCGTTTGGTTGTCACGAGCACAACCCCGTTAGCCGCCCGCGACCCGTAAATCGCCGTCGATGAGGCGTCTTTTAGTACCGAAATGCTTTCAATATCATCGAGATTAATGGTGTTAAAAGGTTGTTCTACTCCATCTACGATAAACAACGGATCGTTTGAACTCAACGTAGTGATACCACGTACCCGCACCGTGGCACGAGAGTTGGGGCCAGGCGAACCACCACGGTCAAGAATCGTCACCCCAGGTGCAATCCCTTGCAAGGCTTGGTTGGCGTTCGACACGGGGCGGCGCGTTAGTTGTTCGCTTTTTACCTCAGCAACGGCACTGGTCAAGCTCGTTTTTTTCTGAACGCCGTAACCGACGACGACCACTTCACCGAGTGCCTTGGTGTCGGCGACCAGCGTGATAGTGAGGGCCGTGCGACCACCTACCACCACCTCTTGGGGTAAATAGCCCACGTAGCTAAACACCAACACCGCTTTTTCGTCGGGGACGGCGAGTTGAAATCCACCATTGACGTCGGTGGTTGTACCACGGTTAGTGCCCTTGAGCAAAATACTTACACCAGGCAAAACTTGACCGTTTTCTTCTGCCACTTTTCCCGCAATTTTTATATCCTCCAACACTACAGCACGGGTCGCTGAGGTTGGAAATTGAAGTTGCGAAGGCACCGTCCGAAGACTTGAGAAATCATTAGAAATCGTTCTAGTGCTGGGCAACGCTTCTGGACTTGGCTCGCTAGGTGTGAGAATTTCCTTGCCCGAAGTTTTTACTTTTTGGGTTTTAATAATGTAGGTATTTCTCACTTTTTTGTAGGTCAAACCCGCAGGGTTGAGGAGGTTCTCCAACACCTGTTCGAGTTTGCCACTGAGGGCGTCGGCTGCAATCAACCGATTCGGAATTTCGTCGGTTTTATACACCAAATGAATCCCAAATCGCGTTTCGGCATCGCGTAGCGCTTCTTTCAAAGGAATAGACGCTTTGCGGTCGGGTTGGGTCTTATTTTGCTGTGAAATGGTTGTGTAATTGGCGGCAAACACTTGCGCATTTGCTTTTTGAACAAAACCTGTTATCCCACAGACCAAAAAGGATAATAGTAATGGTTTGTACATGGTTTATCTCAAAAGTTAGGTTTATTTAATCGTTAGTTTTTTCTCTGATAGTTGGCAGTCGGCTTTTAGAAGATCGACCAAAATGTCCCGTACTTCTTCGGCACTCCCCGAAGGAATAGTTCCCGATATTTTTTCGTTGGCAAGGGCAGGGTTTTCAAAACTTACTTCAATCCCGAAGGTATCTTCGATGCGCTGGGCGACATCGCTCATTGCTTCGCCGTCCAAAATCCAGATGTTTTGTTGCCACGAACTGTACAGTTCGGTTCTTACTTTGCGCTGCGTCAAGCTACGGGTATCGGCCCGAAATTCCACCATGTCACCAGGCCGCAAGACCGCCGATTGTTGGGCAGCTTTGATTTGAACTTTTCCTGACTGAAGCACCACTTGGGTCGTTTTGCGGCGGTCTGAGACGTTGAACTCCGTCCCGAGTACTTCCACCACGAGGTCGTTGGTATGTACCCGAAACTTCGCATCGGTTGGCGTATGTTTCACATCGAAAAACGCTTCTCCTTGCAACCACACTTCCCGAATGGCCTTGTCTTTTAAATCTTCCGAAAACGACAAGGTGGAGTTGGCATTCAAGTTAACCACCGAACCGTCGGGCAACTCAACTTTGCGAGTTTCGCCGTAAGAAGTAGCGTACGAGACTGTGGTGGGTTGCGACGTGTACCAAGCAGCTACCACACCGCCTACCAGCAACACCACAGCGGCGGCTACCCAGCTCAATCGTTTCACAAACGAGCGGCGTAAAGGCACGACGGGAGCGTCTTGCGGCGACAATGGCAAGCCAATGGTTTGCTCAAGTCGGGTTTTGAGGGCCTGAACTTTCGCTTCTGGCATGTCAGGCAAACGAACTTCGACTCGTTGTACCAACTGTCGGGCTTCTTCCATCGTCGTTTGGCGTTCAGGATAGGTGTGGAGAAATTCGTTCCAAAATTGATCCGCTTCTCCCGAAGGATTTCGTACCCAATCTTGGAAAAAGTCATCGGCTGCGAGTTGCACAGCGTCAAAGGAGGCGTATTTTGTTAAGGGTTCAGGCATTCTCTCGGAGGCATTATACCACATAGAGAAACGAAGTGCGAAGATTACCTCTTTCTTTTTTAAAAAAATTTATAAAAAAATTTCAACAGCCCAAAAACAGCCACAAATATCCAACTATCGCGCAGTTGGCCGAGGGCTTTGTAGATAAGATTATAGACCGAATGACGCGTTAGCGACATCATTTCGGCGATTTCGTCGTAGCTTAAATTATCGTAAAAACGAAGAAGAAGCGCTTCTTGCTGACGCTTAGGGAGTTGAGCAATGTGTTTTTCGAGCTGATGTTTTTGAAGGGATTCGGTTTCTTGGTTGACAAACCACGTATCGACGGGCTCGATGTAGTCCTCATTTATCTCTTCAAATTCAGAAAGTTGCGTATGTCTCGACTGCCGATTGAGGTACTTGAGCAGTTTGGTTTTTAGGGATTTACACAAATAAAATTGAATGTTATTTGCCTCAACTTCACTTAACGACGCTCGGTATTTCCAGATATCCTCAAATACATCATGGATGGCATCCGTCAGTAGTTCTTCATCGTTGCAAAGTCGGCGGCCAAATTTGTACAAGATTTGTATATACCCATCGTATAATTCGCCCAAAGCATAGTTATCACCCGCCCTGAGTCGATTCCAACTTGTCAAATGTGTCTCCTTTTGGTCAGAATTCATACCTGCATAAAATGAAAGCCGAGTTTCTCAAGGCAAAAATAGAATATATAAACAATAGGTTATATAAATTTCTTTTAAATCTTTTAAAATCGTGGAAAAGTACAAAACAACATAAACAAATAAAAACAAAAGAGGCTGTTTGGTGAAACAGCCTCTTTTAAAAGAAAAAACGAACAGTTACTTCAAGCCCAACAAGAAGCCAATGGTAAAGTTGGCATCCCAGTCAAAAACAAAGGTTTTGCAACCCGTGGCATCAGCAACGGCTTTATAAATATTTCCTCCTGCTTTTGATTTGGCTTTGTCGAGTTTGTACGCCTCGGCGGCCTTCAAAACGGTATATCTTTCTTTGCCATTTCGTACCTCTTTGGCCAAATCAAACGGCACACCGCCAATGATAAAGCATATTTCTCGCTTGCTTTTGGGCACTTGTTTCGACATTGCCCCTACTTCTTCATACACTTTGTCGTCGGCTACTCCTTTTTCGTAGTACTTAGCGCCGTACGTTTCAAGGGTCTTGATAGCACCACCTTCACTCCAAGCGATTTTGGTATTTCCTGAACCAATGTCGGTAAAGAAGCCTTTGTCGTTAAATGAAGCAGGCAAGGCACACTTCAAGCCCAATGAACCTTCTTGGTCGGGCGTTACGGTGTTGACCATGTACCCCATATCCTTCAATACTTTGATAATTTTACCCGTCACTTCCGCTTTCAATGCGCCCGAACTCACCACAAAGTGAATGTCTTTGCCACTTACGCCGTGGTCCATCATGTTACCGATGTAGCGTTTCAGGCCAATGCGGATGTCGTAGTCAGAAGCCATGTTTTCGATGACCATGCTGTTACCAAACTCAGCGTGTTCGAGCTTCCAATTTTTGTCTTTGTCGATGTTCACCACAAACGAGTTAAACCCGCTGGCTCCCAATTCGACGACACCTTTGAGCTTCCCGTCCACGGGCTCAGGAGCCGTATAAGAAAAAGCCCCAGCCGTCGAAGTAGCCTCTGCCGACGACTCACTGCTGGCCGAAGAAGAACTCTCGTCCGAAGCTGTCGATTCAGTTGTTGTACTTGCCGACGGGCCACCTTCGGGCGATTTGGTCGTCAGTTCTGTTATGGCTTTTTTAGGATCGGGGCCCAAGAAATAATACCCTGCGCCCAATAACCCCGCGATGAATAAAATCAAAAGGACTTTGCCTGCACCTGTTAGATTCATAGTAGTTGTGGTTAAATTTTACGAAATATACTGCTTTATGCCGTTTTCAATCAAGCTAATTTCACTGGCAACGCCTTCTTTGGCCGTCACGGTAGCCTGAATTTTTTGCTCAATTTCGGCAAACTTATCCGTAAACTTACTATCTATTCCGTTGAGCGCCGCTAATTTCTCGGTTTGTATTTTTTCCAAATTGGCAATTTCTTGCTTCAACTTAGCCAACTGTTGCTCAATGGTATTGACTTCGGTATTGAGCTGCTGTTGTTCTTTGGCTTTTTCGGTGGTGAGGGCGTTTTTCTTTTGCTCTCCTGCCGAAACCGTCGCTTCAAACGCTTTTTGTAATTCTGTTTTATAAAAAGCCGCCGACTCCAGCAAAAACTGTTGATTACAATTAGGATTCAGGAGTTTAGCGCCTTCATAGGCCGTCTTAAAATGCTCTACACTGGGGTTGGTGCTCGTCCGCAATAACATTTGCGAAAACTCATAAAAATCGAAACCAGGCTGATTTTTTTCTTCCAAAATCTTCCGAAAACGGTTTCGTAGGTCTTCCACGAAGTCGTTAGAAGCGGGGGCCACAAACACAGGCGCACTCACGGGTGTGCTTTTAGGCGGCGCGGAAGGAGCGGGTGCGGACGCAGGTGCGGCTGGTTTTTCTTCAGCTTTTTGGTCGTCTAGTACCACAAAAACTCCTGCTAAATCGCGGAGCCAACCGCTCATTTTACTTTTTTGGGGTTCGTCTGCCACTGTTGTAAAGGTTTGATGTTTTCAATGATTGTTTCGATGCGAACGCGTATTACCACGAAAGTTATAAAAACCTTCGTATAAGGCTGATAAAGGTAGAAAAGATTTTGTTGAGAGGGTATGGGTAAGTAGAAGAGTGGTTGAAAACGGGGCTGGTTTTAGGATTTTTGAGGATGAATTTTACAAAAAAACCGCCGCCCCCAAAAAAGAGGCGGCGGTTCAACTACACTTTATGAAAAACCCTACTCTATTTTTAAAACTTTTAACGTACGAACCGATTGGGCTGTGTTTACACTCAAAAAATACACACCAGGTGCTAATTTATCCACCGAAATTTCTTCCGTATGTGCATCAGTATCAGCGGTAAATGCACGGCTTAACACCTGACGTCCCGAAGCGTCCATCAACGAAGTCTGTACTACTTGCCCCTTACTGCCTTGTACCTTCAAACGGAGAATGTTAGTGACAGGATTGGGCAGAACGGTGGCGAAAGACCCGTTATCGGTGGATTTTAGCCCCTTCCAGGGTGACAAATTAGTTGCCGTGCGACGCGACCCTTGCTCTTTGCCATTTGCCCCTTGCCCACTGCCCTTTGCCTCTTCTCTTGCTGCACCCACACCTACCCCGTCTCGCGATTGGATTCGGAACCAATATTCCTGATAAGCCAAGACATTGCCTTGCGCTTGGCGGGTGGAGGGATAAATACTTCCCCAGCCTTTTTGGTCCCAATACCGAATACTCAATTTGTATAAACCTTTCGGTAACCCTGAATCATAGGCATTTCCTCCCGCACCGTTGTCGGCGTAGAAACCATAGGCTGGGTGATTTTGGGCGTATAGCTCCGTCCAGCCTTCACGATTGGCATACATAAAATAAGGGGCATTGTTTTCGTGGGTATTAAACGAACGAACCACACCCATTTCGGGGGTTGCCAACATATCAAAAGTCAGCGAGCCGTTTGTTCCCAAGGCACAGGCATCAGCATTGATTGTCCAGAAACGAGGAGCTATTTTATTGGGATTTTCCACAAAAAAGAGCGTCGGATTTTGCTGGGTACTTTGTTCTAACGTAGGACCACCATCGCGCGTGATGAATTGGCTAGACCACGCTGCTCGGTCGTTTATTTTTACCGACGACCTTGATTCGCCAATGTTAATCAACGTAACCACGAAGGCATTCCAATAGACCTCTTTACGGTTACTTTCTTGGCTTTGGCAGCCGCCGTCAAAAAGGCATTTGGCCCAGTAGGTCTGTTTGGTTACGTTGCTAAATGCCACTTCAAAACTTGTCGCGGTGATACCCGTATTCCAGTACGTTCGACTTCCTGCGGGGCAATTGGCTGAGACAACAACGGTCGTTCCTGTACATACAATTTCTTGCGAAACAGTCACGACGGGCGCTTGAACAGTCGTTTGTAGCGTAAAAGTCACGACTTGGCTTTTTTCGCTTACGCAACCCATTTCCGTCTGACAACGAGCGTAGTAAGAAGTCGTTTCGGCAGGAATAGTGGAAGGTAGATTAGGCAAAGCCACGTTGGTAGTGGCATTGTACCAAACCGTTTTTAGGATTCCGCAAGATGATTGTCCGCTAAAACTTGCGGTTGGGTTGCAACTGGTTTCGGGAAAAAGGGACACTTGAGGAGCCGCGGGAATTGGGACTAATTTTAACCGCATCACCCCAGACTCGCTTTCTACACAAGACGGAATACCATTGGCCTCACGACAGCGCACACGGTAGTTGTGGTACTGATTGTCTGCCAGTCCTATGGGTACTCCAGTGGTATATTCACCGCCGTCAACGGAGTAAACAATGATTTCTCCCGCCCCACAAGTCGCTGTAAACGAGAGAGGAGCTGTTGATAAAGCACAAACTTCTTTGGTTTCGCCGACTGACACCACTACGCCATCAGCTGTCAGCGATACATTTTGGGGAACAGAAGCTCGATAGTTGATAGTTACTTCAATCACCCCCGAATAAGTGGCGGGACAATTGGCGTCGCAGGCCGCTTGGTAACGGTGGAGTTGGTTATTGGAAGATTGGGAAATTGGCGGATTAGTAGCCCAATTGCTCCATACGCCACTGCCTACTTGCACTCGCCAAACGGGAGAAAGCGAAACGCACAAACCCAAAACACTAAACTGTAAACTATTGACAGGATTGGCGTCTGTGTCGCAGAATACCTGGTTATTGCCTTCGTTTAGTACTTGGCTTTGAACTTGTAACGCAATGGAAGGTTTTGTTTGGATAGTAATCGTCGCTACTCCCCCCAATGGTTGCGAACACCCATTCGCATCGCTTACCGACACCAACGTCAAGGTTTGATTCGCCGTCGCGCTCGGGACACTGACTGTTGCCGTTCCACCTGTTAATACCGTCGTTTGGTTGCTGCCACCGTTTATTGTGTAAGTGACGGTCGCGCCGCTGGTACCGCTCAAAGTAAAGGTGGCGGTGTTGTTGGCACAAATGGGACTGTTGTTTGATGTAATAGAGGCGGTTGGTAAATTGTTGACCGTCACTGTTGAAGTCCCCGTCAGGTTTTGGCTGCAAGTCCCATCGCTTACCGACACCAGCGTCAAGGTTTGATTCGCGGTTGCACTCGGGACACTGACTGTTGCCGTTCCACCTGTTAATACCGTAGTTTGGTTGCTGCCACCGTTTATTGTGTAAGTGACGGTCGCGCCGCTGGTACCGCTCAAAGTAAAGGTGGCGGTGTTGTTGGCACAAATGGGACTGTTGTTTGATGTAATAGAGGCGGTTGGTAAATTGTTGACCGTCACCGTTGAAGTCCCCGTCAGGTTTTGGCTGCAACTTCCGTCGCTTACCGATACCAACGTCAAGGTTTGATTCGCCGTCGCGCTTGGTACGCTGACCGTTGCTGTTCCTCCCGTTAGTACCGTCGTTTGGTTGCTGCCTCCGTTGAGGGTGTAAGTGACAGTCGCGCCGCTGGTACCGTTCAAGGTAAATGTGGCCGTACTGTTGGCACAAACGGGGCTGTTGTTTGATGAAATGGAAGCGGTTGGTAAATTGTTGACCGTCACCGTCGAAGTTCCTGTTAGATTTTGGCTACAACTTCCGTCGCTTACCGAGACTAGCGTCAAGGTTTGATTCGCTGTAGCGCTCGGGACACTGACCGTTGCTGTTCCACCCGTTAGTACCGTCGTTTGATTGCTGCCTCCATTTATTTTGTACGTAACAGTCGCGCCGCTGCTGCCGCTTAAAGTAAAGGTAGCCGTACTGTTGGCACAAACTGGGCTATTGTTTCCTGAAATGGACGCCGTGGGTAAATTGTTTACCGTTACCGTGGAAGTCCCCGTCAGGTTTTGGCTGCAACTTCCATTAGTTACTGAGACTAGCGTCAGTGTTTGATTCGCCGTAGCGCTCGGGACACTGACCGTTGCCGTTCCGCCCGTCAACGTAATCGTTTGGTTGCTGCCACCGTTGAGGGTGTACGTGACGATTGCGCTGCTAGTGCCGCTCAAGGTAAAGGTAGCCGTACTGTTGGCACAAACGGGACTGTTGTTTGATGAAATGGACGCCGTGGGTAAATTGTTTACCGTTACCGTTGAAGTTCCCGTCAAGTTTTGAGTGCAACTTCCATCGCTTACCGACACTAAAGTCAAGGTTTGATTCGCCGTCACGCTCGGGACACTGACCGTTGCTGTTCCGCCCGTCAACGTAATCGTTTGATTGCTGCCGCCGTTTATTGTGTACGTAACAGTCGCGCCGCTGGTGCCGCTCAAGGTAAAGGTAGCCGTACTGTTGGCACAAACGGGACTATTGTTTGATGAAATAGAGACGGTTGGTAAATTGATGACCGTCACCGTTGAAGTTCCCGTTAGATTTTGGCTACAACTTCCGTCGCTTACCGAGACTAGCATCAGTGTTTGATTCGCCGTCACGCTTGGTACGTTGACCGTTGCTGTTCCACCCGTCAACGTAATCGTTTGATTGCTTCCGCCGTTTATTGTGTATGTGACCGTCGCGCCGCTGGTTCCACTCAAAGTAAAGGTGGCGGTGTTGTTGGCACAAACGGGGCTGTTGTTTGCTGTGATGGAGGCGGTTGGGGAATTGTTGACCGTCACCGTTGAAGCTCCTGTGAGGTTTTGGCTGCAACTTCCATCGCTTACCGACACCAACGTCAAGGTTTGATTCGCCGTCGCGCTTGGTACGCTGACCGTTGCTGTTCCGCCCGTCAACGTAATCGTTTGGTTGCTGCCGCCGTTTATTGTGTACGTGACAACCGCGCCAACAGTACCGCTCAAGGTAAAGGTAGCCGTACTGTTGGCACAAACGGGGCTGTTGTTTGATGAAATGGAAGCGGTTGGTAAATTGTTAACCGTCACCGTCGAAGTTCCCGTCAGGTTTTGGTTGCAACTTCCGTCCGTTACGGACACTAACGTCAAGGTTTGATTCGCCGTCGCACTCGGGACACTGACTGTTGCTGTTCCACCCGTTAATACCGTAGTTTGGTTGCCACCGCCGTTTATTTTGTACGTGACAACCGCGCCAACAGTACCGCTCAAGGTAAAGGTAGCCGTACTGTTGGCACAAACGGGGCTGTTGTTTGATGAAATGGAAGCGGTTGGTAAATTGTTAACCGTCACCGTCGAAGTTCCCGTCAGGTTTTGGTTGCAACTTCCGTCCGTTACGGACACTAACGTCAAGGTTTGATTCGCCGTCGCACTCGGGACACTGACTGTTGCTGTTCCACCCGTTAATACCGTAGTTTGGTTGCCACCGCCGTTTATTTTGTACGTAACAGTCGCGCCGCTGGTGCCGCTCAAAGTAAAGGTGGCGGTACTGTTGGCACAAACGGGACTGTTATTTGCTGAAATAGAAGCGGTAGGCAAATTATTGACCGTCACCGTTGAAGTCCCCGTCAGGTTTTGGCTGCAACTCCCGTCCGTTACAGACACTAACGTCAAAGTTTGATTCGCCGTCGCGCTTGGTACGCTGACCGTTGCTGTTCCGCCCGTTAGTACGACTGTTTGATTGCTGCCTCCATTTATTTTGTACGTAACAGTCGCGCCGCTGGTGCCGCTCAAGGTAAAGGTAGCCGTACTGTTGGTACAAACGGGACTGTTATTTACTGAAATGGAGGCGGTTGGAGAATTATTGACCGTCACCGTTGAAGTTCCCGTCAAGTTTTGAGTGCAACTTCCATCAGTTACAGAGACCAGCGTCAAGTTTTGATTCGCCGTCGCGCTTGGTACGCTGACTGTTGCCGTTCCGCCTGTTAACGTAATTGTTTGGTTGCTGCTACCGTTTATTGTGTACGTGACCGTCGCGCCGCTGGTGCCGCTCAGGGTAAATGTGGCGGTGCTGTTGGAACAAACGGGGCTATTGTTTCCTGAAATGGAGGCCGTAGGGGGCGAAACTGTAAAAGTACTGCTTGGCCCCGCCGCCGCCGCACTATTGCCGACTCCATCGGTAGCCGTATTCGCGTTTATACTAAACCCTATTGTTCCTGCCCCTGTAATTCCACTCAAAGTTACCGTTCGAGTTGCTGTTCCTGCCCCTGAAACCCCTACGGTGGCAGTAGCCGAGCCCGTGGTAGTAAGTGTGATGTTGGAGGCTGCTAAGGTAACGTTGGAGGCTCCCGTGTAAGTAACGGTATAATTAACTGAACCACAAGCGACGGTCGTTGAACTTGGAGCACCAATACTTACCGTTGGGGGTGACTTGTCAATGGTATAAACCTCTCCTGAGTTGTAAGGAACCGTGACCGTTGGGTTTACCCCTGTCGCATTTGCCATGTCTAATCGAATCGTGCCGTCTCCTGTACCTGTATTGACAGGCACCGTCCAGGTAGTACCTGAACCAGAAGGTGTCCCTACACTTGCCCCTGTAACACTTCCCGTTGTGGTGAGCGAAAAGTTGCTGGCTGACACCCCTGTGACACTTCCTGAAAAAGTGACGGTATAATTCACGACACTCGAATTGGAAGGACTAGCAGATGCCCGCACAATGGACGAGACCGTGGCCCCACCACCACCCGCGA
This sequence comes from Runella defluvii, assembly GCF_014195535.1. Taxonomy (GTDB): domain Bacteria; phylum Bacteroidota; class Bacteroidia; order Cytophagales; family Spirosomataceae; genus Runella; species Runella defluvii. Next base: position 300,826 of record NZ_JACIBY010000001.1, on the reverse strand, counting down.
CCGATACCAACGTGGCATGAATATAGAACATTGGGGGGGCTGGATTGATTGTAGTACCACATCCGTTTCTGTGGATTGAGAAGGAGTATTTCCCCGATACAGTAGGTGTATAGTTGATTTGTGGGTTATTATTGCAGGTGTTATCATTCCACGCTACTACTACATCGGACGGGTTTCGGATTGTCAAGTACGTATCCTCTCCCACGTTTTCACAACCGTCAAATCGGTAACTATTCCCCGCAGTGAGGTTGACCTCCACATATTCCCCTGGCCACATGCTATTGACTAACTCTGACCGCGTTCCCACGGTTAGGCCATCAGGAGTAGTAAAATTGGTACTAACAAACGCTTGAGTTCCTTTGGGACATTGGGCATGGCTTTGCAATAGCCCTAGAAGCATAAAGAACACCCCCAGTACATAGTTTTTCATAGACGAAGCAAGTAAGGTTTTGAAAACAATCGTGCCAAACGACGCTGTGGCAACTACGAAAATAGATGCCTGATTTGAGTCGAATCGGGTAGATGTATAAGCGCCTCTTACTGCCCAGTAAGTGCTAATAAAAAACCAACAACTGTTTGGGTTTTATTGTAAAAATCGGCTCATCGCATTGAGTAGCGCATCTTTTCGGCGAACAGCAACGGGAACTGTTGCGCCCCCAAGCATGATGAGTTGTCCACCGTCTGTTTTATCAAATTTTTTAATTTGATTGAGGTTCACAATGTACGAATGGTGCGAACGGATAAAGTGCGCGCTTTCAAGTAGTTTTTCGTATTCGCCAAGGTTTTTTGAGACTAAAATTTCTTGGTCGTCGATGAGTTTAAATGCCGTGTAACTTCCTTCGGCTCGGCAATAAACAATGTCTGAGAGGGTAACCACATAAATGGTGTCGGCATCACGCAGCACCATTTTACGGTTTTGGTGGGTGAGTTTTTCTAGGTTTTCGCGTAAAATTTCAAGTTGAAGGTGCGTTTGACTAAATTGGAGTTGTTGTTTGGCGCGGTGGATGGCCGCTTGGAGGTCGTCGGCATCAATCGGTTTGAGTAAATAATCCAAGGCTGATAGTCGAAAAGCATCTACCGCAAATTCGTTGTGAGCCGATACCAGCACCACTTGAAAAGAGCGAGCAGGCATTGCTTTGAGCAAATCAAGGCCCGTTCCGTCGCCTAGCATTACATCCAAAAAAACAATATCGACGGCATGCGTGCGCAGCCACTCTTGTGCCTCCTGCAAGGAGCCTGCTTCCCCTACAATTTGTATTTCTGGGAAAAACTGTTCGATTAATTGCCGCAATCCGCGACGGTGTACTTCTTCGTCGTCAATCAAAAAACAGTTCATACTTCAATTAGGGGTAGGAGAAACAGCACTTGGGTGCCGATTACTTGTTCGTGTTCGAGAATATCTTCTACGGTAAAATCTATTTTGCCCCGTACTTGTTTGTTCAAAATCGCGATGCGTTCTTTCGTAATTTGGGTGGCCAACGACTGCTTTTCGGCCTCTGGTATAAGCGTTGCTGCTTTCTGTCGTCCTATGCCATTATCCTTAATAATCAACCGAATACCTGCGCCATATTTTTGAAAAACTACCTCAATTTTGCCTTTTTGGGTCAACGTACGAATGCCGTGTTCGAGGGCATTTTCCAAAAAAGGCTGGGCAAGCATGGGAGGAACGCCCCACTCTTCCGCCAACACGCCCTCTTCTAGCCTTATTTCATAATCAAACTGATTCCCAAATCTAATTTTCTGAATTTCGAGGTAGTTTTGCGTCATGGATACTTCTTCCGCAATCGCAATAAACTCTACTCGGCTAGTTTCCAGCACGGAACGCATCAATTTAGCAAATTTCGATAAATAAGAAACCGCTTGCATGGGTTCTTTCTTTTCTAACAAATACGTCTGAATGGAAGACAATACATTGAAGAAAAAGTGAGGATTGATTTGGGTTCGTAACAGTTTTTGATTGATATCTAGTACTTGATTTTGTTTCTTGAGAATTTGATGGCGGGCATAAAAAGCTGTTAGCAACACCACTCCAAACAAAATAACCCCCGACAGCGCAAACCACAGGTTGCGCTCTTGTAGCTCCAACGTTTGAATTTGATTTTGACGGTTCAATTCTCTGATTTCGTATTCTTTACGCTCAGTTTCGTACTTTACCTGAAGTTCGTGGATTTTCGATAAGCTCTTTTCGTTCAAAATACTGTCTTGCATTTTGGCTTTTTGCCGCTGATAAACCAGCGCCTTCGCAAAATCGTTTTGTTTTTCGTAGCTTTTGGTAAGGGTGTTGTACAATTTGCTCAGTACCTCTCGGTCGTTGAGTTCTTCGGCCAAGACAATGGCTTCTTGGGCGGTTTTTTGTGCCTCAGGAATGCGGTCCAACTGTAAATAAATACGGGCTAGATTCGACATGGCGTTGAGCCGTGGCCTTTTTGCTTTAAGCTTATCGGCATATTCAATGCTTTGAAGAAAGTATGCCTCCGCTTCTTTGTATTTATTCCGCACCGATTCGATACTGCCAAGGTTATTTAGGCGGTTGGAGGCACCCAAATAATCTTTCATTTGATAGGCAATATCAAGGGCACGTTTGTTCATTTTGAGGGCTTCGTCGTACTGGTTGGTTAACGTGTAGTACGTCCCTAAGTTGCTCAAACACACCGCTATGTAAGGAGTTCGATTGAGTTTTTCGGCGTACATTAACGCTTCTCGGTAGTAAAACTCACATTTGTCCAATTGCTTCGTTTTACTGTAAATATTTCCGTACCCTTGCGCGGCTAAGTAGTGGAGTTCATCCGATTGGCTTTCTCGCGCTACTTTTTCCACTTCGTGAATGGCTTCGAGCGACTTTTCGTAATCGTTTTCCGCGGCATAGCTGATGGAAATGTTATTATACATCGCGGCCCGAAACCGCGCATAGCGCTTGGGCTCGCGGGTTTTGTTGTATAACTCGTTGTATTTTAGGGCTTCAAAATAATAAGCGCGCTCCTTGGCAGGTTTGCCATGATACGATTGATAAATGCCTAAGGCGTGGTTGGCTTTCAGTAGCCCTTTGGTATCATTCGTTTTGGTAAAATACTGAAGGCTACGCGTTTGCAATCTCAGCGAACTATCAGGAAGTGTACGTACAACGGAGGCGGCCAAGTAATGTTCTAGCCACGCTTTTGTTTCATCTTCAGTGATGGTAGGTAGCAATGGAACGCCCCATTGAATGTATTTACGAACCGAATCGCTCTGATTCATGGCGCTAAATACATCACACAACTGCACCAACGCCTCGCCTCGGGCATTGGGGTTGAAGTTGGCATAAAACTTTTGAAGTAACGCCTTGGGTTCTTCGACGGTTTGCCCCCATAGGGTAGCATGGGAAACACTTAAAATAACGAGTAGGGTGATTTTCCGAAAAAGCATACGTTTTATACCGTTGATGTTGAATTTTACCTTTTCAGGAAGAAACCCACAGACGATAAAAGTAAGATGTTAAAACCAAGAAGTCAAACTAATTTTTCAACGTAGTAATGGCATCCATTTTTCAAATTAACGCTAGTAGCGGCCGTTAAACTCCCATTTTTTTATAACTGTCGTTATTTAATACACAACTGTTTGTTTTTTGGGAACAACTGTTACAAAACAACCCTTCAAAAATCAAAAAACACTGGTTATTAGAACATTACAAATAAGCGCCTGGTTTTTAATCCATCACGAGGCAATGTAGATTTAGGCCATTAACCTGATTTGTAATCGTCCTAAATCTAGTTTTTTCCATGTTTTTACGCTCCCTTATCCCTGTTTGTTGGATACTGTTTATAATAGGATGCCAGTCGTCCGAAACGACCCGCTCATCGCCCTCCTCCCTTTTCTCGCTTTTATCTCCCCAAGAAAGCGGGCTCTATTTTATCAACGAAGTGAACGAGAACGAAAAAATCAATATTCTCACCTATGAGTACCTGTACAATGGCGGAGGGGTAGCCATTGGGGATATTAACAATGATGGTTTGCCCGATGTGTTTTTGACAGGAAACCTCTTTGGCGGAAGGCTATTCCTGAATAAAGGAAACATGAAGTTTGAACAAATTTCGGAGAAAGCCAACGTCTTTTATGGGGGATTTACGACGGGAGTGACCATGGTTGACATCAATCAAGATGGTTGGCTCGACATCTATTTGTGTCGCTCGTTAGACCTGAATCCTGAGAATAGGGCCAACTTACTACTCATCAACAATCACGACAATACCTTTACCGAACGAGCCAAAGAATACGGATTGGCTGACACGGGCTATTCCAATCATGCCAATTTTTTTGACTATGACCGAGACGGCGATTTGGATTTGTTTTTGCTCAATCACCGCGTCGATTTTGAATCGGCTTTGACGCTCTACACCACTACTAATGCGTCGGGGAAGAAAACGTTGGTGACTCCCCAAAGCAATCCTGCGACCCATAGCAAGCTCTACCGAAACAACGGAAACGGCTCATTTACTGACGTATCAGAGAAAGCAGGGATTGCTAAGAGTACGTTTGGGTTGAGTTGTTCGGTGGCCGATATGAACCGCGACGGCTGGCCTGATATTTACGTGGCCAACGACTACGGCGACAAGGATTTCTTTTATATCAACAACCAAAAAGGCGGTTTTTCGGACGAACTCAACCGTATGTTTAGGCACATTAGCAAAAATGCCATGGGAAACGACATCGCCGATTTTAACAACGACGGTCTGCTGGACTTAATTAATCTCGATATGGTAGCCGAAGACAATTACCGCCAAAAGCAACTCAAAGGCAACAGCCCTTACGATAAATATTTCTTAGCCGTGGGGCTGGGGCTACACCACCAAGTAGTACGCAATACACTTCAACTCAACAATGGCCTCAACGCAGAAGGTCTCCCTGTATTCAGTGAAATAGCCCAACTGGCGGGGGTATCGCATACCGATTGGAGTTGGTCGCCGCTTTTTGCCGATTTTGACAACGACGGCTGGAAAGACCTTTTCGTAACCAACGGCTACGCGCGTGATGTCACTGATTTGGACTATTTTCGGTACCGTTCGGTGGAAGCGCTGCAAAAAGCGGGAAACGCAAAAAATATCAACCCATTGGAGTTATTGAAATCGATGACGAGTACGCCCTTAACCAATTATGTATTTCGTAACACCCATGATTTGCGTTTTGAAAATAAGTCAGCGGAGTGGGGAATCAACCTTCCCTCGTTTTCCAACGGCGCCGCCTATGCCGACTTAGATGCCGACGGAGACTTAGATTTAGTGGTAAATAATTACAACAGTGAGGCTTTTTTATACCAAAATAACAGTCGTTCGCACAACGCAAATCACTATTTACAGGTAAAATTGAAAGGTACACCGCTGAATCCAACGGGGATTGGCGCTCAAGTGACGTTAGTCACCGACGCAGGCCAACAAACCCAAGTCGTAGCATCAACTCGCGGATTTTTATCTTCTACGAGTACGCCCCTTCATTTTGGTTTAGGAACAACTACGATGATAAAAGAACTGAAAGTGACGTGGCCAGATGGGACGATGCAGTCGATTTCAAAACCGCCCGCGGATCAATTGGTGGTTCTTGCCCAGAAAGATGCCCAACCCGCCGCCCCTCGCAGTTCTTTTCCGAAATTCATTTTTAGAAAAGCATCTTTAACGCAGCTTGACACCTATACGCAGTTCGAAAACAACTACATCGATTTTAAGGATGAGCCCTTGCTGGAGCACCTTTATTCCAATAAAGGCCCCTACACAGCCCAGGCCGATGTCAATCAAGATGGGCTGGAAGATCTCTTCATTGGAGGAGCGGCAGGGCAATCGGGCACGCTTTTTCTGCAACAAAAAAAGGGTGGTTTTAAAAAATCGGTACAGCCTGCGTTTGAAAAAGATGCGGCCTACGAAGACGCGGGAGCACTCTTTTTTGACGCTGACGGGGATAAAGATTTGGATTTATGGGTCAACAGCGGAGGCTATCAACACGAACATTCTTCGCCACTTTACCGCCACCGTCTTTATCTCAACGATGGAAAAGGACAGTTCGTGCTCGTTCCACAGCCGTTTGCTTCCAATGCAACTTGCGTGAAGGCACAGGACCTAGATTTAGACGGCGACCAAGACCTCTTCATTGGCGGGGGAGTTACGCCTCATTCGTATCCATTGTGTGAAAAAAGCTTGCTACTTCTCAATGACCAAGGGCGTTTTCGAGACGCTTCTCATTTGCTGCCCAATGGTGGTAAATTAGGCATTGTCAACGACGCGCTTTGGAGCGATTTAGATAACGACCGTTTTCCTGATTTAGTGGTCGTAGGCGAATGGATGCCCATTACCATGCTCAAAAATTCGTCGCGTCAATTTCTAGATATTACTTCCAAAGCGCAGTTGACTCAATCGAATGGTTGGTGGAATTGCATCGAAGGAGCTGATTTTGACCAAGATGGCGACGTTGACTTTGTGGTAGGAAATCGAGGGGAAAATTCATTTTTCAAAGCAACCCCCGCGCAGCCTGCGCGTTTGTATGCGGGAGATTATGACCAAAATGGGCGATTGGATGCCATTCCGTGTTACTATTTTAAAGATGGACGCGCGTATCCTAAACACAGCTTGGATGAGCTGGCAAACCAACTTCCCTTGATTAAAAAGAAAATGACTCGGTACGCCACCTATTCCAATGCAAGCATTGAGCAAGTGATTGGCACCAAAGAAGCCAACGCGGCTGAACTACGACTCACCCATACTTTTTCCAGTTCTTACCTCCAAAACAATGGAAACCTGACGTTTCGCCTCACTCCTCTGCCCGTTGAAGCGCAGTTTTCGACAGTGCAAAGCCTATTGGTGGGAGACTTCAATGCCGACAAACGCGCCGATGTGCTGCTTTGCGGAAATGAGTACGGAAGCGACATTGATTCGGGTCGGCAAGATGCGTCTTCTGGGATACTTTTATTGGGTAACGGAAAAGGACACTTTACGCCCGTTCCTGCCTATCGTTCTGGGCTGTATCTTGAAGGAGATTACAGAAGGGTTATTAGGTTGAAAGTAGTAGAAAACCAGTTTTTTTATTTTTTTCTAAAAAACAACGGACGGGGCGAAATAATGCAGTAAGCTGAACTATTTTTGCCTCCTTCCAAACCTAGTTATCCCAACCTTTTTATGAGAAAATTTATCTGGTCTTTTGCCTTGTTTTGCCTTTCCTTGTTGGCGCATGGCCAAGCCTCCAAACCCAACGTCATTATCATTTATGCCGACGACCTTGGTTACGGGGATGTAAGTTGTTACGGTGCAAAAAAAGTTGCTACGCCCAACATCGACCGATTGGCTAAAAAAGGTGTCCGCTTTACCAACGCCCACACCACCGCTGCTACCTGCACTCCTTCGCGCTACTCGTTGCTGACGGGCGAATATGCTTGGCGAAAGCCTGGAACGGGTGTGGCCACTGGCGATGCCGCCGCCTTGATTTTACCAGGGCGCAGCACCTTGCCGTTGGTCTTCCAACAAGCAGGCTACCAAACGGGAGTTGTTGGGAAATGGCATTTGGGCTTAGGGCCGCAAGGTGGTCCCGATTGGAATGGCGAAGTTAAACCAAGCCCGCTGGACATTGGCTTCCACGAGTCATTTATCATGGCCGCTACGGGCGACCGCGTGCCCTGTGTGTATGTCGATAATCGCCGCGTGGTTAACCTCGACCCCAACGATCCCATCAAGGTGAGTTTTAAAGAACCTATTGGCAACGAACCGACGGGCCGTGCCAACCCCGAACTGCTCAAAATGAAGCATTCGCACGGGCATGATTTTACCATCATCAACGGAATTGGACGCATTGGCTACATGACGGGAGGGAAAAGTGCCCGTTGGAAAGACGAAGACATGGCTGATATTTTTACCCAAAAAGCCGTTTCGTTCATCGAAAACCACGCCAAGCAGCCCTTTTTCTTGTATTTCGCTACTCAAGACATCCACGTGCCACGCGTACCTCACGAACGGTTTGCGGGGAAAAGTGGCATGGGGCCACGCGGTGACGTGATTCTGCAACTGGACTGGGCAGTAGGCAAAGTACTCGAAACGCTCGACCGACTAGGGCTCTCCCAAAATACGATGATTGTATTTTCGAGTGATAATGGCCCTGTGGTGGACGATGGCTACCAAGACCAAGCAGTGGAATTGCTCAGTGGGCATACGCCCGCGGGGCCACTACGGGGCGGAAAATACAGTGCGTTTGACGCAGGGACGCGCGTGCCGTTTATTGTAAGTTGGCCACAAAAAATCAAGGCGGGGGTTTCTCCCGCGTTGGTGAGTCAAATCGACTTGTTGGCTTCGTTTGCCAGTTTGACAGGGCAAACGTTTGATGCCACCACCGCCCCCGACACGCGCAATTACTTGCCTGCACTGCTGGGCAAAGACAAAAAAGGCCGCGACCACGTGATTGAACACGCGGGAACGTTTTCGGTCATTCAGGGCGATTGGAAGTACATTGCGCCGAGCAAGGGAGCTAAAATGAGCGTTGAAACCAATACCGAATTAGGGAACGATACAAAACCTCAGTTGTATAACCTAAAAGCGGATTTGGGCGAACAAAATAACTTAGCCGAAACCAACCCTGCAAAGCTGAAAGAGTTGGAGGAATTGCTAAAAAGTGTAAAAGAATTGAAGAAATAACCTCTTTCGCCCCGAACTGCGGTTCGGGGCGAAAGAAGGCATCGCGTCTCTGACGCAGTTGTTGCTTTTTGATATTTATGAGCAAGATACTACTGCTACATTATTTTCGCACAACTCTCTGACTATTTCCCCCTCCTTTTGTCCACACAAAATAATCTTTTCCGTGCTCTATTATCTTGTATGTCTCTTGGTTGACAAGTAGCGTGCTGTCTGTTTTGTCAAACACCCATTCAAAATTACTTAGGCGACCGTCGGCACTTTGAACAAGACCATCGGGAGAAGCCATTTTTCCCGTTCCATTGGCATCAAAAATGAGCTTACGTTTAATCGTAACGGTAGGTGTGAACGCATTGTTCCACTCCCAACTGCCGATAAAATAGTTTGATTCAAGCACTTGATAGCTGAAATTCTCTTTGCAACCAACCAAGGAACCAATGAGTAACATTAGGCTAAAAATGAGGCACTTTTGAGAAGTTTTCATACTTTGAAAAGGTGTGTTTAGTAGTTAAAATCCCTCTTTAAATAGGGTATATTCATAGTAAAAGCTTGTTTAACTTACTTCATCGCGGCTTTAAAGATGGCGTCGCGAATTGGGTTTGGGTTAAAATAGTCTTTGGTAGCTTGTAAACCCATGTTTTGACGGTTGATGAGAATAATCACCGAGAGTTTTTTTTCGGGAACCACCGTAATGCTCGTGCCCGTAAAACCCGTGTGGCCAAACGTGCCCGTCGGGCCATTTTTCATAAAAGAATTAATCGGATCCATCATCCAACCAAGGCCGTTCTTAAAGTTATCTTGGGTCAAGAAAAGTGTTACGGTTTTTTCCGAAATAAACGATTTCCCTTTGACTTTTCCCTTGTTTTTGAGCATATCCACCAATTTTTGAAGGTCATCCACGGTTGAGAACAGCCCCGCCGCCCCCGAAATCCCTTCATTGGCGTACCAGGCATTACCGTCGTTTACTTCACCTTGTAAAACGTACTGTCGCCAACCGTTCCAGCTTTTCGGATCAAGGTCTTTGACCACAAAACCCAATGACGGGTCTTCCACCATTCGTTTTTCGTAGGGATTTCCCATCGAAGTCGCTGCAATGAGGTTCGCCTTTTTATCAGGCTTAAACGTCGTTTTGGTCATTTTGAGCGGGGCAAAAATGTCCGTTTTAACGTAAACATCCAGCGGTTTACCCGACACCTTTTCGATAATTTCCCCCAAAATCGTAAAGCCCAAATCCGAATAATGACGCCCTTCACCGACGGGATATTTCAATGGTAGTTGTTTGATAAACGCGTAAGTAGTAGCGCGTTGTTGCGAAAAATAGTACAACGGATACCACTCGTACATCCCCGACGTATGCGTCAACAAATGACGGAGGGTAATTTGGGCTTTGTCTCCTTCGTCTAAGCCTTTGACGTATTTTGATGCGGGGTCGTCCACGTTGAGTTTTCCTTCGTCGTGTAGCTTCATGATGGCAGTTGTTGTCCCAATCACTTTGGTCAACGACGCAATATCAAACAAGTGATTGACCCTCATCGTTTCGGGATGCTCCGACACTGAGCCGTCAAATTCCTTCAGTTTTGCGTATCCAAACGCTTTTTTGAGCAATACCTTATTTCCCTTTTTGATAGCTACTACCGCCCCAGGAATTTTATTTTCGGCGATGTATTTCTCCACAACAGCGCTAACCTCATTGTCCAATACTTGGGAGGTATTCTTTTGGGCAAAAACGATTTGAGCGGCGAACAAAAACAGAAAAAAGGCGGGTTTCATTAAATCAGTAATCAAGGTGTTTAAAATAGCGTTTGTTGCACGAAGATACATTGAAGTGTTTGTAAAAACTTATTTTTCTACTAACTTCCTCCACAGCCACCACAACCACCGCATCCTCCGCCACAGCCGCCGCCCCCACCATCGCCGCCACTACTACAACCTGTCCCTCCTTCTCCACCACCGCTATTTTTGGAAGGTTTGCCAAACACCCCTTGAAGGGTTTGATTACTGCCCAAACTGTACGAAGAATCGAGCAACAGAAAGGTAAGTGCGCCTGCGGTAATATACCCTCCCCAATCTTGCGATTGGTAGCCTAGTTTCACCTCTTTGTCTATCAACGGTAACTGCGCCAGCACAATCCAAACCAACACATAAACAATCAACAGTAATAGCAAAAAAATCACGGGCTTGTCATTCACTATCCCCTGCGCCACGCGCGCCAATCCAACCATGATTACCCACCATTGAAACAAACCAACCGCCACATCTTTGGCAAGTTCATTTTTTAGAGCCACGGCTTTTTTCGACATTGTTTCTGCAAACGGATACAAAAATGCCCTCAGCAGCCCCGCTGGCAGCTCCTTTTTATCTTGGGCTTGCAACGAGTACAGCATCGGCTGCTGCACTTGCGCATCCCACCCAAATTTCCCTTCGTCTTGGTAGCGAATCCATCCTCTTTCGGCAAAATCAGCCACGAGGGCTCGGAACAGGGTTTCCGTATTTTTGAACAAAGCGGCAAAATGGTAGGGGTGTAATTGCCGCGCAGCTTCTCCCATCACCCGTCTTTTGTACTGGATTTTCAGATACGTACCCCACCAAGCCCAAGCCATTAGGAGGGGGAAAGTCAACAAAAAATGAGGCCCCGACAGCATAAACATTCCGAGCGAACACAGCCCAATGACAAGGGCTCCAATAGGCCAATACGTGTGACCGTCCCACTGAGGCGTCGCTTGCAAAGTCGGCGTTCGGAAAGGTGAAGTCGGTGCTAAGTGGTCTTCCAGTGCTAGTCCTTTGGGCAAAGGCCAGCAATCGGCAGGAGGCAATTCTTGAAATTCTTTGACGTAAGCAATCAGGGTATCGGCGTACCAGTCACGGTGGCGTTGGTTTTCGGAAGCCCCTCCTTGATTGGGGTAGTGGTGAAGTTGTCGTTGGAGTACTTCTCCGCAGAGTTTTTGCCAGTAGCTTTGCGTGTAAGTCAGGTGTAAATGCCAAACTTCATCAACGACCTCCGAGGGCGATGCTCCTTGGGGCATTGTAAGGCAGAGGTACAAAAACTTTTTATACTCGGCCATCGCCCGTTTGGCAAACTCAGGCGACCATTTTTGTTCTTTGATTAACTTATCAGAAAACTGCACAGCAGCCTCTGGAGCATCGTCTAATTGAAAATCGCTCAATTTTTGCCAGAGCGACGGTTGGGAAAGTGGGGTGTTCATCGGATAAGAGTTCGGTTTATGTTTAGGACCGAAAATTGGGCGTTTTCCTACCTCAAAGTCAAGGGTAACCGCTAGTGACTTGCTGTGTAAGGGGTTGTTACAGCGGGATTACACAGCTTTTTCTAAAAAATGGATAACTTGCAGCCCCGTCAGACGATAGTCAGACGGAGTTTACGGCAAAACGGTCTGACTATCGTCTGATCGTCGTGCGACGGAGTTTGCAGCAAAACGGTCTGACTACCGTCTGATCGTCGTGCGACGGAGTTTACGGCAAAACGGTCTGACTATCGTCTGATCGTCGTGCGACGGAGTTTGCAGCAAAACGGTCTGACTATCGTCTGACCGTTGTAAACCATCATCACCATGAACATTGAAGTAGCCCGCCCTTTGTTTGAAAAGCTTTGGAACCAAGTCCTCGAACGGTATTTTCAAGAAGAACTGGGCTTGCCCTATACCGATTTCCGAACCCCTCCGCACTCGATGAATCAGGTGTTGGGCAACGCCAATTGGTCGAAAAGCAGTAATTACGAAAAACAACATAAGCGACAACTACCCGCTTTTGTTGGCAACGCCACCCACCAAAAAAGCCTCGAACTACACGAAAAAGGCATTGGCCCCGAAACCTATAAATTTGGCGGCAGTACTTTCCGCGACCGCCACGATGACCTCCTAAAATCGACAAAAGCCTTTATTGGCACCACCGACCATTTTATGTTGGCCTTGGTGCGCACCCTCGGATACGCTACCCTCGATGCGTACCGACAAGCCAATGGTTTTGAGCCCACCACCGTACGAACCAATATCAATAAACCTTCCGCAGAATCTTCTCCGTCGGAAGAAACCAAAGCCCCCAAATCTTCCGAACAACGCTGGAAAATAGCTACTGCCGTTGCCTGTGCAGGCTTAATAGCAATGACCGCGTGGAATTTGTTTTTTACGAGGCAAAATACAGCGGGCAAAATCATTCGCTCAGTAGCCGACACTTCAACTTTAGCCAAAGGTATCGTGGGAAATTGGTACAGTTACAACCGCAACTACGAAGCGCGCGGCAAAAATGATGGTTATACCTTCAACCGCATTGCGTGGCAAATTTCGGTGGACGAGCACGGTTTTTTGAGCTTAAAACGCTACTGGAAAGCCATTGAATTTGACGGCTGGACGGAGTTTATTGGAGGCAGTTTGCCGCAACTTCATTTTTTCTTGAACGTCTATCCCAATGGCAGTGGCTACAAAAACCCCGTGGGATATCGGCATTTCAACTGCGGAATTTGGGGCGAAAACAACGATTGGATGCACGCCGACACCCTGAGTTGCATTTGTACCTCTTACAATTTCAGCGATAGTCATTTGGGGGAACCGCTGGCCAGTCGCGAAATCCTTATCCGCCAACCTACCGCATCGTTCGACTCCCTCAAAATCAACGCTAAAAGCCTCACCACCGCCGAAGCACCTTGGCTCGAACGCTTTCTGCCCAAAGACGAAAGTTATTTGTTCCAAAAGCCCAAGAAAAGCGCGACCATAAAGCAGGCTGAATGAAACTTAAAAAGCCTGATTCAGCTACCTATCGAAAGCTTGGAAAGTCTTCAAAAAAATAATTGAGATTTTGTTTGGATTATAATTTGTGAATCCATTTACTTTGCAAAACAAAGTACTTTTATTTATTTCAATCACAGTCATTTTATCATCCGTCAACACCTCATTTTTATGACACCAACCAACGCTTTCGCCCCGCAGCCCTTTCAGCCTGCACCTTTCATCAAACGCTCTGTTATTGGAGCGAGTATTGCGCTTGCCGTCATTGCTTTTTTTGTTTTTAGTGTCAATACACCAAAACCTGAGTGGGGGACTTTCTGGATGGTAAAACCACTCATTATTACCCCTTTGGCTGGAGCAGCGGGCGGCGGAGCTACTTACTTGGTAAGTCTGTTAGGTACACAAAACGGCTGGCAAAAAGCCCTTGCTATAGTCGTGAGCGTGGTGGGATACATTATTGCCCTCTGGTTGGGGATTGTTCTAGGTCTCAACGGTACTTTGTGGGATTAATTCGTGTAACTGTTATTCGTTATCGGTTATCAGTGTACTCGTTATCAGTGTACTCGATAACAGATACACCAATAACAGTTATCAGATACACCAATACCTCCATCTCCTATGAAAGACCTAATCACAGCGCATATCAACGAGCCACCGCAGCTTGAGAAGCTGTACCGCTCCAATAAAGCCTTGTTCAAACGTACTTTTAGCTCCGTTTATCCCGAGCTCAAAGGCAACAGCGTAGCCGACGTTTGGCACGAGCGCTTGAGTTACGACAGCGACGACATTCAATGGGGTACAAGCCAAGACCTTGCCCTTCTGGTGGGGGCGTCTTTGGTGGCGGGTCTCATTGCCAAACTCCCCGCTTTTGCCCAGCTCAACGAAGAGTTTTTTTACACCCGCAACATCGGATTTATTATCTTTCCACTCCTGACGGCCTATTTTGGTTGGAAAAACAAGGTTTCGACAAAGACAATGGCCCTACTTGCAGGAGCATTTGTAGTGGCAGCTATCTTTATTAATAGCCTTCCCAACCAACCCACAAGCGATACCCTGACGCTATCCTGCGTTCACCTTGTTTTGTTTTCGTGGTCTATTCTCGGATTTTCTTTTGTGGGAAACTCTAATAACTCCGAAAAACGATTAGGTTACCTCAAATACAACGGCGATTTGGTGGTGATGACCACGCTGATTGTCATTTCGGGCGGCATATTAAGTGCGATTACCGTCGGCCTGTTTTCGTTGATAAATCTGGACATCGGTAAATTTTATTTTGAAAACATCGGTGTTTTTGGACTTGCCGCCGCACCTTTGGTGAGCACTTACCTTACCCAAACCAATCCGCAGTTGGTGGGTAAAGTGTCGCCCGTTATTGCCAAAATTTTCAGCCCGTTGGTGTTGGTGATGCTAGTGGTGTACCTCGGCGCGATTGTTTATTCGGGCAAAGACCCGTACAACAACCGTGAGTTTTTGATGGTATTTAATGCGCTGCTCATTGGAGTGATGGCACTCATTTTCTTTTCGATTGCCGAAACCTCCAAAACTTCTCACCACCGCGCCCAAGTATGGGTATTATTTCTGCTCTCGGCGCTAACGATTGTGGTCAATGGCGTGGCACTTTCGGCGATTTTGTTTCGGATTTCGGAATGGGGCATCACCCCCAACCGTACGGCAGTATTGGGCGGAAACTTGCTTATTTTGGTGAATTTACTGCTCGTGATGATACAGCTTTCCAAAGTACTGACCAAAAAAACCTCTCTCGCCGACGTGGGAAAAACAATTGCGATTTATTTACCTATTTACAGCCTCTGGACCATCGTCGTTACGTTCTTGTTTCCCTTTTTGTTTGGATTTAAGTAAATACTACGGGGGTTCTTTCTTAAACACTGGCACGGATCGTTTGGCCTGTGCTAGTGTTTTTTGTGTAAATTTGTCTCACTCCTTTTTAAGACAACCACAAATGATAATCGCCAATCCGATATACGACACTGTGTTTAAAAGAATGATGGAAAACGAACGAGTAGCCAAGTTTTTCATTGAGACACTTTTGGAACAAGCCATTGAGACGATAGAAGTAAAACCACAAGAGTTTACTTACACGGACGAACTAGCAGGGCTTGCCGTTTTTCGTTTGGATTTTATCGCCACTATCAAAACCGAAACAAGCGAATACAAAAAGGTTTTAATCGAAATTCAGAAGGCCAAAAATCAAATCGACTTAATGCGTTTTCGTAGGTATTTGGGTGAACAATATAAAAAAGAAGATAAAGTAAACAATGAAAACCAAGCTCTTCCAATTACTACAATCTATATTCTTGGATTTACCCTTCCTGAGATAGAAACAGCTTGTATTCGAGTAGAACGTAATTACAAAGATTTAATCAACAAAACCGTCATTGAAAAGAAATCGGATTTTGTTGAAAAACTGACCCACGACAGCTACATCGTACAAGTGGACAGAATTACTAATCGTTACCAAACGAGTTTAGATAAACTATTGAGCGTTTTTGAGCAAAGTAACTTCGTGGATGACAGAAAAATTACCAAACAATTTTCTCACCCAACCGACAACGAGGAGTTAAAAATTTTGACCGACATCTTACACCATAGCGGTTCTGATCCGATAGAACGTAAACGAATCGAAGATGAACAAGAAGCATGGCGGACCATCAATGCGATGTTTGAAGATAAGGAAAAAGCATTTCAAAAGGCACTAGCTGAAAGCAAAAAAGCACTTGACGAGACAAAAAAAGCGCTTGATGAAAAAGAGAGAATTATAGAAGAACTAAAACGAAAACTCGGAGAACAATAGCATTAGGAATTGAATTACCTCTCCCCCCAAAAACAACAAAAGCCGACACTTTGCAGCGTCGGCTTTTTATTTGAAACCAAATGTCATTAAACTTTAATTTCGACATCAACACCACTTGGCAATTCAAGTTTCATCAAGGCATCTACAGTTTTAGCGCTTGACGAGTGGATGTCGATAAGGCGCTTGTAAGTGCAAAGTTGGAACTGCTCGCGTGATTTTTTGTTTACGTGAGGTGAACGCAAAACTGTGTAGATTTGCTTCTCTGTAGGCAATGGAATAGGTCCGCTTACTACAGCTCCCGTTGATTTTACCGCTTTCACGATACGATCGGCCGATTTGTCCACCAAGTTGTGGTCAAATGACTTCAATTTGATACGAATCTTCTGGTTCATTATAATTGGTTGGCTCTGATTGATTATTACTTTCCCCATCGAAAGAGCCATTAACTCCGATAGGAAATATCTTTACTGTTTACAGTTTGTAAGTTTTGGGTTTACGGTTTGTAGTTAAACTCTAAACCTATAAACCCAAAACAGTAAACTTAAAACTATCCTTTCGACTTAGCGATTACGGTTTCTGCCAAGTTGTTTGGCAAGAATTCGTAGTGCGAGAACGTCAAGTTAGCAGTTGCACGACCCGATGAAATCGTACGAAGGTCAGTTACGTAACCAAACAATTCTGACAATGGTACATCCGCTTTGATTACTTGCGAACCTGCTTTTGTATCCATTCCTTTCATCATACCACGACGACGGTTCAAGTCACCTGTGATAGGACCAGTGTATTCGTCTGGCGATACTACTTCTACTGACATGATTGGTTCCAACAATTTTGGACCTGCCTGACGAGCCGCTTCTTTGAAGCCCATACGAGCTGCCAATTCAAACGACAATGAGTCAGAGTCAACATCGTGGTACGAACCGTGGAAGAGACGAACTTTCATTGAATCGATTGGGTAACCAGCCAATGCACCGTTCTTCATTGAGTCGTTGAAACCTTTCTGTACCGCAGGGATAAATTCACGAGGAATAGCACCACCTACGATTTCGTTGACGAACAACAAACCAGTTTTAACTTCTTCTCCTTCTTTCTGGTCATCACGTGGCCCGAGTTCAAACACGATATCGGCGAATTTACCACGACCACCCGACTGCTTCTTATATACTTCGCGGTGTTCAAAGTTTTTAGTAAGTGCCTCTTTGTAAGCTACCTGAGGAGCACCTTGGTTTACTTCTACTTTAAACTCACGACGCATACGGTCGATGATGATTTCCAAGTGAAGCTCACCCATCCCTTTGATGATGGTTTGGCCTGTTTCCTCGTTTGATTCTACTTGAAGCGTTGGATCCTCTTCAATCAACTTACCAATTGCTTTCGAGAAGTTATCTTGGTCAGCTGTTTTCTTAGGCTCAATCGCATACCCGATAACTGGCTCAGGGAATACCATTGATTCAAGAACGATTGGGTTTTTCTCATCCGAAAGGGTATCTCCCGTTTTGATGTCTTTAAAACCTACCACCGCACCGATGTCACCAGCTTCCAAGCGCTCAATTGAGTTTTGCTTGTTGGCGTGCATTTGGAAGATACGAGAAATACGCTCTTTGTTGCCCGAACGGTTGTTCAACACATAAGAACCTGCTTCCAATACTCCTGAATAAGCACGGATAAAACACAAACGACCTACGTAAGGGTCAGTTGCAATTTTAAATCCTAAAGCAGCAAAAGGCTCATCAACACTTGGCTTGCGCGAAATCTCAACGCCAGTATCAGGGTTAGTTCCTTTGATGCTTTCTTTGTCAAGTGGTGAAGGCAACAACGCCATCACGTAGTCAAGCATGGTTTGTACTCCTTTGTTTTTGAACGAAGAACCACAAAGCATTGGAACGATTTTCATGTCAATCACCGCTGCACGCAATGCAGTCAAGATTTCATCTTCCGTGATTGAATCTGGATCATCGAAGAATTTCTCCATCAATGTCTCATCGTATTCTGCTACTGCTTCGAGGAGTTTTTCACGCCACTCAGCCGCTTCTTCCTTCATATCGTCAGGAATAGGCACAACTTCATACGTCATTCCTTTGTCATGCTCGTTCCAAATCATACCACGGTTGTTGATCAAGTCAACTACCCCTTTGAATTGGTCTTCTGCACCGATAGGCAACTGCAAAGGTACTGCGTAGCTACCCAACATTTCTTTTACTTGCTTGCACACGTTCAAGAAATCAGCACCCGAACGGTCCATTTTGTTCACGAAGCCCAAACGAGCTACGTTATAGTTGTTGGCCAAACGCCAGTTAGTTTCAGATTGAGGCTCAACACCATCTACCGCACTAAACAAAAACACAAGACCATCTAATACGCGAAGTGAACGGTTTACCTCTACCGTAAAGTCAACGTGACCTGGAGTGTCAATGATGTTGATGTGGTAACTGTTGTCTCTCCATTTCCAATCTACTGTTGTAGCCGCAGACGTAATGGTGATACCGCGCTCTTGCTCTTGCGCCATCCAGTCCATCGTCGCTGCACCGTCGTGTACTTCACCGATTTTGTGGCTTACCCCTGCATAATAAAGAATACGCTCCGTTGTGGTGGTTTTACCCGCATCAATGTGAGCAGCAATCCCAATGTTTCTTGTGAATTTTAAATCACGTGCCATGGTTTTTGTGATTGTTATTGAATCTGTTAAGTCTGTTTCTTGACCAAAAAAATGTGTCAATTCTGACACACCCCTGAAAATCAGAGCGCAAAATTAGAAGTTTTGTCCTGAAAAACCAAAAGTCGTTTTTTACAAATTTAAAAACTACCCCTTCAAAGCCCCCTCTTTTTTATTTTCTCTACTTAATTACTAGACGTTGGTACTATTTTTGCTTACTATTTATCGTTCTCAGAACTTACCCTATTCAATCAATCACATAACCCTCAAAATCCCCCTAATGACGCGATTATTGGGTTCATTCGTTATTTCGGCACTATTATTGTTGCTGGCCCGTGCAGCATTTTGCCAGTCGATGCACCGCTGGGAAGTAGGTATCGGCACGGGTGCAGTAGGTTATTTAGGTGACCTCAATCGACACGATTTATGGCCTAGAGAATTTCGTCCCTCCGTCAATCTTTATGCAAGAAAGTACATTGGAGACGTAGTGGCACTTCGCTACAACGTTCAAGGAGGGCAATTTTGGGGGCGCGATAAACACTACCCCACTCGGCTTTCCCGCAATTTGACCCTCGAAACTAACTTTGTTGAAAATTCGCTCTTGCTCGAATGGGATTTCTACAACATGAATCCGATTTTTTATCGTCAACAAAATGGATTTCAATCCTTCTTTTCGCCTTATTTCTTTTCGGGCGTGTCGGTAGTTTATGCCAAACCTCAAATCAACTTCGACGAAAGCCAAACTCCCTACACTTGGATACGTGAAGGCATTGCCATCGACCGCGACGCCAACTACAATGCGTTTCATTTGTCGTTCCCCGTTGGGCTGGGTATTAAATACGATGTGTCTCCCGAATGGATTGTAGGACTTGAAGCGTCTTTTAGGCTTTCAACTTCCGATTATTTAGATGGCGTTAGTTATGCAGGCAATGCCAAGAAAAACGACGCGTATCAAGTAGCTACGTTCAACATTACCCGCCGATTGGGGCTATACAAAATGCGAATTCGTCGCCGATGGTAGGCTCAAAGAAGCCATTTTTGTTTGTATATTGCTCGCCAAATTTAACAGTTACCGTTATGCCTTCTATTTTCACTCGTATCGTTAATGGAGAAATTCCGTGCCACAAAATCGCCGAAACTGACGATTTTTTAGCCTTTCTTGACGTTTTTCCTTGTGCACCTGGCCATACACTCGTCATTCCAAAACAAGAAGTCGATTATATTTTTGATTTAGACGAGGCCCTTTACACGGGATTGATGCAGTTTTCAAAAACAGTGGCGGCCGCCGTAGAAAAAGCGGTTCCGTGCAAGCGAATTGGCGTTGCGGTGGTAGGGCTTGAAGTGCCTCATGCCCACGTACACCTTATCCCGCTCAACAGCATGGCAGACATGAATTTTAATAACAAGCTCAAAATGAGCCAAGAAGAACTGGCAGAGATTGCCACAAAAATAAAAAAGGAACTGCTCTAGGGCAGTTCCTTTTTTATTTATTTACAATCGGTATAGGTAAATGTCTTGCTATACGTTGAAATCCCCGAACCGTCCAAAAACCGTGTAAGGGTTTGTTCCGTCAACGGAAACCCATCGGTGGTGTAGGTAAATGTGTAAGTCGTTTCTCTCACGGCTTTACCTGATTCGTATTCAGTGCGTTTGGTGGCATTGCCTCCTGCTTTTGTCGTAAAAAGTGGAAATTTGATATAATCGGCATAATACCCCAAAACGCTAAACTGCCAACCTTTAAAAGCATCAAACATCGTCTTTTTGTTATCATACCCCGTTAGTACAACCCGAAAAACCTCCTGATTGGTGCGGGTATCTTTGGTGATGGTTTCCAAAATATTGCCTTGTGCATCACGCGTGATAGTCGCTTCCATACCCTTTGAGTCAGTGACTTTCGTAATGCGCTGATTGGCATCGGTGGTGAAGTTCAGTACATAATTGACGTAATTCGCATCGGTAGTTTTTACCACGGTTAATCGAGCAATTGAGCCATTGGCGTTGTATTCGATAGTCTCTTCTACGTCTCCGTCCACTACCTTTACCAATCGATTATCTGTATAAGTATATACCGCTTTGCCAGTAGCTTTTAATTGCCCCGTGGCATTGTCTTTTACCGAAATATTCACCCCTTCAGGCACGCCATTGGGAGCATATACGTAGTCGAGTCGGTAGGCATTGTCTCTACCAGTTTCACTGCTGATGTTACACGTGGGAGTAGTAACGGGTGTGGGGGTAATTTTCTCGTCGCAAGAAATAAAAACAAGGAAAGATAAAAAGAGAATAATCTTCTTCATGAAATGGTTGAATTGTTGTATCGTCTATTGTAACGACACATACGAGCAAATTCGCTCCTTTTTGTTGAGTTTTTTTAATGAATGGAGAATTGCCTCATTGGCAATTCTCCCACTTTTCTAACAAATTATTAGAGACCATACTCCGTCTCTTCCACAATGTAATCGACCACTCGGCTCAAATCGTGGGTGGCTTCCCAGACGGCCAATTGTCGGTCGGCGCCTGTGCCCATTTCTAGGATTTTGTGGATGTACTCTACTTCTTTACGGCTGCCTAGTTCGTCCAAGACGTCATCGACAAACTCAAGGAGTTCTTCCGCCAATTTGAAATAAGGCACTTCTTCTTTCCGTCCAAAATCAATGAGTTTGCCGTGAATACCGTACCGAGCCGCCCGCCATTTGTTTTCGTTGACGAGGATTTTGCGGTAGTGTTGAAAATTGAGGTTTTTGCTCATCAATTTATAAATCTTCACCACCAATGCCTGCATCAATGCCGCCAAACAAATAGTTTCATCGGCGCGCATCGGAATGTCACACACGCGGTATTCAATCGTGTTATAGAAAGGATGCAAACGCAAATCCCACCAGATTTTCTTACCGTTGTCGATACACCCCGTCTTAACGAGCAGGTTCACGTAGTCGTCGTAATCGTGGGCAGTTTCAAAATACTCGGGAATACCCGTGCGCGGAAACTTATCAAACACCTTCGACCGATACGATTTAAAGCCTGTATTGCGGCCACACCAGAACGGAGAATTGGTCGAAAGGGCATAAATATGCGGTAAAAAATACGTCAGTGAGTTGAGTAACTTCACTCCTGTATCGCGGTCTGGAATCCCGATATGAACGTGCAAACCGAAAATCAAATTCCCCCGAGCCACGTCGCGCATTTCTTCGATGAGCTTGTCGTAGCGTTCGTTGGGCGTAATTAACTCGTCTTGCCAATCCGAAAACGGGTGCGTTCCTGCGGCAGCAATTCGTAAATTTTGCTGCTTTGCGAGGTCAATAATCATCTTGCGCAGGTAAGTTACTTCCTTCCGCGCTTCCTCAATATTGGTACAAATATTGGTTCCCACCTCCACTACTGACTGGTGCATTTCGGCCGTCACACGCTCTTTGAGAATGATTTTTCCGTTCTCAACAATCTTCGACATGTGCGAACGTAACGCGCGGGTTTCGGGGTCGATGGTCTGGAATTCTTCTTCAATACCGATTGTAAACTGGTGCATAGGTCTTGGGTAGTGAATCGTCCGCTGAAAAACTTATTTCTTTTTAGGCGCTTTTTTGGCAGGCTCCTCAGCTTTGGCCTTTGGTGCTGCTTTTTTAGGCTTTTCTTCGGTAGGCTCTACATCTCCTTTGGCCAAATGGCTAATCGGCAAGTTCATCGCCGAAGTACGCACAAACGAACCCCACGTCAAGTTGGTTTGACCATCTTTGTGGGCTTGGGCTTTTTCAATCGCCATTTTCGCCGCGTTATCGACAATCCAATCAAAGTTTTCTTGTCCTACCGAATGAATATCAGCGTCAGGAGCAGGGTTACAGAAGTCAATCGCGTACGGAATGCCGTTGTGTACCGCAAATTCTACCGTGTTAAAATCGTAGCCTAATGCTTTGTTCAAACGGAGTACGTAATCGGTAATCGTCGCAATCAATTTTTTATGTGCTTCTCCCGTTGTTTTAGGCTGCGTCGCGTACCGCAAATGGTGCGGATTGCGAGGCTCATACGGCATGATATGGACGTACTTTCCACCAAGGCAATAGCAACGATAATAATCTTCAAACGTCACTTCGCTTTGGAGGAGCATCACCAACTGCTCGGTTTCGGCATGTTTGTGCCAAAGGTCGTCCATGTCGTTGATTTTATAAACGCTCTTCCAACCACCACCTGCGTGTGGCTTCATGTAGGCAGGGAAACCTACATAGTCAAACATTTCCCCCCATGCCATTGGCATTTTTAGGTTACGGAACGACGTCTCACTGGTATCGTCTGGACGTTCTTTAGAAGGCATCAACACTGTGTTTGGCACAGGAACGCCCAATTTTACGGCCAGAGCATTGTTAAAAAACTTCTCATCGGCACTCCACCAAAAAGGGTTATTGATAACGGCCGTTCCGCACAAAGCGGCATTTTTCAAAAAAGCCCGATAAAACGGCACATCCTGCGAAATACGGTCGATGATTACGGCATAATCCGTAGCTTCACCTTGTACTACGCGGTCGATGAGTACGGGTTCGGCTACAATGTTTTTTCCGTCCAATTGATTGACACGCTCCACAAATGCCTGCGGAAACGTATTTTCCATTCCGTGTAAAATTCCTATTTTTTTCATGATGTTTGAGCCCCCCACCCCCAATGGGGAAGTCTAGTTATTTTTTAAGCCCCCATCGGGGATAGGGGGGCTTTTTTATAAACCCATTAATGAGAGATAATGCGGAAACATTTTGTTCCAAAGTGGCCAATCGTGGCTCTCCCACCCACGAATGTCAAGCCAATGATTAATACCTTTTGAATTCAGAATTTGTGACATCCGCACGTTATCGTTGAGGCAAATATCCCATTCGGACGTCCCTAGCACGATTTTCATGTGGTTGTATTTCCAGCCTTCCTCGTTGAGCATAAAATCGACGGGATTGTTGTAATAGACCGTTTCGTCGCTGTAACCTTCCAAAAAGCTACGAATATCAAACGCGCCACTCATGCTAAACAGATACGCGACTTTGTCGGGGTGTTTTAGCGCAAAATTGAGGGCGTGGTACCCGCCAAAGCTACAGCCCGCAACCCCGATTTTGTCAACATTACTTTCGTGGCGAATCGTAGGAACGAGTTCGTTGGTCAAAAAACTATCGTAAATACTGTGATTGTGTACGCGCACCGAAGGATGAAGGTGTTTGGCGTACCAACTGTCTCGGTCGATGCTGTCAACCGAATAGAGCTTTACTTTGCCTGATTCAACCAACCATCGCGCCGATTCAATCAGTCCGAAGTCTTTGTTTTGGTGATAACGCCCCATCGACGTCGGGAAGAGCAAGATAGGATACCCCCAATGCCCAAATACCTGCATCTCAATGTCGCGCCCCAAGGTGGGGGAATACCATTTGTGATAGGTTTCTTTCAAGGTTGATAAAGTGTTTGATGAATAAATATTTTGACGAAATATAGATAAAAACTCAGAATATCAAGTTTCTGAACTAAAAATTGTCAAAAACTCGTTTTCCGAATACCTTTGGGTGTGTCTATTCGACCATTAATTAACTACCGCTTATGACTCGTCTTAGTGTAAACATCAACAAAATTGCTACCCTCCGCAACTCGCGGGGCGGCGATAATCCAAATGTCGTAAGAACTGCGCTTGATTGCGAGCGATTTGGAGCGCAGGGCATCACGGTTCATCCCCGTCCCGACGAGCGTCATATTCGTTACCAAGACGTCCTTGAACTCAAGGAAGTCGTCACTACTGAGTTTAACATTGAGGGCAATCCTACCGAAAAAAAGTTTGTTGAGTTAGTCTTGAAAACGCAGCCAGCTCAAGTAACGCTCGTTCCTGATGCACTAGGGGCGATTACCTCAAACGCAGGTTGGGATACCATTGCTCACCGCGACCGACTGACCGATTTGGTACAGACCTTCAAATCAGCAGGAATTCGAGTGTCGGTGTTCGTTGACCCTATCGAAGCCATGGTTGAAGGTGCCAAAATTTGCGGAGCCGACCGAGTAGAGCTTTATACCGAACCCTACGCCGCTGAGTATTTTGATAACCGTGAAGCAGCGGTGGCATCCTACGTACGAGCGGCGAACGTTGCCAAAGAAGTGGGTTTGGGGCTGAATGCGGGACACGATTTGAGTTTGGATAACCTGCGATTTTTGAAACAACAAATACCCCATTTGGACGAAGTATCCATCGGCCACGCGCTTATCTGCGACGCGCTCTACTACGGCCTTGAAAACACCATCCAGATGTATTTACGCGAATTGGAGTGACTAAATTAACCTTATAATTTTATAGTTATGTCGAAGAAAATCATTTTCACCACTGCGGCACCCTCGCCCATTGGCCCTTATTCGCAAGCTGTGATGGTTGGCGATACGTTGTATGTATCAGGACAAATTCCCATTGACCCTGACAATGGCGACCTCGTCACGGGCAATATCGAAAACGAAGCGCGTCAGGTGATGTTGAACATTGGAGCTATCTTAAAAGAAGCTGGACTGCACTACCATAACATCATCAAAACGTCCATTTTTTTGAAGGACATGAATAACTTTGGGAAGGTGAATGAAGTGTATGGGCACTTTTTTTCGGGTCACTACCCTGCCCGTGAAACTGTAGAAGTCTCACGCCTACCGAAGGATGTTAACGTTGAAATTTCAGTAATTGCGGTGAAAGATTAGTGGCAAAAAAATAAAGGGCAAGTTTGCAAAATAGCAAAGGGCAAAAAATAAAGAGCAAGTTTGCAAAATAGCAAAGGGCAAGTTTGCAAAATAGCAAAAGGCAAGTTTGCAAAATAGCAAAAGGCAAAGTTGGTATTCTGCGTTTTGCTCCTTGCTAACTTGCCTCTTGCTATTTGCTCTGTACAAATTTGCTCTTTGCAAACTTGCACAGAATTAGTTCAAAAACTCGTAAATACCTGCTACTCCTTGGCCACCACCGACGCAGGCGGTCACCATGCCGTATTTCTGCTCGCGACGGCGCATTTCGTTGAACAATTGCACCGACAAACGCGCACCCGTTGAGCCCAGGGCGTGTCCAAGCGCAATAGCGCCCCCGTTAGGGTTTAGTTTAGTCGGGTCAATTCCCAATTCTTTTATTACTGCCAGCGACTGAGCTGCAAACGCCTCATTCAATTCGATTTGGTCAATGTCATTGAGGGTAAGACCCGCTTGTTTAAGCGCAATCGGAATCGCCGCCACGGGGCCGATACCCATAATGCGTGGCTCTACCCCTGCCGATGCGTACGACATCATGCGCGCAATCGGCTTCAGGTTTAGTTCATTTACCATTTTTTCAGACATCACCACCACAAAAGCCGCTCCATCTGACGTCTGAGACGAATTCCCTGCTGTCACACTTCCGCCTGCTGCAAATACGGGCTTCAAACGCCCTAGGGCTTCGAGGGTAGTATCGGCGCGTGGACCTTCGTCTTTGTTTACTACATATTCTTTTGTCTTTTTCTTTCCTGAGTTGGCGTCGAAAAACGTTTCTTTTACCGTAATAGGGACAATTTCTCCGTCAAATTTACCCGCAGCTTGTGCGGCCAATGCCTTTTGGTGCGAAGCCAACGAAAACGCATCTTGCTCATCGCGGCCAATTTTAAATTGGTTAGCTACTTGCTCAGCCGTTAATCCCATTCCAATGTAATAATCAGCGTGGTCTTTTGCGATTTCGTAGTTGAGGGCTGTTTTCCAACCCGTTGTAGGCACCATCGACATCGACTCTACACCTCCTGCCACGATGCAATCCGCAATGCCCGCGTTGATTTTAGCCGCTGCAATCGCAATCGCCTCCACCCCTGACCCACAGTAACGGTTAATCGTAAAACCAGGGACGCTTTTAGGCAAAGCAAGCAGCGAAATAAAACGCGCAATTTGCATTCCCTGTTCGGCTTCAGGCACGGCATTTCCCACGATGAGGTCATCCACCCGAGCGGGGTCAAGTTGCGGCAATTGCGCCATCATGTGTTTGATTACTTCTGCACCAAGGTCGTCGGGGCGTGTAAAACGAAAAACACCTTTCGGGGCTTTTCCCACGGCGGTGCGGTATCCTGCTACAATGTATGCGTTCATGTTTTAAGGTTGTTTCGTCTTATTGTTTAACGTTTTAGATTCCTTACCACAAAACAACCATTTTTTTTGTAAAAAATACTCTGCAAGCATAACATATTTTTAAATACTTGGCATTTCTTCGCTGAGTCGTTAACTTGCATCTTCAATATCAGCGAGTAAAACCCATGAAACTTAGATTTGAGGTAGAGGCGAAAATTGCTACGTTTCTCTTTTTTATTGTTGCACTCTCAACCAACGCCCAGCGCTACGGCAACGAGTGGATTAATTTTCAGCAAACGTATTTTAAAATTCCTGTTGCTCAAAAAGGGCTTTATCGTATCTCCACCAACGAACTTCGCCAAGCGGGGGTTCCTGTTTCGACCCTCAACCCTACCTCCATTCAATTGTTTTTTCGGGGTAAAGAACAGGCTATTTTTATTCAAGGCGAGAGCGATAATAAGCTGGATGAAACCGACTACCTTGAGTTTTACGGGGAAGGAAATGACGGCACCCAAGACTCGTTGCTTTACTTACCTCACAGCGCCCAACCGCACAAACTATACAATCTTTATTCAGACACTACTGCCTACTTTTTGACCTGGCGCCTTGATGGGCAAGCGGGCAAACGCATGGTTTTTTATCAGGAAAATCCGACACCAACGCTCACCCCTGAGCCTTATCACCACGAAGATTTGTTGGTTTCCAACATTGCAAGTTACAATTACACGGGCATGTCGGAAGGCTTGATGTATCCTTTAGGTTCGCCGAGTGGGGCACAAAATTCTTTTTATGATTATGGTGAAGGATGGACGGGGCCAGAAATTTCCATCAACAAACGAAACCAACGGAGATTTGCCCTCGAAAATCCCGTCCGAACGGCTTTTCAGCCTCAACTTGAGCTGCATTTGATGGGCCGCGACCACCGCGCCCATTTTATCGAAATCAGCGTTGGAAGCACCCTCAATGCCAATCGATTGGTGGATACGGTTCGGTTTAGTTACCAAAATGCGTTGTTGGTTCAGTATCCTATTTCATTTTCGGACGTGTCGCTCGACAGCAATCGTATTTCAATTGCCACGGTTTCAAGAGGCGGTTTTCCGAACCAAGCCGAAGATGTTTATAGCGTGACTTATTATCGCCTCCGCTATCCCCAACGTTTTGATGTACTCAATACTTCTCAGAAATACTTTTACCTTTTACCCAATTCTCAAAACAAATCGTACCTCGAAATTGCCAATGCTACCGCTGCCACACGCTTATTTGACATCAGCGATAAAAACAACGTAGGTCGTGTTGGTTCAACCCTCGAAAACAGCATCCTAAAAGCCGTAGTGCGGGAAACCGCTTCTGAAAAAACGCTTTTTACCACGCGCCTCCCATTGGCCGTTCCGAGCATACAGCGCGTTACGTTCCGCAACATTGACCCAACCAAAGCCAATTATCTGGTGGTGACGCACCGTAACCTTATCAACGTCGCCAAACAGTTTGGTGGCTACCGAGCGTCTGTTGCAGGAGGGAAATACGACACCCTCACCGTGCAGATGGATTTACTCGTTAATCAATTTAACTACGGCGAGTTTAGCCCGTTGGCTGTGCGTCGTTTTGTACAATTTATGGTCGAAAAAGGGAATCCCAAGTTTTTATTCATTGTGGGACGTACCCAACAAATCGACTTTAACCGTACCAATTCCAACCTTGCGAATGTGGACATGGTGCCAACGTTTGGATGGCCTGGCTCCGACAATCTGTTTTCGCACGGCTTAAAGGGACAACCCTCGCTCGTGCCCGCCCTTCCTACGGGGCGAATTTGGACGGATAATCCACAGGAAGTACTTAACTACTTAGAAAAAGTAAAAGAGCACGAAGCCACGCCCATGAATGCGCTTTGGCGAAAAAACATTCTGCATTTGAGCGGTGGCACCAATTCGTTTGAGCAAGCGCAATTTTTGGGTATCATGGAGTCTTTCAGGAAAAAAGCCCAAAAGGAATTTTTAGGTGCCAAAGTAACAACCATCACCAAAAAAACCGACGAAGCCATTGAGTACGTGGGCATTACCAACGAAGTCAACGAAGGAGCGGGAATTATGACGCTGTTTGGGCATTCGGCCCTCAACGTCACCGATATTGATTTGGGCATGGTGTCCAACGACGTGTTTGGCTACCGCAACAAAGGCCGTTATCCGTTAGTATTTGCCAATGGCTGCGTGGTTGGGAATTTTACGTTTGGCTACAGCCGAACCTACGCCCAAGACTGGATTACGACCAAAGACCGCGGAGCCATTTTGTTTTTGGCACACTCCAACGTGGCTTATGTGTATTCGCTAAATGATTATGCCAACACTTTTTATAACGTCATGCTGGGTGATAGTACCAACTTCAATCGTCCGTTTGGAGAGGTTTACCAGCAAATTATCCGTAAAACGTTGGCGCTTTACCCCGAAGACCCTACGTACCAAGCAGATGCCCAACAGATGACACTTCAAGGCGACCCTGCCGTGGTGATTTTCCCCACCCAAAAACCTGATTATGCTGTTAACAGCCAAAGTATTTTGGTTCAAGGCAAAAACGGAGCTGCTGTTTCTGCGTTTAGTGACTCGCTCAAAATCAAGGTGGTGGTAGCGAATCTGGGACTTTATCGCAACGAAAAACTACCCCTTCGCCTTACCCGTACTACCCGCGACGGAATTGTTTCGGCCTATGACGCTAGTTTCTCAGCCGTTGCGTACCTTGATACACTTACCTTCAGCCTTCCCCACGACCGTAGCCAAAGCGGGTTGAATCGCTTTGAGGTTCAAATTGACCCCAATAGCGTTTTGGCCGAGACCAGTCGTACGAATAATGTAGCTGCTGTTGAATTAAGTTTGCCCGTTGCAGGGGCTTACCCTTTGTTACCTGCGGAGTATTCCGTGGTTTCAACGACCGAAAATGGCCTGCCAACCACGCTGCTGGTTGCCCAGCAAATTGATAATAGTAACCGAAATTACACCGTTGAAATTGACACGACTGCCCGTTTTGACAGTCCTTTCAAACGTACCCAAGCCGTCGCGGCAACGGTGCTACCAAGTTGGAAAGTAACGCTTCTTAACCGCGATTCAACCACCTATTATTGGCGCATTCGCTACGCCGACCGCCCCGCAAGCAGCGACAATGTCTGGACCGAAAGTTCGTTTACCTTTGTCAAAAATGGCGGAGAAGGTTGGGCACAGCGTCAGCCTCCTCAGTTTACCAAAGCTACTCCATTGGAGGTGAATTTATCCGTCAATACCCAACCTACTTGGTCGTACAAGACCGTTTTCACCAACGTAAAAGCCGTAGTGGCAGGAAGTTCCGTCGGGGCTTTTAATGAGGGTTACAAAGCGTCACAATTATCCATCAATGACATTTTGTTGGTGGTGGAAGGCAACTGCACGACTTTTGACCAAATCGACAATTGGCGACCTGGTGCCAATCTTGCCGTCACGGCACTTCACCGCGACAACCTTCAAGCGTATTCAGTGATGCCCAGCCGTAATTGCGGAAATCCGCCGTACGTTATGAACACCCTCCGCCAGCGCGAGATTGTGAACGATAAGCTTTTTAGCAAATGGGTGGACGCCGTTCCTGACGGTGATTGGATTGTGCTGATGACGCTCAACGGTATTCAATTTGATTTATGGCCAGCCTCAGAGCTTACTAAACTCACTGAGCTTGGACTAACGCAAGCGAGTATGGCACGACTTAAAAGCCCTTATTTACTGATTGTTCAAAAAGGAGCCAAACAACCTGCCGTTGAGGTTGGCCCCGACCCAAATGACCTTGCTCCGAGCCTTCGGACGCTTACATTGGATAATTTCACCTTAAAAAGTAACAGCGGGAAAGGACAAATTACCTCTTCGTTGGTGGGGCCAGCTAGTCAATGGAAAATGCTGAACTACAACACAAAACCTCTTACTTCTAACCAAACACAAGCAACCCTAGAAATGATTGGAATTTCCCTCAACGGTGCTGAAAAGGTTTTAAAAACGGGCGTAGCCACGGGGACAATTTCTCTCCAAGACGTTGACGCCACTACGTATCCTTACCTTCGTTTAAGGCTTCAACTGGCCAATAATGATGCCCGAGTGAGTACACCTTTGCAATTACGAAATTGGTGGGTCAACTACACACCCGTTCCCGAAGGAAGTGCCACCGCAAGCCTGAATGGCGCTCTTGAACGTCAAGAAGGAGAAGTGGTTTCAGTCAATGTTTCGTTCAAAAATATCTCTCCCGTTGCTTTTCGCGATTCGCTGGTTGTTCAGCAAACGATTTTTAGCCCCACAGGTGCGCCCCAAATGAGTGAGCGAAAGTTGGGGCGCCTGCAACCCAATGAAGAAGCAGCGTTTACCGTTGCAATGCCTACGTTGGGGAAAGGCGGCGATAACCGTTTGTTGGTAACAATAAACCCACGCCGTCAGCCTGAGCAAAACTACGATAATAACACCATCAATCTACCGTTTACGGTTGTCTCTGACCGCTTTGCTCCCACGCTCGATGTGTTTTTTGACGGACAACGCATCCGCGACGGAGAAGTAGTTTCGGCTACACCAACGATTTTGCTTCAACTCAAAGACGAGAATCGTTTTCTTTTCAAAAGGGATACGTTAGGCATGGATTTATTTTTGCAACGCCCCTCACAAACGACCTTCCAGCGCGTTGCTTTTTCTAGCTCAGTCCTTCGATTTATACCCGCCGATAACCAAAATGTAGCTCGAATTGAATTTCGCCCCGCTTCCCTTCCCGATGGGGTGTACACCCTTCGTTTTCAAGGGGCTGATGCTACCTTAAACCGAACGGGCGTTTATCAAATCAGTTTTCGAGTGATAAACGAACAAAAACTTGTTTCGGTAGAAGCTACTCCCAACCCAGCGAATGAGCTTATTAAAGTTTCTTTTACGGTTTCGGGCAAAGAAAACCCCACCGAAGCAACGATTGCGCTGGTAGATATGACGGGGAGAATCTTCAAAACCGCTTCGTTTGTGCCTCGGGTTGGGTTTAATGAATGGATTTGGACAAACACCACCGACCTACCCGCAGGAACGTATGTGTATCGGGTGACTGTCAAGAAGAATGGAGAAGATATTCCTGTTGCCGACGGAGTCAAGACAACAGGAAAAACCGTAGTAATTCGCTAAAAGTTAGAAGCGAGTTTCGAGGTAATGAGGCAACATTTTTCGCCATGACGGCCAATCGTGCGGAATATCGTACCCCCAAACGTCTAACTCATGTGGGATATTTTTGGAGCTCAACACGCTCGAAAGGTAACGTGATGAATCGGGGTCTTCGTAACTGCCCGAGCCCGTGACGATATGGATGTGTTTACTCGCACGATACTTTGCCAAATAAGCTTCATCCGAAAGGTTTCGCAAATAATGAACAGGCGAGTTGAAATAGACATTGTCGTCGTAGTGTCCTTTGGTATAAGCCGTTAGGTCATAGCACCCACTCATGGCAATCACTCCATTAATCAAATCAGGACGGCGAAAGAAAAGGTTGGCCGAATGTAACGCCCCAAACGACGCTCCTGCCGCAATAATCGGCGTATCAGGGCTTGTTTGGCTTTTGATGTACGGAATCACTTCGTTAAAAATATACTCATTGAACTGTTGATGACGCACCGCTTTGTCGCGTCCGCTCATGTGATTGTTTAACCAACTCTCGGTATTGATACTATTGACCGAAAAAACTTTCACTTTCCCTTCGTTGATAGGTTTTGCAATCGTATCAATGAGTTGAAAACGTTCGTATTCAAGGTAATCAGCGGCGGCGGTTGGAATCATCAATAGAGCAAATCCGTAGTGACCATACACCGCGATTTCCATGTGTTTATTGAGCGATGGGCTGTGCCATCCGTCTAAAAAACGTTGCATATAAAGACCTTAGTCGTTTGTTTTAATTGCAGATTGAATTTCTACTACCACCGACACCTCTACCCCCACAATATCAGCGATTTGCTCTATCGTCAGTAGGTTTGATTGTAACATTTTAGTAATAATTCCTCGTTGCTTTTGCTGCATCCCTGTTTCCATCCCCCTCTCCATTCCTTTTTCCATTCCTTTCTCCATTCCTTTGCGGTAGCTGTAGAAATCTTCCAGTGAAATATCTGTGATTGGCATATCTTCTAAAAGTTTTAAGGTTGTCTCATCTAAATTACGGATTCCTGATAAAATTACCAACTGGTTGGCGTACCGCCCCAAAGAAAAATGGTTAGGTTCCAGCTCTTGAAGTTTTGTAATAATCCGATGCGCGACTTCAATGGGTGGAATATTTTTAAAGTTTGCTAAAATAGCCAACAATACCTCCTCAGGCGAAGTACTATTTAAAAACAGCTCATAGTCAAAAGATTGAAGGCTACGTTGGTTGTACTCAAATTGACAACTACCAAAATCATGCTTCACTTCCCATTTATCACCTCCATTTTTTGTAAGATAAACGATGTACTGTCGTACTGATAAACGATATTTTCGTAAAAGAAGTGCATAATATTCCAGCATTCGGTAAGGCATATCCTTGTCCAACGCTGTTTGAAACTCCAAATGAAGTAGGTAGGGTTCAGAGCCATCATTTGGTACGACTTTCTTCAAAAAGTCAGGTTTTCGTTCTACCGTCAACTGAATATCATCGGGTAATTCGATTAAAATATCAACATCAATTCCAAGCACTTTTCGGGCAAGAAATGGAATCAAATTTTCGATATTTTCTTTGAAAATCTTGTCGTAATCGTTTGCCACAGGTTCAAGTTTGTTGTTTTACTCAAACAAAATTGCAAAAACCAGTTAATGTTCCCAAATTCGTCCCCTTCCCACTTTTTCGCTTGATTTATGCTTATTTTTTCCATTGGTATATATCTTCTTATCAACGTCGCCGTCGGTTTTTGGGCGTCTCGGCGAGTACACAGCACCCAAGATTTTGTGTTGGCTGGGCGCCGTTTACCCATGGGACTGGCCACAATGGTTACCTTTGCGACTTGGTTTGGCTCGGAAACCATGATGGGGGCTCCCAAAGAATTTATCGAAGGCGGTTTCCTAAATGTCATTGAGGAGCCTTTCGGCGCGGCCTTATGTTTGATACTTGTAGGTATATTTTTTGCCCGAACTTTTTATCGTTGGAACATCATTACTTTTTGTGATTTTTTCTTGATGCGTTTTGGTAGGACGTCAGAGTTTGTCTCGGCAGTGATGATTATCCCCTCGTACTTTGGGTGGATTGCTGCTCAGTTTGTCGCCATGGGCATTGTGGGGCAAGTCGTGTTTGGGCTGCCGTTGAGCACAGGCATCTGGGTTGGCGCCATCCTCGTTATGTTCTATACGTTTATGGGCGGGATGTGGTCGGTGTCGATTACTGACTTTTTACACAATATTATCTTGATTTTTGGACTTATCATTTTGGCCATTATCCTCTTTTCCAAAACGGGAGGAATCGCTCCTGTCACGAGCCAACAGCCTGCTGATTTTTTCCGCATTACCCCGAAAGAAATGAGTTTGCAAAGCTACGCCGAATACCTGGCAGCTTGGATTACGGTAGGGCTAGGGTCTATCCCCCAACAAGATATTTTCCAGCGAGTTATGTCGTCCAAAGATGCTGACACTGCCGTGAAATCTTCGATTTTTGCGGGAGGTCTTTATTTGACGGTGGCGCTTTTGCCTTTGTTTATCGCCTTGGCCGCCAAAACGCTTTATCCTGAATTAATGAACGGAGATACCTCCCTCATCATTCCCAACATGGTGCTTCAACACGCACCATTGTGGATTCAAATTTTGTTTTTTGGCGCCTTAATTTCGGCCTTGCTGAGCACCAGTAGTGGCGCTATTTTGGCTCCTGCGGCAGTATTGGGCGAAAATCTTGTCAAACCCTATCTTCCTAACCTATCTGACACCCGCCTTTTGCTTGTCATTCGCTTGGGCGTTGTTTTCGTGACGTTTGCCTCTATTTGGATGGCACAAACACGACAGGACATTTTTGAATTAGTGGGAGAATCTTCGGCCTTTAGTTTGGTCTCTCTTTTTGTACCGCTCACTTTTGGGCTTTATTGGAAACGCGCCAATGCCGTTGGATGTATGGCGTCAATGATACTCGGGTTCGTCGTTTGGGTGTTGTGCGCATTTGTATGGCATACGACGTTTCCTGCCATTCTCTACGGAACAGCCGCAAGCTTGTTAGGAATGCTTGTGGGGTCGTTGTTAACTAAAAAAAGGCTGGTTGATTTGCCCGACGTAGGGATGGGGCGGGCTGCCTAGTAATCCATCTTGAATGTATTGCCCAACGTTGGGGTAGAGGTTTAATTGGTGTAGCACATTCACAGGCTTCCAGCAAATTTCCAAGGCTGTCGTCTCGTTGGGGTTGAGTCGTGGGATTCCTCCGATGATTTGTGTCCCAAAAACCACATGAAGCACGTCGTCTTTTTGGTGTGGTAACAGTACCTCCCCCGAAAAAAGCATTCCCTGAACTTCTACCTCAATCCCTAACTCTTCGCTTAGTTCACGTTCAATCGTCTGCGGGAGGGTTTCGCCACGGTCGGGGTTACCACCAGGCAAAGCAAATACGTCGTTGCCGCTGTAGTTATAGCGCAGCAAAAGCAAATGGTTATTTTCAATAATGAGCGCCGCAGGCCGTACTTTCATAAAGAATCTATTTTGTTATTTTTTCGGTAGTAAGCAACCGAAAACACGGTTATTGCAACCGAGAACCCACTTTTATTCGTCATTCTACACTCCCTCACTCGTCATTCCTAATAATCTCCTCCAGCGCCTCCACCGCCAAAGTCTCCCCCACCAAAACCACCAAAGCTTGAACCGCCACCACCGCCGCCGCTGTTGCCCCAGTTGCCCGACGAGCTACCCCAGCCCGTGTAAGTGGTGTACGGATACCATCCGCCGCCGCGTCGGCTTAAACCACCGCCACCGCCGCCTTTGTTGGCTTTGGAAATGATGATGATAATAATAATGACAATGATGATTAGGAAAATAATAACCCCCAAAGGTAACTCTCCATCGCCGCCCTCGGTGCCGTCCGATTTGTATTCTCCCGCTGTGTACTTGATGATTTCATCCGTTCCTCGGTCAAGGCCACGGTAATACATCTTTTGTTTAAATTCAGGAGATATAACCGTCGAAATAATCCGTTTGGCAATTGCATCAGGCAACGCGCCCTCAATGCCTCGCCCCGTAGCGATAAAAATCTTGCGGTCATCCGACGCCCACAACAACACTATGCCATTGTCTTTGTCTTTTTGTCCAACACCCCAACGTCGTCCCAGCTCAAACGCATAATCGCCTGGAGGATACGGCAACGTTGATTTCACAATCACCACCGTAATTTGTGTCGAAGTGGAATCATTAAAAACCCGCAGTTTTTGTTCGAGGGTTTCACGTTCTGTCCCGTTTAGCATACCCGCGTAGTCGTTGACCAAACGCCGAGGATTCATCGGTTCGGGAATATCTTGTGCCCAAACACGAATGGTGCACAAGGTTATCAACAAAAGAGAAAAGAAATGACGCATTGGAAAAAAGTTACCCGAACGAAATATCGTCGGAGAGTTCGTTGATGTCGTTTGCTTGGCGAGGGAAAAACGTTTTCAGTTGCTCACCTGCCAACTGAATCCCTTGACTGAGACCTTCGGCAAATTCATTTTTTTTGAAATGAGCTCGCATTGTATCGCGCACATTGTTCCAAAAATTATCAGGAACGCGTTCGTTGATGCCTTTGTCACCCAGTACGGCAAACTTTCGGTCGTCTGTGGCCAAATAAAACAACACCCCGTTTTTCAAATCAGTGCGGTGCATTCCAAGGTCCGCAAAGACTTGTTTGGCACGTTCGATGACATCGCTTTCGAGGCAATTGGTCTCGATATGAACACGTACTTCGCCCGAAGTCACCAGTTCTGCCGAACGAATCGCCGCCACTACTTGCTCTTGTTGGGAAGAAGTCAAAAGAAGAGACATGAACAATGTACGGTTTAGAGTTTACAAGTTTACGGTTGGAAAGTACATCTTCCCGAAAGTTTTAAACTTTCGGGAAGATTGTTAAACTTTCGGGAAGGTTGTTTTTCAGAAAGTTTTGAAATTAGAACTTCACCGTAGGTGCCGTTTGTGCCGCTTGAGAGGCTTCAAAATAGCCCTTCTGCGCAAAGCCAAACATACCAGCAAAAATGTTGGCAGGGAACGTACGTACCGATTGATTATAACCTTTCACCACTTCATTGAAACGGTCACGCTCTACCTTGATACGGTTTTCGGTGCCTTCCAACTGAGCTTGCAATTCCAAAAAGTTTTGGTTGGCTTTTAGTTGCGGATACTGCTCTACCGATACCAAAAGGCGCGAAAGAGATCCACTCAATTGGTCTTGAGCTGCCTGAAACTTCTGCATATTTTCAGGAGTCAATTGGTCTGGTTTCAACTGGATAGACGTAGCTTTTGAACGTGCTTCAATCACTGCGGTAAGCGTACTTTTTTCAAAATCAGCCGCTCCTTTGACCGTATTTACTAAGTTAGGAATCAAATCTGCACGACGTTGGTAGGCGCTTTGTACGTTGGCCCACGCATTGTTGACAGTTTCGTCTTTGCTCACGAGGCCATTGTAAGTACTACAGCCGTACATTCCAAAAATGGCAAGGACGACAATGACAATTAATGTGGTTTTTGACATGGTTTTGTTAGGTTTTAGTTAACGGTTGCAAAGTTGTGTAATTCTAAAATTTCTGGTGGACTATTTACACCGATGGTTTGTTTTCGTGGCAAAATAGGCTTTTTACGTTTCAAAAAAATGACCAAGCCTAGTTTTTGGGTTTACCTTCGGTTCATTTACTCCATTTGATACACCATTTGTAAAATTCCTTCTAAATACTCCCGCGAGTTGCTCAAGCGTGGTACTTTATTTTGGCCGCCTAATTTTCCTCGACGCCCCATCCATTCATAAAATGTACCCGACGGAACATTGTGCATGAGCGGCGCCAACAACGCAAGGTCTTGATAACGCTTGGCATCGTAGTCAGAGTTCACTTCCCGAAGGCGTTTGTCTAGCAAGTGACAAAACTTTTGCCAGTCGGACGGTGCCGTACTAAATTCAATCACCCATTCGTGGCGGCCTTTACTGCCATCGTCCATATAGACAGGCCCTGCGGTGTAGTCATTGATCACGGCTCCCGTGTTTTCACAAGCAAAGGTGACGGCCTCGTCGGCGTTTTCGATGATGACTTCTTCGCCAAAAGCGTTGATAAAGTGCTTGGTACGGCCGCTAATTTTGATACGGAAAGGATATTTTGAGGTAAACTTAATGGTATCTCCAATTTGATAACGCCACAAACCACTGTTGGTCGAAATGATAAGCGCGTAGTTTTTATCCAACTCTACTTCATCCAGCGTAACGGCTTTGGGGTGCGGTTTGTCCCACTCTTCTACGGGTACAAATTCGTAAAAAATACCGTAATCGAGCATCAACAGCATTTCGCCTGGGTGGGCAAGGTCGTCTTGCACCGCAAAAAACCCTTCCGAAGCATTGTACGTTTCCATGTAGGTAACTTTGTCGCTTGGAAAGTATTTTTTCATAAACAGCTCACGGTAAGGCTGAAAGGCAACTGCTCCGTGGATAAACACCTCAAAATTAGGCCATATATCGAGCATGTGCTGCGCTCCACGTTCCTCCATAATGCGGTCGAGGAGTACAATCGTCCAAGTCGGTACGCCCAATATACTTGTCACGTTTTCGTTGCCACAGATTTCAGCCATCTTGACCAATTTCTCCTCCCATTTGTCCATCAAAGCAATGTCGATGGGTGGCGTGCGAATGTAATCGGCCCACGCGGGTAAATTCCGCATAATCACCGCCGACACGTCGCCGACCATTCCACCTTCGCTGTTGAAGGGATTATCATGCAAACTTCCGCCAATCGACAACCCTTTTCCCTCAAAAACCAACGTTCCTGGACGGTTTTGGGCGTACAGCGTCATCACGTCGCGGCCACCTCGGTAATGGCATTCTTCCAACGATTCGGGCGTGATGGGCAAATATTTGCTGCGGGCATTGGTCGTTCCCGACGATTTTGAAAACCATTCTACATCCGACGGCCAAAGGACGTTTTGGTCGCCGTGCAACACCCGCTCAATCGACGGATACAAGTCTTCGTAGCTCGAAATCGGTACGCGTTCTTGGTATTGTTTGATGGTTTGAATCGAATCATAGCGGTACTTTCGCCCCCAATCGGTGTAGCGAGACGCTTCCAGCAAATCGTGGAATACTTTGTACTGAACCTCGATGGGATTCGCCTTGAAGTGTTCGATACGCTCGGCACGACGCTTCATAAAAAAGACCATTATGTCGTTCAGTAGAGACACAGAAAATCAGGTTTTATTTTCTCAAACATAAATAAAAGCAATGAATCATACACTACCCTCCTAATAGGTTTTGGTAAAAATCAGGATTTCGGGATGCGATTCGGGTAGTCCGTAATAATGCCATCGACGCCCATGGCCTTCACTTTGTGCATTTCTTCGGTCGTATTTACCGTCCACGGCACCACTTGCATTCCCATCTTGTGCAGTTGTTGTACCCGCTCCGTCGAAAGTAATAAATAGTAAGGACTGTATATTTCAGGGATGAACCCTAAATCTTCGACGTTTTTTTCAATCCCTTTGGCATTGGCTACCAGCGCCGACAAGGCTACTTTTTTGTACTTGCCCGCGTCGATTTGTTTCTTCCAATGTTTTAAAACGTTGAAATCAAAACTTTGGAGAACAATCCGTTCGGGTGGCAATTGAGCCATGATTTCTTGATAAACCAAGTCCGAAAACTCCGCAGGTTGAGGCTGCGACTTATCGTATTCTTTTTCTTCGCTCTTGATTTCGATGTTGTACAAGAAAATCGGCAGTTTGTTTTTAACTCGGTACGCCTCCACGGCCTCAATCATCTCGCTTAAAAG
Organism: Runella defluvii; assembly: GCF_014195535.1. Lineage (GTDB taxonomy): Bacteria > Bacteroidota > Bacteroidia > Cytophagales > Spirosomataceae > Runella > Runella defluvii. The sequence goes on along the minus strand of NZ_JACIBY010000001.1, from coordinate 261,012 downwards.
CGGCTTGTAGGTTTTCTGTTTTTGTTGTTCGGGAAAATTTGCGTTGCCATTGCTCCCCACATCGTAGCGTTTGATTTCGTCATACGTGAGGTCGTACAACACAATTTTGGGACTTTTTGGCACGGGCGTACCATCGGGTTTTATCGAAAAGTCGGCGTGAAAATAAGGGTCATGCGAAACGACTACTTTCTTATCTTTCGAAACAACGACATCCAATTCTAGGGTATTCACTCCGTAGTCGAGTGCTTTCAGAAACGCAGGAATGGTGTTTTCGGGCATCAATCCACGGCAGCCACGGTGGCCTTGCCAATTGAAAAGTGGCGTTTGGGCAAAGGTAACTTCCATACCAATAGTTAGGAGAAAAATAAACAAAAAGCGGGGTTTCATCTGATTCGGGAACGTATGTCTTTACAAAACTAGGTATTTCTGCTTTATTTGTAGAAAAATAGGAAAATCTGCGGCAAGAACAAAATTTATATACCGCTACATTTTTTTTGAAAACTTTTTGCACCAAAAAATTATTCCGCTATTTTTGTAGAAGAAATACGCGTACAGCGAAAATTCGCAACACAATTTATGACATTACAACCTAATAATATTCTCGGTCTTCTCCTCACACAGGTCATGTGAGAAAGGAAACCTTTGTAGTAAAAAGGCCCTTTCTCACGTTGAGAAAGGGTTTTTTGTGAATAAAAATCCCAAAAGTCGAAATCTAACCAATTTATAATTTCTCTTTACACACAATGAGCCAAAAAGTCCAAATTTTCGACACCACGTTGCGGGACGGCGAGCAAGTGCCTGGCTGCCAATTGACAACCGATGAAAAGATTGTGGTAGCACAACAACTCGAAAAACTGGGTGTTGATATCATCGAAGCGGGTTTTCCTGTTTCGAGCCCTGGTGATTTTCGTTCGGTGGTAGAAATTTCAAAAGCTGTTCGTCAGCCTGTTATTTGCGCCCTTTCACGCGCCGTAAAAGGGGATATTGATGCCGCTGGAGAAGCCCTCAAATATGCTCAACGCGGACGGATTCACACGGGACTTGGTTCGTCCGATATTCACATTCAGCACAAATTCAACAGCACACGTGAGAAAATCGTAGAACAAGCGATTGGCGCCGTAAAACACGCCAAGTCGTACGTAGAGGATGTAGAGTTTTATTGTGAAGATGCGGGACGTGCGGATGTGGCTTTCTTGGCACATTTGGTAGAGTCAGTAATCAAAGCAGGAGCTACGGTTGTAAATATCCCAGATACAACGGGCTATTGTTTGCCTAATGAGTATGGCGACAAAATCAAGTATATTTTTGAAAATACCTCAAACGCTCACCTTGCGACTATTTCGATTCACTGTCATAACGACCTTGGTTTGGCAACGGCCAACTCTTTGGCTGGTATCATGAACGGAGCCCGTCAGGTGGAAGTAACGATGAACGGAATTGGCGAACGGGCTGGAAATACGTCGTTGGAAGAGGTGGTGATGGCTCTCAATGTACACAAAGAATTAGGATACGAAACGGGCATCAATACTCAGTTGCTTTTCCCTACCAGCCAATTGGTTTCAAAAATGATGCGTATGCCAATACAAGCCAACAAGGCGATTGTGGGGCGTAACGCGTTTGCACACTCTTCGGGTATTCACCAAGATGGTTTCTTGAAACATACCCTCAATTACGAAATTATGAGCCCTACCGACGTGGGTGTGGATAAATCAATGATTGTGTTGACGGCTCGTAGCGGTCGCCACGCGTTGAAGCACCGTTTGGAATTGTTGGGTTATACGTTCGATAAAGCAACGTTGGACATTATTTACAAGCAATTCTTGGACGTAGCCGACATCAAAAAAGAAGTAAACGACAAAGATTTGGTAGAGCTTGCTCGTGAGATAGTTGTTGCTGGTTAATTGGGTACTGGTTACCAGTTTAGCCGAAAATCATTCCTCCCCCGCAGAATCACTTTTGCGGGGGTTTTGTTTTGTCATTTTTTTTAAAACACATAGAAAACATAAGATATAACTATGTACCCTATTGTGAAAAATTCTATTGTGAACTATGTGTTTCCCAATTAACTATGACGAATATCCCCCAAAATCAAATCAGCGGCTTTTTCGCCAATCATAATGCAAGCGGCGTTGGTATTGCCCGCGATGATACGGGGCATAATCGACGCATCGGCCACCCGAAGCCCTTCGATGCCGTGCACCCGCAATTTGCTGTCCACCACCGCCATTTCGTCGTTGCCCATTTTACACGTACCAATGGGGTGATATACCGTCTCTAGCAACGTTTTGATGTGTAAAACAAGTGCCTCGTCAGAACTACGTTGAAGGGGAAGAATTACTTCCTTTCGCACCATGTCAAATGCTTTGGCGTCCATAATCTCCAGCGCTTTTTTCGTCCCTTTCAACAGCGTTAGCACGTCGTCTTCTTCGGATAAAAAACGTGGGTCAATGAGTGGCGCATCCAACGGATTTGACGAATGAAGCCCCACATAACCAACACTTTTGGGCTTGAGAAGCGTTGGTAAAATGGTAAAACCGCTGGTATGTGGAAAGGTATCAATGTTGTAAAAATCGGCTTTCCCGTCGTTGCCCATGTGAACTGGCGCAAAATGAAACTGGAAATCGACGGGGTCGGGGCCTGAATGAATTTTGGTAAACGCATTGGCTTCCAACGGACTAATCGTCATCGGTCCTTTTTTCATGAATACGTACTGCGCTAACCCCTTCACCTGCCCCCACGCCGACAGATAATCGTTGGCGGTTGGTACGTTAGCCAAGGCACTCACCCCCGTAAATAAGTGGTCTTGTAGGTTTTTACCCACCCCTGGTAAGTGTTTTTTAGCCTTTATTCCGTGCCTTTTTAGCTCGTCTTTATCGCCAATCCCCGACAACATCAAAATTTGTGGGGAATTAAACGCTCCCGCCGAGAGGATGATTTCTTTGTTGGCAAACGCTTTTTCGGTGGTATTTTTTCCCGTCAAAAACTCCACGCCTACCGCACGGTCATTGTCCAAAATCAGTTGAGTTGTGTGCGCAAACGTAATGACTTTTAAGTTGGAGCGATTTAAAATGGGCTTCAAAAACGCCGTTGCCGTACTCCACCGTTTTTGGTCTTTGATGGTAAACTGAAACAGGCTCGTTCCTGCTTGCTCGGCACCGTTATAATCGGGGTTTTCGGGAATTCCCTTTTCGGCACAAGCTTTCACAAACGCCTCCGCCACGGGCGTACGATAGCCCGTCGCGTAGGTGACGTTGAGCGGTCCACCTTGCCCGTGGTACTCGTTGTGAATCTGCTCGTTATGTTCTGATTTTTTAAAATAAGGCAATACGTCTTCGTAACTCCAGCCTTCATTTCCAAGTGCTGCCCATTGGTCGTAATCGGCGCGGTTGCCTCTCACGTAGGCCATGGCATTGGTAGAACTACTGCCGCCCAATGCTTTTCCGCGCGGCAAATACATTTTTCGATTAAGTACATGCGGCTGAGGCTCGGTTTCAAATCCCCAATCGACCTCCGTACGATTGAGTTTGGAATAAGCCGCTGGAATATGAATTTCCATTTTTTTGTCAGGCCCTCCTGCTTCCAACAACAATACTTGGATCGCTGGATTTGCCGAAAGGCGATGCGCCAGCACACAACCCGCCGAGCCCGCCCCGATGATGATGTAATCGAATGTCATTTCCGTGAAAAGGGTTTATTTTTCAGGAAATGTACAATTTTTTATTGTAAATTTTTCAGTGATTTGCCCGAAAGTGTTACCTCACTACTATCCGACTGAGAAGCCAATCGAATTTTCTTCACCGTTGCTCCCACGTCCTCCAAACCTGCTTTGTCCGCCAAGCTCACCGTCAACTGATTGATTTCGCTTCCTTCTGCCAATCGGAGTTTAGAAATATCTTCTACCCGTGCATCTAGCTTTTCCCACGTTCCTTTTTGCAGCGCACACACGCTATTTTTCTTCACCAACAGCGACGCCTGCATGGGCTTGACAGTGACGATACTGACGTTTGAATCATACAGCTCAATCGTGGGCATTTCGGAAAAATACAACTCACAAAAATCGACATCATCCTGCCGTCCCGTTACCGCTGAGATTTCGAGCGTGTCTCCCCTTTTACTATAACCAAAACCTACCCGACGGTAATCGTGGCGAAAGCCTTGTTTTTCTTCTCCTAGATGTAGCACAAAGCGAATACCTTTGGCTCTCAATACTTTAATTGGCTTATTTTCAATTCGAAACGCTTCAAAAACTGTATGCGCTTTTCCTCGTTTGGCGGTCAGTTGTTCCAAATAGGCACTCTTGTACCCAAACACTAAAAGCGCCTGAACTACCAGCGTCACAACGACGGCTACGGTTAGCAATAGATTAGATGTTTTCATATTCGTAAAATCGTTTTTCGAGTTCTTCAAAACTCATTTTTAGTAAGCGAATTTGTTTAAAAAAAATCGGTAGTTCGTTTTGTACAAACGTTTCCTTGCGCCAGTTGAGGTAATTTTGTTCGCCATTCGATGCCACAAAATACCCCAACCCACGCTTGGTAAAAATCACCTCTTGCGTTTGCAAAAAATCGTAAGTACGCTGCACCGTATTGGGGTTTACTTCCAGCTGCACCGCCAACTCCCGAATGGACGGAATTTTGTCATCGGGTTTCCAACGTTGGGTCAGAATCTGCTCGCCGATGTGTTCGGCAATTTGCAGGTAAATCGGGATTTGGTTATGAAAATTCATGGCTGTTAAACTTCTTTTTCTTTGATTTTCAAGTACGTAGCTACCCACAAAATGACAGGCAAACACCCCATCCACCAAACCAAGTAGGGTAAGTCAAGGGTTGAACCAAATTGGAGATGAAGTTTGGAGATAGTTCTTACACTTGCGTATATAAACCCTGGATAAGGGGAGGTTTCCACTCTATCGGCATTTGGCAAAATTGCTGTTAGTGCTTTTTGCTGAAACACATAGAGAAGTGCTATCGCTCCTAACCCAATTGCCAATGTTTTGAAAAAACTATATTTCCTAAAAATCAAACTTCCCAACATAAACGCTCCCGAAATGCCGAAAACTCCAATTGCTAAACTTGTTTGAATTACATTTCTAAATGCCTTCTCATAATCCATTCTGATAATTACTTTAGGAAAGGTTGAAAGGATAAACGGGGTACCAAAGAACCACGTTACTCGCCATAAAATAGCCGTTATTATCAAGCTTAAAGGGATAGTAAGAAGCCAAGCGAAACAAAATCGTTCTAAGGGGGAAACGGGCAATGTTAGAGAAGATAAAGTTTTAGAAGAAGAAGAAGAAGAAAAATAAGAGTAAGCATAGCTTCCCGAAATCCAGGTGGCTATTACGGCAGAGTTAAAAAGCCCAGCAAAAGGGTTTAAATCATACCCTTTCAACTGGTCATAATAAAATTTATCCTCCAGTGGTTTACACAACAAATAAATGAATATCAGCTGCATTACCATAATACCTACGGCAAACAGCGCATACACTTTCCAGTTTTCACGAAATTCTTTTCGGGCATAGAGTCCGAAGCGTCGAATATCAAATAGGTCATTCATCATCAATAAGATTAATTTGTTTTAAAAAATCTTCTAAGCGCTTACTTACGCACAGTTGCACCGCTTCGCTCTGTTAATCGTCATTAGAAAGCTGATAGACAGCTGATTAGATTTTACTGATAACCGATAACTAATAACGGATAACTACTTACACTTCTCGTTCTTTCATTTTTAGAAACACGATGGCGTACAAACAAATCGGCAAACAAATTACCCACCAACACTGATAGAGGTTTTCGTAAATAGAGTGGATACGTTCGACCGAAATTCCCTCAGGGCTACGCACCGTAATCGTCGGAGGTACCCAAGGTGCGGGTGTAGGATACCGCAGTCCTTCGGCAGGGAATAATGCTCGTAACAAATACCCTTGCCCCCAATGAAGTACCCCAACGCCAGCGAGCAATAAAACTCCCATCGTTTTGAGGAAATTGAGTTTGCCGAGGGTCATTGCACCCAGCATAAAAACCGCCGAACCCGTCAAGATAAAAATAGAAAAGTAAGAAGCGTCGGCCCAGTAGGCAAAATCAGTGTTGATTTTTAAGGTAGGAAACTCTTCTTGCCATTGCTCAATGATTAGCAACCAACTTATTTTCCACACAAACGCGCAAACCAACATCGGCACGGGAAGCGACACCAACCACGCATACAGCAAACGCTCAAGGTTGGATACGGGCAAAAGCAACGTCCCAAAACGTTCGTCTGCTACCGAAAAACCTCTCAGGCTAAATCCACTGCTTACCCATACCATCATACCCATTGTTATCACCAACGAAGGGTAAATATCGATGGGAATATCTCGGTATTTTTCTGGCACTTTACTGCTTTCTGAGTAAATGAAAAAGCCCATCAATGCAACCATTCCTACCAAACCCAACGCATAGGCTTTCCAGTTTTCGCGTAACTCTCTCTGAGTATACCACCCAAATCGGCGAAGGTCAAACGTATCGTTCATCATTTAGTGAAATTGAATGACTTCTTGGAACAAACTTTCGAGATTGGGCTGCGCGGTTGCCTCGGCGGCCAAGGCATTGAGGTCTTCGTTATAAACGATTTTGCCCTGATGAAGAATCAAAACGGCGTCTATCAAGCTATCCAAATCGCGCACTTGGTGGGTCGAGATCACGATGCAGCGTTCGTCGGTCATCGCCCCCGCTACCAACTTTCGGAAGGTACTTTTTGAAGGAATGTCCAAGCCATTGGTAGGTTCATCCATGAGTACCAGCGGTACTTGGGTCGCCAAAGCAAAGCTGATGACCACCTTCTTCCGCTGCCCAAACGACAGTTTAGAAAAGACCTGTTCGGCAGGGACTTGAAACTCCTTTAAGTACTCCAAATACAACGATTTGTCAAAATTTGGGTAAAAAACGCCGTAGGTATCCGCGTACCGCGCCGCCGTTGTATGTGGCAAATGAGGTTCATCGGCCACAAAATACAGCTGACTCATCAACGAAGGCCTGCGGTGGCGTGGCTCCTGCTCCAACACCTTGCACGTCCCTCCTTTTGGAAAAACCAACCCTGCTAGTAACTTGAGCAAAGTCGTTTTACCCACCCCGTTTGCCCCCAAAAGCCCATAAATATGCCCTGGCTGCAAGTGCATTGTCAACCCCGAAAACAGGGGCTGCTTTTCATAGCTGAACGAAATAGCGTCTAAATGAATCATGGAATCTTTGAGATTTAGTGTACTATTTAACTAATACACTACAAACATATAAAAACCTCTCCATACATGTCAATAGAGAGGCTTAATTTTTTTTAAATCTCCTGCAGAAGCACATCATCACCCATTGTTAGGGCGTGTTTTTCTGATGGGTTTGCCGTACTTTTTCATCATTTCTTTGGCATGGTCGCGGCGCACGTTTACTTTTTTGTTTTTCTCCGATTTGTCGTGAAATGCACCACCAAACGATTCGCTCAATGCAATCTTGACTTGCGGGAGTTTCATCATTTGTTTCGGTTTCTCCTCTTCAATCAGTTCATCCGAAATTTCGAGGTGTTTGGGCAACGGCCGCATTGGAATTTCCTGCTGCATTAGCACTTCTACCTCCAACTGCTGCTCTTTCTCGTTTTCGGTAATAAAACTAATGGCCACGCCTTTTTTGTCCACCCGACCTGTACGACCAATGCGGTGAATGTAAGTTTCGGGGAACTCTGGCATGTCAAAATTAATGACGTGCGACACTTCGGCAATGTCCAAGCCGCGCGCAATCACGTCGGTCGCAACCAAAATACGTGCTTCGCCTTTTTCAAAACGATTCACGGCCTCAAAACGCTGGTTTTGGGCTTTATTTGAGTGAATAACGCTTAATTCTTCGCCAAACTCCACCGACAATTCGTTGTACACCAACTCAGCCAAGTGCTTGGTTGCCACAAACACCAACACTTTTGTCATGTCAGGGTCGTGGCCAAGGAGCAATGTCAACAAATTGATTTTGGTATAAAAATTGGGAACGTCGTAGGCGGTTTGATAAATATTATCCAATGGTGTTCCTACGGGAGTGGCCTCTACCCGCACAGGGCTTTCGAAGTAGCTGTTCATCAACGCCTCTACTTCATCAGTAATGGTCGCCGAAAAAAGAAGATTTTGGCGTCGTTCAGGCAGCGTATCTAAAATTAGTTTCAATTGCGCCCGAAACCCTAAATTGAGCATTTCGTCGGCTTCGTCGAGCACCAACCGCTTGATATTCTTTGGCTTCACTACCCCACTCGACAGCAAATCGACCAATCGACCTGGCGTAGCGACCAAAATATCAACACCGTTGGACACCTCAGCCACTTGGGGTTTAAAATTTACCCCTCCATAGACACCCACCACGAGCAGGTTCATGTAGGTCGTTAGCTGTTTTACTGACTCCACGACCTGCACCACCAACTCGCGGGTGGGCACTAATATCACTAATTGCGGAGATTTCTCTTTGGAAAACTGAAACAGACGCAAGCACGGCAACAAGTACGCAAAGGTCTTTCCCGTCCCTGTTTGTGCAATTCCATATACATCTTTCCCTGACATCACGACTGGAAAAACCTTCGATTGGATGGTTGTGGCCGTCGTAAAACCCAAGTCATCAAGGGATTTCAACAGGGATTTGTTCAGATTTAGTTCGTCAAACTTCATGTGGCTTATTCATCGTAATAAGCCACAAAGGTACGACTTATTTCTCAGTAAGATGCACTTCGGCCATCATGCAGCGGGCAGAACCACCCCCATTTCTTTCGATAATTGACAAATCTGAGTGGAGCAATACGGCATAATCATCGAGTTCATCCCGCTGTTTGGCCGTCAATGACTCAAACGCTTGCGTGGACATCACGAGCAGTTTTTCGCCCCGTTTGTTATATACCAATAACATATTTCCTGCGAAGCTGTTCATTTGCTCCAGCGTAATTTCTATTACTTGTTTTCCCGTTTTTTCAAGCTCTTCGCGCACGTACAATCGCTCGTCGGGGTCAGTGATGGCTTGTAAACAAACTACGGCAAAGGCGTCGCCTATGCACATGAGGACGTTGGTATGGTAAATTGCTTTTCCGTTGGCATCGGCTGCGTTAAATTTCACGATACTAAAGCCCGTCGCTTCCGAAAATGCGTCCAAAACCTCGGGATGCGTGCGCGGAGAAAGACAGGCGTACGCCATTTTATACCGACGGTCGAGCACCATACTTCCCGTTCCTTCCAAAAACTTTCCTTCCTTTTCGAAGTGGGTCAAATCAATGACTTCATCCACTTGAAAATGTTCTTTCAGGCTCTCAATAATGTCCATACGGCGCTCCAAACGGCGATTTTCGGCTTGCATTGGGTAGAGAATCACCTTGCCGCTTTGGTGGAACGAAACCCAGTTGTTTGGAAAAATAGAATCGGGCGTATAAGGTTCAGGCGTATCGTCGTACGTAATCACATCCACGCCTGCGGCTGTGAGTTGTGCTACCATGTTTTCAAACTCGGTCAAGGCATCTTGTTGCGCACTGTCTTTGGTTTGAGTAGCCAAGGCGGCGTCTTGAAACGCGTTGCTTTCGGCCGTTTCTTCATTAAACCCAAAACGCACAGGCCGAATCATCATAATGTGCGTGGTGGCTTGAGGTTGCATTTTGTACGACATACTACTCATCTCTAGTTGCTGATTTTTAGGAAACTTCAAATTGAAAATCTTCTGAACGCTTTATTACCCTAAAATTACTTATACGGAGGGAGAATCCAATCAGTTTTTCTTAAAATCCATCTCGCAAAATAGGTAAACTCATGCAATGCGAACCTCCTCTCGCCCGCGAAAGCTCGGCTGAAGGCAGCATAATAAACGTATTTTGAATCGTTTCGGGCGATGAAATTCCTGCTTCAAATTCTTCCAATAGATCTTTGGCCCGCACCGTTTGGAAGCCTTTGGCACGAAATGCTTCAAGGGTTTTATCGTTGCGATCGTAACCAATCACTACGCCGTCTTTAAGCGCCAACAAATTGCACGAATCCGTCCATTGTTCGCGGGCGCCAAACGGAAATTCGTTGTTTCCTGAATAGATAAACTCCACGGGCTCGTTGCACCCCAAATCGTTTTTGCTGATGTCGGTCAACAAATCTTCTAAATTTTCGATTTCGGTGGGTTTGTTTTCCCAGCCTTTGTTGAACTGCATAATTTGCAAACGATCAGGGTCTTCTTTCGGGGCAAAAAAGTGGAGCACATCCCGTTTTTTGGCTTCGTCGCCCTGACGAGCAATCGACCCTAGCAATACCCAGACGTTGCGTTTTACTTGCGTAAAAACCGTGTCGATGTGCATATAATCCCGTTTTTTAGGGATTTTCACGATGGTAATGGTATCGACTACGTTACGTTCAAACAACGATTTCATCACCTGCTGAGCTGCGTACAAGGTCGTGCGCTCACTGCATCCAATCAGCAAATGCCGTGGTGCCACCATCATCACGTCGCCCCCTTCTAGCGTAGAACGGTGATAATCGCTTTTGAGCTCGTCTTCCGTCAACAAGAAATGGTGCTCATTATCAGGAATTTCGATGATATTATTGCGACAACCTTCAAACTGCGGGTGGTAAAAAAAGATGTATTGGGTCAACAGCGACTCCCGCGTACGAGCTGCTTTGGCGGGTTTATTGAGAAGCACGTGATCATTGATGACAATGCCAATATCGCGCGTAAAAATGAAGTTGGGCAGCGGAGCAAAAATCATGTGAAGGTCGGGCAAGGACCCAGAAATCAAGATTTTCGCCAATTCAATCGGGTCGTATTCTTTGAGTTTTTCCTGAATCCGAAACGAACAACGCTCGACAGCACAAATCGAAGCAATGAGTTTTACCCGAATCGCGTCGTCTTCAAGGATTTCTGCCAATAATTTCTGGATATCAACAACTTTATCTGAGTTAAAATAAGCAGCACTTCCTGGTTTATAAAACAACCGCTCAGGGTCAGCATCTATCTCTTTTATTTTCCCTCTCACTTTTTCAGGGTCAAGAAAATAGAGTAAAATTTTAACATAATAATCATACTCTTCGCGGCGCATGGTGTCGAGGTGAACGATGTCCTCAAAAAGCCAGTCCTGCGCTTTAGAAGGAACAACCTTGCCCAAACCACGGTCGGGGCTGTGAATAAGCAATCTACGAAGCGTCCCTACTTCGGACGATACTCTGAGTTGGTTGTCGAATGTCATAAGGAAAACTTGGTGAAAGAGCTTGGTAAGCCGCGGTGTTTTTTGTTTTTTCGCAAAATACACTTTTGACCCAAAACAAAGGATTTACAAGGCAAAAAGACGTAAAATTCTAATTTTTGAAAAAACAATTCGCTTTATTTCAACATATTCAGTCATTTTGACCAATAAAACAAGGAGCATTTGCATCGGATATACATAACATTTGTAGTCAGCGGGTTTTGAGAAACCCGCTGCACGAGGGGCATTTGCATCGGAGATGCTCAACGTTTGTAGAACCCGCCGCACGAATGAACATCATTTTCAAGCATCGGAGATGCGCAACGTTTGTAGAACCCGCTGCACGAATAAACATCATTTTCAAGCATCGGAGATGCGCAACGTTTGTAGAACTGCACGAATAAACATCATTTCCAAGCATCGGAGATGCGCAACGTTTGTAGAACCCGCACGATGCACGAATGAATACCGTGACACCATTATTGAACAGGTACGGCTCGGCTTTCGAAATAGACTTTTTTAGAAACGCGGTCAAATCTAAAATCCAAACGTCCAAGGCTCGCACCACCCCAGCCTGCCTGGTTGATAATCACCGACTTTCCTGCTTGATTTTTCAGTATTGTAGGTTCGTTTAAGAACGTATGCGTATGTCCTCCGATAATCACGTCGATGTCTTTGGTTTGCGGTGCCATCACTAAATCTGACATTTCACCATCACTCATTTTATAGCCCAAATGCGAAAGACAAACCACCAAACTACATTTCTTTTCGTTGCGGAGCATCGCGGCAGTTTCGTTGGCGGTTTTTACGGGGTCGAGGTACTTGGTTCCACCAAATAGTTTCTGCGGGATCAAGCCATCGGGGCTAATTCCAATGCCAAACACGCCTACTTTCACTCCTTGAACGTTGAAAATTTTGTACGGCTGAGCCAATCCTTCCATCGACGTCCCCGCAAAATCATAATTGGCCACCAGGACAGGAAATTTGGCATACGCCTTGATTTGATTTACGTACAGGTCAAGTCCGCCGTCGAAATCGTGGTTGCCCATTGTCACAGCGTCGTAGCCCATTTGGCTCATTAGTTCGATTTCAGGGCGGCCTTTGTAGAAATTGAAATAGGGTGTTCCTTGAAAAATATCACCCGCGTCAAAAAGCAACACGTTCTGCTCTTCCGAACGAATTTTGCTCAAAATTCGCGCCCGATTCACCACGCCACCGCGCCCCGCCATGCGGTCGCCTTTTGGAAATGGCTCCAAGCGACTGTGTTGGTCGTTGGTATGTAAAATGGTGATTTTAACTTCTTTTGCCTGAGGCGACGCCCACGTTTCAAAAGGTAACGCCCCTAAAGCTACGGCCCCAGTGGCCCCAAAAATATGTTGAAGAAATATACGTCTTTGCATGATAATGATAAAGCAACAAGTTGGTTCAAATATGACTACTTACTCAACGACGGTCGTTCTACCGTCTTTTTTAGGGTCAATCGCCTGACCTTGTTTTCCTTTGCGCCGCAAGTAGTCCGCCATGGCGTCACGCATGAGATAATTCAACGCTTGGTATCCTTGATTGTTCTTTACAACAGGTGCTAGGTCGCTACTCATTGCCATGTAGTCGCTTGTAATCAGCGTATAAGTTTGCTCCGTATTAAGCGGTTTTCCACCAATCAGCACTTCTTTTGGTTTGTTGGTCGCCTTGTCAACAACAAGTTTCAGCCCCGACTGAGGTTCCTTGCGTTGAGCCAAATAGTCAATCACTTTTTGCATGGTGGCACCCGAGAGGGTAAGTACTACCAAATCGTTGTCAAAAGGCATTACTTCATATACTTTTCCAAGGGTAATATTTCCTTGCGGCAAGTCTGTCCGAATTCCTCCGTTGTTGGTCACGGCCACGTCAATGGGTTTACCAAAACGTTCTTGTCCCATTTCCCGAAAAAGGTCTGCCATCAAATTCCCCAGTTCTGATTCGGGTGTACCTTTGGTCAGCCGACGAGGTGAAGTCGTCAGCACCGCCGTCATTTGGGCGTCCAAAGTGTCGTGGTAAGGTTTAAGGTATTTATCCACCGTTTGTGACAAAGCTGAAGACGGTGCAGTGACGGTGTCACTGACTGCAATCGGCTGAAGTTTAACGGGTTTTCCTACAAAATAGCGCGTACAAGCCCCTAAGGAAAGAGCGAGCAGCGCCAACGGCAATACAATTTTTTTCATGGTTTTTGTTTATTGATTCCTCAGTGTTTGTCTACCAATACTTCGCGCATTGGGCGGTCGGTTGATGCTACCAATGGTTCGGTCAATGCGTTTAGACTTTCGGCCACTACTTTTTCGTAATAGGCTTCGTACTGTGGCAAAATATTCGCTAACTCAAATTCTTTGGCCCGGGCCAATGCGTTGGCTTTAAAACGAGGCAAATTTTCGTCTTGTAAAATATAGACTGCATTTTTTGCCATGTCTTCAACGTCGCCCACGTTGCTCATAAAACCAGTAACTCCTTGCACGTTCAACTCTGGCAATCCACCTGCGTTGGACGTAATCAAAGGAACTTCGCAAGCCATTGCCTCTAACGCCGCCAGACCAAAACTCTCTGTTTCAGAAGGCATTACGAACAAATCTGCCACCGAAAGTACTTCCTCAATCGCATCTAAGTTCCCCAAGAAGCGAACACATTGCATCAAATCCAAGTCACGGCACATATTTTCTATTTTGGCACGTTCGGGGCCATCGCCCACCAACAGCAATTTGCTCGGTACTTCATGGCGTACTTTTTCAAACATCAACACAATGTCTTCAATCCGTTTTACCTTTCGGAAATTGGAAGTATGCACCAGCAATTTTTCACCGTTGGGACAAATTGCCAACTTGAAATGGTCTTTTTTCTGTTTCTTGAAACGATCTAAGTCAATGAAGTTCGGAATCACTTCAATGTCTTTGGTGATGGGGAAATAATCGTAGGTAGCTTGTTTTAAAAACTCCGACACCGACGTAATACCGTCCGATTGGTTGATGCTAAACGTAATCACAGGTTCGTACGAGCGGTCTTTGCCCACGAGCGTGATGTCGGTTCCGTGCAAAGTTGTGATGACGGGGATATGGATGCCTTGCGATTTGAGAATTTGCTTTGCCATGTAGGCCGTTGAGGCGTGCGGAATGGCATAATGCACGTGCAAAACATCTAATTTTTCGGTCTTCACCACGTTCACCATCGCGCTCGACAGCGCCGACTCGTACGGGGCATACTGAAACAACGGATAATTGGGAATATGAACTTCGTGGTAAAAAATATTTTCACTGAAAAAATCTAAGCGCGTAGGTTGTGAGTAAGTGATGAAGTGAACTTGATGTCCGACAGCAGCAAGCGCCTTTCCAAGTTCGGTAGCGACTACGCCACTACCACCAAATGTTGGATAACAAACAATTCCGATTTTCATTCGCGGACGGGGAGTTAGTTGAGGTATTATTCGGCACAACAAAAAAAATGCAATTTTTTCTCCACATTCTGTATAAAGATTTTGTGAAGTCCCGAAACGCATCTAACTTATCCGTTGTTTTGCATACAGCTTTGAAAACATCCACAAACCCATAATTCGTCCTATCTGTGAAACGCCGCCTCACCATCAAAGACATTTCGCTTGGGTTTATGCGGCTTATCCGCTGGCCTAACCTACTCATGATTGCCCTGACTCAATACATGACCCGCCTGTTTTTAATTGGCCCTATCGGCGACTGGAAAAGTATTTTGCTCGAAAAAGAGATTTTTCTTATCACGCTTTCTACCGTGCTTGTCGCGGCAGCAGGTTATGTCATCAACGACTATTTTGACATCAAAATCGACCTTATCAACAAACCCGACCGCGTCATCATTGGGCGATACCTCAAGCGCCGCGTCGCCATTACGACCCACCAAGTTTTCAATATTCTGGGCTGTGGTTTAGGGCTATTGGTGAATAAATGGGTATTTCTCCTGAGTGTGTTATCGGTTACACTTCTTTGGGTCTATGCCTCTTATTTCAAGAAACGACCTTTCATTGGTAATTTCATTGTTGCCCTTCTAACGGGTCTTTCCCTCATTATTTTAGCCGTTTATTACCCCCAAAATCGCTCGTTGGTTATTTTGTATGCCTTGTTTGCCTTTGGTATCTCGCTCATTCGTGAAATCATCAAAGACATGGAAGATGTCCGCGGCGATGCTTCTCACGGCTGCCAAACCCTGCCCATCATTTGGGGGATTCGACGCACCAAGGTCTTTCTTTACGGGCTCATTGCCATTTTTGTTCCCAGTTTATTTCTGGCTGCGCATTGGCTGCAAAACTCCCAATTGACGTGGATGTTTGTAGGGCTTCTTGGACTCATTGGCTGGTTGGTATATCGTCTTACCCGCGCCGACACCAAAAAAGAATTTGGTTCGTTAAGTAGTTTGTGTAAACTTGTTATGCTTATCGGAATGCTGAGTATGATCTGGTTAGCGTATTAATCCTTTAATATTTCACCTCAATTTTCACGCGTATGAAACGGTTTTTGATTACATGTTTTACCCTCATTGGTTTAATCCTACAGCTTCAGGCTCAGTCTTGCCTCGGCGTTACAATGAAAGCGGGGTCGGGTTTTGAGCTGCTCAACTACAACGCCAAAGACAAACTTACGGGTCGGCTCCTTTACACTGTGAAAGATGTAACCAATGACAACGGAACAATGGTAATGAAAATGGAAGTGCAGTCGTTTGATGCCAAAGACAAGCCCCAAATGACCAACAGCTACCAGTGCCGCTGCAAAGGCAATGAATTTATGGTGGACATGAGCGCCATGATGGCCACTCAAGATAACCCCATGATGAAAGACGCCAAAATGACGTTTACCTCCAACGACCTCACATACGGCGATACCTATACCGTAGGCAGTACCCTCAAAGATGCTTCTCTCACGGGCGACGGCACCGTAGGCGGCTCTATGAATGTCACTTACAACTTGAATTTGAAGAATAGAAAGGTCGCAAGCCAAGAGAGCATTACGGTACCCGCAGGTACCTACAACGCCTACAAAGTCACAGCTGACATGAGCGTGGCCACCAAAACAATCGTCAACCTTTCCTTTGACTTCCAGACGGTTAGTTACCGCGCTCCTGGCGTTTTGTGGGACATCAAAACCGAAACTTACCGTAAAGACAAATTGATGGCTTACAGCGTTTTGTCAAAAGTTTTTTAAGATTTTTTCTTCCACTTCAAGGTATTCAGCAAGTGAACGATGTCCTTGCGAAGGTAGTCGATGGCAGGTTGTAACGAATCTTGCTTATCGGCTACCGAAAAATAAAGCGCCCCGCGAAGGTAGTTGGTGGTAGTATCGGTGGTAAAAAATTGGACGTAGCTTGGCACATCGCCCTCCAAATCAAACATCACGGCCCGCTGCCCCGACTTTGTTTTTACTACTTGTTCCCGAATCCCTGTCGCTTTAATTTGGTGCCGACCAGCCAATTTATAGGCATCATTGATAAATCCACCAAGGCGCTGTGGATTGTTTTGGACAGGCTTGTACGTCAGCTGAATACTGGCTTTCAGGGAAGGATACGCAATAAAAATCCAGTGAGGTTCGGCGTCGCTAAAGGTATCAGGCAATATCACCGCACTTTTTGAATATTCAAACGAGTACGGATGGTCTTCTTTCATCGGTTGGTAAACTTGGGCAGGCAAATCGAGGCGCGGGAATCCTTTTGGTTTGGGGACATAATCGGATTCAGAAGAAGAACAACTCACGCCCATGCTCGCACAAAGTGGCATGATTGCCCAAACCATTTTTTTTACCAATCTTTTACTGACGTTTACCATTTTATTCTATCAAAACTATTTATTTTTACCAATAAAGCTCATACAGTGTGTTTGGTTGCTCACAACCAAACGTGCATGAGGTTGCTCACAACCGAATTCAACTCACAAACTCGTAACTAATCTCTTTAAAGTCAAAATACGCTAATCGATTGTCGATTTGAACCGCCAAGAGTCCTGCATCGGTTACGCCCACAATCATCCCCGTAAATACGTTTTCTGCCTGCCGAAAATTGTGTTGTTCTTGATAACGAAACAAACTTTGTAAATAACGCATCTTCAAAGCATCAAAATGGCCATTGCGAAGAAGCAGGTAGTTTTTTTCAAGCGAGGCCAACAAATCGGGCAAAAGCTCTTCCCGCATGTATTCTTTTTGGGTGGCTTTACGCAAGGAGGTAGCCCGTGGGTTTTCAAATAAAAGTTGGTTTATGTTTAATCCCATTCCCACAATAGACGCTTCCAGTCGGGCGCCTTGAATAGAATTTTCTATCAATACTCCACCCAGTTTCTGATCGCCCACATAGACATCATTGGGCCATTTTATTTTAAGAGCTTCCCCCAAATAAGGCTTAAAGAATTCGTATATCCCCACCGAAATGGCGACGTTGAGACGAAACTGCTGAGATGGACTCAGAAAGTGAGGACGTAGAATGAGCGAGAGCATAAAGTTCTCGCCAGCCTGCGCCAACCATTGATTTCCGCGCTGCCCACGGCCTGCCGTTTGGAAGTCAGTTATGACAACAGTTCCTTCCCAGCCCTGCCCAAGGCGCACCAAATCCGCCGCTTCATCGTTTGTTGACTGACAAGTTGGCAGATAAATCAAATTTTTTCCAATAAAAAGCGTTTTGGACTTAATTTTGTACAATATTTCTTATTTTTAGGGATGCAATTTAAGACTAACGCATGAAACAACGCAAATCAGATAGTATATCTTCAGAACAACTGTGCCATCTTGTAGTAAAAGGAATGCAGGAAAAAAAGGCAGTGGACGTAGTAGTGATGGACCTGCGCGACATTAAAAACGCCATTACGGACTTCTTTGTAATTTGTACTGGTAACTCCGACACCCAAGTCGATGCCATCGCCGATTCTATTGAGACAGAGGTATATAAAATTATCTCAGAACACCCTTGGCAGCGCGAAGGCAAAGAAGCCAAAGAGTGGATACTCATTGACTATGTGGACGTAGTTGCTCACGTTTTCAAGAAAGAACGGCGCGAATTTTATGGGCTCGAACAACTTTGGGGTGACGCCAAAATCACACTGGTAGAGGAAGAGTTCGCCTAATTGAACATTACCCTTAAAAATAGTGTTGGTCTGTTAATACGTTTGTAGTTACCTACCACTCCAAACGTATTCAGGCGAATACACCACAAAACCCGTTAATTTAATTCAATAAATAATCATGTCCGAAAACAATGGCAACCCGCTAAACCCCAACAACCGCAATCCACGCCGTACGGGCTATCAGGGATGGATTATTGCGGCCTTGGTGTTAGCGATTTTGGGAATCACCTTTTTCAGTCGCAATACGGCCATTCGCCCCATTACGCAAAAGAAATTTGAGAAGATGGTGCAAGCACACGAAGTGCAAAGCATCGTTATCGTTAATAGTGAATACGTAGAAGTAACCCTTAACGCCAAAGCCCTCGAAGATCCAAAATACCGCGCTCTTTTTGATAACAAGGCGTACTTCAACAACGGCGGGCCTCACTTTCAGTTTGAGGTGACATCGGCCGATAAATTTTTGGACGATTTTCAAAAACTTAAACCTGACAGCGACTCCATTGATTACGATTTTGATCGTCGGAGCGACTGGACAGGTTTCTTAGGTACTTGGGGCTTCCTTATCATTATGATTTTGGCCATGTACTTCTTGCTAGGTCGTATGACAGGTGGAGGTGGCCCTGGTGGTCAAATCTTTAACATTGGCCGCTCAAAGGCAACGCTCTTTGACGCTGAAAACAAAGTTAAGATTACCTTCAACGACGTGGCTGGTTTGGAAGAAGCCAAAGAGGAAATCATGGAAATCGTGGATTACCTCAAAAGCCCTACCAAATTCACAAAGCTTGGTGCTAAAATTCCAAAAGGCGCTCTTCTAGTAGGCCCTCCAGGTACAGGTAAAACCCTTATTGCCAAAGCAGTAGCAGGCGAAGCTGGCGTACCTTTCTTTTCGCTCTCGGGTTCTGACTTCGTTGAAATGTTTGTGGGGGTAGGTGCCGCTCGTGTACGTGACCTTTTCAAACAAGCCAAAGAAAAAGCACCTTGTATTATCTTTATTGATGAAATCGACGCCGTAGGTCGCTCACGTGGCCGTGGTGGTATGCCAGGCGCAAACGACGAACGCGAAAACACACTCAACTCACTGTTGGTTGAAATGGACGGTTTTGCTACCGACTCTGGTATTATCATTATGGCGGCCACCAACCGTCCTGATGTACTCGATTCTGCGCTTCTTCGCCCAGGCCGTTTCGACCGTCAGATTTCGGTGGACAAACCCGATATTGTTGGTCGTGAGGCCATCTTCAAGGTGCATTTGAAACCAATTAAATTGGCCCCAGACGTTGACCCTAAAAAATTGGCTACCCAAACGCCAGGTTTTGCAGGTGCAGAAATTGCCAACGTTTGTAACGAAGCCGCCCTTATTGCCGCTCGCCGCGACCGTGAAGAAGTAACGATGCAAGACTTCCAAGATGCGATGGATCGCGTGATTGGTGGTTTGGAAAAGAAAAACAAAATTATCTCGCCCGACGAGAAGAAAATTGTGGCTTACCACGAAGCAGGTCACGCCGTGGCAGGTTGGTTCTTGGAACATGCTGACCCATTGGTCAAAGTGACGATTGTACCACGTGGTATGACGGCTTTAGGATATGCTCAGTATTTACCTCGCGAACAGTATTTGTACCGTTCAGAACAGCTTTTAGACGAAATGTGTATGACCCTTGGAGGTCGTGCTGCCGAGGATGTTGTATTTGGGAAAGTATCGACAGGTGCCCTTAGCGACCTTGAGCGTGTTACAAAACTTGCTCACAGCATGGTTACGGTCTATGGCTTAAACGATAAAATCGGTAACATGTCGTACTACGACTCTAAACAGTCGGAATACTCATTCAACAAGCCTTATTCGGAAGAAACAGCGCGTATGATTGACGAAGAAGTTCGCAAAATCATTGACGAAGCCTACAACCGTAGTAAGGCACTTCTTACCCAACACCTTGCTGCTCTTGAAATCATTGCGCAAGAGCTTTTGGAAAAAGAAATTTTGTTCCAAAGCGACCTAGAGCGCTTGATTGGTAAACGTCCTTTTGAAAGAGAAACGGTTTACCAAGAGTTCATGAATAGCAAATCTAAAGAAGAAAATTCGACCGAAAATAACGCCTAAAACGTAGTTCGTTCACTTCTTAAAAGGTTAGAGTAACAGCATCCTGTTCTCTAACCTTTTTTTATTTCACTTCTTTTTTACAACATGCGTATCTTTCACATTTATTAAACTTAACCAATATGCTTTACGTAGTACATGCTTATGATTATACCGACGAGCAGGCCCTCGAGCGCCGCATGTCGGTTCGGGAGCGTCATTTAGAGGGCGCTAAAATTTTAAAGGCAGGTGGCCATTTTGTAATGGGAGGCGCTTTGCTTAGTCCCGAAGGGAAAATGATGGGGTCGATGATGGTCGTTGATTTTGACACCGAAAGCCACATGAACGAGTGGCTACAAAATGACCCTTATGTAACGGGCAACGTCTGGGAGAAGATAGACGTCAAGCCGTTTCGGAAGGCAGATGTATAGAAGTAACAAAAGGCACTGCGCCGTAGCGTAGTGCCTTAAAGTATATTTTCTAAGGAAGAATATCGACTTAGATTACTTCGTTTTCGCGCATTTTCTGCACGTAAGTTGCGTGAATTACTTCTTTGCGACGTTGTACTGATTTTTTCGTAAAAGCCGAGCGTGAACGCAACTCTTTCAAAACACCAGTTTTTTCAAATTTCTTTTTGAAACGCTTAAGTGCCTTGTCAATTGATTCGTTTTCTTTAACTTGTATAAGCAACATATTTGTTAGTGTTTTTTTCTCTTTTTATAAAACGGAGTGCAAAAATAAGTGTCTCCTTTTAAAAAATCAATTTTCTTTGTATTTTTTCTTTCAACTTATTCATAACACTCCCCTGAGTACATTTCTGAAGGCATGAAATACGCCATTATTGACCTCGGAAGCAACACCTTCCACCTATTGATTGTTGAAAAACAAGGAGATACCCTTCATCAATGCTTCAAAGAGCAACTACCCACCAAAATTGCGAAAGCGGGAATCAATCAAGGCCAAATTACCGAAGAGGCCACTGAGCGTGCGTTGACGGTCTTAAGATTGTTCCGCCAACACATCGACGCGCATGGCGTTTTACTGCAAAACGTGAAAGCAGTCGGAACGAGTGCCATTCGCAATGCTAAAAACGGAGAAGAATTTTGTCAGATTGTCGCCCGCGAAACGGGTATTCTTATCGAAGTCATCAGCGGAGCTCGCGAGGCTGAGCTCATTTATGAAGGCGTTCGGTTAGGCATTGACCTTGGCGAAGCTCCATCACTGCTGATGGACATTGGTGGCGGCAGTGTTGAGTTTATTATTGGGAATGCTTCGCGCATTTTTTGGAAGCAAAGTTTTGAAATCGGTGGTCAGCGTTTGTTAGAGAAATTTGTTTTGACTGACCCCATTTCCCCATCCGCAATTCAACGAATGCACAGTTATTTTCAAGAACAGCTATTGCCTCTTGTCAACGCCGCCCATCAATATGCGCCCCAAACATTGGTAGGTTCATCGGGTTCGTTTGATACACTCGTTGACATGGATTTTATGCACCGATTAGGCCAACTCCCCTCCCCTACGCAAACGAGTTTTGAATTGCCTCTGGCCGAATTTTACCGCGCCTACGACTTACTTACGACCCTCCCTCGCGAAGAGCGCATGGCAATTCCTGGCATGATTGAATTGCGCGTAGAAATGATTGTTCCTGGAGCAGTGTTGATTGCGCACGTACTACGTAGCTTGCAACTCAAGCAAATACGCAGCACAACTTACGCCCTCAAGGAAGGGATGATGCAGTGGGCACTGGGATAGCCTTACGGTTGCTTTATCCAAACCACTCGTTGCGGGTACGGGATTTCGATGTTATTTTTAGTAAACTCCTCAAAGATTGAATAACGCAAGTCGCTCTTGATGAGGTCGATATTCCACGCATCGGCAGTCCAAAACAACAATTCGTACACGGCTCCCGACTCAGCAAAATCTTGCATCCGTACGTGAGGCATGGGTTGCGCTACCACTTTCTCGTGTCGTTGAGCGCAGTCGTTGATGATGGCTCTTACTTTCTTCGGATCCGCTTGGTACGAAGCAGGAATTTTAATGCTAAAACGCGTCTGCGAACGACTGTGCGACCAATTGATAATGGTGCCATTGATAAAATACGAATTGGGGACAATGATGGCAATGCCATCTCGGGTTTGGATTTTGGAAGAACGAAGGCCAATTTTCACTACCCGCCCTACGGCTTTTTCGATTTCAACAATATCGCCCACGTCGATGCTTCCTTCAAACAAAATAATGAGTCCCGCGACCAAATCATTAAACGTTTTTTGCAATCCTAACCCCACTCCTACCAACAACGCCGCCGAACCTGCCACCAACAGGGAAATTTCAATACCGACCGTTTGCAATACAGCTAAGGCCGCAAAAACATACATGGCATATTGAACAAGTTGCATGACGGCGTGCTGCCGCCCTTCGTCGATTTGGCGTTTTTTGAAAACACCTTCACGCAGCACTCGTTGGACGATCGCCACCAGCAACCGTGCTCCTACTAAAATCAGAACTACGACCACCAACGTAGCAAGCGTAATCTCGTGGTTTTTGATGCGAAAAAGAGGAGAGTATAGAAAGTCCATTCAGTGTACCATTTTTTTTCCCCGCAGAAACTCGCTAAACAGTAAAAACGCAGAATTCCGCAGAACAAAGTCTGTGAAAATCTGCGCTTTTAAAATCCGTGCTATCTGCGGGGAAACTTTTTAGAAATCAAACAATTAATGCGATTCGCGACTTACTTCGCTGCCCGATTTACCCACAAGAAAATCAAAATCACAGCCTTCGTGCGACTGCGTCACGTGCTCGATGTATAATTTGTTATGACCACGGTTGTATCCTAAATCAATCGGCTTCCACTCCGCGCGACGACGGGCGATTTCCTCGTCGGATACGTGCCAGTGAATGTAGCGTTCGTGGATGTCGATTTCAATCAAATCACCGTCTTTGACCAAAGCCAAGTTACCACCAATGGCACTTTCGGGCGACGCGTGCAGCAACACCGTACCATAGGCCGTTCCGCTCATCCGCGCATCCGAAATCCGCACCATGTCCGAAACTCCTTTGTCCAAAATCTTTTTCGGCAAAGCCATATTTCCTACTTCGGGCATTCCTGGGTAGCCTTTTGGCCCTACGTTTTTGAGTACCATCACGCAGGTTTCGTCGATGTCCAACTCAGGGTCATCGATGCGCGCGTGGTAATCTTCGATGGTTTCAAACACCACCGCACGTCCCGTGTGTTTCATCAAATGTGCCGATGCCGCCGAAGGCTTAATCACCGCACCATTTTCGCACAAATTACCTTTGATTACCGCAATACCTCCTTCTTCCAAAATCGGTTCTGCTCCCGAAGCAATCACGTCAGGGTTCCAGTTTTTGGCATTGATTGAATTTTCAACCAGCGATTTACCATTGACCGTAATAACGTCTTTATGTAAATGTTCTTTGATTTCGTTGATAACCACTTGCAAGCCCCCTGCGTAGAAATAATCTTCCATCAAGTATTTCCCTGATGGCATCACATTCAACAAGAAAGGCATCCGTGAGCCTACGCGGTCGAAGTCATCGAGGGTAAGATCAACGCCCATACGTCCCGCAATCGCCAACAAATGCAAGACAAAATTGGTCGAACCTCCTACGGCAGCATTGGCCATAATGGCGTTTTCAAACGCTTCGCGCGTCAATATTTTTGAGAGCGTCAGGTTTTCTTTCGCCATCTCAACGATGCGCATCCCTGTCATGTGCGCGTTCATTTTTTTGCGGGAATCGGCCGCAGGAATCGCCGACAAGCCTGGGAGCGTCAATCCGAGCGCTTCGGCCATCGTAGCCATCGTAGAAGCGGTTCCCATCGTAGAGCAGTGGCCAATACTACGGCTCATACAACTTTCGGCTTCTTCAAACTCCTCAGGCGTCATTTTACCCGTTTTTACGTCGTCCGCAAAACGCCATACGTCGGTACCCGAACCAATGGCTTTGCCTTGAAAACGCCCTGCCAACATCGGTCCACCTGGCAACACAATCGTCGGTAAATCAACGCTAGCGGCTCCCATGATGAGCGAAGGAGTAGTTTTGTCGCACCCTGTCAACAGCACAATGGCGTCAAACGGGTTGGCACGAATGCTTTCCTCAACGCTCATACTTGCCAAATTGCGATAAAGCATGGCAGTAGGACGAATGAGGGTTTCTCCCAACGACATCACGGGAAACTCTAATGGGAAACCACCTGCTTCGTAAATCCCGTTTTTGACACTTTGTGCCAAATCACGAAAGTGGCCATTACAAGGTGTTACTTCTGACCACGTATTGCAAATCCCAATGACAGGCTTTCCTTTAAATTGATGCGGCGCGTGGCCTTGGTTTTTCATCCAACTACGGTAAATAAAACCGTCTTTACCTTCTTTGCCAAACCAGTCTTGGCTGCGTAGTTTCTGTTCCATTTAATTCTGAAAAGTGCGATTGCACCGTTTGTAGTGACACTGATAAGTAGCCAGGTAACAAGCCCTGTCTTCTTTTTTAAAAGGCAAAAAGGTGTAAAATCTAATAGTTGTAGTTTTGGGACAGAAGAAGTATTATCAGAAAGCAGCATCAATACCGACCGTGTGACGAAATTAGCCGAATACACGCAACTACCTACGTTGGAGTATTACCTAATTATCGAACAAGAAGAATGCTTGGTCGAAGTATTCAACCGCGAAGGAAAGCGCTGGTATGTAGAGTTTTACAGTGACATTAACGAGCGCATTGATTTACCCGCATTGAATATTCAACTGCCTCTATCAGTTATCTACAAAAAAGTTCAGCTACCAACCTCTACCGACGAATCCAATTCAGCAACGACCTAATTTTCGCCTCCCATTCGTTTGGTCTTAAACAAACGAACCAGCCAATACATCAGAAACCCCACAGGCCCTAGCATAAAGCAGAAAAATAGCGGTAGCACAATCCAACGGTGGGGGATATTCTTTTGCTGCGCATCTTGAAGCACCGCACTTCCTGCCACCAAGTCGAAGGCCAAATAGTGTATCCATCCTGCCAACAGCGCCGTATCTCCCCCTTTGGCAAATAGATTCTTGATGCCCGAAAAACTACTAAAATCCTGAAAATCAAGCGGCGCTCCGCTAAAGATGTAATACGCATACATACAAGCCAAGAGCACTGGTACCAGGTAACTCTTGACCAGCCATTGCGTCCCTTTCCATTGAGGGGCAAAAATCATGAGCATCCACTGCGGGAATACCAGCAGATTGGCAATTTGAAAGGCGGTTTCCATCGTTGTTTATTTTATTGAGCAAGATTTGTGAATAAAACCCTTTTGCGGGTAAGTTTGTTGCCTATTCTAAGAGACAAATCTCGGCAACAACGATGAAAATTTACACAAAAACTGGAGATAAAGGCACGACTTCGCTCGTGGGCGGAACGCGGGTGAGCAAAGCCGACTTGCGCATTGATACGTATGGCACCGTCGATGAGCTTAATTCGTACATCGGTTTGGTGCGCGACCAAGAGGTAAACGCCGCTCGGCGCGATTTTTTGAAATACATCCAAGACCGCTTGTTCACAATTGGTTCTATTTTGGCTTCGGAACCCGACAACAAAAAACATTTCATCCCCGACCTACACGAAGAAGACATTACCGCCCTCGAACTCGCCATGGACGAGATGAATACCGAATTACAACCGATGCGCGCATTTATTTTGCCAGGCGGGCATCCGTCGGTTTCTTTTGCGCACGTGGCCCGTACGGTATGCCGCCGAGCAGAACGTTTGGTGATTGCCCTCAACGAAGCCGAAACGGTAGAATCGGAGGTAATTCGGTACTTAAATCGCCTTTCTGACTATTTGTTTGTGCTTTCGCGTAAAATGGCACAAGAATTGGGGATAGAAGAAATTAAATGGGCAGGGCGGAAGAAGTAGGCAAGTTCGCAAAAGGCAAGGGACAAAGGGCAAAGGGCAAGGGACAAATTAGCAAAGGACAAAGAGCAAGTTTTTCTTTTTTCCCCTTTAAATATTTGCCTCTTGCATACTTGCACATTTGCCTTTTACCAATTTGCCTCTTGTACATTTGCCTCTTGCAAACTTGCCCCTTGCCAATTTGCCTCTTGCACATTTGCCCCCTGCCTATTTGCCAGTATTTGATAAGTAAATCAAGATTTTCTTGGGTTTTCGAGGAAAAATAAAAATATTTGCATTGACAACTAATTTCAGTCAATCTCTATACAGTAAACCACCAATTACAATGACAACGGACACATTGGCCATGGAAATTCAACGCGTAGAAGCTTCGCGTATCCATGAAGTAGATTTCGACAATTTGGTATTTGGTCGCCATTATGCCGACCACATGTTTGTCGCCGATTACGTCAACGGCGAATGGACTAACCTTCAAATTGTACCCTACGCCAACCTCAGCCTCAGCCCTGCTACAGCTTCTCTCCACTACGGACAAGCGATTTTTGAAGGTATGAAAGCCTACAAAAACGACGCGGGTGAAGTGCTCATGTTCCGTCCATTGGACAACTGGGCGCGTTTCAACAAATCGGCCGTACGGATGTGCATGCCCGAAATCCCAGAAGAAATTTTTATGGGCGGCCTCACAGAATTGCTTCGTTTGGATTCTGCTTGGGTTCCTACTGCTCCTGATACATCGCTTTACATTCGTCCGTACATGTTTTCGACAGATGCGTACATTGGCGTAAAAGCTTCTGATACGTACAAGTTTATCATTTTTACTAGCCCTGTAGGCAAGTACTATTCAAAGCCTCCTCGTGTGAAAGTAGAACAACACTACATCCGCGCGGCTGAAGGAGGAGTAGGTTACGCAAAATGCGCTGGCAACTACGCTGGTTCGTTGTACCCTGCGCGTTTGGCTCAGCAACAAGGCTACGACCAAATCATCTGGACCGATGCCCGCGACCACGAATACGTGGAAGAATCAGGTACGATGAACGTGATGTTTTTCATGGACGGAAAACTCATTACTCCTGCTACTTCTGACACTATCCTCAACGGCGTGACCCGCAAGAGCATCGTGGACATTGCGCGTCATTGGGGCATTCCAGTCGAAGAGCGCAAAGTGGCGGTAAAAGAAATAATCGACGCTTTGAAAGAAAGTCGTTTGGAAGCTGCTTTCGGCGCAGGTACGGCCGTGGTGGTGTCGCCGTTTGGCGTTATTGGCTACGAAGGTGTAGATTATGAACTTCCTGCCGTAACCGAGGACTCTTTTGTGGCAAAAGTAAAAGCTTTCTTAACTGACCTCCGCACGGGTAAAGTAGAAGACCCGTTTGGCTGGATTGTAAAGGCGTAAATCCATAACTTTCTCTTTAATCGTCGGACGGTTTAATGCCGTCTGACGATTTTTTGGTTAGATAGGGTTTTGTTTTTCTTTTTTCGAATGTTTTGAGTCGCTGAAATGTTAGATTTGTAAAAAATGATTAATTATGTACACCGCAATTAAAGGGATTTATGAGAATGGAGTACTGACAATGACTGAAACTCCTCCAAAAATTAAAAAATCCGAAGTTGTTATTTTGTTTATGAATGATTCTAATACCCCCAAAGGGGTTAAATTAGGGAGCCTAGAAGGCAAATACAGTATTCCAGAAGATTTCAACGAACCACTTGACGATCTAAAAGAGTACATGTAATGGCTTATATTGTTGATACCCAAATTTTTATTTGGAGCATTATCAGTCCGACTAAACTATCTGACCAAGTTAAAGAATTGCTCCAAAGTCATCAAGTTTTTGTGTGCCACATTAGCCTATTTGAGATTGCCATTAAACAAAAAATCGGTAAACTACCCGAACTAACCTTGTCTATTGATGACTTGATACACCAAGCTACGATTGATAACTTTTCATTTCTCCCTATTACTGCCTCTCATATTTCTTCGTATGATACCGTACCGTTGATAGAATCTCACAAAGACCCTTTCGACCGACTTATTATTGCCACTGCAATCGCCGAAAATTTACCTGTCATTTCGGCAGATGAAAAATTTCAGTTGTATAAGAAAATGATTACTCTTGTCGAAGCCTGAGCATATTCACGAACTCCCAATACTATTTTGAATGGAATAACGCGCAATACCATTGTGGACATTGCCAGTTATTGGAGGCTTCCCGTTGAGGAGCGTAAAGTGGCAGTAAAAGAAATAATCGATGCTTTGAAAAAAGAGCGACCTCCGCACGGGTAAAACAGAAGACCCGTTTGGCTGGATTGTAAAGGCGTAATTTCTTGTTGATATACACTCAAAGCGTCAGCTGATTCAGAATCGGCTGACGCTTTTTTTAAGAAATAAGAAAGTAGTATATTTGTTTAGAACATAGCATAATCTGGAAAGCAATGGCTACTACATCAACATTAAGTAACATTCAGTTAGAGCTCTTACGAGTTTACTCTAGGCACGTATCTGATGAAGATATGGTTGCAATCCAAAAAATGTTAGCTACGTATTTTAGTGAAAAAGCTATCCATTTGGCCGATGAAGTTTGGGATAAAAACGGCTGGAAAGCTGAAGACACAGGTGCCTTTCTAAAAGAACATAACCGTAAATCGAAAGCTTCTTGAAAATTGTCCTAGATACAAATATCCTGTGGGTTTCTATCTCTCGACGTTCTGAAACGCATTGGATTTTTCGAGCTATTTTAGATGGCACGATTACTCTCTGCGTAACTACTGATATTTTAGATGAATATGCTGAGATTATGACTCAAAAACTTGGTTTCGAGGCTTCTGAAACAGTTTTAAGTACCTTCGACCACTTACCAAATGTCAAATTGATTACTCGTTATTATCGCTGGTCAGCCATCAAAGCTGACCCTGATGATGATAAGTTTGTAGATTGTGCGGTAGCTTCAGACGCGGTTTGTATAGTTTCGGAAGATGGGCATTTTAAAGTCTTAAAGAAGCTGCCATTTCCAAAAGTAAATTGGCTCAGAGTAGGTGAATTTACAATCGCTTTCAAATCTAAACTTACTAATTTAAGCTAGTAACTACTTTACCCCTCCCCCAGCTTCTTATACTTCAAATACGTGTAGCGTGCGTTTTCTTTGGCAATAAACCAGCCGTAGTATCCGTCTAAAAAGCCCAATTTTACCACATATTCTACCAAAAAGCGAAAGGCTGGACTGAGGTAAATCTTTATAAAATTTGCTTTTTTCCCTGCTTTTATTCCTTTTTCGGCAAATAGCGTACTATAACGATCCGTTTTTTGGGCAAATTGTTCCAAGGTATCTACCGTGTAATGATACACGTAGCCCGAGAGTTTTTGAACCGAATGTTCGGGGCGAATGGTAAGTCCCTCGTGGACGGCGTCGGTGTTCCAATGAATGTTTTTTTTATTAAAAATCCGAATGTGGGCTTCGGGATTCCAGCCACCAAAGCGAATGAGTTTTCCCGCAAAAACGGTTCGAAAAGGTAAATTAAACGCATCGGTCTTCGGCTCCGACGCAAACGCCGCGCGAATACTTTTTGCAAGTTCGTCGCTAACAACCTCATCATCGTCCACCGACAAAATCCAATCGTACTTAGCTTGGTCGTTTCCAAAGTTTTTTTGCTCCGAATACCCAGGCCACGGCCGCTCAAAAACACGCGCGCCCAAGGCTGCGGCCACAGTGCGGGTGGCATCTTTGCTACCTGAGTCCACCACCACGATGTCGTCGGTCAGGGTTTTGAGGGCTTCAATCGTTTTAGCGATTTTTTTCTCTTGGTTTACGGTGATAATCACCGCCGAAAGGGGAAGTAACACAGGCTTCGTTTGGTTGAAATAGTTACGAAACGGTGATTAAGCCGCCAAGGGCAGCGTAAGGGCAATCACCGTTCCTTCATCAATGACCGAACGCACCAGTAAGTTCCCATCCAGTTCTTCTACTCGTTTTTC
Organism: Runella defluvii; assembly: GCF_014195535.1. Lineage (GTDB taxonomy): Bacteria > Bacteroidota > Bacteroidia > Cytophagales > Spirosomataceae > Runella > Runella defluvii. The sequence goes on along the minus strand of NZ_JACIBY010000001.1, from coordinate 230,781 downwards.
CATGTTAAACAAGCCATTGCCGCTGCCCCGAACCGCCTCTTTATCAAAGCCCACGCCATCGTCTTTGATGCGCAGATGCAGGCGGTCGTTTTCTTTGAATACTTGCACCCAAACGTGTCGGGCTTGGGCGTATTTGGCCACGTTGTTGATGGCTTCTTTAAAAATCAAATAGAAATTGTACTGTTGGTTCGACGGGAGTTTGTACTCTTCTAGGTCGTTCGCGACACAAAATTCGTATTTTATCCCTTTGGGGTCGAGCATTTCGGACGCAAAAATTTTCATTTTGTTCAACATGCTCTCCAAACTATCGTTCATCGGGCGGGTAGTCCAGATAATATCGCGAATCGTTGCAACCGTCCGTTGAGAATTAACGCTTATCAAATCCAGCAACTCCCGCAGTTGGCTGTCGGTTTCTCTCACTTGGCGTTTGGCGGCCTGACTCAGCATGGCGACCCCACTCAAAGTCGCGCCCAAATCATCGTGCAAATCGCGGGCAATTTGGGTCCGAATTTTATCTGACAATTGCATTTGGCGAATGGTTTCGGCCTGAACTTTTTGGGCATCACGGATTTGTTTCAGTCGATTTTGGTAAAAAGCGAAGCCAATAAAGCCCATCAACAACACTACTATCAACGCCAAAGCCACAATCAATGCCGTTTTTTGGTGTAATTCAGCCTCTTGTGCGGCCTTAATTTGTTTCAAACGTTGGTTTTCTTTGTCCTTTTCAAACGCATTGTATTTCAATTCCACCAACTCCGCCCGCACGACGTTTTTCTTTTGTTCAATCGAATCGTTGAGGACTTTATATTTCTGAAAATACGTCAGCGCGTCGCGGTAATTTCCCTGCAATTCTTCCAAATCAGCTAGTTCTTTGTTCAGCTTGGCCGTTTCTACCAGCGACCCAAATTCCTGCGCCGTCTCAAACGCCTTTTCTAAATATTGTTTGGCTTCTTCAAAGTTTTGTTGCAATCGGTACGTTTGGGCTATTTCTTGGTAACACTGAATTTGGAGCAATTTTTCGCCGTGAATTTGGCTTCGTTCAATGGCTTGGTTGAGGTAGTCGAGCGCCGTACTAAACTCTCGGCGGTGGTTGTAATTACGGCCAATGCCTAGCAAAATTTGGGGTAAAATTTGGTAATTTTGGTCGGCATCTTTGGCCAAAACCAGCCCTTTTTGCAAGTATTTCAACGATTCTTCGTAGCGCCCCATTCGTCGATACAAGTCTCCGATTTGTTCATGATTGACGGCCATTCCTCGTTTTTCGGGCTTTTCCTGCTTTTGGTTCAGTTCCAGTGCCTTAAAGGTATATTCCAAGGCTTTGGGAAGCTGATTCATCGATTTATAATTTTCGGCAATATTATTCAAACAAATCGCTTGTCCCCGCTCCCAGCCCGATTGTTCAAACAGTCGCAGGGCTTTTAAATAATACTCTTGGCCTTTGGCATAATTTCCTTCCAACGACTCCAAAATGGCGTAATTGATAAAGCTTTGACCCAAATTCACTTGATTATTAAGCTGTTTGGCCAACTGATTGGCCTCGTTGGCATAACGCCACGCAGCCGCTTGGTCGATTTCTGACAACCGATACGAAAGGCGGTGCAAGGTCACTACCCGCGCACTATCGAGTGCAGGATGCGTATCTAGCCAATGCCGTAAGCTATCGACCATTTTATTCTGGGCGCACACCACCGTTCCCAACGCCCAGAGCATTATTCCAATATATCGCCAACATCTCATACAAGAATTTCCTCTTCTGATTTTATTAGGCGAATTTCCTAATTTTCTTGCAGCAACACTAACACAATTTAGTTAGTGGTCAATTAATTAAAAATACGCAGTACTTTCCCCACTCGTAGCCCCGTGTGTTTTTCTTCATCCACCACCAATTGACCATTCACCACCACGTATTTTATGCCCTTAGAATACTGGTGAGGACGGTCGTAGGTAGAGGCGTCGATGATGGTATTTTCGTCAAATACAACCACATCAGCCTGCATGTTTGATTGCAAGAGTCCTCGGCCTTGCAGTCTAAACTTTTGGGCAGGAAGCGAAGTCATGCGGCGAATGGCTTCTTCCAACGGAATGATTTTCTTTTGACGAACATAATAGCCCAGCACGCGCGCATTGGTACCATACCCACGCGGATGAGGGACACCAAAGTTATAGACCCGAATCGACGCATCCGACGCAAACATATTTTGGGGATAACGCATGATGTTTTCCACATCCCAATCACCCATTCCGTGGAAAACCATGCTGGCGTTGCCTTTCAGCACCAATTCTAAAATGGTTTCGGCCTCAGCTTCCGCTTTGTGTTTTCGTCCTTTGAGGAGGTTGATTTCCTCTAAGTTTTTTCCGTTAAGCGATGGGTCTGGGTCGTAGGAAGCGACTACCGCATACGTAAAATGTTTTTGTTGGCGGCGTTTTAAAGTAGCTACCATGTCTTTCACCATCCGTTCGTGCGTGGTAGGATTAGCCACGCGGGCTTTGATAGAATCTTGCCCACCTGCCAACGACCAACTCGGCAGCAACGTCGTTAAACCCGTGCTACTGGCAGTATAAGGGTATTGGTCAATCGTGACGTCGATGCCTTCGCGGCGCGCGCTTTCGACCGCCGCCAAGGTTTCTTTCGAGCGCCCCCAGTTGTTTTGCCCACTTACTTTAAAGTGTGAAATTTGAACAGGAATGCCCGTTTCTCGGCCTATTAACACTGCTTCTTCGATGGCTTTGAGAACGTCATCACCTTCCGAACGAATGTGTGACGCATACACGCCGCCGTAGCGAGCCGCTACCCGCGCTAGTCCCACGATTTCGTCGGTAGTCGAAAAAGTCCCTGGAATATAAATCAGGCCCGTTGCCAACCCTGCGGCTCCGTTTTTCATCGCTTTTTCTACCAAGGCTTCCATCTTTTTTTGTTCGTCGGGCGTAGCAGGGCGGTTGACGGTACCCATCACGGCTTGGCGGACGTCGTTATGGCCAATCATCGACGCTACATTAACTGAGGTTTTGAGGCTGTCTAATTGCCCAAAATAACGTCCTAAATCCACGTTCGACAAGCCACAGTTTCCCGTTACGACGGTCGTGACGCCGTCATAAATAAAATTATCAGCCGTGGGGACACGAAATTCGTCTTCTTCAATGTGGGTATGAACATCAATAAAACCTGGGCAAACAATCAATCCTTTGGCATCTACGATGCGTTTGGCCGTGGCAGAAGGTAGTGAACCCACCTTTGCAACTTTTCCGTCTTTGATGGCTACATCGGCATTAAACCACGCATTGCCCGTCCCATCTACTACTTTCCCTCCTCGAATCAGCAAATCGTATTGTTGAGCAAAAAGCGTTAGATGTACCAAAAGAGCAGCCAGCGTCAAGCAAAAGTGTTTCATTGTAAAAAGTGGTTTGGTTCAACATAGGCGCGGGTTGTGAGCAACCCGCTTCACATTAAAAATACAAAAAGCGGTTGACATCACGCCAACCGCTTTTAAAGTTATTGTTCGTTCCCTAAAATCGGGGCACTATTTATTGGGTTTTTGAAACGATACCCCCTTTGCGGCTATCGACTTCTACCGTCCATTTGTCGGCTTTACCTTTCACAATCCAGCGAACTTTTACGGCATTACCGCCAGCACCGCCGCCGAAAGGCCCACCGCCGCCGCCAAAGCCACCACCAACCGTACCAGGAAGATTAGGAACCTCAATCGTTTGTGGGTTGTATTTTTGCTCACGCGTAAGACCCAAATCATCGTTTTCCACAATCATACCCGCTACAACTTGCGCGTTTTTCAAGGTAATGTAATCAGGACGTTCGATTTTGAAACGAAGGTCATGCGCTGAGTGGGTCGGGATAGCCCGTTGGTTTTGAATCGTAGCTGTTACTTCGCTAAGTCCATTGGCTAAAGCGCGTGACTTGATGTCCACAATCTCGATTTTAGGCATGTGGTACGCGTGCAACATCGTGAAGGCCATGTTACGGTGTCCTTCTTCTTCTAATAAGAAACCTGGGGTGTTACGGATATAATTCTTTTTCGTTCCACCAATCTCAATATCACCGTATTGTGGGTGCTTAAATGGCTTCCATTTTACGTAGCTATCGCCCAACAACAGATACTTATCAAACTCTTCAAATTCAACGTTTTGGTTTCTATTTTCGGTTGAATTTTTGTTAAACATGCGGTACGCAGTATTGATTTCGTTAGAAAACATAAACACCCCACGTCCTAGGCCAATCCAGTCGATTTCACCACCATAAACGGTGTATAAATCTTTCCAAAGTACAAAATAACGGTACCCAGGAATCATCTTTTCTCCCGTTTTTCCGATGACATCATACACGGCGATGTCCGACTGTGGAACGTACATCGCATCTTCCTCCGCGCCTGGAGGACGTAAGAACATTCCCCCAAAGTTGTGGTAGCTTTGGGCTCCTGCGATGTTTGAGTGGCTATAGAAAAATTTCTTCACGTTTTGCGTTTCGGGCAAACTTCCAGGGTAGAACAATGCACCACCTTGGATATAGTCTGGCTGCCAGCCCCAGCCCCAGTCGCGGTTCGGGTCGTATGCGCCAGGGTTATCTTCGTTGACACGTCCGTCGCCATCGTTGTCAATTCCCTCAAAACCAAGCAATTCGTACTCGCCTTTTTCGTCAGGCTTTGCCAAAATCATACGTTCAGGAAACTCAGGATCAATTTTATAACGTCCCGTTGGTGACTTGCGGCGCATGTTCACAATGTGCCCATCACCGTCCAAATCATCGTACGAATCTTCGTCCACCAAGCCATCGCCATCGTCATCCAACGGCATCATACCCGAACGCGACGAACTTGTGGTATTAGCTTTATGAATAAAATTCTCGTGTGCATCAGGGTTCAATGATGGCAAAATGTAGAACGTACGGCCTTTGAGCATGTCCGTTACAAAATCCATTTTACCAAAGCTTTCGGCCAAATACCAAGCCGTGTACATCGCAAATTGCGTTCCTTGAAGCTCGTTTGCGTGGATGTTCCCGTCAATCCAAAACGCAGGCTTAGACTCAGGGCGGCCACTCTTAAAATCGGTGATGGTGATGACGTACATTTCGCGGCCTTGGTACGACTTTCCGATAGATTCGTATTTGACCAAGTCAGGATACGCTTTAGCCAACTCTTGGGTGAGTTTGTTGAAACCAGCGTAATCCATGTAATAATTCCACGCCCATTTTACTTTCGGATTGGCAGGCGAACCAATCGCCCGCATTCCCGTCAGGTCAGCGTCGATATTGGGTGCTGTTTGCGCCATTACGCCCATGTACATAGGAGCGCAAAGCGTAGCAGTTATGATTGATTTTATGTATTTTTTCATTGGAAATTTCGATTAACGATTTGCGGAACAAATTTACTTCAACGTCACCTCGGTCGATTGTACGCCTGCCGTTGGGCATCCAGCCTCAATCGTAAGTTTGCCAGTACCCGACACAAGCCACGTATATTCTTCTGACTCATCTACCCCCAACGCACCTCTGAGGTTGAGACGTTTTCCTGAAACAATCGCTTGGCCACTGCCCAATTTAAGTTCCGTTTTTACTTTTTGAACAAAGCGAACGCGGTCACCAATTTCGGCATACGTTGGCAATAAACCTTTGTTGATAACCGTCGCTGTGATGCGCGTCAAGTTATTTCCAAGTGATTCGGTTTTTACATTTACCAACTGAATTTCTGGCATTTGAGCACCTAATCCTGACAAAAACTTGAGGTGTTTGTCAGCAACAGGCTCTAAATAAGAAAGTGGTGGGTTCAATTTTACAAATGGAGCTACGCCACCAACTTCTACTTTTTGGTTAGGGAAATCAGGATGTTGAACGGCTTTCCAATCCACAAAAACGCCCGTCAATTTTTCTTTGTCCGCCCATTTCAAGAAACGAGTATCGTCTTCGCTTGCATTGGCAGCACTTGCCGAAGCTGCTGCGGCTGCCGCAGCGGCCGCACCACCACCGCCCATCATGCCACCCGCTCGGCCACCACCGCCACCACCTGCTGCGGGAGCTGCGGCACCTGATGGAGCAGCCCCTGCACCTGAAGGAGCAGCAGCGCCAGTACCACGACGTGTAGAGTCGCGTGGGGCTTCGACTTTAGGCACCCACCAACCTGGGGTAGTAAAGCTGTAACGACCCGCGTGGAAATACGCCGTTTGCGAGAAGTTTCCACGGGTTTGTGGCATCGCTGGCGCATCTTTCATAGCCGTACGACTGTTGTACAACTTCGACACTTGCTCCATCGCTTTGGCATCTTTAGAAAGTGGTCCCGTGATGATACGACGAGCTACTTTAGACGCATCGAAACGCGGCGCTTCGCTAAGGTTGTTGTTAGGGCCAAAAGTCAATACCGCAAAAATATTTGGCGCACGGTACAAGAAGTCAAGCAAGGCGCGTACTTCGGGTTCAGAAGCAGCGTACTCGCCCGAGCCTGTCACGAAAATTTGGTAGTCAAACGTAAAGTTGCGCTCTGGGTTGATACCTCCTTGACCGTCTTCGTTATAAACGCGGTCTTTGTCGTTGTCAATCCCTTCACTGTGCAACAAATACTTACCTACTTCTCCCTTGGTAGGGTCGGCTTTCACCATGATTCGTGGGTCTTCTTTGCTCGCAACAAACGACCCTGTTGGATCTTCTACCCGCATCCAAGTAATCATTCCGTCACCGTTGAGGTCTTCAAACGGGTCTTCGTCGAGGCGGCCATCGCGGTCGTCATCGGCTTTGGTATCATTTCCAGTACGTTCAAATTTTAGCTTTGCCGCAAACTGCTCCTGCGCATCAGGATTCATGCTTGGCAAAAAATAAAACGTTTTGGTTGTCAATAATTTAGCAATACTATCAGCATTGGCCGAAGCAAGCATTTTTTCAGCCGTTTGAATGGCCAACTCCGTTCCAGCTAAGTGCGTACCGTTTAGCCCTGCCACGACCAGGATGGCAGGTTTTTTGGTCGCATCTCCTTTTCCAAGCGTAAGCAACCACAGGTCGCGCCCGCCTGCGCTCTTGCCAATCGAGCTAACGGTGGCTTGGGCAGCGTATTTTGTGGAGAGGTTTTTGAGACGAGTGGAAAGTTGGGCGTGATTGTTGTAGGACGTCTGCGCCTGACTGACGGACGCCATTCCTACCAACGCCACCACTCCTCCGTAGAGTAATTGACGAATCATTTGGGTTTGGTTTTTAGTTTGACACGGCAATTTACTACAAGAAATGTGACACTTCTACCCAATCAGGTAAAGAGAGCGATAAAAACCAAATTTGTATAGAGATAAGGCGAAGTTTTGGCTCCTTTTTTATTTTAATAGCGCCCTGATTTCCTGCTCTATCTCCGCCGCCTTCTTTTGGGCTTCTTCCAGCGGGAGCCCCACTTTCATTTCGGGGCGTTTGTGTTTTGTGGCCGTCAGCCAGGCATCTTTCATCAGCGCTTGGCGTTGTTGAACCAACTTAAAAACCGCTTCCGACGAGGGGCGGTCGGGCAGGGCGCTCTTGGGTGTCCCCGCTTTAGCGACCTGTTTTTCACCCAAATACAAAAGCACTTGTTTGGCCATAATCCAGTGCCCAACCTCGCCAGGATGCACGCCATCTTCGGCCAAAGTAAAGCCCGAAAGACCAAATTGCTCGTCGATTTTGCGGTGGGCGTCGAGGTAGGTTTTCATGGGGTAATGAATGTCGATAATTTCCCACTTTCTGGTTTTCCGTAAACTCAGCAACCAATCAGAATATCGGTCGAGAACGGCAGCGTAACCTGCATTTTTCCCGCGCAATTCGTCAAAAATAGGGGGAGTAAGGTGAACAATTTTTACGCCCGTTTTTTCTACTTCTTCGTGCAGCCATTCGATTCCTTCCCGAAACTTTTGAAAACGGTCTTCTCCAAACGGCAAATAAATACCGTCGTTCATGCCGTAGCAAGCAAAGACCAAGTCGGGTTTGGTGGCTTTGAGCACACGGTCGAGGCGTTCGTGCAAATCGGGACGGGGGAAACGTCCACCCGCGTGGCCTTCTTCCGACAGCCCCGAAACGGTTTCGCTGGGTAGCCCTACGTTGATAAATTCAATCGAACGCTGCGGATAATGCGTCACAAAATAGGCTTCAATGTCGGTTACGTAACTTCCTGCGTACGTAATGCTATTTCCCACAAACAACACCCGACGTACCTGCGGCGGGATGCCTTGGGAGAAACTCAATTGAGCAACCAACAAAAAGAGAAGAATTCGTAGAAATGGCATTTTATCAACTTGTTTTGTGTTCACCAACAAAAGAAACTAAACGTCGGAATGTACTCTTTGTTAGAATTACGTCATCTTTCTAAAAACTACCCACCTCAATCGGTTTTATCCGACATTCAGTTAGAACTTCAAACAGGAGAAATTCTTGGCCTTTTGGGCGAAAGTGGTTCGGGAAAAAGTACGTTATTGCGTTTGGCAGCGGGGCTGATTGACCCCGATGAAGGTGAAATTTGGCTCAACGGCGAAAAATTACGCCTTGCCAGCGACCAGCTCATTCCTGGGCATCCTGACATTAAAATTGTCCACCAAGACTATAATCTATCGTTGCCCATCAGTGTTCGGGAAAACATTGCGTACGCGCTTCGGTATTACCAAAAAGCCTATCGCGACGAGCGGGTGGACGAGCTTATCGAGCTTTGCCACTTAGAAACGGTGGCCGACAAACCCGCCAAATCGCTGTCGGGCGGGGAAAAACAGCGCACCGCCATTGCCCGCGCGCTGGCCGAAGAAGCCAAAGTATTGCTCCTCGACGAACCGTTTGCGCACTTGGATTTTGCCAATCGCCGTCGCCTTGCCCAAACCATCCGTACACTGGCCGAAGAAACGGGGACTGCCTGCATTTTTGTCACCCACGATGCCCCCGATGCCCTCAGTTTGTCGGACCGAATGGGGATTTTATACCAAGGGAAGTTATTACAAATGGGCACGCCCCAAGAAGTATATCAACAACCCATCAGTGAGTACGTAGCGGAGTTGACGGGAGAAATCAATGTTGTGCCTCGCAATACGTTTGAGCAGTTTTTTGGAACTCCTCCCCGACCGTCTGACACCTTGCTGATTCGCCCTGAGCAACTGATCATTACCGAAACCGAAGGCACGCAAGGCATTTGGGCAACGGTAGAGCGAAGCATTTTTGAAGGCAGCCGCTACCGAATTCAGGTAACCGCTGAACAACAATCGTTCATCGTGTATGCTCCGATTGCGTTTCCCAAAGAGAAAAGCGTATTTTTGAGGTATATTTTTCCAACAACCTACTAACCACTTTCTATGAAACTAACCTCTTTACTCTCCCTCGCGGCGGGGGTTTTGTGCAGCGTGTCGGCTATCGGCCAAGGCACACGACTGTTGCGCCAGCCTACCGTCAGCGACCGCTCCGTGGTCTTTGTCTATGCCGATGATTTGTGGATGGCCGACCGCGACGGTGGCGCTGCCCGCCGCCTTACCACGCACGAAGGCACCGAATCACTTCCGCATTTTTCGCCCGATGGCAGCATGATTGCCTTTTCGGCTCAGTACGGCGGCAACACCGACGTGTATGTGATGCCTGCCACGGGCGGTGAACCCAAACGTCTTACGTGGCACCCAGGCGAAGATGCTGTGCAAGGTTGGACACCCGACGGCGCCAGCATTGTCTTTCGTTCGGGACGAAGCGGCTACCCAACGGCCCTGACCAAATTATTAAAAGTGAGTTTTAAAGGGGGGTTCCAAGAAGAACTTCCCATGCCACAAGCCTACGCGGGGGAAGTATCGCCCGATGGCCAAATGGCGGCTTACCAAACCATTGGTTTTTGGGACCCTGAATGGCGCAACTACCGAGGCGGACAAGCCCAGCCGATTTGGATTGTGGATTTGAAAACGCTCTCGCTCAAAACCACTCCCCAAACCGACCGCGAACGCCATACCGACCCTGTTTGGTACAAAAACGTCGTTTACTTTTTGTCGGAACGCGATTATGCCAACAACGTATGGTCGTTTAATCCCAAAACCAACGAACTCAAACAGGTAACGTTTCACAAAGATTTTGATGTAAAAGGCTTAGACGCCTCCAACGACCGTATTGTGTATGAACAAGGCGGCTATTTGCATTTGCTCGACCCCCAAACGGGGCAAGCCAAGCAGCTCGTTATCAACGTTCAAGGGGATTTTACGTGGGCTACGCCGCGTTGGCAGGACGTCCGTTCGGGAGGTTTACTCAATGCGTCGCTTTCTCCTACGGGCAAACGTGCGTTGTTTGAATACCGTGGCGATATTTTTACCGTACCCAAAGAAAACGGCGATTGGCGCAACATCAGTCACAGTTCAGGCGTGGCCGACCGCTACCCTACGTGGTCGCCCGACGGGCAGAAAATAGCGTGGTTTTCGGACGCGAGCGGTGAATATCAATTGATGGTTTCGGACCAAGAAGGGCTTCAAAAACCCAAAGCGATTTCGTTGCCTTCGCCTACATTTTACTTCCGCCCCGCGTGGTCGTCGGACAACAAACACCTTGCCTACACCGACACTGATTATAATTTATGGGTGATAAATACCGAAACGGGGCAACCCAAAAAGATAGACACCGAGCGCTACGCCCATCCCAACCGCAGCCTTAACCCTGTATGGTCGCCTGATGGCAAATGGATTGCTTACGCCCGCCTTTTGGACAATCAATACAAAGCCATCAAAGTCTATAACATCGAGACAGGCGCTAGTCACCAACTGACCGATGGGATGTCAGATGCGATGTCGCCCGTGTGGGATGCCAGCGGAAAGTATCTGTATTTTTTGGCCAGTACCAACTTTGCCCTCAATACGGGTTGGCTCGACATGAGCTCCTACGAACGCCCCGTTACGCGCGGCGTGTATATGCTCATTCTGGCCAAAGGTGAACCTTCGCCTTTTTTGCCCAAAAGCGACGAGGAAGAAGCCCCCAAAGTAGAGAAGAAGGAAGCTGCTCCTGCCAAAACCGACGACAAGACCAAAACCGAGCCTAAAAAAGACGAAAAACCCACGGAAGCAAAAAAAGAAGTTTTGGTAAAAATTGACCTAGAAGGCATCGACCAGCGGATTTTGGCACTTCCCAAAGTAGCATTAAAAGAATACGACGAAATCATTGCAGGGCCTGAAGGTAGTTTATTTTTTACCGAAAATGTCCCTGACCAATCGGGCATGACGCTGCACAAATACACGTTGAAAGACCAGAAACGGGAGGAGTTTTTGAAAGGAATTCAGGAAGCAATTACCTCACACGACCGCAAAAACCTGCTTTACCGCAGCGGAACTACGTGGGGAATCGCCAATGCAACCGCCGCCACGGCAAAAATGGGTGACGGTCGCCTCAACACCAGTGAAATGAAACTATGGGTGGACCCGAAAGCCGAATACAAGCAAATTTTCCGCGAAGGATGGCGCTATCAACGCGATTTCTTGTACGTCAGCAATGTACACGGAGCTCCTTGGAACGACATCTATAAGTGGTACTCACCTTGGGTAGAACACGTACGCCACCGCACCGACCTCAACTACGTGGTGGATATTTTGGGGGGCGAAGTGGCCGTGGGGCACTCCTATACCTCAGGAGGTGATTTCCCAACCCTCGACAACAACAACCCTGCGGGGCTTTTGGGGGCTGATTTTACAATCGTAAACGGCTTTTACCGCATCAAGCGCATTCTGACGGGCGAAAACTGGAATCCTGACTTGCGAGCGCCTTTGTCTAGCCCTGGCATCGACGTAAAAGAAGGCGATTATTTATTGGAAATCAACGGTATTCTCCTCACCGCCGACGTGGATATTTACAGTTTGCTGGAAGGCACGGCCAACCGACAAATTAAAATTAAGGTCAATGCTACGCCTGATTTGGCCACGGCCAAATCGGTTACGGTCGTGCCCGTCGCCAACGAAACCCAGCTTCGAACGCGGGCTTGGGTGGAAGGCAATCGCCGTAAGGTGGATGAGCTTTCTAAGGGACAATTGGCTTACGTTTGGATTCCTAACACGGGCAACGGTGGTTACGAATATTTTAACCGTTATTATTTTGCCCAACAAGACAAAAAAGGCGCAGTTATCGACGAACGCAACAACGGTGGTGGCTCAGCTGCTGACTACATCGTGGACGTATTGGCCCGAAAACTGCAAGGATATTTCAACAGCCGCGCCAACGACCACAAACCTTTCACGACGCCGATGTCAGGCTTGTGGGGGCCTAAAGTAATGATTGTCAACGAGCGCGCAGGGTCGGGCGGCGACTTGATGCCGTTTTTGTTCCGCCAAGCCAAAGTGGGTCCACTCGTAGGCACCCGCACGTGGGGCGGATTGGTCGGTACGTGGGACACGCCACCGTTTATCGACGGTGGACGCATGGTAGCTCCGCGCGGTGGTTTTTATGACGTGGACGGAAAATGGGCGGTAGAAGGCGAAGGCATTGCCCCTGACATTGAGGTACACCAAGACCCCGCCAAAGTAGCCAAGGGAGAAGACCCGCAACTCGAAAAATCGGTACAGGTGGCGTTGGACTTGCTAAAAACCCAAGGCGTCACGCTCAAGCCTGAGCCAGCGGCTCCTATTCGTTATAAAAGACCGCAGAAATAGCATTGAACCTTGGAAAGGTTGAAAAACCTTTCCAAGACATTTTCACTCTGTGTCGAGTACGTGGGGAGGCTGTGATGAGGGTTGCTCACAACCCGAACACTTACAAATGTTGTGCTTTTTTCTACAAATGTTACGCCTCGCTGAGGCTTTGGGGATGTTGTGATAAGGGTTGCTCACAACCCGAATACCTTGTCGATATTTTCAGAGGGCGTCGGAGACGCTGTGCCTTTGTTACCCCAAATCACAGTTTGGGGCAAACTGCTTTACTTCATTCCAATAACCTGCGATTTTCGATTCTTTCTTTGGCTTCCAACAATGCTTGATGAAGTTTGGCCTCCAATTCATGTTTAGGCGGAAGCTCTGTCCAGTATTCAGCTACTATAATCCCATCTTTGTGCATTTCGAGGAGTTCAATTTGTTCGTGACTAGCTTCGGCACACAAGATGAGTCCTATAGGAGCTTCTTCACCTTCTTGTCGTTCATAACGATTGAGCCACTTCAAGTAAAGTTCCATTTGCCCTTTAAACTTTGCCTGAAATTTCCCAATTTTCAGTTCGATTGCCACCAGTCGCCTCAATCTGCGATGATAAAAAAGTAAATCTAGGTAAAAATCCTCGCCATCAATAATCATTCTTTTTTGGCGCTCGACAAACGCAAAACCCCGCCCTAACTCTAAGATAAACTGTTCGAGTTCTCGGAGTATAGCATTTTCAAGGTCGTTTTCGAGGTAGTCATTTTTTAACCCTAAAAAATCCAGGAAATAGGGGTCTTTGAAGATATTGGGCGCAATCAACGTCTCTGTAATCGGCAGTTGGCTATTGGAAATGGTAGTGCGTTCAAAAACCTTTTGATTGATTTGACTTCGCAGTTCTCTTTTGCCCCAAGCGCCCTGTACAGCTTTTTGAGCATAAAAAAGTTGCGCTTCTTGATTTTTGAGTGGTAAGAGAATCAAGAAATGTGACCAACTCAATTGTCGTGCCAGTGGCACGACAATTTGAAAGTCGTTGAATTGCTCGGCAAATTGCGACATTCTTCGCAGGTTTTTTTCCTCGAAGTTTCGCCCGTATTTTTCCTTCAATTTTGTTGAGAGTGTCGAAAAAATACGCTTACCATAATCGGCTCTTTGATTTTGAAGAATGTATTCATTGATATGTTTTCCTACTTCCCAAAATAGCAATGTCAATTCACTATTTACCTGAATAGCTACTTGTTTTTTGCTATGCTCAATTAGGTTTAAAAGCTGTTCAAGCAGCTTTTGTTCATGAATTTCAATGGCCATCTCTATAATTCCTCTTTTACGACATCTTATCCACCAAATCCCGCACAATTTCCTGAAAATACGCGCCGTTGTACGGACCAAACCAATTCATGGTGAGGGTTTCGTAGGTGTCTCTTCCGTAGTATTTGTCGGGGGTAATGTAGCCGATATACCCTCCATTGAAGCTTGTTACCATCAATTTAAGGCCCTTTTTTTCGGCGTAGGCGCTCATCTCTGCCACCAATTCCCCCGAAAAATCGCAAGGAAAACCTACCATTAGAACGTTGCCAATGCGTAGCGTTTTTACGTAATTGGGAAAATCGCCAAACGCCCAATGAAATACCCACGGACGTAGTCGCCACCCCAACGTAACGCGGGGATTAGGCTCTCGGAGCGGAATGGTGAGCGTTTCGATGCGCAAGGCAGGGTTTTCAAAGGGCTTCAGTTGGAGCAATTGTTTTTGCACGTCCGACTCCAAGCTGTCGGCTTCGGTGGCTACTTTGACCCAATCCGAATCCGACTCTACGCCCACTTTAGGCCCCATACTTCCGACCGCTCCCGAAAGAAATACCGCAAAGTTGGCTTCGCCTTTTTCCAACGAATCGACTAATACACCTGGGTAATCGCGAGAGAGGACGATATTGTCCGAACTTGTAATCGTAGAGTGAGCCGCGTACGAGCAAATCAAGGCTTTTTGCCCATCGCTACGTACGAGCTGAATGGTACGAACAAACGGGTCAATTGTTCCTTCATCAAACGCTCGATTGCGTACTTTTGCCGTATCGGCCAACTGATGATACGCCACCGTAGCAGGTTTCAGGTCTTTTTGTGCCAAAGTCACGGCTTTTACGATGGCGTCGGCCACCCATGTCACGTTGTCGGGATTAAATTTCCCCCCAAACAATTCGCCCACAATGCCACCACTCCATCCGCCCATGCTGTTGTGGGTGTGGGTAGCACCAAAATACACTTGTTCAAACGGAATGCCCGTGGCCGAAAGCTTGGTTTTTACTTGCTCGGTCACGGCAGGGGGAAGAATCAATAAATCGGCCACCACCATCGCCGCTTTGGTATTTCCGTTATCAAACACCACCGCCCGAACGTAAATAGAATCATGCACCGATTTGTACAAAGCCCCCCGACGCACTCCGTAACCCGCGGTAGGAGTCGGAGATTTGGGCGTGAAATTTACTTTGGCCCAACCGACCTTGAATGAATTAGGAGTTACGAGTGAGGAATGACGAGTGGTGTCGGTGGCAGTTAAGCCATTCACTGACTTTTTCCAGTCTTGGTAATAGCTGGTTTGTTGGTAAGGCGTATCATCGACGGGAGCGAGCATACAGGCCAACAAGGCGACAATTAGCAATAAAATAACGCCAAGTACTTTGAGAAGAATCTTTAAGAATCGCATACGAATGAAAAATTGCTTGTATAAAAAACTTCCCGAAAGTTAATGCACTTTCGGGAAGCCACTTTTAGCAAAGTTTCACCTTTTTTTCAATCTATCAAAAAGGCTACCATCGACTTAGGGCCATGCGCGCCCAAGACCAGCGATTGTTCGATGTCGGCAGTTTTGGAAGGCCCTGCGATGAAAGCGCCAAAACCGTATTCGGCCGCGCCGATTTGGGCGTAAGCGTGGTGCATCTTGGGCAAAATCGCCGATTTTTGAATGACTAATGCCAGTGTTTCGGCAATAAAAGGCGTCACTCGCTGCCCCATCTCGGCTTCTGTGACCCACACCGCCGAATTTTCAGCAACGGCAAATTGTCCTTGTAAAATGGCCAATCCTACGTCGTCCAACGAATGAGGGTCAGACGTTAGCCAACTTTGCTGGGCCATGTCTGCCAATGGTGCAAGATTGGTGACCATACGCCGCCCCGCAAAGTGCGTTTGAACGTACTGTTGGATTTCTTCCCAACTGCGCACTTCCACCACCGTACCACCGATGGTCGTCAGTACCGAGGTAAACTGCGCGACCAAATCGCTGTAGGGGTTTCCAAAATCTTGTATATCTGGTAGCGGTGTCAGCGTGGGTTTGTTTTTGGCCACGGCCGCTAATATTTTTTCACGACTCATTTTTTACTTGTTTTGGCGTTCTGTTTCGGGTTTACTGTTTACAGTTTGGGGTTTGCTGTTTCGGGTTTCTTTTTTAGAAAAAGATTTGTTTTGCGGCTGAACTCGTCGGGTTGGGAGCAACCCTCTGCACAACACAAAAAACAGGAAACTGCAAACAGGAAACTCCAAACTTTTTGGTACTTCTGAACTCGTCGGGTTGGGAGCAACCCTCCACACGCGAAAAACTCCAAACCGTAAACACTAAACAAGGAACCGAATAACTACTTCCGATTCTTCTTATACCATTCTCCAAACGACTCTTTGGGAGGTTCGGGCATTTCGCGTTGTTTGTACCAAGGATTCAAGGAGTTGTTGACTACAAACGGTGTATTTGACAACGTCAAACGGCCTATTTTTCCCGAAAAACGATACACCGATGGGCTCGACAATACCGCCGCCATCGCTTTCATTCCTATCGTTTTGGCAGTAGGTGAATGTCCGCTTTTGGTAAGTACTTGTCGCCAGCTGTAAAGTTGTTCGTGGATGTTGATTTTGACGGGACAAACGTTCGAGCAACTTCCGCACAACGTACTTGCAAACGGCAAATCAGCGTTTTTGGTCATGTCCAAATTGGGCGCCAAAATCGACCCAATCGGTCCTGCCACGGCATTGTGGTAACTGTGTCCACCACTGCGACGATACACAGGACACGTATTCATACAAGCCCCACAACGGATACATTTGAGCGAGTTACGAAACTCCTCCCGTCCCAGCTGTCGAGAGCGGCCATTGTCCACCAATACGATGTGCATTTGCTGTCCTTCGCGGGGTTTGGCAAAGTGGCTCGAATAAGTTGTAATAGGCTGTCCCGTGGCAGAACGCGCCAACAGACGCAAGAAAACCCCCAAATGCTTGCGTTTAGGGACGATTTTTTCGATGCCCATGCACGCAATGTGAACATCGGCTAAGTGCGTCCCCATGTCGGCATTCCCTTCGTTGGTACAGACCACAAACTCGCCCGTTTCGGCAACGGCGAAGTTCACCCCCGTCAGGGCCACACGACGCGTCAAAAACTTCTCACGCAGGTGTTCGCGGGCGGCCAACGTCAACGTCGATGGGTCAGCGCAGCCTTCGGGTGTACCCAAATGTTTGTGAAACAAAACGCCGATTTCCTCTTTTTTCCAGTGAATGCAGGGCATTACGATGTGGCTTGGTGGCTCGTCGGCCAACTGCACGATGCGTTCGCCCAAGTCGGTATCAATCACCTCAACGCCATTTTCGGCCAAAAAAGGGTTCAAATGGCACTCTTCGGTCAGCATCGACTTGCTTTTCACGATTTGTTGGATGCCTTGCTCTTTCAAAATCGAAAGGACAATTTGATTGTGTTCGTGCGCATCAGCGGCCCAGTGAACGGTGACGCCGTTGGCCTTGGCATTTTTTTCAAACTCAATCAAGTACGTGTCTAAGTTGGACAGTACGTTGTGTTTTATCTGCGACGCCGTGTTGCGTAAATCTTCCCATTCGGGAATGGCAAACGCCGCTCGGTCGCGTTTTTGGCGCACCCACCAGAGCGTTTCGTCGTGCCAGGTAGTGCGGTCAAAATCTTTATTAAATTTATCAGCAGCCTCAGAATGATTCATAACCGACTAGTTTCTAGGAGAATGTAAAAATCCTTCTCCCGTCAGGAGAGGGATATAAGATGAGGTTAATTCGCCGTTAAGATTTCGGCGATGTGCATTACTTTGATGGGCAACTCGCGGCGGCGAATGATGCCCTCTAAGTGCATCAAACACGACATATCGCCTCCTGTCAGGACTTGAGTACCGTTCTTGATGTGGTCGTCAATGCGGTCAACACCCATACGCGCCGAAACTGCTTCTTCGGCCACGCAAAACGTTCCACCAAATCCACAGCATTCATCTCTACGCGTGAGTTGTACCAATTCTATCCCATCGACCATTCGCAAGAGCTTTTCAGGTTTTGAGAACGCAGGCGCTACCAACTCCGACATCTGCGAAAGGTGCAATCCGCGCTGCCCGTGGCAACTTTGGTGCAGCCCTACCCGATACGGAAAATGCGCCGATAGGTTTTCGACTTTGAGCACATCGGTCAAAAACTCCGTCAGTTCATACACCCGTTGGCGGATGTGCGTCGCTTTCGCTTCCCCCTCACCTTCGGTATGCAAGTGTTCTTTGATGTGCAAGACACAGCTACCCGACGGCCCAACGATGTAGTCAAAATCAGCAAAATTTTGAACAAAAAGGCGGTTGCAATCATGCGTCAGGTGTTCATAGCCAGAATTGGCCATGGGCTGACCACAGCAGGTTTGGTTGGCGGGATACCCCACCTCACAACCAAATTTCTCTAACAATTGGAGTGTAGCAATACCCACTTTGGGGTAAAACTGATCTACATAACACGGGATGAATAAACCAACTTTCATACGACAAACATACGACAGCTTCTTTCAAAATTCTGTCCTGTACGCACCTGTTTTATTTATTTCTGTTGAAGAAACACGTGGGCTCCTTTTTTGTTTGCAGTAATGATGTCCAGCAGCCCGTCGCGGTTCATGTCTTCCACTACCAAATGCAGCCCTACGCCCGAGTTATCGTCAATCTGGTGCGGAATCCACGTTGGGTTAGGGCCAGGTTTAAACTCAAACCAATACAATACGGCAGGCTCAAACGCCCCTGGGTCTTTGCCGTTATGGGCAAAAAAGCGCTTGCCCGTCACCAAATCGGGGTTTCCATCTTTGTTGATGTCGGCCAAGGCCAAGCCGTGGGTTTGTGAAAATAGTTTCCCAATTTCGTGTTTTTCCCAGGTCGGATTCCCTTGCGCATCTTTGCCTTGCTGATGCCACCACATGCCGTATTTGTGCGCCGACATGCTAATGACGTCTTTTAGGCCGTCTTTATTGACATCGAGTAGGTACATTTGCGAGCATTCTTCCCCCAAATTGGCTCGGTGAAACGTCCAATTCGGCTGCGTACGATCCGCAGGGGCTTCCCACCAACCTTCACGCATCAGCACATCCAACCGCCCATCGCCGTTCATGTCCACCACGCCCAAGCCGTGGGTGTATTTGTGTATTCCAATATTGTCGGTACTAATCACGTAGCGTTTCCACTCGGTATCACCTTTTTTGAAAGGAGCTTTGAGCCAAATCATTTGCTTGGCTTCGGGGTCGTTTCCGATGATATCAAGACGTCCGTCGCCGTCGAGATCTGTAAAAGCAGGCGACTCATTTCCAATGGATTTGTGAATGGTGTACGCTTTCCAATGCCCCGCTTTATTTTTGGGATTTTCGTACCAAACCACCGATTCTCCTGGGGTATCGACGCGAATAAAGTCTATCCAACCGTCTTGATTGACGTCCATGCTAAAGTTCAAAAACGAATTGCTGTAGCCACCGTTGACCGTAAATGTATCGCCTTTAGCAATTTCGTGCTGTTTCCAGTTAGGTGCTTCGTACCAAAACGCCCCCGACAGCACATCTTTTTTTCCGTCGCGGTTGACGTCGCCCACGGCTACGCCTTCGGAAAAGAACATTTTCGTGAGCACTTGTTTTTGAAATTTGATGGGGCGGTTGGTTTGCGCAGAAGCAGGCAAGCTCATCCACACTAGAAGTAGCCCAAAGGCTAGAGACAACGAATACGTTTTCATTTTTGGGGAGAAAAAGGAGTTTAGAAAAGGGGTGAGAATTTTTAATTAAAGTGTCCCTCCCCTCCTTTTTTACCCACAGTTGGTTTGTTTTTTCGGAGAAGTGGGCGAACGTAAAGTCTGCCTTCCTATCTTTGACCTTTCAAAAATTCATTAGACTCCAACGAAATTGCAAGAACTCTGAACATTAACACAAAAGGTTTATTAAAAAGAGGGATGAGCAAAGAAATTGAAATCGTAAAATACCAATCGTTGCTTGGCGAAATAAAAAGCGCCATACAGCAAGCACGTCTTCGCGCCTCACTTGCCGTAAATACCGAAATGATATTGTTGTATTGGCAAACGGGTAGAATGATAGCCGAACGCCAACAGCAAGAAGGGTGGTCAGCAAAGGTAATTCCCAGGTTAACAGCAGATTTGAAGCAAGCCTTTCCCGACCTTAAAGGTTTTTCAGAAAGAAACTTGGGCTATATGTTGCGTTTTGCCTTAGAATATCCCGAAATCCCAATTTTGCAACAGGCTGTTGCAAAAATACCTTGGGGGCATCATATCTTGTTGATGGAAAAAGTGAAAGATAAAATTGTACGCCATTGGTATATGCAGCAAACCATTGAAAAAAGTTGGAGTCGAGATTGGCTGCTCAACGCCATAAAAATGGACAGTTACGCCTACGCCCAAAAGCAAATCAAATCACATAATTTTAACAAAACACTTCCCGAAATTGATGCTGATTATGCCAACGAAGTGTTTAAAGACGCGTACAATCTTGGTTTCTTAGGCATAACCGAAAAAGTGAAAGAAGCGGAATTGGAAAAACGATTAGTAGAAAAAATAAAATTGTAGCCGAATATCAACTCTTATTGCCCAAAGATGAGCTACAAGCCTTAATAATGAACGAAATCTCGGCGATTGAACAAGAAAACAATCAATAAGTCATCGACAAACTCCTCATTCCTTCCCACCTACCCAACGTTTAAGCTACGTTTATTTTTTTCAACACAAATTTTGAGAAACCGAAAAGTTGCACATATATTTGCAACCAGTCAGTTTCTCAATTGAAAAAACCAATTATCAACCATTTAAACATACTAAACATGAACCATTTATTGTTTGACTTTACCGTTGATAAAGCCGCTAAATCGGTTTTCATAACCCGCGAATTTGCCGCTGACCTTTCGCTGGTTTGGGACGCCTTCACAAAACAAGAAATTCTTGACCAATGGTGGGCTCCCAAACCTTGGACCTCAAAAACCAAAGTAATGGACTTTACCGTAGGTGGTAAAAGGTTTTATGCCATGGTAAGTCCCGAAGGACACATGACGTGGTCGCTCCAGAAATATACTTCCATCACGCCAAAAACCAATTTTAAGTACTTGAGCGCATTTGCGGATGCCGACGAAAACCCCAACCTTCCAGGTTCTGATTGGGATTATAGCTTCGGTGAGGAAAACGGCAAGACAAAAGTTAGCATTGTCATCTACAACGACTCGCTCGAACGGATGGAGAAAATGATTGAAATGGGCTTCAAAGAAGGATTTACGGCGACCTTGGATGAACTCGACCACCTATTGGCATCCCTTTAGCCACGTTTAATATGTTCAACCAACTATCACCATCCACTACTTCGTTTTCAATAAAAATCCCAAAAGCGCATAAAAGTCCTTTTCAGGAATGGTATTTCTGAATTGGTCGGGCATCAAGGTGTATTTAGAGGCTTTGTAGTCTTTGATGTCATTTTTCACTACCGAAAACTCCTGTCCTGCGTTGTTGGCAAAAATCATCGTTTGTCCTTCCGTGCGGCGATACAGTCCCGTCATGGTTTGGCCGTTGTTGAGCGTAATGTTGTAATTCCGAAACGCCTCCGAGATATTCCGATTGGGGTCTAATATCTTTTCCGAAAGTGCTTTTTTACCCCAATTCCCAATCCCGTCCAACTGCGGGCCAATCAACCCACCCGCACCTTTGATTTGGTGACACGAACTGCAATTTTGTACAAATACACTTTTGCCCGCCTCGGCCGTTGCTTTCGACGACTCAAAACCCGCCAAACGCGCCTGAATCAGTTGTTGACGTTCCTCAAACTCATTGGCGCTCCCCGCCGTCAATTCGTTGAGCAAAGCTTGCTGCTTAGGCGTCATCTTCGACGCCAAGCGCTCTTTCACCGCTCCTTCCCTGACCACGTCCACGTTGATTTCTTCTTCTTTTAAGGCATTGAGCAATTGGTCAATGCCCGACTCGGAGTTGGCCAACGCCGCCGCAATCACCCCTTGTAAGCTACGCGCCCCCCCGTTTAGTCCTTTTCGCAGCCATCCGTTTACTTCAGGCGTATGGGTACGCGTCAGTACCCCAACCAGTTTTTCCCGTAAGGATACCCTTTCCGAACGTTCCAAAAACACCCCGCCAATCAGCGGCGTGTACGCGGAAGCATCGGTGCTCATGAGCGCACTGGCAGCGGCTACCCGCACTCGGTCGTCGGCTTGGGTATTTTTAAACAAACGAAGCACCGACGGCTCCAACGATTTGCTCTTAAACTCGCCCGCTACCTCGGCCGCCTGCACCCGCCGCGCCACTTGCTGAGCCGTTTCTTTTTCCACCAACGGTTGTTCCAAATACTGCTTTGCCAGTGTTGTCCCCCACTCTTGCATACGGCTAGTCACCGTTTTTCCTCCCTGCGCCAGTCCTCTTCGCAGCGCGTTATAAAACGCAAATTGCCCTTCGCGGTTATCTGCGTAACGTTTTTCCAAAGAGCCAATGGTTTCGTTGAGCGCAAGGGCATCCGTATAGCGAGCGGTGTATTCCAGGTACTTGGCCAACTCGTCGGTGGGCAATGAGCGTTGGGTAGCATATTCCAAAACAAAGGATGCCACTTCGGGCGAGGAAACATCCACCGCCGCTTTGCTTAAAATAGCTCGTTGGGTCTCGCTCCAAGTCGCGCTTGCCACCTGACGAATCATGCCTTTTGCAGCCAAATTTGTACGTATAGCTAGCAGGGTTGTGTATTTCAAATGCGAATCTTCGTCGTTGGTTTGTTGGTACAAATCCGCCAATGGAGCGATATTTTTCAACGCAGGAAAACGGGTCAAAACTTCGGCCGCTACTCGGCGTACAAAAGAGTCTTTATCGGCCAATGCTCCCACAGCCAATGCCTGATGGGCATCGCTAATGGCCGCCGACTCCGCCAATACGCGGTATCCGTGTACTTGCACCAGTGGGTCGGGATGGTGCAGGGCTTTTTCCAAGGCCGAAGTGGGCAGAGCGTTTAAGCGGTGAAGTATCCAAAGCCCCTGCACAAACACCTTAGCATCGGTCGTAGGCGAGGCCAGCAACTGCGACACAGGCGGAATAGCCTTTTCTTTCCAGCCATCCACCAAACGATCCGCTATTTTTAGACGAACGTTGAGCTGGGGATGGCTCAACCCTGCCACCAACTCGTCGATAGAGGCTTTTGACCAATCTTTCAAAGAGGGTTGGGCGGAGCTCCCTTTGTAAGTAATCCGCCAAATACGTCCACTGGTGCGGTCGCGGCCTGGGTGATTGAGCGGTACTTCGTAGTGACCAATGATTCGATTGTAGAAATCGGCAATATAGAGCGCTCCGTCGGGGCCAACTTTCACATCCACGGGACGAAACCAAGGGTCGTCGCTGACCAAAAAATCGGCTTCTTTGTGCGCCACGGGTGTTGAGCCATTGTAGGTAATGGTGTTGCGGTTGATGCGACACGTAACCACGTCGCCGTTGTAAAAACTGTTGCGGTATTCGGCAGGAAACTGCTCGCCAATGTAATACACCAAGCCCGAAAGCGCCGTTGAGCCTAGTTCGTAGCTCATCATTTCGGGACCAAAACCAATCCCCGTTGGTTTCTTGCCAAAATGTGGATAATCAGCGCCTTTAATGAGCTGGTAAATGGGTTTGGAGTGACAATCGACGGAGTACAAAAACCCGCGTTCGTCGTAGGCATATCCAAACGGATTGACACGCCCGTAGGTGGTTTGTTCTACGCGACTGCCGTCGGTTCGAAAGCGAAAGGTATTGCCCGATACCATCGTCACCGAATCACCATCGGTACCCGCGATTTTGGACGTATTGGTAAAACCGTGGCACGAGTGCATCCAACCGTCAAACCCACGTACAAAATTGCTCACCATTCCGTGGGTATCTTTGTAGCCAAACTCCCCCAAAACCACTTTTCGGTGGTCGGCTTTGCCATCGTTGTTGGCATCAGTAAAATGATAGACGTTGGGAATGCTGTACGCAATAGCACCGTCGGTTACGGGCATGATGCCAATAGGAATAGTGAGCCCATCCTGAAAATCAGTAAATTTATCGGCTTTCCCGTCGCCGTTGGTATCTTCTAAAATGGTGATTTTATCTTTCCCTCCCCCCGAAACCGCAGGCATCGGATAATCAAGCGAGTGCGAAACCCACAGCCGCCCGCGGTCGTCAAACTCTATATTGATGGGTTTGGCAATCTGGGGTTCGGACGCAAAAAGCGTAATTTCAAAACCTGGCGGCAGCGTGAACCCTCGACGTTCTTGCTCAGGCGTCCGAAACTCGGTAGTGCGAACGTGGTCGGCAAATTTATCTTTAGAAACTACTTGTTTTTGCGGTACACTGCAACCCTGCGCATATAGCAACAACAAGCCCGTACTAAGTAATAAGGGTTTAGGAGGAAACGAAATGATGTTTTTCATTTTTCGAGAAGAAGAAATCGTGGTCAAGGGGTAGAGGATTTGCTACTAAAATGGCAACCTTACCCTTTTTTACCCAAAATCATTCTATTTTTTCGTGGAAAAATAAAAACTTTGCTCAATACTCGCTTTCGATGAGTAAGGGCTGGGAAATAGGAAAAAAAAAGTACGTTATAGAATGTGTAACGAATTGCTGAAATAGAGAAATAAAGTGTAGCAACAGGCTAGTAAACTTTTGAATTACAATACTTTGCAAACTGATACTCTCGCTAAAATCAGCGGCGAGTATTAAATCAAAGTAAAATTCTAGCTGATGGAATCCATTGATACCAAAAAAGAACAGAAAATAGTTGCAACTTCGATTGTAGTCGGTATGATGCTGTATTTATCAAAATTTTTAAGACCCTACTTCGGTAGCAACGATTTTGTACTATTTATTTTGGGGTTTTTACCCAATTTTGGTTTGGCTTTTGCGATACCTTTTATATATGCTAGCAATAGAATACGACTCAACAAATCCCTAGAGCATTTCGTTATTTCATGTATTGGCACCTTTTTGTTAATGATATTAAATGAAATCCGAGATAAATATCAACCTGACCGAGTGTTTGATTGGTATGATATTTATGCTTCATTTTTTGGGGTTGTTTTTTCATTATTTGTATTTAATAAAATATTGAAAAACAACTCTTTCAAATAGCCAAAAACAACTAGACAAAACACTTTAAAAGCCTGTTAGTGTGACACTTGCCAGTCTCCACATCAATTTCAACCAAAGTGCTGAAGAAGCATTCAATTTTTATAAGTCAGATTGGATGGAGGGTTTACAAAACTCATGCACTTCAAAGGCATTTTAGAGTGATGAATTTCCAGCATTTGCTTCAACTGTATCCCCCCCCCACTAAAATGAAAATAAGACTTCACGAAATTGAGCTGGGAACCAGTGACCCCGCCAAAAGTAAATCATTTTACAACACTATTTTAAGTCTAAATACTTCGGTTGACCAAGCAGCACTCAACGTTTTCCAATCGGGAGTGGGAGGGATTGACTTTAATACGTCCACCCATTTATCGCCCACTACGGCTGTTGTAAGTTTTTTGACAGATAATTTGCCAGAGGTAATCGAAAGACTCTCCGCAAATGGAATTAGCTTTAGCGAACCCAAAAAATCACATTTAGGGATGACAAGCATTGAATTTAGCGACCCAGATGGTCATTTAATTCGAGTCAACCAACCGACCGAAGACTCTCCGACTTGGTTAAAAGTGTAGCGGATGACAAACGGACATCGTACCATGGACAAGGAATTTGAATACAAATTTATCAAACCTCACAAATCGCTTGACGACTTTGTAGAGAGTTTTTGGCTACTAAAAAATCACACAGACAACAGCAAAGACATCGTTATTTTACCTGACGGGCGAATTGATTTGTTTTTTTCTCAATCAGCTACCGAACCTTTCCACATTACACTCTCAGGGCTTGAAACACGGCCCGACCAAGCCACCTTGGCTGCCAAATCAGTCATGTTTGTCATAAGTTTCAAACTACTTGCAACAGAGTATATCATTCAAGGTACAATTTCTGATTTACTGGACAATGCCAACTATTTACCCAGCGATTTTTGGGGGTTTAGCGCAGACGACCTGAAAGATTTTGACCTATTTTGCCAAAAGGCAACTCAAAAAATCCAATCTCTTCTACCTAAAGAAACTGACAATAGAAAACAAAAACTCTTTGACCTTATTTACTCATCCAACGGCGAAATGACGGTTAAAGAGCTTTCTGAGAATGTGTTTTGGAGCAGTCGACAAATCAACCGTTATTTCAATCAGCGGTTTGGTATTTCTCTAAAAGCGTATTGCAGTATTCTTCGTTTTCGAGCTTCATTTGGTCACATCAAAGCAGGTAAGCTATCTCCCCAGCAAAGTTTTGCCGACCAATCACACTTTATCAAAGAAGTGAGAAAACTCTCAGGGGTTTCACCGAAAGAACTGAAACGAAACCAAAACGACCGATTTATACAATTTTCGACCCTTCCCTCAAAGTAGTTTTGTGCAGTCAATAAAAAGGTATTCAGCATGAAATTACAAAACAAAGAAATCGCCATCGTTGGTGGTGGGCCAGGTGGGCTTACATTGGCCAAGCTATTGCAACAAGAAAAGATTAAGGTAAAGGTGTATGAACGAGATTTGAATAAGAATGCCCGTGTGCAAGGCTCACCACTCGACTTACACAAAGAATCGGGTTTGGCAGCGATTATCAAGGCAAACCTGTTAGAAGAATTCAAAAACAATTTTCTTCCCAAGGCAGACCGAAAGAAAATAATGGATGAAAATGCGGAAGTATTTTTTAGCGACCACGAAATCAAAATAGAAGAGAATTTCGGCAACCCCCATTTTCGTCCCGAAATCGACCGTGGGGCACTGAGGAAAATCTTGTTAGAATCATTACAGCCCGAAACCGTGGTATGGAACAGTCATTTTATTGCAATGGACAAACAGGGCGATGGTTGGTTGCTACACTTCAAAAACGGAAACTCCACTTATGCAGACATCGTTATTGCCGCCGACGGAGCAAATTCAAAAATTCGCCCTTATCTCACAGATATTGAGCCTTTTTATTCGGGTATCACCATGCTTGAAGGCACCATTTATGACGCACAAAATACCGTACCAAAAATTTTTGCTTTGCTCAATGGGGGAAAAATAATGGCTTTTGGCAACAAAAAAGATATTTTAATGGGTCAAAAAGGCAATGGAGAAATCGGCTTTTATGCAAGTTTCAAAGCAGATGAACATTGGGAAGTCAATAGTGGTTTAAATTTTAATGCCAAAGCAGAGTTGCTTGAATGGTTTAAAACAACATACGCTGAATGGAGTACAATTTGGCACGAACTGTTTGAAAATACAGTAGTACCCTTTGTCCCTCGCCCCATCTATTGTATGCCATTAGATCAAACTTGGGACGCGTTGCCCAACCTGACAATGCTTGGCGATGCAGCTCACGTAATGCCCCCATTTGCGGGTGAAGGCGTAAATATGGCAATGCGTGATGCGTTGGAATTGTGTGAGTGCTTGACTTGCAAACAATACAGTACTTTGCAAGAGGCTATTTCTGCTTATGAAATAAGTATGCGAAAAAGAGCGGCCAACGCTGCCAAAGAATCGCTTGACAACGGGGAAATCATGCACGGCGAAAAAGCATTGGCAACTATACTTGAGTTCTTTAATGGACATTTACAAACGTAATTTTTCACCAATGATACACATCACCCAACTTATTTACGTCATTGAAGGCCAAGAGGCTGTTTTTGATGAATTTGAAAGCGTGGCCATCCCCACCATTGCCAAGTACAATGGCCGTCTTTTGTTTAGGGTACGCCCACCCAAAGAGAGTTTTATTGAAGCGCAAATCGAAGCACCTTATGAAATCCATCTGGTGGAGTTTGACGCCCACGAAGACTTCCAAAATTTTATGAAAGACGAAGACCGTAAAAAGATTTTACACCTTAAAGAGCAATCCATTAAGGCATCTGTGCTCTATTTGGGGCAAAAATTGTAGCAAAAACGGGTCAAGCAACATGTATGCTGCTTGGCCCGTTTCAAGGCGTCGAAGTCTTAATTTAACAATGAACCCATGCCAAATGCGGTAATTGTTTTTTCATACTCTACCTGTACCGCTTCGTTGGCCGCTTCTACAATGTAACCCGTTGATGGATCAACGACCGTTCTGAGGGGGCGTTCGCCTTTGGGTAGGTTTATGAGCGTTACTACGGCATCGGCTACTTCTTGCGGATTAGGTTTGGTTGTTTCAAACAATTGTGCCAGTCCGCTCCCCATCTGGTTCGGAATTTCGGCCAATGCGCCGTACCCTGCCACAACCGACTCATCAGAACCCGTTCTAACTTTGTGCAAAATGTCCGTCGGGAAGGCGCCAGGCTGAATAAGCGCCACGTCCACGCCCAAGGGTTTTACTTCGTAGTGCAGTCCTTCGCTCAACCCTTCCAAGCCAAATTTGGCAGCACTATAGACCGTCATAAACGGGAAGGCAAATCTTCCTGCTCCACTCGAAATATTGACGATTAAACCATCTGCTTGTTTACGCATAACGGGTAAAACGGCTTTCATCAATCGCCAGTATGCTACCACATGCAAGCCAAACATCTCTTCTACATCGGTCGTCGTAAAGCTTTCGGCCACGCCCGCAGCTCCAAAACCCGCATTATTGACCAACACATCAATTCGCCCTTCGGCAGCGATGATTGAATCTACGGCATTCTTTACGCTGGCATCGTCCGTCAGGGTTACATCCAACACCGTAATGTTTTCAACCTGTGCAAGTGCCTTGGCCTTTTCGGCATTCTTTGATGCGGTATCTCGCATGGTAGCATATACCTTGTGACCTAATTCCGCTAACGTATTGGCTGTCAACCAACCAAACCCACTATTCGTCCCTGTAATCAATACAACTTTGTTACTCATTTGCTGTGTTTTTTTTAAAGTACGCTGCAAAGTTGATGACATTTTGTAACTTTGTGTCATAAGGTAATAGTTTATTTTAATCTACCAATTTACCAATGAGTCAGCTTGTGACAATTAAGAAACCAGCCACTTGTGTGTCGGACAACGAAGTTTGTACCGCCTCGATGAGAGCCATTCAAGACATTATGGACGTATTGGGCGGAAAATGGAAAATTTCCATCGTTACCTGCCTTTGTTTTAGTCCAAGAAGGTTTAGCGAATTATTAAAACTGGTGGACGGTATCTCTGGGAAGGTATTGAGCCGCGAATTGAAAGACCTAGAGATGAACAAATTAATTTCAAGAACGGTCAAAGACACCCAGCCTATTTCGGTAGAATATGCCATTACCGAATACGGAAATTCGTTCAAAGAACTTATTCAAATCATGGCTGAGTGGGGCGTAAAACACAGAAAAGAGATTATCGGGAAATAAAACTAGCCCCTCTCTCCCTTTTGGCTACAAGATTGCGCCTTTTAACTACATAATTGCTTTGATTTTTTTTGAAACTTGCCGTGGTAAAAAAGCAGAAACAATGACTTCTCAATTGGACTACTATGCAACTTTCACTGACCATCAATAACAAGCCTACGGTTTTGGATGTCGAGCCCGACATGCCTTTGCTGTGGCTCATTCGCGATGAAGCCAAACTCAAAGGAACAAAGTTTGGCTGTGGCAAAGCTCTATGCGGCGCTTGCTCCCTTTATGTTGACGGGGATTTAATCCGCTCCTGTTCGTATCCTGCCCAACTCGCCAATGGCAAAAAAATAACCACCATCGAAGGGCTTTCGGAAGACGAGGCCCATCTGCACCCCGTACAGCAAGCGTGGCTGGAAGTTCAAGTTCCCCAATGCGGCTACTGCCAATCTGGTTTTATGATGGCCGCCGCTAAGCTTTTGGAAGAAAACCCCAACCCCACGACCGATGACATCAAAAATGGCATTTCCAACATCTGTCGGTGTGGCACTCATCCTCGCATTATTAAAGCAATTCTTTTGGCGGCAAAACTAAAAAACGATGGAAAACGCGGATAAAAAACCTAAAAAAGGATTTTCGAGAAGAAAATTTTTGGCCATCTCTGGTTCTGGCGTGGCAGGAACGTTGGCCTTGCTCTATTTCGGACGAGGAGCCATTAGAAGAAAAATAAGTGACTTCACTTCAGAAATGGACATTCCAGCGGATGTGTCGGATTTTGACCATAAGCTGTGGTTTGAAGTCAATGCCGACAATACCATTACCCTAAAGTCGCCCAAAGCCGAGATGGGGCAAGGAATTTTTACGGGTTTTGCCATGCTTGCTGCGGAAGAACTGGACGTGGCAGTAGAGAAAATTAAGGTTGTTCACGCCAACTCCTTAAACGGTCTTCTCTCCAATACGGGGGGAAGCAACAGCACTTCTTCTTTTTATGTCTCTATCCGAGAAGTGGCCGCTACCCTGCGGGAAACCCTCAAACTTCAGGCGTCGAAATTGTGGAATATTCCCGTTGCTTCCATCTCGACCAAAGACGGAATGCTGACGGCAGGTGATAAGCAATTATCGTATGCCGACTTGGCCAAACAGATTACCAAATGGGAAACGACCGAAACACCCGCGTTACGGCCGTCTTCACAGTTCAAGTACGTCGGAAAACAACAAAAACGAATTGATTTGCCCGATAAAGTCCTCGGCAAACCGATTTATGGCATTGATGTTACCTTACCCGACATGGTGTACGGCGCGATGCTTTATTCTCCCTATGTGAAAGGAACTTTAAAAAGTGCCGATACCAGTGGGGCAAAAAATACGGCGGGCGTATTGAAGATAGTAGAAGAAACAAACTGGATTGGCGTAGTGGCCACGTCTCGCTACGCCGCCCAAACGGCGGTGGAGAAAATCAAGGCGGAGTGGGACTACAACCCCAACGTTTCTACCAAAGACCTCGAAAAATTGATAACAGTCGGGAACGGCAAAGAGGTCAATATCCAAAACGATGGCGACACAGACAGCGTACCCGATGAGGTGCTCACGGGCGAATTTCGTACGCCAATTGGTTTTCACGGCAATTTAGAACCTTCCATTGTCGTCGCTGATTATAAAGACAACAAAATAACGCTTTACGCTTCTTTCCAAAATCCAGCCTATTTGCAAACTTCCGTTGCGGAGGCGTTAGACCTTAAAACCGAGGACGTTGCCATTATGCCTACGTACATGGGAGGAGGATTTGGCAGAAAGGCGTTTAAGAGCAATGCCGTAGAAGCAGCCAAACTATCCAAAGCCGTCGGCAAGCCCGTTCACCTGCTTGCTACCCGCCAGCAAGAGTTTCAAAACGGTTACGTAAGGCCCAATACCCACCACGTTTTAAAAGGGAAAGTGGGTAAAGACGGCAAAATTTTGGCCTTTGTACACCACCTTGCTACGGGCCCGATGATCTTTAACTCCGTCCCTGCTATTGCCGAAACCATTTTAGGCGCCGATTTTATCGTGGCAGGACACGGCGCGCGGTGCCCGTACCATGTTACCAACATTAAAACCACGGTATGGCACAACAACCTCCCTTTTGAAACCAGTATATGGCGGGGTGTGGGGATGTTTGCCAACACGTTCGCCATCGAAAGTTTTATGGATGAATTGGCGCATAAAGCAGGCGTTAATCCCCTGAAATTGCGAATCGACCACTGCAACGACACGCCTCAGTTGGTTCGTCGGAAAAAGCTGCTCGAAATCATTGGCGAAAAATCAGGCTGGCACTTACCAAAGTCGGAAGGGATTGGCCGCGGCTTGGCAGTCTGCGACGACCGCAAAACGGTTTCGGCGGCGGTGGTAGAAGTAAAAATAGTCGATGGAGCCATTAAGATTGTGAAAGTGACCCAGGCCATTGACGCTGGCAAAATCATTAACCCCGACGGCATCAAGCAGCAAGTAGAAGGCGCCACCATGATGGCCATCAGTGCGACTCTTTACGAGCAAGGCACGGTAGAAAATGGGCAATTTGTCCAAACCAATTTCCATAATTACCAAGTAGTAAGGCTTAGCGACACGCCCGAAATAGAAGTCATTTTACACGAAGGTTCTGAGGTACCTTCGGGGGTTGGAGAGCCTCCCCTTTCTCCTATTGCGCCCGCCATCGCCAATGCAATTTTTGACCTGACGGGTAAGCGTTTACGGTCATTGCCTTTGCAGTTGGCTTTTCAGGCCGCATCAAATCTGTAAGATTTATTTTCCGTTGCCAAAGCTATAAGGTTTGAGAAACCTTATAGCTTTTTTTATTTTAAAAACTCCTTCCTTTTTGACTACAACAAACCGACTTTTAGCTACATCCCTTTGCGGGTTAGTGCTGACCTTTGCATTAACAAAACACGCAAAAAAATGGACTTAAAAAACAGCACAATCCTTATTACAGGAGGCACAAGTGGAATCGGTTTAGAATTTGTAAAACAATTGACTGAGCTAGGGTCAACTATCATTGTTACAGGCAGAAAACTGGATGCACTTAACGAAACAAAGAAGCAGTTTCCCAACGTACACACGTTCCAAAGTGACGTGAGTAATGCGAGGGATATTGAGAAATTATACAAAGAAGTTACGCTGCAATTTCCCGAGCTCAATATCATCATTAATAACGCAGGTTTGATGCGTTTAATTGACCTACAAGACCAGTCATTGGACTTGGAAAATATCAACCGAGAAATCGCTACTAATCTTTCGGGGACGGTTCAGATGGTGCATCAATTTTTGCCCCATTTATTGAAACAAAAATCAGCTGCGATTGTCAACGTTTCATCGGGAATAGCCTTTATGAGCTACTCAGCAGCACCCATTTATAGCGCCACCAAAGCAGGGGTTCGCGCCTACACCCAATCCTTACGACTACAATTGGAAGATACCAATGTAAAAGTATTTGAAATGATCCCTCCAGGAGTAAAAACAAAATTGCAAGACGATTGGGTAAAACAGCCTAACGAAAGCATGATGATGAACGCAGACGACATGGTAAAAGTGGCTATTAATGGTCTGCTAAAAGACAAAAAGGAATTAAAGCCTTTTGCCATCAACATTATCAAATTAGCTAGCAGGCTAATACCCAATGTTTTGTTAAACTTTGGCCACCGTGAGTTTAAAGAAATCAAAAAACTTAAAAACAACCAATAACGATGAAAAAGGTATTTTTTGCTGGACTACTATTATTTCTCTCAGTGGTAAGTTTTGCACAGCAACCTGCCGATAAGATAATCGGGCAATGGGAAAGTATTGATGGCGATGTAAAATTGAAGTTTGACCTCTTTAAGCAAGACGGGAAATATTTCGGAAAGCTTCTTTGGGCTTCCAATATGTTTGAAACCGATGGAAAAACGTCTAAAAAAGACTCCAATAATCCTGACAAATCCTTACAAAATCGTCCCCGACAAGGCATTATCAATGTCACTAACCTAAAATATGACGACGGCCAGTACGAAGGTGGAAAGCTCTACAACCCAAGTGATGGCAACAGTTACAGCTTAAATGCCAAACTAAAAACAGAAAATGAGCTTCATTTTCGTGGGTATTTGGGTATTTCACTTTTAGGAAAAACAATGAAGTTTAAAAGGATTCAATAAATTAGCAGTTCTTTTAAAATGTCAAAAACTCTCTTAACTTAGCAGTAAGGCAAGAGAGTTTTTTTATAAACAACCAAAATATGGAACAATTTATTGAATATGTATTACAATTTGGCAATTTAAACAAACAACAAATTGAGCTTATTAAAAGCAAAGCGACAGAAATATCGCTTCGCAAAGATGAGTACTTTTGGGAAGCAGGGAAAATAGTAGAACAGATTGGATTTCTTACCGATGGTGTTATCCGAGTTTTTTATTACAACAATAAAGGAGAAGAAATTACAAGGTATTTTATTGACGAAAACCATTTGATTTTATCAGGGAATATCATTGACGAAGTATATACCCCTTCAGAATACCTAGCTGCTATTACAGCGTGTCAATTAGTTGTTTTTTCAAAAAAAGATTGGAAAGATATTTTTGAAACTATTATTGGTTGGGACAATATTGTGCAAAAAATAACGACGAAACATCATAGCGAAAAAATAACTAGGCGGAGTGAATTGGTTTCGCAAGACGCAACTACCCGTTACCTTGACTTTCTTGAAAAATTCCCCAATTTAGCAAATCGAGTACCTTTGTCGTTCATTGCTTCTTACTTGGGAGTTACTCAGTCTTCATTAAGTAGAATAAGAAAAAATATTCGCTAAAAATTGCTTTTTGCCAAATGGCAAATGATTTCATTTTTTATTGACGGACCTTTGTGGTATCAAATTTTAAAATAAAATAATGGAATCAAGGAAATTAGGAAACAGCGGATTAGAAGTATCCGCATTGGGTTTTGGAGCGATGGGGTTAAGTTTTCCAAATGCCCCTTCAAAAGAAGAAAGCATCAAGTTAATCCGTTCGGCCGTTGAATATGGGATTACTTTTTTTGACACTGCTCAAGGCTACGGAGAAAATGAACTATTGGTTGGCGAAGCACTTGAACCACTTCGTAAGGAAGTTGTCATTGCCACGAAGTTTGGCCTCAAAGACGGCAACGTCAGGTTAGGGTTGGACAGTCGTCCAGAAAACATTAAAGCCGTTGCGGAAGCCTCTTTAAAAAGGCTCAGAACAGACGTAATTGATTTGTTTTACCAGCACAGACCTGACCCAAATGTTCCGATTGAAGAAGTGGCAGGAACAGTCAAGGAATTAATTCAGCAAGGAAAAGTGAGGCATTTCGGCTTGTCGGAAGCAACGGAGGAAACGATTCGCAAAGCCCATGCTGTGATGCCCGTAACAGCTTTGCAAAGCGAATACTCCATGTTTTATCGTGAACCTGAAAGCAAAATCATCCCGACATTGGAAGAATTAGGCATTGGTTTTGTGCCTTTCAGTCCATTAGGTAAAGGATTTTTGACAGGCACTATCAGTGCCGAGACTGAGTTTGATAAAAACGATACAAGAAATTTTTTCCCTCGTTTCAGCAAAGAAAACCGAGCAGCCAATCAAGCATTAGTGGATTTGGTTGTTGCCATTGCGTCTGACAAAAATGTGACTCCCGCACAAATTGCCTTAGGTTGGTTATTAGCCCAGAAACCTTTCATTGCTCCAATCCCAGGCACGTCAAAATTACATCGCTTGCAAGAAAATGTGGGCGCCATTAACGTGTCATTGACCAACAACGAGTTAGCCCAAATCAACACTGCGTTGGCCGCAATCCAAATCGTAGGAGAACGCTATCCGACACAGCTACAGACAATCGCAGAAAGAAAATAGATTAACTACGCTACGACTGAAATTAGCTTTCGTTCGTCAGTCGTTTTAAAATAACCGACCGTAAATGCGCTTCATTGGTGTCGCCCCATTGACCCAAAGCCGAAATCACGGGGATGATGGTTTCACCCAACTCAGTAAGTCGGTATTCCACTTTGGGCGGAAGAACTGGAAAAATTTCTTTAGTGACCAACCCGTGGTCTTCCAGTTCTTTCAACTGAATATTCAATACCCGTCTAGTGGCATCGGGGATTTTGCGTTGCAGTTCGCTTGGCCGTAGATGCCCTTCACTAATAAACCATAGCAAACGAATTTTCCATTTGCCATACAGTACTTCGCCAATCAAGTCTAAGCCGCAGTTTAGGCTTGGTAAAATTTTTCTTTCATACATACCACAAAATTAGACCTATGCTCCAAATCGTACAATAGGGGAAAAATTTATCCCTATCCGAATCGGATTTCCGTAATTGCTTCACCTGAATGTATGCCTGAAATTTGCACAAAAAACAATCAGATGGAACAGGATTTTAATTTCAACAACGAGCTATCGGGCAAAAGAGATTTCGGGAACTTTCCCTGGCAGTCCACTTGTATTAACGTAGTTGAAGAGAGGAAGGCTATCACAAAAGAACGATAAACGTTAAAATCAATGCTCAAAGAATTTTCATTAAAGCAATTTGGCAACCTTCGTTCTTTGGATAGCGAAATCAGCGATAGTATCCTCCAATCCATTGAAGAGCACATAAAAATTCTTTTTCTGCCCAAAAACACAGCCATCCAAGTTGACTTCCAACACTTCCTCTTGGATTCGGATGCGTTGCTCTTCATCAACCCTAAAGTGGTGATACAATTTTCTCAAAATGAGAATAATAAAGAAATCTTACTACACTTCAACCGCGACTTTTATTGCATCGAAATCCACGACCAAGAAGTAGCTTGCGATGGGATTTTGTACAACAATGTGTTTGAAGTGCCTTTCATTAAGCTAAGAGATAGCCAATCGTCGTACATGCAAAAAGTCATCAGGGAGATACAAAATGAGATGGAAAACGACGATGCCAGCACCGAAGAAATGTTACGAATTTTGCTCAAACTTATTATTCTCAAGTCCACGCGAATTTGGAAGGAACAACACCAATTGGCTGACAACGAACAACATGCTGATGTGCAATTTTTGAGAAAATTTAGCAAGTTGGTGGAGCAGCATTACAAAACCCACCATACGGTAGCCGACTATGCTGATATGCTTTTTATCACGCCCAAAAATCTCAGCAAAAAAATAGGGTTACTTAGCAAAGACACACCCAACGACATCATCAAAAACCGAATCATCCTCGAAAGCAAGCGCCTTTTGGCCCACACATCTTTATCAGTCAAGGAGATTGCGTACAGCCTAAACTACGAGGACGATGCTTATTTTGTTCGGTTCTTCACCAAAAACACGGGAATCTCCCCTACATCGTTCCGAAAACAGTTCTGATTTCGTCATTTCTGGTGATTGAGGAAAAATGTGCAATTCAAGGCGAAGTTTGTCCATTGATGGGCTTCGCTTTTTAAAAGACCTTTGCATCATCAAATCAATCATTAACCATTTGACAATCAAAACAATGAACAAGCTAACAGTAAAAGACGGAACTGAAATTTATTTCAAAGATTTAGGAGAAGGACAGCCCATCTTTTTCCACCACGGATGGCCACTATCGTCGGACGATTGGGATGCTCAAATGATGTTTTTCTTGGAAAAAGGGTTTCGAGTAATCGCTCACGACCGCCGTGGCCACGGACGCTCTACCCAAACTTACCAAGGCAATGACATGGACACTTACGCAGCCGACGTAGCAGAACTTACCGAATTTTTAGACCTCAAAAACGCGATTCACGTTGGGCATTCGACAGGAGGTGGCGAGGCCATACGATATGCCGCCAAATATGGCAAAGACCGAGTAGCCAAAGTGGTATTAATCAGCGCTATCACGCCCTACATGATTGCCGACGAAAGAAACCCTGACGGTGTGCCTTTGGAGGTATTTGATAACATTCGCCACAATACCCAACACAACCGAGCACAGTTTTACCAAGACATTACTTTTCCGTTTTTTGGGTACAACCGAGAAGGCGCAGTGGTGAAAAAAGGCATCCAAGACAACTGGTGGAGACAAGGAATGATGGGGGGAATCAAAGCACAATACGACTGTGTCAAGGTATTTTCGGAAACTGATTTCACCGAAGATTTACAAAGTGTGGATGTCCCCGTTTTAGTACTTCACGGCGACGACGACCAGATTGTTCCCTACAAGACCACTGCCGTAAAAGCCCACGAACTTTTGAAAAACGGAACACTGATTATTTACCCTGGCTTTCCGCACGGTATGCCTACTACCGAAGCCGAAACCATCAACAACGACATTTTAAAGTTCATCAATTCTTAACGAAAAGGTGTCATCTAAAAGAAAAGCTCATCCACGGATGGGCTTTTTGGCGTTGTTATAAATGCTAACAAATTCGCCTAATCACAAAATACATCTATCTTCGTGGACACGGACAATCCAACCATCAAACCCTAACATCCCATGAAGACACGCAAGAAAACCACGCTTCAATTTTGCTTCCTTTTTTGTCTCCTAGCCCAACTTGCTTTTACTAGCCATGCGAGCGATGAGCGTGCCACCGTTCATACGACCTGGAACGGATTTGAAATGCTGGAGTTTCAATTTGAAGGCGTCGAAGCCAAAGTGGTTCTACCCCATCAACCCAACCCACACAAAAACTGGATTTGGCGTACTCAGTTTTGGGCACACGAACCGCAAGTGGATATTGCCTTGTTGCAAAAAGGGTTTCATGTGGTGTATGTCGATGTGGTGGATTTGTACGGTGGGCCAAAATCAATGCACCGATTCGATGGTTTTTACAATCATCTGATTCAACGTTTCGGGCTTAGCCCCAAAACAGTCTTTGAAGGACTGAGCCGTGGGGGCTTGGATGCCTACAATTGGGCTTCACGGAACGCAGACAAGGTATATTGTATCTATGCCGATGCGCCTGTATGCGATATAAAAAGTTGGCCAGGCGGTTTAGGCAAGGGAAAAGGCTCCAAAAATGACTGGGAAAAATGCCTTAAAGCGTACGACTTGACCGAAGCGACAGTCAATGATTTTAAGGACAGCCCCATCAACAATTGTGTAAAACTGGCAGCCGCCAAAATTCCTCTCTTACACGTTTGTGGAGACGCAGATGATGTCGTCCCCATTGATGAAAATACGTATCAGTTAGCCGAGAAGTATCGAAGTGCTGGCGGGGCGATTGAGCTCATTGTCAAAAAAGGAGTAGGACATCATCCACACTGCCTAAAAGACCCTCAACCCATTGTTGACTTTATTTTAAAAAACACGGGGAATTAAGGGCTCGACTATTTTTAAATCCATTAAAACCGTATCTAATCCATAACATCCGTGTGTTATTATCGACAATTTTAGCACACGGATGACACTGATTTAACAGATTTACACGGATGAAAAACGATAAAAACCTTCGGGTATAGTAAGGTAAATGACCATAGGAAGAAGCTCTTTTTGAGAAGGATAAAAAGATTCTTATATAATGACAGAAGCTCCATTTCAACTCTACAATCCTGAACTTGAAGGAGAAGTTTACTACTTGACAGAGCAAGAAGGTGGCCGAAGGAACCCTATCACATCGGGGTATCGAGGACAGTTTTACTATAATGGCAGAGATTGGGATGCTCCCCAAATATTGATTGATAAAGAAATTTGTTACCCAGGTGAAGCTGCAAAAATTAGGCTTCAAATGTTAAGCCCTAACTTTCACGTTGGGCAATTTTACGTTGGTCAAGGCTTTGAAATAAGAGAAGGAACCACAACCGTCGGGCGCGGTAAAATCACTCAAATTTTGAGGGATGATTTTAAGTATTGGGACTTCGACACGTTTTTCAAAAACTTACAACCTGAGCAAAAACCATTTGATTTTCAAGATATTAAAAAAATTTCCACAAAAATCCACCACGGATTAACATCCATTCAGCAAATTAGTAAGCTAATTTTCACAAAATCCTTGTCCAATCCCTACCAAATGCTGACCTTCGAGTGTAAATTGAGAGACAAGGGCTGTCAGGCACAGGCATTGGTAGATGAAATCTGTAACCGTTGGAGAGAAGAAATACACCTAGACAACTCTCATTACAAAACAGAGCTACTATTTTCGGACAAAGGATTTTACTTTGAGCTCACTTTTGCCACTTGGCACACTAGGTTTTTGACGGGGAGAATTATGGTGAATACAACATCTTAACGCCGCCCTTTGCTTTCCATCACTCCCCTCCCTTACTCATCACCATTTTCAAAAAATCTTCCCGAAAATTGCTTCCGAGTGGGACTTCGCCTTTTTGAAGTAACAGGATACGGTAGGACTCTATAATGCTAATTTTCTGAATATTGACCGCAAACGAGCGATGAACTCGCACAAACTGCGACGCGGGCAAAAGCTCCAACACCGAGCCAAACGTCTGGGTAATGTTGAAGGTGCTGTTCTCGGTTACAAATTTAACTTGGTTACCTTGCGCCTCTACGTAGTACAGTTCGTCAAAAAATAACTTTATCAATTTACCGTCTGACTTCAGGAAAGTGTGGTTTTCGGGCGTGTTGGGTTGCTGCTTTAGGGCAGCTTTGGCCTTGTCAATGGCCTGCAAAAAACGCTCCATCGAAAAGGGTTTCAGCAGGTAGTCCGTAGCTGCAAGATCAAAGGCTTCGTGGGCGTGTTCTTTGTAGGCCGTCGTAAAAATAGTAATGGGTTTGTGAGGAAGGCTTCTGAGAAAATTAATGCCGTTCATCACGGGCATATTGATGTCCAAAAATAGCACATCCACCCTGCCAGTCTCCAAAATGGGCCTTGCCATAAACACATCGATTACCGAACCAACTACCTCTATTTCAGGAAAATACCTACAATACCCCTCAATAAGCTGACGCGCCAGCGGTTCATCATCCACTATGAGTGCCTTTAGTGTCATGTAAGTCTTAATTTAACCATAAAAGTATTGTTTTTCTGCTCGATACTTAAATCATGGCGGTGAGGATAAGCGAGTTCCAATCGTTTTTTTACGTTGTCCAGCCCCAAGCCACTGTGTTGCTCCAGCGTATTTCGGGTCACGCTAGGGTCAAAACTATTTTGTACCGAAAAAAGCACCGTTTTACCCCAAATTTGTACGTCTATGGCAATCTTAATCTGCGGATTTTGGGTGTTTTTGGAATGTTTAAACGCATTTTCTACAAACACAATCAACAGCATAGGAGCAATCGGCGGAGCTTCGGCAAGCGATTCGGGCCAATTTGTGACCAGTTCCAACCGTTCGCCTAACCGTATTTTTTCAAAATCAATGTAGTTTTTCAAGTAATTGATTTCGTCTTCGAGAGCCACCAACGTAGCCTTGGTGTCATACACCGTATAGCGCAGCAAGTCGGATAACTTGAGCAGCAACGGCGGCAATTTAGAAGCATCGTGTATCGAAAGTGCATACAGGTTATTGAGCGTATTAAACAAAAAATGCGGGCTCAACTGACTCTGTAATAACTTCAATTCGGCATCGCTTACGTCGGCTTTGGTCTCGGCGGTAGTAATTTTTTGCTCAATCTGGTGTTTGATAATAGCCACGCCCATCGTCGTAACAAACCCCAATCCCATCAAGGCCAGATTGACGTACAACAACACCGAAAAACTGTCAGTAAACCTCAAATAATTGATTGCCAAACCAAAACCCAGCAAAAACCCAATAAAAAGTACCCCCAAAATCGTCACGGCGCGGTCTTTATTGCGAGATTTTTTACTCAAATAATACGCTGCAATAAAACGCCCCGCCGCCGCACAGCCTATCGTCAACACGCTACTTATCAAGGCTTGGTTCTTTTCGCCATCTAAATCAATGATGTGAAATGTAAAAAGGACAGCAAAAAACAACCCCACCGCGCCTACTGCCCACTGAAAAAGGGTAATAACAATCTGCTTTGGTTTGCCAAAAATGAGCCAAAGTACAACCACCGAAAAGGTAAAAACGAGAATATTTCCAGCCATTTTGTTTCAATTTTTGGTCAAAAATGGAAATTCTGTTTCATTACTTTTCTCCTTGACTGACAGAAAGGCTTTTTTGACTGACGAAAACCGTAAAATACGGCAAGTTTGTTTAACCACTACTATTCGTCCCTCTCTCGTCAGTCGATTTTCCCTTTTTATCACAGCAGCTGCCCTTTCTGTCCGTGCCCTTCTCTAAAAAACAGCGTCTTGCAGAGTTTTGCCAAAAACCACAACGCAGCATGAAAAATTGTATGTTACTCTTTCTCTTCATTACCACCACGGCATGGGCACAAAGCAATTTGAAGGGAGAAATTAAAGACCACCACAACGAAGCCGCCGTAGGAGCCAATGTGCTATTGATTGCCTTGCCCGATAGCCAGCAAGTAGCGGGTGTCGCGGCCAATGCCCAAGGAAAATTTGAATTTACGAACCTAAAACAAGGAAACTATTTCCTCAAAATCAGCTATTTGGGGTCAAAGAAATACCAAAGCCCCACCATTCGAATAAGTGGAACGTCTTTGTCGCTACCAACCATTTTTTTACTTCCCGAGAAAACCCAACAACTGGCCGAAGTTGTCGTCAAAACGACGCGTCCGCTGGTGGTTCAGGAAGAAGACAAAACCGTCATCAACGTAGAAGCCATGAGCGGAGCTGCCACCCTATCGGCCCAAGAAGTGCTAGAACGCACCCCGAGCCTAGTGGTGGATCAAAACGGCAATGTGCAGCTCAACGGTCGCAGCAACGTGTTGGTGCTCATCGACGGGCGGCCCACTTACATGAGCGGCACCGACTTGGTGGCTTACCTCAAATCGCTGCCCGCCCAGATGTTGGACAAATTGGAGCTGATGGATTCCCCTCCCGCCAAATACGATGCCACAGGCTCGGCTATTGTGAACATTGTACTGAAAAAAAATCGCCTTTACGGTCTGACGGGGAACATTAGCACTAGCCAAAGCGTAGGGCACACGTGGCGGAGTTACAACAACCTTAACCTCAATTACCGACAAGGAAAACTCAATCTTTTTGGGGGCGTAGGTTTGCCTCGCGATGCCAATCGCACAGTTACTACTTCCACCCGAACTATCACCGAAAATACTACTAATCAAGAATATAGCAGCGATAACACCGCCACTTCTGAAAGTTTGGGCGGCACAATTCGGCTGGGTTTTGATTACGACAAAAGCAAAAATACCGTCATCGGGGGGCAATTATTTTTGCAAAAAAGCCAACGCAACGACGGAGCTGTATTTACAAATTTAATCAACAACGAACCATACTACGGCACCAACCGTGGGCAATTTGATTGGAACAATCTAAGTGCCAACCTCAATTTTACCCACAAACCCAAAAAGCAGGGCAGCGAGTGGAGCGGCGACGTAAACTATCAGCAATATGGCTCCGATGGCGTTAGAAATTTTCAGAGTAGCCACGCCAATAACACCCAGATTTTCAACAATGTTTTCTTCACACCCGCTACAATTCTGACCTTCAAAACCGATTATCGCCGCCCTGTTTCTGCCAAAACAACGTTTGAAATGGGAGCAAAAATAGGCTTTGTAAAAAACGCCAACGAAGCCGACGTAGAGCATAAAAAAGACCAGAACTTCGTACTTGACCCTACCAAAAGCAACCATTTTTTTTACAACGAAAACATCAATGCCGCTTACCTCAACCTACGCCATACGTTGAACAAGCGCACCAGTTTACAAATGGGGCTACGCGCCGAAAACACCAATATTGAAGGCAATCTACTGCCCAACATCGCTACCACGGGCGAGCAATTTTCGCAGTATTTTACCAACCTCTTCCCCACTTTCTTCTTTCGACGCGCGTTGGACAGCGTGGGCAAGCACAGTTTGAGTTTCAACTACGGCCGCCGCATCAACCGCCCAAGTTATCAGCAGTTTAACCCATTCCTCAACTACGTGGACGACTACACCTTTACCAGCGGAAACCCCTCGTTGAAGCCCTTTTATCTGCACAATCTTCAACTTCGTTACCAACACAACAACGGCATTAGCGTAGGAGTCGCCATGGATTTTGCCGATGGATTGAATGGCGATTTGAACATTCGCGAAGGCGATGTGTTCGTCCGAAAACCGTTCAATTTAGGCAAGGGCTATCGGTTTGGGATTGTGAGCAATTACAACAAAAAAATCAACAAGTATTGGACGACCAACTTGAATTTTCAAGGATTTCGTTTCAATATTCAGGGCACAGTAAACGGCGACGTGGCCGTCACTCGCTACGTGTCCTTTCGCATCAATGCGGGGCAGCAGTTTAGTTTTGGGAAAGGCTGGTCGGCGGACTTATACGCCAATATTTCGGCCCGCGACCAAGTATTTACCATGACCATGGGCAGCTTTTACTCGATTTACGTGGGCGTTGGCAAGAAAATATTGAAGGACAAAGGCAGTATCCGCTTGATGATTGACGACCCGACTTTTGCCAATTACCGCACTGAAACCATGATCAATTACCAAAATAC
Source organism: Runella defluvii (assembly GCF_014195535.1). Taxonomy (GTDB): domain Bacteria; phylum Bacteroidota; class Bacteroidia; order Cytophagales; family Spirosomataceae; genus Runella; species Runella defluvii. Next base: position 187,171 of record NZ_JACIBY010000001.1, on the reverse strand, counting down.
GACCCAATATCGCAAAACACAAAGCGATACTCGCCGCATCGGGCTCAATTTCAGCTATCGTTTTGGCAACGAAAAATACACCCGCCGCCGCCAAACCGAAGACACCGCCGAAGAAGAGCGCCGAAGAGTGCAGTAGTGAACCAAACTTTTGTATATTCGTTGGGTGGGGGTTATACATCCCCTACCTCTTCAATCCCATGCATGAACAATTGCTAGAGCTCATTGCCCAAAAAGTAACGCTTTCGGCGCACGATAAAGCGCTGTGTCAACAGTACTTTGAACCTGTTCGTTTTCCCAAAAACTACATTATCGAAGAAGAAGGCAAAGTCCCTCACTACCTGTATTTTATTGTATCGGGTTACCTTCGGCTGTTTCATTACAACGATAAAGGCGATGAAGTCACAACTCACCTCAATTGTCCGCCTGGTTTTATTACTTCCTATTTTAATTTTATCAACCAAACCACCGCCCACGAAAACTTGGAATGTATCACCGAGAGCCAATTGCTACGCATCACCAAAAGCCATTTAGAACAGCTTACCTCACAGAGTAGCGCGTTCAAAGATTTTAGCATTTGGGTTTTCCAGAAATCCCTTTCGTACAACGAAAATCGCTCCAAAGAACTAGCTACGCTAACGGCCGAACAGCGCTACTTAACCCTCATTGAACATTACCCCGACCTGTTGCACAATGTCCCCGTTCAATACATCGCATCTTTTTTGGGCATGAATCCCAAAAGTTTGAGCCGAATACGCAAACAAGTAATTAGGTAACATTTGTGAAGTGGTTTTGAAAAATCGATGCTGAATTTTGTGGCATCATTTTAACAACCAAACACATGACACAAAGCCATTTAGCATTGGTAACGGGCGCCAACGGGCACCTTGGCCACAATTTAGTACGCCTACTTATTGAGAAAGGGATTCCCGTTCGGGCGTCGGTTCGAAGCCTCAAAAGCGCAACTTCGTTGGCAGGACTGAACTGTGAAGTAGTGCAAGCAGACATCACTGACAAACCATCGTTGGTGAACGCCTTTCAAGGAGTCGAAACGCTGTATGCCGTCGGGGCGGCGTTCAAGCTTTGGGCAAAAAATCCCAAAAAGGACATTTACGACGTCAACCTACAAGGCACTAAAAACACCCTCGAAGCCGCTGCCGAAGCAGGCGTAATGCGCATCGTGTATGTAAGCTCCATTGCTGCCCTCAACTACTCGACCGTACCAACCAAAGAAAGCAACGGCTACAATCCCGACCGCCGCGATATGTATTACAATTCAAAAAATGACGGGGAAAAATTGGCGTTTGAGTTGGCCAAAAAATTCAACATCGAATTGGTCGCGGTCTTGCCCTCAGCCATGATTGGAAGCGAAGCCTTTGCCCCGCTCAACGTTTCTTACAACATCATGCAGCTGATTTTGAAGAAAGAAATTCCCGTTGAAACCAACATCACTCTCAACTGGATTGACGTAAAAGACGTGGCGTTGGGCTGCTATTTGGCCGCTACCAAAGGCCGCAGTGGCGAACGCTATATTTTGGCCAATGAACACTGTATGTCCATCAAAGAAACGACAAAAATTGCCCAAGAGCTTTTTCCTGAATTAGGAATAAAACTACCAATAGCCGTCCCTAAACCGCTGTTGTTGGCCGTAGCTTGGGGCATGGAAATCGGGAGTAAAATCAGCGGCAAGGCGCCCTTGCTCACCACCAAAGACATTTCGATGTTTTCGGGTTTGCAACAAGACTTTGATGTATCAAAAGCTTATACTGAATTGGGTTTTACTCCCAAAAGTCCTACCCAAGCCGTCAAAGAAGCGATGTATTATTTGCGGAACAACGAGGGGAGGTTCAATTTTTCACCAACCCAATAAAATAACCCCAACATGGCCCATACTTTCTGTTCTTTGGGGATTGTTTACGAACTTTGCGACTGTTATCTCCGTTGGTAATAAACTTTATCTAAGAAAACAGTACTAAGCAAATGACGTTTAAGTTGTTAAGCCGTTGGACTCACATTGGGTTGCTTTTTTTCGTCACCACCTCGTTTGCGCAGCAAGCCCCCATCGACGTCACCGAACAAACCATCAAACTTGGCCCCATGCAGGAGCAAGAGTTACAGTTTGGGTTTGCAGCGGGTGATAAAATTTTGTTTCAGTTTAAAGAAATCAATGACAAAGAACTCAAAGAAATCGAAATCGTTGAATACCCCACGACTTCAAAGTTTTCGGACTATAAAACTACCCAAATGGACACAAAAACCATTCAGGTGGTAAAGCAGGGGGTGTATTTGTTCAAGTTTAAAAATGGGGCAATCTTAGGTCGTATTTGTAAAATCAAAATCCAACGCGTACCCGCCAGCGAGGCTACGGTCAACTTCAATACGGCCGTGTCGTGGGAAGACAAGCAAGAAACCACCTACAATACCTATACCAAAGAGGTACTCGCTGGCTACGACACTACGTACACGCGCAAAACCAAAAAGGTGGTGGTAAAATCGGAGCAGCGCGAAGAATTGGTGTTTGACAAACCCCAACGCGTACATTCTTCCGCCAACACCAACGGCAACAAGGCGTCCTTGTCGTTTACCTTGCCCAAAAACGTGATTACCCCTTACAAAACCACGAAAGTAGTCTCGTGGGCGTATTGGGTGGGCGTGGGCAATGAAGCCAACGAAGCGTGGAAACAAAACTCCAAAATCATCGTCAGCATCGCCAAAGGGGCAGCGGCCTATTTCACCACACCCCTCGGGGCATTGGCAGCGGGAGTCGTCACCGACTTAGCCATTCCTAAAATGGGCGAAGACGTGTATTATGCCGTAGCCGACAAAGCCAATCGCGATTTGTTTATGGCGGGCCAGCCCCATCGCGTTATTGACCAAGGTAAGGGAGTCGCGGGTTTTAGAAAATTTTCTGACCCAGCCTTAAGCCAAGGGGCGTACTACATTTTGCTGTCCAACGACAACCTTGTGCAAGGCGTAGATGCATCGGTGAAAGTAATTGCCATCGTTGAAACCACGACCTACGAAGACAAAGTCATCACCGAAACGACCCTTACGCCTCGCTACGAGAAAAAAACATTTTCGGAACCAGTGATCAAAACGGTACGAATGCCCGTAACGGGGAAGTAACCTTAAAAATATTCAAAAATGGATAAAATAGCATTGATTACAGGTGGAAGCCGTGGAATTGGGGCGGCTACGGCTCTTTTAGCGGCTCAACGGGGCTATCGCGTTTGTATCAACTACTATAAAAATACAGATGCTGCTTTTCGAGTAGTAGATACCATCCAACAAAACGGAGGCAAAGCCATCGCATTACAGGCTGATATTTCCAAAGAAAACGAAGTCGTCGGGCTATTTGAGCAGCTTGATAAGGACTTGGGCCGACTCACGGCTTTAGTCAATAATGCAGGGATTTTAGAAACCCAGTCTAGGGTGGAAGGCATCACATCCGACCGCCTTCTGCGAATTTTTAACCACAACGTCGTAGGAAGTTTTATTTGCGCACGAGAAGCCATCAAGCGGATGTCCATCAAACACGGCGGAGCAGGTGGAGCAATTGTCAATGTATCCTCTGTTGCTGCTCGTACGGGCTCTCCCAACGAATACGTGGACTATGCCGCCTCCAAAGGTGCTATTGACTCTTTTACCGTAGGACTCGCCAAAGAGTTGGCAGGTGAAGGAATTCGAGTAAACGCTGTTCGACCTGGTTTTATATACACCGACATTCACGCTAGTGGCGGCGAACCCCACCGAGTTGATCGTCTCAAAGCGATTATTCCTTTGAAACGGGGAGGGGCATCCGAAGAAATTGCCAATGCGATTTTGTGGCTTCTTTCTGACGAAGCGTCCTTCACTACGGGGGCTTTTATTGACATCACTGGTGGAATATAGCTTTATCTTTCGTATTTCATTTCTATAACAGCCCATGAAAGACCTCATTTTAAAAGCCTATGAGCAAATGGCTGTCAAATACAGCGAACTAATTGAATACAAGCCTCATAATGCACACTACGACCGTCCCAATACGCTCCGTTTGCTGCCAGATGTAGCAGGGAAGAAAATCTTAGATGCAGCTTGTGGCCCAGGGAAATACGCCGAAGCCCTGTTGGCACAAGGCGCCGAAGTGACAGGATTTGACCTAAGTCCTACGATGGTTTCTTTGGCCAAACAACGAAATCCGCAGCACCAAGACAATTTCTATGTTCATGACCTAGCCACGCCTTTCGAGCAACTCTCCGATGGCTCATTCGATATTGTTCTTTGTGCCTTAGCTTTGCATTATCTGCCTGATTGGACGCTTACGATACAAGAATTTTGCCGTGTCTTAACGCCCCAAGGCCTTCTTGTGGTGTCGATAGAGCACCCGTTTTTTGAGTATAATTATTTCAAATCGACCAACTATTTTGACATTGAACACGTCAAATGTGTTTGGAAAGGATTTGGGCAACCTGTGGAAATCAACAGTTTTCGACGCCCTCTAAACGAGTGCATCGCCCCGTTAACCGACAATGGTTTTTACATTGATAAACTCGTAGAACCCAAACCCACCCCCGAGTTTGAAGCCCTCGACCCCAAGCATTTCAAGGAGCTCAATGAGTTCCCCGCTTTTATGTGTATTCGTGCCGTAAAAAAATAGCTTACTGAAATTTGGTACAACTTTTTGATATTTGCAGTAATATCAGATTTGCTACGAATTCCGCACGTCGTAGCACCACTCATACGTTGTATTCCAAAAATGGTAAAGTCAAAAATCAGAAGAGGCTACAGGATAGCCAAGTACATTGTATATAAAGAAACCCTGGTCGATTCGGTCGAGAACTTTTGGTCCTTTACGGGTGCTTTTTTAGGAATTGGGCTCATTGCGTTCTTGCAAACAACCCTTTCCGATGCCGATAATTTATTCTTAATCGGGTCGTTTGGCGCTTCCTCTGTCTTAATTTTCGGAGCGATTCAAAGTCCTCTGGCTCAACCTCGTAACTTAGTCGGCGGGCACCTTATCTCGGCTATTTTAGGCGTAACCATTTACCAAGTATTTCCCAATATTATCTGGTTCACAGCCCCTTTGGCCGTTTCTTTATCCATCCTGTGTATGCAAATCACCAAGACCTTGCACCCTCCTGGTGGCGCTACGGCATTGATTGCTGTCATTGGTTCAGAAAAAATCAAGCACTTGGGTTATTGGTTTGTGTTATCGCCCGTCGCTTCGGGGGTGTTTATTTTGTTGGTGGTGGCACTTATTTTTAACAACCTTACGCCCCATCGCAAGTATCCTACAAGCCGTCGTTTTTCGAGGACTTTCCAATGGGCAGCTTACACCACAAAAAAAATCCTGAAAAGAATGAAAAGAGAGAGGCTGTAACAAGCTAATTTTGAGAAACCAGCCACACGCACCGTGCCTGAGGTTTCTCAAAACCGAAGTAAGGGTTTCTCAAAACCCAATGCCGCACAAAATTCGCTACCAATAGGCTGGTTTTGAGAAACCAGCCACACGACCACACACCTTTAAAAACAAAACCATGCAAGACAATATCCTTTTTCACGAAAAACAGAAATTTACCCAATGGTGGCTTTGGGTGATTCTTTTGGGGGTTGGTTTTATTTTTGTTGGTACCTTTTTGATACAAGTAATAGGCGGCACTCCACTTGGAGACAATCCATTGAGCAACGAAGGGTACATAATTGGCCTCTTTCTAATGGCGTTGTTTCTAGCTTTTTTCTACTATTTAGAACTCGAAACCATCATTAAACCAAGCGGGATTTACGTACGTTTTTTCCCATTTCATCTTTCATTTAAACATTACCCTTGGGATTCACTAGGTAAATGCTACGTAAAACAATACTCTCCTATTGGGGATTTTGGAGGTTGGGGAGTTCGAATTAGCCTATTTGGAAAAGGAACTGCTTACAACGTAGATGGCGACTATGGCCTCCAACTTGAATTTTTAACTTCTAAAAAGCTCCTAATTGGGACTCAAAAACCCCAGGAACTATCAAAAGCACTCGACTTGGCAAAGCAATAATTCTGACAATTTCCATCTACCAACAAGCTAATTTTGAGAAACCAGCGACACGCACCGTGCCTGAGGTTTCTCAAAACCGAAGAAAGGGTTTCTCAAAACCCAATGCCCCACAAAATTCGCTACCAATAGGCTGGTTTTGAGAAACCAGCGACACAAACCAGAAGCACTCGACCTAGCAAAGCAATAATCTCAAAAATCAGCATGTTATGAAAAACCTTATTCTTCTTTTACTCGTATCCCTCGTCCTACAAAGTTGTTTTAGCAATTCCAACCCACCTATCAATACTCTAGGAGGTTGGTACACACTTACGTCTGTTTCCTCCGACACTCCTGTAGATTTAAACAATGATGGAGTGCGTTCGGCTGATTTTTTAAAGGAATTAACTGCGCGTTATTACACCCCTACCCAATCTACGTCACTTTCCATGTTTACCCCAACAGGTTCTTTGTATAACGCTGAAATAAGGCCACACACGAGTAATCAAACTACGTATCCTAGCATTGATTTTAACTTCCCCCACCAATCCATTGACTCAACTTCATTGGCGAATCGCACCTATTTCCTCCACTTTTACCAACCTGTTTTTGAAGGATTTACGTACGAAATACAAAAAGACAGAAGTATCAAGCTGATTGACAAGCTCCCCACAAACAAAGAAAAGATAGGTACCGTTACTCATTTAGAGCGGATTAACTCCAACTCTTTTGAATTAACGATAGATAAAAAAGTGTTTGACTTTGCCGATAAGAGGTGGAAGACTGCCCATTTGAAGGCAATTTATCTGCGAAAAGCTTTCTAAGCCCCACTACCAACAAGCTGGTTTTGAGAAACCAGCAACACGCGCACACGCACCGTGCCTGAGGTTTCCACGTAGCTGTGCCTGAGGTTTCTCAAAACCGAAGAAAGGGTTTCTCAAAACCCAGTGCCGCACAAACTTCGCTACTAACAGGCTGGTTTTGAGAAACCAGCGACACGCGCACACGCACCGTGCCGGAGGTTTCTCAAAACCGAAGAAAAGAAGAGGTACGGTTATGCCAAATAACTACTGATACTCATTACGTCGGCGAATACGCCTGAGGCCGTGACTTCAGCCCCTGCACCCGGGCCTTTCACCACGAGCGGGCGGGTATTGTAACGCTCAGTGGTAAACGAGACAATATTGTCGGCACCTGAAAGCGAATAAAACGGATGGTCAGCGTCCACCGTACGAAGTTGAAGCGTGGCTTTACCATTTTCAAGAGTGGCGATGTAGCGAAGCTTTTCACCTTTGGCGACAGCCTCGTTGAGCAAATTCGCGAAATACGCATCCGAGCCTTCTACTTCCTTAAAAAACGCATCGACAGTGGGCGCTTGTAAACAGTTTTCGGGCAAAATAGGGGCAATTTGAATGTCGCTCATTTCGAGCGCAATGCCCGTTTCCCGTGCCAAAATCAAGATTTTACGCGCTACGTCCAAGCCACTCAAATCGTCGCGTGGGTCGGGTTCGGTGTAACCTTTTTCTTTGGCCTCACCAACGATGTCCACAAAACGAGTCCCTTCCACAAAACTGTTGAAGATAAACGACAACGTGCCTGATAAAATCGCCTCAATTTTGACAAACTTATCCCCACTTGACATCAAGCCTTGAATCGTATTGATGATGGGCAAACCAGCACCTACGTTGGTTTCGTACAAAAACTTAACGCCCTTGCGAACAGCCGTTTGTTGCAAACGACGGTACTCCGCGTAGCTGCTCGAATTAGCCACTTTGTTGGGCGTTACTACCGACACGCTCGCATCGAGCAACGGGAAATAATATTGAATAATGTCTTTGTCAGACGTACAATCTATGAAAACGCTGTTTGGTAAATTGAACTCCCGAATGCGCTGAACAAAGGCCGAAAGGCTGGTCGTTTTACCGTTTTCGTCCAGTTCTTCTTGCCAATTTTGCAGGCTTATTCCTTCGGGATTGAGCCACATTTTTTTGCTACGTGCCAACCCTACCACATTGACTTTCAACAACTTTTCTTTGGCTAAATACTCCGATTGCGCCGCAAGTTGTTTCAAAAACGTACTTCCAATCAAGCCCGTCCCTACCACAAACAAATTGAGCGTCCGTACTTCCGACTGGAAAAACACCCCGTGAATGGCGTTGAGTGCTTTCGAAAGGTCGTTTTTCTGAATCACCACCGAAATATTCAACTCCGAAGAGCCTTGTGCCGTCGCAATCACGTTGATGCCGTTTTTACCAAGGGCAGTAAATAATTTACCCGACACCCCCGTACTACGACGCATTCCTTCGCCTACAATCGCGATGATAGAAACGTTGCGCTGAATCTGAATACCGTCGCGGTCGATGTCGCCTGCGGCAATTTCAACCGAAAACTCTTGGTCGAGAACATCTTTGGCTCGTTCCGCATTTTTGGGGTCAATCGCAAAGCAAATCGAATGCTCTGACGACGCCTGCGAAATCAAAATCACGCTGATTTTATTGCGCGACATGGCCGAAAACAAACGAGCCGACACCCCAGCCACCCCAATCATCCCACTTCCCTGGACGTTGACCAACGCAATGTCGTCAATCGAACTAATCCCCGTGATGGCATAAGGCGTTTCGAGGGCCGTGTTGTGCACGGTCGTTCCTTCTGAAGCCGTATTAAACGTATTGAGAACTTTAATTGGAATGTTCTTGGCAAAGGCAGGTTGCAAGCTCGGCGGGTAAATCACCTTTGCTCCAAAGTGGCTCAGCTCCATCGCTTCGGCGTACGTAATGGTTGGAATCGTGAAGGCGTTTGACACCTTACGCGGGTCGGCGGTCATCATTCCGTCCACGTCTGTCCAAATTTCAATTACCTCAGCGTCCAATGCCGCCCCAAAAATCGAACCTGTATAGTCGGAACCTCCGCGGCCGAGCGTCGTGGTGATTCCGTCTTCGGTAGAACCAATAAAGCCTGTGATGCACAACAAGGCGTCAGTTTTGGCGAAATGGGCGTTGATTTGGGCGTTTGTTACCTCAAAATCTACTTCGGCGTAACTGAAATGATTGTTGGTACGAATGAGCGTGCGTGCATCACAAAACTCTGCATTTACGCCGCGTGCCTTGAGGGCTTCAGTAATGATGGTCGTCGAAAGGCGTTCGCCAAACGACATCAATAAGTCGAGCGTGCGCGTCGATAGTTCACGAATCAACGAAATCCCTTTCAACAAATCTTCCAATTCATTGACCAAGCCACGTACTTTGGCAATAGAGCTACTCTGACTTTTAATATCAATCAACCCGCGCACGGCCGTAAAGTGACGTTCTTCGAGAGCTTTGAGTGCATCATAATAATCGGTATTTCCCGTGGACGCCATGCGCCCGATTTCAATCAGTTTATTCGTGACGCCCCCCATTGCCGAGTACACCACGGCAATGCGTTCGCCTTTTGCAATATTATCTTGTAAAATCTGGATGACTTGCTGGATACTTTCGACTGTGCCGCACGAAGTGCCGCCAAACTTGAGGACTTTCATTCTAACTATAGCGTATCGTTAAACTGGAGCGGCGAACCGCCTCGGTGAGTGAATAATCGGGTGACTAGCACCACTTTGACTTGTCTTGCTGCAAATATAGTGCGGTGATAGGGGAATTATCGTATTTTTGTTGTAAACAATGCCTTAAAAGTTATGTCTGCCGTTGAAAAAACACTCTCGCCCGATGATTATTTGCAATGGGAACGCGCTGCTGAATTCAAAAGTGAATACCATCGAGGTACAATCACGTTGATGGCGGGGGCGTCACGCAATCATAATCGTGTGACCGCAAATTTAAGCGTAGAGATAGGAGTTCGCCTCAAGAACTCTCGTTGCCAGCATTTTTCTCAAGACTTTCGACTATGGATCCCTACCGAAGAATTTTACACCTACCCCGATTTGACGATTGTTTGTGGAAAGCTTGAGTTGCTCGATGACCAGTTTGACACCATGCTCAATCCTACGACCATCATTGAGGTTTTGTCTAAAAGTACAGCGCAATACGACCGAAGCGAAAAATTTGAATACTACCGCAGCATTCCCTCTTTTAAGGAATACGTCCTCATTGATTCAGAGCGAGTTAAAGTAGAAGTGTGGCAAAAACTAGAATCACCTAACGTATGGGCGTTGGTGCACGAAACCCGCCGTTTGGACGATTCTATTCAGTTAATGATGCTGCCATCGGCCATTTCGCTCCAAGATATTTATGCCCAAACGGTGGGGTTATTGCACATCAATGACTAAAGCTCGTCCCTAAAAAACTCCCTTTGTCCCGTTTTTTTTCCATTGGTGTGGGGGTTGTTGGAACTATTGGGTATTACATAGTACCTTTGATTCAACAATAACACAAAAACTATTTAACAGCCATGGAAACTAACAGATTGTATCGCATAAAAAATCAAGCCGCCATCGGTGGTGTAGCCGCAGGTTTAGCACATTATTTCGACATCGACCGTTCGATTGTTCGTATCTTGTTTGTCATCGCGTTCTTCTTTGCCGCTGGCGTACCTGTCGTCTTCATTTATGTGCTTTTATGGGCATTTTTACCCAAAGCCATCATGGAAGAGAAACCTATCCACGTGATTAGGTTACAGAATTAATGGCGATTGTAACATCCCGAAAGTTCAAAACTTTCGGGATGTTTTGTTTTTAAGAAAGCACACGACTTCGTTCTACCGTCAGTGACTCTACCCACCGAAATCCCAGATAACTTACCACCGATACTCCTACTAACACGCCCCAAAGCGTATAAAATCCAAAACGAGTGGCAATTTGACCACCCAATACAGGCGCTGTCACCTGCGCCACAGAGTAACACATCGAGTACAAAGCCGAATATTGTCCACGATTTTGAGGAGTTGAGCGCTCAATGGTGAGGGAGTTGAGAAACGGCATCGCCAGCATTTCACTGAAGGTGATGGTCACCACAGCAACGGGCAGAATCCACACCATTCCAGGGAAAAGGACGAAAAACAAGTAGGCCAAGCCGCACAACAATACTCCCCAGCCAATGAAGGTGAGTTTGGAACGGAGTCGCTCAATTCGATAAATCAACAGCATTTCGACGGCAGCTACCAACACCCCGTTCATTCCGAGCAACAGCCCAATATACACTTCCTTGATTTTCAACTCAGAACGCCAAAAGACAGGAACGATGCTGAAAAATGTCATAAAACAAATGGCAAAAAGCACCGTAAAAACCAACATCCGCATAAAAACTCCGTCGCGAAAGGCCGATTGAGTAACAGGAACTTCTTGTTCGGTATGTTTTTGCTCTTCGGTGGCGTTGTTCCTATTTTTTACCAAAAACAACAAAAACAAGGCCGCCGACACGTTGGTGATGCCATCCGCAATAAAGAGGTACTTGTACCCAATGGTAGCAAAAATTCCGCCCAAAGCAGGCCCTATCGCCCAGCCGACGTTGATGGCCAAACGGTTGAGTGCGTACGCCCGCGTTCGGTTTTCGGGCGTGCTGTAAAAGGCAATTGAGGTGGAATTGGCGGGACGAAACCCTTCTCCCACCAAATTGAGGAAAAATGCCGTAGCGCAGAGCGTAGGAATTGTGCGCATGTGCATCAACACAAAAAATGTCATTCCCCCCAGCGCCAAACTGAACAATTGCACGTAATAATGGCCGAGTTTATCGGTGAGTTTTCCGCCTAAATACACCCCAAGAATCCCTCCTGCTCCCGCACAGCTTACGACCAACCCTGCGTCCGACAGGGTAAAATGTAGTGATTGGGTCAGGTAAACGCTCATGAAGGGAATGACCATTGTTCCTGAGCGGTTGATGAGCATCACGGCGGCAAGCAACCATATTTCGCGCGACATCCCGCCGTACGCATTTCGATAAAGTGTGGCTGTTTTTTGTATCATGTTTTTAGCTGTGATTAAATGCGTCGAAAACGCTAAACCGTAGGGATTCCGAAACGGAATTCGGGACAAGCCCAAGGACGCATAAAATGAAAAAGGGTCAGTCGGTATAGTTCCGACTGACCCTTTTGAATCTATCGTACTGTTTACCAGTTTATAACGATACGCCGCGTTTCCACGGAATGAAATCGTCTTGGCCGAGGCGCTGGGCGTGGGTCAATTTACCGCTTGCTACGGCGATGATCTCTTCGAGTAAAGCATCGGCGTTTTCGGCAATAGTTTCCTCTCCTGTCACGACCGTTCCGCAATTAAAGTCAATCACATCCACCATTTTCTCGGCTAATTTGGAGTTGGTTGATACCTTCATCACGGGGCAAATGGGGTTTCCTGTGGGCGTTCCCAAACCTGTCGTAAACAAAATCACAGTTGCTCCTGCGGCGGTTTTTCCCGTGGTGGCTTCTACGTCGTTGCCTGGGGTACACACCAACTGCAAGCCTTTTTCGTGGGAAATTTCGGTGTAGTTGGTCACGTCCTGAATCGGTGCCGAGCCGCCTTTTTTCGCTGCTCCCGCCGACTTGATAGCGTCCGTAATCAAACCATCTTTGATGTTTCCAGGCGAAGGGTTAAACGCAAAAGCCGAACCTACGGCATCAGCTTTGCCCGAATAGTCGCGCATGAGTTTTTCAAACTTGGCGGCTTTTTCTTCCGTCACGCAGCGGTTGAGGAGTTCTTGCTCCACGCCGTGCAATTCTGGAAATTCTGCCAACAAAGTTTTTCCACCCAATGTCACCAAAATATCTGATACTTGTCCCAAAACGGGATTCGCCGAAATTCCAGAGAAGCCATCCGAACCGCCACATTTTAGGCCAACAACCAGTTCGGTAATAGACACGTCTTCACGCTCGCATTCGTTGGCTTTGATTAAGCCCAAAAACGTTTGCTTAATCGCTGCCGACATCATCGCCGCCTCCGTTCCTTGCTGTTGCTCAAAAATATACAACGGTTTATCAAACTTAGGACTACGCTTGTGGATTTCGTCCATCAAGATTTTTTCTTCCGAGTTTTGACAACCCAAACTCAACACTGTCACCCCTGCCACGTTGGGGTGAACGGCATAAGCCGCAAACAACGAGCAAAGCGTGTGGGCATCTTGGCGTGTACCTCCGCAGCCACCTTCGTGGGTCAAAAACTTAATCCCATCAACGTTTTTGAAAGGACGATTTAAATCATTAGACCACGGGCGGGGCGTTGAAGAATCGGTGAAAGGCGCTAATTTTTGAACTGTTTCCAACTGACCATTTTGGTACAAATGCAGCATTTCGCGCACTTGGTCGCGGTACAGTTCGGGTTGTGCATAGCCTAATTCACGCTCAAAAGCAGTTTTTAGAGTCAATACGTTGCGGTTTTCGCAAAATACCAACGGAATCACCAACCAGTAGTTGTAGGTTCCGACTTTTCCGTCGGAGCGGCGGTAGCCTTTAAACGTGCGTCCCACCCACTTACTTACGTCGGGCGGGGTCCAGCTATACGGCTGACGTTTGGCTGTGCTGTACGACTCAGAGTCGTGCTTGAGGTTATAAGTGGTAATGGGTTCGCCGCGTTTGATAGGCTGCGAGGCACGGCCTACCAATACGCCATACATGGTTACGGCATCGCCCGTTTCCAAATCGTGGGTTACAAACTTATGCTTGGCATAAACGGTGTGGGGCAAGAGATAAGATTCTCCTTCAAACTCAACAACTTCGCCCGCTGGTAGGTCGCGCAAAGCTACGATTACGTTATCGTTGGGGTTTACTTTTAATACTTTGTGAAGCATTTTAACAAATTGAGATGAGTGGCGTGGCCACAGTTATTAATTATTGGTTAATCTTGTAGGTGCTACAAAGGTTGTGTGTGTGTGTTTCAAACTGCTACTTTCTTTTACTCTTAATCTACGCTGCTTGACTACTAACTTTTAAGGAAAAAAGCGATAAATTTCTTTTCGGGGCAAAATTCGTGCAAACACAATGGTATCCTCCTCCACGTAAAGCCCAATCCGATATTCTCCAACTCGAATTCGGTAAACATTTTTATATCCCGATAGCTTTTTGAGATTTGGAATATCTTTGAGGTTCTGAGCTTTACCAACTTGATTGTAAATTGCTAGCACTTCAGAAATAAGAGCAGAAGGACTCTTTTTTAAGTCTCTTTCAAATGATTTATTGGTTTGAAATTTCATTCTGCATCCATTTCAAAAACTCTTCTTGTTCTTTTTCTGACAATCTGCCCTCTTTCTTCCCTTCTTCTACCGCAATGCCCAACGCGAAATCTTCCTCTTCTTCCGTCAGTTCTCGTGGCTTAACTTCAATATCAAGCGCTTTGAGCACGCTCAGAAGTGCTTTCTTCTGCTTACGAGTCACCTCAATGTCCAGCTTCAAACGCTGTTTGCGGATTGTGGAAGATGCAGTCATTGGTTTTATTTTTTTGGTAAAATTAGAGAGATTATGATTTCTATCAAAAGCGGGTAAGCGATTTGTGTTTACTTTTGCAAGATGGCTGAACAATTGTCCCAATTAGCTCATCCATCGACTCAATCATTCATTCAAATTCACCGCGCGGGCGGCCCCGTCATTCATCCAATGGAATTCCGTATAGAAAAAGACACGATGGGAAAGGTAGAAGTACCTGCACACGTGTATTGGGGAGCACAAACACAACGCTCCATCATGAACTTCCCGATTGCCCAAGACATTAACAAAATGCCAAAGGAAATCATTCGGGCGTTTGCTTACTTGAAAAAAGCGGCTGCTATCACCAACTTTGAGGCAGGTATCCTTCCAGAAGACAAAAAGAATTTGATTGCACAAGTGTGCGACGAAATTTTGGCAGGTCAGCTCGATGACCAGTTTCCGTTGGTCGTTTGGCAAACGGGTTCAGGCACGCAGTCAAACATGAACTGCAACGAGGTGATTGCTTACCGCGCCCACGTAATCAACGGTGGTTCGTTGTTGGACGAGAAAAAATTCTTGAACCCCAACGACGACGTCAATAAGTCGCAGTCTTCCAACGATACGTTCCCGACAGCGATGCACATTGCGGCCTACAAAATTTTAATCGAAGTTACTATCCCTGGCATCCAAAAACTCCGCGATACGCTCAAAGCCAAATCGGAGGCGTTTAAAGATGTGGTAAAAATTGGTCGTACGCACTTCATGGACGCTACTCCGCTTACACTCGGACAAGAATTTTCGGGCTATGTTTCTCAACTTGACCACGGCTTGCGCGCCATCAACAATACCTTGGCGCACTTGTCAGAATTGGCGTTGGGCGGAACGGCCGTAGGAACGGGTATCAACACGCCAAAAGGCTATTCTGAAAATGTAGCGGGTCACATCGCAGCGTTGACAGGTCTGCCATTCATCACGGCCGAAAACAAGTTTGAAGCCTTGGCCGCGCACGACGCAGTGGTAGAAGCCCACGGCGCGCTTAAAACGGTGGCCGTTAGCTTGATGAAAATTGCCAACGACATCCGTATGCTTTCGTCGGGACCACGCGCAGGCATCGGCGAAATTTTCATTCCTGACAACGAGCCTGGAAGCTCTATCATGCCAGGAAAAGTAAACCCAACGCAGTGCGAAGCGATGACCATGGTCGCCTGCCAAGTATTGGGCAACGACGTGGCGATCAACATCGGTGGCTCAAACGGTCACTTCGAGTTGAACGTATTTAAGCCTGTGATGATTTACAATTTCTTGCACTCAGCGCGTTTGATTGGCGATGTATGCGTGGCTTTCAACGATAAGTGTGCAGTAGGTATCGAGCCATTGACGGACAACATCCGTAAGCACGTCAACAACTCGTTGATGTTGGTAACGGCCTTGAACCCTAAAATCGGTTACTACAACGCGGCGGCCATCGCGCAAGATGCCCACAAGCGTGGTATTACCCTCAAACAAGCCGCTCTTGAGTTTGAACTCAAAGGCTTGGATTTCACCCACATGACTTCTGACCAATTTGATGAATGGGTACGCCCTGAAGACATGGTAGGTGGGTTGAAATAAGTTTACGATTTTCAGTGTGCCTGTTGACAGGTTTATAATAAAAATAGTCGGCTACCTTGGCAGCCGACTATTTTTATTATGCGCTTCGGGCGGGTTGTGAGCAACCCTTTTCACGTTTACGCCACTGCAATTTCCTGTGCGGGTTTTGCTGACCCAGGCACAAAAGGCAATGTCACTTGCAATACGCCGTTTTTGTACTCGGCTTTGATTCCTTCCGACTCGATGGTTTCGTCAATGACAAAGGTACGCTCAAACGAAGCCTTGGTAAATTCGTTGCGAATCCACTGTTGGTTTTCTTTGATGTCTTCTTTTGCCTGATACGCAATCGTCAACTCGTTGCCTTTGAGGCTAATTTTAAAGTCTTCCTTGGCGCGGTCGGGAGCGATGACGAAAATTTCGTAGCTGTTTTCGGTTTTTAGTACATTGACAGGTACTCGGTATTGATTACCTGCAAAGGCGCGACCGAACTGTTTTCCAAACGGGCCGAACCCCATTCCAGGGTGTCCGTGCCCACATTTTCTGTGATGATGATACATGGCTATTAAAATTGATTAAATTTTCGTGATAGGGTGTTGAAACGAATCGTTCAAGTTTTCTTTACGATACTGCGCTGTTACGTCCTCATAAGGTGTGTAATACGCCTGATAGCGTTTCCATTGGCGACGGCGGCGACCCATCATAAGTCGAAATGCCAAGCCAAAAAACAAGAAAAAGAAAAACGCTTTCAATAATAAGAAAGGCAATATGAACAGAAATAATGCGCCAAAAAATACGGCTCCGATAACTCTCAAAATAGTAAACATAGCTGTTAAATGGTTATATGGTGACGTGTACAAACCCTGTACAAATAGGATGACGATTGAAATCAAAAATTACTTTAACGAATTCTGATTTTTTTTGAATTAAAGTGGCAGAGCAAAAGTTTTGGGGTATTTGCTTCTATACAATTCATTGACTTTGAACGGATAACGATTAACAGATAACGATTAACTTGTGCTATAGCACTTAATTTTTACCGCAACGTTTGCGCCATTCTTCGCGCAAGCGAGCGCGCTCTTCCTCGTTCATGTGTAGCCATTTTTCCCGAAAAGCAGCTTTCTTTTGGGCGTGCTGTGCCCAAGGTGCGCCCTTGCCACGGCTAAAGTTCCCAAACAACAAACGGCACAAAATCAACAACCCCACGGCTTGCCAGTAAGAGATAAATGCTACTCCCAGTAGCGCAGGCAAAATAGCGTTCCAAAGCCACATGACGGCAGCCCCAAGTACCAAAACGGCCACCGCCGCAAAAAGCGGAAATAAGAAAAAATAGGCCCGACGATTGTGTTTAGTAGTCATGGTTGCGTTGGTCAAAAAAATGGTTAATCAATCAATAAATCTTGGTACAAACCCGCCAACCGTTTTCGCAAGTGCTGCACTGCGTAGCGCTTGCGAGAAATCAGCGTTTTGATGTTCTCACCCGTGCGGTCAGCAATCTCCTGAAACGTCTCGTCTTCGAGTTCGTTCCACACAAATACCTGGCGCTGGTTTTCGGGCAGTTCGTCGAGGGCTTCCATGAGTTGTTGCCAAAACAACTCGCGGAGATAGTCACTTTCGGGCGTTCCGTCGTCGGCGAGCAATAAATCCTTGAACACGATTTCGCCGTCTTCGTCCTCGTAGCCGTAATCTTCGAGGGTTTCGGGGCGCTGCTTGCGGTAGGTATCCACAATGCGGTTCCGAGCCACACGATACAGCCAACTTCCCACTTGCTCAATGGCTTCTACTTCGGGCTGACTGCTCAGTTGGTACCAAACGTCCTGCAAAATATCCTCAGCATCTTCGTCGCTGCTTACGCGCTGACGAATGAAGCCAAAAAGTTGCTTGCTGTACTTTTTGATGGTCTGAACAATAGGTAGTCGTGCGGTTGCCAATGTTAATTTTAAGTGGTTAATTGGTTAGACGAACAACGTTGAAAATTACTTTAAACCGGGTAAAGTTTTTTTTTCAATAGACGTTTTTGCTCGTTCTGTCGTACTGAATATAGAGGAAAAGACCTTAAAATCATTTTTTGTCATGAAAAGTCAGGGGTAAAACTTCTTCCCTCTAACTTCGTTTATATCTTTGTAGTGTACAATTTTTTCTAAACATCAACCTAAAATCTGAATGGCTGTAACTAGAGATACCTTTCCGTGGCTAAAATTTTATCCAGCGGGAATGCCCTTTGAAATTAATCCAGATGTCTATTCGTCGTTGTTAGAAATGATTGACGAAGGCTTTACCAAATATGCTTCGCGTAAAGCTTACGCTTGCATGGGGAAAGAAATTACGTATGCTGAGTTAGATAAACAGTCGCGCAATTTTGCGGCCTACCTGCAAAGCATTGGCCTCCAAAAAGGCGACCGCCTTGCGATTCAAATGCCCAACGTACTGCAATACCCCATTGCGATGTTTGGCGCATTGCGGGCAGGGCTCACGGTGGTCAACACCAATCCGCTTTATACGCCCCGCGAAATGGAGCACCAGTTCAAAGATTCGGGAGCAAAAGCCATTGTGATTTTGGCCAACTTTGCCTCTAACTTAGAAAAAGTGCTTCCCCATACCAATATCGAGCACGTACTGGTCACCGAGATTGGCGATTTGTTGGGTTTTGGCAAAAAACAACTTGTCAATTTTGTGGTAAAGAATGTCAAAAAGATGGTTCCTGACTATGACCTTCCTACCGCAAAGTCGTTTACGGATGCGTTGAGCAAAGGCTCCGCCGCCGAATACCAAAAACCTGATTTGAGAAATTCAGACTTGGCCTTTATTCAATATACGGGTGGGACAACGGGGGTGTCGAAAGGCGCCATGCTCACTCACCGCAACATTATTTCTAACGTAGAAGCCAACTGCGTTTATTTGAGCCCGATGCTCAATACGATTCCCGAAGGACAAACCAACGTGATTGTGGCCGCCTTGCCGCTGTACCACGTGTACGCGCTTACGTGCAACGCCCTTTCTGCCCTTAAAAACGGCGGAATGAACCTGTTGATTACCAATCCACGCGATATGGAGGCATTTATCAAAGACCTCAAAAAATACAAAGTGACCACCTTTACGGGGGTAAATACGCTGTACAATGGCTTAATGAACAACCCTAAAATTGGCGAGGTGGATTTTAGCGGCCTCAAAATAACCTCGGCGGGAGGAATGGCACTACAAAAAGTGGTGGCCGAACGCTGGTATAAGCTCACAGGCAATTTGCCCACCGAGGGCTACGGCTTGTCTGAGACGTCGCCCGTGCTTTGTGCCAACCCATTGAAAACCACCGACAACCGCGTCGGCACCATCGGAATCCCCTTCCCTAGTACTGAAATGCGCATCATGCGCGACGATAGCACCTGGGCCGACATAGGCGAAGCGGGTGAAATCTGCGCATTAGGGCCACAGGTAATGCCAGGATACTACAACCGCCCCGACGAAACGGCCAAAGTGATGTTTACCGACCCTGCCGATGGCCGTCAGTGGTTCAAAACGGGGGATGTTGGGGTGATGGATGCTGATGGCTTTTTCAAAATCGTTGACCGTAAGAAAGACATGGTACTTGTGTCAGGTTTCAACGTGTATCCCAACGAAATAGAAGATGTCGTAGCCCAATGTCAGGGTGTTTTGGAGGTTGCTTGTATTGGTGTACCCGACGAAAAAACAACCGAAGCGGTGAAGATTTTTGTGGTAAAAAAAGACGAAAGCCTTACAAAAGAGCAAATTATGGCCTATTGCCGCGAAAACTTGACGGCCTACAAATGCCCTAAGCACATCGAATTCCGTACCGAATTGCCCAAGACCAACGTAGGCAAAATTCTACGAAAAGCTTTGCGGGATGAGGTAAAAAAATAATTGTATGTTTTTCTCAAAACGCGACCTTCAATTTAATCTGTACCAACTGCTTGACGTGGAGCAGTTGGTACAATACCCGTACTTCCAAGACCACAATCGGGAATCGTTTGACATGGTGCTGGACGCCGCCGAGCAAATCGCCGACAAAATGCTGCGTCCTTTACTCACCGAAATGGACCGAAATGAGCCCCAACTTGTCGATGGCAAAATCCGCGTCCACGAAGGGATGAAAGCCATCACGCGGCGTTTTGGGGAAGATGGCTGGATAAATGCCACTTTTCGCTACGAAGAAGGCGGGCAACAACTCCCCGCGACGGTTCACAATGCGGCAGCGTTTATTTTTCAAGCCGCCAATTATTCGGCCAGTGTGTATCCATTTTTGACCACAGGAGCGGCCAATTTGATTCGAAGTTTTGGTTCTCCCGAACTGATTGACACCTACACGCCCAACATGTACAACGGCCGTTGGCAAGGCACCATGGCCCTGACCGAACCCAACGCAGGAAGCTCATTATCAGACATTTCTACCAGTGCCGAGCCCACCCAAACCGCAGGTATTTACAAAATACAAGGGCAAAAAATCTTTATTTCGTGCGGCGACCACGACGCGTGCGAAAACGTAGTTCACTTGTTGTTGGCCAAAATCAAAGGTGGGCCTGCGGGCACCAAAGGAATTTCTTTGTTTGTAGTACCTCAGCAACGCGTTACCCCTGAAGGATTGGTGCCTAACGGCGTCACCACGGCAGGGGTCTATCATAAAATGGGCTACAAAGGAGCACCCATTGCGCACTTGATGTTTGGCTCGGATGCCGATTGTGTAGGCTATTTGGTGGGCGAAGAACACAGAGGCTTGAGTTATATGTTCCAAATGATGAACGAAGCTCGGGTTGGAGTGGGCACCAACGCGGCGGCCATCGGTACGGCGGCTTACCACGCTTCGTTGGCCTATGCCAAAGAGCGCCCGCAAGGCAGGCCCATCGCAGCCAAAGACCCAACCCAGCCTCAGACGCTGATTATCCACCACGCCGATGTCAAACGAATGTTATTATTTCAAAAGTCGGTGGTCGAAGGTTCGCTATCGTTGTTGTTGCAGTGTGGACTTTGGGCCGATATTGCCCACGTAGCCCAAGGCACCGATAAAGAAAGAGCCGAACTTTTACTGGATTTGCTTACGCCCATTGCCAAATCGTATCCGTCCGAAATGTGCTGCCAAACTACCAGTGCCGCCGTGCAGATTTTGGGAGGTGCAGGCTATACGACCGATTTCCCGCTCGAACAATATTACCGCGAAGCCCGTATTCATCCCATTCACGAAGGCACAACGGGGATTCATGGGCTCGATTTGTTAGGCCGAAAAATTACCCTCAAAGGTGGAAAAGCGGTACAATTGCTGGCCGAAGAAATGAGCCTAGCCATCGCGCAGGCCAAAGCCGTTGCCAACGAACCAAAGCTACCTATTTGGGCCGAGCAGTTGGAAAAGACATTGCTCAAGGTACAACAAGTAACGGGGCATTTGTTGGCGATAGCTCCGCAAAATGTGGAGGCGTTTTTGGCCGATGCTACGCTGTATTTAGAAATGTTTGGAATTACGACCATCGCTTGGCAGTGGCTCAAACAAGCAACCGAAGCAAACAAAAAACTGGCGGATGCCAACGCCGATTCAGAACGCCATTTTTACCAAGGGAAAATAGCGACCGCTCATTATTTCTTTGAATATGAATTGGCAAAAACAACGGCGCTGGCTAAGCGTCTTCTTAGTCAGAATCGAGCAACGGTGGAGATGCAGCCCGAGTGGTTCTAATTCTATTGAATAGTATAAAAACAAAAAAGCCGTGCAGAAGATCCGCGCGGCTTTTTGACTTTACTCAACGTTATGAAAAACTCTTTATTTTGACTCTTCTTATAATAAGAAGTAACATCATTAGTAAATGTAGTAGCTTCTAGTTTACTTAAACACAGCCTATTTTGGTGGCAGTCGTTTAAACAACTCTACAAAGTTAGTGACTTATTCTGGTAGAAAGAAATACATTTCATTGAAAAAAAGACAAAAATCACCAAAAAGCCCACGAAAAGGCTAAAAAAGGCTATGTTCTACCGCCTTTTTGACACAAATTTTTTTACTAAACTTACGATTAGCTTCCCTAAACCTTCCAAAGATAGCCCAAACTTATTTTACGGCTTCATAAATTAGCCTTGAAATATCCGCGAGTGCTTTTACTCCTTCTTTGGGTTTGGTCAATTTCTTTGACAATAAAACCAGCACATATTTTCGTCCATCGGGAAGAAATACGATGCCCGAGTCGTGCTGAACTCCCGTAATGGAACCTGTTTTGTGAGCCACCTTGACGTTGGTGGGAAGTTGGGCAGGAATAATTTCGTTGAATTTTTGATCAAACAAAATACGAATCATGGCATCACAGGCTTTTCTGTTGACCACTTTTTTCAACGCAATTTTTTCAAAAATAAGCATCAAATCATAAGCTGTGACGGAGTTGTTCAGTCCTTTCTGAAACGCTTTGGTGTCTTCCACTCCTCGCAAAACCTGAATATCTTGCGCCCCAAGTTGACGCATGGTTGTATTGGCATTTTTGGCGTCCACGAGGTCTATCAAAATATTCGTGGCAAGGTTACTACTCACAATAATCATTTGATAGGTGAGGTCATAAATCGTCATTTTTTTGCCAATTTGGCGATACATATCATCGGCGCTGTCGTCGCTAATGTCAAGCTTAAACGGGCTGCCATCGACTATGCTCTTGAATTCATTTTTGACCAAAATCGAATCCGTAAGTTTGAATTTTTTAGCTTTGGCTTGCTTGAAAACCTCAATCATCACGGGCGTTTTCATGGTACTCGCTGCGTGGAAGTTTTCGTGATCATTAATAAAAAGGGTCTCTTGCGTTTGAAGGTCTTTAAAAGCAACTGCGAACTCCCCTTCTACGGTTTTGAGGCGTGCTGTAATCGTCTCTTTAAGGCTAGAGATTGGAGGTTTCTGGGCAAAAACGCAGAGGGATAAACAAGAAAGAAGAGTTAGGTAGAGAAGTTTCATGTTGATGATGTTTAAACACGAAACATACCAATTTTTTCGGAATTTAGCACCAAAAACCACAACGGCGCTGCCTAAATTAGGCAACGCCGTTGACAGATTGATTAGGTATCGTTACCGTTTTGTGATTGTGGTTGCTCACAACCACAATTTTCTCCTTATTGAGGACGGTAAATTTTGATAACGCCGTCGTTTTCACTGCTGACAATCAATAAGCTTTTCTTGAGCGGGCTTTGGTTTGCGGGGACAAACAAAACACCTTCTGGTGCATCACCCGTCTTGAGAAGTTGTAAAAAGACGGGAGCAGTGGGATTGGTCACGTCATAAACAGCCACTGCGTCGGCGCGTTCCATGCCTACAAAAGCTACTTTGCGAGTCCCGACTTGACCGATGGCAATACCTTCAGGCTCAACGCCTTTGTCGTCGCTACGAGCGTCGTCATACACTCCCGCGGCAATGCTGTGCACTTCAAGCTCATTTTTGCTGTCGAATACCCGAGCGCCCGTATTTCCGTTCCATACACTAAACGAACGTGCTCCCAATGAATACAATCCGTCGTAATCTCCGTCTCCATCGGTATCACCGAGCGTGGTAGTAATGTTTAGACGTCCCATTTGAGCAGTGGCTTTGAGGGTAGCGGCGTTAGGAAAGGCCGTTGGGTCGAGTACTATTGAACTGTGATTTACACGACGGATTTCGGAAAAACCAGTGTATTCGCGGGCGTCACCTTCGTTGGCCGTGAAAAGATAAGGCACACCACCTGACTCTAGAACGGCAATGGCGTCGGGCTGATACATCCCAAAAGCAGGCCATTTTTTCAACGCAATGGCATTGTCTTGGTCGCTCACGTCGATGGCGTTTTCATCGAGGTTATAATTTTTGAAGCCTAATGGAAAAATGGTGGTAATCGCTTTTGGCGTAAGGTCAATTTTGGCAATGGCATTGTTTTCTTGCAACGTCACCCAAGCGGTTTTTGAGTCTTCTGATACGGTAATGTATTCGGGTTCAATGTCTTGGGCAAAACTGGCGTTTAATCCAAAAATACGCAATCCTTGGGCTTTAAGGGCTGCTTGCTGAGGCGCAAAACCCGAAAAATCAAGGGTTTTTACCGAATAATTATCATCCACCGAAATGATAGAAACGCTTCCAACGGGGTCGATGGTGTAGGCGTCATTGGGTTCGCCTTCGTTGGCAGAAAGAATAAAACGACCATCAGGCGAAAACGTTACCATGTCAGGCAAAGCACCTACTGGGATAACTTTTACTTCTTTTTGGTCAATGGTGTTGAATACCACAACCTTGCCTGGATCCGTTTTGGTAGATGACTCAATAGCGGCCGCTAATTTACCATTATAAATGCTAAGGCTATTGACAGCTCCGCCGTACGGAGCCATGCTGATATTTCCGATGACCTTGAGCTGGCCATTCGCTCCTACTTCTAGGATGTCAATTTTGTTAACGGTACTGTTATTGACCACAAACAAGCGCCCAGTAGTGGGATCATACGCGCTAATCTCAGCAGCGCCTGTGTCACCGATATCAATGCTTGCAATTTCGGCAAAAGTAGCAGGGTTTTCATTGAATGCAGGGTCGAGACGGTGATCGGCACAAGCATATACAAACAACAATAGCGTGAGGGGTAAAAGTATCTTTTGCATATAACGAAATGGATTAAGCTGCAAAAATAGCTTCGTGGTATTACCCCTATTTCACGCAAAAGTTAAGCTCAAATGAAGTTTTAGGTACGTTTAATGAGTGTGGTTTTACAATTCGTTAATTCTGACTGTCGCCAAACATTGGTCAGACGGCAGTCAGACCGTCCTTAGCATTTTTTGCTTGCACCTGCACTAGCGGTCTGACTATCGTCTGACCGAAACCTCGAACTACGGTCAGACGGTAGTCAGACCGCCCTTAGTATTTTTTGCTTGCAACTGCCCTAGCGGTCTGACTATCGTCTGACCGAAATCAGGTTAAACCACCGACACCTTTTTCCCCCCAGCTGCAATAGACTTATAAACCGCCTCAATCACTTTCATGTCTTTCAGTCCTTCTTCGCCCGTCATGTTAGGATCGGGTTTTCCGTTGAGGATACAGTCAGCCAAACCGTCCATTTGCCACGTTTGGTGCATTTTGGTGGTATCCCAACTCATTGCGCCTTGGTGAGTACGGCCTTTGATAGGGCCATAGCCAAACGCGGGACTAAGCTCGACAAAGCCTTTTTCCCCGATGACATACAATCGTTCTAAGTTGTTGAAATTATAGGTAGTCACGCACGACGCAATCGCTCCGCTTGGGAAGCCCATTTGCCAAGTGATGGTTTCGTCAACCTCCTTGAATTTAACAGGGTCGGTTTTGGTTTCTTCCGCCGATACCCAAATCGGTTCTTCTCCCGTGGCATAACGCGCACCATTGATGCAGTAAATGCCCACGTCCATCATGGCTCCACCACCCGCTAAGGCTTTCTTGAGACGCCACTGTTTGGGGTCACCAATTTTGAAACCATCGTAGGAATTTACGTGCAAAATCTTTCCTAATTCGCCCGATTTACGCAAGCGAATCAGTTCACGGGTATAGGGTTCAAAGTGTAAACGATACCCAATATAGAGTTTGACGTTCGCTTTTTTGCAGGCGGCAATCATCTCCTCAGCTTCTTTGACCGTTACCGACATTGGTTTTTCACAAATCACGTGCTTCCCCATTTTGGCCGCCCGAATCACGTATTCGTGGTGCATAGAGTTAGGAAGCGTTATATACACCGCGTCGATGGCAGGGTTATCTTTGATTTGTTCAAAATTTTGGTAGCTGTAAAAATTGGCTTTGTCCAGCCCAAACTTGGTGCTCCAAGTATCAATTTTAGTAGGGGTTCCTGTGACACCCCCTATAAGTTTTGCCAACTTACAATCTTTCATGGCCGTAGCCACGCGGTCGGCGTAGCTTCCCAACCCCACCAAAGCCACGCCAAGTTGCTTGCCGTCGGCAGGTAAAGCGTGTGCTTGTTCGGGAAAAGTAGTAGTAGCCAATGATAAAGTAAGGGCCGAACCGCCCACTTGGCGAAGAAAATCGCGACGAGAGTTCATAAAAAGAGCTGGATTAGTTTTCTATTAAAAGCAGCTACATCGCTTTTTCTTTCGGGCTCGTCCAATAATTTTACGGTATCTTTAAAGTTTGCGTATTTTTGGCCATTCATTTTTAATTGTTGTCCCAAACTAATCATTTGTTACAACTCATCTCAACTAAAACCTCCATGAGAAAACCACTATTGTTTTTGACGGGCTTACTTCTGAGCTTACAGGCTCTGGCCCAACTTCAATCTCCTACGCAGTTCTTTGGCTTTGCGCCAGGGGAGCAAATGGTACCTACCCACCGTCTTTATCAGTATGCTACGCACGTATCGCAGCAAGTGCCTACCAAAGTAAAATTGATGTCGTACGGACAAACATTTGAAAAACGTCCACTGATGATGGTCGTCGTGAGTTCGGAAGAAAACATTAAAAACCTAGACCAAATCCGTACCGACAACCTCAAGAGCATCGGTTTGATGGCTGGGCAACCAACCAGCAAAACGCGGCCTGCGATTGTGTGGATGAGTTACAACGTGCACGGAAACGAAGTAACCAATTCGGCCGCATTTCCCAAAGTATTACACGAATTGTTGGCAGGTGGAGCGGTAGCCGACAAGATTCTAAAAAACACCGTGGTTATCTTGGCCCCTTGCCTTAACCCCGACGGCCACGACCGCTACATCAACTGGTACAACCAAAAAGTAGGTGTGACCGCCAATGCCAACACATCCGCTTGGGAACACGGCGAGCCTTGGCCAGGAGGACGTTGGAACCACTACTTGTTTGACCCCAACCGCGACTGGGCGTGGCAGACCCAAGAGATTATGCAACAACTCGTGGCTGCTTTTCAACAATGGATGCCGCAAGTACACGGCGACTTCCACGAAATGGGTCCCAACAGCCCGTACTATTTTGCCCCATCAGCCAAGCCTTACCACGAGGACATCACGCCGTGGCAACGCGAAATGCAGGAAGTGATTGGTACATACAACAAACGCTACTTTGACCGCAACAGCTGGCTCTATTATACCCGCGAGCGTTTTGATTTGTTTTATCCAAGTTATGGTGATACTTGGCCTACTTACAACGGTGCGATTGCCATGACTTACGAGCAAGGTGGCGGCGGCATCGCTGGCTTGGCCTACGAGCGCCCCGATGAAGGAGATACCCTTCGCTTGACCCACCGCGTGGCGCACGTATCGGCGGCGAGTATTGCCACCATGGAAGCCATCGCTGACCGTTCGGGAAAAGTAGTAGAAGAGTTTGTGAAATTCTACGACCGCAACCAAAATAGCCCCATTGGCCTTTATAAATCGTACGTTGTAAAAACAGCAGGCGATGAAGGCCGCGTAAAAGCATTGAAAACGTTGTTGGATAAAAACCAAATCCGCTACGGATACGCCAACGACAGCCGTGCATTGACTGGCTACAACTATTTGACTCAGAAAGACGAGTCTTTTAAAACTGAAGTGGGCGACTTGGTCATCAGTGCTTACCAACCCAAGTCGAACCTGTTGAAGATTTTGTTTGAAATCAAACCCATGCTTGAAGATTCGGTCACTTACGATATTACGTCTTGGTGCGTACCGTTGGCGTACGGTGCCAAAACATACGGCGTAAAAGAGCGACTCACCCCTAACCCACAAGCACCCGCCAGCAGCCCACAACCTGCCATTAGTGGAAAGCCTTACGCTTACATTGTATCGTGGAAATCGGCGGAAGATGCCAAGTTTTTGGCCGCCATTGCAAAACAAAAAGTACGGGTTCGGGCAGCAGAAAAAACGTTTGACATGGGCGGCAAAACCTACGCCGCAGGTACGCTCATTATTACCCGTGCAGGAAACGAAGGGCTAGGTGATTCGTTCGACAAGATTGTACAAGCCGAAGCCACTAAGTTTGGGGTAGCACTCAGCGCCACTGAAAGCGGGGCGGCTTCTAAAGGCTCTGACTTTGGCTCTGACTATGTCTATAACCTAAAAACAACGCCACGGGTTGGGCTTCTAGCAGGTGAGGGTACCACGGCGACCAACGTAGGCGAAATTTGGCATTTCTTCGATCAAGAACTCAGCTACCCGCTGACGCTCATCGACCCAAACAGCCGTTTTGGCGCAGGGATTCCGTTTGCAAAATTGGACGTCTTGATTGTCCCATCGGGCTTTGGTTCACTTATTCGTGAAAGTCAATTCCCTGCCTTGCGCGAATGGCTCCGCAGCGGTGGTCGTTTGATTTTGTTGGAAAATGCTACTGGGCTTTTGGCAGACAAAGAAGGTTTTGGCTTGAAAAACAAAAAAGACGACAGCAAAAAGTCAGACAAAAAGAACGATGACGATAACCTGAAAGCGTTTGCTAACCGCGAGCGCGAGTCGGTGTCAGACGAATCGCCAGGAAGTATCTATAAAATCAAATTGGACAATTCGCACCCATTGGCCTTTGGATTCCCTGACCACTATTTTGCCCTTGTCAACAACGTTTATAACTACGAATTCTTGAAAAACGGCTGGAACGTTGGCTACTTAAAAAGTGAAAAAGATGGCTACGTAGCTGGTTTTACGGGTAAGAATGTGAAGGAAAAACTCCCTAACTCTCTTTTCCTTGGTGTAGAAGAAGTAGGTCGTGGTAAAATAGTTTACATCGCCAACAACCCACTTTTCCGTGGTTTTTGGTACAACGGTAAGTTGTTGTTCTCCAACGCGGTGTTTATGTTACCGTAGTGTGGTTTTCCAAAAAAACAAACGAAAAGAGGCTGTCCTTGTGGGACAGCCTCTTTTCGTATATCGGGAAAATAGTTATCTACTACAGCAACCCCTCGCGGGTCATAATGGTTGTAAGTTGTACGCCAAGTTCGTCAGAAGCTTTGACTAATGGCAAACGCACTTCGCTGCTGCATATCCCTTTGATTTCGAGGCACTTTTTGATGCCTACAGGATTTGATTCTGCATACAATGGGCCGTCCATGTCCAAGAAACGATACTGAATTGCGGCGGCTTCGTCGGGACGATTTTCGAGGGCGTGCCACGTCATTTCGGTAAATTCTTTCGGGAAAGCGTTGGCAATCACCGAAATAACCCCTTTCCAACCAATACTAATCATGGGTGAAACGTGGTTATCATCTCCCGAAATCAACAAAAAGTCGCTTGGGCACAGTTTAGCCAACTCCATGTATTGGTCAAAATTGGCACACGCATCTTTGATACCGATGATATTGGGGTGTTTAGCCAACTCAACAATGGTTTCAATTTTCATGTTTACCACCGTACGGCCAGGTACGTTATACAACAATACAGGCACGGGACTCGCGTCGGCAATGGCCGTGAAGTGGGCAATTAAACCACGCTGTGAAGGCTTGTTGTAATAAGGACATACCGACAAAATAACATCTACTCCCGAAAGGTCGGTTTGTTTCAATGTTTCCAACACAGCACGGGTGTTGTTGCCACCTAAACCATATACAATTGGGAGCTTTTTGGAATTATTATCTTGAACAAACTTCAACAAATCGAGCTTCTCCTGAGCAGTAGTAGTGGAGGTTTCGCCCGTTGTACCTTGAACAACAAGGTAGTTTACACCGCCTTCGCTTACAAAATCAATGAGTTTTTTGAGCGCCGTGTAATCAATATCGTGGTTGGTGTCGAAGGGGGTAACTAAAGCCACGCCCACTCCTAAAAATCGGGTATCCATTTGATTTGTAGTACGGACAACTTGCCCGTCAATATATACTGGTAGATGATTGGTAGATTGAGGCCACAAAGGTATTAAAATTTGTCAATCTATTGCTTCTAAAATGATATTACACGCTTCCCTAATTTGGGCTTCCGTTATGACAAGCGGCGGGGCGATTCGCATGGAGTTATCGCAAAACAAAAACCAATCGGTGATTACTCCCGTGCCCTGTTTTGCCCGCCCTATCGCGCGGTCGATGATGGGTTTTAGTACTTCAAACGACTCAAACTCGACCGCCAACATCAATCCTTCCCCCCGAATTTCTTTGATGGAAGGATGCTGTAACAACCCGCGAATAAGCTGCCCTTTAGCGACAGCGCTTTCAGCAAGTCCTTCTGACTGAATCACTTCTAGGGTAGCCAACGAAGAAGCACAACTCACAGGATGTCCACCAAAGGTAGTGATATGGCCTAAAATGGGATTGTTTTTAAAAACTGCCATGATGCTTTTGGACGAAATAAACGCCCCAATGGGCATTCCGCCTCCCATGCCTTTGGCACACAACAAAATATCAGGTACGACCCCAAATTGCTCAAACGCCCAGAAGGTGCCCGTTCGCCCAAAGCCCGTCTGAATTTCATCATAGACCAACAACGTGCCCGTTTCGGTACAGCGCGCGCGCAAGGCTTGGTGGTACGCAACGTCGGGAACCCGCACACCCGCTTCGCCCGAAATCACTTCGATGATGATGGCGGCCGTTCGGGTCGTGATTAGGGAAAGGTCTTCCAATACGCCAAAACGAATGTGACGAACATCGGGAAGCAACGGTCGAAAATTGCGTTTGAAAAACTCAGCCCCTGCCAAACTCAGTGCACCTTGGGTGCTGCCATGATACGCATTGAAACATGAAATGATTTCGCTGCGCCCCGTAAAGCGCTTGGCGAGTTTCATGGCTCCTTCGACTGCTTCCGCGCCTGAGTTGGTGAAATAGACGTTGTCTAATGGCTCCAGACCTGTAAGGTTTTTGGAAACTTTACAGGTCTCGCGCGGAACCTTACAGGTCTGGACCAGCGCCTCTGCCAACTTCACTTGTGGTGTTTCGATGTACTCCCCGTACACCATCAAGTGCATGTATTTATCGAGCTGCTGGTGAATGGCTTTCAGCACGTGAGGGTGTCGGTGGCCTGCGTTGCTAACGCCAATCCCCGAAATCATATCGACGTATTTTTCGCCGTTGGCACCGTACAGATAAATGCCCTCCGCACGGTCGATGTCGAGGGCGAGCGGAAAATCAGACGTTTGGGCGAGGTAATTATAAAAAAGCTCGTGACGATTCGTCATACTATTCAAAACAATGGTATCAAAAAGCGATTTACGAATAAAATAAACACGTCGCACAAATTAATATGCGACGTGTCTGAACTACTCTTCAAATTGTTGATAAAGAAACTCCCAAACGATTAATAGCCTGGGTTTTGTACTAATTTTTTGTTCGTATCAATTTCACGTTGTGGAATCGGAAGAACCAAGTTATTAGCGCTAAAAACCGTTGTCCCTACCGTTCCTTTGGTACGCTTGATGTCGTGAATTTGTTGACCTTCAAACGCTAATTCCAGTTTACGTTCTTTCAGGATAGCGGCTAGAGTAAGTGACGCAACTGGCGCCAAACCTGCCCGAGCACGAATCATGTTGATGTCGGCCAAAGGCGTTGCGCCTACGGTCGTTCCTAAACGGAAGTTTGCTTCCGCACGGATAAGGTACATTTCAGCCAAACGAAGCACGGGTACATCGCCAAAACGATCGTTGAATTTGCTGGTAAATGTACGTGAACCTGCGTTGCTTGTATTGAAGAATTTACCACGAATATCGTTTGCTTCGTAAAGAGCCAAATGTTTTGTCTGAACTCGAATATCTCCACGACCTTGGTTCAAGGCAGAAGCATAGTACGTATTCATGTCGTTGGCACCATCCTGATCGGTTACTACGATGCTGAAAATGCTCTCGGCATTGTCGTCAACAAAGGCATTGGCAAAATCAGTTTCAAGTTCAAATAATCCTGAGGCAATAACGCGGTTGGCCGCATCACGCGCAGAGGCATTGTTTCCTTGCATCAAATAAACCCGTGCCAAAAGGGCAATAGCAGGCGGGTATTTGGCCAATTGCTCCGCCTTTGTCAGGTCATCAATGATTTGGGCATACACTTCTGCGACACTGTTACGCGCTTTGTAATCTTCGTCAGTGACCGAACGCGTAGGGTTCAACACCAACGGTACGCCTAAATTGGCCGCATTATCGCCGTCACCCCAAGCTTTGGCATACAAGCGTACGAGTTCAAAGTAAATCGCCGCCCGAATAAAACGAGCTTGCGCTTCAACGGGACCTCGGTTAGCAGTGCTTACTTTGTCGAGGGCACTCAACACGTTGTTGGCACGGTTAATCGCAGCATACGAGTTGTTCCAAGTGAGCGTAGTTTGGGAATTACCAGGGGTAATTGTTTTACGCCAAAGCTCGTCTAAGGTAGTAAACGTTCCACCGAAAACCACTTCGCGGTCATCGCCAAGAAGGTCGCCCGTATATTGGAAAGCGCCACCATATACATTTATGCTACTCATACCATCGTACGCCCCTACAAGGGTTACGTTTACGTCTTGTTCGGTTGCCAAGGCCGTCGATTCGTCGATACTTTGAGTCGGCTGTACATCGAGTCGGTTGGCACAGGCAGCGCTCAAAAGCATTACTGAGCCTGCAAGTACAAAAGATTTAATGGATGTATTCATTGTGTGAAAAATCAAAGTGTTGAAAAATTAGAAACCAATGTTGATACCCCCCGTGATGGTTTTCGCTTGAGGTGCCGTATAGAAGTCATAGCCTTGCGCAATGTTGGTTACGATGTCGTCGGCATTTACTTCTGGATCCCAACCTGTGTATTTCGTGAAGGTCAACAAGTTCTGACCCGTCAAGAACAAACGCACACTGTTGATTTTTGCTTTGTTCAACAATGATTTTGGCAAACTGTATGAAAGTGTCACGTTACGCAAACGAACAAACGAACCATCTTGGATAAAACGGCTTGAAGGTTGCGCACCGTTGTTGAAGAACAAACGTGCTTCTGGGAATTTTGCGTTTGGATTTTCTTTTGTCCAAGAATCCAGCTGGTCTGCCGTTTGGTTATCTTCAAAACGAGCATTGGCTGAAGAGAAACGTCCTACGCCGTAGAAATTGAGTTTGTTTCCAAACACGCCATTGAAGAAGATACTCAAGTCAAATCCTTTGTAGCTAAACGTGTTTGTCAAACCACCAAGGAGTCTGGGCTGCGGATTGCCAACTACGACGCGTTGTGCTTGGTTATAGCTGTTGGTCGTACTACGGTCGATTGTACCATCGGCATTCTTCACATTTTTATACCAAAGGGCATCTCCGTTGGCAGGATCTACACCCGCGTATTCGGCGGTGAAAAACGTTCCGAGTGGTTGTCCTTCTACGGCACGGCTCATGTTGTTAAGACCCGCTTCGATAATTTGCCCTTGCAAATCGGTGATTTTGTTGCGGTTAGCGGCCAAGTTGATGCTTGTTTTCCACTTGAATGCCCCTACTAGGTTATCAGTATTTAAGACAAACTCTACTCCTTTGTTTTCCAAGCGGCCTACGTTTTTCACTTGGGTCGTAAAACCAGTCGTACCTGGCACGTTTACGTTCAACAAAAGTCCTGAAGTTTGTTTGTTGTAGTAGTCAATTTCCCCACTGATGCGGTTATTGAGGATACCAAAGTCGATACCAATGTCAACTTGGTCTGACGTTTCCCATTTCAAATCGGGGTTAGCCAACTGCGAAGGGCGTTGACCTGGCAAACCTGCGTAAGCAGCATCTCCCGTGTATAGTCCAAGTTGTGGGAAGTTTCCGATTTCGGCGTTACCTGTCCGTCCGTAACTTGCCCGAAGTTTCAAGAAACTGATAACAGGATTGTTTTGCAAGAAGCTTTCTTCCGAAAGTACCCAACCTGCCGAAACCGCAGGGAAGAAACCATAGCGGCTGTCGCGTCCGAAACGTGACGAACCGTCGATACGTGCGCTCAATCCTAAGAGGTAACGGTCGTTGAATTTGTAGTTGGCACGGGCAAAATACGACAAGAAACGGAAATTGGTTTCAGTAGAAGTACCCGCTGTTTTACGAGCCGCACTCGCAATCATACGATACGCATCCGAAGGGAAATCTTGGCCTTGGGTAAGGGCAAATTTCTCTTGTGATTGCTGATACGACATCCCCAATGTACCGTCGATGGTATGTTTTCCGAAACTGTTATTGTACGTAAAGTAGTTGTTGGTGTTGTAGTTTTCAACCCGCGTAAAGGCATTTTCGCCCAAACCGTTTGGTGCACCGAAATTACGTTGTGTTTTACTGTTGTAGTACGACTCTTCTTGTTGGTTCAGTACGTCCACCCCTAGTTCAGAACGGAAATTCAATCCTTTTACAATCATCAACTGGCCATATATGCTGCTAATACTGCGGCTAACCGTTGTATTGTAGTAGGCATTGCCAATGTTGATAAGGGGGTTATAATACACAGGAATCGAAATATCACCTGGAGGCGTTCCTACTGGAAGACCCGTTTCTGGGTCGTTTTGTGGCGTCATTGGAGGCAAAGCCACCATCTGAATCGGGTTGTCAAATTGGCGGTCGCCCGACAAACGATTGTTCAACGTACGGGCCATGCTCATGTTGATTCCCATGCGGAAACGATCAGATACTTTTTGGTCGAGGTTAACACGACCCGACATACGGTTGAGGGCGTTGCCAATCAAAATCCCTTTTTGGTCAAGCAATTGTCCCGACACAAAGAACGAAGTTTTGTCATTTCCTCCGCTGATATTTAAGTCATACTGGCTCATTGGTGCTTTTTGGTACGCCAATCCACCCCAGTCAGTACTTGCTTGGTTGGCAGTACCAAATGTTCCTAAGCTTTGGGTTTGGAAGAAATCTTCCATGTAAGCCGTGTAAGAATCTGGGTCTTTAGGGTCAATACCGTCGATACGATCTGAGTTAGCAGCCGCTTGGCGGTATAGTTTCAAATACTGTTCCGTATTCAAAAACTTCACTTGCTTGGTCGGTTTGCTTGAACCAAATTGATACCCGAAGTTGATGTTTGTCCGTCCCGATTTACCACGTTTGGTAGTGATAAGCACAACACCATTGGCCGCGCGCGAACCATAAATGGCTGCCGCAGAAGCATCTTTCAATACCTCAATCGACTCAATGTCTTGCGGGTTAATATCCGCCAATGGATTGGTAGCCCCACCGTTGTTACTCAAGTTTTGGGTCGTTACTGGAATTCCATCCAAAACGTACAAAGGCTGGTTAGAAGCTGATACCGACGAGTTACCACGTACCCGTACCTGAATCGCCTGCCCTAGCTTCGACGAACCTGCCGTTACTTGTACCCCAGCGGCCTTGCCTTGGATGGCTTGGTCGAAGGTATTCACAGGCATGTCTTGGATGTCAGCAGGGCGAATTTTGGCGATGTTCCCTGTCAACTCACGCTTGATTTGTGAGCCGTATCCCGTTACAACGACTTCGCTCAAACTTCTTGTTTCAGGTTTTAGCTGAATGTTGATTGCTGAGCGGCCGTTTACTTTTTCCTCAGAAATCGTAAAGCCCACAAAACTAAAAACCAACGTTGCATTGTCAGGAACAGCCAACCGATAGTTTCCTTCAGCGTCAGAGTTAGTCCCTTTGGTTGTGCCTTTAACGGCCACAGCGACACCAGGCATTCCTACCCCATCTTCTGCCGAGGTGACTTTCCCTGTCACCATCTTGTCTTGCGCTCTTGCCAGAAGAACCGACAAGCACGTAGCCACTAATAGGCTTACACGTAAAATGTGTCTCATACAGTTTAGTTTGTTAGAGTTAATAAATAAAAAAAGTACCAAATTAGAACCTTGTTCCAATCGAATTCTTTAAGCAATACTTTGGATACGATAAAAATTACACAAAGGAGGTGTTGTTAGACCAAAATGGACTAAAAAAACGACACGAAAGTACGATGAGATTGTCTGAGAAGTTTATACTTAACAAATCATCTATTGGCAGGTGAAGACCCTGCTTAGTTTTCTTGGCCAGTTTTGGCATACAATACTCTTTTGTGTGGAAAACGACTATTTGGTAACACAAACATAACGCACAATTACCGAAAAGTCAAAGCTTTACCGTATCAAAAGTTGGTTATACTTAGGAGATATACTTAGTCAGGCTCGTAAAAACAAGTGCTTCCTCCTACCCACGTAAAGTCTTTGTTGAAGCGAACGCCAATCATTTCGCCGCGACTCAAGCGACTCAAGCTTGTGAGCAACTGCGGGCGTGGGGCATTGTCTTCCCATACATAAAGCATACGAATCTCACATTTCACCAGCCCATCCAAGGCTTGAATGATCGGCTCGTAAGCCACCTTTCGCTGTAAAATCCAATTTTCAGGGTCAGCAACCGATGATAAGTCTTCGAGAGAAACGTGGATTTTTACGCCGCTTCCTGCAAATGAGAACAGAGGTTTGAGGACATAATTTTCTAAATCGGCAGGAAATTGCCCACCGTATTCGCTCAAGAAGCGGGTATCGGGTACGTAGGGAGATTTGAGGAATGGAAGGGTGTATTTACTGATGCGAAAAAACCAGTTGGGATGCCCTACCCAAGTCACGTCCACATCATCCGTAAGGTTAAATTCCGTTTGAAGGTCAGGGAAATTACCCAAGTCATCAAAAATCAAGCGGTTATATATACGTTTGACTTGGATTTCGCGGCCGTCTTTTTCGTAGAACAATTCCCGTCCACGCTTTTTGATTTTTGTGTAACAAACTGCTTTTACCCCCAAAAATGCGTCCGTTACGGCAAAGTCGATGCGGGTTTTTTGTTGTTCTGGATAAATTTCCAGCAAAATGACATTTTCGGGGTTTTCGTTGCCCACAATTACTTCTTTCAGCTTGGCAATGTACTCCGCTTGCGTACGCACCCCGCTGAAATAATTGCTAAAGTCGGCAGGAATCGGGAAATAATTGCGAAACTTCTCGGTGACGTAGCTTTGAAACCCAAAAACCGACGGAAAGCCCTGTAACTCTATTAGTTGAGGCACAAGCTCACCTTGTGCGTCTTTACAAATGGCAAAATCAATGGCCAAAAATGAGCTATGATTATTTTCGTTTGGTACGTTTTGGTCAGCAGGAATGGCGGGTTGGGTTTGGTTTTTAAACTCGCTTCCCACAATCACATCCACAAACGATTCACAGGCTTCAATGAGCTTATTTTTTAAGGATTTTGGCACAAAAACGGGCGTTTCTGCTACCCTAAATTCGAGTTGATTGGGCCAATCGGTGTGAATACCCGCAACAAATTCGTTGTATTTTTCCTCGCTGAAAGCTGCGTTGTACGTTTGTCGAAGTTGTGTAATCATAGGAACTAAAAGGTTTACCAAGTATGATTCGATAATCAACCAAAAGTAATCAACAAATCAATTTCTCCAAATAAAACTTCATTCGACACGCTACATTCTAACCTCGACATTCATCTCACTTTGCATGCTAACTACGACATTCGCACTGAGTTGTTCGGCGGCTTTTTGGAGAAAAGTAGGAATGATAGATGCTTCGGTAAGCATGATTTTGTCGGGGTCTTGGAGGTGAGTTACCATGTCGTTGTATTTTTCTTCCCCGTGGTTTTTGATGATTCCTTCGCGTTTTTCGTCTTTTTGGAAGTGACGAAGCATCCCTTCGGCGTCGGCTTCGGGGTGGAATTGCGTCCCAAATACTTCACGAGAAAAGCGTACCGCCATCACTGCTCTTTCCAAATGCGCCACGTGCGGACGTTCTTTTTCAATCCCCAAAATTTTTGCCCCAATCCGTTCTAAATGATGATGATTAGGCTCAATTACTTGAAAGTCGCGCGAGTCAACGGCATAAAATGGATCAGGCAAGTTTTTGAAAAACGGTTCTTTCTGGCCGAAGTGTGTTTTGGTCATCGGAAATATCCCAAAAGAGGTCGAGCCGCGCTTACAAACCAATCCAACGCCCCAGTGCAAACACGCCATTTGAAAGGAGTGACAAATCAAAAAAAGGTGTTTTTTGCGGGGATGGTGCGGTTGGCGGTTGTATTGCCAAATCTGGTCAAGGAGCAAAAAGAAAGGTTTTTCCCACGGTTCGCCCACTGGTTGAGGATTGCCTGGCCCTCCCGAAGAAATAAAAATATCGAAACTCAAATCAGGCACTTCACATTTTTGGCGCACATCAAATACCTCATAGGTTGCCTCCATTCCTTCTTGATTTACAAAACGCTCCGTGATGGCTTTGATACAACGCATTCCTTCGTTGGCATACCCATCGTACATGTCCAAAATGGCAATCTTTAGTGGCTCCATTGTGATGTCTCTCTCTATTTACTTAACAAAAAAATCGTACTGCCGCTGGCTTCAAACTCCTGAAAGAGAGGAATAAAGGTCAGTGGCGGTACGATGTAAAAATACTATTTTCTCCGCAAAGTTACGGAAATATTAATTCAACAGTTTGAAAATGTGGTAATTTGAAAATGAGAATTTTGTCGAATTAGCTAATTTTCAAATTAATCAGCGGCTACACAGTTACCCAGCGGCGCTCGCGGCTACTTTCTACGATTTTGTCGCAAAGGCGAAGCTCACGCAAGCCGTCTGCAAACGTTGGATACGTTGGATTGGCTGGTTTTCCGTTGCGAATTGCCGCATATACTTCTTTGAACAACTGCTTCGACGTATCAGGGAAGCCTTCGTTGTGGCCACCTGGGAACGTCATCAAAGCACGTGCTTCTTCGTGGGCAAGGGCAGGGTCGCGCAACAATACTTGGTTGGCTACTTCACGACGCCCCATCCATACTTCGTTAGGAGTTTCTGAGCACCAATTGAAAGTTTGGTTTGCACCGCTGATTTCGAGCGTACAGCGGTTTTTACGCCCTGCCGATACCTGACTTACGGTAGCTACGCCCGTGTTGCCGTTGTCGAAACGGTACAAAATCGAGGCGAAATCTTCCGTAGTAATAGGTACTTCTTCGTAATCAGAAGCCTGAAGCAATTTGCCTGAGTAGGTTGCGATAGCCTTCTTGGGTTTCATACGCGTTTTGTGAACCGTATTGAAATCTGCCATTACTTCGGTGATGTGAAGCCCCGTGATGTATTCAATCAGGTCGAATAAGTGCGAACCGATGTCGGCAACGGCACGTGAGTCACCCGATTGCGAAGGTTCCAAACGCCAGTTGTAGTCGGTTGGTAAGAAAAGCCAGTCTTGCAAATAGCTACCTTGTACCGAATAAATATCGCCGAGTTCGCCTTTTTCACGCATCGTTTTCATCTGACGAATCAACGGGTAATAGCGAAGGTTGAAGTGAACGGCATTAACCAAGCCCAATTTATCGGCCAACTCTACCAATTCTTCTGCTTGAGCAGTGGTGGTGGCAAGTGGTTTTTCGCAAACCACATTTTTACCCGCCAACAACGCTTTTTTGGCTTGCTCATAGTGAAGAAAGTTTGGCGTACAAATGTGAACGCACTCAATAGAATCGTCGCGAAGAAGGTCGTCAAACGAATCGTAAGCGGCTGTGCCGAGCGATTGGGCACGGGCTTGGGCGATTTCGGCCGAGAAATCGGCGATACCTGCTACTTCAACGTCGGGCAAACGCCGTAGAGCTTCGATGTGGGCTGGCCCGATAAAGCCAAGACCTACTACGGCTACTTGAGTTTTTGACATAGTAATAGTGATTTGGGTTTAAACGTGGGTTTATAATTGAGGATAAATGACAATTCCACTACGTCGATAACCAATCCGCTGTGCAATCACGTACAGCGAATCGCCTTGGGATAGCTCTAAAGGGTGGCTATAAACCTGCCAACTGGCATCTTTCCAGTGTTTTTTGTACCCAATTGAGGCTCCTTTGGTGGCGCAAGTTAATGCAATTTTAGAAGAATTGACGGAGATAATCGGGATTTGCGTTTGCGGAGGGCTGTCGCTCCCACCCCACCATCCACCGACCATTTCCATTTCGGGTTCGGCGGCTTTATCGCCTACTTGCTGAATCCAACGGTCATAGATGCCCCGCATTTCTTTTAATTTTTGCTGATACTGAGCCACATCGGCAAGGTTGACAAATTGGTGGGGGTCGCTTTGGCAATCGTACAATTCTTCGGTAGGCTTGCTGGAACTAAACCACCGTAGCTGCGTAGCATTGAGCTGACCTGCTTCTTTGAGTTTTAAAATGGATTGCATCGACGGTTGTTGCAATCGGTAGCGAATATTCTGGTAGTACGGTTTTTCGGGCATGTAGTTGCGGAGGTACTGATAACGCCCATCGTGTACACTTCGTACGCGGTCGTATTCCGAGTCCATGCGGTCGCGGGCGGCAAACACAAACTTCCGCGAGCTTTTGGCTTTTTGTTCTCCCAAAAATGCCTGCCCTTGCAAATGTTTGGGAATAGGAATGTGCGCCAACGACAGCAGCGTCGGTGCCAAATCAACGAAGCTAATCAGTTGGTTATCTACTTTTCCTCGTTGGTTTTGGGGAACAAACGGATTTTTAATAATAAAAGGAACCCGCAAACCGCGCTGCGTCACTTCGCGCTTGACGTAGGGAAGGCCGTCGCCGTGGTCGGAAAAGAAAAATACGATGGTATTGTCGGCAAGACCATCTTCCCGAAGTTGTTCCAAAATTTTTCCTGCTTGTTGGTCCATCACCATGGCGTTCGACAAATGTCGCGCAATATCAAGGCGAACTTCTGGGGTATCGGGATAGTAAGGAGGTACGGTGACTTCTTCGGGTTTGACGAGCAAAGGCTCTTTCGACCGCGCCCATACCTGCGATTCGTGCGTGACAGTGAAATTAAAAACGGCAAAAAATGGTTGATTTTTATCGGGGCGGTTGCGCCAATGTGCCCGCGTGCTACTCTCATCCCAAGCGGTCGGAGGAGCTTCAAACTGATAATCTTCTTTGGAATTGTTGGTACAATAATAACCCACCGCTCGTAAGTATTCAGGAAAACATTTGACATACTCAGGAATAACCGCCGAATAACCCTTAAAACCAGGCGGATAGGCGTCGGAAGCCACCGCTGAAGCGGCCAAGGTACGCATGTGTTGGGTACCGATGGATTGTTGATACATACCCGTAATAATCGCGGAACGGCTAGGAGCGCACACACCCGCAGTAGCAAACGCGTTGGTATAGCGCGTACCCTCGGCGGCAAGTTGATCAAGCTGGGGCGTTTTGACGATTTTATTACCAAAACTACCCAACTGATAACTCATGTCTTCGCACGTAATCCACAGAATATTAGGATGTTTTGGCGGCGGAGCATCGAAATTCGCTTGCTTGAAACTTGACAGTAGAAAGGCGATGACTAGCACCCCAGCAAAGACGTGTTTCATAAAAAATACGAAGTTTAACAGTCTGACGTTTTAAGACTTGGCTCGTCTGATTTTACTGATGAGAGAAGCAAATTGAGGGGAGGTAAAAAAGGGCTTTAATAACTTTTAACAAACTTTCGTCCCTTCAAAACGCGGAATGCCGTACTTTTGCAAATAAAGTAGTTGTAAAGTTGTCTCCACGAACACAGAAGAGTATCGCAAGTGCCGCCCATTGGCTGCTATGTTTGGCCCTAATCTTGATGGGCAACTTTGGGTTAATGGCCCAAAGGTTACTTCCTCGTAAACCAACGAATCCCGTTGTAGCGCCCGATTCGCTCCAAAAGCGCTCGGCCTCACTTCCTCGCGTTGGAGTCACCATGGCCAATGCCGATAGCACCAAAAAAGATACCCTCCAAGCCCAAAGCGACCTCAAAAGCACGGTGGTCTATAGCGCCAAAGATTCGACCATCATGGATCCAACCGCCCAAGAAGTGCATCTTTATGGGCAAGCCAAAGTAACCTATGGAGCCATTGTGCTACAGGCGGATTACATTCGCTTAAACTGGACGACCAACGAGGTTTTTGCCAAAGGAACCTACGACACAACCTCCAAAAAATGGGTTGGAGAACCTATTTTTGAGGACAACGGCGAAAAGTATGACACTAAAGAACTGCGGTATAATTTCAAGACAAGAAAAGGATTTATTAAAGGTATTGTGACCCAACAAGGCGATGGTAATATCCGTGGAACAACGGTAAAGAAAGACGCCGAGGACAATATGTACATTCGTGGGTCGATTTATACAACCTGTAACCTGACTCATCCGCACTTCCACATCGCGGCCAAGAAAATCAAAGTCATTCC
Organism: Runella defluvii; assembly: GCF_014195535.1. Classification (GTDB taxonomy): domain Bacteria; phylum Bacteroidota; class Bacteroidia; order Cytophagales; family Spirosomataceae; genus Runella; species Runella defluvii. The sequence continues at coordinate 145,364 of NZ_JACIBY010000001.1, read as the reverse complement.
CGAAAAACAGGTCATTTCGGGGCCGTTCAATTTAGTAATTGCCGATGTGCCTTTGCCCCTTGGTTTACCTTTTGGTTTTTTCCCCATTCCTAAGAAAAAAGAAATCGGTACGTCGGGACTCATCATGCCTACCTACGGCGAAGAACCCAATGGACGTGGTTACTACCTCCGCGACGGGGGCTACTACTGGGCGATTAGTGATAAAATCAACATGAGCATTACGGGGCAGATTTACTCCCGAGGAAGCTGGGGAATAGGACTAGCGATGCCGTATGCGGTCAAATACCGTTTCAACGGAAACTTTAACCTGCGCTTCAACCGCAACGTGCAAGGAAACGAAATCAAGGTGTTGAACAAACCACGTAATGACTTTAGTCTCAACTGGACGCACACGCCCGTGACACGCGGGACGTCGAGTTTTGGCGCTTCGGTCAACATCGGTAGCAATAGTTTTAACCAATTCAACGAATTTAGCACCCAACGCTACATCCAGAACGTGGCGGGGTCGTCGGTACAATACAACAAACAGTTTGGGCAATTTGCGCGAATGGGAACTAGCGTGCGCGTCAACCAGCGTTTCCCCGACCGCTCTAAAGTAGATGCCGAAGGCAAACAAATTGACCCTGGGGCGATTGACGCAGGCATTGATTTTAACTTCGGTATCAACCAAATTGCTCCTTTTGCCCTCAAAGGTGGAACAGGTGCGTGGTATGAAAGTTTCCGTTTGGGGATGGATTTCAGCGGAGGGCTGACGGCCAACAACAACATTGTGTACGCCGATACGTCGAGTGCACGCTTGGGATTTGTATGGGCGAATCCTCCCTCTAACGTGGTCGGAAGTAGCACAAGTCCCATCACTACGTATGCGTTGAACGCCGAAACATTCAGCCAGTTTATCAAAAACTCACAGTTTACGGGGCGTTTTTCAATCCCGATTTCTTTGCCAAACATTAAATTATTCCGCTACATCAACATCACACCAGGGATTTCGATGTCGGGCGATGCCTTTACACAAAAGTTTCAATACAAATACATCAGCGGAAACAAAGTACAAGTGGATACCCTCAAAGGGTTCTATTTTGCCAACAACGTTTCGTTCAGCGCCAGCGTCAACACCCGCCTCTACGGAACATTTTTTATCAAAGGCAAACGCTTGGAGGCCATTCGTCATACCGTGATTCCTTCGGCGAGTATTAGTTATGTGCCCGACCAGTCGAATTTATACGAAAAAACGGTGGTGAATGAGCGCGGCGAAGTGCGTTACTTGAACCGTTATCGTACCGTAGGTGGAAACTTAACGACCTCTGGTACCTCCGCCGCCGCAATTTCGTGGAGTTTGAACAACTTATTTGAGGCCAAACTCCGCCCTAAATCCGATTCTACGGGCAAGCAGTTTGAGAAAAAATCTATTTTGGACAACTTGAGTTTGAACGGTTCGTATAACCTCATGGCCGACTCGCTCAATATGTCCGACATCAGCATGGCGGCCAATGCCCAGCTGTTTAAAAACTTAAACTTCAACTTCTCGGCTAGTTTTGACCCCTATGCCTACGTGCAAGACGCGGCCTACGGTACGGTTGGACGTAAAATCAATAAGTATTCGGTGATGGCAAACCAAGGGTTGGCAAAATTGTCAAATATAAACATCGCCTTTTCGACGCGGTTTGCCCCCAAAGGTGCCGATAAGCCTAAAAAAGCCAATACCCCTAATACCGAAGAACAACAACGGATGATTAATGCCAATCCTGCGGCCTATGTCGATTTTAACATTCCCTGGACGGTTAATTTTAGTTACAACTTCGGATACACCAAACAAGGCTTGGCCAAAGCAACGACCATTCAGGCCCTGACCATGCAGGGTGACTTTAGCTTGACTCCTAAGTGGAAATTTACGTATTCGACGGGCGTTGACGTCGTAGCCAAAGCACCTTCTATTACCAATATCGGTATCATTCGCGACTTGCACTGCTGGGAAATGTCGTTCAACTGGACGCCTTTTGCGGGATCAGGCTTCCGTGTCAACAACTACAACTTTGAAATCCGCGCCAAATCCGCCCTTTTGCGAGATTTGAAACTTTCACGCCGCCGTTCGTTCTACGATCAGGGCGGGTTTTAGACAACAAAAAAGGGTCCTCTTTTGAGAACCCTTTTTTGTTGTTATTCCTAAAATAGCGATTAGAACGTACTCACATTGAGGCGTCCGCCCGTTACAGTTTTGCCACTGAGTGACGCCGTTGGAGTTACAGTTGATAAGAGTGCGTTTTTGATAGTGGCAGCACTAGCTCCAGGATTAGATGCTGCGTACAAAGCGGCTGCCCCTGATACGTGCGGTGTAGCCATAGAAGTACCGTTGTAGCTGGCATAAGCAGATAGCACTTTATTTCCTGATTTTTTCGGTACAGTTGACCAAATTCCAGAACCAGGAGCCCCTAAGTCCACTTGAGTGGCGCCATAATTAGAGAAACTTGACAATGCCCCTGTATTAGTGATTGACGCTACTGCAATGACATTGGCCACGTTATAGTTAGAAGGGTAGTTGGCCGTTGCATCGTTGTTACTACTGTTGTTGCCAGCCGCCGCAATAAACAAAATTCCCGCATTGTTAGCCCGAACAATGGCGTCATTCAAGGCTTGTGAAAAACCTCCACCGCCCCAAGAGTTGCTAGTAGCTACTAAATTGATACCATGTCTAGTTTTCAAATCAGTGAAATAATCTACCGCTTTGATTGCATTGGCGGTTGTTCCGCCCGTAGAACCTAGAAACTTAGCATTGAGTAGTTTTACGTTCCAGCATACGCCTGCTACCCCTTTGCCATTTCCTCCGACCCCGCCGATGGTTCCTGCTACGTGAGTACCATGATCGTCGTTTACTCCGTCGAAAACGGTATTATCATTACCTGCAAAGTCCCAGCCATAGACATCATCCTTGAGTCCGTTTCCGTCGTCATCAACGCCATTACCTGCAATTTCCCCTGGATTCACGCCTGCATTTGCCGCAAGGTCTTCGTGGGTGTACATATACCCTTCGTCAATGATTCCAATATAAACCGTATTCGACCCTGTGTGGTTGTTTGCCCAAGCAACCGCTGCATGACTACCGTACTGATTGGCGGGTGTTGTGGCAGCACCGTACATTCCCCAAAGCGACCCATTGGTAAAATAGGTGTCGTTAGAGGTAGCATCAGTTGTGTAAATGTAGTTCGGTTCGGCATACTCAATTTCACCCAAGCCTTTGGCTTGAGCAATAGCTTCAAGGGCAGGTAATGGAAGCTCAACAAGTAATACTTCTTGTCCGTCACCAAATTTTTCCATCATTTTGGTGTAGATTTCTTCTTTGACTTTTCCACCAAGACGCGCTAAAACCTCCGCTTTTTTACTGGAAGTAGTACCTGCCTTAAATTTCACGAGCATTTCGTTGGCAACATAGTCGAGGCCAACTCGTGCAGCGTTGTGTGAAGGTGTTGATGAAGGTTGTTCGGTAGGAGCAAGCTCAACTTGGCATCCTACAACGGCAGCACTCAATGTGGCTGCACATAACCATTTTGTAACTGTACGCATAACGATAAAGTTTGTTTGAGATTAAGAAAACGTGAAGCCACAACCCACCTTCTCTTTTGAATATCAAGGGGTAAACAATACATTTTCATAACTTGAATAAAAAAATAGAAGTGCGATTGTGCAATGCTAAAGTGCGCTTTTTTTTAAAAAACTACAATAAAATAGTATATTTTTTATTTTAAGGCTTCCCGTTTATGTTTCACCCTCTCAAGCGGGTTGTGAGCAGCCCTTGACACAATAGGCACAATACCCCATCTGCCAATCTGTCAGTTTTGGCTACTGTGGCAAAGAAATTTTAGATATTTGTAGTTATAAAAAAGAGCAATAAAGGTATTTTTAAAAATATGACAACCGAGAACGAACCAATCCAAAACGAAGAGATTGTGGCAGAAGAAACTACGCCTACCCAAGAGGCTACAGAAATAGCGCAAGAAACGGAAGTAACCAAAACAGAAAAATTGGAAGCAGAAGTAACGGAATTGAAAGACAAATATTTGCGTTTATACGCCGACTTTGAAAACTTCCGCCGCCGTACTGCCAAAGAGAAACTCGACCTTATTTCAAATGCCAATGAAGAATTGATGAAGGCAGTACTGCCAGTCGTTGATGATTTTGAACGCGCGATGGCTTCTTTTGAAACGGTCAACGAAATTGCCCCGTTGAAAGAAGGTGTTGGGTTGATTTACAACAAGTTCTCCAAAACACTGGAAGCCAAAGGTCTAAAACCAATGACGGCAAAAGGGGAAGTATTTGATGCGGATCTACACGAGTCGATTACGCAGTTCCCTGCCCCTAGTGCAGACTTAAAGGGCAAGGTGATTGACGAAATAGAAAAAGGATATTTCTTGAACGAAAAAGTGATTCGCTACGCAAAAGTGGTAGTGGGCAGTTAAGATAATGGCACAAAAAAGAGACTATTACGAAATTCTTGGCGTAAGCAAAGGGGCGTCGGAGGATGAAATCAAGAAAGCCTACCGTAAGTTGGCTATCAAATACCACCCTGACAAAAATCCTGACGACCCGTCGGCAGAAGAAAAATTTAAAGAAGCTGCCGAAGCCTACGGAGTGCTCAGTGATGCCGAAAAACGCAAACGTTATGACCAGTTTGGGCACGCAGGCATGGGCGGAAACGGCGGCTTTGGCGGTGGCCAAGGTTTCGACATCAACGATATTTTCTCTCAGTTTGGGGATATATTTGGCGATTCGTCGCCATTTGGGGATATGTTTGGCGGTGGTGGTGGCGGCGGTGGCCGTCGCGTCCGTCGTGGAACCGACCTCCGCATCAAACTCAAATTAGACCTTCGCGAAGTAGCCGAAGGAGCTGATAAAAAAATCAAAGTAAAACGCTACGTAAGTTGCAACACTTGCGGCGGCAACGGCGCTAAAAATGGCGGCTCACTTAAAACCTGCCATACGTGTAACGGAAACGGCCAAGTACGTAAAGTAGTAAGTACGATGCTCGGCCAAATGGTATCGACCAGCACTTGCCCTACGTGTAACGGAGACGGAAAAATTGTCACCGAACGTTGTGAAGCTTGCGCAGGTGAAGGACGGGTATTAGAGGAGGATTTAATTAGCATCAAAATTCCTGGCGGAGTAGCCGACGGAATGCAGCTTTCCATGAGTGGCAAAGGAAACGTGCCTCCACGTGGCGGTATCGCAGGAGATTTGTTGATTGTCGTAGAGGAAGAAGAAGACGAGCAGTTGAAGCGCGATGGCAACAACTTGGTGTATGACTTGCACCTTAGCTTTATTGATGCCGCATTAGGAACAGCCGTTGAAGTCCCTACCCTCGACGGCAAAGCACGCGTACCGATTGAAGCGGGTATTCAAGGCGGTAAAATTTTGCGTTTGAAAGGAAAAGGAATCAAAGAACTCAATGGCTACGGCCGTGGTGATCAGTTGATTCACATCAATATTTGGACGCCAAAACAGGTAAGCAACGACGAACGTGCCCTGCTCGAAAAACTCCGCAACTCTCCCAACTTCCAGCCTAAACCTGGAAAAAATGAGAAAGGTTTTTTTGAAAAAATGAAGGATTTCTTCCATTAAGATTTTCATATACAACAAAAAAACGGGCACCTCTCAGGTGCCCGTTTTTTTTTATAGAATCTGTTTAGGTTTTTGCCTTGTTCTGTTCTATTCTTTTTACCACCAAGTACACCTTTGGGCTTGCTCAACGTTAACTCCGTTTCAAGAGCGCCAAAAATGCCCTTAACCCAATGGCTGTAGTGTGGTGTGGCATCGGAAATTGCTCAAAACCACTATATACTATCCATCGATGAGTGGCTTCGATGTCTTCAGCAGCCCGAATAAAGCCCGCAGGCACTTTGGGGGTTAGGTTTCTTTTTATTTCAATGGCCCAGCGTTCGGTAGCATTTTCCAAAATAAGATCTATTTCGGTCTGTTCGGCGGTACGATAGTAGGAAACCTGCCATTGATTACTCAAATGGCTGAGAATACTTTCTATCACAAACCCTTCCCACGAGAAACCTACCAACGGATGCCCAAGGAGCGCGTCAAGGTCGGTAATCATGGCGAGGCGGTGTAGCAAACCACTGTCTCGGATATACACCTTGGGTGATTTAAGCAATCGCTTTCGCGTATTTCCCGACCAGGGGGGCAATTCTCTCACCATAAAAAGCTCGCCCAAAATATCCAGATAACTCCTGACAGTGGTATGACTCACTTCCAGCGATTTGCCAAGCATCGAAAGATTGATTTGCTGCCCCTGCAGCTGTGCCAACATCTTCCAGAAAGTCCGCATACGAGCCGATGAAACCCTAAAACCTACCTGTGGAATATCTCTCTCTACGTAAGTTTCGATGAAATCGCCTCGCCAATTCCAACTTTCTTGGTCATTAGGTGCCAAAAAACTATCGGGATAGCCGCCCCTGAGCCAACGTTTTTCCAAAGGCTCTTCGGGTAGTTCGTCTATTTGAAAAGGACTCAACTCCATGTATCGAATCCTTCCTGCCAAGCTTTCAGAACTTTGTTGCAACAAATCTCTGGATGCAGAACCTAACAGTAAAAACTGACCTGCTCGCTCGCCTGCTCGCTTGCGTTGGTCAATCAGCACACGCAATGTACTGAAAAGTTCGGGTTGGCGTTGTACTTCGTCAATGATAATGAGATGGTTTCCGAATTGAGCAAGATACGCTTCAGGATTGGTGAGTTTAGTACGGTCGAATTCGGATTCTAAGTCAAGCAGTAGTTTGGGTTTTTGAGTGTAAACATCCGCAATTTTGTGGGCTAAAGTACTCTTTCCTACCTGTCGTGGGCCCAATAACGCCACAGCAGGCATATTTTCTAATGCTTCCAACAATTGTGGTTCGATGGTACGGAGTATCATTTTTAGTCATTTCCTTTTTTCAAAAATAACCAAAAGGTTTCATATTACAATTTTTTATCTAAAAATCTTGCTATTTGAAAGTTTATATTTCAGAATACAAAATTTTCATATCTCGGTTTATTACTCCAAGTACACAGAAAACTCAGTGAGGCTACATGATGCTAAACCTCCATACACTTCCTACACTTTAGGTATAGCAATCTCATAACGCCCTCCCATAAAAACATACAAAATCAGTATCGCAGTAAAAAAAGCCAAGGCAGTAATGACTAAACCATGAAACGTAGCTTGCTTTTCGCCCACCATTCCAGCGATTTTTTTACGGTGCGTGGCTGCTACGTGGACGCCCAACGCCATGATTCCCAAAAAATAATAGGGGACAAAGTAATACTTAAAAGGTGCTTCTAACACTACCCGAGCCGCAAAATAGAAGTCGGTGTTGGTACCAAAGTAGAGACGCTGCCCAACTACTGCCCCAATGTGTTGGACAATAAAAAACGCAAAAGCTAAACCCGCGTACATTTGCAAACGGTCGTTTAAACTCAAATGAGGCATTTTTCTAAGGGCCACCGCTTGCTTCATGCCACTATATACTTGAAAACCAAAGCACAACAGAAGTACTGTCTCAACAACGGGCTGGCGGTATATGTTGCGCAGGGCTTCCATTATTTCGCGGTGCGTTTCGATGCCATACCACGCCATTGCGTGATTAAAAAGGTGGGCTGCGGCAAAGATGGCAATGATGATTCCCGAAATTCGGTGAAGGCTTTTTGTTTTGTCCATGGTGGCGAGTGTTTATACCTCCAAAAGTCTAGAAAGCGCCTAACACTTCATTTGACAAATGTCAAAAAATCAATATTTGGCCCTGATACGGCTCAAGGTTTCAAGAGTAATTCCCAAATAGGAGGCAATATGCGTCAGTTGGAGACGGTTGCTGAGGTCGGGGAAGCGGCGAAGGAAGGTGTCGTACCGCTGTTGGGCATTTTGAAACTGAATCATGTCAACGCGTTCTTGTAAAATCAAAAACTGCTCCATTGTTACCAAACGGGCGATGCGCTCCACGACGTGAAACTGCCGACAAAGTGCTTCTAAGTCATCATACCCAATGGAATACACCTGCGAATCTTCCAGAATTTCAATCGTATATCGACTGGGCTGCCGAGCATAAAAGCTATCGATGGCCGTAAAAGGATTTCCCTGTGTCGCTAGCCAATCGACCACTTCTTTGTCTTCTTTTCCGTGAAAAACGCGCGCCAAGCCCGACACCATAAAAAACATATGGTGGCAGACTTGGCCTTGCTGAAAAATGATTTCTCCCTTGGCAAATCGGTGAAGCTTGGCTTTTTGGGCAATGAGCGCTTTGGCTTCCTCGGGAAGCCGTTCTATTTCATCAAAAAAGTGAATAATGGGCGACATCATTCAAAAAAACCCTCTTCATGCGCTTCACAGAAAGCGAAATAATCTTGGTGAACTTTGTTAGGATATTCGCGGCAAAACGTGAGTAGGTCTTGCTGCCACTGCGGTTGCTTCGCAAAGTCAATCAGCTCATCGGCAATCGACGAACCTTGACGCCCTGCACTTCGTAAATGCCCCGAGGCAACAATAACGGCCGTGGTTCGAATCAAGTCTTCGAGCGTTTCCAGCTCGCCGTCCCACAAATGAAAATCTAGCTTGTCTTGCTCGGGTTGAAGTTCTTTCAACACAAACGATTTTCCCTGACCTACGATTTCGCAAAACAAGGTTGGTAGTACATTGTTGACCCGACTTTGGATACCCACAATCCGAGCGGCTTCAGTAGGCCAAGTAGGCTGTGAAAGCGGCAAAAGCGGTGCTAGCGTGGACGTTCTTGCCTCTTTGAGATCGAGCAAATACTGTTTCTCTTTCGTATTTTCGACCAAAATCACGTAACGTTCTAAGCCCAAACTGGCCGTTCCCGTAAGCCGCACACCGATGTCACAAATACGGGTAAAAAACGGATTGGGGTGTTGTTGAAGCCAAGCCGTTAGCAACGTTTCGATTTCTGAACGCTTCTGCGCCGATATAGGCAACACCTTGCCATTTTCGAGGTTGAGTTTGCGTTCACCTTCTACTTTGACAGTACGTGCTTTGATAAAATCCTTGCGGCGGCGTTTTTCGAGTTGATCAAAAAACTCGGCCAACATGCCTGTGGCAATACGCCTCTCAATGTCGATGGGTTTTCCCGAGACCAGGGTTTTGGTATAACTATCCAAAAACGCGAGCGCCATTTGTTCGTTTTCTTCGGGTTCCAAATCCAACTCTTCCCCTGCGATGTAAAGGCTCGTGAGCATCCGTGCCAGCTCCCAAGTAGCGGGCAGTAGAGCGGCGTCATCAAAATCGTTAATGTCAAAATAAACCAAGCGATTTTCGGCTTTGTAAGTACCAAAATTCTGCAAATGCAAATCCCCACACCCCCAAACGCGGGTCGGGTCGGTGGTCGAAAAATGCTGTGCAAAGTCTTGAAAAAAGACCGATGAAGTTGCCCGAAAAAATAAGAACAGCCCCTCCGACATGCGTTCGTATTTTTGTTCCAACAACTGTGCGTTGCGCCCTTGATTCGACTGTTTTATGTGTTCGTTGACTGTCATACGTGTAATTACGTCTAGTACTTTTCGTGAATTTCGGTCAAAATTCTCTCTACTTCTGCACGAATTTCGGCCGTTTTTTTGATATAAGCTCCGTTCATCAAGCTAAAAATCAGCGTTTTGCCACTTTTGGTACGAAGATAACCACTCAAACAATACGTGTTGGCCAACGAACCCGTTTTGGCAAAAACAAAAGGCGTTTTGCTTTTGTACTGATTCCGAATGGTTCCCGCTTTTCCACCAATGGCCATCAGCCCAAAGAGGCGTTCTTGCTGAGGAACTTTCGCATGTATTTTTTGCAATAATTTCACCACCGAACGAGGCGTAAACAAATTGTAGCGCGATAAGCCCGAACCATCTTCCCAAATAGGCTCGTCAGGGAGGTCGGCCAAAAACTGTTTTTTAACGTGCTCAATGGCTTTCGTAGCGTCGATGCCTTCGTTGTTCGGGTCGATTTGGGAGGCGCATAAGAGTAAAATTTGCTCAGCAAACATGTTGTCGCTCACCTGCAACATACGGCGGTAGAGGGTATCGATAGGCAAGCTGTAAAGTGTCTTGAACTGTGGCCCAAGGGCTGTTTTTGGAAACAATCGAACTTCTTTTTTGAGCGTATCCGAAAGCAAATAGGCCATGGTGGAGTTGGCGACTCGGAAGGGTAAATCTTCGGTAAACGATTTGGTAGGCCAACCCATCGAGTAAAAATTGTTGGCAAATTCGTCGCGCGCTAGTTTGAATTTTTCGGACCAAGCCGCCGTGCGCAAACTGTCTTTGAACGTACGCGGACTCACGGTGTTGTTGGTAAAGCGCACGACGTTACCATACAAAGGTAAAGGCGAAATTTCGGCTTGGTAGTAGTCGGCATAATCGGCCCACGACCAACCCGCCCCGAAGCGCTTGCCTGTGTAATTGTGAGGATAATAAAACAAATGGCCGCGCCAGTTTTTCAGAAAAGCAAAAACGTTTGAGGCAGGCATATCGGGATGAAGTAAAGAGGGATCGCCCGTTCCCCAAAAAATCAGCGAATCACCCTTGGTGGTATAGCGCAAGGCGGGGATAGAGTCACCGAGCATACATAGCCCCGCGTAGAGCGTAAAAAGTTTGGCGTTGGAAGCGGGTGTAAAATAGCGGTCGGCTTGGTATTCGGCTACGGTTTCTTGTTTTTCGAGGTCATACAAGGCAAATCCCGTATGGTTTTGACGAAAAACGGCCGAATTACTCACCAACTCTCCCCACTTGGTAGCAGGCGGTGCGTTGTTAACTTTGGCCGTCGATTTGGTTTGGGAAGTAGCACAACTTGTCAATAAAAAACTGCCAATAAAGACAAAAAAAAGGGTTTGTAGAGGACGTAGCATAAAATCAAGCTTGTGGGTGGTACGTTCGCGAACTTTGCCAAAGTTGGGGACTTTGCCAAAGGTTTTTACATAATTTCCTCAAAACTTTTTTGGCCAGCCACCGTTTATACGTATAAGTTCCCTTATTTTGGGCTTCAAAGCTTTTTATTCCTATTTATAGCATGACGTTTCAACCTTTCTTAGAGGCCATTGGCAAGCAAGTCGATAACACCACCTACGGAGCAAACCCCATCGAATTATACGAACCTATTCAGTACATCATGTCGTTGGGAGGCAAACGTTTACGACCTCTTTTGACAACACTCTCGGCCCACCTTTTTACGGATGATTGGCAGAAAACCCTCAAACCCGCCGTGGCCGTCGAAGTGTTTCATAATTTTACGCTCATGCACGACGACATCATGGACTGCGCGCCTTTGCGCCGTGGCAAACCGACAGTCCACGAAAAATGGAACGCCAATACGGCAATTTTGTCGGGCGACGTAATGCTGGTCAATGCCTATGAACTTTTGTTGGACGTAGAACCCGTCCATTTACCAAAAGTCATCAAACGCTTTAATCGGACGGCGGCAGAAGTATGCGAAGGACAACAGTTTGACATGAACTTTGAGACGCGTACCGACGTGTCGCAGGAAGAATACATCGAAATGATTCGCCTCAAAACGTCTGTTTTGCTGGGTTTTGCCATGGAATTGGGCGGAATTATTGCAGGAGCCGACGACGCCACCACCCAAGCCCTCTACGACGCGGGCGTAAGCATGGGGCTAGGTTTTCAGTTAAAAGATGACTTGCTGGATGTGTATGGCGACCCCGAGAAATTTGGTAAGCAAGTCGGCGGCGACATCATTGCCAACAAAAAAACGTTTATGCTCATCGAAGCCCTTTTGCTGGCCGAAGGGGAAACCAAAGAACAACTTCACTACTGGCTGGCTCAGGAACAAGGTACGTACGACACCGCCACCAAAGTAGCTGCCGTGACCGATATTTATACCCAACTGGGGATTGACAAAATTGCGGAAGCCAAGGCCAATGCGTATTTTGCCCATGGTTTTGACGTTTTGCAAAACCTGCCCGTAGCCGAAGCACGCAAAAAGCCTTTGCTCGATTTTGCCGATTTTTTGGTGGGGCGTGAAAGCTAACTCCTAGGTGTTTCACAACATGTCTCCCTTGCTACAAGCACATATCAATAAATTTGTTTCCATTAGCGATGACGAAATGGCCGAAATTTTCGGCTATTTCAAACATCAAACGCTCAAAAAAAAGGAAAATTTATTGAACGAAGGGCAAATTTGCAAGACAACCTATTTTGTAACCAAGGGAATCTTACGGAAGTATTTTATCAACGAAAAGGGCGTCGAACAAACCACCGAATTTGCCATCGAAAACTGGTGGATGACTGATACTTTCTCGTTTATCAGTCAGACGACTGCGGAGTTTTACATTCAGGCAGTCGAAAATACGGAGGTATTAGCACTTCCTCGGGATGCCCACGACAAGCTGCTGGAAGCCCACCCTGCGATGGAAAAATACTTTAGATGCGTTTATCAAAGAGCATTGGCCGCTACTCAAAAGCGCCTCAAATTTCGGCACGAGCACTCTAGCGAAGAGCTGTACCATTTTTTTCGGAAGAGCCAACCCGAATTCCTTCAGCGCGTTCCGCAATACCTCATTGCCTCCTACCTCGGTTTTACTCCCGAATATTTAAGCGAAATCAGGAAAAAAAGCATTTCTTAAACCAGTTTAAGTTTTTTTTACCGTTGTTGCCTCACCTTTGTACCATCATTTCAAACATCATAAACAAAGGTAAAAATGAGCAATCGAGTAAAAATTCAGAACGCTTTTCCCGAAGCATGGAAAGCCATGTACGGAGTTGAAACTACCCTTGCAAACACCAACATTCCACTTACGACCAAAGAATTAATGAAAGTAAGGGCTTCGCAGCTCAACCAATGTGCTTTCTGTATCGACATGCACGCTACCAGCGCCCTAAAAAACGGCGAAACCGCCAAACGGTTACTGTTATTGGATGCGTGGAAAGAAACCGACCTTTTTTCGGAAGAAGAAAAAGCCGCGTTGGCCGTTGTCGAAGACATCACGCTCATTCACCAAGGAGGCTTGTCGGAGGCTACCTATCAAAATGCCCAAAAGTACTACGACGAAAAAAGCATTGCCCAACTCATCATGGTGGCGGTCGTTATCAATTCTTGGAATCGAATTGCCATCAGCACTCAGCTTCCTGTCGCCAAATAATCCATAATCGTTTTATTTGACAACAGCCTGACAGCAAATGGGTTGAAAGGTAATGTGCTACGTTAGCAGTAATTTAACAGGGAAAGGCACTTTTGTAGGTGTAAAAAAATGGCACAAGCAACACTTACCATTGTAACCAATGAAATCAAACCTTTCTCGCCGCGATGCCCTCAAAACCTTAGGAGCTTCGGCGGCTACGATTCCTGCTATTGTCGATTCTGCTGAAGCGCACGCCCCCCTTAAACTCAAAGGAAATATCAAGCACTCAGTAAGTCGCTGGTGCTACGCCTCTATCCCCTTCGAAGAACTTTGCCAAGCCAGCAAAGACATGGGCATTGAGTCGATTGAGCTAACAGGACCCAAAGAGTGGGCGATTATGAAAAACTACGGCTTGACCTCTGCCTTGGGATGGGCCGACCCTTGGCCTGAAAAAACGGGCTTAGGTAGTTTTTTGAACGACCCTAAAAATCACGACATCATCGTAAAATGCTACGAAGAATTATTGCCCCAAGCCCAAGAGTACGGAATCACCAACGTAATTTGTTTCTCAGGAAACCGCCGTGGTTTGGGCGATTATCAAGGATTGCTCAATTGCCAAAAAGGGCTTAAACGCCTGATTCCGTTGGCCGAAAAATACAACGTAACCCTCACGATGGAGTTATTGAGCTCACGCGCTAGTCACCCCGATTATCAAGCCGATAATGTAGAATGGGGAGCAGTACTGTGCGAAATGGTGGGGTCTGAGAAATTCAAACTCTTGTACGACATTTACCACATGCAAAGCATGAGCGGCGATCATATTCGCAACATTCAACGCTATGGTAAATACATCAGTCACTACCACACAGGCGGGCACCCTGGTCGTAACGAAATCGACGATACCCAAGAAATTTATTACCCTGCCATTGTGAAAGCGATTGTGGCCTCGGGTTATAAAGGATACATCGGACAAGAATTTGTACCAAAAGCCAAAGACAAAGCAGGAATGCTAGAAGCTTTGAAAAAATGTGTGTTGATTTGCGACGTGTAACGTGTCTGATTGGTTTATTTTTAGGGGAAAAACCCAACATAAATCATACCAAAGCAAATTTGCCATAAATCAGCATTTACAGTATAAAAATATCATTATAAACTATTTTCTAGTTTATAAAATTAAAAAGGGGCGTTTTTCACAAACGTCCCTTTTTTTGTAAATTACCCAAAAAAAATTTTATTCACACTAAGTATTTTAAACTCGTTAATCGTCTATGCCTTAAACTGACCTCTTTAAAAAAACCAAATGGAGCAACCAAAGCCGAACTCCGAACGAACTCCTTTTTGGCAGATAACCAATGATGAAGCCCCTAAAAACCTATCGCTAGAAGTAGAGGATAGGGTAAGGCAAGCGTTCGGCCAAAGTGTCGATGCAGGCATTGCCTTGCTGTTTAGGCTGTATTACACTCCCCTTTGTAGCCATGCGCTGCGATTTGTTTCTTCAAAGGCCATTGCCGAAGACTTGGTGTCGGATATTTTCTACGAATTTCACAGCGAACAACTTTACAAAAAAATAGATACTTCGTTTAGGGCTTATCTATTTACTACCATCCGACATCGCTGTTTTGATTACGTACGACGGGAAATGCAGCGCAAAACCGCCCTCGAAAATGCCGCGTCGGTAAGTACCCACGAAGCACAACACCCCGACTCCATCACGCAGTACGAAGAACTTTACCAAGACATTCAGAATGCCATCAATGCCATGCCCATCAAGCGCCGTCAGATTTATTTGATGAACCGCTTCGATGGCAAACGGAGCCACGAGATTGCCGAAGAATTGTCGGTTTCGTCTCGTACTGTGGAAGCACACCTTTACCAAGCCTTTAAACAACTACGCGATACCCTACGCGATAAATGGTCATAATCAAATGCAATCCACAAACGTCCACATAACCGATGACATGTTGGGCAAATACCTAGCGGGCAATGCGACGGTATTTGAAAAACAACAGATTGACGAATGGGTGAAGTATTCCGAAAATCTAGAAAAATTTTACGCCGCCCTTGTTCGATGGGAGCAGCAAAACCCGCAGTTTGTTCCCGATGTAGAAGAAGCACTTCAAACTCATTTTGCTCGTATTCAGGAAGCTCATTTTCCTACTGCGAAATCAAGAACATTTTTTAAACCTTTTCAATGGTGGGCGGCGGCTTCTGTCGTAGCGGCCTTGGGCTTGACGGCTTGGCTCAAACAAGACACGATTTTGTATAAAACCTACCGCACCGCTTTTGGCCAAACTTCGTCTTTTCGCTTGGACGACGGAAGTCAGGTTACGCTCAATGCCAACTCTTCGCTCCGAGTACCGCGTTTTGGTTTTGGCGACCATACCCGTGAAGTATTCCTGCAAGGCGAAGGAGCGTTTTCGGTGGTTCATACCGCCACACACCAGCCTTTTATTGTCAAAACCAATCGCAAATTCGAGGTCTTGGTGCTCGGTACTGAATTTACGGTCTTCAGCCGTGAACGAGGTGCTAAAGTAATCTTGAACAAAGGAAAAGTACAGCTACGCTACCGCCAAGGCACTACGCCCAAAGAAGTAACGATGAAGCCTGGCGATTTGGTAATGATTGACCCGCAAAACCAGCTGAAACAAACTGTAACCAGTGAACCCGAAAAATACGTAGCATGGAAAGAGCACCGCTTTGTGTTTGACGAAACGCCGTTGGACGACATTACGCACTTATTTCTCGAAAACTTTGGGGTAAAAGTCCGCATCGAAAATCAAGAGCTAAGTTCTTGGACGGTATCGGGTTCGTTTACGGCCCAAAATGCTGGCGAATTGCTCGAAACACTTTCGGAAGCGGCCAATTTGCGCTACCGTCACGAAGGAAATGAGATTATCATTTATTCAGAAACAAATCTATAACCAATCAACAATCACTGCCTTATGAAAAAACACTTACCTATGATGTTAATGGCAGGCATGGTACTAGGCGCCAACAGCCCTAGCACAGCTCAATTGCTTGCCCGCGCTCATGCCAGCGCCTCTATGAAAACAACTGCGGCCGCCGCTCAGAAGTCGCTCAAAGAAGCGCTTCATGATTTGAAGAACCATTACAAAAGCGACATTTTGTTCTTTGATCGAAACGTAAGTAGCTATTCGGTGTCAATGGATGCCGTTAATTACAGCCGTAACTTGGAACATAACCTCAGTAAAATCCTTCAAAACACCAATCTTCAGTTTAAGAAGAGCCATAACGGAAGTTATATCATTGCCCAAAAAGCCGAGAAGGGCGCCATGAACTTAGGCGGAGCTCCGCAAAATTCGACAGTGGAAAGCGCTGTTCCAACGGTTGAAATGGTGCAAGCAGTAGATAAGTCGATTTCGGGAAAAGTCGTAGATGCCGAAAAAGGGGAAGCACTGCCAGGCGTAAGTATTGCCCTCAAAGGGACTAACCAAGGGGTAGTAACCGACGCACAAGGCCAATACAAAATCAACGTTCCTGACGCTGGCGGGACGCTGTCGTTTTCGTTTGTGGGTTTTGCAACGCAGGAAATTGCGGTAGGTAGCCAAACCCAAATCGACGTCAAATTAGTACCGAGTGTGCAGTCGTTGAACGAGGTAATTGTATCAGTAGGTAGCCGTACATCAAAACGTACCATGACCGATACACCACTCCCGATTGATATTCTTTCGGCAGCCGATTTGCGTACTACGGGTCAATTGACGTTTGACAAAGCCCTTCAATACCGCGTGCCTTCGTTTAACACCGTCAATACGCCCGTCAACGATGCGACATCGCTGCTTGACCCTTACGAAATTCGTAACATGGGGCCAAGCCGTACGTTGATTTTGATTAACGGAAAGCGTAAAAACACCAGTGCGTTGATGTACATCCAAACCTCACCAGGACGGGGAGAAAGTGGAGCGGACATTTCGGCGATTCCTCAGCAAGCCATCAAGCGCGTAGAAATCTTGCGCGACGGCGCGTCGGCACAGTACGGTTCGGACGCGATTGCGGGGGTAATGAACATTATCCTAAAAGATAAATTTGACTACGGTTCGGCTACCCTTACGACGGGTATCACCCACAAAGGCGATGGCCAACACGTTGGGGTTGCGGTAAACAATGGGTCAAATTTTGGCAATGGGTACATCAACTACACCATCGACTTCAGTCGTACCGCCTTGGCCAACCGCCCAGGCACAGTAAGCGCTGAAGCCGAAGCCGATGGCAACCTGGGATTTGGGGCTGATTTGTCCACCGTAAAAGCATTTTTGGCCAAATTCCCCGACGCAGGAAACGTCAACGGCCAACCTGAAAACACGGCCGCGAAGTTTTTGGTAAACGGCGGAGTACCTGTCGGCGAAAACTCGGAGTTTTATTTTAACGCTGCTTACGTTTACAAAAAAGTAAACAGCTTTGCCAATTACCGCACACCTTACTGGCGTACGACCGACGACGGACTTCTTACCCCTGCGGGTCAAACTTACGTAGGTTACGTACCGACCTTCCAAGGTGATTTGAACGACTACAACGGAACGATGGGGGTACGTAGCGAAAAGAACGGCTGGAAAACCGATTTGAGCTTTACCACGGGTGGCAACAAGCAACTTTATACGGTGTCAAATACCCGCAACCGTAGTTTGGGTAAAAACTCCCCTATTTATTTTAAACCAGGCGGCTATGCCTTCTCGCACAACGTAGGAAACATTGACCTTTCCAAACAGCTCTCTGACAAACTTAGCTTTGCCATTGGGTCGGAGTTTCGGATGGAGAAATTTACGGTGTTTGAAGGAGATACTTCTTCGTACGTAGGCTCAGGCGCCGACTCTTTCCCAGGCACAACACCTAACAACGCAGGAACAAACACGCGTTTCAACTTCGGGGGATACGTGGACTTAGGTTATGATATTACTCCCGATTTTTTAATCAATGGTACATTCCGTGCCGAACGCTATAGCGATTTTGGAAATGCCAACGTATTCAAAATCAGTAGCCGTTATAAATTCAACAACGATAAAGTAACCATTCGTGGGTCGTATTCTACGGGTTTCCGCGCGCCGTTGTTGCATCAAATTTACCAACAGTTGGCGCAAGCAAGCTTTGTGCCTGGCCAAGGTATTCAAACAAAAGGTATCGTAAACAACGTAAGTCCGCAAGCATTTGCGTTGGGGGTACCTAAACTTACGCCTGAAAAATCGACCAACTTCACGCTTGGTTTGGGCTTGAACCCTAACAAAAACTTGAGCATTACGTTGGATTACTATAACATCAAAGTGAAAGACCGTATCGTACTTGGTTCGGAAATTGCGGGGACAACAGCGGGCAATACCGCTTTAGATAAAATCTTGACCAGCAACGGTATTGTGGCGGTAAGCTTCTTCTCAAATGCCCTAAATACAACAACATCGGGACTTGACTTTGTGGTATCTCAACGCAATTTGCTCCTTGGCCCAGGAAAGCTGTCGGTCAATTTGGCAGGTAATTACACCTTCGAGAATAAATATACGTCAGTAAAAAATACGAAGTTGATTGCCGATGCGGGCAAGTCGGTGTTTGACCGCACACAAGATGCGCTTTTGTTTTCGTCACGTCCTAAGTACAAAACAATTCTTGGCCTTGACTACGCGCTCAAGAAGATTATGTTCAACCTCAACAATACCTTGTTTGGCCCCACTCGTTTCCACCAAAATGGCTTGGATGACAATACCGATACGGAGTTTGTGCCAGCCGTGGTTACTGACTTGAGCATTACGATTCCGTTTACGTCAAAAGCCACATTGACACTCAATGCCACTAACTTATTCAGTGTCATGCCAAAATGGGATTTTGTTGACCTCAAAACAGGTACTCGCACGCGTTTTGAGGCCAAAAACAACGTACCATCGGCCAAATACTGGGACCAGTACAACTTGATTACGTTCAACGGACGCTACTCAAACGTGACTTACGATGGTTCGCAGTTTAGCCAGCTAGGGGCTATTTTCAACGCAAGTCTCAACTTCAAGTTCTAGGCTTGTTAAGTAATAAAGCAAAAGTTTTAGAGTAATTCAAAGTAGCCTCGGTAGAGGCGCAACATTTGTAGTAACAGCAGGTGATTTTTTAATTTTTGCTTCGGAGAAGCATAACTTGTTGCTTTGTTATGCTTCTCCGAAGCAAAAGGGTTTTATGGATGCCCCCTCTACTACTACAAAGGTTGCGCTTCTCCGAAGCGATATAAACTACAAATACACTAAAATTTATGCTCAACTAATTAATAGCATATCATCGGGTTGTGAGCAACCCTTTTCACGATAATACAAAAAACGCTGGCAATCACTGTCAGCGTTTTTTGTGGGCAATAAAATAAGCGTCTTTCCAAGCATAAGCGTCTTTGTCGAGAATCTGGCTTAGGGTGAGGCCATTTCGAGTTAGTAACAATCGAAGTTCTTCTACCAAAAAAGCCCGCAATGTCACTTCGTCTTGACCAATCAATCTGTCTCCTTCGTAATAATCCGATACCCAGTTCCACGTCCAACCCGTGGACAAATTTGGCGTACTTCGGCTCAGTCTTCGATACGTACCTACGGTAATTTCGTCGGTTCGGGTTTGGTGAAAATCGTCAAAAAGAGCAGCGGCATCGATGGCATCAAAGACAAATTTTCCTTGAGGAGCAAGATGGCGAGCAACCGAAGCAAAGCACTGCTCTACATCCTGATTGTGAAGCAAATAACTTATACTCCGACCCGTAATACAAATCATATCGAAGGTACGCCCCAGCTCGAAACTACACATATCAGCCGCATGAATGCTGGCTTTGGGAACGCGCTGCCGAGCCAATTCTACCATCGACTCACTCAGGTCGATGCCCCAATAGTCGTAGCCTGCGGCGCAAAACCGTTGGGCTAGATTCCCTGTGCCACAGCCCAGTTCGAGTACCGACTGGGCTGTGGCGTTTTGTAATTGCTGGTGATAAAAGGCAAACTCTTGGTCATAATCAAAGAGCTGCTGGTACATTTGGTCATAGACCTTGGCAAGTTCGTTGTATAAAGCACTCATGGGAGTTCAAAAACCCTAACCTACGGCATTTAGCTCATAGTGCAGCGGTTGAACAAGGTTTTTTTTCTCCAAAATCACCCCATTGGTATGTTTTGACAAAATAAAGCCATGTTCGTACAAATACTCTAAGTTCCAGCGGCGTACCATTCCATGCTGCATCAACAACGGGCTTTCGGCATGGTTGATAAAATGACCCAGTCCGTAGTAGTCATCCATTTCTTGGGCAGTGATGCTAAACGGCGCGGAATTAATCAAGGGGAAATATTCGAGTGTGATTACTAACGACTGAGTACCTACGTCAGTGAGGCGGTCGATGGCGCGCAGGTATTCGTGGCGCATGTCGAGCGGCAGCGCTACGAGCGAAGCACGGTCATACACCCAGTCGATGGGGCCGAGGTCTTCGGGCGTAAGCGCCATAAAATCTTTTCTAAGTAAGGTAATATTGCCTGCAACGTACGTCTCTTCGTCTGGTTGGTGATACGATAATTTATTCTCCTCAAAAAACTCAATGATGGCTTTTTCAACAAGCTCTACTCCGATGACTTTGTCGGCAAAAGCCGCGAGATAGACCATATCAAGACTTTTGCCACACAAAGGAACAAGGACAGTTTTACCGCGTAATTCGCTGGGGGTAAAGTATGTTAAAACAAACGGATGAATGTCGCGACGGTGAAAACTCGTGTAAAAACCGCCCTTGTCCCATGAGTCGAACCAAAATTTTGCTTCCATTGCTGTAGTTGATTAAAGAGTGTTTAGAGGATAAAACTGATTGTTGGTTCAAAAGTAAGGGAGATAAACAGGGTACTCAATTATGCTTTTTTGAAGCGTAGATTTATACTTTCCAGCCGTTGGTTTTGGTTATTAAAGCGTAAGTTCCAACTTTTTTGTACGTCAATGCGTCGTATTCAAAACCCTTAATGATACGCCAATGAAATACTTATCTCTGTTATTGTTCGCGGTGCTGTTGCTCACAAATTGCCAGCGCGAAACCGTTACCCAAGACCCAAACGTGCTTGAAGGGGCCTACCAAACCAATGCTTTCTTAGATCCATTGTGCGTTGCTATTACCGACGTGAATCAACTTCCTCGTCTTGATATTCTTAAAAATTCGGATGGAAGTTACCGTTTGGTACGCACCACATTTATCCCAAAAACAGCTACCACTACCCTCGAAAACATTTCGGCGGTGGCCGTGTCAGGCGGGTTTTCGTTGCGCTACCAAAACCAACAAATTGGGACGTACGAGGAGGGAAAGTGGTTTAACGGAAAAAAAGAAGTGCGCTCAAAAGTGTTAAAGGTTAGCCATACCGACACTCAAGGTACTTTTTTCTACTATGCAGGTGTTAAAAAATAGTCCAAAGGAAAGTTAATGCGCGTGCTTTTTGAGCCACTTATCCAAGACAGGAATACACCGTAAGTTGGCCCGATTTTGGTAGCTTTCGAGCGGTGTATCCAAGGCCGCTCGCAGCTTCCGAACCGCAGGAACGTAGTTTATTTCTGAGCCTTCAAATTTGGCAATGGTTTCAAGTACATCTTCCGTTTCCGAATAAAACTGTCCATCGTAAAACGTGTGCGTTCGGCGCATTCCATCTTCAAATTGCTTGGCCATTTCCAAGATTCCTTTTTCGATTGACCTGAAAAACAAACTTTTGTCGGGGACGTCGTTATCGGCTAAAAAAGCAAAAACCTCGCCCGCCCAAGGCGTTTCTAAGCGACTGACAAGGTACTGTTGCCACTGTGGATTGGACTTGATTTTGGCCAAGGCGGCATTTCTGACTTCGGTATCTTGGTATTTGTTGGTAAATACCAAAATCGTCACCAACGACGTTTGAGCGTCGGTATTTTCTATTTCTTTTAAAAACTGTTGCTTACGTTGTACTTCTTCATTGGTAGCGGCTTCGGCGCGTTGAGCCGCTTGAACGGGAATATTGGCAAGCCATTCACCTATTATTGCCAGACAACATACGGCACAAAACACCACCGTTCCTTTGAGCGCCCATTGCCAAATTACGTTTGGAATGACACTTTGCAGCCAAGGGTTGACAAGCACAAAACCCACTACCAATAAAGGCGGCAAAGCCCAAACAGCGACGTATTTACCCAAAAAACGCATAATCCACGGTGCGCCACCGTCGCCATTCATGGCTGCAAAAAAGCTAAAAACCATCACCGATGTCCACCCCAAAACAACCAACGCATTGCGAAGAGACGGTTTTTCGGAAACCCAACCAAGGCCACCCTTCCAAAATACCAACGCCGTAGCAATGGTGATTCCAACAGCGACGGCGGCATAAGCAAACAACAACGCAAAGGCATGACCAACGCCCGCATCTCCGCCAGGTGTGGGTTTCCCAGCCATGGTAGCCAGACTGAAGTAGCCAATAAGTGCCAACAAAAGGGCAAGATTTCCAAAGAAGGTCATAGCTTTAAGGGAAAAAGACCCTCAAAGCTATTTTTTTGTTGTCGCATCCCATAAAAAGAATGCCTGAAGCGTAGATACAGTACGTTGAGGCGTGAGGATTACATAAACTCACTCAGCTCCAACCAGCGCATTTCTTTTTCTTCCAATTCTTCGGTAATGCGCTCCACGGCTTTGGCCCACGTGGCAAAATCCTCGTGCGAGCCAACTCCACCGTTCATTTTTTCGACAAAATCCGCTTTTTGACTTTCCAACTTCGCCATGTCGCTTTCCAACGTTTCAAATTCACGTTGTTCTTTAAACGACAATTTGCGCTTGGCAGGTGCCGAAACAGGCGTAGCCGACGTAGCCTGCGGACGGGCTGCAACCGTCTGTTTGGCAGCGGCTGCTTGCTCTTTATTTTCGGCTAAGAAATTGCGATAATCGGTATAATTCCCTGGAAAATCGCGAATGTGACCGTTGTCTTCAAATACAAACAAGTGATCTACCAAACGGTCAAGGAAATAGCGGTCGTGAGAAACAATCACCAAACAGCCTGGGAAATTCATCAAAAACTCTTCAAGCACGTTCAGCGTCGTGATGTCGAGGTCGTTGGTAGGCTCATCGAGAATCAAAAAATTAGGCTCGTGCATCATAACACGCAAAAGCTGCAAGCGGCGTTTTTCGCCCCCGCTCAAT
This sequence comes from Runella defluvii, assembly GCF_014195535.1. Classification (GTDB taxonomy): domain Bacteria; phylum Bacteroidota; class Bacteroidia; order Cytophagales; family Spirosomataceae; genus Runella; species Runella defluvii. The sequence goes on along the minus strand of NZ_JACIBY010000001.1, from coordinate 122,135 downwards.
TTTTCAATCATTGTTCCTTGCTTATTGGGCGGAAACAAAAATGCCTGCAAATACTGCGAAGCCGTCACGGTTTGGCCCGTCCCTAAGCGAATCACCTCGGCCACGTCTTTGACCCAATCCACCACCCGTTGGCCGTCTTTGTACTCTAAATCCGATTGTGTGTAATAGCCAAACTGCACCGTATCGCCGCGTACGACTTGGCCGTTGTCGGGACGGAGTTCGCCCGTAATCATGTTGAGCAACGTTGACTTCCCTGCACCATTTTTCCCCACAATCCCAATACGGTCACCTTTTTTGAAGGTATATAAAAAATTGTGGATGATGGTTTTATCACCGTATTTTTTACCAACACTGTTCAATTCCACAATTTTACTTCCCAGCCGCGTCGATTTGATATTTAGCTCAATTTGGTTGTCGTATTTGCGCTGATGTGCCTTTTCTTTGGTATCTTCAAACGCATCGACGCGGTACTTGGCTTTGGTTCCACGCGCTTTGGGTTGGCGACGAATCCAGTCGAGTTCTTTGCGGTATAAGTTCCTCGCTTTGTCGATTTCGGACGCTTCTACGGCTTCTCGCTCGGCTTTTTTCTCCAAAAAGTAAGCGTAATTGCCTTTGTAAGTATATAAATTTCCGTTGTCGAGTTCAACAATGACATTACACACCGTATCCAAAAAATAACGGTCGTGCGTTACCAAAAGGAGCGTTGTGTTTTGGGTGTTGAGGTAATTTTCAAGCCACTCAACCATGCTCAAGTCGAGGTGGTTGGTAGGCTCATCCAGAATCACCAAGTCAGGACTTTCGATGAGCACTTTGGCCAATGCGACGCGCTTGCGCTGCCCGCCCGACAGTGTCCCGATTTTTGCCTCAACATCATAAATGCCTAGTTTTCCCAAAATTTCCTTGACCCTTGCCTCAAAATCCCAAGCTTCCAGCGAATCGACTTGCTCAATGGCGCGCGCCAACACGGCATCATCGCCTAGCAACAAAGCCCGTTCATATTCTTTGACCGCCGCCGCCACGGGATTTTTACCCGAAAAAATCACTTCAATAACAGGAAGCTGACCGTCAAAATCGGGTGCTTGGTCGAGGTACCCTACTCGAATGTCTTTTCGGACACTCACTACCCCTTCGTCGGGTGGGGTGAGCCCCGCCAAAATGGTCATTAACGTCGTTTTTCCCGTACCATTGGCCCCAATGAGCGCCACTTTATCGCCTCGGCTCAAGCCCAGCGTCATGCCCTTAAACAGCCACTTATCGCCAAAGGACTTCGATATATTTTCTGCAGATAGGTAATTCATACCGCAAAGGTAGCAAGCATTCAGTAACCAAACCGATTTTCCGACTTTATACTTTCGTCCAACATTCATTTTAACACCTATCACATCCCCATGAATCGTCGCACTTTCATCCAAAGTTCCGCCGTTGGCGCTACTGCCACGCTTTTCTCGCCTTACGGCATTGCCGCGCCCCGTGCTTCTAAGTACCGTACTGCCCTCATTGGCACAGGCTGGTGGGGAGGCAATATTCTCCGCGTGGCAATGGCCGCAGGTCAATCTAAAGTTGTTGCCTTGTGCGACGTGGATCAAAATCAGCTCACCAAAACCGCCGCCGAAGTAGAAAAACTCAGCGGCGACAAGCCTAAACTCTACCGCGATTTCCGCGAGCTTTTGGCCACCGAAAAACCCGAAATCGTCATCGTCGCCACGCCCGACCATTGGCATCCGCTGATTTGCATTGCGGCCGTGCAGGCAGGCGCCCACGTCTATGTGGAAAAACCAATTAGCCACACCATCAACGAAGGCAAAGCCATGGTAGCGGCCGCTCGAAAAACAGGGAAGATTGTTCAAGTAGGTACGCACCGTCGGGTATCGCCCCACAACTTATCTGGTCGCGACTTTATCCGTTCGGGAAAAGTGGGTAAAATCGGAATGGTTCGAACGTTTGTACATTACGGCGGCGGCCCAGGCCAAGTAACTCCCGACTCCGAAACGCCCCAAGGGCTTGATTGGGACATGTGGTGTGGGCCTGCTCCGTTGCGACCTTTTAATACCAAAATTCATCCGCGTGGATTTCGTCAATATTTAGATTATGCCAACGGAACACTGGGCGATTGGGGCATTCACTGGCTCGACCAATTGCTTTGGGTAATGGAAGAAAAATATCCCAGAAAGGTGTTTTCGACGGGTGGACGCGCCATCAAAACCGACAATACTGATGCCCCCGACCACCAAGTGGCAGTGTATGAATTTGAGAATTTTACGGCCACTTGGGAACACCGTCAGTTTGCGGGAAACAACGCCGAAAAAACGCACCCACAACAGGCCGTAGGTTGTTATTTTTACGGAACAGAAGGCACTTTCCACATGGGCTGGCTCGACGGCTGGACGTTTTATCCGACCGATTCTAAAAAGCCCGTCATCCACGAAGATGCCAAACTTGACATGCCCGACCAGCAAAATATCGCCAACTTGTGGGCCGATTTTTTGATGTCAATTGAGAAAAACCAACCGTCGGTCTGCGACATTGAAATTGGTTACCGTTCTTCTAACATGGCTTTGTTAGGAATGCTTTCGATGAAAGCAGGGCGAAGTATTGAGTGGGACGGTGAAAAAGGACTCATCAAAAACGACCCCGAAGCCAACAAACTCCTCGAACGCCCCTACCGCAAAGGCTGGGAATATCCGAAAGTATAAAGGGAATGTCGAAGGTAGAGGGTAGAATGTCGAATTTTAGGTGAGCGTGAGTTCATCCAAAATCCGTGAATATCCGTCCAATCTGTGTCATCCGTGTTCCAAAAAAACAGCAACTTTCAACAAAAGAAACGCATTTTATCCAATGAAAAAAATCATATTTTTAGTACTTTTTCCTTTCCTTATTCACGCCCAAACGTTCAAAAATCCGTTGTTGCCCGCTGGGGCAGACCCTTGGTCGATTTACAAAGATGGGTTTTACTATTACATGCACACCACGGGCAAAAATCTGAGTATTTGGAAAGTAAAAACCCTAACCGAACTTGCTTCTGCCTCACCGACGGTGGTTTGGACACCACCTGCAACGGGGCCTTATTCTAAAGAAATCTGGGCACCTGAGTTGCATTTTCTCCAAGGCAAATGGTACATCTACTTCGCGGCCGACGATGGTCACAACCGCAACCATCGCTTATTTGTGCTTGAAAATACCTCCGCTGACCCAACGCAGGGAACGTGGAACATGAAAGGCCAACTCAAAACGCCACAGGACAAATGGGCGATTGATGGCTCGGTGTTTGAGCACAAAGGGCAGTTTTACCTGACGTGGTCGGGCTGGGAAGGTGACGAAAACGGGCAACAGTCGGTGTATTTATGCAAAATGAGCAACCCGTGGACCTGCGTAGGCGAACGAATCAAAATCTCAGAACCTCAGTTTTCGTGGGAAAAACACGGCACCATCAGCCGTCCTGGCCCCGACGATAAGCCGCTGGTGTTGGTCAACGAAGGACCTCAATTTTTGAAAAGCCCCAACGGTCGGGTCAATATCATTTTTTCTGCCAGCGGGTGTTGGACGGATTTTTATTCATTGGGGATGATTTACGCTTCTCCCAACGATGATTTGATGAAACTTGCATCGTGGAAAAAACATCCAACGCCCGTGTTTTGGGCCGAAAATACCAAAGGCACGCACGCGGCAGGCCACAACAGCTTCTTCAAATCGCCCGATGGACGTCAAAACTGGATTCTTTACCACGCCAACAGCGAAGCAGGTCAGGGATGTGGAGGCAAGCGTTCGCCTCGTATTCAGCCGTTTACGTTCTTGAAAGACGGCACGCCTTCCTTTGGTTCGCCTGTTTCGACCGACCAAGAGATGACAGCACCGAAGTAATGTTTTTATTTCAACCATATAAGTCATATAAGGGCATATAAGAGAGAAACTTATAATCTCTTATATGACTTATATGGTTCAAAAAATCTACTTCATCACAGGAGGCACATAAAACTTCCACGAAGACTTATAATCGGGCGAAAGTTTTTTGTTGGTCATCACGGCGCGTACCATGTCCACGGGCAATGAATTTTGCTGCATGATGGCATCATGAAACTGCTTGTAAGTCATCTTTTTGGAATCAACCAGTTCTTTTTTGAGGGCATAAAACTGGAACGCTCCCGTCATATACGCCAACTGATAGAGCGGCTCGTACCCACCAACAAACGAGCGGCGCACCTCTCCCTCGGCATTGGCACGCTCGTGCCCTACCCTGTCCACCAAAAAGTCGATACACTGCTGCGGCGTCCATTTGCCTAAGTGATAATTGAGCGAAAAGATAATCCGAGCGCAACGGTGCATTCGCCAAAACAACATCCCTACGCGGTCTTCGGGCGACTGCGGAAAGTTCATGTCCCACAAAATCATTTCCCAATACAAAGCCCAGCCTTCGGTCCAAAACGGCGTACGGAAACGACGGTATGTTTTGTAACGGTTGTTCATAAATCCTTGTAAGTGGTGCCCCGCAATCAGTTCGTGGTGAACGGTAGCACGCGAAAAGTGAGGGTTATTTCCCCGCATACTCATCAATTTATCTTCGTGCGACATGGCGGCCGTGGGGTACGAAATCAGAATCGTTTCTCCGCCCAAAAAGAACGGGCTAAACTTCTGCCGCTCTGCCGACATCATCGCCATCCGCCACGTTTCTTCCGCAATTGGCGGAATCGTGATCAAATCATTCTTTTTAAGAAAATCGACCGACTCGTTGTAAAGTCTCAAAATCATGGCAGGTTGTTCGCCCACGGGCACCATCGAATTTTTCACTTTTTCCTGTGCCTTTTTCCAATCGTCGCCAAAACCCATCTCGCGCGAAGCTTTGAGCAACTCACGGTCGCACCACGCAAATTCTTTGTTGGCAATATCAATGAGTTCTTCGGGAGTGTAGGAAATAAATTCAAATTCGAGCTGTCGGATGAGTTCATCACGCCCCACGGCCACGCCGTTGATACCGCTTCCATCGTCTTTTGTAGGGGCAGCTACTTTGGCTTTTTTGGCAAAAAACGACGCATACGACGTCAGCGCACTATCAAGTTTTTGGTACGGCTGCGGCACCCACCACGTAAAATCGGGGTCATAGGCATTATAAAACTCAAATACACTTTTCATCGCCGATTTTAACCCCGTGGCCGTTCCTGAGGCTCGGTCGGCTAAAATTGGGTCAATTTTATCGAGTTTTTCGACCATTTTTCGGGCTTCTGCCACCTCACGCGCCAGGGCGTTTAACTCAATGGCTATTTTTTCACCCTCCACCGACGTACCCCGACGGCGCGATTTTTCTAAGGCATACATACGGTCGGCAAACGGAAACCACGCTTGGGTCTGTGAAACTTCGTTGGCTTCTTTGGCCAATTCACGTAAATCCACCTGCAAATTGCGCTGAAACAATAGGTAATCGACCTGACTATCAACGGGCAGTTTATCAAAATCTAATTTTTTCAGTTGTTGGAGGTAATCGGTCGAAAGCCGTTCGAGACGTTGTCGGCGTTCGGGAGAGTTTTCGATGACGTAAAAACGGATTAGGCTTCCTCGGTCGGCGGCGTAATTGGCCATCAAATGATGCACGTCGCTGGTTTGTTTGTACAAAGAAGAAAGAGGAGCGGGTTGTGCCAGTACTGTTGCGCTGGTACTCAGCATCAACGACGCACACAGCAACACAGGTCTAAGTTGGAGCATAGAAAAGGGAGAGTTTGTGAATGAATGTGTGAATTTAGGCCAAATTCTTCATACTATTGCACCTTCGCACAAAAAGCTTTTGGGATGTTATTTGACCAAATTACCATCATTGATTCCTGCCGCCTTACCGAAGAAGGTGTTCAAGAAATTGCCACTTTTTCCCGCCAACCTCTGCTTCGATACCACGACGTCCCGACTTCTGACGAAGAAACGTTAGCTCGGATTGGGCAAAGTGATTGCGTGCTTGTCAGTTGGCAAACACCCGTTTCGGCCGATGTCATTGCCGCTGCTCCCTCACTAAAATACATCGGAATGTGTTGTAGTTTGTACAGTGAAGCCGCCGCCAACGTGGACATCGCCAAGGCGCGGGAATTAGGGATTCGAGTGCTTGGTGTGCGAGACTACGGCGATGAGGGAGTGGTGGAATACATTTTTGCGCAACTTATTCATTTATTCAAAGGCTACGGCCCCTGCCAATGGAAACCTCAGCCCGTAGAGTTGGGAGGTAAAAGCATCGGGATTATTGGACTAGGCACGTTGGGCAAGATGGTGGCGCGCACGGCGCTTCATTTTGGGATGGAAGTATATTATTTTGGAAGAACGCGCTATCCCGAAGTTGAAAAAGAAGGCGTTCATTATCTCCCCTTGCACGAACTATTATCTACTTGTGACATCATCACTACTCACCTACCGAAACACACGATTCTGCTGGACGAACAAGCCTTTTTGGTCAAAAAGCCCAATTCGATTCTCATCAACACCTCTTTAGGCCCTACCTTCGATGTGCAGGCCTGCTTTGCTTGGCTACAAAACGCCCCTACTTCTTTTGGTATTTTCGATTCGGATGGAATAGGTGCGCATTACCAACCATTTTCGGAGCTCAATAATGTTTTACTATACCCGCGTTCGGCAGGTTTTACGGAAGAATCAAAAGTGCGTTTGACACAAAAAGTGATTGCTAATCTGACGTCATTTTTGGAGTAATGGCGTCGCAGACGCGAGGCTCGTACCTGCCGTGCCTGCGGTTACTCCTAACCGCAACAGGGTTTCTCAAAACCTTTTTGCTGAAAGATATGCTTCGGAATCGCTAGACCATGTTGCCCCCGAATCGCAGTTCGGGGACAGAAGCATTTATTCTGAAGTTGTCTATTTTAGGCTGGCTGTTTTGCTTTCGTCCTGACAACCAACTTTTTAGCGCACTTCTCTTTATAGTCTGCAATATGTTTACTGATGTCTTGCCTGTCTTTATCGGTCAAGGGTTTACTTTGAATAATAAAGTCAACACCCTTTGGTTCTTTTATAAATCCCATAGAGTTACGTTTTAAAATATTTTTCGACTAAAAATCTTGCTGCGTGGGTTTCAATAATCATTCGATGTCCACCAATGTGAGTAGCCCCCAAGGAAGTTTCATAATGGGCTATTAGTTTAGTCTTGGCTGTAAACACTACGAACCCATCAAAACCGTATTGAAAAGAAAGTTTACAGGCATAAGCAACGAGGTTTCCTGCAACGCCCTCGTAGAGCTTATTTTGTCCAATGTTAAAAGGTGCGTTCTCAAGCAAGTTCATGAAAATATGGTCCCTTTCTTTACGAACACTCAAAACTCCCTGAATAATATCAGGATTATTTACAATCGTTAGTTTGTAAACTTCATTAACATCGTCGTTTAATTCTACTTTCCAATTGAAGTTCCAACCATTCTTCTTGGTAGTTCGTTTACTATCTTTGAGTGTAAATCGGGAGACTTCAGTAGAGAAGCTATCTCCTGAAATAGTATTTTGAATAGAGTTTGTCAACCTATCCACAAAAAAGTCTAATAATATTTCTTTTCCCTTTTTCACTTTGTGAATTTACAAAAATTTTGGAAAATCACAAAGGCTTGAGGTGTCGTTACCTACGCCTCTGTGGCTAAAAAAATACGCGTCGCAGACGCGAGGCTCGTACCTGCCGTGCCTGCGGTTACTCCTAACCGCAACAGGGTTTCTCAAAACCCTGTTGCTGAAAGATACGCGTCGAAAACACTAGCTTCGGAGAAGCATAACAAAAACCAACAAGTCATGCTTCGCCGAAGCGAAATAAACTACTAGTACACTAATAGTGCGTGCCTGCGGTTGCTCACAACCGCAGTACATTTCTTATTTAATATATCTAAAATCCTCGTTTCCTTTGAGTTGAACGAGCACCTCATACATGAGGTTGATTACATTTTGCACGTCATCTTTGTGAACAGTTTCAACAGTGGTGTGCATGTATTTCAATGGCAATGAAATTAAAGCTGAAGCAACTCCTTCGGTTGCGTAGGCAAAAGCATCAGTGTCCGTGCCCGTCGAGCGGCTTACTGCTTGGCGTTGGAACGGAATCTTTTTGTCTTCCGCTACTCCAATCATCATGTCCAACACGTTGTTTTGCACCGCAGGGCCGTAGCACAATACGGGTCCGCCGCCGCACTTCATGTCCCCTTGTTCTTTTTTCTTGTACATCGGCGACTGCGTATCGTGCGTTACGTCGGTACAAATAGCCAAGTCGGGTTTCAGACGGCGCACAATCATCTCGGCTCCGCGCAGCCCAATCTCTTCTTGAACAGCATTGACGATGTAGAGCGTAAAAGGAAGTTGAACGTTATTTTCTTTCAAACGACGCGCCACTTCTGCAATCATAAATCCACCCATGCGGTTGTCTAGGGCACGTCCTACGTAGTAGCGATTGTTCATTTCAAACAGCCCGTCCGAAAACGTAGCAACCGTACCCACGTGGATACCCATTTCTTCTACTTCTTTTTTGCTGCTGGCGCCTACGTCAATCGTCAAATCAGCCACTTTGGGAGCAGCCTCTTTGGCAAGGTCGCGCACGTGAATGGCAGGCCATCCAAAAACTCCTTTGACCGTCCCCTTTTTTGTGTGCAAATTGACTCGCATCGACGGCGCAATCAGCGCATCCGAACCACCGTTGCGGATAACGTAGATGTAGCCATCTTCCGAGATGTAATTGACAAACCAAGAAATCTCGTCCGAGTGTGCTTCAATCACCACTTTATACGGCTGGTCGGGATTGATTATACCCACGGCCGTTCCGTATGTGTCCACGAGGTAATCGTCGATGTAAGGCTTCAAATAATCCAGCCAAATTTGTTGTCCCGACGATTCAAAACCCGTCGGAGAAGCGTTGTTTAAGTAATTATAAAGGAATTCGGTGCTTTTGTCTGACATGATGTTTTTGTTATTTAACTCACTACTCATTTTTATAAATACAAATTTAATGAAGCGCTTGACACTCTCTCGCTGATATACTGCTCAGAACCAAAATTTACTCTTTTTTTCGTCGGTAAAAGCGAGCGCCTTTCACTACATCTACCAACGTATAATGCTCCCGAACATATTTTGCGATGATTGGAAATTTTTCGTGGCGGTAGTTCACATTGTCAGGAACATAAATGGTTGACACGGGAGCCACCATGGCATCCATAAATAACGCAGGTTTATTTTGGTCTAAATCATCAATCAATTCGCGTTGACGGTGGGTTTGCAAGGGGCTTTTGGTATAAATCCAGTACGAGTGCGGAAGGCGGTTACCCGCTGGCAAATGTTCATACACAAAAAAACGGTCGGCATATCCCCAAATTGTCATTGTCTCGTTGGGGCCAATGTGCGCGCGTATTGCCTTACGGATTAGTACGTCTGACTTAGGCAATTTCGGGATAGTTCCAAGAGGAAAATTCACCACATTTCTGGCACCTTCCAAAGCGATTGCCAAAAGGGCAATTGTCCACAAGCTAGAAAACATTTTTGGCGAAAAGTACAGCGAGCAAAAACCCGCCAACACGGCCGAAGGAACAAACAAAAACAATAAATAATGGTCAAACGGGTTTCCTGCTTGTAAAACGGCGTACAAACTTACCAAAGCAACTGCTACCGAAAGGCCAATCACGGAGCGAGAAACCGCCACGGGGCGCGAAGGAAATCGTAAAAACTGAACAACCCCTGTCAAAATTAATACAACTTGTACCGCCCAAAAAACACGGGTAGCCGCAGGCTGAAACACAAATCGCCCAATGGTAAGTGGACTGAAACGGTTGCTGGTTTCTAGTTTTGAATGTACGGTAGAAAATGAGTAGTAATAATAACTCCAGAAATAATCATTCCAGAATGTTTCCAGTTGGTCGTAATGATAATAATACCCGTTTACTAACAAAACAGGCAAAATTCCGCCTCCTATCAGCGCCAAAAGGCGTTTCCATTGTTGGGTTTTGAATAGAAAAAAAACGAGGAAAAGCGCCAAAACCAACCCCATCGGAATGGTTTGAAACTTGGCAAAAGGCAAAAGTCCCAGCCACAACCCCAAAAGAAAAAAGCACCACGAAGGATAAGCGCTGTCTTTCAGTTTGATAACCGCCCAAAAGCCCACCGTCAGCATCAGAATACAAACGTGTTCTGAATTGTAGGTCATAAAACCAGGCCACAAGTGAAATGCTTGGAAGAGAAGCAGAGGAACGGTAAACAAAAATGACCGTGCCGAAGAAAACCAATTTTTGAAAATCAGAAAAACAAACGTCAGCGTCGCGACCCAGAGGATGACCCCAATCCCGTCGGCCAGTGCCCAATCTACGTTGATTCCTGCCATTTCGGCCACCGCCAAAGGAAGTACCGTGAGTGGGCGGCTGTCGGAGTAATTGAGTAAAGTCCAAAGCGGGCGGTCAGCGTGCGCTGTACTGATGGCCGAACTAATCCAGGTACTCGTATCTACATCCAATTCGGTTGGAATTTGATAAAACCACCTAATGGCTATCAACACGAGTAAACTACTGACGAAGAGGGCATTCCACCAAGTTTCAGCGCGTTTTATTGTCATACGTTCTTAGGAGCCATTGTCACAAAAACCGAACTTCCGAAAGGGCCTTTGCCAATGATACTTTCTTCGATTTTTACCAACCAATACAGTGTAGTATTGATGAAAGACGGCGGAACTGCCACATCAGACGACTCTTTACTGAGGTCAATCCACCCCCGTTTCATCTGAAATCGTTGCCATGCCCGTACGGCCATGATGAGTGGCGATAAAAAGAAACTCCAGTAGGTGGCGTAGGTCACTTCCAAATCGGCGGCTTTTGCCAACCTTTGCATGTCTTCTTTGACAAATCTTTTTTGTCCTCCCACCACCACATCGTGTACTCCCGCAAAAGCAGCGTGGGCATTATTATTGGTAATAAAAATGCCGTTTGGGGCCAATTTGGCCTTAATAGCGGTTAAAACATCCACAATAACTTCATCCGAAAAATACGTAAAAACGTCATTGCAGATAATAACGTCAAACTTTTTTTCGGGTTTATAAGCGGCAATTTTGGTTAGGTCAAAATACGTCACATCCAAGCCGCGCGACTGCGAAAACTTGACGCCATCTTCCGAATAATCAAACCCTTCGATGGCCTTAAAACCTTGTTCTTTTAAATGAATCAACATTCCGCCTGTTCCGCATCCTGCGTCCAAAATCGTAAGGTTTGTTGGGTTCGTAAAATGTTGTTTGATACGCTCGGTTGCCTTCTGGTGCAGCACTTTGTACCACCACAATTGGCGTTCAGCGTTGAACATCCGTTCGTATTCGTCCTGTTTACCTATCATCGCAATCGCGTTAAAAATTCTTATTTTTTTATTTGCGGCTCCTTTGTAACCACCATTTTTTCCACGTACTGTGGCAAACCGCTTTGGGTCATAAAAATACGACCAATGTATTCCCCCACAATTCCTAAACAGGTCAAAATCAATCCACTAAAAAAAGTAAGCAGAATGAGTACCGAATTGAGGATAAAAAACTCAGAATGAATGGCGTACAACACCAAGTCTATCAACACTGCCAATAGTGAGAAACCCGAAAAGGCCAAACCCGTGGCCGTCAACAACCGCAAAGGTTTGAGCGAATACCCAAACAAAATCGTCATAAAGAGCGACGTAAGCTTGCGCAACGTATAGCCCGACTCCCCTTCTTCGCGGGCATTGTGCGACACCTGCACGCGTCCCACGTTGCGGGTGACTCTAAAAATCAGGCCGTCGAGGTACGGATACGGGCCTTTGTATTTGATAATTTCTTGAACGACAGCTTGATTAATCAACTTGAAACTCGACAAGTACAAATCGTTGGGTTTTTCGAGTAACCACGTAGTCACACGGTTGACCAGCCAACTGCCAAAATTTCGAAACCAGGAGTGTTTTTTGGTGGCATAAAATGAATATACCACGTCGTAATCACCCTGTTGAGCCGTTTCAACGAGTTTTAAAATTTCGGTAGGAGGATTCTGAAAATCGTCGTCAATCATCACACAATAATCGCCCGAAGCATGGTTCAAACCGCACATGACGGCGTTAAACTCGCCCGAATTACGACGCAATGAAATAAATTTTACTTCCGAAAAACGCTTGGCTAATTCCGTGCATACTTGCTCCGAACGGTCGCGACTACCGTCGTTGACCAACACGATTTCGAGGGTGGTTCGGTTCAGCGTTTCCAGTACATGCTCAACGAGTCGATTAATCGTCTGTTCGCTGTTATAGACGGGAATGATAACCGACAGCAGCATGGGGTTGATAGACAGATTGGTTGATGACTTGAACAATATGGCGCGCCTCTTCGTCGGTTAGCGAAGGGTTCAAAGGAAGACTAATCACTTCATTGTGAATCTGTTCCGAAATGGGCAAACTCAAATGATTGTATTCCGAATAGGCTTTTTGTTTGTGCGGCGGAACGGGATAATGCACCGTGGCTTGAATGCCATTTTCCATCAAATAATCAATGAATTGTTCCCGTTTGGGGTGGCGAACCACAAACAAATGCCACGCATCCTCGTAAAGCGTTTTGAGGCTCGGAAGCACCAAATCAGGATGCTTTATTTCAGACAAATAAAAACGTGCTAGTTCGCGGCGGCGCTGATTTTCCGTTTCTAAATATTTCAATTTCACGTTCAAAATCGCCGCTTGCAATTCGTCCAAACGACTATTGGTTCCTACGTGGTCGTTGTAGTACTTGATAGTGGAACCATAATTACGCAAGCTGGCAATTTTGCGGGCCAAGTCAGCATCGTTGGTTGTAATCGCCCCCGCATCGCCGAGTGCTCCCAAATTTTTGGTAGGATAAAAACTGAAGGCTGCCGCATCCGACAAATTCCCCGCTTTGTGCCCCTGATAGGTAGCCCCGTGTGCTTGCGCTGCATCTTCCACAATCTTCAAGCTGTATTTGCGCGCAATGGCCCAAATGGGTTTCATATCACAGCATTTTCCGTAGAGATGTACGGCTAAAATGGCTTTGGTACGAGGCGTAATTTTTTCTTCAATCTTACGTGGGTCAATGTTGAACGTCTTGGGGTCTGGTTCTACCCAAATCGGAGTTAAACCCAAAGAAGTAACCGAAAGAATGGAAGCAATATAAGTATTGGCAGGAACGATTACTTCACTTCCTGCTGGAAAATCAAAAGCTTTAAAAATAAGTTCTAAGGCATTGAGTCCGTTGGCAACTCCCAAACAATGAGACGCTCCACAGTACGCCGCCCAATTTTCTTCAAACGACGCTACTTCTTTTCCCAGAACGTACCATCCTGACTCCGCCACGCGTTGCATCGCTTCCGCTATTTCAGCCTGATACGGCTGATTTGTACGTTTAAGATCAAGATGAAGTATCATGGTTTTTCAAAGAAATAGTCGTTCTTATCGTAGTATTGATTTGACATCACCAACAGTACCGCATCTGGCGTAAATTGATCCATAATATGCCAATCTCCTGGATGTAAAATGAGTGCTTGCGAAGGCGAATTAAGAATATATGTATCTTCCTGTCCACTGTGACTAACCTGAACCCGACAACTCCCTGCCACTATTATTAAAGCATTTGTCGCTGTAAAATGGCCATGTTTTGCACGCTCTTGGCCATAAGGAACCCCGTAAATATAAAAAGCTCGTTTTATATCTCCTGGTAAAATTTTCTCAAAAACAGTCAATTTCCCTTCATCTTCTCCGAAGGTACTTAAATCTATCAATTGGGGCATAATGGGGTAAAGTGACGCTGCTAGATTAAAAGGGCATTAAAAATCCCCTAAATAAACACAAAATTTTCGAATCTACCTTCCTGTTATCGTCGCATAGGGATATTTTTAACCTTAATTTAAAAATGAAAAAGGAGCATTTCTGCTCCTAAAACCTTGTTTTTCGCCTTGTTTTTAGACTAGATTGGGGTCTGGATGCACCCATGAGCCTCGGTAGGGGCGAACCAATTTTTTTGTTGCTTCGGCATCACCTACAACCACCCGTTTTTTAGGATCATATACCAAAGGACGCCCTAATTCCATCGACATATTGGCAAGAATACAACTAGCCGTCGAAATGTGTCCTTCTTCAATATCTGCCACTGGGCGCGAATTATTTTCAATAGCCGCAATAAAATCGAGCATGTGCAAGCGCGTCGCAGGGGCGGCATTTAGCTCAATGCGTTCTTCGGTCAAATCTTCGGGGTATTTTTCTTTTTCATACACCACATCTTTATGAATCTTTTCACCCTTTCCTTGTGGAATAAAATCATACGCCATCGTACTTGCCCAAAGCGTCCCTTTTTCGCCGTAGAGCGTAAACGACCACGGATAATCGGGATTATTGGGTGTTCCCCACGTGCGGTGTTGCCATACACAGTTCAGTTCGTCGTACTCAAAAATCGCCGACTGCGTATCTGAAATATTTGATTTACCTTCTTTTTGCACATAAATTCCCCCCGACGATGTAATGCGCTTAGGCCAGCCCAAATGCAACATCCATCGCACGGTATCAAACATGTGAATACACATATCGCCCATGATGCCATTTCCGTATTCTTTAAACGTCCGCCACCAGCGAATGTGCGGCAAACCATCGTACGGACGCATTGGCGCGGGGCCTGTCCACATTTCGTAATCAAAGAAGTCAGGAACGGCTTGTACAGGTGGATTTCCGTTGTTGCGCATGTGATAATAACAGCACATTTCTACGTGCGATATTTTCCCCAACAAACCTGCATCTACAATGTTCTTTTTGGCCTCAATCAAGTGCGGCGTACTTTTTCGCTGAGTGCCTACTTGTACCACTCGCTTGTACTTACGAGCAGCCGCTACCATCGCTTCACCTTCCATTACATCGACACTAATCGGCTTTTGTACATACACGTGCGCTCCCGCCTTAACGGCGTCAATCGCTTGCATGGCATGCCAGTGGTCAGGACTGCCAATCAGCACAATATCGAGTTTGTTTTCGGCGAGCATTTTGCGGTAATCGCCGTACAAAAGGGGCACTTTGCCTGATTTCTGGCGTTGGCTTACCAGCTTCCCAGCGGCTTCAAGCATGTTTTTGTCCACATCACAAAGGGCTACTACCTCTACCGAAGCCACTTGAATAAGGCGGAACAAATCACTTTTTCCGTACCAGCCCGTTCCAATCAAGGCAACGCGGTACGTTTTGGCAGGATTATTCACATTTAAACCACTAGCATCTAGGGTGGATAATGCTATAGAAGCCGAAGTCCCTTGAAGAAATCGACGACGATTGAGCGTAAAATTATTCATTTGTGGAAAAGGAGCGGTTTCGTATTGGATTGCTTGTTTATGGAAATAAAGTCCAGCAGGTTTTGCAATTACTGCAATATGACTCATTTATTTGTCTATTGTACCCACAACCTCCCCAAAACTGATGCCCACGACCTACATCCCAGCCCTCAAATATCATTTTCTAACGCCTTTCTACGATTGGTTTATCCGATTGACCATGCCTGAGCTAAAAGTCAAAAATCGTTTGATTTACCAAGCACAACTTCAGCCTAATGAAAAAGTATTAGACTTTGGCTGCGGTACTGCTACCCTAACGCTACTCATCGAAGAACGGTGTAGTAGTGGTACAGTTATTGGCTTAGATACTGACCCGCAGATATTGGCCATCGCTCAAAAGAAAATCAGTCAAAAAAAGTCAGCAATTACGTTGTTAACCCATGAAGGAAGTACCCTCCCTTTCCCCGACTGTGTCTTTGATAAAGTTTTATCTTCTTGGGTATTTCATCATTTGACTACTGCTCAGAAAATAACAGCTTTTAAAGAAATCAATCGGGTACTGAAACCACAGGGAGAGTTGCACATTGCAGATTGGGGAAAATCAGAAACCGCTCTGATGAGGTTTTTATTTTTTGTGTTACAGGTGTTTGACAATTTTTATACCACCAACGATAATGTCGAAGGAAAACTCCCTGATTTAATGCAAAAAGCAGGTTTTAAAGAGGTGGAAATTCTTGGAAATCAATCCACTCTCTTTGGAACATTATCTTATTTTAAAACAGTTAAGTGTTCAAGCTAGCTCATTTTTCGATACGCCTCAAAAACGTTTCCATTCATCACAGGATCAGTAAAAATCTCTAACAATTTGGCTTTGCCATTTTGAACCAAAAATTGCTTCCAGATGGATTCAAATGCGTCTTCTCGGACAGTGCCAGTCAAAACAGCAGCCATCATGTCCTGGTGATTATTTGTATTATTATCCAAAGCAAAATAGGTAACGCCTGCATCCTCTGCCGCATTACGTGCCGATGTATGGTGACGCGTTTCAAAATATTGCTCCAGTTCGGGTTGTGCCGACGGCCCATCAATCAACCTAAAAATATTTCCACCGTTATTATTAAAAAGTACAATGCGCAGGTTTTCAGGAAGATGTGGATGCCAAAGCGCGTTGCGATCGTAAAAAAACGAGACATCGCCAGTCAGCAAAAACACCAACTTATCAGTCATCATCGCCGAACCGACGGCCGTACTTGTGCAACCATCAATCCCACTCGTACCACGATTGGCAAACACTTCAACTTGGGTGCTTGTCCCCACTAAGTTTGCGTAGCGCACGGGCATACTGTTGGCCAAATGCAAGACGCTATTTTCGGGCAACGAACGCATGAGAGAATCAACCAACGTAAATTCATTCCAACGGGTTTCTTGACGAAAAAACTGTGCAAGTTTCCGTTGGGCGTTACGGTCGGCTTGCAGCCATTTTTCGCGGTATTGGGTCCGCTCTTCACTGTCATCATCTTGATGCACAAACTGCTGGTAATCAATATCCTCTAGCAATTTTTGAAAGAAATAAACTGGCTCCACGGGCACTTGCAACGACAGGGTTTGAAAGGTATCTATCAGCTGCTCGGTGGGTTTGATGTGCCAATGACGCGCGGGAGCAAACTTGCGCAGGAACAGTTTCAGGTTTTTAGAAATAAACGAATCTCCCACGGTGATTAACAAATCAGGCTGTAAATCAGCCAATTGTTCGTGATTTTTTGGCCGCAAACACACATCATGGTGGCGAACAAAAGCATCGTCGGCAGGAATGTTTGAAATAATATCTCCCAACACGGGCACACCCATTTCTTCGCTAAATTCTTTCAAAACCTTCCATAAAGCCGATTGGGGCGGAAGCTGTCCTACCGCAATCAGTACGCGAGACGTATTTTCAAACTCCTCTTGCAAACGGTGCCACGTTTCGGGAGAAAGGGTCGGTTGCGTTGCAAGTCGCTCGACCAAACGGACGTTGCGGTCGTAGGTGATTTTTTCGTTGGCCGTGGGGTAAAACGGTTCGCGAATCGGCACGTTGACGTGTACTGGCCCTTTGGGGTACGTTTGGGAAAGATTTATCGCTTCGTTGAGTACACGTTCGATGTACCAATTGGTATCAGGATGGGCATAATCAGCAGGAAGTTCAAACGACTTTTTGACGTGCTTGCCATACAACTCATTTTGGTAAATGGTTTGCCCGTCTTGTTGGTGTATCCATTCTTTGGGGCGGTCGGCGGTCAACACCAGCAACGGTATTTCTTGAAAAAACGCTTCCACTACCGCAGGGGCAAGGTTATAAGCCGCACTGCCTGAGGTACATACCAAAGCCACCGTTTGGCCGCTATATTGTGCCATGCCCATACCGACAAAACCCGCCACTCGTTCGTCAGGAATTACTTTTGTTTTTATACTACCATGGCGCGCAAACGCCAAGGTAAGCGCCGCACTTCGCGACCCTGGTGAAATCACTACGTTTTGGACTCCTTTACGGGCGCAGAGTTCGGCGATGTTATTGATGGATTGAAGTATCATAAATGAAACGGAGCGGGGAAAGTAATAGCTAACTCCCCGCTCCCTTTAAGGTTACTAGCAGCTTTTGAATTTGTCGTCTATTCTGCAACAAAAATAAAAACTATTTAGTAACCTAATTGTTGCAGCCCTTAATCTCGGCTTGAAACGTAGTTTGGTCAGATGTACTAAAACCTGGTGTTAGCGTAATGCTATTACCCGCTTTATATTCAATGTTTGCTCCTGGATGAATCAGTTGTGATGACGAAATTGTTTGATTGGACTTATAAACAAATGGTGTTGAAAGAGGAGAAGTACCCGACATCGTCGCGGCACTGATAAGCGTAGCATTGGCAACATTAACAAGATTAGTTGTAAAAGTACAAGCGTTTGAATTGTAGCGAAAGATGGTATTAGCATCCCCAACAATCACCGCTGTCCCCAATGAATTGAATGCTAATGTATTCAGAGGGGTTGCCGTATTGGTCACATTCTGAACCCAAGTCGCCCCGCCATCCGTCGTCGTAGCAATATACCCATTCCCACCACAGATATAACCTTTATTGCTATCAACAAACTTTATATCCTTGACGTAGGTGGGGGTAGTAGCAATCGTACTCCAGGTATTTCCCCCATCCGTAGTCTTAATGATTGTTTGTGCCCCCGCAAGCGCGTTTACTACTGCCCACCCAATCGAAGAATCTATAAAAAACACACTAGATAGTTGATTGGTAGTTGAAGTACTTTGTGGCTGCCACGTAGCACCACTATCCATTGTTTTGAGCAATAGACCATTTTGTCCACAAATCCATCCAGTCGTGCTATTGACAAAGAAAATTTTTAAAAATGACGCTCCAGAACCAATATTTCTTACTGACCAGTTTACTCCCCCATCTAGTGTTTCAATAAATAAGCCATTGACTCCAATCCCAAAACCTTTGTTAGGGTTTATGAATACAATGTCATTGAGATTCTCTCCATCAACGGCAGTTCTTTGTTTTTGCCAAGTGGTACCTCCATCCGTTGTTTTAAAAATATTGGCTTTTGAGTCGCCCATCCAGCCGACCGACGAAGAAATAAAATGTACTGCTTTGAGCCAATTATTAGGTTCAAGGCCTGTCGGAGCGATTTTATTCCAACTTTTCCCCCTATTACTACTTTTCAACACTTTTGCGTTGTCACCAACTGCAATTAGATTGTTTGCATCTAAAAACTGAACATCGTTTAGCGAGGAAGAAGAACTGTTCCCTTTTGCCGCCCAGTTGTTTCCACCGTTGGTACTTTTAAGAATGGCTCCCCATACACCGATAATATAAGCAGACTGTCTGTTGGTAAAAACGATTCGATTTGCCTGACTTAGACTAATACCATCTTGAAAAAAGCGCGTTACCAAACTCCACGAATTTCCTCCGTCGATCGTTTTAAGTAACGTATTTCCGTAATCAATCAACCAGCCGTTTGTAGTATCTGTAAAATAGACATCTTTCCATTCGCGATTTGCATATTCGCCCGTTATCGTTACACTGTTCCAAACTACACCACCATCTGTTGTTCTCAAAATAGCTCCATTATTACCAATAATCCAGCCGAGGTTTTGGTTATAAAAATAGACCCGGCTAAAATTAGCAGTAACTCCCGAAGCCACATTACTCCACGTTTGCCCCGCATCTGTACTTCTTACAATCACTCCGCCATCACCTACCGCCAATGCAACGTTAGCTGAAACAAATTTAACATCATTCAGGGTATTGGCTGTTGCGCTACTGCCATTAGTCCATGTTTTGCCTTCGTCCGAAGTAAACATCACATTGCCCGAAGAACCCACAACAATACCTATTTTGGGGCTGAAAAAATCAACAGCTTTACTATTAAATGCTACTCCTACATTTGCCCAGCTCACACCACCTGTGGTACTTTTGAGCAACTTCCCTCCATCGCCTGCAATCCAGCCCGTATTGGAAGTCGTAAAGTGGACATCATTTAACGTTTGGGTTACTCCTGAATAAATTTTAGACCAATTTTCTCCCGCATCTTGCGTCCGCAAAATAGTCCCTCCTTCCCCTACAATCCACCCGTTATAGTCATTTAAAAAAGTAAGGCCATAGAGGTGTTCATGCGTAGGTGTAGGTTCTACTTGATACCAATTCGGGGCAATATCAGCTCGATAAATACCCACTTGATTAGCCATCAACGTAGGTTTATTTTCATTGGCGACGACACTTTCATTGACACGCCATGTGTAGGTGTAGCCCAAAGGAGCATCTAAGACGCTCAAAACAGCTGATTCGTTGGGGCAAATGGCATTGGTATTGCTTACCAATGTCCCAGAAATTTCATTATCACAAGCCGCAGCAGGATTCACCGTCACTGTTGCTGTGTTGTTACTCGACACATTGACCGTACCACAGACGTTGCTCACACTACTCAACGTGTAGGTCGTCGTGGAAATCGGAGTGAATGTCAATGGATGAGGTGAACTCTGGACATTGTTGTACGTCGTCCCGTTCACAACAATGCTCCATGGACTCGTACCTGTCAGCATAACACTCAAGTTCGCACTCTGCCCCACCACGATCGTTTGGGTTCCTGATAACGTCGCCGTTGGTACTCCATTCATTGTAACCTCCACTGTGCGCGCGGTACTCGTTCCGCAACTATTATTAGCCGCCACACTCAACGTCCCCGCCGTAGCCACGGTCGAAAAACTGACAGTTACACTCTCCGTATTTCCTGTTATCGTCGCACCCGTTCCAGAATACCCCCACGTGTAACTCGTTGCACCAGCTACCGTTGGAATTGTATAGACCACGTTGTTTTGTCCTTGACAAACGGTAGAAGATGATACTGTAAATGCACTCGGCTGGTTGGGCAATGCACCACAATTAATGGTTACATTTTTAGAATTTGTACTTAATTTACCACAAATGGTGTTGTTATCCAGCAAAGTTTGAAAGGAAACGAAACTAGTGCCAACATAAGAACCTAAGTTTAGCCCCCCTTGGTAAGACAAACCATAAAGCGTATAATTTCCCGTTGGGAAGGTAGCAGTATTGGTCAAATTAGCATTATCGCTAAAAGCGACAATCGTGCCGTTGCTATTGATCACTGGATAAGTATAAGCGTAGGGAGCGTTGAGGGTTGGGACAAGATTATAAACCGTTCCGCCTGATGGAGTGATTGTGTAATTACCCACATCCGTACTAGAAAAACCAGACACAACCAAGTAGTAAGTACCAGGCGTCAAATTAGCTGTCACATTAGAACTTAGACACACGAGTGGACTGCAAAAATTTCCGCTTGAATTTACCCAGTTTGCACACGGATTGGATGAAGAATACGTGCCATTGTACAAATTAATCACGTATGACCCTAAAGTCCCAGACGATTTTGTAAAGGTATAATTACCCCCAGTGGTTACTTTGAAAGCATAGATGTCATAGTAAGGAGTATTAGCAGAGCTACAAGAGCCCGAATTAGAAAACACCATATTTGTTCTGGCATCTGAGTTGTCTATTGTACCACTAAAAGAGGTAATACCAGTGCCATAAGCACTCAGATTTAGATTCAAGGCGCTATTGCCCGCGGAGGCTGTGACAGGTTCTGCGGGGGTAATACTTGAAATTTCTGCACTACAGGAAGTAGAGATGGTTACATTGGCATTATTTATGTCAAAAAAAGCAAATGCCCCCACAGGCTCAATCTTAATTCTACCCTGCGCAGTTTGATTGTTGGGGATGATAATGGTTTCAGAACCATCGTTGGGGGTACTAGCTGCCAATACAACAGGAAAAGTATTCCCTCCGTCGGTTGAGAGGCTAATCTTCACATTTGCTACGTTCAAAGGTGCCGTATTAGTCCCGTTGACACTCCATGTAATCGTAGCAGTACGACTCCCATTGTAAATCCACAGTTCAGAAACATTCTGTGAAGTAACCAAAAATGGCCCCGAATTGGCGACTGTAACCACGGTTTCGTCTGAATCAACCCCTCCCCCGTTGGGCTTATTGTCACGTACTGTAAAACGAAACTTCATTGTACGAGCTACTTGTGGCAGGTCTTCTCCCTCATTATCAGCAGGATTATTTTCGTTATTGAGAATGTAAGCTAATTTAGGGAACGTTCGCTCGGTGGTCGTAGTAGATCTTTCGCTTCTAAACAATGGTGCTGTAGTACTGTTGACAGCCGTATAACCACCAACCCCCGCCACCGAAGTCCCCAACGCTCCTTTATCATTGGCTACTGCTACATCATATTGCTCCCATGTATAACTCATGGCGTCATTGTTGGCATCGGAGGCTGTTCCACTAAGTTTGAAAGGCGTCCCTTTAGGAATCGTAATGTCTGCCCCCGCATTTGCAACGGGAGGGGTATTATTGGTAGCACTCGCAGTATGGCAATTGGCTGTACTGATTAAAAAGTTATAAATTTTCTCTAAGCTTTTGGTATTAAAGTATTGTAGATTGTTGTTTCCAGTCAACGACTGATTAGTAGGAGATGTGCAATTGTTGCCGTAGCTCATGAGTGTACTTCCCCCTCCAGGCTCAATGGCATCGGTGGATGACCACCCACTTTCACAAAAAGTAGGAGAACCCACACTTCCTCCTGTGGCATTGTAAGTATGAGCTGCTGAAAATTGATGACCTACCTCATGAACCATTACCCCCACCACCAATCCTAAATGCCCTGAAGTTGATAAATTGGTGGACGAGCTCCACTCCGTCCAACCTCGTGCTTTGAAAGAGTTATTACAAGGAGCCGTTCCAGCTTGTCCTCTGCATGAAATGCCCGTGGCCGTATAAATACTAAACGTATGTCCTACGTCATAATTTGAATAGGGAAGTGTCCCATTGGTATTCATGGTATTAAACCCTATTTGTGATTGGTTAGCGCTTGCAAAATTAGGGTCAGGAGTAAAAGGGTCGGTGGCAGGGTTGGTAAAGAGAAGGCTATAATCAGTCGTAGCCGTAATCAGCTGAAACCGAATCGAAGCCTCAAGTTCATAGATAAGGTTGGCCGCATTCATCACCGACACAATCCGCGCCAGCGCATTGGCTTGTCCTTCATAAAATGTTACAAGCTCTCCCGTAGCAGCCGCAGCCATACGAAAGACCCTTAATTGAGAACCTACTGGAAAAGGGCTACTGCTTAGTACACGTCCATTTTTTTTAACTATATTGTTGATAATTTCTTCATTTGACCCACATTTCATTCTATCTGCAGGAACCTCATTCATTCCATATACAATGTATAAGTTTGGGCCTGAATCAAACGGTTCTACAATAAAATAGCCATCAGGCGTATGCATCAATGCTTCTATTCGCTCTGGCAATAGGGTTACTTTTATCTTAATTGTACCATCACTAGACGTACCATCAAAGGTCTGGATATTTTGTATTTTCCTGTCACTAATCAAGGTTTCGTTTAAAACAAAGTCTTTTAAATTACCATCTGGAGTAGGTAACTTAACTGCCATTTCTTGGATTAGTGGTGCATTAGGTCCCACATTCAAACTGGCTGTTTTAAAGTCTTTTATACTAAATGGAACGACTTTCCCCATTGTGTTTAGAGGAGAATTTTGCCCAAAGCAGACATTGGCAATGAATAGAATCAGTACAATTAGTCTTTTCATTTTTTTTGAGATAATAACATAGCCAGTATGTCAACCAAAAACACACCTTAGTTTTTATTCTCAATGATAGAAATTTGAATTATAGACTCAAAAAATATGCTTTCCTTTTTCAAGAATATTTATCAAACGGTAAAATTTCAAAAAATGAGAAGAGTAACTTTTATTTGCAAAAGACAACTTGATAGGTTTTGATGGTTAAATCGGTATTGCCGTCGTGCTTTTCACTTCCGACATCACAAAAAAACTGCTGATGTGCGAAATGGCTTTAAAACTGGCTAATTTTTCTTGGTAAAAGGCGTGGTAACTCTCCACGTCGGTGGCCACGATTTTGATGAGGTAATCAAACGTCCCCGACACCACGCAGCACTCTACCACCTCAGGCATTTGAAGCATGGCTTCGTTGAACTCACGAAAGTTTTCATGTTGCTGCTTATCGAGGGTTACATTACAATAAACCACCAAGCCTTTGTTTAGTTTTTTGCGGTTTAGCATCGTCACGTATTTTTCGATGATGCCTTCCCGTTCCAGTTTTTTGATGCGGTCATGAACGGGCGTAATGGAGAGATTAATCTGCGTCGCAATCTCTTTGATTGTCAGCTGTGCATTGGTTTGCAGCAGCCTCAAAATCTGCAAATCGGTATCGTCAAGATGAACCATACTAAAGGGGGCGAATATTTTTCGTCTTTCAATCAAAATTCAGTTCAATAATAGAAATTTTTCATCTTTTTTTCGATAAATAAGTTTTATTTTCTTATTTATTTTTCAATAACAGAAAATATTTTCGTTCGCCGTAATTTTGTACCGTATTCCAAAAGTCAACATTCTGACACTTATTCTAAACCAATTACGACAATGATTATCGGCGTACCTAAGGAAATCAAAAACAACGAAAACCGCGTAGCGTTGACTCCCGCAGGAGTAGCAGAATTTCGTAAAAATGGCCATCCCGTTTACATACAGTCAACGGCAGGGGTAGGTAGTGGATTTGAAGATTCGGAATACGAAAAAGCGGGCGCAACCATCCTTCCAACCATTGAAGCGGTGTACGAAATCGCCGAAATGATTGTAAAGGTGAAAGAGCCGATTACGTCGGAATACGCATTAATCAAAGAAAATCAATTGCTGTTTACGTACTTTCACTTTGCTTCGTCGGAGCCTTTGACGCACGCAATGATTGAACGTAACGCCGTATGTTTGGCCTACGAAACCGTAGAAAAAGCAGACCGCTCGTTGCCACTTTTGGTACCTATGTCGGAAGTAGCAGGTCGGATGGCGATTCAGGAAGGTGCCAAGTATTTGGAAAAACCAATGGGCGGACGCGGTATTTTGCTCGGCGGGGTAGCAGGCGTAAAACCTGCCAATGTATTGATTTTGGGCGGTGGAATTGTAGGAACTCAGGCAGCTAAAATGGCGACAGGCTTGGGTGCTAACGTGACGATTGTGGACGTAAACTTGAACCGTTTGCGTTATTTGGAAGATGTACTTCCTGCCAATGCCGACACTGTGATGTCGAACGAGTACAACATTCGTCAATTAGTTTCACAGTCTGACCTTATCGTAGGAGCCGTGTTGATTCCTGGTGCGAAGGCGCCTCACCTCATCACGCGTGACATGCTTTCGTTGATGAAAAAAGGAACGGTATTGGTGGACGTGGCCGTTGACCAAGGCGGATGTATTGAGACTTGTACGCCGACCACACACGAAAATCCAACGTACGAAATCGACGGTATTGTTCACTACTGCGTAGCCAACATGCCAGGAGCCGTACCTTATACGTCAACACTTGCTTTGACCAACGCGACCTTGCCGTACGCAATTCAATTGGCAAACAAAGGTTGGCAACAAGCTTGCACTCAAAACGAAGAATTGAAAAAAGGTCTAAACGTCGTAAATGGCAAGATTGTTTACAAAGCCGTTGCCGATGCGTGGGGCTTGACATATACTCCCCTTGAGGAAGTACTAAATTAAGAACTGGTGGGTTAATTTTTTATAAATTGAGATTGATGTCTGAAAAGGTCGAACACAGGTTCGGCCTTTTTTATTTTACATGAATATGTATTTGGAAAAGTCATTTTTTATGACAACATTATCATCGTTTTTTACAACGTTATAAACCAAATATCGTGTCCGTTATGAAACCATTTTTATGCTCCGCCATGCTGCTATTAGCAGCTTTCTGCACTTCTTTTGGGCAAAATCGCCTTAAATTTCACCGCATACAGGTCAACATTGACCCTTATCAATTGGAAAAGTTGTTTAACGATGGCCTAGAAATTGACCACTTTAGTTTTGACAAAAAAACGTTAGTGGCCGAAATCTCCGATAACGACCTACGGGTCTTTCGCAAACATGGAATAAAAGTAAACTACTTGATTGAAGACCTTGAAAAATCGTATCAAGCTTTCAATCTTAAAATGGATGAACAAAACCGCAAGATAGGTCAAATGGCCCGAACAAGTGCCGTACCAACTCCCGCTAACTTTGGTACGGGAAGTATGGGTGGTTTTTACACTTTTCAACAGTTAGAGGCTATTCTTGACAACATGCGAGCACTCTACCCTAACCTGATTTCCTCCAAAGTTTCGATAGGAAGTTCTGTGCAGAGCCGCCCCATTTATATGGTCAAAATCAGTGACAACCCCGACGTAGATGAAAACGAGCCTGAACTCATGATGAATGCCCTCCACCATGCCCGTGAACCTATGAGCCTTACCCAGCTCGTATTTTTTATGTGGCACTTACTTGAAAATTACAATACTGACCCCGAAGTCAAGACGTTACTCAACAGCTCAGAACTCTACATTTTGCCTTGCCTCAATCCCGACGGCTACGTCTATAACCAAACCACCAACCCCAACGGCGGGGGAATGTGGCGCAAAAACCGTCGGCTCAATTCAGGGGGCTCGTACGGAGTTGACCTAAACCGCAATTACGGCTACAATTATGCGCTAAACAATACGGGCTCCTCTCCCACCCAAACCTCCGATACCTACCGAGGTACCGCCGCTTTTTCGGAACCAGAAACCAATGCCGTCAACCTGTTTTGCCAACAACATCCGTTTGTTACTACCATCAATTTTCACTCATATGGCAATTATTTAATCTACCCTTTTGAGAGCCTCAACCCCAACAATAATCCCGAACAAGCGCTTTTTCAGCAAATTAGCACCTATTTCACCCAAGAAAATGGCTTTGTAGCAGGCAATGCCTACCAAACGGTGGGTTATACGGCCAACGGCACCGCCCCCGACTGGGAATATGGCCAACAAACAAGTAAAGTGAAAATGTTTGGATTTACCCCAGAAGTAGGAAGTTCGTCTGACGGATTTTGGCCTGCCTCTACGCGCATAGTTCCGTTGTGCAATAGCACTATTGATATGAACAAGAAAATTTTGCGTGTTTCAACCTTCTATGCTACTGCTACCGACAATGGCCCCGCTACTTTTGCCAGTACCAATAGTACCCTTCAGTATGCGTTCAAAAACTTTAGCCTCAAAAATGCGAGTTATACCGTTAGTATATCGTCAACGAGTCCCTATGTTACCTCGGTAGCTGCCCCTAAAACCTATACAAACGCTACCGTTGGATTTTTACAAACCCTCAATGATGGCATTGGCTTTACCATAGATTCCGCCACGCCACTAGGCACAGCCATTACTTTTACCATCAGTGTTGATAACGGAATGCACGTTCAGCAACAAACCGTTACCAAAACCTACAACACACCTAGCTGCCCCACGCCCGCCAGTGTAACGGTTACGAACCTTAGTAGTTCTACCGCAACCGTTTCGTGGGCAAGTGTCAGTGGTGCCTCTTCTTATACCTTCGATTATCGCCCCACGGGAAGCAGTACTTGGCAAAGTTCAACTTCGACCAATCTTTCCAGTGCTCTAGCGGGATTAACGTCATTTACGACCTACGAATACAGCGTCAAGGCCAATTGCCCTTCGCTCTCAAGCACAGCCGCAACCTCTACCTTCCAAACTTACTGTCCAGGCAGTACAAGTGCTTCTAGTACTTGTTTTCCTGCCCAATGTTATTCTGACGCAGGGGGTATTGTAACCGTTGAAGCTGAAAATTACAACACGGCTGCCGCAGGAACGGGTTCGGCAGCTTCACGTTCTTGGTCGTCGTTTTCCAACTCAAGTGCTTCGGGCGGCGTAGCTATGCGCGTAACGGGGACTGGTGTAAACACAGGCACAAGTCTAAACGGCCCTCGCCTCGACTACGTACTCAATATCAGCACGCCCGGCACATATTATGTTTGGGTTCGGATGTCAGCAGGGTCAAGTACCACCTCCGACGACGCATTTTATGTAGGTCTCAACGGGGTTTCTGTTTCTTCTAACTTTACCAATGGTATCAATAACAACGGAGGCACAGCGTGGACGTGGGTAGGAGCCGTTAGTGCCGTTCGGGTTACGGCCAATGTCACTACTCCGGGCTACAACGTGCTCAACATCTGGATGCGCGAAGATGGCATACGCATTGATAAAATTGTGGTGACCAACAGCAGCAGTTTTACGCCCACGGGAACGGGGCCTTCACAGAGCACTCCTTGCCATTCGGCTACGACACGCTTGGCTGCGGAAGCATTGGATATAAGCACCGACGAAGACATAAAAGCATTTCCAAACCCTTTCCAACATACTTTAAAAGTGAACTGGAATCATGCCCCTGAGCCTGTAAAGGAACTTATACTGTATGGTGTTGATGGCCGCACTATCTACCAAAATGCTACACTCGATGGCCTTTCTGAACTTGAAATTGCGACTTCGCATTTGGCCGAAGGGAGTTATTTACTGCAAGTACAATTCCCTAGTCGGCGGCGCACCCTTAAATTGATTAAGAAGAATTAGTTACCCCCTATAACAAAACATGGCCCCGCTCCAATGGAACGGGGCTAATGCCAAATTACCCTACTCTATTATTATACTTAATTTGACATCAAACTCCATGCCAAACAAGTTTCTTAAACGACATAATTTATTATTTTAAGACACCTTCCAAATCGGCAGGTGAATAAAAAATAGATTTGAGCGTTTTGTTATCGGCGGTACGGTACACCAAATACTTCCCTGCATCTTCGACATAATAACATTCCGTGCCTTTGTCTTGGAAGTGTTTTACGGTTGCTTGGGCTTCTTCCTCGGTGTTGCAAGCTTTGCTCATATTGGAGCGCTGAACTTCGTCAAACAATGCTTTGAACTGTTCTCCCAAACCAAATTCAAGAACTGCTCCCGATAATACATACTGAATATCGGCAAGTGCGTCGGCCACCCCAAAAATATCCTTTTCTAAAATAGCTACTTCCAATTCTTTTAACTCTTCGGCGATAAGTGCAACGCGCAATTTACAGCGGTCTTCAGAAGGAATTTGGGGAGTAGAGAGAATAGGATGTTTGAAGGTACGGTGAAACTCAGCGACTTGATTGAGACAGTCTAATTTTTCCATGCTTGGGACGAGTGTGTTGGTGACTAACGTTGCCCAAAAGTAACATTTTTTTGAGTAAGGTGGCTAACTTCTCTAAAATACCTACTCAACTAACGCGGACGTTGTTTTTTGAAACTTGCGGAACAAGTACCCAAAAATCGTACGTTCATCCGTAACGATATTGGCTTTACCTAGCATACCAATGTTGAGGCGGCCGCGCAGTTTTTGTAAGTCTTCGACTTGTACCCGCACGTTGAACATTCCCTTTTCGTTAGGCGTCAGCGATACCTCTGATACCATACCCGTTGCTCCGCCCCATTCGTACACGGGATAGGCATCCAGCTTCATTACCACTTCTTGTCCCACTTTTACTTTGCCAATTTGCGACGAATTGACCTGCGTATAAGCGTACAAAGGAGCGTCTTCATAAATCATTTTGAGCAAAATAGTACTTGGAGCTACTTCTTTATCCCCTTCAAACACAAACGAGACCGTACCGTTGTGCTTGGCTTTTAAGAGCAAATGATTGTCGGCTGTCGTTTCAAAAACTCCGTAAGTTCCCTTCAAACGCTGCTGCACCGACGAATAACTTCCTTTGAGGCGATCACCTTCGAGCAGATGGTCGTTGCTATTTTTGGCAATTTGTTTTTCTAAACCAGTTATTTCCAACTCTTTAGAAGCGATGTCGCGCTGGAGTAGGTTACGGCTTTCCAAATAACTTTGGTAAGCAATTTCTTGCGCATTTTTGGAACGCAAGGCATTCGTTTCGTGCTGATTAAGTTCGTTTTTACTCACATCTCCGTTTTTGTATAATTCCTGATTTACTACAAAAAGGCGTTTCGCTTCTTGCGCTTCGTGGGCTAGTTTTTGCGATTCCGACGCCCATTTTTGTTCGGCAATGGCAAGCTGTGATTTTTTTAACGCAATTTCTTCTCGAATCCGTTGAATGTTGACTTCGATAATCTGCCGTTCATTTTGCGTTGCCACCGCTTTAAACTGCTCAAAACTTTTCAAATTGGCTTGGGCAGAAGTCAGGTCTGCCGTCAATGCGGCAATGTCGGGAGCGCTGATTTCAAGAATCGTATCGCCTGCCTTTACTTGCTGACCGTTATGAACGTGTACCCGCTCTACATAAACCGCCGATGGAAAACGATAAATGTCTTCGGTCACTTCTGATTTTAGCACAAACGGGGTTTGGATGGTATCGGGCAAAATAATCAGTGCGCCTGCCAACATGCCCGTCAGGGCAAAAATAACCGCCCACCACCCCATTCGGCTGAGCGCTTTGATGCGCAAATCGGCCACAGGCGCGTCGTCAACGTGGTACAAATCTTCGTATTGCGTGGCTTGAAGGTCTTGGAATGCTGGATTATTCATGGCTCATTGAGGTTTATAATACATTTTGGTTGCTTTGCGTCTGACTATCGTCTGACGCGTACTAGCCGTCAGACGATAGTCAGACGGTCGCTGTTTGCTCTCTGTTCGGTCTGACAACTTTTTCTTTTTGCGTCTGACTATCGTCTGACGCGTACTGGCCGTCAGACGGTCGTTGTTTGCTCTCTGTTCGGTCTGACAACTTTTTGTTTTTGCGTCTGACTATCGTCTGACGCGTGCTGGCCGTCAGACGGTAGTCAGACGGTTGTTGTTTGCTCTATTCGGTCTGACAACTTTTCTTTTTGCGTCTGACTATCGTCTGACGCGTGTTAGTAATCAATGTACGTTTTCATAAAATCATAGTAAATGCCGCGCTGCGATAGGAGGTCTTCGTGCTTGCCTTGTTCGGAAATCATTCCATCGTCAAATACCAAAATGCGGTCAGCTTTTTTGAGTGTATGCAGGCGGTGCGCAATCGAAATGATGGTTTTACCCTCAAAACGTTTATAGATATTTTCCAAAATCGTCCGTTCGGTTTCTACGTCTAAGGCACTACTCGCCTCGTCCAAAATAATAATGTCGGGATCGGGGCAAATAAACAAGCGGGCAAAACCAATTTTGAGGACTTGTCCGCCCGAAAGGTTTCCGCCAAAATTGCCCACCATTTGGTTGTACCCGAGGTGATTGCCTTTGACAAAATTGTGCAAATCGGCCAGCTTGGCCGCCTCAACGACATCTTCCGTGGAAGCAGCGAGGTTGGCACAGCGGATGTTTTCTTTGATGGTATCGTTAAAAATATACGTATCCTGCGGAAACATGTGTATGTGGCTACGCAGCACTTTGGGGTTGATTTCACGAAGCTCAACACCGTCAAAACGTATTTTTCCTTCGTATTCGGGGTAAAGACCCACAAGAAGCTTCACAAAAGTTGATTTCCCCGCGCCATTTCGCCCTACAATACCAATGCGCTCTCCTTTTTTGATTTCACAGTTAATGTTACGCAATTGGTATTTTTCTTCGCGTTGACTATACCGAAACGATACATTTTCAAACTTCACAACTTTGCTCGAACAGGCATTGATTTGTTCTTGGTAATTGCTCGTTTCGCGCTCTTCTAAGAAAATTTCGTTGACTTTTTCAAAACTCACCGTCAACTGCGTCATCATCATCCAAAGTGTACTTACGCTATTGACGGAGTTCATCAGCGTCATAAAAATAGACGAAAACGCCATGTATTGCCCAATGCTCAGTTGGCCCGTAAACACCTGATAAGCGCCCACCCAAAACACCGCGATTTGGCTAAAAATAAAAATAAGTCGCTGAAGGGAGTTGATAAGAATCTGCTTTTGCTCGTCTTGCATCACCGAGTTGATGGACTCGCGGTGAAGGTGTTTCCATTTTACCAATTTATATTTTTCGAGCGACAACAGTTTGACGGTTTTAATCCCCAACAACGTATCCAAAAAACCGCCCAACGACGCCTGATTTTTATGATAGACTTTCGAGCGAAGGTTTTTAACAATAGGAATAAAAAAGACCGTGGTAACGCAGTAAGCCACAAAACAAGTCAGCGAAATCAAGCCCAACGACCCGCTAAAAGCAAACAACACGGGGAAGTAAATAAGCATGAAGAAAATGTCGAGGAAGTTTTGAATAATCATCGGATTCGTAAGTTGACGAATCCCGATTCCCTCCTGAAAACGCGACATAAACTCTTCCCGCTTGCGGCTATCGTAGTATTTTTGTTTGAGCGAAATAAGACGGTCGAAAAATTGGGTCATAAAATCGACCTCAAACCGAAACCGATAATGCACCATGAGCATACTGCGCGTGTAAGTGAGAACAACTTGCACGATAAACACCAACCCCAGCCCCACCAACAAACCCAGCATCAATTTTTTGTTTTGGTTGACCAGCACATCGTCGAGCATGGTTTGGGTGAAAAGCGGCATGACGAGTCCCACCAACTCAAGCAACAGCGAAAACAACAAGATTTCCCCCAATACCCGCTTATTCTCTTTGATGATGGGCCAATAAATTTGTTGAAAAATGGAGCGTTTTTCTTCTTTATTTTTCTTCCCAGCCTCCGCAAGTTCGGCATTTTGGTAAAAAGCTTCGGTGGGTTTTAGTTCGAGTACAATGCCGCTCCACTTATTGGTAAACTCTTCTTTGGAATACCGAACTTTTCCAAAAGCAGGGTCAGAAACGCGCACGAAATTGTCGTTGGCTTCGTAAATGACCACAAAATGCTGCCCTTCGTAATGGGCAATGCAGGGCAACTGAATTTGCTGCAAATAGTCATAATCCAGCTCATAGCCTTCGGCCTTAAAACCGTAATTTTCGGCAATTTCGAGCAGGGCGTACAAACTTGTCCCTTCTTGGTTGATTTCGGCCAACTGCGTAAACAAATGCTTGACATTATCGACGCCGTAGTGCCGAAAAATAATGGCCAACGAAGTAGGGCCACAGTCCATCGACGCCCCTTGTTGAATATGGGGAAATCGGTCAACTAATCCATAGGGGCTCATTTTACCGCCAAAAATTGTTTTTGTGAAGTCTTTCATTGGGCTGTTACGTTGGAATCGGCTGTTTTTTTGGCTAATACGTTGCGTCCGTAGTTGATGCGGTAATATTTATGGAGGTGGTAAAAAACCATGTATTCTACCAAGCGCTGTTGGCTCCGAAACAGGCGATTGATGTTCATGTGAACCAAACTCGCCAGCAAGTCTTCCAACGAAATTTGTAACTCCCTCTGCGCGTGCAACATCCGAACGTACTCAATCATCAACTGTAAATTTTCGGTGCGTTGGTTTGACAATTCGTAGAAAAACGCGTGTTCGGGATTCGCCAACGCAAACAGTTCTTGGAGCGCAGGTTCAACGTCTTTGTAACGGGCATCCAGCTGTTTTTTCAACCCTGCATTATACCCAAATTCACGACCAAAATCGGCAGCACGTTTTTCGGTAAACTCCATTTTTTGTTTTAAATCAAACCCAAACGCCGTTAGCAGGTCATCAGTAAGTTTCATGCCAAAACGCCAGCGGCATTCTTCGCCTTCGGAGCCGTCAATCATCGACAAAAACCGCAAAATGGTATCGCTATCGAGGTGAAAGTAGTCTTCAATGGCATCGATAGAATTGCTTCCATACCGTTCCAATTCACGGTTGTAGGTGTCGTTTACGACCGAAGTGACGGTTTTGTTGGCCATGTACGGCGCCAAAGCATCGTGCAATTCTTGCACCACTTGCCCGATGTGCGCAGGGTTTGCCAAATGAAAACGCAAACGAAAATGCACGTTCGGGTCGGCGTAGCGAATGAAGAAAAACTTATCGGTCCAACCGTTGGCCTTGAAACGCTCCGTCAACGGATATAACACGTCGGTCAGAAGGCGGTCGGCGGTTTTGATACCTGTATAAACTTTATAATAGAGCCACTCCGAACCCGTAAAAAATTTGCGCGTCGTTGGAGTAGAGTTTTGTACAGGCAGCGCAGGAGAGGCTACTGAGACTGCGGGATACGAAGCGGTATTATCAAAGGCAACGACAAACTGATTGGTGTGCCAGCCCCGCCCCGACTGCACCACCGACGAATCGGCACGGTGCAAAAACTCTTTGATATTGAACTGCTCTAGTGATTTTATTTCGTTTAAGAAAGTCTCGGCCAACCATTGGTTTTCTAAATCGGCGTACAGTTCATTGTCGAACTGTGTCAAACAGATGTACCTCGGTACCGAATATTGCGCTCTCCACGCCTCAATTTCAGCTTTTAGCGCAGGCCAATTATTGTTTTTAAACGCCGCTACCATCGACTTCACGTGCTGCTCTTTGAAATTCCACTGGGCTTCGGCCAACACGATGTTGTCGAGTACCAAACGCGGAATAAACATAAACAATGGCGCAAAACTGCCCGTAAAATTACTGAGTCCCGAGCGCACGTGCTGCGATTGTAACGCACACAAAAAGTGGTACGTATCCAATGACTGAGTACTCGAAAAATTGTGGGCATTGGACAAACGCGGAACGATGATTTTGTTCAGTGATTTTGACCGTAAAAAAATCGTCCCGCCCCGTACGCTCAACATTAAATCCGAAAGCGCGATTTCAAATTCGGGCGCCGTAGAGGCTTTGCTCAAAAACGGAATTTGGTACTTTTTCAATTGAGGACGAATGATGACGTTGCCCGTCCGCGCTTCGGGCAGGTGGACAATGTCCGCAAAAATCACCTCTGGGACGCTGCGGTCTTCGGCGGCACTAATTTCTTTGAGCAACGCCAACACCGAGGCGTCGGTATGGCCAAAGCGCCCGAGCAAAAACGTTCCCGTCGTACCGCCAAAGGTATCGAGTACGATTTTCTCCCGCCCCTCCTCACGAATCACCGAAAACATGGCCGTGTTGGTGAGCGGCAACTGCGGCTGACGTACTTCTACGGCACGCAGGTCTTCTTCTTTGAGGCAAATTTCGTACGCACCTGTCAGTTGAGCTTCGGCTACTTTTTGCAGCAAATAGCTGTGCTCAGGCGGAATACTGAGGGTCTGATTGGATGACTGGTTACTACCCACCCATACACCTTCCACCAAGGGCGAAATATCGTTTTTGGCTTGTCCTCCAGGATACCCAATGCCCACTTCGGGGTCGAGGGCCAACACAAAGGGAACTTCTTCGTCTTCGTATTTTTCATAAAACCGATTCCGAAATTCGTCGAGCATCGGATTTCCTGCGGGCGATAGTTTTAATAAAGTAGGGATTTTGGAAGCTAATTTATTCAACAAGCCACGGTTCAATTGGCCTGAAAGTTCGGGTAAATAAGTATCAATTTGGAACAACACTTTACGGTCAAACGGCGTCGGAAGTTGGCTTAATAAGGCTTCCACTTTTTCAAATTTAGCGCTACCATAATCGCTCCCCGATTGCTCAATGGCCAACAATGCCTGCTGAACTTCGCCCAAAAGGCTCAAAATTTCCGCTAGGTGTTCCGACGTTTCAATCTCCGCAATCTTTTGGAGCGTCCCGATGATTTGTGCCAAAAAGTCACCGCCCGTAAGCGCAGGTTCTAGCTCGCTCACCAGTAGCTGCGAAGCCACCACCTCTTCGACGTAGTCGAGGGCTTCTTGGAGCGTAATCTCTTCCGAAACAAGCATTTCAGCCAAAGCATACAGCGATGCTCCCTTTTGAGCACGGGCCAGCACCGCCTCCAAGTACTCCGACTGCTCGGCGCTACTCAGGTGATGAACACGCATTCCGCCGCCATTGTACCGATACTCCACGTAGCGGTATTGGCCGTTGATGCTGTACAAGCTGGTATTGGGGTAAAAACGAAGGAAAGGCTTAATATCAGGGTGTTTTTCAAGGTCTTGGGTGAGCGCGCAGAGGTAGTTCATGTCGAGGCGCGTCACTTTACGAGGAGTACCGATGTTATCTATACGCACAGCTGTGGATGCAGTGGTAATGGGCAACGTAGCAAACCCTCCAAACAACCCAAAAGGTGTACAGCGGGTGGCATACCTCGCGAGGTATTTGAGGAGAGAATAAACAATTCGCTTCGATTTTTCGTCGGGATGCTGCGTTACATCCAATTTTTGTACTTCTTCGTACAGGGCAGGTGAAGCAATGTACAACGCTTCTAAAAAAGCAGGTTGGGTGAGCTGGTGGCTGAGTTTTTCCCAATCAATGTTTTCAATTGCTTCGCTCCCCGCGAGAGGCACTCGTACAAAGGCCGTTGAAAAATAGGTAGTTGACATGACTGTGGCTGATTTTTTAGTAAAAATAGCGGTACGGTCTGCCTGACTCAAAAAAAGGGGAACGAAGCGTGGTTTTTTGCTTTTAAGCAGTGGCATTTTACTACGGAAGCGTTGCTAAAAACGCTGTAAGACTGCTTACCTGTTGAGCGCTTCTTACAGCGTTTTTATTTCCTTTGATTAAGATCCCGTATTGCCACGAAGTTTATAAGCTCCTCCCTGAATGTGTTGGGCGGCGTCTTTCGACAATACTGTTTTGGCTGCTTTAGGTGCGTTTTTTTCGGTTGTCTTTTTCATGAGTTTTAACGTGTTGATTGATTGTGCTTACTCTACGTTCAGTTTTCGGCATCCCTGTGTCGTCGTGATTGACGATGTAAAGTTGCATTTTCTCAGGTTTTGAAAAATTGACAGTTTGTACGCGGTTAGTTTGAGCTTACATTCGGCCGTTTTGCGTTGGCCTACGGTACTTTACTTTTCGGAAAGATGTGGCTAGCTTCCAAGTTCACCGCCACACCAAACTCAAAAACACAATCAGTGCCACTATAATCAGCATCATCCATTCAAAACGTTGGTGTATTTGCCCCAAAACTTGTTTCTTCCACTTCGTTGTTTTCATAGCATATCACTTCATTTTTATAATACCAGCTACCCCAAAGTTGCCGATTCCTTTATTTATATAGAGCCTTACTTTATAAACGGCCTGTTTATTTCTAAAATTGGCAGTGATGAATTGATAATTGGGAAGGTCTATATTCAGCAGTTACCTTTTCCCCAGATATAAACCCAAAGCCGCCTAATTTGAAGTAAAAAGTACCACTTATCGTCAACTAATAGGGCATTTCTCAAAAAAGAACTACCTTGTTTTGCTCAATCTTGTTTCTTATGGAAAAACTCCGTGCCATCATCGTCGATGACGAAGCCAACGCCCGCCAAGCCCTCACCAATCTTCTCCAAATCGTGTGCCCTGAGGTAGAAATAAGTGGACAAGCCAAAAACGTTGATTCGGCCCTTGACTTGATTCACCTTCAACGTCCCAACTTGGTTTTTTTGGACATTCAAATGCCTGGCAAATCAGGATTTGACTTATTGGCGTGTTTTGAAAAAATTGATTTTGGAGTGATTTTTACCACTGCCTATCAAGAGTACGCCGTGCGAGCATTTCGGGTCAGCGCCATCGATTATCTTCTCAAACCTATTGATCCCGACGAACTCCAAGCGGCGGTAGAAAAATACAAATCTCAAGCGACCTCCATCACGCCACAACAGGTGACGATTTTGCAGGAAAACATTCAAAATCCCAAAACATCTTCACTCAAACAACGCCTCAGAAACAATCATCAGCGGATTGCCCTCCCCACAGCCGAAGGCATTCATATTGTACAAATGAACGATATCATTCAGTGTGAGTCGCTGGGGTCATATACAAAATTCCATTTGACCCACCACAAAGTGATTGTCGTGTCGAGGCTACTAAAGGAGTACGAAGAGATTCTGGACAATTATTATTTCTTTCGCGTCCACCAGTCTAATATCATCAATTTGGAGCATATCAAGCGCTACGTCAAAGGCGACGGTGGACAAGTATGGATGAGCGACGGGGCCGAAATCGAGGTATCGCGACGAAGAAAGGACGATTTCTTAGCGCTTCTTTCTGATTTTTATGTCAACTCAGGCAAAATAGTGTAGTTATGAACCGCATCGTTTTTTTGTTTTGTATGCTGGTAGTGGGGGGCTATTCGTTAGAAGCACAAATTCCCGAACTCACTTTTGAGTCTATTACCACCAAAGAAGGGCTTCCTTCTAACGATGTATGGTCGATTACCAAAGACCCTGACGGTTTTCTGTGGCTTGGCACCGCTCGTAGTATTTGTCGCTACGATGGGTATCGTTTTCTGACCTTCAAAGACGCTCAAATCGGGTACGCTTCTGGAGTCTCCGCAGATTCAAAAGGTACCATTTACGCTTCCATCGACAGCAAAGGGTTTTGCAAAATTGAGCGTCGTTCGCTCACAGTTAAAACTTTACTCGAAAACAACTACGCCGACAAAGACACCAAAAACGACCTTCACGAAAAAGCCTTCGTGGACACCCGCAATCACGTATGGTTATGCGATTATACCCACGTAAAACGTTATGACCCCGCCACGGGAAAGCTTCATTTTTACCGTATTTCTACCAATGAAAATGATTACCAATACGCCAGCTTTTTTGAAGATAGCCGCCGTAGGTTATGGATTATCTCCGAAATTGGCGTGTATCGCTACCTTCCCAACACCGACAAGCTTGAGTGCTTGCTCGACCACGGTATTGTCGAAAAAGGAAAGCACAAAGCCGTTCGATTTACCCAAGGATTTGAAGACATTCATGGCAATGTTTGGGTAGGCAGCCATCATGGGACCTTGACGCGCATCGCCCCCAACGACCACCTGACGCATTTTTCCAGCGGGTTTGAAAATGCAGATATTCTGTGCGGTGTCGATGTAGCCGACCTCAACGGGCAACATCTTCTCTTACTCGGTACTGAAACTGGGTTACGGGCTTTTTACCCTGAACAACAGCGGGTTTATTCATTTCCAGCGTTTTACAAAAGCGGTATCCCCATCAAAACTTTTTTCGATGACAAGGAAAATGGGCTATTGTGGATGGGCACCAAAATGGGCCTTTACAAATATCGATACAAAAACATTGGCATTCGCACCTTTCACATTGCTCATAAGGCCGTCAATGCCCCCGTGACCATTACCTCAATCTTGCCACTACCTAATGGCCACTACCTCTTAGGGCTATCGCACACGGGTGTGCTCAAATGGGCACCTGAAACCCAAGCCATCCAGCTATTTCCTCTCCCCAAATCCGAGTACATTCATCGTTTACGCTGGATTGGGAATCAAGCCGTTGCCCTTTCCGACAACGGTATCTACAAAATTGACTTTCAACAAAAAGTACTTCGCCCGTGGAAAGAAATCATGAACCTAGTCTCCGCTAATTTTACGGACGTTTTGCTTGACGCCCAAAAACGTCTATGGATTTCCTCCCAAAATCACGGTTTGCATGTTCTTGATTATCCAACGTTACGGCCGCTCTCACTTTGGACCCAAGAAGCTTATCAAAAGATTTACAAAGACAATCTTATTAAATCAATCACCCAAACTGCCAATGGCAAAATATGGTTTGCTACCTGCGGCAAAGGTCTTTTTTATTGGGACGAACCTCAAAAAACCTTTGTCAATGTTCACGAACTCCCGTTCAACAAAGGAGTAGAAATTAGTTCAATGTGTAACCTTTCTTTGCAGAATGGCGCTAATAACAGCGTTCTATTATCGGGCTGGGGTGGAGTGGACAAAATTGAAACATCGGGTAAAATTGGGGCAAGTTTTGATTACAAAAAAGATGACATTTTAGACACCTACTGCTCCAATATACTCGAAGATCCACGGGGAAATTTTTGGTTTAGCACCAACGAAGGCATTCAAATTGGTAACGTTCCAACGCGTAGCGTTCGCCACCTTTCTACGATTGAGGGGCTTTACAGTAACTCACCCGTGGGTTTTTATTACCATCCCCCCAACGAATTGTTACTAGGACACATCAACCACATCAATATACTGAAAATCAACGAAGTAAACTCCAAAAAACTACTTCCAAAAATCGTTGTGAGTGCTATAGAAGTGAGTGGTCAGGCAAGGGCGTTGGATACGAGCCAAGCAATTGGGTTACAGCCGCACGAAAAAATCCTCAACCTCCAGTTTTCAACCCTCAATTTTGAGCCCAGTACCGAAAACGTCTATCAATACCAACTCGAAGGCTTTAGTAACGACTGGGTCAATATGGGTAATCAAAATACCGTTTCGTTTACCAATTTAGCCCCCAAAACCTACACCCTAAGGGTCAAAAGTGGCAACAGTTTTGGATTTTGGACAACAACCCCGTTGAAGTTTACAATTACGGTTGAGCCCTATTTTACCGAAACATGGTGGTTTAAATTAATTATCGCCTTGATGGTCGGAATCATAGTAGCAGGACTGATTCGTTGGCGGCTAAATACGCTCCAAATTCGCAACCAGCTAGAACTTCAAATGAGCGAATGGAAACTCAAAGCGCTTCAATCGCAAATGAACCCCCATTTTTTGTTCAATTCACTTAATTCGGTTCAAAATTATTTACTCCAAAACCGAGGCGTTGAAGGAGCCAAGTACCTCTCTAAATTTTCGCGCTTGGTGCGTCGAATCATGGAAAATTCTAACCACCAATACCTACGTTTTGAAGAAATTATCGAAACCCTCAAAATGTACGTCGAAATGGAAGCATTTCGATTTAGTCATGAGTTTAGCTATGAATTTAACATCGACGAAGACGAAGATATGCTCGACACACTCCTGCCTCCAATGTTATTGCAGCCTTATGTGGAAAATGCCATTTGGCACGGCCTTATGCCCAAAGAAGGAGATAAAAAACTGGTCATTTCGGCCCGTTGTGAGGGAAATTATATTTTTTGTACGATTCAAGACAACGGCGTAGGACGTCAGTTTGCCCCACGCCGAGAGGGACATATTTCACGAGGACAAGAAATGACACGCGGCATTTTTGAATCGTTGAAATACAAGGATAAAAAAGCAAAAATTCAAGTCGTCGATTTGTTTGATGTCGAAAACCAAGCCGCAGGTACGCGCATTGAAATGTTCATCCCAACCGCTCCGCAGGCATAAAACCAAGGCTATTTTTCAAGACAACAACAAAAAACGCTCCCACGCCCGTGCTGCGCCCAAATACGTCAAAAGCGCCATGCCAATGCTCGCCTCTCCGTCAAGCAATGATAGGTTTGATTCGTATCTCTCGCCGTTGTAGCTCAAAAAAACATCGCTGCTCTCAGTCGGTTGGACATAGTCAAATGTCTTTGAAAGCCAATAGGTTTCCGTTGGTTCCAACAGGTGTTGTGGAAACGCTTTAGCAAATTTTCCAAAGAGATACGCCGCTCCCAAGGTTCCGTGGCAAAGTGCAGCGTCTTTCATCGCTACATCACGGCCTCGACGCGCCGCCGCGCGGATGATCGTTTGTTCGGCAATCTCGACCCAAAATTCGTTTTGGAGTTTTTGCCCCGCCAACAAAAACGTATTGGCAATGCCCAAATCTCCATAACACCACGCAAGGCGGCTCTCTTGGTCGGGCGCATTGGCTTGAACCACGCTTGGAAACACTGATTGCGCACTTTTATTGCGGACGTTCCACATCCACCGAAGCGCCCCCGCAATCAGTTCTTTACAACGGGCTGGCGCATGACCTTTTTCGTAAAGAAGTGTTAAAATAGCGACAATACTGGCGGTTCCGTGCGATAGACCCAAATTGTACAAGGAAGGTGAAGACGAACCTCGACGCCCAAAATCATCAAACTCCCACGTAATGCTACCACTCGGAAAACGAACGGCTACCAGCGATAGCTGTTCGACAATTTGGTCGATGTACGACGTTATTTTAGGACTGGGAGTTCGTTCCAGAAAATACAAACACACCCCAAGCGCCCCGTGCAAATAGTCAAAATTGCCGTCGGCCAACAACAACATCGCGCTTTCAAACAAGCCTTCGTCGAGGTCTTCGACAATCGACTGCGGGTCTATTTCATCGTCTTGCAATAAGCCTTCGTTGAACAAATGTAAAAAGCCCCACGCAACCCCCGCGATTCCACCCGCAAACGAATGAATGAGTTTGCCTTCTTGAATAGCGTTGAGGCTTGATGACACCCGTTCCCAAATTCGGCCATCGTCCTTGATTCCAAAATGGCGGTGATAATATGCCTCAAACAAGGCATAGCCCATTTGCCCCCCCAACAGCGACGCGTGCCCGTCGGTTGGCTGACCCGCAATATGGTGATAGATTCGATCCAAAATAGTTCTACAGTCGGCGGAGAAATCCTCCGAAGTAAGCGTATAAACACTTGTCATGGTTCACTTAGATGAGTAAGGCTTAAAATTCATTAAACTTTTTCAGGGTCTAAAATCAATCTTGCTAAACCGTCAGAAATCTCTTTTGAAGCGTAGGCAAGCCACCATAAGAACGCGAATATTGGTTATAAAAAAACAGCCACCCTAGAGAAGGGTGGCTGCCACATAAGACCGCTAAAAGATAGCTACTACAAACAAAAACAAGTTTTTTTCTGCGTAAAAGGCACGGCACCTCCTTGAGCATCTTGAAGTTGGGTCTTTGAAAGCGATACGACTTTGTCGGTTTTCAGGCTGAGTTTTGACAAATGCTTTTTCATTGTTATTGATTTTTTGGCTGTAAGTAAATGGAAAGAAAAATTAGCAGCTCCAAGATGGGCAAGTAAATGTGCACAAATCAGAATGACAATAGTGCTTCGAGGTAGGGTTCGATTGAGGACGGCCACCTACAACGCCTTGGCTGTTGTCTTTTGACAAGTTTACTACTTTGTCAGTCTTCAAGTTCAATTTTGAAAGTTGCTTTTTCATTGTTGTGTTTGTTTTGTGTTTTGTGTTTAAATGAATGGAAAGAAAAATTAGCAAGAGAATGTTGCCCCCGTGAATGTACATAAGTCACTCACACAATACACTTTTGAATTAGGGTTCGATTGAGGACGGCCACCTACAACGCCTTGGCTGTTGTCTTTTGACAAGTTTACTACTTTGTCAGTCTTCAAGTTCAATTTTGAAAGTTGCTTTTTCATTGTTGTGTTTGTTTTGTGTTTTGTGTTTAAATAAATGGAAAGAAAAATTAGCAAGAGAATGTTGCCCCCGTGAATGTACATAAGTCAGTCAGACAATACACTTTTGAATTAGGGTTCGATTGAGGACGGCCACCTACGACGCCTTGGCTGTTGTCTTTTGACAAGTTTACTACTTTGTCAGTCTTCAAGTTCAATTTTGAAAGTTGCTTTTTCATTGTTGTGTTTGTTTTGTGTTTTGTGTTTTGTGTTTAAGTGAATGGAAAGAAAAATGAGAGATTGTTTCAATAGAACGACTAACCATTTGGCCAGCAGCGACCTACTTGGCAAGAAAGAGTTTTGACCGCAGGTGCCCCTCCTTTAATAGCTAGAATATCGTTTTTAGAGAGCACAACGATGTTATCCGTTTTTAAATGAAGTTTTGAAAGTTGCTTTTTCATTGTTGTGTTTGTTTTGTTTTTTGTGTTTGAATGATTTGTTTGTCGTGATTGACATTGCAAAGGTGGTGGGTAAAACGACGCTGGGAAAAATCAAAAAAGTAAAGCGGTTAAATTCCCCATTGAAACGTTTTAACTTTCTTTCCAACGGTTCATTTATCGTTTCAATACGGTTTAATTCCCAAAATCCACGACTCGCTTTCTCTTTTTGGGTTTTTACTTCGTAAAGTTTTAGCTTTAACCCTCTAAAATTGGTCGCATTTATGCCATTTCGCCTGTCGTCCCTGCTCTTTTTGGTTTTCATCTGCTGGGGGCAGCATAGGAGTCATGCCCAATTCTCGAACGTCT
Source organism: Runella defluvii (assembly GCF_014195535.1). Lineage (GTDB taxonomy): Bacteria > Bacteroidota > Bacteroidia > Cytophagales > Spirosomataceae > Runella > Runella defluvii. The sequence goes on along the minus strand of NZ_JACIBY010000001.1, from coordinate 78,730 downwards.
CGTTTCAGCACCTTGGCCCCGAGCAGGGCCTTCCCATCCACTACATTACGGCGACAGTTCAGGATACGTCGGGCTTTATGTGGGTGGGTACCATGATGGGAATGGTGCGGTACGATGGAAAACAGTGCCGTATTTTTGACCACGAACGGCTCAACCCTCATTCTTTGTCCGACATGCTGGTGCGTGCCGTTTTTATGTCCAAAAATGGTACGTTATGGGTCGGCACCCAAAATGGGTTTAACCGCTTCGATTTTCGCACCCAACAATTTGAACGATTTTACTTTAGCCAACACGGCAAGCGCTGCAATTACATTCGCTGCGTGGCCGAAGACACCCAAGGGAAACTTTGGCTAGGTACCGCCTCTGGGCTCCTTGTTTTTGACCCTATTTCTAAAAAATCGGAACTCGTTAAACTGCCCACTGACGCCTCCTCCAAAACCCAAGTTTATTCGATTCGGAGTATCATGGCCGACGGCGAGACGATTTGGGTGGGTACCGACATGGGGCTGTATCGTTATCATCGTTCGTCTAAGTCGTTTCAGGTATTTTGCAAAAGCGATGAGCTTGGTAGCATCCCCGACAATTCGCTTTCGGCCCTGGCCAAGCACCCCCAAACGGGCGATATTCTGGTAGGGTCGCGGAGCGGAATGGTCGCTTCGTTGAGTTTATCCAGTGAGCTTTTTCGGATCATCAAACTCCCCCTCAAAGAACCCCAAGAAATCAGCCGTATTTATTTTGACCGTGACCAAACCTTATGGATTTCTACCTTGGGCGAAGGGGTTTTTTATTTTACCAAAAATTCGGACAAAGTAGGGCAATTTCTATCTGACATCAATACCCCAAGCAGCCTCGGCTCCAACTACGTCAAATCCGTTTTTCAGGACTGTGCGGGAGTTATTTGGTTTTCTACTTCGTACAAAGGGCTAAGTCGGTTCAACCCTTACAACCAGTCGTTTCGCTCGTTGCTCAAAGATGCCAACGTTCCTCAGCCCAATGCCAACGCCAGTACCATCAATCGGATTGCGGTCGATAGCAAAGACAACCTTTGGCTGGCCACAAGCGAAGGCTTGCTCTGGATTGATGCAAAAAAAACGACCCACAAACGCTATTTACATGATCCCAATAACCCGTATAGCCTGACTGACAATTACATCAACAGTGTGCTGGTGGACCGCAACGACGGCGTGTGGGTAGGAACTCGTTCGTATTTACACTATTTTGACGTTAAAACGGGCAGATTTACGCACTTCGACCACCTGCCAAATGAAGAAAATCCCTCCCCTTCGGAGGGTATTACCCGTACCGATTTTGTGGCAGGCAAACTGATTTACGACCTTGCCGAAAGTGCCGATGGCCGCATTTTTATTGGGACAGAAGAAGGTTTGACCATTTACAACCCCAAAACACGCATTTTCACCAATCATTTCAATGATGCGCGGATTCGGAAAGTACCTATCAACCGTTTTAATTCACTCTTTTTTGACAGCAAAAACTACCTGTGGGTAGGCTGCGGCGTCGATGAGGTGCTTTGCATTAGCCCCGATTTGACCAAAACTGTTTCATACCGTTACGAAGAAAGTAACCCCAAAGGACTACCCGACAACGGCGTCATGGCTTTTGCCGAAGATTCAAAGGGAAATATCTGGATGGGCACCGACAACGGATTGGGTTGTTTAAACCGACAAACGCAGCAATTTACCAACTTCACCACCCGCAACGGGCTGGCTAACAATTATATATCGGCCCTGATTCGCGTAGGAAGCACCCTGTGGATGGGAACGGCCAATGGCTTAACTCGTTTTGAGGAAAATGGCAAACGATTTACTTCTTTTGGCTCGGCCGACAACCTGCAAGTATTGTCGGTAGAAACCGAATGCGTCGCCAAAGACAGCCAAGGCAATTTGCTGTTTGGCGGCTTGTACGGGCTGGTGAGTTTTCACCCCAACCAAGTCAAGACCAATTCGTTTATCCCGCCCGTAGCCGTAACATCGGTCAAAGTGTATGGCAAGGAAGTATTGCCAACGCTTTACCGCCAAACCAACGTCCCAATAGAGCTAGATTATGACCAAAACGACCTGACGATTGAAGTCGCCGCCCTGAGTTATGACCATTCCGAAAACAATCTATTTTCGTTTTGGCTCGAAGGCATTGAAAAAACTTGGGGAGCACCCACCCACCAAACCACCCTCAATTACCTCAATTTACAGCCTAACGAATATATTTTGCACGTGCGAGCGGCCAACAACGACGGTGTCTGGAACCCTGTCCCGTACCACCTGCACATCATCATTCATCCACCCTTCTGGCAACGTTGGTGGTTTCGGCTTTTGGTCCTTGCTACCCTGATTGGTTCGGGCGTGTATTTGTACCGCTGGCGGGTCAAAATGATTGAACACGAACACGCCACCGAAGTAAAACTGTTGGAAGAACAACAAACGCTCCAAAATCAATTGAACCAAGAGTTGACCGAAAAACTCGACTACCAACAGAAGTTTGAAATAGCCCAAAAACAACAAGCCGAGACGGAACGCAAAACGATTTTGCTGGAACGAGAAAAGTTTTTATCCAAATACCAAAACCTTGTCAATCAGCTCAATCCGCACTTTTTGTTCAATAGCTTGGCCGTGCTCGACAGTTTGATTTACAAAGACCACAAACTGGCCTCGAAGTACCTGCGTCAGCTAACAAAGGTATATCGCTACCTCATCGAAAACGACGACCACGAAACCGTGACGCTGGAACAAGAATTACGTTTTGCCCGCGATTTTGTCAGCCTGCTTCACATGCGTTATAGCGACGGGCTACAGATTGACATCCACCTTTCGGAGACTTTAAACCAAAAACGAATTGTCCCAGTGACGTTCCAAAACCTGATTGAAAACGCCATCAAACACAACATTACCGCTTTGGAATCACCGCTAAAAGTGTTGATATATGAAGACAATGAGTATTTAATTTTTGAAAATAACTTACAAAAACGAGGTACCGTTGCGACCTCCAACAAACGGGGTCTCAGTGATTTTAAGGCATTGTACAGCTATCTAACCAACCGACCCCTGTTTATCGAAGAAACAAACACGCATTTTGTCGTACGGGTACCCTTATTAGATTAACGGTTCGCCCAAGTTTTTGGGGCGGATTAAGTCGCGAAACCCACGACTCAATTGCTTTTTTTGTAAAGTCCCCATTGAATTTACATAATTTCAGCCACCTGATTAGTACATCAACCCTTGCTCAATTGTTGAAACCATGAATGACCAACAAAAAAGACTCGTCCAAACAAGCTTTGCGCGTATTGTTCCTAAATCTGAATATGCCGCCAAGGTTTTTTATGGTCGCCTATTTGAAATTATCCCCGAAGTACAACCTTTGTTTAAAAGCGACCTTAAAACCCAAGGAATTAAGCTATTTCAAGTGATTAGCTTTGCGGTTTGTTCGTTAGATAATATGGACGAGTTGCTCCCACTTCTTCATGATTTGGGACGCCGCCACGTAAAATATGGCACTCAAGACAGTCATTATGCCTTTGTTGGCGAATCGCTGATTTGGACGCTAGAAAAAGTACTTAAAGACGATTTCACGCCCGAAATTCGGCAAGCGTGGCTCGATGTTTACAGCCTAATGGCAGCTGCTATGGCCGAGGCAGCCAGCCAAGAAATCACCTAATCTATGAAACCACTCGCTAACCAACCTAACCAATCCCACGAACTCCCCGCCAAACCAGCGAGTGACGCAACCAACTATGACAGTACCCAGTCCGACGTCAGGTACCAGAGTTTAGTTAGCCAGCTAAACCCACACTTTTTGTTTAATAGCCTAGCCACCTTAGAAAGCCTCATTTACAGCGACCAGCGCCTCGCCGTCAAGTTTCTGAGCCAGCTTACGCGGGTGTATCGTTACTTACTTTCGACCCGTAGCACGCCGCTCATACCACTCAGCGATGAGCTAAATTTTATTAAAGATTATGCCGACTTACTCCAAACGCGCTTTGGAAAAGGGCTTACGGTGCTCATCGACGTGCCACCTCAGTACCTCGAACGAAAGCTTGTTCCTGCTGTTTTGCAAATCTTAGTAGAAAACGCGACCCGTCACAACATCACCGACCCCGATAGTCCATTGAAAATATCCATAAAATCAATTGATAACCAATTAATTATAGAAAACAACCTTCAAAAGAAGCAAATTTTAGAACCAAAACGCAACGAAGCCCTCAAAAGCCTCACCGACTTGTACGCTTATTTTTCGAGTGTACCCATGGTCGTAGAGCAAACCCCCGAAACCTTCCGAGTCACCCTGCCTTTGCTGTGATTTTGGTTATTGGTTAACTGGTTTTTGGTTGATTGGTTCCCCCAATTCGTCATTCGTAATCCCTAATTCGTCATTCCCAAGTCCTAACTTATATGAAAGTCCTAATCGTAGAAGATGAAATTTTGATTGCTGAACAGCTCCAACGGATGCTAAAAGACATAGCACCCCAAACGGAAGTCCTTGACGTACTCCACAGCGTCAAAACGGCCCGCCGTTGGTTTATGCAAAACCCTGAACCTGATTTGCTGTTTATGGACATCCAGCTTTCGGATGGCATTAGCTTCGACTTGTTCAATTATTTCGACATCAAATGTCCCATTATTTTTGCCACGGCCTACGACGAATATGCCATCAAAGCCTTCAAGGTCAACGGTATTGACTATTTGCTCAAGCCCATTGATGAAGAAGACCTCATTCGGGCTTTGGAAAAATACAAAGCCCTGAAAAAGAATGCCCAGATGCCCACTGAGTTGCTCCAGACGTTGGTCAATCACCCAGCGCAAAAAGGAAAGTTGTACAAAGAAAAACTCATTGTGCAGCACCGCAATGCCTCCATTCCTATTTCAATCTCTGACATCGCCGCTTTTTACCTCGACCAAGTCATCTATGTCGTTACGCACGACGGACAAAAATACATTGCCGAACAAAACACGCTCGATGAAGTAGAAGATATTCTGAGTCCTATCGAATTTTTCAGAACGGGCCGCCGACAAATTATTAATCAGCAAGCCATTGAAAGTTATAAAGGAGATGCGGCAGGAAAATTGTACCTAAAACTCAAAACCAACCACCTCCCCGAAGTAGAAATTAGTCGCGAAAAAGCCCCCGTTTTTAAACGCTGGATAGATAGATAAAGGAATGTCGAGGGGAGAATGCAGAATGTCGAATTTTTTTAAATTATTCGACATTCTGCACTTTACACTCGACACTCACTCAACATTCCCTATGATTCGCTTTTGACGGAGCTTGCGCCTGAGGTATTGGAACGAACCGAGGCCGTTCCACGGTAACGCACACTACTAGCGCCACTCGCTTCTACCTCCATTTTGCCGTTGACACTCACGCGTACGTTGCTCGCGCCCGACACGTCCAAAAATGCTTCTTTTACGGGAAAATCGTACGCTCTAATCGAAGTAGCACCCGACACTTCCCCTTCGATACGGTTGGCATTTCCTGTCAATGTAATGCTAGAAGCACCCGAGGCGTCCATGATTATTTTTTGTGCTTTTACTTGAATATCCGACTTAGAAGCTCCCGAAATATCCAAGTCGAGTGTTCCTAAATCGTTGAAGCCCGACACCCTTGAGGTCGTTGCACCCGACAAGTCCAATCCTTTGAGTGTAGGCATCGAAACCGTTACTGTCACTCGCTTGCGGTTTCTTCCCCAGCCCAATGAGTCCTTGTAGCGAATCCGAAGTTTTCCCGCCGAAACGCCTGCTTCCAAATCGTCAATATCCTGTTTACGGCCTTCCACTTTGACCGAATAATTGCCTTTTGTTACCGAAATTTCAAACGCACTTCCCAACGACAAACGGTCAAAACCTTTCAAATCGTAGGTACGTGAGCTGCGGCTGTCGTCTTGTTTTGAAGAAAATGAACAAGCGACTACTACCAATGCGCTTGCCAACATTGCAAGCATTAACTGACTTCTGAAGATTGTTTTCATGTGGTTACTAGTGTTAAAACGGTTGTATTTGGTATTTGTCTATAAGATGCATCTAAAACGGCTAACGTTGCATTCTTCTCAAAGTTATTTTTTAATCGTCATACTACTGAGTCGTTTTTGCCGTTTTTAGCACGCCAACATCTTTGTTTTAGCACAAATTTCTTTTTTTCAACTCATAACACCTTGAAATACAACTTAGTATCAAATTGATAAATACTTTTCAAGTAATTATCCGATTCTGATTACTTTTGTACGAAGTTCAACCTATCAAATCACCTTTTGTACCAAATGAACCGTAGAACCTTTCTTCAAAGCACAGCGGGACTAAGTGCCCTCGCTATGCTCGGGTTGGAAGCCCGCCCCAATGCCAAATCGGTAGGATTACAGTTGTACACCCTTCGCAGCGACATCCAAAAGCAGGGAATCGAGAAAATTTTGGCCGAAGTTGCCAAACTTGGATATAAAAAAGTAGAAAACTTTGGGTACAACCAAGGCAAGTTTTTTGGAAAAACCCCTACCGAATACCGTAAGATTCTTGCCGATAATGGCCTCAAAGCCATCAGCGGCCACTACATGACAGCCCGCTCCAAGGCATTTGGAGACACCGATGGCTTGACCAAAAACTGGGATAAAATAGTGGAAGATGCCGCAGCAATTGGGCAAGAATACGCAGTTATCGCCTATTTGATTGACAACGAACGCAAACCTGAAGATTACAAACAACTTTTTGAGCTGTTGAACAAAGGCTCAGAAGTGGCAAAAAAAGCAGGTCTTACACTCGGTTACCATAACCACGATTTTGAATTTACCCAAAAAATTGACGGCGAAAAACCATACGACTTGTTGTTGAAAAACACCAACGTCATCATGGAAGTGGACTTGTATTGGGTAGCGAAAGCAGGTGAAAATGCCAACGAATACTTCAAAAAATTCCCAGGTCGTTTTCCGCTTTGGCACGTAAAAGACATGGCCAATACCGAAAAGAAAGAGTTTGCAGAAGTAGGCGTAGGCACCATTGATTTTGGCGCGTTGTTCAAAGATGCCAAAAAAGCAGGCTTAAAGCATTATTTTGTAGAGCAAGACGTGTGTCAGCGTCCACCACTAGAAAGCATCAAAATCAGCATCGACAACATCCAAGCCGCTAAGTGGGGGTAAGTTTTCGGTTGTGTGTTTTCGGTTTCTCAAAACCGAAAACCGAGGTTTCTCAAAACCTCGCAAACGCTCCATATAACAACAAGGCTTGGCGAAGATTTCGCCAAGCCTTGTTTGTTTAAAGCATATTTCGTCATTCGCTCATTCGTCCCTCGTCATTCCCCCTCTACCTCAGCACCAGCGAATACACGCCCCCCTGATTGGTATAAGAAGCCACTTTTCCCCGCCCCGAATATTTAACCTTAAAGCCGTGGTTTTCGAGCAGATACAACGCATCACGTAGCGACATTCCTTTCAAATTAGGCACTTTCGTAGGATCCGTATCGCGGTTGGCCCACGCAACTTTATCTCCTTCTTTTTTAGCTTCCACCCAACCATCTACGTTTACGGGAGCTTCGATGTCCATTTCTTCGGCCACAATCCGAATATCAGCCGAATGTCCCGCCCGCAGTTGCTTCTGCATTTCCGATGTTTTATTTTTTTGCTTCGTCAACGGCGGGTGCATTTTTATGTCGTACCCAATGATACGATCAGCCACTTCTTTAAACACGGGCGCGGCCACACTTCCTGCGTACAACTGCTCCATGCTAAACCCGCGCGGACTGTCAACGACAATCAAGCACGTGTAGCGCGGCTCATCGGCAGGAAAATAACCAATAAACGACGTATTGTATAGCCCTTGCAGGTATCGTCCATTCACCAATTTTTGCGCCGTTCCTGTTTTACCCGCAATTTTATAATGGTCATTTCTAATGTTGGTAGCCGTTCCGTGGTCCACTACCCCTTCGAGAATGGTACGCGCTTTTTTGATTGAATTTTCTGACGCAATACGTTCTTCGCTTTTAAACACTGGATATTCCTGAATCACCTTATCCGCATCTTTTACTTGCTTCACAATCATGGGGCGCACCCAATACCCGTCGTTGGCAATGGCATTGTAAAAAGCCAACATCTGCAAAGGCGTCAGCTCCGACTCATATCCGTAGCTCATGTAGGTCAGCGAAGTTTTGCTCCAACGCTTGTCCGACGGCGTCCGAACCCGTGGTGCAGGCTCACCTTTCATGTGAATACCCGTAGGTTCGCGCAAATGAAACCGTTTCAGGTATCCCACATACTTGTCTCCGTGGGCGTAGAAATAATCTTTCATAATCAAATGCACCCCTACATTCGACGATTTCTCAAATACCTGCTGGGCTGTAATGCTTCCGTGGCCCGTTTTTTTGGTATCCCGAATCACCGCCGAACGGTATTTGGCATTGCCATTGCCTGTATGATACATTTTGCTCAAGGGCAACCCTTCTTCAAAAGCTGCCAACATGGTGGGTAGCTTAAACGTAGAACCTGGATTACTCAACCCCGCCAAGGCGTAGTTGTAGGTTTCGCTGTAGGTAGAATCGGAGGAGCGCGACAAGTTGGCAATGGCCCGAATCTCACCCGTTTGGACTTCCATCACAATCACCGAACCGTACGAAGCCCTGTACCGTTCGAGCGTATTGCGCAGGGCTGTTTCGGCAATGTCCTGAAAATTCACGTCAATGGTTGTGTGTAAATCGTAACCATTGACAGGCTGTATTTTTTCGTCATCGTCGTTGGGCATAAAGGTTTGGTCGTCCAAGACGCGGTATAGGCCAATACCGGGCGTCCCCGCCAATCGGTTATCAAAACTAGCCTCTATCCCAAAAGAGCCATGCCGTGTTTTTTTATCTAAATCACCAATGGTACGCTCAGCCAGCGACCCAAACGGATTATAGCGCTCATAAACCACCGTCAGTTTTCCGCCACGGCTTCGGCCAGTTGTGGCAAATCGGCGAAAAAACGGCCAACCTTTCCAAGTTCCTTTTACTTTTTTCTTCGCTTTCTTGTCATAAACAAATCCCGTAAAAGACTGGTTAAGAATGATATTGTACTCCCGATACGTTATTCTTCGTTTCACCAGCCGAATGTTACGATTTCCTTTTTTCTTATTTTTTTCAAACTCATGGCGTGCAAACACCATCTCACGGCGGTAGTCTTCAGCCGTTCTTTGTTGAAATAACGCAGAAAGAAGCGTCGCCACCGAATCAACGCGGCTATAGAAATACGTACTATCCGTGACAGTAGGATCCAGAGATACTTCAAAGTACGGCAGCGACGTTGCCATCAAACTCCCATCATTCGAATAAATGTTTCCACGCATTGCTTCAATGGTATCAATGTGCATCGTGGTTGACATGTACTCAATCCAAGGCTTATCTTTGTGAAGGGCAAAATGCTGGATGTAAAAAATACGGTAAATTACTACTGCTCCGAGGACAATCAGGCCAATAGCCACTATCCACGAGCGGCGAGATATATCTTCACGAATATTTTTGGGTCGGGAAAGCATCGTCTAATTTTTTTAAATGGAAACCTCACACTACTCTTCCACCACAATCCGCTGTGGTGTTTTACGGCTCTCTTTAATACCAAACACCTCTACCTTGGGAGCCAATTCCGATTGTTTTCCCATCTTCATATAATTGGCTTTCAGGATGGTGTATTCGGCCCGTAAGTTATTCACCTCTTCATTTGACTTGCGCAATTGGCGCATTTGGCGCTCGGCGTTGATTCGGAAAAACACCATAATTAGCCCTAGAAATAGTAAAAAAAGGGAGCCGTCGATGTACTTGACAGGAAACTGCTTCCCTCCCATTACATTTTCTACGTTAAACCATTGGCTCAGCCATCCCAAGACTTTACTATTGCCCGTTTTGTTTTTTTTATTTGGGCGACCATTTGCATTCGGCCCACCTACTACGTTAATAGCCATAACAGTTTTAAGGGTTTGGGTTTATAACTTTTCAGCTACCCGTAATTTGGCACTACGAGCACGCGAATTTTCAGCGATTTCCTCAGGACTAGCTTCGATGGGCTTGCGGGTGATGGCCTGCAATGGTTTGAGGTCGTTTCCAAAAAAATCTTTTTCGACTTCCCCAAAAAATTTCCCCTTGGCAATGAAGTTTTTAACAAGACGATCTTCCAATGAATGATACGACATCACCACCAAACGCCCCTGAGGCTTGAGTACTTCGGCCGACTGCGTGAGAAACTCTTGCAAAACGGCCATTTCTTCGTTTACCTCAATCCGCAACGCCTGAAACACCTGCGCAAAGTATTTGTTCTCTTTTCCACGCGGGGCAAACCGTTGCAAAGCCGTCTTGAGGTCGGTCACTGTTTCAATCGAGCGATTGGCACGGGCCGCCACAATGGCCTGCGCCGCAGTTTTGGCATTTTGGAGTTCGCCGTACATTCCAAAAATACGGTGTAATTCCTCCACGGTATAGGTGTCGATAATGTCGCGGGCGGTTTTGCCAATTCGGGGGTTCATGCGCATGTCAAGCGATGCCTCAAAACGCGTAGAAAAACCTCGTTCTGGGGTATCAAATTGGTGCGAAGACACGCCCAAGTCGCCCAAAATCCCATTGACTTGCTTGACACCGTACAGGCGAAGGTACTTTTGAAGGTAGCGAAAATTGGCATCCACAAACGTCAAACGCTTGTCGTTGATGGCTTCGGCATTGGCTCGTGCGTCGGGGTCTTGGTCGAAGGCAAACAAACGGCCTTTTTCACCCAAGCGCGCTAAAATCGCTTTTGAGTGACCACCGCCGCCAAACGTCACGTCCACATACACGCCGTCGGGCTGTATGTCTAATCCTTCCAAACATTCTTCCAATAATACTGGGTTATGATACATCTCGGTTTTTAGCTGCTGGGTTCGTTTTAGTAAATGGGTATGCGAACCGCCACAAATTTAACAACTTGTTGAGAAGAGGGACAGTTATTAAACTTTCTTTTTTACAGACACTTAACCAATTCACTGATTGCCAAAAGAATCAGGTTTGTATTTTATCGGTAAATTTTCATAAACTGCCGATTATAGCAACCATCATTTTTGTTTTTTAAGTAAGATTGTTCCGTCATACTGTATCAGGAAACACATGTTACTCAATCCGAATAGAAAAAACCTACCGCTTGTCATTCATCTTTTGGCATGGTCCCTCATCTCAGGGCTGGTCTTAATGCCACCCTTTGGTGGACGGCTGGCTGTTCCCGATGAATACTGGGTGAAACAATGGATACTTTTGGTACTGCTTATCAGTAGTTTTTATTTTAATGCTAAAGTACTCATTCCCAAATTGCTTTTTAAAAACCACACCTTGTGGTACTTGGTCTCAATCGCTGCCGCGGTATTCGTCATTTACTGGACGATTCAGGGCGTGGAGTCGTGGTTGAACTTACCTGAGCTTTGGCACAAGGCCGTTCGTCCCGATAAAAAATGGGATGGCATAGCTAGGGGTCGTCGTTTTGATACCTTTACGCTGCTTTATTCGCTCTTGTCGCTGGGAGCAAGTACCAGCTTGACGATGGTTCAAAAATGGCAAAAAGACGCACGCATCCGCGAACAACTCGAACAAGAAAAGGTAACGTCCGAATTGTCTTTTTTAAAGGCACAAATCAACCCGCACTTTTTCTTTAATACCCTCAACAACATATACGCACTGACGATGCTCGACGTAGAACACGCCCGTGAGGCACTTCATCGGCTTTCGCGCATGATGCGGTATGTGTTGTACGAAACCAAAGAAGGCATGGTGAGCCTGAGCCACGAAATTGCATTTTTACAGGACTACATCCAGCTCATGCAACTGCGCCTAACGGATAAAGTAAAAATAACGTTCGACAAACCCGAGCCTTACCACGATGTGTCGATTGCGCCCATGCTTTTGTTACCATTTTTGGAAAATGCCTTCAAACATGGCGTCAGTGCCACACAACCCAGCGAAATTTTTGTAGGTTTGACCCAAGAAGGCACTACCCTCAGAGTAGAAGTTAGAAATACCCTCTTTTCGGGAAAAGGGCCTACGTTGGACGAGAGCAATGGCATTGGTTTGGTAAATACTCGCCGTCGGTTGGATTTACTTTATCCCAACCGCTATCGCCTCGACATCACCGAGCATACGCCCACCAACGAATATTTGGTGGTATTGGTGATTCAAACGCCTAATGTAACGCAATCGACCCAAACTCCTTCCTATGAACCTGACTTGCATAGCCGTTGATGACGAACCCCTCGCTTTGGGATTGGTGAGTGTATTTATCGAAAAAACGCCTTTTCTGACGTTGGTCGGCAAATACTCCAGTGCCGTTGAAGCACTACAAGGGCTACATGACCAAAAAGTTGACCTCATTTTTTTGGACATCCAAATGCCCGATTTGACGGGTATTGAGCTTGCTAGGGTTTTGGGACAAGCCCAACAAAATGGGGCTGGCCCGCGCATTATCTTCACGACTGCCTTCAACAACTTTGCCATTGAGGGCTATAAAGTCGATGCCTTAGACTATTTATTAAAACCTTTCAACTACGAAGAGTTTCTTCGGGCTGCCAACAAAGCCAAGGCGTATTTTGAGTTAATCAACCGCCCTGCACCCGCTCCTGCCGTTGCCGCAGCGCCCGTTGCCACCGAACCTGAAGAAGATTCACTCTTTTTGAAGGTTGAATACCAGCTTGTTCGGGTGGCCTTCAAAGATATTTTGTACATCGAAGGGCTAAAGGATTACGTCAAAGTTCACCTTCAGGGAAGCAACAAGCCTATTTTGTCGCTAACGAGTCTAAAAGCGTTGGAAGACAAACTTCCTGCCCGCAAGTTTATGCGGGTGCATCGGTCGTTTATTGTTTCGTTGGATAAAATCTCCAGCCTCACCCGAAATAGCATTCAAATTGGCACGATGACGATTCCCGTCAGCGATCAATACAAAGATGCCTTCAGCGTTTTTTTGAGTAAATGGACGTAGTGAAATCGTCGAACGACAGTTCTTTAAAAACGATGCTTTCGTAAGGGCTTTTTTTGCCTGCTTCGTACAAACACGCCAAGTTTCCGTTGGGTAAAATCGCCAAATTGGAATACGCCGAAGGGCCTTCATAGACTACGTGGCTTTGCGTCCACGACTTCCCTTGGTCGTACGACAGCCGAACTGTCATGTTGGCTCTTGTTTTTTGATGGGCGGGATTAGAAAAGGCCAAAAATGATTTTCTTCCTTTTTTTCCGTACCAAAGCAAACTCCCTTGACACACAGGCTCAATCAGGGTGGTGTCTCGCTGCAATTCCGCCCACGTTGCTCCACCATCTTTGCTCATCGACACTTGCCGCACGCGCACCGACGTATAATTGCGCATATTCAGCATCAAAACACCTTTGGGCAATTCGGCCACGCTGCACTCATTTACTTGGTCCGAGGGCGTAGTTCCACCCAACTGCCAGGTTTGGCCACCGTCGTCGGAATGAATGCTGTGCGAAAAATATTTTTTGGTATTGGCCTCAATGTGGTCGCAGGGAATCACCAATCGTCCTTTGTATTTTTTGGACTGCATCTGAATCCCGTTGCAAGGCCCCGTTGCGTACCAAGTCCAGTTGGGGAGTTTTACATCGGCCGTGATTTCGCGGGCTTTTGACCAACTCAGCCCGTCGTCGCTGGACGATAGCACAAAAATACGGCGCGTATCTTTACTAGTTTGGTCAATGATTTGCTTTTCGTGGTCGGCACCCAAATTCCACGTTGAGAGTAGCACAATGTTTCCCGTTTTTTGATCCACCACAGGAGCAGGATTGCCACAGGTATTGTCGGCGTCGTCCCATACCACACTCATTTCCGACCACGTTTTACCACCGTCGTTAGAGCGTTTTAGCACCAAATCAATGTCGCCCGCGTCGCCGCATCCCTTTTTACGGGCTTCCGCAAAAGCCAGCAGCGTTCCATTTTTGGTTGTCACCATTGCAGGAATACGAAAGCACTGGTAGCCCTTGTCGCCTGCTCTGAAAAGAGCGTTTCCTTCTTGCCCAAAGGCCGAGAAAGAAGCCAAAAGTACCAAGCTCACGCCCAGTTGTTTTAACGAATTCATCATGATATAATAGAAATGGTCATTTTATCCACATTACCCGTGGCGTACGCGTGCCTGGGCGTGCCTCTCCGCCAGGAATGACGTACCTTCCTTTCCAAAGAACAAAGGAAGTAGTGACGGGCAAATACGTACTTTCATTGGGGCGGGCGTCGGCATCCGAACGTATGTCCACGGGAAAAGGAGCCACCATTTTCCAGCGATTGGTAACGGACGAAAACTCCAACACATCGGTACTAAATCCTGGGTGCTTGTCCTTGAGTACGGGCGTTTGACTGGCCCACTCGCCCGTATCTCCTCCCAATACCACTACGTTATTTCCTACAACCAACGCTGGACTGGCCGCCGCCACGGTGGCATGAGGTAGGTCTGGCAAGCGTTCCCATTGCTGTTTTTGGGGGTCAAAACGGTGTACTTCTTTCAGATACACCCGACTTATCACGCCCGTGGCTTTGTCTTGGGTCAGAGCTGCTCCAGAAATTAAATAAAACTTTCCTTCCGCACTGGCCGCTACGCTGAGCATTCGTCCCTCTCCTTCCCAAGTCGATAGGGCTTTCCATACACGCGGTGACGCGGCCAAGTCTAGGGCATAAAATTTCTTGAGCGCCTCGGGCGAATTAGGCGTTTCTAAGCCTCCCGCTACGTACAATGTAGTTCCCACCAACGCGCCGCAGGCATTGGCAATGGGGTGAGGAAAATCGGGCAAAGCCTCGAACGCTATTTGGTGATTTTTCCAACGCATCAAAAACGCCTCCGCCACGTGCCCCTGTTGATTGCTTCCTCCTACGCACACCACGGCATCGCGCCACGAAACTGTCACGGCGTATCCCAAAGGCCGAGGCAGCACTCCCACTTTTTTCCATTGACTTTTGGGGGTTTCTAGCAAAAAAATGCCGTCGTACCACGTTTTGGTCGCCCCCGTCCAAGGCCGTCCGCCGTTGGGAAAATTACTCCCCCCTGCCACCAGCAGTCCACCGTTGGAAACGCCCGCAAGCGACCCCGCAAACCCGTCGCCGTCGGGAATGGGCGGTAGGTTTTCGACCAACATACGTTTTTGCGCAAACAGCAAGTTGACCGAAACAAAAACGGTGATAAAAAGCAGGAAACTAGGCTTCGCTAGACGCATGTGAAAAAGAAAGGTGACTCAACTTGGCATTCCGATGGGCTTCCCAAAACCCTATCCTTTCTAAGTCATTTTTCAGGGTTTCATACTGATTTTGAGTCAAAGTAATGAATGGAAAACGACATCTTCCTACCTCCCTACAAAAAAGAGGCACGACCACCTTGGTTGTTCAAATACCTCAATCAGCTACTGCTACTCATTGCCCATCACTTTAATATCTGCCCTGCGTGCATTCGGAAAAACCTCCAGCTTTACCAGTTTACCTTGTTTGACCACCCCCTTAATCGTTGTATTTTTGGGAGCATGTAGTTTAAAATCCACGTCCCAGTTCTTAGGCCAAGCGGGCAACAAATAAATTGTATCTCCCACGGTTTGCATAAGCATTTCTTGAACGGCAATCATCCCACTTCCGCCCCAATTGTGGTCGGGCGTCCAGTCGTGCCCAGGCTCAAAAAAAGCAGGAAAGCGGTAGGGCGAATCTTTCATTTTTTGCAAAGTGCGCTTGGCAGCTTCTTCCGTTAAGCCCAACCGAGCGGCATAAATAGCTTCTTGTCGCCAACTTAAGTACAGGTTTTGTTTCAGTATTTTGACCACTGAGGGATTGTAATTCCAGGTATTCAGGGCAATATCCAATAGAGGAAGCCCTACTCCAAATTGCCCCCAAGGATAAATCGGGTACAGTTCAGGCAATTCATTTCCGTGCGCGAACGGCCCTTTCCCCAACGTATAAGGCCCATTTTTGTAGGCATTCAACAGCGTTTTTCCTTCAATTTGGGTAGTTTCTAAAGGTGGGATTCGCGCTAGCATTCCCTGCCAAAATGTCCTTTGAGAAGCCGAAAGAAAGCGCTCAGGCAAGGCCACAAAACGACTCAAAACAGTTTTGAGTGCACTCACCGTATTGACGGGGTTGACGGCCATTTTGTAGCGTTCTAAACCGCTACCTGGGTAAATTATCAACTTCCCATCCTTGTCTAAACCATTTCTTTTTTGGTAATATTCATCATAAAAACGAAGGCAACTTTCGATGAAAGGAATGTATTTTTTGATGTCGGTGCCTGTGTACGCGTGGAGATCAATCATCATCAAACAGAACTCCAATGAACTTTCCCAATCATGCGCTAAGTAGTCGTTATCTTCTACCCCTTCCTCAAGCGGTATCCAGCGCGATGTTGGACGAGCCCAACCGTATTCGGCATTGTTGGGAAGACCAAAGTTTTCGATTTGTTCCGTAAAACTTGCGCCGTTGACACCCCAATATACCTTGCTTCGCAACTCGGCATTACGAAGGTTTTTGGTGTAAAAGTTAAACTGGGAAGGGAGCATATCAAAGTCCCCATTTTTAAACATTGGGAAATAAACCAACCGCTGATTTTGGCCTGTCATTGTACCGCCTCCCCAGCGGCGAAAATCAGGAGAAAACTTTGCGCTACTCACCGTGCCTGGGTCGAACGTAAACAACCCGCCGTTGAATTTGGTAGGCCATTCTCCGTACGCATTACAGGCCAACATGTACCTAAACAACTGATAGTTCCGTCCCACTTGCCACGCTTTTTCGTCGGAGCTTTGAATATGTACGTGGCTTCTTTGCCAAAAATCGCTCCACCACTTTAGGGTTGCTTGCTTGGCGGTAGTGTTCGCTTGTTTGGCCTTCTGAACGAGCTGAACAAGACCCTTCGTCCATGCTGCTGCCGACGGCGCTTTGCCCACGTGAAGGGCTACTTCCAACTGGTGTTTTTGTGACGCTTGAAGGCTTCGTAGGTGCCATGCTTGGTAGTCGGTATCGACATACGTACCGTACGAAATCCCATCGCTAACGAGTCCTTTTCCAAAGAGCATCCCGCCAAAAACGAGCTGTTCGAGGGGGTTGTACAAACTATCTTTGACCGCCCTAAGTCCTTGTTGCTCAACCGTCATGTCAAAAACAGCGTCTTTACGGTTTTGGTGGTAAAACACTACCTCATTGGGCGCATTAAACCGTACGCTGTCCTTGAACGTAATCACTTTGATTCGCGGCTTATTCAAGTCTTTGTGCGAATTGGCTCGATTTTCTTCCTCGGCGGTTTCGTGGTCTTTGTAACGCCACGTTTCGTAGGAGGTTTTGAGCGACACAGGCTTGGCGCTCTCGATTTCGACGTGTACAATGGGGCGAAACACATCTACCCAAAGAACCACTTTTGTTCCCGCCCCCGAGAGATGAACTGCCCCTTCTTTAAGACGCAATTCTTGTTTAAAATCTCTTCCCGTAAAAGGATTGTTGGACAGCGTCACCCGTACCCTGCCCAACTTCAAGAATTGATTATTTTCGTCGAAAGCGCCCGTTCGTGAGAGATAGAATAGAACGTCGCCATTTTCAACCCAAACATTTAGCCCAATATCGCCGCCACCGCACGGCATTGACTCCGATGAATTTTTACTTGGAGTTGTCCAAACAACGTTATAGTCATTAAGGGAATGAATTTGTGCCACCCCCTCTTTAAAAAGTAAGAAGCATAACAAAATTGATAAACTAAGGCGAAAAAATAGCATAAACATCCTGTTAAATAGAGTGCAACGGACAGTTGCTAAGAGAAAGTAAATATGATGCATCACACTAAATTCAAATGACGTGTTGGTTAAATTTGTTTAAGGTTTTACCCGCTGATGGCGCAGATTTAAAGCCGCAGATAAACGCGGAGGTATCTTCACAGCGTCTTTTTTAGCGAAAATCTGCGTTTTTACTGATCAGCGGGCTTCTGCGGGTAAATGATACAATTACTTGTTTAACAATATATTAAAAACAAAAGGAAGGCATACAAAAAACGTACACCTTCCCGATTAGAGGTAAACAATCAACAATTAATATCCTGTATTCTGCGTCAAGCTTTTATTTCTATCTACTTCCGACTGAGGGAACGGCAACACGTTGTTTTTCTCCCCAAACACCAAGGTTTGTCCCGCAGGATTTTTTACCGCGGTTAGTCTCGAAGCCATCGCGTTCCAGCGTTTCAAATCAAAATAACGGTGTCCTTCCAAGGCCAATTCCACACGGCGCTCGTGGCGAATAAACTCCCGCAACGATTCTTTGGTGTTGTATCTTGCTTGGTCAACTGCGGGAAGTTTCACACTCGTCCGAGTGCGAATGGCGTTGAGCGCGTCGTAAATACTCGCATCAGGCCCCGACACTTCGTTTTTGGCTTCGGCGTATGCCAAAAGTACTTCAGCATAGCGCATGTGTACCACGTTCATGTCCGTTAATGGAATCTTGGTTCTATCGTACGGCAATTTCGACAAATCCATGTATTTTTTCTGGGCGAATCCCGTCAAAAGTGGGTCAGTATGGATAAAATTGGTCGTTTCTGGGTCGCCAGGCGCTTTAATGGTCATGCGCAGACGTGGGTCACGGTTGGTGTACGGATTGGCCGCATCATAGCCAGAACCTGCTTCCGAAATCATCTTCCCGTTGGTCATTTCGTATTCATCCACCAAGTTCTGATAAGGAGCAATAGCGCCGTACCAACCAATTTCCACCAACATTCCTTCGTTGCCTTGGGGGTTGTTAGGAGCCAAATATTTGGTCGAAAACAAGATCTCGTTGTTGTTTTGTTGGGTAGTTGTCAAAAAGAGATTGGCGTATCCACCCTGATAAATCGAGAACAACTTTGAGTTGATGATCTCGTTGGTGATGGTCGCAGCCTCCGCCCAATTTTGTTGGTACATCCGCACGCGGGCCTTCAAAAATTGCGCACTGGCTTTTACGACACGTCCCGTATAAGCAGTGGCGGGCAGTTTTGAAATGGCATAATCCAAGTCTTCCAGCACAAAGGCAAGTACTTCTTCTTTGGTGCTTTGTTTGATTTTGGCTTCTTCGGCAGTCTTGGGAGCTACTTTATACAACACGACCCCGCCAAACAGTTGTACCAAGTCAAAATAGTACATGGCCCGCAAGAAGCGTACTTCGGCCGAGTACAGGTCTTTGTTGGCTTGCGACACCGCCGCGACTGAACCCACGTTTTCTAAAAAATAATTACACGCCGCGATTCCCGCATAAGGCTGGTTGTAAAGCCCCGAGTTGACGTTACTTGGGTTCACAACGCCTAGGGTTACGGCCTGATACCCAAAGAAATTATGGCGGTCATAGGCATTGTCAGAATACGTATCAAAAAACGGCTTTCGGTGGCCATAAATCCCGTTTTGAAGCGTGCGGTACACCCCCGCCAACGCCATAGTGACGTCGGTTTCGGTTTTCCAGAACGTCGCACCCGAGATGGCATTCAGGGGGTTTTTGTCCAAAAAGTCTTTGTCGCAAGAACTCAACGTGCTGAAGCACATCAAAGCTGCGAGGCATTGGGTCATGTATTTTTTATAAAATTTCATTGTTGTCGAACGTTTAAAATGAGTACTAAAGCGCGGTATCACCTAAAATTTGATGTTCAATCCTCCCGTAAAAATTTTCAACTGAGGGAATTGCGCAAATCGTCCTGAACCTGCTCTTTCGGGATCGTTTCCTTCGTATTTTGTCCACGTAATTAAATTGTCACCCGAGAAATACACAATCAACCCCTTGGCTCCTACTTTGCTGAGGATGTCTTGATTGAAAGTGTAAGAGAGGTACAAGTTTTTCAAACGCAAATACGACGCATCTTGCAAGAAATACGTAGAGGTATAACCTGACACCCCTGGGTAGCCCACTTGATACACGGCAGGAACGGTCGTGCTAGGGTTGGTAGGCGACCAAGCGTTTAGGAAGCGCAACGGAGGCGCCGAACCTTGTTGGAAAGGCTCATACCCCCAACCGCTCACTTGGGTCTTGATTCCCTGTACTCCCTGGAAGAAAGCCGTTAGGTTAAAACCTTTCCAACCTGCATTGAGGTTAAACGAATAGTTGTACGAAGGAAAACGGCTAATGCGCACTCGGTCTTCGGGGCCAACGGTACCGTTGCCATCCAAGTCTCTGATTTTCAAATCACCTGGCTTGAGCGTACCCGAGCTAGGTTGCTTGGGCGAACTGTTGATTTCGTCTTGGCTTTGGAAAATACCCGCCCACTCATACATAAAGAAGTTGTTGTACGGCTGTCCTACCTCAATTGTACCTAACGTCTCCGCCAGTACTTTGGTTACTTTGTTGCGATAGCGGTGGAAAAGCACACCTACCCCGTAATTGAACTCGTTGATGGTTTTGTTGTGTCTCAATTCCAACTCAATCCCTGTATTTTGCATTGCTCCTGCATTGACAATAGGCGCGGTAAGTCCTACGCTGTTTGGCAAATCTTGGCGCTGCGTGAGGATGTCGCGGGTATCGCGCTTGTACCAGTCGATGGTAGCGCCAAAAAGTCCTTTGAACAAGTCAACGTCTAGCCCAAAATCTAACATCGACGTTTTTTCCCACCTCAAATCTTTGGTCACCAATCGGGTCAACTGCGCCCCCGTCGTGAGCGACGAAGTCCAAGGATAGGCCGTTAGGTTGAGTACGTCTTGGTAAGGGTAGTTCCCGATTTCTTGGTTTCCAAGCGTACCGTACGAAGCACGTAGTTTTAGGTTGTCAATCCACGATACGTTGTTTTTAATGAAGCTTTCTTCGGAGAGTTTCCACGCGCCCGAACCTCCACCAAAAATCCCCCAACGGTTGTCGATTCCCACGCGCGACGTTCCGTCGTAGCGGATGTTACCTTCAAGGAAGTATTTGTTTTTGAAATCGTAATTGGCTCTTCCAAACAACGACTGCAACGCCCATTCGGAAGCACCACCGTTGGTTGTTTGGTTGGTCGGGCCGCTACCGTCAAGCACCATGATGGACGTAGTTGGGAAGTCGTATCTAGCTCCGCCTACGTTTTCGGTGAAGTTGTTTTGTTGCTCATAACCCGCCAATAAGTTCAGGTTATGATCAGTACCAAATTGGGTGTTGTAATTGAGCGTACTGAAAAAAGTCTTCGTAATGGCGCGGGTTTCATTTTGTCGAAGCCCGTTGAAGTCGGGGTTACCGTTGGCCACTTGCACGTAATTCCCTGACGCGTCGGGCTGGTAGGCAAACGACTGCGTTGGGTACTGACGGTTTTTGTATTGTTCATCAAAATACGTAATGGCTCCCTTACTCATCCATTTTAAGTTTTTCAAAATGCTTACTTCGGCAAACGCTTGGGCGTTGACGTTGTACGTTTTGGTGAATTGACCACCCGTTGCATACACTTCTTCTACGCTGCGGTTTCCCGTTCCGTTGGTCGTAAAATCGCGGTTAGTCGCTCTTCCACTTCCGTCGGGCAAAAACGGCATCATTGTCGGCGCTGAGGCATAGGCGAGCAGCAACAAGTTGTCGTTGGTCAACCAAGGTGCTTTTGCATCCTGAAACGACAAGTTGATGTTTGTACCCACGCGTACTCGCTTGTGCACTTGCGACGAAAAGTCAATTAACCCGTTGTATCGCTTGTACTTATACCCTTTGGTAATACTTTGTTGGTCTAAGTAATTGAAAGAAGCATTGTAAATTGTCTGTTCGTTTCCACCCGAAAACCCGATGTGGTGATTTTGAATCGGGCCTTTGCCTAGCACATGGTCCAACCAATTAAAATTGGGGTACTTGTCGCTGTTGGGGTTGTTTTTGTACAAATCAATTTGGGCTTGGGTATAAAGCGCAGGTTGTCCGCTGCGAAGGCGCGCCGAATTGTACATTTCCATGTACGTGGCAGAGTTGGTAATCAACTCAGGGTACTTCGTAGCTTCACTCACACCCATGCTTCCGTTGTATTCAATCTGGGTTTTGCCTGCTTTTCCTTTTTTGGTCGTAATCAAAATAACCCCATTGGCTGCCCTCGCTCCGTAGATAGACGCCGACGCGGCATCTTTCAAAACGGTCACGCTTTCAATGTCTTGCGGCGAAAGGTTTTTGATGGAAGCAATGACCCCATCCACCAAGACCAAAGGAGCCGACGACGCACCAAACGACCCAAATCCCCTGAGCTGGAAAGAGGCATCGTCGCGGCCTGGCTCGCCCGTACTTTGGATGATGTCCAAACCTGCTACTCGTCCTTGAAGTAAGTTTTGCATGTTAGGCACGGGGCGCTGCGTCAGTTCCACGCCCGAAACCGTGGCTACCGACCCCGACAAGTTTACTTTTTTCTGCGTGCCATAACCCACCACGACCACTTCCGAAAGAGCGGAGGCGTCGGCTTGGAGGGTTACATCATAAACGCTTCGGCTATCGGTCAATACTTCCTGCGAAATATACCCAATGTAGCTAAATACCAACGTGGCATTGTTGGCAGCTTGAACACTGTATTTGCCGTTGACGTCGGAGATGGTCCCTGTCACCGTGCCCTTTACTTTCACGCTCGTACCTGGCAGAGGCACGCCGCTGGCGTCAAAGACCGTCCCTGAGATTTGTCGGTTTTGTGCAAAAGCCCCTTGCACCATCCCTCCCAACAACATCACGAGCGCCAATACACTAGCCCTAAAGCCAATGCGCAACCGACGCGTTAGGGTAAAAAATTCTTGTTTGTTACTGTCTTGCGTTGCGTACATCACCCGTTTTTGGGGCAAAGGGGTGCCTGTACTCCTTTCAAAAGGCGTAGAATGAATTGCCATAAGTTAAAATGATTAAAGGTTAAAATTTGGTAAAAGGACAGATCTAAGGGTTGTTTTGCATAGGAAGATTCAGCGAATTGTTTAGACAAATTTAAGACCCACAGGGGAGCGAAAGAATGGAGAAAACCGTAAAATATTTGTACAAATCCGACTTATTTGCAGGCTATTTTTTGGGTTTTGGGCATAGTGATAGCAAAAGAGTTGCTATTTATTATCATAGCAACTCCTTATTTTTTTAATGCTTCGTGCATTATTTCACCGTCAGTAAATAGGTTTTATTTTTTTGCGTTTTTAACTGCAACACGTACCCATCAGCTGTCTTTACAGAAGTAGCAGTTGTTCCTTGAACGGTCACGGGTTTGTGGGTGAGCAGGCGCAATTCTTCGCCGTTGATTGACTTAACTTGGGCTTGAGTTAGGGTATTTTTGTCCCATTGCATTGACACTTCAAATCCTCCGCGCCCACGCAAACCACTGACTTTGCCCGATGGCCAACTGGTAGGTATCGCAGGCAATAAGTGCAATTTATCTTGGTGACTTTGAATGAGCATTTCGGCCATACCCGCCGTTCCTGCAAAGTTACCATCTATCTGGAAAGGTGGGTGAGCGTCGAATAAGTTAGGATACGTTCCTCCGCCACGGCTCATGATGGTTCCTGTTTCGTTGGTATATTTCAACAACTCCCGAATGAGCGTATAAGCGTGGTCACCGTCCAACAATCGGGTCCAAAAGTTAATTTTCCAGCCTTTGCTCCAGCCCGTTCCTTCGTCACCGCGTAGTTCCAAGGTCTTTCTAGCCGCGTTGAAAAAGGCAGGCGTTTCTTTCGTAATCTGACGCCCTGGGTGTAAACCAAACAAATGCGATACGTGGCGATGGTACGGGTCTGTCTCTTTGAAGTCTTTCGACCATTCCAACAATTGACCTTTGCTGCCAATCTGCAACGGCAACAGCTTATTTCGTTTGGCAATCAACAACTCTCTAAATTCTTTGTCTTGTCCAAGCACCGTTGAGGCATCAATGAGATTGGTAAACAAATCCCAGATAATCGACATGTCCATCGTAGTTCCTACCGATACCCCTTGCTGCTTGCCCGCCGCGTCAAAAAACTTATTTTCAGGCGTGGTAGAAGGGGCAGTTACGAGGTAGCCATCTTTGTTTGTCACCAACCAATCGAGGCTAAAAAGAGCGGCTTCTTTCATGACAGGGTACGCCTTTTCGGCCAAAAACTTTTTGTCGCCCGTAAACCGATAATGCTCCCACAAATGTTGACACAGCCAGTTGCCACCCATAGGCCAATTTGCCCAGACGGGGTCACCTGCCCCTACGTCGCCCACGGCATTGCTCAACGCCCAAATGTCGGAGTTATGGTTCGCTACCCATCCTTTGGCACGGTAGTAATCGTGGGCTGTTTCGTGACCTGTTTTGGCCAAATGCTGAATCCAATCAAGCAGTGGTTGGTGCATTTCCGAAAGGTTGGTCACTTCCGCAGGCCAGTAGTTCATTTCGGTATTGATATTGATGGTATAATTGGAACTCCACGGGGCACGAAGCTCTTTGTTCCAAATTCCTTGCAAGTTGGCAGGTGGCCCTCCTGGGCGCGACGACGAAATCAACAAATAGCGACCGTACTGAAAATAAAGCACTTCCAAGTCGGGATTGTAACGCCCCGCCGTATATGCCTTTAGCTGCTCGTCGGTTGGGACAGGGGTTGTATTGGCATTCAGGGTGTCTTTAATGGAAAGCTGACAACGGTTAAAATACGATTGATATTCGCTCTGATGTTGTTTCAATAAGGTCGCGTAAGGTTGCGCTAGGGCTTTGGTCAGGAAACCAGCCGCCAGTTGTTTTTCGTCTTTTCCGTCTTTGTCGGGGCATTTGTCGTAGCCGTTAAAACTGGTAGCAGCCACAATGTACAAAACTACTTCGCTGGCCTTCTCAATGTGGATACCTGCGGTGTCGGTTTTTACCGAACCATCTTTGGCAACCGCCTTGATTCGGTACTGAAAACGCATTCCATTGCAGCCTTCGGCATCTTCGTAAATGACAGGAGTACGGCCTTTGGGATTATAATAGGACGGGTCCACTTTCGCAGGGGCTTTGCCATTGACAACCAGTTCGGTGTTGCTCAACGGTTGTTTTTCAATCCGTAGTTTGGAACGCGTATTGATGTCAAGGTTGAGTTGTTTCGACTTATCAGCACTCAAACGTACCACAAACACATTGGCAGGTGCCGAAACGAAACCTTCCCGAACGTAAGTGACCCCGTCCACGGTGAAACGGGTGGTGGATATAGCTTTTGAAATGTCAAGGTCGCGGTAGTAAGCCGTTGGCGTGCCATTTGCCAAACGGTGCTTAATCATCAAATCGGCCAACGGCAAGTACGACTCCGTATAAAACCCTTGCATTTTTTTGGTGAGTTCGTTGGCTTTTGAATAATCTTCTTTTTCCAACAACGCCTCGCGAATGCCACTGAGGTATTGGTGCGCTTCGGGGTTGACGTTCTTTTTGAGTGGCCCACCCGACCACAGCGTTGATTCGTTCAACTGTATCAACTCTTCATTGACACCGCCAAACACCATCGCCCCAACGCGACCATTGCCCAATGGTAATGCTTCCACCCACCGTTCGGCGGGCTTGGCATACCATAGTTTTTGGCTCGATTGGCCAAAGGTTTGAAAATAACATAAAAAGAGGAAGGCAAAAGATTTCAATAAGTGCTTCATAATGTGTGTAGAGACTTATGGCGTTAAGGCTTTGATTAGAAATCGAACTATTGGTTTTACAAAGTACGTGTATTTCTAATCCAGTATAAATTTGGAAATTATCAAGATTATAAGTTATTTTAACTACAAAATAGACATAAACGAGTATTTTCTGCTAATTTTTCTACTATGAAACCCCAGCTTTTACAGGTTGCTATTAGCCCTAACCGCTCCTTTAGCCTTCGTCGAGATACGATTCCGAACATCAACAACCGTTGGCATTGCCATAAAGAGGTAGAATTGGTTTGGTTTCACCGAGGCAGCGGAACACAGTTTATTGGCGACAGTATCCGACGCTTTAAACCTGGCGATGTAGTACTGGTAGGGGCAAATTTGCCGCATTACTGGCACTTTGACCACGAAGAAAAAATAGAAAGCCCCAAAGGAAGTGAGTTTTATTCTTCCGTCATTCATTTTACGGAAGATTTCTGGGGAAGCCAATTTCTGCAACTTCCCGAGAATAAAATGCTTAAAAATGTGCTTGAAAAAGCCAAAAGGGGTATCTCATTTTCGGAAGAATTGAGCCAACAAATGGCACAACAAATGGAGTCCATTTTTGCCACGGAAGGCACTTACCAACTCATCGCCCTGATTCAGTGTTTGTTGCTCGCTCAGCACTGCGACGAAAATGATTTATTGTCTTCCCTTAGTTTTCAATACGACGCCTCCGACCTTGAGAATGAACGCCTTCATGGCATTTATAAATACACCCTCCAGAACTTTCACAACAAGATAAAACTGCAAGAAATTGCGTCGTTGGCTGGGCTAACACCCAACTCTTTTTGTCGGTATTTTAAGCACCGAACGGGTAAATCGTACTCTCAGTTTTTGCTCGAAATACGGGTAGGAAATGCCTGTAAGTTGCTCATTAACACGCCCATGACCATCAAGCAAATTTGTTTTGAAAGTGGTTTCAACAACTTCACTTGTTTTTATAAGCAGTTCAAGAATATTACAGGCATGAGTCCGTTTTCGTACCAAAAAGCCCACGCAGATAAGTAGAAGGGAATGACGAAGTACGAATGAGCGAATGACGCACGCTGGTTTAGGACTAACGGCCTATTTTTACCCCAAAATTGATAAATCCGAGCTTGCCACTTTGCTGATTGTAGTATTGGGCATTGCTGGTAGAGAACCTCGTCAAGCTAGGTGTAATTTGGGTAAATGAAGGCGTATAATTAAAAAAAAGCGACACGCCTCGGTAACCCACTTCTGCCATATAAGTGAAGTTTTTTAAGCCGTTTTCTTTGACAGCATAATACATATCTCTAGAAGCAATAACGGGGCCGCTAGTGGCCGTAACCCGACCTCCCAAAACTCCATCTGAATCTATGGAATACCCACCCCAGCCAATAAGCATACTGCCAGCATCCAATGGCTGTTTCATCCTACTAACATTGTAACGAACCCCTACGCCCAACGAAAATGTTTCTTTTCCTTTTTTGTTTTTGAGAAACACTTTGGGCATTAGTTGAAAATTATAACTGAACGCGCGGACATCGGTTTGTTCTGCCCTAAGCGCTAAAGTATTGGTGTAATAATCGTATTTGGCAGAAGATATTCGATTGTCGGAAAACAGTTCTGGATCCATTTTTTCAACATTAGAATATTGATACCTCAGCCCCAACGCTTCTATCCCTACTCCGTACCTAAATTTCATTCCCATTCGTTTTCCATTCCACCAATAAGCGTCGTGTACCAAACTCACCCCTACCACCGAACGGGTTCGTAACCAAAGCGAATTAAAAACCGTATATCTCTTGCTCGGTGGGTTGTCCATAAAAACTGAAGGGTCATTGAGTCTAAAGTATTCGTACCGACCAATGGGCTGGTTGAAAAAAGTGTAACTACCCATTCCCAGATGCAAATTAAAAAACGTGTTTTTCTTATACTCTTGCCAGTATTGTTGCCATTTGGGAAGTGGCTTGGCCGTTGCACGATAAGGCGCTGAACTCAGCTGAATGTGTCCCAACGTAGAGTCTTGGGTTTGGTTCAGGTCACGCAGAAGTTTGTTTAAATCCAACCGCTCAAGCTTTTGTAAGTCTGCGGGCGTTTTGCCGTAAAAAATAACGCGGCTTGCGGGGCCTGCATTCACAATGAGGGAGTCGGCAGCCCAGCTACAGTTCGCAGCAAGGAGACACATTAAGATGGTTGTTTTCATGGTTGTTATTGGTTATTTCGATTCTGGTACAACGAGGCTGTGCGCGACCAACGACCACACGCCTTTGCCTGCGCGGCGGTCCAATGCTCTTAAATCAAATTTTCGTTCTGTGCGCAAACGGCGCGTTTCTCGGCTAAAGCGTTCTAAAAAGGTGGTTCTTAGTAAATCTTGGGCGGGGGTTTTCTCGGGCAAGTCTGGTATGTCAATATCCACAATCAGCACTCGTTCCTTGGGTGTGACATTATCCCTTGAATCCCCTTCTTCTTTCTGGGAAAGGGGACTTTTGTGGGCTTCGCTCGCTTCTTTTTCAACACGGGGAAACGCTTCACCTTTCTCCAACAAGGCGAGGGGTTGGGGCTGGGGTGAAATGATTGCATCCGCTTGGACAACAACTTGCGAAAGCTTACTTGAATCTTCGGGTTCAACAGCCCACCTATCTTCTACAACGAGCATTTTTTCAACGTATCCGTAGCTTTTATTTTTCTTCACTAAAGCCTTTTCCTGTTGGGTAGCTGCTACTTTTAATGGCTCTACGAGAGGATTAGCAAGACTGCGTTGCGGAGTAACTTTGACCAAGCTTGGAGGTAGTTGAGTCGAAGAATGGGGGTTCAACAACCATTTACCCAACAATAGTATCCCAATGAAAGCGGCAGCCACCGCCGCCCATCTACTAAAAGCAAAACCACGGCGGGGCGAATTTCGCGTTTCGATGCGCTCCCACACGGCTTTTTTATCCCATTCAAAAGGGCTAACGTCCTCCGCTGTATCGTCGCTGAGCGTCTCTCGGATTTTATCGAACAATTTTTGATTGTACATAGTCTTTTTCTAGTTCAATGACCCTTTTTTGCAACAATGATTTTGCCTTACTCAATTGAGACTTGGAGGTTCCTTCCGAAATGTTCAGCATTTTGGCAATCTCGGCGTGGCTATACCCTTCGATTTCGTACAGGTTAAAAACGGTTCGGTAGCCAACAGGAAGCTGCGAGACAATTTCCCAAATCTGTGCGGCCGAAAGCCTCTCGATGGTGTTTTCGCTGACGGCTTCGATTTCAAACTCAGAATCTGACAACAAGTGAAAATTGGCGCGCTTGCGAAGCGATTTCAACGCCTCATTGACCGTGATACGTTTCAACCAAGCTTCAAAAAATGGCACACTCTGAAAAGTCGCCTTGCCTATATTTTCAAAAGCCAAGCAAAACGCTTCCGAAACTACGTCTTCGGCATCAGCCCGTTCGCGCAAATACCTGAAAGCCAAGCGATAGATGACATTACCGTACCCCTCAAAAAGCTGTTTTTGAGCCATTTTATCGCGGTGCTGGGCTTTTTGTATGGTGGCGAGTGTAATCAAATTAGGTGCGTTTTGGGCTTATAATAAGAAACGCAGGCGAAAGGTTGCCTGCGTTGTAAAAAAAAATAAAAAAACAGTCTGACGTCTCCGACGCAAGTTTTAACTCAAAATGCCCTTCACCAACTTCCCGTGCACGTCCGTAAGGCGAAAGCGACGGCCTTGGTATTTGTACGTCAACTGCTCGTGGTCAACGCCCATCAAATGCAGCAACGTCGCCTGAAAATCGTGCACGTGCACGGGGTCTTTGACGATATTGTAGCTAAAATCATCGGTTTGTCCGTACGAAAATCCTGACTTCACGCCTGCCCCTGCCATCCACATCGTAAAGCAACGCGGGTGGTGGTCGCGGCCGTAATCGTTGGCCGCTAATTTTCCTTGCGAATACACCGTTCGGCCAAATTCACCTCCCCACACAACCAAGGTATCTTCGAGCAACCCTCGGCGCTTGAGGTCAATCAACAGCCCCGCCGTGGCTTGGTCAATTTGTTTACACTGCTTCGCCATGCCTTTGGGCAACGACCCGTGGTGATCCCAACCTTGGTGATAGAGCTGCACAAAACGCACGTCTTTTTCCAACAGTTTACGCGCCAACAAACAATTGGCCGCATAGCTTCCTTTATCGCGGCTACCAGGGCCGTACAGGTCAAATACTTCGTCGGGTTCTTGGCTGGTATCCATCACTTCGGGTACGGAAGTTTGCATCCGATACGCCATTTCGTACTGCGCAATGCGGGCATTTACTTCGGGGTCGCCCCAGGTATCGTTTTGCAAGCTATTGAGTTGGCTCAAGTACCCCAACATCTGCTCGCGGTCGGTGCCGTCGTAGCCTTCAGGATTATTGAGAAACAACACGGGGTCTTTGCCCGACCGAAACTGCACGCCTTGGTATTCGGACGGCAAAAAGCCATTTCCCCACAGCCGCGCGTACAAAGGCTGGTCTTTGGACGCGTCTTTGGACACCAACACGATAAAAGCAGGTAGGTTCTGGTTTTCAGAGCCCAAGCCGTAGCTCACCCACGACCCAATCGACGGGCGTCCAGGGAGTTGATGCCCCGTTTGAAAAAACGTGATGGCGGGGTCGTGGTTGATTTGTTCGGTATAAAGCGATTTAACCAAACACAATTCGTCCACCACCTGCGCCGTGTAAGGCAGCAGCTCGCTTACCCACGTGCGCGTGCTTCCGTGCTGTTTGAATCCATACACACTCGGCGCAATCGGCAGCGACGCTTGGTTGGCGCTCATGCCCGTTAGGCGTTGCCCCTTCCGAACCGAATCGGGCAAGGCCGCCCCCAGCATCGACTGCAATTTGGGTTTGTAATCAAAGGTTTCAAACTGCGAAGGCCCGCCTGCCATAAACAAGTAAACCACCCGTTTGGCTTTGGGCAAAATCGGCGTTGCTCCAAAACTTGGCGTTCCTAACAAGCTACCCAGCGCCAACGCCCCCAATCCCGAAGCCGTTCGCTTTAAAAAATCGCGGCGGTCGAGTTGTTGGTTCAAGCCCGAAAATTCGGGGGTATGCAATCGAAAAGGTTCATCGTGATGCGGTGTCATGGGCATTAGCGTTTGGTGATGGTAGCATCGGAATTTAAAATGGTATTGGCCACGACGGCGTAGGCTGCCACTTGGGCAGGTTCGAGCGTGGTATCTATTTTTTTCAAGCCTGTTTTTAACCAACCTTTTGTTTTGGCAGGGGTTGCTTTAAAGGTCTGGTATTGAGTCGTGTATAATTTATCCAGCAACTGTACTTCCTTTTCGTTGGGCCTTTTTCCCGTCAATTGTCGGTACGCCCATTGAATCGCCTCCGCTGACTGTTTTTGACGGGCCATTTGCTCGCCCATCACCCGCGAGGCTTCCACGTAGGTGGGGTCGTTGAGCGTGACCAAGGCTTGCAAAGGCGTGTTGGTGCGTTGTCGGCGTACGATGCAGCTACTACGCGTGGGGGCATCAAACGTCCCCAAGGTCGGATTGGGCACGGAGCGTTTGACAATCACGTACAGGCTGCGGCGGTAAATGGCATCGGTCGTATCCATTTTGTAGGTCATGCTGTTGATTTCCCACAAGCCATCGGGCTGGTACGGTTTTACACTTTTACCCCCAACTTTGTTATTCAATAACCCACTAGCTACCAAGGCATTGTCGCGGAGCATTTCGGCGGTTAGGCGAGTGGCAGGGCCTCGCGCCAACAAGCGATTTTCGGGGTCGCGCTCTCGCAGGGCGGCCGTCGTGCGCGAATCTTGGCGGTACGTAGCCGACATCACCATCAATTTCACCAACCGTTTCACATCCCAGCCGTAATCCTGACGGAACGTGACCGCCAACCAATCCAGCAATTCGGGATGAGAGGGCAATTCACCTTGATTTCCAAAGTCTTCGGTGGTTTTTACTAACCCCGTCCCAAAGAAATTTTGCCAATACCGATTCACCGCCACGCGTGCCGTCAGCGGGTGATTGGGGTCAGTCAACCACTGTGCCAAGCCAAGGCGGTTTTTGGGAAGCGTGGCGGGAAAAGCCAAGACCGCCGAGGGGGTGTTGGGAAACACTTCGGGGCCAGGCGCGTCGTATTGTCCGCGTTGTAGCAAGTACGAGCGTTTGGGCGTTGGCATTTCCTGCATTACCATAATTTCGGCAATGTGGCGCGTAGAATCGCTGAAAGCCGTTCGTTGTTGTTGCAGAACTGCCCGTTCAGCAGCTACTGCTGCATCCACGGCCGACACGTAATAGTCTTTCAGCACCGCCCGTTCTTCCTGCGACAACGTGGCAATAGGTTTATCCACAATGGTTTGCCACGTAGCTTTGTTGGCCAACATCTTTATTTCAAAAGGCGTGAGGGTTCGGTTATACACCACTACGTCGTCCACTTTACCCCCTTTGAAGCCCAATCCACGCCACCAGCCACCAATTTGTAGCCCCGTTTCGTTTTTGGCATCGTAAAAAATAATGTCTTTGTACAACTGGTCCATCACCGTTTCCATCGCCAATTCGGTTCCGTCCATAAACAATTTAAAGCCATTGGCTTTGGACGAACCGTCGTAGGTCATGGTCAACTGCACCCAGCGGTCGCGCGGAATGGGTTGATTGCTTTGCCGCGTGATGGCATTGGACGGTGCCGTGTGCGCCATGCAGATTTCGAAGCGGTTGTTTTTGACGTGCAAATGAAAACCTTTGAAATTGTACAACCGCTCGGCATTGCTTTTGTGGAAAATCACGCCTTCTTTAAACTCTTTGGGAAACCACGCCCAAATCCCGACCGAAAACGGCTCTGATTTTCGGAATACACCCACGGGCCGCAAATCGGCGTACGAATCGCCGTTGAGTTCGAGTACTTGTCCACGGGCGGTTTTTGAAAAAACAGGCTTGTCGGCATCGCCCGCGTCGCGCTTCATTTTGCCCTTGTGCGAAGGATTCACGGTATTTCGTAAGGAATCTTCAAAGGTAAAAAAACCCTGTAAGCCTACCTGCGGCACGGCTTGGGTTCTGAGTTTTCGCGGCTCTTCCGTTCCCAACCACGCCTGAAAAGAAGCTTCGGAAGCATCCACAGTTTTGGCCAATTTGGCTTCCTGTTCTTTCATCGACGACTGCATAAAACGGATTAACTCCTCTTGTTTTTCGGTAGGCAACAGCAGCGTAGGCGTGGGCAAGTCGTCGTTCCAAGAAATTTGTCCCGCTTCGCGTACGTTGTTGAAAAAGCTGTAGAGTTCGTAGTAATTTTTCTGAGAAATAGGGTCGTATTTGTGGTCGTGGCAACGCGCACAACCCAGCGACAACGCCATAAACGCATCGCCCAAGGTATTGGCTCGGTCCATGACGTATTCGGTTTGAAACTCTTCTTCCACAATTCCCCCTTCCATGTTTTGTTGGTGGTTTCGATTAAAAGCCGTCGCAATCAGCATCTCGCGACTTGGGGTATTGCCCGAAGGCCCTTTCATCAAATCGCCCGCCAATTGCTGGTGGATGAAGGCATCGTAGCGCATGTTTTGGT
Source organism: Runella defluvii (assembly GCF_014195535.1). Lineage (GTDB taxonomy): Bacteria > Bacteroidota > Bacteroidia > Cytophagales > Spirosomataceae > Runella > Runella defluvii. The sequence continues at coordinate 45,765 of NZ_JACIBY010000001.1, read as the reverse complement.
TGAAAGCATTGATAACCCAGTCGCGGTAAGGCGACATATCGCGCAACCGATCAACGGTATAGCCATGAGAATCAGCATAGCGGGCTACGTCCAGCCAATCGGTGGCCATCCGCTCACCAAAATGCGGCGACGCCAGCAGTCTATCGACTTGTTTTTCGTAGGCATTGGGGCTTTTATCCGCCAAAAAAGCGTCGATTTCGGCAATGGTTGGTGGTAATCCTGTTACATCCAACGACAACCGCCGCAGCAATAATTCCTTGGGCGCTTCGACCGAGGGCGTCAGTCCTTCGCGCCCCAACCGTTGTCCAACAAAATAATCAATTTCATTGACGGGCGTGTAGCCGCTGAACGGCGCTGCTGTAGGCACTGCTTTTTTCTCAGGTTTCACAAACGCCCAGTGCGGCTTATACACCGCTCCCGTTTTTACCCATTTGAGTAAAACGGCCTTTTCTTCGGCCGTCAGCGTGAGGTGCGACTGCGGCGTCGGCATTTGGTAGTCAGGGTCGTTGGACAAAATGCGGTGTACCAACTCACTTTTGGCTAGATTCCCTGGCTTGACGGCTACTTTGCCAGGGTTTTCGGGCAATTGGCCATAAGCAGCTTGGGCCACGTCAAGGCGTAAACCCGCCTTTTGTTTGGCTTTGTCGGGGCCGTGGCAGGCAAAACATTTGTCCGAAAGAACAGGCTTTACGTGTTGGTTATAATCCAGTTCGGCGGGGAGTTTGTCATAGACGGCGGCCACCTCCTCGGGTACTTTTACACCGTCAATGGTTTTGGTGGGTGGAAACCAAAAAGGCACGCTGGCCAAGCAAAAAAGGAGAAACCTTATCATGACTATGATTGCGTTTTCGTGGTTTTATTGGTGTCGGGCAACGTGAATCGTTGCTGCCCATCTTCTATTTTCAACGTTGGTTTGGCGCGTTTAAGCCGTCCAATTCCTTGCGGAGTTACCTTAGTTTTCCACAAATAGACGACCTTCAATTGTGGATAAGTCGCCAATTGTTGAATACCTTCGTCGGTCACGGCCGTACCGTATAAATTTAGCTGTTCCAATTTCGGCAATTGCTTCAATTCGGCCAACGCCGCATCCGTGATTTGCGTATTTTCCAGATTGAGTCGATTGAGGTTGGTCAAAGCGCTCAGGGGTTTTAATTCTTCGTCGCGCACGGGCTGGTTAGAAAGGCGCAACCGTACCAATTGCCCTTGCACGCGGCTTAATTCTTTCAACATCGACGGCTGGTACGCTTTTACATTCACAAAATTAGCTGCTACGTAGCCAGTTCCTTGCTGTACGGGCGTCAACGTCACCTGCTGTTGCTGAAAATACGTCACCGTCGATGCAGTGGGTGCTTCGGTTGGTTTCGCCAAAATGGACGTTTCAACACTTGCGAAAGCCGACGTTTCTTTTTGCGGAGCAATCGCACTATCCACCACCAAGGTAGGTAAGGTAAGTGGCAAAATCGCCGAAGCTTCCACCTCCGAAAGTTGTTGGTTTTGAATAACCTCCACTTCTTCCTTAAACGATGCCCCTTTGGCAATCCAATGGTGCAGAATCGCTACTTCTTGGGATGTCAGTTGGCGTTTGCCTTTGGGTGGCATGTGCATTTCGTCGTCGTGCGGCAGCAGCAGGTAGCTAAACAGCTTGCTTTTTTGTGGATTTCCCGCCACCAATACTCCTCCATTTTTACCTCCTTTTTGGATAAAAGCTTCAGTATCAAGCCGCAGTCCGCCCTTCTTTTTCTTCGCCGAATGGCAACTGTAACAGTTTTTTTCTAGGATAGGCACCACTTGGTCGCGGTAAAAAAACGTGCGCCGTACTTGGGGCTGATTGGCCGCTACTGAGGAATCTTGTTTTACGACCTCAGGCACCAAGGCCACCGCCGTCGTATCGGATGCTTCAGTAGGTCGATTACCAAATGATAAATAGCCTTCGCCGTGCGTCAGGTTGCCGCCGTAATGCCCCGCAACGGTCAATACAATCACTGTTAGCGACGCCAGTAGCCAGCGGTATTTTGCAAAAGCGTACGTCAAAAAACTCAACGCCGCCGTTGCCAGCCCCGTCCATTGGTGTACCTGCACGGCCTCCGCCTCGTAGTCACCCGACTGCGCCAATAGCCAGCCAGCCCCGCACGACAACAATGCAGCAATCGCCCCCGCCAACCAAGCCAGCGAAATAGCTTCCGTTACGTCCACTTTTCGGACTTTCTGGTACAACATCAACGCAAACCCAAACAGTAAAATACCGATGGGGAGGTGCACTAAAAGTGGGTGGAAACGGCCTATGTATTCGGCAACGGTCATCATGCAAGATTTTCTGGTTTAGGATACACAAAAGTAAGGCGAAGTTTGCCTTTCAAAAATGAATAAAAGTGGCAGCTATTTGTACAAATCCGACTTTTTTTCAAGTGCTTTCGCCCATAAGTCCAGAATCAAAATTTCCAAATACCACAATCCTACTCTTTGCTAAATAAATATTCCCAATGAAATCTATTTTATGCGAATTAGAAGTTAAAATACCTGATAATTTTGGTAAATTTCAAAGACTAAATTGAACTAAAGTGTGTTTTCTTTGTAAAAATTAAAGCGCCAGACACCCATTATAACGCAGCGTTTTATAAATAAATAGATAGATAGGTTAAAATCACAAAAAGCTCATTGTTCCTTTTATACATGAGCTTTTTCTTATCTAATCCATACTGCAATGATTGACACACTCTACACCTTAAAATTTAACCTTTTGCACGTTGGCTACGCCTCACTAGGCACCGATTGGCAATTTGACGGCGTATTAAGCCCTTTTTCTCGGTTGTATTTTATTACCGAAGGCGAAGCTTGGGTTTACCATAATCAGCAAAAGTACCTGCTAAAGCCTGGGCACATGTACCTTATTCCCAAATTTTCGGTCAGTCGTTATCATTGCGACACCAACATGGAGCAATATTATATTTCCTTTTTAGATGATTCCGAATCGGGGCTTTCGGTGTTCGACATGCTGCCGTTTGTCTATGAAGCAAAAGCTTCTCATTTTGACAAGGAGCTATTCCAGCGCATATTAGATTTGCACCCAGGCCGCGCCATTCTCAAGAATGACCCTAAAACCTACGATAACCGCGCGGATTTGCTAAGTTTTAACCAAAAGTACCCTCCTACCAACGAGCACCATCTTATCGAAACGCAGGGAATTTTACTTCAATTGGTATCCCGATTTATCCGTCCTACCACTGCCTTTGGCAATACCAGCGAGAAACACCGACGAAGTGACATCGGCTTTGTGCTTCGGTTCATTCACACGCATTTGGACAAAAAACTAACAGTAGAACAACTAGCTGGTCTTCAGGGGCTTAATTGCGATTATTTTTCGCGACAATTTCAAAAAGTCTTGGGAATTCGCCCATTGGACTATATCATCAATAAACGGCTGGAGCGGGCCAAATTATTGATAACGACATCTTCGCTTTCGTTGCAAGAAATTGCCGACCGAGTAGGTGTATTTGACATCTACTACTTCTCGAAACTGTTTAAAAGTCGTTTTGGAATAGCGCCGAGCCAGTATCGGAAACAAGTCTCCGAGCTTGACTAAAAGACCTGACGGGGGAGGGTGATAAAACCAAGCACGGGGGAGGCAAAACCTCCCCCGTCGCCCACTCACTCATTCTATCTAAAAAGTCTTTAAGTGCATTTGGAAGGATGGAAAGCGCGCAAAAAAGCAAGCAAACCAAGAGCCCTAAAAATAAAATGGAGAACGCGACATAAAAAATAAAAAAGCACCAATGCCCGTTTTGGCTGCTTAAATAGGGCATCTCAAGCGCTGAAAGCGGCTTTAGTTTATTTGCCCAACCATTCCTTAAAATCGGCAATGCGGTCGCCACTCACAAAAACTTCTTGTTTAAAAGCGGGTACCAATTCTAGCTTTATTTTACCGCCCGAATACGCATGGGCAACTTGAATCGCGGATAATGAAACGAGCAGGGAGCGATTGACCCGAAAAAAATCATGCGGGTTGAGCAACTGCGTAAGTTTGTCGAGGCTGTAATCGACGCTGAGGCGAAGGTTGTCGTGCGTGGTAAGAATGGTTGCTCGGTCTTCAAACGAAAAATAAGCGATTTCGCTCGTTTGAAGGCTTCTCAATTTTGCCCCCACCGTTACCATAAAACGGTCTTTGTAAACCACTTGGTTTTGGCCAAAAAGTTGGAGCATTGCATTGAGATTTACTTCAGGAGCAAGCGGTTGTCGCAGCAGCTTAAATTTATCAATTGCGGCTTTTAGCTCCTCAAAATCAATGGGTTTCAACAAATAATCAATGCTATTGACTTTAAAAGCCCGCAAGGTATATTCGTGGTAAGCGGTGGTGAAAATGACGGGAATCGTCAGCTGAAGTTTTTCGATAATGCTAAACCCTAAATCGTCTTCCAAGTGGATGTCCAAAAATAACAAGTCGGGCTTGGGATGTTGGGGGTTTTCGAACCAATTAATCGCATTTTGCACCGAGGGGATTTGCGCCAACACCCGAATTTCGGGATCGTAACGATGCAGCAAATGAGCCAACCGCTGGGCCGTCAGTTTTTCATCTTCAATAATTAGTACGTTCATGCAAGCAATGGTATGGTAACTCTAAACATCCCGTCTTTTTGGGTGATAGAAACGGGACTTGAGGTTAGTAATTTATAACGATTGACGATATTGTTCAACCCTAAGCCCGTCGAAGGTTCGCTTTGGGGACGGGGCTGAATCGGATTAACCACGCTCAAGTACGTCTCGTCGCAGTGAATAGAAACCAGCAGCGGCTCTTCGGCCGACATTCGATTGTGTTTGACGGCGTTTTCAACCAACAATTGTAGCGTCAGCGGGGCAACCGAATACCGATTCGCGACCGATTCAGGAATGTCAATTTTCACGTTTAGTTTTTCATCAAAACGCATTTTCAACAAAAATAAATACGTTTCGATAAACTCAAGTTCTACTTTAAGGCTAATCCGTTCGTTGTCACTTTGTTCTAAAATATACCGATAGGCTTTTGACAACTGCTGCAAAAACTTCCCAGCCAATTCACTGTCAATTTCTACCAAAGAAGACAAAATACTAAAGTTGTTGAACAAAAAATGAGGACTTACTTGATTTTTCAACGCATTGAATTGCGCTTTCACGTTTTCCTTTTCCAATCGCTCGGCTTTTAATTGGATATTCTCAAGTTGTTGATAAGCCCGTCGGTTAGAGGCCAAATAAAAGGCTGATAACATCGCTAAAATGGTCAGGCCCATGTTGGCTTTTTTCTTTTGCTGCTTTGTAAAATGATGCGCCACGCTGTTTTCGGGGGAGTGGTTTGGGGCAAGGCCAAAACGTTGTTCGAGCGAATCTTCGGCAAAACTCCACAAACTCCGAAAGCCGATATTAAACATAATCGCCAACACGGTAGCCATCGAAAACATGGCCAATTGGGCAGGAATTTTGAATTCCATCAAAAACCCCCTACCAAACCAGCTAAACAACCGCTGCTGCACCCACTCAATGACGTTAATCCACAAAAAGAAAAACAGCACATTGACGGTCACTTCCATCATCCACAGCGGTAAGCGTTGTAAAATTGGGACTTGGCTAAGGTCATGAATGTTGATATAGATCCGAATTGGTAAATAAACAACCACCACACTCAACGCGAGTTGGAGTTGTTGGCGTTTGCTGAGAAAATCAGAAGGAGCTAAGTTCATCAAAGTAAAAATAAGGAATTAGCTCATAATAAGGCAACAAAAACGGGCTGAATGTCCATTTCAGCCCGTTGAATGACTCATATCAAGTTGTGAATACCTTTTACTTATTGATTTCCTCTTCTGCCGCGTTCACCTTGGTGCTCTCCCGAAGGCAACGACTGGGTTGAGCCGCGACCTTGCCATCCTCCACGGTCATTGCGGGGCGTTTCGCTCCGTTCTGTCGAACGGCTAGGGCTTTGTCCTTCGCTACGGCGTTGGGGGCTACTGTCTCTTTCTCCCCCGCCCTGCCAAGTACGCTCGGCACCACCGCGCGGTTGTTCGTAGCGTTGCTGGGGTTGTTCCTGGCGTTGTTGCGGCTGTTCGTAACGGGGTTGAGGTTGCTGATAGCGCCCTTCATCTCTGCGGCTATCGTTTCGCTGGCCTTGTGAATTTCGGTCGTCGTAACGGGGGTTATTTTGCGAACGATTCTCCCAACGTCCTTCACTTTCACCTCTCGACTGGGGCATGTTACGGTCGTTGTAACGTGGGTTATTTTGTCCCATGCGGTTGTCGTACTGCCGCTGCGGGTACGAGCGGTTATTTTGTGAATAACGGTCGTTACGGTTATAATAGTCGTTGCGGCGGTAATTGCGGTACAAGTCATCGGCCCGATAGACATACACACGGTTACGAGTTACGCGCTCTAAATCATGGCGATGCGGGCCAAACACGTACGAGCGGTTGTTGTAGCGGTAATAATTGTTGAGGTAGGATGTTCCACCCCACAAACCAGAGATGCGGTTTCGTGGTACACAGTAGCTATATACACGCGGGCTACGAATGTACATATCGGGAACAAACACCCAGTAGTTATACGGGATGTTGATGTTAATATTGATGTCCAGCCCCATACCTGGCCCCAACGGTGCCCAACCGTAGTAACCACCGCCCGAGCGCCAAGTTACCCAAGCAGGCCCCCATTCATACCCAGGAATCCACACCCAGCCATAGTAGTTATCAAACGTCCAGCGTCCGTAGTGAAACGGTGCCCAGCCCCACGGGTAATCCGACACCCACGTATTGCCGTATTCGGTCATTTCCCAGCGTCCATTGGTACCGTAGGGCTGAAAGTCAGGCTCTACGCGGGGGCGCCACACCCGTCCGTACGACGGATAGTCCATCCAGTCGCCATAAGGAGAAAGCTCGTCGTAAAACTCATCGTACGAAGGCTCGTAGTCGTAGTTTTGGGCCCAGCTTTTTTGGGAAGCGAAGAGTGTCACGGCAATACCCAAAGCCAAAAACAGAGCGCGGAAGTTATTGAAAGTCATCATTGTTTTCAATTGTTAAAGGAAGCTGTTGCTTTTGTAATGATAACGAAAAGGTACTGCATTTCATTTCAATTACCAACCCCGTTAACAATCATTAAGGAAAATGTATCCGTTGCTACAAACGTTGCGCCTCTCCGAGTTACTACAAACGTTGCGCCTCTCCGAGCTACTACAAACGTTGTGCCTCTCCGAGGCTATTTTGAAGGACTACAAACGTTACGTCTCTACCGAATTACTACAAACATTGCGCCTCTACCGAGTTACTACAAACGTTGTGCCTCTCCGAGGCTATTTTGAATGACTACAAACGTTGCGCCTCTCCGAGGCTACTTTTTAAGTAACAGAGCAAAAGTTGTGGGGCATTTTCTTTTATACAATTCGTTGACTTTGAACGGATAACGACTAACAGTTAACGGTTAACCGCACGGATTTCTTTCGCCCATCCAATTAAATTTGAAAAATTAGTTGGAAGTACAATTTTTCAATTCTACATTTGTAGAACAAAATACACATTCGTAGAATATGCAGCTTTCTAAAGCCGAAGAACAACTCATGGAATACCTCTGGCGGCAAGGCCCCATTTTCATGAAAGACCTCATTGAGGCCCATCCCGACCCAAAACCCGCCGCCACTACCATTGCCACTTTGCTCAAACGAATGCAAGACAAAGGCTTTGTGGGCTACGAAACCTTTGGAAATTCTCGACAATACCATGCACTTGTGACCAAAGAGGATTATTTCGGGAAACACGTCAAGGGATTGATTCAGCAATTTTTTGGCAACTCTGCCTCTCAGTTTGCCTCCTTTTTTACCACGGCCACCGACCTCTCCGAAACCGAACTTGAAGACTTAAAAAGCGTGATTGAACAACAAATCAAAAACAAACAACAATGATACTCTACGTGCTCAAATTCACCGTTGTGTCGGCCGTGTTGCTGATGGTTTATCATTTTTTGCTGCGTAAAGAAAAAGTCTATGTCTTTAGTCGCTTTTTCTTGGTGTTTGGGCTGGCTTTTGCTGCCCTTGTGCCCTTTGTCCCTATTCAACTTCCTTCTACGGTCGCGCCCGTACCTACCTACCTCAGCCATGAAACAGCCATTATTTCGACCAACCTTGTACCAAAAGCCGCAACAGCCCCTCCTTTTGTACAGCAGACGGTTGAAAAAACAACCACTATTTTCCCTTCTTTGGAGCAACTCATTGGGGGGCTTTATCTGCTCGTAGCCAGCTTATTACTCGTACGTTTTGTCCAAAATCTTTGGCTTATGCGAAAGAGCATTGGGCAGCATCCCGTCGTTCGGCAGGGTCAACTAAGGATAGTTCTTCTTCCCCAAGCCATCACTCCCTACAGTTTTTGGAATTACGTTTTTGTCAACGAAACCGAATACCAACAAGGAAGCATCGAACCCGAAATTTGGCAGCACGAAGAAGCGCACATTCGTCAGAAACACACTGTTGATATTCTTTGGAGCGAGTTTTTCAAAATTATTGGCTGGTTCAATCCCGCAGTTTGGTATTACCGCCACGCGATTGCCCTCAACCACGAGTTTTTGGCCGACGAATGGGTACTTCGCGCCCATCCTAATCCGCCCGTTTACCAATACTTGCTACTCCACCGCCTTTGTCACCACACGCACCTTACCTTGTCGAGTTCATTTAATTATAAAATCACCAAAACCCGTTTCGCCATGATGCAAAAAAACACAACTCCCCTCCGCGCCTTTGGCCTTAAAGCGGCTGCTTTTGCTGTAGTTTTGGGCGTAGGCATTGCTTTTGCCGACCTTAGTTGGGCGCAAACCCCTGCTCCTCCAACTATTCAACCTGCTTCTAGCGCCAAAGCCGCCTCCAACCCCGACGGAGCCTCTGCCGAAATGATTGCCGAATACCAAACACTGGTTAATAAATACCTTACAAAAGGTGTGCATAACGGCAAAGAATGGAGTCGATTGGATCGCCCCAACGAACAAGACCGCGCCCGTTTGGAAGTACTTTTTAAGTCGATGAGTGAGACGCAGCAGTTACAGCAACCATACGCCATGAACCCTCCTTTGGGGCCATTGCCAAGAATTACGCCTACCGAAAAGGAGTTTGAAGCCTACAAAAATCCGAAAATTTACGGGCTCTGGATTGATGGCAAAAAGGTACCTAATTCGGTGTTAAACAAGTACAAGGCATCGGATTTTTCGCAAGTGTTTATTAGCCGACTTTACAAAAACGCCCAAGCGACGATTGGTTACAAATACAAGTTTCAGTTGGACTTGGAAACAACGGCATACTACGAAAAAAACCGAGCAGAAACCTTGGCAGATAAGCGTTATTACTTGGGTTTTAACATGGCCAAGTGGAAGAAAGAAAATGCGGAGAAAGGCAAATGAGGATTTTGCTAAAACAAAAAGTGGCTGTCTCTTTGATTGGAGACAGCCACTTTTTGTATAAAACGAGCATTATAAGCTATTGCCAATCCCCACAATAACCACCGAAACGAGCATGGTGAGAATCCCTAGCACAATCGTGCGGAAGGTACGAGGAGAAACAGCTTTCCACTCTTTAAAGTATAAACCCCATAAGTTGGCCGTTAGGATGATGGTTGCCATGTGGAGAATCCACGAACTAGCCCCATTGCCCAGTTTGCTTTCGCCCATTCCGTAGAAGAAAAATTGCAAAAACCAGGTAGTTCCCGCCAGTGCTGAGAATACATAGTTTTTGACGAGGGGCGTGGCGGGATTGAGGTAATCGCCAAACGATTTGTTGCGACTGTTAAGAATCATACACCAAATAAAATTGGTCGTTAGTCCTCCCCAAAGTAATACCACATAAATCACGTTGTTTTGATAAAGCGGATTCATCCCCGCTGCTACGGCGGCGTCAGCCATGGGTTTTCCAGCTTCGATACCGAAATTAAAACACGCGCTCAACGTTCCCGAAATAATGGCCACAACTAGCCCTTTTCCCACGTTAAACTCCGCCACACTCTTTTGTTTTTCTTCGGTAGAAAGTTCGTTTTCTTTCATCATTCCTGCTTTTCCACAAATAAAAATGCCAAGCAAGCACACCGCAATTCCAAGCAACACCACTTGTCCGCTGCGCGAATTAATCATATCAATGATAGACACTTTCCCTTCAGTTGGATAAACTGCGTAGAAAATAGCAGGAAGCAATGACCCAAACGCCGAACAAAACCCTAAAGTCACGGAGTTGCCAAGCGACATGCCCAAATAACGAACTCCCAACCCATACGTAAGTCCGCCGATTCCCCATAAAAGTCCAAAGAAAATGGTCAGTTTAATAACATCAGAAGAGGTCGCTTTGATGATTTCGGCAAAACCTGGAATGGTTAACCAAGCGGCCAGAGGTGGCATAATGAGCCACGAGAATAGCCCCCCGATAATCCAATAACTTTCCCAAGACCATCCTTTTACTTTTTTGTAGGGCATATAAAAACTACCCGAGGCAAATCCCCCTATTGAGTGAAAAATAACGCCTAAAATAGACTCCATGAGAAAACGGTTTTTGAGTTAGTAAAGAGTTGAAAATTGTATTAATACAACAAATTGTACAAACTTAGATAGCTGCATACCCTCAACTGTCCTTGACTGTCATGTAAAAAGATTTTTTTTTCTCCGTTTTACGCACCATCTATTGTAGCTTTTTTGAAGTGCATCGAAACGCAAAAATGAGGAAGTTCTTGCATGAGGGGGATGAGCGGCGTAATTTTGGATTCTCAATTTTGTAAAAAATTAACACGCATCGCGTACTACCTTCCAATGATTTTATACAGTACCAAAAATACACAGCTCAAAGCCTCCTTAGAAGAAGCTGTTTTTCGTAGCCTTCCTGCCGATAATGGGTTGTATATGCCCGAACATATTCCCAGTATTTCACCCGCTTTTTTAGCGAATATCGAGCAACGTTCGTTCAACGAAATTGCGTTTGAAGTATCCAAAACTCTTTTGAGCGACGACATTCCCGAAGCCGATATTTTGCGCATTGTGGAGCGGGCCTTTGATTTTGATGCGCCAGTTGTCCCTATTGAAGATAAAACGTATTGTTTGGAGCTATTCCACGGGCCGTCGATGGCTTTCAAGGATTTTGGGGCGCGCTTTATGGCTTCGTTGATGTCCTACTTTTTGGTACGTTCGCAGCAAGAAATACGCATTTTAGTGGCTACTTCGGGAGATACAGGTGGCGCGGTAGCCCAAGGGTTTCATAATGTACCAGGCATCAACGTAACGATTTTGTATCCTAGCGGAAAGGTCAGCGATATTCAAGAAAAGCAATTGACCACCTTGGGCGGAAATGTAACCGCGCTAGAAGTCGATGGTACATTTGATGACTGCCAGGCGCTGGTAAAACAAGCATTTTTGGACGATGAACTCAATAAAAAGTACAACCTAGCCTCGGCCAACTCCATCAATATTTCACGCCTCATTCCGCAGTCGTTCTATTATTTCCGCGCGTATGCCCAAGTGAAACAATTAGGTTTGCCTGTGGTGTTTTCGGTACCTAGCGGAAACTTTGGCAACTTGAGCGCTGGACTTTTGGCGTATCGGATGGGTTTACCCGTGGCGCATTTTATTGCCACTACCAACCGTAACAACGTCGTTCCTAATTATTTGTCGAACGGAAATTATGCGCCTGTACCGTCGGTTGAAACCATTTCTAACGCCATGGACGTAGGCAATCCAAGCAATTTTGTGCGGATGACTCGCTTTTTTGGGGATGAATGGGCCAAAGTAAAACAAGACATTTCTGGGTTTTGGTTTAATGATGACCAAACCAAAGCCGCCATGCGCGAGGTATATGACCGCACGGGCTATTTGATGTGCCCACATACGGCCGTGGCTTATTTAGGTTTAAAAGAATACACGAACCTAACCCAAAAAGAAGTAGCGGGGGTATTTTTGTCAACGGCGCATTATGCCAAATTCTTAAACGTTGTGGAAGAAGCGTTGGGCACTGGCGACGTCGAGATTCCGACGCGTTTGTCTGATTTGCTCAGTAAAGAAAAAGTGGCTACCCCAATGACCAAACAGTTTGCTGATTTCAAAGCCTATTTGTTGGGATAAACTATGAATATCATCGTTGCTCGAACTTCTGAACACTACCTTGAGGCCGTCGAACTCTTCAAAGAGTACGCCACCAGCCTTGGCATTGATTTGCAGTTTCAGAAGTTCGACAACGAACTTCAACTCCTTCCGACCATGTATGGCCCACCTGTCGGCGAGTTGTGGTTGTTGGAAGAAGACGACAGTTTTGTAGGCTGTGCCGCCTTGCGAAAATTAGAAGAAGGCATTTGTGAATTAAAACGAATGTATATCCGCCCTACTTACCGAGGTAAGCGCTGGGGGCGGGAATTGATGGACGTTGCGCTCCAAACCGCACAATCGTTGGGCTACCATACCATGCGTTTAGACAGCCTACAACGCTTGGAAGCCGCCGTAAAACTATATACCTCCTACGGCTTTCAGCCAATCTCTCCTTATAATTTCAATCCAGAGGCGGATGTGGTCTATTTTGAGAAAAATCTCCTTTCCTAGACTTCCACCTCATCCCCAAAATTCTCCATTCATTTTGTCCTTTAACCGTTGGTCGTAAAAAATATTTTATTACCTTGCATTGCATAGTACCTTTGAATCAACAATAAAGCCCCACGGCACACAAACCAACTTTTAACAATCACTTATAAATCAACCATAGCCATGAACAATAAGCCCTTACGTCGAATACAAAGTGAAGCCGTTTTAGGCGGTGTCGCTGCTGGTCTTGCCGATTATTTCGGAATGGACAAAGCCTTGATGCGTGTCATCCTTATCGTCCTAATGATTTTTGCGAAAGGGTTCCCCATCGTATTATTATACATCATTCTGTGGGTAGCGTTGCCAGTAGGCGGCCCTTCTACTCCCGCCGCTGGGTTGGAGAATAGTTGGCAGTATCCCGACGATATGGCTCCTAAGAAAACCAGTAACCGTGGAATAGAAATCGTAGGATACGGTTTACTTTTGATTGGTGGCTTTATGCTTTTCGACCGTCTTTTCTACTGGATGCACCTACAGAAGTACATTCCAGCGGCGATTTTGATTGGCATTGGTTTGTTTTTGATTTTGAGACACAACAACTCCCAAAGCGGAACGCCAACTTCCTCGGTGGATAGCGACCGTGCTACCCCCTCGTGGACCGACTCGGCTCCTATCTCTTCGTGGCAGCCTCCTGCTTCTACCGAACCAACCACCCCAACGGTGCCATCTTCGGACGAACCAACAGAGGACAAAAGCCCCGATGAGCCCAAAGCCTAATACAGCAATACTCACTAAAAAACGTTTACTTCTTTACACCTCTAAATTTTGATTGCCATGAATTATCGAAGCACTTTCTGGGGAATTATCCTCGTATTAATCGGCGGCCTCTTACTCATGCGTGAGTTGTTTGATTGGTTTGATTTCGAGCGTTATTTTTTACCTGTTGTGTTGATTGTCGGAGGAGCGTTGCTCATCTTTAAAGATAAAATCAAAAATCTTTCCTAACCTCACTTCGCCATGAAACAATCCTCTAATACCCTCGTTTGGGGTTCTATACTTCTGGCCTTTGGGTTGGTGCTTTTGGCCAAAACCCTCGGTTGGTTTCACATTGACTGGGGCTTTACGCTTCGCTTTTGGCCTGTTTTATTGATATTGGCTGGAGGAGTTTTGTTACTCAAACAATCTTGGTCTGGGGTCGTAACCGCCATTTTGATTGCCTTAGCGATTCCATCGGCCATCATTAATGGCGCCAATAAAAAGTTTCACGACTGGGACGACCGTGGTTTTGAGTTCAACATCGACGATTTTGATGACGATGATGATGACCAACATAACCACCGCAAGGACTACGAAGAACGCTCCGATACCTACTCAAAAGACGGGAAAACCCACTTTTCTGAGCCATTTACCGAAAATATTGCCGATGCAACTTTGAAATTTGGCGCTGGTGCAGGTGAATTTACCATTGAAGGCACTACCTCTCAACTGGTAGAAGCAGATGCTGAAACGGAGTTTGGGAACTATATCATGACGGCAAAACGAAACGAAAGCACCAAAACAAGCGTGGTGGACTTTGAAATGGAAAGCAAAGACAGCACAGGTCGCAAGAAAATCCGTATTCGTGATTTTGACAATATGGATAACCGCGTAGAGATGCGTTTGAGCGATAAACCTACTTGGACCTTCGATTTGGGGCTTGGTGCTGGAAAAGGGAATTTCGACTTGTCGGCCTATCGGGTAAAAAAAGTAAAACTCGGTGCAGGTGCTGCCGAAGTTGACCTCAAACTCGGCGAAAACGTAGAAAACGACGCCCAAATCGACATTGAAGCTGGCGTAGCCTCCATTGAAATTAACATCCCCGAATCGGTAGGTTGTGAATTTAAAATCGACGGAGCGCTCAACTCAAAAGACCTCGACAATTTTGAAAAAATCAGCAGCGGTTTGTATCGCACTTCTAACTATAACTCGGCGAAGAAAAAAATCAAAATTTCGTACGAGGGTGGTATCTCTTCTTTGGAAGTGAATCGCTACTAGATAAAACCAATAACTTGAAAAATAAATAGTTTCAAAAATGCTGCTGGTCAGAATGACTGGCAGCATTTTTGTTTTTTGTACCTTTGTAACACACGCAACAAAAGCGGCCTTTTTTCGTTCACTATTGGCAAACATTCGCACAACAATGAAACAACTACTGACTGCCTCGGCATTATTGGCAAGCATAACCCTCTTTGCACAAAGCACGCCTAAAGATTTTACCATATCGGGCACGGCTAAAACATTGCAACCCAAGGAAAAAGTGTATCTCGAAATCCCTGGAACTCAGCCGTTGGTTGTACTAGACTCAGTGACGGTGGGTAACGATAAGCGTTTTACGTTTAAGCGTAAAGAGCTTGACGAAGGGACTGTTTATCAGGTGAACATCGCTAAAAAACAACGCTTCATTGTGCTCATTGAAGGCGGTGAAAATATTGAAGTTACTGCGGATGGAACGGAAAATGGCGCTGCGCAAATCAAAGGTTCGGCCAACAACGATTACTACCAAAAGTTGTTGGGACTCTATAAGGTAATGTCAGAAAAATCGGCCAAATGGCAAGATGAATACGCCAAAGCGGAACAAAAGAAAGACAGCAAGAAAATAGCCGAAATTCAGCAAGCATTTGAAGCAGAAAGCAAGGACTTTACGGCCAAAGTGAAGGCTATGATTCCAGAAATGGGAACTTCGTTGTCGGCGTTGTTTGCGACCAATTTCCTCAACCCAGAGGTAGAAATGAGTACTATTTTCGACCTAGCTCAGAAGTTTGAGAAAGAGCGCCCTAACATGAAGCAAGGGCAAATTTTTGTCGGTAATGCCAAACGTATGCGCGGAATTCAGATTGGTGACAGTGCCCCTGAAATTACCCTCAACACAACAGGCGACAAACCCCTTAGCCTTTCATCCCTTCGTGGAAAAGTAGTTTTGATTGACTTTTGGGCGTCGTGGTGCGGGCCTTGCCGCCAAGAAAACCCTAATGTGGTGAAAGCCTACAATCGCTTCAAAGACAAAGGCTTCGAGATTTTTAGCGTGTCGCTCGACAAAGACAAAACCGCGTGGGTTAAAGCCATTGAAAAAGACGGTTTGTTGTGGCCAAGTCACGTATCTGATTTGAAGTATTGGCAATCGGCTGCTGCCCAAACATACGGGGTGAACGGTATCCCTGCAACGTTTTTGTTGGACAAAGACGGAAAAATTATCGGTAAAAACCTTCGCGGCGAGGCACTTGAGAAAAAATTGGAAGAAGTGTTGAAAGTAAATAATTAGACTTCTTCTCGCTTTTTACTGCTAGAAAAATAAACCATGAAAACTTTTCAGGTGTTCGTCACTTGGAAAGTTTTTTTATTTTGAGTCAAACCTTAATCTTTACAGTATTCTAAAACCAGCGAAACCATGCGCCATTTTTACCTCTCAACTATTCTTACTGCGTTATCTGGACTCGGAGCCCTTGCCCAAACCTCCGACTTTACCCGTGAACATGAGTTTACCAACAACTGCGAAGGGCCATCGGTAGATGGCGAAGGCAATGTCTATGCCGTCAACTATGCCATGGATGGCACCATTGCCCAAATCCCCAAACGCAACAAAACGTCGATTTTTTTGACCTTACCCAAAGGAAGCACAGGAAATGGGATACGTTTTGGCAATGCCAACACTTTTTATGTCGCCGATTTTACAGGCCATAATGTACTGAAAGTCAATCTAGAAACAAAGCAAGTGAGTGTTCACTGCCACGAACCAAGCATGAATCAACCCAATGATTTAGCGATTACGAGCAAAGGGCACATTTTTTGTTCGGACCCCAACTGGAAAGCTGGAACGGGGCAAGTCTGGCACGTGTCGCCCGAAGGAAAAGCCAAAATTGTCGCTCCCTCAATGGGAACAACCAACGGCATTGATGTGAGTCCTGACGAACGGACATTGTACGTCAATGAAAGCGTGCAACGTAACGTCTGGGCTTTCGATATTGGCGCAGATGGAAGCTTGTCGAACAAACGGTTGTTGATACAATTTGCCGACGGAGGAATGGACGGGATGCGCTGCGACGCCAACGGAAACCTGTATATCACACGTCATGGCAAGGGAGAAGTAGCTGTTGTAGCACCCGATGGAAAAATCGTTAAGACCATCAAAACCAAAGGCAAAAGTGTGTCTAATATTTGTTTTGGAGGCAAAAAAGGGCGAACTTGCTACATCACTTTACAAGACAGAGGCTGTATGGAAACCTTTACCGCCGATGCTCCTGGTAGAGAGTGGACAATGATGCAAGCTTTTTTAGGAAAGAAATAACCCCATTAATACGTTTAGATGCAGAAGTTTAACGCTCTTATCATTCTGATTTTAGGCTTACTGGCAGCTCGTTCGGATGCCCCGCGCGAACAAATGATAACGTTGGGAATGGCTTTTCAAGATTTGAATACGCAGATTCGTGAACAAACCCTGACGCCTGATTCGGCTCAATTGCGCTTTCAGGCCATTTTGCGAGAATTGCGCCAAGTAACTCAGCCGTATCGTCAGCAAAACTGCACGGATTCGGTTCGATTTGTGTTTCCTTTGCGCGATTACGATGCCAACAACATCGGAGGACATGGGTCGGGTTTTCGCCCAAAAGGCTTTAATTTATTTGACCATAAAGTGCAAGGAAGCCACCCTGCTCACGATATTTTTGTGTATGACCGCAACCAAGATAGCGTTGATGACCAGACAGATAAACCCGTGGATGTGTTGGCGATGCGCCCTGGCATTGTAGTAGCAACCGAAACGAATTGGTCACCCGAAAGCTTGTACCGAGGCGGCAATTTTGTGTGGATTTATGACCCTTGCCTCGACGGGTTGTTTTATTATGCCCACCATAGCAAAGTAATGGTCGAAGCAGGCGACGAAATAACACTTGGACAAAAAATAGCGGAAGTAGGTCGTACGGGGCTCAATGCCGCCAAGGCACGCTCAGGGACCCACCTCCACATGATGTATCTTCAACTGACTCCCGAAGCGCTTCCTCATCCTATAAACACCTACGATTGGTTAGCGAGCGCTGAAATAATACGATAAAAAAAATCGCCGCATGGTTACCCATAGCGGCGATTCTCTTCACGAAACCAATCACTTCTTTACCAATCCACTTAACTCTTTTTGAAGCGTTTTGTTATCAGGAAATTCTTGCGGAATCCAGCGTTCTACAATCTTTCCTTGCGCATCTATCAATACGAATGGATACCCCATGGTGGTTGCGTAGGTTTCTTTTAATTTTTGTGCGTCTTCGTCGGAAGCCCAAAGATGGACAACACTCGGACGGTTCTCGGTCAACGATTGCCAAAGCTCAAAAGACGTATTGGGCGTAACGTTGAGATAAACAAACGTTAAACGACCCTTATACGCTTCTTCGAGCGGCTTAAAAATAAGCTCGTGTTGTTTGAGATTAAAGCAAAACGCAATACAAATGGGCTTTCCTTGCAGACTTTGGAGGGTTACTTCTTTGCCATCGCGGTCTTTGAGTAAAAAGTTGGGGGCGCCCTTTCCTACGTACATGCCTTCTTTGGCCGTAATGCTTTGTTTGAAATACGGAATGAGCTCGGAAGATGGGTACGCACGTTCAAATTTTTCCAATAAACTATGAGCCGCAGTCATGTCGCTTCTAAACGCCACCGCATAGTCAACCCAATGCGTGAGCAAGTAAGCGCGTTGTTTGGGATAGGCTCGTAGCTGTTCGTCGCTTTCTTGGTAAGCTAGTTGTAAGGCTTCTCCCGACAAAATGTAGCGTTGTGCCGAATCTGTTGGGTACTTTTTGGTAATTGGAATCAGGATATGATTGACCAATTCGCGGCGGTACGGCTCACTCATAAGGGCGGCATCGGGCAAGATTTTAAAGTTTTGAAGCGTAAAATTTTCTACCTCTTGGCGCTGCGTACCTTTGAGTTGAACTCCCTGACTTTCACGGATTTTTTTATCCAATACCAACTGACGGGTTAAATACGCTTCGGTGTTGATGGTCGCCGTGATATACGCATCAAACGCTTCGCTGATGGGTTGTTGGCTTTTCAATGTTTGAAAACGCTGCAAACGAGCTTGTTGCAGGCTATCCACCTTTGGCAAGATGATGCTGTTGTCGTTTTTGGTAGGTTTGTAGCCAAATACGGGCAAGTATTCGTATAAGTTTTCTTTGAAATAATCCCGCAAAAACTCTTGGTAGTAGGCATTTGTCCCCTCAAAAGTCAACGATTTGTTGGGATGAATCGTCACCGTCAGCTTATCGTTGGGACTGACAAACAATACCCAATTAAAGCTTTGACTAACAGGCTGGTAGGCCGAAGCCCCCGCAGAAGTAGGAACAATTTGAAGCCGTACCAACTGAGGTTCGGTCAGCGCCACTTCCGCATTGGCGACTTTTTGATTGGTAATTTCAAAATAACCAATATTTAGAAACTCAACGTCGGCCAAACCAATGGCTGGCGAAGGCTGGAATTTTACTTTTTCCGTCACCAGCGACACCGAAAAGTTGGTGGCCTCAGGAGCCATTTTGAGGGTAATTTGGGCATTTTGTGCCTTCAGGACTTGTGCAAACAAAAGCGCAAAAAGGCCGTAGAGAGGATATTTCATAATGCGTTATTTTCTAGTAAACGAAAAACGGCGGAACTAATTGTCGATTTAATTGACCGAAAAATTCACCCCTCCCATGGATTCTATCAGTTTAAAGAACTCGTTGGTAGGTGCAACTCGGTGCGTTCGTGATTGAAGTTTCACCTCCGTCCGACTTTGATGATCCACCACCGACACCGTGAGCGCACAGTGGCCAGGGTAGGCTTGAACGGCTTCGTTGAGTTTGGTAACGAGTACCCCATCCAACATGTCCAAATCAAGTTGTAGCTTGATTTCTTTGGTGAGTTTTTCACGAACTTCATTCAAAAGCTGCATCGACGTGATTTTAAACTCGTATTGATCTTCTTGTTTCCAGCGGTTTTGAATTTTCCCTTTGACAAACAAAAAGTGCCCCATTTGGACGTAAGCCGAAAATTTCACAAAATCTTCGCCAAAAAGCGCCATTTCCATCGAACCCGCGTAATCTTCGAGCTTGAAGATACAAAACGGGTTTCCTGTTTTGGTGGTTCTGACTTGGCTACTACTCACAATACCCGCCACCGTAATGTCTTTGCCAAACAAGAGCGGGCGGCCGCCGATCTCTACGTTGGCAACGGCAGGTATATCTCCTTCCTCGGTATCGCTGGTTTCTGTCACTTCAGAAGTGAGCATCACTTTATCGAGGGTACAAGTACAGAAGTTGGTCAACTCCAATCGATACATATCAAGCGGGTGACCCGAAATGTAGAAACCAACTACGTCTTTTTCAAAACGTAACCGCTCTATGTCACTCCACTGCTCTACAATAGGCGCTTTGGGTTTGGCAATATCGGCGCCACTACCGCCAAAACCACCAAATAACGACGCCTGCGCGTTGGATTTATCGGCTTGAACGGCGTTGGCGTATTTGATTAATTTTTCGATTAAGTTTTGTTGTTCACCATCAGCGGCTGTAAAATACTGAGCACGGTGGTATTCCTCAAACAAGTCAAACGCCCCCGCATAGGCCAATGATTCGATGGTTTTCTTGTTGACAGTTCGTAAGTTAACCCGAGTCATAAAGTCAAAAAGGTCTTTGAAAGGGCCGTTATTGGTTCTTTCTTCGATGATGCTTTCTACGGCGGCGTCACCTGTTCCTTTAATCCCTCCCAATCCAAAACGAATTTCGCCGCGTTTGTTTACCCCAAAACGCCGTTCCGATTCGTTGACGTCGGGGCCCAACACAGGAATTCCGAGGGCTTTACATTCTTCGAGGAAGAACGTGATTTTTTCAATGTTTCCCAGCGAACTTGTCAAGACGGCCGCCATGTATTCGGCGGGATAATGGGCTTTGAGATACGCCGTTTGGTAGGCCACAAAAGCATAGCAAGTAGAGTGCGATTTGTTAAAGGCATACGAGGCAAAAGCTTCCCAGTCCGTCCAGACCTTATCGAGTTTTTTCTCATCAAGGTTGTTTTTCTTTCCTCCCTCAATAAATTTACTCTTCATCTTGTTTAGTACCTCAATCTGCTTTTTCCCCATGGCCTTCCGCAGTACGTCGGCATCACCCTTACTAAAACCTGCTAACTTCTGGGAAAGCAACATAATCTGCTCTTGATACGTTGCAATACCCTGTGTTTCAGCCAAATACTCCTCCATTTCGGGGAGGTCGTATTCTACTTTTTCACGGCCGTGTTTACGGTTGATGAAGTTAGGAATGTACGCAATCGGGCCTGGACGATACAGGGCGTTCATGGCGATAAGGTCTTCAAAACGGTCAGGCTTGAGTTCGCGCATGTACTTTTTCATCCCGTCTGATTCAAACTGAAAGACGGCGTTGGTCTCACCACGTTGGAAAAGCTCAAACACCTTGATGTCATCGAGCGGAATGTAATCAATATCAATTTTTACCCCGTGGTTGGCCTCAATCATCCGAAGAGCTTCCTTGATGATGGTCAAGTTTCGCAGCCCCAAGAAGTCCATCTTGATAACCCCCGCATCTTCAATAATTTTCCCTTCGTACTGCGTAATCAACAAGCTCGATTCTTTAGAGGTACTCACAGGAATCAAATCCGTCAGGTCGGATGGGGCAATGATAATCCCTGCCGCGTGAATACCCACGTTCCGAACGGTTCCCTCTAATTTTTGAGCTTCTTTGAGAACTTTGGCCGTGAGGTCATTGCCTTTCAGCATTTCACGGAGGCGTTTTAAGTTTTCGACCTCGTCGGGTGTCACAACATCCGCCATTTTTTCGAGAGGTACTTTAAACACCTTGTCCAAGTTCATGTTGTACGTCGGCTTATCAGGCACGAGTTTCACCACGGCATTGGCCTCTTGCAATGGCAAATCCATCACCCGCGCCACGTCCTTAATCGACGATTTGGCGGCCATTGTACCGTAGGTAATGATTTGAGCTACCTGATTTTTACCGTATTTCTGCACCACGTAATCAATCACCCGTTGGCGGCCTTCGTCGTCGAAGTCCGTATCAATATCGGGCATGGAGATACGGTCGGGATTCAAAAAACGCTCAAAAAGGAGGTCGTACTTAATGGGGTCAATGTTGGTGATTCCGATGGCATACGCTACGGCGCTTCCTGCTGCCGATCCCCGCCCTGGCCCAATGAGTACACCCATGTCGCGCCCCGCTTGGATAAAGTCGGCAACGATGAGAAAGTAGCCAGGAAAACCCATGTTTTTGATGGTATTCAGTTCAAAGTTGAGTCGTTCCTCTACTTCTGGCGTAATTTCCTTGTATTTTTTTCGAGCCCCTTCAAACGTCCAATGCTTGAGGTATTCCCACTGATTAAGTACATCGGCGGTGAGTTCTTTCATTTTACCATTGAACTCAATCATTTGCGAAATACTGTGTTTCTTAAACTCTTCAGGAATGGGGAAGTTGGGCAATAAAATATCTCGATTGAGCTTTAACAACTCTACTTTATCAACGATTTCTTGCGTATTGTCCAGCGATTCGGGCAAGTCACTGAACGTTTTGAGCATTTCGTCTTTGGTTTTGAAATAAAACTCATCGTTGAAAAACGCAAAGCGCGTGCCCTTAGGCATTGGATTTTCGTCGTCAAAGTCCTTGTTGGTAGGCGTAGATTGTTTGTCACCCGTATTGACACACAACAAAATATCGTGGGCGTTGGCGTCATCTTGCTCTACGTAATGGCTATCATTGGAACATATCACCTTGACGTTGAACTCTTTTGCGTATTTGAGCAGTGCATCGTTGGCAATAATTTGGTCGCGGATACCATGTCGTTGGATTTCGACATAGTAGTCATCGCCAAACAAATCGAGCCACCACTTAAACTCTTGGCGACCCGCCTCTTCCCCTTTTTTGATGATAGCCTGTGGTACACTTGCTCCGATGCAACAAGTCGTGGCGATGAGTCCTTTGTGGTACTTGACCAGCAGTTCTTTATCGATGCGTGGGTATTTGCCGTACATGCCTTCGATGAAGCCCAGCGAGCATAGTTTAGCCAAGTTGCGATAGCCTTCGGCGTTTTTGGCCAACAATAATTGATGGCGGCGAACGTCCTTTTGTTCTTTAGTAAACTGTTTTTTGTGGCGGTCTTCTACCAAATAAAACTCACAGCCTACGATGGGTTTAATGCCTTGTTTATGTCCTTCGGCCACAAACTCAAATACGCCAAACATGTTGCCGTGGTCGGTAATGGCGATGGCGGGCATGTCGTCGGCTTTGGCCTTTTTAAACAGCTTTTTTATATCTGCCGCCCCGTCGAGTAGGGAATATTGGGTGTGGCAGTGAAGGTGGGAGAATTGCATAATTGGGGAGATTATTCAATATTTTTATAGTCAATGTGAGTATAGTATTCACTATTTTGAGCAAGTTTGTATTCTTCTCTATCAAAATTACCATCTAACATTTCCACACGTATAATTTGTTCTAATTGGCGTTTCAATGTAGGCAACTCGTTTTGAAGAATGTCAAATGCAATAAATCGGTCAATACCAATATAGTCGTGAGCTACACGATTACGAAAACTCTTTATCTGAAGCCATGCTAAATCAGAATGTTTTATTTTAAGAATGTTACTTACTCGATTGGACTGCTCTCCAATATTAATAAGTAACATAAGAGAAGCATTGAAATTTTGTTGATCATTAGCTCGAAAAAACTCAATAGCTTTATCGAAATTAGCAATGTACAGCTGTATTTTTCCAATTGATTCAAGCATTCTGAGCAAATAAACCAAATCATTTTTAATGTCTTGTTGCATAGATTAAGTCTTTTTTTGCACGATAAAGAATAATCGGGTCGGCGTATTTTTCAAACATAATATCTACTTTAATAGCTAAATCAGCTTCAATTTTTTCCTTGAATTGAATCCATTTTTTGAAGTCACTTGGGTCGCCATCTATCAATAAGTCTAAGTCATTTGCATCCTCTTCACGTGCTACTGAGCCAAAAATGCCAATTTTTTCCAAATTATAGGTTTGGAAAAACAGTGAGTTTTCTAAATACTGAATGATGGTTGTCAGAGATTGCATAGTAGAACTGAATTTCCTATCCAAAGTTACGCTTTTCTGCTAGAAAGCAGAAGGGGATAGCCGCTAAAATTGCTGTGGAGTGAGGAAGCCTGTTGGGCAAAACAAGAGCAAGAGTAGAATAAGCAGAGAAAGACTGCGTTAAAATTCATATCGGGAGCCAGTACTGTGTTTTAATTCCAGACCGATGCTGCGTTTGAATTTTTCCTTCAATCGATTCATTTCTTGCGTATCTTTTCCACCAACAATAAACCCTCTGATGTGTTTCTGTGGAATCTGCCCCACTTTCTTTTTTATAAACTCAATCGCTTGACAAATTTGCTCGAAAGCATAGGATGCTTCTTTGGCATTACCTTTTAATTCTACAAAGAGGTATTCGAGCTCGTCATTTTCTCTCACCTCTACAAACAAATAATCACACTGTTTTTGATGAGCAACCGCAGGAATCAAACATTTGTCTAATTTGATACGACACACCTTTGGATGCTTTTTTGAATTGATGACAAATGTTTTCCCCTGTTCGGAAGCGCTTTTGTCTGATGAATAACATTCTTGATTCCCTCCTAATTTTTGGTAGATGTCTTTACAATCACTCACGGGTATTGGATAGTTAGGAGTTCATCAAATTCGTTGCTAATTTGTGAGGATACATCATCAAATAGTACAGCATCCACGCCCTTGAATTCGTCATTGAGGGCATCTATGATCTCACCGTTTACGAGATTATATGCCGAAAAATCTTCAAACTTTACCCATGCACTACGGTCTATCAATTGCTCGGCAGCAGTATTGTCCAATTCAGCAGCTTTTAAGAGGTTATCCAAAACGCGTAAAATAAAAGTACTGTGGGTAGTAATAAGCAGCTGATTTTCAGGATTTTTATTGGCAAGTATGGCTAAGGCTTCGATTAATTCTTTTTGGGCCGAGGCAAAAAGGTGAGACTCTGGTTCTTCGATAACCCTAAAAACAGGGTCGCCATAAAGTACATTGATGAAAATATCTTGCAGTGTCCGAATGCTTTCTTGCTGGCCCGAAGAAGCGTTTTGCAAGAAAATAGACTGATTGTTTCCTAGAACTAGCTTTTCCCCTTCTTGGTCGTTGATATAGTTGCCTTTTAAAATTTTTTGAATTTTGTTAAGAATTTTCTGTGCATCAGTGGTGTCAAGAGTAGGGTTAAGGTCGAGCTCGTCTTGCATAAACCCAGCGAAATTTCCTGATTGCTGAAATTTGTTCCTCAAGAAGCGATTGTATTGGATAAATTTTAACAATATGATGTCGTTTTCGGACGTATAGCGATGCGCTTCAGCCTCATTATAGGCAAATTGATTACTGTCTAACTTCGCATAAATTTCTAGCAAATGATTTCCTAAAGACACGACAGCGTTTCTACTAGCTGGTAAGTATAAATTTAATTGGGTACTTCCAAAAAGGGTATTTACAATTTTGGCAATAGCGTTAATAAATCGCTCTCTCTCTTTTCTCTCCAGTTCACTAAAGGCATTTTCTAACCGCTTGAGC
This sequence comes from Runella defluvii, assembly GCF_014195535.1. GTDB lineage: Bacteria > Bacteroidota > Bacteroidia > Cytophagales > Spirosomataceae > Runella > Runella defluvii. The sequence continues at coordinate 20,615 of NZ_JACIBY010000001.1, read as the reverse complement.
TCTTTATTGAGCGCGACTACTTTCTGTAATTTTGGGAGCCAATGGGCAAAATCTATTTCTAAACTCCCTGCTTCGCTGTTACGAATGGCTATTACCTCTCCATTTGCGTATGTATAGGTAATTTCAAAAGAAGTAAGCCGTCGAGACGAGCCAAAGAGCTTAGTAAAACGGGAATGGATTTGTCCTTGTATAACGAGTTTGAAATTACTTTCAACGACCAAGAAATCACTAGTAAACAATAGAGTAATTTCCTCTCGAATGGTCTTAAAAAAATAGACAAGCTTCCCTATCGTACTTTTCCCACTCGCCTGCTCTCCCATCAAAACCGTCATTCGTTTTATCTTAATGGGAACTGCCTTTTGGTTAACAATGGCCTTAAAATTTTTTATCAGTAGTTGTTCCATGCGCAATAACTGCTTTTCTAAAATCCTGGGGGTTTCCCAACTCAAAATTAACACAATCCCGCTTTAAATGGGCAAAAAACAGCGTTTTGTCAAAAATGAGCAAAAGAAAGTCAAAAATGAGTTAATAAAAATTGAAATTTTTTACATCAAAATTTTTCAAATGTCAAAAATGAGACAAAGAATGTTCATTTTGAGCTAACACCCACAGTCCGTTCGATACGATATTTGTACAGCTTATTTATTCACTCATAACTCATTCTTTTATGAAAACTTCCCGCACATTTTGGTTATCTCTTTCGACTGTCGTATTGGTTGGTTGGCTTGTGGCTTGTAATGAAAAAGAAGAAGTCGTGCCCGAACCAGAGCAATTGACGGCGGCCAACTTTGCAGATCAATTACGCGCTCCCATCGGGCTTACCCTCGACACCAAAGGGCAGCTTTGGGTCACCGAAGCTGGTACGGGTAAAAACGACGGAAGCATCGTCATGATTACTCCACAAGGAACAAAAACGACGGCCATGACGGGCTTCCCTTCGGTCATTGCCAACGGGGCAATTGAAGGCATGAGCCACCCTCTTTTCCACGACGGAAAATTGTACGTGCTTCACGGTGTCAGTGGAATGCTTTATACCATTGACGTTGCTTCTTTCAAAGCAGGCGATGCTCCTCTTAATATTTCTACTGCCCAAAAGGAGGATTTAGGCACCTACATCCGTACCCTCAAACTTACCGACCCTATCAATTCCAACGTGTTTGATTTGGTCGTTGGCCCCGATGGCAATCTATACATCGCCGACGCAGGTGCCAATGCCATCTTTAAACGCGACAAGGCCACGGGGAAATTGAGCTTGTTTGCCAAAATCCCCGATGCAGGAACCAAAATAGAAGCCGTTCCGACGGGAATTGTATTTGATGGCACGCGTTTCTTAGTGACAACGCTCAGCGGATTTCCGTTTGCTCCAGGTAACGCTAAAATGTACCAAATAACGACCGACGGTACCGTAAGTGAGTACAAAACAGGTTTTACGACTTTGTCGCATTTGACGCTTTCTAAAAACAACAAGCCATTGGCGATTCAGATGGCGGAGTTTGGCGCAACGGGCTTTCAACCGCTTTCGGGTAAAGTGGTCAACGAAGAAGGCAAAGTATTACTCCCAAGCATCATGATGCCAACCGACATCGAACGCAGCGGAAACCGCGAATTTTACCTTTTGAGCTACGCCCTTGGAACCATTCAAAAACTAACATACTAATTAACCTTTTTTCCCTACAACAATGAAAAACTATCCTATTTACGCATTTGCCCTACTCGTTTTCTTTATTGCAGCTTGTCAACCTTCGCAAGAGTCGAAGGACACGGCCAAGGCTGAACTGGAACTATCGGACTCGGCGCTTATCAAGCGTGGTGAGTACTTGGTTGGCATCATGGGCTGCCAAGACTGCCATTCGCCCAAGCAGCTGGGTCCGAAAGGGCCAGAAGAAGTACCAGGTCGCCACTTGTCGGGCTACCCCGCTGACCGTCCCATCGCAAAAGTAACCCCTGACGCGTTGAAAAGTGGTTGGATGCTACTTGGCGGCGACGGTACGTCGGCCGTTGGCCCTTGGGGAATGAGCTTTGCGGCCAATTTGACCTCCGATACCACAGGAATTGGCTCTTGGTCGTTTGAGCAGTTCAAGATTGCCCTCACGCAAGGCAAATCAAAAGGGATTGCGACCGCGCGCCCCTTGTTGCCTCCGATGCCTTGGCCCAACTACGTGAACATGGCCGAAGAAGACCTGCAAGCGGTATTTGCCTACTTGAAGAGCACGCCACCCGTCAACAACATCGTACCGATGCCTATTGCACCTGATAAGTTGCAGTAACTAACCCATCCTTGACGTAATTCTCTCGCTTTAAGCCCTCCTTTTTAGGAGGGCTTGGCGATAGCCTTGTCTCATTCACTCTGAACACACTTAAATTTTTCTACCATGAAAACGTGTTTACAACCATTTACCCTAATACGGCTTATTTTTTTTGCCATACTCAGCTTTTTTACCCAAGCGGCAAAGGCTCAGTACGTAAACGTAGATATTGTACCAGATAACACTGGAAAAGTAACAGGTATTGGTATCAACCTCAACTGTTCTAGCTATTGCTCTGGGTATTCTCAGGGGCAGGCAAATATCTTTTTTACTCCCGCCCCTGAGCACGCACTGACAAATGTAGTTGGATACAGAATTACCAACAGCAGTGGAAATCAATCCCAAATTAACACAACCAATGGAAGTCTGGGCACACAAGACTGGTATTATGGCGGCCAGCTTACTGCCACCTTTTATGCTGCTCCGTCAGAGATAGACGTCCGAGGAAACGATATATCTATTCCCAGCGGTGACGTCACCCCCACAGTAAATGATAATACCCATTTTGGGGTACAATTAGCTCCCAGTGGATCACATACACGGTTGTTCAGAATTTATAATACAGGTATTGGTGCTTTAGGGCTCTCTGGAAATCCTAGAGTGAGTATCACAGGGGCAAATGCGAGCGATTTTCAGGTAACCACCCAACCGAGTTCAGACATAGTGGGAGGAAACTCTTCTATTTTCTTTATTATAACCTTTACACCCTCAGGTTTAGGAACACGTACGGCAACGGTTACGATAAACAATAGTGATAGCAACGAAGGCACTTATACATTTAATATTGCTGGAATAGGGGTAAATAACTTACCAAATATAAACATAGTAGGAAAAGGGCAAGATATTCCGCATACCTACAATGGCCCTTCAACAGATAATGATACAGATTTTGGTTCAAGAAATATAGGAGCGGGGCCAGTTGTTAAAACATTTACCATCGAAAATACAGGTACAGGTACATTAGACTTGAGTACGGGCACTGTCGTTCTATTTGATGGAACAGGAGCCGCCGACTTCTCCCTTGCTTCTCCCCCCTCCTCTTCGTCCATTGCTCCAAACGGTTCTACCACATTTCAAGTAGCCTTTAACCCTTCTGTTGTTGGATCCAGAAATGCTACTGTTTATGTCAATAGCTTTGCTCCTACCGAGCATCCATATTATTTTAGTATCAGAGGAACGGGGTTAGAAGGCTGCACCCAAGTCGCCTCTGCTACGCAATCAATGAGTTGGAACGGCTCAGTGAGCAACGACTGGACGAACCCCTGCAACTGGACTCCCAACGGTGTACCGACGCAGACCAATCCAGTTTCAATTCAATCGGGTGGGACAGTGGTTATCCCTTCGGGAACAACGGCCACCGCCAAGTCAATAACGCTCAATGGAAGCTTTTCAAACAGGCCATCATTGACCATTAATCAGAACGCCGCACTGCGCATGGGCAGCACCGAAAGTACTGTAACCAAATTTGAGATGGTGCAATATGCCACTGTGACCAACAATGGCTTACTCATCCTTGAAACAAGCGGCGGTAGTGGTGTCAACAGTACATTTGAAATGGGTTTTGATGACAACGTTTTCCATAACTACGGATCCGTTGTAATTAATTCTACCAACTCAACCCCTATTCAAATTGGTAATACTGGTTCCAATGGTCCTAGTGCTACTTTCAACAACTACGCCTGTGCTAGCTTTGCCAATTACAGCGGGGGAATGCTTCTCAATACTGTTGGTAGCTCCTTTTTTAACAATGCTGGGATGTTCAGAACGGTAGGGAATTTAGGGGCAGTAGGAACTTTTACCAATCAAAGCGGTGGGGTTGCGTTCATTGGAGGCACGCTCACTCATAATCAAATTACCTCAAATACTGGTTCGGTACGGGTAAATAGAAATGCTTCTGCCACAACAATGTTCACCTATACTGGCACTTACGCAGGTACCATTGAGATTTTTACTGATGCAGGACTTTCTAATTCAGCAGGTACGTACAATCAGGCGAACAACACCTTTACCCCAGCCAATACCCTTCCCGCAGGAAGTGTCCCCATCTTTATAAAAATAACATCGACAGCCAATAGTTGCAGCTACGTAGTGCCTAATACCTTTCAAAACGGCTGTGCCCAAGTCGCTACATCTACAGAGAATATGGGCTGGAACGGCTCGGTCAACTCCGACTGGACAAACCCATGTAATTGGACTCCCAACGGCGTACCAGGTGCAGGCAATGTAGTTCTTATTCCTACTGCCACTGTGTATCCGACCATTTCGACGGGCATCAATGCCACTGCTAAACAAGTATATATGACAGGGAATGCTAGTTTAACAGTAGGGACAGGGGCTAGTTTAACCGTTCAAAATAATGCTGTTGCGCTGTATTTACAAGATAATGCTCAGTTCATTAATAGAGGTACTACCACCATAACCAATACCAACGCCACTGCACAAAATCAAGGCGCCATTCAGTTAGCAGTCTCAACCACGGCTTTAGAAAACTATGGAACCTTAAATGCAAATGGTAACCAAAATTATGGAATGTATGCTGTTGGTACTTTCAACAACAAAACGGGTGCGACCCTTACTGCTTCAGGGTATAGAGGGGGTTATGTAGCAGCTGGCGGTAAAATCATCAACGAAAGCAATGCTACGATTAATGCCACGGGTAGCAATATTGGCTTGGTATTAGATGGACAAAATACAACCAGTAGTAACAGCGGTACTATCAACAGTAGTAAGATAGAAATTATCAATGCCACTACGTTTACTAATCAGAATTGTGGCGTCATCAAAATCACTGGCAACCTCGACATGTCAGGGAACTCGGTCTTTAACAATTACGGATATACCCTTGTCGGATCCGATTTAGGCCATTACGTAGCCACCACCAATAATTATGGCGTACTGAAATACAATAGCTTAACGGGAGGTGTGAACAATACGACCAACTCCGTTGTGGTCAACAATACAACCCCTATTTTTACCTTTGGGGCAACGTATAACGGCACAGTAAATGGTATTTTTACGAATGAAGCTGCGACCTCAGGTAACTCTGCAGGTACTTACACCCAAAATACCAATACCTTCACCCCATCGTCGAGCTTGCCTACAGGTTCACAAACCCTCTATGCTAAAATCACCCCCAATACAGGCGGATGTTTTTATGTAGTTCCGTTTACCTTTAACAATGCTGGCCAGCCTGATTATACCATCAGTACATCGGGTAATAACCTTGTCATCACAGACCTAACAGGAACGGGCGAAACGTTGGACATTACTCCAAATAGTACGAATATCCGTTTTAATGTAACAGGGAAAACATTCAGTCTAAACAATGGCCCTACGACCAACTTCCCTGCGGATGTACCTTTGAGTAGTTTAGCAAGCATCACAGTAAACACTGCTGACGGCAACGACATCATCAACATCGGCGCTCTCGGCAACAATCTCCCTTCACTAACCATCCACGGCGGCACGGGCGACGACCAAGTCAATTTTAACGAAGACATCACTTTTGCAACCAATGCCAACTTGGATGTGGATTTGCAGAACGATGACGGTAGCCCAGGAGTGGATGGCGTCACGTTTGCGATTAATACTAACATTGTGCTTCAAGGAACAGGAGCAGCGACTCTCAGAGTAAGCAAAAATGTCGTTTTCAATAACGGAAGCACACTCGGAACCAATAATGGTAACCTCACCGTAGAAGCAAACCAACAAACAAGTCCTACCGCTGGTAATTTCATCGGTGTATCTATGGGCAGTAGCACTCAATTGCAAGTCCTAGGTTCGGGTACCCTGACGGTCAAAGGAAAAGGAGGAAATGACGCATCGGGTAGTCAGGCAGGTATTCTTTTAAACTTTGGAGGAGTCATCTATGGAGGTAGCAATACCGTTTCGGTCATTGGTAACGGCGGTGCTTCGAGTGGAATCGGCAATTACGGTATTTTCATCCAAGGAAGTTCGGCTAAAATAACCTCTTTGGGCGGAGCCGTAACCGTAGAGGGTACAGGTGGTGGAACAGGGAGCAGTATTGGCAATGACGGGATAAGACTGGCTACTTCTGGTGAAATTACCTCTGCGGGAACGGGTGCGGTGACAGTCACTGGGCGAGGGGGTACAGCTCCAACGGGAATCAATAATGTAGGGGTAAATATACAAGCTTCGGCTAAAATCACTTCAGTAGGCGGGGCTGTTACGGTCAATGCCTACGGCGGAGGCAGTGGAGCTAGCCAATTGAACTATGGACTTTTTATGAGCCAAAGTGGCGAAATATCAGCTGGAGGTACTGGCACGGTAACTATCACGGGAGAAGGCGGAACTGCTACTGGTAGTTCAAACCACGGGATAGCATTGGAAGGCTTGATTAAGTCTGCGGGAGGAAATATTGCGCTTACAGGTAAACCAGGAGGCGGAAGTACGTTGACGTACGGTATCTATATGTCAAAGCAAAGCGGGGCTCCAGTCTCTAGCATTACTACGGAAGTTAGTGGCGGTAACATTGCAATTACTACCAATAGTTTACGAATAGTAGATTCACCTGATATCCGCACTAATTCGTCAGGCCGTGTAACCCTCAAGCCCTTCACGGCAGGTACAGCGATTGAGTTTTCTCTTGCCCCTGATGCCACCAATGGCCCCCTTATTTTATCGGATCTTGAACTTGATAGAATCAGCACGGGTACGCTTGTCGTCGGTGATGCGACGATGGGCGATATTACCGTTGGGACTGGAATTACTCGCCCAACACTTACCAACATGGAACTCATCAGCGGCGGCGATGTCATCATCAGTGGAGGAAGTATCAATACCAACGGCGGTACGCTCTTGCTCGACCCAGGCACGTCACCTAAAGTCATCAAACCTACCTTTAACGGAACGGATGTGACAGTGTTTACGCTGACGGTGGGGGGCGATTTAGACATTCCCATCAACGGTACGACGGCAGGAGACGGTACGGGCAGTACCTACAGCCAACTCAAGGTAGTGGGCGGGGTGAATTTGTCGGGGACCAACTTGGTGTTGAGTGGCACGCCTGCACTGGTAGGAGGAGAGACGTTTGTGATTGTGGACAACGACGGTACGGAAGCTGTCGGTGGTACCTTCAGTAATTTTGCTCAAGGCGCAACGCTTAGTAATTTTCTGGGAAGTGGTCGAAGTGCGACGATTAGTTACACGGGAGGAACCGATAACAATGATGTGGTGATTACGGTGGCAGCCCCTGCCGTACCCGACATCAACCTCAAAGGCAACAGTCAAAATATCGCAAGGGGTGACAATACACCCATCATTACTGATCACACAGATTTTGGCCCCGTCTCAGTGCCAAGCGGCTCCGTAACACGCACCTTTACCATCGAAAATACGGGAGCGGGAGCCTTGACGTTGGGAACAATTACGGGTGGAACCACCGATTTTGTCATCACGCAACCTTCGTTGACGAGTATTCCTGCCAATGGTTCAACCACCTTTACGGTGACGTTTGACCCTACCACAGCGGGTAAACGTACAGCCACCATCAGCATTCCGAGCAACGACCCCGACGAAAACCCTTACACCTTCGCCATCGAAGGCTACGGTGGAACGCCTTTTATCACAACTTGGAAAACTGATAACTCAGGTACTTCAAGCAGTACCTCCATTAGAATACCGACCACGGGTACGGGCTATAGCTACGACGTGGACTGGAATAACGACGGTATCTATGATGAGTTGGGGCTGACGGGCAACGTTACCCACGACTACGGTACGGCAGGTACATATACAGTGGCTATCAGAGGGACTTTTCCGCGAATTTATTTTAATGATGCAGGTGATAAGGCAAAGTTGTTGGCGGTAACTCAATGGGGAAGCGGTGCCTGGACAAGCATGGAAAGGGCGTTTGCGGGATGTATAAACCTAGAGGTTTCGGCTACAGATATTCCTGATTTAGCCAATGTTACTTCTACCCGGCACATGTTTTCTGGTTGCCAAAAATTAACAGGGCCAAACAACATAGGTAGCTGGAATGTAGGCTCTGTCACTGACATGGGATACATGTTTGCTGGATGTCTTCTTTTCAACCAAGCTATTAATGGTTGGGATGTGAGAGCCGTAACTACCATGAGATCTTTGTTTTTCGGAGCTACCTCCTTTAATCAACCGCTCAACGGCTGGCAAGTAGGTGCCGTGACCACGATGGAAGAGATGTTCAGCAATGCAGACGCATTTAACGGGAATATCGCGAACTGGGATGTAAGAAATGTTACCACGTTTAGACGGATGTTTTTTATGGCACCCCGTTTCAATCAAAATATTGGAAGTTGGCAACCGACGAAGGCACTTTCGACCTCACAAATGTTCTACGGAGCCACCGATTTTAATGGAAATATTGGCGGGTGGGATGTGCAGATGGTCAACGATATGTCTGGAATGTTCTACGGAGCCAGTCACTTTAATCAAGACATCGGTAATTGGCAAGTAGGTGCTGTTACTGACATGAGCACAATGTTTAGAGCTGCGGTTGCCTTCAATCAAGATATAAGCCGTTGGAATGTAAGTAAAGTTTTGGACATGAGTATGATGTTTTACGGTACAACTGCTTTCAATCAAAACATAAGTGGTTGGAACGTAAGCACAGTTACGAATATGGGCTTGATGTTTCACGAAACGTCTGCTTTTAATCAGGACTTGAGCTCGTGGGACATCAGAGCTGTCACTACCCTGTACGGGATGTTTGACCATGCGACGGCCTTTAACCAAAGTCTATCTTCGTGGGGAGCCAAACTTAATACAGGCGTTGACTTACGATTTTTTCTTGATAACTGCGGGATGAGTGTTGCGAACTATGATGCTACCCTCACTGGGTTTAGTCAAAGTACACTCACAAGCAAAGAAATGGGTGCCGCAGGTTTAAAATACTGTGCTGCCGCCGCCGCGCGCGCTACGTTGGTGGGAGCGACTGGAAGTGGTGGAAAAGGGTGGGTCATTACGGGCGATGCGCTCTCTTCAACGTGTACGCCCGACATCAACCTCAAAGGCAACAACGTCAGCATCGTAAGTGGTGACAATACACCCATCATTACTGATCACACAGATTTTGGCCCAGTCTCAGTGCCAAGTGGCTCGGTGACTCGTACGTTCACCATCGAAAATACGGGGGCAGTGGCCTTGACGTTGGGAACAATCACGGGAGGAACCACCGATTTTACCATCACGCAACCTTCCTTGACGAGTATTCCTGCCAATAGTTCAACCACCTTTACGGTGACGTTTGACCCTACAACAACGGGTAAACGCACGACAACTATCAGCATTCCGAGCAACGACTCTGGCTCGCCTTATACCTTTGCCATTGAAGGTTACGGTGGAAAGCCTTTTATTACGACGTGGCAAACTGATAAAGACAATCCAGCGCAGACCTCTATCACTATTCCAACTACAGGCACGGGCTATAGCTACGACGTGGATTGGAACAATGATGGTATTTATGATGAGTTTGGGCTGACGGGTAATGTCACCCACGATTATGGTACGGCTAATACCTACACGGTAGCTATTAGAGGCGCTTTCCCGCGAATATTCTTCGATAATGATGGAGCCAATAATAAGAAACTTTTGTCCGTCAATCAGTGGGGAGATATTGACTGGAAAAGTTTTGAAAGAGCATTTTTAGGATGTGATAACTTACAGATAAATGCCAGTGATAAGCCCGACTTGAATGATGTCACTAACATGAGCCGTACGTTTTTGGCGATATCCGCTATCAACCAAGACATCAGTGCTTGGGATGTGAGTAGTGTCGAGAATATGTCATTGATGTTCAGTGGCGTTAGCTCCTTCAACCAAAACATTAGCAATTGGAACGTAAGTAAGGTGACAAACATGGCTAGGATGTTTTCCGCGACAGCTTTCAATCAAAACATCAGTGGTTGGGATGTGAGTAAGGTGACAAATATGACTGGGATGTTTTTGGGGGCAACGGCTTTTGATCAAAACTTGGCGGCTTGGGGAACCAAATTCAATGCCAGTGTTGATTTAACAGAGATGCTGAGTAGTTGCGGCATGAATGTTGCCAACTACGACGCTACGCTAATTGGCTTCAATCAGGGCACAGTGACAGGTCGAAATTTGGGAGCAACAGGTTTGCAATATTGTACTGCTCAATCGGCTCGTACGAACCTAACTACCAACAAAGGCTGGACTATCGCGGGGGATGCTCTTTCTTCTACGTGTGCGCCAGAGATTAACCTCAAAGGCAATAGCATCAGCATTGTAAGTGGTGATAACTCACCAATTATCACCGACCATACGGATTTTGGGCCTGTCTCGGTACCAAGTGGCTCGGTGATGCGTACGTTCACCATCGAAAATACGGGAGCGGGAGCTTTGACATTGGGAACAATTACGGGTGGAACCACCGATTTTGTCATCACCCAGCCTTCTTTAACGACTGTTGCTGTAGGTAGTTCAACGACCTTTACGGTAACTTTTGACCCTACAACGGCGGGTAAACGCACGGCAACTATCAGCATTCCGAGCAACGACCCCGACGAAAACCCTTACACCTTTGCCATTGAAGGTTACGGTGGAAAGCCTTTTGTCACGACGTGGAAAACTGACAACTCAGGTACTTCTAGCGCTACTTCCATCACCATCCCGACCTTAGGTACAGGCTACAATTACGACGTGGACTGGAACAACGACGGTATTTATGATGAGTTAGGAGTAACGGGGAGCGTTACCCATAATTACGGTACGGCAGGTACTTACACAGTAGCTATTCGAGGGGATTTCCCAAGGATTCATTTTAACTCCGTAGGCGATGCTTCTAAATTACTGACGATTAGTCAATGGGGGGACATTGCTTGGACATCTATGAGCAGTGCTTTCAATGGTTGTAATAACCTGAGCGTTACCGCGACAGATGTCCCCAATTTATCTGGCGTAACGTCGCTTTCATCCATGTTTGCTAATTGTACGATTCTCAATGGCCCCGCAAATATCAGTACGTGGAATACAAGCACCATAACGGGGATGTCACGTATGTTCCAAGAAGCGACTTCGTTTAACCAAGATATTAGCAATTGGGACGTGAGTAATGTCACTAACATGTCGTTAATGTTTCAAAATGCGACGGCTTTCAATCAAAGCTTGGCGGCTTGGGGAACCAAATTCAATGCCAGCGTTAATCTAGGCAACTTCCTAGACAACTGTGGAATGAACGAGGTCAACTACGATGCTACGTTGATTGGCTTCAATCAGGGGACAGTGACGGGTCGGAGTTTGGGCGCACTAGGGCTAAAATATTGTACTGCTCAATCGGCGCGTAACAATTTGATTACCAACAAAGGCTGGACTATCACGGGTGATGCTCAAAATATTGCCTGTACCTCTCCCGACTACACCATTACGACCACAAGCGGAAACATAGTCATTACCGATGCCAAAGGCACGGGCGCAACGTTGGAGGTAAGTGAAAACAGCGGTAAAATCCGCTTTAACGTCACGGGTAAAACGTATAACATTGACGGCGGTACCACTACGGCCTTTACGACGCCAGCGGAAGTAGTTCTTTCGGGTAAAAATAGTATTACTGTCAACACGGCTGGCGGCAACGACATCATCAACGTTGGGGCATTTACAACCCAATTGCCCACATTGACCATCAACGGTGGCACGGGAGACGACGAAGTCAATTTGAATGGTAACATCACGTTTGTCAGCAATGCTAACTTGGATTTAGACTTGCAAAATGATGACGCTACCGCGCCTGGAACGGATGCTTTGAGTATCGCTGCTAATGCGATTGTCACCCTCTCTGGCACAGGCACGGCCACGGTGAAAGTAAGCAAAAATGCAACCATCAATTCAGGGGGTAGTTTGCAGACTCAAAACGGAAATTTAGTCGTGGAAGCCAACCAACAGACAACGCCTTCATCGGGCGATTTTGCTGGTGTTGATGTCAATGGCGGCTCGCTAAAAGTAACAGGCAGTGGCCAAACAGCCATCAAAGGAAAAAGTGGGGTTGCTGGCTACAAAGCAGGGGTTTCAGTAAGCAATGGTGGTATCATTGAAGGAGGAACCGCCGCGCTTTCGGTAACGGGAACAGGTGGTACTGCCGCTTATAATGAAAACATTGGCGTGTTGGTCACTGGTACAAATTCTAAAATTACTTCTTTGGGAGGGAATGTGAGTGTTGTAGGCCAAGGAGATGGCATGCCAGGCGGGTATAACCAACACGGTGTTGCAGTCAAATCCTCGGGGATGATTACCGCAGGTGGAACGGGTACGGTGACCGTACAAGGCACAGGAGCTAGTCAGACAGACGGTTACACCTTTGGGGTACACCTTAATGCAGGTACCATCACTTCTTCAGGAGGAAATGTAAGCGTAACAGGTCAAGGTGGGGGCAGCAACACCGCTAACCATGGTATCTATCTTGAAAGTTCAGGATTAATTTCTGCGGGTGGGGTGGGAACAGTAACGGTTCAAGGCAGTGGCGGAAGCGGCACGAATGGCTACCATCAAGGCGTTTTTCTAAAATCGAGTGCGATTACTTCTACCAATGGCCACATTAGTGTCACTGGCCAAGCAGGGGGCGCAAGCACCAGTAGCGCCAATACAGGTGTTTTACTGGATGCTACTAGCCGTATTGCGGCGGGAGGAACTGGGAATGTCACGGTACAGGGTACTGGCAGTAGCTCGGCAAGCACCGCTTCGTTTAATTATGGTCTTCAGCTTTCTGGTTCCAATAGCCAAATTAGTACCAATAACGGTAATATCCGACTCATTGGTCAGGGCGGGCAAGGGGCCAATGGTTCATTCAATAATTCTACGGGCAATACGGGCATTGGGCTAAGTGGAAAAGTTCTTGCGGGGGGTACAGGTACTATTTACATAGAAGGTACGGGTGCAAACCAGTCATTTAGCGATGGGGTAGAGGTTGATAATTTGGTCACAACCAATGATGGCACCATTACGATTATTGGCGTAGGGGGAGCTGATGCTACAGCATCCAATGGAAGTGTAGGGGTTGACTTAAATGGCACCGTTACGGCGGGGAATGGGAAAGCAATCAACATTCAAGGAACGGCTGGAAGCTCAACTGGCCCCTATAATCAAGGGGTTTATATTCGCAGGACTGTCAATAGCACCTCAGGAGGTGCCATCACCATAACTGGCATTGAAGGCGGTAGCGGCGTGGGTATTGAGATTGAATCACTTTCTGGTGGACAAATTACAACAGCGAGCATGGGAGGAAACATTTCGCTGATTACCAACAGTATTGACATTAAAAATACGGCGGTCATCAGTACCAACTCGGCCAGCAGTGTGATACTTCGTCCTTACACCAATGGCGTCAATATCGACTTGGGAGCAGCGACAAATTTGCTAGGCGGACCTTTGAGCCTTTCCGACGACGAACTTGACCGCATCACGGCGGGCACGCTCCAAATTGGTGATGCCAACAGCGGTGCCATTACCATCAGTGCGCCCATCAGCCGCGCCGCCGCCACCAATGTCAACCTCACGACGGCAGGGGCGGTTAATTTGAACGCTTCAGCTTTGGCAATCAACGGGGGCAACCTTGCCATCAACGCAGCGGGAGGCATCAACCCAACAGTTGCGGGAACGGATGTCAACGTCGGAACCGTGTCGTTTGCCTCGGGCAATGACTTGGCCATTGCCATCAACGGAACTACGGCCGATACCGACTATCGTCAGCTCAACGTAGCAGGTTCGGTCAACCTGTCGGGACTTGATTTAGTACTCAGCGGTAGCCACGTGCCCGTGTTGGGACAAACGTTTGTGATAGTCAACAACGACGGTAGTGATGCCATTCAAGGTACGTTCAACGGCTTGCCTGAAGGCTCAACGATTGCACCATTCTTGGGAGGTCAGTTAAACGCCCGCATCAGTTATGTAGGTGGCGATGGCAACGATGCGGTATTGACCGTCATTGCTTCGGTGGAACTTCCAGCGAATACTGCCAACGTAACCATTTGCAAAAATGCGACGGCGTCGTTGACGGCGTCGTGCAAAGTAGGTCAAGTAACGTGGTACAACGCGGCAGGTACCACTCAATTATTTGTGGGCTCACCGTTGGTGACGCCAGCGCTTACGGCAAGTACGAGCTACAAAGTTCGTTGCGAATTAGCACCTCAATTGAGCGGATTTGTGGATGTGATGGTAACAGTAGTGGTTCCGCCAACGATTACCCTAACTACCCTTCAACAAACCCTAAACGAAGGTAACAACCCAGTTTTGTGCGACACAGATGCCAATCCTGTTAATGGTTTACAGTTTAATGTTACGGGTTTGTGTGTTTCAGGTTCACCCGTTTGGCGCGTTCAAGTTGGTAGTGGTGCATGGAGCAACTGGTCGGCGACAGCCCCAGTTTCCCAGTCCTCCAATAACCAACCCCACCGCTACCAAGCAGCTTGCGACGCCAATTGCGCTTCGACCTATTCGGGAGTCATTGAATTGACAATTAATAACCGTGCCTCTGTTCCGCAAAATGTGTCGCTGTTGGTGGATGGCGTAACAGTTGCCGTGGGCGAGACGAAAGAAGTGTGTAGTTTGGTGAATATGCCTCTTACATTTAACGCCAATTGTGCCACGGGTGAAGTGATACTTTATTCCGTTGACGGTGGCGAATACAGCGCGGGCGTACCTGTAGGCTTGGTGGATAATCAGTACCACAATTACCGCGTACGTTGCCGCAAATCGGACGGAACTCCATCGTGTGTGGAGTCAGAGTCGGGGGTGATGCGCTTAAAACTGGTTACCATTCCATCGGCACCGACGGTATCATTGCCATCGACAAGCAGTTGTAACCCATCGGCGAGTTTCAGCGGCCAATCAACGTGTGGAAGTTTGCGCACAGTTTGGTACAATGCGACCACGAACGTGGCATTGCCAAGCCTTCCTTCAACCGTTCCAAGTCAAACGACGTCGTACTACGCTCGTTGCCAAACGGAAAATGGGTGTGTGAGTGACAAAAGTAACGTAGTGACGTTCACTTTAACGCCAACGCAAGTAGCGCCCGTGATTACGGCAAGTCAAGAGATTGTGTGTACGGGTACAACGGTCACGATTTCGGCCAACTGCCCCGCAGGAAGTCAGACGTTCTGGAACACGGGTGTCACTGCACCAAGTTTTGAGGTTGCTTTCAGCAACGTAACGAAGCAAACGTATTGGGCAAAGTGTCTCTTCGACGGCGGTTGTCAGAGTTCGGAAAGTATTCGCAAGGATATTTACTGGAATGCGTTTGTGGTGACGTTGATAAACATTGGTGAATCAAAATCGGCAGTAAAACCAGCGAACGATAAGTCGTTGTGGAGTAGTCAATTCATCACCCGCGACGGTGGTCCCGAATTGGATCAAAGTACGCAAGTAAATCCGACGTTATTTTACGTAGAAAACGCGAACAAAATGGCACCTCGCTACTGGACTATCAACGTAGAAGCCTGCGGATTAAGTACCGATGGTTCGTTGACCTTTGACATGTTGGCAACACCCGAAATGGGCGTGATTCGTTCTTTCAACACGCACGAGAACAACGCACCGTATTTTATGTACGCCAACCGTGAAGGCTGGACGGAGCTATACGCTCAAAACCACCCCGCGTACGGTTTTTACCAAGACAATGGTGTGGGTGGTAACGTCTATGACACTGGTTTACCAAAAGGATTGTACAAATTAGGCATTCGTTACTGGGACCAAAAGGGTTGGGGCAGCATCTACCCTGCAACGCGTCAACCGCAAGGCAATGTGCTGGCGTATCAAGAATATTGGTTCCGTATCCAATCGAAAGATGGGGTAGGCGTAGGAGCAGCGAGGACAGCGGAGAGCGAAGAGGCAAATGGCAAAGGGCAAGGAGCAAGAGGCGAAGGGCAAGAGGCAAATGGCAAATGGCAAGGGTCGGATAACGGAAAACAGATAACGGATAACGGATCTTTCGCCACCGTTCTCCCCAACCCTGTCACCAACATCCTTCGCTTAAAAGTGCAAGATGGCAAAGCGCAAACGGTGCAAGCGGCTTTAACCGATGCTTCGGGTAGAGAGATAGTACGCCGTCAATTTGTACCCGAAACCAATACGCACCAGGAAGAGTTTGGCGTGAGCGAATTACCTGCGGGGATGTATTTCTTGAAGGTGACGACTCCTGAAAAACAAGCAACGCTGAAAGTTGTAAAAGTAAATTAAGGTTCGTTTATCAATTTTTGGCCCTGTTTTAGTGACACTCACTTAAAATAGGGCCAAAAATTGTACAATAACGATATAAAATCAGCAATTAACTAAGATTTGGGTTGGGTAAATGAATCACGTTCTGCTATATTTGCCCGACATTTTATATAAATATTCAACTAAATCTTTTAACCTACGCATGAATAGTATCGTTTACCTTGTCCCAGCTTTTGGGGCTATTGGGCTTCTGTACACCGCTTGGCGTTTCAACTGGGTTGCCAACCAACCTGCTGGCGACGACAACATGAAAAAGCTATCAGGCTATATTGCCGATGGCGCCATCGCTTTCTTGAAAGCTGAATGGAAAATTTTGGCCTACTTTGCCATTCCTACCGCCTTAATTTTGGCGTATCTGGGTAGCCAAACCGAAGCCAATGGCATCGAAATACACTCGTCTCCACTTATCGCTGTCGCGTTCTTGATTGGAGCAGTGTTCTCAGCTACTGCGGGGTACATCGGTATGAAAGTGGCTACCAAAGCCAACGTTCGCACCGCCCAAGCAGCCCGCACTTCACTCGCCAAGGCTCTTAACGTATCTTTTACTGGTGGCTCCGTTATGGGTATGGGCGTGGCAGGTTTGGCCGTATTGGGTCTAAGTGGCCTATTCATTGTTTTTTATCAAATGTTTGCGGCAGGCCAGCCACTTACTTCGGTCGAAATGAAAAAAGTAATCGAAGTCTTAGCTGGTTTCTCGTTGGGCGCTGAATCTATCGCGTTGTTTGCGCGGGTAGGTGGTGGTATTTATACCAAAGCTGCCGACGTAGGCGCTGACCTTGTAGGAAAAGTGGAAGCAGGTATTCCTGAAGACGACGTTCGTAACCCAGCAACTATCGCTGACAACGTAGGTGACAACGTGGGTGACGTAGCAGGTATGGGTGCTGACTTGTTCGGTTCGTACGTAGCAACAATTTTGGCTACCATGGTTTTAGGACAAGAAATCAACGTTACTGATAACTACGGCGGCTTCTCCCCTGTTCTTCTTCCTATGTTGATTGCAGGTGTAGGTTTATTAGCCTCTTTGGTTTCTACATTTTTTGTACGTATAAGCAATGAAAACGCATCCGTTCAAAATGCTTTAAACATTGGCAACTGGGCATCAATTGGTATCACATTTGTAGCTTCGTATTTCCTTGTAAAAAATATTTTACCAGAAAGTCTGGTTCTTCGTGGCTTTGAATTTACTTCTGATGGTGTATTTTATTCAATTGTAGTAGGCTTAATCGTAGGCGCATTGATGTCGTATATTACCGAATATTATACGGCTATGGGCAAACGTCCTGTTAATTCAATTATCGAAAAATCAGGTACAGGACACGCTACCAACATCATTGGTGGTTTGGCAGTAGGTATGGAGTCAACCGTTTTACCTATCATTGTGTTAGCTGCGGGTATTATTTTGTCTTACAAATTCGCTGGTTTATACGGTGTGTCTATTGCAGCAGCAGGTATGATGGCAACCACAGCGATGCAATTAGCAATCGACGCCTTTGGACCTATTGCTGACAACGCGGGGGGGATTGCTGAAATGTCGCAGCTGCCTTCAGAAGTACGCGAACGCACGGATAACTTGGATGCCGTAGGTAATACAACCGCTGCTACAGGGAAAGGCTTTGCGATTGCTTCTGCAGCCTTGACTTCGTTGGCATTGTTTGCTGCTTTTGTAGGAATTGCAGGCATTTCCCAAATTGATATTTACAAAGCCGACGTACTAGCAGGCTTGTTTGTAGGCGGCATGATTCCGTTCATTTTCAGTGCATTGGCGATCTCCGCTGTAGGTAAGGCCGCCATGGAAATGGTAAATGAAGTTCGCCGTCAGTTCCGCGAAATTCCTGGCATTATGGAATACAAAACAGAGCCAGAGTACGAAAAATGCGTGGCTATTTCAACTGAAGCTTCAATTAGACAAATGATTTTACCAGGAGCAATTGCTTTGATTACTCCCGTGCTTGTAGGTTTCACTATGGGGCCTGAAGTATTAGGAGGTTTATTGGCAGGTGTGACAGTTTCAGGCGTATTGATGGGAATGTTCCAATCGAACGCAGGTGGTGCCTGGGATAATGCAAAAAAATCGTTTGAAAAAGGGGTAGTAATCAACGGAGAAACTTTCTATAAAAAGTCAGAACCTCACAAAGCGTCGGTGACTGGGGACACTGTAGGTGATCCATTCAAAGATACTTCTGGCCCTTCGATGAACATCTTAATCAAGTTAATGTCTATCGTATCATTGGTCATTGCTCCATACATTGCCGTGAATGGCGGTCACGAGCATAGTGCAACGAAAGAAACGAACAAAGTAAGTTCAGTACAAACCACAAAAGTAAGCACATTCACCAAAGCATCGGCTCTTGGTCAAATTGCTTCAAAATAGTTAGAGTACAAGTACTCCCGTAATTAAAAATAGCCGCCTCAAAAGCAATTTTTGGGCGGCTATTTTTATATTCCCAATAGTGGTTTTATAGTTTTTTGGGGATTAAGTACAAAAGTTGTGGAGCACCTTACACTAAGCATATAACTGTGTTAGGAAGAATTCTACATTTCTTCCCCTCTGAAGTGACTTCTGAACGCTTTTATTTTGGCGTTAAAAGACTCGGCCGAAGCATTGGTACTTCTATTATCAAAATAGTTTAAAATCGTTTCGTAATGATTTTGGATGGAACGCGCCACGGTGTTGAAGGCTTTGAATCCGGACTGACGCACTTTTTCATGCCATTTGGCCAGTCGGGCCAATCCATACAGTTTATCGTGGGTATTCTCAAAAATATGGCTCAAGGCCATGGTCAACTCATAAGCTTTTTTCAAATCAGGATAGCGCTCAAAAAGTAGTGTTGCCCTTTGTTTTTGATTCTCTGTCCAATCTTTCTCCTTTTTGTAGAGCACATACCTGCTACGAGCTAATAATTGTTTAAGGGTGTCTCCATTGGAAAGTACTTCCGGTTGATAGTCTGTTTGAGTGGCTTTTGCCTGCTCAATAGCCTCATTTTCTGCCTCAATGGCTTGCCAACGATACTTGATTCTGATCTCCTGTAAAGCCTCCGAAGCCAATTTTTGTACATGGAAACGGTCAGTGACTTGGGTAGCCAAAGGGAAACAGCGCTTGGCGATCAATGCCATATTCCCTGCCATATCTAATGTAATTTCAGTCACCTTTTTACGCGTTTTCAAGGGAATTTTCCGAAGAATCTCAATCACCGTTTCAGCCTTTGTACCCGCAATAATACCCACAATACTTCCTTTTCGCCCCTTGGCAGCTTTATTAGTAAGAATCGTATACAACTCCCCATCCGATAGGGAAGTCTCATCAATGGAAAGATGCGTACCCATGTTTTGAACATACAGCAGCCATTGTTTAGCATGAGCCTTTTGAGCCCATTGCTTAAATCCACTCTGAGATTCTTTGTAGTGACGCAATAGATTTTTTCCATTGACCCCGTAAAAACGCCCAATGGTATGGGTGTCATTCGGGGTCGTATCGATGTATCTGTTTTAAAAAAGCCGCAAATTCCTGTGTCATTCGCGTGCCTTGAGCTACTTGATTCCAATCCCGTTGTTGAACTTTTCCTGTAATGGTATTCAGCCAGCGACGGCGCTTGATATGAAGAAATACCCGTTTATCTCGAATGGGAAAGTCTTGAATCGTAATCTCAGGTAAATAGCCTTTCGATAATAAATTCTTATTGGAAAGATATTGGGCTTCATAGTTCTTCTCTTGGAGATAAAGATGAAGCACAGTCGATACCGATTCAACTTTGAGTAATTCGTAGTAAGTTAAAATAAAGTCAGGTAAGAGGTACTCTACTAAAGCAAGGTAACTTTCCAAAACAAATAGATTTGATTAAAGGCACAAACCTAAAAAAATCCAACGCTCTCCACAACTTTTGGAATTGATCCAAAAAATACAACACTTTCCACAACTTTTGGGATTGCCCCACTAGTGGGGAGTAAATTGTATGACAAAAAAAGAGGAGCTCGTTTCTGAGCTCCTCTCGGATTTTAATATTGTGGCGGCTACCTACTTTCCCACATTTTATTGCAGTATCATCGGCGGAGTGGGGCTTAACTTCTCTGTTCGGAATGGGAAGAGGTGAA